>CAWGPF010000001.1:1392500-2618122 GCA_963824395.1 uncultured Pseudomonadota bacterium | reverse complement strand
CGTGGGCTTTGACCCTTCGACACCCCACGACCGCCAGCACAACTACGGCGTGGACGTTCGGAAGGTCATTTCGCTCGGTGCCACGATCGGCGGCGGCCCGGATGCGCGGCTTGATTACGATGGCATGGTGGATGCGGTCGCGGACCTCATGAGCGGCTACATTCCTGACCGCATCCTTGAGGCGAGCGAATCGCCCAACGAGTGTGCTCGCTGGGTCGGTGAAGTGTCTGGCCCGTTAGCGATGGCGCTTGCGAACCGCGCCCCGGGACTTGACCCGAGCGCCGTTGAGCGCGACGCCCTCAAACGCGTGATGGATGCGCGGCGTAAGAAGGCTCGGGATGAGGAAGAAAACCCGCGCACGAAGGCGATGCGTGAGGCAGCCGAGCGCGAAGAGGCCGAGGAGCAGCGCGACAGCCCGCGCAGTCGCATGAACTCCGGCCGCCGTTTCCAAGGTGATGCGGACTTCGGCGGCCGGTTCCTCCAAGCGGCCGCACGCTCTGCCCGCACCACGGTGCAGCAGATCAACGCAGCCAACCGTGCCGCCCGTGCGCAGCGTCTCGGCGTCGCGTCGCTTGATGCGCCGAAGCCGATAACCTCAGTGGCACCGGAGCCAAAGACCGGCTCAATGGCGAGTTTTATCGGCAGGCTTAACCAAGCCAATCGCGAGTACACGCAGCGCAAGCGCGAAGCCGAACGCGCCGCCCTCAACCCCTTCCGTCGCTAGCGACGCTACTCGCGCCCACGCCTGCGGGTCTTGGCGGCGCGCTGCGGCCGCCGAAATGGCGAACGGAACAAGCATTGCAACCCTTGTGATCTTCACTTGCGCCTCCCTTTAAGGTCTCTTAGATATTGGGCCGCCGTCCGACAGAAAGCCGGGCTCTAGCGTGAGTTAGCGCTGCGCGACGAGTTCGTCTTTGGCTTGCAGCTTGAGTAGTGCCGCCTGCAGCTGTTGCTTAAGACCCGCCACGTCAGCGTAAGTTGCGAACTGCTTTTGCTGTTGCTTGAGTTGACGGATTTCCGCCGCCTGAGCCGCAATCTGCTGCCGTTGCCGCTGCGCCTCATTCAAAAGCATAGGCGCGAGTTCCTCATACCGAACACCCTGAATCCTTCCGGAGTCATCGCGGATCACTAGTTCCGGATACACCTTGGCAACTTCCTCAGCGATCAACCCATACTGCACGGCGCCCTTGGGATCGGTCTTCAGATGAAAAGTGACCGGACGAAGCTGGCGTAGCTTCTCAGTGCTTTCACCCATTGGAGCGATCGCTGTCTTGTAGCGCTCCGACGATGCAAGCACGCCTAACTGACCCGTGGAGGAAATGTAGACCGCACTGCCGGTGATATGCGCGGCTCCGATACCCGCGATATACGCCGCGGTTTGCTGACCGGACGTACCGATCCGAATAAGTCCGACGTCCGTTGCGTTTCCGACATTGCCGATGTCAATGTTGTATCGACTGCCACGGATGTAATACCCAGCATTGGCTCCGATGGCGATGTTGTTGGAACCGCCCTGGTTAGTGCCTAGAGCGTTGATCCCGACAACGGTGTTATTACTGCCTATTGTGTTACTTTGCATCGCCGACGAACCGATCGCGGTGTTGGACTCACCCGTCGTATTGAAAAAGAGCGATTGGAATCCCGAACCCGTATTGTAGTCGCCGGTAGTGTTGCGGTTGAGCGCTGTGGAACCAGACGCGGTGTTGTAACTCCCGCTGGTGCTGTAAACGAGCGCGTCACGACCGATAGCAGTATTGCTGCCGCCCGTCGTGCTGCGCAACAAAGCGCCGGATCCGACAGCGGTATTGTAGAAGCCGGTGGTGTTACCCTGCAGCGCGGAATCCCCGACGGCCGTATTGTTGCTCCCAGTTAAATTTAACTGCATTGCTAAAAAGCCCATCGCGACGTTGCCACTCCCGCTATGGTCCGCATCGCCGTTCCCGCTTTGGTTAGACTCGAGTGCGGCGTACCCTGCGGCGGTGTTCTCAAGTCCGCAGTATGAGCACCCGCCAATCGTGTTATTTGCCAACGCATCCGTACCCATCGCGGTGTTCCAAGCACCGTCACTCATCACCACATCGGGCGGCTGCTGGCCATAAGCCGCTCCTGCCGCGGCGAATAGCGCAGTGCTTAGGTATCGTGAAAACTTACAGTAGCGTTTCATGGGCGTTGCCTCCTAATGTTGAAATGAACGAGGTGCGCGACGTTTGGTCGAGTCTCCCCCCAGCCGAAGAGCCACGGAATTCGCAGTTCTACGTACTCGGACTGATGGTTAGCAAGAACTGCGTGCTGCACCGCGCTGCTGCGCCTCATCCGTCGCGTATTGGGCCGCCGTTCGGGTATCCAGTCCCGACTCCCCGCCGGTACTGCATGGACGCACCGCAGCACGCGACGCACCATGCGCGCATGCCGAAGCTTACCGACGGTGAGATGGCCTTGATCGCGCAGGCGCTGCGCTCCTGTTCCGCCCTCATCGGCCAGGACGCGCGGCGGATGGCGCCGACCATGGCCGACACGATGAAAAAGCGCTCAGAGGCCGCGCAGGCGATGGCAGAGAGGTTCGAGCGGGCGAGGAGGACTCGCGACCCGAGGGCGTCAGGTTCAAGGTAACGCGAGATAAGCCTCGATCATCCTCCGAGAGATCGCGCGAGCCTCGGTCAGTTCTTCCGGCGCCGCGTCTCTTTGTGCGCCCAGATGCTGCCCGCGATGGCCCTGCAGGAGCGGCTCTTCGCAAGCCAGCCGGCCGATCTGAGGCGACTTCTGAATAGAAAAAACACCACGAGCGAGAAGACAGCCGCACCTAGACAGGCCTTGAGCCAATGCGCTCTGGCAGTCTCTACGTCTGCAAATGCTTCCCACAAGAAATATAAACCGAAGCACGCGAAAGCCGCAGTCCCGACAACCCAAAGCGTCATTAGGACGATCCGGTGAAGGTTGTTCATAAGCGCCCCGTCTGGAAAATCGTCACCAGGCTGCCCGAGCTATTCACATTGGCACTCCTCGACCCCCGCTTCCGGTGGTGCCTCTGCGAACGAAATTGGGGGCATTTTTTTCTCGCCCCACCTCGTACAGCATGGGTCTACGCTCACGCAGTTCAGCTGAGCGCCGGCAATACCCTCGCGGACCGGGCGGAGGCGTTCCTCGCGGCTCAGGAAACGGATGGTTGCGGGATGGTTGCTCCGGCTTCCCCGCGGTCACGGAGAAGCACGGAAGTCGTTGATAAATTGGTGGGCCGTGTAGGGATCGAACCTACGACCAAGAGATTAAGAGTCTCCTGCTCTACCAGCTGAGCTAACGGCCCTGGTATATGGGGTGGACGATGGGACTCGAACCCACGACAACCGGGATCACAACCCGGGGCTCTACCAACTGAGCTACGCCCACCATCGTCTCTTCCCCTGTGCGGCTGGCGTGCCCGGCAGGACTCGAACCTGCGACCCTCGGCTTAGAAGGCCGATGCTCTATCCGCCTGAGCTACGGGCACGAGTTCCAAAGCGCCCCTAGCCGGCCCCACCGCACGGGGGGCGCGAATCATACGTAAGTGGCTTACGGAGCGTCAATTTCTACCTGCGCGCAGGCACTAGAGTAGCGAACTCCGGGGAGGCTGTCCGAGGCTCCGCCCGAGCACCAAAAGCCGGCCCCGGCGCCGCGCAGGCCTTTGTTACACTGACGTTTCACCTGCATTTACAGGACCTTCGATGAAAAACCCCGCGGAAGCGGACCCGGGACAGGTCGCGGCGACCGATGCCCCCGCGACCGACGAAGGCACCGGTGCGGCTGCCGCAGGGCTGACCGCGCAGCAGCTCGCCCTGGGTGAACTACGCCGACACCTGAGCGACTGGATGACCCACGAGCCGGGCGCCCGGCGCGGGAGCGACGCGGAAGAGCTGCACCAGCTGCGGGTCGCCGCGCGGCGCATCGAGGCGACCCTGGGACTCTTCAAGCAGCAGCTGCCCGCGCGACTGGTGCACACGCGCGTCGGTGCGAAGGGCGTGCTGCGCGGACTCGGCGCGGCGCGCGACTTTGACGTGCAGCTGGCGGAGCTGCGCCGCTACTGCGCGGATCTGCCGGGGGAGGAGCGCAAGACGGCTGCGCCCCTGAAGGCACGGCTCGAGGAAGGCCGCGCGCAGGCCCGTGTGCGCATGCTCGCCATGCTCGATTCCGAAGCCACGCGCCACTGGCTGGAGACTCTGAATCTTGCGAGCACGGATTTCGCCGTCGCGGCCGCCCCGGGCGCGGCGCAGGCCGTCATCGTGATGCCCGAGCGCGTGCGCAGGCGCTACCGAAAGCTGAGGAAGGCGGTGGCCGCGCTCGATGCAAAGTCCTCGATGCGCGACTACCACACGGTGCGCCGGCGCGCCAAGCAGCTGCGCTATGCGATCGAGTGCGGGGCGGCGCTCTTTGGCAAGCCGGCGGACGAAATGCTCAAAGCGCTGCGGCGGCTGCAGGACCGCCTGGGAGCGCACCAGGATGCTGACATGGCCAAGAACCGCCTGGCGGAGCTGGCCGCCTCGGGTGCACCGCTGCCGCCTCAGACCCTGTTCCTCATGGGCCGCCTCGCCGAGCATCACGTGAACGAGACGCAGCAGGCGCGCAAGACGCTCGAGCGCTCCTGGAAGAAGGTCAGCGGCAAACGCTGGAAGACGCTGCGCAAATGCATGGAGGATCTCAGCCGCAGCAGCACGGAAGCCCCCGATGCGATCCCCGACGTTGCGCCCTCTGCCGGCTTATTGCAGCAGACCGCGGGTGCCACCGAGGACTCCCTGCTCGAAGCCCCCGCAGGCTCGCGTCCGCTGCGGCACTGAAGAAGCGCCGTGGAGCTCCTGCTCGTGCGGCATGCGATTGCCTTCGAGCGCGACCCCAGGCGCTGGCGCGATGATCGCAAGCGCCCGCTCTCGCCGCGCGGCATGGCGCGCGCTCACCAGGCGGCCCGCGGCCTCAAGCGCCTCACCCAACCGCCGGTGAGGCTGCTCACCAGTCCGCTGCTGCGCACGAAGCAGACCGCGATGATCCTGCATGAGTCGGCCGGCTGGCCGAAGCCCGTCACCTGCGCGCAGCTCGAGCCCGGCACGCCACCGGAGGAGTTCCTCGGGTTTCTGGCCGGGCTCGCCGCTCAGAGCGTTGCGGCCGTGGGCCATGAGCCGGATCTCGGGGCGCTCCTCGGCAGTTGGCTCGGCGGCGCGCCGGCGGCCTTTGAGTTCCGCAAGATGGGGGTGGCGCTCGTGAGCTTCCGCGGTCGCGCGCGCGCCGGTGCCGGGCACCTCGAGTGGTTCCTGCCGCCGCGCGTTCTGCGCGCGGCCGCCTAGCTTCGGCCGCTGGCCCTCAGGTGCGCGTCAGTGCGCGCCGGAGGCGGCCGCGGCTCCCCCGCCGCCACCGCGCAGCGGGCGCGCCAGCCACACAAGACCGATCAGACCGATGAAGATGATCCCGGAGACGTAAAAAATGTCGTTGGCGGAGAGCATGAACGCCTGTGAATCCACCAGGCGGTTCAAGAGTTCATAGCTCTGGTCCTGCCCCATGCCACCGGCGTGCAGGGTACCGAGCGCCTGTGAGGTCACGGGATTATTCGGATCCAGGTGCTCGACCAGCTGCGCGTGATGCAAGGTGGCACGGCGGTCCCACAGGGTGGTGGTGATGGAGGTGCCGAAGGATCCGGCCGTGATGCGCGCAAAGTTCGACAGTCCCGAGGCCGCCGGGATGCGCTCCGGTGGCAGCCCGCCGAGCGTGATGGCCATGAGCGGGATGAAGAACGCCGCCATACCGGCGCCCTGGATCACGGTCGGGATCAGAAGCGTGCCAATGGTGGCGTCCGTGTTGAAGCGCGCGCGCATGAAGAGCACCAGCGCGAACACCGCAAAGGAGATGGTCACGAGGATGCGCGGATCGAAGCGGTCCGAGAACCGCCCGACGAACGGCGTGAGCATGATGGCCAGCACCCCCACGGGTGCCAGCACCAGGCCTGCAAGCGTTGCGGTATAGCCCATGTACTGCTGCAGCCACAGCGGCAGCAGCACCACGTTGCCGAAATACAGACCGTACGCCAGGAGCAGCGCGATGGTGGCGACGGTGAAATTGCGCTGCTTGAACAGCGAGAGGTCCACGATCGGGTGCTCCTCGGTCAACTCCCAGATCAGGAACACGACAAAGGCGACCGCTGAGACGCACAGCAGCGCCACGATCTGCGTGGAGTTGAACCAGTCGAGATCCTTGCCCTTGTCGAGCATGACCTGCAGCGCGCCCACCCATAGCACGAGGAGGCTCAGCCCCACGACGTCGACCGGCACGCGCGCGGTCGCGGTCTCGCGCTTGTGGAAGATCGCCCAGGTCGCAAAGGCCGCGGCGATCCCGACCGGCACGTTGATGTAGAAGATCCAGGGCCAGGAAATGTTGTCGGTGATCCAGCCGCCGAGCAGCGGCCCGACCACGGGCGCCACCAGCGTCGTGATCGACCACATTGCGAGCGCCGAGCCTGCGCGGTTCTTCGGGTAACTGGCCAGCAGCAGCGCCTGCGACAGCGGGATCATGGGGCCTGCGACCGCCCCCTGCAGCACCCGAAACAGGATGAGCGCGGAGAGCGTCGGGGCGAGCGCACACAGAAAAGAGGCGATGACGAACAGCACCACCGACACTGTGAACAGGCGTACCTGGCCGAAGCGGCGCGTCAGCCAGCCGGTCAGGGGGAGCGAGATGGCGTTGGCGACGCCGAAGGAGGTGATGACCCACGTGCCCTGGTCCGGGGAGACCCCGAGGTCGCCGGCGATCGCGGGAATCGACACGTTCGCGATGGAGGTGTCGAGCACGTTCATGAAGGTGGCAAGCGAGAGCGCAATGGTGCCGATCGCAAGCTTCGCCCCGGTAAGCGGCGCGGGTGCGAGCGGCGCTCCCCCCGGAGCGCCGCCCGTCACCGGTCTGTCAGCATCCTCAGCCACGTGGGCAGTCCGCGCGGCCCCTAGCGCGTCAGGCGGCGGGCCGGTACGGCCGCCGGCGGCACCGGCGGGTTATCCGCGAGCAGCGCACCGGCGGCGCTGCCGGAGGGCTGTCGCGCCGTGGCGTGCGCGGCGGCCGCGGTGCCATTGGCGGCGATGATCGCCTGCACGCGTGCATCCGCCAGCTCCTCGCCTCCGCCGATGACCTCCGTGGACCAGGCGGCCCCCGTGTTGGCAAGCTGCGGCAGGCGCTCGCCGTTGCCGCCGTTGCGAACATCGACGTCGGCCTTCATCGACAGCCCGATCTGCAAGGGATGCGTGGCGAGCTCACGCGGGTCGAGCGCCACGCGCACCGGCACGCGCTGCACGATCTTGATCCAGTTGCCGGTGGCGTTCTGCGCCGGCAGGAGCGAGAAGGCCGCCCCGGTGCCGGCTCCGAAGCCGGCCACCTTGCCGTGGTATACGGTGTGGCCGCCGTACAGATCCGCCGTCAGCGTTACGGGTTGACCGACGCGCATGCGCGCCAGCTGCGGCTCCTTGAAGTTCGCATCCACCCACACCTCATCGAGCGGCACCACGGCCATCAGCGTGGCGCCCGGGCCGACGCGCTGGCCGAGCTGTACGTTGCGGCGCGCGACGAACCCGGACACCGGGGCTGCGAGCTCGGTGCGCGACAAGGTCAGATAGGCATTGCGCACGGCGGCCGCGGCATCGCGCACCTGCGGATGATCCTCGAGCGTCGTGTTGTCGACGCGCGCCTTGTTCGCCATCAGCTGCTGCTGCGCGGCGAGCAGATTCGCCTGCGCGGCCTTGACCGCATCCATCGAATGCCGCAGCTCCTCGCCCGAGACGGCCCCGGAAGTCCCGAGGCGCTCGCGGCGCTCGAGGTCACTGCGCGCAGCGGCGAGGTCCGTCTGACGCACCTCAACGGCGGCATCAAGCTGCGCGGTAGTGGCGAACAGGTTGCGCACGTCGCGCACGGTGCGCGCAAGCTGCGCCTCGGCCTGGTCCAGCGCCACCTTGGCATCGGACTGGTCCAGGCGCACGAGCGGCTGCCCGGCCTTCACGAACTGGGTGTCATCCGCGCCGATGCCGACCACGGTTCCCGAGATCTGCGGGGTGATCTGCACCACGTTGCCGTTCACGTACGCATCGTCGGTGGTCTGGTGGAAGCGCAGCACCTGCGCCCAGTAGGCGGTGTAGCCGACCGCGACGATGAGCACGCCGCCGAGCACGCCCCCGAGCAGCCGCCAGCGCCGGCTGTTTGCCGTGGAGGGCTTAAGGTTCTGGGTACTCATAGCTCTCTGATCCTTCGAAAGTTCCGTTCTCATTGCCGCGGCGAATAATGCCTAGGCAAACATTCCCTCAAAAAAAACCGTACTCAGGCGCTGGCGCGCGCCGCAAGCCCCTGGGCGTTCTCGAGCATGCGTGCCAGCAGGCTCTCGAGCTGGCGCGCCTCGGCCTTCGTGAAGCCGTGCAGGAAGCGGTTCGCCACCGCCATCGAAATCTCCCGCATGCGCGGATAGGCCGCGCGGCCCTCGTCCGTGAGCTCAAGATGCATCAGGCGCCGGTCCTGCGCGGAGCGGTTGCGCCGGATCAGTCCCTTGCTTTCCAGCCGGTCGAGCATGCGCGTCATCGCACCCGCATCGTAGGAGATGCCCTTGCACAGGTCGGAAGCCGACATCGGCTCCGCGGCCGCAGCGAGGTTGGCGATGATGATCAGCTGCGCGGCGCTCAGTTCCAGTGCCGCCAGACGCTTGTCGCCGGCCAGGTCCTTGTCCAGCGCCGCCAGCATCTCCACCCGCACCCGGCTCAAGAGAGCGCCGACGCTCTTCTTCGGCTGGTAGGTCGCGATGTCGTAAATGTCGCCCACGGTCACGCTCCTTGGAATCTCCCCTTGGGGAGACGGCGTACCCCTCATAGCGGGTACGCGAAACAATTTATCTGCCTAGGCTGTAATTGTCAAGGCTTTGACTGCCACGGCAGCTCAAGTGCAGTGCAACATGCCTGTAAACCCCCCGACAGGGGGCTGTAACAGCCGCGAGGCACACTGCAACGGTGTACCTGCGGATGAGCCCATGTCCCAATCCCCTGCATTTACTCGCTGGCGGGTCGCGGTGAGCCAGGCCGCGCGTCAGGTCCTGACCGCCCGCTGGCGCAGCACGCTCAGTGACCTTGAAAGCGCGCGCGCCGAGTACCGGCAGCTGCACGCCGCCGCCGCGGTGGACGTGCGCGCGGTGCGCAAGGCCGCCCAGAGGATTCACGAGCTCGAGCAGCTGCGCCTGGTGCTGGCGCGCGAGCTGCTGATGGTGCGCTGACGGCGATCCGCCCGCGCGCCGGGCGCCGGCGCCGGACCACCAGCCGGAGGCCCTGCATGCTGCGCCTTGCCCTGTCGGCGTTCCTGATGCTCGGCAGCGCGGCGGCGCTCGCCTCAGCCCCGCAAGCGTGCACGCGACCTGCGCCCGGGGCGATCGTGCCCGAACCTGAGGATCTCAGAAGCACCGCGGGCGTCCTGAGCGTCGATCTCTACGCGCGCAACACGCCGCCCGGCAAGCTGCCGCTGCGCTACTGCTACGAACTCGCCGACGGCACGCCGTCCCCGACGCTGCGGCTGCACCCGGGCGAGCTGCTGGTACTGCGACTGCATAACGAACTGACGCCGGACACCCCTGCCGGGGCGCACACCGGGCACGTCAAATCCCCTGTAGAGGCTGCGGATCCGTGCACGAGCGGCGTCATGAGTGCGACTTCCACGAATCTGCACTTTCACGGGCTCACGGTCCCGCCGCGCTGTCACGAGGATGAGGTGCTGCGCACCTCGGTCCAGCCGCAGGATCGGCCTTTCGAGTATCGCTTCCGCATCCCGGCCGATGAGCCCCCGGGACTCTACTGGTACCACCCGCACATTCACGGCTTCAGCTCCGCGCAGGTGCTCGGTGGGGCTTCCGGGGCGCTGGTCGTGGAGGGTGTGGAGCGCAGCAACCCCGAACTGGCAGGCCTGCCCGAGCGGGTGATCGTGATCCGGGATCAGGAGCTGATGAATCCGGCTGCGCCGCCCTCGAAGTCAGAGCCGGTAGTCCCGAAGATGATGATCGACCGCGACGGCGACTCGGCCAACAATGGCACGGGCTTCGGCAAGCCGGCGAAGGACCTGTCGGTCAACTTCGTGCCGGTGCCCTACCCGGATTACCCGCCGGCGCAGCTGCCGGTGCGCCCGGGTGAGCGGCAGCTGTGGCGGGTGCTGAACGCCTCGGCCGTGACGTACCTGAACCTCGCTCTGCTTTTCGGGCGCGCCCCGCAACCCCTCGGGATCGTGGCGATCGATGGCGTGCCGGTCACTGTCTCCGGCGAGGTTCATGCGATCGAGTGGCGCGATCATCTGGGTATCCCCCCGGGCGGCCGCATCGAGTTCCTCATGACGACGCCCGCCGCGGGCACCGCGGCGCTGCTCGTGACGCGCACCGTCGACACCGGCCTGGGAGGCGAGAACGATCCGAATCGCGCACTCGCCGCCGTGGTGGCCGCGCCGCAGGCACCGCAGTTGCGCTCGCGGCTCGCCGCCGCACCGCTGCCGTTGCCGCCTCCGACGCGTCCCTGGCTCGGAAGCGTCGCCCCGGTACGGGTGCGCAAGCTCTATTTCTCAGAGGAACTCTCGGATCCGAACAACCCCAACAGCGCGACCCGGTTCTTCATTACGGTGGACGGGCAGGCGCCCGCAGCCTTTGATCCTCAGTCCGCGACACCCAACATCGTGGTGCACCAGGGCGATGTGGAGGATTGGATCATCGAGAACCGCTCCACGGAGCTGCACGCGTTCCATATCCACCAGATCCACTTCCTGCTCATCGACTGGTCCGGCACGCCGGTGAACGAGCCCTTCCTGCGCGATACCGTCAATGTGCCGTATTTCAACGGCCGCACCCTGCGCTATCCGAGTGTGCGGCTGCGCATGGACTTCCGCGATCCGAACAGCGTCGGCACCTTCGTCTACCACTGCCACCTGCTCGAGCATGAGGATGGCGGAATGATGGGACTCATACGTGTCGAGCCGGCGCAGGCGCAAGCGCTGCAGCCTGCAACGTCTCCCTGAGCAGGCAGTTACAACTGACGCCGCTTCGTCACGGAGCAATCACCCCGATGCAACAGTGGGCACGTAAAAAGTACGCGCCCAATGCCGGGCAACAAGGGAGACTTGGCATGAAAAGGAAACCATTGAGTGCGCGTGTGCGTGACGGTGTGCAGCTGGCGCTCGGATCGCTCGCCCTCGCGCAGATGTCACTCGGCACGTCCCTCGCAGCGGTCGAGGCGGCGCAGAGCCCCGAGGCGCGCACCGCGAGCCCCATCAAGCACGTCATCGTGATCATCGGTGAGAACCGCAGCTTCGATCACGTGTTCGCGACCTACGTGCCCAAGCGCGGCGAGTCGGTATGGAATCTGCTCTCGGAAGGGATCGTCAAGGCCGACGGCTCACCGGGCCCGAACTTCGCGCGTGGCGCACAGAGCGCAGCCTCAGATCCGGGCGGGGATGCCTTCCTGCTCAGCCCGCCAAAGAATACCTTTGCGAATGGCGTCCTGCCGGCACCCCTCGTCGGCGGCCCCAAGGACTCCTACGTTACCGATGACAGCCTGCAGCTGGCGCGACAATCCGAGAACGGCCTGCCGCAGGACTACTACGGTTTTCTCGTGACCGGCGGCACGGGACAGACCTCCAAGACGCCCGATCAGCGCATTAGCAACGTCAATGCGCTGCCGCCCGGGCCCTTCCAGCTCACCAACGGCGACACCTTCACCTACAACTCCTACGCGGCGAGCCCCGTACACCGCTTCTACCAGATGTGGCAGCAGCTTGACTGCAGCCTGGCCCACGCCAGCGCGAAGCTGCCTTCCGGATGCGACGCAGCGCTCTTCTCCTGGGTGGAAGTCACGGTTGGCGCCGGTGCCAACGGCGTGCAGCAGCCCACCAACTTCAGCACCGAATACGGCCCGAACCTGCTGACCACCGGTGAAGGCTCGACCTCGCTCGGCTTCTACAACGTGCAGAACGGTGATGCGCCCTACTTGAAGAGCCTCGCCGACCGGTACGCAATGAGCGACAACTTCCACCAGTCGGTCAACGGTGGCACCGGCGCCAACCACATCATGCTCGGGCATGGCGATGCCATCTGGTTCAGCGACGGCGCCGGCCATCCGCTGGCGCCGCCACACAACACCGAAGTCGCCACGGGGACGGCCAACCAGGGCGTGGTGGATGAGGTGGAGAATCCGAACCCGCAGTCCGGGACCAACAACTGGTATTCGCAGGACGGCTACGGCGGCGGTTCTTTCGGCTCGTCGTCCTCCGGCGGCGGCTCGTACACTGAGTGCTCCGACACGACCCAGCCGGGCGTGGCCCCGATCGTGAAGTACCTGCATTCGCTGCCGCGCCCGATCAACCCGCGCTGCGAGGCCGGTCACTACTATCTGCTCAACAACTACAACCCCGGCTACTTCGGCAACGGCAACAACGCCTTCACGGATACCAACTCCAACAACACGGTGTTCACCATCCCGCCCTCCTCGGTGCCGAGCATCGGCGACAGCCTGCTGGCCGCGCACGTCTCGTGGAAGTACTACGGCGATCAGTGGAACAACTACGTTCCGGACCCCTACCAGCTCAACTACGGGGCGATCGGCAAGCAGACGGATGAGTACTGCAACATCTGCAACCCGTTCCAGTACGACACCTCGATCATGGCCAACGCCAGCATCCGCAAGGCACACATCCAGGACACGGCCAACCTGTACGAGGACATCGCCCGCGGTACGCTGCCGGCGGTTTCGTTCGTCAAGCCGAGCGGTCTTGTGGACGGCCATCCGTCCTCGTCCAAGCTGAACCTCTTCGAGGGCTTCACCAAGAAGATCGTGGACGCGGTTAAGGCCAATCCGCAGCTGTGGAAGGACACCGCCATCTTCATTACCTTCGATGAAGGCGGCGGCTACTACGACTCAGGCTACGTGCAGCCCCTCGATTATTTCGGCGACGGCACGCGCATCCCGTTTATCGTGGTCTCGCCCTACACCCGTGCAGGGCACGTCTCGCACGACTACGCGGATCACGTCTCGATCCTGAAGTTCATCGAGCGTAACTGGGGCCTGGCACCGGTCACGCGTCGCAGCCGGGATAACTTCCCGAACCCGGTCGTGGCCGAGGGCAATCCCTACGTGCCGCTCAACACGCCGGCCATCGGCGATCTGTTCGACCTGTTCGACTTTGCCGGCAGCGAACTCTGAAAGCCGCGTCCCGGCGGCTCTCCACCTGCGGGGCGGCCTGACGGCCGCCCCCTTTTTTGAACCGCGACGCTCCTAGCGTAGAATCACGCGCCCGCGGGGTGTAGCTCAGACTGGTAGAGCGCTACGTTTGGGACGTAGATGTCGCAGGTTCAAATCCTGTCACCCCGACCATTGAGTTTGTTAGATATTTTGTAGCTGCCGGATAGCTACCTTTGGCGAGGGAAGCAATCCGTCGCGACGCGAATCCCATACACCTTTGGTGATTTGTGGCCCCACTGTGACTGCTGCCACCATTCCGCAATTAAGTTTTCGCACCAGCTAACGTAGCAGCCAGATCTGCCACCCTTTCTGCGGAGTCAGCAGCGGAACGCTCTGCAGCGGGTTTTCGGCGGACCAGGCATCTGCGCCAACGGGTTGATCTTGGTCGAGACCTGTTGCGCAGCACCATTGGAAGAATTCGCAGAGGAGCGCACCCGGGCGTAAATTGGCCCCACCTGAAACGGGGGAACTCGAATGAATACTTTCACAAAGCTGACCATTCTTGCCGCGAGCGTCGTTGCGCTGGCGGCCTGCGCCAAGTCTGCGCCGCCCACAGCGGCTACCGCAGGGGATGAGGCCGCAATCCGGGCCGTCAATGTTGCTTGGAACAAGGCATATAACGCCGGCGATGGCGCGGCCGTAGCTGCACTATATGCCGAGGACGCAGTGCTCAATGCCCCGGGTGCACCAGTGGTGCGCGGCAAAGCCTCGATCACCGAGTACTACGTGAAGGACGCCGCGGGGTTCGCAACGACTGGTGTCACCGTGGCGGACGACCCGGTAGGCGAGGTAGGGCAGTCTGGTGATCTCGCGTGGCAGTCGGGAACTTACAAGAACACTGACCAGTCCGGTGCAACGATAGACACCGGCAAATTCCTGACGGTGTTCCAGCGCAAGGACGGGAAGTGGATGATCATTCGCGATACTTGGAATTCCGACGCTGCCGCACCAACTACTCACGTCGCGACGGCTCCGGCTCAATAACCTGAGATCGCCGTCGCGGCCCGGCGCGCGCCCGCCGCGTCGAAGACAATCGTCAGCGACGCCCGGGATCAGTCTGATGAGCACCGGGAGCGGCACGGGCAGGCAATCGCGGCTCTTGCGCCGCTGCCCGGGCGGGCTCTCGCGTGCCTCACCGAGTTGGTTCTCGCGGCCACGCAGCGAGGAATTCCCGATGCGTTCGCAGTGACTCGTCAGTAGCTGCCGCCAGTTGCGCGGCACGGAATCCCGAGTCGATCTGCGTGACACTGACCTCGCGGCCCGTGACCGTGAAACGCACGCGCCATTCCTTGACCGCAAGCTGCAGCCAGCCCTCCATGCGACGGATGCGGCGGTACGGATGGGGCGCAGGTCCCAGGGCGAGGGTTGCGCGGATGCGATCGGCGATCGCCAGGCCCGTGTGCGCCTCAATCCACGCGGCCTGCTGCACCGCCAGCGCCGCGAGGCTCACGGCGTATGTGGGGACCGGATCCGCAGGCTGACCACTCTCGTGCACGCACCCCTGAGACTCGAGCCAGCCGCTGCCCGCATCCGGGTAGGCGTCGGTATAGGCGACGTAGGGTTTCAGGTCGAGCACCGGCGTGCCATCGAGCATGTCCGCACCGCGCACGTGCAGCGTCAGCCCCTCGATGCCCTCCAGTCGCACGACCGACAGGCCGAGGGGATTGGGGCGGTGCGGCGAGCGCGTGGCGAAGACGCCCTTGCGGCCGCTCGTACTGCGCGGCGGCAGTACCTTCGGGCGCCAGCCCGCATTGTGGTGGAACCAGAAGATGACCCAGATCAGCTCCCAGCCGGCGAGGTCTTCGAGCGCGTGCTCGAAGCTGCGCCCCGGCAGCAGCTCGATGCGCGAGGGCGTGTCCGCCGCCGCGGCTGGCTGCCGCGCCGCCAGCGCCTTGCTGTGCAGGGGGCCGCGAACGTACCCGATCGGCTCGAGCGCCAGGCGCGGCGAGGCCTGCGGCTCCGGGCTGCGACCGCTCACGACTCACCGGCTCGCAAAGCGGGCCGCCCCCCTGGAACTGATCGCAAGTGCCAACCCGGTGAACCCATGCGAGAGAGCATACCGCCACCGACGCCCCGGGAGTCCGGGGCGGGCAAATGCACGTCGCTTATCGGCCCGAACGCATCCCGTATGGACCCTACCGCCGCGTTGACGCATGAGAAAATCGCGCCCCCGGAAAAGCTGGGGGCGAGGCGACAGATGCTATGGCGGCACAACTGATCGATGGCAGGCAGCTCGCGTCAACCGTGAAGGGCGCGGTACGCAACCGGATCGGGGCGATGCTGCGCGAGGGCGGGCGGCGCCCGGGGCTCGCGGTCGTGAAGGTGGGTGAGGATGCAGCTTCCGCGGTCTATGTGCGCAACAAGCGTCTCGCCTGCGAGGAGGTCGGAATTGCCTCCCTCGCCTACGACCTGCCCGCGGCCACCTCCGAGTCGCGCCTGCTCGCCCTCATCGACGCCCTGAATCATGACCCGCAGGTCGATGGCATCCTGGTGCAGCTGCCGCTGCCGGAGCATATCGGTCGCACCCACGTCATCGAGCGCATCGACCCCGCCAAGGACGTCGACGGCTTCCATCCCTACAACATCGGACGCCTCGCGCAGCGTATCCCGGTCATGCGGCCCTGCACGCCCTACGGGGTGATACGGCTGTTGCAGCACATCGGCACGCCCTTTGACCTGAAAGGACAGAACGCGGTGGTGGTCGGCGCCTCCAACATCGTCGGTCGCCCGATGTCACTCGAGCTGCTGCTGACCGGGGCCACGGCCACCGTATGTCACCGCTTCACCGTGGATCTGCGCGAGCACGTCAGCCGCGCCGACATCCTCATCGTCGCCGCCGGCAAGCCCGGCCTCATCCCGGGAGAGTGGGTGCGACCGGGCTCGATCGTCATCGACGTGGGCATGAACCGCCTGGCCGACGGGCGCCTGGTCGGGGATGTGGACTTCGCGGTGGCGCGCGAACGCGCCGCCTGGATCACCCCCGTCCCGGGGGGCGTCGGCCCGATGACCGTGGCGATGCTCATGCATAACACCCTGGAGGCCGCCTGCCGCCGCCAGGGCCTGCACGCAGGAATCTAGGCGCGACGCCAGACGGTCGTGCCGCCCGGCTTGTCCTCGAGGATGACGCCGGCGGCCGCGAGCTCATCGCGGATGCGATCGGACTCGGGGAAGTTTCGGGCTTTGCGCGCCGCGGCGCGGGCCGCGATGCGCGCATCGACCTGCGCATCCGAGAGTACCCCCGCCGTGCCCTCCTCCGCCCCGCCGGGCTTACCGAGCCGGGCCCACTCGGCCACGGGCACCTGCAGCAGGCCGAGCACGCCGGCCAGCGAGCGCAGTTCCGCCCCGAGGGCCGCGACGCGCGCGGCATCGCCTGAATCGCGCGCACCGTTCATCTCGCGCAGGATGTTCTGCAGCACCGCCAGCGCCTCGGGGGTATTGAAGTCATCGTCCATGGCTTCCTGAAAGCGCGCGCTGTGCACACCTGCGACGACGGGCACCTCGGGCACGTCGCGCAGCGCCAGGTACATGCGGTTGAGCGTCGCATCCGCCTGCTCGAGCTGCTCGAGGGAGAAGTTGATCGGCCCGCGGTAGTGGCTCGAGAGCACGAAAAAGCGCAGCACTTCCGGGTGGCGCAGCCGCGGCAGCACCTCGCGCACCGTGAAGAAATTGCCGAGCGACTTGGACATCTTCTCGGCATCGACGTTGACGAAGCCGTTGTGCATCCACAGGTTCACGAAGCGATCGCCGCTCGCGGCGCACGACTGGGCGATCTCGTTCTCGTGGTGCGGGAACTTCAGGTCGAGCCCGCCGCCGTGCAGGTCGAAGTGCGTGCCGAGCAGGCTCGTTGACATTGCCGAGCACTCGATGTGCCAGCCCGGGCGCCCGGCGCCCCAGGGTGATTCCCAGGCGGGCTCGCCCGGCTTGGCGTGCTTCCACAGCACGAAATCCAAAGGATCGCGCTTCGCCTCATCCACTTCCACGCGCGCCCCGGCGCGCAGATCGGCAAGGCGCTTGCCCGAGAGCCGCCCGTAGCCCTGAAAGCGGGCGACCGCATACATGACATCGCCGTTCACCGCGACGTACGCGTATTCGCGCTTCACCAGCTCCTCGACCATCGCGATGATCTGCGGCAGGTACTGAGTGGCGCGCGGCTCCTCGTCCGGGGGCAGGATGCCAAGCCGCGCGCAGTCCTCGTGCATCGCCGCGATGAAGCGCCCGGTGAGCTCACCGATGGACTCGCCGTTCTCCGCTGCGCGGCGGATGATCTTGTCGTCGATGTCGGTGATGTTGCGCACGTAGGTGAGCCCGAAGCCACGATGCCTGAGGTAGCGCGTGACCATGTCGAACACCAAGAGCATGCGCGCGTGGCCAATGTGCACGTAGTCATAGACCGTGAGCCCGCACACGTACATGCGCAGGCGCCCCGGGGTGATCGGCCGCAGCTCTTCCTTGGCGCCGCTCAGGGAGTTGTGGATGCGGATCATGCGAAGCGTGCCAGCCTTTCACGAGCCTTGCCGGCCGGCAGCGCCCGCAGGAGCGGTGCCAGTTCCGGTCCATGCGCGCGCCCGGTAAGTGCCATGCGCAGCGGCATGTAGAGGTCCGCCCCCTTGCGCCCCGTGGCGGCCCGCACCGCACCGGCGATGCCCTTAAGGTCGGTCCCATCCTTCGCCGCCGCCGCCGCGGCGGCCGCAAAATAGCCCGGTCCGGCGCTGCGCACCAGGGCCTCGGCGGCCGGCTCCAGCGGCGGGGGCGACCCGAAGACGATCTCCACCCACGCCCGGGCGTCCTCCGGCAGCACCAGGTTCGGCAGCAGCGCCTCCACGAACGCCGTGGCGGCCGGCGGGGCCAGCTCCGGCGGCAGCACTGCGCTCAGCCAGCGGCGCGCCGCGTCGCTGCCGAGCTGGTGCACGGCATCCTTCTGCCAGACGTTGAGCTGCGGCTCATCGAAGCGCGCCGGGGAGCGTCCCAGATGCCGTGCATCAAAGGCGCCGGCCATCTGCGCCACACTCAGCAGCCCGTGCTCGGCACTGGAGTGCCCGAGGCGGAACAGGTGATTCAGGAGCGCGAGCGGCAGGTAACCGCGTTCACGGTACTCGCGCACGCTCACCGCCCCGTGCCGCTTGGACAGCGGCGCGCCGTCGGCCCCGACGATGAGCGCCACGTGGCCGTAGGCGGGCGCCGGCAAGCCGAGAGCGGCCAGGATGAGCAGCTGCCGCGGCGTATTGGTGAGGTGATCCTCACCCCGCAGCGCCGCCGTCACTCCCATCGTGGCATCGTCGATGGCGTTGGAGAAGAAGAATGAGGCACTGCCATCGGCCCGCCGCACCACGAAATCCCCAATGTCGTCGGTGAGGAAGCTCTGCGCGCCGTGCACGAAGTCGGTGAATGAGACCACTTCCGCGGGCGGTACGAGGAAGCGCAGGGTCGAGCTGAGCCCCTGGGCGCGGCGCGCCGCGCGCTCAGACTCGGTGAGCGCGCGGCAGGTGCCCGCGTAGCGCGGCGGGCGCCCGGCGGCAAGCTGCGCACGCCGCGACAGCTCCAGCTCCAGCGCCGTGCAGAAGCAGGGGTACACCCGCCCGGCGCGCTCCAGCACCTCGAAATAGTGCGCGTAGAGTGGCCCACGCTGCGACTGGCGGTAGGGCCCGCGCTCATCCTCCAGGTCAGGACCTGCGTCCCACTCGATGCCGAGCCAGCGCAGGTCCGCCATGAGCGCGATGGTATGGGCCTCGCGGCTGCGCTCGGTATCAGTGTCTTCGATGCGCAGGATCAGGCGCCCCCCGCCGTGGCGGGCCAGCAGCAGGTTGAACAGTGCGGTGCGGGCATTGCCCAGGTGCAACTCCCCCGTGGGACTCGGGGCAAATCGGGTCACGGGGGCCCGCTGCTCGGCCTCCAGTGAACTTGCGCTCGGCTTCATGACTCCATGTTACGGGAAACCCGCGAATCTCAACAAAGCGCCGCCCGGCACCGCACTGCTATAAAATCCGGCGCCGGCGCCGCGCACAACCCCATGCCCACGGAGGATCGATGCCCATCAAGTCCCGTAGCCGCCTTGCCCTGCTCGCCGGCCTCGCCCTGAGTTCCATGGCCTGGCAGGCCGCCGTGCGCGCCGATGAGCCGCTGCCCCAAGTACGGGTGACGACGAACATGGGGGACTTCGTGATCGAGCTGCGCAGCGATCGTGCGCCGCTCACCACGCAGAACTTCCTGCGTTACGTGCGCGAGGGCTTCTACAGCAACACGCTGTTTCACCGCGTGGTGTCGAATTTCGTGGTCCAGGGGGGTGGCCACGATGCCACCACCCTGAAGCTCAAGGAGACTCACTCGCCGGTCTTCAACGAGTCCGGCAACGGCCTGCAGAACAAGCGCGGCACGGTGGGCATGGCCCGCAGCGAGGGTCCGCACTCGAGCAATTCCCAGTTCTACGTGAACCTGGTCGACAACCCGGACCTGGATCCGGTGCCGACCCGCTGGGGCTACACGGTGTTCGGTAAAGTGGTGCAGGGCATGGATGTGGTCGACCGGATCGGTGAGACCCCGACCGGTTCCACCGGGCCGTTCAAGTCCGACGCGCCCCTAAAGCCAGTCATCATCCAGAAGGTCGAAATCATCGGTGCCGCGGCGGCGGCCCCGGCCGCCCCCACCCCGGTGGCCCCGACCCCGCCGCAGGACAACATCATGTCGCCGAAGTAGCGCCTGGCGATGGCGCACCTGTTCGTCTCCGACGTACACCTGGACGCCAGTGCACCGGCCGCGACCGCGCAGTTTCTCGGGTTCCTCGGGCGGCAGGCCCGGGAAGCGCAGTCGCTCTACATCCTCGGGGATCTGTTCGAGGCCTGGGTCGGGGATGATGACGCCGATGAGGACAAGGCGCGCGTCTGTGCCGGGCTGAAGGCGTTGAGTGACTCAGGCGTGCCCTGCTTCGCCATGCACGGCAACCGCGACTTTCTCCTCGGCGCCGGGTTCAGCGAACGCAGCGGCTGCCGGCTGCTCACCGACCCGGTCATCGCCGGCTTCGAGGGTGAGGAAGTGCTCCTCACCCATGGCGATGCCCTGTGCACGGATGATCACTCCTACCAGGAGCTGCGCACCATCGTGCGCGACCCCGCCTGGCAGCATCGCTACCTGAGGTTGCCGCGCGCGCGGCGCGAGCTGCTGGCCGACGAGGTCCGCGCCGGCAGCCGCACTCACACCGCCCGCACCGTGCCGTACATCATGGACGTGAATGCGCAGGCCGTGACCGCCGCCTTCCGCGCCACCGGCGTGCGGCGCATGATTCACGGCCACACCCACCGCCCGGGGATGCACGAACATCAGGTGGATGGGGCTGCCGCGCAGCGGATCGTACTTGGGGCCTGGTACGAGCAGGGCAGCTACCTGAGCTTCGAGGACGGGCTGTTCCGGCTACACGAACTGCCGCGCTAGGGCGCGGCAGTTCGTGAGCATGTTCCGGCGTGCAGGAGCCAAGAGGTCCCGCGCGACGCCAGTCCCTGGCGCCCGCCACTCATCAAGGAACTTCAGCCCGCCGGGACATCACTCGGCGGCGGTCCGCCGGGGCCATGGCCGTGATGGAAGTGCGGGTGGTGCATCTTCATCAGGATCTGGAACTTCGCCAGCTGGCTGGCACTGAGCACCGGCGTCAGCTTGGTGATCGTGTCCTGCTCCACCTGCTGGTGCAGTGCCTTGATCTGGCTGAAGTCGGGCTTGGTGCCCGAGGCCTTGGCCTGCTCAAAGAGCTGCTGGATCTGCGCGTGCTGCGCCTGCATCTGCGCGTGCTCGGCCTGCAGGATGCTCTGCACCTGGGGCTTCTGCGCATCGGTCAGGTCCAGCAGCGTGGCAAGATCCGCCATCATCTGGGCCTGGTGGGCCGCGGCATTGGCCGGCGGCGGAGTATCGGCGAACGCCGCACCCGCGCATGCCAGGGCGAGCGCTAAAACAGTGGCTCTCATGTCGAAATTCTCCTGTCGCGGGGGGCAGTTCATGGGAAGGCCCGCGTGAGGGGAGCTTAGGGCCGCGTGGCGCACAGGGGGTGAGGAATCGTGAGGGACTGTGAGCTTGCGGAAAGACCGTAAGTCAGCTCACGCGGCTCAGGTGTTGGAGCGACGCCTGGGCAGCACCAGGCGCGCCTCGAGGCCGGCGCCGGTCATATTGTGGAGCGTGAGCGTCGCGCCGTGCGCCTGGGCGATGTCGCGCGCGATGGTGAGGCCGAGCCCGGTGCCGCCACTGTCACGGTTGCGCGAGGACTCCACCCGGTAGAACGGCTCGAACACGCGCTCCAGCTCGTCCGCGGGGATTCCCGGACCCTCATCGCGCACGCGGATCGTGAGCTCGGCGCCGTCCTCGACGCTCACCAGTGCCCGGCCGCCGAATTTAATGGCGTTGACGATCAGGTTCGTCAGGCAGCGCTTGAGGGTCTGCGGCTTGCCGCTGAAGGGCGACTGCGCGCGCCCCGTGATGAGGACCTCCCCGCCAAGTACCGCGCACTCCTCGCCGATCCTCACCAGGAGCGCGTTGATATCGATCGGCAGTACCGGTTCACCGTCATCGAGTCCGCGAAACAGCGCCAGCGCCTGATGCACCATGGCTTCCATCTCGTCGAGCTCGTGCCCGATGCGCTCCTGCATCGGGTGGTCATCGAGCGCCTCGACCTGCAGGCGCATCCGCGTCAGGGGCGTCTTCAGGTCGTGCGACATCGCCGCCAGCACGCGCGAGCGGCTGTCGAGGTAGCGTCGCAGACGATCCTGCATGGTGTTGAAGGCGCGCGCCGCGTCGCGCAGCTCGCGCGCGCCACGCTCCTGCAGCTGTGATGGGCGCACGTCGCGGCCGACGCTGTCGGCCGCGCGCGCCAGGTCCGACAGCGGCCGGGTGATGCTGCGCGCCACGAGGTACAGCACCACCACCAGGATGAGCAGCAGCAGGATGAGGTTGATGACGAGGTTGCGCGGCAGGGGCGCACCGCCGGCCATGCGCGTGACGCGGTACACCACCGTGTCGCCATCGGGGAAGCGTACCCGCACGTCGTAGCGCAACGCATCGTCCTGGTGGGCGGCGAGCTCGTGCGCCTCGTAGAAAGGCACCGGGATCGGCAGCGCCGGCGGCGCCGGCTCGGGCGTCGTATCCACATCGACGCCAAACTCCGGCCCGAGGGCTGCGCGCAGATGCTCGCGCAGCGTGTTTTCGAATCCGGGCAGCAGCGGCAGGCGCAGGTAGCCGCGATCCGGCGGCACCGTGTGCCCCAAATCATCCGGCAGGGTGTGCATCGAGCGCGGCCGCCGGGGACTCATTGGCGCCGGGACGGTGCGCTCGCTGATGGCCTCGAGCCGCTCGGCCGGCGTCAGCGGCTGCAGCATCAGGGTGGTCTCGGCGATACGCCGGGTCCATTCGCGCACGCTCCCCTGCATCACGAAATGCTCACGCTCCTGCGCGATCAGAAACAGTGCGACCGCCTGGGCGAGGAGCACCGCGATCACCGAGGCCATGAGCAGTCGCCCGAAGAGCGACTGCGGCCACAGCCGCAAGCGGCTGCGCAGGCTCTCAGCCCTCGCTGACACGGTCACCCTCCAGCAAGGCGAAGCGCGACAGCGCGAGGCGGCAGCTGCGGTAGGCCAAGCGTGCCTGCTGCAGCTGCTCGGGGTCCATCGCTGCGGGGACGGCAACTCTCGCAGCCGGCTGCAGGCGGCCGCTCGCGATGCGCGGCCCCGGGTCGCCGCGCTCGCCGGTGAAGGCATAGGTGGCGTAATCCTGCGAAAAGCCGCGCGCGAGTCCGAGGAAGACCCGCAGTGCCTCCAGCGCCGCGGCCGGCTGTGCGGTGAGGGTCTCGTAGGTGAGGAACGCCGCCTGGGACGGGGCGAGCAGCGCGGCCAGCTCGCGCAGCCGTGCCACGCGGCTGACGTAGTAATCGAGCGCGCGCGCGGGTGACCAGGCGCCCTCGTAGAACACCCGCGACAGCTCGAGCAGGCTTGCGAGCGCGGCCTCGCTCTGGCGCAGCAGGAACACCACCTTCACCCGGGCGCCCCGCAGCAGCGCCTGCGCGGGGATGGTGTGATTGTGATTCACCTGGTCGATCACGTAGCGCAGCGGCCGCAATGGCGCGGGGTGTCCCAGGCGCGTGGCCAGCGCGAGTCTTGCGAAGTCCGCAGGGTGTGCATACATAGCGTTGCGCTCGCCGAGTCCTGAGACCTGCGGGTTGCTCATAAGCAGGTGCAGCAGCAGCGTCGAGCCGCACCGCATGTGGCCGAGCAGCAGCAGCGCCTGCGGGCGCGCCACGCCGAGCGCAGCCAGGCTGCACTCGGTGAGCACGCAGGCCTGCCCGAAGGCACGGCGGCGGAGCTTGCGGGTGGAATCGCGCATTGCAGTGCGTCATCTTAAGCTCGCACGGGTACGAAATGCGCCGCGCGGCGTTGAGCGGGCGCTGCCGCCGGGCTCAGTCGGTCACGACGTTGACGCCCACGACATAACCCTCGCCGTAGACGGTCTTGATGATCTGGGGTGCGCGCGCGTCATCCCCCAGTATCTGCCGCAGACGGCTCACGCGCACGTCGATGCTGCGATCGAAGGGGTCGGCATCGCGACCGCGCAGCAGCTCGGTCAGCTGCGCACGCGTCAGCACGCGGTTGGCCGCGCCCAGGAGCACCGCGAGCAGGCGGTACTCCGCGCCGCTCAACGCCACCTCCTTGCCGCTACTGTCGGTGAGGGTGCGCGTCACGGTGTCGAGCCGCCAGCCGCCGAAGGTGAAGCCCTTCACGGTCTCGGGACTCGGGTCACGCGGTGCATGTGCCGAGCGGCGCAGGATCGCCTTGATCCGCCCCAGCAGCTCGCGGGGGTTGAAGGGCTTGGCGACGTAATCGTCCGCACCGAGCTCGAGCCCGATGATGCGGTCGACGTCCTCGCCGCGCGCAGTCAGCATGATGATGGGCACCTGGGAGCGCCCGCGCAGCTCGCGGCACAAGGACAGGCCATCCTCCCCGGGCAGCATGAGGTCGAGCACCACGAGATCGACGTGTGAGCGCTCCATGATGCGCCGCATCTCCTTGCCGTCGGCCACCGCCGTGGTGCGGAACTCGTGCTTCTCCAGGTACTGCGCCAGGAGCCCGCGAATCTCGCGGTCATCGTCGACGATCAACAGGTGAGCTCGGTCGTTCATCGTGCCTCGCGTGGCCCTTAGCAGGCGTGAGGATACCGGGGCAAAAGACCGCTGACAGCTGATTTGGTGCCGCGGCAGGTGCCTTTACCGACTGCGCCGCCGCCTGGGCTTGTAAGGAACTGTGGCGGCTCGCGCCAGCAGTCAGGGCAGTCCTGAATGAAAACGCAGCAGCTCGTCCGGGGTTGTCACGAGCTGCGCCTCGCGCGCCGCCAGCTGCGCGAGGCGCGGCTGCCATTCGCCAGGCGCGCTGGCCTGCGCAAATCCCAGGTACAGCTCGAAGTGGCGCGCCTCGGACACGCCGAGCTGCGCATACAGGCGCGCCAGGGGTGGCGCGAGGCGCGGCGCCAGCAGGGCGAAGCGCTCCGCGGAGCGTGCCTCGATGAGCGCCCCGACCAGCAGCACGTCGAGCTTGCGGCCCGGTTCCGCGGTGCGCATCGCCCGGCGCAGCTCCTGCGCGTAGCGCCCGGGACGCTGGCGGGTGGGCGTGATACCCATATGGCTCATGGCGCGCGCCACCTGCTCGAAGTGGCGCAGCTCCTCGCGCGCCAGGCGCGACAGCGAGAGGGCCAGGGCGCGGTCCTCGGGGTAGGCAAACATCAGCGCGAGCGCGGTCGAGGCGGCCTTCTTCTCGCAGTTGGCATGATCGATGAGCACCTCGGCCCAGCCGCTCACTGCCGCCTCCACCCAGCGCTCGGGCGTGACCGCGGCGAGGATCGACTGCGGCAGCGGCGCGGCGGCCTGCGCGCTCGCCCTCATCGCGATTGCGCCTGCGAGCGCGAGCGCCAGCGGGCGAGCGTCTCCTCGAGCGCGCGGGCGGCTGCCGTGGCGTTCGCGAAGCGATCTTCCGGCAGCTTCGCCAGCAGCTTCTCGAGCACCGGTTGCACGGGGGAGAACTTGGCCGGCAGCTGCGGGATGGCATCCTTGCGGTGCTTGTAGACGATCGCCATGGGGTTCTCCGCGCGGAACGGCTTCTCGCGCGTCAGCATCTCAAAGAGAATGACCCCAAGGCTATACAGGTCGCTGCGCTCATCGAGAGCCTCTGCGTGGCCCTGCTCCGGACTCATGTAGTGCGGCGTGCCGAAGATGGTGCCGGTCTCGGTGATGTCGAGCGCCAGCGCCGCATCCTTGGACATGCCGAAATCGATGAGCGCGATGCTGCCGTCCTCACGCAGCATGACGTTACCGGGCTTCAGGTCCCGGTGCAGGACGCCTGCGGCGTGCACCGTGGCGAGCGCGTGCGCGATGGCGGCGGCAAACTGCAGCGCCTCACGTGGCGTCAGGCGCGCGCGCAGCCGTCGCCTGAGATCGCCGCGGGCGAAGTACTCCATGACGACCCAGGCGTGCTCATCGCTCACGCCGAGATCGTAAAGGCGCACGACCGCCGGACTTGCAATGCGCTGCGCGATCTCATACTCCTGCAGGAAGCGGCGGAACGAGTCGACCGGCTGGTCCTCGTCCTGGCGGTCGCGCGCCACCTTGAGCACCACGAGCCTGCCGGCGCGTTCGCTCTCCCCGAGATACAGGTCGTTGGTGGCGCCGCTGGCGAGGCGCCGCACGCAGCGGTAACCACGGATGAAGGCATCGCCGAAGCGTTGCGTCTCGCGGCCGGTGAGACTCGAGCGCCACAGTGCCCGCGCATGCGCCTGGCGCTGCTCGGCGGCGACCAGCACGCGAATGAATGCCTCGTGTTCAAGCTCGGCGCGGCTGATCGTGAAGGCGCCGAGGGCGGCGGCATCCTGCGCAACACCCGGCTCAGAGTCGGTGAGCAGCACGAGCGGCGCGAAGCCTGTGCGGGCCGCGAGCTCACGCGCCCACGACAGGCCCCGCCCCCCCGGCCAGGCATCTGCGAGCAGCACCGCATCGAACCCCTGTGCCAGGAACTCCGGGGCGAGCGCGCCGCCACGCACCGGATGGTGCACGATCAGCTGCGCCTGCGGCCGCCAGGCGGCGAGGCGCTCGCGGATGTACGCGCAGCGGCGCGCGTCCTCCTCGATCAGAAGCAGGCGCATCGGGGAATTACAGCACGCGCGCGTGCGCCCCGCCACGCGCCCCGGGGAGCGCCGCGGCCGCCGCGCGAGTCATCTTAAGTCCAATGACGAGGTCGCCGACGTTGGTGCCGGTCGGTCCGGTGTGTATGAGATCGCCGCTCGCTGCGAGCGCGCGCCCCGCATCGGCGCGCTGCAGGCACTCATCCGCGTCCAGCTCCGCGAGCGCTACGCGTGCGCAGGTATCTGCATCCACCAGGGCGCCCGCGTCCCCGCTCACCCCGTCGCTGCCGTCGGTGCCGACCGCGAGCAGCAGCAGCTCCGGGTGCCCGGCGATCAGGCGCGCGGCGGCGAGCGCCAGATGCTGGTTGCGGCCCCCGCATCCTGGGTGCGGCGGCAGGGCGACGGTTGACTCCCCGCCCCACACGCATACCTGCGCGGGCAGCAGGCTCAGCTCGTGGGCGCAGCGCGCCGCGACCCGTACCGCAGCCTCATCAAAGCGCCGGCGCGGCGCGTGCACCGTGAGCCCGTAGCCGCTCGCGCAACTGCCCGCCGCCGCGACCGCGGCATCGATGCTGGCGATGAGCGTGCGCTCGATGCGATCCTCCCCGGTCGGGGCCGGACCGAGGATCCCCGAGCCGATCACGGCCGGGTCATCTCCGGGCACGTCCGAGATGAACAGCGCACGTGCCGCGCGGCCGCGCAGCCGCTGCGCCAGCCGCCCGCCCTTGATGGCCGACAATTTCAGGCGCCGCGCGTTGAATTCCGCGATGCCGATGCCCGCCCCGAGACCTGCGCGGTTGAGCGCGCGCAGCTCCTCGAGCGTCACGCCGGCGGCGAGCACCTCGATGAGGCTCGACGCACCACCGGAGACGAGGAACAGCGGCTGCGCGTCCTGCGGCAGGGCCGCGAGCCACGCCAGCAGCTGCGCCCCCGCCGCGAGCGAGCGCTCATCGGGCAGCGGATGGCCGCCGAGAAACACCTCGGTCCCGGGACGCCCCGCAAGGGATGCGCAGCTCTCGGCATCGCGGGTGATGATGAGCGTGCGGGCGATGGCCCCGCCGGCGGCCTCGTGGGCCCCGGCGGCCATGGCGGCGGCGGCCTTGCCGAGGGCGGCGAGCCACACCGGGCCGCTGCCGAGCGGGCGCGCGGTGAGCGCCTCGCGCACGCAGCGCCGCCCGTCCACGCGCGCGAGGGCCGCGTGCAACAGATCCAGCAGCAGGGTGCGGCGCGGGTCCGGGTGGGCGGCCAGGCCTTAAGTCCCGCGCACGACCTTGAGTTTGCCGGTGCGTTCGCGGCGCGCGAGCTTGGCGGCATCCGAACGCTCGAGCTGCAGCCGCTCGAGGTAGGCGGGGGTCACATCCCCGGTCACGTACTCGCCCGAGAAGCAGGAGGTGTCGAACTCCTCGATGCGCGAGTCCTCGTGCCGGCAGGCGGCGATCAGGTCATCCAGGTCCTGGTAGATCAGCCAGTCCGCCCCGATGAGGTGCGCCACCTCCGCCACGGTGCGGCCGCTGGCGACAAGCTCGCTCACCGCCGGCATGTCGATGCCATAGACGTTCGGAAAGCGCACCGGCGGGGCGGCGGAGGCGAAGTACACCTTGGCGGCGCCGGCCTCGCGCGCCAGCTCGATGATCTGCGCGGAGGTGGTGCCGCGCACGATGGAGTCATCCACCAGGAGCACGTTCTTGCCGCGGAACTCAAGATCGATGGCGTTCAACTTGCGCCGCACCGATTTCTCGCGCTCCTCCTGGCCGGGCATGATGAAGGTGCGGCCGATGTAGCGGTTCTTGATGAAGCCCTCGCGGTACTTCACCCCGAGGCGCTGCGCCAGCTGCAGGGCCGCGGTGCGGCTCGTGTCCGGAATTGGAATCACGACGTCGATGTCGTGTACCGGGCGCTCGCGCAGCATCTTGTCGGCGAGCCGGTCGCCCATGCGCATGCGCGCGCGGTAGACGGAGATGTTGTCGATCTTGGAGTCGGGGCGCGCAAAGTACACGTACTCGAATATGCAGGGCGTGTGGCGCTCGCTGGGCACGCACTGCTGGGTGTGCAGCCTTCCGGCCTCGTCGATGAAGACCGCTTCCCCCGGGGCCACGTCGCGCACGAATCTGAAGGACAGGCTGTCGAGCGCGACCGACTCGGAGGCGAGCATCCACTCGGTGCCGCGCGCCGTGCGCCGCTCGCCGAGCACCAGCGGGCGGATGCCGTGCGGGTCACGGAAACCGAGCACGCCGTGGCCGATGATCATGGCCACCACCGCGTAGCCGCCGCGGCAGCGGCGGTAGACCGCGCCCAGGGCCGCGAACACGTCCGCCGGCGTGATGCGCGCGGCGCCGACGCGCTGCAGCTCGGAGGCGAACACGTTCAGCAGCACCTCGGAATCGGAGGTGGTGTTCAGGTGCCGGCGGTCCTCGCGGATGAGGATCTCGGCGAGCTCGGTGGAGTTGGTGAGGTTGCCGTTGTGGGCAAGGCAGATGCCATAGGGGGCATTGACGTAGAACGGCTGCGCCTCGGAGGCCGAATCGCACCCCGCGGTCGGGTAGCGCACGTGGCCGATGCCGCAGTTGCCCTTCAGCTCGAGCATGTGATGCTGCTGGAACACGTCGCGCACCAGGCCCCTGCCCTTGCGCGTGTAGAGCTCCCCTTCCGCGGAGGTCGCGATACCGGCGGCATCCTGGCCGCGGTGCTGCAGCACGGTGAGCGCATCGTAGATGCGCTGGTTGACCGGGCTGGTACCGACGATGCCGACGATGCCGCACATGTTAGTTCCCGTCCCCTAGGTTCGAGTGGCGCGCGTATGCGCCACGTGCGGTTCGCCGACCAGCGAGCGCAGGCCGTTCGCGATCGACTCGCCGTACGGAATCATGAGGGAGTGCCGCCACCACCCTTCCGCGGGCAGCTGCAGCAGCTGACCGAGGATCACGAACACCCCGAGCAGCACGAAGCCGCGCAGCAGCCCGAAGGCAAAGCCGAGCAGCCGGTCCATGCCGCTGAAGATCGACAGGCGCACGAAGTGCGCCAGGAGCGCCCCGAGGCAGGCCCCGAGGATCAGCACCAGCACCACGATGATGGCGCGCGCCGCCCACGGGCGCACTTCGGAGCCTGCCAGCAGCCCTCCGAGGTGCGGTTCGATGAGATCGGAGAAATGCCAGGCGAGGAAGAGCGCGATGATCCAGGCACCGAGCGCCACCGCCTCGCGCAGAAAGCCGCGCATTGCGCCGGCGACCGCCGAGAGCAGGATGGCGGCAATAATCAGATAATCCGCTAGTGTCATTGCGAACGATCGTGGCCGCGGTCCAGTCCGCGCGGCGCGGATTGTACAAGAGACGCTGCGGGATGCCTAAGGCGCGCGTCACGCCCGCCCCGGCCGCTAGCGAGGCACGATGGCGCCAGTGTGACCTGCGGCCTTGAGTTTTCCCTGCAGCTGCGCTGCGGCGGCCTTGTCGTGCACCGGACCGGCCCGCACGCGGTACAGGTGCCGCCCGCTCGTGCCCTGCGAGACACTCGCGGTAAATCCCTGACCCTTCAGCTGCTGCGCCAGATGCTCCGCGTTGGCACGGCTGGCGAAACTGCCGAGCTGCACCATCCAGGCGCCGGCCGCCTCGGTGGCGCCGGTCGTGGCCGGCGGCGGCGGGGGGACGGCGTGCGCTGCCGGCGGCGCGCTGGCGGCCCTCGGCGCGGGCGTCGGGGCCGGCGGTGGTGGTGGTGCGGGTGCTGTGTTCTGCGGGGCCGGATCGGCGTCCGGCTGCGCCGCGGAGTCTACGGAGGCGCTCTGGGGCTGCGGCGCGCTCGCCTGCGGCTGTGCGGCCGCACCGTGCGCCTGGCCGTCGTCGGCGAGATTGATGGTGTAGGAGCGTAATGGCGGTTCCTCCGCAGATGCAGCCACGGTCCGCGATGCGGACTTGACCGGTCCTCGCAACAGCTCGGGCACCAGAAGCACGATCAGCGCCACGAGGATGATGGCGCCCGTCAACCGTTCTTTCACCAGACCACCCACGATTGGGGCTAAACCGCGTAAAGCAAGCGCGGCGGACGCCGCGCGGGGGACACCACACAGGGCCGCTCGGGAGCGGCGGGCGTGATTATATCCGAAGCCATTCGAGCGCCGCGCCCACGGTGTGGAGCGAGCCGCACACGAGCACCCGGTCCCCGGGGCGCGCCGCGGCGCGCGCCCGCTCGCACCCGGCGGTGACCGAGGCGGCCAGCTCGCTGCGCGCCGGGGGTAGCCGCAAGCGCTGCGCGAGCTCCGCGGCGCTGCCGCCGCGCGGCCCGGGCAGTGCGCACACGATCCAGTGATCGACGACCCCTGCGAGCGCGGCGGCGATCGCGCCGGCATCCTTGTCCTTGAGGACGCCGATGACGGCCAGCGTGCGGGCGCCCGGCTGCTCGAGCGGGCGCGCGCGCAGCTGCGCGGCGAGCACCTCGGCTGCCGGGGGGTTGTGGGCGATGTCCAGAATCCACTCCACGGCGCCGGGAATCACCTGGAAGCGCCCGGGAAGGTGCACGCGACGCAGCCCGAGAGCGGTGTTCGCCAGGTCTGCCGGCGCCAGCCGTCGCAGGGCGGCGGCGGCCGCGGGCTTCAGGTGCGGACTCGCCGCGAGCGCCTCCAAGGCCGCCAGCGCCGTGGCGGCGTTGCGGTACTGGATCTGCCCGGCGAGCGCGGGCGGTGGGAGCCCTGTGAGGCGCAGGGCGAGCCCGGTGTAGTCCCAGCTGGCAGGCCCCACGCGCCAGGAGAAATCCCGCTCGGCCACCACCGCGTGCGCGCCCAGAGCGGCGATGGCGGCGTAGACCGTTTCGGGCATCGCGGCAGTGCCGAGCACCGCCGGGCGGCCGGCGCGGAAGATGCCGGCTTTTTCCCGGCCGATGGCGGCGAGGGTATCCCCGAGCCACTCGCGATGGTCGAAGCCGACCGAGGCCAGCACCGCGGCGTCGGCGTCCAGGAGGTTGGCGGCATCGAGGCGCCCGCCGAGGCCCACCTCGAGGACCGCGACGTCCACGGCACGGGCGGCGAACACCAGCAGCGCCGCCAGGGTGTTGTACTCGAAGAAGGTGAGGGTCGTGTCCGCGCGCGCCGCCTCGATGCGCTCGAACGCCGCGATGAGCGTGGCATCGTCCACCTCGGCACCCTCGATGCGAATGCGCTCGTTGTAGCGCACCAGGTGCGGAGACGTGAAGAGCCCGACGCGTGCGCCGCGTGCCGCCAGCAGCGCCTCCAGGTGCGCCGCGACCGAGCCCTTGCCGTTGGTACCCCCCACGGTGATGACGGGGCATGCCGCCTCGTGCACCCCAAGCTCACGGGCGACCCGCGCCACGCGCTCGAGCCCCATGTCGATCGTCTGCGGGTGCACCGACTCGTGCAGCGCGAGCCACTCGGCGAGCGTGCGCATCGGCGCGGCGTTCCTCAGCGAACCTGACGCAGCGGCGGCGCCCTCAGGCGGCCGCGGCCGGCAGCTTCAAGAGCAGCCGCAGGAGCGCGGCGACGCGGTCGCGCATGTCGCGGCGGTCGACGATCATGTCGATGGCACCGTGCTCGAGCAGGAACTCGCTCCTCTGGAAGCCCTCCGGCAGCGTCTCGCGCACGGTCTGCTGGATGACGCGCGGGCCGGCGAAACCGATGAGCGCGCGCGGCTCGGCGAGGTTCAGATCCCCGAGCAGCGCCAGACTCGCCGACACGCCCCCGGTGGTCGGATCGGTCAGCACGGAAATGTAGGGCAGGTGCGCCTGCGCCAGACGCGACAGGGCGGCCGAGGTCTTGGCCATCTGCAACAGCGAGTACAGCGCCTCCTGCATGCGCGCACCACCGCTCGCGGTGAAGCACACGAACGGGCGGCGTTCCTGGATGCAGTAATCGACGCCGCGCTTGAAGCGCTCGCCCACCACCGAACCCATCGAGCCGCCCAGGAACTGGAACTCGAACGCGCAGGCGACGACCGGCAGCGCGTGCAGCGTCCCGGTGAGTACGATCAGAGCATCGCTCTCCCCGGTGGCCTTCTGCGCCTGCACGAGGCGGTCGCGATAGCGCTTGCTGTCGCGGAACTTCAGCGGATCCTCAGGTGAGATCCCGGCGCCGATCTCCTCGATCGTCTCGGGGTCGAGGAAGCGCTCGAGCCGCTCGCGCGCTCCCATGCGCATGTGGTGGCTGCACTTGGGGCATACGTAGATGTTGCGCTCGAGTTCGGCGCGATAGAGCACCGCATCGCAGGCCGGACACTTGATCCACAGGCCCTCCGGGACCGAGCGCGTACGCCGCTCGGTCTTGATGCGCGAAGGCATGATCTTTTCGAACCAGGACATCTTGGGATGCGTTCCGCCCGCTCTTGGCCCTACAGGCGGCGGATCATAGCCGATCGGCGGGCAGGAGCCCCCCGGAGGGCAGCGAGGGCAGGCCGAAGGACCGCGGGTAGCGCACGCCGGCCAGGTACAGCCCGGCTGCCGGTGCGGTCGGTGCGCTGCGGGTACGGTCGCGCCCCTCGAGCACCTCGCGCGCCCACTGCGGCGGCGCATCCTGCTTGCCGACGCGGATCAGGAGGCCGGCGAGATTGCGGACCATGTGGTGCAGGAAGGCGTTCGCCTGCGCCTCGATCACCACCCAGTCGCCGTGGCGGGCGACGCTCAGGTGCGTGAGGCGGCGCACCGGGGAGCGGGCCTGGCACTCGGCGGCTCGGAAGGCGCTGAAATCGTGCTCGCCGATCAGGAGCGCCGCCGCGGCGGACATCGCGCCCTCATCGAGCGCCCCGTGGATCCAGGTCGCCCGCTGCGCATACAGCGCCGAGCGCGCGGCGCGGTTCAGGATCAGGTAGCGGTAGATGCGCGCCTCGGCACTGAAGCGCGCGTGGAAGTGCGGCGGTACGGGCCTCGCCCAGGTGATCGCAACATCATCGGGCAGTTCGCTGTTGGCCCCGAGCACCCAGCTGCGCAGTGAGCGCACCGCGCTCGTGTCGAAGTGGGCGACCTGGTTGAGCGCATGCACGCCGGCATCGGTGCGCCCGGCACACACCAGCGCGAGCGGCGCGGCCGCGATGCGGCCGAGCGCGCGCTCGGCGACCGCCTGGATCGAGGGGGCCGCCGGCTGCGCCTGCCAGCCGGCGTACGCCGAACCTTCGTACTCGAGGCCGACGACGATGCGGGCCACGGCGGTGGGGGCCCTCTGCAGCCCGTAAGCGAGCTAGCCGGGGAGCGACTCGATGAGGCGCTGGGCTTCCTGCTTCTGTGCCGCGGAGCCCTCGTGCAGCACTTCCTCGAGAATGTTGCGGGCGCCGTCCGGGTCGCCCATGTCCATGTAGGCACGGGCGAGGTCGAGCTTGGTGCCCACCTCGCTCATCGTTACCGGTTCAAGGTCCGGCAGCGCGAGGTCCTCGGAAGCCAGGCGCTGGGTGGCGGCGAAGGCCGCATCCGGCACCGTGGCCGTGCCCACGTCCAGATCGAGCGTGCCGCCGTGCGCCTCGTGCGTGCCGGTCGCCAGACCCACGTCGAGGTCGACATCCCCGTGGGCCGCATGCGTGCCGGTGGCATCGCCGACGTCCAGGTCCACGCCCTGCCCGCTGAGGGCCCGCAGGCGGGAGGTCGCCGAGCCGTCCGGCCCTGCGAGGTTCGTGGTCTGCGTGAGCGCCGCCTCGAGCTCGTTCTGGTCAAACTGCCAGGCGCCGGTGGTCTCGCCGGTCTCTTCCTTGGCGCGCCGGTGCGCGTCTTCCATCACGCGCCGCGACTGCTCGTCGAGGCCCGCAACCAGCGTCGGGGTGTCAGGACTTGAGGCCGCCGCCGAGGCGATGCCCGGCTGGTCGATGGTATCGACCGAACCGACATCCAGCCCGAGGTCATCGATCGCCAGCTCCGCGGTGTGGTCGGCGCTGCCCTTGCGCATCACGTTGTCGAGCTTCTGGCGCAGCGTCGGGTTGTCCGAGGCTCCCAACTGCGGCTGCTCGACCGTCGGACCTTCCAGTTCCGCGGTGCTGCCGCCGCCCTGGCGCACGCGCGAGGTCATCTGGCGCGTGCTGCCGGTGCCGGCACCGCCGGTGAAGCTGTTCTCCAGCAGCGCGGCGTTGCGGTCGGTGATGCCCGACTGCGATTCGGAGGTGGCGTCGAGGTCACCGACGGCCGAGCCGATGTCGAGGTCCACGCCCCCATGCGCCTCGGCCGGTACCGGATCCCCGATCAGATCGAAATCCACGCGGCTCTGGCCGCCCTCGAGGTCGAGGTCGACGCCGCCGGCGGCAGCGCCGGTGACCGTGCCGCCACCGGTGAACAGCGGGTCCTCGGGCGCCAGCTGCTTGCCCATGATGAGGATCTTTTCCCACTCACCCGGAGCCGCCTCGGCGCGCGTCTGCGCGAGCTCGCGCGCCGCGGTCAGGAACTGTTCCTTGTTGCCCCAGACGAAGAATACCTCCAGGAGCTTCAGCTTCAGGTCGCGGCGGTTCGGCTCGCGCGAGATGGCGATGCGGATCAGGTCCGCTGCCTGGTCGTACAGACCGTACGCCATGTGGAAATCTGCCTCCGCCAGGGGATCGCCCTGGTCGAGGTTGATCGCCGTCTCGCTCGAGATCGTCTCATCGCTCGCCACGTGCTTCGGGGCGGCCATCGCCGGCTGTGTGCCGGTGGCCGAGAGGCGCGGCCTCTCGTGCGAGCCGGTCTCCTCGACCAGGAAAGCGGCCTCGGGGAGTGCCGCCGCAGGGGCGCGGCCCGAGGGGCGCACGGGCGGTGCGGGCGCCGGCGCCGGGGTCAGGTCCGGATCGGAGAAGCTGCCGCGGGCGCTGATCGGCCCGAGGTCCGCGGTCTCGGCGCCCTCGGCCGCGAGGCGTCCGAGGGAATCGTCGAACTCGCTCTTGCGGCGCGCGCGCAGCAAGCGCGAGCCAAAGAACCCAAGGAGGCCAAGCGCGATCAGCAGCGCCAGCACCCACCACAGGCCGAAGAGCGTGCTCAGGAAGGAGCCCCCGCCCGCGGCGGGCTTGGGCTGTGGCGGCGGGGTCTTGGCGACGACCGGCGCCGGGGCGGGGGCCGTCTCAACCGCGGGGGCCGGTGCGTTCGCCTGGTCGGCAGGCGCGGGTGTGGTCTCCGGCGGTGTCACGCTTGCGGCCGGCGGACTCACCGCGGCCGGCGGCGGGACGGCCGGTGCAGGCGCAGGGGTTGCCTGCTTGGCGGCCTCCTGGGCCTGAATGCGGGCGAGTTCCTGGTTCTTAAGCTCGAGCAGCCGCTTGGCCTCGTTGGCTGCGGCCTGCTGTGCGGCGGCTGAACCCGCCTTGCCGGTCGCGGGCGCGGAGCCGGGAGCTGCGGGCGCCTGCGGCGTTGCGTTCGCGGCGGCCGGCTGGTTCTCCGAGGGCGTGACCAGTTTCAGCCGTCCGGGCTTCTCGGCGGCGCTCGCCGGGGCCTCCGCGCCGCCGCGCCACGCGGCGTACTGGCGGCGGATCTCGGCCGAGGCCTCGGCCGGAGAGATGGCTGCCGCGTCGGACGCATCCGGGATGCGCAGCACCGCGCCCGAGCGCAGCACGTTCATGTTCTGGCGGAAGGCCTGCGGGTTCGCCTGGTAAATCGCAAGGATCCAGCTGCGGGTGCTCGGGGACGTGACCGCAGCCCCGCCGGCAACCTCGGCGGCAATGCCGGACAGGGTCTCCCCGCGCTGGACCGTGTGGGAGGTCCCGGCCTCCTCGCTGGCACGCGGCGCCGGGGCCGCGAGGTGCGCGGCGCGCGCCGGGCGTGAGGGCGATGCGGGCGGGCTGGCGCTCGGGGTCTGCTCGACGGGACTCGCCGCCGGTGTGGGTGCGGGGGATACCACTGCGGCCGGCGCAGCAGCCTCGGGCTGGCGCGCAATGGCGCCTTCGCGGGTCCCGGCGCTGGTGCTCGGGGCAGCGAGCGGTGCGGCCGCCACTGCCGACTCGCCCGGGGTGTATACCGGCGGGTCGAGGAGCATCGTGTACTCGCGCACCACGACGCCACGGGACCAGGTGACCTGGACCAGAAGCGTCACGAAGGGCTCGGTGATCGGGTCGCTCGAGCGCACCTTGATCATCTCGCGGCCATCCGGGGTACGGACGGTCTTGAGCTGTATGCCGCTGAGGTATGCCGGCCAATCGAGCCCGTAGCGGGCGAAGGTATCGCGCGAGGCGAGCTGCACCTGCACGGTATTGAGTTCGTCGGCGGCGACGTCGGTGAGCTCGATCTCCGCATCCAGCGGCGCATTGAGCGGCGAGAGGAGATGAACATCTCCGAGGCCCAGGGCAAACGCTGCGGACGGCAGGGCGAGCAGCAGGGTCAGCGCCCGGGCGGGGCGTTTGGCGAACATCAGGGCACCCCGACAGGAATCATTGGGTAAAAAGTCTTGTGAAAACAAGTGGATGGGATATAACTTGCGACCCCCCCATCAACCTCGCGGCAATATAACTTAAATAGGCCGTCTGGCCAAAGCCTCCGCGATCTGCACGCTATTGGTGGCCGCGCCTTTGCGCACATTGTCAGCTACAACCCATAAGTTAAGTCCACGGTCCGGGGCGAGATCTTCACGGATTCTCCCGACATAAACTGTGTCGCGGTTCGCTGCCTCGGTAGCAGCTGTGGGGTACCCGCCCAGCCGCGGCTCGTCCAGAACCGTGACGCCGGGCGCTTTGCGCAGCAGTTCACGGGCCTGCGCGGCGCTCAGGGGCGCGCGGGTGCTCAGGTGCACGGCCTCGGAGTGCCCGTAGAACACCGGCACGCGCACGGCGGTGGCGTTCACGCGCAAGGAGGGCTCGCCGAGGATCTTGCGGGTCTCCCAGACGATCTTCATCTCCTCGCGCGTGAAGCCGTTGTCCTGGAATTCATCGATGTGCGGGATGCAGTTGAAGGCGAGCTGCTGCATCCCGGACTGCGGCTCCACGGGTCCCTTGCCGCTCAAGGCTGCGATCGACTGGCGCGCGAGCTCCTCGAGCGCCTCGCGCCCGGCCCCGGAGGCGGACTGGTAGGTGGCAACGTCGATGCGCTCGATGTGGGCCGCGTCGTGCAGCGGCTTGAGCGCCACGACCAGCTGGATCGTCGAGCAGTTGGGGTTAGCGATGAGGCCGCTCGTGCCGATGCCCGCCAGCGCCTGCGGGTTGACCTCCGGCACCACGAGCGGCACGTCCTCGCGGTAGCGGAACTCGGCAGTGTTGTCGATGACGAGACAGCCGGCACTGACGGCTTGCGGGGCGTACTCGCGCGACACCGCAGCGCCGGCCGAGAAAAAGACAAAGTCGCACTGCCCGAAGTCGAAGCCCTTGAGCTCGCGCAGCGGAACGTGGCGGTCGCGAAAAGTGGCGCCGCGCCCCACCGAGCGTTCGCTCGCGAGCGCGTACAGCTGCGACACCGGGAAGCCGCGCTCCTCGAGCACGCTGATCAGGGTCTCCCCGACGAGCCCGGTGGCCCCGACCACCGCAACCCTGAACTCTTTATCCATGTGTCTCCTCGTGTGCGAATGTGGCTGCCACCCACGGCGCCGCCGCCGGGCGCGGAGCCCGCGCGTGTTGCTAGGCGCGCGGGCGCGCGATGTCCGGCGTCGTCGTCGTCACGTCCATGTTCTGGGCGCGGTGGCGCAGGTAGTGGTCCATGAGCACGATGGCGAGCATCGCCTCGGCGATCGGTGTCGCCCGCAGCCCGACGCACGGGTCGTGCCGCCCGGTGGTCTCGATCTCGACCGCCGCCCCGGCAACGTCGATGGTACGACCGGGCACCTGGATGCTCGAGGTTGGCTTGAGCGTCAGGTGCGCGATGACGTCCTGCCCTGAGGAGATGCCGCCGAGTATGCCGCCGGCGTGGTTACTGAGAAATCCGGCCGGCGTGAGCTCATCGCGATGCTCGCTCCCCTGCTGCTCGGCAGCCGCGGTGCCGGCGCCGATCTCCACCGCCTTCACCGCGTTGATGCTCATGAGGGCGTGGGCGATGTCGGCGTCGAGGCGGTCGAACACCGGCTCGCCCAGGCCCGGCGGCACGCCCTGCGCCACCACGGTGACGCGGGCGCCGATCGAGTCGCCGGCCTCGCGCAGCTTCCAGATGAGCGCCTCGAGTTCGGCGATGCGCGCCGGATCGGGACAGAAGAACGGGTTCTGGTAGGCAAACGCGGGGTCGACCGCGGCGAGCTTCAGCTCACCCACCTGGCTTAGGTAGCCATGGATACGCACGCCGAGCCGCACCGCCAGGTAGCGCCGCGCGATGGCCCCGGCGGCGGTGCGCATGACCGTCTCGCGCGCGGATGAGCGGCCACCGCCGCGATAGTCGCGCGTGCCGTACTTGTGCTGGTAGGTGTAGTCGGCGTGCCCGGGGCGGAAGCGATCCTTGATCTTCTCGTAGTCGCGCGAGCGCGCATCGGTGTTCTCGATGAGGATGCCGATCGGGGTGCCGGTGGTGTGGCCCTCAAAGACCCCGGAAAGGATGCGCACCCGATCGCCCTCGCGGCGCTGGCTGACGAAGTGCGAGGTGCCGCTGCGGCGCCGGTCGACGTCGGCCTGCAGGTGCTCCTCGGCGAGCTCCAGGCCCGGCGGGCAGCCATCCACGATGCAGCCCAGGGCGGGCCCGTGGCTTTCCCCGAAGGTCGTGACCGTGAAGAGTTTGCCGATGGTATTGCCGGACATGGGGTGAGCCTTCAGTGCGCCTCGAGCTCTTCGCGCGTGAGCAGGAATACCCCGCCGCCGCCGCGCTCGAACTCGAGCCACAGGAACGGCAGGCGCGGGAAGGCGCGCCGCACGGCGCGCTCGGTGTTGCCGACCTCCACCACCAGCAGCCCGCGGGGCCGCAGATGCCGCGCGGCCTCGCGCAGTATCACGCGCACCGAATCCAGGCCCGTGCGCCCGGCAGCGAGCGCCACGCGCGGTTCGTGCCGGTACTCCGGCGGCAGGCTCTTCAGCTCGCGTGCCCCTACGTAAGGCGGGTTCGTCACGATGATATCGTAGCGGCTGCGCTTCAGGGCGCTGAAGTGATCGGACTCGACGAGCCGCACGCGCCGCCCGAGGCGGTGCCAGCGCACATTCGCGTGCGCCACGGCGAGCGCCGCCGCGGACACGTCCAGCGCGTCCACCCGCGCGCGCGGAAAGGCACGGGCCGCGGCGATGGCGATGCACCCTGAGCCGGTGCCGATGTCGAGCACGCGGCGCACGCGCGCCGGCGCTATCCAGGGCACGAAGCGCCGCTCGATGAGCTCGGCGATCGGCGAGCGCGGCACCAGCACGCGCGCATCGACGCGGAAGCGCAGGCCGGCGAAGCCGCTGACCCCGGTCAGATAGGCCGCCGGAATGCGCTCGCTGATGCGCCGCTCGATGAGGGCCAGGGCGCGCGCCGCCTGCGCAGCGGGCACGCGCCGCCGGTAGTGCGCGGCCCGGGCGTCGTGCGGCAGCCGCAGCGCGTGCAGGACCAGCGCCGCCGACTCATCGTGCGCATTGTCGGTGCCGTGGCCGAAGCACACCCGGGCGCGGGCGAGGCGCCGGGCGCCGCGCTCGATGAGCGCGCCCACCGTCAGCGGCACCCCGCGCGGGGACGTGTGAAATAATCGGCTCATGAAACTTACGCTGCCACGCGCACTCCTCATCCTCGCCGCACTCGCCGCAGCCGCGGCGGGCTTCTATGCGGCGCGACAAATTGACAGGAGCGCCCCGCAGCTGGCAAGCGGCACGTGGTTTCCGCAAGGCTGGCAGGTCGCCGACTTCAGCCTCACCGACAGCGCCGGGAAGCCCTTCACGCTCGCGCGCCTGAGCGGCGCACCCACGCTCCTCTTCTTCGGCTTCACGCATTGCCCGGACGTGTGCCCCACCACGCTCGTGAAGCTCGCCCAGGTGCGCAAGGCCGCGGCGCTCCCGGATCTTAGGGTGCTGTTCGTCTCGATCGACCCGCAGCGCGACACCCCCGAGGTGCTCGGCCGTTACGTGCACGCCTTCGACCCGCGATTTGAGGGCCTGACCGGGGATCCTGCGGCCATCAGCGCGCTGGCACGGCGCTTCAATGTCGCGGTGAACCGCGTGGAACTGCCCGGGGGCGACTACACCATGGACCACTCCGCGGTGGTGTTCCTGCTGGATGCCGGGGCGCGCGTGGTGGCGATCTTCACGCCGCCCTTTGATGCGAAGCTCATGGCGGCGGACCTCAGGGCAAGCGCACCGTATCTTAAGGGGCGCCCCTGAACCCATGAGTGCCGTGGACCCGCCAAGCGCCGCGGCGCGCGCCTTCGTGGCGCTGCAGTACCTGCTGCCGCAGCACCTGCTCACCGCCATCGTGCACCGCGTGACGCGCAGCCGCGCGCCGCTTCTGAAGAACCTGCTGATCGACAGCTTCCTCAACAGCTACCACCCGGACATGAGCGATGCGGCGCAGCCGCAGCCGCGCGGCTTTGAGAGCTTCAACGCCTTCTTCACGCGCGCGCTGCGCCCCGGGGCGCGCCCGTTCGATGCCGACCCGCGGGCGCTGGTATCGCCGGTTGATGGCGCCGTCAGCCAGCTCGGCGCCCTGGATGGCTCCTATCTGCTGCAGGCCAAGGGGCACGCCTACACGCTCGCGGCGCTCCTCGGCGGGGAAGCTCCCTGGGTCTCCACCTTCCGCGGCGGCAGCTTCGCGACTCTCTACCTCGCGCCCTTCAACTACCACCGCATCCACATGCCGCTGCCGGGCACGCTGCGCGCAGCCTGGTACCTGCCCGGGGCGCTCTTCAGCGTGAATGCCACCACCGCCGCCAGCGTCCCGGGACTGTTCGCGCGCAACGAGCGCATCGTGTGCATCTTCGAGGACGGGCCGGTCACCTTCGCCATGGTGCTCGTCGGGGCGCTGTTCGTCGGCAGCATGACGACCGTTTGGCACGGGGACGTCACCCCGCGCAGCCCGCGGCGGCGCGCGATGCTGCCGATGCGCACCCAGGCGGGGGCGAGCCTGCCGAAGGGCGCCGAGATGGGCCGCTTCAACATGGGCTCGACCGTCATCCTGCTCCTGCCCCCGGGGGCAGTGGCATGGCTGCCGCAGCTCAGCTGCGGCAGCCCGGTGCGCGTCGGGCAGACGCTCGCGCGCCTCACGTGAGCGGCGGCGGGGACTGGCGCCCGAGCGCTCCGCGCGCGCAGCTCACCGCGCGGGCGGGGCTGCTCGCGCGCACGCGGGAGTTCTTCGCCGCGCGCGGCGTGCTCGAGGTGGACACGCCGCTCATCGTGAACGCGCCGGTGAGTGATGTGCACATCCACTCGGCCCGGGTCGAGCTCGCGCCCGCGAGCGGCGGATCCGCGGCTCAGTACTTCCTGCACACCTCGCCCGAGTACGCCATGAAGCGCCTGCTCGCCTCCGGCAGCGGCGACATCTACCAGATCTGCCACGTGGCGCGCGGCGATGAGCGCGGCCGGGTACACAACGCCGAGTTCACCCTCATCGAGTGGTATCGCACCGGCTTCTCGCTGGCGCAGCTGATGGATGAGGTGGAGGCGCTGGTGCGACTGCTGGCCGGTGAGCGCGCCGGGGCGCACGGCGCCGAGCGCTTAAGCTACCGCGAGGTCTTCCTGCGCGAGCTCTCGCTCGATCCCTTCACGGCCACGCGCGGCGAACTGGCGCGCGCCGCGACGGCGGCCGGCTTCGCAGCGGCCGCCGCGGCGCAGCGCGACGAGCTCCTCGAGCTGCTCATGGGCACGCTGATCGGGCCGCGCCTGGGTGCGACCGGACTCACCTTCATCCACGGCTACCCGGCCAGCCAGGCGGCGCTGGCCCGCCTTGACCCGCAAGATCCCCGGGCGGCCGAGCGCTTTGAGCTCTATGGGCGGGGCATCGAGCTCGCCAACGGCTTTCATGAGCTCGCCGCGGCCGGTGAGCAGCGCGCGCGCTTCGAGGCGGACAACGCCGAGCGCCGGCGGCGCGGCCTGCCGGTGCATTCTTTAGATGAGCGCCTGCTCGCCGCGCTCGAGAGCGGCCTGCCCGACTGCGCGGGCGTCGCCTTAGGTTTCGACCGCACCGTGATGCTCGCCACCGGGGCCCAGCATATCGATGAGGTATTGGCGTTCCCGACCGCGCGCGCCTGAGAATAGCCGCCCGCTGCCGCACCGACAGACCTGCCGCCCATGAGCTTCACCAGCAGCCGCTACGAATTCACCGACAAGGGCGCGGACTACGCGCGCCTCGCGCAGGAGCTCGCGGCACTCCTGGCCGGCGAGCGCGACTTCATAGCCAACGCCGCCAACACCGCGGCGCTGATCTACGAAGCCCTGCCGCAGGTCAACTGGGCGGGCTTCTACTTCCTCAAGGCCGGCGAGCTCGTGGTCGGCCCCTTCCAGGGAAAGCCCGCCTGCGTGCGCATCGGCCTCGGCAAGGGAGTGTGCGGCACCGCGGCCGCCGAGCGGCGCACGCTCATCGTGCCCGACGTGCACGCCTTTCCCGGGCATATCGCCTGCGATACGGCCTCGCGCTCGGAGATCGTGATTCCGCTGTTCAGCGGCGCGGCGCTCCTTGGCGTGCTCGACATCGACAGTCCGCAGCCGGCGCGCTTCGATGCGGCCGACGCCACAGGACTGAACGAGCTCGCGCGCCGCTTCCTCGAGGCGAGCGCCCCCGCGCTGCCCGCTGCATGACAGCCGCGCGGCTCTCCTCGCGGGGCCTGTTGGCCGGGGCCCTGGCGTTTACCATCTGGGGGCTGTTCCCCATCTACCTGCACCCCTTGGGCGGGGTGCCGGCGACGCAGGTGATCGCGCACCGCATCACCTGGTCATGCCTCTTCATCCTCCTGTGGATGCTCGGCCGCGGTGAGCTGCGCAGCCTGAAGGCGATCTTCCTGCGCCCGCCGCTGCTCACGCGCCTGCTCGTCACCGCGCTCCTCATCAGCGGTAACTGGCTCGTCTACGTGTGGGGGGTGAGCCACGGGCACATCGTCGATACGAGCCTCGGCTACTACATCAACCCGCTCATCAACGTGGTGCTCGGCATCTTCGTGCTGCACGAGCGGCTGAATCCGGTGCAGTGGCTGGCGGTGGCGCTCGCCGCGCTCGGGGTCGCCTACCTCACTTTCGAAGCCGGGCATCTGCCGTGGATCGCACTCACCCTCGCCTGCAGCTTTTCCCTGTACGGACTGCTGCGCAAGGTAATCAGCGTCGAGGCGCTGCCGGGACTTGCGACCGAGACCCTGCTGCTCGTGCCGCTGGCGGGGGCGTACCTGTTGTGGTGCGAGCACGCCGGCCGCGGCAGCTTCGGACACGCGGGGACGGCGGTGACGGCGCTGCTGATCGGCAGCGGTCTGATCACCGCGGTGCCGCTGTTCCTGTTCGCCTACGCGGCGCGCCTGCTGCCGTACTCAACGGTTGGTGTGCTGCAGTACATCGGGCCGAGCCTGCAGCTGCTGTGCGGCGTGCTCGTGTTCCACGAACGCTTCGACGGCTCGCGGGCCGCAGGATTCGTCGTGATCTGGGTGGCGCTGGCGATCTACGCCTTCGACGGCGTGCTGCGGGCGCGGCTCTCCGCGGCGGCGCCTGCGGCTGAGCGCAGCCCCTAGAAACGCACCCCGAAGGTGATCGGGATGTACTGGAACTTCTGCGGCGTCTCGATCTCGGTGTAGCGCGCCTCGACGAACATCTGCGGCGTGCCGCGCAGCCGGAACGCGACGCCCAGCCCCGCGTTCCAGCCGAACTTGGTGTCATCGTGCTGCGCCACGATCACATCCCCGCTCGCGAAGTAGCAGAAGCCCCACCACGGGTCGCACACGTAACCGTAGCCGTACTGGGTGAGGGAGATCTGCGTGTAGTAGGCGCCGATGCCGCCGATCACGTAGCCGTATACGCCGGGCCCGAAGTGGACGCGGTACTCCCCGTTGGCCGTGAACGACCAGGTCTCCGCCCAGCCGCCGGTGATCTGCAGACCGGTCTCCGAGGAGCCCTGGTCGATGAGCGCGTGGGTGGCGTTGTTGTTGGCGTAGTTGATCTCCAGGCGCAGCGCCAGCGGGCTGTCGGGCTGGCGCAGCGCCACGCCGAAGCCGAGGTCATAGCCGCCCTGCAGGATCGAGTTCGTGTAGCCGACCGGCTGGCTGAAGCCGCCCATCACATAGAACTGCACCGGGCGCGTTTCCGGGGCGCCGTACGGGCCGTAGTACTGGGCGTGAGCCGCGGGCACCACGGCGAGCAGTGCGAGGAGGGCGAACAGCTGCGGACGCAAACCCATGAGAACCTCTTGCCTGACCGAGCCTTACCCAACGTCTGAGCGGGCTCGCCGTTTACTGCTTGGCGCGCGAGATGTACTCACCGGAGCGCGTGTCGATGCGGATCACTTCGCCTTCGTTGATGAACAACGGTACGCGCACCACCGCCCCGGTCTCAAGCTTGGCGGGCTTCTGGCCGCCGGTGGCGGTGTCGCCACGCAGTCCCGGGTCGGTTTCGATGATCTTCAGCTCGATGTGCGGCGGGGGCGTCACCACCAGCGGCACGTTGTTCCACAGCGTGACGACGCAGATCACGCCGTCTTTGAGCCACTGCGCGCCCTCGCCCACGGCGCTCTTGCCGGCGGTGTATTGCTCGAAGCTGTCCGGCACCATGAAGTGCCAGAAGTCCCCGTCCTGGTAGAGGTACTGCATGTCGGTGTCGACCACATCGGCTGCCTCGAGCGACTCCCCGGAGCGGAAGGTGCGCTCGATGGTGCGGCCGGTCTTGAGGTTGCGCACCTTGATGCGGTTGAACGCCTGGCCCTTGCCGGGCTTGACGAATTCGTTGTCGATCACCGCGTACGGGTCGCCGTCGAGCAGCAGTTTCATGCCCCCGCGGATTTCGCTGGTGGAGTAGCTGGCCATGTCTGAGGATCTCGCGGTGTTGGGCCGCAGAAGGCGCGGCCGGCTCAAAGGGCCGCGTATGATAACGGCATCGCTTTGAGGCCGCCAGCGCGCCCGGCCAGGCACCCTTTCAGGTGCCGGCGCGGATGCGCAGCCAGTGCGCCAGGGCTGCGAAAATAGCGGCGAGCCCGAGCCACGTGTGCACGCTGGCCGCGCCGCTGTGCAGGCTGCCGGTGCTGTAGTAAAGCGCGTAACCGGACACCACGAGCACCGCGGCGAAGCCGAGCAGCCACAGCCCCGAGAGGCGGTTGCGGGCCGCGGACCAGCGCGCCAGGATGTGTCCGGCCCCGACCCAGCCGAAGGCGAACACCGCCGCCACCGCGATCAGGCCGTGCACGCGCATGAGCGGTGCCTCCCAGGGATTGGGCAAGGCGCCGAACTCGTTGTGCGCGGGGAACAACTCGTGAGCAATCAGCCATAGCGCGCCCGTGAGCCACAGGAGCGAGCACACGGTGAGGATCGCAGCACGCGTAGCGCGCGACATCGGCACGCGCTGCGCGGCACGTGCCGCGAGCTGCCCGGGCGTCGCGTGCAGGTGGGTCACGGCCGCTAGCCTGCCGTGGCCGGCTGCAGCGCGACCTGCCACAGCGCCACGAGCCAGCGCACTCCCTGCGTGACGTGCTCGCTCGAGAGCGTCGCGCCGGCGATGTTCTTGATGTCGGTCGCCACCTTAAGCTCACCCAGATCCCCGCGGCCCGCGAACTGGCGCCGCCAGGCCGGGGCGCGGATCTCCCCGCCATGGCTCTCGCGATAGCTCATGACCTCCAGCGCCCCGAGTTTGCCGCGGGTATCGATGGCGGCCGCGTAGGTGATGAAGTCCTCCTTGCCGATCACCTCATCGATGAACACGTAGCCGAGGAGCTCGGCTCCCTTGAGCGCCCGGAAGGCCCGCAGGCTGCGATGCGGCGGCTGTGCCCCGGCGAGCGCCTGCACGCGCTCGCGCTGCGCCGGATCGAGCGCCAGCACGAGCTCGGTGAACTGATCGGCCGCGGGGAACAGCGCCCGCTGCGCGCCCTCCACCGAGAGATAGTCGGCGGCAATGACGACCGGCACCGGGGCGGCCGTGAGGGCCGCGAGCAGGCCGAGCCAGCCTAAGGGAGCGCCATCCACGGGTTTCATGGCAAGTCGGGGCTTTCCGTTAAATGCGAATGATTCTTAATTACTGTATCATATCCGCCCTCCCCCTCGCCCTGCGTGCCCCGATGCAGCCGCTCCCCGAGGCCCGCCCCGACGATGACCCCGCCCGCCTGCGGTGCGCGCGCCGCCTGCGCATCGGGATGGGCACCTGGGTTGCCATCGAGGCACGCGCCGTGCACGAGGACACCCTGGAGCACGGGATCACGAGCGCCTTTGCGGCGGTGGCGGCAGTGTCCCGCACGCTCCATCCCACGCAGCCCGGCAGCGATGTGGCGCGGATCAACGAGGCCCGCTGCGGCCAGGCGGTGCCTGTAGAGGCATCGACCCTGACGCTGCTGCGCTTTGCGCAGCGCCTGCACACTTTGAGCGAGGGCGTCTTCGATCCGTGCCTGCCGCAGGCGCCGGGATGCCTCGCCGACCTGGTGCTCCGCGAGGACCCGCAGCCGCTCGTCGAAGCGCGCGTGCCGGTGCAGCTGGACCTCGGAGGGATCGCCAAGGGCTTCGCGGTGGATGGCGCGGTGCAGGCACTGCGGGACGCCGGCTGCAGCGCCGGGCTCGTGAACGCGGGCGGGGACCTGCGGGTGTTTGGCGCACCCGGGGAGACGCTCCTGCTGCGGCACAGCCGCGGCGACTATCGCCGCTTGCCCCTTAATGAGGCGGCGGTCGCGGTGAGCGCGCGCGCCGCCGCGTGCGCCCCGGGCGGGCATCGCGGCTATTACGTGCGCGGCGCGGCAGCGCCCGCCATCCGCGAGTACGCCGCGGTACGCGCACGCGATGCGATGACGGCCGACGCCCTCACCAAGTGCGTGCTCCTGTGTGAGGAGGGGCTCAGCGCGCGTCTCCTGCGCGAGCTCGGCGCCGAGGATCTCAGCTAGCCAGGGGCTTTTTTTCGCGACATCGCTCACGCGGGACGGCGCGTGGCCGGTGCTAGAATCGACAGTTGCTGCGCGCCCACCGTGGAGATCGAATTGACCGAGCCGAGCGCCGTTCCGCTCATCGTGCTGAGCTCCGCACGCGACCCCGTTGAAGCCATCAACAGCGTGCTGCGGCGCGCCGGCCATCCCGTGCACTGCACCTGGATCCCGGCGGTACGTGACCTCGGCGATGCGCTCACGCAGATCAACCCCGAACTTCTGATCCAGGTCGCCGGCACCGCCGCCGAGCTGGCACCTGCGGCCGGCGTCCGCGACCAGTTCGCCCCCGCCGTGCCGCTGCTGCTGCTCGCGCCTGCGATCGATGAGGCGCTGATCGCCGCGGCGCTCGAGCGCGGCGCGCGTGACGTCGTCACGCTGGCAAGCCCCGAGCGTCTGCGGGCGGTGGTGCTGCGCGAGCTGCGCGTGTTCCGCACCGAGCGTGCGCTCGATAGCACGCAGAAGTCGGCGCACGATGCCCGCAGCCAGCTCGACGTGGTGCTGCAGCGCTCCAACGACGCGATCATCCAGGTACAGGAAGGCATCGTCACGGACGCCAACCCCGCCTGGCACGAACTCTACGGCGTCGAGGACGGCATCGCCGGCCAGCCGGTGATGGACCTGTTCGAGGAGTCCACGCACGCTGCGCTGCGCGGGGCGCTGGCGGCCTGTCAGCAGGGACGCTGGAGCGATCACGCGCTGCGCGCCAACGCGCTGCTCACCGATGGCACCGTGCTGCCGCTGGAGATCACCCTCGCGCTCGGGCAGCACGAGGGTGAGTCCTCGGTGCGCCTGGTCGTGCCCTCGCGGCCGCGCGAGGAGCACTACCTGCCACCGCCCGTGCCGCAGCGCCCGGAGCCTGCCGCCGGTCTCATGCGTCGCCCGGAACTGCTCGACTCGCTGGCCGAACGGCTCGCTACGCCCTCCCCCGGCGGCATGCGCTGTCTTGCGCTGGTCCGCATTGACAAGTTCGCCGCCCTGGAGCGCGTGGTCGGGGCGACCGCGAGCGAGGAGGTCGTGACCGAGGTGGCGCGCCTGCTCAGGGAGACGCTGCATCCGAAGGAGATCGCCGGGCGCTTCGGCGGCGTGCGCTTTCTCGTGCTGCTCGAGCGCGGCAACGAGCACGACATCAGCGCCTGGAGCGAGCGGGTGCTGGCGCGCGTGCAGCGCCACGTCATGCGCATCCGCGACAAGTCGGTCTCGGTCACCTGCACCATCGGTCTGTCGGTGGTGTCCCCGGGGGATCCGCAGCTCGATGCGGTCATCCAGGATGCGATCGAGAGCAACCGCAAGGGCAGCGCGCGCGGCGGCAACCAGAGCATCATTTCCGATCGCGCGGACAACGACAGCCGCGTCATGTCCTACGACCAGGTGTGGGTCAAGCACATCAAGGCGGCGCTCATGGAGAACCGCTTCCGCCTGGTGCAGCAGCCGATCGCGAGCCTGCAGGGCGAGGACCCGGGCATGTTCGACGTGCTGGTCCGCATGATCGATCAGCAGGGCAAGGAAGTGCTGCCGAGTGAGTTCATGGCGGCCGCCGGCCGCAATGACTTGCTGAAGAACATCGACCGCTGGGTGGTGGGGGCGTCGCTGTCCTTTGCCGCGCAGAAGAAGCCGCAGTGCCTGTTCGTGCGCCTGTCACGCGAGACCGCGCGTGACGGCGCATTCCTCGAGTGGCTCGACAATCATCTGCGCAACAGCCGTGCCGAGCCGCAGCGGCTGTGTTTCCAGGTCACCGAGGAAGGCGCCGCGAGCCATGTGCCGGAGATCAAGGCGCTGGCCGCGGCGCTGCGCGAGCGGCGCTTCCGCTTCGCGCTCGAGGGCTTCGGCTCCGGGCGCAACAGCATCGGCACGCTCGAGTCCGTGCCGCTCGACTTCGTCAAGATCGACGGCACCCTGGTGCAGGGGCTCGCCGGTGACCCGGAGCTGCAGCAGCAGGTGCGCCTGCTCGTGGCGGCGGCCCGCAAGCACGGCATCCAGACGATCGCCGAGCGCGTCGAGGACGCCAACACCATGGCGGTGCTGTGGCAGGTCGGCGTGCAGTACATCCAGGGCTACTTCGTCAACGAGCCCGAGGAAGTGGTGCTGCGCGCCGAGCGCTGAAAGCAGCTGGTCCCCGCTAGAAAGCGACCCCGAGCCCGAGGTCGAAGCGCTTGAAGTTCACGTTCTCCTGGAACCACTGGTAGTCGCTCTTCAGCACCAGGTGCGGGCCGATATAGAAGTTCGCGCCCAGCGTCCACACGCGGTCGTGATTGAGAGGCCACAGGCCGTAGTCCCCGGGCGCCGCCGACAGCGGCACCTCGCCCACCGGCAGCACCGGGCCGCTGGTGCCAGCGTAGCTGGCCCCCATGTTGTAGCGCTCCCAGCGCACGAATGGGTTGAACTTGTAGTCCCCGTGGCTCCACAGCTCGTACGCGCCCTGGAAGTAGTAGCCGTAGAAGGACGCCGGGATCGGGTTCGGAGAACCGGGGTTGCTCGCGTTCGCCAGGCCCGAGTTGCTGATGCTGCCGCGCGCGTACAGAGCCGAGAGGTCCCAGCGCGAGGGCATCCAGCGTGCGTGCGCCTCCCAGAGCGTGACGCGCTGATTGCCGGGGATCGGGGCATTCGGCGGCGCCGGCACCGGCACTGCATCGCCGCTGCTGATGGCCGCCCCCAGGGTGAGTCCCGGGACCCCGTAGTAGCCGAGCGCCAGGTACTGCGACAAATGGCGCGCATTGGCGAGCGCCAGTTCCTGGTGCGAGGCCTGCAGCGGGGCGATGTCGCTGTCCTCGAGACCGAGGGCGTTGCGGTAAGGCGGGAACTCGGGCGCGAAGTCCCACCTGGACAGATCGAACCCGGTCGTCAGTCCGACGTTCCAGGAGAAGCCGGCCGCGGTGTCACCGTGCAGGTTGAAGCCGCCCTCGCGCCAGGTGCTCGGGATGATGAGCGTCTCGACGAAGTTGCGCTGCACGCCGTAGAAGTTGGTCGGCTCGTGGTGCTCATTGAGGAGGCCGAAGGGCATGAGGAACAGGCCGGCGCGCACCGTCACCGCATCGTTCAGGCGCCGGTCGACGTAGAACTGCTCCACCTCGAACTCACCGACGTCATCGGCGGAGGCCACGGCGTGCTCGACCTCGTACTCGGAGTTGAACTCGGTGCGGTCGTCGAACCTGTAGCCAATGCCAAAGACCGCGCGCGCCAGGTCGAACTGCGACTCGCGCCGATCACTCGTCGGGAGCGTGTAGTACACCTCGCCGTAACCCCACAGCCGCAAGCCGTTGGCGAAGCTGCCGAGCGGGTTGGTCCCCGGCACGCTGGTGTCGGCAGGCATGGCCGAGCCGGCCGGCAGAGCTGAAGCATTCGGCGCTGCGCCCGCGGCCGGCGCCGCCGCGGGCGCCTGCACGAGGGCCGCAGCGGCAGCGGTGCCGCCCGCGGGTGCGCCGAGCGCCGCGAGCTTCCTGTCGACTTCCTGCTCGTGCTGGCGCAGCGCGCGGTTCTCATCCGCCAGCTGCTGCAGCGTCGCCTGCATCTGTGCGAGCTGCTGCTGCAGCGCGTCGAGGCGCGCGTCTTCGTCGGCCGCGGCGTGCACCGTGCCGCTCGCGAGCAGTGCGGCGCTAAGGAGCAGGAGTGCAAAAGAGCTGGAGCGTTGGCTGCGGTTCATGGCACGGACTTTCGTGGGTTCAAAAAACGCGTAGATACGAGACGCGCCTCACGGCGCGCCCGCCTGGCACTGCGCGGGTACGTTGTAGGCCGCGGGATTCCCAGGGTCGAAGCCGTCGGTGAGCGTGCAGAGGAAGGCGACGACTTCGTCGATCTCCGCGGCCGTCAGCGTCGGCGCCTGGCCGCCGGCGAAGGTCGGTGGCGTGTAGGGCACCTCGCCGATGTTCACATTGGCGTCGTAGTCCACCGGCAGGTCGTTGTACTGGTAGAAGCCGGGCGTGCCGTCGGCGCTCACGTAAGGGGTGCCAACCGGGAAGTAGGGATTACCGCCCGGGCCTGCGGGAACCGGCGTCGGGTTGTTGCCGGTGTTGTTGTTGATGTCGCGCGTGACGTACCACTGCAGCACCTTGTGCAGACTCGCGAACTCGCCGTCGTGGAAGTAAGGAGCCGTGAGCGCGACGTTGCGCAGCGTCGGCACCTTGAACACGCCGCACAGCGTCGTAGTGGTGGCGAACGAACGGCGCGGATTCGGGTCGCTCGCCGGCGGCGCAAACGGGCCGCACAGCCCCATGTCGTAATAGGCGTACTCGCTGCCGGCGGGCACGTTCGTCTGCCGCGGCACGTAGTGAAGCTGCGCGCCGCTGATCGGGCTGACCGGGTCCGGCAGGTTCGCCGCAATGTTCCAGTTGCGCGGCACGCCGATGTTGTCGTAGGTGAAGTCGGTGAACAGCGCATGGTCGCTGTAGCCCTGGCGCTGGCTCGGGTGACAGGCGGTGCAGTTGCCCTTGCCCGGGTTGTTGAACAGCGCAAGACCTGAGAGTTCCGCGCTCGTGAGCTGTGCCTGACCGGCCAGCCAGGCGTCGTACTTGCTCGAGAACGGCGCAAAGCCCGGATCCTCGGTCTCGTACGCCGCGATCGCCTCGCCCATCGCCGCAAGAGCGGCCGGCGGGTCGCCGAGCACCGCCGCGCCGAAGGCCGTGACGAATGCCTGCAGCGAGGCTGCGGAGGCCTGCAGGCGGCTCACGACCTCCGCAGCGTCCTGGTTCGCCATCTCGAACTCGGTGATGAACGGCTGCTGCGCCTGCACGGCCAGGGAGGACGCGCGGCCGTCGCGGAAGAAACCGCCGGTCGGCGTGCCCTGGTCCAGGAAGAACGCGGGCGTGAGGAAGGCGTACACGAGCGAGGGGGCGTTGCGGAACCCGGGCAGATCCATGTTGCGGCCGCCGAGCGGCACCGGTAGCCCGTGGTCGGTGACCGGATCGGCGCTGAAGGCGCGGCTCGGAACGTGGCAGGTCCCGCAGGACTGCTGCCCCGAGGCTGACAGCGAGGCATCGAAGAACAGGGCCTTGCCGGCCAGCGCCTTGGCCGAGAGCGCCGGGGGTGCGGGCGTACCGCCGCCGCCGCCATCCCCGCCGCCCCCGCACCCGGTGAGCAGCACGAGCGGCAGCACGCCGACCCGCGCGGCTGCCTGCAGACCCGCCGTGAACATTCTCTCGCCCCCGCGGACCTCAGAATCCGCCCTTAGAAGGGAATACTAATGCGAATCATTCTTATTCGCAATTGTGACACAGGCCGGTCCGGGGGTCGGGGCCGCAGGGGCGACCGGCGGGTGCGGGAGTCTCTAAGGCTTCAAGGGGCGGAAAGTCAGGCCGCGGGGGCCGGCAGCTTCGCTTCCATGCGCTCGATCTTGCGCGGCCAGCCGCGCTTGAGGACGGCGCCGCGCTGCGCTCGCTCGCCGAGGTAGTCCTGCAGCTCGCGCCACTCGAGCACCTTGTGCTGCTCGCCCGACCACAGCACGAGGCTCGCCTTCGGCGGGACCACGGCGACCGCGGTCATCAGCTCAGTGCGCGCACTCGCCTTCTTGCCCGGGATGTCATAGAGCTTGTTGCCCTTGCCGCGCGGCATCTCCGGGACCTCGCTCACCTTGAACACGAGGAGCTTGCCTTCGCTGCTGACCGCCGCGACCAGGCTGTCAGCGCCCGGCACCGGGGCCGGCACCAGCACCTGCGCGTTTTCGGGCACGGTGAGCACGGTCTTGCCCGCGCGGCGGTCGGTGATGAGGTCCTTGAGGCGCGCGGTGAAGCCATAACCGGCATCACTCGCCAGCAGCCACAGGTCCTCCGGCTCCCCGATCATGACACCGGCGAACTTCGCGCCATCAGGCGGATCGAGGCGGCCGGAGAGCGGCTCGCCGTGACCGCGGGCCGACGGCAGCGAATGCGCCGGCAGTGAGTAGGTGCGCCCGGTGCTGTCGATGAACACCGCCGGCTGCAGGCTCCTGCCGCGGGCGAGCGCCTGGAAGGCGTCGCCGCCCTTATAGGAGAGCGCGCCCGGCTCGACCTCGTGCCCCTTGGCAGAGCGTACGAAGCCGCCGGTGGAGAGCACCACGGTCACCGGCTCATTGGGGATGAGGCTCGTCTCATCGATCGCCTGCGCGGCCTCGCGCTCGATGATTTTGGTGCGCCGCTCATCACCGTACTTCTCGGCATCAGCGCGGATCTCGGCAGCGATGAGCTTCTTCAGCTTCGCCTTGCTCTTGAGCAGCGCCTCGATCTCCTCGCGCTCGGCCGCGAGTGCCTTCTGCTCCTCGCGGATCTTCATCTCCTCGAGCTTGGCGAGATGGCGCAGGCGGGTATTGAGGATCTCCTCGGTCTGCTCCTCGGAGAGCTTGAAGCGCTTCATCAGCACCGGCTTCGGCTCATCCTCGCGGCGGATGATGCGGATCACCTCATCGAGGTTGAGGAAGGCGATCAGGAGGCCATCGAGGATATGCAGGCGCCTGGTGACCTTGCCGAGGCGGTACTCCAGGCGCCGCGTCACGGTGCGCGTGCGGAACTCGAGCCACTCGCTCAGGATCTCCCTGAGGTTCATCACCCGCGGCCGGCCGTCGAGCGCAATGATGTTCAGGTTGACGCGGTAGTTGCGCTCAAGATCGGTGGTCGCGAACAGGTGATTCATCACCTCGGTGAGATCCACGCGGTTGGAACGCGGCACGATGACGACGCGCGTCGGGTTCTCATGGTCTGACTCGTCGTTGAGCGCGTCCACCATCGGCAGCTTCTTGGCGCGCATCTGCTCGGCGATCTGCTCCTGCACCTTTGTCGGGGATACCTGGTACGGGAAGGCAGTGATGACGATATTGCCGTCCTCGATCTCCCAGGTGGCGCGCGCCTTGAAGGTGCCGATGCCCTTCTCGTAGAACTCCTTGAGATCGGCGCGCGGGGAGATGATCTCGGCGCCGGTCGGCAGGTCCGGACCCTTCACGAATTTCATCAGCTGCGCGGTGGTGGCCTCGGGCTCCTCGAGCAGATGGATGCACGCGGTCGCGACCTCGCGCAGGTTGTGCGGCGGGATGTCGGTTGCCATGCCGACGGCGATCCCCGAGGTGCCATTGAGCAGCAGGTTGGGCAGGCGCGCCGGCAGGAACACCGGCTCCTCGAGCGTGCCGTCGAAGTTTGCGGTCCAGTCGACCGTGCCGTCCGAGAGCTCCCCGAGCAGCACGTCGGCGTAGCGGGTGAGCTTCGCCTCGGTATAACGCATCGCGGCAAAGGACTTCGGGTCATCCTGCGAGCCCCAGTTGCCCTGCCCGTCGATGAGCGGATAGCGGTACGCGAACGGCTGCGCCATGAGCACCATGGCCTCATAACAGGCGGTGTCGCCGTGCGGGTGGAACTTACCGAGCACGTCGCCCACGGTGCGCGCAGACTTCTTGGCCTTGTTGAGCGCCGACAGCCCAAGCTCGCTCATGGCGTAGGTGATGCGCCGCTGCACCGGCTTCAGCCCGTCGCCGAGGAACGGCAGCGCGCGGTCGAGGATCACGTACATCGAGTAGTCGAGGTAGGCCTTCTCGGTGAAGGTGCGCAGCGGCTGGCGCTCGACGCCCTCGAAGTTCAGCTCCTGGTTTTCCGGCACGTCTAGACCTGCACTTCCGCAAGATTTCCCTTCTCTTCGAGCCACTCGCGCCGGTCGGCGGCGCGCTTCTTGGCAAGCAGCATGTCCATCAGCTGGTCGGTGTTGTCCTTGCCGTCGATGGTGAGCTGCACCAGGCGCCGCGTACGCGGGTCGATGGTGGTCTCGCGCAGCTGCGTCGGGTTCATCTCGCCCAAGCCCTTGAAGCGCGTCACCGTGGGCCGGGTGCGTGCGTTCTCCTTCTCGATGCGTTTGAGCACCTGGTCGCGCTCGGCGTCATCGAGCGCGTAGTGCACCTGCTTGCCGGCATCGATGCGGTACAGCGGCGGCATGGCGACGTACACGTGCCCGTTCGCCACCAGGGGGCGGAAGTGGCGCAGGAACAGCGCGCACAGGAGCGTGGCGATGTGCTGGCCGTCGGAGTCCGCGTCGGCGAGGATGCAGATCTTGTGGTAGCGCAGCTGGCTCAGGTCCGCCGAGCCCGGGTCGATGCCGAGCGCGATACTGATGTTGTGCACTTCTTCGCTGGCGGCGATCTGGTGGGCGTCCAGCTCCCAGGTGTTCAGGATCTTGCCGCGCAACGGCATGATGGCCTGGAAGTCCTTGTCGCGCGCCTGCTTGGCGGAGCCGCCGGCCGAGTCACCCTCGACCAGGAACAGCTCGCAGCGCTTCGGCTCCTGGCTGACGCAGTCGGCGAGTTTCCCCGGCAGCGCCGGCCCCCCGGCGATGCGCTTGCGCACGATCTTCTGCGCCGCGCGGGCGCGCTCCTGGGCATTGGCGATCGCGAACTGGGCGATCTTCTCGCCGGCATCGGGATGGCGGTTGAGCCACAGCGCGAGCGAATCGCGCGCGAAGCTCTCCACCAGGGGCGCCGCATCACGGCTACCGAGCCGCTCCTTCATCTGGCCGGCGAACTGCGGCTCGTGGATCTTCACCGACAGCACGTAGTTGGCCTTGTCCCACACGTCCTCGGGGGTGAGCTTGAGGCCGCGCGGGATGAGGTTCCTGAACTCGCAGAACTCGCGCACCGCCTGGGCGACGCCAGCGCGCAGGCCGTTCACGTGCGTGCCGCCCTCGATGGTCGGGATGAGATTGACGTAGCTTTCGCCCACCGCGACTTCCGCGTTTGGCGCCCAGCACAGCGCGTAATCGACCGCATCGTTGTCGCCGGCCTTGGTGGCGGTGATGGGCTCGGCCGGGATGCGCTCCTCCTTACCGAGTTCCTCGAGCAGATACGCGCCGAGATCGCCGGTGTAGAACCACTCGTCCTTTTCCCCGGTGGCTTCGTTCTTGAAGCTGATGCGCAGCCCCGGGCACAGCACCGCCTTGGCCTTGAGGGTGTGCTTGAGCTGCGGCACGGAGAACTTGTCGGAGTCGAAGAACTTCGGGTCCGGCCAGAAGCGCACCGTGGTGCCGGTGTTGCGCTGGCCGACGCTGCCGATCTCCTCGAGCTTGGTCGTGATCTTGCCGTCCTTGAAGCCGATGTTGTATTCCTTGCCGCCGCGCTTGATCCAGCACTCCAGGTGCTTGGAGAGCGCGTTCACTACCGATACCCCCACGCCGTGCAGGCCGCCGGAGAACTTGTAGGTCTTGTCGGAGAACTTACCGCCGGCGTGCAGGCGCGTCAGGATGAGCTCTGCCCCGCTCACCTTCTCCTTCGGATGGATGTCGACCGGCATGCCGCGCCCGTCGTCGGCCACTTCCAGCGAGCCGTCCTTGTAGAGGGTGACGTCGATCTGCTTGCAGTAGCCGGCGATCGCCTCATCGACGCTGTTGTCGATGACCTCGTGTGCCAGGTGATTGGGGCGCGAGGTGTGGGTGTACATGCCCGGCCGGCGCCGGACGGGCTCAAGTCCGCTTAGGACCTCGATGTCGGAAGCGGTATAGGACTGACTCATTTCCGGTCGTTACGGCTCTTAGAAAGATGAGGGAAAAAGGCGCGCGCCCGCGCGTGCCGGCGCGAGTGTAGCAGCCCCGCCGCGCAGCCGGGGCGCGCGATGCGCACGGTGACTTAGGCGAGGTCCTTGACGAGGGCGGCGCGCACCGGGGCCGGCACGGTGACCTCGTGACGGTAGCTCGGGTGATCGACGCCCGCCTTGAGGGCCGCCCCGGCGTGCAGCGCCTGCACCATCGACGCCTCGAGCTCGAAGCGCAGGAAATGCACCGCCGAGGTCTTGTCGGCGTTCTCGCGCTCCAGGTCCTCATCCGCGATGGCGTACACGCGCGCGTGCGCTGCCACCTCCACGTAGCACCGGTCCTCCACGCCCTTCAGTCGCGCGAGCGCCGCCGGGCGCTGCGTGGGGTCGAACTCCAGCAGCAGCGTCACCTTCCAGTTGCTGCCGTCGGGGATCAGCGGGTTGTAGGCGCCGAGCTCATCGGCGATGCCGGCCGGCTCGAAGATGCGTTCGGTGCGCAGCATCTCCTGCACCTGGTACTGCACCGTGAGGCGGTCCTCGAAGAGCCAGGTACAGTTGGGGCCGACGGCGAGCTGGCGTGTCGCCTTGTGCTCGAGCACGCGCGCGCGGAACGCCGGGCGCTCGCGCGCGTACTGCTCAAGCGGCATGAGGTCCGTGACGGCGAGTTTTCCCATGGCTAGATCCCGTAGGCGAGGCGCAGCAGCCTGAGCGGGTGCTCCGGTGCGCGCTGCCCGGTGAGGATGCTCTCGATCTGGTGGCCGGCCATCGGGCAGTCGCTGCTGTAGTGGTCGGCCTTGGCGCTCTCGACGCGGCTCGCCACGGGACGCCCGATCTTCACCGAGGCCGCCCGGTACTCTTTCTTGACCCCGTAGGTGCCGTCGTGCCCGGAGCAGCGCTCGATGACCTCGAGCGTGGTCCCGGGGACGAGCTTCAGCAGGTCGCGTGTCTTCAGGCCGAGGTTCTGCACGCGCAGGTGGCAGGCCACGTGGTAGCTCACCTTGCCGAGGCCGCCCGTGAAGTCGGTGCGCAGGAGTCCTGCCGCGTGACGCAGCATCAGGTACTCGAAGGGATCGAACATGTGCTCGGCGACCCGCTGCACGTCCGCATCGTGCGGGTACATGAGCGGCAGCTCCTGCTTGAACATGAGCACGCAGGAGGGAATGGGCGCCACCACATCGAAGCCCGCGGCCACCGCCTGCGCCAGCTGCGGGATGTTGTGTTCCTTAAGCTGCGCGACCGCCTGCAGATCGCCGAGTTCCAGGCGCGGCATGCCACAGCAGCGCTCGCGCGGCAGCAGGCTCATGCGGATACCGTTGTGCTCGAAGATCGCGACCAGGTCCTCATCGAGCTGAGGCTCGTTGCGGTTGCCGTAGCAGGTGGCGAACAGGGCGACGCGGCCCGTGGTGCGCGCAGTCGTCGTGACGGGCGCGCCTGCCTCCTCATCCGGCGCCGCCGTGGTGCCGAGGCGCTTCAACCGGGCGCGCGCGGTGCGGGCGTGGTACTCAGGCAGCGGCGCGTCGGTGGCAACGCCGAGGGTCTTCTCGAGCAGCACCCGGCCGGCGCGCGAGTGGTTGACCGCATTCACCAGCTCCACCACCACCGGGATCCCGGCGAGCGCGCCCACGGTGTCCGTGGCCGCCAGTACTTTCTCGCGCAGGCCTATGCCTTCCTTGGCAGCGCGCACGGCCTTGGCCCGCAGCATCAGGTGCGGAAAGTCGACGTTCCAGGGATGCGGCGGCACGTACGGGCACTTCGTCATGAAGCACATGTCGCACAGGTAGCAGTTGTCGACGACCTCCCAGTAGACCTTCTTGTCGACCGCGTGCACCTCGCCCTCGGCGGTGGCGTCGACGGCGTCGAACAGAGTCGGGAAGGCGGCGCACAGATTGAAGCAGCGGCGGCAGCCGTGGCAGATGTCGAAGACCCGTTCGAGTTCCTTCTCGAGCGCCACGGAATCGTAGAACGCCTCGCTGCGCCACTCGAGCGGGTGGCGGGTCGGGGCCTCAAGGCTGCCCTCGCGTCGGCCCTCCGGGGCAGGCGGCCCGCCGGGCGTCGTGCTCATGCGCGCGTTGCAACTTTCAGGCGCGCAAAGCCGCGGACCCCGCGAAGGGCCCGCGGCGCGCGCCGCGGCGAGTCAGCAGTCAAGGCTGCCTAGAGGGAATCCAGCGCCTTCTGGAAGCGGTTGGCGTGCGAGCGCTCGGCCTTGGCGAGTGTCTCGAACCAGTCGGCGATCTCGGCGAAGCCCTCATCGCGTGCCGCCTTCGCCATGCCCGGGTACATGTCGGTGTACTCGTGCGTCTCGCCGGCGATCGCGGCCTTCAGGTTCAGGTGCGTTTCGCCGATGGGTAGGCCGGTGGCCGGATCGCCCACCGCCTCGAGGTATTCGAGGTGTCCGTGCGCGTGGCCCGTCTCGCCCTCGGCGGTCGAGCGGAACACGGTGGAAACGTCGTTGAATCCCTCGACGTCAGCCTTGGCTGCGAAATACAGGTAACGGCGATTCGCCTGGCTTTCCCCGGCGAAGGCCTCTTTGAGATTCTTTTCCGTCTTGCTGCCTTTGAGATTCATGAACTTCCTCTTAGACTGTGTCTAACCGCGAGCAGGAAACTTTATTCCCGCCCTGCCATGGCGTCAACCGTGCGTTGACCCTCGGCTGCGGCGCTGTGTAACGTTGCGCGCCTTCCGCCCTCACCCACCCCTTCGCTCGGAGCATCGCAAGAACTTGGCCCGCAACAGTAAAGCCCCTGATTTCGAGCAGGCTCTGAGCGAACTCGAAACCCTCGTCGAACGACTCGAACGGGGCGATCTGCCGCTCGATGATGCGCTGAAGCTGTTCGAGCGCGGGGTCGCCCTCACGCGCCACTGCCAGTCCTCGCTCCAGGCGGCGCAGCAGAAGGTGGAGATTCTGCTCAAGCGCAGCGCCGATGCGCAACCGGAACCTTTCGAGGACGGCGCGGACGAGGAGGACGAGGCGCAGCCGCTGTGAGGACGGTCCCTTGTGGCGCCGGCGCAATTGCCGCGACCCCGGTGGCGCCGCCGCATCGTGCGCCTTGTTGCGGCGCCCCGCGTGCGCCCGTGTAAACTGCGGCAGATGAGCACCGCGCTTGAGAATTATCCGCTGCTGGCGACGATCTCCTCACCGGCCGACCTGCGCCGCCTGAGCCTCGAGAAACTCCCCGAGCTGTGCCGCGAGCTGCGGGAGTTCCTGATCCAGAGCGTCGCCACGCGCGGCGGCCACTTCGCCGCAGGCCTGGGCACCGTTGAGCTCACGGTCGCCCTGCACTACGTGTTCGACACCCCGCGCGATCGCCTGGTGTGGGATGTTGGCCACCAGGCCTACCCGCACAAGGTACTGACGGGGCGGCGTGACCGCCTGCACACCATCAAGCAGGACGGCGGTCTGGCCCCCTTCCCCTCGCGCACCGAGAGCGAGTACGACACCTTCGGCGTCGGGCACTCGAGCACCTCCATCAGTGCCGCGCTCGGCATGGCAGTGGCCGCGGCGCAGATCGGCTCCGAGCGGCGCGCGGTGGCGATCATCGGTGACGGCGCCATCACCGCCGGCATGGCGTTCGAGGCCCTGAACCACGCCGGCTCGCTGCCGAATGACCTGCTCGTGATCCTCAACGACAACGACATGTCGATCTCGGAGAACGTCGGCGCGCTCTCCAATCACTTCGCGCGCGTACTCTCGGGGCGCGTCTACGCGCAGCTGCGCGAGGGCGGCAAGAAGGTACTGCGACAGATGCCCACCGTGTGGGAGCTGGCGCGGCGCTCGGAGGAGCACCTCAAGGGCATGGTGCTGCCGGGCACCTTGTTCGAGGAGATGGGCTTCAACTACATCGGCCCGATCGACGGCCACGACGTCAAGGCGCTGGTGAGCACGCTGCGCAACTTGCGCAACCTGAGCGGGCCGCAGTTCCTGCACGTCGTGACCCGCAAGGGCAAGGGTTATGCACCCGCCGAGGCCGATCCGATCAAGTGGCACGGACCGGGTCCGTTTGACCCGGCGAGCGGCACGATTTTCAAGGAGAAGAGCACCGGACCCACCTACTCGCAGGTGTTCGGCGAGTGGCTGTGCGACATGGCGGAGCTCGATCCGCAGCTGGTGGCCATCACGCCCGCGATGCGCGAGGGCTCAGGACTCGTCGCCTACTCCAAGCGCTTCCCGCAGCGCTACTTCGACGTGGCGATCGCCGAGCAGCACGCGGTCACCTTCGCCGCGGGGCTCGCGGTGGAGGGCCTGAAGCCCGTGGTCGCGATCTACTCCACCTTCCTGCAGCGCGCCTACGATCAGCTGATCCACGACGTGGCGCTGCAGAACCTGCCGGTGGTGTTCGCGGTGGATCGCGCGGGCCTGGTCGGCAGCGATGGCGCCACGCACCAGGGCAGCTATGACCTGACCTTCCTGCGCTGCATACCGAACCTCGTGATCATGGCGCCTGCGGATGAGAACGAGTGCCGCCAGATGCTCTACACGGCCACCACGGTGAACGGGCCGGCCGTCGTGCGCTACCCGCGCGGCACGGGCCCCGGGGTGGCCCTGCAGAAGGAGATGGCGGCGCTGCCGATCGGCAAGGCGCAGCTGCGGCGCGAGGGTAAGAGCGGGCTTGCCATCCTGGTGTTCGGCACGCTCCTGACGTCCGCCCAGGCGATCGCCGAGCGCCTCGACGCGACCCTCGTCAACATGCGCTTCGTGAAGCCGCTCGATGAGGACCTCGTGGTAGCCCTCGCCGCGCGCCACCGGGCGCTGGTCACGATCGAAGAGAACGCAACCCAGGGAGGGGCGGGCTCGGCGGTCGGGGAGCTGCTTGCTTCCGAGGGCCTGCAGCTGCCGCTGCTGCAGCTCGGGATCCCCGACCGCTTCATCGAGCACGGCTCGCGCGAGGGGTGCCTCGCGGCCGCAGGTCTCGATGCCGCGGGACTGTCGGCCAGCATCGAGCGCTGGTGGGCCCTGCAGCGCCAGGAACGCCTGCGTTCCGCGAGCGGCGCTTAAGTCACTTCGCCCGAAGCGATTTAACCGCGGCGCCCCTTGCGCCGGGGACCCGGGTCCTTAATAAGGGGTATAGCCGGAACGCCCGGCCTGCGCTGACAATGCCATTACGGATTTATGCACGTTTCCTGTAGGCTTTCCGCACCATGAACCCCCCGGTTTTGACGGCCAAGGTCGCCCGCGCCACCGTGAACGAGGTCGAAGACGTTCAGGGCCGCGCCGACACGCGCCAGCTGCCCATCAACCGTGTCGGCATCAAGGACATCAGCCACCCGGTGCGGGTGCGCGACCGTTCCGCCGGCGAGCAGCACACCATTGCCAGCTTCAACATGTACGTGAGCCTGCCGCACAATTTCAAGGGCACGCACATGTCGCGCTTCGTGGAGATCCTGCACGGGGAGCGCGAGATCTCGGTCGAATCATTCCGCGCCATGCTGCGCACCATGACCGCGCGCCTGGAGGCCGACACCGGCCACATCGAGATGAACTTCCCGTTCTTCATCATGAAGAAGGCACCGGTGTCCGGCGTTGAGAGCCTGATGGACTATCGCTGCACGCTGATCGGCGAGCACCGCCAGGGCCAGACCGAGATGTGGGTCAAGGTGGAGGTGCCGGTCACGAGCCTGTGCCCGTGCTCGAAGAAGATCTCCGCCTACGGCGCCCACAACCAGCGCTCGCACGTCACCATCAAGGCGAAGCTGCGTAGCCATATGTGGATCGAGGAGCTGATCGAGATCGCCGAGAGCGAGGCGTCGTGCGAGCTCTACGGGATCCTGAAGCGTCCGGACGAGAAATATGTCACCGAACGCGCCTACGACAACCCCAAGTTCGTCGAGGACATGGTGCGCGACGTCGCCACGCGCCTGAACGGCGATGACCGTATCGGCGCCTACGTGGTCGAGTCGGAGAACTTCGAATCGATCCACAACCATTCCGCCTACGCGCTCATCGAGCGCGACAAGGACGCCCGCTAGGCGCGCGGCCCGTCGCCCCCTCGGGCGCATGACGATTTCTTAATGGCACTTCCTGCCGCTGCCCTTATAAGTTCTCGGACGATGCGAGCAGCTGCGTCCGCGGCTTCAAGGAGAGCGCGCATGAGGATTCCGACCCTGGTGGCGACGCTGGCGGTGCTGGCGACGGCGGCGGCCACGGCCGCCGAACCGCCGGCCTCGCCCTCGGTGACCCCCATCAAGCATTCACTCAAGGCCTGCAACAAGCAGGCAGACACCAAGAAGCTGACCGGCGCGGCGCGCGCCCAGTTCGTGAAGAGCTGCCAGGCGCCCAAGGCGTCCTAAGCCCCCGCCGCCCGCGCGGGGTACGCCCCCTCAGCGCGGCAGATCGACCACGACCCGAAGTCCTGGCCCATTGTCCTGCAGCTCGAGCCGGCCGCGGTGCAGGCGCACGATCGCGGCGACCAGCGACAGTCCGAGCCCGCTGCCATCGGCCGCGGAGCCTGCGAACTTCACGAACGGCTGTCCGGCGCGCGCGCGGTCCGCAGCATCGATGCCCGGGCCGTCGTCGGCCACCTCGAGGCGCACGCGACCGCCGGCGGCGGTCACCGTAATCGCGATGTGACCGCCGCTCGGCACGTACTTCAGGCCGTTCTCGATGAGGTTGGTGATGAGCTGCGCCAGCAGCTGCCGATTGCCCTGCACCACCGCGGCCGGCGCCGCAGCGCAGCTGAGCGTGAGCCCCTGGCCCTGGGCCAGGGGCTCGAAGAGCTCGGCGAGCTCGGCCGCGAGATCCGCCACGTCCACCGCCGCGGGGGCTGCGAGCGGGGTGCCCGACTCCGCCAGCGCGATCTGCAGGAGCGTGGCGAGCGTGCGCTGCAGGTGATCGACCTCGCGCAGCGCGAAGTCAACTGACTCGTAGACCGGCGCCTCGAGCGGTGGGGAGCGCAGCAGCAGCGCGTCCATGCGCGTGCGCAGCCGGTGCAGCGGGGCGCGCAGGTCGTGCGCCGCTGAGTCGAAGGTGGCGCGCAGCGTCCTCGCCTGCTCCTCGAGCCGATCGAGGACGTGATTGACCGAGACCGCCAGTGAATCGAACTCATCGCGGCTGCCGGTGACCGGCAGCCGCCGCCCCGGATTGCCGGCGAGGATGCTCTGGCAGGTGCTGGCGACCGCACCGACGCGCCGCGACAGGCGGTAGCTGAACCAGAAGCCGGCCAGGGCGGCGGCGAGCGTCGACAGGCCGATGCCCCAGAGCGTCGCGAAGCGGAACTTGTCCGCAAAGCGCCGCCCCTGGGAGATGTCGGTACCGACCAGCAGCAGCTCGCCATCGGGCAGGCGGCGCACTGCGGCGCGCACCGGGTGCACCGCGCGGCGCCCGGGCTCGATGGTGCCGATCTCGAACTCCGGCCAGCGTTCGGTCGGCATGCCCTCGAAAGGCCAGTCGGTCACGTTGCCGGCGACGCGCTCGAAGCTCGCATCCGCCAGCATGTACACCGCCCCGATACGCCCCCAGCTGTCGATGCGCAGGTTGATCTCATCGGTGACACCCGGCACGCCGGCACGGGCGAACTTCTCCTCCAGACTGTTGAGCTCGGTGTCGATGATGAGGTCGACCTCATCGGTGATCAGGCTCTCGGTGAGGAAGTAGGCGCTCCCCAGGGTGACCGCGACGGCGAGCGTCACCAGCAGCGTGTAGCCGACCGACATGCGGAAGGCCGTGGTATTGAACAGGTTGAGCCGCACGTCGGGGCGCTACGGCTCGCTGCGCAGCACGTAACCGCTGCCGCGCACCGTATGGATGAGCGCCTGGTCGCAGCCGCGGTCGATCGCCTGGCGCAGGCGGCTGATGTGCACATCGATGAGGTTGCTCTGCGGATCGAAGTGCAGGTCCCAGACCCCCTCGAGCAGCATGGTGCGCGTCACCACCTGGCCGGTGCGGCGCATGAGGTACTCGAGCAGCTTCAGCTCGCGCACCGTGAGGTCGAGCTCACGCCCGGCGCGCGTCACGCGCCGGGTGAGCAGATCGAACTCCAGGTCCTCCACCCTCAGACGCGTGGCGTGCGGGGCGGCCGGATGGCGCCGCAGCAGCGCCTCGATGCGCGCCAGCAGCTCCGCGAACGCGAAGGGCTTGGTGAGGTAGTCATCGCCGCCGGCCTTGAGGCCCTGGATGCGATCATCCACCGCGCCGAGCGCCGAGAGCACCAGCACCGGGGTGGCGATACCGCGCGCGCGCATGGCCTCGATGACTGCCAGGCCGTCCAGCTGCGGCAGCATGCGGTCGGTGATGATGATGTCAAAGGGGGCACTCGCGGCCTGGGTGAGACCGGCGCGGCCGTCCGCGGCGTGCTCGACGGTATAGCCGCTCTCACGCAGCCCCCGGACGAGCAGGCGCGCCGCTTCGGCGTCATCTTCGATGAGGAGCACGTGCACGGGGCGAAGACTAGGAGGCGCGCGGGTCGGCACGCAAGCACGTCGTGCGCCTCCTTACGGCGCGTGGCGGGCGCTCAGGAGGACGGCTGCGGCGTGCTCGGGGTGCGCTCGGCGCTCTGCAGGCGGGCGATGAGGGAGCTGAGGAACACGCGGTTGAAGCGCAGCTGACAGGAGGCGGAAACCTGCTCGAGCAGGGTCGAGCTCACCTTGAGCACGGTAACGGCGCCGCCGGCGCGGATGGTCGCGGTGCGCTTGGCGCCCGGCACGTAGCTCGCCTCGCCGAAACAGTCGCCGGTGCCGAGCGCGCCGATGCTGCGGCCGTGGCGTTCGACCACGCAGCCGCCGGTGACGAGGATGTAGAAGCGGTCGTCCATCTCGCCTTCCTTGACGATTTCCTCCCCGGGTGCATAGTCCTGCCAGCTGCTGGCGCGCAGTACTTCCCAGATCTCGGCGTGCGAGAACTCGTGGAAGAACTTCAGGCGCCTGAGCACGCCGAACTGCTCCTGACGATCGATGCGCGAGTTGGCCTCGCGCAGGCGCTGGTGCACGCGGGTCAGCTCGGCGGCAAAGTCCAGGCCGCTCTTACAGCGCTTCTCGGGGTCCTTCTGCATTGCCTGCGCGACCACCGTCTCGAGTTCCTCGGGCACGTCCTTGCGCAGGGTGTGGATCGGCGGCGGCGTGGCGTACACGATCTGGTGCAGCAGCTTCTGCAGGTTGCCGGCGCGGAACGGGCGCGCACCGGTCAGCAGCTCGTACATGACGGCGCCGAGGGAATACAGGTCCGAGCGATTGGTGAGCTCGAAGCTCTGCACCTGCTCGGGCGACATGTACGAGGGGCTGCCGGCAATGCCCTCGATGCGCGAGATATCCGAGTCCGACACCAGCGCGATGCCGAAATCGATGATGCGCACGTCGCTGTCCTGCGTGAGCATGATGTTGGAGGGCTTGATGTCGCGGTGGATCACCCCGCGCGAGTGCGCGTAGTTCAGCGCCTTGGCGCACTTGAACATAATCTCAACGGTGTCGTCGATGCGCAGGAGATTGTCGGGGCGGCAGTACGCGGCCAGCGTGCGCGCGCCATGCACGTGCTCGGTGACGATGTAGCAGTGGCCGTTCTCTTCACCGGCGTCGTAGATCGGCAGGATGTGCGGGTGCTGCAGCATCCCGACCAGATGGGCCTCGGAGAGGAACATCTTGCGGGCGATGCGGGCGCGTTCCTCATCGCCACCGGTGTCCATGTTGTACACCTTGATGGCGACGTCGCGGCCGTAATAGGCATCGTGCGAGAGGTAGACGACACCGGTGCTGCCACGGCCCACTTCGCGGATGACGACGTACTTGCCGATCTTGTCCGGCATGCGTGCCACGGGCTTGGCGGCGGGAACGGTTTTTGGTGCCGATAATGACATGGACGCGCGTGAGTCAGGACCGCGCATCAGGATAAGGTTCGCCCGGGTATCCGACTGTGATGCAACCCTCACGCACCCGGTCCCCGCCGGCACGCGCCGGCGCCGGCGTACCTCAGGCACGTTCAGCTGAAATGCTGATAGCCCGAATGCGAGAACTCCATCACAGTACCGCCGCGCATCACGCGCGCGCCGCTCCCGGGCACGAGCGCGCCGATGTGCGTATAGCCCCAGCGCTCGGGTGGCAGCTGCGCCAGTAGCTCCGGCACCCGCGCCGGCGCGACCGCGAAGCACAGCTCGTAGTCATCGCCGCCGCTCAGGGCGAGCAGCCGCGCGCGCTCGTCCCCGAGCGCGGCTGCGAGTGCTTCGGAGATCGGCAGCCGCTCGAAGGCGAGCTCGGCGCCGAGGCCGCTCGCCAGTGCGAGCTTGCCGGCGTCCCCGAGCAGCCCGTCGGAGACATCGATGCAGGCGCTCGCGTAGTCGCGCAGCCGCTCCCCAAGCGCCACGCGCGGGGTCGGCAGCAGGAAGCGCTCGCGCAGGTAGTCGCGCGCGGTCGCCGGCACCGTCAGGCGCTGCTCCTCGAGCGCGAGCCCCGCGGCGGCATCCCCGGGCGAGCCGGACACGAACAGCGCATCGCCCGCGTGCGCACCGCCGCGGCGCAGGGCGCGCCCGGGCGGAGCAAAGCCGAGCAGCTGCAGCGTCACGCACAAGGGTCCGCGGGTGGTGTCGCCGCCGACGAGCGCCACGCGGTGCTCGCGCGCCAGCGCGCCCAAGCCCGCAGCGAACTCGGCGAGCCAGTCCTCGCGCGCCTCCGGCAGCGTCAGCGCGAGCAGCGCCCATGCCGGGCGCGCGCCCATGGCGGCAAGATCACTGAGGTTGACGGCGAGCGCGCGGTGGCCGATGGCGGCCGGTGCCGCCGTGGGCAGGAAGTGCACTCCTGCCACCAGGGTATCGGTGGTGGCGATGAGCTCAAAGCCTGCCGGTGGGGTGAGGATCGCGGCATCATCGCCGATCCCCAGGGCGACGTCGGAGCGCTGTGCGCCGCCGCTGCGGAAGTAGCGCTCGATGAGTGAGGTTTCGGTGAGCGCCACCGAGCCGGCCCCGACGCTAGTGCTCGTGCGGGCGCAGCTCGCGCGCCGCGCGGTCGAGCACCGCGTTCACGAACTTGTGTCCGTCGGTGGCGCCGAAGCGTTTGGCGAGCCCGACTGCCTCATTGATGGCGACGCGATAAGGTACGTCCGGCTGGCTGCTGAGCTCGTACAGGCCCATCAGCAGCACGGCGTGTTCGATGGGATCGAGCAGGCGCGGTTCGCGGTCGCCGAGGGCGGCGAGCCGCAGGTCAAGCTCCTCGCGCGCGCGCCACACGCCCTCCACCAGCACACGGAAGTAATCGCGGTCGGCGCGCGCCATGTCCTCGGCCTCGCCGAATTCCTGCACCAGGTCCTGCCAGGGCGCCGCGTTCAGCTGCCAGCGGTAGAGGGCCTGCAGGGCGAGCTTGCGGGCGACGCTGCGCTCGCCGCTGAAGCGCGGCGCACCTGCGGACACCTTCTGGCTCACAGGCGGTCCATCACGGCGGCCATCTCGAGCGCGCAGTCCATGGACTCGCCGCCCTTGTTGCCGGCACCGGTTGCGGCGCGCTCGAGGGCCTGCTCGAGGGTCTCCACGGTGAGCACCCCGAAGATCACCGGCACCCCGGTCTCGAGGCTCGCCAGCTGCAGCCCACGGGCGCACTCGCCGGCAACATAGTCAAAGTGCGGGGTGTCGCCGCGGATGACGCAGCCGAGGGCAACAATGGCATCGTAACGACCGCTGCCGGCGAGATGGCGCGCCACCACGGGCAGCTCAAAAGCCCCCGGCACGCGCACCACCAGCAGCTCCTCACTCACGCCGCCGCGCTCGACCCAGGTGGCGCGCGCGCCCTTGAGCAGGCTCGCGACGATCAGATCGTTGAAGCGCGCGGCCACGATGGCCACGGTGCGGCCGCGGGCGCTGGCGCCGCTTTCGCTGAGCTCGCCCGGACTCACCCCTCTTCCCCGACGTAACCCTCGATCTCCAGCCCGAAGGCGGAGATCCCGTGCATCTGCTTCGGGGCCGACAGCACGCGCATACGCCGCACGCCGAGGTCCTTGAGTATCTGCGCGCCCACCCCATAGGTGCGCAGCACCGCGCCCTCCCCCTCGGTGGCCGCCTCGGGCGCTGCCGGCACGGGCGCGGTGGCGGCGAAGGAGCGCACCGCATCGGCGAGCTCGCGCGCGGACTCCTGCTGACGCAGTACCACCACGACCCCGCTGCCAGCCTCGACGATGCGCTGCATCGCCGCGCGCAGGGTCCAGGTGCGCACGGCGCCCTGCACGCCAAGCAGATCACGCAGCGTGTCGGCCAGGTGCACGCGCACCAGCGGCGCCGCGGTGCCGTCGAGGCGCCCGTGTGCCAGCGCCACGTGCACTTCCTGGCTGATGCCGTCGCGGTAAGCGTACAGACGGAACTCGCCGAGCTCAGTCTGCACGCTCTGCTCGGAGAGGCGCTCGACCGAGCGGTCCGTGCGCAGGCGGTGGCGGATCAGGTCCGCGATGGTGCCGATCTTCAGCGAGTGGCGGCGCGCGAACTCCTGCAGCTGCGGACGCCGCGCCATGCTGCCGTCATCGTTCATGACCTCGCACAGGACGCCCACGGGCTTCAGGCCCGCGAGCTGGCACAGGTCCACCGCCGCCTCGGTATGCCCGGCGCGCACCAGCACGCCGCCGCGCCGCGAGCGCAGCGGGAAGATGTGACCCGGGCGGGCAAAGTCCGCCGGCTTGGAGTTCACGTCGGCGAGCGCGCGAATGGTGGCAGCGCGGTCGGCCGAGGAGACGCCGGTGGTCGTGCCGGCGCGCAGGTCCACCGAGACGGTGAAGGCGGTGCGGTGGGATTCGCTGTTGACCGGGACCATCTGCGGCAGGTCCAGGCGCGCGAGATGCTCCTCGGGCATCGGCACGCAGATGATGCCGCTCGTATGGCGGATCATGAATGCCACGGCTTCCGCGGTCGCATGCTCGGCGGCCATGATCAGGTCACCCTCGTTCTCCCGATCCTCGTCATCCATGATGATGACCATACGTCCGGCGCGCAGCTCCGCCAGAATCTCCCCGAGCGGGCTGAAGGAGGGGCCGGAACCGGCCGGTGCAGTCTTTCCGGGCAGAGGCAGGACTTTTGACATGGCGCGGACCGCTGGACAATCGGTCGCTCAGTATACCCGAGGCGCTTGCGGAACCCCTGACGGCCACCGCGCCTCCGGCTCCCCCGCCAGCGGCAATCGCCGGTGGGGTTTCCGCCCTCAGAGCGCATAGCTCAGCCCGGCACTTACCGTGTAGTGCGGGAACAGCTGATAACCGTAGAGGTTGCTGTAGAACGGCACCTGCACGAACCCAAAGGCGCGTAGCCGGCCGGCCACCTGCACGTTGATCCCGGGGCTTGCATAGAACACCGTGCCGGCAGTGCTCTGCACATCAGCCAGAGCGCCCTGGTCGGGAGACTTGTGCAGCAGATTCAGTTGCAGCTGCGGTATCCAGCGCGCATCGGCTTCGTAGCGCACTCCGATGATGCCGGTGGTGGAGTTTCCCGGTCGGTAATCGTTGCCCGGCTGATCCATGTGGTGGCGCACCGCACTTTGAAACTGGATGCTGCCGAACAGATCGAAGTTAAGGCTGACGGGGTGGTGGTAGTAGGCTCCGAGGATGACGTCGGTGCTGCCGCTTCCCGGCTGCAGGCTGGCATCAACCGGGGTTCCTGCACTCGGGCCACTGCTGAAATCGACCGCCGTGCCGTAGCGGCCGCTGGGTAGCTTTACGCCGAGCTGCACGCCGAGCTCGCGGCTCGCCAGCAACCCCTGATAGGCGCCGATCACCCGCAGGTCCCCGAGGCTCGAGCTGTGTGAGGTGCTCAGTTCCGGCAGCGGCTGTGTCGAGTCATACGTGCCGTAGGTCGAGTGGTCGCGGATCACGTAAGGCACGAGCAGGGTGACGTTCCAGCGCGAGTTGGGCGCGTAGTTCACCCCGGCGGTGACGTAGCGGTTGAGCGTGTCGTGCTCGAGCTCATAACCGTCGGGGACGCCGCTCGCCGCATGGGTGCCGCTGCGCAGCTCGTCCTGATTGATGTAATCGTACTCAAGGCTCAGGCGCCAGCCCGGCAGGTTCGAATAACCCATCGCGCCGTCGGCACTCAGCGTGCAGCCGCAGGTGGCGCAGGCCTGCGCGCGTTGCGACACCGCAAGGGTCGTCAGCGTTCCAAACAGCAGCGAGGACACGAGTATCGCGCGCGCCCGCGCGGCACGCGCCGTGAAAGGCTCGGCAGTCATTTGAAGAAGCTCCCGAAATCTGTGCGCGCCGCGCGACACAGTGCGCCCGAGCATCGCAGCAGCTGCGGCCGGGCCGTGGGCCCGCGGTACGTCGGTGAATGCAAAGGCGGCGAGCCCGCAGTGCGGGCGCCGCGGCAGTCAGGCTCTGGAGGCCTCGGGGGGAGCGCGCGCGGACTGGGCGCGCAGGATGATCGGCAGCGCGTGGCCACGCGCCTGCGCCGGCAATGGCGCTGAGGCGAGCGCGGCGGGTGCACCGCCCGCGAGCAGCGCTGTCGGCGGCACGGGCGCCGCCGCGGCCGCGGCGAACAGACACGGCGCATGGTGCTCACCCACCGGCGGCTCGGTGCCACCCGGGTGGCCGGCGTGATGCATGTGGTGGCCGGCGTGGGCTGCCATGACGCCCGCTGGCAGTGCCGCCGCGCCAGGGCACAGGGCGATCCCGAAGCCGTCGGCGCCCGCCATGGGCATAAAGCCTGCCGGGACCAGAAGGCGCAGGAGCAGCAGCGGCAGGATTAGCCCGAGCAGTCGCCGTTTGGTGCGCAGGGATCTCACGCCCGGAAGTCTAGCGTGCCGCGCGTTGCTTTGGCAGACACACCGGCGTGACATCTTCAGGCGGGTGGCACCGCGAGCAGGCGCGCCAGGTAGCGGGCCACCAGGTCGACCTCCAGGTTCACGTGCGCACCGGGCACGAGCGTTCCGAGCGTGGTCACCTGCTGCGTGTGCGGAATGATGTTGACCCCGAAGGTGCTGCCCTCGACCTCATTCACGGTCAGGCTCACGCCATCGACGGCGACCGAGCCTTTGGGCGCGAGGAAGCGGGCGAGCGGCGCGGGCACCCGGATCACAAGGCGGGTGGAGCGCGCATCCGCGCTGACCCCGAGGACCTCCGCGATGCCATCGACGTGCCCGGAGACGAGGTGCCCCCCGAGCGCATCGCCGGCGCGTAGCGCCGGCTCCAGGTTGACCGCCGCGCCGACGCGCAGCTCCCCGAGGGTGGTGAGCGCGAGCGTCTCGCGCGAGAGGTCCGCAGCGAAGCTATTGCCGCGCAGCTCCACCGCCGTGAGGCAGCAGCCCTGTACTGAGACACTGTCACCGGCACTCAGGCGCGCGGTATCGAGGTGCTCGCAGGCAATGAGCAGGCGCAGGTCCCCACCGCGACTCTCGGTGGCGGCGATCCGCCCGACGTCCTGCACGATGCCGGTGAACATGCGCTCAGCCTTGCGCCGCCGGCGGGCGCGGCTGCAGGCGCAGCCGCAGGTCATCGCCCAGGCGGATGGATTCCAGGAGTGCGAACGCCGGAGCCTCCTTGAGATCGGTCAGCTGCGGCAGCGCCACCAGCGCCCGCGCATCGGGCCCGAGGAGTCGCGGCGCCACATACAAGAGGAGCTCATCGGCGAGTCCCTGCCGCAGCAACTCCCCGGCAAGCGTCGCGCCTGCCTCGACCAGCACCTCGTTGGCCTCGAGCTCCCCGAGTCGCTCAAGGACCGCCGGCAGCTCGAGACGCGCTCCTGCCACCGGCAGCGTCTCCACGCGCGCGCCGCGGGCGCTTAAGGCCGCGGCGCGAGATTCATCCAGTGCTTCCAGAGCTGTGAGGATCAGCACCTCGCCGCCCTCGCCGAACAGGCGCGCCGCCGGATTGGTGCGCAGGTGCGTATCGAGCACGACCCGCAGCGGCTGGCGCCGCTCGCCGCCGGCGCTCGCCAGGCGCACCGTGAGGCGCGGGTCATCGAGCAGCACCGTGCCGACCCCAGTCATCACCACCGAACTGCGCGCCCGCCAGGCCTGCACGTCCTCGCGTGCCGCCTCCCCCGTGAGCCACTGGCTCGCCCCGTTGGCGAGCGCCGTGCGGCCATCGAGGCTCATCGCCAGCTTCAGCCGCACGAACGGGCGCCCGGTCAGCATGCGCTTGAAGAAGCCGGCGTTGAGCTCGCGCGCCTCGCGCTCCATGAGCCCCGCCTGCACGGTCATGCCGGCCGCGCGCAGCGCCTCGGCACCCTTGCCGTTGACCTCGGGGTTGGGATCGCCTACGGCATAGACGACGCGCGTCACGCGCGCGCCAGTCAGCGCAAGCGTACAGGGAGCGGTACGTCCCTGATGCGCACACGGCTCGAGCGTCACGTACGCCGTGGCGCCGCTCGCCTGGGGGCCGGCCGCGCGCAGTGCCGTCACCTCGGCATGCGCCTCGCCGGCGCGCTCGTGCCAACCCTCCCCGACGATGCGTTCGCCGCGGGCGATGACACAGCCGACCCGCGGATTGGGGTCAGTGCTCTCAAGACCACGCGCGGCGAGCGCCAGCGCGCGCGTCATGGCGCTCTTGTCGAACTCAGAAAACATCTTGGCGCACCATCCTCACTTGTCCCCTGGGCCGCGCTTGTCCGGCAGCGGTTCGTCTGCGGGTAAGAGTGGCAGCTGCTCGCGATCGGCGGCCGTACCCGTGGCGCGCTTGCGCGAACGCGTATGCGCGCCGGCGGCGGTCGCGGGGCGGGCACTGCGCAGCCGCTGGATCTCCTCGTGGAAGGCCTCGACGTCCTCGAACTGCCGGTACACGGAGGCAAAGCGCACGTAGGCCACCTCATCCAGGTGGCGCAGTTCCTCCATGACGAGTTCCCCGATGGCGCGCGCCGAGACCTCGCGGTCCCCGAGACTGCGCACCTTGTGCACGATGCGGCTCACCGCCTCATCGATCTGCTCGCGCGATACCGGGCGCTTCTCCAGTGACTTTTCCATGCCGGCGCGCAGCTTCGCCTCATCGAAGGCCTCGCGGGCGCGATCGCCCTTGATGACGAGCGGCATCAGCAGTTCCGCGGTCTCGAAGGTGGTGAAGCGCTCACCACACTGCAGGCACTCGCGGCGGCGCCGGATCTGGCGCCCCTCGCCGGCGAGGCGCGAGTCGTTCACCTTGGTTTCTTCGTGGCCGCAGAACGGACAATGCATGCGGCGCGTTCGCTCCTGCGCTCAGGGTCCGTAGACCGGGAAGCGGTGGCACAGCTCGATCACCTGCGGGCGTACGCGCTGCACGGCGGCCTCCGCCCCTTCCGCATCGAGCACCTGGGCGATGAAGTCAGCCACCTGCTCGATCTCGGCCTGCTTGAAGCCGCGTGTGGTCGAGGCCGGCGTGCCGAGGCGCAGTCCGCTCGTCACCATCGGCGGCCTGGGATCATTCGGCACGGCATTCTTGTTGACGGTGATATTGGCACGACCCAGTGCGGCATCCGCGTCCTTGCCCGTGATATTGCGATCCGCCAGGCTGAGGAGGAACAGATGATTGTCGGTGCCGCCGGAGACGATCTGGTAGCCGCGCTCCTTCAGCCGCGCCGCCATGGCGCGCGCGTTGGTGAGCACCTGCTGCTGGTAGTCGCGGAACTCCGGCTGCAGCGCCTCAAGCAGCGCCACCGCCTTGGCCGCGATCGCGTGCATCAGGGGGCCGCCCTGGGTACCCGGAAATACCAGCGAGCTGAGCTTCTTCGTGATCTCATCGTTGGCGCGCGCCAGGATCAGTCCGCCGCGCGGACCGCGCAGCGTCTTGTGGGTGGTGGTGGTGACGACGTCGGCGTGCGGCAGCGGGTTCGGATAGATGCCCGCGGCCACCAACCCCGCCACGTGTGCCATGTCCACCATCAGGTAGGCGCCGACGCTCTTGGCGATCTTTTCAAAACGCGCCCAGTCGACGATGCGCGAGTAGGCCGAGAAGCCCGCGACGATCATCTTCGGGCGGTGCTCGTCGGCCAGGCGCTGCACCTGCTCGTAGTCGATCTCGCCCGTGTCGGGGCGGATACCATACTGCGCGGCGCGGAAGAACTTACCGGAAAAGTTGACCTTGGAACCGTGCGTGAGATGGCCGCCATGGTCGAGGCTCATGCCGAGGATGGGTTCCCCGGGCTGCACCAGCGCGAAATAGGCGGCCGCATTGGCCTGCGAGCCGGAGTGCGGCTGCACATTGGCGTAGTCGGCACCGAAGAGTTTCTTGGCGCGGTCGATCGCCAGTTGTTCCACGATGTCGACGAACTCACAGCCGCCGTAGTAGCGCTTGCCGGGATAGCCTTCCGCGTACTTGTTGGTGAGGACCGAGCCTTGCGCCTCGAGCACCCGGGGGCTCGCGTAGTTCTCCGAAGCGATGAGCTCGATGTGCTCCTCCTGGCGGCGCCGCTCGCCCGCCAGGGCGCGTGCCAGCTCGGGATCGAAGCCTTCGATGGTCATGGTCGTCCGGAACATGTGCCTGGCCGCCTCGAAAAGGGTGAGAAATCGGGGCGCGAATTGTACCGGAACGTCCCCGCAGCCGCGCTGTTGCGAGCCGCCGCAGCGGCGGAAGCTTCGCGACAGCGCGACCGGGGAGCCGCGCCGGGCGCCTAGATCAGGTTCTCCACGACCGCGTTCCAGGCCTGGGCCAGGTTCTGGCGGTTGTAGCCCCCGCCCCCGAGGGCCAGGACCCGCCCATGCCCGCACTTATCGGCGAGGGCCGCAAGGTCACGCGCGGCGTGCCCGTGGGAGCGGGGGGTGAAGCGCAGGTGGGTAATGGGGTCGCCCTCGAGGCTGTCGGCGCCGCATTGCAGGATCACGAACTGCGGCTCGAACTTCTCAAGGTGCGCCATCACGCGCGGCCAGACCCGCTCGAAAATCTCGTCCCCGGCCCCGGGCGGCAGCGCCACATTGAGCTTCATGCCGCTCGCGGCGCCGGTACCGACTTCCTCGGCCGCTCCGGTGCCTGGGTAGAGGTAGCGACCATCCTCGTGCAGGTCGGCGAATACCACCGCCGCGTCGTCCTCGAAGGCGTAAAAGACCCCATCGCCGTGATGCGCATCGATGTCAACGTAGGCGACGCGCTGCAAGCCGGCACGCTTGAGCAGCTCTATGGCAACGCCGCAGTCGTTGAAGACGCAGAAGCCCGCCGCGTGATCGCGCGCCGCATGGTGCAGGCCTGCGATCGGCACGAAGGCACGCCGGCACTCGCCGGCCATGATCGCCTCCATGGCGCTCAGGGTCGCCCCGACCACCGCGGCGGCGGCCTCGTACACGCCGCGGAACGCCGGGGTATCACCGCCATCGAGAAAGCCGCTGCCGCTCGCCGAGCGTTCGCGCACGAAGTCGAGGTAGCTCGCGGTATGGAAGGCGCGCAACTCATCATCCGAGGCGACGCGCGGCTCAAGCACGCGCACGCGCCGGTCGAGGCCGCGCGCGGCGAATTCACGCACGAAGGCCGCGTGGCGGTCCGGACCGAACGGGTGCCCGTCCCCGAAACCATAGCGGGCCAGGCGCTCACTGACGACCACCGCCACGCTGCTCGTGGCGCTCGCGCTGCTGGTTGCGGACATGGGCACGGCGGGGAAGCCTAACACAGCCCCTTGCGCGCGCCGGCCGCCGTTGCGCCCCCATGGCCGGCAGGCGCGACGATATAATCGCCGCCCCTGCCGTTGCAGCCAGCGAACCTAAGACTCCATGGCCCAGTACATCTACACGATGAATCGCGTCTCCAAGGTGGTCCCGCCCAAGCGGACCATCCTGCGCGACATCAGCCTCTCCTTCTTCCCGGGGGCCAAGATCGGCGTACTGGGGCTTAACGGCTCGGGCAAGTCAACGCTGCTGCGGATCATGGCGGGCATGGACTCCTCGTTCGACGGGGAGGCGCGACCGCAGAACGGCATCCGCATCGGCTTCCTGCCGCAGGAGCCGCAGCTGGATGCGGCCAAGGACGTGCGCACCACGGTCATGGAGGGCGTGGGCGAGACCTTCCGCCAGGTGCAGGAATTCAACGCCATCTCCGACAAGTTCGCAGAGCCGATGGACGATGAGCAGATGAATACCCTGCTCGCGCGCCAGGCGCAGCTGCAGGATGCGATCGATGCCGCCGGTGGCTGGGAGCTCGAGCGCAAGCTGGAGATTGCGGCCGATGCGCTGCGCCTGCCGCCGTGGGAGGCCAAGATCGGCACGCTCTCGGGCGGCGAGAAGCGTCGCGTGGCGCTGTGCCGCCTGCTGCTGTCGGCCCCGGACATGCTGCTCCTGGACGAGCCGACCAATCACCTGGATGCCGAGTCGATCTCGTGGCTGGAGCGCTATCTCGAGGAGTACCCGAGCACGGTCATCGCCGTGACCCACGACCGTTACTTCCTCGATAACGTCGCCGAATGGATCCTCGAGCTCGACCGCGGCTACGGCATCCCGTGGCAGGGCAATTACTCCTCGTGGCTGGAGCAGAAGGAGAAGCGGCTCGCCCTGGAGGAGCGCGAGCGCGAGGCACTGCGCAAGACGCTCGAGCACGAACTCGAGTGGGTGCGGCAGAACCCCAAGGCCCGGCAGGCCAAGAGCAAGGCACGCCTGCAGCGCTATGAAGAACTCGCCTCGCGCGAGTTCCAGGAGCGCAACGAGACCAACGAGATCTACATCCCCCCGGGTGAGCGCCTCGGCGACCTCGTCATCGAGACCCAGGGACTGCGCAAGGGTTACGGGGAGCGGCTGCTGATCGACAACCTGTCATTCAACCTCCCGCGCGGCGGCATCGTCGGCATCATCGGCCCGAACGGCGCGGGCAAGACGACGCTATTTCGCATGCTGAGCGGGGCGGAGAAGCCGGACGCAGGCGAGATCCGCATCGGCCCCTCGGTGCAGCTCGCCTACGTCGACCAGTCGCGACAGTCCCTCGATGACAAGAAGAGCGTGTGGCAGGAGATCTCGGGCGGCCTGGACATGATCAAGGTCGGTAACTACGAGACTCCCTCGCGCGGCTACGTCGGACGCTTCAATTTCAAAGGCACCCAGCAGCAGCAGCTGATCGGGGAGCTCTCCGGTGGTGAGCGCAACCGGGTGCACCTGGCCAAGGTGCTGCGCTCGGGCGGCAACGTGCTGCTGCTGGATGAGCCCACCAACGACCTGGACATCGAGACCCTGCGCGCCCTCGAGGAAGCGCTGGTGGCTTTCCCCGGCTGCGCGGTGGTGATTTCCCACGATCGCTGGTTCCTCGACCGCGTCGCCACCCACATCCTCGCCTTCGAGGGCGACTCGCAGGTGGTGTGGTTCGAGGGGAATTACCAGGAGTACACGGAAGATTACCGGCGCCGTAAGGGTGACGCGGCCGCGCAGCCGCACCGCATCAAGTACAAGCCGCTGACGCGCTAGGGCTGCGAGCCGAACGCTCCACCGTGTCTCCCGAGAACAGCGCAGCAGCCGGCGAAGCCGAGGATCGCGTCCTGTGGCGCTGGCTCGGACCGCTCGCCGCGCTGCTGGTATTCGCCGTCGTGGTGCTGATCCTGCACCGCGAGTTCGCCCACCTGCACCTGAAGGACGTGCTCGCGCACCTGCACGCGATCCCGCGGCACCAGATCCTGGCGGCTCTCGTCTTCACCGCCCTGAGTTACTGGCTGCTCACGACCTACGAGGTGCTAGCGCTGCGCTACCTGCGCCGGGTCATCCCGTACACGCGCATCGTCTTCACTTCCTTCATCGCTTATTCCTTCGGCCACACGCTCGGCTTTGCGGTCTTCACCGGCAGCGCCATCCGCTTCCGCCTGTACGTCACCGCCGGCATCAGCGCCATCGACGTTGCGACCGTGACCGGCTTCTGCAGCCTCTCCCTCGGCATCGGGCTGGCGACCATCTCGGGGCTGTCACTGCTGCTGTCGCCCGGCCACGCCGCCACTGCGCTGCACATGCACCACAACTGGTCGCTGCTGGTCGGGGCGGCGCTGCTGTGCGCAGTGGCGGCGTACGCCATCTGGGCCTGCTTCTCGCGCACTTCGTTCGAGATCCGCGGCTGGGCACTGCGACCGCCGGGCCCGGCGATCGGGCTCACGCAACTCGCACTCTCGGTGCTCGACCTGTCGCTCTCCAGCGCCGTGCTGTGGGCACTCTTGCCCGTGGAGGCGCACGTGCCCTTCGTTACCTTCCTCGGCGTGTACGCCGCCGCGGTCATCGCCGGCATCATCAGTCACGTACCCGGCGGGATCGGCGTGTTCGAGGCGGTGGTGCTGCTCACCGTCCCGAACGTGCCGCCGGATGCGATGCTCGGCTCGCTCCTCGCTTACCGCGCCATCTACTACGTGGTGCCGCTCATCGCCGGCACGCTGCTGTTCGGCGGCAAAGAGCTGGCAGCCCAGGGCGCCCGCTTCGGCTGGGCGCAGCAACTGGCTAGCGTCTACATCATCCCGGTGGTACCGCAGGTCGCCGGCGCCCTCACCTTCCTGGCCGGCGCACTGCTGCTGTTCTCGGGCGCCACGCCCGGGGTGGATGAGCGCCTGGCGGTGCTGGACCGCTTCCTGCCGCTGGCGGTAGTGGAGGCCTCGCATCTGGTGGGCAGCATCGCGGGGCTGGGACTACTGGTGCTGGCGCGCGCCCTGTTCCGCCGCGTGCACGCGGCGTATCACATCTCCGTGTGGCTGCTGCTCGCCGGCATCGCCGCCTCGCTCCTCAAGGGTCTCGACTTCGAGGAGGCGCTGCTGCTGTCACTGGTGCTCGGGGTGCTCGTGCTCGGGCGGCGCGCCTTCTACCGCCCGACGGCCATCGTCTCGGAGCGCTTCACGCCCGTGTGGGTGGTCGCTATCGCCGGCGTGATCGCGATGGCGCTGTGGATCGGGGTGATCTCCTACCGGCACATCGAGTACCGCCACGAGCTGTGGTGGACGTTCGCGCTCGATGGCAACGCGCCGCGCATGCTGCGCGCGTCGCTCGCGGTCGTCGTACTCGGGGCCGCGTACGTGCTGTGGAACATGCTGCGGCCCGCGCGCCCGCAACCGGCGGTGGCCGACGCGGCGGACCTCGAGCGAGCGCGCGCGCTGATTGCGCAGTCGGACCTGACGCTTGCCAACGCGGCGCTCACCGGCGACAAGCGCCTGCTGTTCAGCGACGCCGGCGACGCCTTCCTGATGTATCAGATCACCGGGCGTAGCTGGATCGCGCTCGGCGACCCGGTCGGCGCGCAAAGCGGCGCCGAGGAGCTGGTGTGGCGTCTGCGGGAGATTTCCGACCACCACGGCGGCCAGACCGTGTTCTATCAGGTGTGCGGCGAGCGCCTGTCGCTCTACGTCGATCTCGGGCTCGCCGCGCTGAAGATCGGGGAAGAGGCGCGCGTGCCGCTCGAGAGTTTCTCGCTCGAGGGCGCCGCGCGTGCCGAGCTGCGCCAATCCCACCGGCGCGCGCAGCGCGACGGGGCGAGCTTCGAGGTCGTGCCGGCGGCCGGCGTGGATGCCATCCTGCCGGTGCTGGAGCGCATCTCGAGCGCGTGGCTCGCGAGCAAGTCCACCGGCGAGAAGCGCTTCTCGGTAGGCGCTTTCACCAAAGACTACGTGCGCCAGTTCCCGGTGGCCGTGGTGCGCTCGCAGGGCACGCCGGCGGCCTTCGCGAACCTGTGGACCACGGCCAATAAGGCCGAGCTGTCGGTAGATCTGATGCGCTTCGACCCGGATGCGCCGCGCGGGGCGATGGACTACCTCTTCATCGAACTCATGCTCTGGGGGCGCGCGCAGGGCTATCGCTGGTTCAACCTCGGCATGGCACCGCTCTCCGGACTCGAGGCACACCCGCTCGCGCCCGCCTGGCACCGCGTCGGGAATTTCATCTTCCGCCACGGCGAGCATTTCTATAATTTCGAGGGCCTGAGGCGCTACAAGACCAAGTTCGATCCGGTCTGGGAGCCGCGCTATCTGGCGGCGCGCGGCGGCATCGCACTGCCGCGCGTGCTGGTGGACGTCTCGGTGCTCATTGCCGGCGGTATGAAGGAGCTGTTCGCCCGATGATGACCCAGGCGCTGCGCATCCTCGCCCTGCTGCTGCTCGCCCCGCTCACCGCCGCAGTGGCGACCGCGGCCGCACCCGCGACGCCGGCCGCGAAGAAACCTGTCGCCACTGCGCCCGACAGCGCGCACCCCTCGCGCCTGCCGGCCGGACGCTTCGGCACCGTGAGCGTCTACATCCCGGAAGGCCGGCCGAAGAGCGTCGCGATCTTCCTCTCCGGTGATGGCGGCTGGGAGCTCGGCGTCATCAACATGGCGCACGCGCTGATGAATATGGGTGCGGTCGTGATCGGCGTCGACATCCGCCAGTACTTCGCAAGCCTCGGGCGCGCGGCCGCGCACCCCGATGCGCCCTGCCAGATGATCGCGGCGGACTTCGAGTCCCTCAGCCACCAGGTGCAAAAAGAAATCGGCATGAGCGACTACCTCGTGCCGGTTCTGGTCGGCTACTCCTCGGGCGCGACGCTCGTGTACGCCACCCTGGTGCAGTCACCGCCGGGCACGTTCGCCGGTGCGCTGAGCATGGGTTTCTGCGCCGACCAGGATTTCGCCGGCGCACAGCTGTGCCCCGGCGCGGGGTTGCACTACGCGCCCAATGCGCAGCATGAGCTGGTATTCAGGCCGGCGAGCACGCTCAAGCAGCCCTGGATCGCCTTCCAGGGCGGCAAGGACCAAGTGTGCAGCGCGACGGCGGCCCATGGCTTCGCAGCCGAAGTGTCGAACGGTGAGATCGTCGAGCTGCCGCTCGTCGGCCACGGCTTCTCGGTGGAAAAAAACTGGATGCCGCAGTTCAAGGATGCCTACGCACGCCTCGCCGCGCAGCCACAAAGTTCCGCGAGCACGCCGCCGCCGGAGATCGGCGACCTGCCGATCCAGGAGGTGCAGGCGAGCGGTGCCTCGCCGGAGTTCGCGCTCCTGCTGACGGGGGATGGCGGCTGGGCCGGCCTGGATCAGGAGCTCGCCGCGCGCCTCGCGGCGAGCGGCGTGCCGACGGTGGGCCTGAACTCCCTGAAGTACTTCTGGAAGGAGCGCAGCCCGGATGAGACTGCGCGCGACGTGGCGCGCATCCTGCGCCATTACCTGAGCGCCTGGAACAAGGAACGCGTGCTGCTCGTCGGCTATTCCTTCGGCGCCGACGTGCTGCCGTTCGTGGTCAACCGTCTGCCCGCGGACCTGCGGGCGAAGGTTGCGAGCGTCAGTCTGCTCGGGATCGACGCCAACGCCTCCTTCGAGGTGAGCATCGCCGACTGGGTCGGCGCGCAGGGAGCCGGGCCGCAGACGCGCCCCGAGGTGGGGCGCATTACGGGGCTGCCGGTGCTGTGCCTGTACGGGCAGGGCGAGCAGGACTCGATCTGCCCCGGGCTGCCTGAGCCGGGGATCCGCCGCGAGCAGGTCGGCACCGGGCACCACTTCGGCGGCGAGTACGCCACCCTCGCCGAGCGGATCCTCGCCTTCGCACGCAGCCCCCGCCCTGTGACATAACGTGGCGCTGCGGCTCAAGCCGCACGCCGGCTGCGACGCCGGGCCGCCTGCTGGTACCATGGATCGCACGGGGCGCCAGACATAAGAATTCACGGGCGCCCTCGAGCGTTACCGTAATGTCCCTGTATATCGACACCGCAAGCCAGCTGCACCACGACACAGAGAAGAATCTCGTCGTGACGTGCCCCAATTGCCAGGCGGTGGCACACATCACGGCGAGCGCCGTACCGCGCTTCGAGGACCTGCAGCTGTATCGCCCCAAGCAGGTGGGCCTCGTCTACCTGTGTGACGCCTGCCATGCGCCGATCTTCCTGCGCTTCACGGTGCGCATGTACGGCGCGACGCGCGTCGAGCTGTCGCCGCAGTTCACCGAGGTGGAGCGGGCGCGCGAGAAGTTCAGCTTCACCTACATTCCGGAGGACGTGGAACTCTTGTTCCGCGAGGCCCTCACCTGCTTCTCCAGCGGTGCCTTCAACGCCTTCGCCTCCATGTGCCGGCGCGCCGCCCACGCGATGTTCACCGACCTCGGAGAGGCCGGAAAGCTGCGGCTGTTCGATGAGCTGAACGCGGTGCGCGACCTTGCGAGCATCGCCCCGGAAATCTTCACCAAGATGAAGAGCGTGCTGTTCGGCGCCGAGCTCGATGCGCGCTCGGCGCTACCGCAGCTGGATGGCTACGAGGCCGGCATCATGCTCGAAGTGGTGAAGGACCTGTTTTACGAAGCCTATGTGCGCAAGGGCAAGCTGCAGCAGGCGATCATGGTGCGGCGCTTCTTCCTCGACGAGACCGGCAGCAACGTCACGCCGTTCGTGTCCGCGAGCTGAAGAGCTTCGTCAGCCGACGAAGCGCCGCGCATTGCGGAACAGGCGCGTCCAGCCGCTGTACTCCCCCACGTCGCGCGGGTGCCAGGAGTTCTGCACGTAGCGGAACGAGCGCTCCGGGTGCGGCATGCTCACCGTCACGCGACCATCCTCGTTGCTCAAGGCCGCGATGCCAAAGGGTGTGCCGCTCGGATTGGCCGGGTAGGTGGTGGCAGTGCTGCGGTCCGGATTGACGTAGCGCAGGCCCACCAAGCCGCTCGCGCTGCAGGCGGCCGCCGCCGCTGCATCGATAAATTCCGCGCGCCCCTCGCCGTGCGCCACCGCGATCGGCAGCAACGAGCCCTCCATGCCGGCGAAGAGCACGGACGGGGACTTCTGCACCTCCACCAAAGAGAAGCGCGCCTCGTACTGCTCGCTGCGGTTCTGCACGAAGCGCGGCCAGTGCGCGGTGCCCGGAATGATGCTCTTCAACGCTGCGAACATCTGACAGCCGTTGCAGATGCCGAAGGCGAAGGAGTCGTTGCGCGCGAAGAAGCGCTCGAACTCCGCGCGCACTCCCGCGTGGAACAGGATCGACTTCGCCCAGCCCTCCCCGGCCCCGAGAACGTCGCCGTAGGAGAAGCCCCCGCAGGCGACGAGCCCCTTGAACTGCGCGAGGGAGACGCGGCCGGACAGCAGGTCGGTCATGTGCACGTCGTGCGGGGTGAAGCCGGCACGGTCGAACACCGCGGCGGTTTCCACCTGGCTGTTGACGCCCTGCTCGCGCAGGACCGCCACCGCCGGGCGCACGCCATGCGCGATGTAGGGTGCGGCAATGTCGTGCTGCGGATCAAAGGTAAGCGCGACGCTGAGCCCGGGGTCACCTTCGGCGGTGTGGGCCGCGTACTCCTCATCCGCGCACTGCGGGTCATCGCGCAGCCGGCGCATGCGCCAGGAGGTCTCGGACCAGGCGCGCTTGAGGTCGGTCCACGACTCATCGAAGTGTTCTGCCCCCACCCGCAGCTGCACGCGCAGGTCGATGACCGGCGCGCCGAGGTACAGCGCGCCCTCGCCCAGGCCGTGGCGCGCGAGGGTTTCGAGGAAGGCCGGCTCATCGCCGGCGAGTATCTGCACTACGACTCCCGGCTCCTCCGCGAACAGCTGCGCGAGCGCCGGCCCGCGCGCCGCGGGCAGCGCGATGTCCAGACCACAGTGGCCGGCGAAGGCCATCTCGGTGAGCGTGGCGAACAGGCCCCCGTCGGAGCGATCGTGATAGGCGCGCACCATGCCCGCGGCGCGCAGCTCGCGCAAAGCTGCAGCCAGGCCGATGAGGCGCTGTGGCACATCCAGATCCGCCGGCTCATCGCCGAGCTCGCCGTACACCTGCGCAAGCGCCGAGCCCCCCAGGCGGTTCTTGCCGTGCGACAGGTCGATCAGCCACAGCGAGGTCGGCCGCTCGTCCAGCTGCAGCGCCGGTGTGAGCGTCCGGCGCACATCGGCAACGCGCGCGAAGGCGGAGACAATGAGCGAGACCGGCGCCACCACGCTCTTGTCGGCGCCGCCGTCGTGCCAGGCGGTCTTCATCGAGAGCGAGTCCTTGCCCACCGGAATGGTGATCCCGAGCTGCGGACACAGCTCGACGCCCACCGCGTGCACCGTGGCGAACAGCGCCGCATCCTCGCCCGGCTCCCCGCAGGCGGCCATCCAGTTGGCCGACAGGCGGATGTCGGTGAGCGCGCCAACGTCGGCGGCCAGGATGTTGGTGATTGCTTCGGCCACGGCGAGCCGCCCGGAGGCTGGCGCATCGAGCACCGCCACCGGCGTGCGCTCGCCCATTGCCATGGCCTCGCCGGCCACGCCCTGGTAGTCGGCGAGCGTCACCGCCACGTCGCTCACCGGCACCTGCCAGGGACCTACCAACTGGTCGCGGCTGATGAGCCCGCCGACCGTGCGATCGCCAATGGTGATGAGGAAGGTCTTGTCGGCCACCGCCGGCAGGCGCAGCACGCGGTAGGCAGCCTCTTTCAGGTCGATGGCCTTCAGCTCGAGCGCCTGCCGCACCGGCGCCACGCTCTTGGCCTCGCGAGTCAGCCGCGGCGCCTTGCCGAGCAGCACTTCGAGCGGCATGTTGACCGGCTGGTTGTGGAACAGCGGATCGGTCACGACGAGCTGTCCCGTGCCGTCAATCTCGCCGATGACTGCGAACGGACAGCGCTCGCGGGTGGCGATGTCGCTGAAGCTCGCCAGTGCACTGGCTGCGATGACGAGCACGTAACGCTCCTGCGCCTCGTTGCACCACAGCTCGAGCGGCGACATGCCGCTCTCGGCGCTCTGGATGCTGCGCAGGTCGATGCGCGCACCGCGCGCGCTATGGGCGACCGCCTCGGGCACGGCGTTGGAGAGACCGCCGGCGCCGACGTCGTGTATCAGCACGATCGGATTGGCGGCCCCGAGCGACCAGCAGTGATCGATCACTTCCTGGGCACGCCGCTGCATCTCCGGGTTGCCACGCTGCACGGAGGCGAAATCCAGATCCGCCGTCGAGCTGCCGCTGCCGACCGAAGAGGCCGCACCGCCCCCCAAGCCGATGAGCATCGCCGGGCCGCCGAGCACCACGATCAGGGAGCCGAGCGGAACCTCGGGCTTCTGCACGTGCGCGCGCCGCACGTTCCCCATGCCGCCCGCGATCATGATGGGCTTGTGATAGCCGCGCACGCGCGTGGGCGGATCCGACGCCGCCTGCTGTTCGAAGGTACGGAAGTAGCCCCCGATCGCCGGCCGGCCGAACTCGTTGTTGAAGGAAGCCGCACCGATCGGGCCCTCGATCATGATGTCGAGCGCCGAGGCGATGCGCCCGGGCGCGCCGAATTCGCGCTCCCACGGCCGCTCGAAGCCGGGGATCCTCAGGTTCGACACCGAAAACCCGGTGAGTCCGGCTTTGGGCTTGGCACCGCGCCCGGTAGCGCCCTCATCGCGGATCTCCCCGCCGGCTCCGGTGGCCGCTCCCGGGAAGGGCGAGATCGCGGTCGGGTGATTGTGCGTCTCGACCTTCATGAGAATGTCGATCGGCTCGTGGCTGACCCGATAGATGCCGCTCACCGGGTCGGGGAAATAGCGCACCCCGGCGAAGCCCTCCATGACCGCAGCGTTGTCCCTGTAGGCGGACAGCACGCCTTGCGGATGGCGCTCGTACGTGTGTCGAATCATGCCAAAGAGCGTCTCGGCACGCGGCCGGCCGTCGATCACCCAGCTGGCATTGAAGATCTTGTGGCGGCAGTGCTCGGAATTGGCCTGCGCGAACATCATGAGCTCGACATCCGTCGGGTCGCGCCCCAGGCGCCGGAAGCTCTCGATGAGGTAGTCCATCTCCTCCTGCGACAGCGCCAGACCGAGCCTGCGGTCGGCGGCGGCGAGCGCTGCGCGGCCGCCCGCGAGCGCCACCTGCTCGAGGGGCCGCGGAGCGGTCTGCTCGAAGAGCTGCGCCGCCTGCGCCGCCTCAAACAGCGGCATCTCCGTCATGCGATCGCTCAGGGCCGGAGCAAGCCGCTGCAGGCGCTCGCGAGTGAACTCAGCGGCGGCACTCAGGCGGTACTCGATGCCGCGCTCCAGGCGCCGCACGCTGGCGAGCCCGCACACCTGCGCAATATCGGTGGCCTTGCTCGACCAGGGCGATATGGTACCGGCGCGCGGCACGATGAAGAGCCTGCCGGCGCCAGGGTGAGCGGCCGGCGCCAGGTTCGGTCCGTAGGTGAGCAACTGCCCAAGCACGCGCTGCTGCGCGGCGCTCAAGGGTGATGACAGGTCCGCGAAGTGCACGAAGCGCGCATCGAGACCGGCAACTTCAGGATCCAGCGCGCGCAGGCGCTGCAGCAGCTTGGCAATCCGGAATGCAGACAGTGCCGGCGGGCCTTCGATCAGCAGCATGCGCGCGCTGCCCTCACTTCTTCTCCCCGGGCGGGGTGGAATACAGCGGCATCGGGAACTGCGTGACGTTGGCGCCGGCCTCCAGCGCGGTGATCTTGCTGACGCCGTGCTTCTTCACTTCATCGATGCGCAGCACCGAATGCATCGGCAGGAAGGTGCGCTTGACGCCTGCGAACTCACCCTTGATGCGTTCCTCGGAAGGGTCCAGCACCACCGAGGAGCGCTCGCCGAACACAAATTCCTCGACTTCGATGAAGCCGAACAGCTCCCCATGGCTCACCTTGCGGGCATAGACCTCGTAAACCTTGCCCTGATTCACGAACATAATGCGGAAAATGTGACTGGCTGCCATGGTTCGATGGGGGCTCGCTGCTAGCGTTGAGGCTGGCCATTATATGTCCGGGCGCGCCAGGGACGCTTGACCGCTTCCCGTGCGGGGAATCGCCCGGTAGCAGCAAACGGACGGGTTGCATTGAGTCGGGGAACCATGCTCAGGCTGAAAATCGTCAGCGACCAGCGCCGCACGCTGGCCGAGCGCAGCTCGGCTGTGTTTTCGGTCGAGGGCGGCACCATCGGCCGCTCCGCCGACAACGACTGGGTGCTGCCGGATCCGTCGCGCTACGTCTCGGCACATCACGCGCGCGTGCAGTTCCGCGAGGGCCATTTTTACCTCCAGGACGTTAGCACCAACGGCGTGTACGTCAATGATGAGATGGAGCCGCTCGCCAAACGTGGCTCGAGCGGCTACCGCCTCAGCAACGGCGACATGCTGCGCATGGGTGAATACCACATCGTGGCCGCGGTCGATGGCGGCAAGGCCCAGGCGCCGCAGATGGAAGAGGAGCCGCTCGCCGCCGCGGTCCCCACCAGCATCCAGGCCCTGCGACCACTAAAGCGCTTCGATCGCGACATCGGCGCGCCGATCAATCTTGAGGATCTGCTGCTGCCCTCCGAAGATCCGGAGGCGGCGCTGCCGGTGAACGCCTACGGGCAGGCGGTGACCTCAGGCTCGGTACGCGCGCTCGTCCGTACGCTCGACCCGCTGCCGCCGCTGCGGCCGGCCGCGCGCGAGCCGGAAGCTGAATCTTACCCCGCTGCGCCGCCCGCGCCGCCGGCCGACGCACCCAGTACCGAGTCGAACTCGCAGCGCCTGGCGCGGCTGGCCGAGGCGGTCGGGCGCGAGCCGAAGAACCCGATCGCGCTCGAGGATATGCGCTCGGGCCTGGAAGCTTTCTGCCGCGGCGCCGGCATCGCGCCGGAGAGCCTGCCGGCTGATGCGCAGGGGCGTCTGCTGCACCTCGCGGGACGCCTGTTCCGGGAGGCGTTCGTCGGCTTCAAGGACCTCGAGCGCACGCGCAGCGACACCCGCAACCGCTACCGCATCGAGACGCCGGCGCTGGATGCGGATGATCCACGGCCCTCGCTTGCGCAGTTGTCGGTCGAGGACCTGATGATCGCGCTGTTCCTGAAGCACGAGGGGCGGCGCCTGGACTCGGTGCAGTGGCTGCGCGAGACGATCGGGGAGTCCAAGGTCCACGAGCAGGCCTGTGCGCAGGCGACGCGCAGCGCGTTCGTGGAATTTCTGGACCGCCTCGACCCGGCCGAGCTCGAGGCACGCTTCGAGCGCGCCGCGCGTCGCGGCAAGGCGCGCGCTGCCGACAAGGCTCAATACTGGGAACTGTTCACGACCTTCTACAGAAATCTGATCGAGATGCCCGCCGATCACCTGCCGCACACGTTCGTGGAGGCCTTCGGCGCAGCCTATCGGGAGGCCTCGAAGAAGCCGGCGGCGTGACGGGCCGCGCGTAGACTCAACTGGCGGAGAGGGTGGGATTCGAACCCACGTGCCGGAATTACCCGACCATCCGATTTCGAGTCGGCGCCGTTATGACCGCTTCGGTACCTCTCCGGCTGCCCTGTGAGTCTTGCGGGGGCTGGTATTCTAGCGGAAAGCTCTTGCGGTGAGGGGAGGTTCGTGCGCGCTTTTGCACTCGCCGCGGTCGTCGTGCTGCTGTCCGTGTTGCCCGGATGCGGCAAATTCGAGCCTCCCGCGATCTTCGAGCGCAGTGCGCTCGCGGAAATCCGCGCGCGCGGCGAGCTGCGCGTCGTGACCCTGAACCTGCCCACCTGCTACTACTTCGGCGCCCAGGGCACCGAGGGCCTGGAGTTCGACCTGGCGACCGCCTACGCGGCCTACCTCGGCGTCAAGCTGCACATGTACCCGGTCGCCAACGAGCATGCCCTGCAGGCTGAACTGGCGGCCGGGCGCGCCGACATCGCCGCCGCCTCACTCACCGACACCCCCGAGTGGCGCCGCGTGGCCGATGCGGCCGATCCGTACACGCTGATCCCGCAGCTGGTCGTCTATCACCGCAACGGCGTGAAGCCGCGTGACACCCTGCAGCTGGAATCCGCGCGGCTCGCGGTGCGCGCCGGCACCCCGCAGGAGCGCATTCTCGAGCGACTGAAGAGCACCGTGGCACCGAGCCTGAAGTGGGAGGAAACGGCGCCGAGCGTCGCCGACCCGATCGAGGATGTTGACTCGGGGCAAGCCGACTACGCCATCACCGATGAGCGCGAGTTCTCCTTCGCGCACCACCTCTACCCGAACGTGCTGGTGGGTTTCGCGCTGCCCGAGAAACGCCCGGTGCAATGGATGGTACGCCGCGCCGCACCGGGCCTGTTAGCCAGCGTCAACACGTTCTTCCACGACTTCGCCGCCTCCGGGCGCCTGCCGCAGCTGGTCCAGGAATCCTCCGGCGACACCCGCCCGTTCGCCTACGAGGAGTCACGGGAGTTTCAGGCGCACGTAAACGATCGCCTGCCGCACTTTCGCAGCTGGTTCGAGGCCGCGGCCGAACAGTCGGGCATTGACTGGCGCCTGCTGGCCGCGATCGGCTATCAGGAATCGAAGTGGGATCCGCGCGCGGCCTCGGATGAGGGCGCGGTCGGGGTCATGATGCTCACCGCCGACACCGCGCAGGCCATGGGTATCAAGGATCGCACCGATCCTGCGCAGAGTATCGACGCCGGTGCCCGGTATCTGGCGCAGGTGCGCGACATGATCCCGGACCGCATCGCGGAGCCGGACCGCACCTGGCTCACGATCGCCGCCTACAACGTCGGCTTCGGGCACCTGGAAGATGCACGCATCATCGCGCAGGCGCACGGCAAGAACCCCGACTCCTGGGCGGACGTGCGCGCAGAGCTGCCGCTGCTGGCGCAGGAGCGCTGGTACGACCGCGCCAAGCGCGGCTATGCGCGCGGCTGGGAGCCGGTGCAGTTCGTGGACCGCATTCAGCGCTATCTGACGCTGCTGGAATGGCAGCCCGGCGAAGCGCGTCCCACGATCGTGCCGCCGCCTGCTTCCGGGGCTGCGGTGCCCGACGCGGCGGCCACCGCGCAGCCCGTGCCGGTCACGATCCAGGGGGTCCCTGACCCGCCGCACGCAGCGCCGGCGGCCCGCTAGGAATCGCTGCCCTCGGCGCGCCGCTGTGCAAAGAATTCCTGCAGCACCTGCCCACACTCTTCCACGAGGACACCGCCGAAGACGTCGACACGATGATTGAGGCCGGGCAGCGTAAAGACGTTGGTGAGGCTGCCGGCACCGCCGCCGCGCGGATCCCAGGCCCCGAACACCACGCGTCGCACCCGCGCATGCACGAGTGCCGCCGCGCACATGACGCACGGCTCGAGCGTCACGTAGAGGGTCGTGCCGGTCAGGCGGTAGGTGTCGAGGATCTCACCGGCGGTGCGCAGCACCTGGATTTCGGCATGTGCGGTCGGATCATGGCTGGCGATCGGGCTATTGCCGGCGGCGGCGAGGATCGACTCCCCGCGCACGAGCAGCGCACCCACCGGCACTTCACCGCGCGCCCGCGCCGCGATGGCGTGCTCGAGCGCCACACGCATGAAGCGCTCATCGCTGCCACCCCCCTCAGCCGGACGGTTCATGCGGACTCCCGTTCGGGGGCGGCGCGGGCAGCGGCGCCGGGGGCGGCAGGAACAGTGCCGGGTCGACGAACACGGTGTTGAGCGCGACGCCGAAGTGCAGGTGCGGACCGGTGACGCGACCGGTGGCGCCGACCTTACCCAGCACCGCGCCCGCCTTGAGCACCTCTCCGGGGTGCACGTCGATCGCGCTCAGGTGGCAGTACATGGTGAGGAAGCCGCGGCCATGATCGAGGATCACCGTGTTGCCGTTGAAGAAGTAGTCCCCGGTGTCGATCACCCGCCCGTCGGCGGCGGCATGGATGGGGGTGCCGGCGTCGGCGGCGATGTCCATTCCCGAGTGCGGATTGCGGGCCTCGTTGTTGAATACGCGGCGCAGGCCGTAGGAGCTGGAGCGGATACCCGGCACGGGTGGCTGCAGCTGCAGGGTCGCCGGCACGGCATCGGTATAGGTGGCCATGGCGGCGTGAATGTGGGGTGTTTCCCGATTGGCGCGCGCCAGGTCCTGGGGCGAAAGGTCCACCTTGGCCGGCGCCACGGTCAGTCGCTGGGTGGTGTACTGCTTGTCGCCCACTTCGAAACTGACGGGCGTGCCCTGCGGAGTGCCGTCATGTACCCGCGCCACCGCCGGACCCGGGGTCTGTGACAGCGGGATGCCGATGACTGCCATCCAGTGATCGCCCGCAGGCAGTACCAGCACGCGCTTGTCATCAAAGGTCACCACCGGCTCTCGGCCTGCCGGGCCGTCCAGGCTCAGCAGTGCCACTCCGCCTGGGGCCAGCTCTGCCTGCGGCAGGCCCGCGCTGGCGGCCTCCACGGCGCACGCCGCCCCCGGGAGCAGCAGACAGCCAAGCAACGGGAGTCCCCTCATGGCTTGTGTCCCGTGACCCGTGCCATCAGCGTGCCGCGCGCAAGGCGCGCCTCAATCGGGCTTCCGGGCGCCGCCGCAGCAGCGTCCGTGAGGATGCCCGTGTCGCCGGTCACGATAGCGAAGCCGCGGCTGAGGGTCGCAAGCGGGCTCACCGTGTGGAGTCCCCGCTGCGCGAGCGCCAGGCGCTGGCTCAGGCGCGCCACGCCTGCGGCGGCGGCCTGCCCCAGCCGCACCTGCAGGCGCGCCGCACGGGCACAATAGTCCTGCACGGTATGCCGTGGCGAGCAGTGCGCGAGGCGCGCCTGCAGATCCGCCAGGCGCACGCTGTCGCGGTGCGAGCGCCCCTGTACCGCCGCGCTCAGGCGCTGGGTGAGATCATCGAGCCGCTGCATGTGCTGCGCGAGGCGCAGGCCCGGATGGGCGAGGCGCAGACGCCGGTCGCCCGATTCCACGCGCACCGCGACACCGCGCAGCTCGCGCCGCATGCCGAGCATCAGGCGCTGGGCGGTGCGGGCCAGGGCCTCAAGACACGCCTGGCGGTCCGGCGCCACGAGCTCCGCGGCCGCCGAGGGCGTGGGCGCGCGCGCATCGGCCACGAAGTCCGCGATGGTGAAGTCGACCTCGTGGCCGACGCCGCACACCACCGGCACCGCGCAGGCGTGGATCGCCCGGGCGAGAAGCTCATCGTTGAAGGCCCACAGGTCCTCCAGGGATCCGCCGCCGCGGGCGAGGATCAGGACGTCGCACTCGGCTCGGGCCGAGGCCATGGTGAGCGCGCGCACCAGGGCGGGGACCGCGGCCGCCCCCTGCACCGGGCTCGGGTAGATGAGGACGTCCGCTGCCGGGTAGCGGCGCGCCAGAACGTGCAGCACGTCACGCAGCGCGGCCCCGCTGGGCGAGGTGATCACGCCGATGCGGCGCGGGAAGCGCGGCAGGGGCCGCTTGCGTTCGAGCGCGAACAGTCCTTCGGCGCCCAGGCGGGCCTTCAGGCGTTCGAACTCGCGCTTGAGCGCCCCGATCCCGGCCTCCTCCAGGTGCTCGACGATCAGCTGGTATTCCCCGCGCGCCTCGTAGACGGTGATGCGTCCGCGCAGCAGCACCTGGCTGCCGGCACGCGGGGTGAAGCCGACCAGCACGTTCTTCATGCGGAACATCGCGCAGCGCAGCTGGGCGTCGCGGTCCTTGAGGGAGAAGTACCAATGCCCGGAGGCCGGCTGGGAGAAATTAGACAACTCCCCCTCGATCCAGATCACCCCGAGGCCCCGGTCCAGCAGCGCGCGCACCTCCCGGGTGAGCCGGGTGACGCTGTAGACCTCACGCACCGGTGCCGGACTGCCGCGAAGTTCAGAATCCAAGGACATATGGCACCTTAGCACGAGGTTTACCGGTGGGACCCAAGCGCATATAATTGCGCATGCGCATCCTCGAAGAAGCTCTCACCTTCGACGACGTCCTCCTGGTTCCGGCTTATTCGGAAATTCTGCCACGCGAGGTCGATCTCTCCACCCAAGTCACGCGCCGCATCCGGCTGAATGTGCCGCTCATCTCGGCGGCCATGGACACGGTCACCGAGGCGCGCCTTGCCATCACCATCGCCCAGGAAGGCGGCATCGGTATCGTCCACAAAAGCATGACGATCGACGCCCAGGCGCGCGAGGTCGGGCGGGTCAAGAAGTTCGAAAGCGGTGTGATCAAGGATCCGATTACGGTGTCCCCGAATATGAGCATCCGCGAGGTGCTCGACCTCACCCGCGCGCGCGGAATTTCCGGCGTGCCGGTGGTGGTGGGACGCCGCGCGGTCGGCATCGTCACGCACCGCGACCTGAGGTTCGAGGACCGCTTCGACGCGCCGGTGTCAAGCGTCATGACGCCCGAGGAGCGCCTGGTGACGGTGCGCGAGGATGCGCCCAAGGACGAAGTGCTGGCGCTGCTGCACAAGCACCGCATCGAGAAGCTCCTGGTGGTCAACCGCACGGGCGAGCTGGTCGGCATGATCACGGTCAAGGACTTCCAGAAAGCCACCGAATTCCCGCGCGCCTGTAAGGACGACGGCGGCCGCCTGCGGGTGGGAGCCGCGGTCGGCACGACACCCGATACGCTCGAGCGCGTGGCGGCGCTGCGCGAGGCGGGCGTCGACCTCGTGGTAGTCGACACCGCGCACGGACATTCCAAGGGCGTGATCGAGACGGTCGAACGCATCAAGGCCAAGTGGGCCGATGCCCAGGTCATCGCCGGCAACATCGCCACCCCCGAGGCGGCGCGCGCGCTCGTCGATGCGGGGGCGGACGCCGTCAAGGTCGGCATCGGCCCGGGCTCGATCTGCACCACGCGCATCGTCGCCGGCGTCGGCGTGCCGCAGATTTCCGCGGTGGCCAACGTCGCCGAGTCGCTGCGCGACACGGATGTGCCGGTCATTTCCGATGGCGGCATTCGCTTCTCAGGTGACATCGCCAAGGCGCTGGCGGCCGGTGCGCACGCGGTGATGATCGGCGGCCTGTTCGCCGGCACCGAGGAATCTCCGGGCGAGGTCGAGCTCTACCAGGGCGCCTCCTACAAGTCCTATCGCGGCATGGGATCCTTGGGCGCGATGGGCGAGCGCCACGGTTCGGCCGACCGCTATTTCCAGGACGCGGCCTCGGAGCTCGAGAAGCTGGTACCGGAGGGCGTCGAGGGCCGCGTCCCGTACAAGGGCAGCGTGGTGACGATCCTGCACCAGCTCGCCGGGGGCCTGCGCGCGGCCATGGGCTATACCGGCAGCCACAACATCACCGACCTGCGCACCAAGCCGGTGTTCGTACGCATCACCACCGCCGGCGTGCGCGAGAGCCACGTCCACGACGTCACCATCACCAAAGAAGCGCCCAACTACCGGGTGTCCTAGAAGTTCAGCAAGTCATGGCGAGTGTTCCCCGACCTGCCGACCCGACACCCAAGGCGCACGCGCGCACCGACATTCATGCGCACCGCATCCTGATCCTGGATTTCGGTGCTCAGTACACGCAGCTGATCGCGCGGCGCGTGCGCGAACTGGGCGTTTACTGCGAGATCTACCCCTGGGACGTGAGCGAGGCCGAGGTGCGCGCCTACCAGCCGCGCGGCATCATCCTCTCCGGCGGTCCCGAGTCGGTCACCGCCAAGGACCCGCCGCGCGCCCCCGAGGCCGTGTACGAGCTCGGCGTGCCGGTGCTCGGCATCTGCTACGGCATGCAGACCATGGCGCAGCAGCTCGGCGGGCGCGTCACGCCCTCGAGCGAGCGCGAGTTCGGCTACGCGGAGGTGACGGTAAAGGGCGCCTCGCGGCTCCTCGGGGACCTCGAAGACCGCCGCAACGCTGCCGGCGAGGCACTGCTCGACGTGTGGATGAGCCACGGCGATCGCGTTGACGCCCTGCCCCCGGGCTTTCTCGCCAGCGCCTCGACCGCATCCATCCCCTACGCAGCCATGAGCGATGAGCGCCGGCGCTTTTACGGCGTGCAGTTCCATCCGGAGGTCACCCACACCACCCAGGGCGCGCGCCTGCTGGAGCGCTTCGTGCGCGAGATCGCAGGCAGCGATGCGCTCTGGAACGTCGGCAACATCATCGAGGATGCGATCGAGCGCGTACGCACCCAAGTGCGCGGCGGCAAGGTGTTGCTCGGGCTCTCCGGCGGCGTCGACTCCTCTGTGGTCGCGGCCCTCCTGCAGCGCGCGCTCGGTGAGCAGCTGACCTGCGTGTTCGTTGACCACGGCCTGTTACGCCTCGGTGAGGGCGATCAGGTCATGGGCACGTTCGCGCAGCACCTGGGCGTACGGGTCATCCGCGTCGATGCCGAGGCGCGCTTCCTCAGCGCGCTCGCCGGGGTCACGGACCCCGAGGCCAAGCGCAAGATCATCGGGCGCACCTTCGTCGAAGTGTTCGACGAAGAGGCACGCAAACTCAGCGGCGTTGAGTTCCTCGCGCAGGGCACCATCTACCCGGACGTGATCGAGTCGGCCGGGTCGCGCACTGGCAAGGCGCACGTCATCAAGTCGCACCACAACGTCGGCGGTCTGCCCAAGGACATGAACCTGAAGCTGGTGGAGCCGCTGCGCGAGCTGTTCAAGGATGAGGTGCGCCGCCTCGGGCTCGAGCTCGGGCTGCCGCGCGAGATGGTATATCGGCACCCCTTTCCCGGTCCCGGACTCGGCGTGCGCATCCTCGGCGAGGTGCGCAAGGAGTTTGCGGACCTGCTGCGACGTGCGGATGCCATCTACATCGAGGAGCTGCGGCGACACGACCTGTACGAATCTACTAGCCAGGCGTTCGCGGTTTTCCTGCCCGTGCGTTCGGTCGGTGTCATGGGCGACGGGCGCCGCTACGACTATGTGATCGCGCTGCGCGCGGTCGAGACCGTCGACTTCATGACGGCGCACTGGGCGCGGCTACCTTACGAATTCCTCGACATCGTCTCGCGCCGCATCGTCAACGAGGTCCCGGGGATCTCGCGGGTGGTGTATGACATCTCGGGGAAGCCGCCCGCCACGATCGAGTGGGAGTGAAGAGTCCCTCTCACTCAGTGTGGCACGGCCTGGCGATCAGGCGAAGCGGGAGATTGGGGGCAAAACTGGCAAATACTCCTTGCTGCTCGGTGCGGGCCTAACAACGTGAAGGAAGGCCCGAACCGGGGTCGCCAACACTTCCAGGGAAGATTGCGCTTTCGAGAGACGATTGGGTCGACCCGCTACGAGGACTTCACGGCGATTATTTGCACCATGCCGCGAGGCCCCTGGGTCTTCGCGACGCGCAGACCATGACTTTCAAAATGACGCGCGACGAGATCGGGGCTCAGTTTGAGCTTCGGATAACTGCTAACACGCATTAACCAATTTTCATCGCGTCTCTCATGCACGATGTCGTGTACGCGAATGTGATCTGACTCCTCCTCGAGAAAGCATGTATGTATGCGTTCCGCATCGCTGCGCACCGTTATAAATCGCGCATTCCCAGATGCCGGGCGCGTGTAGTCGCGAAATGTGGTGACAAACTTTCCGCCTGGTGTAAGCGAGCCTGTAACCATTGAACACAAGTTATCGACATCTACTGGATTGGAAAGATGCGTCAATGTGTCGCCCATGCAGAGGATTAGAGCCGGCGAAGCCTCAAGATGGGCAGTGAATTCGAGGAGATCGCATTCCACCGTGCGGATCTCCAAACCTTCTGCGATTTGTCGCAATGCGGCGAGCAGGGTGGGCGATGAGTCGATCGCCGTCACGGCGTAGCCGAGCCGAGCCAGGGGAATCGCGTGCATGCCAAAGCCGCAACCCAAATCGATGGCGGTGGTCCCACTTGAAGGAGTGATCCCCGCGGCCGACAGGTCAGCGGTCCCTGAACTGAGCGCAGACTGCGGTCCGCCTGCCATCCACAAATAGATCGGCGCCAGCAAGCGCGAATAGTGATCGGTAGCAGTATTCATGCCACGCTCCAACTCTTTCGTTAAGTTGTGAGCGCCGTTGGCCTTAGAGCCACGGTACTGCAAGCCTGGCTGGTCTTTACCAGTCGCAGCGCCCCTTGAAGCACCGGCGTGCTAAGAAGAGCACGCATTCGAATAAAAGCATACTGCTTGCCTGCGGTAAAATCCATCGAGTCCGGTCGCGTTTCAACAGGGATTCGCGAGATCAGCTCGGAGATTCGCAGTGATTGATATGACGCCAATTGGATTTGTCCAAGCCATTCGGCCTCATGCGGAGGACGATTTTTGGGGCGGCGAGCAATCCTGTATCGCGCTGGTGCCAGAGTTTGGCGCAGACGCGTTACAGGGGCTGGCGGAGTTTTCGCACGTAGAAATTCTTTACTTTTTTCACGAGGTGGAACTGGGAAAGATAGTTGCGGGCGCCCGGCATCCGCGGAACAATCCTGCTTGGCCGGAAATCGGCATATTTTCGCAACGCGGTAAGAATCGTCCGAATAGGTTGGGGAGCACAATCTGCCGCATCGTGCGAGTTGAGGCGACGAGGCTGTACGTGTCAGAGCTCGATGCGATAGACAAAACACCCGTACTAGATATCAAGCCAGTCATGGCCGAATTCTTGCCCCGCGAATCTGTGCGCCAGCCGTCTTGGTCTCACGAACTGATGAGTCATTACTGGCTGGTAAAACCGTAGCAGTCTGGCGCTCTGGCAACGCTTCTGCAGCCTCTCCGGCGCCAGAGACAGTTGCTGGCGAATAACCCGAGGGGCGAATCGCGATCATTGAACAAACTTGAGACGCCCGCGGGTGCGTGGTTTCTGGATCTATCGCCGTCTATCGCTATAAAGCGGATCTGTTTGACGGCAAAATTGACGGTAAATTGGGTTGTGGGCAGAAAATCATCTAATAAAAACAGGGTTTTACGGGGCTCGGAGACAATTGAGTGGGAGTGAGAGGGCTACCTACAGAGTGTCCACGGCTCGCACTCAATCGGGAACCTCGAAAGTTGGGGCAAAACTGGCAAAAGCCCGATTCGAACCCTCACCAACGGCCTTGCGCCGCCGGTGAGGACCTTGATCTTGGGGGGGAACGGGCCGGTATCGGCCAGAGCGGTCGAACGTGGTTGCAGGAATAATGCTCCACAGCGACGCCTAATCTCATGCACATGCACTAGCGCGAAAACACGACCCCGTGCGCCTGGGCCGTGCCTGTCCAGCCGTGAGGCCAGCGGCGATTGCCCAGATCAAAGCCCGGACGGCCCTGCTGATCGTGGAAGGCGTTATCGATGGCTACCACGCCCGTGTCTGGATCGAACATCAGCATAAACAGGCGGTTTTCTCCGTAGCCGGTGATGGCGATTCGGTGAGTCTTCGCATCGTAGCCACTCCAGTGCGGGAACATCGACCCGTCGATTACCGCCCGCGAGACCTCGACTGGGTGCTCCGGATTGGCAATATCAATAACCACAACTGCATGGCCGAGCCGCACCGTCTGGATCAGATAGTGCGAAACAATGTTCGGTACGCCGCAGAAAGAGCCTGGGAATTGGTAGACGAGCTTTGCGCGTGGCGTATCGTCTGCAAGCCCCGTGATCCGCTCGACGCCGCAGCCTGTGGTCTGGATGAAGACCGAGCCGTCGGGTCCCCTGCGGGCTTCCTCAGGATTAATCTCGCCGTAGCTTCCGGCAGGAGCATCGAGGTCGTTGGTGGATAGGCGAGTCAGATCTGACAGCCGAAAGATCTGATAGGTGTGGCCGGTCTTGTCTTCATCCCGCATGGAAGAGTTGGTGACCAGCACCCGATCGATATCCGGCAATGGCAACAAACTGTAGGCCATCAACAGATCGTTCGGACGCTCTGGATCGGCAGTGGAAGCCGCACGGATCACCTTCCCCTCCTCATCGATTTCAACGATGCCGCCATGCACCGCCTTGCCGGAATCAGTGTTGGGCATTGGGTGGGGCAAAAGTCCAGCTGTCCCATGATCCATATGCCCTTCAACCTGAAAACTCGCCAGCACATGACCGTTCGGCAGGCGAAGGAAAGAGTGCGGATGACTGTACCCGGCCAGATCGCCAAAGCTGGCGTGGACCTTCGGGTGAAGTGGATCGCGCAGATCCATCACAACGGTGCGTCCGGCAGCGTGGTCATTGGCGAACAGAAGACCGCTCTCGGGCATCCAGTATTCGGTGTGATGCATCTGCTGAGTTTTGACGCCGGAGGCGCCTGTCGCCACCAGTTGACCGTAGTGAGAAGAGGCCGGATCGCCATCAATCACCGCGATGAAGTCTTCACCTTTCCCGGACGGATCGCCTGCCCATGCGAATAGGTAGTGCCCTTGAGCAGCAGCCGGCATCGGAAGGGCAGCGGATCCACAAGCGAGAAGCGTGGCCGCGAACGCGGTCGATACCAAGTGACTCACCAAACACCCCCTATTTTCTTCCCATCGTGCGGCTCAACCGACTTGTGGCTCTTGCCGAAGTGCGTGACGTGCAGAGCGCATTATTGGAGCTCGAAGCATTGGACGGAGAGTTGCCGCGAGACTTTGCGCCCTACCACGCAGTCCGCGCCGACTTACTTCGCAGAGCGGGCCACAGCCTCGATGCACGCCGCGCCTACGACGAGGCTCTCTCGCTAATAGCATCAGATGCCGAACGCGCGTGGCTCACCCGCCAGAGAAGCCTCGTACTGGTGCCGCCCTGCTGACATGCGCTTCCCTGCCTTCGGATTAAACCCGCCGGCGCCCGAAGTGGGGGGTCGCAGGCAGCGCGAGCATCACTGATGCGGGGTTCCCTGCGTACCGGGGGCTATAAGACTCATGTCCTCGACATCGAGACCGCTGCTTGCGGAGCGCAACGCGACTTTCTGAACCTTCGTCGGCACGTCATCGAACATGAGAATGAATCGCGCAGTCCTGCCGTAGGAGATATCGAGCTGCGGCCGCTGATCCCCGTCAATGTTCAGAAAGAATGCGGAACTGCGCGTGTGGCGATCGCCCCGGTCATCGACGATGAAGGCGTCTGCCCAGACATTGGCAGCTTGAACCAGGGTGTCTTTCTGGTTTTGGTTTGTCAGCTCGGTGACGCACGCTACACGCGTATCCTGCCGCCCGCAGCCCTCCACAACCAGCTTGGTGCTGCCCGACTGTGCCGAGCCCAGCCCGCCGTCCGAGTTACCCGACGGCACACTCTTTGACCCCGCATCCGTGGAGGCGGTACCGCCAGCGGACTTGCTGCCGAAGACTGCGGTAAGTGTGTTGGATACCTGCTCGAAAGGGCTCTGGCCGCCTGCGTCTGCTGCGCCCGATCCAGCAGTGGACTTCGCCGCCGCGGACTTGCCTGTCGCGCCAGCGGTTCCGCTTGTGCCGCTGCCGGCCGCGCCACCCCGCCCCCGGCCCCGGCCCCGGCCCCGAAAATCGTGCCAAGGGCGCTGGCGAAGGAGGAGGCGTTGCTCGCTGTGTTCCCGCCGCCCACTGCTGCGGCGGTGGCGGAGCCTGGTGCGGACGCGGCCACGCCTGACTTCGCCGCGGCGGCCGGCGCCGTCGCCCTGTTCTGCGCGGCCGACGCAGCTGGCGCCGCGGCGGCCGCGCCTCGCCCTGTTCTGCGCGCGACCACTGGCGCCGGGGCGGCCGCCGCGGCGCTTTCCGTCCAACCAGTGTCCACCACGGTCTTCTTGGCATTACGAAGTGCGGACGACCTGTCGGCCAGAAACTTCTGTGCCTGCGCTGCGTCTCTTGCCGGCGCGCAGCCCACCGCGCCCTTGTAGGCGTAATGCTGGGTCAGAAAATCGCTGAAGCCGGTGCGAAAGCCCGCGAAGGCCGTCGCCGGCCCCTGCAGCACGCCGCTGAAATAAACCGTAGGCTCGCCCGGCTGCGAACCACACACGACGAAGAACTGAGGAGGCGCGGCCTGCCCCAGGGCAGAGGCAGAGCAGACGACAGCGAGAATGGTGACAGCGAGTCGCAGGCTTCTGTGAAGCACGTTTTTATATCCCCGTACACGAGCGGCGCCGATGGGTGGGTGCCGATCACACGTCGAGCTTAGCCGCGCAGACCATACCCTAGCCACCCCGTTCGCAAATGCCGACCCGGGTTGAGCGGTACAGCCGCAGCGTCGCCGCAAGGCACAGGCGGAGGCCCCCCGGCCGTGACATAACCCCCCAGGTCCTGGTTTAGTCAAATCTCCACGGCTCGCGAGCAAGCCTGGCGCAGTTCAGGAGTCCGACGCAGAGCCACCCTCATCGGCCACTGCGAGCCGCGCCTTTGCTTTTGCAACCATCGCCTTATAGCGGGGATCATCACGCAGCGAGTCCAGGTCCGGGTCGGCGTTTGCGTGATTCAGAAAGCCAATGGCCAGGGTTTCGAATACCGGAGTGAGCAGCTCCAGCGCGGCGTCCGGGTCCTTCAGATAGGTTGCAAGGACGCACGCGAAGTTGTAGCGCGCGTTCATGTTGTCCGGATCAATCAGCAAGGCCCGCTTGATCCAGTCCTTGGCTCGTTCCGCCTCACCGAGAGCGGCCAAGGCATTGGCGCCGTACGCCATGGCTGCGCCGTTATTGGGATCCTGCGCCAGCGTCTTTTCGGTCCGGGAAAGATTGGTCTGCGCGACCCGCCGCCCAGCCTGCACATCCCCGACCGCGGTGTAGCAGGTGCCAAGCATGGCGCCTGAGTTCAGGTCCGTCTCCATGAGGCTCATCGACTTTTCGTAACAGCGGATGGCCTCGTCCAGGCGCTGCTGCCGGAACGCCAGGTAGGCCGCCGCCCGGTTGACCTCGTAGGAGTTGGAATCCAGTCTGAGGGCGACATCGATTTCGGCGGCCGCCTCGTCGTGCCGGCCATGCTGCGCGAGGATTCTCGCCTTAACGGCGTGGGCCTCGGCCAGGTTGGCGTCCAGCGCCAGCGCGCGCTCAGCCGGTTCCAGCCCGTCATCGCCCTTTCTGCCGTGCACGAAGCGCAGGTTCATCTGACCAATGGCCATGAGCGCCCAGGCGCGTGAATACTTAGGATCGATTTCGGTGGCGCGCTTACAAAGGCGGACGATTGCTTCCACGCGTCGGGCGTCGCCCTCGTGGCCCGTGATGTAGGACTGGCGCGCCATGAGGTAGAGGTTGTAGGCCTCGACATTGTCCGTGCCGCGCTGCTCGATCGCCTTCTTCTCTTCGGGCAGCAGCTTGAGCCTGAGTGCCCTGACGATGGCTTCGGAGATTTCGGCCTGCAGGGCGAAGATGTCATTCAGGTCGCGGTCGTAACGCTCGGCCCAGACGTGACCGTTGCTCGCCCCATCGACCAGCTGCGCGGTGATCCTCACCCGCCCCCCTGCCTTGCGCACGCTACCCTCGAGGACGTGGCCCACTTTCAGCTCGCGGGCAAGCTTCAGAATGTCAACGTTCTTGCCCTTGTACTGAAAGGCACTGTTGCGCGACACCACCGCCAGCGCCGAAACCTTGCTGAGGTCGGTGATGATGTCCTCGGTGATGCCGTCGCTGAAGTATTCCTGATCCTGATCGCCGCTCATGTTGACGAAGGGCAGCACGCAGACCGCGACGCGGGACGCAGGGCCAGGGGCTGCAGCCTGCGCGGAGCCCGGGGCCGGCTTCGCTGATTGACGCGCACGCTGGCGCCTGATCACAGCCCCGAGCGACCGCAGGAGATCCTGGAACGAGTCGCTGGCGGGGTCCTCTCCCCACTTGTCGAGGTCGGTTGTCTGAATGGCCCGTGCATCGATCGGCAGGCGCGCGTCTTCGAATCGCACCGGGACCAGGATGCCCCGCTCAGCAGCATCGCGCGCCTCGCCGCGCACCCAGCGCGAGCCCACCGACGTTGGCGTCCAGACCACGACGACTGCGCTGGCCGCCTGCAGTTCCGCGTCGATCTGGTCGTCGAACTGCTGGCCGGCCTCAATGGCCGGGTCCCACCAGACCGACCAGCCCTGCGCCTCGATCGCTGCCACCAGCGGCGCGACGCGCGCCCGGTCGCCGCGGGCGTAGGAAACGAAGACATCGGCCATGCCGCTGCACCTCAAACTGTGGTGGTCGCCGCAAGCCAGCTGCGGCGCGTGTAGCTTAACTCGGCCCGGTGCCCGCACCGGCCTTGAATCGTTCTTGTGGCTCGATCTTAGAGGGAGACTGAGTTTCGGCGCAATGCGCGCGCGCAGCGCGTCGGACTGCCTCGACTTGCCTCTTGCGAGCCAGGTACCCGCCGACCAGTCACAACGGGGGAGACACCATGGCATCACTCTTTGACCAGACTGATTATGTGGCGATCGTCACCGGAGGCAACGGCGTCATTGGCCGCACCCGCGCCCTCCTCGTGGGCGGTTGCACCGCTCAGGCAGGCGGACAGTTCCGGCACCACGTAGCGGGCGCCCGCCGGGGAAAGGTGGTGGTCATCGAAATACAGCGGCTGCCCGCCTGACTGGTAGAGGCAGCTCGCCCCGGGGCACAGCACCGTCTTCGGGTCGGCGAAGCGCAGCGCCCCCTGTTGTGCAAGTGCGCGCACCTGGGACTCCATGTCCCCCACGTCTGACTCGGCAGCCGCCCGGGTGGTGGCAATGAACTCATCCCCGATATGCCGGAGGCGCGCGATGGCCATCGTCGGCGTGGCCGCATATTTCAGCTGCGGCACGTCAAAAACGACACAGGCGACGGCAACCTCAGGCAACCTCTGGAGCGTGTGACGCAGGGCAGCGCTGAAGAGCGGCTCCTGCAGCTCGCGCGGGAGGCCCGCGGCGGGTCGCAGCTGCGAGTCATTCCAGCGCGCACTGAGGATGAGGGTCGCAGGCTGCAGCACGCGGGCGGCCTCGAGCACAGCGGTGTTGAATGCGGCGCATTGACTGTTGGCGCTGCTGGTGCGCGCGCTGCTCGTCACGCCGAGCAGCGGCCAGCAGGCCGCCGTTGCTGCGAAGTACAGGCGCAGGTGCCGCTCACGGGCGAGGTCCCTGAACGCCGGGAGCAGCGCCAGTGCGTGGCTGTCGCCCCACAGGAGCACGCGCGCAGCCTGCGGACTGTGCTCGCCAAACTCGCAGATCTGACCGGCCGCGACCTGCGCGAGGCTGCGCGCCAGACACGCCGCACCTTCCAGCGCCTCGTCTTCGTTGAGCGCGGCGCGCAGCTGCGCATCGAAGCGCTGCGGATAGCCGTCCGAACGCCACAGCTGCACGCCGGCAAGCGCGATGAGGAGGCCGCTCGCGGCCAGGGCGCACAGCAGGCGGCGGTCGCTGCCGAGCCGCGCGCGCGTGTGGATGGGGCGCTCGAGGAAGCGCCAGCACAGCGCGGCGATGCCGAAGATGGCCGCCAGCAGGCCCGTGAGCTCCAGCGTGGACAGCGGCGTGATGTGGTAACGCTGCACGTAGACGAGGAGCGGTCGATGCCACAGGTAGAGGGAATAGGACATGAGGCCAATGAAGACCAGGGGCGGCGCGGCGAGCAGCCGGTTGGCGAATGCCGGCGCGGGCGCGCCCGAGGCGATCAGGGCGAGAGTCGCCGCGCACGGCACGAGTGTGGCGATGCCCGGATAGGCGAGGCGGCCGCCGCCGTAATAATGAGTAGCAAGCACCAGCGCCCCGAGCGCCGCGCCGGCGAGCAGTTCGCGCAGCAGTCCTGGCGGCGCGGGCAATGCGCTGAGTGCGAGCAGCGCCCCTGCCAGCAGCTCCCACGCCCGGCTCGGGGAGGCGTAGTAGTTCGCCCCCGGGTAGGCCTGCGCGGCCCACAGGCACAGCGCGAAAGACAGCAGCGCGAGCAGACTCAGCGCGCCACGGCGCCATTCCGGCAGAAACCTGTTGAGGCACAGCAGCAGCAGCGGGTAGCAGACGTAGAACTGCTCCTCCACCGCGATGCTCCACAGATGCTGCAGCGGCACAGCCATGCCGGTACCGAAATAACCGCCGCCGGTGTGGGCCGCAAGATTGCTGAGCAGCAGCGGGGCAGCGGTGAGGTTCTTGCCCAGATTGATGAGTTCAAACGGCATCAGCAGCAGCCAGCCGCCCACGAGGGTCGCGAGGCACACGACGAACAGGGCCGGCAGAATGCGCCGCGCGCGCCGCAGGTAGAACTGACCGAACACCTGGCGAGCTGGCTGCGGCGGCACGCGCATCAGCAGCTGCGTGATCAGGTAGCCGGAGACGACGAAGAAGACGTCGACGCCGATGTAGCCGCCGGCAAATCCAGTTACACGGGCATGGAACAGCACGACTGCGAGGACCGCCAGTCCCCGCAGCCCATCGATGTCGGCACGGTAAGGTGGCTTCTGTGGATCAGCCGGCGCAGCTGGCATCAGGCCTTCGGGACTCCACTTCAGACACGATTCGATGGCAGCAGTGTGCGCCGTCGCCGGGGTGCTCAGCGCGGCTTGCGTGTTCCCGCGCGCCGCCGCCCGTGGCTATCGGCCGGCTTGACACGCCGTTCCCGCAGATAGGGATTCTTGTCGGTACGGTACTCGATGAACACCGGGGTCGCGAACAGGTCGAAGGTCTTGCGGAACACGTTGGCCAGGTAGCGGGTGTAGGCGGCCGGGACCGACGCCGTCTGGTTGCCGTGGATGACGATGCGCGGCGGGTTGCGGCCACCCTGGTGGGCATAGCGCAGCTTGATGCGCCGTCCGCGCACCAGGGGCGGCTGGTGCACAGTGAGGGCGTGCTCGAGGGTACGGGTGAGCTCGCGCGTTGGCATGGCGCGCATGGCCGCCTCGTAAGCGCGCACCGTGGACTGCATGAGCTCCCCCACCCCGGTACCGTGGCGCGCCGAGATGAAGTGCAGCGGCGCGAACGGCACGAAGTCGAGCTTCAGTGACAGCTGGCGCCGGATCTCCTCGCGCTGCTCCTGCGCGATGCCGTCCCACTTGTTCACGGCGATGATGAGCGCGCGGCCGCGCTCGAGCGCAATGCCAAGGACGCTGGCGTCCTGCTCGGCGACGCTGTCGTGCGCATCCAGTACCAGGATCACGACGTGCGCCTCATCAATCGCCTGCAGCGTCTTGGCAACACTGGCGCGCTCGACGATGTCCTCGACCTTGGAGCGCCGGCGCATGCCGGCGGTGTCGATGAGCAGGAAGGCGTGGCCGTCGCGCTCGAACGGCACCAGGATGCTGTCGCGCGTGGTACCGGGAGTCTCGCTCGCGATCACGCGCTCCTCGCCGAGCAGCCGGTTGACCAGCGTAGATTTACCGACGTTGGGGCGACCAATGATGGCAATACGGATCGAGCCGTCATCCGGCCTCTCATCGGTCCCCGGCTCCACGCCCTCGAGCACGTGCTCCATGAGCGCCTCGCACCCCTGGCCGTGGCTGGCAGAGATGATGAGCGGCTCGCCGAACCCCAGCGCATGGAAGTCGGCCGCCACGACGTCCGCGTCCAGCCCCTCGGCCTTGTTGAGCACGAGCGTCACGGGCTTGCCCGAGCGGCGCAGCTCGCGCGCCACGAAGTAATCCTGGGGCGTCAGACCACCGCGCGCATCGGCGAGGAAGATCAGCTGGTCGGCCTCGGCGACCGCACGCTCGGTCTGCGCGCGCATCTGCGCCTCGATACCGACCGGGTTCTCGACCAGGCCCCCGGTGTCGATGACGACGCAGGGGATGGGGCCGAGGCGCCCGAAGCCGTACTGGCGGTCGCGCGTGAGGCCGGGCACGTCGGCGACGATCGCATCGCGCGTGCCGGTGAGCACGTTGAACAGCGTCGACTTGCCAACGTTCGGACGGCCGACGAGCGCGACGATGGGCAGCATGGCGAGGCCTTACACCGCAGCTCGGCCGCGCGCCCGAGGCGCTAGTGGCCTGCGGGAGTTTCCGGCGCCGGCGTCGCGTCCGGCGCCGGGGTCGGGCTCGGTGCGGCAGCTTCCGGCGCGGGCGGCGCAGGCGGCGCAGGCGGCGCAGGCGGCGCCTTGCGGGTCGCAGCGGCTGCGAGCGGCGTCACGCGATAGGCACTGATCTGGCCGCGATCGGTCTGCACCAGCACCAGGTTACCGATGACCACCGGGGCGTTGCTGATACGCGCGCTGCCGGCCTTGGTGCGCGCCATCAGCGCCCCGCTCGCTTTGTCGAGGAAGTGCACATAGCCCTGGAAGTCGCCCACGACGAGCGCATCCGTCATGTCGGCCGGGGCGGACAGCCCGCGGTGCAGGAGCACGCCCTGGCGCCAGATCTCCGCGCCCGTGCGGGCGCGCAGAGCCACGACCTCACCATCCGCCGTGGCGACGTACAGCGCCTCCTCATCGAGGCTCATGCCGCGGTAGCTGGAGAGTTCGTGCGACCACCATACCTGGCCGGTGTCGAGCGCGAGCATCGCAACGCGCCCCTGGAAGCCGACCGTATAGACGTTCTGGCCGGCAACCAGGACCGCCGCATCGATGTCGGCGAGTCGCTCAAGCTCGGTGCGTCCGTGCGGCGGAGTCACGGTCGCTTCCCACAGGAGCGAGCCGTCGCTGCCGTTCACCGACATCACCTTGCCGTTGTCGAACCCACACAGCACGGTGTCGCCGACGATCACCGGCGCAGAGGTGCCGCGCAGCGACAGGCGTGGCACCTGCTGCTCCTGCACCCACAGCTCGTGCCCGTCCGTGCGACTCAGGCCACGCAGCTTCCCGTCCCCGGTGCGTACGGCGATCAGCTTCTCACCGATGGCGACGGGGGCCAGTACCTCGCCGTTGATGCGGACCTGCCAGCGAGTCTTGCCATCGGCGGAGTTGAGCGCGAACAGCCTGCCGTCAGTGGTACCGATCACGACCAGATCCCCGCCGGCGGCGGTGCCCCCGGACAGCGGGGCCTTGGTGCGCGCTCGCCACTGCACCCGTCCGTTCTTGAGATCCAGCGCCACCACGTCGCCCTTGTGGCCCGCGTCATAGATACGCCCGCCATAGACGACCAGCCCGAGCCCGAGGCGCAGCGGCTCGGCTTTCTTGTCATCGACCGTCGTGCTCCACAGGTGCTCGACGCGCAGTGAGGGTGCGAACGGGGTGAGTTTGGCCGGCTGGTCGACGGCCTTGTCCTTGGAGCAGGCCACCACGAGGAACGCGGTGACGAGGAGCCAGGACCAGCGCTGCAGATGTCGCAGGGCGCTCACTTGGCGGCGCCCGCGGCCGCCGCTGCGGCGGCAGGCGCCTCGGTCGTGGCGCTCACCGGCGCATCGCCGGCGAGCTCGGCGATCTTCAGACTCAGAAGCCCCGCATTGTCCTCGTGGCCGCCGCTTTGCGCGGCGCGGTACTCGATGAGTGCGCCCGCCTTGTCGCCCTTGGCGTAGAACGCATCGCCGCGCACCTCGTGATAGCGCGCCGCGAAGGCGCCGCCATCGGTGCCCTTGAGCGTCTCGAGCGCCATGTCTGGCTTGCCCTGCGCAATCTGCACTCGCGCCAAGCGCTGGCGGGCGATGGTGGCGAGCTCGCGGTCGCGCGAGTGCTGGACCACGGAATCAAGTTCCGCGGCGGCCTTGTCGAAACTGTTGTCGTCCACGTAGACACGCGCGGCGAGCAGCTTGGCATGGTCGGTATAGGGGGAGTCCGGGTTCTCGCGTTCCATCTGCGTAACGATCGAGAACGCCTGGGTGCGGTCGCCGCGCTGCAGCGCCTGCACCATCTGCATCAGGCGGTCGTTCGCCGCGAGGCGCGCGGCGTCCTGGCGGTCCTGCCACCAGCGCCAGCCAGCCACGCCGGCGAATACCACGGCGACCGCCACGACCACCCATGGGCCACTGGAGCGCACCTGGCCCTTGACCCATTCCCACTGTTCTTTCTCAGACAGGTAATCTTCCACGCATCCTCCCCAACATCAGGGCCGCGGCGATGTCGCGAGCGCGCTGAGCGCTGCGTCCACCCCGGCGGCCAGCTCGGCAATCGGGCACTCGCTCTGACCCGACTGCTCGCGTAAAGGTTTCATCGCCACGACCCCGCGCGCGAGTTCGTCCTCGCCGATGATCAGGGCAAGGGGCGCACCGCTCTTGTCGGCGCGCCGGAACTGAGCCTTGAAATTGCCCCCGCCCACGTTCAGCTCGAAGCGTACCCGCGGGCGCTCGGTGCGCAGCCGCTCGACGATCTCGAGGGCGCGGGCGGCACTGTGCGTACCGCTCACCACCACGTAGACATCGGGGCGGGCGGCGGGCGGAACGCCGCCAGCCGCCACGAGCAGCGCCACCAGACGCTCGACCCCCATGGCAAAGCCGATGGCCGGCGTGGCTTCGCCACCCAGCTGCGCGATCAGCCCGTCATAGCGGCCGCCGGAGCATACGGCATTCTGTGCGGCCGTGGACCGGGTAATCCACTCGAAAACGGTGCGCGAATAGTAGTCGAGTCCGCGCACCAGGCGCGGGTTGATCTCGTAACTCACGCCGACGCCGCGCAGCATGGCGCACAGTTCCTCGAAGTGCGCACGCGACTCGGCGTCCAGGTACTCAGTGAGCACCGGGGCGCTGCGGATCAGCTCCTGCATCTGCGGGTTCTTGCTGTCGAGGATGCGCAGTGGATTGCCGCCCAGGCGCCGCTGGCTGTCCTCATCGAGCTCGTGTTCGTGCGCACGGAAGTAATCGACCAGACGCGCGCGGTAGTCGCGGCGGCTCTCGGGGGTGCCGAGCGAATTGATCTCCAGGCGCAGGTCCGTGATGCCCAGGCGCTGCCACAGCCGTGCGCTGAAGGCGATGAGCTCCGCATCGATGTCCGGCCCCGGGTAACCGACCGCCTCGACGTCCACCTGCCAGAACTGGCGGTAGCGCCCGGCCTGCGGGGTCTCGTGGCGGAACATCGGGCCGATGCACCACAGCTTGTGGCGGGCGCCGCGCAGCATGCCGTTGGAGATGAGCGCCCGCGCTATGCCGGCGGTGGCCTCGGGGCGCAGCGTCAGGCTGTCGCCGCCCCGGTCGGTGAAGGTGTACATCTCCTTGCCGACGACGTCGGTGTGTTCACCGATCGCGCGCTTGAAGAGCTCGGTGTGCTCGAGGATCGGCACGCGGATCTCCTCGTACCCGTAAGCACCGAGCAGTCCGCGCGTCTGGGTCTCGAAGTGCTGCCAGGCGTTGATCTCTGCCGGCAGCACATCGTTCATGCCGCGGATCGCCTGAATCTCGCCGGCCACCTCAGTTTCCCCTTGCGGCATGGGCTGCGTCCGCGGACAACGTGCCGCTGGCATCCACCTGAAAGTGGGCATCACCGCGACGACGCACGAGGCCGGCGAGGGAAGCCGGGTGCCCGCCCACCTCGAGCGCCACTTGCGGGGCATTGCCGAGCACCACGCGCAGCGGCGCCGCGCCACTCACCGAGCGGCTGCTGCCGGGCGGCTGCATCCCGTCCAGCAGCACGCGCCCGCGCGCATCCGCGACCTGCACCCAGCTGCTGCCGGAAAAATGCAGGGTCAGGGTCTGGCTCCCGGGCACCGCGGCGGCCGCAGGAGGCGGTGCCGGCGAACTGGGCGCCGGCGTCATCACGGGGGCAGCCGGCGCGGGCGCCGCATCCGGCGCCTTAGTCGCGCCCACGGTCGCCTCCGCCGGCGCGGGCGGCAGCGGCTGAGGCTTGGCACCGGGGAGCATCAGCGCCCACCACAGAAGCCCGGCAAGGGCGAGCGCGACCACCGTGAGGAGTGCCGGCATCATGAGGCGCGCGGACTCCGGCGGGCGCTCACCGCGGGGGATGCGTGTCAGGTCCGGCTGCGCCGCAGTGCCGCTCCTGGCGTAGAGCTCCTGCAGCTCGTGCGGGGACTCCCCGACGAGTTCGGCATAGCGGCGCAGGTGGCCGCGCACATAGACGTCCGCGCCCAGGGGTACGAAGTTGTCCGCCTCGAGGGACTCGAGCACGCGCGCATCCACGTGCAGCTTCTCGGCAGCCTGCAGTGTCGTCAGACCGCGCCGCTCACGCGCGGCGCGCAGCCGGGCGCCGATGCCGACGCTGCCACCTTCACTCGTCATGGCTGCTCAGCCGGGATTGCGGTCGAGGCCGGCCAGCGCACGTGTCTGGTCGGAGCCGGGGAAATCCAGCTGCAGCTTGCGCGAATAGCGCTGCACGGCCACCGCATCCTTCTGTGCCCGCGCCACCCGCACGCCGAGGAACAGCAGGTCCGGGGTCGCGGGGAAGTTACCGAGGTAGCCGTCTATCAGCTGGCGCGCCTGCGCGAGGTTGTTGTGCTGGAACTCGAGGTCGGACAGCTGCAGCACCGCGTCGGAGAAATTCGGTTTCACCTGCAGTGCCTTGATGAACTGCACCCGTGCCTCCTCGTCGCGCTTGGCGGCACGCAGGCACACCCCGGCGTTGGTGTAGGCCGCCTCGGGCGTGCGGTACAGGGCGTTCTTGGCCGCCTGTTCAAAGCGCTTGACGCCATCGTTGGTGCGGCCACGCTGGCACAGGTACACCGCGTAGTTGTTCACCACATTCGGGTCATCGGGCGCAAGGCGCAGCGCCGTGCGGAACTCATCGTCGGCCTTGTTGTTGTCGCCCAGGCGCTCGTAGAGCATGGCGCGCGCACTGTGCGCCTCCGGGAAACTTGGGTCCTGCAGCACGGCGCGATCGAGCTTGTCCTTGGCAAGCGCCAGCTCACCCTGGTTGAGGTAGGCGATGCCGAGCTGGGTGTTGTAGACGGCAGCATCTTCGGTCTTGGTCTGGCGCGGCTTGGTGCCGGGGTTGCCGCCGCACCCGCCGAGCAGGAGCGCGCAGAGGAGCACGAGGCGCAGCGGAAGACGCGGGAGTTGGTTCACGGAATTGCTCATGGTTGAACCGCGACGCCGATGACCTTGTCGCCCAGGCGCACGGTGGTGCGGTCGATGACGCGCCCGGCCAGCTGACCGCAGGCGGCGTCGATGTCGTCACCGCGCGTGCGCCGCACGGTCGCCAGCACGCCGCGCTGCAGCAGCTCGTCGCGGAAGCGCTGGATCGCGGCCGCCCCGGAACGACGGTAGCGCGTGCCGGGGAAGGGATTGAAGGGGATGAGGTTCACCTTAGCGGGGTGACCCTTGAGCAGGCGCGCGAGCGCGCGCGCCTGAGCGGGCGAATCGTTGACGCCCTCGAGCATCACGTACTCGAAAGTGACGCTGCGGCCGTTCTGCTCATCCAGGTAGTGCCAGCAGGCCTTGAGGAGCTCGGCGATCGGGTGCTTGCGGTTGATGGGCACCAGCTGGTTGCGCAGCTCATCGTCGGGCGCGTGCAGCGACACCGCCAGCGCGACGTTCGTCTCCTCGGCGAGCCGGTAGATCTGCGGCACGAGCCCGGAGGTCGAGAGCGTCACGCGGCGCCGCGACAGGTCGAAACCGAAATCATCCAGCAGGATCTGCAGTGCCGGCACCACGTTGCGGAAGTTCGCGAGTGGCTCGCCCATGCCCATGAGGACCACGTTGGTGACGTGCCGCTCATCGCCGTAGGCGCCGCCACCCGCCTCCCCGCCCCGGGCGCGTTCCTCGGCCTCGAGTTCCCGCGCCGCGAGCCACACCTGACCCACGATCTCCGCGGTGCTCAGGTTGCGGTTGAAGCCCTGCTGCGCGGTCGAGCAGAACGAGCAGTCGAGCGCGCAGCCGACCTGGGAGGAGATGCACAGCGTGCCGCGCTCGGGTTCCGGGATGAAGACCATCTCGAACGCCTGGCTGGCGTCGGCCCTGAGCAGCCACTTGGTGGTGCCGTCGGCGGAGCGCTGCACGCTCACGATCTGCGGTGCGCGCACCTCGGCCGCAGCGTCCAGGCGTGAGCGGAACTCCTTGGCAAGGTCGGTCATCTCGGCAAAGGAGCCGACGCCGCGCTTGTACACCCAGTTCATCAGCTGGCGCGCCCGGAAGGGCTTGCTGCCAAGTTCAGCCACGAACGACTCGAGCGCCGGCCGCGGCAGGCCGAGCAGGTTCGTGCGTTCGCGTGGAGCGGCTTCCATGGCAGGGCTTCAGGCGTGCGCCTCTAGCGGCGCGGATGCAGCTCGGTGGTGCTGAAGAAGTAGGCGATCTCGCCGGCGGCGGTCTCGGGCGCGTCCGAGCCGTGCACGACATTCTGCTCGATGCTCTTGGCAAGGTCTGCGCGGATCGTGCCCGCAGCTGCCTTCTTCGGATCCGTGGCCCCCATGATCTCGCGGTTCTTGGCGATCGCGTTCTCGCCCTCGAGCACCTGCACGACCACGGGACCGGAGGTCATGTAGCGCACCAGGTCCTTGAAGAACGGGCGCTCACGGTGCACGGCATAGAAGCCCTCGGCCTCGGCCAGGGACAGATGGCGCATGCGCGCGGCGATGATGGACAGGCCGGCCTTCTCGAAGCGGCGATAAACCTCGCCGATCAGATTGCCGCTGACGCCGTCGGGCTTGACGATTGACAGGGTGCGCTCGAGCGCCATTCGCTTGACCTTTCAGAGGACAGAAAAAACGTTGGTAGGTGCGGGAATTTCCCGGGCTGGGTTTGGCGCCTCCAGGCGCCCCCGGCCCCGGAGCAAGCCGCGAAGTTTACCTTGCCGCGGGGGGCTGCGGCAACGCCGGTGCCGATGGAAGTACCGGTTTGATAAGGATTTTTTGGGCACCGGCGTCTCCAGCGGGATACGGCGGCCACCCGGAGGTCACACGGAGAAGCTCTCTCCGCAGCCGCACTCGCCTTTGACGTTCGGGTTTCTGAAGCGGAAGGCCTCATTCAAGCCTTCCTTCACGAAGTCGACCACGGTGCCGTCGATGAGCTTCAGGCTTCCCAGGTCGACGAAAATGCGCACGCCCTGATCCTCGAAAACCGCCTCCCCGGGATCCGGAGCATCGGCGTAGTTGATGACGTAGGCGAAGCCGGAGCAGCCGGTCTTGCGCACACCCAGTCGCAGCCCGATGCCGCGGCCACGGGCAGCGAGGAAGGTCTTAACCCGGGTGGCGGCAGATTCCGTCAGGGAGATGGCCATCGGTCCTCGTATTGTAGCGCCTTAAGTCCAGCGGGTGATGCAGTCATTCAATGCATCTTCGACCACGAGCAGCCGTCCCAGTTTCTCGACCGGTACGCCACGCGCCTCAGCCCACTCCGCCGGGGTGCCGGCCCTGAGATCCTGGCGGCTGCGCCCTCGGAGGCGCTCGCACAGCCACGCCACCGTTTCCACAGTATGGGGGCAGGCGAACGCCTGGAAACGTGCGTCTTTCACACAGCCGTCACGTACCAGCAGGTGAAAGCGCACCCAGGTGCCTGAAACCTCCGTGCCCGCCTCCCCGCTCAAGCGGCGGCTGCCGGCAGCCACCCAGTCCGCGCCTTCCGCGGGCACGGGCGCGCGCGGTGACAGGCGCCGCAGCCGGCGCACCGCCTGCGTTACGGCCTCAACGGCCGCATCCACCTCCGCTTCAGTGCTGAAGCGTCCGAGGCTGAAGCGCAGGGAGCTCTCGGCGAGGCGTGCATCGCGGCCCAGCGCCCGCAGCACGTAGGAGGGTTCACGGGCCTCCGAGTTGCAGGCTGCCCCGGCGGACACCGCAAGCCCGGGCAGGCCCCTGATCAGGCTCTCGCCTTCCACGCCTGCGAATGAGACGTTCAGGATCCCGGGCACCCGGGGAGCCGCGGCGCCGTTGAGCTGCAGCTCCCCCAGGGGCTCAAGCCCCGCCCACAGGCGCCGGGCCAGAGCCTCGAGGCGCCCGGGCTCGCGATCGCGCTGCTCCCGGATCAGCTCGCAGGCCGCCCCGAAGCCTGCGATCTGGTGCACCGGGAGCGTGCCGGGTCGCAGGCCGCGTTCCTGGCCACCCCCGAAAAGGAGCGGCTGCAGCAGGCCGCGCGTCGCGCCGCTCAGGTAAAGCGCCCCGATGCCCTTGGGGCCATAGAGCTTGTGCGCCGTGAAGGACAGCAGGTCCACGGGCGTGGCCCGCACGTCGAGCGCCAGGCGGGGGGCGGCCTGGGCGCAGTCGGTGTGGAAGGCAATCCCGCGCGCGCGGCACAGCGCCGCGAGCCCGGGCACGTCCTGTATGACGCCCGTCTCGTTGTTGGCGTACATGACCGACACCAGCACGGTGTCGGATCGCAGCGCGCCCTCAAGCTGCGCGAGCGTGATGCGGCCGCTCGCATCGGGGCTCAGGTAGGTGACGCTCGCGCCCTGGCGCTCCAGATGCCGGCAGGGATCGAGCACTGCCTTGTGCTCGGTGCGCATGGTGACGATGTGGCGGCCGCGGTCCGCCTGGGCACGGCACACGCCGAGGATTGCGAGGTTGTTCGCCTCGGTTGCGCCGGAGGTGAAGATGATCTCCTCGGCGGTGGCGCCGATGAGCGCCGCCACCTGCGCGCGCGAGGCGGCGACGCGACGCGCCGCCGCCTCACCGAAGGCGTGGGCGGAGGACGGATTGCCGAACACCCCATCGCGGGTGAGGCACTCATTCATCACCTGCGCCACCGCCGCATCGACAGGGGTGGTGGCGGCATAGTCGAGGTACACAGGCGCCACGCTCATCAGGGACGCTCGCCCGCCGCGCGGCGCCGGCTCTGCACCGCCGTCAGGATGCCGCGCAGGATATTGACCTCGTTGGCGTCGAGCTCCGCGCGCTGCAGGAAGCGGCGGATGCGCGACATCAGGTGCGTGCCGCTCTGGGTGCGGTCACGGAAGTCGATCTCCTCCAGCACCTCAGCGAGATGCTCGAACAGGCGCTGCATCTGCTGCGCGCTGGCGAGCGGGGCTGCGCCCGGCTCCCCCGGTGGCACGTGGCCGCCACGCGCACGGAACAGCTCGTAGGTCACCAGCTGCACCGCCATGGCGAGATTGAGGGAGGGGTAGGCGTCGTTGGCCGGGATGCGGATCAGCAGGTGCGCGGTCTCCAGCTCCTCGTTGGTAAGGCCGGTGCGCTCGGCGCCGAATATCACGGCAGCCGGGGCGCGCTGCGACTGCGCGACGATGCGCGCCGCGGCCTCGCGCACGTCGGCCACGCGGAAGTACTGATCGCGCTCACGCGAGGTGGTGGCGGCGATGAACCCGCACCCCTCGAGCGCCTCCTGCAGGCTCCCCACCACGCGGGCGCGGCCGAGGACGTCGTCCGCCCCCGAGGCCCGCGCGGTGGCCTCGGCGTCCGGAAAGTGCTTGGGGCGCACCAGCACCAGCTCGCTCAGGCCCATGTTTTTCATGGCACGCGCCGCGGCGCCGATGTTGCCGGGGTGCGAGGGTGCGACCAGTACGATGCGAATGGCGGGGGAGTCCATCTGTTACCCTAGCGGTTAACTACCGGGCCCTGCCGCTGCACCTGCAGCCGCCACGGGCGCCCTTTTGGCCATACGAGCTTAGTTACCGTGCAGCCGCTTCTCAATATTGCCGTGCGCGCCGCGCGCCGTGCCGGCGACGTGATCATCCGCAGCCTGAACCGCCTGGAGTCCCTGACCGTCACCTCCAAGGGACGCAACGACTTCGTCACCGAGGTCGATCAGGCCGCCGAAGCCGAGATCATCGCGACGGTGCGCCGCCACTACCCGCACCATGCCTTCCTTGCCGAGGAGAGCGGCAGCAGCGGCGAGAACGAGACCGTCTGGATCATCGACCCGCTCGATGGCACCACGAACTTCCTGCACGGCTTCCCGGTGTTCTCGGTATCGATCGCCTGCCAGGTCAAGGGACGCCTCGAGCATGCGGTGGTCTACGACCCGATGCGCGGCGAGCTCTTCACCGCCAGCCGCGGCGCCGGGGCGCACCTGGAGAACCACCGCATCCGCGTCAGCAAGGCGCGCACGCTCGAGGGCTCCCTGATCGCGACCGGCTTTCCCTACCGCGCCAACCTCAAGTACCTCGACGCCTACATGGGCATGCTGCGCGCGGTGATGGAGCAGGCCGCCGGCGTGCGCCGCGCCGGCTCCGCCGCGCTCGACCTCGCCTACGTCGCCGCGGGGCGCGTCGATGCGTTCTGGGAGATCGGGCTCGCGCCGTGGGACACCGCAGCCGGCACGCTCCTCATTCAGGAGGCCGGCGGCCGCATCGGCACGCTCACCGGCGGCGACTACAAGCAGGCGGGACATATTGTGGTCGGCACGCCCAAGGTCTACATGCAGCTGCTGACGCTGATCGCCCCGCACGTGCCGCCGGATCTGCGCGACGGCTGAAGCGACCGCGGCCCACGCACCGCGCCTGCGCGGTGCGTGCCTCGCTTTCCCCAGGGTGCTTGTGTAGAGTTCCCCGCACAAAAACCGGGGGTTTCATGGCGTCACAACTACTCGCGACGAAGTCCATTGACGAGCTGCAAGCGCAGGAAGCCTCCGGCAATGAACTGCGTCGCGCCCTCACCGCGACCCAGCTGACGCTGCTCGGGATCGGTGGCGTGATCGGCACCGGCATCTTCGTGCTCACCGGCGTCGCCGCCGCCCAGAACGCAGGTCCGGCGCTCGCGCTGTCCTTCATCTTCGCCGGCATCGGTTGCATGTTCGCGGGGCTGTGCTACGCGGAGTTCGCCGCCATGATCCCGGTCTCTGGCAGCGCCTACTCCTATTCGTACGCCACGCTCGGTGAGGGCATCGCCTGGTTCATCGGCTGGAACCTGATCCTCGAGTACCTGTTCGCCGTGGCCACCGTCTCGGTCGGCTGGTCCGGATACGCCGTGAGCCTCCTCGAGCAGCTGCATATCCACATTCCGGACGCGCTCTCGCACGCCCCCTTCGACCAGGACCGGCTCACCGAGCACATGGTGCGCACCGGGGCGATCATCAACGTGCCGGCAATGCTCATCGTCGCGGCCATCGCGACCATCTGCTACATCGGCATCAAGCAGTCGGCGACGTTCAACTCCTGGATCGTCACCATCAAGGTGACCGTCATCGTGCTCTTCATCATGTTTGGCATCAGCTTCATCAACACCGCCAACTGGCATCCCTTCGTGCCTCCCAACGAAGGCCACTTCGGTGAGTTCGGCTGGAGCGGGGTGCTGAAGGCTGCGGGCGTGATCTTCTTCGCCTATATCGGCTTCGATGCGATCTCCACCGCCGCCCAGGAGGCCAAGAACCCGCAGCGCGACATGCCGATCGGCATCCTCGCAAGCCTCGTGATCTGCACCATTCTGTACGTCATCGTGGCCACGGTGCTCACCGGCATGGTGAGCTACAAGGAACTGAACGTCGCCGCCCCCGTGGCGCTGGCGCTCGATAAGTACGCGGGGCTGCACTGGCTCGGCATCCCGATCAAGCTCGGCGCGGTGGCCGGCATGACCTCGGTGATGCTGGTCATGACGATCGCGCAGGCGCGCATCTTCTTCGCGATGGCGCGCGATGGCCTGCTGCCGAAGTTCTTCGGCAAGGTGCACCCGAAGTTCCGCACGCCCTCCACGGGGACGGTGGTGACGGGCGTCACGGCGGCGATCATCGGCGGCCTGTTCCCGGTCGGGGTCCTCGGGCACCTGGTCTCGATCGGAACCCTCGCCGCCTTCGTGACGGTCTGCATTGGCGTGCTGGTGCTGCGCAAGACGCGCCCCGATCTGCCGCGCCCGTTCAGAACACCGCTGCCGTGGTTTACCTGCCTTGCCGGCGCGGGCGTGTGCGGCCTGATGATGGTCTCCCTCGGCGCCGCCACCTGGTGGCGGCTCGCCATCTGGACCGTGCTCGGGGTTGCCGTCTATGTGTTCTACGGCCGCAGGCACAGCCGCCTGCACCGCGCGGGCTAGGCGCAGCAGCTAGCGGCGGCCGTCCTGACGACGGCGCACGCGGGTGTTGATCAGCTCCACGCCCACCGAGAACGCCATCGCGAAGTACAGGTAGCCCTTCGGGATCTCGAAGTGCACCCCCTCGGCCACGAGGGCAAAGCCGATCAGCAGCAGGAACGCGAGCGCCAGCACCTTGATCGTCGGGTGGCGCGAGATGAAGGCGCCGATCGAGCGCGACACGAGCATCATGACGATGATCGCCACCACGATCGCCGCCACCATCACCTTCAGGTCCTTCGCCAGCCCGACGGCCGTGAACACCGAGTCCAGGGAAAAGACGATGTCGATCAGGCCGATCTGCACGATGACGGCGGTGAAGCTGCCGCTGAGCTTGGTGCGCGCCGGATGGGGCGCGGCCCCCTCGAGCGTCTGGTGCATCTCGAGCACGCTCTTCACCAGCAGGAACAAGCCGCCGCCGAGCAGCACGATGTCGCGGCCTGAGACGCTCTGGCCGAAGAGATAGAAAAGTGGCTGCACCAGGTGCGTGACCCACACCAGCGAGAACAGCAGCAGGATGCGCGTCGCCATCGCCAGCGCCAGGCCGCCGAGGCGGGCGCGGTTCTGCAGCTGCACCGGCAGGCGCTCGACCAGGATCGAGATGAAGATCAGGTTGTCGATGCCGAGGACGATCTCCAGCAGCGACAGCGTGAGAAACGCTAACCAGGCATGCGGGTCAGCAAGCAGCGGAGTCTCCCCCCATCAGGGCAGATGATCGAGGGCCGCCTTCTTCACGCTCGGGAACACATGCTCGGCGGTGAGTCCGCAGTCAAGCGCGATGGCGCTGGAGATGTAGATCGAGGAGTAAGTGCCGGCGATGATGCCGATCAAGAGCGCCTCGGAGAAACCCCTGAGTACCGGGCCGCCGAGCCACAGCAGCGCGACCACGACGATCGAAGTGACGACCTTGGTCATGATGGTGCGCGACAGGGTCTGGTTGATCGACTCATCCAGTACTGCCGCCGGCGCCGAGCGACGGTTGGTCTCGAAACGCTCACGGATGCGATCGAACACCACCACCGTGTCATTCAGTGAGTAGCCGATCACCGCCAGGATGGCGGCAACCACCGCCAGGTCGAACGGCGTCTGCGTGATCGAGAAGAAGCCGATCACCAGGATCGGGTCATGCAGCACGGCGAGGATGGCGCCGAGCGACAGCCGCCAGGTGTGGAAACGCCAGGCGATGTACATGAAGATCCCGAGCAGCGTGAACAGGAGCGCGTAGATCGCGCTTTGTTTGAGCTCGTTGCCGACCTGCGGCCCGACCACGTCCAGCTGCACCACCTGCACGCCGGCATCGACGTTCTTCAGCGCGCTCTCGAGGCGTGAGCGCACCTCGCCGGCGGCGAGCTTCGCATCCGGGGGCAGGCGCACCACGATGTCGCGCGAGGAGCCGAAGCTCTGCACTTCGGGCTCATGGAACCCCGCGGTGGTGAGCTGCGCGCGCACCGCATCCACGTCCACGGCGTGCGTGAAGTTGACCTCGGCGTTCACGCCGCCGGTGAAGTCGATGGCGAGGTTCAGGCCGCGCGTGAAGAATGACACCAGCGAGACGATGATGAGAATCCCCGACAGCGCGTACCACACCTTGCGGGTGGCCATGAACGGGAAGCTGGTCTGATGGCTGAAAAATTCCACGAGTGATCCTTAATGGCGGGCGGCGGCGCTAGCCGATCGCGAGGCGGCCGAGCTTGCGGCGGCCCCCGTAGATGAGCGTGAGCAGCGCCCGGCTGCCCATGAGGGAGGTGAACATCGAGGTGAGGATGCCGAGGATCAGCACCACCGCGAAGCCCTTGATCGGCCCGGTGCCGAGCACCCACAGCACGACGCCGGCGATCAGGGTCGTGATGTTGGAGTCGGTGATCGCCGAGAGCGCCTTGTCGAAGCCGGCGCGGATGGCCGCCTGCGGCGAGACGCCCTTGCGCACCTCCTCGCGGATGCGCTCGTAGATCAGCACGTTGGCATCGACCGCCATGCCGACGGTGAGGATGATGCCGGCGATGCCGGGCAGCGACAGCGAGGCGCGCATCATCGACAGCAGCGCCGTCAGCAGCACGACGTTCGCCAGCAGCACGAGGTCGGCTACCAGGCCGAACGCCTGGTAGTAAAGCGCCATGAAGACGAACACGCCCGCCATGCCGACGATGAGCGCTGTCACGCCCTTGTGGATGTTCTCACGCCCGAGGCTCGGCCCCACGGCGCGTTCCTCGACCACGTAGAGGGCCGTGGCCAGCGAGCCGGAACGCAGCAGCAGCGCCAGGTCGCGCGCCTCGCCGGCGCCGAGCCCCGTGATCTGGAACTGGTTGCTGAATACGCCCCTGATGGTGGCATCGTTGATGACCTCCTCGTCGGTCACCTCGCGCGCCACCTTCTTGCCGTCGACGTCGGTGAGCTCGCGGCGCTTCTCGATCAGTACCACCGCCATGCGCTTGTTGAGGTTGGCCTGCGTGGTCTTCAGCATGTTCTCGCCGGCGCGTGCGTCGAGCTTGATGTTAACCGCCGGACCCTCCTGCGACTGCCCGCTGGTGGCATTGGTGAGCTGGTCCCCGGTGGCGATCACCTCGCGCTTGAGCAGGATCGGTCGGCCGAAGCGGGTGTGTGTGTAGAGCTTCGAGCCCAGCGGCGCGCGCCCGGTCTGCACCGCCTCGCCGACGTTGTTCTGCATGTCCTCGAGCCGGAACTCGAGCGTCGCCACGCGGCCGAGGGTGTTCTTGACGTCGGCGGAATTCTGCACGCCCGGCAGCTGCACGTTGATGCGGTCGACCCCCTGGCGCTGCACGATGGGCTCGGATACGCCGAGCTCGTTCACCCGGTTGCGCAGGGTCACGATGTTCTGCTGGATGGCGTAGTCCTGGCGCTCGCGGATCTGCGCGGCCGTCATGACGCCGGTGATCGCCGAGCCGGAGGCCAGGCTCTCGGTACTCACCGACAATCCCGAGAGCGCCTGGTTGAGCGCGGCGCGCGCGGCGCTCACGTCGGCCTCGGCAGGCAGCACGATGCTCACCGTGTTGCCGCCGGATGTGGTCACGTCCTTGACCGGGATGTTGGCGGCGGCGAGTGCCCGGCGCGCATCCTGCGCATAGCCCTCGAGGGCCTGGTTGACCGCCGAGTTCACGTCCACCTGGTAGAGCAGGTACAGGCCGCCGCGCAGGTCGAGGCCGAGCGGCATCGGCCGCAGGCCAAGCGCGCGCAGGAACGCCGGGGTGCGCGGCGCAAACGACAGTGCCGTGATCAGGTCCTGGGCGAACTTCTCATTCACCGCGTCGCGCGCTGCCAGCTGGTCGGCGACGTTCGCAAAGCGCAGCATGAAGCGCCCGCCGTCCATGTAGCTGTCGCCCAGGGGGATCTTGCGCTCCTTGAGAAACACCTCGACTTCCTTGGCGCCATCGGCGGTCATCGAGTTGTGATCCTTGCGCGCCACCTGCAGCGCCGGGTCCTCGCCGAAAACGTTCGGCAAGGCAAACAGCAGCGCCAGCAGCAGCACCACGGCGATCAGCACGTACTTCCAGCGCGGGTACTCGAGCATCTTCAGGCGCTCTTCAGCGTGCCCTTGGGCATGAGCTGGGTGATCTGGTTCTTCTGCACCTTGATGCGCACGCCGTCAGCGATCTCGAGCGTGACGAAGGTGTCGCCCACCTCGGTGACCTTGCCGAGCAGGCCCCCGCCGGTCACCACCTCGTCCCCGGCCCCGAGCTTGGAGACGAGGTTCTGGTGCTCCTTGGCGCGCTTTTGCTGCGGACGGAACAGCAGGAAATAGAAGATCACGAAGAACACGCCCACCATCAGGAGGGGCATGAACTGGTTGGGGGCACCGGGAGCGGCCTGTGCCCAAGCGTCGGAAATGAGGTTCATTGGAGAGGTCCGGGAGGCGAAAAGGGCGGCATTATGCCACAGCATCCGCTCCGCGCCGGGCCGCCACGAAAGCCCCCGCCCAGGCGCTCAGGGTTCCGGCCCGGATGGCGGCGCGCAGCGAGCGCATCAGCTCCAGGTAGAAGTGCAGGTTGTGGATGGTATTCAGGCGCGCGCCGAGGATCTCGTTGCAGCGGTCCAGGTGGCGCAGGTAGGCGCGGCTGTAGTTGCGGCAGGTATAACACCCGCACTGGGGGTCGATGGGCCCCAGGGCCTCCTGGTGGACGCTGTTTCTGATGTTGATGACCCCGCCTGCGGTGAACAGGTGGCCGTTGCGGGCGTGGCGCGTCGGCATGACGCAGTCGAACATGTCGATGCCGCGCAGCACGGCGGCCACGATGTCCTCGGGGCGCCCGACACCCATGAGATAGCGCGGCCGGGTGGCCGGCATGTGCGGCACCAGGGCCTCGAGGATCGCGAGTCGCTCGGTCTCCGATTCCCCCACCGCGAGCCCACCGACCGCAAGACCGGGCCACTCCAGGCGCGTCAGCGCCTCGAGGGAGGCGAGGCGCAGATTCGTGTGCATGCCGCCCTGCACGATGCCGAACAGCCCTCCGGGGGGCGTGCCGGCGCCGTAGTAGTGCTGGTGACTGCGCTGCGCCCAGCGCATCGAGCGCTCCATCGAGGCGCGGGCCGCAGCCTCGGTCGCCGGGTGTTCGGTACAGTCATCGAGCGCCATGGCGATGTCGGAGCGCAGCGCGAGCTGCATGTCCATGGAGTCCTCGGGGGTCAGGCGCACTTCGCTGCCGTCCACCGGGGAGCGAAAGCGCACGCCTTCTTCCGTGATGCGCCGCAGGCTCTTGAGACTGAAGACCTGAAAGCCACCCGAATCGGTCAGGATCGGCCCGGGCCAGTGCATGAAGCCGTGCAGGCCGCCGTGCGCGGCGACGATCTTCGCACCCGGGCGCAGCAGGAGATGAAAGGTGTTGCCGAGGATGATCTGCGCCCCGAGCCCCTGCAGTTCCTCGGGCGTCATCGCCTTGACCGTGCCGTAGGTGCCCACCGGCATGAAGGCCGGAGTCTCGAGCGCGCCGTGCGTCGTCACCAGGCGCCCGACGCGCGCGGCGCCGTCACGTGCTTCCAGCGTGAAGACGGGGTTCATGCTGGCGCCCGGCTGAGCAGCATGGCATCACCGTAGCTGAAGAACCGGTAGCGCTGCGCGATCGCATGCGCGTAGGCACCGAGCACGGCCTGCGTGCCGGCGAACGCGCATACCAGCATCAGCAGCGTCGACTCGGGCAGGTGGAAGTTCGTCAGCAGCATGTCGCTCACCCGAAACTCGAAACCCGGGGTGATGAAGAGGCGCGTGTCCCCGCTCCAGGGCGCAAGCTTACCGCCCTGGGCCGCCGCGGCCGACTCCAGAGCCCGCACGACCGTCGTGCCGACCGCCACCACCCGCCCGCCGCTGCTGCGGGCGCGTGAGATCGCGGCGCAGGTGGCCTGCGGCACGTGCGCCCGCTCGGCGTGCATGACGTGGCTGCCGAGATCCTCCACCCTGATGGGCTGGAAGGTGCCGGCGCCGACGTGCAGCGTCACGAACGCGCGCGTCACCCCTCGCGCAGCGAGCGCCTCGGACAGCGCGGCATCGAAGTGCAGGCTCGCCGTGGGGGCGGCCACCGCGCCCGACTCGCGCGCGAAGATACTCTGGTAACGCTCGCGATCCTCGGCCTGCGCAGCGCGGTGGATGTAGGGCGGCAAGGGCACCTCGCCGAAGCGTTCGAAGAACTCGAGCGCCGGCGCCGGCAGGCGGATGAACCAGTGCTCGGACTCGCGCGCGAGCACCGTGATCACCCCGCCCGCGGTGTTGATCTCAAGGCCTGCGCGGATCGGCTTGCTCGCCGAGAGCTGCGCCACGGCCTGCGTGCCCTCGAGCGCGCGTTCCAGGAAGATCTCGACGCGACCGCCGGAGGGTTTGTGTCCGATGAGGCGCGCCGGCACCACGCGCGTGTCGTTCAGGACCAGAAGATCGTGCGGGCGCAGCAGCTCGGGCAGCTCGCGCATCGCATGATCGCTCAGCGCGCCGCTTGGCGCCTCGAGCACGAGGAGGCGGCTCCCGGAGCGCTCGCCCAGCGGATGCTGTGCGATCAGTTCGGCGGGCAGTGAGTAGGCAAAGTCCTGGCGGCGCACGCGCGCATGTTACACGCCCGCCGGTACGCGGGTTTTCAGGCCGGCGGATTGCCGCGCGGCAGCGCCACGGACGTGACGTGCGCATCCGGACGCACCACCACGACCTCGCGCCGGTGCGCGTCGCGCTGACGGCTCGACTCGGGCATCGTCATCTGCAGGTCGAGTGTCTTGTGCTGGCGCAGGACGCGCAGCGTGATCTTCTCCCCGCCGAGATAGGAGCCGAGGATGCGCGCTGCATGCGAGCCGCTCTCCGGCGCGCGCCCGTCGATGGCGAGAATCACGTCGCCGTCTTCGAGCTTGAGCGCCCCGTCGGCGGGTGCCTTGAGCACCAGCACGCCCTTGTCCGCGCCGAAGTAGCTGCCGAGCCCGGGAGTCAGAGTCGCCAGCTCCATATCCCGCAGCGCTCGCTGGCTGAAGGGCTCGGGAGCCTCCACGCCGAACTCGCGCACCCGCGGCAGGTGCGCGAACAGGTCCGGCGCGGCACGCACGGTCACCGTCAAAGCCAGTGGCTTGCCGTCGCGCTGCACGCGCAATGACACCGGGGTGTCGGGCTTGACGTCGCGCAGGAGCGAGCTCACCTGATGCGCCGGCGCCTCGCCCTTAAGCTCCGTGCCGTTGACTGCGAGGATCACATCGCCGGCGCGCATGCCGGCCTGCGCGGCAGGGCCCCCGGGACTTACCTCGCGCACGCGCGCGCCCACATTGCCCGGGGCGGCCTCGAGCTGCACCCCGATGACGACGTGCGGCCCGAGAAGCGGCATGACCTCCTCGAGCACGCTGCCGCTGAACTGGGTCGAGAGCCGCGCCACCTCGTGCGCCGCTTCCTCGAGCTGCTTCTGCGCCAGGCGCAGCTGCGCGTCGATCTCAGCCTGGCTCGGCACCTGCACCGTCGGGACGGCGGGGACTGCTGGTGCGGGTGGCGCGACGGGCGTCTGGGCGGCGCAGGCGCCACTCAGCAGCAGGCAGGCGCACGCGCTCGCGACAGCGGCGCTGATCAGTCGACTCGTGTTCATGGCTACTCCTTGAGAGACAAGCAATTCACAGCGCGCCATCCGCGAGGGCCTCCGCGTAGCGCACCTGCACCAGGGTGCCGAGCAGGCGCGCGCGCTCCCGGCGCAGCGTCGCGAGGCGCGCCGGTGCATCACCGCTGTCGCGCGCCGTGCCGAGGAGGTCATCGATCTGGGCGATGCGGTCCTGCAGCCTGAGTACCGCGGCGCGTGTACCGACGTGGACGATGACCGGCTCCTCCGGGAGACCTGCCAGCCAGCGTTCCGCAAGAGCGGCGTGGGGGGGCAGCGTCTCATCCTCCGGCCCCGGCGCGGGGCTCAGCAACGCGGACGCACGGGGCACCGGCGGGTGCGCAGTCAGAGCGGGCCCGCCCAGGCGCACCAGCACCGCCAGCAGCCCGACCCCCAGCACGCAGGCCGCGGCGAGGCGCTCCCCGCCTGCCAGGCCGCGCGCGCGGCGGGCGCGCTCGTGTGCGCGGCGCTGAAATTCCTGGTAGCCGTACGGGGGAGCCGCCTCCGCAGGCAGCGCGCGCAGGAGGGCGGAGAGCTCGGGCGGGCGTGTGTTCAGATCAGGCATGACGGTGGCTGTACCTCGGGCTCGAGCAGCAGGCGCAGCCGCGCATGGGCGCGCGCCAGCTGCGACTTGGAGAAACTTACCGATCGGCCGAAGGCGCTCGCGATCTCCTGATGCGAGTAGCCCTCGACCTCATACATCCACACGATCGCGCGCGCGGTGGGCGCGAGCGCTGCGAGCGCCCGCTCCAGGTCAATCAGTTCGCCGCCATAGCCGGGCGTCACCAGGGCGGCCACCTCGGCGGCCACGCCCCCGTCGACCGGCTCCAGACACAATCGCGCCCGCTTCCACGGGGAACGCAGATACATGAGGCAGCGCGACACGGCGATCTGACGCAGCCATGCCCCGAGCGGGGCCTCGTGGCGGTATTGCCCGAGCCGCTCATAGAAAATCATCATCGTGTCCTGGAACAGGTCCTCGGCCAGTGCGCGCTGCCCGACCATGCGGCGGATGAGGTTGAGCGTCGCGGGCGCCAGCTGCGCATACAGCGCCTGCCGGGCCGCGCCCTCGCCGCTGCAGGCGCGCGCCAAGAGCTGCGGGCATATGGCAATAGTGGCGAGTCGGCTCACGGACACTTAGATGCGGCAGGCGGGCAAAAGGTCGCACCCGCGGCGCCTTTTCGTAGCCGCTGCGTGCGCCGGGGCCCTATACTGCCGCCGGTCCCGCGAGCGGCGGGCGCTAGGCCCTCGTGCCCGAGTGGCGGAATTGGTAGACGCAGCGGACTCAGACAGAACAACTTGAGCCCCCGGCGGAGAAATCTGCGGGGTGAAGCCCGTCAAACTCGGTGAAGGCCCTGAAGCGCACAGCGTTCGAGCTCACGCCGAGCCAAGCCCCGGAAGAATTGATTCCGGGGAAGGTGTAGAGAGCAGACGGCGGGCACCTAAAGCCGCAAGGCCATGGTGAAGGCGTGCTCCAGACCACGAACCCGCAACGCGGGGCGGCGAAAGCCGAAGTGGCAGGAAAATCCGCCGCCCTTAAAAGCGTGTCGGTTCGACTCCGACCTCGGGCACCACGCCTGCGGCCCCGATCCGCAGGGGCGCGCCGCGTTCGACAAGGCGGGCGCGCCTCCGTATCCTCGGTTTCATACCATGAAGTTCTGCAGTAACTGCGGCGCGCAGGTGAACTTGCGCGTTCCGGACGGGGATCACCTGCCGCGCTACGTCTGCGACGCGTGCGGCACGATCCATTATCAGAACCCGCGCCTGGTGGTGGGGTGCGTGCCCGAGCACGAGGGCAGTATTCTCCTGTGCCGGCGCGCCATCGAACCGCGGCGCGGATTCTGGACGGTGCCGGCGGGGTTCATGGAGAACCGGGAAACGCTGCAGGAAGCCGCGGCGCGCGAGTCCCACGAGGAGGCGCTCGCGGACGTCGTCATCGGCTCGCTCCTGAGCGTCGTGCACGTCCTGCACGCCGAGCAGGTGCACGTGTTCTTCCGGGCCGCCCTGCCCGTGGCGCGCTTCGCCGCGGGCCCGGAGAGCCTGGAGGTCGCCCTGGTCGCACCCGAGGACATCCCCTGGCACGACCTGGCCTTCCGCAGCACCGAGTTCACGCTGCGGCGTTACCTCGAGGACAAGGCCGCCGGCCGTGAGGCCCACTATTTCACGACGCTCGACCGGCACTCCGGGGCGCCCCCGCGGGACTGATTCACCTCCCGGACGGCGCCATGGCAAAATGCCGCCCCCCAAGGCTCAGGGTCACGCCGTAGAGAAGGCGCCCCCTCAGCCGGCGGGGCATCTTTGAGGAAACCGAATGACTTTTGTCGTCACTGAAAACTGCATCAAGTGCAAGTACATGGACTGCGTCGAAGTGTGTCCCGTGGACTGCTTCCACGAGGGACCGAACTTCCTGACTATCGATCCGGATGAGTGCATCGACTGCACGCTGTGCGAACCGGAGTGTCCGGTGGAGGCGATCTTCTCGGAGGAGGAGCTGCCGGCCGGCCAGGAGCACTTCAAGCAGCTCAACGCCGAGCTTGCCAAGCAGTGGCCGGTGATTACGGAGAAGAAGGACGCCCCGGCGGATGCCAAGGAATGGGAAGGCAAGCCGGACAAGTTCAAGCTGCTCGAGCGCTAAGTCGCCAGCTGGCTGAACTGCAGCTGCCCGGCGACGAGCCGCGGTCCGCGCCTAGCGCTTCGCGGTGGTTTCCTTGCCGGCGTCCTGCAGGTTCTTGAGCATGACATCCGGGGGCTCGTATCCGGATAGCACCTCGCCGTTGGGCAGCACGATGTAGGGCGTCCCGGAGAGCCCGAAATCCTTGCCGAGCTGGTAGGTGTGCGCGACCGGGTTGTCCGGGCACGCCTTGGCCTTCAGCTCTTCCCCGAGCTTGGCATGGGTGAGCGCATCGTTGCGGTCCGGTGAGCACCACACCTGCTCGGCCTTGGTCCAGGAGGGGGTGTCCGGGCCGGTGCGCGGATACATCAGGTAGCGCACGCGGATCCCGAGCTTGTTGTAGTCGGCCATCTGGCTATGCAGCTTGCGGCAGTAGGCGCAGTCGACGTCGGTGAACACGCTGATCGTGTACTTCGGCGTCCTTGGGCCCGAAGATCAGCATCTGTGACTCGGGGAAGGCCGCCAGCATCTGCGTACGCAGCTCGCGGCGGCGCGTCTCGGTGAGATTGTTGTCGGCGGCGATGTCGAAGAGGTCGCCGTTGATGGCGTACTTGCCATCGGCGGTCACGTAGGCAATGTCGGTGCCGCGGGTGTACTCGTACATGCCCTTGATGGCTGCAGGCCGCAGGTCCTCGGCCTTGGCGCCGGGCAGGTGCGTGGCGAGCTCGGCGCGCGGATCCACCACCGCGTCAGGCTGCTGCGCCCAAGCCAGCGCCTGCAGGCCGGCCCCCAGGATCATCACCCACCCGAGCAACCAATTGCGTGTCATGAATCTTCCCGTCCGCCTTGAGCGTGAACCTGCACTTGGAGCTGGCCGGCCCGGAAAAGGTTCATCCCGGCGCCGGCAGCACGCGCGAACAAGTCTAGCAGAGCAGCCGGCGGCGCCGCGCCGGTGCGGGAACGCGGCGGCGTTCAGCCGCGCGGATGATGCTGCGCGTGCATCTCCTTGAGACGTTCGCGCGCGACATGGGTGTAAATCTGGGTCGTGGACAGGTCGCTGTGGCCGAGCAGCATCTGCACCACGCGCAGGTCCGCGCCGTGATTGAGCAGGTGGGTCGCGAAGGCGTGCCGCAGGGTGTGCGGGGAGAGTTCCTTGGCGATGCCGGCCTTGCGGGCGTAGCGCTTGATGATGTGCCAGAAGGCCTGACGCGTCATGCGATCCCCGCGTCGGGTCGGGAACAGGTAGTCGGTCTGGCGCTCGAGCAGAATTTCGCCGCGGGGTCCGCGGGCGAACTCCTTGAGGGCGCGCATGGCCTCCTCGCCGAGCGGGATCAGGCGCTCGCGGTCTCCCTTGCCGAGGATGCGGATGACCCCCTGGTTCAGGTTGATCTGGCTCTGGCGCAGATTCACGAGCTCCGAGACCCGCAGGCCGGTCGCGTACAGCACCTCGAGCATCGTGCGATCGCGGTTGCCCAGCGGGTCGGTGAGCACCGGCGCCGACAGCAGCGACTCGACCTCCTCCTCCGTCAGCGAGCGCGGCAGGGAGCGGCCGATCTTGGGCATGGCGATCTGGGCGGTGGGATCCTCGCGGATCGCCCCCTCGCGCATGAAGTAGCGGAAGAAGCGGCGGAAGCTCGACAGCTGGCGCGCGGTCGAGCGCGGCCGGGCGCCGGCGCGTACGCGCCAGGCAATGAAGTCCTGCAGGTCCGCGCGCGAGGTGCGCATGATCGGCACGTTGCGCTCTGCCAGCCAGCGCGCGAGCGCCGTCAGGTCGGCACGATAGGCCGCTAGCGTGTTCGGTGACAGACCGCGTTCCATCCACACGGCATCCAGGAAGCGGGAAACCGCAGGATCAGCCGAGTCGGCGGTGGTGGTCATGGCGATCGCGGTATTGGACAAGCCTGGTCTCGCTGGGCCGCCTGGCGCACCACCCGCCCCTGAAGCGGGTACGTGGTATAGGTGCCTGGACTTCCCGGTAATGTGGTGTCCCCAGTATGGTGAGCCGCGGCCCTCGATCGACGTGACGACCTTCACATCGCCGCGCTCGCATTAACATAAAGAGAACCAGTTCACATCCATGCCATCGTTCCCGCCATGAGTCATCAGAGTTTGTGAATCTGCCTGCCATGTCGCGGACCGCGCTCCTTGCCCCGGTGCGGGTGCTCTACAGCGCCTGGATGCTCGTGGTGTTCCTGGCGGTGGGACTGCTCACGCTCGTGCTGCTGCTGCTGCTGCCGCGTGTCACGCAGCGCCGTGCGGCCGCGCGTGCCGGGGCGCGCCTGTTCCTCGCCCTGGGCGGCCTGGCGCTGCGCGTGCGGGGCCCGGAGAACCTGCCGCCGGGGCAGTGCGTGGTGGTCTGCAACCACGCCAGCTATATCGACGGCGTCGTGCTCACCGCCGCCCTGCCCCCGCAGTTCGGGTTCGTGATCAAGCGCGAGATGGCCGACTTCCCGCTCGCCGGGGCGCTGCTGAAGCGCCTGGGCTCGCAGTTTGTGGAACGCTTCGACCGGGCGCGCAGCGCCGCGGACGCGCGGCGCGTGCTGCGCAGCGCCACCAGCGGCAACTCGGTGGTGTTCTTCCCGGAAGGCACCTTTCCGGATAAGCCCGGGCTGCTGAAGTTTCATCTCGGCGCCTTCGTCACCGCCGTGCGGGTCGGGTGCCCGCTGGTGCCGGCCGTGGTGCGCGGCACGCGCCGCGCGCTGCCGCCGAAGGGCCTGCCGCTGCCCGGCATCATCGAATTCGAGATCCTGCCGGCGCTCGCCCCGGCCGATCCGTCACAGGACAGTCAGGCGGTGCCCCGGCTGCGCGATGGCGCGCGCCAGGTGATCCTCGGCGCCCTCGGGGAACCGGATCTCACATGTTGCGGCGATACTGGCCACCCACCTGATACAGCGCCTGTGAGATCTGCCCCAGCGAGCAGACCTTGACGCTCTCCATGAGCTCGGCGAACACGTTGCCGCCGGCGGCCGCCACCTGCTGCAGCCGCGCCAGCGCGGCCGGGGCAGCCTCGGCGTTGCGGGCCTGAAAGGCGCGCACCGCCGCCACCTGCGCCTGCTTCTCCTCCTCGGTGGAGCGGATCAGCTGCGCGCCCTTATGCTCCTCGGCGGCATCGGCACCGGAGAGGTAGGTGTTGACCCCGACGATCGGCAGCGTGCCGTCGTGCTTCTGGGTCTCGTAATAGAGCGACTCCTCCTGGATCTTGCCGCGCTGGTACATGGTCTCCATGGCACCGAGCACGCCGCCGCGCTCCGAGAGTGACTCGAACTCCTTGTAGACCGCTTCCTCCACCAGGTCGGTGAGGTACTCGATCGCGAAGGAGCCCTGCCAGGGGTTCTGGATCTTGTTGAGCCCGAGCTCGCGGTTGATGATCAGCTGGATGGCGACCGCGCGCCGCACGCTCTCCTCGGTGGGCGTCGTGAGGGCCTCATCGTAGGCGTTGGTGTGCAGGCTGTTGCAGTTGTCGAACAGCGCGTACAGCGCCTGCAGCGTGGTGCGGATGTCGTTGAAGGAGATCTCGCGCGCGTGCAGGCTGCGGCCGGAGGTCTGCACGTGGTACTTCAGCATCTGGCTGCGCGGCCCGGCGCGGTAGCGGTCGCGCATGGCGCGCGCCCAGATGCGTCGCGCCACGCGTCCGATCACCACGTACTCCGCATCCATGCCGTTGGAGAAGAAGAACGACAGGTTGGGCGCGAAGTCATCGATCTTCATGCCGCGCGCGAGATAGTACTCGGCGATGGTGAAGCCGTTGGCGAGCGTGAAGGCGAGCTGCGAGATCGGGTTCGCGCCGGCCTCGGCGATGTGGTAGCCGGAGATCGAGACCGAGTAGAAGTTGCGCACGCGCTCGTCGATGAAGTACTGCTGCACGTCCCCCATCATGCGCAGCGCGAACTCGGTCGAGAAGATGCAGGTGTTCTGCGCCTGATCCTCCTTGAGGATGTCCGCCTGCACCGTGCCGCGCACCGCCTGCAGCGCCTGGCGGCGCAGGCGCTGGTAGGTCTGGGGATCCACCAGCTCAGCGCCGCTCACGCCCAGCAGCGCGAGCCCCGAGCCGTCGTGGTGTGGCGGCAGCGCCCCCTTGTAGGTGGGCGGCGGCACGCCGCGCGCGGCGGCGGCCGCGTGCAATGCCGCGATCTTCGCCTCGGCTTCCCGCCAGCGCCCCTCCGCGCGCAGATAGCGCTCCACCTGCTGATCGATGGCGGTGTTCATGAACATCGCGAGGATCATCGGCGCCGGCCCGTTGATGGTCATGGAGACCGAGGTCGTGGGCAGGCACAGGTCAAAGCCCGAGTAGAGCTTCTTCATGTCATCGAGGGTCGCGATGGAGACCCCGGAGTTGCCGGTGCGCCCGTAGACATCCGGCCGCGTGTCCGGATCCTCGCCGTAGAGCGTCGTGGAGTCGAAGGCCGTCGAGAGGCGCGCCGCCCCGTGGCCATCGGCGACGTAGTGGAAGCGGCGGTTGGTACGCTCCGGGCCACCCTCGCCGGCGAACATGCGCGTCGGGTCTTCCTCCTCACGGCGGTACGGGTAGACCCCGCCGGTGTAGGGGAAGCTGCCGGGCAGGTTTTCACTCAGGATGAACTGCAGCAGCTCGCCCCAGTCCTTGAGCCGCGGCACCGCGAGCTTCGGGATCGGTGAGCGTGACAGGCTCTCGGTGTAGTTCTCGCCCGTCACGGTGCGCTCGCGCACTTGATAAGCGTACTTCGCTTCCGTGGCGCCGCGCCGGCGCGCCGGCCAGGCCTTGAGCTCCGCCACCGCCTCAGCCCCCATGTCAGCGAGCGCCTGGTTGTAGCGTGAGCGCAGCTCGCGGCGGGTTGCGTCGGCGGCCGCCTGGGTGAGGTCCGCTTCCGGATAGCGCTCGAGCGGCGCCGGCAGCGGCGCATCGTGCAGGGACTTCAGCGACTCGTAGAGCCCGAAAGCGCGCCGCGCCGCCTCGGCCTGCGCCTCGATGCGCGCCCGCGCCTCGCGGCCGCCCTGGGCGATTTCGGCCAGGTAGCGGGTGCGGGCGCCGGGCACGAGCGGGGCGCGCGCGCTCAGGGTAGTGGGGCCGGGGTCATCCACGCGCCAGGAGTGGGTCCCGATCTTTTTGGTACCAAGGGCCGTGCACACCGCTGCGAACAGCTGGTTCACGCCCGGGTCGTTGAAGCGGCTGGCGATCGTTGGGAACACCGGCAGCTCGGCATCGGCGAGGCGTGCCTGGTCCGGATGGTTGCGGCGCCACTGCTTGCGCACGTCGCGCAGACTGTCCTCGGCGCCGCGCTTCTCGCTCTTGTTGAGCACGATGAAGTCGGCGTAGTCGAGCATGTCGATCTTTTCCAGCTGGCTCGCCGCGCCGTATTCGCTCGTCATGACGTAGAGCGACAGGTCCACGAGATCGACGATCTCGGTGTCCGACTGGCCGATGCCGGCGGTCTCGACGATGACGAGGTCGAAGCCTGCGCCCTTGTAGAGCTCGATCACGTCCTTGAGCACCGCAGAGGTCGCCAGGTGCGCGCGGCGCGTGGCGAGGGAGCGCATGAAGACATTCTCGGCGGCGAGGCTGTTCATGCGGATGCGGTCCCCGAGCAGCGCCCCGCCGCTGCGGCGCCGGGTGGGGTCCATCGCGACCACCGCGATCTGGGCCTGCGGGAAATGCCGCACCAGGCGCGCCAAGAGCTCATCCGTCAGGCTCGACTTGCCGGCGCCTCCGGTGCCGGTCACGCCGATGACCGGGACCTTGTGGCGCGAGCGCGCCAGCACGCGCCGCACCTGCTCGGCCTGGGACTCCGCGCCGGCGGCACCCTCGAGCACCGAGATGGTACGGGCGATCAGGCCGTGGTCGCGCGCATTCAGGGGGCGCAGTTCGTAAGGCGGCCGCGCCACTGCGCCGATGCGCCGGAACACGTCATCGATCATGCCGGCGAGCCCGAGCTGGCGGCCGTCCTCGGGGGTGTAGATCTTCTCGACCCCGTGCGCCTCGAGAGCGGCTATCTCGTCCGGGGAGATCGTGCCGCCGCCACCGACCACGACGCGCACGTGCTCGTAACCACGCTCGCGCAGCATGTCGACCATGTAGGTGAAGTACTCGTTGTGGCCGCCCTGGTAGGAGCTGACCGCGATGGCGTCGGCATCCTCCTCGATGGCGGCGCGCACGATGTCGGCCACGCTGCGGTTGTGGCCCAGGTGCACCACTTCCGCGCCGCGCGCCTGCAGCAGGCGGCGGATCATGTTGATGGCGGCGTCGTGGCCGTCGAACAGCGAGGCGGCGGACACGAAGCGCAGCGGCGGGCGCGCGTGCGCCTCATCACCGTGCGACAGCGCCGCACCCCCCTTGAGACCGGCGTTCATAGTGCGTTCTCTCTCGCGGTACGCAGTCCGTGCAGGACGGATGGACCAGCCTCTTTACCCGCGGGTAGTATTCCTACCAGCGAGTATGATTGAGGCGCCGGCAACCGGTCAAACTGGCTGCCGGCGCTGCTTTTCCTATAATACGCCTACCGCCCATGAACAGCCGCCGCACCAGCCCGCCCGCCGCGGGCAAGAGCCCCGCCCCCGCCGCGTCCCCTTGGAAGGCGAGCCACGAGCGCCAGCGCGACCGCGAGGTCAAGCGCGACGCCGTGGTGCGTGCGGCGGCGCGCGAGTTCAACCGCAAGGGTTACCACAACACCTCCCTCGATGACATCGCGGCGCGCCTGGAGGTCACCAAGCCCACCGTCTACTATTACGTCACCAGCAAGGAGCAGCTGCTGTTCCAGTGCTTCGTCGCCGGGGTCGAGCGCATCCGCGCCGCCTTCCGTGACGTGCGCCAGCTGCAGCTGCCGGCGCGCGAGCGGCTCAATGCCGTGCTGCGACGCTACGGGGAGGCGGTGGCCTCCGAGTTCGGCTGGTGCATGGTGCGCGCGGAGGAACAGGACCTCTCCCCCGCCATGAGCCGCCACATCAAGGCGCTCAAGACCGAGATCGACCACGGCATCCGCCGCCTGATCCGCGAGGGGGTGCAGGATGGCTCGATCCACCCCTGCGACCCGAAGATGACTGCGTTCGCCCTCGCCGGGGCGCTCAACTGGATCGCCCACTGGTACCGTGAGGACCAGTCCCTGAGCGGTGCGCAGATCGCCGAGGCCTTCGTGACGGTCTTCGAGGCGGGACTGCGCCCGCGCACCCAGGCCGCGCAGCTCGCCCCGCTGCCCGAGGCGCCGCGGCGGCGCGTGCGCCGCACGGGCGGCGCGGCGCGCTGACCCAAGAAAACACCCATTCAAGCGAAGGTTCACCATGGCCAGCACCGAAGTCGTCATCGTCTCCGCCCAGCGCACCCCGATCGGGGCGTTCCTCGGCGCGCTCGCGCCCCTGAGCGCCGTACAGCTCGGCACGGCAGCCGTGCGGGCCGCCATCGCCGCGGCCGGCATCGAGCCGGGCGACCCGGAGGAGGTCATCATGGGCTGCGTGCTGGCGGCCGGCTTAGGACAGGCCCCGGCGCGCCAGGCCGCCATCGGGGCGGGCCTGCCCGTCGGTGTGCCGGCGACCACCATCAACAAGATGTGCGGCTCGGGGCTCAAGGCGGTGATGCTGGGCGCCGAGCAGATCCGCGCCGGCTCGGCCCAGATCGTGCTGGCCGGAGGCCTCGAATCGATGTCGAACGCGCCCTACCTGCTGCCCAAGGCGCGCACCGGCTATCGCATAGGACATGGGGAGGTGCTCGATCACATGTTCTATGACGGCCTGCAGAGCCCCTGGGACGGCAAGGCGATGGGCTGCTTTGCAGATGCCACGGCCGCGAAATATGGCTTCACCCGTGCGCAGCAGGACGCCTTCGCCGCGGAGTCCGTGCGGCGCGCGCTGCGTGCGCTGGAAGCGGGCGAGTTCGACGCCGAAGTCACCCCGGTGACGGTCAAGAGCCGCAAGGGCGAAACGGTGGTGGCCCGCGATGAGACCCCCGGCACCTGCGATGTCAGCCGCATCACGACGCTCAAGCCCGCCTTCGGCAAGGACGGCACGGTCACGGCGGCGAGCTCCTCCTCGATCTCCGACGGCGCCGCGGCGCTCGTGCTGATGAGCGCCGACAGCGCGCGCAGCCGCGGGCTCAAGCCCCTGGCGCGGGTACTCGCCTATGCCAGCCACGCCCGCGAGCCGGAGTGGTTCACCGTGGCCCCGGTCGGGGCGATCGCGCGCGTGCTCAAGCAGCTGAACTGGACCGCCCGCGATGCGGACCTCTACGAGATCAACGAGGCGTTCGCGGCCGTCCCCATGGCCGCCATGCACGACCTTGAGATCGATCACGCGCGCGTCAACGTCAATGGCGGCGCCTGCGCGCTCGGGCACCCGATCGGGGCCACCGGGGCGCGCATCCTGACGAGCCTCCTGTACGCGCTCCGGCAGCGCGGCGGCCGGCGCGGGATCGCCTCGCTGTGCATCGGCGGCGGCGAGGCCGTCGCGCTGGCCGTGGAACTCATCTAGTCCGCCGCGGCGCACTCACTTCAAGGAAACTGCAATGAAAATCAAAGACGCACGCGCGGTAGTCACCGGCGGGGCCTCCGGCCTCGGGCATGCCGTGGCGCAGCACATCGTTGCCCAGGGCGGCAAGGTGGTCATCCTCGACGTGCAGGAAGGCCCGGGACGGGCCGCAGCCGCAGCGCTCGGGTCGAAGGCGCTGTTCGTGCGCTGCGATGTCACCTCGGAGGCGGAGGTGAATGCGGCGCTCGCCGCCGCCAGCGAGTATCTGGGGGGCCTCAACCTGCTGGTGAACTGCGCCGGCATCGTGGGCGCCGGCCGCATGCTCGGCAAGAACGGCCCGATGGCGGGTGAATTCTTCACCAAGGTCATCCACATCAACCTGATCGGCACCTTCCTGTGCGACAAGGCGGCCGCGGCGCTCATGCAGAACAACCCCCCGGGGGCTGACGGGGAGCGCGGGCTGCTGATCCACACCTCCTCGGTGGCAGCATTCGAAGGTCAGATCGGGCAGGCGGCCTACTCGGCCACCAAGGCGGCGGTGGCCGGCATGACGCTGCCGATCGCACGCGAACTGGCGCGCTTCGGCATCCGCTGCGTCTCGATCGCGCCCGGCATCTTCCACACGCCGATGATGGATGGCATGCCGCAGGACGTGCAGGACTCCCTTGCCGCCCAGGTGCCCTTCCCCGCGCGCCTCGGCAGACCTGAGGAGTTCGCGCAGCTGGTCGCGAGCGTCTTCGAGATCCCGATGCTCAACGGCGAGACCATCCGCCTGGACGGCGCCATCCGGATGCAGCCGAAATAACAACACCGGGTACACTTGGCGGTCTTTGAGCCTCCAGGGGAAGCGCGTGGCCGAGACGATCGAGCGGGACGTCATGCAGTACGACGTGGTCATCGTGGGCGCAGGGCCTGCGGGCCTCGCGTGCGCCATTCGCCTCAAGCAGCTGAAGCCCGGGGCGAACGTGTGCGTGCTGGAGAAGGCCTCGGCGGTCGGTGCGCACTCGCTCTCCGGTGCCGTGCTCGAGCCCGGGCCGCTCGAAGAGCTGCTGCCGGAGTGGAAGACCGAGTACCCGGGCATGAAGGTGCCGGCGACCGAGGATGACTTCCGCATTCTCACGCCCAAGGGCTCCTACAGACCGATCCCGGAGTTCGTGGTCAAGCTCCTGCCGCGCTCCATGACCTACAGCACGCCGTTCAACAACCACGGCAACTACATCATCTCCCTGGGCCAGCTGACCCCCTGGCTCGCCCAGAAGGCCGAGAGCCTCGGAGTCGAGATCTTCCCCGGCTTCGCCGCGGCGGAGGCGGTGTTCGATGAGGCCGGAGCGGTCAAGGGTGTGCGCATCGGGGACATGGGACTCGACCGCGACGGCAAGCCCGGGCCGAACTTCACCCCGGGGGTGGAAATTCACGCCCCGCTCACCGTATTGGCGGAAGGCTGCCGCGGCTCGGTGTCCAAGACCCTGATCGCCCGCTACGAGCTCGCCAGGGGCCACTGCCCGCAGACCTTTGCGCTCGGCTACAAGGAGCTGTGGCAGCTGCCGCCGGGGCGCGTGCAGCCCGGGCGCATCGAGCACGCGCTCGGCTGGCCGGCGGATACGCACACTTACGCGGGAAGCTTCCTCTACCACCTCGACAATGACCGCGTGTACGTCGGCTACATCGTGGGCCTCGACTACCAGGACCCGCGGCTGGCGCCCTTCGAGGCGTTCCAGCAGTACAAGAACCATCCGAGCGTCAAGGCGCTGCTCGAGGGTGGCGAGATCGTCTCCGCGGGCGCACGCACCGTCGCCGCCGGCGGCTGGCAGTCGGCCCCGACGCTCGAGATGCCCGGCGCGCTCCTCATCGGCGATGCGGGCGGCACGCTCAACTTCGCCAAGATCAAGGGCGTACACCAGGCGATCCGCAGCGGCGCGCTCGCCGGTGAGCACATCGCCCAGGGCGGCGCGGCGGCCGGGTTCGACGCCAGATGGCGCGCCTCCCCGGGCGGCCAGGAGCTCAAGCGCATCCGCAACTTCAAGCCCGGCTTCAAGCGCGGCCTGTGGTTTGGACTCCTCAACTCGGGGTGGGAGATGCTCACCGGCGGGCACTCCCCCTGGACGCTCAAGAACACCGCCGACTGGTCGCGGCTCTACCGCCTCGATGCCTACACCTCGCCCGACCGCCACTGGGGCGAGCGCACCCTGCCGCCGCGCGACCGGGTGTCGTTCGTGTTCTTCGCCGGCAACGCCCACGAGGAGAGCCAGCCGGTGCACCTGAAGGTCGCCGACACCTCAATCTGCGCTGAGCGCTGCGGCAAGGAGTTCGGCAATCCCTGCGAGCGCTTCTGCCCGGCCGGCGTCTACGAGATGGTCGACGACGGCGCGGGTGGCCGACGGCTGCAGATCAACGCTGCCAACTGCGTGCACTGCAAGGCCTGCGACATCAAGGACCCCTATCAGATCATCACCTGGACCACGCCCGAAGGGGGTTCGGGGCCGAACTACCAGTCGTTGTAGGACCTTCAAGGACCGCCGGACTTCCCCATGACCGAACTGTGGCGCCCCTCCGCCGCCCGCATCGCGGATGCCAACCTCACGCGCTTCATGAAGTGCCTGAACGCGCGCCGCGGCACGCAGCTTGGCGACTACGATGCGCTCTACGCCTGGTCGCTCGCCGCACCGGAAGAGTTCTGGACCGAGCTGGCGCGCTTCGCCGACGTGCGCGGGGACCTCGCCGGCCCGGTGCTGCGAGAACCGCGAGGCGATGCCCGGGGCGCGCTTTTTCCCGAACGCACGCCTGAACTTCGCCGAGAACCTGCTGAAGTTCGACGACGAGCAGCCGGCGCTCGTGTTCCGCAACGAACGCGGCACGCGCCGCGTGCTCTCCTACCGGGAGCTGCGCGCCGAAGTCGCGCGCATCGCCGACGGCCTGCGCGCGGCCGGCGTCGGCCCGGGCGACCGCGTGGCCGGGTTCATGCCGAACCTCCCGGAGGCCACCATCGCCATGCTCGCCAGCGCGAGCCTCGGGGCGATCTGGACCTCCTGCTCGCCGGACTTCGGCGTGCACGGGGTACTGGACCGCTTCGGCCAGATCGAGCCGAAGGTGCTGTTCACGGCCGACGGCTACTTCTACGCGGGCAAAAAGCTCGACTCGCTCGAGCCGGTGGCGGCGGTGCTCGGAAAGATCGCCAGCGTCACGCAGGTGGTGGTGGTCCCGTACCTGGAGGCGGCCGTGGACCTGGGCCGGCTCGGCGCGGCGGCCGCGCGCGCCGTGCCGTGGGGCAGCTTCGGCGCCCCCGGCCGGGCGCTGAAGTTCGCGCAGCTGCCGTTCAACCATCCGCTCTACATCCTCTACTCCTCCGGCACCACGGGCGTGCCCAAGTGCATCGTGCACGGCGCGGGCGGCACGCTGCTGCAGCACCAGAAAGAGCATCTGCTGCACGTGGACCTGAAGCGCGCCGACCGCATCTTCTACTTCACCACCTGCGGCTGGATGATGTGGAACTGGCTGATGAGTGCGCTCGCCACCGGGGCGACACTGGTGCTCTATGACGGCAGCCCGTTTCACCCCGACGCCGCGGCGCTGTGGAAGATGGCGGCAGAGGAGCGCATCACGGTGTTCGGCACCAGCGCCAAGTACCTCTCGGCGCTCGAGAAGCGCGACTTCGCCCCGAGCGCCGTGGCCGACCTTGCGAGCCTGCGCACCCTCCTCTCGACCGGCTCACCGCTGATGCCGGAGGGCTTCGACTACGTCTACCGCGCCGTGAAGCGCGACCTGATGCTCGCCTCGATCTCCGGCGGCACCGACATCGTCTCCTGTTTCGCCCTGGGGTGCCCGCTGCGCCCGGTGCACCGCGGCGAGATCCAGTGCCGGGGGCTGGCGATGGCGGTGGACATCTTCGACGACGAGGCACGCCCGTTGCGCGGGGAGCGCGGCGAGCTCGTGTGCACCGCGCCCTTTCCCTCCATGCCGGTCGGGTTCTGGAACGACGCCGATGGGCGGCGCTACCGCGCCGCCTACTTCGAGCGCTTCCCGGGCGTGTGGCACCACGGCGACTACGCGGCCCTCACCGAGCACGACGGGCTCGTGATCTACGGCCGCTCGGATGCGGTCCTGAACCCCGGCGGGGTGCGCATCGGCACCGCCGAGATCTATTCGGCGGTCGAGGCGCTGCCGCAGATCGCCGAGGCGCTCGCGGTCGGCCAGGACTGGCAGGACGATGTGCGCGTGGTGCTGTTCGTGCGCCTGCAGCCGGACGTGCAGCTGGATGAGGCGCTGCGGCGCCAGATCCGCGAGACCATCCGCGCCCAGACCACCGCCCGGCACGTGCCGGCGCGCATCGTCGCGGTGCCGGACATCCCGCGTACGCTCTCCGGCAAGCTCACCGAGCTTGCGGTGCGCAGCGTCATCCACGGCCAGCCGGTGAAGAACCTCGACGCGCTCGCGAACCCGGCGGCGCTGGAGCACTTTCGCGACCTGCCGGAGCTGCGGACCTGAGCGCCCGGTGAGCCCCTCACCCCCCGATGCCGCGCAGCTCACCGGCTCGGAACTGCTGCAGAGCTACTACCGCGAGCTGCGCGCGCGCGGCTTCGGCGCCGATGCGGCCCAGCTCACCGCGCTCGCCCGCCTCGATGATCTGCGCACGCGCCTGCTCACCGCCCCGGCGCCCCCGCGCGGGCGGCCGCGCTGGCTGGCGGCGTTCCTCGGGGAGCGCGCCCGCGAGCCGGTGCGTGGCCTGTACCTGTGGGGCGGGGTCGGGCGTGGCAAGACCTGGCTCATGGACCTGTTCTTCGCCAGCCTGCCGTTCCGCTGAGCGTCGCCGCCGCCACTTCCACCGCTTCATGCACGACGTGCATGCGCAGCTGAAGACCCTGCGCGAGGAGCGTGCGCCGCTTGAGCACATCGCGGCGCACCTCGCGCGCGATACGCGCGTGCTGTGTTTCGATGAGCTGTACGTGACGGACATCGCGGACGCCATGATCCTCGCGGGTCTGTTCGAGGGGCTGTTCAGGCGTGGCGTCACACTGGTGGCGACCTCCAACGTCCCGCCCCAGGAGCTGTACCGCGAGGGGCTGCAGCGCGAGCGCTTCCTGCCCGCCATCGCGCTGCTGCAGCGGCACCTGGAGGTGCTGCAGGTGGCAGGACCCACCGACTACCGGCTGCGCCAGCTCACCCAGGCGGGCACCTACCTCATGCGCGGCGGCGCGGATACCGCAGCGCGCCTGCAGGCGCTGTTCGCCGAGCTCGGCGGCGGGCAGACCCAGCAGGGCGGGACGATCCAGATCGAGGGTCGTCCCATCGCGGTCGTGCGCGCCGCGCACGGCGCGGTGTGGTTCGACTTTCGCGCGCTGTGCGGCGGCCCGCGCAGCCAGGAGGACTACATCGAGATCTCCCGTGAGTTCCAGTCGGTGTTCGTCTCCGACGTGCCGCTGCTCGACGCCGACCACGAGGACGAGGCGCGGCGCTTCGTGGCGCTGGTCGATGAGCTCTACGACCGCAACGTCAACCTCGTGGTGTCGGCAGCCGCGGCGCCCTCACAGCTCTATGGCGGCACGCGCGTGCGCGCCGAGTTCGCGCGCACCGCGAGCCGCCTGACGGAGATGCAGAGCGAGGAGTACCTGGCGCGCGAGCACCGCGCCTGAAGTCCTAGAGCACGCCGCGGCGAATCTGGTCCTGCTCGATCGACTCGAACAGGGCACGGAAGTTGCCCTCGCCAAAGCCCTCGTTGCCCTTGCGCTGGATGATTTCGAAGAAGATCGGTCCGATGACGTTCTGCGTGAAGATCTGCAGCAGCACGCCCTCGCCTTTCTGCGGATTGCCATCGATGAGGATGCGCCGCCGCCGCAGCTCCTCGAGCGACTCGCGATGACCCGGGACGCGCGCCGTCACGCCCTCGTAGTAGGTGTCGGGTGAGTCCTGGAAGGCCACCCCCTGCGCACGCAGCACATCCACGGTGCGGTAGATGTCGGCGCTCGAGAGCGCGATGTGCTGGATGCCCTCGCCGCGGTACTCGCGCAGGTACTCCTCGATCTGGCTCTTATCGTCCTGCGACTCGTTGATCGGGATGCGGATCTTGCCGCACGGGCTCGTCATGGCGCGCGAAAAGAGCCCCGTGTGCTGCCCCTCGATGTCGAAGTAGCGGATCTCGCGAAAGTTGAAGAGCTTCTCGTAGAAGCCGGCCCAGACGTCCATGCGCCCGCGCCCGACGTTGTGCGTCAGGTGGTCGATGAGCTCAAGGCCCGCGCCGGCGGTGGCGCTGGCCTCCTGCACCGGGCGAAAGTCGACGTCGTAGATGGAGCGCTCGCCGTAAAGATCCACGAGGTAAATGAGCGAGCCGCCGATGCCCTCGATGCAAGGAATGTTCAGCTCCATCGGGCCGGCGCTTTGGGGCCCGGGCTTGGCACCGAGCGACAGCGCCCGGGCGTAGGCGTGCGCCGCGTCACGCACGCGAAACGCCATGGCGCAGGCGGAGGGCCCGTGCACGCGGGCGAAGGCCTGGGCGAAGGACTCAGGCTCCGCGTTGATGATGAAGTTGATCTCACCCTGGCGGTGCAGGGTCACGTTCTTCGAGCGGTGCCGGGCGACCACCGGAAATCCGAGCCGCGCGAACAGCGTGCGCAGCAGCGCAGGATCGGGGGCGGTGTACTCGACGAACTCGAAGCCGTCCGTGCCCATCGGGTTGTCAGGCAGGTCGCTCATGGCCATCCTTCGCTTTCCAGATCGTTGCGCGGGCAATCATTATTATAGCCGCCCGGGGCGGGCGAGATCCCCGCCGCGCCCCACCAGCCCGCCCGCATGTATAATCGCGCGCCGCAATAACCGGGGGATCGGTAACGGTGCTGCTGTGCCATAAGATGCGCGCCGGCGCGCGTAACGCTGCCCTGCCCCGAAGAGCAAGGATGACCGCGCATGCACGCCGCCTCTGCCGACGATAACCGGCTGCTCCACAGCATTCCCGCCGCGCGCGTCGCGCTCATCGAGCGCATCGCGCGCAGCGCCCCGAGCAACGGCGGCCGCCCGGGGCTCGCGCAGCGCTTCCTGCGCAGCTATTTCCACGGAGTCGCCGAGGAGGACCTCGCGGCACGTGAGCCGCGGGGACTGTCGCGTGCGGCGCTCGCGCACCTGAGGTTTGCCTCCGAGCGTCCCGGGCAGCGCCCGCTGGTGCGCGTCTTCAACCCGCAGGCCGAGCGCGATGGCTTTCAGTCTCCCCATACGCTCGTGCTCACGGTCAGCGACGACATGCCCTTCCTGGTCGATTCCATCGGTATGGCGTTTGCGCGCGCCAATCTCGCCGTGCACCTGATCGTGCACCCGGTGCTGCAGGTGCATCGCGACCGCCGTGGACGGCTCCTGGACCTCGGCGCCAATGGCGGCGGGCCTGCGCGTGCCGAGTCCTGGCAGCTCTACGAGATAGACCGCATCACCGATGCGCAGCAGCTCGAGAAGCTGCAGCGCGACCTCGAGGCAACGCTTGGGGACGTGCGGGTGGCGGTCCATGACTGGCGCGCCATGCGCGCACGCGTACGCGCGGTCATTGACTCGCTGGCCGCGGACCCGCCCGCATTGCTGCCGACGGACGTGAACGAGGTGTCGCACCTCCTCGAGTGGATGGACGAGGGCCACTTCGTGTTCCTCGGCTACCGCCACTACCGCCTCGAGCGCGGCCGCAGCGAGGACCGCCTGGTTCCCGACCGCGCCTCCGGTCTTGGCATCCTGAGCACGGCGCGGCGCGCCGGCCAGCGCGCCACCGCGACCGTGCTGCGCGGCGCGGTCCGCGCCAAGGCACGGGAGCCGGAGCTGCTCATCATCACCAAGGCGAACTCCACGGCCACCGTGCATCGCGGCGAGCTGCTCGACTATGTCGGGGTCAAGACCTTCGACCGCCGCGGCAACGTCAGCGGCGAGCATCGCTTCCTCGGGCTGTGGACCTCGACCGCCTATCACGGCAGTCCGCGCGACATCCCGGTGCTGCGCCACAAGGTCGACCGCGTCATCGAGCATTTCGGCCTCGACCCGGCCAGCCACGACGGTAAGGCGGTGCTCAATGTGCTGGAGACCTATCCACGCGATGAGCTGTTCCAGGCCGGCGTCGCCGATCTCATCCGCATCGTGCGCGGCGTGGTGAATCTCTACGAGCGGCGCACCGTGCGCCTGCTGGTGCGGCGCGACCCCTACCATCGCTTCTATTCCTGCCTGGTGTACGTGCCGCGCGACCGTTACAACACCGAGGTGCGCGAGCGCATCGAGCAGATCGCGCTCGCGGGCTTCGGCGGCACGGCGGTCGAGAGCCAGGCGCAGATCTCAGGCTCGAGCCATGCGCGCGTGCATGTGGTGGTGCGCACCGATCCGGCCGGGCAGCTGAAGCCCGACTACGCACAGATCGAGCGTCGCATCGCGGAAGCCGCACTCACCTGGCAGGACCGCGTGCGCGAGGTCCTCACCGATCGGCTGGGAGAGGACAAGGGACTCGCCCTCGCCGGGCACTACCGCCACGCCTTCCCGCTCGCCTACGAGGAGGACGTGACACCGGCCGAGGTGCTCGAGGACCTGAATGATCTCGAGACGCTGCGCCAGGCGCCCAAGGCACTGAAGCTCAACCTGTACCGACCGGCAGGCCAGGTGCTGCAGCGCGTGCACCTGAAGATCGTGAAGCTCGGGGAGCCGGTGCCGATCTCCGACGTGCTGCCGATGCTGGAGAACTTTGGCCTGCGGGTGATCTCCGAACGGCCCTACGAGCTCAAATGGCCCGAAGGCGGTGCCGCCTGGATACAGGACTTCGAGCTCGAGCACCGCGACCGCCTCATCATCGACATCGAGCGCATCGAGAACATCTTCCGCGACGCCTTCGGCGCCACCTGGAGCGGCGCGGTCGAGAACGACGGCTTCAACCGCCTGCTGCTGGCCGCCGAGCTGAACGCGCGCCAGGTGGTGATGCTGCGCGCCTACTGCCGTTATCTGCTGCAGACGGGTGTGCCCTTCAGCCAGGCCTCCATGGAACGCGCGCTGGCCGGGCATGCGGGCATCGCCCGCAGCCTCGTGAGACTGTTCGAGACGCGCTTCGACCCGGCCGCGCGGCGCCAGCGCGGCAACGACCGCAAGGCCGTGAGCATCGCCACGCAGATCCGCGCCGAGCTCGATGCCGTCACGAGCCTCGACGACGACCGTATCCTGCGCGCCTACCTGACGCTCGTGCAGGCGACGCTGCGCACCAACTTCTACCAGCTCGGCGCCGACGGGCAGCCCAAGGCCTACGTCTCCTTCAAGCTCGACCCGGCCAAGATCCCCGACCTGCCGCTGCCGCGGCCGAAGTTCGAAATCTTCGTCTACAGCCCGCGGGTCGAGGGCGTACACCTGCGCATGGGCTACGTGGCGCGCGGCGGCATACGCTGGTCCGACCGGCGCGAGGACTTCCGCACCGAGGTGCTGGGCCTGATGAAGGCGCAGAACGTCAAGAACACCCTCATCGTTCCGGTCGGGGCCAAGGGCGGCTTCGTGGCCAAGCGGCTGCCCGCGGGTGGCACGCGCGAGGAGGTGCAGGCGGAGGTGATCGCCTGCTACCAGACCTTCATCCGCGCGCTCCTCGACCTGACCGATAACATCGTCGGCGGCCGCATCGCCCCGCCGCGCCAGGTGGTGCGCAGCGACGGTGACGACCCCTACCTCGTGGTCGCGGCCGACAAGGGCACCGCCACCTTCTCCGACATTGCCAACGCCATCTCGGCCGAGTACCACTACTGGCTGAGCGATGCCTTCGCCTCCGGCGGCTCGGCCGGCTACGATCATAAGAAGATGGGCATCACGGCGCGCGGCGCCTGGGAGTGCGTCAAGCGTCACTTCCGCGAGATGGGCATCGACACGCAGCGCACGCATTTCACGGTCGCCGGCATCGGCGACATGTCCGGGGACGTGTTCGGCAACGGCATGCTGCTCTCGCGCCACATCCGCCTGCAGGCTGCCTTCGATCACCGCCACATCTTCCTCGATCCGGAGCCGCAGTCGGTGGTGAGCTTCGCCGAGCGCGCGCGCCTGTTTGCGCTGCCGCGCTCCAGCTGGGACGACTACGATCGCGACAAGATCTCCCGCGGCGGCGGGGTCTACCCGCGCAGCGCCAAGTCCATCGCGCTGTCCTCGGATGCGCGTTCCATGCTCGGCATCGAGAGCTCCACCGCGGCGCCGAACGAGGTGATCCGCGCGATCCTGCGCATGCCGGTCGACCTGTTGTGGAACGGCGGCATCGGCACCTACGTGAAGGCGAGCGATGAGCCGAACGCCGAAGTGGGCGACCGCACCAACGACCTGGTGCGGGTCAACGGCAAGGAGCTGCGCGCCAAGGTCGTCGGCGAGGGCGGCAACCTCGGCCTCACCCAGCGCGGCCGCGTGGAATACGCGCTGCACCGCGGCAGGCTCAACACCGACTTCATCGACAACTCGGCCGGCGTGAATACCTCCGACGTCGAAGTCAACATCAAGATCCTGCTCAATCCCCTGGTGCACGAGGGCCACCTCACGCGCAGTGACCGCAACCGCCTGCTGGTGCGCATGACCAACGAGGTGGCAGCGCTGGTGCTGCGCAACAACTACCTGCAGAGCCAGGCGATCAGCACGCTCGAGCTGCAGTCGGCGGCGCGGCTGTCGGAGTATCAGCACCTGATCCGCCTGCTGGAGCGCTCCGGAGAACTTAACCGCGCGCTCGAATTCCTGCCGACGGACGAGGAGCTGGCCGAGCGGCGCAAGGGCGGTACCGGATTCACGCGCCCGGAGCTGGCGATCCTGCTGTCCTACAGCAAGATCTGGCTGAACACGCACCTCCTGGCGTCCGACGTGCCGGAGGATCCGTACCTGTCCGCCGAGCTCGCGCGCTACTTCCCGAAGCCGATCCAGGAGCGCTTCCCGCGCGCCATCGCACGGCACCGCCTGCGCCGCGAAATCATTGCCACCGCGATCACCAACAGTCTCGTGAACCGCATGGGGCCGACGTTCGTCACGCGCGCGCAGGAGGACACGGGCGCCGAGGCGGCCGCGATCGCGCGCGCCTATACCGCGGCGCGCGAGATCTTCGCCATGCGCGACGTATGGGAGCGTATCGAGTCGCTCGACAACAAGGTCACCGCGAGCCTGCAGTACGAGGCGGTATTCCAGACCAGCCGCCTGCTGCGCCACACCACTTACTGGCTGCTCGCCAAGCGCGCGGGTCTGCAGGTCGCCGCTGCGGTGCGCGAGTTCCGCGAGGATGTGCGGCGCCTGCAGGCCGTGATCCACGAGGTCCTGACCGGGGCGGAGCTGCTGCGCTTCGAGGAAAGCCGCAAGCGCTTCGCCGAGGGTGGCCTGCCGGCGCCGCTCGCGGTGCACATTGCCAGCCTCGAAGCCCTCAACGCCGCGCTCGACATCGCCGAGATCGCCTCGATGCATCGCGTGAGCGTCACCGAGACGGCGCGCGTGTATTTCGAGGTCGGCACGCGCATCGGCTTTGACTGGCTGCGCGCGCGCATCGAAAAGCTGAAGGTCGAAGGACCCTGGCAGGCGATCGCGCGCAGCGGCCTGCGCGATGCGGCGCTGCGCGTGCAGCGCCGGCTCACCGAGCGGGTGCTGTCGCGCAAGATGCGTGGCAGCGCCGAGGCGCGCGTCAGCGCCTGGGTGGAAGCCGCCGGCAAGGACCTCGCCCACTGGCAGCGCACCCTCACTGACATGCGCGCCGCCGGTGCGGGCGACTTTGCTACCCTCACCGTGGGCGTCGAGTCGGTACGCAAACTCGCCAACTGAAGGAAGGCCCATGGACGCAAGAACCACCAGTGGTCCCGGCAAGCTCATCCTGGTGCGCCACGGGCAGAGCACCTGGAACGTGGAGAACCTCTTCACCGGGTGGACCGATGTCGAGCTGTCCGACGCCGGGCGCGCAGAAGCTGCGCAGGCCGGACGCGAGCTGGTGCGCGCTGGGCTTGCGGTGGATCTCGCCTTCACCTCGGTACTCAAGCGCGCCATCCACACGCTGTGGCTCATGCTTGATGCGATGGACCGTGCCTGGCTGCCGGTCGAGCGCTCCTGGCGCCTCAACGAACGCCACTATGGGGCGCTGCAGGGCCTGAACAAGGCGCAGACGCTGGCGCAGCACGGCGAGGCACAGGTGAAAATCTGGCGGCGCAGCTACGATATCCCGCCGCCGCCTCTCAGCCTCGATGATCCGCGGCATCCACGCTTCGATGCCCGCTATGCCCAGGTGCCCGCCGCCGAGCTGCCGGCGACTGAGTCCCTCAAGGACACCCTGGCGCGCGTATTACCCTACTGGCACGCGCGCATCGCCCCGGAGCTGCGCAACGGTCGCAACGTCATGGTGGTGGCGCACGGCAACAGCCTGCGCGCCATGGTGAAGATGCTCGACCGGGTGAGTGACGAGGCGATCACCGAGCTCAACATTCCGACCGGAGTGCCGCTGCTCTACGAGCTCGACGCGCAGCTACAGCCCAGGGCAAGCCGCTACCTCGGGGATGCTGCCGCGATCGCGGCGGCCGCCGAGGCGGTGAAGCGCCAGGCGGAAAAGCGCTGAGCGCGCGCTACGCGGCCCAGCCGTCGTAGCGACCCCCGAGCTCGGTCGCGATCGCCGTCAGCCGGCGACTGATCTCCTGCATGTCCGGCACGATCAGGCGCATGGTCTTGGTCGCGTGCAGGCTGAAACCGGCCTCGGCCTGCAGCGGCTTGGTATCCACGGCAAACTCGGGCTCCAGGCGTGCCCGCGCCTGCTGGCAGGCCGCCTCGTCCGGCAGCGCCAGGAAGAAATCCACCGCGTAGTCATTGAACGGCGCGTAGCCCTGAGAGCGCAGCGTGCCGATCATCTGCTCATCCCAGCTCTCGGCGCGCGAGCGCCCGGCGCTGCGCACTTTAAAGAAGACGCGCGCCGCGATCAGCGCCATGGCTACGAGCAGCGGAACGTAGTACCAGTTCAAGGTATGCCCGCCGCCGCGCCTTCAGCGCGGTCCCTTGCCCGGGAACTGCGGCTTGCGCTTGGCGAGGAAGGCCGCGATGCCTTCGGTACCCTCCGCGCCGACGGCATGCGCGGCGATCGTCTCGCTTTCGCGGATCATCTGCGACTCGAAGGACCCGAGCGAGGCCGCCAGCAGTCGCTTGGTGGCGCCGTAGGCGCTGCTCGCGCCCGCCGCCAGCTGCTCGGCGAGCGCCAGGGCACGCCCCTGCAGATCCTCGTCCGCGACCACCTCGTTCACGAGCCCCCAGCTCAGGGCTTCCTCGGCGCTGAGTGTGCGATTGAGGAGCAGCAGTTCCATGGCGCGGCGTGCGCCGAGGATGCGGGGCAGGAGAAACGAGGTGCCGGCATCGGGGGTGAGCCCGGCAGCGGTGTAGGCAAGATTGAATTTGGCGCCGCGACCACACAGGGCAAGATCGGCCATCGCAGCCAGCCCCACGCCCGCGCCGGCGGCCGTGCCATTAACCGCCGCGATCACCGGGGCATCCATGCGGGTGAAGTGTGCGATGGCGGCATGCAGGTAGGTAGTGAGTTCGCGGATGTAATCATCGCCGGCGGTGTCGTGCGAGGCCATGGCGCGCAGATCGCCGCCGAAGGAGAAATTGCGGCCGGCTCCGGTAAGCACCACGGCACGCACCGCAGCGTTGCGCGCGCACGCGAGCGCCGCCGCGAGCAGGTCCATGCCCATCTGCAGGTTGAGCGTGTTGGCGCTCTCGGGACGGTTGAGCGTCACGAGCGCCACCGCACCGCGGGTCTCCACCTGCACCGTCGGGGTGGACACGAGGCTGCGCCTATTCGTCCGGCGCGATGCTGACGCGCAGGCCGGCGAGTTCGGGGGTGAAGTCGAGCTGGCAGGAGAGCCGCGAGTTCTCCTGATAATGCGAGAGCTCCGAAAGCAGTTCCTTCTCATCGGACATCATCGCCGGCAGCCGCGCGACCCACTGCGGGTCGACGTATACGTGGCAGGTAGCACAGGAACACATCCCGCCGCAGATCGCGGCAACGCCGTAGTCGAGCTCGCGCAGATTCTCCATCACCTTGAGGCCGGTCTTAGCCTCGACCTCGTGTTCCACTCCATCGCGGTCCACGACTCGCAAAAGCGCCATGCAGATACCCCGATCGCCGTAAGAATTGCTTGAGGCGCACACGCCCCGGATCTGCTAGTTTGCCGGTTCGCCATGCGACCCGCCAGCCCAGTCAACGGCCTTGCGGCATCAGGCGCCCGGCAGCGGCCCGAGCACCTTCATCACGAATACCGCCTTTTCACCCTTGGCGCCCAGGTTGTCGAAGCTGGCACGCAGTTCGCGGGTCAGCGTCGCCATCACCTCCTCGTACGTGCCGAACACCTGCGTGCTCATGCTGTTAGTGACGATGCGCAGCCGCGTATCGCGGTTGAGCCGCCCGATGAACTCGCGGATGGGTGGCGCATACTCTGCGCGCAGCGGGTAGAAGCTGATTTCGACGCCGATGTCCATGCCTGCCGCCTCCTGCCGGACGAACGCCCGAGGAGTATTACACGGCAGCCCAGCCGGACTGCGCCTATGATCACGCCGCGGCTTACAATGCGGCGTCAGGTCCGCAGGGTGGATACGGAAAAATGACACGCAAGATCCAGGTTCACCAGGTCGATGCCTTCACCCGCGAGCCCTTCACGGGCAACCCGACCAGCGTGGTCCTCAATGCCGACGCCTTGAGTGAAGCACAGATGCTGGCGATCGCACGCGAGCTCAACAACGCCGAGACCGCCTTCGTGCTGTCCGCCGACGCCGACGACCACACCGTGCGCGCCCGCTTCTTCACGCCGCGCAGCGAGGCGGGCTTCGTCGGTCACGCCACCGTGGCCGCGCAGTACGTACTGTCGCGCCGCCATGATGCGCCGCGCTGGCAGCGCCAGAAATCCAAAGCCGGCATCGTCGACATCGAAGTGCGCGGCACCGGTGCCGAGCGCCGGATCGCGATCCGCCGCAGCCCACCGCAGCTCGGCCGCGAGCTCAACGACCGCGAGCGCCTCGCGGTGCTCGACGCCCTGGCGCTCGACTCTGCCAGCCTCGACCCGCGGCTGCCGCTGCGGATCGTGGGCGCCACCGGCACGCGCCTGCTGATCGGGGTGCGCGGACCTGAGCCGCTCAAGCATCTGAAGCCGGACATGCAGCGCCTCACGACCCTGTCCGCGCAGCTCGGCGCCGCCGGCTACTTCGTGTTCGCGCTCACTCCCGAGGACAGCGATCACCTCACCGAGTCGCGCATGTTCTGTCCGGCGCTCGGCATCAACGAGGATCCGGTGAGCGGTAACGCCCACGGTCTCCTCGGCGCCTATCTTGCGCAGCTCGGGCTCTTGGAGAAGTCGCGCGAGCGCGCCCACTTCTCGGGCGTGCAGGGACACTCGCTCCACCGCCCGGGGCGCGTGGAGGTGGAGCTGGAGTTCACCGGAGAGGCGCTGGCGGGCGTCTGGATCAGCGGCCAGGCGGTCTCCATCTTCGAGACCGAGATCGAGCTGTAGCCTCGTCGTGGCTGAGTTCCAGGCGGTGATGAAGCTCACCGAGGTCCCGCTCGGCGGCATGCGCACCTGCACGCTTGCGGGCACGGAACTCGTAATCTGCCACACCCGCGAGGGCGTGTTCGCCCTCGACAATATCTGTACCCACGCGCATGCGCGCCTGTGCGAAGGCCGGCTGCGCGCCACGCGTCTGGTGTGCCCGCTGCACGGCGCCTCCTTCGACATCCGCGACGGGCGCGTGCTCGGGCCGCCGGCCGACGTGCCGCTGCCGACCCACGCGGTGCGCATCGTCGATGGCACGATCGAGGTGGCCCTCTAACTGCGCTGCGGCGCCGGGCGCGCGCGGCTCACCAGCCATGCGGCCGGCAGCGTCACGCAGGCCCCGACCAGGAACGGCGCGGCAGCGCCGAGAAAGGCGAAGATCGGTCCGGAGGTGAACGGCCCGAGCACGCGCGCAAGGCTGCCGCTTGCCACGTAGGCGCCCACCACCGCGCCGCGGTCGTTCCCCTGTGACTGCTGCGAGGCGAGCGCGAACGCGCAGGGGTTGTAGGCGCCGAGCCCGGTGCCGCACAGGAGAAGTCCCGCGACCGTCACGCTGACCGTGGCGCCCTGGCTGACGATGATGAGTCCGGCGACGTAGGCGAGCACGCCCCACATTGCCAGGCGCGCCTCACCGAGGCGCGGTGCGAGGATTCGCACCAGGCCGCCTTGCATGATGAGAGCCGGCAGCGCCACGCCGAAGAGCAGGAATCCGACCGCGAAAGGCCCGAAGCCGTAGCGCTTGAGTGCCCAGAGCGCGAAGATCGATTCGAGGATCGCCTGCGAATAGGTAACGGCGAGCGTGGCGCCCGCGAGCCGTGCCAGCATCGGGCGCTCCCGGAGCAGCTGCCAGGCGGCGCGTGGCGTGCCGCGCCCCGTGTGTGCGTCCGCCGCCGCTGCGGGGTGGCTCTCCGGCAGCACGAAGCGCACCAGCAATATGGCCACAAGACTCAGCGCGATCGATACGAGCGCCGGGGCCAGGAAATTTGCGCTGTTGGGATCGTTGCCCGCGAGCAGCCCGCCGATCGGCGGCCCGAGGGAGAAGCCGATGCCGATGGCAGCACCGATGAGCCCGAGCGTCGCGGCGCGTTTCTCCGGCCGGCTGACGTCGGACGCGTAGGCGAAGGCGGCGGCGATGTTGCCGGCCATGAACCCGGCCAGCATGCGCGAGGCGAGCAGCCACCAGATGTTCTGCGCGAGTGCGAGCAGCACGTACGACAGGCAGGCACCGGCAAGACTGCTCATGAGAATCGGGCGGCGCCCGTAGCGATCGCTCATGTGCCCCCACCAGGGCGCGGCGAGGAGCTGGCATAGCGAGTAGCTGCCCAGCACCGGCGTGATGTACTGCGGCGCGACCCCGAAGTGGTGCGCCATGTAGGGCACGAGCGGGATCAGAATGCCGAAGCCGAGCGTGTCGATCACGCAGAAGAGAAACAACGCTCCGAGTTGGCGGCGCACCGATGGTCCTGCTGGAATGCGCCCGCGCCTAGTGGCCGGGCACGAGTGTCGAGAGGTCGCCGCCCGGGCGCGCGGCCGGTGGCAGGTAATCGTGGGCGGAACGCATGATGAGGTTCGGGATGCGCGCATCATCCCACTGCGGATCCCGCCCCCGCGCATCCCCGGTAGCCAGGATCGCCAGCTGCAGCGAGGGCACGATCCACAGTCGGTTACCCCCGCGTCCCTCGACCACGAAGGTATCCGCGCTGGCATAGCCCTGCGCGCCGCTGCCGGGAAGCGGATGCAGCGCAATACGCACCAGAGCACCGAAGTCCGGATCGCTCCTGGCCGGTATCCTCATGAAGTCCACCCACCCCGGGCGCAGCACCTGCGAACCACGGTAGTTGCCGTCGCGCGCCAGCATCTGCCCGACGCGGATCCAGTCGCCCTGGCGGGCGATCAGGCAACAGTCGGCGTGCACCATGCCACCCTCGTGGTCGAGCCACAGCCAGGCATCTGCCGCACCGAGGCGCCGCCACAGCGCGGCGGACAGGTAGTCCGCGTAACGCTCACCGGTGGCGCGCTCGAGCACCAGGGCGAGCAGCTGGGCATTGACCGGCTGCATCAGGCGCACGGTGCCGGGCGCGGTGCCAAGCGGGCTGCCGAGCGCCGCAGCGCTGAGGTCGTGCGCCTCGTTCAGTGCCGCGGGCGCCGCGAGACCGCTCGACTGCTGCAGGAGGTTGCGCACGGTGATGGCGCCCCGCGGATCTGCGCTCCACTGCGGCAGCAGCAGCGCTAAGGGCTCATCCGGCCAACCGATGCGGCGGTGCTGGATCGCGCTGCCGGTGGCGAGGACGGCGAGCAGCGGCGCGAATCCCTGCGCCTCGCTCAGGGTGTCAAAGTCCGTCCCCTGCCAGTAGCGCTCGAAGACGATGTGATCGTGGCGCGCCACGATCAGCGCCCGCGTGCCGTGATCGGCGGCGTAGCGGGCGGCCTGCTCCAGTGCCTGCGGCTCGAGCTGTTCGAGCTGCGGCACCACCCGCGGCGCCAGAGGCTCGTTGCCTCCGCGCATGCGCTCGCGTGGCAGGTAGAGCGGAGCACTGCGGCGCGTCAGCGCCCCGAGGTAATGCTGCCAGAGGGACGGGCCGAAGAGCCCGGCCAGCACGAGGAGCAACAGGGCGGCGATCGGCAGGCGAATCTGTCGCAGCAGGGATGACATGGGCGCGCATTGGATCATAGTCGCCCTGCGGGAATCGGGTATTCTCTCGCGCAACCGGGCATGCGTGTGAAACCTCAAGGCGAACGGATGCGAATGCGGCTATTCGCGCCCCGCTACTGGCCGACCTGGGCGGGCCTGGGACTGCTGCGCCTGCTCGCGTTGCTGCCGTTCCCGGCGCTGCTCGCGTTCGGACGGGCCCTGGGTACTGCGCTGCGCCACCTGCCGCTGCGCTTCGTGAGGACCGCACGTCGCAACATCGAGCTGTGCTTCCCGGAACTGGATGAGGCCGGTCGGGAGCGGCTGCTCGATGAGCACTTCAAGAGCCTCGGCATGGCGCTCATGGAAGTGCCGCTCGCCTGGTGGATCACGCCGCGGCAGCTGGAAAAGATCGTGCGCATCGAGGGGGCGGAGCACCTGCATGCGGCGCTCGCGCGTGGCAACGGCGTGATCCTGCTGACCGCGCATTTCACTTCCCTCGAGCTCGCCGGGCGCACGCTGCTCGCCATCGCGCCGGTGAAGTTCCTGTACCGGCCGACCAAGAACGAGGTGCTGGCGTATGCGCTCGAGCGCTTCCGCACCGGCTACGGCGGGCGGCCGATCCCGAAGGATGACATCCGTGCCTTCATTTCCGCGCTGCGCAGGAACGAGTGCGTCTGGTATGCCCCGGACCAGAGCTACCGCAAGAAGGGGGCTGAAATGGTGCCGCTGTTCGGTATTCCGGCCGCCACCAACACCCTCACCTCGCGTCTCGCGCGCACGACCGGGGCGGCCGTGTTGCCCTACTTCCTGCAGCGCCTGCCCGGCTCGCAGGGCTACCTTGCCACCATCCACCCGCCGCTGGAGAACTTCCCGAGCGAGTGCCCGGTGAGCGACACTGCGCGCTTCAACCGTATGATCGAGGCCCAGGTGCGCATCGCGCCCGAGCAGTACTTGTGGATTCACCGCCGTTTCAAAGGTCTGAGCGAGGACTATCCGGACTACTACGGGCGGCACACGCCGCGCCGGGAGTGAAACCCGTCGCTTGCGACCTGCTGGTGGTGGGCGGGGGCATCAATGGCACCGGCATCGCGCGCGATGCCGCCGGGCGTGGGCTGAGCGTGGTGCTGTGCGAGCAGGACGACCTGGCCGCCCATACCTCCTCCGCCAGCACCAAGCTGATCCACGGCGGTCTGCGCTACCTCGAGGAATTCCATTTCGCGCTGGTGCGCAAGGCACTGCGCGAGCGCGAGGTGCTGCTGGCGGCGGCGCCGCACATCATGCGCCCGCTGCACTTCGTCATGCCGTATGCCCCGCACCTGCGCCCGGCGTGGATGATCCGCGCCGGACTGTTCCTCTATGACCACCTGGCGAGGCGCGCGCACCTGGCGGCCTCGAGCGCGATTGACCTGGACGAGCACATCGCCGGCGCGCCGCTCAAGCCTGGCTATCGGCGTGGCTTCGTGTACTCGGACGGCTGGGTCGATGATGCACGCCTCGTAGTCCTCAACGCCCTCGACGCGCAGGCGCGTGGCGCTGCGATTCTGACCCGCACGCGCTGCGAGGGCCTGAGTGCGCAGCACGGCGCGTGGCTCGCGCGGCTGCGCGATCGTCACGGTGAGTTCACTGTCAGCGCGCGCGCCGTGGTGAATGCCAGCGGCCCGTGGGTGAGCGATTTCGTGACGCATGCGACTCCGGTGCAGGCTGCGCACCAGGTGCGTCTCGTCAAGGGCAGCCATATCGTCGTGCCGCGGCTCTTCGAGCACCGCTTCGCCTACATCTTCCAGAACGAGGACCGCCGCATCGTGTTCGCGATCCCCTACGAGCACGACTTCACCCTGCTCGGCACCACGGACGTCGACTATCGCGGTGACCCGGCGCAGGTGCGCATCGATGCCGATGAGGTCGGCTACCTGTGCGCGCTCGCGGACCGCTACTTCAGGCAGCCGGTCACGCCTGCGGACGTGGTGTGGAGTTACTCGGGCGTGCGGCCGCTGCTCAAGGACGAGTCGAGCGATCCGATGAGCGTCACGCGCGACTATGCGCTCGAACTGGATCGCGAGCCCGCGCCGCTCCTGTCAGTGTTCGGCGGCAAGATCACGACCTACCGCAAACTCTCCGAGGATGCCGTGCACCTGCTGGCGACGGCCCTCGGCAAGGTGGCGCCGTCCTGGACCGCCACCGCCGTGCTGCCCGGCGGGGACATGCCGGAGGGCAGCTTTGCCGTGTTTCTGCGCACACTCGAGCGACGCTACCCGTGGCTGCCCGGGAGCCTGCGTCGCCGCTACGCGCATGCCTACGGCACCCGCATCACGCGCGTGCTCGGAGCTGCGGCCGGCATGGCGGAACTGGGTGCAGAGGTGCTGCCGCAGCTGTACGAGCGTGAGCTGCAGTACCTGGTGCGTGAGGAATTCGCGCTCACCTGCGAGGACATCCTCTGGCGGCGCTCCAAGCTCGGACTGCACCTGATGAAGCTCGACACGGCCCCGCTCGAGCGCTGGCTCGAGGCTCAGGACCTCGCCGCGCCTGCCCGCGTTACGCAGCCGGCGGAGGCGCCCTGAACAGTGCCGCGCGTGCCGGCGATGCACGCGCGCGCCTGGCGCTCGCGATCGTGCTGGCGCTCGCGCCGCTGTGGCTCGTGGGTCTGTTCGGCCGCGGGCTGTGGACGCCCGATGAACCTCGCGAGGCCGATATCGCCTGGCGCATGAGCCACCAGAGCGACCGCACGCTCCCGCAGCTGGCCGGCTCCCCGTTCCTGGAGAAGCCCCCGCTCAGCTACTGGATGGCGGCCGCCGGCATCGCCGTCTTCGGCGACTCACCCTCCGGTGCGCGCGCCCCGCTGCTGCTGTGCGCGCTCGTGACGGCACTGGCACTGGCCGCCCTCGCCCGTGCCATGGGCGTGGCCGAGGGCGCAGCGCTGTTTGCCGCTCTCGTCGCCGGCAGCGCCCTCACCCTGTACCGCGTCACGAGCTGGCTGGCCCCGGATGCTGCGTTGCTCGCGGGCAATGCGCTCGCGCTCCTCGGGCTATGGCGCGGTTACAGCGCCCCGCCCGGGCGCGCCAAGGCCTGGGGCTACGCCCTCCTGCACGCCGGGGCCGCCATCGGCTTCATGGCCAAGAGTGCTCCGGGGTGGCTCGTGCCGGGACTGGTGTTTGCCGGCCTCATCCTGTGGGAGCGACGCTGGACGGAACTGCGCCGCTGGGAGCTCTACGGCGGCTTTCTGCTCCAGGTCCTCATCATCGGACCATGGCTGTGGACGGTCGCGCTGCGGGCGGATGGCGCCGAGGCGCTGCGCACGCTGTTCTGGAGCAACCTCGCCGGCCGCTTCGCGCACATCGATGCGCCCGCCGCCCTCAACTACAGTGCGGGTCATCCCAATCATCCTGGCAAGTACTTCATCGAGCTGCCGTTCTACCTGCTGCCGTGGACGCTCATCTGCGCTGCGGGCCTGGTGCACGCCTGGCGGCACCGGCGCGACGCGGCCCCGCAAGGCACTGCCTGGCGCTTCGCCCTGCTCGCGAGTCTGCCGTTCCTCGTGCTGCTGTCACTGGCGGCCACCGCGCGTGACATCTATGCGGCCCCGGCGCTGCTTGGCTTCGCGCTGCTCGCGGCACTGTGGCTGAAGGATGCACGCGTTGCGCCAGGCCGGCTCGATCGGGCCTGCCTCGCCGGCACCCGCTGGCTCATCGGCCTCATCGTGCTGCTCATGAGTGGCGCCCTCGTGGTTCTGATCCTCGCGCGGGCAGCTCCCGTCGCGACGACGCTCGCGACGATCGCAGCCATTCTCGGCGCGGCCGTCACGGCGCTCGCGGCGGCACGCCGCGCCCAAAGCCGCCTCGACCTTCAGGACAGCGTGGTCTACAGCTATGGGGCCTATGCCGCGACCCTCACGCTCAGCGCTTTCATCGCCTTCCCGGTCATCGACCGCGGCCAGGACCTGCACCTGCTGGCGGATGCCGTCCGCACCGATACGCAGCAACAGCCGCTCGCACTCCTCGCCCCGGACGAGACGACACTCGCCATCATGGATCACGGCCACGCAGCGTCCTTCACCGTGCTCGATCGACGCGGACCCGGCTACGGTGCGCGGCTGGTTTGTTGCCCGCGGTGCGCAGGCGCGCGTACTGGTGCTCTTGCCCGGACACGCGAGCGGCGCGGTGACGCAGTGGCTGGCGCGCTGGCTCACCGTGGCCGAGCCGGGCAATGGCGTGGCGGCCGAACTCATCGCCGGCGGCGCCGCCTCGCTGGTGCGGCTCTACGAGCTGCCCCAGGGGCGCCGCTACGCGCTGCTCGGGCCGCCAGATCGCTAGCTGGTTTCCGTATGCTCTTTTGGTCCTGACCCGAAGGAAACGCTCCCCATGGCCGACGCCTCACCGACTCTGGCGCGCAACCTGCGCAACCGCCACATCCAGCTCATCGCCCTCGGCGGCACCATCGGCGTCGGGCTGTTCCTTGGCTCCGCGCGCGCTATCCACGATGCGGGTCCCGGACTGCTGCTCGGGTACGCGGTCGGGGGCGTCGCGATCTTCTTCATCATGCGGGCACTCGGGGAACTGCTCACCTACCGCCCGGTGGCCGGCTCCTTTGCCACCTACGCCGAGGAGTTCTGCGGACCGTTCGCCGGCTTCGTGACGGGCTGGTCGTACTGGTTCATGTGGGTGCTGACTGCGATGGCCGAGCTCACCGCGATCGGCATCTACGTGCGCTACTGGTTCCCGGCCGTGCCGCAATGGCTGCCGGCGCTCATCGCCCTGGTAGCGCTCTACGGCGCGAATCTCCTCGCGGTACGCGTTTTCGGCGAGCTGGAGTTCTGGTTCGCGCTGATCAAGGTCGTGACGATCGTGGCACTCATCATCGCGGGCCTGACGGTCATCTTCCTGCACGTAGGAGAGCTTGGCGCCACGGCGAGCTTCGCCAACCTGCATACGCACGGCGGCTTCCTGCCGTTTGGGCTTCTCGGGGTGCTCCTGACGCTGCAGATCGTGATGTTTGCCTACTCAGGGGTGGAGCTGATCGGCGTCACGGCGGGCGAGGCGGAGAATCCGGCGGTCGTGCTGCCGCGGGCGACCAACGGCATCATCGCGCGCATCCTGATCTTTTACCTCGGGGCGCTCATCGTCATCATGTCGGTGGTGCCCTGGGACCAGCTCAGCCCCGAGGTCAGTCCGTTCGTGTTCGTCTTCGACAAGCTGCGGGTGCCGGCGGCGGCGAGCATTATCACGGCGGTCGTGATCACGGCGGCCGCCTCCTCCTGCAACAGTGGCCTGTTCAGCACCGGGCGCATGTTGTGGACGCTCGCCCAGCGTGGCCAGGGGCCGCGGCTGTTCGCCAAGCTGAACGCACAGCAGGTGCCGGCTAATGGCATCCATGCCTCCGCGGCCGTCATGCTGATCGTCATCGGCCTGAACCTCGTGGTACCGAAGAACGTGTTCACCTGGGTCACGAGCATTGCGCTCATCGGCACGCTGTGGACCTGGGGCATCATCCTCGTGGCACACCGCAACTATCGCCGCGCGGTGCGTGCGGGCAAGGTCGCGGCCGCGCCATTTCGCATGCCGCTCGCACCGTTCGCCAATTGGGCCGTGCTCGCCTTTCTCGTGCTGGTGAGCGCGATGCTGTGGCTCGACGAGGACACGCGCGTGGCGCTGTACGTCGCGCCGTTCTGGTTTGGGCTCCTGGGCGTGGGCTACCTGTCGCTGCGACGCGCAGCCGCCTGAGACGCCGCTACATCACGGGCTCACCGCCACCGATGACACCGCCGCCGTCGACCACCAGCGTCTGACCGGTGATGAAGTTACCGGCGCGCGAAGCCAGCAGCACCGCGACCCCGGCGACGTCATCCGGGTCCCCCAGCCGGCGCAGCGGACTCATGCGCGCGAACATGGCCGCACGCTTCTCGTCCTCCCAGAGCGCGCGCGAGAAGCGCGTGCGGATGATGCCCGGGGCGATGCAGTTGACGCGGATGTTGTGCGGCCCCCATTCCACCGCAAGATTGCGCGCGAGCTGCATGTCGCCCGCCTTGGAGATGCAGTAGGCGCCCAGTTGCGAGCTGCCCAGTAGGCCTCCGACCGAAGACACGATGATGATGGCGCCATCACGACGGGCGGCCATCGCCGGCAGCGTCATGTTGCACAGCCACACGTTGCTGAGAAGGTTAGTGTGGATGATCTTCTCGAACGCCTCATCGGGAGTGTCGATCGAGGGGCCGAAGGTCGGATTCGTGGCGGCATTGCCCACCACGATGTCGATCTGCCCCCACTTCGCCACGGTCGCATCCACCAGCGACTGCAGTTCCTGCTTGTGCCCGACGTGACAGGCGTGGGCGAACGCGACGCCCCCGGCGGCGTTGATTTCAGCGGCGACTGCCTCGCAGCTGTCGGCCTTGCGGCTCGAAATCACCACGCGTGCACCGTGCGCCGCCATCTGCTGTGCGATGGCCCTGCCGATGCCGCGGCTCGAGCCGGTGATCAGGGCGACTTTTCCGGACAGGTCGAACAATGACATGGCTATCCCGGCTGGCTTGTGAGTAGGGGACGTATTGTGCGGCCGGCGGCGCGGCGCGCGCCATCGGCCGCCGATTGCCAGTAGAATTCCCGCCTCGCGCCCGTAGCTCAGTTGGATAGAGCATCAGGCTTCGAACCTGAGGGTCGGGAGTTCGAATCTCTCCGGGCGCGCAGCTTTTCGTGCACTTCAACCGACCGCTGAGTCACCAGTCGGCCGGATTTCGGGCCCTCTTGGCGTTTCCCTGATGCCCGCCTCGCGGGACCGCATTAGGGCGCCGCGGTCTGATCAAAGCCACATTCAAAAATGCCGGGGCCCGTGTCATCGCCCGCGGACGCGCGCACCAAGCCTTTCAGTTCAAAACGAATCTGAAAAAGCAGCCGCCCTGGTCGACGCCTCCCCCATCCTGATAGGTCGTTCCGTAAAGATTGCCGTCGCTTCCTTGGACTAGCTTGGACTCTGGTTGGTTGGCACCAGGGTACCCCGGAAAGGCGTAGAGCCCTGTAACCACGCCCGCCGGCGTGAGTCTGAAGATCCCACTCTCCGTGGTCCCGTAAAAATTGCCGTCTTTGCCCTGCAACAGCCCGACACCGGGGGATGCACCGTCGCTCCCCGCAGTGAAGGAGTGGAGCACAGTCTCGACGCCTTCCGGGGTGAGCTTGAAAGCAATGCCCCAACCGCCATCGATCTGCCCGCTGACGCCACCTGCAACGGTCGTGCCGTAGAGATTGCCGTCGGAACCCTGAACCAGAGCCAACGGGTTCCATCCGTCGTCTGGAGGACCGGCAAACGTATGGAGGAGCGTTTCGACACCTTCGGGCGTGATTCTGAAGATGGTTCCGAACGTTGTCCCTGAATTGGAGGTAGTCGCGCCGTAAATGTTGCCGTCGCTACCCTGGAGCAGGGTCCCCGGGTCGGCCCCTGTGCCAAATGTGTACAGTGTCGTAAAAACACCGTCAGGCGTCAGCTTGAATACCGCCGCGCCCGAAGCGTTGGACGTCGTGCCATAGAAGTTGCCGTCCATTCCCTGGATCAGCCCATAGATGTTGGGGAGTGGGTCGGAAGTGTCCAGGATTGTCTCCACCCCTGCCGGCGTGAGTTTGAATATTTTGCCGCCCGCAGTGCCGTAGAAATTGCCGTCGCTACCTTGAATCAGAGCATTCGGGTTGGCGACATCAGTGGGAGGGCCGACGAATAGATGAAACACCGTCTCCTCACCGGTCGGCGTGATCTTGAATATGGTTCCGTTGCCGGAGTAGAAGCCGGTCTTGTCTTGGGGACCACCGCCGATACCGCCGCCAGAGGTCGTCCCGTAGAAGTTGCCGTCCATTCCCTGGATCAGCCCTCCGTTTGGCCCCAGTGCGTCGGTGGAACTGCTTCCGAAGCAGTAGAGATTCTCCAAAGTCATCGGTTGCCCGCCGCCGCTATCTCCCCCTCCACAGCCACTCGCAGCCAGAAGCAACAACCCGCAAAGTCGCATTGCGGCCTTGATGGCCCAGTTGCAGGTGCTTGGCATCATTTCTCCCTGTACCGGTTCACGGGCCAAATCCCTGTAGAACGCATGATTGAGTACTGTTTCTAGGGCGGGTTTCATCCCAGATCCGGAGGTAGATTTCCGGGCTCTATTCGCTACCCTCTAGTTACAGACTGTAATCATGATTCTTCCAACGCCCGGTCGCCGCTCCTATGTTTTCTGCGATCCTCGGCTAAGTCTGCATTCGGCCTCGCGACTTCTTTGAGTTTTAATCTGCGGCGTGCACCCGCGGCTTTCCAGGCTCTGCTCCATCATCACGGGCAAGGACGCCAAAGCAGGACCGACCGTCATCGACCTGTCGAGCGAGGGCCACGATCTCCCCGAGTATTCAAAATACCTCCGGCTGGAGTAGCGTAGGCGCGCGGTCAACCTCCAAGGCTCCGAAGCCGAGAGTCAGGTCTATGCCACGTGTCTTCCTCGTCGTCGCCGGCCTCATGTGGCTCGCGTATGGCATTTACATGTTCCTGGCGCCCGGAGCGCTGGCAGCGACTGCGGGCCTCGGTGCCCTGAACGCCACGGGCGCCATCGAGCTGCGCGCGATGTATGGCGGCCTTGAAGGCGCGGTCGGCCTGCTCGCGCTGTGGGGAGCATTCGACTTGCGGCTGCGACTCGCAGGCCTTGCCGCGCTCGCCTTCACCTGCACGGGCCTGGGTGCGATCCGCCTCACGAGTGCGATATTGGCTGGTGAATTCTCGACCTACACCAAACAGGGACTCGGCCTGGAGATTCCCTTGTCGCTGCTCGCGATCTGGCTCCTGGCGCGGGAACTGCGGCGACACCCGTGAGGGACGCCGCATGGCTTACAGGGAAGTGAGACACGTATGAGCTGGTTCACGTACTGCATGAGGCACTATGCCCAGTTCTCCGGACGCGCCGGGCGCCCGGAGTACTGGTGGATGTATTGGGTGAGCATCGCCATCGCCCTAGTGCTCGGCCTGCTGGGTGTCGTGAGCCCGGTGTTTGACTGGCTCAACTGGCTCGCCACTGCCATCCTCGTCATTCCCAACCTCTCGGTCACGGCGCGCCGCCTCCACGATATCGGGCGTTCGCTGTGGTGGTTTGGAGGCTGGAACCTGGCGCTGATTCCCCTGGCCGGAGTGGCGCTCTATGTGAAGGCCTACGTGGCCGATCCGCTTACGAGCGGTGGGCTCGGCCTGTTCGTTTCCTTCTATTTTCTGGTCCTGCTCGTCTGGGCCCTCTGGCTCACCTATCTGCTGTGTAACGCGGGGACGCCGGCCCCAACCGCTACGGTGAACCCGGGCCGCTCACCCCGAGCTGATCTCAGGGTCCGCGCAGCAGCGAGCGGCCGTAGTCGCTCAGCAGGATCTGCAGGCCGAGGTAGCCCATGAACTGGACGTGCTCGCCGCCGTTACCGGCGATGCTGCGGCCGGCCATGCCCAGGACGATGAACGCCGGATGCAGCTTGTAGCGGAAGCCCACATCGAGCGTCGTATCATCCGGCGGGGCGCCCGAGGCCCGATCGGCGTAGATCTCCCCGTCGAGCTCCAGGCGCTCATTCACCTCACGCCCGAGCGCCAGGCCCACGAAGCGCTCATCCGGACCGTTGCGCGGGAAGTAATAGCCCGCCTCGAGATTGACATCCAGCGACCCGACGCGCTTCGTCACCTCCACGGGCAGCAGCAGCCGCGGCCCATCGATCGCGAACCCCTCGCGCTGCGCGCGCGCGGAACCTGCGGTCTCGAACTGCGGGAAGGTCGACACCTGCCAGCCGCCCTCCTGCCCCTGGTCGAAGAAGCGCCACTTCACGCCCAGGAGCGCGTTACCGTAGCCGCTCACCGTGGAGGCGGCACTGCCCGACTGCACGATGTAGGACTGCTGGTAGGTGAGCTGGATGCGATCGCCGACGCCGAAGTTCACATCCAGCTGCGGCAGCTGCGAGGAGGTGCCCGCGGATGTGTGGGTCGCCATCGCTCCCACGTTGATCTCCCAGTTGGCATTGCCCGGGGTCCCCGTGTCAGTGGTCAGCAACGGCGGTCCGCCCTGGGCCCGCAGCACGGGGGCGCACACGAGTTCCGCGAGCAGGGCGAGGGCTGCCCACCGCCGATGTGTCATCACGCGCTTGCTGTCTCCGCAGCGCCGGCTCACGGCCACGCCGTTGCGCCCCCGCTACCTCATGTCCGGGTGCTCCGGCGCAGGCCCGGTGGCATCGATTTCCGCACGCCGCCTCTGCGATGATCGTACAAGATTCCCCGCCAGGATCCTTCCTATGGCTGCCGCTGCACGCAAACGCTCGCCCACCCCCGTCCTGCGGCGCTGCCACTGGGTCCCGGCCGATGACCCCGAATACCTGCGCTACCACGACGAGGAGTGGGGCCGCCCGGTGCATGGTGACCGGCTGCTGTTCGAGATGCTGATCCTCGAGGGCGCGCAGGCCGGGCTGTCCTGGTCCACCGTGTTGCACAAGCGGCGCGCCTACCGGCGCGCCTTCGCAAGGTTCGATCCGCGCAAGGTAGCCCGCATCGATGCGCCGAGGTCGGGCGGCGCTGATGCGCGATCCGGGCATCGTGCGCAACCGCCTCAAGATCGAGTCTACGGTCACCAACGCGCAGGCCTTACCTCGCCGTGCAGCGCGAGTTTGGCTCCTTTGACCGCTACCTGTGGTCCTTCACCGGGGGCGCACCGCGCATCAACCGGCCGCGCCGCGGGGCGGTCCCGGCGCGCACCGAGCTCGAGCGACGCCATCTCGAAGGACCTGCTTAAGCGTGGCTTCCGTTTCGTGGGCTCAACCATCATTTATGCCTACCTGCAGGCCGTCGGGGTGGTGAACGACCATACCCGCGAGTGTTACCTGTGCCCGAAGGCGGCGCCGGGCGACCGGCGCAGGTTGAAGTAGCCACCCCGGGCGGGCGCCTCTTAAGATAACGACCCCATTTCCACCGGCCTCAGGATCCAACGCTTATGAAGGCACTCCTTGCGATCGCGCTGACCGCGGCGTTCTCCGGCGCGGCTTATGCCGACTGCCCCTACCCAGCCGCCCCCACCAACCTCCCCGACGGACGCACGGCGAGCATGGAAGACATGCTCGCCGGCCAGAAGTCGGTTAAGGAATACCAGAAGGCGATCGATGCCTATGTGGCCTGCATCGACAAGGAGCTGGACGATGCCATCGCCAAGGGCGGCGATTCGCTCAAGCCGCAGCAGAAGACCGACATGCAGAAGATGGAAGCGCAGAAGCACAACGCGGCGGTCGACCAGGAACAGAGCGTCGCGGATCGCTTCAACGAGCAGGTGAAGGCATTCAAGGCCCGGTCCGCCGACAAGAAGCCCTGAGTGCTCACGCCGGCAGACGCAGACCTGCTGATCGGGCAGAACCTGCAATGTCTGCCGATCGAGTCGCTGCCGCTCGCGCAGTGTGCGGGCGCAGTGCTGCGCGAGAACATCTACGCCGAGCGTGACCAGCCGCCCTTTGACCGCGTCGCCATGGATGGCGTGGCGCTCGCCAGCCAGGCAGGCGGGGGCGGCGCGAGCCTGCGCATCCAGGCGACGCAGGCCGCGGGCGATGCCCCGCTGACGCTCGCAGGTCCCGTTCAGTGCATCGAGATCATGACCGGCGCGGTGCTGCCGGTCGGCTGCGACTGCGTGGTGCCGGTGGAGGAGTACACCGTGGCCGGCGGCAGCGTGACGTTCGCGCCGCGCACACGCATCGAGCCCTGGCGCAACGTCCACCGCCGTGGCAGCGACACCCGTCAGGGGACGCTGCTGGTGGCCTCCGGCGTGCAGCTGCGGGCGCCGGAAATCGCGATCGCGGCTTCCGCCGGCATGGCGCGCATCCGCGTCAGCAGCCAGCCGATGCTGGCGGTCATCTCCACGGGCAATGAGCTGGTCGAGCCCGGAGAGCCGGTGCTCGCCCACCAGATCCGCCGCTCCAACGTCTACGCCATCGTCAGTGCGCTGCGCGAGCACGGCTTCCAGCGGGTGGCCGACGATCACCTGCGCGATGACCCGCACGAAATGCGCGAGCGGCTGAATTTTCACCTCCGCACCCACGATGTGCTGGTGCTCTCCGGCGGGGTCTCCGCGGGGCGCTTCGACCTCGTCCCCGCGGTCCTGCAGGAGCTCGGCGTGCGTGAGGTGTTCCACCACGTGGCACAGCGGCCCGGCAAACCGCTGTGGTTCGGCGTCGCCCCGTCCGGTGCGGCCGTCTTCGGCCTGCCCGGCAATCCGGTGTCCGCGCTCGTGTGCTATACGCGCTACGTGCTGCCGGCGCTGCTCGGCAGCCTCGGCCACAGCGGCCGGGCCGCCGAGCGTATTGCGCTCGGGGCGCCGGTGAAGATCGGCGCCCCCCTCACCCACTTCATGCCGGTGAAGCTTGAGCAGGACGACTGGGGCCGTCCCTGGGCGCAGCCGAGCCCCACCAACGGCTCCGGCGATTTCACGGCCCTGGCCGGAACCGACGGATTTGTGGAACTGCCTCCCGGCCCCAATACCTACCCCAAGGGCCACGTGACGCGCTTCTACCGCTGGTCATAAGCGCGTTAAGTTGCCCGGGCCGCGAGGGGCTGTACTGCTCACCCTTGTGGCTGATAGCCAACCCCCTGCCCGGTGCTCATACTCATTGCAGCCATGCCCTCCGAGGAAGTCATCGTCCCCTTAAGCCTGCGCCCGGCGCCGCGCGACACCTTCAGCCGCCCGATGCGCGACCTGCGCATCTCGGTCATGGATCGCTGCAACTTCCGCTGTCCCTACTGCATGCCGCGGGAGACCTTCCACGAGCAGTACCGCTTCCTCGGCTCGCACGAGCGGCTGTCCTTCGATGAGATCGTGCGCCTGGCGCGGCTCTTCGTGCAGCTCGGAGTACGCAAGCTGCGCCTGACGGGCGGGGAGCCGCTGCTGCGGGCGAATCTGCCCGACCTGATCGGTGACCTGACCGCGATCAGCGGGGTGGAGGACGTGGCGCTCACCACCAACGGGGTACTCCTGGGGCGCTATGCGAGCGAGCTCAAGGCCGCGGGACTGAAGCGCGTTACCGTGAGCCTCGACAGCCTCGATGACGCGGTGTTTACGCGCATGAGCGGCGGCTTCGGCGGGGTGGCCGAGGTGCTCGAGGGTATCGAGCACGCACGCCGCGCCGAGCTGACTCCCATCAAGGTGAACGCGGTCATTCAGAAGGGCGTCAATGACCACACGGCGCTCGCCCTGGTCGAGCGCTTCCGCGGCAGCGGGGTCATCGTGCGTTTCATCGAGTACATGGACGTCGGCAACCGCAATCACTGGAGCTCCGAGCTCGTCGTGCCCTCCCGCACCCTGCTCGCCCAGATCGGCGCGCGCTGGCCGGTAACGCCGCTCAAGAGCGCCTACCGCGGCGAGGTCGCCGAGCGCTACGCCTTTGCCGACGGCGCCGGCGAGATCGGCTTCATCTCCTCGGTATCGCAGCCCTTCTGCGGCGCCTGCTCGCGCGCGCGCCTGTCCTCGGATGGCATCCTGTATACCTGCCTGTTCGCCAACCACGGCACGAGCCTGCGCGATGCCCTGCGCGGGGGCGCGAGCGATGAGGCGCTGCTGGAGATCATGCGTGCCGTATGGCTGAAGCGCACCGACCGCTACAGCGAGCTGCGCGCCAGCCTCAGCCCGGCCACGCACGCGGAGCGCAAGGTCGAGATGTTCTACATTGGTGGCTGATGGCCAGGCGCAAACTCAGCCACCTGGATGCCGCCAACCGCCCGACCATGGTGGACGTCGGCGCCAAGGATGTGACGCTGCGCAGCGCGCTGGCCGAGGCGCGCGTGGCGCTGCCGCCGGCGGTGGCGCGGGCGCTGCGCGCCAGCGGCCACCGCACCAAGAAGGGCCCGGTATTCGACACCGCCGTCATCGCCGGCGTCATGGCCGCCAAGCGCACCCATGAGCTGATCCCCTTCTGCCACCCGCTGGGACTTGAGAAGTGCGAAGTCCAGGTCGAGCACGCCCGGGCCGGTGAGCTCGTGGTGCGCTGCCGCGTGGCGGTGCACCACCGCACCGGAGTTGAGATGGAGGCGCTGACCGGGGCGACGGTGGCGGCGCTGACACTCTACGACATGTGCAAGGCGCTCTCGCACGACATAGAGATCGTGAGCGTGCGCCTGCTGGAGAAATCCGGCGGCCGCCGCCCCTTCGTGCGTCGCAGCAGGGACTGAGGTGCGCGCCCCCCTCTACGGCCTGGTGCTCGCCGGTGGGCGCAGCACGCGCATGGGCCAGGACAAGGCAACACTCGCCTACGCAGGAGCCACGCAGCTGGAGCGCGCCATGGGACTGATCGGTACCGAGGTGGAGCGCGCCTGGATCTCGGTGCGCGCCGCGCAGCAAGCCGATCCGGTGCGCGCGCAGTTTGCGCAGATCACGGACCGGCTCGCCGACCTGGGTCCCGTGGCAGGCATCCTCGCCGCACAGGAAAGTCACCCGCACGCCGCCTGGCTGGTGCTCGCATGCGATCTGCCACTGCTCGATGCGGCGACGCTTGCGCACCTGGTGGCGGCGCGGTCGCCCGATGCGGTGGCCACCGCCTACCGCTCAAGCCACGATGGCCTGCCCGAGCCGCTGTGTGCGATCTACGAGCCCCGCAGCCACGCATTGCTCGAGGAATACGTGCACGCCGGCAGGAACTGCCCGCGCAAATTCCTGATCGAGAACGGGGCACACCTGCTCGACGAGCCGCACCCGCGCGCCCTCGACAACGTCAATACACCCGACGAATATGGCGCCGCCAGTCACCGCCTCACGCACAAGACCATGCCCGAATCGAAGCCACTGACGGTGCAGTACTATGCGCTGCTGCGCGAACAGGCCGGGCGGCGCGAGGAAGCGCTCGCAAGCACTGCCGGCACGCCGCAGGAGCTCTACCAGGAGCTGCGGCAGCGCTACCCGTTCACTCTCGCAAGCGACAGCCTGCGGGTGGCGATCAACAGCGAGTTCGCCGACTGGACGACACCGCTGCGCGCGGGCGATACGGTGGTGTTCATCCCGCCGGTGGCCGGGGGTTAGCGCGCGCCATGGCCGCCGCGGGCATTTTCCGCTTCAGTCACGCGCCGCTCGATTCCGCGCAGCTGCGCCGCGAGCTCATGGATCCCGGTTGCGGCGGCTTTGCCTGCTTCGAGGGCTGGGTGCGCAATCACAGCGAGGGGGCGCAGGTGCGCCATCTCGAGTACGAGGCCTTCGAGGCGCTGGCGGTGCGCGAGGGCGAGCGCGTCATCCGTGAAGCGCTCGAGCGCTTCGGTGTGACCCGCGCCGCCTGCGCGCACCGGCTGGGGGACCTGGCCATCGGGGAGACCGCCGTGTGGGTCGGGGCGAGCGCGCCGCACCGTCACGAGGCATTCCTCGCGGCGCGCTACATCATCGACGAGGTGAAGCACCGCCTGCCGATCTGGAAGAAAGAGCACTACCTGAACGGTGACTCCGGCTGGGTCAACTGCGAACGCTGCGCCGCGCCGGCGGCCGAGGCCACGCACGCGCACCCGCAGCGCTGACGGGCACGCCTAGGGGCGCACCTGGCCGCTGCCGCGCACCACGTACTTGTAGCTCGTCAGCTGCTCCACGCCGACCGGCCCGCGGGCGTGGAAACGGTCGGTGGAGATGCCGATCTCTGCCCCCATGCCGAACTCCCCGCCGTCGGCGAACTGCGTGGAGGCGTTATGCAGCACGATGGCGCTGTCGACCTCGCTGAGGAAGCGCTCGGCGGTCGCGGCATTGTCGGTGACGATCGCCTCGGTGTGCGCCGAGCCGTAGCGCGCGATGTGGGCGATGGCCGCATCCACCCCGGCCACCACGCGCGCGGCGATGATGGCGTCGAGGTACTCCGTGTACCAATCCGCCTCGCTCGCCGCACGCACGCGCGCATCGAGCGCGCGCACGCGCTCATCGCCGCGCACCTCGCACCCGGCCGCCAGGAGGTCGGCGACGATCGGGGCCAGATGCGTCGCCGCGCACGCCTCGTCCACCAGGAGCGTCTCGGCCGCGCCGCAGATGCCGGTGCGGCGCATCTTGGCGTTCAGCGCGATGGCGCGCGCCATGTTCACGTCCGCGTCGCGATCGATGTAGACGTGGCAGTTGCCCTCCAGGTGGCCGATCACCGGCACGCGGGCTTCTTTCTGCACGCGCTCGATGAGCGCCTTGCCGCCGCGCGGCACGATGACGTCCAGGTACTCGCCCATACCGGCGAGCAGGTAGCCCACGGCGGCGCGATCGGGGGTGGGCACGAGCTGAATGCAGCCCGGCGGCAGTCCCGCCGCCTTCAGCCCGCTCAAGAGGCATGCGTGCAGCGCGGCGCTCGAGTGCCGGCTCTCGGAGCCGCCGCGCAGGATCACCGCGTTGCCAGACTTCAGGCACAGGGCGCCGGCATCCGCGGTAACGTTCGGGCGGCTCTCGTAAATGATACCGATCACCCCGAGCGGCACGCTGACGCGCTCAATGCGCAGGCCGTTGGGACGCTCCCAGGACGCCACCACGCGGCCCACCGGATCAGGCAGCGCGATCACCGCTTCGATGCCGCGCGCGATCGCCTCCAGGCGCGCGCCATCCAGGTGCAGGCGATCCAGGCGCGCCGCACTGACCTCCTGGCGCCGCGCCGCCGCCATGTCCTGCTCGTTGGCGGCGAGAGTCCCCGCCACGTTGGCCCGCACGGCGGCGGCGGCCGCGCCGAGGGCGGCGTCCTTCTGCGGTCCGGGCGTGCGGGCGAGCACCGCCGCGGCCGCCAGTGCCTCGCGCCCGAGGCGCTCCATCAGCTCACCGAGGTGCGCGGCATCCATGGTCGTGCTCAGCCGCCGGTCTCGTGCAGGGGCGCCCCGGGCAGGCGCGCCTCGTGACGCAGCAGCACCAGGTCATCGCGGTGGATCATCTCGTCGCGCCCGCGAAAGCCGAGGATGTCGGCGATCTCACCGGAGCGGCGCCCCATGATGCGGGCCGCGTCGGCGTCGGAATAGGCGACGATGCCGCGCGCGATCTCCGCGCCCTCGGCGCTGAAGACACTCACGGTGTCGCCGCGGTCGAAGCGGCCGCGCGCCGCGGTGACGCCGGCCGGCAGCAGGCTGCGGCCCTCGAACAGGGCCCGCAGGGCGCCGGCGTCGATGATGAGCGCGCCGGAGGGGCGCAGGGTGCCGGCGATCCACTGCTTGCGCGCCGCCGCGGGCGTCGCCGAGGGCAGGAACCAGGTGCTGCGCGCCCCTTCCTCGATGCGCCTGAGGGGATGCGGATGCGCGCCGGCGGCGATGCACATGTGGCAGCCGGCGGCCACGGCGATACGCGCGGCGAGAATCTTGGCGCGCATGCCGCCGGTGCCGACCCCGGAAGCCGCGTGCCCGGCCATCGCTTCGATTTCGGGGGTGATGTGCGCCACTTCGCCGATGAAGCGTGCGCCCGGATCGCTGTTCGGGTCGGCGCTGTAGAGACCATCGACGTCCGAGAGCAGCACCAGGCAGTCCGCGCTCGCCATCTGCGCCACGCGTGCCGCGAGGCGGTCGTTGTCGCCGTAGCGGATCTCAGCGGTCGCCACGGTGTCGTTCTCATTGATCACCGGCAGCGCCCCGAGCGCGAGCAGCGACTCGAGCGTGGCGCGCGCGTTGAGGTAGCGGCGGCGCCGCTCGCTGTCCTCCAGCGTGAGCAGCACCTGCGCCACGGTAACGTCATTCGCCTCGAGCAGCTCCTTGTAGGCGTGCGCCAGGCGGATCTGGCCGACCGCCGCGGCGGCCTGGCTGTCCTCGAGCCGCAGCGGACCGGCCTTCAGGCCGAGGCGGCGCCGCCCGAGCGCGATCGCGCCCGAGGACACCAGGATCACCTTCTGCCCGCGCCGGCGCAGCCGCAGGAGATCCTCGATCAGGGTCTCGAGCCAGGCGCGGTTGACACGGCCGCTGTCCCCGTCGACCAGCAGCGCCGAGCCGACCTTCACGACGATGAGTCGCGCCTGGCTTAAGGGTGCTGCGGGATCGGGAGCGCGGGCAGTCATATGAATGAAAACTATACGCATTCGAGGTGCGTTGCCCAAGGACAGCGCAGCCCCTACACTTATCGGCGTCGAACGAATAACACAGGTGGCTGTCGCGGTGAGCAGAGATTACGAACCGGTTGCCGGTCAGTGGTACGAAAACCTCGAAGAAGAAGAATCCTTCCGCGTCCTGTCGGTGGACGAGGATTCTGAACTCGTGGAAATCGAGTATCTCGATGGTGACATCGAGGAGCTCGACATCGAGGCCTGGCACGAGATGGACCTCGACCGCATCGAGGAGCCGGAAGGGTGGTCGGAGTCCGACGCCGGCGATGAGGACGAGGACGATGATGATCTTGATGACGACGAGGACGACGAAGACGACGACGATGACTGGGATGATGACGATGAGGACGAGGACGGCGACCAGCGGGAAGAGTATTGACCGCCCGCGAGCTCGACAGCTGGTACCACGAAAAGGAATCGGCGTGGCTGTACCAGCGCATCGCCGCCGTCGAGCCCGATCCGCGCAAGCGTGAACTGTTCCTAAAGCTCGCCCAGGCCGCCGAGGAGCAGGCCGGCACCTGGAGCCGCGCGGGCAAACTCCCGCCACCCTTCGTGCCCTCCCTGCGCGCGCGCCTCGTGGCGCGGCTGGTGCACCTGTTCGGCGTGCGCCGCCTGAGCACGGTGCTCGCGGCGATGAAGGTGCGCGGGCTGTCGGTCTACAGCGCCCCCGCAGCTCTTGCCGGTCACCCGATGCCGACCTCCTCGGTGCAGGTCGGCGCGCGTCACCGCAGCGCCGTCGGCGGCAACCTGCGGGCCGCGGTGTTCGGCGTCAATGACGGCCTGATCTCCAACGCGAGCCTGGTGCTCGGCGTGGCCGGCGCGGGCGTCACGAGCGCCGGCGTACTGATGACCGGGGCCGCGGGGCTCCTCGCCGGAGCGCTCTCCATGGCGTGCGGGGAATACGTCTCGGTGCGCTCGCAGCGCGAGATGTACGAGCACCAGATCGCGCTCGAGCGCGAGGAACTGGCGGAGTATCCGGAGGAAGAGGCCGAGGAGCTCGCCCTGATCTACGAGGCGCGGGGCCTGGAGCTGGCGCAGGCCCGCACCTTGAGCCACGCGCTGCTCGCCAATCCCCGAGCAGGCACTCGATGTGCTGGCGCGCGAGGAGCTCGGCCTCAACCCCGAGGATCTCGGCTCCCCCTGGCGGGCGGCGGGCGCCTCGTTCGTGACCTTCGCCGCCGGGGCCGCCCTGCCGCTCGTGCCATTCCTGCTGCGCGCCGGGGGCACCCGCGCGGTGCTCGAGTCGGCCGCGGTGACGCTCGCAGCGCTGTTCGTCGTGGGTCTCGGCCTGTCGCTCTTCACCGGCCGCAGCGCCCTCCTGAGCGCGCTGCGCATGGCGCTGATCGGAGGCGCGGCCGGCGCAGCCACTTACCTCCTCGGCAGGGTTTTCGGAGTCGTCGCCGGCTGACGGCCCGTGCTCACCGACCTTGAAATCCCCCTGGCCGGCCCCACGCTGGCGAGGGTAGCGCCGTAACGGTAGAGTGATCGCGTTACGCGAGACTGCCAAAAAGACCGCGCCCCTCATTAACGCTGCAGGCCCCGTCATGAAACGCATTTTCCTCTTTGTCGTCACCAACCTCGCCGTGGTGCTGGTGCTGTCGATCGTGGCCCGCATCACCGGGCTCGACCAGTGGCTCGCCGTGCACGGCCAGAGCTACTACGGCCTCTTGGTGTTCGCGGCACTGTTCGGCTTCGGCGGTTCGCTGATCTCGCTCGCGATGTCCAAGACCGTCGCCAAGCACTCGATGGGCGTGCAGGTGATCGACCCGCAGACGACCGATCCTACCGGGCGCTGGCTGCTCGGCGTGGTCGAGCACCACGCGCGCACCGTCGGTGTGGGCATGCCCGAGGTCGGCATCTTCCAGCAGCCGGACCCGAATGCCTTCGCCACCGGCATGAGCCGCAACTCGGCCCTGGTGGCCGTGAGCACCGGGCTGCTGCAGCGCATGGGGCGCGATGAGGTCGAGGCGGTACTCGGGCACGAGATGACGCACGTCGCCAACGGCGACATGGTGACACTCGCGCTGCTGCAGGGCGTCATGAACACCTTCGTGATCTTCCTGTCGCGGGTCATTGGCGGTCTGCTCGGCGGGCGCTCCGATGACAACCGCGGCGGCGGCATCGGCTACTTCGCCACCGTCATCGTGCTGCAGCTGGTGCTCGGGGTGCTGGCGAGCCTCATCGTCATGTGGTTCTCGCGCCGGCGCGAGTTCCGCGCCGATCGCGGCGGGGCGCAGCTGGCCGGCAAGCCGAAGATGATCGCCGCGCTGGAGGACCTGAAGAGCGTGCACGAGCCACTGCCGTCCAAGCAGTTCGCCGCCTTCGGCATCGCCGAGGGCCCGGTGGGCGGGGGCCTGAAGCGGCTCTTCATGAGTCACCCGCCGCTGGATGAGCGCATCGCCGCGCTTCAGGCCCTCAACATCAATTGACCGCGGCCGCGCCAGACCTGCGCGCGCAGCTGCGCGCCATCGTCGGCGAATCGGGACTGCTCGCCGCGGGAACGGCGAGTGAGCCCTACCTGCACGATCACCGGCATCTTTACCAAGGGCGCGCGCTCGCCGTGGTGCTGCCGGCGAGCGTCGCCGAGGTGGCCGCGGTGCTGGCGCTGTGCAACGCGGCGCGCGTCGGAGTGGTGCCCCACGGCGGCAACACCGGCTACTGCGGCGGCGCCACCCCGGATGAGAGCGGTCAGCAGGTGGTGCTCGCACTCGGGCGGCTGAAGAGGATCCGCAGCGTCGATGCCGCCAACGATTCCCTGATCGCCGAGGCCGGCTGCACCCTCGCCCAGGTACAGGCTGCCGCCGCGGCGGCCGCGCGCTTCTTCCCCCTGAGCCTCGGCTCCCAGGGCAGCTGCCAGATCGGCGGCAACCTCTCCACCAACGCCGGCGGCACGAGCGTGCTGCGCTACGGGATGATGCGCGAGCTCGTGCTCGGTCTTGAGGTCGTGCTGGCGGACGGGCGTGTGCTGCCGGGCCTCTCGGGACTGCGCAAGGACAACACCGGCTACGACGTGAAGGCGCTGTTCCTCGGCGCCGAGGGCACGCTCGGGGTGATCACGGCGGCAACCTTGAAGCTCTTCCCGCCGGTGCGCGCGCGCGCCACGGCGCTCGTCGCGGTGGAGGACGTGCCGCGCGCAGTGGCGCTGCTCGGGCAACTGAAGGAGGCCAGCAGCGAGCGCGTGAGCTCGTTCGAGCTGATCCCGCGGCTGGCCCTCGAACTGACGGTACGCCACATCGAGGGGGTACGCGACCCCCTCACCCGCCCCCACCCCTGGTACGTGCTGTGCGAGCTGTCCTCATCGCGCGCCGCCGACGGCCTCGATGCCCTGCTCGAGGAATCCCTCGGTGCTGCCCTCGCCGCAGGCCTGGTGCAGGATGCCGTCATCTGCGCGAGCGAGCGCGAGCGCCAGGGGCTGTGGCGGCTGCGCGAGAGCATCCCCGCGGCCCAGGGCCGCGCGGGGGCGAGCCTCAAGCACGACATCTCGCTGCCGGTGAGCCGCCTCGCCGAGTTCGTGGCGCGCGCCGCGCCCTGGATCGAAGCCTCGGTACCGGAAGGCCGGCTCATCGCCTACGGCCACGTGGGCGACGGCAACCTGCACTTCAACCTCAGCGCGCGCTCGAGCGCTGAAGGCGCGGCGCTTCTGGCGCGCGCCGAGAGCGTACGGCGCGCCGTACACGAGCTGGTGCGCGAGTTCGGCGGCAGCTTCAGCGCCGAGCACGGCATCGGGCGGTTGAAGGTGGCGGAGCTGGAACGCTACGCCGCGCCGGTGGAACTGGCGCTGATGCGCTCGATCAAGGCTGCGCTCGATCCGCGCGGCATCATGAATCCCGGTAAGGTGCTGCGCTTCGATGCTGCGGAGAGTCCATGAGCTACCCTCGCCTCGCCCTGTCCGTTCTTGCCCTGATCGTGCTTAGCGCCTGCAGCCGCGGGACGCCCGCGCCCGCACCCGCCGCAGCGCCGGCTGCCGCAGCCGACGCCGTGACCGCCCACGCGGCCGCCGATGCTGGCAGCGGGCCGCGCCTGGTCCTGTCCGCCGATGGGGTGCACATCGAGTACCGCGTCTTCGGCAGCGGCGAACCGGCGGTGATCCTGGTGCACGGCTGGGCGAGTGATGCGAATTACTGGCAGGAACAGTTCGAGGCGCTCAAGGCCCGCTACACGGTGGTCGCGCTCAACCTCGCCGGCCATGGCGGTTCGGGGAGCAATCGCAGCGACTGGTCGATCCAGAACTACGCGGGCGACGTCGCCACGGTCGCCCGGCAGATTCCCAACCCGCATCTGGTGCTCGTCGGCCACGCCCTGGGCGCCACGGTGGCACTGGCGGCGGTGCCGCTCATCGGCGCGCGCGTCAGCGGCGTCATCGTGGTGGATGCGCTGCGCTCGGTCGGTGAGCCGGCACTGTCGGCGCAGGAGGTAGAGCGGCGCGTGGCCCCGTTCCGTGCCGATTTCGTCGGCGCGACGCGCCGCCTCGTCACCGGCTCGCTGTTCCGGGCCGATGCCAGCCGCGTGCTGGTGCAGAAGGTTGCCTACGACATGTCGCTCGAGCCGCCCGCGGTCGCCGTGCCCTCGCTCCAGAGCCTGCTGTCATTCGACCTGGGCGCATTGCTGCCCTCGATCCACGTACCGGTATACGCGATCAACTCCGACCTGCTGCCCACCGATGCGGCGCGTATCAGAAAGTCGCTGCCGGATTTCACGCTCGACGTGCTGACCCACAGTGGGCACTTCCTCATGCTGGAGGACCCGGCGCGCTTCAATCCGCTGCTGCTGAAGGATGTGGCCGCGATCGCGGCCCGACCGGACGCTCACTGAGCGAGTTCGTCCGAGTCCGGGGCGATCGCGCCGCACTGCACCTCGAGCCACCCCAAGCGCAGCGCGATCTGCTGCCCGTCCATCTGCGCCCAGGCGGTCGCGAGCGGGGCGGCCTGCCCATCCTCCTGCAGCAGCAGGAGCAGTGCGTCCCGGTCCACGGCGAATGGCCAGTCGCGACCGTGCAAGGTCAGTGAGAACGAACGCCCGTCGGGGGTGGTGAAGCGGCCGCGGCCGCCGGCCTCGTACAGGTCCAGGTGCGCGAGCGTCTGCGGGGCGCGCGCAGCGCCGCTGCCGAAGTAGGTCACGCGACAGGCATAGAGGCGCGCCTCGTTGGCCTCGAAGCGGTTGAAGCCGATCACTTCCTGCTGCAGCTGCGCGTCACTGTCGCGGTAGGCGCGCCGCCGGTACCAGTACAGGTCCTCGCCGATGACGAGCTGGTAGTCGAGGTACTCGAGCGTGCCGGTGCTGGCGTCGCGGCACTGATCGCCACGGGTGCCGCCGCGGAACTGCGCGCCGCTTCTGATGAGGGTGAAGTCGCAGCCGGCGGACGGCACCACGTCGCGCCACACCAGGGTCGCGGCCAGCTGCGGGCGGTTATTCAGGTGCGTCCACTGGCGCGGGTGCGCAAATGCCAAAAGGTGCACGTGCACCGCGTGCGGCGCATCGCGCGCCGGCTCGAGCTGCATCAGCAGCTGCCGGCGCGGGTTGCCCGGGTCATCCTCGATGAACTCCTCTAGATACAGCAGATGGGCGCCGAGCCAGGGTACCTCCACCGGCGCCACCACGGTACGGACCCGCCGCTCGTGGCTCTCCGGCCACCCGGCCGGCTGCGCGCTCATGACGACCTGCTCGCTCGAGTCACGCACCCCCGACCACAGGTGCTCAAGGGCCGCCACGTCGCCGCCGTCACCGCCGTCGCCGGCTGCGGCGGACAGCAACAGGGCGCTCAGCGGCAATAGCATGGGTGCACCCGGACCGGCTCAGGGCTCGCGCTGATCCTTCACCAGGCGCACCAGCCCCTCCTGCGCCGCGCTCGCCACCAGACGGCCGTCGCGGGCGAAGACGCTGGCGCGGGCGAAGCCGCGCGCGCCCGAGGCGCTCGGGCTCTCCATCGCGTACAAGAGCCAGTCATCCACCCGCAGGGGTCGGTGGAACCACATGGCGTGGTCGATGCTCGCCATGACGAGGCTCGGGCGCAGGAACGAAGTGCCGTGCGGCAGAGTGGTGGTGTCGAGCAGGAAGAAGTCCGACACGTAGGCCAGCAGGCGCCGGTGCAGCATCTCATCCGGCGGCACACTCGCCACCGCGCGGAACCAGATCTGCCGCACCGGCAGCTCGCGGCGCGGCGTCAGGTAGTCGATCGGCTGCACCATGCGGAACTCGAACGGGCGCGGCTGCGCGAAAAAGCGCTGCACGCGCTCCGGGAAGCGCCCCAGGAGGTCGGCCGGCGGGCCGCTGTAGCCGCTGAGGGATTCCGGGGGCGGTACCTGCGGCATGTCGATCTGGTGGTCGAAGCCCTCCTCCGCCACCTGGAAGGAGGCGGCCATGTTGAAGATCTGCTGACCGTGCTGGATCGCCACCACGCGGCGGTTGCTGAAGCTGTGGCCGTCGAGGCTGCGATCGACCTGGTAGACGATGGGTGCATTGCAGTCGCCGCGCCGCAGGAAGTAGGCGTGCAGCGAGTTCACCACGCGCCCCTCATCCACGGTGCGCGCCGCCGCGCTCAGCGCCTGGCCGAGTACCTGGCCACCGAAAACCTGCGGGCTGCCGATGTCGCGGCTCTCGCCGCGGAACAGGTTCACTTCCAGCTGCTCGAGCTCGAGCAGCGCGAGCAGGTCTGCGAGGCGCTGGTCCATGCGTTAGTCAGGCACCCCGAGGCGCTGGTGCATGACCGGGCTCGTGGTCGTGTACTGCAGGAACTGTTTCTTCTGCGGGAACAGATGGTGCTGGATGGCGAAGGAGGCGAGCGCCGCCTCGTGGAAGCCCGACAGGATGAGCTTCTTCTTGCCGGGGTAAGTGTTGATGTCGCCGACCGCATAGACCCCGGGGAGCGAGGTCTGGAACTTCTCGGTGTCGACCCTGAGCGCGCGCTTCTCGAGCGCGAGCCCCCACTCGGCGATCGGGCCGAGCTTGGGATGCAGGCCGAAAAACACCAGGAGCTGCTCGGCGCTGAGCGCCTGGATGGCGCCATCGGGGGTCTTGATATTGATGCCCGCGAGGCGGCCGTTCTCCACGATCAGGGATTGCGGCAGCGCCTCAAAGCAGCGCATGCGCCCGGCGGCGACGTGCTCACGCATCTTGGCGACCGAGGCGGGGGCGGCGCGGAACTCCGCGCGACGGTGCACGAGGTCAACGCTCGCCGCGCGCGCGAGCAGCTCGAGCGTCCAGTCAAGGGCCGAGTCCCCGCCGCCGAAGATCACCAGGCGCCTGCCGGCCAGTTCCGCGGCACTCCTGACGCGGTACTGGATGGCGCCGCCCTCGAAGGCGTCGATCCCCTCGACCCCGAGGCGTCGCGGCTGGAAGGAGCCGACGCCCGCGGCGATGACGACCGCGCCGGCATCAAAGGCGAGGCCGCCGGCGGTGCGCAGGTGGAAGCGCCCGCCCTCCATCTGCCGGAACTCGGTGACCTCCTGACCCAGGTGAAACTCCGGCTTGAAGGGCTTGATCTGCTGCATAAGGCGGTCGACCAGCTCCTGGGCACCGCACACGGGCAGCGCCGGGATGTCGTAGATGGGCTTGTCGGGGTACAGCTCGGCGCACTGTCCGCCCGGGTGCGCGAGCGAGTCGATGAGGTGGGCGCTGATGCCGAGGAGTCCGAGTTCGAAGACCTGGAACAGGCCGCAGGGACCTGCGCCGATGATGACGACTTCGGCGTTGATAACGGGCGCATCCGCGCCGGTGGGGGTCTGGGTCAAGGTGCTCTCGCTGGATATGGTCGGTGGCCGCGGGGATTGTAGAGGGTCCGTCCGGGAGCCGCATGGGGTTGCCGCGGACCCATGCCCGTGCCGGCGCGCCGGCCGGGGGGTCCCCGTTATAGAATGCGAGGTCCGCAGCCCCTGCGGATCCTGCGGACTTTTCAGGCCGGTAGCCGGGTCCGCCGCAACCGCCCGCATCAAGTGATGCGGCCAAAGGAACGATCTTGACGAGCAACGCCGAACTGAACGCCCGCCGCCAGCAAGCCGTGCCGCGTGGGGTCTCCAATTCCCTGATGGTGTACACCGAGCGCGCGAGCAACGCGGAGATCTGGGACGTGGAGGGGCGGCGCTACATCGATTTCGCAAGCGGCATCTCGGTGCTCAACACCGGCCACCTGCACCCGAAGGTGCAGGCCGCGATCGCGCAGCAGCTGCAGAAGTTCACCCACAGCTGCTTCCAGGTGACCCCCTACGAGAGCTATATCGCCCTCGCCGAGCAGCTGAACGCGCTTGCTCCCGGGGCGACACCCAAGAAGACCATCTTCCTCACCACCGGGGCTGAGGCGGTCGAGAACGCCATCAAGATCGCGCGCTACCACACGCAGCGCTCGGCGGTGATCGCCTTCTCCGGCGGCTTTCACGGCCGTACCCTCGGCTGCATCAGTCTCACCGGCAAGGTGCAGCCCTACAAGGCGGGCTTCGGGCCGATGCTGCCGGAGGTCTACCACCTGCCCTATCCCATGCCCTACCACGGTGTGAGCACCGAGGACTCGCTGGCATCCCTCGAGCTCTTATTCAAGGCGGACGTCGACCCGGCGCGCGTGGCCGCGATCATTATCGAGCCGGTGCTCGGCGAGGGCGGCTTCTACGCAGCCCCGGCGGAACTGCTGCGTAAGCTGCGCGCGCTGTGCGACAGCCACGGCATCGTCCTCATCGCCGACGAGATCCAGTCCGGGTTCGGGCGCACCGGGCGCATGTTCGCGATCGAACACTCCGGCATCGAGCCGGACCTCATCACGATCGCCAAGAGCGTCGCCGGCGGCGTGCCACTCTCGGGCGTCATCGGCAAGGCCAACATCATGGACGCGCCGGTCCCGGGGGGACTTGGCGGCACCTATGCGGGCTCACCGCTTGCGTGTGCGGCCGGTCTTGCGGTGCTCGAGGTGATGCGCGAGGAGGGACTGCTCAAGCGCTCCCAGGAGATCGGGCGCTTCATGAGCTCGCGCCTGAAGGGCCTGCAGGTGCGCTTCCCGTGCATCGGCGAGGTGCGGGCCTTGGGGGCCATGGTGGCGATCGAGCTCGTGAGGAACGCGCGCGCCGATGCCCCCGATGCGGAGCTCACCAAGGCACTGGTGCAGGCCGCCGGACGCCAGGGACTGGTGCTGCTGTCCTGCGGCATGTACGGCAACGTGATCCGCTTCCTCGCGCCGCTGACGATCTCGGATGCACTGCTGAAGGAAGGCTTCCACCTCTTCGAGCTCGCGCTCGGCGAGGTCGCAGGTCCGACGCTCGCCGCCCAGGCGAGCGCCTGAGACGGACTTCAGGAGCGCCGCTCAGGCGCGGCCGGCGTTGGCGTCGGTCGGAGTGTGGAAGTACTCGCTCTCGGAGGCGAGCTGCTCGATCAGGCGTTTCAGTTCCGCCATGCGACCCTGCGCGGTGCTGATCGGCATGCAGTCCTGGCAGCGCGGGTCGCCGCAGGGCTGGCGCGAGTAGAGCCAGTACTGGATCGCCCCGGCCAGCAGGCCATCGGCGATGTCCCACAGGTCCGCGTCCTTGTCCTTATCGGCGATCCGGTTGCCCAGATCGACAGCCTTGGAAAAGGCTGCATCAAACGTATCCGCAAGCTCGGTCATGCTTCCCGCCGCCCTTCATCGTTGTCACTAGTATAGGGCATCGCGGGCCTGCGCCCGGTCCCCGAGCGCCCTGCGCGCGACCTCCTTCCCCGCCCACCTGCGGCTCGGCCGCGGTCCGCGCGGCATTTATGCGATGCCGGCCTCGGAAGGCCGGGCAGCGCGGCGCGCATCATGACCGGCAGCCCTGGACTGAATGAGAGCTGCGTCGTTCCGGCCGCGACTTATGTCGCATGCAGACAAATGAAACGCGACCTGACTGCAAATGCGGATGCTTCTGTGCGCGCACGTCCCGTGCGCCGCCTGCGCTCAGGCTCGCCGCTGCTCGGGATCGCCTGGCGGCTGGGGCTCGGACTCGCCGCCGTGGCCGCGGTGCTCATCGGCGCCGAGGTCCTCTCTACCCGCACCACGCGCGATGCCCTGCAAGCGGTACGCGCCATGCAGAACGAGCACGAGCCGCTCGCCCGCAGCGCGGACGCCGTGCTCGAGAGGCTCGACGCCTATGACCGCGCGGTCGGCGCATTCGTCCAGGAGCACGCCGGCACGGATACCAACGCCATCGGCCGCGCCGGCGATCAGCTTGAGGACGCGGTGGCCGGGTATTTCGCGAGCCAGCCCGCCCCCCCGGTCACGCCCGAGACGCTCGCGCTGCGCGCCGAGCTCACCCGGCACATCGAGACCGCGCGCGAGCTCGCCGCGCGCGCCGCGCAGCGCTCGCAATCGGCCGAGAGTCGCGAGGCGGCGCTCAACCACGTCTACCAGCTCATCGCCTCGGCCGGTGGTGCCGGCGTCGCCATCAACGGCGAGCAGGTGTTCGCTCGCCGCTCGCTCTCGGAACTGGAGACCGCGATCAACGCGGTGCGCGGGGCGGGCGCGGCCAAGCCCCAGGTGCTCACGCGGCGCGAGGAGGACTTCCGCTCGCTGCTGGATCTGAACGCGGCGGAGCTGCAGGTGTCGCCGGGCCGCGCCTGGCTCACCCAGGTGCGCCAGGACTTCGCCGAGAGCATCCGCCTGCGCCAGGAGATCGCGCGCTACGACGAGGCCGCCGGTCCTGCCTGGCATGCGCTGCTCGAGGAGAGTTCGAGCCTCACCGCCGCGATCCACGAGCAGCTGCAGAAGCCGGCGCGCGCCGGGCTCTTAAAGGCAGCGCAGCACGCCGCGCAGGCCGCCGAAGTCGCCGAGAACACGCTGCGCACCAGCTCGGCCACGGTACTCGGACTGCTGCTGCTGGTGTCGGTGCTCCTCACGATCAGCATCAGCCTGCCGGTGCGGCGCCTGACGAGCGCCACGCGCCGCCTGGCCGGCGGGGACTTGAGCGCGCGCGCCCCGCGCGGCGGTTCGGCCGAGGTCGCAGAGCTCGCCGACTCCTTCAACGCCATGGCGGACCGCATCGAGCACGCCGAAGCCGAGCTGCGCGCCCACCAGGCGGAGCTCGAGCGCCACGTGGCCGAGCGCACCCGCCAGCTGCATCACCTTGCCCACCATGACCCGCTCACCCAGCTGCCCAACCGCCGCAAGCTCTCGGCGCGCCTCGGCACCGCGCTGGCGCGCGCCGGTGCCCGGCAGCGCCTGGCGCTGCTGTTCGTGGACCTCGACAACTTCAAGTCCATCAACGACACCCTCGGACACAGCTTCGGCGACCGCGTGCTGCAGCACATCGCCGAGCGGCTGCGGGCCGCGACCGGGACCAGCGGGTTGCTGGCGCGCCTGGGCGGGGATGAGTTCACGGTGCTGTTGGAGAACGTCAAATCCACCGCGCAGGTGGAGGAGCACGCCGCGGCCATCGTCGCCACCCTGCAGCAGCCCTTCAACATCGACGGTCGCGTGCTCACCACCAGCGCGAGCGTCGGGGCGAGCCTCTACCCGGACCATGGCGCCGACGCGGAAGGGCTGCTGCGCGCCGCAGACGTGGCGCTGTTCCGCGCCAAGGAGCTCGGCCGCAACCGTTTCGCCATCTACAGCCCGGCACTGTTCGATGCGGCGGCGCAGCGCTTCCGCCTCGAGCAGTCGCTGCGCCGCGCGGTGGAGCACAACGAGCTGCTGCTGATGTATCAGCCGCAGGTGGCGCTGCACACCTTCGAGGCGCACGCCGTGGAGGCGCTGTTGCGCTGGCGCAAGCCCGACGGGCGCATCGCCACGGCCACGGAGTTCATCCACGCCGCCGAGAAGACCGGCCTCATCCATGAGCTCACCGGGTGGATCCTGCACACGGCGGCGACGGCGGCGGTCGCCTGGCGCAGCGCCGGCTGGCATCGCGCCAGTGTCGCCATCAACGTCTCCCCGCAACAGTTCTTCGAGAGCGACTTCGTCGAGCACGTGGCGCGCACGCTCGAGGTCACGGGGTTACCCCCGAGTGCGCTCGAGCTGGAGATCACCGAGACCGTATTCCAGACCGGGCCTGCGACGATCGAGTCGCTGCGGCGCCTGCGTGCGCTCGGCGTCGCCGTGGCGCTCGATGACTTCGGCATCGGCTACTCCTCGCTCACCTCCCTCGAGCAGCTGCCGATCACGCGCGTCAAGCTCGACCGCCTGCTGGTGGCCGGGGTCGACACCAACCCGCGCTCGGCGGCGATCGTGCGCTCCATCGTGGCGCTGTGCCACGGACTTGGGCTGCAGGTGGTCGCCGAGGGCGTGGAACGCGGCGCGCAGCTGGACTTCCTCTCGAGCTGCGGTCCGATCGGCGTACAGGGCTACCTCTTGGCACACCCCGTGGAAGCGCCCTCTGCGGCGAGCGAAGCCCAGGCGGCCGGGGCCCGGGCGCGGCAGGCGCTGGAGGCGGCGACGCAGCTGCCGCGCGAGAACGGCGACGCCCTGGTGTTCGTCGGCAGCTCGGCGCGCCGCCGCGGCTCCTAGCTGTCCCGATCCGCTAGGGCCGCGCGGCGAGGAAGGCACGGCGCGCGGCGACCCCAAGGTCCGGCTGGTCGGTAAAGAAGCCATCGATGCCGGCGGCAAGATACGTCACGATCTCCCCGATCAGGTCGCCGTGCTCCCCGGGTGCCTCGCCGCGGCGGAACTCGCGCGGCAGGAAGCAGTTCTCGGCGCGGAACGTCCACGGATGCAGCAGCAGGCCACGCGCGTGCGCGTGCTCCACGAGCAGCGTCGGGGTGCCGAGTGTGTCATCGGCGCGCCGCGGGATAATGAGGTTCTTGGAAGGCCCGAGAGCGTGCGCGTAGCCGGCGATGCCGGCCAGACCCTCCGCCGTCAGAAGATCGGCGTAGCTGCGCGGGTCGCCGGCGAGCACGAAGTCAAACGGTGCGCCACTCTCCTCGATCAGCTGCACCCGCCCGAGCTCGGTCATGGCACTGAGCGCCTGCAGGTTGCCGACCTCGAAGGACTGCAGCCACACCGGCGCCGCGCGGCCGGTGTAGCCGAAGCGCGCCAGCGTCGCCACGAGCGGCGCCTCCAGCGCCAGACCGCGCGCGGCGAAGTAGCTCGGGTGCTTGGTCTCGGGGTACACGCCGATGCGCGCCGGCGGCACGAGCCCAAGCTGTGCGGCGCGCTGCGCCTGCGTCGCCTCCACGCCCTGCACCAGGGTGAGGATTTCCTCGAGTGTCGGGATCTCGAACTGGCCGTCGAAGCGCGCGTTGGCGGGGCGCAGCTGCGGGATGCGCTCGCGCGCGCGCAGGGTCTTGAGCTCCCGGAGCGTGAAGTCCTCGGTGAACCAGCCCTCCACCTGCACGCCATCGATGAGGCGCCGCGTGCGGCGCGCCGCGAACTGCGGGTGCGTGGCCACATCGGTGGTGCCGCCGATCTCGTTCTCGTGGCGTGCGACCAGTACGCCGTCCTGCGTCATGACGAGGTCGGGCTCGATGAAATCAACACCGTACTGCATGGCGAGGAAGTACGACGCGAGCGTGTGCTCGGGAACGTAGCCGCTCGCGCCGCGGTGGCCGATGACGATCGCAGGCTTCATGGGGGCCGATACCAGCACACCCGCAGCCGTCTTGCTAGACTGCCGCGGTGCTGCTGACGGACCGCGACATCTATCACTTCCGCGAAGGCAGCTACGTGCGCGCCTACGAGAAGCTTGGCGCGCACGCCAGCGGCGGCGGGGAGGCACCCGGCACCCACTTCGCCGTCTGGGCACCCAACGCGCGCGCCGTGTCGGTGATCGGGGACTTCAACGGCTGGGTTCCTGACGAGCATGCCCTCAGGCCCCGCGCCGACTCCTCGGGGATCTGGGAGGGCGAGCTCCCGGGCGTCGGCAGGGGCGCACTCTACAAGTATCACGTGCGCTCGCAGCTCGGCGGCATCGGGGAGAAGGCCGACCCGTACGCCTTCTGCACCGAAGTGCCGCCGCGCACCGCCTCGCGGGTCTGGGACCTCGACTACCTCTGGCACGATGAGGCGTGGCGTGCGCGCCGCGGTGCGGTCAATGCGCTGAGCGCACCCTGGTCGATCTACGAGGTGCACCTGGGCTCGTGGCGGCGCGTGCCCGAGGAGGGCAACCGCAGCCTCAGCTACCGCGAGCTTGCGCACCAGCTCGGCGACTACGTGACTGAGCTCGGCTTCACCCACGTCGAGCTGCTGCCGGTCATGGAGCATCCCTTCTACGGCTCGTGGGGCTACCAGGTGACCGGCTACTTCGCCCCGAGCGCGCGCTACGGCACCCCGCAGGATTTCATGTACCTGATCGATCACCTGCACCAGCGCGGCCTCGGGGTGATCCTCGACTGGGTGCCCTCGCATTTCCCGACCGACGCGCACGGTCTTGCGCAGTTCGACGGCACGCATCTCTACGAGCACGCCGATCCGCGCCAGGGCTTTCACCCGGAGTGGAAGAGCTCGATCTTCAACTACGGCCGCGCCGAGGTGCGCAACTTCCTCGCCAGCAACGCGCTGTTCTGGCTCGACGTCTACCACGTCGATGCGCTGCGCGTCGATGCGGTTGCCTCTATGCTCTACCTTGATTACGGTCGGCGGCCCAACGAATGGATCCCGAACCGCTTCGGCGGACATGAAAACCTCGAGGCGGTCGAGTTCCTGAAGCAGCTCAATCTTGCCGTCTACCGCGACTATCCGGACACCCAGACCATCGCCGAGGAGTCCACCGCCTGGCCGCTGGTGTCGCGTCCGGTGTACCAGGGCGGCCTGGGCTTCGGGCTGAAGTGGAACCTCGGCTGGATGCACGACACGCTCGCCTACTTCCAGCAGGACCCGGTGCACCGCAAGTACCACCACAGCCGCCTCACCTTCAGCCTCTGGTACGCCTTCACCGAAAACTTCGTCCTGCCGCTCTCGCACGATGAGGTGGTGCACGGCAAGGGCGCGCTCATCGGCAAGATGCCCGGCGACGAGTGGCAGCAGTTCGCAAGCCTGCGGCTGCTCTTTGGCTACATGTGGTCGCACCCAGGCAAGAAGCTGCTGTTCATGGGCGGGGAGTTCGGGCAGCGGCGCGAGTGGCAGCACGATGAGAGCCTCGAGTGGCACGTGCTCGGCTACCCGCTGCACGCGGGCGTCAGGCGCTGGGTGGGCGATCTGAACCGTCTGTACCGCGACAGCCCGGCCCTGCATGAGCTCGACTTCAGCAACGCCGGCTTCAGCTGGGTTGACTGCGACGATGCGGATGTCAGCGTGATCTCGTTCCTGCGTCGCGGCAGTTCCGGTGCGCTCGCGCTCATCGTCTGCAACTTCACGCCCGTGCCACGCCCGCACTACCGGGTCGGGGTGCCCGTGGGCGGTCGCTGGCAGGAACGGCTCAACAGCGACGCGGCCGACTACGGCGGCAGCGGCCAGGGCAACTTCGGAGCCCTCAATGCCGAGCCGCTCAGCGCCCACGGGCAGCCCCAGTCCCTCGGGCTGCGCCTGCCCCCGCTCGCGGTGCTCATTTTCACCCCGCAGCGCTGAGGCGCTCGCGCGGCGGGCGGCGACCACCCTCGCGGGCCTGAGCTTGGCAAGCCCGTGAGCGCGGGCGCAAGATTGAGTCCCACTCGATCGATCCAACAGGAGCGTTTCGCATGCGACGCGCACATCCGGCGTTACTCGCGATGGCAGGCATCATGGTGCTGGCGGCCTGTCAGAGCGGCGGCATCCCGCGGCATGAGAGTCAGAGCGAGCTGCGCGAGCGCTACGTGTCCTACGCCGGACCGCCCCTGGAGCGCATGACCTGGCTCGGACATTTCTACAGCTGGGAGTCTCTCGGGGATAACCATCTGGTGGTGTATACGACCCCGAGCGATGCATTCCTGCTCACCGTGACCCCGCCCTGCAACGATCTTAACTTCGTGCAGAGCATCGGCCTCACCGCCACCTCGGGCACCGTCTATCCGCGGCTCGACTCGGTGAAGGTCAAAGGCTGGCGCTGCCCGATCGCCGAGATCCGCCGCATCGACTACGCGCGCATGCGCGCCGACCTGCGCGCGGAAGCGGACAAGGCCAAGGCCGCCGGCCAGGCGCCGCAATAGGGACCCGCCGCCGAGCTGCAAGCGGTGACCGGGCACGCCCCGGGGGGGTTGCAGGGGGAAACCGCGCGGCTCGCGCGGGGCCCTTCCCGGCTAGCGGTAGCCGCGCGCCTGCAGCGTGAACAGGTGCGCGTAGCGGCCGTCGAGGCGCATGAGCTCCTCGTGGCTGCCGCGCTCGACGATGCGCCCGCCCTCGAGCACTGCGATCTGATCTGCCATGCGCACGGTCGAGAAGCGGTGCGAGATGAGGATCGTGATGCGGGCGCGCGCCAGCTGGCGGAAGTGCTCGAACACTTCCGCTTCCGCCTGGGCATCCATGGCCGCGGTCGGCTCATCCAGCACCAGGATATCCGCGCGGCTGCGCATGAAGGCGCGCGACAGGGCGATCTTCTGCCACTGCCCGCCCGAGAGCTCGCGGCCGTCCTTGAACCATTTGCCAAGCTGGGTCTGATAGCCCGCCGGGAGCGTGGCGATGAAGTCCGCGGCGCGCCCCTTCTCCGCCGCCTCGCGCCAGCGCGCCTCGTCCTCGAAGTAGCGCTCATCGCCCGCGCCCACGTTCTCCCCTACCAGCATCTGGTAGCGGGCGAAGTCCTGGAAGATGACACCGATGCGCTCGCGCAGCGCCGCCTCCTCCCATTCGGCGAGGTCGCGGCCGTCGAGGAGGATGCGTCCGGCGGAGGGCGCGTACAGGCGCGTGAGGAGTTTGATGAGCGTCGTCTTGCCCGAGCCGTTCTCACCCACCAGCGCAAGGCTCGTGCCGGGCTTCAGGTGCAGCGTGATGTGCTCGAGCGCCGCCGTATCCCCTCCCGGATACGTGAAGCTCACGTCCTCGAAGCGCACCCCGTCGGCCGGATCCGGGCCCGCGAGCGCATGGCCCGCCGGCGCTTGCACTTCGGTGTCCAGGTACTCGTAGAGGGTGGACAGGTAGAGGTTGTCCTCGTACATGCCGCCGATCGCGGTAAGCATGGCCGACACCGTGCCCTGCCCCTGGCGGAAGAGCGCCACGTACATGGTCATCTGCCCGAGCGTGATGAGCTGGCGTACCGCGGTGAGGGCGATCCAGGCGTAGGCGCCGTAGAGGGCGGCGCTGCCGATCAGGCCGAGCGCAAAGCCCCACAGGTCGCGCCGCACGGTGAGCGCCTTATCCTCCTGGTAGAGCCGCCGGAAGATGTCGCGATAGCGCTCGAGCAGGCGCTGCCCGAGGCCATAGAGCTTCACTTCCTTGGCGTGATCCTCGCGCGCGAGCACGGTCTCGAGGTAAATCTGCATGCGCGTCTCGGGCGAGCGCCAGCGGAACAGCCGGAAGGCATCCCCCGAGAACTTGGCCTCGGCGACGAACGATGGCAGTCCCGCCACGAGCAGTACCATCACCGCCCAGGGCGAAAAGTGGGCGAGCAGACTGGCGTAGCTCACGAGCGAAATGCTGTTCTGCACCAGCGCGAAGGTGCGCATGACGAGGCTTAAGGGGCGGGTCGAGGCCTCGCGCCGGGCGCGGGTCAGCTTGTCGTAGAACTCCGAGTCCTCGAAGTGCTGCAGCTCGAGGGTCAGCGCTTTCTCGAGGATCATGACGTTGACGCGCTGGCCGAGCTGGGCGCGCAGCAGCGACTGGCACAGCTGTATGCCGCGCTGCGCCGCCGAGATGGCTGCCACCAGCGTGCCTTCCATGAGCACGAGCCGCACGACGTGGCGGGCGGGGCCACCGGAACGCATGGCAGCGACCACCGCATCCACGATCAGGGCACCGACGTAGGCGACCCCCGCCGGCAGCACGCCGGCGGCCAGCGTGAGCAGCGCCAGCCCCACCGTGAGTGCGCGGTTGGTGCTCCACACCAGCAGCAGCGCGCGGCGGCTGTAGCGGAACACGCCGAAGAAGCCGCGCAGCGTGGTGCCCTCCTGGGTGGGCCGGAAAATCGTCGGCACCTGGCGTGGCGGGTTGGCGGGATTGGGCAATTCTTAAGTCTCGCGGGCGCTCGGCGGAGCGTTGCGGATGATCAGCCGCGAGCCGCGGCGCCGGAATACGTAGCCGTAGATCCACGACAACAGCACGCTCACGCGGTTGCGGAAGCCGATGAGGACCGTGATGTGCAGCGCCCCCCACGCGAACCACGCCAGCAGGCCGCCGAAGTGCAGCCGGCCGATCTCGACCACCGCGCGCGACTTGCCGACGGTCGCCATCGAGCCGAAGTCGCGGTAGCGAAACGGCTGCGGCGTGAAACTGCGGCCGTGCACGCGCGCATTGATCACTTGCGCAACGTAGCGGCCCATCTGCAGCGCCCCCTGGGAGACGCCCGGGACCTGCCGTCCGAGCGCATCAACCAGGTACGCCGCATCGCCGATCACGAATACCTCCGGATGTCCGGGGAGCGAGCAGTCGGGGTTAACGGCGATGCGCCCGCCCGGGCCGCTGGCGGCGACCCCGAGCTGCGCGGTCAGCGGGGCTGCCTTGACGCCTGCCGCCCAGATCACGTTGCAGCTTCGCAGCAGCTCGCCGCCGACCACCACCCCGTCGGCACGGATCTCGGTGACGGGCTGGCCGAGGCGCACCTCGACGCCGAGGCCGGTGAGCTGCTGCAGCGCCCGCGCGGAGGAATCCGGGGAAAACGCCGGCAGCAGCCGCGGGCCGGCCTCGATCAGCTGCACCCGCGCGCGACGCGTGTCGGCGACGCGAAAATCCCGTGGAATCACGTCCACGGCGAGCTCCTTGATGGCGCCGGCGAGCTCCACCCCGGTCGGGCCGCCGCCGACGATGACGAAGCTCAGCAGCGCTGCGCGCTGCTGCGGGTCGGTCTCAAGCTCCGCCCGCTCGAAGGAGGACAGGAGGCGCGAACGGATGAAGGTGGCCTCCTCCACGTCCTTCATGCCCGGCGCAAGGCCCCGCCAGTTATCGTGGCCGAAGTAGTTATCGACGGCGCCCGGGGCGAGGATCAGGTAGTCGTAGGCGATGCGATGACCGGCGGCGAGCAGTGTGCGGGCCGCAAGGTCGATCCCCTGCACATCCGCGAGCATGACGGAGGCGTTCGCCTGGTCGCGCAGGATGGTGCGGATGGGCTGGGCGATGTCCGCCGGCGCGAGCGCGGCGGAGGCCACCTGGTAGAGCAGTGGCTGAAACAGGTGGTAGTTGTTGCGGTCGATGACCAGCACGTCCGCGGGGGTGCGGCTGAGCGCCCGGGCGGCAAACAGGCCGCCAAAGCCACACCCGACGATTACGATCCGTGCCCGCGCCGCCTCGGCCAACCCGCCTCCTCAAGATCCGCATTCCGCAGGGTGCTGATCTTGGGGCGATTATCGGCTATTCCAGTGAGGAGCGGTCGGGCCGCCGGCAGAGGTTGTCGACCCAGTTCTCGCACAGGCTCACGGCCTCGGCGGGTTTGAAGTTGCCCGGTTCCAGGCAGTACTCGAGCCACAGGCCGTCGAGGAGCGCGTTCAGGCCGATGGCGGCCAGGCGCAGGTCGACGCGCGCGCGCGGGCGCTCCTGCTTGAGGATCGCGGTGAGCAGGCCGCGGACCAGCTGCACGTAGCCCTGGTAGGTGTCGCGGTGCACCCGCTGGATGAGACCCGAGTGGCGGTACATGCCCCAGAACACCACCCACACGGTGAGCACGTCCTGGTCGAGGTTCGGGGGCGAGAACATGGCGATGAAGAAGGCGTGCAGGCGCGCCCGCGGGGAGTCGGGCGCGCGTTCGACCGCGGCCTGGAAGCCTGCGACCAGCTCGCTGTTGAAGTGGCGGTAGGCGGCCGCCACCAGCTCATCCTTGTTGGGAAAGTGATGGTTGATGAGCCCCACCGACACCCCGGCCTGGGTGCTGATGGTGCGGATCGAGAGGCCATCGTGGCCGTAGCGCTTCAGGCACTCGATGGTGGCAATGATCAGGGCCTGGCGGCGCTGCTCGGGGAGCTGGCGCACGAAGCGTGGCTTCGCCGGCGCGGGGATTTTTTCTGCCGCCCTCGGGGGCATGCGCTCTTTCAACGGTCGTCCGGAGTGAGCCCTATCATGCCACCCGGCGCACGCGGCCGCGGCGGAAATCGGCGATGATCTCGCGCGCCGCGTTGTGCCCCGGTGCCCCGGTGACACCCCCGCCCGGATGCGTTCCGGCGCCACACATGTAGAGCCCGCCGAGCGGCCCGCGGTAGTTGCCGTAGCCGAGCATGGGGCGCGCGGAGAACAGCTGATCGAGGCTTAACACCCCGTGCATGATGTCGCCGTTCACGAGCCCGAAGGTGCGCTCGAGGTCGAGCGGACTCATGATCTGCCGCCCGAGGACGCTCGCCCTGAAGTTCGGCGCGTACTGATTGACGGTGTCGATCATGAGATCGGCGACGGCGTCACGGTGCTGATCCCAGGACTGCCCGTCCGGCAGCACCGGCGCCACGTGCTGGCAGAACATGCTCGCCACGTGCTGACCCCGCGGGGCGAGTGAATCATCGAGGGTCGAGGGAATCACGAGCTCCACGATCGGCGCGCGCGACCAGCCGTGCTCGCGCGCGTCGAAGTAGGCGCGCTCCATGTACTTGAGCGTCGGGGCGATGATGATGCCGGCGGTGTGGTGGTCACCGGCGCTCTTGCCCGGCAGGCAGGTGAAGTCCGGCAGCTCCGACAGCGCCACGTTCATGCGGAAGGTGCCCGAACCGCAACGGAAATGGCTCATGTGCTCGCGGAAGTGCGCTGGCAACGCCGCAGGGTCGATGAGCTTGGTGTAGAGCAGGCGCGGGTTGAGGTTGGAGATGACCGCATTCGCCCGCAGCGTCTCGCCGGCCTCGGTGATGACACCCACCGCGCGGCCGGACTCGACCAGCACCTCACGCACCGCGGCATTGGTGCGGATCGTGACGCCGCGCTCGCTCGCGCACTGCGCCATCGCCTGGGTGATTGCGCCCATGCCGCCGATGGCATGGCCCCAGGCGCCGCGCTTGCCGTTGACCTCACCGAACACGTGGTGCAGCAGGACGTAGGCGGAGCCGGGGGTGTAGGGACTGGCGTAGTTGCCGACGATGCCATCGAACCCGTACACCGCCTTGATGGGGTCGGACTCGAACCAGTTATCGAGGTAGTCCCCGGCGGACATCGAGAACAGCGCCAGCAGCTCGCGGCGCAGCTCCATGTCGAGCTTGCGCACGCGCCCGCCGACCTTGGCGGCGCGCAGCAGCTCGGGCACCGCCTCGCGCCAGCTGCCCTCGAGCGCATTCGGCGGCGTCGTCAGCACCAGGTCCCGCAGCACGTCCGCGATCGCCTCGAGCTTCTCCCCGTAGGCACCGAGGCGCGCCGCGTCGCGGGCAGAGAATTTAGCCACCTCCGCGGGCGTGCGCTCCCCGCCGGTGAGGAGGTAGCGCCCGTCGGCGGTGGGCAGGAAGTTCGCGGCGCGCCGCTCGACCACCCTGAGCCCGAAGCGGTGCAGCTCAAGATCGCGGATGACCTTGGGGTTGAGGAGCGAGACGGTGTAGGAGGCGACCGAGTTGCGGAAACCGGGATGAAACTCCTCGGTGACGGCGGCGCCGCCGACGACCGCGCGCCGCTCGAGCACGGTGACCTTCAGTCCGCTCGCGGCGAGGTACGCCGCACACACCAGGCCGTTATGGCCGCCGCCGATGATCAGTGCGTCGCTGCGCGCTGCGGCGCCCTCAGCCACGACTCCAGCCTCGCGCCGGCGCCTGCGCCAGCTGGCTCTGCGGGATGAGGCCGCGCATGCGGCGGGCGAAGCTGCGCAGGCACACCTCGCCATCGCTCAGGGGGCCGGAGGAGTAGCTGCTGGAGGCCATGCCGGCCTGCACGCGGTCGATGAGCCACTTGTCCTCGGCGCTGACGCGGCGGTTGATGCGCCAGTTGAGGTAGCGCACCGCGCGCATCTCGCGGCTTGAGTCCGGGTGCACGTAGGCGATCTCGCGGATCATGGTCTCGGTGGCGGAGACCGGCACGAACTGCATGAAGTCGATCTGGTCCGGGTAGATGTCGAAGGCGACGTTCGGCCAGAGCTTGAAGTAGGTCCACAGGCGCTGGCGCTCCGGCGGCAGGTGCTCGACCTTGGGCAGGAAATGCTGGTAGGCGCGCTCGGACCAGTTCGAGGACGGCGTATCGCGCAGCGTGCCCCACATCTTGTCGATCCAGGGCCGCGCCTCGATGCCGTAGCCCTTGCCGAACAGGCGCGTGAGTCCGGGGTGCGCGACGTTGATGTGCAGTCCGTCGGAAAAATTGTCGGCGACGTTCTTCCAGTTGACGGCGCGCGGACGCAGCGACACGCGCCCCATCGGCACCAGATCCTCGAAGCGGTAGGGCTTCATCTCGTGCAGGTAGGGAGCGGCCATGTCGCGCACGCTCGGCAGACCCGGGGCAAAGCGCACGAAGATGAAGCCGAGAAACACCTCGTGCTCGAGCGTCGCCAGCCCGTGGCGCGCGGTGTCGAGCCCCTTGAAGCTGTCCTTGTTCGGCACCGCGACGAGGCGCCCGTCGAGCCCGTAGGTCCAGGCGTGGTAGGGGCAGGTGATGCGCTTGCCGCAGTGCCCCTTGGGACCATCCACCAGGCGCGCGGCGCGGTGGCGGCAGACGTTGTGAAACGCCCGCACCCCGCCATCCTCGGCGCGCACGACCAGCACCGATTCGCCGAAGAACTCGAAGGTATGGTAGTCGCCCGCCTTGGGGATATCGTTCAGGTGGCACACCACCTGCCAGGCCTGGCGGAAGATCGAGCGCTTCTCTTCCTCGAAGAACTCCGGATCGTGGTAGATCCAGGCCGGCAGGCTCAGGTTGTCCTGGTCGGCGGATACGGAGGTGTCGATCCGGTGCAGATGGGCGCTTTTCATGGCACTTCCAGGCGGGAGGGTCTTGTTGAACGATCGTACAATAAGAGCCCGGCGGCGCGCAATATCGCGGCCGCGCGGTTAAGCTGCCGTGCCTTGCGCCCTGAGGCACACTTGCCGCGCCGCGGGGCGGAGTTGACGATTCCCGGAAAAGCCATGCCGCTCACGATTGCCAGCACCGACATCGCGCACCTGATCCAGTCTTCCGTGGCGCCGGTGTTCCTGCTCACCGGCGTCGCCGCCATGCTCGGGGTGCTGACCAACCGCCTGGCGCGCATCGTGGACCGCGCCCGCACGCTCGAGGCGCGGCTCGAGAGCCGCCAGGGCAAGGCCGAGACCCTGCACGAGGACCTCCTGGTGCTGGCGCAGCGCGCCCGTTACATCAACTTCGCGATCTCGCTGTGCGCGATCTCGGCGGTCATGGTGGCCGCCGTGGTGGTCACCCTGTTCGCCAACGCCTTCTTCGGCCTGGGCCTCGCCGGCCTCATCGCCTCGCTGTTCGTCGGCTCCCTTTTGGTGCTGGCGGCCGCCTTCATCGCCTTTTTCATCGAGGTGCGTTACGCCACGGCGGCGCTGCGGATCGGGAGCCCCCATATCTAGGGCCTGAAGCACCCCTATTGTCCCTAAAAACAAGCAGTTCCATAGCGGATCTGCTACCCTGCGCACCCTTTTTTGGACACGCCCGAACGCGGGCGACGGCCTGACCGGCCCTGAAGGAACACGGGCCTGCGAAGGCCCAAGAACCAAGCCATGCAACGCCCCATCCGCAATATCGCCATCATCGCGCACGTCGACCACGGCAAGACGACGCTCGTCGACTGCCTGCTCAAGCAGTCCGGGACCTTCGCCGCCCACGAGCGCATGGGCGAGCGCATCATGGATTCCAACGACATCGAGCGCGAGCGCGGCATCACGATCCTCGCCAAGAACTGCGCCATCGAGTACGGCGGCACGCGCATCAACATCGTTGACACCCCCGGGCACGCGGACTTCGGCGGCGAGGTCGAACGCGTGCTGTCGATGGTCGATGGGGTGCTGTTGCTGGTGGATGCGGTCGAGGGCCCGATGCCGCAGACGCGCTTCGTCACCCGCAAGGCGCTCGCGCTCGGACTCAAGGCGATCGTAGTCGTGAACAAGATCGACCGGCCCGGCAGCCGCCCGGCCTGGGTCATCGACCAGACCTTCGATCTCTTCGACAAACTCGGCGCAAGTGATGCGCAGCTGGACTTCCCCGTCATCTATGCCTCGGCGCTGCAGGGCTGGGCCAGCACCGACTACACCGAGCGCCGCCCCGACATGTCGGCGCTGTTCGAGGCCATCCTGACCTACGTGGCACCGCCGGCCGCGGACGCGGGCCTGCCGCTGCAGCTGCAGATCTCGACCCTCGACTACAACTCCTACGTCGGACGCATCGGCATCGGCCGTATCCGCCGCGGCGTGGTGCGGCCCGGAGAGACCGTGGCGCTGCGTTACGGCGCGCAAGACCGCGGCACCGCCAAGATCGCCCAGGTGCTCACCTTCACCGGCCTGCAGCGCAGCCCGGTGGACGAGGCCAGCGCCGGCGACATCGTCGCCATCACCGGCATCGAGGACGTCAACATCGGGCTCACCGTCTGTGACCCGGAGCACGCCGAGGGGCTGCCGCCGATCAGCGTCGATGAGCCGACGCTCGCCATGAACTTCCAGGTCAACACCTCGCCGCTGTGCGGGCGCGAGGGCAAGTTCGTCACCAGCCGCCAGATCCGCGAGCGCCTCTACCGCGAGCTGCAGAGCAACGTTGCGCTGCGGGTCGAGGACACCGAGGAGCCCGACGTGATGCGCGTCTCCGGGCGTGGCGAACTGCACCTGACGATCCTCATCGAGAACATGCGCCGCGAGGGCTACGAGCTGGCGGTGTCGCGTCCCCAGGTGCTCACCAAGATCGTCGATGGCGAGGTGCACGAGCCCTACGAGGCGCTCACCGTCGACATCGACGAGGAGCATCAGGGCGGGGTCATGGAGGCACTGGGAAGCCGGCGCGCCGAGCTCACCGACATGAGCATCGACGGCAACGGGCGTGCGCGCCTGGAGTACCGCGTGCCGGCCCGCGGCCTGATCGGCTTCCAGGGCGAGTTCATGACACTCACCCGCGGCACCGGCCTCATCAGCCACATCTTCGACGGTTTCGCCGCGGTGAAAGGCGAGATCCCGGACCGCCACAACGGCGTGCTCATCAGCAACGAGCAGGGGGAAGCGGTGGCCTACGCGCTCTTCAGCCTGCAGGAGCGCGGCCGGCTGTTCGTCGGCCCGGGCGAGAAGCTCTACGAGGGCATGATCATCGGCATCCACAGCCGCGACAACGACCTCGTCGTCAACCCCATCAAGACCAAGAAGCTCACCAACGTGCGCGCCGCCGGCAAGGACGATGCGATCCTCCTCACCCCGCCGATCGAGCTCACGCTCGAGTACGCGGTGGAGTTCATCGCCGATGACGAGCTGGTCGAGGTCACGCCGGCCTCGATCCGCATCCGCAAGCGCTACCTGAAGGAAAACGACCGCAAGCGCGCCTCGCGCAGCGATGCGGCCCTGATCGCCTGAGGCGGAGGACCGCGCGGCGGCCGCCGCCCCCTTGAGCCTCAGGGCTCGCGGCTGCCCGTCATGTCGATGAAGCGCAGGAACTCGGCGCGGGTGCGGGCATCGCTCCTGAATACCCCGGTCATGCGGCTCGTGACCATCGAGACGTTGCGCTTGTGCACGCCGCGGGTGGTCATGCACTCGTGCACCGCCGAGACCACCACCCCGACACCGCGTGGCTTGAGCACGTCGGTGATGCAGTTGGCGATCTGCGCGGTGAGCTTCTCCTGGACCTGGAAGCGCCGCGCGTAGCCGTCCACCACGCGCGCAAGCTTACTGATCCCGACCACCTTGCTGGCCGGCAGGTAGCCGACGTGCACGCGTCCGATGATGGGTGCCATATGGTGCTCGCAGTGCGACTCGAAGGAGATGTCGCGCAGCACGATCAGCTCATCGTAACCGCCCACCTCCTCGAAGGTGCGCCTGAGGTAGGCGGCCGGGTCGATGTCGTAGCCGGAGAACCAGTCGCGGTAGGCGTCCACCACGCGCTGCGGGGTGTCCTTCAGCCCCTCGCGACGCGGGTCCTCGCCCGCCCAGCGCAGCAGCGTGCGCACCGCACCCTCTGCCGCCCGCCGCGAAACCAAGGAACGCGCCTTTGCCATGCCTGATCCTTCCGGCCGCGGGAATCCCCTGCAGGGCCCCGGGGCAGTTTGATGTTCGTCGGAAGTCTAGCGTGCGCCGGAGCGGGGCGCCCGCGGGCGTCTCAACCGAGCCAGTGCAGCATGCCGAGGTTCAAGAGGAGGCTGCAGCCTCCGACCAGGGTCGCCACCACGAAGCCTGCGGCCAGCGGACGCCAGCCGATGCGCCACATGTCGGTGAAGGAGACCGACAGACCGACGGCCGTCATGCCGCAGGTGAGGAACAGGTCGGACGCGCTATAGCCACCGTTCACGAGGGCGAGCCAGCCGGCGCCCTCGTGGAACAGGGCATCGCCCGCGGTGCGCAGCGCGATGAAGCCGATGAAGGCGAGCACGAAGAACGGCACGAGTGGCGTGCGCCCCGCGCCGCCAACCGCGGGCGCATCCGTCTCTGCGCCCTCACCCGCCTCGTGGCGCTGCGTGAGCCAAGCCGCGACCGGCACCAGCACCGCGATCGAGAGGTTACGCATCAGCTTCGCCACGCTCGCGGCCGCGAGCGCGGCGGGCGCCGCCGCCTGCTGAGAATAGATGAGCGCCGCCCCGATCACCTGCGAGGTGTCGTGGATGGCGGTACCGAGAAAGACGCCGGCGTGCACCGGGGAGGCGCTGAAGAAGTGCCCCGCCACCCAGGGGTAGAGGAGCATGGCGGTGCAGCCAAAGAGCACCACGCAGGTGACGGCGAAGGCGGTCTCGGCGCTCCTGGCGCGGATGACCGGCGACATGGCGACCACCGCGGTACAGCCGCACACCGCAGTGCCGATCGCGAGCAGGTAGCCGAGGCGCCGCGGCACGCCGAGCGCGCGCGAGATCAGGATGCCGCCGGCGAGGGCCACGCACAGACAGATGAGCGCCACGGGCAGCGCGGTGGCCGCGATCGCGGTCGCCCCGCTTAAGGTGAGCCGGAGGCCGACGAGCGCAATGCCGACGCGCAGCAGGCGGTGCATGGTCCAGTTGAGACCGGACGTGGCCCAGGCCGGCACGCCGATGCTGTTGCGCCACAGCATGCCCAGCAGCACCGCGCACATGACCGGACTCAAGGGGAACTTCGGCAGCCCGATCGCACCTTGGGCGAGCTGCTGCGCCATCGCGCGCGCGAGCAGCGCCAGCAGGATCGCGATGAGTATCCCGGGCAGCGCCTGGCGTACCCAGATGACGCCGGGGGCGAACGCTCGGTCGAGCGCGCGCACGGCTAGAGCGGCAGTGGGGCGTCGCCGGTAAGCGCGGCCCGCGCGCTGCGGTGCCGCTTGAGGATCATGCGCTCGTTGAGCTCGGCGATCGCCCGGCTCCCCGTACGCACGAAGAGGAACGGCAGGAGGCCATGCGCCAGGCAGGCGAAGCCTGCGAAGATCATGCGGGTGCCGAAATAGACCGCGGAGCCACAATGCTGGCTATAGGTCTCCCCGACGGTGGCCGGGTGCTCGGTGAAGGGGCGCAGTGCATCCATGCGTACGATGCTAGCCCCGCGGCGGCGCTACGCGGTTGCGAAGGTCTGGCCAGGACCCGCATTTTGCGCAACAATGTTGCTGCAACTCATCGATATGAGAAACGGTGTTCCATGGATAAGATCGACGCGAAAATCCTGGACCTCCTGCAGACCGACGGCGAACTGACGGCCGCCGAGATCGCCGACCGCGTGGGCCTTTCCAAGGCCCCCTGCTGGCGGCGCATCCAGAAGCTGCAGGCCGACAAGGTGATCCGCCAGCGTGTGGCGCTCTTGGACGCGCATGCGCTGAACGTCGGTACTACGGTGTTCGTGACACTCAAGACCGGCAACCACAGCGAGGCCTGGTTCCAGAGGTTCGTGCGTGCGGTGCGCGACATCCCTGAGGTCACCGAGATCCATCGCATGAGCGGGGACGTGGACTACCTGATCCGCATCGTCGTGCCGGACATCGACGCGTATGACGTGGTCTACAAGCGGCTGATCTCCGCGGTCGAGTTCCAGGACGTCAGTGCGAGCTTCGCGCTCGAGACCATCAAGTCGACCACCGCCCTGCCGCTGTGCTACCTGAAGCTCGAGTAGCACCCTACTCGCTCACGACCGGCGTCGCCATGAAGTGAAACGGCGGCCGCGCCAGCCACACGATCGAGGTGACGCCGACGATCGCGATCGCCGCCGCCCAGAACACATCGTTGGCCGCCATCACGAAGGCCTGGTTGGTGAGCGTGGCATCCACAAGACCGTAGGCCTGCTGTGCCCCCAGGCCGCGCTGCGTCAGCATGCCGAAGGTGCCGCTGCGCGCCGGATCGAACGCGGTGATCGCCTCCGCCAGGCGCGTGTGGTGCACGGCGGCGCGGTTCTGCCAGATGCTGGTGAAGAGCGAGGCGCCGAAGCCTGAGGCCGTGAGCCGCATGAAGCTCGACACGCCGAGCGCGCTCGCGGAGCGGTGCGGGTCGAGCGTCGAGAGCGTGACCGCGGTGAGCGGGGTGAACATGATCATGACGCCCACCCCGAGCAGCGCCTGCGGCTCGAGCAGGTTCCACAGCCCCCAGTCGGTGCTCGAGTGCGAGCGCAGCCACATGACGAGCGCGGTGATGAGGAACGAGGTGGTGATCAGGAGGCGCGGGTCGACGCGCTGATAGTTACGCCCCACGAAGCGCGAGCCGAGGATCGGGGCGATGCCGATCGGGGCGATGACGAGCCCTGCCCAGGTGGCGGTGTAGCCGAACTGGGTCTGCAGCACCAGGGGCAAGAGCACGCTGCTGCCGAAGAACGCCGCATAGATGAGGCTGCCGCCGCCGGCGCCGACGGCGAAGTTGCGGTCCCTGAACAAGGACAGATCGACGATCGGGTACGGGTGGTTCAGCTCCCAGACGAGCCAGTAACAGAACATGACCGCGGTGATGAGGGTCAGGCAGATGATGAGCGGCGAGTCGAACCAGTTCTCATCCGAACCCAGGTCCAGCATGACCTGCAGCACCCCCACCCATACGGCGAGCAGCACCAGCCCGGTCCAGTCGATGGGCGGCCTGTGCAGCGTGCTTTCCATGCGCCGCATCGACTCGGTGGTGAGCAGTACCGCCAGCACGCCGACCGGGCCGTTGATGAAGAAGATCCACGGCCAGGAGGCGTTGTCGGAAATGTAGCCGCCGAGAATCGGGCCTACGATCGGGGCGACCACGGCGATCGTCGCCCACAGCGCCAGCGCCTGGCCGCGCTTCTCGCGCGGGTAGATCGACAGCATCAGCGCCTGCGACAGCGGCATCAGCGGTCCTGCCACCGCTCCCTGCAGCACGCGCGCGGCGATCAGCACCGGCATGTTGGGCGCAAGGCCGCACAGGATCGAAGCCATCGTGAACAGCACGGTGGCGAGGAGGAACAGGCGCACCTGGCCGAGGCGTTCCGCCACGCGTCCCGTGAGCGGCATCGAGATGGCGGTCGCGACGGTGAAGGAGGTGATGACCCAGGTGCCCTGCGTGGCACTGATGCCCATGCTGCCGGCGATCGTCGGCACCGAGACGTTGGCGATGGTGGTGTCCAGCACCTGCATGAAGGTGGCCAGCGACACCCCGAAGGTTGCGATCGCGAGCTGCGCTCCGTGCAGCGGCGCGAGCGGCTGCTTGGGTTGGCTCATTCGGCGGGCGCGGCGCCCTCGCGCGTGTTGTCGCGGATGATCTCCGCAATGCGCGCGCGGATCTCCGCGTTGTCGAGCTCGTAGGCGGCGGTGCTGAGCACCGGCGTCTGCGGGGCGCTCTGCGCCAGTTGCGGCCCCTCCTCGTTGACGGTCTCGACGCTGACGCGGGTCGAGAGCCCGATACGCAGCGGGTGCTCACGCAGCTCCTCGGGCCTGAGGGCGATCCGCACCGGCACGCGCTGCACGACCTTGATCCAGTTGCCGGTGGCGTTCTGCGCCGGCAGCAGGGCAAAGGCGGCCCCGGTGCCAAGTCCGATGCCCTGCACGGTGCCGTGGTATGCGACCTTGCCGCCGTACAGGTCCGCGACGACCGTGGCGGGCTGCCCGAGGCGCATGCGCCGCAGCTGCACTTCCTTGAAGTTCGCCTCCACCCGCATGCGCTCGAGCGGCACGATCGCCATGAGCGGCGCCCCCGGGGCGATGTGATCCCCAAGCTGTACGCCGCGTTTGGCGACGTAACCCGACACCGGCGCCCGCACGCTGGTGCGCTGCAGGTTGAGCCATGCCTTCTCCACCTGGGTGGCCGCCGCCTGCACATCGGGATTGTCGGCCACCCCGGTCTGCCCGACGAGGGCGACGCTCGCGGCCAGGTTTTTCTGCGCCGCGACGAGTGCGTCCTGGGCGGCTTTCAGCTCATCGCGCGCATGCCCGAGCTCCTCGCCCGAGACCGCTCCGGAGGCGGCGAGATTCTTGCGGCGGTCGAAATCGGCCTGGGCGCGGGCAAGGTCCGCGCGGCGCTGGCTGGCGATGGCGGTCAGCTGGTCGCGGTTGGCGAACACCGTGCGCGTCTGACGCACCACGCGCGCCAGCTGCTGCTCGGCGTCCTGCAAGGCGATACGCATGTCGGTCGGGTCGAGCTTGATGAGCTCCTGCCCGGCCTTGACCAGATCGGTCTCGTCGGCCCCGATGCTCACCACCGTGCCCGTCACCTGCGGCATGACAGTGACCAGGTCGCCGGCGACGTAGGCATCGTCGGTGTTCTGGTAGTGACTGCCGTAGAAGAGCCACCAGGCGCCGACGAGAAGCGCCACCACGATGAGCGCCACGGTGAGGATGACGAGCCACTTCTGGCGCCGCTGGCGCAGGCTCTGGGTCGTGGTCGGTTCGGTCTTTACCTGGGCGTCCATGGGGGCGTATCCGGTCCTGGAAGATAAGGTGGGCCGACGCCGTCAGCCGGCGGGTGCGACGTAGCCGCCGCCCAAGGCCTGCACCAGGTTGACGCTGAAGGTCAGGCGGCGCGCCTGCAGCTCCGCACGCAGCGTCTGGGCGAGCAGCACCTGGTTCTGGCTGGACAGCACGCTCAGGTAGTTATCGAGGCCGGCGCGATAGCGCTCGCTCGTGAGGTCGTAGGAGCGCTGCGCCGCATCGAGCGCGGTCTCTTCCTGGAGAGTCTCACGCTCGAGTCCGCGCCAGTTGGCGACCACGTCGGCGACGTCCTTCACCGCATCGAGCAGGGTCTGGTTGTACTGGCCGACCGAGGAGTCGAACTGCGCCTGGCGGCCATACAGCTGCCCGCGCAGCGCGCCGCGGTTGAAGAGCGGCAGGCTCAGGGCAGGTCCGGCACCAAAAGTGCGTGAATCGAACACCTGCGACAGCCCGACCGGCTGCAGGCCGGCGAAGGCGGCGAGGTTGATATTGGGGTAAAAGTCGGCCTGCGCGGCTTTCACGCCGCGGTTCGCCGCCTCGACCAGCGCGCGCGCGGCGGCCACATCCGGGCGCCGCCCGAGAAGATCGGCGGGCAGCTGTGAGGGCAGCGCGATCTCGGCGGGGGCGTTCAGGTGCGGGCGCTGCAGCGCCTGGCCGCGATCCGGGCCGGCGCCGATGAGGTCCGACAGCTGATTGCGCGAGAGCTCGATGTTGGCTTCGACGAAGGCGAGGCCCGCGCGCGTGAGTGCCAGCGTACCCTCCGACTGCTTCACGCGCGCGGTGTTCTCCAGGCCCGCGCTCACCCGCTGCTGGGTGAGATCGAGGATCGACTGCTGCTGCTTGAGGTTGTCCTGCGTGACGTCCAGCAGCGAGTAGTTGAGGTCAAACTGGATGTAGGCCTGCACCACGGCGACCGAAATCGCCAGGCGCGCGGCCTGACGGTCCGCCTCGGCGGCGGCCTCGCCTGCGCGGGCGGCGGCCAGCAGCTGGCGGTTGCGTCCCCACAGGTCCAGGTCCCAGCTGAAGTCGAGCGTGGCATTGCCGGCGGTCACCCAGGAGCCGCCGATGGGTGCGGGGTAGAGCTCGTTCTGCGGGAAGCGCTCGCGGGTGATGCTGGCATTGAGCGCAACCTGCGGCTCGCGCGCCGCGCCGGCGGACACCGCCTGCGCCTGGGCCGCGCGCAGGCGCGCCTGCGCAATCTCAAGACTCGGGCTGCCGGCGAGCGCCGCCTCGACCAGGGCGTCGAGCTGCGGATCGCCGTAGCTGCGCCACCACTGGTCCTGAGGCCAGGCGGCCGCGTCGAGCTTCGCGTCCTTGAGGGTCTGGGTGCTCGTGAGCGCGTCGGGCTTGAGCTGCGGGGCCGGCTTCCAGTTGCCGTGGTCGACGCAGCCGGTGAGCGTCAGCGCGATGAGGGGGAGCAGGAGAGCGATGCGCGGATTCATGACTTGGTACCTGTCTGTCGAGTGTCCCCCAGAGCGTGTCCGTTATCGATCATCCGTCCGAGGTAGCTCTTGAGCGCCTCGATTTCATCTTTGTTGAAGCCGGCGAGGTGCGCCTCGAGCACACGGCCGGCGACCGTCACCAGGCGCGCGATCTGGGCGCGCCCGCTCGGCGTCAGGCGCAGCGCCACCGTGCGCCGGTCCTCGCGCGAACGTTCGCGGCGCATCAGAGCCTTGGCCTCCAGGCGGTCCAGGATCCGGGTCATCGCGCCGGTGTCGTACTGCATGAACCGGCACAAGTCCGCCGCGGTGCGCGCCGCCCCCTCGCCGAGGTGCTTGAGGACCGCGAACTGCATACCGGTGAGGTCAAAGGGCGCAAGCTCGGCGTCCAGGCCCGAGAGCAGCGAGGCGCGAGCGCGCCCCATGAGATAGCCGACGCTCAGCCCCTCGCCCGGGGGCTGCAGCGCGGTCACGGGCTCAGCCTTGATGGTACTTCTGCGGATCACGGCAAGTGGCTCGATCGCTGCCAGGGTGATTACTGCCGACGATAATATTGCCTCGGCAACTAATTGTCGAGACTCCCCCGGACATCTGGGACGCAGCTCACGCCGGTGGCTTGCCCCGGTCGTGCTGCAACGCACAGTAAACCGCGGGCTTTTCAGTAACTTGAAGCCTTCCGGCGGGGCCCGGGGCCGTGCTGCCTCCGCGCCCTGCCCACTGCAAGCGAGGTCTGTAGTCGTGAACGATGAGAGTGGTCAGCGCATCTCCTCACGCAATACCTTCTTCGTGAAGCGGGTATTCCCGGTGCTGTGGTTTGGCGGCGTGGCGCTGTTTCTCGTCACCGCCCTGGGCGCCGGCCTGCATGCGAAGGCGCGGGCGCCGCTCGTGGTCTTCGTCGTGCCGTTTCTGATGTTCGCGCTTGGCTACTGGCTGATGCGCCGCCTGGTCTTTGATCTCGCCGATGCGGTGTACGACGAGGGCGATGCGCTGCGGGTGCGCTTCCGTGACGAGGAGGAGCGCATCCCGCTCGCCAACATCATGAACATCAGCTATTCGGGCCTGACCAATCCACCGCGCGCCACGCTCACGCTGCGTCAGCCCGGCAGGTTCGGCAGGGAGGTCACCTTCAGTCCGGTGCAGAAGGTTTTCGGTCCGCTGCTGCGCACGAGCAACCCCATCGTGAGCGACCTCATTGAGCGGGTGGACGCGGCGCGCCGGCGTTGAGCACGTCGGCCCCGAAACCTGTCACGTCCGCTGCGTACCCGAGCGGCGGCAGCCCGAAGATCTCCTCCACCGTGCGCAGCAGCGCGTAATGGTTGTACGGCGTGTCACTGACGGTGCCGCCCCTGACGAAGGGTGAGAGCACGACCGCGCCGATGCGCCCGCCGCCCGGACCCGAAAGACCCGGCGGGTACTTCGCGCCCGGCAGCCCGCGCTCACCGCAGCAGGCGGTCGCTCCGGACGCGCTGATGCTGCCGGACTCATCGAAGGTGATGATGAGCATCCCGGACTCGCTGAACGCCGGGGACTCCAAAATGCGCGGCACCCACTCGCGCAGGAAGCGATCGACCGCGTGCAGCCCGCCGCGCTGCCCGTCGACGCAGGGATCATCGTGGCCGTCGTGGCACAGATTGGGCGTGATGAACACGAAGTTCGGCGTGCGCGCGGGGTCCTTCAGGTCCGCCGGCAGCAGCTCGAGATTGACGACGTGCCGATCGCAACGCGCCTGATCATCGATGATCGAGTGGAAATAGACGAAGGGGTTATGCTTGTTGGCGTACTGATCGCCGATCTGCGCGCCGTCGGTATTCTCACGCGCGCCCACCGCCACGTGCGCGCAGCTGGCGCGCTCGCGTGCGGGGTTGCGCCCCATGTCTTCCAGGTAGGCACGCCACGTGAGCCCGGCTGCCTCGAGCTGGTCGGGCAGCGTCTTAACGAGCGGCGGATAGACGCAGCCGGCGCCGTGCAGCTGGCCGTGCGCGTCAAGGCCTGCGGCGGCCGTCCGGAACTCGCCGAATACCTGACAGTCCATCTGGGTCTCGTCATTCGGCGCCTGCCCGCTGATCAGCGCGACGTAATTGTCCAGGCTGTAGTGCCCGATGCCGTGGTACTGGCGCAGCAGCACGCCGCGCGCCGGCAGCTCGCGGGCGAGGTACGGCGCCTGCGAGCGCGGCCCGAAGGTGTACTCGTACGACTGGTTCTCGAGCACCAGTACGAATACGTGGCGGATCGGCGGGCTGTCGGCACCCGAGGCACCCTGCGCCCACCCAGTCATGAGCGCACACGCGAGCAACACGAGGTGGCGGCTGCCGGTGCGCATGCTCAAATCTCCCCGGAGGCTGCGCGAAGTGCGGCCGGCGGCGGTGCCAGCCGCAGTGCGCGCACCAGGAATGCGGCACTGCCCAGGGTCAGGAGCGCAGCGGCGAGGAACGGCGCGCCGGGGAAATGAATGGCCGCCTGCGGTGCCGAAAAGTAACCGAAGATCTGCGTCATGAGAATCGGACCCACGATGGCACTCAGGCTGTAAAGGCACGCGACTGCACCCTGCAGTTCGCCCTGGGCGTCGGCGGGCGCCTGCTGCGAGGCGATCGCGTTCATGGACGGATAGGTGAGCGCAAAAACAAACGTAGTGAGTGACACCACGTACATCATCCAGCTCTGCGTCGCGAACGCGTAGCCCACGTAGGCCAGTAACGCGGCCGCCATGCCGGTCAGCGCCGCGCGACGTTCGCCGCCCAGGAACGGGATCAGGATCCGCGTGAATACGCCCTGCGCGATCGCCATCAGCAGGCCCACCCACGCCAGCGAATACCCGACCTCGGCGCTGCTCCAGCCGAACTTGGAGATGTTATAGAAGGCCCAGGTGCTGGGCAGCACCTGGTGCCCGAGCTGCCACAGGAACACCGCACCCAGAAGCCACGGCACCACCGGGTATTTCCTCACCTGCACCAGGGTGCCGAGCGGATTGGCGCGCATCCAGTGGAAGGCACGGCGCTTCGCCGGCGGCAGGGTTTCCGGCAGCGCGAAGAAACCGAACGTCGTGTTGGCGAGTGCAATGGCCGCGGCTGCGAAGAAAGGCGCGCGCGGACCGAGATTGCCGAGCAGGCCGCCGATGGCGGGACCTAGGATAAAACCGCCGCCGAAGGCTGCGCCCATCAGGCCGAAACTCTGGGCGCGCTTGGCAGGCTCGGTGATGTCGGCGACATAGGCGTACGCGGGCGTGAAGGACGCCCCGGCGATGCCTGCGACCAGGCGGCCGGCGAACAGCCAGAGGATCGTCGGCGCAAACCCCATGATCAGGTAGTCGCAGCCGAGGGCGGCCAGCGCGAACAGCAGTACCGGGCGCCGGCCGAAGGCGTCACTGAGGTTACCGAGGACCGGCGCACAGAAGAACTGCATCGCGGCGTAGCAGAAGGCGAGCCCGCCGCCGTAGGCTGCGGCGCGGTCGATGCCGAGGCCGGTGAGCTGCATGATGAGGCGCGGCAACACCGGCAGGATGATGCCGAAGCCGATCGAATCGACCAGCACCGTCACGAATATGAACGCGAGCGCGCCTTTGCCTGATTTTGACAAGCTCATGCCGCCTTGCCGGGGAAGCGACTATCTTAATACGAAGCGGCGCGGCGTTGCGGCCTATGCCGCCCGCGCACGCTGCAAGCGCGCGCGCACCGCGTATACGGGGATGCCCGCCAGGATGATGAGGAAGGTGATGCCGGTGTTGCGCGGGTCGGTGATGAGGGCATTGCCCACCATCAGCACCGATGCCAAGAGAAACACCAGCGGCACGAGCGGATAGCCCCACACCCGGTAGGGCCGCGGCAGCTTGGGCTGAGTGCGGCGCAGGACGAAGACCGCGCCGACCCCGAGCGCATAGAACGGCCAGATGCCGAGCACGAACTTGTCGGCCAGCTGCGCAAAGTCGTTCTCCAGCACGTACCCGATGCCGAGCACGGTGGCGAGCGCGATGGCGACGGAGGGGCTGTGGAAGCGCGGCGAGACGCGCGCCGCCATCCGGAAGAACAGGCCGCGATCGGCCATCGCGAAGAAGATGCGCGAGCCCGTCAGCATCGAACCGTTCAGGCCGCTGAAGGCTGCCAGTACCACCGCGGCGGCGATCACGCCGGCGCCGGCGGCGCCAAGGAGGGGCACCCGCTCTGCGACCGTCGCCGCAATCAGGCGCGAGCCGGCCATCTGCGAGGGCGCGAGCGCATACAGGAACCCGACGTTCACCAGGAGATACACCAGCATCACGCACAGCGCACCTGCGATCAGCGCGCGCGGCAGATTGCGCTGCGGGTCGCGGATCTCACCCGCCACGCTGGCCGGATCCGCCCAGCCATCGTAGGTCCATAGCACCGGTATCAGGGCGGTGGCCAGGAGTGACACCGAAAGCCCGCTGGCCCAGGGCGCGCCGATGATGTGGGCCATGCTGCCGCCGCGCGCCGTGAAGGCCAGTACGCCCAGCGCCAGCAGCGCTGCGTACTTGAGCGCCGTGGCCGCGCTTTGTAGCACCGCTGCGCGCTGCACGCCGAGGTAATTGATCGCCCCGATGGCGGCGATCGCTCCGGCCGCAACATGGCGCACCTGCGCTGCGCTCAGCGGCCAGAAGTACCCCAGGTACTCGGCGAAGATCGTGGAGGTCGCGCCGAGGGCTGCGGCGCGGATCACGACGAGCTCGGTCCAGCCGAACAGGAACGCGGGCAGCGGCCCGTACGCCTCGAGCAGGTACGCGAACACCCCGCCCGAGCGCGGCAGGGCGCCGGCGAGTTCAGCGATCGACAGCGCGCCGCACAGAGCAACGACGCCGCCCAGGACCCAGCAAAGGATGATGGGGCCCGGGGAGCCCAGCTGCCCGGCGACGGTCGCCGGGACACGGAAAATACCGCTGCCGATCGTGACACCGACGGAAATCGCCACCGTCTGCAGCAGGCCGACCGAGCGCGGCATGCGTTCGCCCCAGGCGTCAGCCACCGCGGAGTCTTTCGTCCAGGAGTTCGACCCAGTGGCGCAACGGCGTCGACGTGGCGCCGCGCAGGTGATGCAGGCAGCCGATGTTCGCAGTCGCGATCACCTCGGGTGCACCGCGCCCGAGCGCTTCGAGTTTCGAGGCGAGCAGCCGCTGCGAGAGCTGCGGCTGCAGGATGGAATAGGTGCCCGCCGACCCGCAGCAGCGCTGGCCGTCATCGACCGCGGTCAGTATGAAGCCGGCGGCGAGCAGCAGCGGCTCCACCACCCCGGAGGCCTGCAGCGCATGCTGCAGGCTGCAGGGCGCCTGAAAGGCCACCCGGATGGCCGGATGAGCGCCCTGCTTGGCGCGCGTGTGCAGCAGCGCGCCCTTGAGCGCGGCGCTCTCGGACGCGAGCAGCTGACTGACATCGCGGGCCAATTCACTGACGCGGGCCGCGCGCGGGGCGTACTGCGGGTCGGCCGCGAGCAGGCGCCCGTAATCGGTCAACATGGCGCTGCAGGCGCTGGAAGTCATGAGCACCGCCTCGGCGCCGGCCTCGATGCCCGGCCACAGGGCATCGACGTTGCGCCTGAGCTGTGCGTGCGCGTCTGTCTCGGCGCCCAGGTGCTGGCTCACGGCCCCGCAGCACCCGGCGGCTGACACGGGCACCGCCGAGATCCCGACCTGGTCGAGGACGCGGGCGGCGGCAGGGTTGATGGCGGGTGCCAGCGCCGGCTGCACGCAGCCTTCCAGGAGCAGTATCCGGCGCGCGTGCCGGGGCACGGGCCACGCGCGCACGGCGGCCGACAGCCGCGGCGGCAGCTCAGGCAGCTGCGCGCGCAGACTACGCGGCAGGAGCCCACGGGCGAGGTGTGCAACCTTCAGCAGCAGGGCTGCACGCTTGGGGTAAGGCACGATCTTCCCCAGCAGGAAGCGCTTGGCGGCCGGCCCCGGCGGGCGCGTCACGCGCTCCTCGGTGTGCGCTCGGCCGATGTCGAGGAGCCGTCCGTACTTCACCCCGGACGGACAGGCGCTCTCGCAGGCGCGGCACCCGAGGCAGCGATCCAGATGCAGCTGCGTGCTCTGGCTGACGGGGGCGCCCTCCAGGAGCTGCTTCATGAGATAGATGCGGCCGCGCGGACTGTCGAGCTCGTCACCCAGCAGCTGATACGTCGGACAGCTCGCCAGGCAGAAGCCGCAGTGCACGCAGCTGCGCAGGATGGCATCGGCCTCCTGCCCCGCCGGCGTGTCCTTGATGAAATCGGCGAGCGCGGTCTTCATTAACCCGGGGCAGCTGAGCAAGGAAATCCCGGGCGATTCTACGCGCAAACGGCGCGCGGCAAGTCGGCAATGACCTGCCCCGGCGGCCCGGCCGCCGGACGTGTCAGCCGATAATGACCTTGAGTCGCTGGGTGCGCGACTCGTCGCTCGCCTCGTTCACGCGACGCAGCAGCTCGCGCGCCGCCTCCGGTGCCAGCGGGCGGCTGAGGAGGAACCCCTGCGCGTCCTGGCAGTCCTGTTCCTGCAGGAACGCTAGCTGCGGGAAGTTCTCCACGCCCTCGGCGGTCACGTTGATGCGCAGCGAGCGTGACATGGCGATGATGGCCGCAGCGATGGCGCGATCGTCGTTGCACTCAGTGACGCTGCTGACGAAGGAGCGGTCGATCTTCAGTCGATCCACCGAGAAGTGACGCAGGCGCCCGAAGCTCGAGTAGCCGGTGCCGAAGTCATCGATCGCCAGCGAGATCCCGAGCTGCTTGAGCTCGTTGATCGCTTTCTGCGCCCACACCTCGTCCGCCATAACGACGGACTCGGTGATCTCAAGCTCCAGCGCCGAGGGCTCAAGCCTGGTCTCCTCGAGTATCGCAGCCACCTCCGCAGGGTATTCCGCCAGGGCAAACTGCCGTCCGGACACGTTGACCGCCATGCGCTGGAACGGCAGCCCCTCATCGCGCCAGGCGCGCGCCTGGCGGCAGGCGTTGAGCAGCACCCACTTGCCGATGGAGTGGATGAGCCCGGTCTCCTCGGCTACCGGGATGAATTCAAGCGGACTCACCGCACCGAGCTCGGCGCTGTTCCAGCGCAGCAGCGCCTCGATTCCCGATACTGTGCCGGTGCGCACATCGAACTGCGGCTGGTACTGGAGCGAGAATTCGTTGCGCTCGAGCGCACCGCGCAGCTGCTCTTCGATCGTGAAGCGGTGCAGGGCGGTGGCGTTCATGGCGACGTCAAAGAACGCGTGCGTGCCAGGGCTGCGTCGCTTGGCGAAATACATCGCAAGATCCGCATTGCGCAGCAGCGTCTCGGCGTCGGCGCCGTCGCGCGGGTAGACCGCGATGCCAACGCTTGGGGTGACGACCAGCGAGTTCATCGCGAGCTGCACCGGCTCGCGCAGCGCCATGATCAGCCGTTCGGCCACGGCACCGGCGTCATTGGCACTGCGCAGATTCGGCAGCAGCACCAGAAACTCATCGCCGCCGAGGCGTGCAAGGTCCCCGGGCCGGGCACTGTCGGCGGTACCCGCCGGCGCCCCCTCGCCGCCGTAGCGCAGCGAGTTGCGCAGGCGCTCGGCAACCACGCACAGCAGCTCATCGCCGACGGCGTGACCCAGGGTGTCATTAACGCGCTTGAAATTGTCCAGATCCAGATACAGCACCGCGAGCGTGCGCTGATTATCCTTCGCCGCCTGCAGAGCGCTCACCAGGCGGCGCTGCGACTGCTCGCGATTCGGCAGACCCGTCAGCGTGTCGAAGTAAGCGAGCTTCACGATGCGCCGCTCGGCACGCCATTTGCTGCTGAGCGCGATCGTCAGCTGCCGGATCTCGTGCGGATGGAAGGGCTTCTGCAGGTAGGACAGCTTGTCCTCCGGCGGCGCCAGGCCGCCGATTTCGCACGGATCGACGTCCGAGTACGCCGTGCAGATCACGATCTCCACCGCCGGATCGAGCTCGCGGATCTGCGTGGCCGCCCACACGCCATCCGGGCCGGGCGGCATGCGCATGTCGAGGAACACCACAGCGAAGGGCTGGTTGCGGGCCAGGCTCTCCTTGACGACGGCGACGGCAGCATTGGCACCGTCGCAGAACACCGGCTCAAAGCCCGCCGCGCGCGCCGGCGAGCGCTGCCGCGCCGTATCGGATGGGTTCTTGCGGTTGAACAGGCGGCTGCGCAGCTCGCGAAAGCCCACCATTTCCTGGGTGACTTCGTTCTCGAGCAGGATCTGCCGGTAGGCATCCCGGACCTCGGCCTCGTCATCGACGACCAGGACCCGTATGGGGGTTGAGCTTGAATCAGACATGGCAGACCTCAGAGGGCTCCGGCTGCGGAGGCCGGTTCACGCGTGGTTAGTGGCACCAGGAGGTGCATCGAGGCGCCGCGGCCGGGACCGTCGCTCGCGGCCCAGATGCGGCCGCCGAGAGCACTGATGGCGTTGGCGCACCAGTGCAGACCGATACCGTGGTTGGTCTCCGGAGACTTGGTGGAAAACCCCTTCTCGAACACACGCTCGAGATTCTGGGGCGCGATGCCGACGCCGTCATCGCGGCACTGCAGGTGCAGCTGCTGCTCGTCGCGCTCGCGTACGATCTCCGCGCTCACCCGCAGCACACCTTTTTCGCGGCCGGCATCGCGCACCGCGTCCGCGGCGTTGATGATCAGGTTCTGCAGGATGAGCCGCAGCACGGTGCGCGCAACGCGCACGACCCCGAGGCGGCGCAGTGTCTCGTCAGTATCGATGGTGAGGCGCTGGCGGCAGGCATCCGGAACGATCTCCAGCGACTGTGCCACGAGCTCGGTCAGGCGCACCGGTTCGATGACATGCTCGTTGCGCGCCGAACGCATCTGCTCGGCGAGCGTGGTCTGCACCACCGTCGTCTGCCGGGTCATCACCGCGACGTCTTCCTGGGCGGCACGTACGGTGACGGCCAATTCCTTGCAGGCAAGCCGCAGGAATTCCTCCAGGTCTGCCTTGCGTGCAGCGTCGCACTGGCCGCCGTGCAGCTCGGTGGCGGCCTGTTCGGCATCCTCGGCCGGCGCCTGGCGTAATCGCTCGCCAAGGTTCGCAAGCCGCACGCCGATCGGCGTCATGGCATTACCGAGATTGTGCAGCACGCCCTTGGCGAGTTCCGCGAAGCCGGCCTGGAAGGACTGATCCACCAGCTGCATGCGCGACTCGGCAACTCGCTGCACCATGCGGTCAAACTCGTGCGCCAGCACTCCCATTTCGTCGTCCCGCTTCAGGTCGAGTGACGACGCATCTCCTCCCTCGCCTATCGCCACCGCGTGCTGCGTGATCGCACCGAGCGGATCGAGGATGACGCGGTTCAGCACGACAACCAGCAGGGCCAGGACCACCACCACCGCGGCCAGCAGGCACCAGGCCGCGACTTTAACCGCCGCCTTGCCGCGTAATGTCACCTCGCGTGGCACGTCGACGCGCAGCGCCATGACCGGTCGCTCGTAAATGTCGCGAAATGGGCGGAACACCCGCGTCACCGTGTCGGTTTCCTCGAGCTTCTCCGCGGCGGGAGCCGCCTGCGGCGATAACATCGCGAGGTCGGCCTGCGCGCGGGCTGCGATGCCGGCGACCACATCATTTGTGAGCAGACGCCCCATCAGGACCATGCCCCGCGCCGGACCGCCACCGTTGCCGTCGAGTATCGGGGCGGCCGCCAGCAGGAGCACGCCGCGGTTGGTGTTGAGCAGCCCCCGTGCCGCACGGCCGTCCTTGAGATTCGCACGCCACGGAAAATCCTCGGGCAGCTCGGTCCGGCTAACCAGATCGAGCCCGAGCGGTCGCTCGCTCTTCAGATCATCATCCTTCGCAAGGATGATGTGGCCTGCGCTATCCACGATCAGGAGCGCGTTAACGTCGAGCTGCTTGAGAGCGACCCCCGTAATATTGGCGCTGACGAACTCGGGGTTGCGGTCAACGACAAACCGATACGTGTCGGCCCAGTTACCCCAGTCAACACTCGCGACCGCAACCTGCTCGATAGTCTGATCGAGTGAGCGCTCGATGCGGCGCATCGCCGTGAAGGCATCCGCGCGCTCAAGCTCGGCGAAACTCGGCATGATTACGAGCTTGCCCACGAGAATCGCGGCCAGCCCGAGGATCAGAAAGATCCCGGCGATCAGGACGGTGACTTGGGAGCGGATATTCACCTGAATAAGCTAAAGCTGTTCTCCTTTTTCAATGTGTTACGGCATCTCAAAATCGGCTTTCGCGGCGTAATCACGCTCTGGCGTGAGTGACGGGCGTCACACAATCGGCCCCTATGACGGGGGGCGCGCGGGGCCATCGGCGCACCCACCGGGCGCGGCCCGTGCCGACGCGTCCGCAGGTAGTGGCGTGTGAGGCAGCACCGCGGGCGGCTGCGCACCGCACGGGTGGAGCTCGTGGAGGGAGCCTGTGATACCGGCATCGATAGCATTTCGCTATGATCGCCTCCGCCGCCTAACCGGACACCGAAATGAAAAATGGAATGCTGATGGTGTTGACCGCTCCGCTCCTGATCTCGGCCTGCGCGATCGATCGCGTCGACCCGATGAATGTGCCACTGAAATACACGCCCAATTCCAAGGATGCGATGGTGGTTGGCACCCTGAGCTGCTCGGCCCTATCGCAGGTCCAGGCGACGGATGGCCGCGTGGACAAAACCCTCGGTGAGCGTGTCCACGAGAGCAAGCCGCTGAAGGCTGAGGTCACCACCAGCAGCGACGTCGCCTCGTGGGTGCAAAACGGGGTGCAGACCATGCTGACGCAGAACGGCTTCCAGCTCGGCAATGGTCCGAAACTGACCATCACCGTCGACACCGTGCATACCAAGGAGAGCATCTGGCACCGTTCCAGCTACGACGCCCAGGTGGTGTTCAAGGCACAGCTGCTGAGTGCGGCGGGCAACAGCTGCTGGACGGAAACGATCCAGGGGCGCGATGGCGCCTATGGGTACTCTGGCAGCGTGGAGAACTACCAGCAGGCGCTGAACAATGCCCTGGACACCGCGAGTCTGAATCTCGTGCAGCTCGGCAGCTTCAAGGAAGCACTGTGCAAGTGCGCTAACTAGCAGGCGCGGCCACTCCAAGGGATCGATCCACGCCGTCGGTGGGCGGCCACGCACACCACGACCCTGCCCCCGGCACGAGGCTCTCCATGACGCTCGTTTCAAGACGTACCTTCATCGCGGGATCCGCGGTCGCGACCGCGGTCGCCGCCGCGGCTGCGTCGGCCGCCAAGAACTCGCGGGCCGCGCTGCAGTCACTCACCACGGCAGCGCAGCCGATCAGCGCCCAGGAACACGCCGACCGCCTGCAGAAACTGCAGGCCCTCATGCAGGAGCGCCGGACGGCGGCGCTGCTGGTAGAGGCCGGCTCCGCCCTCGAGTATTTTACCGGCGTCCGCTGGCCGCGCTCGGAGCGCACCACCGCAGCGCTCATCCCGGCCTCTGGCCAGCCGGTGATCGTGACGCCATTTTTCGAGGAGCCCTCGATCCGCGAGACCCTCAAGGTCGCAGGCGACATACGGCCCTGGAAGGAGGACGAGAGCCCGTTCGAGCTGCTCGCCGGGGCGCTGCGTGCGCAGACTGCATCGGGGAGCCTTGCCATCGAGCCCACCACGCGCTTCTTCATCGTCGACCGCGTGACGCGGGCGGCCGGCGCCGAGCGTGAGGTCACCTCGGGCGCTGACCTCGTGAGCGCCTGCCGGACCATCAAGTCGCCGGCCGAGCTTGCCCTGATGCAGACTGCCAATGACGTGACGATCAATGCGCTGCGTCATGTGCACGCTGCCATCCGCCCGGGGATGAAGGCGACCGACGTGCAGGCCCTCATGATCGCAGCCACCGAGGCGCTCGGCGGCGTGCACGAGTTCTCCCTGGTACTGCTCAACGAGGCGAGCGCATTCCCGCATGGCTCCATCAAGCCGCAGCAGGTTCGCGAAGGGTCGGTGATCCTCATCGACACCGGCTGCACCGTGCACGGCTACCAGTCCGACATCTCCCGAAGCTGGGTATTCGGTGACCCGACGACACGGCAACGGCAGGTGTGGAACACCGTCAAGCGGGGGCAGGAGATTGCGCTCGAGACCGCGACGCCCGGCGTCCCGGTGGGCGCGATCGACAAGGCAGTGCGCACGTTCTACGAGCAGCAGGGCTGGAGCCGCGACTACGGGCTGCCCGGTCTTTCGCATCGCACCGGACACGGGATCGGCCTCGACGGGCACGAGTCACCGTACCTGGTGCGCAACGACACGACGCCGCTGCGCGCCGGCATGTGTTTCTCGGACGAGCCGGGGCTCTACATCCCGGGCGAGTTCGGCATCCGTCTCGAGGACTGCTGGTACATGACCGATGGGGGGCCGAAACTCTTCACGGCGCTTGCGCGCTCGCTCGAGCAGCCGATCTAGCTGCGCCGGCCGGCTCCTATAAGATGCGCTCAGGCTCAAGACCGTGCATCTAGAACCAAGAGCGATCAGGAGACACTATGAGTACGCCGACATTGACAATCCTGATCCAGCCACTGCTGCAGCGGCGGCGCGGGACGGTTTGACCATGACGCCCAGCATGTCCCGCCCAAGACTCCTTGTCCTGTGCTTCGCAGCGCTTCTTCTGCTGTGGGGCTGTTCCACCACCACCTTCACCTCTACCTGGAAGGCGCCCGGCGCCGAAGGAATCCACCCGGTAGGAAAAACCATTGCAGCGCTCGTGATATCCAGCGACGCCAACAGCCGCAAGTCCGCGGAGGTCTACCTGGCGAACGACCTTACGATCCGCGGAGCGCGAGGCATTCCGGCGTACACCTTGCTGGGCACCGACCACGGCGACGGGGACTACGCGCGCACCCGCCTGAAAGAGGCGGGAGTCGATGGCGTCGTGGTCATGCGCGCAGTGGGGAAGGATCAACGGGTGACTTATCAGCCGGGCGGGACCTCCAGCGCATTCGGCTCCTACTACCGCGGCTTCGGCTCCTACTACGGTTATGGTTGGCAGACGACTGTTTCGACCGGTTCCGTCAGGACTGATACGGTGGTGGCGGTGGAGACCCTCATTTACTCGCTCAAGGACGACAAGCTCCTGTGGGCAGGCACAAGTCACACCACTAATCCCGACAACCTTGCCGAACTCGTGACGGAAGTGGCGGATGCCGTCGCGAGACAGGTGGCCAAACAGGGGTTGATCGCGCGCTAGCTGCAGCGGCCGGCAGGTACGGGCTCAAGAGCCGGGCCGACTGATCTCTGTGAATCCACGCGCGGGAAGCGACGCGCGAGGACGAGCCCGCTTGGGGTCGGTCGGCACGCGCGCCGCAGCATCACTCTTCGGGATAGACCGCCGTAACGACCACATCCGTGACTCCGTCGGTCTTGCGCACGAGCGACTCGAGACTCGCGAGGGTGAACTGTGTCCAGGGCGTACCACCCAGGTACACAATCCCGTTCCGGGTCTGCACGGTAAGCATGGATCCGAATTCGCCGGATGCTCGCTGATGAGTTCCGCTCAAACGGTGCTAACCCCCCAAGATAGGCTGGCCAGAGCGCCAAACGCGCAAGTCAGGATCGGGCTTCGAAAGGTCGTTGCCGCTGCACTCCGAAACTGCGAAGCGTGCCGTACATCTCCGGAGGTATCGCCAGCGTACAGATCTGGTGACAGAAGTAATCACGTCCTAAGCCACCGAAATTGCTGCATCACAAGACCTTGAGCCTGTAGACGTCCTTTCGGTTGGGGGTTCGGTTGTACAGCGATCAGCGCAAAGCAAACGTGCCCCGAGAGATCCGACAGTTTGATGCCAGACTGCCGGACAAGGACAACACATGACCGACCTTAGCAACTCCTACTCGAAGCCGGCGGCGGCAGGTGCGGACGACAACGGCCCGGCCGGTTTAAGAAGCTCCGCATTGAGACTGATCGACGAAGGAAATGCACTCGAGGAACAGGGCAGGCTCATTGAAGCCATGGCACGTTACGATGCCGCGGCCCGAGCGGACCCACGGTGCGCAAGGGCACACTTAAACCGTGGGAACGTTTTGCTTGCTGAAACCCAGATTGACGAGGCTCGTGTCGCATACCAACGAGCTATCGCGTGCGATCCGAGCTACGCGGCCGCACATTTCAATCTTGGAAACCTGAATTGCCGTATCGGCGAGCATGAGCTTGCCCTCACCAACTATCAGCTCGCCTGCAACATTAATCCGAACTTTGCAGATGCCTTCGTGGCGATGGCCAATGTGCTCGACAGATTGGGGCGGCTGACGGAAGCGACGCGGTGCTATGAGCGCGCGCTTGCGATCAAGCCAGCTTACGCAGAAGTCCACTTTAATCTCGGTCTGCTTCAAGCAGCCGCCGGACAGCACGATGGCGCCGTTAGCAGCCTTCGCCGAGCGATCGAGCTGCGTCCAGATTTCGGTGCCGCACATTATGCGCTGGCTAAAGTATGGATGGGGATGGCGCGCCTAGACGCGGCAGAGAAAAGCCTCCGACACGCATTGTCGATTATCCCTGACTCCGACGCTGCTGTGGCTGACTTGGCGACGTTCTTCAACTAACCACGTTCCCGGATGCCGTGGGTCTGACACTGAGCTCTCTTGAGCGAGCGCCGACTGCGATCGTAGAAAAAGCCTTTGCCAACGCTATCGCGCGCACCAGATTCGTAACCGACGACTCGCTCGTCCGAACGGCATTAACAGTGGCCATAACGGAACCGTGGGCAGTTCCGTATGAGCTTTGCCGCCCGGCACTTAGTCTGTTGGCGCTTGACCCAGGGATTGCCAACTGCATCCGCCTCGTCAACTCAAAGTGGCCTGCGCGCGTATCAAGAACAGAGTTGTGGCTGCGGGCCTGACAAGATTTTCTGACAACCCACTACTGCACGCTCTTCTAGAGGTGGCGCCGGTCAGTACTGCTGATTTTGAGCGCCTCCTGACCGTGGCACGCCACGCCCTGCTGGAGTATCGGTTAGTGATAGCCCACCAGATCCGGCCGACATCGCGGCCACGCGGTTTTATGCCGCCCTCGCAAGGCAGTGTTTCATAAACGAGTACATTTTCGATTGCGATGAGAACGAACGTGTTGGAGCGGTTAGCTGCCGTACGAGGTTATTGGCTCTCTTGGAGAGTAATGCGGAAGTGCCACCGCTCCTCTTGCTCGCCGTGGCGGCATTCTTCCGTTGCATCCCCTTCCAAAGCCAGAACGACTGCTTGCCGTGGATTTCCCTAGTCCAATTGAGGACGTGCTGCGCCAGCAGGTGCGCGAGCCTCTTCAAGAAAGGCCCATCCGACATTAACACCTCACCTTGATCAGTGATGGCGTCTCGGAACAAGTCAGAGAGCAGTATGAAAGATCACCCCGATGGGTAAAGTGCGGTCGGAGTCGACACTCGGTTCTTCAGTGGCTACGCAATGTTCCCGCGCGCGCGTTCACCCCCTGCAGATGCAGTCAGCCAGAGATGTTGATTGCCGGGTGCGGCACCGATTCAGCCCTCTAACCGTTCAGAGGTTTCGCGGGGTCCGGGTGCTGTTGACCTCAGCTGAGCAGCATGCTACGCGCACGCAAACACGTGAGCTAGGCATTACAAACGTGAGTTACCAGAGCAGACATTCTTAAACTCGGCATCGCGCGGACTTTTGACATCATCGCCTAGTGGAGTCCTGCATCATCGCCGCCCTTCACGGGTGGCGTACACTGTCACGACAGCGTCGGGCGAGCCCATGCTTTTGCCGGTCAGGCCGTCGGCGCTTCACGTGGAGCAGTCGCTGATCACAGGCTAAGCAAGTTCAGCCTTGCGCGAGAACTACGATCTGGGCCTCTTGCTGACGACCATGCAACTCACGGGCTTCTTCGAATGTGCCCGCGCGTATCCGATCCCTTCAGTGCTAAGGTGTCAGCGATGTCCACCGGTACTGAAACGGTACCCATCTCACCGGCATGATAGACGACAGTTCCTGACCGAGTGGCGCGCCCGGAGAGATTCGAACTCCCGACCTCCTGGTTCGTAGCCAGGCACTCTATCCAACTGAGCTACGGGCGCGCTGTGCCTCGACTGTCTCGGGGATAAATCAAATTAAATCAGAGACTTACTAACCAATCGCAAACCCCGGCGGCAGCCCCAATCGCAAGGGCGGGCGTAAGCTACGAGGCGCCGCCTTTTGGGGGCGCGAATCCTACCACATCGGGTCCGTCTCTCTTCAAGCCGCCCGGCGTCAAAAGGGCTTTACCCTCCGGGAGCCCGCCGCGGAGAATCGAGCGACAACTCAGGGGATATCCATGCTCGGCATTCCATTGCGGGTCTATGTGCTCTTCGTCGCATCTGTGGCATTCCAGCTCCTGGCGATGATGCTGCTGCCGCGCACGCGGGGATTTACGGTGGCCGTGCCGACACTGGGCTGCGCGGCGCTCTTCATCTGTGGCATCTGGATGGTTGCACGCATGTACCAGAGCGGCGCCAAGCTCGGGATCATGAGTCCGTTGCTCGCAGCAGTGATCCCGCTCGGAGTCATTGCGATCGGGGTTGCCTTCTACAACGAAAGCGCATCGCCGCTGCGCGTGGCCATGCTGGTGGGCGCCTGCGCCTTGATCGGCGCTGCGGCCGCGGTGCCGTAGCCGCCGCGCCGCGTCGACCCGCTAAGGTCCCGAAAGGCGGTGATGACGATGACGTCACCACCGCTGGCGTCATGGCCTCAGGCGACCAGACGGTTGTAGACAAAGAGCACGATCAGTGCGCCGACGATGGACATGATGATGCCCGCCGGCTGAATCTTCGAACCATCCGTGGGCGCCTTGCTGAACATGCGCACGAGAAAGCCGCCCACGAACGAGCCGATGATGCCCAGAATGCCGGTGGCAATGAGTCCCATGTGGTCGGCACCGGGCATGATGAGGCGGGCGATGGCGCCGATCACGATGCCGACGATAAACATCCATACGTAATGCATGAGGCCTAACTCCTGATTCAAAGACCCGCGGCGGGCCTGCGGTTGTTCTTATGAAGTCGTCGTTCCCTCGCGGAGCGATTCTAGCGGCAGGATCGCCCCACAAGGAAGCGCACCCTGTGGCGCACGGCTGCCCTTAATCACTTACAAAGTGTCCCGGCCCGCGCCTTCTGCACTTTCCGTGTCGCCGGGGCGCGCAACCGAACCTTGACCCGCGCTCTTGCGGCCACTGTGTCGACACGTTTAAATCCCCGCATCCCCGCCGGAGAGCTCGATGACAAGAACACTCAATATCGTGGCACTGATGATGTTCCTCGCCGTTTGCACGCAGGTGTGCAATGCAGCGTCTGAGGGCGAAGCGCAGTTCAGACAGCTCTATAAGGAGCTGGTGGAGACCAACACCACGCTCTCGACGGGGAACTGCACCCTCGCGGCCGAACGCATGGCGGCACGTCTTAAGGCCGCCGGGTTCTCCGATAGCGACCTGCATCCGTTTGCGGCGCCGGACCACCCCAACGAGGGCGGGCTGGTCGCGATCTACCCGGGACGGGATCCGAAGCTCAAGGCGATCCTGCTTCTGGCCCATATCGACGTGGTGGAGGCCAAGCGTGAGGACTGGACGCGCGACCCGTTCAAGCTCGTCGAAGAGAACGGCACGTTCTACGCGCGCGGTTCGGTCGATGACAAGGCGGAGGCCGCCATCTGGGTCGACACCCTCGTGCGCTACCGCACTGAGAAGTACCGGCCGCTGCGGACACTCAAGCTCGCTCTCACCTGCGGCGAGGAGACCGCCGGGGCTTTCAACGGCGCACAGTGGCTGACCCAGAATCGCCGGGAACTGATCGATGCCGCCTTCGCGCTCAACGAGGGCGCCAGCGGTGAACTGGACGCGGCCGGCAACCGCGTCGTCCTGCAGATCCAGGCGGGCGAGAAATTCGCGCAGAACTACCAGCTCGAGGTTACGAACCGTGGCGGCCACAGCTCGCGCCCGGTAAAGGACAATGCGATCTACCGGCTTGCCGGTGCGCTCAAGCGCATCGAGGCGTACGAGTTCCCGGCCATGTTTGCCGATGGCAATCGGGCCTACTTCCAGGGCATGGCGAAGATCGAGGCGGCCAAGGGCGACACCGAGGTCGCCGCAGCGATGACGGCGTTTCTCAAAGATCCGCAGGATGAGAAGGCGCTGGCGCTGGTATCTGCCCGGGATCCGAGCTGGAATGCGACCCTGCGCACGACCTGCGTGGCGACGATGCTGAACGCGGGACACGCGACGAACGCGCTCCCGCAACGCGCCACCGCCATCATCAACTGCCGCATCTTCCCCGGCGTGACCGCGGCCCAGGTGCGTAGCAAGCTCGAGGAGCTCGTGGCTGACCCCGAGGTCAAGGTAACGACGCTGGCCACCCGCGGACCGATCTCCCCGGCCCCGCCGCTCACGCCGCAGATCATGGGTCCGATCAAGAAGCTCGCGGCGCAGTTCTGGCCCGGACTGCCCGTGGTGCCGATCCTGCAGCCGGGCGCCACCGATGGGGAATTCCTGAATGCCGCCGGAATCCCGACCTACGGTGTCGAGCCGGTATTCCTGGGTCCTGACCTTGGCAACATCCACGGCCTCAATGAATACGTGAGCGTCAAGTCACTCATGGAGGCCCGGGACTTTCTCTACCGCCTGGTGCGCATCTACGCCGAGGAGAAATGAGCTGCGGCTCAGTCAACGCCAATCATGACGCTCGACGCCTTGATGACGGCGTAGGCGCGGTCGCCGGGCTTGAGTCGCAGGCTGCGTACGGCATCGAGGGTGATTACCGAGACGATCCGGATATCGGGCGCGATCTCGAGCGTGACTTCCGCGTTGACGGCGCCCTCCTCGATCTTACGTACGATCCCCGGCAGCGTATTGCGCGCACTGATTTTCATGATCATCCTCACCCGATCGGTCGGCCCTTTTCAGCCCGAGACTAACGAGCGCGTCGTCGGTGCACAATCTGCAGCGCACGCGGTGCGCTGCGGTAGCGAGGGCGTCGGTAAGCCGGCATTCTTGAGCGCTCGGTGATTCCGGGTCGCGCGCGGCGGCCTGCACGCCAGGTCAGAGGTGAAGAATGCACCGCCGTTGGACGCAGACTGCCGTGCTGTTGCTGGGGCTGTCCGGGGCTGCGGCACACGCCGATGACCCCTGCGCAGGCTTCAAGTGGAACGTCGCGCACGAGCGGGCGCTGTTTGCCGCCAAGGCGCAGGCGCTCACGGCGGCGCAGGCTGCTGCAGATGCGCCCGAGCTCGCATCCGAACAGCTCTACGATATTTCCCTTCTGCCTCAGGCAACGCTCGCGCTGCGCGTGCCCGCGGGGGTGAAGTCGAGCTTCGAGGGCGCATTCGGCGGCTTCGCCCGCCTGAACATTGCCTCAGCCGGGCTGTACCGCGTGTCCGTGGACCAACCTGGCTGGATCGACCTCGTGAGCGAACACGGGGTGATCCCTTCGAGTGACTTTTCAGGAAGCCATGGCTGCAGCGCGCCGCACAAGGTGGTGCAGTTTGACCTGCCCACCGGGACGGTCCTGCTGCAGCTGACCGGCATTGCCGGGTCCCACGTCGAACTCACTGCTGACCAAGGCACCCGCGGCGCCCTGAGCCCGGGCGGCCCGGTTACCCGGCATTCGCAGGCACAAGGCAAACCCGGCACGACATATCGCAGCCCGAGCCGCGCTGCCGAGGTTCCGTCCGCGGTCCTGCGAGCCGTGTGAGATATCATGAAGCCCATGCGTAGCTCACTTTCCGACCTTCTCAGCAGGAAACCGGTATTGCTGGCCGATGGCGCCACGGGCACCAACTACTTCAGCGCAGGCCTCACCGCGGGTGAGCCTCCGGAGTTCTGGAATGTGGATAATCCGGAGAAGGTCAGGGCGCTGCATCAGGCATTCGTGGACGCCGGCGCTGACATCATCCTGACGAACACATTCGGCTGTAACGCTCATCGGTTGAAGCTCCACGCTGCAGCTGCGCGCGCTCACGAACTCGCACGCCGCGCGGCGGAACTCGCGCGTGCCGTGGCGGACGCCGCCGACCGCCCGATCGTGGTGGCAGGCTCGGTGGGGCCGACCGGCGAGCTGTTCAGTCCGCTTGGCGCCCTGACGCACGCCGCGGCAGTCGCCTCCTTCACGACCCAGATGCAGGGGTTGCGCGAGGGCGGCGCCGACGTGGCCTGGATCGAAACGATGTCCTCCGCCGAAGAGGTGGCTGCGGCGGCCGAGGCCGCGACCGCCGCGGGGCTGCCGTACGTAGTGACGTATTCGTTCGATACCGCTGGCCGCACCATGATGGGCCTCCTGCCGGGTGCCCTGGGTGACAGCGTGGCCTCACAATCCGTGGCACCGGTAGCCGTGGGCGCCAACTGCGGCGTGGGCGCGTCGGACATTCTCGTAAGCCTGCTGCAGATGCAGAATCTCCCCTATGCCCTCGTCACGAAGGGCAACTGCGGAGTGCCGCATTTTGAGGGCACCGAGGTCGTGTATTCGGGTACGCCGGAACTGATGGCGAGCTATGCACGCCTGGCGATGGACGCCGGCGCCCGCATCATCGGCGGCTGCTGCGGTACGACCCCTGCGCATCTGGCCGCGATGCGCGCTGCGATCGATGCCCACGTGCCGGGCGAGCCGCCCACGCTCGAGACCATCGTCGGCAAGATCGGGCCGCTCACCAACGCGGCGCCCAGCGAGAAGGACAAGCGGGTCACTCGGCGCGTTCGGCGCCCCGCCGTCTAAGGCGCGTGTCGCCGCGAGTGAGCGAGCACGCGGCGACCGCTTCCCCAAACGGGCAGCCATCTCGCCGTGGACTGTCGAAAGCACCGGACCTGACTGGTGCTCACCGGCGTTGCGATTATCGCGTGGGCTTTGGCTAGCGGCAGATCCGCCGCACGAGTCAGGACTTGCGCGCTTTCACACCCGGGCTGACGGCGTCCTTCAGTACCTCCGCGGCGTGCCCGGAATCCAGATATTCGCGCACCCTCACGATCTTGCCCCCCGCCAGGAGGACCATGAGGTGATAGCGGTTGTTGTAGAGCGCGCCGGAGCGGTGATAGCCGTAGGACTCCGCCTCAACCGCCACACGGTCGCGCTCGGCGGTGGTCCCGGTGATGGTGAAGCGCAGTCCCGTCGGGAATTCGGCGCCTGAGCCTTCGACCAGGCGGCGGTAGCTCGCCTTGGTGTAGTCGGCTTCGTAGGGATAGTCGGCCGCGCGCGCGATGAGGCTCCATGCCGCATCGTCGCTCACCCGATCCCAGCAGGCGGGATTGCCACTGGCAAGCTCGGCAAAGAAGCCGAGCACGAAACTGCGGGACTCTTCTGCATCCACGATGACCGTGCTCCTGTGTCACTGGCAAGCGCCCTCGTAGCATAGCGGTTGTGCACGCCCGCCATGGCTGGGCTGCGGTTTGCCGGGCGCGCGGCTGCTCGGCGCGGCGCCCGCGACTACGCTATGAAGCTTGGCCAGCCAGGGGTGCGCCTGGTGGTAGACGACGGCAGCGGCTGCGCGACGCGAAATTCACGTCGACCGACTGTGTGGAGTGATCAAAGCCCGGCAGGCGACGCCGCAGGACGGTGTGTCATGTGTGGCAAGGGCGCAAGCGCATGGGCCAGCGCTGCGCGAGCCAGCGGCAGTGGATCGGCGTCGGCGAGATTGAGCAGGACGACCACCGTTGTGCGGCTTGCCGGGTCGCGTGCCATCGCACTGCGGAAGCCCTGCCACGAACCGTCGAACTCGAGTGCGGGACGGCCGGCAATGGTCACCGTGTCGAAGCAGAACCCGTGTGCGGTGAGCGCACCCCCACTCAGGCGCGTGCGCTCCCACAGCGCGCTCCACGAGGCAGGACTCAAGAGGCGCTGCCGGTCCATCGCTGCGATCCATAGCGCCCAGTCGTCCAGCGACAAGTAGAGGCTTCCATCGGCGGTGGCGTTCAGGGCTGCCGACGCGAAGTCCTGGTTGCGGATGCCGTCCACCGTGCGCAGGTAGCCGGCAGCGCGGTGCGGGATGATGTCCGCATCGCTGATGACACGTGCGGTGCGCATGCCGAGCGGCCGGAACATCTCGGTCATCAGGAAATCGCCGTAGAAGCGGCCGGTGATGCGGGTCACGATGATGCCGGCGAGGATGTAGCCCATGTTGCTGTACTTCCAGCGCGTGCCCGGCGGGTAGTTCAGCGGGTAAGACTGCGCGAGGCGCACGATCTCGTCATCCGTGTACTCATGCCGCAGATCGAAGATCTCCCCGCCGTCTTCCTCCGAGTCATGCAGGCCGGACGTGTGATCGAGCAACTCGCGCACGGTGATGGGTTCCCAGGTCTGCGGCACCGGTCCCAGATAGCGGCTCGCCCGATCGCCGAGCGCGATGCGGCCCCGCTCTTGCAGCAATAGCACGGCCGCTGCGGTGAACTGCTTACCGAGCGACCCGGTCTGGAACATCGTGTCGTGCCGCACCGGCACGCCGTGCTCGACGTTCGCAAGCCCGTAGGTTGAGATGCGCTGCACTCGGGCATCGCGTACCACCAGGAGCGCAGCACCGGGAATGCGCTCGCGGGTGAGTGCCCCGCGAAACTGCTCGTCCACGCTATCCGCGTGCGCCGCAGTCGACGCCGTGAGTGCCGCCAGCAGCACCGCCCAGGCCCACTGTGGCCACCCCCGGGCCCTCTTCCACATGGTTGAGCCTCGAAAGAATAGGTTATTGTAATGATATAGGAACCGGCCTACATTCTGCATCAATAAGAAAGGACGGAGGGTGCGATATGGGGAGCGTGACGGGTCGGGGAGCGCTGCGAACGGCAGGCCTGATGCTGATCATGGCGATGCTACCGAGCGCGTGGGCCGCCGCAGCGCCCGCGGAAGCGGACACTGCCGACACCACACAAGGTCCGCAGGCGAAAAGCTCGAACGAGCCGCAGCTGCAGACGATCGTCGTCACCGGATCATACCTGCGGCGCACCGACGCCGAGACGCCCTCGCCCGTGCAGCTCATCACGAGCGAGGAGATCGACAAGAGCGGCATGACGACGATCTCGGACGTCATCCGCAACATCTCCGCCGACAACAGCGGCTCACTCACGCAGAACTTCAGCGGCGCTCTCGCCGGCGGCGCGAGCGGCGTCTCGCTGCGCGGACTCACCCTCGATGCGACGCTGGTGCTGGTGGACGGCCATCGCATGGCGCCCTATCCGCTGGCCGATGACGGCCAGCGGCCCTTCGTCGATCTGTCCTCGCTGCCGCTGTCGATCGTGGACCGCGTCGAGGTCCTGAAGGACGGGGCCTCCGCGACCTACGGCTCCGACGCCATCGCGGGCGTCGTCAACGTGATCCTCAAGCCGCAGTTCATCGGGCTGCAGCTGGATGGCAACTTAGGCTCCTCGTACCGCGCGGACGGCCTGAGCCAGCGCGCCTCGGTCCTCTACGGTTTCGGGGATCTCGCGCAGGACGGTCACAACGTCTACTTCAACATCGAGTACCGCCACCAGGCCTCGATCAGCCAGGAGAACCGCCCCTCCTACTTAAGCGACCTGAATCTCACGCCCTACGGTGGTCCGGACCGTCGCGGCGGCGTGGTGCAGCAGGCCTACCCCAATAACGGCACCTTCACCGTCCCGGGCATGGTGGCGCCGCAGACCGCGGTCCAGAACGGCGACCCCAACGCCGGCTACTATCCGCTTCCCGGCTGCGCGGCGCAGAACGTGGTGCCGAGCCCGGACGGTGGCGTGACCCCGGGTGGCTGTGTGTGGAACATCAACCAGTACAACAAGATCCAGCCGCGCACCGCCGGGCTGAATCTCTCCGGCCGCTGGACGCAGAACCTGGGCTCGGACTGGAAGAACGAGCTCACGGGCTCCTTCTTCAACTCGCAGTCCGAGCAGTACCGTCAGTCGGACTACTACAGCACAGGTCCGGTGACGATCCCGTACACCTGGGTGGGTTCCAACGGGGTGCTCGTCGACCAGACCAATCCTTTCACGACCACCATGGTCCTGCCGGCGACCGACCCGGATAACCCCTTCAACCCGGCGAGCCCCTACTTCGCTGCCGCCGAGGCCTACTACAAGGCGCACGGCGCGAACTGGGCCTCTTACGTCAACCAGCCCGCGCTCTACTACGGGGTGCTCACCGATTTCCCCGACCAGCAGATCAAGTTCAATACCGACGTGTTCCGCATCGCCGATGATGTGAGCGGCACCATCGGCGCCTGGAGCACGATGTTCAGCCTCGGTTACGTGCATGCGGCCACGCGCTCCACCTACTACGGCTTCATCCGCAACAGTCTTCTGAGTGCGGCACTCGCTTCCGGCGAATACCGCGTCGGGCAGAATGCTTACCTCAACTCACCCGAGCTCTACGCGGAGCTCGCCCCGGTGACCGACGATACTGCTGTCTCCGAGCTCGCCTACATCGCGGCGAACGCGAACCGCACGCTGTTCCAGCTGCCGGGTGGCCCGCTCGCCATGGCCATCGGTGCCGAGGCGCGCACGCTGCGGGCCAACAACCCCGGCGAACCGTACGCCCCCGAAGGCGACATCATCATGGACGGCAGCTTCTATGCGCGCGGCTCGCAGGCGATCTCCGCCGCCTTCGTCGAGTTCTCGGCCCCGCTGCTCAGCTCGCTCGAGTTCGACGCCGCAGGCCGTATCGATCACTACAACTCACCCAAGAACACCTCGTTCACGCCCAAGTTCGGCATCAAGTGGACGCCCATCGAACAGGTGGCGCTGCGTGGGACCTATGCGCGCGGCTTCCGCGCACCGGGCATCGCCGAGGCTGGCAGCAGCGGCACCGGGTCTGCGACCACCGCGCCGGTGGACCCCCTGCGCTGTCCGTACACGCAGAAGCCCTCCGACTGCGGTCAGGGATACGTCGCCACGCTCAGCGTCGGCAATCCCAACCTCAAGCCCGAGCGGTCACGCAGCTATACGCTCGGCATCGTGCTCGAGCCGATCAAGCGCGTGAGCTTCACGTTCGACTACTACAACATCCGCCGCGACGATGAGATCGTGCCGGCGCCGCTTGGCCTTGAGCCGCCGGTGCGTGGCACCCAGCAGCCGGGGACCGACTATCCGGGCCCGGTTATCTACTACCCGCAGCCGTACGTGAACGCGGCGTACTCGACCACCTCCGGCTACGACGGCGCCATGCAAGTGGAGGTACCGCTTGCGGGTTACGGCAGGCTCACCTTCAACCTCGACGCCAACTACGTAATCGAGTCCGACCAGACTTTCATCGACCCGATCAACGGCAACCAGACCTACCACTACGCCGGCACCGCCGGTCCCACGGCGGTGGGAGGCGCCGTTGGCACGCCGCGCACGCGCGGCACGTTCAGGGCCGACTGGACCCGCGGACCGCTGTCACTCGGCGCTACCATTAACTACCGAGGCGTCATGAAGGGTATCGACGAGTCGAGCTCGGGGGACCAGTGTCTGCAGCTGTCGATCAACAACCCGCACTGCTACATTGCGTCCTTTACCTACGCGGATCTCTACGGCCAGTACGTTTACGGGGATCACCTGCAGCTCAATGCCACGGTGACCAACGTGACCAACCGCCTGCCTCCGCTGAACACGGTCACTTATGGCGGCTTCAATTACAATCCTTCCCTCGACCAGGCCGGTGCCGTCGGCCGCTTTTACGAACTCGCCATCCGCTACAAGTTCTAGGCAGGCCGGATGCGGCCGCCCTCCCCGGCAGCGGGTGGCCTGCCTGCTGCTCGGCCTGCTCGCGCTCGCGGGCACGGCCAGGGCGGCCGGCACCGCCAGCGTCGACGTCGATCTGCGCGAGGCGCCGCGCGGCGTGCTCAAGGTGCACCTGGTGCTGCCGGTGCAGGGTGGCCCGCTGACGCTCGTGTATCCGAAGTGGTTGCCCGGGCGCCACGGGCCGGCCGGCCCGATCACGAACCTCGCCGGACCGAAGCTCACAGCGCTCGGGCACGCTGTGCCCTGGAAGCGCGACGATGTCGACATGTACGCGCTGCACCTGGAGGTGCCGCCCGGGGCCAGCGAGCTTGAGGCCGACTTTGAGGTCCTCACCGGCCTGCGACCCGACGGGGCCGTCAATGGACTCGAAGCGCCGCGCACCGCGACCGAGAACCTCGCGATCCTGGAGTGGCACCAGGCGGTGCTCTACCCCGCCGACAGCGATACCGACCAGCTGCGTTACCAGGCGCGGGTGCGCCTGCCGCCCGGCTGGAAGTACGCCACTGCACTGGAGTCGAACGGCACGCAGCCGGATGCGGTGAGCTTTGCGCCGACCTCGCTCACCACGCTCTTGGACTCGACGCTCCTCACCGGCCGTTACTTCGAGAGCTACGAACTCGGTGGCGAGCCACGCGTGCGCCTGCATGTGGCGGCGGACGCACCGGCCGCGCTCAACTTCACCCCCGAGGTGCTCGGCCATTACCAGCAGCTGGTGGTGCAGGCACGGCGGCTGTTCGGCGCCACGCACTACCGCCATTACGATTTTCTCTACGTGCTCACCGACCAGATCATGCCCGACGGGCTCGAGCACCACGAGTCGAGCGACAACCGCTCCCCGTATCGCACGTTCCTCGACGACGACGTGCGCCGCGCGGAAGCCAACCTGCTCGCGCACGAGTACACCCACTCCTGGAATGGCAAGTTTCGCCGCCCGGCGGGACTGGCCACCCGCAACTACCAGGAGCCGATGCGCGGCGAGCTCCTGTGGGTCTACGAGGGACTCACCGAGTACCTGGGGGATGTGCTGGCCGCCCGCAGCGGGCTCTTAACGCCCGAGGAGTTCAGGAGCGAGCTCGCGCACGATCTGGCGGGCATGCAGTCACACGGCGCCCGTACCTGGCGCAGCCTCCAGGACACGACGGTTGCGGCCCAGCTGCTGTACGTGCAGCCACGCGACTGGGCGGCGCGGCTGCGCCGGCAGGAGGACTTCTACCAGGAGTCGGCGCTGCTGTGGCTCGAGGCCGATACGCTCATCCGCCAGCTCTCGGGCGGAAAGCGCAGCCTGGATGACTTCTGCCGCCGCTTCTACGGTGCACCGAGCGGACCGCCGCAGGTGGTGCCGTACAGCTTCGACGACGTGGTCGCCGCGCTGAACGCAGTGCAGCCCTACGACTGGCGCGCGTTCTGGCTGGAGCGTCTCAACTCAACCAGCCCCCACGCCCCGGCCGAGGGCATCCGCGCCGGCGGCTGGCAGCTCGTGCTTAACGCCGAGCCCGCCGTCATGCATCGCGCCCACGAGGCCGACGACCGCGACCTCGATGCACGCTTCTCGCTCGGCTTCTATGCGAACGAAGACGCCACCTTAAGCGACATCATCCCGGGCTCGCCGGCCGATGCGGCGCTGCTTGCCCCGGGCGATCGCCTGATCGCGGTCAACGGCCGCCGTTTTGCAGCGCAGGAGTTGCGCGATGCGCTCGCAGCGAGCGCCCGCGGGGTCACGACGCTCACCCTCCTGGTGGAGCGCGGCGATGAGTTCCGCTCTTTCCAGCTGCACTACTCCGGGGGGCCGCGCGAGGCGCACCTGGTGCGGCTGCCCGGCGCCCCCGACGTCCTCGGGCGGATCGCAGCGCCGCTGCCGCGCTAGAACTTCCAGCGCATCGAGAGCCCGGTGGTGCGCGGCTGGTTGGTGAACATACGCACGCGGTTGGGCGCGGAATAGTTGTCCGACAGATAGTCCGACAGCGCCGCCTGCTTGTTAAGGACGTTGGTCACGAAGACGTTCAGCTCCCAGGCGGCGTGCTCGAGCCCCGCGCGCAGGTCGAGCAGTCCGTAGGCGCCCTGGAAGGTCGCCGGATCGCTGTGATCGAAGAACGGGTAGGAGCGGCCCACGTACTGCCCGTCGGCACGCACGAATGCCAGGTAGCCGGGGCGCACGTCGTAGAAGAACTTAGCGCTGGCGTTGCCGTTCCACACCGGTACGTTCTCGAGCTGCTCGCCCTTCAGGCCGCCAAGATTCGGGGCGTCCGCATCGAGCACCGCGTGGGTGTAACCGACGCCCGCCCCGAGCTGCAGGTGACCTGCGATCAGGCCCTGCACCTCAAGCTCACCACCCTTCACCACGGCGGCGCCCGCGTTCTCGGTGATCTGGTAGGAGCACGGCAGGGTTTCGCCCTGCTGCACGTCCTTCCACCTGATGTAGTAGACGGCCGCATTCAGCGTCAGCGCGCCGTCCAGCCAGCGCGTCTTGGCACCGAGCTCGTAGTTCCACAGGCTGTCAGGCTGGTAGGGACCATAGTCCTGGCCGCAACCCTTTTCGGCGAGGTTGCTGGTGTTGACGCCCCCGGGACGCACGCCGCGCGAGGCGCTGGCGTAGTAGAGCTGGTCGTCGGTCGCCTGATAGGAGAGCTCGCCCTTGGGGTTCACGCCGGTGTTCTTGGCCTGGCCGTCGGAGACGGTCGGGCCGCCATTGCTCCAGCCGTCCTCGTAGCGTACCGCGTCGTACTGCAGGTCGTACCAGCGCAGGCCGCCGGTGAGCTTCCACTTCTCAGTGAGCGCGTAGTTCACTTCCGAGAACGCCGCGTACTGGCGCGGCGCGTAGTCGCCGTGCTGGGAGTAGTTGAGGTCGCTCAGCGTCACCCCACTCAGCAGCGTGTTGGTGGTGTAGGTGTTGGCGAACAGCTGCGCGTAGTTCGGCGTCAGGTACCACACCGAATAGTGGCGGTTGGAGTTGTTGAAGTAGACCCCGGCCACACCGCTCCACGCCGAGCCCTGCGGGTTGAAGGCGATGCGCGCCTCCTCGGTGAACTCGTGTGTGGTGACGGTCGGGTTGTAGACACTGGGCACAAACTGGCCCTGCGGGATCGTGGTCTCCAGCGCCTCGGTCTCATCATCGGGGGTGTTCTCCTTGCGCACCATATAGGAGGTGTTGGAAAGGAGGCTGCCCCACCCGAGGTCGTAGTTCACGGTGAGGTTGCTGAGCGTGAAGCGGTCCGTGTAGGCCTCGGACAAGTCGAAGGGCCGCGCCTGCACCAGTGGCGCACTGGAGTCACCGGTCGGGATGTCGTAGTTGGGCGCACCGCCCATCTCGAGCGTCTGCACCCACACCGAGGGCGTCACGGTGAGCTTGTCGTTGACGGCGATCTTCACGGTGGTGCGCACGCTGTAGAGCTGCTCGTTGTTCACGTCGCGCACGATGCCGGTCGGCTGCGCGGGGGAGACGGGGTAGGCCGGAAACGGCGGCGGCAGTGCGTACGGGTTTGCTGCCCACACGCCCACTTCCTTGTCGATGAAACCGCTGAGGGTCTTGTAGGTCGCCACCATGCGCAGCGCCACCCGGTCCTCCATCAGCGGCACGTTCAGCATCGCATCCAGGCGGCCGTTGCCCCCGCCGTGCTCGGTGTAGGAGCCCTCGCCCTTCACGGTTGCCTCGGTGTGCGCAAGGTTCGGCTGGTTGGTGATGAAGCGCACGGTACCGCCCATGGAGCTCGCCCCGTAGAGCGTTCCCTGCGGACCGCGCAGCACCTCCACGCGCGCCAGATCGAACAGGTCCGGATCGATGGCGGCAGTCGCGCCATCACCGCCGGAGGGCAGGATCGGGGTCTCATCGATGTAGACGCCGGTCGTGGGCGCGTTGCCGCCGACCGAGGCTATGCCGCGGATCGAGTAGCTGCTCTGCCCCGGGCCCGCGGAGTTGAGCGTCACGCCCGGGATGCGGGCTGCGAGCGAGGCGAAGTCCTGCACGCCGGTCTCGTCCAGCGTCGCGGCGCTGAAGGCAACGACGCTCAGGGGGACCTTCTGGATGTCCTCCTCGCGCTTCTGCGCGGTCACGATCACTTCCTCGAGCGCACCCGACTCGTGCACAGCCGCGGCGGGCGGGGCCTGCTGAGCGCCGAGGGGTGCTGAGACAATGGCGGCCAGTACGGCGGCCCGCACGAGAGGACGCAACGCGTGAGGACGGATCGCGGACATGTGGCACTCCCCTGATACTCGGTCCGAATCTAATCGGGTCCTCATGTCATTGCAATGTTATACTCAATTCGAATGATGGACGGCTGCCCCCCTGCCGCCGCGGACGCGAATCCTCCTGCCCTGATCGCGGTGCGGCTTCCGAGTGCGCAGTTCGCCGCGACGCTGCGGGCGGTGATCTTCGACATGGATGGGCTGATGCTCGACACCGAGCGCTGGGAGCGGGCGGCCTGGCGCGAGGTCGCCGCCGTCCACGGACACACCCTCAGTGATGAGTTCTTCGCAAGCCTCGTCGGTCGTCGCGAGAGCGACACGGCGCAGCGGATGCGCCGGCATTTCGGTGCGCGTTTCCCCTTCGAGACCGCGCGCGGGCAGGTGCGCGCGCTGTTTGACCGCTGGATCGAACACTGCCCCGCACCGCTCAAGCCTGGACTTGAGGACCTGCTCGAGACCCTGCAGCACCTCGGCATCCCGCTCGCCGTGGCAAGCTCGACCTCACGCTCCCGCGCCACGCAGCGCCTGGGTGAACTCGCGCAGCACTTCCGCGTGAGCGTGTTCGGAGACGAGGTTGTGCAGGCCAAGCCCGACCCGGAGATCTACCGGCGGACGCTGGCGCAGCTTGGCGTTGCCTCCTGCGAGACCCTGGCGCTCGAGGACTCCCCGGCTGGATTTCAGGCGGCACGCGCGGCGGGCCTCACTACTATCGTGGTTCCGGATCTGCTCCCTGCGCCCGAGGATGCCCCGAACGTCTGCAACTCACTGAAGGACATCGAGAACTGGCTAAGATCAGGACGGGCTCGTACGCCGGCATCTAAAAGATTATAATGATATAAAGTATAGACGCGCGGGGGGATCGGCGGGCTCGCGGGAGCTGCATCGTCGGCACGCGCCGTTCAGGGATTTTCGAAGTGCCCACACCCGCGCCCGCCGCCTCGAATACCGTCCCGGGCCCTGCCCCGGCGGGTGGCCTGCGCCTCGGTGATGCAATCGTGCTCGGCCTGTCCGGCTCGGGTCCCGCCCAGACGCTCGCCGTAACGCTCGCAAGCCTGGTCGCCGCGAGCCACTACGGCGGTGCCCTGCCGGTGCTCGTCTGTCTGCTGCCGATGCTCGGCATCGCGCTGGGCTACCAGCGCCTGAATCTCTGGGACCCGAGTTCGGGGGCCACCTACACGTGGGTGGCGCGCACCTTCCATCCGTACCTGGGCTTCCTGTGCGGCTGGATGATCCTCCTCTACTACACGCTCGGTACCAGCAGCCTCACGATCCCCGCCGGCACCTACACGCTTGAGCTCGTGGCGCCGGCCTACGTCGATCACCCGCTGGCCGTGGCCCTCACGGGGGGTGCGTGGAACATCCTGGTCACCGTGCTGGCACTGCGGGGCCTGCGCTTCGCGGCGCGCTTCGAGTGGCCGATCGTGGTGTTCCAGTACGTGGTGCTGATGGTCGCAGCGATCGCAGGACTCATGGCTCTGGCGCGCGGACACCTGGCCGCACGCTTCTCCTGGGAGTGGTTCTCGCTTGCGGGCATGGGGGGCACCCGCGGCCTCGTGGGGGGCCTGCTCATTGCCTGCTTCATGTACTCCGGCTGGGATGCGGCGATCTACGTGAACGAGGAGTCGCGCGACCGCAGCCACGCGCCGGGCCGCGCCGCGATCGCGAGCGTCCTCATCCTCGCCCTCGCCTACGGCCTGTGCGTGCTCGCCCTGCAGGCGGTGCTGCCCGGGGCGGTGCTGCAGGCCCATGCGGGCAACGCGCTGGCGGTGATCGGGCCTGCGCTCCTGGGACCTCCCTGGGGCATCATCATGAGTCTTGCGGTCCTGACCGGCACCCTCGCGACGCTGCAGGCTGCGGTCATCAGCGCGGCACGCATGAGCCGCGCCATGGCCCGCGATCAGGTGCTGCCGCAGTGGCTCGCACGCATCGATCCGCGCACCGGTAATCCGTGGGTGGCCACAGCAGTCATGAGCGGGGTGAACCTGGTGCTGCTTGCCCTGACCCTGGCCACCGGCAGCATCGGCGCCGCGCTCACTAACATTGTCAGCAGCCTCGGCCTGATCGCCATCCTCTTCTACGGACTCACCGCAGCCGCCTCCGTCTGGCAGGGGCGGCACCGGCTCACCGCGTCCGCCGCTGCGCTCCTGGCGGGCGGCGCTCTGCCCGCCAGCGGTGCGCTCTTCATGCTGTGGATCGCGGTCGAGTCGGTGCGCACCGCCGCCATCTCACCGACAGCCCTTGCCTGGGGCGCCGGCTCGCTGGCCTTGGGCCTTTGCTACGCGGTAATCCAGCACCGGGTCGGCCGCGTCGCCTTCTTTCAACGTCCGGCGCCGCTGGTGCCGGGGCATTCCGGAGGACCCTTACCGTGACCCTCACCTACCCTCACCCCGAGCGCACCGCGCGTAGCGCCGCGCTCTACGCCAAGGCCTGCGAGCTGATCCCCGCCGGCGTCAACAGCACCGCGCGCGCGCGCTTCTCCGGCTGGGACCCGTATCCGCTGTTCATCGAACGCGGCAGCGGGTCACACCTGTTCGATGTCGACGGCAACCGCTACATCGACTACCTGCTCGGGCTCGGCCCGATGCTGCTCGGTCACCGCCCGCCGAAGGTCACCGAGGCGGTGATCCGCGCCATCACCGAGCGCGGCACGGTGTTCGCGCTGCCGACGGCGGACGAGGCGCGGCTGGCCGCCCGCATCACCCGCGCGGTGCCGAGCGTGGAGCAGGTGCGCCTGTGCAACACCGGCACCGAGGCCGTGATCTATGCGCTGCGGCTGGCACGTACCTTCACGGGCCGCAGCAAGATCATCCGCTTCGAGGGCATGTACCACGGCTTCGGCGACGGGGTTTACTGGAGCAAGCACCCGGACCCGGACAAGGCGGGCCCCGATGCACGCCCGGTACCCGTGCCCCAGGGTCCGGGCCTGCCGGCCGCGCTCGCCGAGCAGCTCATCATCCTGCCGTGGAACGACATCGGCGCGCTGCGCGCCGCGATCGAGCGCGAGGGTGAGCACATCGCCGCCGTGCTCACGGAGGCGGTCATGTGCAACACCGGCTGCATCCTGCCGCAGCCGGGATACCTCGAGGCGATGCGCGAGCTCACCGCGCAGCGCGGCATCGTGCTCATCTACGACGAAGTCATCACGGGCTTCCGGCTGCACCTCGGCGGCGCCCAGGGTCACTATGGCATCCGCCCCGACCTGTCGGTGTTCGCCAAGGGCTTGGGCGGCGGCTTCCCGGTGGCAGCCCTGGGCGGGCGGCGCGACATCATGCAGCTCGCGGCCGACGGCACGGTCTCGATCGCCGGCACCTACACGGCCAACACCATCGCGGTCGCCGCAGCGCTCGCCGCGCTCGATGAGCTCGAGGCTCCCGGGGCTTACGAGGGACTCTACCGCCGCTGCGAGCGCCTGTACGCAGGACTCGAACAGCTGTTTCATGATGCGCGCATGGACGCCCACGTGGTGGGCTTAGGTCCGGTGATGCAGGTGTGGTTCTCGCGCCAGCCGATCCGCAACTACCGCGACGCGCACCGCTACGCGAGCCACGCCCTGTTCCGCCAGTGGTGGGAGGGCATGCTCGAGCGCGGCATACTGTTCCACCCCCATGCCTTCGAGAACCTGTTTGTCTCGTTCGCGCACACGGATGAGGACGTGGATGTCACGCTGGAAGCCGCGCGCGGCAGCATCGCCGCCATGAAAACGCGTGCCTGAACCCGCAGCGCCGCTCGCCCTCGGGCTCGACCTCGGCACCTCCGCGCTGAAGGCGGTGCTGAGCGATGCCCGGGGCGCGATCCTCGCCCAGGGGAGCGCGCCGATCGCGACCGTGAGCGAGCTGCCCGGACAGGCCGAGCAGGAGCCCGCCGACTGGCTCGCGGCCGCCGCGCAGGCGGTGGCGGCGATCGCGGATTGCCTGCCGGCAGAGCCCCGCTGGCGCACGCGGCTGAAGGTCATCGGGCTTGCCGGCCAGCTGCCGACGCTGGTGGTGCTCGGTCCGCGCAGCGCTCAGGGCCGGGCGATCACCTGGAAGGATGCGCGTGCCGATGCGGCCGCGGCGGCCGTGATCGGCACGCGCCGCCAGGAGCTGTACCGGCTCACCGGCATGCCGCTAGATGGCCGCTACCTCGCTCCGATGTTCCGCGTCCACGGCGGCGCGTACCCGCAGGCACGCCGCATCCTCAGCGCGAAGGACTACCTGTGCCACGCACTCACGGGCGCAGAGGTCACCGATCCTTCGACCGCCGCGGGCTACGGTCTGTACGCGCTCCATGAGGAGCGTTTCTCGCCCGAGCTGTGCGCGCTGTGGGGGATCGACCCGCACCTGCTGCCGCAGGTGGCCCCGGCCCACAGCATTGCCGCGCCACTGTCCGCCACCGGTGCGCAGCTCCTGGGTTTGCCCGCGGGCATCCCCGTTACGGTCGGGGCTGCCGACTCGGTCAGCGGCGCCTACGCCATGGCACCGCTGTCACCCGGCGTGGTGTGTATCGCCATGGGCTCGAGCACCATCATCCTGGATGCGGTGCGCGAGCGGCGCTTCGACCCCGCGGGCCGCTATCTATTGAGCCCGCACGCCGCCGTGGGCTGGTATGCACGCGAGATGGACCTGCTCGCCACCGGCACCGGCTACCGCTGGCTGTGCCGGCTGCTGCGCTCGACGCCGGAGGAACTCGAGCGGGAGGCTGCCCGTGCCGCCCCGGGAGCCGGCGGGGTGAGCTTCATGCCGTATCTTGGCGGTGGCGAACAGGGCGCACTGTGGAACCCGGCGCTGCGCGGCGCGGTCGCCGGACTCGGCCTTGGCTCCGGTCGGGCTGAGATCGCGCGGGCGTTCCTCGAGGGCGTCGCGTTCGAGATCCGCCGCTGTGTCGAGGTACTCGCCGAGAGCCAGCCGCTGACCGAGGTGGTGCTCGCCGGCGGGCTTGCGCAAAGCGCCTTTGGACTGCAGCTCCTGGCCAATACACTCGGGCGCCCGGTGCGCCCCTACGCGCAGGTCTCGCCCGCGGCGCTGGGTGCGGCCCGCGGCGCGCTCGAGGCGCTCGACCCGCGTGCGCGCCCCGGCACCTGCGCTGCCGGCGCGGCGGTGCTTCCCGACGCCGAGCAGGCTCAGTACGGCCCGCTCTACCGGCGCTACCTTGAGGCGAGTGCGGCATGCGCCTGATGCGCACCGCCTCGGCGGCGGAGTTCGGCCGGTGCGCCGCCGATCTGCTGTGCGCGCAGGTGCTCGCGCAACCGGGCACGCGCGTCGCACTGCCCACGGGACGCACGCCGCTCGGGCTGTACCAGAACCTCCTGGGACGCACGGCCACCGAGCTCGCAGCCCTGCGCCGCGCACACTACATCAACCTCGATGAGTACCTCGGGCTCGGCCCGACCGATCCGCGCAGCTACGCCCACTTCCTGCAGCGGCATGTGTTCGGGCCGCTCGGCATCGGGGCGTCCCAGCTGCGGCTGCTGCGCGGAGATGCGCCGGATGCTGAGGCCGAGTGCGTGCAGTTCGAGGACGCGCTAGAGGCGGCGGGCGGCATCGGCATTGCGGTGCTGGGCCTGGGCGCCAACGGACACATCGCCTTCAATGAGCCGGGCACTGCGTGGAACACGCGCACTCACGTGGCGAACCTGAGCACCGAGACGCTGGCGGTGAATGAACGCCTCAGTGGCGGACAGCCGCTGCCGCATCGCGGCCTCACGCTCGGGATCGCGACCCTCGCGGCCGCCCGCTCGGTGCTGCTGCTGGCGGCCGGTGAGTCCAAGGCCGAGGCACTCAGGCGGCTGCTTTCGGGCGTGGCGGACCCGCAGTGGCCGGCGACGAGCCTGCTCGGGCATACGGACCTGACGCTGCTGTGCACCCCGGAGCTCGGTGCGGTGTTGTCCTCCAGGGCCGGGAGCGCGGCCTAGGTAGCGAGTTCGACCGCCTCGGTGGCGAAGGCCGGCGCGGTCGCCAGCCTGAAGGCGAAGGCACGCGCGGCGAAGATCATCCGGAAGCAGTCGATCGGCTCGCGGCGCGCGGTGTAGCTGACGCCCGAGACCTCCACCACCCATTCGAAGTTGAGGAGCTTGAGGCTTTCCTCTTCGCGCGCGTCTGCGGCGCGGCACACCAGCAGCTGCTCCTCGCGCGCCTCCTTGAGCCCGTAGCTCGCCTCGAGGAGGTCATAGAGCGAGCCTGCCGGTTCGGCCTCGAAGTGCGTGCCGAGGTCCGGGGCGAGGAGCTTGGAGATCGCCGACACCTCCAGTATCAGCGGCCGGCCGTTAAGAAGGCGCAGTCGCATGAGCTCCCAGACGCTGGCTCCGGCCTGCAGGCCGAGCGAGCCGGCTTCCTCGGCAGTGGCGCCGCGCACGACGCAGCCGAGCACCCGCGTTTCAAGCTTGGAGTGTGCGTCGAGGTGCAGGCCGTTGCGCAGGCTCCCCATGCGCGTGGTCTCGGCGCGCACGCGCGGGCGTGACACGAAGGTGCCACGGCCCTGCTCGCGGCGCACGACACCCTGGGCTGCGAGCTCGGCGAGCGCACGACGCACGGTGACGAGGCTCACCCCCGCCTCGAGGGCCAGCTTCGCCTCGGGCGGCAACTGGTCGCCCTCCTGGAGCTGCCGCTCGTCGATCAGCTGCAGGGTGAAAGCGATCGTCTTCTCGTATAGGGATCTCACGCGAGCGCTACCCAACCGGGACTGAACGGCGCGCCACCCCCCGGCCTCTCATTGCAACATTATATGGGTATACGGCCTCGCAGCCGCGGCGCTGAGGTTATTGGTCCTGGCGCAAGGAGGGGTGCAGCGCGGACGGGGGGCTAACCTCTTGAATGCCTTACCCTGTCGGCCAAGAGGCAGCCATGCGGGTCCAGGGGTTCTCGCCACATGAGCGGGTGCCCGGGCGATTGAAGAGGTACGCACGGGTGGCCCTCTTCGCGGCGCGGGGCTCACCGGCCATCAGATTCGCAGTCGCCGCGGCTACTTCAGCTCCATGACATAGGCGGCCACCGCCTCGACCTCGCTGTTCGACAGCGGCGGCGACATGCTCGGCATGGGCGGCGCTGGATGCTTGACCCACTCGATGACCTCAGCAGGGGACTTGCGGCTCGCTTCGTTGACCAGCGCCGGTCCACCCTCGCCGCCCGTCCCGCCGCGGCCGTGGCAGCTAGAGCAAAAGATGTTGAAGATGCTCTTGCCGGGATCTTTCCCGAAGTGCTGCTTCAGTTGACCTTCGGGAACTGCGAGTACTTTCACGACCTCGTGATCGGCCGGCAGGCCGGTGGTGAGCACGATGAGCCGCGGGATGTAGTCATCCCCGGTGGACAGCCCGGAGCGCGAGACATTGCCGGCCGTGGTGGCCACGTATTGGCGTCCAGCGACTGCATACGTGATAACGCCGCCGCCGAGGGACCCGGCCAGCGGCACCCTGTTCAGCACGGTGCCATCGGCCGCATCGAACACCAGCAGGTCCCCGGAGGACTCGCCGCTCAGCACGATGCCTCCGGCCGTCGGCGTCGCACCGGAGAGTACCGGGCTCGAGGCGTGGTAGCGCCATCGCACGTTTCCGGTTTGGGCATCGACGCTGTAGAGCCAGCCGCTGCGCGGCCCCGTGTCCTTGCTGAAGTCGGGGAAGCCGCCCATGAAGACCAGCGGCGCCTCGTACTTCACAGGCGCCGAGCGGACCTTCATGCACCAGTCGACCGAGCCCACGTAGAGAGCGTTGGTAGCGGGGCTGTAGGCGGGCCCGTTCCACTGCACGCCGCCGTCGGCGCCCGGGCAGATGAAGACACCCTGTGGCGTGGGCGAGCTCGACGGCGGCGTCACGGTGGTCACGGCGGTCTTCGCCACCTGTTGGTGGGTCTCCCGATCGAGGATGTAGAGATAACCGTCTTTGCCGGCGACGGCGACGCGCCGGTGGCCGGCGCGATCGGTGAACAGGATCGGCGCTGCGGCGATGTCGTAGTCGAAGGCGTCGTTGCGATCGAACTGGTGGTACCAGCGCAGCTTGCCGGTCTTGGCATCCAACACCACGATACCGTCGGTATAGAGGTTATCGCCAGGGCGATAGCCGGGAGTGAAGTCGGGCGCCGGGTTGCCGACCGGCACGAACAATTCGCCCGTCTTCGGGTCGAGGGTGTAGGAGGACCAGGTGCCGCCGCCGCCGTGCTCGGTGGTGTCCCCCACCTGCCAGCTCTCATAGCCCGGCTCTCCCTTCTCCGGCACGGTGTTGAACCGCCACACCTCGTGGCCGCTGGCAGCATCGTAGGCCACGATCCGGCCGCGGATGCCCCACTCGCTGCCCGCAGGGCCCAGGAATACCAGCCCGTGCCAGGCGATCGGCGCGGCGCTGAAGAACTCACCCTTCGCCGGGTCGCCCGCATGCACGCGCCACAGCACCCGGCCGCTCTTGGCGTCGAGCGCGATCACGTAGCCGTCGCCGGTGCCGCGGAAGATGCGCCCGTTGTCGTAGGCCGCGCCGCGGTTTGCGGGCAGTGCTTCATCGGCTTCTGGTTCGAACGCCCGCCGCCAGCGCAGGGCGCAGGTCGTGGCATCGACGGCCACGACGGTGTGTATGGTGGTGACGTAGAGCGTGTCGCCGACTACCAGCGGGCCTGCCTGGAAGATGCCCTGGTCGCCGAGACTGATCTCGCAGGTGGCGCGCAGGTCTCGGGCGTTGGCGCGCGTGATCTGCTGCAGCGGCGAGAAACGCGCCGCGCCGAAGTCACCGTTGTAAGTCAGCCAGCCGGCGTCCGCGACGTGCGCCGCTTGCGCGGCGTGCGCCGCACAGGCCACCCCCAGCGTCGCTCCGAGCGCCACAATCCTTCTTCGCACGCCAGCCATGGACCTCCTCCACGGAGCCGCAGACTCTAGAACTTGTAAGATGCGCTTACACCCACCTGCAGCGGTGCCAGGTAATTCACCAGATCGCCAGTGGCGCCGATCTGCTGCACCAGCGCGATGTGGCGCTCGTCGCTGAGATTCCGCCCCCACAGCGTGAGTCGCAGCTTGTCCTGTTGCCAGAACAACTCCGCGTTGACGCTCGGGTAGGCGGCCTGCTGGATGCGCCCGGTGATCTCTAGATTATAGGAGCTCGAGAAGTACACACTCGGGGTAAAACCGATCTCGCCGCGGCTTACGGGCTGAGTGTAGGTGACCGAGAGGTTCGCGGTCACCTTCGGCGCGCGGGTCATGCGCAGGCCGCTGGCGTTAATCGAGACGTTGGCGTTGCCGCAGGCGCTGCACGGCAGGCCGGTGCTCGGGCTATCGGTGAGCGGCACGGTTGCATCGGCATCCAGATAGTTGACGTAGCTCGCCTTGGGAAGGAACGAGATCCCGCCCTGCACGCTCAACTGCCGTGCTGGCCGCCAGCTGAAGTCGCTGTCGATGCCTGCGATCTCGGCCTTGCCGGCGTTTTGGGTGATATTGACCGGGCCGACCAGCGCACCGACCTGCAGGTCGGTGTAGTTGTAATAGAAGCCGGCGATGTCAAAGCTGTACGTGTCGCCGCGGGTCTTGAAACCCACCTCGTACGACTTGATGTGCTCTGGCTGGATGGCGTTAGCGTTAAAGCCGACGGTGTCGAACAAACCGCTCTTGAAGCCCTCGCTGTAGGTGAAGTAGACGTTCGAGCGGTCGGCCACCTCGAAGAGTATCGAGCCGCGCGGCGTCCAGGCCGTCCAGGTAGCCTGTCCGAGGGTGCCGTAGGGATCAGGCAAGACCGAGACATAGCCGTGACGATGCTCATCGCTGTAGCGTACCCCGCCCACCAGGGACAGCCGCGGAGTGACGGCGTAGGTGAGCTCGGTGAAAGCTGCCTTGGCGGTGGTGGTATTCATCGCCTGGTAGTCGATGACATTGATCACGTTGAGCGGGGCGTAGGCGGCCTGGTCGTGGAAGTAGTAGAGGCCTGCGACCAGCGACAGCGGGCCCTTCCAGCTGGAGGCGAAGTCGATCTCCTGCGAGGCGGACTCGTCGAACGAGGGGTTGTAGAAGTGCACCAGCGACAGCGGCGAGCCGTCCGAGTCGGCATCGTTCTGGTAGATGTCGCTGTCCTGGTAGGCGGTGAGGCTCGTGATCTTGCCAATCGCGGTGTCGAACTCGCCGCGCAGGTTCGCGGTGTAGTACTGCGATTTCAGATGCGGCAGGAAGTTCTGGATGACATGGTAGCCATTACTCGGCGCCACGATCGAGGGGTCGATGGAGCGCGCCGACAGGTTGCCGCCGATGGCCGAAAGCGGTAGCGCCGAATAGTCGTCGCGGGTCGCGTAAGCGGCACCCAGTATGAAGCGCGCCGAGTCGCTCAGCTGCAGCAGCAGCTTGCCGTGCAGCGTGAGGTTATTGAAGCCCAGGCGCTTGTCGAAGATATCGTTCCACTCGTAGCCGTCGCTGTGCTCGTAGTTCACCGAAATGCTGCCGGCGAGCACCTGGTCGATGAGCGGCCCAGAGAGGAAGCCGCTGCCGCGATAGTCGCCGCCGCCGGCGTCATAGACCCCGGCGCTGCCCGTGATCGAGCCGTGGGCGGTGAACGAGGGGTCCCTGGTGAACACCTGGATGGCGCCGCCCGTGGCGTTGCGGCCGAACAGCGTGCCCTGCGGTCCCTTCAGCACTTCGATGCGATCAACGTCCGGCAGGTCAAAGACGTTCATCGCCTCGGAGGGCTGGTAGATGCCGTCGATGTAGAAGGCGATGTTGCTCTCGGCACCGGGCCCGGTGATCGCGGTGGTGATGCCGCGGATGTTGGGGACCAGGTAGATACCGACCTCGGCCATGTTGAGGCCGGGCACGGCCTGGGTAAGGGTGGTGGTGCTTGTGATGCCGTAGGCGGAAAGCTGATCGGCGCTGACCACGTTGACCGACAGCGGGACCTGCTCGGAGCGCTCGGTGCGCTTCTGCGCGGTAACCACTACCGTGGCGAGCTCGCCCGAATCGGGACTGGTGCTAGCGGCGTCCTCTGCCTGTGCGGCGCCCACCGCAGCTGCTGCCGCGACCAGCGCGGCGATCCATCTCGTCTGCTTCATAAGTTCCCCCTTCATGGCACGCCTCAGCCCGTCGCCGGCCCGGCCGCGTTTGTCTGTGTCTTGCCCATGTACGCGAGCGCCTCGACCTCGATGAGCGCTCCCGGCACCAGCAGGGCGGCTACGATCACGGCGGTGCCGGTGGGCGGGTTGCTCGTGAAGAGTGTCGACTTGATCGCCGCGTAGCCTGCGTAGGCGCTGATGTCCGTCAGGTAGCAGGTGAGCTTCACCACGTCCGCGAGCGTCGCCCCGGCGAGCGCCAGCGCCGTGGACAGGTTGCTGAAGCACTGCAGCGCCTGTGCGTGCGCATCACCGGCGCCCACGAGTTTGCCGTCTTTGAACGCCAGCTGCCCCGAGACGCTGATCCAGTCTCCGGCACGCGTTGCCTGGCACATGCCCGGGTACCTGACGCCCGGGAAGTCGAAACCTGCGTGCACTTACCTGCTCCTCACCGAGCCGCGGATGATCTCACCGAGTCGCTGCGCGCCGCGGGCCACGGTCTCAAGCGGCGCCTGGCTGTATGACATGCGGAAGAATTGCCGCGGGTCCTCCTCGAGTGAGAAGCGCTCGCCCGGCCGGAAATAGATCTTGGCACGGGCAGCCTCGGCGGCGGCGCGCTCCCAGTCGACACGGTCGTCGATTTCAATCCACAGATAGAAGGAGCCGCGCGGCGTGCGGAACTTCACGAGTTCGTCCCGGATGGGCGCGAGGCCTGCGATCGCCGCGTCGCGCTTGGCCTGGTAGAGCGGGTTGACACGCGCGAGGTGCGGCTCGAGAAGGCCCTCGTTGAGGAACTCGAGCATCAGGCGCGACATCCACTGACTCACGCCCAGGTCCTCGCGTACTGAGGCGATCGCGGCGATCGCCTTGGGCTCGCCCGCCATCCAGCCCAGGCGCAGCCCCGGAGCGACCATCTTGCTGAAGGTCCCGGCCTGGATGACGAGGCCACTGTCGTCTCGGCTGAGGAGCGAGCGCCGCGGCGCGCCCTCGAAACGCAGATCACTGTAGACGTCGTCCTCGAGGATCACGAATCCGTGCTGTTGTGCCAGCTGCACCAGACGCGCGCGCCGCTCCTCGGACAGCTCCGTGCCGGTCGGGCACTGAAACGTGGGGCCGAGGTACACCATTTTCAGTCGCCCCCGTTGCGCGGCCAGCCCGCGCAGCAGCTGCTCGAGGTCGTCGATGTTCATGCCGTCGCCGTCCATCGCGATCGAGCGCAGCTCGGCGCCGGCGGACTGCAGGTAACGCAGTGCGTAGGGGAAGGTGGTGGCCTCGACCGCCACGACATCGCCCGGGTCGACGTAGCCGTGCGCGGCGAGCGCAATTCCCTGCACTGAGCCTGAGGTCAGGATCACGCCCTCGGGCGGGAGTCTCCTTCCCTGGATGCGTTCGATGCGCGCCGCGATTGCACTGCGCAGCGCGCGGCTGCCAAACAACAGCTCCTCGTAGCCGACGTTCGGCTCGAAGTAGTCCAGGCACACCGGTCCATCGCGCTCGAGCACCTTGGCCGCCAGGCGTACCAGTTCGGCACGCGGGAAGGTCTCGCGTCCCGGCAGGCCCTGGTCAAAGTTGTAGCCCGTCACGTCCGGGACGTCCGGGAAAAACAGGGGCGGACCGCTGCGTGCGACCTTGGAGGCGAGTTGTTCGAGCCGATCAGCCATATTCCGCCCGTTAGTGGAATGCCCGGCGGATTCTAAGGTCGGCGACCGCCGTGGCAGGCGACTCGCTTTGTCTACGGCTGGCCATTCTTTGCGCAATCCGGCCACGCCGGCCGATGCACCGCCGCTGTAGCGCAAACCGCACAGCGTGCGGCGCGCCGCCGTTGACAGGCACCGGACGGGCATTCCAAAGTGGCGCACGGCTCGCGCCACATCTCACCGCAAAGGGGTGGCGCGGGGAGGCGCGGGAGGGGGAATCCTATGTCGCTGGTGAGCTTTGACGTCGAGATCCAGATGGAGAGCGCGTTGCGCTCAGACAACGTGATGGTGTTTGTCGGCGCGACCGACAGTCCGCCGACCAGCTGCACTTCGATGTGTCCGGATCACTACATGGTCACGATGGCGATCACGCCACGGCCGCCGCGCGCCTGGGCAACGCTCACCGAGGAGAAGGAGAGCCCCCCGGCAGCGATGGGCGAGCTGATGCTGATCCCCCCAGGCTACGCGCAGCGTGGCGGCTTCGAGCCGCAGCATGGGCTGCGGCGTGACATCTTCTGCCTGTTTCCGCAAAGCAGCTTCGAAGACTTCATGGGCGGGCGCATCGACTGGTCGCGCGAGAGCCTCGGCGCAACCTCGGACATCCGCGATGCCAACATCCAGACGGCGACGCGCCGCCTCGCGCAGGAGGCGGTTTCACCGGGCATGGCCGCCTCGGTGCTCTCCGACTCGCTCGCCGTCACCATGGCGGTCGACATGCGGCGGTACTTCGGGCGCCGGCGCGCGGAACCTCAAGCCCCGAGCTACCAGCTGTCGGGGCGACAGCTGGCGCTGATCCGCGATTACATCTACGCGCATGCCCATCAGGAGCTGCGGCTGAGTCAGGTCGCACATGTGTGCGGTCTGAGCGTGCGGCACCTGACGCGCGCTTTCAAGTGCACCACTGGGGTGACCCTCGCAGGCCACGTTACCAAAGTGCGTATGGGCATCGCAAAGGACCTGCTGACAAATACCCGTCTGCCGCAGAAGGTGATTGCCGCGAACGTTGGCTTCACCACCGTGAGCAGCTTCAGCAACGCCTTCCGCCGACTGACCGGCCTGACACCGGGCGCCTATCGCGGCGGCCAGCCGGCGCTGTCGGTGTGATGAACCGCCGCGCGCTGCTCGCGGCCACGCTCGCCAGCACCGGGCTTGCGGCCCGCAGCGATATCCAGCCCGAAAGTAATACCCGCCGGAGTGACCGCATGCGCATGCGTCCGACCCTCACCGCCGCCGACGTCCGGCGGGTGGTCACGGCCTGTCGGCACGAAGCCGAGCGTCAGGGATTCCGCGTCGCGATCGCGGTTGTCGATGAGGGCGGCAGTCCGCTCTACCTCGAGCGCCTAGACGGTGCTTTGCCGATCACCGCCACGGTGGCGATCGGCAAAGCGCAGACCTCCGCCGCGATGTGCATGGCCTCAGGCGCCGTGGCGGACCTGCTGCGCGAGATGCCCGGACTGATGAACGCGCATGCCGGCATTGCGCTGCGCGGCGCCCTGCCGCTCAGCTGGCAGGGCGAATGCGTCGGCGCAGTGGGCATCTCGGGGATGGACCCGGGTCAGGACGAGCAGCTTGCCGCCGCCGGAGTCGCCGCGCTCGGCTGAGAGAAAGGTACCGCAGACATTGAGCGGACCACGCGACAGGGGCTGACCGTTACCACCGCAGGCTCCCTTGGTGCAGGTCAGCCACGGCGCGGGAGCGCGCACGAACTTGTAGTTGGCGGAAGAGAGGGATCCACATTTGCCGCCATGTACCTAAGTCTAAACAGCAATTTCCCGCGGCCGAATTAACATACCATCACATATACCAACAGGAACTGGCGCCAAAACTATGCATAAACCCCGGGGGGAAGCCGACCTGTCCGGGGGCGCATAGGCGCGATTTGTGGCCAGCAATGCGCGCCCACATGGCAACCAAGTTGGTCGGGGTCCGCGACGGTAGCGGGCACAGGCTTTGGTACCAAGGACAGGGTGCTTGCCGCAGAACCTCAGTCTCCCTGCCCGGTCAGCAGGTCGCGTGCCACTTCCCTCGGAATGCCATAAAGGCCCTTGCTGCCCACCGCGGACATTGGTGTGTCGCTCAAACCCAGGGCCAGCACAAGTGGATCCCCACTCCGTTCCATGTAAGAGCCCAAATGAAGGGCAAATTCATTCATCGAGCCGAGCACCCTGCGATTGGTAGCCGCTGACATGACGACAGGCTTCATTTCAGTCACCTCCCGAGCGACGATCTCCTGTGGAATGCCCAGAGAGGTCAGCACATTCCCGACAGAGGTCCTCAGTCCGTCTTCGAGCGTCTTGCGCAAGTCGCGCGCCGGCAATACCACCGTCAGTAAGGAGCGCTCGCTCGTGGCCAGAACCATTTGCTGCCGCCCATAGTGGACCAGGTTGACGTACCAGTTTCCGAGGCGGGTCGTCGGCTCCTGGTGCACTGCGGGGCCTCGGCCCAGCTTGAGCCGCCGGCGAACTTTCTGGGTGCAACAGAGTGTGATCACGTGTCGCTGCCTCGGCGCACTGGCCTGCCACTATCTGGCGCGCCCGTCCTGCAAGGCGATCCACTTGGCTGATCTTCCCTTGCCGGTCGATGCGATCAGCCCTTCGTTCTTCATCACGCGCAGGACCAGCCGCACGGTGTCGCGAGAGACACCTGCGCACGCGGCCTCAATGTCGGATATCGAGAACGGCGCGCTGCGCGCCAGGACGGCCTCGCGAACCTGCGCCCCCTTGGCACCACGGCCGCTGCGCACCTCGCCCACGCGCTCTTCGAACTCACGATACGCCCGCAGCAGGACACCCCAGAAGTAGTTCAGCCACGGATAGGGATCGTGACGACCCTCATGCCAGCCTTGGGAACTCGCTTCCAGCGTCTCGTAGTAACTCTCCTTGGTCGCCTCATAGACGCGCTCGATGCTGATGTAGCGCCCCACTTCGTAGTCGAAATGGTATAGCAACAACAGCGTGAGCAGTCGCGCCACTCGTCCGTTGCCATCGGTGAACGGGTGGATGCAGAGAAAATCGAGGATTGCGAGCGGGACGACGATTAACGGGTCCTGATGCGCATCGATCGCGGCGGCGTATCCGGCGGACAGTTGCTCCACCGCGATCGGCGTCAGGTGCGCGGGCGTCGCCTTGAAGCGCACGCGCACAGTTCCATCCGGACGCTTCTCGATGATCTCGTTGTCCGCAGGTTTCCATCGCCCACCGGGCGTGGGCATGAATCGGTACAGCGTGCCGTGCAGTTGAAGGATCAGGTTGGGGCTCAGGCGCATCTCCCGCGCGGATTCGTGGATCAGCGCCAGGGCGTCGCGATAGCCGGCGACTTCCTGCTCGGAGCGGTCTCGTGGCTCGGTGTTGTGGGCGATCAAGGCCTTTAGCCGGTTGGCGGCGACGACGACGCCTTCCAGTCGGTTGGACGACTCGCTCGATTCGATCACCGCGATTTCCCTGAGCCCTTTCAGGACTTCGGGGGCCTGTCGGTAGAACAGTGCCTGCTTGCCCCGATACTCGCCTACGGCTCGCAGGGTCGCCGCTTGGTTGGCATCGAACCGCAGGCCCGCCAGGAACTGGGGGCTAAGGGAGTGCACGCGGACCCCCAAGGCTCAGGAAAGAGGGTAATCATATCTCCTAAATAGGGTAATACGCTAGTTGTTACCCTATTTAGATAAAACAGCCACATGGCCGCCCCTGGGCCCGCCGTGCGACACAGGGCAAACGGCCGCCGCATCGAGCGGCTCGCCTTCTGCACACGTAGTGGGACCTGAGAGCCGTCGCAGTTCAATCCCTACGGCTCTGGCTCTTGAACCGGCAATGAGCGTCAGCGCGCTTGACGAGTTCGCAAAGTCCGTCGTTTCGTGGATGGATCGACGCCATCCGCTAGCAGGGTGCGCGCCCGGCGATGCCGCTCCCGCGCCTTCTCCAGCGGAATGTCCGGATAGATCCCGAGCGCCACCGTCTTTTGCTTGCCGGCGAACCGGTAGTTGTATCTCCAGTAGCGGCCCCCGGTCGGGGCGATCAGGAGATATAGGCCGCCGCGGTCGGAGATCTTCCAGGGCCGGCGCAGCGCCTGCACATCCTGAATCGCCGCTTCCGTCAGCGTTCGGGATCGTGAGCCCTGGTGCATCGACGCAAGGTCCGCCACGGTGGCATCCGTGCTCATGCGAGCGCCCTCTCCCAGAGTTGTTTCAGGGACGCAGGCCGACCGCGACGCCCAACTTCAACGGCAAACTGCCGCTTGCGGATGCGATGGGCGAGCTCAACACCGGCCAGCGTGATCGCGGCGGTCCGGGAGGTCTTGAGGCCAAGCATCGCCGCACAGCGACGCTTGATGGCCCGGTGGTCTTGTTCGACGATGTTGTTAAGGTACCTTCGGCCGCGCACGACCACGCGCTCCCAACGCGGGTCCTCGTTGCCGAGCAGCCGCAAGGCACGACGGGTCGCAGCGTTGCCGTCGAGGTTGACCCTGATCGGCCAACCGGCCTTCCACGGGGAGTCGACAGCTCCGCGAAAGAAGGCCTGCGCGGCTGCCATATCGCGGTTGTCGCAGAGCAGGGAGCCCACGGTCTTCCCCTGGCGATCGACTGCGCGATAGAGGTAGTACCTGCCGCCCCGGACGGACACGGCCGTCTCGTCCATGCGCCACGAGGAGTTCACCGGACGCGAGAACCGGGCCCATCGCTGCTCGTACTCCGGGATGAAGCGCTGCACCCCGCGCATGATCGTCGTGTGTGAAACGGCGATCCCCCGCTCGGCCATCATGGCGACCAAGTCGCGATAGCTTAGCCGGTACGTGCTGTACCAGCGGACGCACAGTTCAATGGTTTCAGCCGAAAAGTGACGCCGACGGTAAATCGGGTCGCGAGCGATGGCTCGGGGCACTTGGCACCTCCTGGCAAGGAGGGCCGGATTCTAGGGTGATGCACCAGAACCCAAATCCACCAACAGTTGCGTGAAATGCCAAGAATCGTAGTGAGACATCCTGAGACGTAAAAGGCCTATTTTTATAGGCCTTTTTGCGATCTCTTGAGACTCTGTGAGGCGCCGTGGACCGGCCTGAACAAGTAATTGGCGGAGAGAGAGGGATTCGAACCCTCGAAGGGCTTTTGACCCTTACACCCTTAGCAGGGGTGCGCCTTCGACCACTCGGCCATCTCTCCGTTATCCTGGGAAACGCAGCTTTTTCAGTCGCTTATCGCAGCGCCTCGCCGGGTGAGCCCGGCAAACGGGGCGGCCATGATACTGAACGGGCCCACGGGCGGCAAAGCGCTTTACCGCGCCTCAGGCGCTCAGGCGCGAGCGCACGAACTCTGCGACCGACCCGAGCGCCGCATCGAGGGCCTCGGGCCTGCTGCCGCCGGCCTGCGCAAAATCCGCGCGACCCCCGCCCTTGCCGCCGACCTGGGCGGCGACCGAGCCGGCGAGCTCGCCGGCCTTGATGCGCGCGGTCTGGTCGGCGGTCACGCCGGCGACCAGCACGATCTTGCCCGGATTCTCGACACTCGCCAGCACCACCACCGCGGACTTGAGGCGGTTCTTGAGTTGATCCACCGCGGCGCGCAGCGCCCCGGCATCGGCTCCGTCGACCTTGGTGGCGACCACCTTCACGCCCTGAATGTCGAGGGCGCCGGCGGCAAGATCAACGCCGCTGCCTGCGGCGAGGCGGTCCTTGAGCGCGCGGACCTCGCGCTCGAGCTGCCGCGTGCGCTCGAGCTGCTCGCGCACCTTCTCGCCGGCATCCTCGCGCGAGCCGCGCACCAGGCCTGCGATCTCGCGCAGCAGCGCCTCGTTCGCCTCCACGTACTCGAGCGCGCCGGCACCGGTGAGCGCCTCGATGCGGCGCACGCCTGAGGCCACGCCGCTCTCGCTCACGATCTTGAAGAGCCCGATGTCGCCGGTCCGCTGCACGTGCGTGCCGCCACACAGCTCCATCGAGAAATCGCCCATGCGCAGCACGCGCACGTCCTTGTCGTATTTCTCGCCGAACAGCGCGATCGCACCGGCGGCGACCGCGGTGTCGTAGCCCATGAGGCGCGTCTCGCTCGGCGCGTTGGCGCGCACCTGCTCATTGACGAGCCGCTCGATCTCGGTGAGTTCCGCGGGGCTCACCGCCTGGGTGTGGGCGAAGTCGAAGCGCAGCCGGTCAGGGGCGACCAGCGAGCCCTTCTGCTGCACGTGCGTGCCCAGCACCTTGCGCAGCGCCGCGTGCAGCAGGTGCGTCGCGCTGTGATTGAGCGCGATCGCCTGGCGGCGCGCGCCGTCGACGTGCGCTTCGAGCTCCTCGCCGATGCGGATGGTGCCGGTCTTCAGGGAGCCGATGTGGGAGTGGGCGGCGCCGCGCTTCTGGGTATCCGCGACGACGAACAGCGTGCCGACCGCGCTCAGGCTGCCGCTGTCGCCCACCTGGCCACCGGACTCGGCGTAGAAGGGAGTCCGGTCCAGTACCACCTCGCCATTCTCCCCGCTCGTGAGCATCTCGACCGAGGCGCCGTCCTTCAGCAGCGTCATCACCCGACCGCCCGCCTTCAGCCGCTCGTAGCCCTGGAACAGCGTGCGCGAATCGACCTTGGCATCGGCGCGCAGATCGACCCCGAACTTGCTGGCTTCCTGCGAACGGCGCCGCTGCTCCTCCATGGCGGCATCGAAGCGTACCTGGTCCACGGCGAGCCCGCGCTCGCGTGCGATGTCGGCCGTCAGGTCATAGGGAAAGCCGTAGGTGTCGTAGAGCTTGAAGACCGTGTCGCCGTCTATCACCCTGGCGCCACGCAGGTTGCGGATGGCGCCCTCCAGCAGCACCATGCCGTTGGCGAGGGTCTCGGCGAAGCGCTCCTCCTCGTGTCGCAACACCCGCTCGGCGTGCGCGCGGCCGCGCGTGAGTTCCGGGTAGGCCTCGCCCATCTGCGCTTCCAGCACCGGCACCAGCTTGTAGAAGAATGGCTCCTGGATCCCGAGCTTGTAGCCGTGGCGGATCGCGCGGCGGATGATCCGGCGCAGGACGTAGCCGCGGCCCTCGTTGGAGGGGGTCACGCCATCAACGATGAGGAAAGCGCTGGCGCGGATGTGGTCGGCGATCACCTTCAGGGAGTTGGAGGTGAGCACGGAGGTACCGGCAAGCTTGCCAGCCGCGCGGATCAGGTTCTTGAACAGGTCGATATCGTAGTTCGAGTGCACGCCCTGCATCACCGCGGAGATGCGCTCGAGGCCCATGCCGGTGTCGACGGAGGGTTTGGGGAGCGGCGTGAGCGTGCCGTCGGCGGCGCGCTCGTACTGCATGAACACCAGGTTCCAGATCTCGACGTAACGGTCGCCTTCTTCTTCCGGGGAGCCGGGCGGGCCGCCGGCGACTTCCGGGCCGTGATCGTAGAAGATCTCGCTGCACGGCCCGCACGGGCCGGTGTCGCCCATCGACCAGAAGTTCGAGGCTGCGCCGAGGCGCGAGAAGCGTCCCGGGCTGATACCGATGTCCTTGAGCCAGATGTCGGCTGCCTCATCATCGTTCTCGTAGACCGTGCACCACAGGCGCTGCGGATCGAGGCCGAGGGTGAAGATGAGGAAGTCCCAGGCGAAGTGGATCGCCTCGCGCTTGAAATAGTCGCCGAAGGAGAAATTGCCGAGCATCTCGAAGAAGGTGTGGTGGCGCGCGGTATAGCCGACGTTCTCGAGGTCGTTGTGCTTGCCTCCGGCGCGCACGCAGCGCTGGCTGGAGGCCGCCCGCAGGTAGTCGCGCTGGTCCTTGCCGAGGAACACGTCCTTGAACTGCACCATGCCGGCATTGGTGAAGAGCAGCGTCGGATCGTTCCCTGGCACGAGCGAACTCGAGGGCACGATCATGTGGCTCTGGGCGCGGAAGAATTCCAGGAACGCGCTGCGCACGTCCGCCGCGCTCATGTAAGACGGTTTGCTCAAGGTCTCAGTCCGTGTCGGGATCGGCGCCGGTGGCCGCGCGGATATGATCCGCTGAAAAGCCACGATACTGCAAAAAGCGCATCTGCCGGGCCTTCTCGCGCCAGCTTGCGGGCACCTGCGCGCCGAACTTTCCCCGACAGACCCGCCCGGCGAGGCCCGCCCAGTCAGGTCCTGCGGCAAGGGCGGCCTCGATCAGCGGCTCGGGGATCCCGAGGCGGCGCAGATCCGCTTCGATCCGCAAGGGCCCCTGGCCGCGCCCCGCGTGCCAGCTGACATAGTTCTCGGCGAAGCGGGACTCGTTGAGGACGCCGCTGTCGGTCAGTTCTTCGAGTACCGTGCGCACCGCCTGCGCGGCGAACCCGCGCGCCTCCAGACGCGCCCGCAGGTCCGCGGATGCAAAATCGCGCCCCGTAAGCAACCGCAGCGCCACGAGCCGCGCGCCCTGCGGGTCGCGCAGTTCGGGGCTTTCGGGGTCCGGTTTCGGGCGGGATCGGGCTCGCAGGCGGCGCAGAGTCATCCGCTTACCGTGGGTTTACCCAGCCTGCCCGGGCCGGAACGTGAACTGTGGGTGCACCGCGACATTTCCTTACAGTATAGTTCGAACCCTGTCCCGATCGGGTTCAGTCAAAACAATCAGCGAGGAATGATCATGCGAGTGTTCACTGGCGTTCTGGCGTGCGTTGGCGTTGGCGCGGTCTCGATTGTCCTCGCGGACCCGGCCGCGGCCCCCAAGGCGAGTGCCCCGGCTCCGGCAGCCGAGTCACAGCCGGCGGCCCCCAATACGCCCAGCAGCGCGGCAGCGCCGGCCACCCCGGCGCCGGCTGCCACGATCACGGCGGCGGCCCCGTCGGACGCGCAGGAGCAGCTGGAACGACACTTCCTTTCGGAAGGCTACAAGTCAGAGATGCACGGCTCGCAGAAAGTGTTCTGTCGCAGGGAAGAAACGCTCGGCACCCGTCTGGGTGCGGCGAAGAGCTGCGGCACCGTCGACCAGCTCAAGCAGCAGGAAGATATGGCCGCGCGGGCCGCCCACGACATCCAGCGCGGCAGTTCGCGACCCGTAAACTAAATCCGACGCACGCGCAGCGCGGGCGATCAGGCCGAATTGGCGGCCTGCTCGCCGCGGCGCTCGGCCTTGGGCGGTAGCAGGCGTGCCCGCACCTGATCCTCGATCTCGCGCGCCACTTCCTTATTGGCCTGCAGGTAAGCGCGCACATTGTCCTTGCCCTGGCCGATGCGGTTGCCCTTGTAGGCGTACCAGGCGCCGGACTTCTCGATGATGCCCTGGGCGCTCGCCAGCTCGATGATCTCACCCTCGCGCGAGATGCCCTGGCCGTACATGATCTCGAACTCGGCCTCGCGGAACGGTGGGGCCACCTTGTTCTTGACGACCTTCACACGCGTCATGTTGCCCGTGACCTCTTCCCCGCTCTTGATCGCACCGATGCGGCGGATGTCCAGGCGCACAGAGGCATAGAACTTCAGCGCGTTGCCACCGGTGGTGGTCTCGGGATTGCCGAACATCACGCCAATCTTCATGCGGATCTGGTTGATGAACACCACGATGGTATTGGAGCGCTTGATGTTGCCGGTGAGCTTGCGCAGCGCCTGCGACATCAGGCGCGCGTGCAGTCCGAGCTGCATCTCGCCCATCTCGCCTTCGATCTCGGCCTTGGGCGTGAGGGCGGCCACGGAGTCGATCACCACGATATCGACCGCGTTCGAGCGCACCAGCATGTCGGTGATCTCGAGGGCCTGCTCGCCGGTGTCCGGCTGCGAGACCAGCAGCTCGTTGATGTTGACGCCCAGCTTCTCGGCATAGGAGGGATCGAGTGCGTGCTCGGCGTCGACGAAGGCCGCCGTGCCCCCGCCGCGCTGCACTTCTGCGATCACCTGCAGGGTGAGGGTCGTCTTACCAGAGGATTCCGGCCCGAAGATCTCCACCACGCGTCCGCGCGGCAGTCCGCCGATGCCCAGGGCGATGTCGAGTCCCAGTGAACCGGTGGACACGGCCTCCACATCGTAGGTTGAGGCGGCATCGCCCAGGCGCATGACTGAGCCCTTGCCGAACTGTTTCTCGATCTGGCTGAGTGCGGCGCTGAGTGCCTTCTTGCGGTTGTCTTCCATCTGCGGGCTTCCCGGGTGTGTGTGTGGTGGTAGAAGAAGAAAAATTTCCTGCGACAATTATCACACAAAGAAACCGCGCACGGAGCGCGCCGGCGCCGCTCTTTCAGCTCTCTCTGCGCATATTTTCGCGCTTACCCAGTGCCCAGGATTCGAGGACACTGTATAGCGGGCCCGCCGCGCTGCTGCGGCTCTCGATGAGCGCGAGGGTTGCGCAGCGCCAGGTCACGGGCGGCAGTGCCATAGCGCCCGCGCACTGCTGCACCTGGCGCGCCACGGTGACATGTGCGCGGAAGGGCTTGAGATCCGGAAGGAAACCGGCGGCTGTGCTGGTGCGCTTGAGATTTTCCGCCAGCTGCACGGCCGCGGCGGGCACCGAGTCCGTCAGCGCTGCGAGGATCTGCGGCCGCGGCCAGTACTCAAGGTGAGTGAAGCACAGCGGCAGGGAGGCGCTGCTGAGCGCGGCGAGCTCCCCGGCCAGGGCGGCAAGCGCGGCGGTGCGCGCCTCGGGGACCGCGCCGAGGAAGGCAAGCGTCACGTGCAGGTTCGCCGCGGGCACCGGGCGCCCGGCGCCCAGCGCCACGGTGGCGAGGGCCTCGAGCAGGCTTGCGCGCTCGGGCGCCGTCGGCCACAGAGCGACGAACAGGCGCCGTGCGGCCGCAGGCGGCCCGGGGCTCACCGCGCGCCGGTCGGCGGCGTCGCTTCCAGGCGCACCGGGAGGTCCAGGCGCAGGATCAGCCGCAGCGCATGCTGTACCGAGCGGCTGCGCACGAAGGCACGGTCGCCGCCGAAGAGCTTCTCCTCGGCGATGATGTCGGTCGCCTGCCCCTGGCGGGCCGCGGCACAGAACCACACCGTGCCCACGGGCTTCTCGGGCGTGCCCCCGTCCGGACCTGCGATGCCGCTGACGGCGAGCGCTACGCTTGCGTGTGCCAGGCGCAGGGCCCCTTCGGCCATCTCGCGCACCACCTGCTCACTGACCGCGCCGAAGCGCTCGAGCGTGGCGCCCGCGACCCCAAGATCGCGCATCTTGGCGGCATTGCTGTAGGTGACGTAGCCACACTCGAACCACTGCGAGCTGCCGGGAATATCGGTGAGAGCCTTGGCCACCCAGCCGCCGGTGCAGGATTCGGCGGTCACGATGCGCCGCTCGGCGGCGCGCAGCTTGTGGGCGACCCGGGCGGAGAGTTCGTAGAGTTCCGGGTCGCTGACCATGGAGGCAGAGGCTACCGCAGGGGCGGGCAATCGGCATCCTGCGCCTGGCGGCGGCCGGTTTGCGCGGAATTCGCAGGCCGGCCACGCACGGGGGCTTTGGATGACCCGGACCCACGCGCTAAGCTGTGCGGATCCTTCAGCGACGGATGGGAAGAGTGATGCGAAAGCGGTTGTGCGGCGGGGCGGCCCTCGCGCTGGCACTGCTCACCCAGGCGATCGCCCAGGAGGCGCCGCTCACGCTGCCCCTGCGCCCGGATCAGGCGGCGTTCCTCGCGCTCTATAAGGAGCTCATCGAGACCAACACGACCCTGTCGGCCGGCAGCTGCACGCTGGCAGCCGAGCGCGTGGCCGCCCACTTGAGGGCCGCCGGCTATCCCGAGCAGGACCTGACCCCCTTCTCGGTGCCCGAGCATCCCAAGGAGGGCGGCCTGGTCGCGGTGCTCCCGGGCAGCTCCAAGCGCGCCAAGCCCATGCTGCTCCTCGGCCACCTCGACGTCGTGGAAGCGCGGCGCGAGGACTGGACCCGCGATCCATTCGTCCTCGTCGAGGAGGATGGCTACTTCTATGGGCGCGGCACCGCGGATATGAAGGCGATGGATGCCACGTGGGTTGACGCCCTGGTGCGCTTCAAGCAAAGCGGCTACCGGCCCAAGCGCACGATCAAGCTGGCGCTGACCTGTGGGGAGGAGACCAGCTACGCCTTCAACGGCGCCCGCTGGCTGTCGCAGAACCGGCCCGAGCTGATCGCGGCGGCGTTTGCCTTGAATGAGGGCGGCGGGGGTCGCACGGATGGCCACGGGAAGCTGCAGGTGCAGACGCTGCAGGTCGGTGAGAAGGCGATGCAGAACTACCGCCTCGAAACCGTCAACGCCGGCGGCCACAGCTCGATCCCGATCCGGGACAACGCGATCTACGAGCTGGCTGATGCACTGGCGAAGGTGCGCGATTACGAGTTTCCGGTGAAGTTCACCGACACCACACGGGCTTATTTTGCCAAGGCGGGGGCCGCGCGCGGGGATGAGACCGGGCGCGCGATGGTGGCGCTGTCGCAGAACCCGGCTGACACGGCGGCCGAGGCCCTCGTCTCCAAGGACCGCAGGTATCACAGCATGCTGCGCACCACCTGCGTCGCGACCCTGCTGGAAGGCGGCCACGCCAACAATGCCCTGCCGCAGCGCGCGGCGGCCAACGTCAACTGCCGCATCTTCCCCGGCGAGACGATCGAGGGCACGCGCAGCGCCCTGGCGGCGGCGATCGGCGACCCCGGCGTGAGCGTGACGGTCGTGCCACCGAGCTCTCCGATGGCGGTACCTCCGCCGCTTGACCCGAAGATCCTCGGCCCGGCGCAGCAGCTGGCCGCCAAATACTTTCCCGGGGTGCCACTGATACCGTCCATGTCGACCGGCGCCACCGACGGGGTCTACCTCGAGGCCATCGGCATCCCGGTCTACGGCGCCCCCGGATTCTGGAGCAACCCCGACGGCAATGGGGTCCATGGCCAGAATGAGCACCTGAGCGTGCGCGCCGTGTTCACCGGCCGTGACTACCTCACGGATCTGATCAGGCGGTACGCGGATTCCGAGTAAGGCCGCCGTCACCGCACAGCGCGCTGCGGACTTACGTCCGGTCCTTCGGCACGGCCAGGTCATGCGTCTTGCATTTGCGCAAGTACCGCGGGCAGCCCCCGACATTGATCCATTAACCTGACTAGACTAGACTAACCGCCTCACCAAGAGGAGCGTCTGATGACCGTCGTTAACATTTACGATGCGAAGACTCAGCTTTCCAAGCTCATCGAGGAGGCCGCGGCGGGAAATGACGTGGTAATTGCGCGCGGCGGCAAGCCTGTGGCCCGACTGACTCGGCTAGGCTCGTCCAAGCGCAAGCTGAAGTTCGGCGTTCTGAAGGGCAAAATCAAGGTCGCGGCGGACTTCGACGCGCCCCTGCCGGTCGAGGTTCTGAGACAGTTTGAGGGGCCGTGATGCGGCTGCTCCTGGATACCCACGTTTTCCTGTGGGCTATCACAGCAAACCGGCGCTTGAAGTCGAGCACGCGCGACCTCCTCTCGCGCGCTGACGCCGTTTATGTGTCCGCGGCTTCCATCTGGGAAATCGCTATCAAGGCACGCCTGGGGAAGCTCGAGGGCGATGCGGCCTTTCTCGTTGATGCGATCGACAGCAGCGGTTTTCACGAGCTCCCGGTGACCGCCCAGCATGCGGCGGCGGTAGCCAAGCTGCCGCTGCATCACAGCGATCCGTTCGACCGCCTCTTGCTGACTCAAGCCTTCTTGGAACCCTTACGGCTCGTCACCGCCGACGCAGTGCTCGCAGCCTATGGAGGCGCGATAGAACTGCTATAGCGGTCCAATATGAAAATTCGGCCGGCATGCGCGCGCAAGGATGCCCCGGCATCGCCGAGAAATTAGAGGATGATTCAGATCCCCACCCACGATCCAAAGAATACGCCCCAGCACACGCCCATGATGCAGCAGTACCTGCGCATCAAGGGCGAGCATCCGGACACCCTGCTGTTCTACCGCATGGGGGACTTCTACGAGCTCTTCTACGAGGACGCGCGCCGCGCCGCCGTCCTTCTGGACATCACGCTCACCGCGCGCGGCCAATCGGCCGGGGAGCCGATCCCGATGGCGGGGGTGCCCTTCCATGCCGTGGACAGCTACCTCGCCAAGCTCGTGCGCCGCGGCGAGAGCGTGGCGATCTGCGAGCAGCTGGCGGAGGTCCCCGGCAGCAAGGGGCCGATCGAGCGCCAGGTGGTGCGCATCGTCACCCCGGGCACGGTCACCGACGCGGCGCTCCTCCAGGAGCGTCAGGACACCCTGGTGGCGGCGCTCGCCCGCGACGCTCAGCGTTTCGGGCTCGCATGGCTCGACCTTGCGGCCGGGCGCTTCACGGTGCTCGAAGGCGAGGGAGGCAGCGCCCTCAGCGGCGAACTCGAGCGCCTCAAGCCCGCCGAACTCATCGTCGCCGAAGGCTCCGAGCAGGGCGCGCCGGAACGAGCGGGGACGACGCTGCGGCTGCGCGCACCGTGGCATTTCGAGTTTGCGAGCGCCGCGCGTCTCCTCACCGATCAGCTGGGGACGCTCGACCTGAAGGGCTTCGGCGCCGACGAGCTGCCGCTCGCTATCCGCGCCGCCGGCGCGCTGCTGCAGTACGTGCGCGACACCCAGAAGTCCGCGCTCCCGCACATCCGCGCGCTGAACGTCGAGGAACGCGGCGACGCGCTGATCCTCGACGCCGCCAGCCGCCGCAACCTGGAACTGGATGCCAGTCTCACCGGGCACGAGGGGGCAACGCTGCTCGCGGTCATCGACAGCTGCGCCACGGCGATGGGTTCACGGCAGCTGCGGCGCTGGCTGAACCGCCCGCTGACCGACCAGGGTACGCTGCGCGCGCGCTATCAGGGGCTCGCCGCGCTGATCGACCAGCGCCACTTCCAGGCACTGCGCGCGCAGCTGAAGGATATCGGTGACGTCGAGCGCATCCTCGCGCGCGTGGCGCTGCGCTCGGCGCGGCCGCGCGACCTCACGCAGCTGCGCAGCTCCCTCACCGTGCTGCCGGCGCTGCATGGCGCGCTCGCCAGGCTCGACTCGCCGCTGCTGCGCGAGCTGCACGGCCGTATCGAGACGCACGCGCCGGTGCTCGCCCTCCTCGCGCAGGCGATCGCAGCTGAGCCGGCGACGCTGGTGCGCGACGGCGACGTGATTGCGGCCGGGTACGACGCCGAGCTCGACGAGCTGCGCGAGATCGCCACCCATACCGATGAGTTCCTCCTCAAGCTCGAGCAGCGCGAGCGCGAGCGCACCGGGATCGCCTCGCTCAAGCTCGGCTACAACCGCGTGCAGGGCTTCTTCATCGAGGTTGCGCGCCGCGACGCTGCGAATGTGCCGGCAGACTACCTGCGTCGCCAGACGGTGAAGTCCGCCGAGCGCTTCATTACGCCGGAACTCAAGGGCTTCGAGGACCGCGTGCTGGGCGCACGCGAGAAGTCCCTGATGCGCGAGCGGCAGCTGTACGAGGAACTCCTCATGCAGCTCATCGACCGCCTGGGACCCCTGCAGAAGACCGCCGCGGCGTGCGCCGAGCTTGATGCCCTGGCCGCCCTCGCCGAGCGGGCAGCCGCGCTCGAGTGGAGCGCACCCGAACTCACGCCCGAGGCGTGCCTGGTGATCGAGGGCGGCCGCCACCCGGTCGTGGAGCGTTTCACGAGCGCTCCCTTCGTTCCCAACGACCTGCACCTGGATGCCGGGCGGCGCATGCTCATCATCACGGGGCCCAACATGGGCGGCAAGTCGACCTACATGCGCCAGGTCGCCCTCATCACCCTGCTCGCGCACATCGGCAGTTACGTGCCGGCGAGCCGTGCGCTCATCGGCCCGATCGACCGCATTTTCACGCGCATCGGTGCGGCCGATGACCTGGCGGGCGGGCGCTCGACGTTCATGGTGGAAATGACGGAAGCCGCCAACATCCTGCATAACGCCACCGCCAGAAGCCTCATCCTGCTCGATGAGATCGGGCGCGGCACCAGCACCTTCGATGGGCTGTCGCTCGCCTGGGCGATGGCGCGCGACATCGCCACGCGCGTACGCGCGTTTGCCCTTTTCGCCACGCACTACTTCGAACTCACGACCCTCGCGACCGAGGTCGAGGGCTGCGCCAACGTGCACCTCGATGCCACCGAGCACGGCGACGGCATCGTCTTCCTGCACGCGGTGAAGGACGGGCCGGCCAACCGCAGCTACGGGCTGCAGGTGGCGCAGCTGGCCGGGGTGCCGCTGGCGGTGATCCGCGAAGCGCGCGGCTTCCTCGAGGCACTCGAGTCGCAGCGCGAGGCACAGCGCCAGCGCGGCGAACCTTCCGGGGGCGCGCAGGCCGAACTGCCGTTGTTTCCCCCCGATGCCCTTGGCGCAAAGCTGCGAAACGCCATTGAGGCGCTGGACCCGGACCGCCTGACGCCTCGCGACGCCCTGGAGACGCTCTACCGGCTACGGTCTCTGCTGGGCTTACCCGGCGATGGAGGAGGCTGAGGGGCGCGGGCGGCACTGCAGCCCGTAATCCGGCTGTCATAAGTTTTGAGACTTGCCACCCACCGCGCGCGTCGGTGGGCATGGTAACAACGCTGGATAGTCGTCGAGTCAGGCGACCGGCGGACTCAGAATGAACCCCTCACCACCGAAGCACGTCCTACGCGAGGATATTCAGGGGCTAAGAGCTCTGGCCGTGATGGCTGTCATTGCCAATCACGCCGCCCCGATCCTATTGCCGGGCGGCTTTTGCGGCGTCGACGTGTTCTTCGTGATTTCAGGTTACCTCATTGGTAAACACCTGCTAGAGAGCATCCAGGGCAAATGCCTGTCCTTCACTGAGTTTTACGCCCGTCGTGCACGTCGATTGTTTCCGGCTCTGCTGGTGACGCTGGCAGCGGTATGGGGATTCGGCTGGATGATCCTCTCTGGACCGGAATTCCAGAGTCTCGGTCAACACATCGCGGCCGCGACCCTGTTCGCGAATAACTTCCTGCTTCAATCTGAGAGCGGGTATTTCGATACCGCGGCGGCAAGCAAGCCCTTGCTGCACTTGTGGTCGCTGGGCGTTGAGGAGCAGTTCTATCTGCTCGTCCCGCTGTTGCTGTGGCTCGGCTCCCGGCGCGGGAATGCGTCGATTAGCTGGGTCGCGCGTCTCGCCGTCCTCTCCCTGCTGATGACGGAGTGCGCCACATATCCAAGCTTTTACCTGCTGGATACCCGATTTTGGGAGCTGGGCACCGGCGTTGCGTTGGGATATCTAAGTCTGCATCGTACTTCCCTTGTGTGCGGCCGATCCGTTCTGCATCGCTCTGCCTACATCGAAGTCTCCGCTTGGGTATGCGCTGTAGTGTTCGCTTCAGTACTCCCCTTGGAAGCGAGGTGGCGAGGAAACGGTGACTTTCCCGCGCTGTCCGGTGTCGGGCTAACGATCGCGCTGTTCGCGGCCATCGGCTTCCTTTACTTGCTCGGGATTTATCGGCAACCCTCTCGCTGGGTGAGGCTGGCCTCACGTTGGCGCCATCATGAAGCCCGAATCCGGCCCGCACTTGCGGCGGCCGGGGCCCTCCTACTAACCGTAAGCTTCGTTGCCTTGAGGCCCGGAAACTGGCCTGGCCCACAGACCCTGTTACCGGTCCTGGGCACCGCGCTAATTATCTGGGCCCCGCCGACCACACCCGTGAACGCTGCCCTCGGCAGCCGTCCGCTCAAGTTCGTTGGCGACCTCAGTTATCCGCTGTATCTGTGGCACTGGCCGCTGTTGGTTTATGCAAGGATGCTGGGTCCGGATCTGGGCGCCTTGGGAACGCTAATCCCCATAGGTCTCGCTTTCCTGCTGTCTTGGCTCACGAACAGGCTGGTGGAAGATCCGGCCCGGTTCGGGCGTCTGCGAGGCAAGACGATCTCCCCACGATCGGGGTGGATAGCCGCCTCGGGGCTTATCGCGGCGGGGGTGGTCGGCCTGGTAACCCTATCCAATGCGGGGTTTCCGCGTCGCTTTCCCCAGAATCTTCAGGCCGTTGCCAGCTGGTCGTTGCCCTATGCGGATACAGCATGGCGCTTGGGTCGCTGTTACCTCTATCCGGGCCCCGGCGGGGCGTTCGCCGCCGAGTGCACTCCGGTCAAGCGCGGGGGCACCTCACAGGTTCTTCTGTGGGGCGACTCGCACGCCGCACAGCTCTACCCGGGACTAAGCTCGCTGCGGTCGCGCGGCGAGTTCGACCTCATTCAATGGACGGCATCGGGCTGTCCGCCGACGCGGGCCCAGTGGCCTGCGGAAGAACAGGGATGTGAACACCGGCGAGAATGGATTTTGGATCGTATGCGAAGCACCCGCCCTGATACGGTCCTCATGGCCGCGCGCTGGGAACTCTACGAGCAGCGTGGCATCTCCCAAGTGGAGATACTTCGAGCCTTGGCGGACGACGTACGCTGGCTACGCGAGCTGGGGGTGCGTCGGATCGTCCTCTTCGGCCCGGGTCCGTCCTGGAACGCCTCACTTCCGATGGACTTATTCCGATACATGAGTCTGCGACGCACCGCTCAGGTGCCCGAGCGCCTCGGGTCGATCTCCGACGCTGAGCTGCAGCTCGACCACGCCATGGAGGCGCAGGCGCGCTCCCAGGGAGTGCAGTACGTCTCCGAGCTGGACTGGTTCTGCAATTCTCAGGGCTGTCGCACTACGGGGCATGAGACTCAGAAGACACCCGACCTATTGTTCCGAGACCAGGATCACCTGACCCCGAGCGGATCGCGAGACCTGATTGACGGCGTCGCCACCACACTGCACCTAGCGGACTGAAAAACGCCCCTGCGTGAGAAATACGCCGGTTTCGAGGGCAACGCGCGCCGACAGGAGCATTCCGAGGTGACTCACGGGGAGCGTCAGGTGAGCGGTGGCCCCGGGCATGCGCGTCTCGCTCACCCCGACCGTGCCGTCATTGTCCTCGCCGAACTGGGCGAACAGCTGCCCGACGCCGAGCGGCTGGGTGCCGGCGACGATGCCGAGCTCGCGCGCATGGCTCCAGCGCCGCTGCGGGGGCTGCAGCAGCTCATCGGCCACCGAGGGTCCCATGAGATGAGCCACGGGGGTGAAGCGTGCCGCCTGCACCGCGGTGCGGCTCGCGATGCACGGCGTGCCGAGGAACACGGCCCGTCCCGGGGGCTGCTCGCTGAAGCGCTCGAGGAAGCGGTAGATGATGAGGCCGCCTAAGCTGTGGCCGATGAAGTGCAGCTCGGTCACATGCAGGTCGCGAACGAAGACGGCGAGGCGCTCAAGAGACGTGCCGAGGCTCGAGAACGCGCTCGAGTAGCGGAATGAGTGCAAGATAAGGCCATAGTCGCTGCTGAGCCTACGAGCGAGGACCAGGGACTCATCGCCCGGCATCCACAGGCCATGCACGTAGACGACGGCGGTCATCGCAGGTGGCGCTCGACCCTTGAGGCGGCGCGCCGCTTACGCCTGCGGCACGCGCACCCGCACGTGCAGTTCGCGCAGCTGCGCCTCGCTCACTTCCGTGGGTGCATCCGTGAGCGGATCGGCCGCGGTCTGGGTCTTGGGGAAGGCGATGACCTCGCGGATGCTGTCGGCGCCGGCCATGAGCATCGCCAGGCGGTCGAGCCCGAAGGCGATGCCCCCGTGCGGCGGCGCGCCGAACTTCAACGCATCGAGCAGGAACCCGAACTTCTTCTGTGCCTCCTCAGGATCGATGCCGAGGAGCCCGAACACCGTCGACTGCAGGTCCTGGCGGTGGATACGCACCGAGCCACCGCCGATCTCCGAGCCGTTCAGCACCAGATCGTAGGCCTTGGCGAGCGCAGCCCCCGGGGCCGCGCTCAAGGCGGCCGGGTCGTCGTTCCTGGGCGAGGTGAAGGGGTGGTGCATCGCGACCCAGCGCCTGGCGTCGGCATCCCACTCGAACATCGGAAAATCGATGACCCACAGCGGCTTCCACCCCGAGGTGACGAGTTTGAGTTCGTGGCCGATCTTCAGGCGCAGCGCCCCCAGGGCATCGCTCACCACCTTGGCACTGTCGGCGCCGAAGAAGATGAGATCGCCGTCGAGCGCCGCGGTGCGCGCGAGGATTCCCTCGAGCGCAGCATCGCTCAGGAACTTGGTGATGGGCGACTGCAGGCCCTCGCGCCCCTTGGCGCGCTCGTTGACCTTGATGTACGCGAGTCCCTTGGCGCCGTAGCGCGCAACGAACGCGGTGCATTCATCGATCTGCGAGCGTGGCATGGCCGCACCGCCCGGCACGCGCAGCGCCGCGACGCGGCCGCCGGCATCCTTGGCCGGGCCCGCAAACACCTTGAAGTCACAGTCGCGCACCAGGTCTGCGACATCGGCGAGCTCGAGCGCGATGCGCAGGTCCGGCTTGTCCGAGCCGTAGCGGCGCATCGCCTCGGCGAAGGTCATGCGCGGGAAGGGCTCGGGCAGGTCCGTGCCGAGCACCTCCTTGAAGAAATGCCGCACCAGGGACTCCATGAGTCCCATGATCTCGTCCTGCGTGAGGAACGAGGTCTCGACGTCGAGCTGCGTGAACTCCGGCTGGCGGTCGGCGCGCAGGTCCTCGTCGCGGAAGCAGCGCACGATCTGGTAGTAGCGGTCGAAGCCGGCGATCATCAGAAGCTGCTTGAAGATCTGCGGCGACTGCGGCAGTGCAAAGAACTTGCCCGGGTGGGTGCGGCTCGGCACGAGATAGTCGCGCGCGCCTTCCGGGGTCGCCTTGGTGAGCATCGGCGTCTCGATATCGATGAAGCCGTGGGCGTCGAGGAAGCCGCGCATGGCGCGCGTGATGCGATGGCGCAGGCGCAGGCGCTGGCTCATCACTTCACGCCGCAAATCGAGGTAGCGGTAACGCAGGCGCACCTCTTCGCCGACCTGCTCATCGAGCTGGAACGGCAGGGGCTCCGAGCGGTTCAGGACCTCGAGCTCGCGCGCCAGCAGTTCCACGTGGCCGGAAGCGAGGTTGGCATTGACGGTGCCGGCGGGGCGGGCGCGCACCCGCCCGCTCACCTTGATCACGAACTCGTTGCGCAGCCGCTCGGCCTCCTGGAACACCTGCGCCAGGTCGGGGTCGAACACCACCTGCAGGAGCCCCTCGCGGTCGCGCACGTCAACGAAGATGACCCCGCCGTGGTCGCGCCGCCGGTGCACCCAGCCGGCCACCGTGACGTCCTGGCCGAGGAGCTGCTCGTTAACCTGTCCGCAGTAATGTGAGCGCATAGAGGCGCGCGATGTTACGGAGGCGCTGCCACCCCCGCAACCGAAAAGGCTTCAGGCGGCGGGTTTTTCGGCCGCCGGGTGCCCGCGCAGGGCCGCCCGGTGGGGCACGACGACCCCGCAGGTGATGATCATCTTCATGGCCTCATCCACCGACATGTCCAGCTCCACGACCTGCCGCCGCGGCACGATCACGAGGTAGCCGGCGGTGGCGTTGAGGGCCGCCGAGAGGTACACCGCGACGTGCGGCTCGCCCAGACGCTCGGACACCTCCGGGACGTCCTCGGCGGTCAGGAAGCCGATGCTCCAGACCCCCGCGCGCGGGTACTCGAGCATGACCACTTTCCTGAAGGAGTTCGACTGCGACAGCACGCTCTCGGCGAAGCTTTTCACGCCGCCATACACGGTGCGCACCACCGGGATGCGGTTGAGGAGGTCCTCGCCCCACACGATGAGGCGGCGGCCGATGAGGTTCGTGACCAGGAGGCCCGTCAGGAGCACGATCGCCAGCGCCAGCACGAGGCCCGCACCGGGGAGCGCAAAGCCCACCAGCGCCTGCGGCCGGTAGGCGCTCGGCAGCAGGAGCAGCGTGCGATCCATGATGTGCAGCATGAAGCTCACCACCCAGATGGTGGCGAGGATCGGCAGCCACACGAGCACCCCTGCGACCATGTAGCGTCGCAGCGCGGTCCAGGTGCGGGTCGGCTCAGTCACGGCTCTTCAGCGGCGTCCCTTGCGCGCGGGCTTGGACTTCTTGGCCTTGCGGGCGGCGGCCCTGGGCGGTGCGCTGCGGCGGCGCGCGCCCCCTGCGCTGCTCTTGCTCTCGGCGGGCTTGGACTCCTTCGCCTCCGGCTTGGCGTCGGCCTTGGTGTCGGCTTTGGTGTCCTTGGCGTCCGTCTTGGTCTCGGACTTCACCTCCGCCTTGGGCTCGTCGCGGTCGGCGCCGACGAGGTTGCGCTTGTTTTCCTTGTCGCCCTTGAAGTCGGTCTCATACCAGCCGCCGCCCTTTAAGCGGAACACGGGTGCCGAGACCAGCTTCTTCAGCGACTTCTTGCCGCAGGAAGGACACTTGGTCAGGGGCGCATCGGTGATCTTCTGCATCACCTCGGTGTAGAACTTGCAGGCCTGACACTCGTACTCGTAGAACGGCATGGCGCTCGATGCTTTATGCGGAAGAGATGGGCTCGGAGTATAGCGGACGCCTGGGCGGGCGCCCGCGGCAGTGTTACTTGCCGCGGGCGGCCTTGCGCTCATCGGCCTTGGCGAAGCCGAGCTCCCCGTCCTGGACGCTGACGCGGATGCGGTCGCCGGGCACGAATTCGCCCTGCAGGATGCGCTGCGCCAGGGGATTCTCGATCTGCTGCTGGATGGCGCGCTTGAGCGGCCGCGCGCCGTACACCGGGTCGAACCCGGCCTCCCCGAGCAGGTCGCGGGCGGCCTCATCGAGGGTCAGGTCCATGTTGCGCTCGACCAGGCGCTTCTTCAGGTAGAGCAGCTGGATGTCGACGATCGAGCGGATCTGCTTGGTGCCCAGCGGATGGAACACCACGATGTCGTCGATGCGATTGATGAACTCGGGGCGGAAGCTCTGCTGCACCACCTCCATGACCGCGCTCTTCATGCGGGCGTAGTTCTGCTCGCTCGCGAACTCCTGGATGATCTGGGAGCCGAGGTTCGAGGTCATGATGATGACGGTGTTGCGGAAGTCGACCGTGCGCCCCTGGCCATCGGTCAGACGGCCGTCATCGAGCACCTGCAGGAGCACGTTGAAGACGTCCGGGTGCGCCTTCTCGACCTCATCGAGCAGGATCACGCGAATACGGCCGGCGGCGCACGGCCTCCGTCAGGTAGCCGCCCTCCTCGTAACCGACATAGCCCGGCGGCGCCCCGATGAGCCGCGCCACCGAGTGCTTCTCCATGAACTCCGACATGTCGATGCGGATCAGGGCCTCCTCGGTGTCGAAGAGGAACTCCGCCAGCGCCTTGCACAGTTCGGTCTTGCCGACGCCGGTGGGCCCGAGGAACAGGAACGAGCCGTTGGGACGGCGCGCATCGGAAAGACCGGCGCGCGAGCGGCGGATGGCGTTGGAGACGATGCGCAGCGCCTCCTCCTGGCCGACCACGCGCTTGGCCAGTGCCTCCTCCATGTGCAGCAGCTTCTCGCGCTCGCCCTGCAGCATCTTGGAGACGGGAATTCCGGTCCACTTGGAGACCACTTCCGCGATCTCCTCCTCGGTGACCTTGTTGCGCACCAGCGTCGGGGCCTGGTCTTCGGCCGCCTGCGCAGCACTCAGGCGCTTCTCGAGCTCGGGGATCTTGCCGTACTGCAGTTCCGCCATGCGCTGCAGGTTGCCCGCGCGGCGCGCCGCATCGAGCTCAAGACGCGTGCGGTCGAGCTCCTCGCGGATGTGGGCCGTGCCCTGCAGCGATGCCTTCTCGGACTTCCAGACCTCCTCGAGGTCCGCGTACTCCTTCTCGAGGGTCGCGAGCGTCGACTGCAGCGTCGTCAGGCGCTTCCTGGTAGCCTCGTCCTTCTCCTTCTTCAGCGCCTCCTGCTCGATCTTCAGCTGGATGATGCGCCGCTCGAGCTTGTCGAGCGCCTCGGGCTTGGAGTCGATCTCCATGCGGATGCGCGCCGCCGGCCTCATCGATCAGGTCGATGGCCTTGTCCGGCAGCTGGCGGTCGGCGATATAGCGATGCGAGAGCGTCGCGGCGGCCACGATCGCAGGATCGGTGATCTCGACCTTGTGGTGCAGCTCGTAGCGCTCCTGCAGGCCGCGCAGGATCGCGATGGTGTCCTCGACCGAGGGCTCATCCACCAGCACCTTCTGGAAGCGCCGCTCGAGGGCTGCGTCCTTCTCGATGTACTTGCGGTACTCATCGAGGGTCGTGGCGCCAACGCAGTGCAGCTCGCCGCGCGCGAGCGCGGGCTTCAGCATGTTGCCGGCATCCATGGCGCCTTCGGCCTTGCCGGCGCCGACCATGGTGTGCAGCTCATCGATGAAGAGGATGATCTGGCCTTCCTGCTTGGCAAGATCATTCAGCACCGACTTCAGGCGCTCCTCGAACTCGCCGCGGAACTTGGCCCCGGCGATGAGGGAGCCCATGTCGAGCGCGAGGATGCGCTTGTTCTTCAGCCCCTCGGGCACCTCGTTGTTGATGATGCGCTGGGCCAGCCCCTCGACGATCGCGGTCTTGCCGACGCCCGGCTCGCCGATCAGGACGGGGTTGTTCTTGGTACGGCGCGCCAGCACCTGGATGGTGCGGCGGATCTCATCGTCGCGGCCGATCACCGGGTCGAGCTTCCCCGAAGAGGCGCGCGCGGTGAGATCGACCGTGTACTTCTCGAGCGCCTGGCGGCTCTCTTCGGCATTCGCGTCCTGCACCTTCTCCCCGCCGCGTACTTCCTCGATGGCCTTCTCGACCGCGCCGCGCACCACGCCCGCCTCCTTGAAGAGACGCGCGAGGCTGCGGTCCTCGAAGGCGGCGAGCACGAAGAGCTCGCTGGAGATGAACTGATCGCCGCGCTGCTGCGCGAGCTTATCGGTGACGTTGAGGACACGATTCAAATCGTTGGAGACATGCACCTCGCCCGGGGTGCCTTCGACCTTCGGCAGCGCATCGAGGGTGCTCAAGAGTCCCGCGCGCAGCTTGTTGACGTCGGCGCCTGCCTTCATCAGCAGCGGGCGCAGCGAGCCGCCGCTGCTGTCGAGCATCGACAGCAGCACGTGGGCCGGCTCGATGACCTGATTGTCGCGCCCGAGGGCGAGCGACTGGGCATCGGCCAGCGCCTGTTGGAACCGCGTGGTGAGCTTGTCCTGGCGCATGGAAAAAGACCTTAAATGGATGGTCGTTTTATGGGGACAAACCCCAGCCCGTTCAAGGGGCTGTGGCATAGGGTATGCCCACAACCCTGCGGCGTGCACTCCATCGCCGGGAAAGCTCACCCGGCCTACGCCGGGCGCTGCACGGAGTCGTGCCCGTCCGGGTCGGTCAGTCTAGCGCATATCCCTCAGCCCAAGCAGCGGGCCGATGAATTTTTCGTAGTGGCGCCAGCGGCCTATGGAGCTTGCTTATAGACCTTCTGGCGCACCTGCCAGTAGCTTGCTGTCAGGACACGCTGCGCTGTCGTTATCCTGGAAGTTCGAGACAGCGCTCATCCCATGGCAGTCGCAGAAACTCTAGCAATCCTGCGCGTCCAGCCTTCCTGATCGGCGATCAGGTCCTCGTAGGGGACATCGAGCATCGTTCCGGGCGGCAGAGACTCTGCGCCAATGCTTCATCAGTCGATGCGCGCGTAGCCGGTAGAAGTGCGCCAGGTCCGCCAGGTCGAAGGTGAAATTCAGAGCTGGCGGGAAGTCCTGGAAGTAGCAGGACAGGCATGTATCGATCGGGTCGCGCTGCACGTGGATGATGCGCGCCTTCGGGAACACCGAGTGAGATAAGCCCCAGATTGTCGACATTGAACAGCGACTTATCCACGACGTGCGCTGCATTGCTTGTCTTCTCGCGCGAGCGCGCGCAAATACTCGCCGCCAGCTTGCCGCTGTATGAGCCTCGTCTGGCAACCATGCAGCAGACCGCTGAGCGTGCTTGAGGGATAGTATGCGCGCCAGAACTCCACTTCCCCGGCGCCGCTAACCATCGGGTGCGAGGCGAGGATCTGTTCTACCAGAGATGTGCCGGAGCGCGGCATGCCGACCACCAGAATCGGGCAGCGTTGGAGTCCGATGCGCCAGAGTGCGATGTGCCAGCAGTGCCTCGCGAGCTATAGATGCGCGATCAGGTTGTCGACAGAATGCGCGCTCTGGGCGTCCCGGTCGTAGGGTCGGCCGCCGCCTTGATCAACTCCTTGGCCGCGCCGAAAACTTTGAAATGCCTTGGCGGTAATCCCCAATCTGATCGTAATACTTTCCGATTGCGTTGCGCACGGCTGGCCTCGTTCAAGGGCTGGCAAGCCGCTGTCGGCGCTCGCCTGGGCGCCCTTCAGCCATGCGCCGTCGGCCGCCGACATCTTGCCCAATCCTGCAAGCCCAACCCACGCGAGCCAGGACTTTGGGATTGACCTCTAGGGCTCGATTGAACCAGCTCTCGGCCTCTTCGAAGTGCCCCTCGAGTGGCGCACAGCTGCCCCATCCCCGTCAGTGCCTCGACGTGACGCGGCGCCACCCGGAGGGCTTTCTCGAAGACAATTCCTGGCTTCCTCATGTCGTCCGAGCATGTAGAGCGTGGCCCCGAGACTGATTTGCGCCTCAACTAGCGTTGGCTTCAGCGTCAGTGCGCGCCGCAGGGGCTGCTCAGATTCCTTGATCTTCCCTGCGATCGAAGCAGCGAGCCGAGGTTGAAATGCGCCTCCGCAGAATTCTCTTTTGTCTTGATCGCCTGACGGAACTGCTCGCCCCCTTCCTGATAGCGACCCAGTCTGCAGAGGATTACTCCCAAGCGTATTCCGGGCGTTGACATTGTCCAGGATCCGCAGCGAGCGCTTGCTCGAAGCACTCGATCGCCTGCTTCGTATGCGCCCCGCTCGTTCGAGTGTTCGTCACCCTTGACTAGTAAGTGTCTGTATCGCATCGCGACCGATCCCGCGCTTCGGCGTGGCTACCGGCTCCTGCGCGCGGCAGGCTCGGCTGACTGGTCGTCAGTCGCAGGACCAAAGCTTGAGTGAGTTCTTCGACAACATTCTGCTCAACGCCCTTCTCGAGCAATCGCCACTTGAAGGAGTTGGCGAGCGTCGCGCGCTTTAAGATATTGAGCTTCAGAGGCACGAGTTTCGTGATCCACCCGCAGCAGAAACTTCTGCAAGAACTCTGCGGCTCCTTGGAGCTGCGTACCGCGTTTCTCCCGTCTTGCCGCGCATCCGGTCCGGAAGCGGCTCTGCAGGACGAAGTCGTCGGCCAGCGCCGTGCCGACCTCGGCTGCCTCGCCCCCGCCTAACCACTTGAACATGGCTGCCTGCCCTCGAATTCACCGAATTACGTCAAATGGTATCCGATCAGGAGCGCGCTGAGTTCGCGAACCAAATCGCAAAATCAGCGCCCTGAGCGCGGCATCCGTTAGCGGTGACTTAGCGCTTCGGCTGCCGCGATCACCAGAATACCCAGAGCGATGAGTCGCCACCTGGGTCGCACTGGTGCGCGGATCCGACCGTGCGGTGCAAGCCCGGGATGAGGCCCGCCACCGCGATATAAAGAAAGCCGGAAGCGGCAAAGGCCAGAGCGAGGGGCAGGAAACCGAGCGCGCGCTGCAGCGCGAAATAGGCCAGCACCGCCCCGACCACCGAGGCGAGACCGGTGGCGAGGTTCAGTACCAGGGCGCGCCGACGCGTCCAGCCGGCGTGGACGAGAATCGCGAAATCCCCCACCCGGTGCGGGATCTCGTGGGCTGCCACGGCAAAGGTCGTGACGAAGCCGAGTGACACATTCGTCAGGAAGGCCGCCGCGATCAGCACCCCGTCGAGCGTGTTGTGGAGGCTGTCGCCCACCAGGACGAGCACGCCCGAGGCGTGAGCATGCGCGTGATCGTGGCCCCGACTGGCGTGCCCCTCCTCCGCGCGCGCATGGATGTGCCACCACAGCACGAGCTTCTCGATGACGAAGAACACCCCGAGGCCGAGCACCAGCGACCACCCCAGCGCATGGGCGCCGCCGACTCCCGCCCCCTCGATGGCTTCCGGCAGCAGCGCGAGCAGCGCCGCCCCGAGCAGGGCGCCGGTGGCAAAGCTCAGGAAATGCGGCAGCAGCCTCGCACTGCGCTCTTCCGACATCCAGAGGAACGCGACCGCGAAGGCAGCACTCGCGATACCCCCCAGGGCCGAGCACAGGATGATCCACAGCAGCAGCGGCACGGGTCAGCTTCTTCTTCGGCGGGTGACTTCGCCGGTGATCGTAGCACGCGTATTTGCCTCTCGGCCGCAGGCGGGCGCTGAGCCTCAGCTGCGCCAGATGAAGGCGCCCATGCGTCCGCAGCGACCCTGCCGCCTGTAAGAAAAAAAGCGCGTCGGGTCAGCGAACGTGCACCACCGGCCGCCGTAGACCTGGCTCACCCCGAGCACCCGCAGCCGGCGGCGCGCGAGCTGCAAGAGGTTGCACTGCCAGCGGCCGCGGTCATTGGGCGCAAAGGCCTCTGCAGCGCCGGGGTCCGCCTGCGTGAACGCGGCACGCACCTCCGCCCCCACTTCGAAGTGATCCGGCCCGATCGCAGGCCCGAGCCAGGCCAGCACCCCCGCTGGCGGCTCGGCCAGTTGTGCGAGCGTGGCCTCGAGCACCCCGGCCGCGAGCCCGCGCCAGCCGGCGTGCGCGGCGGCAACGACGCGCCCGTCGGCGGCCGCAAAAAGCACGGGCAGGCAGTCGGCGACCTGGATGACCGCCACCGTTCCGGCGCGCCGCACCACCACCGCGTCGGCCTGCACCGTGGCTGCATCTGCGCGATCCGCGTCCAGAACGCTCGTGCCGTGGACCTGCGTCAGCCACACAGGTGTGGCAGGCAGCGCCAGGGCCGCCCCGATCAGGCGCCGGTTCTCGCGTACGCGCTCGGGGTCATCGCCCACGTGGGCGCCGACGTTCAGTGAATCAAAGGGCGCCGCGCTCACCCCACCCGAGCGCAGCGAGAAGGCGGCGCGCACGTGCGGCGGCGCCGGCCAGTCCGGGATGAGGAACGCAGGCGAATCCGTCACGCGCGATCCGCCTCGAGGGCCGCCAGCAGCGCGACCATGTCGGCGGGGAGCGGGGCCTCCCATTCCATCTCGCGTCCCGTCACCGGGTGCGCGAGCTTCAGGCGCGCGGCATGCAGAGCCTGGCGCGGGAAACGGGCGAGCGCCTCGGCGAGCTCGGGCGTGCAACCGGCCGGCAGGCGCCGCCGGCCGCCATAGAGCGGGTCGCCCACCACCGGGAAGCCGGCGTGGGCAAGGTGGACGCGGATCTGGTGGGTGCGCCCGGTCTCGAGCTGCACCCGCACCAGGGTGTGGGCGCGGAAGCGCCGCACGACGCGGTAATGCGTCACCGAGGGGCGCCCGTCCGCGCGCACCGCCATGCGGGTGCGCTGGGAGCGATGCCGCCCGATGGGCTCATCGATGGTGCCGCCCGCCGTCATGACGCCGGCGCACACCGCGAGGTACTCGCGGGTAATTTCGCGGGCCGCCAGCTGCGCCACGAGCGCGGTATGCGCCTCGGGGGTGCGGGCCACGACCAAGAGGCCACTCGTGTCCTTGTCGAGGCGGTGCACCAGCCCGGCGCGCGGCACCAGGGCGAGCTTCGGGTCGAGCCCCAGGAGCGCGTTCTGCAGGGTGTGGCGGGCATTGCCGGCCCCGGGATGCACCACGAGTCCCGGGGGCTTATCGATGACGATGAGGGCGCGGTCCTTGAAGACCACCGCCAGCGGCATGGTCTCGGCGGCGACCCCGGACTCGACCGGCAGCTGCGCCTCGATGCGGATCTGCTCGTTGCCGAGCACCTTGTCCTTGGCCCGCAGCGCCCGCCCGTCGACCTGGACCGCCCCGGACTCGATCCACTCCTTGAGGCGCGCCCGCGAGTACTGCGGGAGCGAGCGGGCCAGGGCCTGGTCGAAGCGCAGCCCGGCCGCCTCCGGCGGCAGCGTCAGGGCATGGGAGCGGAACTCGCTGAGCCCCTGCGCGGTCGGAAGGGGGTCGGCGGGATTCGCTATACTGGCCGGATTCACGCGGCGCGACGCCAAAGAAAGGCCCTTTTCAAGATGTTCCTGTCCCGTCCGGCACGCAGCGGCGTGCTTGCGCTGTGTATCGCCCTGCTCGCCCTGACCGTAGCCGGCTGCCACTTGCGCCGCGTCGCGCCGAACAACAAGGAAACCCCGGCGACACTCTACAAGAAGGCGCACAAGGCCATGGAGGCCTACGACTTCAATGTCGCCATCAAGACCTACGAGCGCCTGACGGCGAGCTTTCCGTTCACGGACGAGGCGCGCCAGGCGCGTCTGGACCTGATCTACGTATATTACCGCTCCGGTGAGGGTGAATCCGCCACTGACGCCGCCGATACCTTCATCCGCGAGAATCCGACCCACCCGCGCGTGGACTACGCCTGGTACGTGAAGGGACTGGTGGATTTCGAGCGTCAGCCGAACGCCATCGAGTCACTCTTCCACGCAGACCTGAGCAAGCGCCCGCCGAGCCAGGCGCGCAAGGCGTACGCCGCCTTCAAGACCGTCGTGGAGCAGTACCCCAAGAGCGAGTACGCCGCCGACTCCCTGCAGCGCATGATCTTCCTGCGCGACCGCCTCGCCTCCTATGAGGTGCACGTGGCGAGCTTCTACTACAAGCGCAACGCCTTCGTGGCCTCGGCGCAGCGGGCGCGCTCGGAGATCGAGCAGTACGATGGCGCCCCGGCGACCCGCCAGGCGCTGGAGATCCTCATCGCCTCCTACGACCGTTTGAACCTGCCGCAGCTCGCTGATCAGAGCCGCCAGGTCTACGCGGCGAATTACGCCACCGAGGTCGGTACCCGCGAGGCGGAGGTCAAGAAGTCCTGGTGGAAGATCTGGTAGGCGGGCGAATCGCCTAGCGCCGGTAGCCGCTCGTGATCGGATAGCGCCAGTCGCGGCCGAAGGCGCGGCGGCTGACCCGCACCCCGGGCGGCGCCTGGCGGCGCTTGTATTCGTTGCGTTTCACGAGATCGAGCACCCGCGCCACCGTCGCGCGGTCAAAACCGCGCGCCTCGATCTCATCCACCGACAGGTCTTCCTCGATGAAGGCCTCGAGAATCGGGTCGAGCACCTCATACGGCGGCAGCGCATCGGAGTCCTTCTGCTCGTGCCGCAGCTCTGCGGAGGGCGCCCGCTCGATCACCCGCGCGGGGATGACCGGGCTCACTGAGTTGCGGTAGTTCGCGAGGCGGTACACCAGGAGCTTGCTGCAGTCCTTGATGGGCGCAAAGCCCCCGGCCATGTCCCCGTAGAGCGTCGCATAGCCGACCGCCATCTCGCTCTTGTTGCCGGTGGTGAGGAGCATGCGGCCGGTCTTGTTGGACAGGCCCATCAGCAGCAGCATGCGGCAGCGCGACTGGATGTTCTCCTCGGTGGCATCGGGTGCACGCCCGGCGAATTCACCCTTGAGCGTGGCGAGCGTCGCCTCGAACATGTTCTCGATCGACAGCACGGCGTACTTCACGCCCATGAGCTGCGCCTGCGCGCGGGCGTCCTCCACGCTCATCTGCGAGGTGTAGCGCGAGGGCATCATCACCGCCTGCACGTGCTCAGGCCCGAGTGCATCGACCGCGATCGCAAGCGTGAGTGCCGAGTCCACGCCGCCCGAGAGACCCATCACCACGCCCGGAAAGCCGTGCTTGCGCACGTAGTCGCGCACGCCCAGCACCAGCGCGTTGTAGACGCTCGCCTCATCGGAGAGCTCCGGCGCGATCTCACCGGGCAGCGGGGTCACCTGGCCGCTCGCATCGCGCTCGAAGCGGGCGATGTAGACCCCCTCCTGGAATGCCGGGGCGCGCAGCACCACCTCGCCCTGGGCGTTCATCACGAACGAGTTGCCATCGAAGACGAGCTCGTCCTGGCCGCCGACGAGATTGACGTAAGCGAGTGGCAGCCCGACGTCGCGCACGCGCTCGCGTGCCACCTGCTCGCGCTCGCGCTGCTTGTGGATCTCGAAGGGGGAGGCATTGATGACGAGCAGCAGCTGGGCGCCGGCGGCGCGGCTCATCTGCGCCGCCTGCGCGGCCCAGATGTCCTCGCACACGAGCAGCCCTGCGCGCACCCCCTGCCACTGCGACACGGTCGGCTGCGAGCCTTCCGAGAAGTAACGTTTCTCGTCGAACACCTTGTAGTTAGGCAGCTCCGCCTTGCGGTGGATCGCGGCGATCTCGCCGCGGCTGACGAGCGCGGCGGAGTTGTAGATGCCCGAGGCTGTGTACTCGGGGAACCCGAGCATGACCGGCACGTCCGTGACTTCCGTGCGCACGCGGGTAAGCCCCGCCTCGATCTGGCGGCGGAAGCCGCGGTGGAACAGCAGGTCCTCGGGCGGGTAGCCCGAGAGCGTGAGCTCGGGGAAGAGCACCAGATCCGCGCCCGACTCTGCGGCGGCACTTTTGGCGGTCGCGATCACGCGCGCCGCATTTCCCTGCACGTCTCCGACCAGGAAATTCAGCTGCGCCAGCGCGATCCGCAGGGAGTCACTCATGCACGAAGCCCTCGTGCGGCCCTAAAGGGCGCGCCGGGTGAGATATCGGCCTGCGGCTATTGTTTCATGAGTCAGCGGCGCCTGCCGCGAGCCTTGCGGGAGGCCTTGGGCGCCGCGCGGCGGCGGCCGCCCGTCTTGGCGCGCGCCTTGGCGGCGGGCTGCTTCTTGGCAGGCTTGGGGGTGCGAGCCGGGGCCACCGGGCGGGCGTGCCGGGGCGCGGTGGTGAGCGTGCGGGGCCGGCGCTTCCTCAGCAGTTCATCCATGGCCGAGCCGAGTTCGGCGGGGGACTTCACGGTACGCACGCCTGCAGCCTCAAACGCCGCGTACTTGTCCGCCGCGGTGCCCTTGCCGCCGGCGACGATGGCGCCGGCATGGCCCATGCGCTTACCCGGTGGCGCGGTGACGCCGGCGATGTAGGCGACCACGGGCTTGGTGACAAAGCGGCGGATGAAACGGGCCGCCGCCTCCTCATCACTGCCGCCGATCTCGCCCACGAGAATGATGCCTTCGGTGCGCGGGTCCCGCTCGAAAAGCTCCAGCACGTCGATGAAATTCATGCCGCGCACCGGATCCCCGCCGATGCCGACGCAGGTGCTCTGACCGAGCCCGATGCGCGTGGTCTGGAACACCGCCTCGTAGGTGAGCGTGCCGGAGCGCGACACGATGCCAACGCTGCCCTTCTTGTGGATGAAGCCGGGCATGATGCCGATCTTGCACTCATCGGGGGTGATGACCCCCGGGCAGTTGGGCCCGACGAGGCGCGTGGCGGAGCCGGCGAGCACCGCTTTCACCTTCACCATGTCGTTCACCGGCACGCCCTCGGTGATGCACACCACGAGCTCGATGCCGGCGTCGATGGCCTCGAGGATTGAGTCCGCAGCCCCCGCGGGCGGCACGTAAATGACGCTCGCCGTCGCCCCGGTGTCGCGTACCGCGTCCTTCACGGTATCGAACACCGGCAACCCCAAGTGCTTCTGGCCGCCGCGGCCGGGCGTCACGCCGCCGACGACCTTAGTGCCATAGGCCAGTGACTGCTCGGAATGGAACGTGCCCTGCTTGCCGGTGAAGCCCTGGCAGATGACCTTGGTGTTCTTGTTGACGAGAATGCTCATGCCTTGCCCTTCTTCGCGAGCGCCACGACCTTGCGTGCCGCATCGGTGAGATCCTCCGCCGGCGTGATGGTGAGGCCGCTCTTGGCGAGCATGGTGCGCGCGGCTTCCGCGTTCGTGCCCTCGAGGCGCACCACGACCGGCACCTTCACTCCCACCTTCTTCACGGCATTGATGACGCCATCCGCGATGATGTCGCAGCGCACGATGCCGCCGAAGATGTTGACCAGTACCGCCCGCACCCTGGAGTTGGAAAGGATCAGCTCGAAGGCCGCCGTGACACGCTCACTGGTCGCGCCGCCGCCGACGTCGAGAAAGTTCGCCGGGTGCCCGCCGTGCAGCTTGATGAGGTCCATAGTGGCCATGGCAAGCCCTGCACCGTTCACCATGCAGGCGATGTCGCCGTCGAGGGAGACGTAGTTCAGGTCGTGCTCGCTGGCCCGCCGCTCCATCGGGTCCTCCTGGCTGGCATCGCGCAACTGGGCGAGTTCCGGATGGCGGAAGAGCGCGTTGGCATCGACGTTGATCTTCGCATCGAGCGCCATGAGCGCCCCTGCCTTGGTGACGATCAGCGGGTTCACCTCGACGAGGCTCAGGTCCTTCTCGATGTAGAGCTTGTAGAGGGCACTCACGAACGACTGGAATTCCGCGACCTGGGTGCCGGTGAGCCCGAGTCCGAAGGCAATCTCGCGTGCCTGGAACCCGGACAGCCCGGCCGCCGGATGGACGCTCACCGAGAGGATCTTCTCGGGCGTCTTGTGTGCCACTTCCTCGATGTCCATGCCGCCGGCGCTGGAGGCGATGAGGGCAATGCGGCTCTTTTCGCGGTTGAGGGTGAGCGACAGGTAGATTTCGCGTGCGATCTCCGAGCCGGACTCGACGTACACCCGGTCGACCGGCAGCCCCTCAGGACCGGTCTGCGGCGTCACGAGACGCGTGCCGAGCATCCCGGACGCGGCGGCCCGCACCGCGTCCGCATCCCGCACCACCTTGACGCCGCCGGCCTTGCCGCGGCCCCCGGCGTGCACCTGGGCCTTGACGACCCAGACGGCGCCGCCCAGCACCTTCGCGGCCGCCACGGCCTCATCGGCGCTCGCGGCCACCTTGCCCGCCGGGACCGGGATCCCGTAGGTGCGGAAGACTTCCTTCGCCTGATACTCGTGCAGATTCATCTGTGTGCCTGTAACCGCGGAAAGGTGCGCATTCTGCGCGAAAGTGCCTAGTCCTGACCAGCAAGACAAGATTGAGCACGGCTCGTTTGAAATCTATACCAGCACTGAGCCATCCTCCCGGACATTGTGAAACTGAAAGACATGGTTATTGGCTGGGGGCGCTCGGTGCTCTCCACCAAGGCAGCACTAAGGTTGCGCTACCCCGACTTCGACGAGGCGACACTCACTCTGCTGCGTCAAGTCTTGCCCTATACCATGACTTCGCCCGCGCGCATCTTCGCCGTATGCGCGGCGGCCAGATACGTGGAAGCGAACCGCATCGCCGGAGCCTTCGTCGAGTGCGGAGTATGGAAAGGTGGGTCCAGCATGGCGGCAGCGCTTACCTTTAAGACCCCGCGTCCCTATGGTCCTCTTCGACACTTTCGAGGGCATGAGTCAGCGACCGAGCACGACAGGCAGGCCAGAACCGGACAGCTTGCATGTCCATGTTTCGCGAGGCTGGCCAACCCAGAGACGCGCTGTGGTGTTACTCGCCGCTTGAGGAAGTGAAACGCAACATGGACAGCACAGGCTACCCCGCGGCGGAAATTACGTACGTGAAGGGCAAGGTTGAGGACACCCTTCCGGACGCCGCGCCAGCTCAGATTGCGGTGTTGCGTCTGGACACGGACTGGTACGAGTCTACACGTCACGAACTGGAGCATCTGTACCCGCGATTGGCGCCCGGCGGCGTCCTGATCATCGACGACTACGGCTATTGGAGCGGCGCGCGCAAGGCGGTAGACGAGTACTTCGGCGACTCCCTGTTGCTAAATCGAATCGACAATACAGGGCGGATGGCAATTAAGCCGCGCTGACCTTCCGTCCCTTTACGGGGCCTGAGGGTGCCGCGCATAGTCTCCGCAAGGATTTCTGCATACCTCGCGCCGCTGCTCAACCAGGAATAGCGGGCCTTGACAAACTCCGCGCGCTTGCGCCGATCAGACTGAGTCAAGCCCCGCGCGAGGACTGTCAATTACTCCTCTTAAGCAGCAGCGCTGTCGCCTTCGGATCTCGCAGGTCGACGCGTATCCCGTTCAGAAACGGGGCCGCTCTATCGTCTGCGTAGGCCGAATCATTGCCGCAGATGATTGGTAGACCGCAAGCGAGCGCCTCTTGGACGACCAAGGGAAAGCCCTCCCCGGCGCTCGGCAGCACCAAGACATCGCTCGATCGATAGAGCGACGCGAGTCGGGTCCCGGATAAGCCGCGAACACACGGACGTTTGGCAGGCGCCAACTCGTCGGATCGATGGGCCCGTGCCCGGCGAAAGCGAATAGAAGATCCGAACGCTCCCGGGCAACGTACTCAAGAGCGACTGGAGGCCCTTTTTCTCCACGAATCTCCCGACAAACAGGACCACCCTGGGGCTGCATCGGAAGACCCAGACCACGACGCTCCGATCCCAGTTGTAAGGCATCGACAACGGGCGAGAAGACCCGCGTGTCAACTCCGTTGAACACCAGCGTCGGCGCCCGCCGCCAGTGCACGCGCGAAAAATATTTCTCGGTTACTGCACTAATGAATATCACCTGGTGGGCGCGCTTCAGGAGGGGCATCGCGACACACCGGTTTGCGATGTGCATGAGAGCACGCAGCACTACATTCCTGAAGGGAATAAACGCCACGTGCTGAACGACCACGAAAGGCTTGCGCCGTGCGCGTGCCGCGAAATAGCCGAAGATACTCGTCATGTATATGGCGTCGTGGACGACGACAACATCGTGATTCGCCGTCTCACGATATATTTTGAGCCACGCGGATGGACGGAGAATGGGATAAGGCAACGTCAGCCATCTCTCAACAACGCCCGCGGACGCCAGCGATTCGTGTCGCGACCCATCGTCGTCCGCCGCGGACTTTCCACTCGCAAGCCAGGTCAGCATGAATCCGCGCGCGCCTAGCTCGCGCGCAGTGCAGCCGCGACCGCCTCGATGCCCCCGCGCTGCTGCGCGAAATAATGAGACAGCATCAGCACTCGCGTGGGACGGGGTACACCACCATCAAACTGGATGCCACCGCGAGCTGAACTCGAGGCGATTCGGAAAAATGATTCCCATAACACCAGTGCGATATTCACCTACAACGGGTTGACCAGACTTGGTACCCCGATTGCTGCGCCAAATCCCGCCAATCCGCCTCCCGCAAGTAGTGCGCAGTGATCATCCCTTGGAATGGGGCGTTACCAAGCAGGTCCAGGATAGCCAGTCGCACGTCGTCACGGGTGCCCTGCGACAATATGATCTTTGATATAGAGTGGACCGTGGCCGACGACACGACGGCATTCACGCAGCAAGGGCAATCGATGCTCGATTGGCACATGGTGCAGAACATTGAAAAGCAGGGCGCAGTCGAAAGAGTTGTCAGCAAACGGTAGAGTCACACCGTCGTACACAGCCGTTTCAATGGTCAATTCGCTGGAAAACCGGTCGTGCACATCTATCGAGACGACATGCGGAAGCTCAAAAAGAGTCTTCACTGTATGTGCCAGATACCCCTGTTCCACCGCCGATATCGAGGACGCGGCCATGAGTTGGGTCCCACAATTTCTGTAGATTGGCAAGCGCTACGAATTGATAGATTGGCTTGTGCCATGAATAAATCGGCAGATGAGGCGCCATACAGCGCTGTACATCCTCAACCGTTATCGAATTCACGATGGCCGCCGATCCATTCTGTTGCGGATGAATGCCCAACGGGCCGCGACATAATTCCATAGAAACAGAAGACATGGTGGTGGCGGGCGCAGCCACTGCGACCGGTACGTGCAACACGTCACCGAGCAGATAGAGCGCGGCGGCCCACAGGGGAAAATTTGCGAAGGTGCCCAAGCGCGTAGCGAAGGAAGGACTCCTTCGATGGGCGTGTCCGGAACGTGAACATCGAATGGAGGGCGTAGCCCATGACCAGGACGGGCCCAAACGCCAGGGCCGATGCGGACAGGCTCCCGAAACCCTGCCGGACAAGTGTGATGACCGCTACGTTGGCGACCAGGGCGCAGAACGCGCCAACCATCGCAAAATGCGAAAATCTCATGCGCTGTCCCGGCTACGCGTGAGAGGGTTACGTACACGCAGGCATTGTCTCGCCGCACCGAATCGGGAGTTATCAGATTTCAAGAACGCAGCGCGCATTCATGATCACAGCCAGCGTACTAGCTAAGAGCCGGCCAACTAGGGGCACCCGCAGACAGACCTGATAACCGCATACGAGGCGTAGCACGGTGGTCCAGGCCAGGGGGCCCGAGGACGGGGATGCACTCGGTTGTTTTAAAGCCGTGCCGGGAAATCTCGGCGAGCAAGCCCTCGCGGGTCCACCTGCGATGATCCTCTGGATGCGGATGGTAAAGCCAAGTTCCATGCGTCGAAAGGATGAGCCAACCCTGATCTCGCAGAATGCGCCGGGCCTCTCCAAGATACAGATCTACATCGCGGACGTGCTCCAGAACCTGGAAGGAGAGCACAAGATCGGCGCTGCCATCCGCCGCTTCCACGCGGCCGTTCTTGTCGATCAGAAGGTCGCCCGAACTCGATATCAGCTCCCCGATACACCAAGCCACGGGACGCAAAGATCGAGCGATAAGGCTGCGACCCGCAGCCGAGGTCGATCGCAACCTTGCCGTCCGCGGCAACCCGGTCCGCGACATCTTCAATGGCAGAGCGCATCTTGCGCAGCACGAGCCAGTCGCAGTCGATCATGCGTGGGTGCAGGCGCCGCGTGGGAGATTCGCTATCCATGAGATTGGGAGTCGGCGAGCGCCGGCTCGCAAAAGCTGGGATTCCGCCGGATTCGGCGGCCGTATTCTGCCGAGCCCATCACACCCTCACGGGGAATCGCGTTGACATACTGCATTCGACAATTATGCTCCAGCTTGGCAACGGACCCTCACTCAGATGGAATCGACCCTAAGGTCTCCCCTGCCATCCCTTAGAGAGCCGGGACTCGCGGATCGAGCGGTCACGCCCAGTGGCGTTGTCGGTCCTGAGCTAACCATTCTGATGCCATGCCTGAATGAGGCCGAAACCATTGCCTCTTGCGTGCGCAAGGCACGCGGGTTTCTCGATCGTACAGGAATCATCGGTGAGGTCTTGGTGGCGGACAACGGCTCGACCGATGGATCCGTGGAGCTCGCACGTGAGTCCGGCGCCCGCGTCGTAAAGATTGCCCTCAAGGGGTATGGCAATGCTCTTCTCGGCGGCCTCCGGGCAGCACAGGGTCGCTTCGTCATCATGGGTGACGCCGACGACAGCTATGATTTTTCCCAACTCGATCTTTTCGTCGAGAAGCTGCGAGCTGAAAACGACCTCGTCATGGGTCATAGGTTCCGTGGAGGAATTCGTCCTGGCGCGATGCCGGCGCTGCATCGCTACTTGGGAAACCCAGTACTCAGTTTCGCGGGCCGCTTGCTTTTCTCCTCGCCAGTGGGGGATTTTCACTGCGGCTTGCGCGGCGTAAACCGGGCAGCGATTCTCCAACTAGGCTTGAGCTCGCCGGGCATGGAGTTCGCCAGCGAGATGGTCGTGAAGGCGACCTTGGCAGGGTGGCGCATTGCCGAAGTCCCGACCACATTGGCGCCCGCGGGCCGATCGCGTCGTCCGCATCTCAGGACTTGGCGCGATGGCTGGCGGCACCTGCGTTTCCTGCTAATGATGAGCCCGCGGTGGCTGATGCTTTACCCGGGAGTGACGCTGATTGTTATCGGAATGGCGGCCGAAGCTGCGATTCTGCATGGCACGATCGTCGTGCACGGCGTCGGATTCGATATCCACACGATGCTGTACGCCGGTGGCGCCACTATATTTGGCTTGCAGCTGGTTCTATTCTCACTCCTCGCAAGAACAATCGGCGTGATGAGAAATCTTCTGCCTATGAGTCGTTCGCTTGCGAGATTCTTAGGCGTGTTCACGCTCGAGCGCGGAATAATGCTTGGGCTCGGTCTTGGATCAACCGGTCTCGCCCTTGCGATTTATTCAGTTGTGAGTTGGGCGCGGACCCGACTGGGTGCGCTCGACCCAACTGAAATGATGCGTGTCGCGATTCCCTCAATTACCTTGATGCTTGCGGGTGGTGAAATCGTATTTGCGTCATTCTTGCTGGGATTCATAGATCTACGCACAAGCCCGACCCGCGACACATGAACCAAGCGGCGGACGTCGCGGTTAGATCCCCGCAATCTGCACCCACGCTGATCAGGCCCCGGGCTGCCTTGCTGCACGTGCGACTGTCCGTGTATCTGGCATGCACCGTGCTGGCCCTGCTGGTGAATTACTTGCTGGGAAAGGAAATGGCTTGGGACACGCTCAACTACCACATGTATGCGGGGTTGAGTGCGGTGCACGACCGCCTTAACCTGGATTATTTTGCAGCGGGCCCGCAGTCGTACGTAAACCCTTACGCCTACGTGCCCTTCTATATCCTTGTAACGTCAGGACTTCCGGCAGTGCTGGTGGGGTCGCTGCTCGCGGCCGCCCACAGCGTCATCCTCTGGCTGACGTTCGAGGTCGCCTTGGTCGCCTTCCCGTACGGCAGCGATGCGCGTCGCCTTAAGCTCGCCGTCTGCGCAACCGTGCTGGCGGCAATCAATCCGGTTCTCATTCAGCAAATCGGCTCGAGCTTCGCGGATATCACAACAGCCGAATTCGGGCTAGCAGCATGGCTTCTGTTGGCAACGGCAATCCGCACTCCAGGACACTGGCGCATAGTCCTGGCGGGGCTACTGTTGGGCGCGGCCACGGCATTGAAGATGACCAACGCAGTGCACGCCATTGCCGCAACTACCCTTCTCCTAATGCTGAACCGTCCCTTCAGAGCCAAGCTGGGGTGCGTTGCGCTTTACGTATGCTCGCCGCACGCCGCCGCATTTATCCTGGTGGCACTCCCTTGGGCTTACCGGCTTGATGTGAAGTTCGGGAACCCGTTCTTCCCGCTCCTCAATAACGTCTTCCGCTCGCCGCAATTCACCACGGAACCGTTGCGTCACCTGCGCTTCATTCCGGCAAGCATAGGCGAGGCGCTGTGGCGGCCCTTTGCCATGATCGACCCGATGTACATGGTGCACGAAGAGCTCATGGCGCCTGACCCACGCTATGCCGTGCTGCTCGTCGTTGCGTGCGCCTGTGCCATTGGCTGGCTCTGGCGACGCCGCGCCGGCCGCCGGGGTCTCGCCGATGACGGGACCGTCGACCAGCGCGTGCTGGCTGCCCTCGGATGCGGCTTCCTCGTCGCCTGGGTGCTCTGGCTCGCCGGCTCCGGCAATAGCCGTTACTTCATTCCCATGGCCTGCGTGTGCAGTGTGCTGGTGATAGGTCTGCTGCTGCGGCTACTGCCCGCAGCACCGAAGGCACGCGCGTACATACTCGGAACTTGTGCGCTACGCAGGCACTTCAGTTGTCATGGGGGGCTGAGCTGCGCTGGAACAGCGTCCCATGGGGCGGCAGCAAATGGTTTGATGTCGACGTTCCGAACGATTTAGCCACGGAACCCGCCCTGTACCTGACGATGGGGATTCAATCCGACTCTTTCATCGCGCCCTATCTAGCGAAGGATGCCGGGTTCGTTGACTTTTCCGGAGGCTATCCTCTCACCGGCGTGGGCGCGAACGGCGACCAGGTCCAGGGGTTGATCCGCAAGCATGGTCGGAATCTGCGGATGCTCGCCCGCGGCAAGCGACTGTACGCTGACGGGGAAGGCCGCGCGCCGCGCCTTTCGCAGGTAGATGCTGCGCTGGTTCGTTTTGGGTTGCGCGCCGATCCTGCTGACTGCGCCACAATTACCGTACATGGATTGCCACCTGATCTGGAGCCAAGCATCGTTAGTTCTACGCCGGCTGAGCCGCAGTTGAAAGATACGACTTACCTTGTCAGCTGCCGGCTCCTGCCAGATGCCGCCGATCATTCCGCCGAGGTCGCAATTCAGCAGCAAGCGGACTTGGTACTGGACCGCCTAGAGGATGCGTGCCCCGCAGCTGTTTCAGCCGCGACGAGTCCCCACCGACACGCGTGGCGCGATGTCGCGCCGCCTCTACATGAACTCCGACGTGGTGGCGTGGGTAAGCTATGGCTGGGTCAAGTTTCAGGAGCCCCTGCGCGGAGATGATATGGTAGTGCTCGGCCGCGAAAGCGACTGGCTGAAAGCACCGATTCCGTTAGTCTGCGGTCGTCGGCAGGGCCATTACTTTGCCAGAGTGCTGACTCCGTCGGACACTCGCTGACGTCAACGCCAGAGCATCACACTCGTGATGGAAACTGCAGCAACAACTCCCTCCAAGGGCCTGGAACGCGGGAAGTCAGTCGGGCCGACGACGCCCAGTGATCTGGCCTGGCGCGTGATCGGGCTCTTGAACCTTTATCGCCTCCTCGTACCCCTCGTGCTACTCGCCATGAAGTCCTTCGCCGGCGCCGGGTGGGCGCTTGTGACGGCACGACCCCAGCTCTTTGTCGCCGCGTGCATCGCTTACTTCACCGCTGCCGTGCTGCTGCTGATCGCGCGACGGCTTCGTTGGTCAAGCCTCCGAATCGTGGCTCTCGTAAATGCCTCCGTAGACGCTCTCGCGATCGGGCTGATCTTGTACGCAAGCGGCGGCGTTGCTAGCGGCCTGGCGGTCCTGGTCGTACTACCAGTCTTGGCTCTTACGGTATTCGCCGAACGCCGCGACGCGCTCCTCATCGCCGCGGTTGCCGCTCTAGCCGTGCTAGCGCAGCAGGTGTTCGTAGGTATCACGACTGCAGCGCCCGCCAGCGACTATGTCACAGCTGGCGTTTTCGGAGCCGTGCTGTTCCTAGTCGCTCTCGCCATGTGGCCCGTTGCCGATCGACTGCGCGAGAGCGAAGCACTAGTGCGGCGAAGGACCTGGACCTGGCCAACATGGCGCAACTCTCCCAATACATCGTTCAGCATTTGCGTGAGAGCATCCTGGTAGTTGACCCTCATGACCGCATTCGGCTGATAAACGAGTCCGCGGCCGAAATACTCGGAGATACCAATGCATATCCCGAGGCGCTGATTGGAGAGGCCTCGCCCCGCCTCCTTTATCTCCTTGAGCACTGGCGTCGTGGCGCTGGCGAGGATATCTGCCCCGCCGCCGATGCGACGTTCGCCGCCGCCGACGGCGCGCGGCTGATCCGTGCCCACTTCGCGCCGCTTGGGTTTGCGGACGGAGGCCCCGTGTTGATCTTTCTCGAGGATACGAGTCTGATCGAGCAGCGTGTTCAGCAATCCAAGCTGGCTGCGCTCGGGCGCCTAAGCGCAAGCATCGCGCACGAGATCCGCAATCCCGTGGGCGCCATGAGTCACGCTGGCCAACTGCTCGCCGAGTCCCCCACTGTGTCGCCGATGACCGTCGACTCACCGAGATCATTCGCAACAATGCCGAACGCGTCAGCGGTATCATTGACAATGTTCAGCGCTTGGCGCGCCGTGAACAGCCCCGCTTGGAGCGACTGCCTTTGTCGGTGTGGACGCAGGAATTTCACGAGGAGTTCTGCCAAACCATGCAATGGCCGCGCGGCGCGTCTCGCGATCAGCGCCACAGCCGCGGACGTTGAGGTGCGGGTGGACCCGGGCCAGCTCCGGCAGATCATCTGGAACCTGTGTGACAACGCGATCAAACATGCCATGGCGAATGACCCAGACAGCGTGTCGATCTCCGGTACGGACGCATGAGCTGCACGGCCGACCGTATTTGAAGTAGCTGACCGCGGTGCAGGCGTGCCCACCGAGCACGCAGAGCGCATATTTGAACCCTTCTACAGCGGGGGTCGGGGAACCGGGCTGGGTCTGTTTCTGGCACGGGAGCTGGCCCAGACGAACGGAGCGACCCTTATCTATGAGCCTCGGGCAGACGGTGGCAGCATTTTTAGGCTTGGTTTTTGCGGATCCTCGCCGATGGGAAACCTGATGCCGGAAGCTAGCCAGCACCGGCAACCAGCGGAGCAGCCGGTTGTGCTCGTCGTCGACGACGAGCCGGACCTGTTGGAGCTCGTCAGTCTCACGCTGAGCCGCATGAATCTGAAACCCGTACTGCGTCCGACCTCGGCAGCGCGCGCAAGCTGCTGAAGAGCGAGCGCTTCGACCTGTGTCTCACCGATATGCGTTTGCCCGATGGCGATGGCCTCGATCTCGTCGCCTGGATCCAGGAAAACCGCGCCGCGTTCCAGTGGCGGTAATCACTGCGCACGGCAATGTCGAGTCCGCCGTACGGGCGCTGAAGCTGGGCGCCTTCGATTTTGTGTCCAAGCCGTTGGATCTCGGGGTCCTGCGTAAGCTCGTTGGCAGCGCGATCAAGCTCGGACGCGATCGCGAGAGACCGCGGCAACATTGCGCGGACCGCGGCTGCTCGGGCGGCTCCGCAGTCATGCAGCAGCTGCGCGAGATGATCGGCCGCGTCGCGCGCAGCCAGGCCCGGTACATATCTGGGGTGAGTCGGGTACCGGCAAGGAATTGGTGGCGCGCATGATCCACGAGAGCGGCGGCGGCGCGAAGGCCCCGTTCGTCGCCGTCAACTGCGGAGCGATCCCGACGGAGCTCATGGAGAGCGAGCTTTTCGGCCATAAGCGCGGCAGCTTCACGGGCGCTGTTGCTGATAAGAAGGGACTCGTACAGAGCGCGGAGGGCGGCACGTTGTTCCTGGATGAGGTGGCGGACCTGCCGCTGCACATGCAGGTAAAGCTGCTGCGGGTGGTGCAGGAGAAGACCCTGCGGCCGATCGGAGAGGCGCGCGAAGAATCGGTGGATGTTCGCATCCTGTCCGCGACCCACAAGAATCTGGCCGACCTGGTTCGCCAGGGCCTGTTTCGCGAAGATCTTTTCTACCGCATCAACGTCATCGAGCTACGCGTTCCGGCGCTGCGCGAACGCGCGGTGATATCGGCGAGATCGCGGAGGCAATCCTGCACCGCCTAGCGCGGCGCGCCAACACGCCCCCCCGGAGCTTTCAAGCGAAGCCCTTGAAGGCGCTCAGACCTACCCTTTCCCGGCAATGTGCGCGAACTGGAAAATGTTCTGGAGCGCGCCTGACGCTCAGCACCGGCGGGGTGATCACTCCAGATCACATTCGCGTGCGGGTCAGCGCGCGGCTCCGGGCGCCGGAGAAGCGAGCCGAGGTCACTGACCGCCCCCGCCGTGGAAACACCGCTCTGGAGATCAGCTCGAGAGCATCGAGCGTGATGCCATTGTCAAAGCGCTCGAGAAGACTCGCTACAACAAAACGGCCGCGGCGAAGCTACTGGGCATGAGCTTTCGGGCACTGCGCTACCGCATTAAGAAGCTCGGGATCGAGTACCCACGGAAGTTCCTTGGGAGTCGCGCGCCGGCAGTGCCCTTTCTCGTCAGTTTGTGACGCTGGCTGACGACAGTGGCGTCAGGGTGCGACAGAACTAAGTCAAGCGCAGCGCGGTGATGAGTCGCAATTTTTATCAGTTTAATCAATATCTTAGGCGTCATAGCCACCGCCTTGGCATGCGCTTGCTTTGATTCATCCGGGCGCCCCTTTGCGCCATTGAGTTTGTACCCCAAAATTTTAGGAGTTCCCACAATGAAGTCTCTGCAAAAGGGTTTTACCCTTATCGAGCTGATGATCGTAGTTGCGATCATCGGTATTCTCGCCGCGATCGCAATCCCGGCGTACCAGGACTACACGGTTCGCTCGAAGGTCACTGAAGGTCTGAACCTCGCCGGCGCCGCCAAGACGACCGTTGCGGAGGCCTTTGAGTCAAATGGCTCTGGCCGGCGTAACCGCTGCTGCGAATGCCTGGTCGTTCACTCCCGACCAAGTACGTGCAGTGCATCACCTTGACCACCGGGCTGGCGGCGGCTCGGAGCCAATCAGTGTGCGGGTGACGTGGCGCCGCTGCCCAGCTGGCGACGATCTCGATCACCTATGACTCCGAATCGGCATTCCGCAGCTGCGGCTGGCGCAGACCGTCGTCACCCTGACCCCGTCGGTGAACAAGGCCGCGCTGGCTGGACGGCACCGCCGACTTCGGCCAACATCGACTGGGCCTGCGCCTCTGCGGCCGATACGCGACCGCGCCGCGCAGACCTGGCTGCTGCCACGCCGGCACGCTGCTCGCCAAGTACGCCCCGACGCAGTGCAAGTAATCGACTCCTGAGTCCTCAGGAGTCGCTAAAGCCCCGGCCTCGTGCCGGGGCTTTCTTTTGGGATCGGTCTAATCATTGTGACGCGTACCCCGCCTCACCAGCGGTCACTTCTACCTCAGAATCGGCAGGATTTGACAATTGCGCGTCGCGGACTGTCGAGTAAACTGGTTCCCTGAGCTTACTTCGCAATTGCTAAGTCCATGAATGACAACGTTTCTTTAGCGCTGGGCGCGAACCGGGCGGGCCTCGGGGGTCTGCCGCAGCGACTGGTCCAGGATGGCGTCGTCGAAGAGACGGCCATGCTGGACGCCGTCAATGCCGCACGCGAGCGCAAGACCAGCGTGGTGACGCAGCTGGTTGCCAATGGCGCAGCCAACGCCCGCGACATCGCGGTTGCCGCTTCCAATGAGTTCGGCGCGCCGCTGTTTGATCTCGACGCGATCAATCTCGACCTTGAAGCTGTCCGGCTGGTTTCGGACAAACTGATGGCGCGGCATCGGGTGCTGCCGCTCTTTCCGGCGCGGCAAGCGACTGTTCCTTGCGGTTGCCGATCCAACGAACCTGCACGCCATTGATGAGGTCAAGTTCCAGACCAGTCTCGGCATCGAGGCGATCGTCGTCGAAGACGACAAGCTGCAGAAAGCGATCGACAAAGCCCTCGAGCAGGTCGACAACCAGATGTCGGCGCTCAATGACGAAGCCGACATGGACCTCGACGCTCTGGAGGTCAGCGGCGGTGAAGACGCGCTCGACGAAAAGATCAGCCGGGATGATGTTGAGGATGCGCCCATCGTGCGCTTCGTCAACAAGGTTATGTTGGATGCCATCCGCCGCGGAGCCTCGGACATACACTTCGAGCCCTTTGAGAAGATATATCGCGTGCGCCTGCGCATGGACGGTGTGCTGAAGGAAGTGGCTCAGCCTCCGGTGCAGCTGGCACAGAAACTATCTGCGCGCCTGAAGGTAATGTCGCGCTTAGATATCGCCGAGCGTCGCGTCCCCCAGGACGGACGCATCAAGATGAAGCTGTCGAAGAACCGCTCCATCGATTTTCGCGTCAGCACCTGCCCAACGCTGTTCGGCGAAAAAGTTGTTATGCGTATTCTCGATCCCGCGCAAGCGCAGCTCGGGATCGACTCGCTCGGCTACGAGCCATTCCAAAAAGACCTGTACATGAAGTACCTGGCCAAGCCGCAAGGCATGATATTGGTCACGGGTCCTACCGGCAGCGGCAAGACGGTCTCGCTCTACACGGGACTGAATATCCTGAACAAGGAAGATACGAATATCTCCACCGCGGAGGATCCTTCGGAAATCAATCTGCCCGGCGTCAACCAGGTGAACGTCAACCCCAAGGTGGGCTTGACCTTCGCGTCTGCGATGCGCGCATTTTTGCGTCAGGACCCCGACGTCATCATGGTCGGCGAGATTCGTGATCTTGAGACGGCGGAGATTGCCATCAAGGCCGCGCAAACCGGTCACTTAGTGCTATCCACACTGCATACCAACGATGCGCCCCAGACGCTGACCCGCATGGTGGACATGGGCGTAAAGCCCTACGCGATCGCGACATCGGTGAGTCTGATCATTGCGCAGCGTCTGGCGAGACGGCTGTGCAACCATTGCAAGCAACCCATGGATATTCCGAAGGAGGCCCTTCTGAAGGAGGGCTTTAACGAGAGTCAGGTCGCTCAGGGACTCAAAATCTTCGCTCCCAAGGGCTGCTCGAACTGTACGGACGGCTACAAGGGTCGGGTCGGCATTTACCAGGTCTTACCGGTCACCGAGACGATTGCGAAAATCATTCTCGCTCTCGGGAGCGCGGTGGAAATTGCCGAGCAAGCTGAAAAAGAAGGCGTCTGGGATCTGCGTCGCGCGGGTCTTGAGAAAGTAAAGAACGGTCTGACAAGTCTCGAGGAAGTTAACAGCGTTACGGTCGAGTGACGCAGGACGGAAAGTAACTCATGGCTCCCGCAGCTACCGCAACAGTTAAGGCCATCCGGCGCGACGTCCCATTCGCATGGGAGGGCCGCGACAAGAAGGGCGCGCGCATCAAGGGCAAGAGCCTGGCTCCTGATGAGCAAACCCTGCGTGCGGAGCTTCGCCGCCAGGGCGTGGCGCCTTCGCGGATTCGCAAGCAGCGCCAGGGCCGCAAGGGCGGCAAAGTCAATGCCGGGGACATCGCGATTTTTGCGCGCCAGCTGGCGACCATGCTGGCTGCCGGCATTCCGCTTGTGCAGGCATTTGAGATCGTCGGTAACGGCAACGACAAGCCGGCGATGCAGAAGCTCATCCTCGACATCAAAATGGATGTCGAGGGCGGTACTTCGCTTGCATGAAGTCGCTGGCAAAGCACCCGCTATATTTCGATGACCTGTTTGTCAACTTGGTGGAGGCTGGCGAACAGGCCGGAGCGCTCGAGTCGCTGCTCGACAAGGTTGCGACCTACAAGGAGAAGACCGAGGCTCTGAAGAAGAAGGTGAAGAAGGCTCTCTTCTACCCCGCCGCGGTCTTGGCTGTTGCAGTTCTCGTTACCATTATTCTGCTCGTTTTCGTGATCCCCCAGTTCGAGGCGCTCTACAAGGGTTTCGGTGCCGATCTGCCTGCGTTTACCCAGTTCGTCATCGGGCTCTCCAAGTTCGTACAGCACGACGGCATTTTTCTGGCGATGGTGGTCGGCGGGGTATTCTTCGCCTTCTTCTATTTCAAGAAGCGCTCGCGCGCGATGCGCGAGTTTCTGGATCGAATATGCTTGAAGTTCCCGATCATTGGGCCGATCCTGAACAAAGCCGCCATCGCGCGTTACGCGCGAACCCTGTCCACCATGTTCTCAGCAGGTGTTCCTTTGGTTGAAGCCCTGCAGTCGGTCTCTGGCGCTACAGGCAATATCGTCTACGAGAACGCCGTTCTGAGAATGAAGGACGAAGTCGCGACGGGCCAGCGTCTGCAGCGCGCCATGGAACAGACCGGCCTCTTCCCCAACATGGTCAACCAGATGATCGCGGTTGGCGAAGAGTCCGGTTCACTCGATGAAATGTCCGGCAAAGTCGCGACTTTCTACGAAGCGGAGGTCGATAACGCCGTCGACGCGATGTCGAGCCTCCTTGAACCGCTGATCATGCTGGTGCTCGGTGTACTGGTCGGCGGCCTCGTTATCGCCATGTACCTGCCGATCTTCAAGCTCGCCTCGGTGGTTTAAGCGTCAGACTGAACAACGCAGACCCGCAGGCGCCGCGCATCACGCGCGGCGCTTGCATTACGGGATACGACTGACATGTCTGTGCTCGCGCTGCTCGCCGCCTCGCCCGCATTCTTCATCGGCACCTGCCTGGTGTTCGGGCTCGTGGTGGGCAGCTTCCTCAACGTCGTGATCCATAGGCTGCCCATCATGCTCGAACGGCAGTGGCGCCAGCAGTGCAGCGAATTTGCGGGGACGGATTCAAGCGCGACAACCATTCCGGCGCAGGTGCTCGAGCCCTTTAACCTCATGGTCCCGCGCTCGGCCTGCCCCTCCTGCAAGGCACCGATCACCGCACTGCAGAATATCCCCCTCCTCTCCTGGATGTTCCTGCGGGGTCGCTGCGCGCGCTGCGGCAACCCGATTTCGGTCCGTTACCCCCTGGTCGAACTCCTGACGGGGCTGCTCACCGCCGCGGTCGCCTGGCGCTTCGGCTTTGGCTGGAACGCGGTGAACGCAATCGTGCTCACCTGGTTTCTGGTCGCCCTCACGTTCATCGACATCGATCATCAGCTCCTGCCGGACAGTCTCACGCTGCCGCTCTTGTGGATCGGCCTGTTCCTGAGCCTGTGGGGGGCGCCGGCTGGCCTGTCGGTGCCGCCCGACGCACGTACCAGCCTCATCGGCGCGATCGCCGGTTACGTCAGCCTGTGGAGCGTCTATCATCTGTTCCGCCTCGTTACCGGCAAGGAGGGCATGGGATACGGCGACTTCAAGCTGTTCGCGGCGCTCGGCGCCTGGCTCGGCTGGAAGATGCTGATCCCGGTGATTCTCATCGCCGCAGTTGTGGGCGCTATCGTGGGTATCGCGCTGCTGAGCGCAAGGGGCCAGAACCGAGCCACCCCGATCGCGTTCGGGCCGTTCCTTGCCGCCGCCGGATGGCTGATACTGATGTTCGGAAACCAGGTCGTTTCGGGATACCTGAAGTGGTTCACCCAGCCGTGAGCGTCGCGCATTGAGCACTCGACCCTACCGAATCGGCCTCACCGGCGGCATCGCCAGCGGCAAGTCCACGGCCGCGAAATTCTTCGGGGCCTTGGGCGTGCCCATCCTAGACAGCGACCAGATCGCCCGCGATGTGGTGGAGCCCGGGCAGCCACCGCTCGAGCGTCTTGTCCAGCGCTTTGGACCATCCATCCTGACGCCCGATGGGCACCTCGACAGGCCTGCACTGCGCGACATCGTGTTCTCCGATCCCATGGCGCGCGCGGATCTCGAAGCCCTGACCCACCCGGCAATCGGAGCCGCCATGGAGGCCCGATCCGCCGCCGCGGGCGGCCCGTATCAGGTCCTGGTGATCCCGCTGCTGGTCGAGAAGAATCTGTCCTCTCACGTGGACCGCGTGCTGGTGGTCGATTGCGATGAGGAGCTGCAGGTGCGCCGGCTCCGTGACCGTGACGGCTCGACGCCAGAGCAGGCCCAGGCCATCCTCAGTGCACAGGCACCGCGGGCGGCGCGCCTGCGGGCTGCGGATGACGTGATCACAAACGAAGCGGACATGAGCGCCGTGCAGGACCAGGTCGCCGCCCTGCATGCACGGTATCTGGAGCTCGCGGCACAGCCACGCGCCTGAGCGTAGCCGCTCAGCGACACGTCGCCCTTCCATCCCGTTTACGTGAGGCGCGCGCGTCAAGCACAATACGGCCATGACGGAATTGCCTCTGCCCAGCGCCGAGAGCGCGGCCGAACCGGTGGCCGCGACCGGCGTACTCGTCTTCGAGCAACCGCTGAACGAGCGGATGCGCACCTTTCTGCGCCTGGATTTCCTTTACAACCAGGCGCTGTACCAGAACGAGATGGCCAGTCCCTGGGGCAGCCGCGCTGCGGTGGCGAGCCTCATCGACATCCTGTCCATCACCACCCGGGGTGATGTGCGCTCGGACGTCCTCAAGGAACTCGAAAATCACCTGACGTCCTTGAACGAGTTCCAGGCGAACCCCGGGGTTGACTCGCAACGACTGAAGACGCTCGTCGACAACCTGGTGCGCCTGCGCGGCGACCTCATGAACGCGGGCTCCTCCTTCGTGCAGCCGCTGCGCGACTCAGAGTTCCTGAGTGCCATTAGGCACCGCAGCGCAATTCCCGGGGGCACCTGCGAGTTCGACCTGCCGGACTACTACTTCTGGCTGTCGCAGCCGGATGAAGTCCGCGTACGGACCTTCAATCAGTGGCTCGGACTCCTGCGTCCACTGTGTGACGCGGTCGCGGAACTTCTGTGGCTGACGCGGCAGAATGGCCGCAACCGCAAGGAGATCGCCAAGGGCGGCGCCTTCAGCATCACCTTCGACCGCGATAACCCGCTGCAGCTGCTGCGGATCTCGTTGCCGGCCTCGATCGGCATCTACCCGGAGATCAGCGGCAGTCACCACCGCTGCAGCGTGCGCTTCCTCGCCTGGAAAGGGCTCGCGACGCGCCCCACGCAGACCGCGGAGGACGTGCCGTTCATGCTCAGCTGTTGCAGCTGAACCGCCGGAGTCGTTGTCGTGACGCGTGTGAAGTGCCCGACCTGCCGGCGCGAGCTTGACTGGGAATCGACGCCCTATCGGCCCTTCTGCAGTGACCGCTGCCGGCTGATTGATCTTGGCGCGTGGCTGAGTGAGCAGCACGCTATTCCCGGTGAAGGCATTGCGCCGGGCGCCGAGGAGAGTCCATCTAGCGGAGAGGAGAACCCTTAGAGCATGCGATTTCGACTCAAGGCTTTTAGCTTCCACCTGCTCGGAAGCGCCTGTGCACTGACCCTCGTTCTTGGCGGACTCTATGTTGGCTGGTACCACTGGCCCGGCTGGTATCTCACCGCGGTAACACGGGTGCTGCTCATCGTCGGAAGTGTGGACCTGGTGTTAGGTCCGACCCTCACCCTGATCATCGCCAATCCCACCAAGCCCCGGCGCACCCTGGCACGCGATATTGCCATCATCGCCGCGGTGCAGCTCGCCGCACTGCTCTACGGCGGGTGGACCCTGTGGCAGGGACGCCCGCTCTACTACACTTTCTCCGCCAACCGGCTGGAAACCGTGCAGGCCTCCGACATCAGCGATGAGGAGTGGGCGCGTGCCCGCAAAGAGAATCCTGCCTTCGCTCCCCACTGGTACAGCCGACCGCGGTGGATCTGGGCGCCGCTGCCTGAGGATCCGGACGCTGCCGCCAAGATCGTGCAGTCGGCTTCCTTTGGCAGCGGCGAGGACGTCATCGACATGCCGCGCTATTTCAAGCCCTGGGAGCAAAGGCTTGCCGCAGCTGCGCGAGCGGCTGACCACCCTGAGTGAGATCAAGTACTTCTCCAAGCCCGAGCAGAAACTGCTGCACGAGCGCATGGCGAAACTCGGACTCGATGCCCAGCAAAAGAATGCCCTGGTGATGTGGGGCGGCACGGCGCGCCGTCTGGTCGCGGTCTTTGACCCCGATCGCTGAAGACCCAGGCACTGATCCGACCGGACTGATGTTACGGCGCGGCCGGCGTGCTCATCCCGAGCCACCGCGCCGCGAACGCCAGCTGGTCGGCGTAGTCATCGACCTGCATCCACACGGGCTTGCCGGCGCCGTGCCCGGCGCGCGTCTCCACCCGGATCAGGATCGGGTTCGGGCAGATCTGCGCGGCCTGCAGTGCCGCTGCGAACTTGTAGCTGTGCCAGGGCACGACGCGATCATCGTGGTCGGCGGTCGTGATCAGGGTGGGCGGGTAGCAGATACCCTTCTTCACGTTCTGCACCGGCGAATAGGAGTACAGCGCCTGGAACTGCTCCGGGTCTTCGGACAGGCCGTAGTCGGAGGACCACTGCCGCGCGTTCACGCTCGCGGTCTGGTAGCGCAGCATATCGAGCACCCCGACCGCCGGCAGCGCCACGCCGAAGAGCTCGGGGCGCTGGGTGAGGACTGCGCCGACCAGAAGGCCGCCGTTGCTGCGCCCGTGGATGCCTAAGCGCGCCGGACGCGTGTAGTGCTCACTGATCAGGTACTGCGCCGCGGCGATGAAATCATCGAACACGTGCTGCTTGTTGGCCAGGGTGCCGGCCTTGTGCCAGGCCTCACCGTACTCCCCGCCGCCGCGCAGGTTGGCCTCCGCGAACACCCCGCCCATCTCAAGCCACGCCTGCACCTGCGGGCGGTAGCTCGGGGTCGCCGAAATGTTGAAGCCGCCGTAGCCATAAAGCAGCACCGGGTTGTCGCCGTCCTTCTGCAGGTCGCGCCGGTGGGTGATGTACATCGGCACGCGCGTGCCGTCCTTGCTCAAGTAGAACACCTGCTCGGTGACGAAGTCCGCCAGGGATCCGGGCACGTGCGGCTCGCGCCACAGCGTCGCCTCATCGCTGGCGACCTCCAGGCGGTAGATGCGCCGCGGGGTCAGGTAGTCCGTGTACGCGAAGAAGGTCTCGCTGCGGGTGCCCTCGCCGCGGAAGCCCTCGATCCCGCCCAAGCCCGGCAGCGGCACCGTGCCGACGAGCCGCCCGTCGCGCTCGTAGATGCGCGCCACCCCATGGGCCTCTTCCACGTATTTGGCGATGAGGCGGCCGCCGACGTAGGTGGCCTCCTCGATCGCCGCCGTGCCTTCCGGCACTACCGTGCGCTGAGCGGCGCCCCTGAGCAGGTCCACCGCGATCACGCGCCCGAGCGGGGCGTCCTTCGTGGTGTGGAAATAGAGCTCATCGCCCCGTGAGCCGATGAAGTTGTACATCCCATCCCAGGCCATGAAGAGCGGCTGGGGGAGGGCGCCGGGTGTCTTCAGGTCGAGGATCAGGATGCCGTTCCTCTCGTAGCCCTCGACCTGGGTGATGACGAGGTAATGGCCATCCTCGGTCACCTCCCCTTTGGGGATGCGCGTGGTGCGATCGGTGATCTCGTACACCAGCCGGTCCGCGTCCTGGGGCGTGCCGAGCTTGTGGAAGTAGAGGGCCGGCCGGCCCGCATCATCGCCCCTGCCGGCGGCGACCGCAGGGTAGCGGCTGTAGTAGACCCCCGAGCCGTCGTGCGCCCAGGAGACGCCCCAGAACTTCGTGTAGCGCAGCTCATCGCCTAAGTCCGTGCCGTCCTTCACCCGCCGGAAACGCCATACCTGCCAGTCCGTGCCGCCGTCGGAGAGCGCATAGGCGACGAGCTCCCCCTGGTTGGAGGGGTGGAACTCCGAGAGCGACACCGTGGCGTCACTGCGCGCGGCGTTCGGGTCGAACAGCACGCGGCCCGGGCCCTCCAGGTGCTCCGTCACGTAGAGCACGCTCTGGTTCTGCGCGCCATCGTTGTGCAGGTAGAAGTAGTGCGTGCCGCGGTGCACCGGCAGGTCGTAGCGCTCATAGCTCCACAGCTGCGTGAGGCGGTTCTTCAGCCACGGACGCTGCGGGAGCGAGGCCAGCTGCGGCTGCGACACTCCGTTCTCGCTGAGCACCCACTGGTGCACCTGCGGGGAATCGAGGTTTTCCAGCCACCGATAGGGGTCGGCGACCTTGGTGCCGAAGTAGTTGTCGTTGACCGCGACGCGCGCGGTGAGCGGGTAGATCGGCGCGTTGGCCGCCGGCGGCAGCCCCACGGCCTCATCGGTGACGGTGCGCATGGGCTTGCCGTTGGGGCCGGGGCCGGGAACGGTGTCGTCGTGGTCGATGCCGAGCAGGCGCGTCGCGCACGAGCCGAGCAACAGGGCGGCGACCGTGAGGAGCGCCGCCGCGGCTGCGGGGGAACGGGAGTGACTCATGCGCGCCAGTGTAGCAAGGCGCACGCGGCGCACCTGCGGGGTGCGCCCGTCAGGTGCGGGGAGCTAACGCGCGCTTAAGGAAACTTGATCTTGCCGCCGCCGGCGCCGGGTCCCGGACCCACGCCACTGCCGACGTCCGGCACCACGATGCGCGAGGCGGCCTCGCGGCGCATCTCGCGCGCCTCATCGATCGCCTGCTCGAGCGCGATCTTCACCCCGTCCGGGAACTTGGCGAGCGCCTCCTCGAGCGTCGCCGCCTCGATCTCGAACCCGAGCGGCAGCACGCCCGCGGGCGTCAGGAGCTGCGTCTGCCCGGAGAACAGTACCGCGCGGGAAGTGTCGGTAGCGCCGTCGCTCTTGACCGGGGTGAGGCGGCGGATGCTGCCGGCACGGCGGTCCGTGAACACATCCTCACGATAGAGGGCATTGGCATCGAGCTGGATATCGGGGAGGTCGTTCTGCGCAGCCATCGTTCCGCCTTGAGGATTGGGGGTCATCGGGATTTCCGCTTTGAGTAAATTGTAGCGCGGGACAGTGGGGCCGCGGGCGCCAACCTCAAGGGGCGCGCCCGCGCTGCAGCGCCTCGATGAAGAGACGGTCCGCCTCCAGGATCCCGGCCTCGCCGAGCGCCTCGGGCGCCACCCAGCGCAGGCGCTGGCCCTCGAGGCCCTGCGGGGTGCCGGCGTAGCGCTCGATCACCCACAAGGACAGCTCGACGCATCGGTCCTGGTAGTCGTGGCGTACCCGCATGAAGGGATGCGCGGCCTCGACCCGGATCCCGAGCTCCTCGTGAAGCTCGCGCCCGAGCGCTGCCGCCTCGGGCTCCCCGGTCGCGACCTTGCCGCCGGGAAACTCCCAGTGGCCGGCCATGTGCTTCCCGTGCGGCCGCTCGGCGATGAGGATGCGACCGCTTTCGTCGTAGAGCGCCGCCGCGACGACGAGAACCGGGGCACGTTCGATGCGGGCGCTTCCCAGGGGCGGTGCTTGGGGCGCGGCTACTCGACGCTCGAGAGCACGCCGTGGCAGTGCTTGAACTTCTTGCCCGAACCGCAGGGGCACGGCTCATTGCGCCCGACTTTGCGCTCGTTACGCACGAAGGTGCCCGCGGAGGCGGAGTCGGGCAGCGGCGGCGGCAGCGGCGCGAGGCCGCCGCGCGCGGGCGGGACGCCCGGTGGAGGTCCCTCGGCTTCTTCCGCGCCGGTGAGGAGGGAGGCGGCCTCGGCGTGCTGGGCCTGCAGCGCCCGCATCAGGCGCTGGCGGCGCTCCTCCTCCTCACGCTCGACGTCCGCCTGGGTCCGTACCTCGACGTTCGCCATGAGGGAGGCGGTCTCGAACTTGATGCGGTCGAGCATGGCGGCGAACAGCTCGAACGCCTCGCGCTTGAACTCGAAGCGGTAGTCCTTCTGGGCGTAGCCGCGCAGGTGGATGCCCTGGCGCAGGTAGTCCATGGCGGCCAGATGCTCGCGCCAGTGGGTGTCGAGCTTCTGCAGCATCACCTGCTTCTCGACCTGGCGCATGATCTCAGGCCCGGTACGCGCGACCTTCGCCTCATAGGCATCGGTCACCGCCCGGGTGATCCGCTGGCGCAGCACCTGCTCCTCGAGATCAGGCTCGGCCGCAAGCCAGGCCTTCGGGTCGACGTTGGTGGCGAAGTCGCGCTGCAGCGCCTCGCTCAAGGCGGCCATGTCCCAGTCTGCCGGTACCGCCTGCTTGGGCATGTACTGGTCCATGACGGTCGCGGTGGCGTCCTCGAGCAGTCCGCGGATGGCGTGGCTTAAGTCCTCGGTGCCCATGATCTCGGTGCGCTGGGAATACACCACCTTGCGCTGATCGTTCGCGACGTCATCGAACAGCAGCAGGTTCTTTCTGATGTCGAAGTTGTGCGACTCGACCTTGCGCTGCGCCTTCTCGATCTGGCGGGTGAGCATGCCGCTCTCGATGACCTCACCCTCCTTCATGCCGGCCATCTTCAGGAGGCGCTGGGTGCGCAGCGGATCCCCGAAGATGCGCATCAGGTTGTCTTCCATCGACAGATAGAAGCGGCTCGAGCCCGGGTCGCCCTGGCGCCCCGAGCGGCCGCGCAGCTGGTTGTCGATGCGGCGCGACTCGTGGCGCTCGGTGCCGATGATGTGCAGGCCGCCGGACTTGAGCACCTCGTCGTGGCGCGCCTGCCAGCCCGAGCGGATGCCCTCGCGCTTGAGATCATCGTTGTCGGGCGCCTGCGCGAGCTCCGCCTCGAGGTTGCCGCCGAGCACGATGTCGGTGCCGCGGCCGGCCATGTTGGTCGCAATCGTCACCCCGGCCGGGCGCCCGGCCTGGGCCACGACGTGCGCCTCGCGCTCGTGCTGCTTGGCGTTGAGCACTTCGTGCGGTACGCCCTCTTTCTGCAAGAGGCCCGACAGGAACTCGGACGTCTCGATCGAGGTCGTGCCGACCAGCACCGGCTGGCCGCGCGCCACGCAGTCGCGGATGTCCTCGATGATGGCCTCGAACTTGTCCTTCTGCGTGAGGTAGACGAAGTCCGGGTTGTCCTTGCGGATCATCGGGCGGTGCGTGGGGATCACCACCACCTCAAGACCGTAGATCTGCAGGAACTCCGGCGCCTCGGTGTCGGCGGTGCCGGTCATGCCGGAGAGCTTCTTGTAGAGGCGGAAGAAGTTCTGGAAGGTGATGGAGGCGACCGTCTGGTTCTCCTCGCGGACCTTGACCCCCTCCTTGGCCTCCACCGCCTGGTGCAGGCCGTCCGACCAGCGCCGCCCGGGCATGGTGCGCCCGGTGAACTCATCGACGATGATGACCTCGCCGCCGCGCACGATGTACTCGACGTCGCGCTTGTAGATCGCGTGCGCCCGCAGCGCCGCGTTCAGGTGGTGCATCAGGCGGATGTTGGCCGGGTCGTAGAGGCTCTCACCCTCCTTCAGCAATCCAAGCTGCAGCATGAGCTGCTCCACGTGCTCGTGGCCGGACTCCGTGATGTGGGCCTGCTTGGTCTTCTCGTCCACCGAGAAGTCGCCCGGGCCATTCTCCTCGGCCTGGCGGGCGAGGCGCGGCACGAGCTCATTGATGCGCAGGTACAGCTCGGTGCTCTCCTCGGCGGGACCGGAGATGATGAGCGGCGTGCGCGCCTCGTCGATGAGGATCGAGTCGACCTCGTCCACGACCGCGAAGGTCAGCTCGCGCTGCACGCGCTCCTCGAGCCGGTAGGCGAGGTTGTCGCGCAGGTAGTCGAAGCCGAACTCGTTGTTGGTGCCGTAGGTGATGTCGCAGGCGTAGGCGGCGCGCTTCTCGGCGGAGCTCTGCGAGTTCTTGATGACGCCCACGGTGAGCCCGAGGAAGCGGTACACCGGGCCCATCCAGTCCGCATCGCGCGCCGCCAGGTACTCGTTCACCGTGACGATGTGCACGCCCTTGCCGGGCAGCGCGTTCAGGTAGGTCGGCAGCGTCGCCATGAGGGTCTTGCCCTCACCGGTGCGCATCTCGGCGATCATGCCCTTGTGCAGCGCGATGCCGCCGATCAGCTGCACGTCGAAGTGGCGCATGCCAAGCGTGCGCGAGGCCGCCTCGCGCACCACCGCAAAGGCCTCCGGCAGCAGGTCATCGAGGCTCGCCCCTGCCGCGAGGCGCTTCCTGAACTCCTCCGTCTTGGCCTTCAGCGCCTCATCGGTGAGGGGCTTGAGCGTGGGCTCGAACTGGTTGGCGGCCCGCACGAAGCGCCCCCAGCCGCGCACGATGCGCTCATTACGACTGCCGAAGACGCGGGTGAGGAGTTGACGCAAGGGGTGGTGACTCGTTTAAGGAAAAACGGCTTGCCCGACAAGCACTTAGGTAAGGCCGCGGGCGCTGAAAGCGCGGTATTGTACGCAATAGACGCAGTAGACGCCCAATTGGTTCTCGGGCGCGGGAATTCAAGCGGCGGGAGGCTTGGCGGAGGCTAGCGCCCGATGAAGGACAAAGGATCGACCTGGCGGCCGTTGCGCAGCACTTCGAAGTGCACGTGCGGGCCGGTGGAGCGTCCGGTGGAGCCCATGAGGCCAATCGCATCGCCGCGCTTGACGGTGTCACCGACCGATACCAGGGTCTTCTCGTTGTGGCCGTAGCGGGTCACGTAGCCATCGCCGTGATTGATCTCGATGAGCTTGCCGAAGCCTGAGCGCTCCCCGGACCAGGTGACCACGCCGGCGGCGACCGCGACGACGGTCGAGCCCTTGGTGCCGGCGAAGTCGACGCCCTTGTGGAAGGTCTCCTGACCGTCGAAGGGGTCCTCGCGCTCTCCGAAGTAAGAGGAGATGAACCCGTTCTCGACCGGGCGGCCTTCCGGGTGGATCTCCTGCTTGAGCTCGCGGGCCAGGATCAGGTTCTCCAGCGCCGAGAGCTGCGAGGTGCGCAGGTCGACCTTCTTCTCCAGGTTCGCGAGCATGCTCGAGAGGTCGGGGATCTCGGCGCTGACGCCCTCGCCTTCGCTCGCGCCGCCGCGCGGCGGGTCACGGTCGAAGTTGAACTCGCGGCTGTCGATGTCGGCCATCTCCGTGAGGCGCTTGCCTAAGGCATCGAGGCGGATGACGTGTGCGTTCACCTCGCCGATGCGCATCGCCATGGCGTCCACGCGCAGCTGCAGCTGGGATTTGAGTTCCGAGATCTGGGCCTTCTGCTGAGCGAGGACGTCGCTCAGGTGCACGGAGTCCCCGAGCATCAGGGTCCTGCTGTTGCCGCGCCCGAGCTGCACGCCCAGCATGAACGCGCTGCCCAGCACCGTGAGCACGAGGCCGCCGATGAGACTTAATGTGAGGGGGTGAGCGAGGTTGAACTGCCTCGCCTTGCCCTCACGCTTGGACAGGAATATGACGTTCATCAGCTGCTTTAAAGCGGTGCCAAGGACCTCAGACAGACCGGTAGTGCAGACGACTGCGGACCCCGATGCGGGCCTGAAAGGCCCTGTTTTCTTTCAGAAAACCTGTACGATGCTGGCAACCCCGCTGTCATGGCTCCTCGCTTTAGACCGGTGGCTTTGCGTACTCCGCCTTTCGACGGGTTTGCTGAGGGCAGCGCAGCCAATATGCCGAAGAAGCCACAGCGAGACAAGCGCGGGAAACCCCCAATGAGGACTCGCGCGGGCATTAAGTCTAACACCCGCGCGCCGCCACGTTCTGTCAAAGAGCTCCTCGGACGCAAGGCTCCCCTCCTCACGCGCCTCACGGGCGAGGCGGCGCAGCAGCGCTCCTGGAGCGCCTGGCTCAACACTCATCTCGCCCCCGAGATCGCCCCGCGGGTGAGCGGAGTGCACGAGCGCGAGGGCCTGCTGGTGGTGTTTGCCGAGTCGGCCGCCTGGTCGGCGCGGCTGCGCTTTGCGCTGCTGGAGCTGGAAACCGCACTGCGGCAGGAGCACCCGGCCATCACCGCCATTCAGGTGCGCGTGCTGCCGCGCTCCTGAGCGGCCAGATTATGACCGCATGGTGCGCTGCGGCCGCATTAAAAGGAGCTTAAGAATTTCCGCGGCGCGCGCCGCGCGCGGGTGTCTTCAGCTGCCGGGCGGCAGCGCCGGGGCCTCGATGTAGGAGATCGGGGCATCCGCGTAGCGCTCGAACACGACCTCTTCCCAGGCGGACGTATCGGCGAGCAGCGTGCGCAGCAGCTTGTTGTTGAGCGCGTGCCCTGACTTGTGGCCGGAGAACTCCCCGATGAGGCTGTGCCCGAGCAGGTAGAGATCCCCGATCGCATCGAGAATCTTGTGCTTCACGAACTCGTCCTCGTAACGCAGCCCGTCCTCGTTCAGCACCCGGAACTCATCGAGCACGATGGCGTTGTCGAGGCTGCCGCCCAGGGCGAGATTGCGCGAGCGCAGCGTCTCAAGGTCGCGCATGAAGCCGAAGGTGCGCGCGCGGCTCACTTCCTTCAGGAACGAGGTGGTGGAGAAGTCCATCGAGGCGCGCTGCGAGCGGCGCTTGAAGATCGGGTGGTTGAACTCGATCTCGAAGTTGACCTTGAAGCCATCGAAGGGATCGAACTGCGCCCACTTGTCGCCGTCCTCGCAGCGCACGCGCTTTTTCACGCGGATGAAGCGCTTGGGCTGGCGCTGCTCCTCGATGCCGGCCGACTGCAGCAGGAACACGAAGGGACCGGCGCTGCCGTCCATGATCGGCACTTCGGCGGCCGACACCTCGACGATGGCGTTGTCGATGCCTAAGCCTGCGAACGCCGACAGCAGGTGCTCAACCGTCGAGACGCGCGACTCGCCCTTGCCGAGCGTCGTGCCGAGCATGGTGTCGCCGACGTTCTCCGCGTTCGCACGGATGTCCACCATCTGCGGCAGATCGGTGCGGCGGAAGATGATGCCTTCATCCGGACCCGCCGGGCGCAGGGTCATCAGCACCTTCTTGCCCGTGTGCAGTCCTACGCCCGTGGCGCGGATCGTGTTTTTGAGCGTCCGTTGTCCAACCATGATTGTTGCTTTACCGTAACGCCCGCAAGACTACCGCGATGACAGGGCGCGCCATAAGCGCCATTGGGGAGAGGACCGCGAGGCCATCTTGAGCCTGGCCGGGCCCCTCTCCAAGGCGCTTTATGTAAGGCGCGTTACCGTATCACATCAATCGGCCTGCCGCCGCAGGAATGCCGGGATATCCAGCACGTCCTCGGCCTCACTTTCCGGCCGCAGCCCATCGCCCACCGCCCGCTGCTGCCTGTGAGCGGTGGGCCGCTCGAAGGCGGCGTAGTCACTCGCCGTGCGTGGCCGCGGTACAACACGCATGCCCGGATCGCGGCTCTCGCGGCTCGGCGCCGCCTCGCGCTGCACCGGCGGACGGGCCGCTGCGGCGGGACGTCCAAGCCCCGTGGCCACCACCGTGACCCGCACCTGGTTCGACAGCTCAGGATCGATGACCGTACCGACCACGACGGTTGCGTCCTCGGAGGCGAACTGCTTGACGATCTGACCGACCTCCTGGAATTCCCCGATCGAGAGGTCCATGCCGGCCGTCACATTGACGAGGATCCCGTGGGCGCCGGCTAAGTTGATGTCCTCGAGCAGCGGGGAGGACACGGCAGCCTCGGCGGCGGCCCGCGCGCGGCCCTCACCACTGGCGGCCCCCGAGCCCATCATCGCCATGCCGGTCTCCGCCATCACCGTGCGCACGTCCGCGAAGTCCACGTTGATCAGGCCCGGGCGGGTGATGAGTTCGGCGATACCCTGCACCGCACCCTGCAGCACCTGGTTGGCCGCCTTGAAGGCATCGAGCAGCGTCGTCTGGGGACCGAGCACCGTGAGCAGCTTCTGGTTCGGAATGGTAATGAGCGAGTCGCAGTACTTGCCGAGCTCGGAGATGCCGTGGTCGGCGACGAAGCTCCTCTTGCCGCCCTCCATCTCGAAGGGCTTGGTCACGACCGCAACGGTGAGGATGCCGAGCTCCTTCGCCACCTGCGCCACGACCGGGGCGGCGCCGGTGCCGGTGCCCCCGCCCATGCCGGCGGTGATGAAGAGCATGTCGCAGCCCTCGATGAGCTCGACGATGCGGTCACGGTCCTCCATCGCCGCCTGGCGCCCCACTTCCGGGTCCGCGCCCGCGCCCAGGCCCTTGGTGATGTTGGTGCCGATCTGCAGGGCGGTCTTCACCTTGGCGTGCTTCAGGGCCTGGCTGTCGGTGTTGATGCACATGAATTCCACGCCATCGATGCCCGCGGTCACCATGTGCGCGACGGCGTTGCCGCCCCCGCCCCCGACCCCGATCACCTTGATGACGGCGCTTTGGCTGTATGCGTCCATCAGTTCAAACATGTTCTCGCTCCTTACACAAATACAAACGGTTGGTTGAGTCGTTCTTCTGTCGCACATTGCATCGTCTGTCAGCTTCAAAAATTGCCCTGGAACCAGGAACGCATGCGGTCGAGCACCGTCTTGGCGTTGCCGCCCAGGGAGCGCCCGCGGCGGGCGGGCAAGGCGTTGTCGCGCGCGTAGAGCAAAAGCCCCACGCCCGTGGAATAGATCGGGTTCTTCACGACGTCGGAAAGTCCGTGCACGGTCTGCGGCACCCCTAAGCGCACCGGCACGTGGAACACCTCTTCAGCGAGCTCGATCGCGCCTTCCATCTTGGCGCTGCCGCCGGTGAGCACGATGCCCGCGGCGATCACCTCCTCGAAGCCTGAGCGGGCGAGCTCCTCGCGCACCAGGCCGAAGAGCTCCTCGTAGCGCGGCTCGACCACTTCGGCGAGCGTCTGGCGCGCCAGGCGCCGCGCCGGGCGCTCACCCACGGAAGGGACCTCGATGCTCTCGTCGGGATTGGCGAGCTGCGAGAGCGCACAGGCGTAGCGGATCTTGATGTCTTCGGCGTACTGGGTCGGGGTGCGCATCGAGACCGCGATGTCGTTCGTCACCTGGTCGCCGGCGATCGGGATCACCGCGGTATGGCGGATGGCGCCGTTGGCGAATACGGCCAGGTCCGTGGTGCCGCCGCCGATGTCCACGAGGCACACGCCGAGCTCCTTCTCATCCTCGGTGAGGACGGCGAAGCTCGAGGCGAGCTGCTCGAGCACCACGTCATCGACCTCCAGTCCGCAGCGCTGGATGCACTTCTCGATGTTCTGGGCGGCCGAGTCGGCGCCGGTGACGATGTGCACCTTGGCCTCGAGCCGCACGCCTGACATGCCGATGGGGTCGCGGATGCCCTCCTGGCCGTCGACGATGAACTCCTGCGGCAGCACGTGCAGGATCTTCTGGTCGGCGGGGATGGCGACCGCCTTGGCGGCATCGATGACGTGCTCGACGTCGCCGTGGCTGACCTCCTTGTCACGCACCCCGACCACGCCGTGGGAGTTGAGGCTCCTCACGTGGCTGCCGGCGATGCCGGCGAACACCGAGTGGATCTCGCACCCGGCCATGAGCTCGGCCTCCTCCACCGCGCGCTGGATCGACTGCACGGTGGACTCGATGTTGACCACGACGCCCTTCTTCAGTCCGCGCGAGGGCTGCGAGCCTAATCCTAAGAGCTCGATCGAGCCGTCGGCGCCGATCTCCCCGACCAGGGCCACGACCTTGGAGGTGCCGATGTCGAGACCGACGATGAGATTGCGTTCGCTGCGCTTAAGCATCGTGATCCCCATCGTGCGTCGCGCCGTGTGCGGCGGCGCCGCGCCAGCCGATGGCAAAACCGTTCGTGTATCGCATGTCCACGTAAGAGATGTCCTCACCGCGCTGGCTGATGAGCTTCAGCGCCGTACTCATGAATCGTTCGAACCGTTCATCCACCTGGTTGCGCCCGAGGCGCACCGTCACGCCGTTGGCGAGCTCGAACTCCCAGGCGCCGCGGGTGTCGAGACGCATCGCCGTCAGGCGCAGCCCCGCCTGCATCAGGCGCCCCTCCGCGGCGAGGTAGCGCTGCGCCACCACGGCCTCCTTGCCTTCCGGCCCTTCCAGCTGCGCGAGCTCCGGGGGGATGTGGCGCTCGTCGGAGTCAAAGAGCTCCCCGCGGGTGTTGAGGAGGCCGCGCTCGCCCCAGCGGGCGGCCGCGGTCTGCTCCACCACGAGCACCGTGAGCCCGCGCGGCCAGGCGCGCTCGACGCTCACCCCGTCCACCCAGGGGAGCGTGTGGATCGCGCGGCGCACCGCGGCGAGATCCACCGACAGGAGGCCCGCGCCATGCACGCAGCCCTTCACCACGCGCTCGACGTCGCCCGGGGTCACGCGCTGGAAGCGTCCCTCGACCGCGACCGTCTGGATCGGCTGGTTGAAGGCCCAGGACACCGCGGCCGCACCGCAGGCGAGCACCGCGAGCGCGACGCCGCCGTAACCGAGGTAGCGCCAGTTGATGGCCGGGAGCGCGAAGCGCCGCTTCGCCCCTTCGGGCTTCTTGCGGTTCTTGCGGTTCTTCGGGCGGCCGAGCATCAGGGACTGCCTTGCGCGGCAGGGGCGACGCGCCGCGTGAAACTCGTCTCGAGCACCTGCCAGCACAGCGCCGGGAAGTCGATGCCGCGCGCGCGCGCGGCCATCGGCACGAGACTGTGGTCCGTCATGCCCGGGATGGTGTTGATCTCCAGAAGCTGCGCGCGCCCGGCCCCGTCCATCATGAAGTCCGCGCGCCCCCATCCCGAGGCGCCGCAGGCGGCGAAGGTCGCAAGCGCGAGCTGCGCCAGGTGCGCTTCGGCCTGCGGCGCAAGACCCGAGGGGCAGAAGTAGCGCGTGTCGTCGCGGAAGTACTTGGCCTCGTAGTCGTAGAAGGTCTTCGGGGTCTCGATGCGGATCGAGGGCAGCGCCTCATCCTTCAGGATCGCGACCGTGTACTCGCTCCCGCTGAGCCAGGGCTCGGCGAACACCAGGGTCTCGAGCTGCGCGGCGGCCGCGTACGCCTGCGGCAGGTCCGCGGCGCGCTCGACCTTCGACATGCCGACGCTCGAGCCCTGGGTGGCAGGCTTGACGATGAGCGGGAGCTTCAGGCGCTCGAGCGCGGTCTCGAAATCGGCCGGGCCCGTGAGAATGACGAAGTCGGCCGTCGGCACCCCGACCGCGAGTGCCAGGCGCTTGGTGACGAGCTTGTCCATCGCGATCGCCGAGCCCATGACGCCGCTGCCGGTATAGGGCACCCCGAGGTACTCAAGCGCCCCCTGCAGCGTGCCGTCCTCCCCGCCCGGGCCGTGCAGCGCGATCCATACCCGCGCGAAGCGCTGCGTGACGAGGTCCCCGAGCGCGCGCGCGGCGGGGTCGAAGGCATGGGCGTCGACGCCTGCGGACTTCAGTGCCGCGAGCACCGCGTTGCCGGTGAGGAGGGAGATCTCCCGCTCGCTCGAGTCGCCGCCGAAGAGCACCGCGACGCGTCCGAACTCGGCCGCGGTGCGGGCGCTCCGGCGCGCGCGCGGATCGTAGCTCAGGCGCACGCTAGGGCTCCCCCACGATGCGCACTTCGGGGTTAAGCGTGACACCGTGCACGCGTGCGACCGTATCCCTGACGTGCTCGATGAGCCTCTCAAGGTCGCGGGCGCTCGCCGCGCCGTGGTTGATGATGAAGTTGGCGTGCTTGAGGGACACCGAGGCATCGCCGATGCGATGGCCCTTGAGTCCCGCGGCCTCGATCAGGCGTGCGGCGTGATCCCCGGGCGGATTGGTGAACACCGAGCCGCAGCTCCACTCCCCGATCGGCTGCGTGGCGCGGCGCCGCTCGAGCAGCTCCTGCAGCGGATCGTGCGGCGCGGGCGCGCGCGCCTCGAACCTCAGGGTGGCCGACACGAACCACTCGGCCGGCGCCGGCGCCACCACGTGGCGGTAGGACACCTGGTACTCGGCGCGGGCGCGCACGTGGATCGCCCCGCAGCGGTCGATGGTCTCGACGCTTTCGACCACCGCCCAGGTCTCCCCGCCGAAGGCGCCGGCGTTCATGGCGAGCGCGCCCCCTAAGGTTCCCGGGATGCCGGCGAAGAATTCCGCGGGACCTAAGCCCCACTTCAGGCACTGGCGCGCCAGGCGCGCGCAGGCGAGCCCGGCCCCGGCGCGCACTTCGGTGGCGCTCAAGCGGGTGAGGGCATCAAGGGTGCCGTGGGTGCTGATGACGACGCCGCGGATGCCCCCGTCGCGCACCAGGAGGTTGCTGCCGAGCCCGATAAAGCTCACCGGCACCTGCGGTGCCAGGCTCTTCAGGAACCCTTCCAGCTCGGCCTGGTCCTTCGGGTTGAAGAGCACCTCGGCGGGCCCGCCGGCGTGCCAGGAGGTGTGGCGGCTCAAGGGCTCGTCACGGCGCACGCGCGGGGCGAATTCTGGGGCGATGGCCACGGTCACTGGGCCCTCCCGGGCGGCAGGAGGGCGCTTAAGGCCTCCGGCAGCGCGTGGGCGATGCTCGAGATGTTGCCCGCGCCCATGGCGAGCACGACGTCGCCGTCGCGGATCAGGTCCTTCAGCGCCTGCGGCAGCTCTTCCACCTTCTCCACGAACAGTGGCTCGAGCTGCCCGCGGCTGCGCACGGCGCGGCAGATGGCGCGCCCGTCGGCCCCGGCGATGGCGCTCTCCCCGGCCGCATAGACCTCGGTCACGCACAGCACGTCCGCGCCCGAGAGCGCCTTGCCGAAGTCATCGATGAGGTCGCGCGTACGGGTGAAGCGGTGCGGCTGGAAGGCGAGCAGCACGCGCCGTCCCGGGTATCCCTGGCGCACCGCCTCCAGCGTCGCCGTCACCTCGGTCGGGTGGTGGCCGTAGTCATCGACGATGCTCACGACGCCGATGGCGGTCACGACGTCGGCGACGTGCTGCAGGCGCCGGTCGACGCCCTGGAAGGCGGCGAGCGCGCGCAGGATGGCCTCGTCGGCGATGTCGAGCTCGGTCGCGACCGCGATGGCGGCCAGCGTATTGCGCACGTTGTGCAGCCCCGGCAGGTTCACGGTGACCTCGAGCGCCCCCGCCCCGGCGCGCGTCACGCGGAAGTGCGTCTTCAGACCCTGCGGGCGCAGGTTAACGGCGCGCACGTCGGCGGCCGCGTCGAAGCCGTAAGAGAGCACCGGGCGGCCGATCTCCTGCACGATGCTGCGCACGTGCTCATCGTCCAGGCACAGCACCGCGAGCCCGTAGAACGGCAGGTTGTGCAGGAAGTCGACGAAGCTCTGCTTGAGCAGGCCAAAGTCCCCGCCGTGGGCGCTCAGGTGATCGTTGTCGATGTTGGTGACGATCGCGATGAGGGGCTGCAGGTGCGTGAAGGAGGCATCGCTCTCGTCGGCCTCGGCCACGAGGTAGCGGCCGGCGCCTAAGCGTGCGTTGCTGGCGGCGCTCTTCAGGCGCCCGCCGATGACGTAGGTCGGGTCTTCTCCGCCCTCCCCGAGGATGCTCGCGATCAGGCTCGTGGTGGTGGTCTTGCCGTGCGAGCCTGCCACCGCGATCGAATAGCGGAAGCGCATGAGCTCACCCAGCATCTCCGCGCGCGGCACGACCGGGATGCGCCGCGCGAGCGCCGCCTGCACCTCCGGGTTCTCGCGGGCGACGGCCCCGGAGGCGACCACCACGTCCGCCCCCTCGATGTGGGCGGCGGCATGGCCGATGAAGACGCGGGCCCCCAGGCCCGTCAGCCACTGCGTCATGGCGCTCGCGCGCACGTCCGAGCCCTGCACCGCGTAGCCTAAGTTCAGCAGCACCTCGGCGATGCCCGACATGCCACTGCCGCCGATGCCGACGAAGTGGATGGTGTTGATGCGGCGCATGCGGTCGCGCCGCTCGGGCGCCACGCGGCGCTCGACCTGCGGCCGCTCCGGGAGCGTGCGGCGCTCGCGGCTCATGCGGCCCGCCGTGCGAGCTCGAGGCACGAGGCGGCGAGCTCATCCGCGGCGCGCGGCTTGGCGAGGAGGCGCGCGCGCTCGGCCATGGCGAGCAGCTTGCCGCGCCCGGCGCACAGGCGCTGCAGCTCGGCGGCGAGGCGCTCGGCGGTCAGCTCGCGGTCGCTGATGAGGACCGCGGCGCCCTCGCGCACCAGGTACTGGGCGTTCGCCGCCTGGTGGTCATCGACCGCGTTCGGGAAGGGCACGAGGATCGAGCCGACGCCGACGGCGGCGAGCTCGGAGACGGTGAGCGCCCCGGCGCGGCAGATGACGAGGTCCGCCCAGGCGTAGGCCTCGCTCATGTCCTCGATGAAGGGCCGCACGTCGGCGCGCACGCCGGCCTGCGCATAGGAGGCGCGCCCGGCGTCGATCCAGCGCTCCCCGGCCTGGTGGCGCACGTCGAACGTCAGCCACGAGGACAGGCGCTTGAGCGCAAAGGGCACCACGGCATTCAGGCGCGCCGCCCCCTGGCTGCCGCCGATGACGAGGATGCGGATCGGGCCCAGGCGCCCGGCGAAGCGCACCACGGGCGGCGGCACGGCCGAGATGTCGCGGCGCACGGGGTTGCCGATCACCTTCGCGTGCACGTCGCGCCCGAAGCTGCCGGGGAAGGCCTCCAGCACCTGTCGCGCCAGGTGCGACAGGCAGCGGTTGGTGAAGCCCGCGATGGCGTTCTGCTCATGGATGACGAGCGGGCGACGCATGAGCCACGCGGCCAGCCCGCCCGGTCCGGTCACGAAGCCGCCTAAGCCCACCACGACGCTCGGATGGTGGCGCCGCATGATCTTAAGCGCCTGCCACAGCGCATGGCTGAGGCGAAACGGCGCGGCGAGCCAGGTGAGGACGCCCTTGCCGCGCAGCCCGCCCACCGAGAGGTGCTCGAGCGGGATGCCCTCGGCGGGGACCACGCGCGACTCAAGGCCGCGCTCGGTGCCGAGCCAGACGACCTCGGTCGCCTGCTCGCGCAGCAGGCGCGCCAGTGCCAGGGCCGGGAACACGTGGCCCCCGGTACCGCCGGCCATGATGAGGATGGGGCGGCTCATGCGGCCCCCCGCACCGTCGCCGAGCCGCGCTGCTCGCGCATCGCCTCGTGGTAGACCCGCAGCAGGAGGCCCACCCAGGCGAGCGCCACGATGAGGCTCGAGCGCCCGTAGCTCATGAGCGGCAGCGTCAGGCCCTTGGTGGGCAGCACCCCCATGTTGACGCCGATGTTGATGAACGCCTGGATGCCGATCCACAGGCCGAAGCCGGCCGCGAGATAGGCCGGGAACTTCAGTCCCGCGCGCGAGGCGAGGCGCGCGATCCAGAAGGATCGCCACACGAGGCCGAGGAACAGTGCGAGCGTGAGCACCACGCCGACGAGGCCGAGCTCCTCGGCGAGCACCGCGAAGAGGAAATCCGTGTGCGCCTCGGGCAGGTAGAAGAGCTTCTGCACCGAGTCCCCGAGTCCCACCCCGAACCACTGGCCGCGGCCGATGGCGATGAGCGACTGCGTCAGCTGGAAGCCGCTGTTGAACGGATCCGCCCAGGGGTCGAGGAACGCCGTCAGGCGCCGCATGCGGTAGCTTGAGCTCACCGCGAGCACGCCAAAGCCTGCGAGCGCGAGCGCGGTCATGGCGATGACATAGCGCAGCCGCGCGCCGGCGAGGAACAAGAGGCCAAAGCCGGTGGCGAACAGCACCGTGGCGGCGCCGAAGTCCGGCTCGAGCAGCAGCAGCGCGCTCACGAAGAAGAGCAGGCCGAGCGGCTTCACGAGGCCCATAACGGACTCGGTCAGCTCCGCCTCCCGGCGCACCGCGTAGGAGGCGATGTAGATGAGCACCAGCACGCGCGCGAGCTCGGAGACCTGGAAGTTGGCCCCGGCGAGGCGCAGCCAGCGGCGGCTGCCGTTCACCGAGTGCCCGAGTCCTGGCACCAGCACCACGAGCAGGAGCCCGATGGCGATGGCGAGCAGCGGCACCGAGGCCTTCTCCAGCACCTCGGTCGGCACGGAGAACACCAGCGCCGCGCAGGCCGCGCCGATCAGCGTCAGGAACAGCTGCCGCTCGAGGTAGTAGAACGGCTGCCCGCTCTCCTGGCTGGCGATGGAAACCGAGGCCGAGGTCACCATCACGAGCCCGAGCAGCGTGATCGCGAGTACCAGCGCGATGGTCACCATGTCCAGGTGCACCGCGCCGTTCTTGGCGCTCGAGCGCGCGAAGCCCATGAGCGAGGCGGGCGCACTCATGCGGCGAGCCCCCGCACGGCCGCGGCGAACACCGCCCCGCGCTGCGCGTAGTCCTTGAACATGTCGAGGCTCGCGCAGGCCGGCGACAGGAGCACCGTGTCCCCGGGCTGCGCGGCGGCCGCCGCCGCGGCCACCGCCGCCGGCAGCGTCGTGGTGCGCGACAGGGCGCACACCCCGCTCAAGGCCTGCTCCAGGAGCGCCGCATCCCGCCCGATGAGCACCGCGTGGCGCACCTTGCCGCGGAACGCGGCGGCGAGCGGGCTGAAATCCTGGTTCTTGCCATCGCCGCCGAGGATCATGACGAGCGGCCCCTCCATGCCCGCCACCGCCGCGAGCGTCGCCCCGACGTTGGTGCCCTTGGAGTCATCGACGTACGCGACGCCCCGGACGTCGGCGACCCACTGGGAGCGGTGCGCGAGCCCCTCGAAGGCCTCGAGCTCCTCCAGCATCGCCGCGAGCGGCAGGCCGAGCGCTTCCCCGAGGGCGAGCGCTGCGAGTGCGTTGGCGGCGTTGTGCAGGCCCTTGATCTTCATCGCGGCGAGCGGCAGCAGCGGCTCGCCGCGGCGGGTGAGGAACCAGCGCCCGTGCTCGCGCGCCACGGCGTAGTCCGCGCCGATCGCGGCGCGCAGCGAGAAGCTCAGGGTGCGCCGCGCCGCGTGCGGCATGGCGACCACGAGCGGGTCATCGAGATTGATCACCGCCGTGTCGCAGCGCGCGAAGATGCGCGCCTTGGCTGCCGCATAGGCGGCGAGGTCCGCGTAACGGTCCAGGTGATCGGGGCTGACGTTGAGCACCGTGGCGGCGCGGCAGGCGAGGGAGTGGGTGGTCTCGAGCTGGTAGCTCGAGAGCTCGAGCACGTAGAGCTCGGCGGCAGGATCGAGCAGCTCGAGCGCCGGCTCCCCGAGATTCCCGCCGACACGCGCATTCACCCCGGCGCGCGCGGCCATGCGCCCGAGCAGCGTCGTGACGGTGCTCTTGCCGTTGGTGCCGGTGATGCCGACCACGGGCGCCGCGGCGGCGCGGGCGAAGAGCTCCACATCGCCGACGATCTCGAGCCCGAGGCGGCGGGCCTCGCCGAAGAAGGGCTCCGCGAGCGCAAGACCCGGGGAGGCCACCACGCAGTCGGCGCCGGCGAGCAGGCCTGCATCGAGGCCGCCGAGCTTCACCGGGATGGCCGCATCGAGGGCGCGCAGCTGCGCAAGTTCCGGGGGCGCGGCGCGCGTGTCGGTCACCGCCAGGCGCCAGCCGCGCGCGCTGAGATAGCGCGCGCAGGAGAGCCCGGTGCGGCCGAGGCCTGCGATGACGGCGTAGGGTGCGGGGGTCGCGCTCATCGCAGCTTCAGCGTCGCAAGGCCGGCGAGTACCAGCAGGAGCGAGATGATCCAGAAGCGCACGATGACCTTCGGCTCCGCCCAGCCCTTGAGCTCGAAATGGTGGTGGATCGGCGCCATGCGGAAGATGCGCTTGCCGGTGAGCTTGAAGGAGGCCACCTGCAGGATGACGGAGGCGGTCTCGAGCACGAACACCCCGCCCATGAGGAGCGCCACCAGTTCCTGGCGCACGATGACGGCGAGCACGCCGATCGCCGCCCCGATGGCGAGCGCGCCGACGTCCCCCATGAACACCTGCGCCGGATAGGAGTTGAACCACAGGAACCCGAGTCCGGCGCCGGCGAGCGAGGAGGCGAAGATCAAAAGTTCCCCGGCGCCGCGGATCTCCGGGATCTGCAGGTAGTGCGCGAACACGGCATTGCCGCTCGCATAGGCGAAGATGCCTAAGGCTGCGGTGACGAGCGCTGCGGGCATGATGGCCAGGCCGTCGAGGCCATCGGTAAGGTTCACCGCGTTGCTCATGCCGACGATCATCAGGTAGGCAAGCCCGATGAAGCCCACCGCCGACAGCGGCTGCTGGAAGTTCTTCACGAACGGCAGGTAGAGCGCCGTTTCGGCAGGCTCGGTGGCGGTGTAGTAGAGGGTCGCCGCGGTCGCCAGTCCGGCCACCGACTGCCAGAAGTACTTCCAGCGCGCCACGAGGCCGCGCGGATTCTTCACCACGAGCTTCAGGTAGTCATCGTAGAAGCCGATGAGGCCGAAGGCGAAGGTGACCCCGAGAACGAGCCATACCAGGCGATTGGTGAGCTCGGCCCACAGCAGCGTGCTCACGAGCGTGGTGACGAGGATGAGTGCCCCGCCCATGGTGGGCGTGCCGGCCTTGGGTAAATGGCTCTTCGGGCCGTCGTCGCGCACCACCTGGCCGATCTGGTAGCGCGACAGGCGCGCGATCATCGCCGGGCCCACGAGGAGCGAGATGATGAGGGCCGAGGCCATGGCGAGGATGGCGCGGAAGGTGAGGTAGGAAAAGACGTGCAGGCCGCTGATGCGGCCGACGAGCTGCTGGGTGAGCCAGTACAGCATCAGTGCGCCTCCCCGGCCTGCCCCGTGAGCGCATCGACCACGCGCTCCAGGCGGTTGAAGCGCGAGCCCTTCACCAGGAGGCGCACCTCGGGGCCGGCTTCCTTGAGCGCCGCCTCGAGAGCGGCGCTCAGGGCCGGCGCGTCGGGGTACCAGCGGGCGCCCGCCCCGAAGCTGTGCACCGCGCGCGCCATCAGGGTCCCGGTGCCGTACAGGCGCTCGATCCCCTGCGCGCGCGCGAACTCGCCCATCTCGCTGTGGGCCTCGGCGGCGAACTCCCCGAGCTCACCCATGTCCCCGAGCACGAGCCAGCGCCGGCCGCTTAAGGAGGCGAGCACCTCGATCGCGGCGCGCACCGAGCTCGGGTTGGCGTTGTAGGAGTCATCGATCAGCCACGCACCTGCCGCGGTCTGCTTGAACTGCAGCCGCCCGGGCACCGCGCGCACCGCGGCCAGTCCGGCCGCGATCTGCGGCAGCGTGGCGCCGGCGCTCGCGGCGGCGGCGGCGGCGGCGAGCGCGTTGGCGACGTTGTGCGCGCCCCCGAGCGCCAGCTCGATCACCGTGCTGCCGCCGGGGGCCGTGAGACGGAACTCGGTGCGAAAGCCGGCGCCGCCCAGCGAGGTGCGCACGTCCGTGGCGCTGAAGTCGGCGCCGTGCTTGAGGCCAAAGGTCACCACGCGCGCCGGCGTCGAGCCGCGCCAGAGACTTGCGAACTCGTCGTCGGCGTTGATGACGGCGGTGGCGGTGGCGGCAAGCCCGGCCACCATCTCCCCTTCCGCGCGCGCCACGCCCTCGAGGGAGCCGAAACCCTCCAGGTGCTCAGCCCCGGCATTGGTGATCAGACCGATGCTCGGGCGTGCCAGCGCCACGAGCGCGGCTACTTCGCCGGCGCGGTTGGCGCCCATCTCGATGACCGCGAAGCGGTGCGCGGCGCTCAGGCGCAGCAGCGTCAAGGGCACCCCGATGTGGTTGTTGAGGTTGCCGCGCGTCGCGAGGCACTCGCCCGCCTGCGCCAGGATCGCCGCCGTCATCTCCTTGGCGGTGGTCTTGCCGTTGCTGCCGGCGACTCCGACCAGGGGGCCGGCGAAGTGCGCGCGCCAGGCGCGCGCGGCGCGCTCGAGCGCCGCCTGGGTGTCGGGCACGAGGATCTGCGGCAGGCGCGCCGGCTGCGCTGCGCTCACCACGGCCCCGGCGGCGCCGGCGTTGAGAGCCGCGCCGATGAAGTCGCTGCCGTTGAAGTTGGGCCCCGAGAGCGCCACGAACAGCTGCCCGCGCCTGAGCGTGCGGGTGTCGGTCACGACATCGCCGAACCCGGCGTCCTCCCCTTCCAGGCGCCCACCGCACAGGCGCGCGAATTCGGCCAGCGTGCGCTTCATGCCGGCAGCCTCGCGAGTTCGCGGCTCACCACCGTCTGGTCCTGGAAGGCGCGCCGCTCCCCGCCCTTGATCTGGTAGCCCTCGTGTCCCTTGCCGGCGATGAGCACCACGTCCTCGGCCCCGGAGCGCTCGAGCGCCAGGCGGATGGCAAGCGCCCGGTCGTGCTCGACCACGTGCGGGGTCGCCGTGCCGACGCCTGCGAGGATGTCGGCGACGATGCGGGCCGGGTCCTCGCTGCGGGGATTGTCGTCGGTGAGGATGACGTCATCGGCAAACTCGGCGGCAATGCGGCCCATGAGCGGGCGCTTGCCGGCGTCGCGGTCCCCGCCGCAGCCGAACACCACACGCAGCGCGCCCCGGCAATGCAGACGCGCGGCGTTCAGCGCGTTGGCGAGGGCATCCGGGGTGTGGGCGTAGTCGACGATGGCGAGCGGCGTGCGGCCGCGGCCGCCGAACATCTCCATGCGCCCGCTGGCCGCGCGGCTCTTGCTGAGCGCGCGTACTGCATCCTTCAGCGGCACCTCCCAGGCGAGCAGCACCGCGAGCACGGTAAGAGCATTGTCGGCGTTGAACTCGCCCACCAGGCGCACCGGCAGCGCCGCGGCGCCCCAGCTGGAATCCACCTCGATGAGCAGGCCGCCCGGATCCGGCCGCACGCGCAGCGCCCGCACGTAGCGCGCGCCTGCGGGCACGACGCTGCCGCTCTGGCGCGCGGTGACGATGAGCGGCACGGCGGAGGGGGCGGCGGCGAGCTCGGCGCCAAAGGGGTCATCGATGTTGATGACGCGCAGCCGCAGGTCGGGCCAGGCGAACAGGCGCGCCTTGGCGGCGCCGTAGGCGGCCATGGTGCCGTGGTAGTCGAGGTGATCGCGGGTGAGATTGGTGAACACCGCGGCGCTGAAGCGCACCGCGCTGACGCGCGCCTGGTCGAGGGCGTGCGAGGAGACCTCCATGCAGACGCACTCGGCGCCCGAGTCGCGTAAGTGCGCGAGCTGGCGCTGCACCGTGACGGGGTCGGAGGTGGTGTGCACCGTCGCGGTCACGTGCGGTGGCATCCCGAAGCCGAGCGTGCCGATGTAGGCCGCCGGGCGCCGGCAGGCCGCGAGTGCCTGGGCGAGGAGCCAGGCGCAGGTGGTCTTGCCGTTGGTGCCGGTGATGCCGGCGATGGTGAGGCGCTGCGAGGGCGAGCCGAAGAAGCGGTCGGCGATCAGGCTCACGTGCCGGGTGAGGCCGGCGACCGGGGCGATGAAAGTCGCAGTGCTCGCCTCGGGCGCGGGCGGGGCGTCCTCGCGCTCGTAGAGCACCGCGCGCGCGCCGCGTGTGATGGCCTCGGGGGCGAACTTGAGGCCGTGGCTGGTGCGCCCGCGGCAGGCGAGGAACAGGGCCCCGGGAGTCACGGCGCGGCTGTCGAGGGTGAGATCGCTCACCGCCACGTCCGCGGGCACCTGCACCAGGCCATCGGTGAGCGCGGCGAGGGGCTGGGGCGCACCCGGCGCACTCATGGCAGCGCCGCCGTATGCAGCGTGCCGAGCGCGGGGCTGGCGGGAAGCTCCTCGGGCGTATTCACCGGCTGATCGGGCGCCACGGCGAGCAGGCGCAGGGCGCCGCCGACGATGCGCGAGAACACCGGGGCCGCCACCTCACCGCCGTGATGCTGGCCGGCATTGGGCTCATCGATCACCACCACCGCGGCCAGGCGCGGCGCGGTCGCCGGCGCCACGCCGCCCCACACCGCCATGTAGCGGTCGGTCGAGTAGCCGCCGGCCTCGGCCTTCCAGGCGGTGCCGGTCTTGCCCGAGACGCGGTAGCCGGGGATCGCCGCAAGCTTGCCCGTGCCCTCGGCGCTGACGACCGATTCGAGCATCGTGATCAGCTCGCGGCACACGTGCTCATCGAGGGCGTGCTCCCCGCCGGCGGCCCCCTCCACCCTCAGGAACGACACCGGCCGCGCCACGCCGTAGGAGCCGATGGTGGCGTAGGCATGCGCGAGCTGCAGCGGGGTTACCGAGAGCCCGTAACCGTGGCTCATGGTGACGATGCCGATGGGCCGCCACTGGGCGTAGTTGGGCAGGAGGCCCGCCGACTCCCCGGGGTAACCACTGGTCGTGACCTGGCCGAAGCCGAGGTGATTGAGCGTGCTCCAGATCTCCTGCGGCGGCAGCGTGAGGGCGATGTGCGCCATGCCGACGTTGGAGCTCTTGGCGAGCACGGTGGCGATGTTGATGGCGCCGAGGTTGTGCTCGTCCTCGAAGATCTTCGCGCCGACTTTGAAGAAGCCCGGGGAGGTGTCGATGATGCTGTGATCGTCGTACTTGCCCGAGGCGATGCCGGCGGCGACGAAGAACGGCTTGATCGAGGAGCCGGGCTCGAAGATGTCGGTGGCGGCGCGGTTGCGGTAGGTCGCGGCCTGGATCTGGTCGCGGTCGTTGGGGTTGTAGGCCGGCTGGTTGACCATGGCGAGGATCTCGCCGCTCGCCACATCGATCACCACCACCGAGCCTGCCTTGGCGCGCTGGTCGCGGATCGCCGCCTTCAGCTCCCGGTAGGCGAGGTACTGGATGCGCAGGTCGATCGAGAGCACCAGGTCCTTGCCCGGTCGCGCCGGGCGGATACTCTCGACGTTCTGCACGATGCGCCCGTAGCGGTCCTGGATCACGCGCTTGGCGCCATCCTCCCCCGCGAGCCAGTGATCGAAGGCGAGCTCGAGGCCCTCCTGACCGGCATCGTCGACGTTGGTGAAGCCGACCAGGTGCCCGGTGACTTCGCCTGCGGGGTAGTAGCGGCGGTACTCGCGCGAGGTGTAGACGCCGGCGATCCCGAGGGCCTTGATCTGCTCAGCCTCGGCGGGCTGGCGGTGGCGGGCGAGGTAGAGGAACTCGCGGTCGAGGTTGCTCGTGATACGGCGCGCCAGCTCCTGGCGGTCGAGGCCGAGCGCCTTGGCGAGGCGCGGAATCTGGTCGGTCGAGAGCGCCAGCTCGGACGGGTTCACCCAGATCGAGTCGACCGGGGTGGAGACCGCCAGCGGTTCACCGTACCGATCGGTGATCGTGCCACGGTGGGCGGCGATCTCGAGCACGCGCGAGAAGCGCGCGTCGCCCTCCTTCGCCAGGAACCCGTGATCCACCAGCTGCAGGTTCACCGCCCGGTACAGGAGCCCGAGCGCACAGGCGATCAGCAGTCCGGTCAGGAGCGCGGCGCGCCAGCGGAAGCTCGCCGGTGCATCGTCACGTGCGCCGCGCGCCTTCACGGGGAAACGATCTCGATGTCTTTCGGGGGCGGCATCGCCATGCGCAGCTTGGCGTTCGCGACCCGCTCAACGAAGGCGTGAGTGGACCAGGCGCTCTGCTCGAGCTGCAGCTGGCCCCACTCGATCTCGAGGTTGTCCCGGCGCCCGTTGAGCGCCTCGAGCTCGACGAACAGCGCCCGCGCGCGGTGCTTGCAGTAGATGGCCCCGGCGGCGGAGGCGAGCGCCGCCACCCACAGGAGCGGCACCGCGACGAGGAGCACCCGGCGGCTGCTCACGGCAGGCGCTCCGCGACCCGCAGCAGCGCGCTGCGCGAGCGCGGGTTCAGCTCCAGCTCCGCGGCCTGGGGGCGCTGCTTGCGGCCGATGAGCTTCAGGCGCGGGCGGGCGGCGGCGGGGATGACCGGCAGGCGCTTGAGCGCCGGATCGACCTGGGAGTGCCGCTGCATGAAGCCCTTCACGGCGCGGTCCTCGAGAGAGTGGAAGCTGATCGCCACCAGACGTCCGCCCGGGCTTAAGGCCTCAAGCGCCCCGCTGAGACCGCGCTCGATCTGCCCGAGTTCGTCGTTGATGAACATGCGCAGGGCCTGAAAGGTGCGGGTGGCCGGGTGCTTCCCCGGCTCGCGCGTGCGCACCGCGGCCGCGACCAGCTCGGCGAGCTGCCCGGTGCGCGTGAGCGGCCCCTCGGCGCGGGCGCTCACGAGGTTGTGCGCGATGCGGCGCGCAAAGCGCTCCTCCCCGAAGGTCGCAATCACCTGGCGTATCTCATCGAGGCCCGCCCGAGCGAGCCACGCTGCGACGGGTTCGCCGCGCGTCGGATCCATACGCATATCGAGCGGCCCGTCGGACCGGAAGCTGAAGCCGCGCGCCGGGTCGTCAAGCTGCGGCGAGGAGACGCCGAGGTCGAAGAGCACGCCCCGGCACGGGCGATGCTGAGCGTGTGCATGCACGAGCGTGCCGAGGTCCGCAAACGACGCGTGCAGGAGCGTAAGCCGCACTTCGTGGGCAAAACGGTGGCGGCCGGCCTCGATGGCCTGCGGATCCCGATCGAGCGCGAGCACGCGGCCTTCTCGACCCAGGGCCTGGAGTATGAGTGCCGTATGACCGCCACGCCCGAACGTCGCATCGACATAGTAACCGCCCGCTTCCAGGGCCAGCCCCGCGAGCGCCTCCGCGGCGAGCACTGGTATGTGCTCATCCACGTGCGAAGCGGTCCGCCCCCGCCTGCCTGAGTGCTCTTCCCATGGGCTCCGGCCCAGCTCAGCTCGTTTCTAAAAAAGCCCCTAGATCGACAGTGATTCGAGCTCGGAAGGCAGATCGGTCGCGGTTTCTTCGTTCTTCAGCCACAGGTCGCGCCGCTCGTTCCAGCGCGCCTCGTCCCACAGCTCAAAGCGATTGCCCTGCCCGATCAGCATCCCGTGCCGTCCGAGCTGTGCGAATTCGCGCAGCTCGGGCGGCAGCAGCACCCTGCCGTGCCCGTCGAGGGGCAGATCAGTCGCGTGGCCGACCATCAGGCGCTGCAGCCGACGCGCCGTCGCGTTCAGGCTGGGAAGCCCCATCAGCTTGCGTTCGATCAGCTCCCACTCGGGCAGGGGATAAATGAGGAGGCATTGGTCCTTGTCGACGGTGACCACCAATTTTCCCTGCGCGAGCTCATTGATCTGCTCCCGGTAGCGGTTGGGAATGACCATCCGCCCCTTGTCGTCCAGGGTGATTTTTGTTGCACCGCGAAACATGACCCGTGAGGCGCGTTACCGCCCATTTACCCCCACCTTCTCCCACTAGCGGCCACTATAGGAATCGGGGGCGAACTATGTCAATTGAAATACTGTGAAATCCGTCGCATTCACAACGACTTATGTGTAAATCAACAGTGTCTCGGGGGCTCGCAGAGGCATTCGCTCATAGCAATCAGCGGCTTGCCGGGCGAACCTTATACAGTGGTTCAGGAGTGCAGGGTCCTGTATGCCCGCCGGGCGCCCCATTCACCCCCTGCGAGCCCTGCCGCATGACCGCCGTCGGGTGTCTGCAGAGCCTCTTGTCGCTAAGAAAGCGGCGCCGGATGATGGGGCGGTCAGATTCGCAGCGGGAGATGAGCCATGAAGCCCAACCTGACAGCCCCCTGCCCCGCGCTGCTGCTGGGCGGGCTTTATGCGGGTGTCTGCGCGGCCGGCGGGATCGGTGCGCACGGCGCGATGCCTGCAGCTTCGGCCCCGGCGGTCACGATGCGTCAGAACTTCTCGTTTCCGGCAACACCGCACGAGATTCGCTGGGAGCAGCGCCCGCTTTCCGAGGAGGCGCTCAAGCAACTCGAGCACCTGCGCGCGGAGGGTCTGGTGCTGCAGAAGCTCGACGGCGGCAAACTCTCACACGCACACCGCGATTACCTGCAGCAGAAACTCGACGCCATCTATCAAAGCGCGCGCTGAGGCTGCAGCGTGTTAGCTGTTGGAAGTTAGGACCGCCTGAGCCCTGACGGGCGGCGCCTCACTGCGCCGTGGGCCCCAGCAGATGCAGTTCACCGTTGTGCACCTGTGCCCAGCCGAGTTCGCGCCGCACGCGATGATCGCTGTCGAGGCTCAGGCGCCCCGTTAGCCCCTCGACGCTCACACTGCTGGCGACGCCGTGATGTGGCAGCGCCTGCGCGAGACGAAACGCGTCGAAGCCGAATGCGAACAGGCGCCCGCGATACGGCCCCCCATTCGGCCATGCGTCATGCGCCGCGGCGCGCACGGCGTCCGGGAAATCACCGCCGAGAATCCAGGGCATGTCGGGAAACATCAGGCCTTCCAGGTCCTCATTGGCGCGCATGTCCGGCTCGAAGGCGTCAGAAGTCGCATAGGTCGGAATGTCGCCGGCGTAGTGGAAGCGCAGCTGCGGACGCAGCAGGCGCTCGGTGGCCGCCTGCGCGGGTGCGAAGATGAACTCGATGTCGGCGCGCCGCCGCGGCTCAAACTGCAGCTTGGTGCCGAGCACGGACTCCAGGCGCTTGTAGCGCGCGCTGCTGTCGGTGATGTGCAGCACCTCGGTGATGGCGGCGGAATAATCGGTGCGCGCAGCATCGATGCTGGTGGTGGCGATGAGGTCGCCGCCGCCGGCGGTGAGTTCCTGCTTGAACGCCGCGAGCACGCGCGCGCCCCAGTCCCCGGCAGGCACGATCGCCACGCCGCGGCGGTGATGGTCATCGAGAATGCGGCGCGCCGCGAGGCGCGCTTCCTCCTCAGGGGAGAGCGCGAACTGATAGAAGTCGGGCGGCGCGACGTGATCGCCGGGCAGGAAATTCAGCGCCAGGAGCGGCGCCCGCGCGCCAGGATACTCCGCCGCCGCGATCACTTCCTCGCGCGTCAGGGGACCCACGATGAAGTCCGCGCCCTGCTCGCGTGCCTGCGCGAGCGCATCCGCGATGCTCACCGTGCCGGTGTCGTAGACCTCGACGCGCGGGCGCTCATTGGCCGGCGCCTGGTAATACGCGGTCATGAACCCGTCGCGCACGCTCTGGGCGGCGGCGGCGGCGCGCCCGCTGACTGGCAGCAGCAGTGCGATGTGCGCGCCGCTCTCGGGGGCGGTGGGGCGCGCGAGGGCGGGGGGCGCTGCGCGCCGGGCCGCGGGCGCTTCGGCGAGCTGTGCCTTCAGCTGCCGGTACCGGGCCTGCAGCTCAGCGCCCGCAGGCTCGGGGATGGCGGCAAACTCCCGGGCCGCCTCGGCACGCTCGTCGCGCTCCAGTGCCAGCTGCACGTTGAGGAGCGCGCGCGCGCTCGCCTGCTCGGCACTGAGCGTGCCCTGGGTGAGCGTGAGCACCCGCGCCGCGTCCTCGGGACGATGGGCGCGCAGATAGTCGTGCGCCGCATCCAGCAGGAAGCCGTTGCGTTCCGCGCCGCTGTTATGTTCGGCCAGTTCCTCGTAGACGCGCGCAGCTGCGGCGACATCCCCGGAGCTCTCCAGCTGTGCGGCGCGATCGACCGAGGGCGGCAGTCCGGTGCGCTCGGTGAGGCTCGGGCAGCCGCTCAGGGTCAGGAGCAGGGGCAGCAGACAGGCGAGCGAGCGTACGCGGAGCATCGGTTGAAGGGCCTCTCGTTGGCGTGCAGGATGGTTATTGGCGCCGCATATCCCTGGCGGCATGAGGTAGAGGACTATAGTGACTAAGGTGCGCGGCACGCTGCAAGTCGTAGCGACCCCGATCGGCAATCTTGCGGACCTGAGTCCGCGGGCGCAGGAGGCGCTGGGACACGCCGACGTCATCGCCGCGGAGGACACGCGCCGCACGCTGCAGCTGCTGCAGGCGCTCGGCATCTCCCGCCCGCTCGTCTCGCTGTTCGAACACAACGAGTCGCAGCGCGTGCCGCAGCTGCTCGAGCGCCTCGAAGCCGGCCAGAATGTCGCGCTCGTCAGCGACGCCGGCACGCCGCTGCTGTCGGACCCGGGTTTTGAGCTGGTGCGCGCGGCGAGCCGCGCCGGCTTCGCGGTGCAGGCGATCCCGGGAGCATCGGCGATCACGACGGCGCTCGCGGTGGCGGGTCTGCCCACGCAGCGCTTCTGCTTCGAGGGTTTCCTGCCGGCCCGCAGCGGCGAGCGGCGCAGCGCACTCGCCGCGCTCGCGCACGAGCCGCGCACGCTGGTGTTCTTCGAGGCCCCGCACCGCATCCGCGCCACGCTCACCGACCTCGCGGTGGAGTTCGGCCCGCAGCGCGAGGCGGTGGTGGCGCGCGAACTGACCAAGGCGCACGAGAGCATCTACCGCGGCACCCTCGCCGAGCTTGGCCTGACGGCGGCGCGTGATGAGAACTTCGAGCGCGGCGAGATCACGCTCCTCGTAGCCGGCGCCATGCCCGCGGACGGCGCGGCCGCAGACCCCGCGCAGCTGCGCCGCACGGTCGACATCCTGCTGAAGGAGCTACCCCCCGGACGTGCTGCCGCCGTTGCCGCGCAGCTGACCGGAGCCACGCGCGCGGCCGCTTACGCCGTGGCGCTGCGCCGCGAGGGTCGCGAGGACGAGCAGTGAACCCAAACCCCGCCCCGCTGCGGGCGGAAGACCTCACGCACTCGCCGGCCTGGTTTCCGCTGGAGGCCGCCGATGCGGCCACGATCCGCTTCGTGTCCCTGGATGAGGCGGCGTATCGCGCGGCGAGCTTCCTCGATCAGCGCCTGTTGCGCGCCGCACCTGCGCAGGCGCTGCTGAGTGCGGCGCTCACGCAAAGTGCCGCCGCGCAGCTCCCGCCGCGCCTGCACTACGTGTTTCACATCGGGCACGTCGGCTCGACCCTCGTGTCGCGCCTGATCGGCGCCCGCGAGAGCTTCTTTGCCCTCAGGGAACCGGCGCTGTTGCGGGCGCTCGCCGACGGCGGTGCCGCGGTGTTACCGCTGCCGCACCTGCTCGCGCTGCTGGCGCGCACCTGGCGTCCCGCGCAGCGCGCGGTAGTGAAGGTCAGCAGTTTCGTGAGCGAGCGCGCAGAGGCACTGCTCGCCGCGAGTGATGAGGCGCGGGCCATTTTCATGTTCGCAGCGCCGCTCGCCTACCTGCGCACGATCTTCGCCGGACCCAACTCGCGCGCCGAGAGCCGCACGCTCGCCCCGCTGCGGCTGCGCCGGCTGGTGCGGCGCGTGGCGGCCACGGACTGGCACTCGGATCCGCGCTCCGAGGGTGAGCAGGTCGCGATGAGCTGGCTGTGCGAGATGACCTGCCTGCACCAAGTGGCCCGTGAACGTGCCGCGCAGATCCTGTGGCTGAACTTCGATCGCTTCCTGGCCGAGCCGCAGCAGGCGCTGCAGCGGGTCTTTCAGGCCCTCGGCCGCCCGCAGCCGCCCGCCGAGCTCGAGGCCCTGCTCGCAGGGTCGATCATGCGACGCTACTCCAAGGCCCCCGAGCATGCATACGACGCGCAGCTGCGCCGCGAGCTGATGCACGGGGCCGATCTTGAGCATGCCGCGGAAATCAGGCGCGGGCTTGCCTGGCTCAGCTCAGTGGCACAGCGCTACCCGGAAGCGAGGAGCGTCCTGCAGTCCGCCGAAGCGCTGTGCCTCGGCCCCTAAGCGGCGTGCCCTAGCCCGACCACATGCGCTGCAGATTCGTGATCACGTGCTCCAGCTGCACGCGGTTCTCCCAGGCCATCTTCAGCCCCTCGAGAGCCCGCACTTCGCCGAGCTTGTAGAGAAGCTCACGCTGCATCTGATCGGGAATGCGGCTCTGGATGAAGGTGATCATGACCAGGCGCTCGCCGGCAGCGACCGGGGCGACCTGATGCAGGGTGGTGGAGGGATACAGCACCGCCGAACCGGGCTGGCCCTTCACCTGCACCCGCTCGCTGCCAAGGTAGATGGTGAGCTCACCGCCCTGATAGGTGGCCGGGTCGCTGAGGAACAAGGTGCAGGACACGTCCGAGCGCAGCGCCTGCTGCCCGACCGCCAGATAGGCGGCGTCGGTATGCGGCCCGTAGGTCATGCCGACCCCGTAGCGGCACAGGTTCGGGGGCGCGATGCGCTGAGGAAAAGCGAAATTGAATGCCGGCTCGCTGCGCTGCAGGGCGGCGGCGGCGATCTGCGAGGCCTGTTGCCCGGCCGGGTCGGCGAAGTCGGCGATCGTGTTGATCTTAGTGGTGTTGTGCGGGTTGCTGGTCCGGCCGTCTACGAAGCGCGCCTGCTGGGCGAGCTTGGTGATGGCGGCGACCTCCGCCGCGCTCAGGAGATCCTGGACCAGTAGGAACATGGGGCACCGACTCGTTGGGAGGTGGGACGGGTGGGTTGCAGCCGACCGTTACAGCGCCTGCGAGTATAAGCCACGCCGCCCGGGCGCTCCGTGCCGGGGCACCCCGGGACGCCCGGCGAACCGGCGCATTGACTTCGCGGTGGTTGCCCGTATCGTGCGCAGCCTAGAGTCGGCCGGGCAGTCGCTGTCTGCTGCGCAAGCGTCAGATGGAGGAAAGTCCGGGCTCCGGCGGATCGGGTGCCAGGTAACGCCTGGGGGGCGCGAGCCCACGGAAAGTGCAACAGAGAGCAGACCGCCTAAGTCCCTCACGGGACCGGCAAGGGTGAAACGGTGCGGTAAGAGCGCACCGCGTCGGTGGCAACACGCGACGGCACGGTAAACCCCACCTGGAGCAAGGCCAAATAGGGAAGCCGCCCGGCACCTCACGGTGCTGGGGCAGCGCTGATCCGCGCGCGCTTTCGGGTAGGCCGCTAGAGGTCCGCGGTGACGCGGATCCCAGAGGAATGATTGCCCTCGACAGAACCCGGCTTACAGGCCGACTCTTTTCTTCTTCCTGCGCGTTTCCCCGCGCGCCGGCAGCGCTGACGCATCGCACGGGCTGCGCCGCCGAGGCTCGCGCGGCGCCGCTGCCGGCGGCAGGACTATTTCACGACTTTCAGCTGCGGGCGGCGGGTGCCGCCTTCTTCCGTCTGCGGCGGGTGGCTCGGGGGCTGGGGACCTAAGTCCTGCTCGGAGAACACCATGCCTTCACCGGTCTCGCGGGCATAGATGCCGAGCACGGCACCGACGGGGAAGCGCACGTGGTGGATAACGCCGGCGAAGCGCGCGTCGAACTCCACCACCTCGGCCCCGAGACGCAGTCGCTGCGTGGCGCCCTCGCTCAGGTTCAGCACGATCTTGCCGTCCTTGACGTAGGCGCGCGGCACCTCGGCGCCCTCGCGGCCGGCGTCCACGATTACGTGCGGCGTGTTGCCGCAGTCGGTGATCCACTCGTGCATGGCGCGCAGCAGGTAGGGACGTTTGGGCAGCACCTGGCTCATGGCTCTCAAAAACCTACAGGAGGCGCATCTCCTGTTCGCGCTCTGACAGGGCCTCGCGGAACGCGGGGCGCGCGAACACCAGCTGCGCATACTTCTCGATGGCCTGCCCCTGGGGGGCAAGGTCGATCTCATAATAAGGCAGGCGCCACAGCACCGGCGCGATGGTGGCATCCACCAGCGAGAACTCATCCGAGAGAAAGTAGGGCTTGACCTTGAACAGGTCGGTGCTCTGCAGGATGGTGTCGCGCAGGATCTTCTTCAGCTTCACGGTCTGCTTCTTGTCCGGCTCCTGGTCGATCTGGCGCGCGAGGCTGTACCAGTCGCGCTCGATGCGATAGAGGGCCAGGCGAAATTGTGCGCGCGTGACCGGGTCGACCGGCATCAGGGGCGGATGCGGGAAGCGTTCATCGAGGTACTCGATGATCACGCGCGAGTCGTACAGCACCAGATCGCGGTCCACCAGCGTCGGCACGCTGTGGTAGGGGTTCAGGTCGAGCAGGTCCTCGGGGAAGCGGCCCGCTTCCACGCTGACGATGTCGATGCTGATGCCCTTTTCCGCCAGCACGATGCGCGTGCGATGACTCCACGGGTCATTCGGGGCAGAGAACAGGGTCATGATGGATCGTCTGCTCGACAACTTTCCGCTCCTGCGACCCGTCTACCGCCTTCAGGGCGCCAGGGCGCGTCCTGCCCGCGGGGCGACCCTCAATGGACGTCTTTCCAGTACTCGCGCTTCATCATCCACGCAAGCCAGGTGAATAGCAGCAGGAACAGCACCACCCACACCCCGAGCGCGCGGCGTGCCGCCTGGGTCGGCTCGCCCACGTAATCGAGGAAGTTGACCGTGTCGCGCACGAAGCTGTCGTATTCGGCCGCCGTCAGGCGCCCCGGGGCCACCTGCTCGAAGTGATCGAACACCTGCTCGTGGACGGCCTGGCCGCCCTCGCTCCGGGTGACGTCCTTGAACACCGCGACCTTGAGCCCCTCGAGCTCTGCCAGCACGTGCGGCATCGCGATGGTGGGCAGGCGCAGGTTGTTGACGCCGGTCGGGCGCGTGGGATCGACGTAATAGGTCTTCCACAGCTGGTAGAGGTAGTCCTTGCCGCGCGAGCGGGCGATCAGTGACAGGTCCGGCGGGGTCTTGCCGAACCAGTTGGCCGAGTCCGTCGCCGGCATGGTGGTCAGGATGTAGTCGGTGGTCTTGTCGCCCGCCGGCAGCAGGTCCTTCTGCAGCAGGTCCCCGGGAATGGCCAGATCCGCGCCGAGACGCGACCAGCGCTCGTATTTCAGCGAGTGGCAGCCGAGGCAGTAGCTGACGAAGTTGCGCGCGCCGCGCTGCACGGAGGCCAGGTCGGTGACGCTGCTGTTCACGTGCCAGTGCTGCCAGTCGGTACGCTCCGCGCCTGCGCCCTCCTTGGTGCCCGGGGCTTCCTGCGCCAACGCCGTCGCCGCCAGCAGCAATGCTGCGGTGAGCGCCGCACCCTGCCATACGCGTCGCATCTCAGTGCGCATGGTAGACCACCCTGTCAGGCACCGGCTTCACCGGATCGAGTCGCGAATAGATGGGCATGAGCCAGAAGAAGGCGAAGTAGATGATGGCGAAGATGCGCGCCAGGATCACGTACAGACCTTCGGCGGGCTGCAGCCCGAGGTAGCCGAGCGCCACAAAGGAGATCGCGAACAGGGTGAGCGCGAGACGCGAGATCCAGCCCTTGTAGCGGATCGACTTCACCGGCGAGCGGTCCAGCCAGGGCATGAAGAGGAACGACACCACCGCGAGCATCATGAGCAGCGCGCCCAGGCGCTGGTCCGGCACCGCACGCAGGATCGCGTAGAAGGGCGTGAAGTACCACACCGGGGCGATGTGCTCGGGCGTCGACAGCGGGTTCGCCGGGTCGAAATTCGGCGCCTCGAGGAAGAGGCCGCCGAGGGTGGGCACGAAGAATACGATGATGGCGAACAGGACGAAGAAGACGCCGACGCCGAATACATCCTTCACCGTGTAGTACGGGTGAAACGGGATGCCATCGAGGGGCTTGCCGTCCGGCCCGACCTTCTCCTTGATCTCGATGCCGTCGGGGTTGCCCGAGCCGGTGCGGCGCAGCGCGACGAGGTGCAGTGCCACGAGCAGCAGCAGTCCTAAGGGGATCGCCGCCACGTGCAGGGCAAAGAAGCGGTTCAGGGTCGCATCCGCGATGCCATAGTCGCCGCGGATCCACTCCACCAGAGCCGGGCCGATGCCGGGGATCGTGCCGAAGAGGTTCACGATCACCTGCGCGCCCCAGAAGGACATGTTGCCCCAGGGCAGCACGTAGCCCATGAAGGCCTCCGCCATCAGCGCCAGGTACACCGCCATGCCGAACAGCCACAAAAGTTCGCGCGGCTTGCGGTAGGAGCCATACAGGAAGGCCCGGAACATGTGCAGGTAGACGACGATGAAGAACGCCGAGGCGCCGGTGGAGTGCAGGTAGCGCATCAGCCAGCCGTAGTTGACCTCGCGCATGATGTATTCGACCGAGTCGAACGAGGTCGTCTCGCCCACCTTGTAGAACATGGTGAGGAAGATGCCGGTGACGAGCTGCAGCACCAGCACCAGCAGCGCGAGCGAGCCGAAGTAGTACCAGATGTTGAAGTTCTTCGGCGCAAAGTACCCGGTCAGCTGCTCGTCGATGAACTCGGTCACCGGCAGGCGCTTGTTGATCCAGGCCCACAGGCCCTTCTTCTCCGGCAGCGGCGACGGGGCGCCGCCTGCGCTGTTAGGGGCCATCAGGCGCTTCCTTTCTCATCGACACCGACCAAAAGCGTATGCGGGTTCGGATACGAGTACGGCGGCACCACGAGGTTGGTCGAGGCCGGGGAGCCGTTGAACACCCGTCCCGCCAGATCGAAGCGCGAGCCGTGGCAGGGACAGAAGAAACCCCCGGGCCAGCTCGGGTAGAGCTCCCCGGCGCTGAAGCGCTGCTTGGGCAGGCACCCGAGGTGCGTGCAGGTCCCGATCAGTACCAGGTACTCGGCGCTGCGCGCACGGTCGTTGTTCTTGGCGTACGAGGGTTGGATGGAGTGCTCGGAGTTCGGGTCCTTGAGGTCCGCATCGTGACCTGCGATGCGCGCCACCATGTCCGGGGTGCGCCGCACGACATAGATCGGCGAGCGGCGCCACACGGTGGTGGTCATCTGCCCGGGTTCGAGCTTGGAGAGATCCAGCTCCGAGGGCGCCCCCTGGGCGAGCGCGCGCTCGGAAGGCTCCCAGGACTCGATGAACGGCACGACGGCAAAAGCTGCGCCCACCGCGCCGGTGGCGATGGTGGCCCGTGTGAGGAATTTGCGCCGGCTTAAGTCGACAACTTCGTCGGCGACAACTGCGTGATCCGCCATCCACCCGCCTCCCGCTTTAACTGCACGCCCGCCACCTTCGGTTCGCGTTCTCGCCGCCGCCGTGCGGACGTGGCTCAAGGTCACGCGCGATTTCATACCTTGCGGGGGGCGGCGCATTATACACAATCGAACACCCCCTTCCGGGCGCGCGCGCACGCGCGCCCGCACGGGTTTCCCCGGAGCTCAATGATGCTGAACCGCCTCGGGCGCGGACTGATATTCATCGCCGGATCGGTAATCGGGGGCCTGGCGCTGGCCTTCCTGATCGTCGCAGCGCGGCCGGAGCTGATCCGCGGCGGCGGCGCCGGCAGTGGCGCACCGGCCGCGCCCGCCCCCGGGGCCGCCGCCGTGGCGCCGGTCAGCTACGCGGCGGCGGTACAGCGCGGCGCCCCCTCGGTCGTGAATGTCTACGCCGCGCGCGTCGTCACCGAGCGGGTCGCGCCCTCCCTGGGAGAGCTCTTCGGCGACTACATGCCGCGCTACCGGCAGCGCATCGAGCGCAGCCTCGGCTCCGGGGTGATCGTCGATGAAAGTGGCCACATCGTCACCAACCACCACGTCATCGCCAATGCCGACTCGATCCGCGTGCAGCTCGCCGACGGCCGGGTGGCCGACGCCAAGATCGTCGGCCGCGACCCGGACACCGACCTTGCGGTGCTGAAGATCGACGTCACACCCCTGCCGGTGGCGATATTCGGGCGCTCGGACCTGCTGAAGGTCGGCGACGTGGTGCTGGCGATCGGCAACCCGGTCGGTCTGTCACAGACCGTGACGCACGGCATCGTCAGCGCCACCAGCCGCCAGCAGCTGGGCATCGCCCCGCTCGAGGACTTCATCCAGACCGACGCCGCCATCAACTTCGGCAATTCCGGGGGCGCCCTGGTGGATACGTCCGGGGCGCTCGTGGGGATCAACACCGCCATCGTGGCCAAGAACATCGGTGTCGAGGGCATCGGTTTTGCGATCCCGGTCAATATGGTGCGCGGGGTGTTAAGCGAGATCGTCGCGCACGGCCGCGTCATCCGCGGCTGGATCGGTATCGTGCCGGAGGACCTCTCGGACGAGCAGGCGCGGCAGCTCGGGCTCGCGCAGTCCGGGGTCGTCATCGGCAACCTCTACGTCGGCAGCCCTGCGCAGCAGGCGGGGCTGCAGCCCGGAGACCTGCTCACCGAGATCGACGGCAGCCCGCCGCACAGCGCCCAGGACGCCCTCGGGCGCATCGCGAGCCACAAGCCCGGCACCACCGTCCTCCTGCGCGGCCTGCGCGGCGGGCGTGCCTTCGACATACGCGCGCAGGTCGGGGAGCGCCCGCATCCACCATGACCACCCTCACGACCCGCACCTTCAGTTCACGCGCCGAGCTCGATACCGCCCTCACCGAGCGCCTCGGACGGGCGCTGAGCGCACGCTGCGCCAGCGCCGTCATGCTCGCCGGCGGCACCACCCCGATGGCCGCCTACCGCACACTCGCGCGCCAGCCTCTCGTTCACGATGACCGGCTGCACGTGCTGTTCAGCGATGAGCGCTACGTGCCGGCCGATTCCAGCGCCAGCAACTACCACCAGTCGCGCCTGCTGCTGGAGGCACTGGCGCTGCCCCCGGAGTCGCTGCTGCGCGTACGCACCGAGCTGCCCCTCGATGAGGCGGCCGCGGCGTACGAGGCGGCACTCACCACGCTGCTGAGTTCCGGGATCCACATCGGACTCGGACTCCTCGGCCTCGGCGCCGACGGCCACACCGCCTCGCTCTTCACCCCGGGCGACATCGAGCGCGCGCGCGGCCGCTACGCCATCCCGGTGCAGCGCCCCGACGGCCTGTCAGCCGTCAGCGTGACCCCGGAACTTCTGGCCACCGTGCGCGAGCCGGTGTTCGTGGTGGGCGGGGCCGGCAAGGAGCAGGCGGTGCGGGCGCTGCTGGCGCAGGAGAAGTCCCTCGTCGCCTGGCGCGCCGTGCAGGGCTGCGCGGACGTTGAGCTGTGGTACGCGCCGGACGCGTGAGCGATGGCGCCCCCCGACACGCCGCAGCGCCTGATCCGTGAGGCCGAGCGGCTCGCCGGCGCCGGCGAGCTCGCCGCCGCCATCGACCTCTACCAGCGCCTGCTCGCGCGCTGGCCGCAATTTGCGGACTCCTGGTACAACCTCGGACTGCTGCAGCGGCGTGCAGGTCAGTTCGAGGCCGCTCTCGCCTCCTACGGGCAGGCGCTCAGACATGGCGTCGGCGGCCCCGAGGAAGTGCACCTCAACCGCGCGGTGATCCTCACCGACTGCCTGCGCCGTGACGAGGAAGCCGAGCGGGAGCTGCGCCTGGCGCTGCATCTGTCGCCCGGGTACGTACCCGCCCTCATGAATCTCGCCAACCTGCAAAGCGATCGCGGCGAGCGCGCCCAGGCGGCGGCCACGTACGAGCGCATTCTCGAGGGCAACCCCGACGCCTACGAGGCGCTGGCACGCTATGCGCAGCTGCGCGAGTTCAGCACGGCGCAGGATCCCCTGATCCTGCGACTGCAGGCGGCGCTGCGGCGCGCCGATCCCACGCCGGGTGAGCGTGCGGCCCTCGGCTTCGCGCTGGCACGCGCGCTGGATGCTGCCGGCGCCTACGGGGAAGCGTTTGCCGCGGCGCGCGCGGCCAATGCTGACAGCCGCGCCAGTACCCAGCCGCCGGCGCACTATGACCGCGCCGCGCTTGAGGCTTGCGTCGATGCCCTGATCGGCGCCTTTCCGGCACGCGCGGCCGCCGTTTCAGCGGCGTCCGCGGCTGCGCCGCAGCCGATCTTCATCTGCGGCATGTTCCGTTCAGGCTCCACGCTCGCCGAGCATCTGCTCGGCGCCGATGCGCGCGTGGCGGCCGCCGGGGAGCTCGATCTTTTGCCGCGCCTGGTGCAGGCGCACCTCTCGCCCTTCCCGGCGGCCATGTCGCGACTCCCGGCCGCGAGCCTCGTGCCGCTTGCACAGCAGTACCGCGACAGCCTGGCCCGGCTCTACCCGCGCGCCAGCTGGGTGACGGATAAGCGCCCCGACAACTTCTTTTATATCGGTCTCATCAAAACGCTGTTTCCGCAGGCGCGCATCGTGCATACCATCCGCGACGCCCTGGACACGTGCCTGTCGATCTACTTCCTGCCGCTGGATCCGCGGCTCAGTTACGCCCTCGATCTGGATGACATCGGCCACTATTTCCGCCAGTACCGCCGGCTGATGGCACACTGGGAAGCTCTGTACCGCGAGGATATGTTCGACTTGAGCTACGACACCCTGGTCCGCCACCCGCGTGAGACCGCGCAGCGGCTCTTTGAGTTCTGCGGACTGCCGTGGAAGGATACCTACCTCGATTTCGCCGCGCGCCCGGCGAGCATCAAGACCGCGAGTGTCTGGCAGGTGCGCGAGGGGCTGTACCGCCGCTCCTCCGGCCGTGCCCGCCACTACGCTGCAGAACTCGCCGGCCTGGCCGCTCAGCTCGGCCAGGGGAGGCCCCGCCATGACTGCGCCGCCGCCCCTGCGGGCAATCTTCGCCACGCCCTTTGCTTCCCTGCCCCTGACGAGCGGCACCGGCCTGAACCCGCAGCTGGCAGCGCTGCTGCGGGCACGCGCGCAGCCCGAACAACGCGGACCCTCGACGCTCGAGAACGCACTCGCATTCCGCAGCCGCGAGGACCTCTTCGGATGGACGGATGAGCCGATGCGCCAGCTGCAGGCTGAGATGCTGGGCGCCTGTGGCCGCGATCGTAAACGCGGCCAGCCTCTACTCCCGGAGGACCATATCGCCGCCCTGCGGCTGCAGGCGCGGGCGCGTTTCGTACTCATACGCCCGGACGGCTGCCTCGCCGGCAGCCGCCCACAACAGCTCCTGGTGCATGATCTACTGCGTGGCCGCGCCCGCCCGCGCCCGCCGGGGACAGCGGCGCGGTGAGGCTCTACGACGCTCAGGATGCGGACCGGATATGTGGATGCCGGAAATGCGATGCTTAGGCCCGCGTTCAGCGTAAATCACCACATTTGGCAGCCAACTCCGGGCCACATGACTGCTTTTCCGAGCGGAATCGGCTACGAAGTGGCACTCAACCGCCCCGTCAGACATCATCCTGGTGATTGCACGGGCCCGGTTTCGAGGCGGCAGGCCAGGAAAGCCGCCGCCATGGTGAGGGCCTCAGGTGCAGCGCTGTCTTCGCGACCCCCCTCGCGGAGACCCTCCTGCGGCCCTGCGAGCGCCTGAACCGGGAACTGGAGGCGCTGTTTCTCGCCCGGGAGAACGACGAGAACCGCAATCCGACGCCCAGCCAGACCCCCCAGGAGGAGACGTTCGAGAGCCGCTTCAATCTCTTCCGCTGGCCGGAACCCTGCGTGCAGGAGCTGCGGGCCTTCGTACTCGACTCCATCGTTCAGACGGCGCTCCGACATCTCTGATCTGCAGCCGGAAGACCTTGTCGCGCCTCACCCTGCACAACCACACCTGGTTTCACGTCACCCGCTACGCCGGCTCATTCGTCGCCCACAACCACGCGCTCGCCTCCTGGTCGGCGGTGTACTGCGTGCGTGCCGGGGAGCAGCCCCCGGAGCACCCCGAGAGCGGCGTACTGAGGTTCCTCGATACCCGGTCGGGGCGGATGCCTACCTGGACCTGCCAACCGCAGGCTGAAATCCGCCTTTGCGGTCGGCCCGCTCAACGCACGGCTCGAGGCAGGACAGCTGCTGGTTTTTCCCGCCTTTCCCTTCCACGAAGTCTCGCCCTTCTACGGCCGTGACACCCGTATCACTGTGGCCACCAACTGCTGGTTCGCCTGAGCTGAGCCGCGGACTCCGCTCACCCTCCCCGCCCGGGGCGCGTCGGACCCCCCGAATTCTGTTGCAGACCGCAACGCGCTCCGGGAGCGATCTCGGCTCTGTAACCCCTGCGGTGGCGCCTTTCGCGCCGAGAGGCGGGTTGGCAACACCTGAACTGCATGCTCTAATGCGCCGCAAAGTCAGGCGGACCCAGGGAAAGACTTACCCGGACACGGCGGGTCGCCAGAGACTTTTTCCCTACAAACAAATTATTCAGAGGAATCTACACATGGCGAATAGTCGCAGCTTGCAACGAGCGGTGCGCTTTGCCCTGGCAACGGCATCCGCTGTTGCGGGGGTTACGGCGCTGTACGCTCAGGAAGCCCCGGCCCCGCCGCTACCGCCGCCCCGGTCGAAGAGGTGGTGGTTACCGGTTCGCGCCTGCAGACGCCGAATGAGACGTCGATCAGCCCGATCACCTCAGTCACTGCGACGGACATCGCAGCGACCGGTCTCACCCGCGTCGAAGACATCCTGAACAACCTGCCGATGGTATTCGCCGGGATGAACTCCACGACCTCCAACGGTGCCGACGGCACGGCCACGGTCGACCTGCGCGGCCTAGGCACGCAGCGCACCCTGGTCCTCGTCGACGGACGCCGCTTGGGCCCTGGCACCGGCGACGGCCGCAACTATTCCGACATCAACCAGATTCCGGCGGCCCTGATCGAGCGCGTCGACGTCCTGACCGGCGGCGCCTCCGCGGTGTACGGCGCCGACGCCGTCGCGGGTGTCGTCAACTTCGTCCTCAACACGCATTTCGAGGGCGTGAAGGTCGATGCCGGCTACCACTTCAACGAGCACGGCAACAACAATACGGCCGCCCCGGTTGTGACCGCCGCCGGGCGATCCGCTCCCTGACAGCCGCGTCAACACCGGCTTCGGCAAGAACTTCTCGATCCTGATGGGTTCGAACTTTGCCGACGGCAAGGGCAACGCGACCGCCTACGTCACCTACGACAACCAGGGTGCAGCGCTGCAGAGCAAGTACGACTACAGCGCCTGTACGCTCGGCCCGGCGACGGCGACGACGCTGCAGTGCGCCGGTTCCTACACCTCGCGCGGCGGCTTGTTCCTCGCCTACGGTAACCAAGGCTCCGACCTGCTCTACCACACGGTGGATCCGAAGACCGGCCAGTTCCGCACGTTCAATCCCGCGACCGACCTGTACAACTACGGGCCGCTGAACTACTACCAGACGCCGAACGAGCGCTGGACGGGTGGCGCCTTCGTCAACTACGACATCAACTCCCATGTGAACGCTTACATGGAACTGATGTGGACCCGCAACGAGTCCCAGGCGCAGATCGCCGCCAGCGGTGACTTCGGTCAGCCCGCGTTCATCCCGTGCGCCGACCCGTTGCTGACGCCCCAGGAAGCCTCAACGCTGTGCAGCCCGGCCAATCTGGCCGCCCAGGGGAATCCGACCGAGACTATCGGTGGCAAGGTCTATCCGGGCATCAACACCTACATCCTGCGTCGTAACGTCGAGGGCGGCCCGCGTATCGCGACCTTCCGCAGCGACTCGATGCGCCTGGTATTCGGCCTCAAGGGCGACTTTGCGGACGCCTGGCACTGGGACGTGTACGCGCAGCGCGGCACGGTCGACAACAGCAATGGCAACGAGAACTATTTCTCGAACGCCAACATCATCAATTCACTGAACGTGGTACCGACCGCGAACGGCCCGGCGTGTGCCTCGGCCGTGTCCGGCACCGACACGGCGTGCGTGCCGTGGAACATCTGGAGCCCGACGGGTGTCACCCCGGCGGCGCTCAAGTACCTCTCGGTACCGCTGCTTGTCCAGTCAACGGTGGCCGAACAGGTCGTGTCCGGCAACATCACCGGCGATCTGGGCAAGTACGGCATCAAGCTGCCAACGGCTGACAACGGCCTGCAGGTCAACATCGGCGCTGAGTACCGCTCCGAGTCGTCCGACTTCCTGCCGGACGAGCTCTCGCAGCAGGGCAACGCGGCCGGCTCCGGCGGACCTACGCCGCCCGTGTCCGGTGACTTCCACGTGCGTGAGGTGTTCACGGAGATGCGCCTGCCCATCCTGGAGCATCTGCCGCTTGCCGACTCGCTCGCCTTCGAGGGCGGCTACCGCTACTCGAATTACAGCGAAGGCTTCAAGACCGACACCTACAAGCTGGGTTTAGAGTAGAAACCGGTGCATGACCTCTTGGTCCGCGCCAGCTATCAGCGCGCGGTGCGCGCGCCGAACATCGCCGAGCTGTACACCCCGCAGATGGTCGGCCTCGACGGCTCCTCAGACCCGTGCTCCGGCGCACATCCGACGGCCTCTGCGGCGGCGTGCGCGCTTACCGGGGTTTCCGCGGCACAGTACGGTCACATCCAGCCCAACTCGGCTAACCAGTACAACGGCCTCTTGGGCGGTAACCCGAACCTGCAGCCGGAAACCGCCGACACCTACTCGGTCGGCGTGGTGTTCACCCCATCGTTCGTGCAGAACCTCTTGTTCTCGGTGGACTACTTCAACATCAAGATCAAGGACGTTATCGGACCGCTCGGCGGCGATACCGTGCTCAACAACTGCTTGACCAGCGGCAGCGCAAGCTCCAGCTACTGTCTGGCGGTGCACCGCTCGCCCACGGGCTCCCTGTGGCTGCAGCCAACCGGTTACGTGTCGGACCTGAACGTCAACGCCGGCGAACTGTCCACGAAGGGCTTCGACTTCAAGGGCAACTACCGGGTACCGCTGCGGCAGCTCGGATCACTGTCTTTCGGTTTCGAGGGCACCAAGCTGCAGTCGCTGGCGACCACCCCGCTTGCCGGCGGTCCGTCGTATGACTGCGTCGGTCTCTTCGGCTCGATCTGCGGTGCCGCGAACCCGACCTGGCGTCACGTGCTGAACGCGACCTGGTCAACTCCGTGGGACGGTCTGGATCTGACGGCCCGGTGGCGCTACATCGGCGCCGACACGACCGAGCTGCTGAGCACCAATCCGCAGCTCACGGGCAGCGCCTTCCTGCCGACCTCGCGCATCCGGCGTACAACTACCTCGACCTGACGGCGGCGTTCAACCTGGCGAAGAACGTGCGCATGCAGGTCGGTGTCAACAACATCGCCGACAAGGATCCGCCGATCGTGGTGGGCTCGGACTGCTCCACCAGCAGCCCGGCGGGCGCAAACTGCAACGGCAATACCTTCCCGGGTGTCTACGACGCCATGGGCCGGTACTTGTTCGCGACGGTGTCCGCGCAGTTCTAAGAAATCGTCTGACTTGAGCTCTGGCGGCGGGCTGCAAAGCCCGCCGCTTTTTTTTGCCAGCCCGAAACCCTTGAGCCAACGCCGCGCACTGGGTGGGTCCGGGAGAATCGCACGGGCGCTCCGGCAGCGCTCGGGCCCGCCCCGGGCCGCAGTAACCGGCACCGCTTCGCCGCCAGTGAACGGTTGGCGGCGGCGGTGATGCGCTCAGCGCAGCCGGCTCACCCGGTGCGTGCGCTTGCTGGCGGTGGTGAGGAGGAAGGAACCAAGTGCCGCGCGCCTGATCGTGACCATGTCTCCGACCGCCAATAGCGGGTCACTCTCATCCAGCTCCCACAGCTGACCTCCCTCGAGTGCTACCGTGGGATGACCATCGGAATGGCGCCCGAAAGCAATCACGCGTGCACTGATGGATTCGATGGTGAGCGGAACCGTCGGATGCTCGGCGGAGTACAGGCCAAAGGTCTCCTTGCTCGGCGCGGCGGCCGCGGGAGCGGCACTCGCTGCAGCGGCCGGCGCGGCCGCGGTCGGAGCTGCGGGCCGCGCCGCGGCGGGCGTCGTTGAAGTGGCGGCCCGTGGGGCGGCAGCAGCGGGCGCCGGCACGGCCTCCCGATGATACAGCCCGTCGAAGCACGCCAGGCGTTCGGCGTCGGTGGCAATTGCAGCGCAGGCCTGCAGTTGTTCGGCCAAGGGGCCGCACGCGCCGTATCCGCGGCTGCAAGCGCGACGAGGCACGCGGCGGCGGTCATCAGCGACTGCGGCGCTCTCACAGGCCCTCCTGGCCGGAAGTACCGTAGTAGGTGCCGATTACTTCGGTGGCAGCCCGGACCACGTCGCGCTCCGCGGCACTCAGCAACGGGTTCCAGATGTCGAAGATCAGTATCGCGCGCGCCGCGTCCGACTCATTCCAGGCCTCGTGTTCAATCGTGTCGTCAAAGACCCAGGCGTGTCCCGGGACCCATTCGCGCGTCTCGCTCCCGACCCGGAAGCCGCAGCCGGGTGGGACGATGAGCGGCAGATGCACGGTCAGGCGCGTATTCGTAACCCCCGTGTGCGGCGGGATACGGGTATGGGGGTCGAGGATCGAAAAGAAGGCGGTCGGGGCGCGCGCCGCGACGTCACACTGCGGAGTGTGCCGCAGTGCCTGAGCGGTGTGGGGACATCGCGCCAGATGCTCCTGGTGCGGCACACTCTGATTCCACAGGTAGTAGGCGCTCCAGCGCCGTGACTTATTGAGCTCACGCCACTGGTTGAGTGGCACGCCGGACGGATAGTCGATGTAGGGTTCAAGGCCGGCCCGGTCGGCGACCAGGACGCTCATGAGTTCCGCGCGGATATCCTCGGTGGCGGCCTCCAGCGCCCCGAGCCATGCAAACTGCTCGTGCCCGAAGAACTCGATCGCCGGCAGCTCGGGGAAGTACATGAACGTCGGCTGCGGGTCGAAGCGGCGGCGCCTGCCGGTGAGCAGCTCCAGGCAGCGCTCGACGCGCCGGTAACCGCCCGCCCCATGACTTTCGCGGACCGGGGCGACGCGCGCCTCGATGGCGGCACTGAGCGCCGCATCGTCATCGGCGATGACCTGGCGGGCGTGGGTCACGACCTCCGCGATGCTCGGCGGCGGGGCAGCACCGCCTGGCAGCGTAGCGAGTGCGTTGCGAAATACCTGCGCGGCATTGCGCACGTCCCCGCGGGTCTCGAGCAGCGTGCCCTTCTGCAGCAGGGAGCCCGTATGCCGCGGCTCCAGGGCAAGCGCCCGCTCCAGGGCCTCGAACTCCTGGGGCAGAAAATTCAGGGCGTGCAGGCTCGCCGCCAGGTTCGACCACAGCGCCGGGCTCACCGGGTCGGCCTGGGTGGCGCGCGTGAAGAGCTCGCGCGCCTTGTCGGGGGAACCGGCGCTCATCATCCGCAGCCCGAGTTCGTTGAGTACCGCCGGGTGCGCGGGGGCGCTCTGGGCGACGCGCGTCAGCAGCTGATCTGCCTCGGCGCTGCGCCCGGCGGCAGACGCCGCCCGGTAGGCCTGCAGCGTACGCAGCACCGCCTCACTCTCCTGGATCGCGGGATTGACGTTGCTCAAAGCCTTCCCCTAAGGTCCTTTCGGTTAACAGGCCGCAATTCTACCGCGCGCCTGAGAGCGAAGGAGGACGGCTTGGGTGCGCCGGAAGATCTGGACGCGAGACTGATGCGCGCGGCGGCGCTGCTGGAGAGCGACCCGTCGGCGGCCGCACGCGAGGCGGAGGCGATCCTGGCATCCCAGCCCGGGCACCCGACCGCCGTCCTGCTGCTCGGTACCGCACGCCGCAGCGCCGGGAACCTGGAGGGCGCTGCCGAGACCTTCGGCGCGCTCGCCAGCAAGCAGCCCGATTCCGCGCTCCTGCAGCTGGAACTTGGACGCACTCTGCGGGCGCGAGGCGATGTGACCGGCGCGCGCGCGGCGCTGACGCGCTCATTACAGCTGCAGCCGGATCTCGCGCAGGCCTGGCGCGAGCTTTCGCTCGTGTACGCCCAGCTTGGAGAGCCGGCGGAGTGCGACCGCACCTACGCACGCTTCGCCAGCCTCGTCCCCGAGGACACCCATCTTGCGGAAGCCGACGCCGCCTTCAGGCAGCTGCGCATGGGCTATGCCGAGACGCTGCTGCAGCGCGCCCTGGCCGCCAACCCCGAGGACCTGGGCGCCCTGCGCCTGCGCGGGCAGGTTGCCGCGGCACGCGACGACTACCGCCAAGCCGAGCGTCTCCTCGGCGAGTGCCTGCGGATTGCGCCGGGCGACGGCCGCTCGCGCCTGGAACTGGTGCGGGTCCTGTATATGCAGCAAAAAGGCGCGCTCATGCTGCCGCTCCTGGAGCGCCTGCTGGTGCAGGATCCGCAGAACCTGGTGTGCCGCACGCTCGAGGCCTCGGCGTACACGCTCCTCGGCCAGAATGAGCGCGCCGCGACGCTCGTCGCGGATCTTGCGGCGCGCTTCCCGGACAACGAATGGGTGTGGCTCCACTACGGCCACATCCTGCGCAGCATCGGGCGCCTGGATGAATCGATCGCCGCCTACCGGCGTAGTGCAGAACTTAAGCCACAGTTCGGCGAGGCCTGGTTCTCGCTGGCAAATCTCAAGACGGTGCGCTTCAGTGGCATGGACATCGAGGTCATGACTGAGCGGCTCGCGCGCACGGATCTCACCGATGATGACCGGCTGCAGTTTGAATTTGCCCTCGGCAAGGCGCTAGAGGATGAAAAGAATTTCCGCGAGTCCTTCGACCACTACGCGCGGGGCAATGCGCTCAGGCGCGCCCAGGTGCAGTACGACGCGGAACAGAACGCTGCCCTGGTGCAGCGTAGCCAGCGGCTCTTCGATGCCGACTTTCTCGCCGCGCGCAGCGGCTGGGGTGACCCAGCCGCAGATCCGATCTTCATCGTCGGGCTGCCACGCTCCGGCTCCACGCTGCTGGAGCAGATCCTGGCGAGCCACTCGCAGGTCGAGGGCACGCGGGAACTGTTCGACGTGCACGTGCTGGCGTTCGAACTCGGCCTGCGCGAGGAGCCGGGCGAGCCAGCCATCTACCCGCAGACCATCGCGCGCCTGAGCAGCGGGCAGCTGCGCGCGCTCGGAGCCCGCTACCTGGCGCAGACACGCCCCAGCCGCGCTCTGGGGCGGCCACGGTTCATCGACAAGATGCCCATGAATTTCCTGCAGACCGGGCTGATTCACCTGATGCTGCCCAACGCGCGCATCATCGATGCGCGGCGCTCGCCGCTCGCCGCCTGCTTCGCCAACTTCAAACAGCACTTTCAGCGCGGGCCTGGTTCACCTACAACTCACCGATCTCGGGCGCTACTACCGCGACTACGTAAGCCTCATGGCGCACTTTGACCGTGTACTGCCCGGACGCGTGCACCGCGTGCAGTACGAGCGCCTGGTGACCGATCTGGAGGGCGAGGTACGCGGCCTGCTGGATTACTGTGGACTGCCGTTCGAGGAGCAATGCCTGCGCTTTTACGAAACCCGGCGCGTCGTGCAGACCGTGAGCTCCGAGCAGGTGCGGCGGCCGCTGTACTCAGAGGGCCTGGAGCAGTGGCGCCATTTCGAGCCCTGGCTCGGGCCGCTGAAGGATGCGCTGGGGGATCTCGCCGCGCAGTGAGGGGCACGCTTCAGGGCGCTCGCGGGGGTGGCCCATCGAGGAGGCTGAGGGTTGCGTTCGAGGGTCCGCGCTGGCGGCTCAGGCGCTCGCTCACGGCCTGCGCCTGGCTTAAGACCCGCAGCAGATTCGCACCGGCGAGCTTGGCAAGGTCGGCATCGCTCCAGCCGCGCTGCGCCAGCTCCGCCAGCAGGGCCGGGAACTTATCGACCCCCTCGAGTCCCGCAGGCCCCCCGGGTATACCGTCGAAGTCCGAGCCGAGGCCGACATGGTCTGCGCCGGCAACGCTGCGGATGTGCTCGATGTGGTCGGCCACGTCCTTGAGCGTGACGACGGGGGCCGGGTGCTCTGCCTGCCAGCGCGCAAGCGCGGCGGCGATACGCTCGGGCTGCCCGATGTAGAGACCGCCGAAAGGCGGGCTGTTCAGGCGCGCCTGCTCCGCGGCGAACTCGGCCGACCAGCGGCGCTTGGCCTCGGAGACATAGTCGGGCAGGAAGTCGACCATCACGACGCCGCCGTTGGCCGCGACCAGCGTGAGCACCGCGTCGCTCACGTCGCGCGGGTGATCCACCAGCGCGCGCGCCGAGGAATGCGAGAAAATCACCGGCGCCTGCGTCACCCGCAGCGCCGCACGCATGGTGTCTTCGGACACGTGCGAGAGGTCCACCAGCATTCCGATACGGTTCATCTCCCCCACCACCGCCTCGCCGAAGGGCGTCAGGCCGTGGTGCGCGGGCGCATCGGTGGCGGAATCCGCCCAGGCGGTGTTGGCGGCATGGGTGAGCGTCATGTAACGCGCACCCAGGTCGTAGTAGGCGCGCAGCACCGCGAGTGAGTCATTGATCTGGTGGCCACCCTCCACGCCGATCAGGCAGGCAATGCGGTGCGCGCGGTGCTCGCGCACGATGTCGGCGGCGTCGTAAGCCATCGCCAGGTCCTTCGGATAACGCGTGCACATCGCCTTGACGAGCTCGATCTGCTCGAGCGTCGCCTGCACGGCCGCCGCGCCCTTATTGGCCGGGTCGACGAACACCGACCAGAACTGCGCGCCGACGTGTCCGGCGCGCAGGCGCGGGATGTCCGTCATGAGCGGCGGCTCACCCGGCGGCGCCGGCAGCGCGAGGGTCGAGGAGCCCAGATCGATAGCGGGTGAGGTCGCCGCCGAAGCGGGCGCGGATCTCCCAGGGCAGGTCGTTGTGACCGTCGATGAGAGGGGTCTGCGCGAGGATGCGCTCGATGCGTGCGCTGTCGCTCGCAGGAGCTGCCAGCACCGCTGCGGCGAACAGCAGGACACCTGCCGCGGCGAGCAAGCGGATGAGAGGGGCGCGCCTCATTCAGGGCTCAGCCTGCGCGGGAGCACACGAGCGGGTCCAGGCCTGCGGGCGTGCGTCCGGGATCGTGCCAACTGCAATGGCCCTCGATCAGGTCATCGGCGGCGCGCGGACCCCAGCTGCCGGCACGTACTCGTGCACCGTCGTGCGACGTAGCATCGGGTCGACGATGGCCCACGCGGCCTCCACCACGTCCTCGCGCGCGAAGAGCGCTGGTCGCCGACCATCGCGTCGCCGAGGAGGCGCTCGTAGGCGTCCATCTTTCCCCCTGCTGCCGGGCGACGAGAGTTCGACGTCCCGCCCACCATCGCGTCGCGGGCTTCTTGGCGCGGGCGCCCAGCGCGATGGCGACGTCGGGGCCGAGGCGGAAGCGGAGGTGGTTCGGCCGCTCGATGCGGGCGCCGAACACGCGGCCGGCGGCGGCTTCAGCTCCACGATCACCTCGGTGGCGGTCACCGGCAGGCACTTGCCGGCGCGCATGAAGAACGGCACGCCGCTCCAGCGCCACGAGTCGATCGTACAGGCGCGACGGCGGCGAAGTCTCGACCTGCGATCCGGGCGACGCCCGGCTCCTGCGCGTAGCCGTGAACTGGCCGCGCACGACGCTCGGCGGATCGCAGCGGCCGCATCGCCCGCAGCACCTTGGCCTTCTCGTCGCGGATCGCCTCGCCGTGAGCGTTGACCGGCGGCTCCATGGCCAGCAGCGCCACGACTGCAGCAGGTGGTTCTGGATGACGTCGCGGATGGCGCCGGTCTCCTCGTAGAAGCTTGCCGCGCCCTCGACGCCGAAGTTCTCGGCCATGGTGATCTGCACGCTCGTCGACGTAGTTGCGGTTCCAGATCGGCTCGAGGAAGGAGTTGGCGAACCGGAAGTACAGCAGGTTCTGCACCGGCTCCTTGCCGAGGTAGTGGTCGATGCGAAAGATGCCGTTCTCGGGGAAGAGCTCGTGAGCGACTGGTTGAGCTCGCTGCGCCGACTGCGAGATCGCGGCCGAAGGGCTTCTCGACGACCACGCGGGCGCCGTTCCCGCTGGGCATCGGCTAGCTGCTCGATGACCGCCGGGAACATGCTCGGCGGGATGGCGAGGTAGTTGCAGCGGCCGCTTGCGCGTCGCCCAGCGCCTGCTGCGGAGCGCGTCGAAGGTGCGCGGTTCCTTGTAGTCGCCGTCGACGTAGCGCAGCAGCGCCGCGAGCTTCGCGAACGCGGCCTCTCGACGCGCGGCCGACTCTTCAGGCTGTCGCGGGCGCGCTGCAGCCAGCTTCTCGAGTTCCAACCCGACGCGGCGACGCCGACGACCGGGACGTCCAGGGGGCCGCGCCTCACCAGCTCCTAGAGCGCCGGGAAGATCTTGCGTCGCAGATCGCCGGTCGCGCCGAAGAGGACCAGGGCATCGGACGGTATTCGGTCGCCATATCAGGGCTTCTCTTCGTGCCCGCCGAACTGGAGCCGCATCGCCGAGAGCAGCTTGTCGGCGAAGTCCGCCGCCGCGCGACGCGAGGCGCGAATACAGCGCCGCGCCCAGCACGGGCGTGGGCACGCCCTCGTCGATGGCCGCCTCACCGTCCACCGCCCCTCGCCCGAATCGGACACGCGGCCCGCGAAATGCCGGTCAGGGCCGTCCCGGAGCGCCGCGGCGGTGAGATCCAGCAGCCGCGAGGAGATGACGCTGCCGTGCCGCCAGACCTCGGTGATCTCGGCGAGGTTGAGCTGATACTGGTAGTAGCGCGGGCTGCGCAGAAGCGGTGCCGTCTCGGCGTCGACCTCGGGCTTCTTGCCGGCATTGGCGTGGTGCAGAATGTTCAGCCCTTCGGCGTACGCGGCCATCAGCCCGTACTCGATCCGTTGTGGACCATCTTCACGAAATGGCCCGCGCCCGACGGTCCGCAATGGATGTAGCCCCGCTCGGCGGCCGCGCTGCTGGCGGCGCCGGTCCGCCGCGGGCCGTGGCAGCCGCCCGCCCGGGCGCCAGCGCCGCGAAATCGGCTCGAGCATCGCGCACGACGTCGTCGTCGCCGCCGATCATCAGGCAGTAGCCGCGCTCGAAGCCCCAGACACCGCCGCTGGTGCCCACGTCCACGTAGTGGATGCCGGCACCCTTGAGCCATCGGCGCGCCGGATGTCGTCGTGGTAATTGGAGTTGCCGCCGTCGATCACCACGTCGCCGGCTTCAAGCAAGGGCGCAGTTGCTCGATCATCTTGTCGACGACGCCGGCGGGTACCATCAGCCACACTGCTCGCGGCGCGTTGAGCCCCTGAACCAGTTCCGCCGGCGACGTTACCCCGCGAGCGCCGTAGCCGGTCAAGGCCTTCACGGCATCGGGCTGGGTTCATAGGCCACGCATTCGTGACCGCCCTGCAGCAGCTACGCATCAATTTCGGCGCCCATGCGCCCTAGTCCGATCATCCCTATCCGCATAGAGAGGAGGAGGTACGCGCCGATCGGTCATTCTGTAGTTTATTAAAAAAGCCGCGGCCGTTTTTCGGACATCAGCTTCGTTACGTCGGCAAAGGTGGTTTTTGCTCGACTCCTTCAATACAGGGAGGTTAGTCCTCGGCAGAGGCTAGTTCGGCACGCGCCGGATCTGCGCGCCGAGCTGCGCGAGCTTCTCCTCGATGGTCTCGTAGCCGCGGTCGATGTGATAGATGCGCTCGACCTCGGTCCCGCCCTCGGCGACCAGGCCCGCGAGCACCAGGCTCGCCGAGGCGCGCAGGTCGGTCGCCATGACCGGCGCCGCGGTGAGCCGTCGCACGCCGTGAATGATGGCGGTGTTGCCCTCGAGGCGGATGTCCGCGCCCATTCGTCGCAGCTCGAGCATGTGCATGAAGCGGTTCTCGAAGATGGTCTCGACACCGTGCCGACGCCCTCGGCCACCGCGTCGAGCGCCATGAACTGCGCCTGCATGTCGGTCGGGAAGCCGGGTGCGGCGCGGTCGCACGTCGACGGCGCGCGGCCGGCGGCCGCGCATGTCGACCTCGACCCAGTTGTCGCCGCTGCCGACCTCGGCGCCGGCCTCGCGCAGCTTGACGATCACCGCCTCCAGGTGCTCGGGCCGGGCGTTCTTGATGCGCACGTGCCCGCCGGTGATCGCGCCGGCGACCAGTAGGTGCCCGCCTCGATGCGGTCGGGCAGCACGTCGTAGTGCACGCCGCGCAGCTCGCGTCACGCCCTCGATCGCAATCCGGTCGGTGCCGGCGCCGTCGATCTTCGCGCCCATGCGATGAGGAAATTGCGCCAGTCGACGACCTCCGGCTCGCGCGCGGCGTTCTCGATCACGGTCTCGCCCTCGGCCAGCGTCGCGGCCATCATCAGATTCTCGGTGCCGGTCACGGTCACCGTGTCGAGCACCAGCCGCGCGCCCCTCAGGCGCTCCGCGCGCGCGCGGATGTAGCCGCCCTCGATGTGGATGTCCGCGCCCATCGCCTGCAGCCCCGCGACGTGGATGTTCACCGGCCGCGCGCCGATCGCGCAGCCGCCGGGCAGCGACACGTCGGCGCGGCCGAAGCGCGCCAGCAGCGGCCCGAGCACCAGGATCGAGGCGCGCATGGTCTTGACCAGCTCGTACGGCGCGAAGCACTCGCGGATGGTGCGCGGCATCGACCTCGATGCGCATGCGCTCATCGACGGTGACGGTCACGCCCATGCGCCCGAGCAGCTCGATGGTGGTCGTGACGTCCTGCAGGTGCGGCACGTTGCCGATCGTGACCGGCCCGTCGGCGAGCAGCGCGCCGGCCAGGATCGGCAGCGTCGCGTTCTTCGCGCCGGAGATGCGCACCTCGCCCTCGAGCGGCGATGCCGCCCTGGATCTGCAGCTTATCCACGGCGCCCGCCCTCGGCCGCGGCGGCCCACTCCTCGGGCGTGTAGGCCTGGATCGACAGCGCGTGGATCTCGCGGCCGACGCGCTCGCCGAGCGCGCGGTACACGAGCTGGTGGCGCGCGAGCGGCCGCATGCCCCGAATTGCCGCGCTGACCACGCGCGCGCGAAGTGCGTGTTGTCGTCCGAGCGCACCTCGACGCGGCGTCCGGGCAGCGCCTGGCGGATCAGCTCCGCGATCTGCTGTGGGATCCATGGGCGCGATCTTAAGGCATCGGCCGCGGCGCGGAAGGCCGACCTGCGCCGGGCGCCAGGCGCTATCATGGCGCGTAGCCGCGGGCCACGCCGCCATGCATGCCGCCAGACACGCCCACCCGGACGACGCGCAGCTGCTGGCCTCGGCCGCGGCGTCGCGCTCGAGATCGAGGCCGACGCGCTCGCGGCGCTGCGCGCCGCGGCTCGACGGCGCGCTTCGCCGCGCGCCTGCCGCCTCTGCCTGGCCTGCCACGGCCGGGTCGTCGTGACCGGCATGGGCAAGTCCGGCCACATCGCGCGCAAGATCGCCGCGACGCTGGCCAGCACCGGCACGCCGGCATTCTTCCTGCACCCGGGCGAGGCCGGTCACGGCGACATCGGCATGATCACGCGCGGCGACGTGCTGCTGGCGCTGTCCAACTCCGGGCGAGACCGCCGAGATGCTCGCGCTGCTGCCGTCCCTGAAGCGGCTCGGCGTCCCGCTGATCGCGCTGACCGGCAACGCCGGCTCGACGCTCGCGCGCGCCGCCGACGTGCACCTGGACGTCAGCGTGCCGAGGAGGCCTGCCCGCTCAACCTCGCGCCGACCGCGAGCACGACCGCGACGCTGGCGATGGGCGATGCGCTCGCGGTCGCGCTGCTGCGAGCGCGCGGCTTCACCGACCGAGGACTTCGCCCGCTCGCATCCGGGCGGCAGCCTCGGCCGGCGCCTGCTGCTGCACGTCGAGGACGTCATGCGGCGCGGCGACGAGGTGCCGCGCAGTCGCGCCCGGACGCACCGCTGCGCGAGGGGCTGCTCGAGATGACGCGAAGGGCCTCGGCATGACCGCGGTCGTCGATGCGCACGAGCACTGCTCGGCGTGTTCACCGACGGCGACCTGCGGCGCGCGCTCGACCGCCGCATCGACGTGCACGCGCCGCCGATGCGCGAGGTCATGACGCGCCGCGGCCGCACGATCGGGCCGCGCGAACTCGCCGCCGCGGCCGTGCAGCTGATGGAGCGCCACCGGGTCACGGCGCTGCTCGTCGTCGACCGCGAGCGGCGCCTGGTCGGCGCGCTCAACGTCCACGACCTGCATGCGCGCCGGTGTCGTCTGATGACGGCGCGGCCTCGCCGAGCGGCGCACGTGCCGCGCGCGCATCCGGCTGCTGGTGCTCGACGTCGACGGCGTGCTGACGGACGGCCGGCTGTACTTCGGCCCGGACGGCGAGGCGCTCAAGTGCTTCCACGTCCGCGACGGCGACGGCATCAAGGCGCTGCTCGCCGCCGGCATCGAGGTGGCGGTCATCTCCGGCCGGCGCTCGGCGGCGCTCGGCGGCGCTGCGCGCGAGCTCGGCATGCGCCACCTGGAGCAGGGCTGAGGACAAGGCGCGGTGCTCGCGCGCGCTGCGAGCGCTCGGCGTTCGCCGCAGAATGTGCCTGCGTCGGCGACGACATGCCCGACCTGCCGATGATGGCGCGGTCGGCGCTGCCGATCGCGGTCGCCGACGCGCACCCGCTGCCGTGCTCGCGCCGGCCGCCCGCACCACGCGCGCCGCCGGCGGCCGCCGGTGCGGTGCGCGAAGTCTGCGACCTGCTGCTCGGCGCGCCGCCCGTGAGGCTGTCGGGCCCCGTCGCCCTGCTGTTTCCTGATCGTCGCCTGCGGCCGGCTCCTGGTGGCTCGCGCGCCGCGGCGCCAGGCGAGGCGCCGGTGCGCCGCGAGGACGCTCGCGGCGCAGCCCGGCTACTACCTCAGCGACGCGACCTCGACCAGACGGACCCGACGGCCGGCCGACCTACGCGCACGCCGCGCACGCCGCCCAGGAGCAGCGACCAGGGTGCGGTGCGCCTCGAGCAGCTGCAGGCCACTACGGTTCAGGGAGTCCTCGGGCGATGACTGGACCGCGCGCGGCAACCACGGGCAGCCGAGCAGAACGCCGGCATCGTCGAGTTCGAGGGCGACGTGCGGGTGCGCGCTCATCCCGGGCACCGAGAACCCGGCCGAGGTCCGACCGAGCACGCCTCCCTCGACACCAACACGCAGATCGTCGACCGCCGCGATCCCGTCACCCTCCTCTGACCGGCCGCAAGCTCGATGGCACGGGGCTGGCGCCGACTTGAAGCGAGAGTCATCTCAGTTAGAATCCCGGTCCATGGCACTTCACCCGTAGCCGCGCCTGCCGCTGCCCCCTCCCGCGGCCGGCGCGGCTCGGCTGGCGCCCGCCCGGCACTCGCTGGCGGCGCGAACGGTGCCTGCGAGCAACCGATCCAGCTGGTGGCGGGCTCCTCGGACGTCGACTACAAGACCAACACGCTCGTGTTCTACGGACGTCGCGATCTCGCAGGGCGGGATGCGCGTGGCGGCCGACATGCACGGCGACCGGACTCGAACTTCGAGGACAGCCGCTGGATGTTCGACGGCAACGTCAGGATCACGCCGACCGCGCGGCAGCATCCGCTCGGATGCAGCGGGGCGGAATTCAACGACAACCTCATCGCGCGCGCCACGGTCACGGGCACGCCCGCCGACTTTCGAGCAGCAGCGCGAGAAGGGCTCGCCCGCGGCCACGCGGATGAGATCGACTATGACGTGGGCGGGCACGTGCGGCTGTCCAAGGACGCCTGGCTCTCCGACGGCCAGCAGCGAGATCACCAGGCCGCAGCTCGTCTACTACATGCGCGCGCAGCCCATAAGGCAGAGAACCCCGGGGGACACGGGCCGCATCCGCATCACCATCGACCCGAACGGCAAGCCCGACGCCCCCGAGCGCCCGGGGCCTGCCGCGCCCGGGTCCGCCCCGCAGCCGCACTCATGACGGTCCTCAAAGCCGCCGGCCTGGCCAAGAGCTACAAGTCGCGCCAGGTCGTGCGCGACCTGTCGCTCGAGGTTGCGTATGGCGAGGTGGTCGGGCTGCTCGGCCCGAACGGCGCCGGCAAGACGACGGCGTTCTACATGATCGTCGGGCTGGTGCGCCTGCGATGGCGGCCGCATCTACCTCGACGACGAGGACGTGACGCTCCTGCCGATGCACCGGCGCGCGCAGCTCGGCCTCGGCTACCTGCCGCAGGAGGCGTCGGTCTTCCGCAAGCTCTCCGTCGAGGACAACATCCTCGCGATCCTCGAGACTGCGCCCCGACCTCGACCGGGGCGCGCGCGAGCGCGCCTGGAAGCGCTGCTCGAGGAGCTGCGCATCGGGCACGTGCGCAACAGCCTCGGCCTGGCCTCTCGGGCGGCGAGCGCCGCCGCGTGGAGATCGCCCGCGCGCTCGCCGCCGAGCCGCGCTTCATGCTCCTCGACGAGCCCTTCGCCGGCGTCGATCCGCTCTCGGTGCTCGATATCCAGCGAATCATCGGCGAGCTGACGCAGCGCGGCATCGGGGTGCTGATCACCGACCACAACGTCCGCGAGACGCTCGGGGTCTGCGGCCGCGCCTATATCGTCAACCAGGGCACGGTGATTGCCGCCGGATCCGCGGAAGAAATCCTTGCCAACCCCCAGGTTCGTGAGGTGTACTTGGGTCGAGCGTTCCGGCTGTGAGCGCGCTCGGGGCTTAAGCCAGAAACATTGTTTTTCAAGTACTTACGGATGAAATCGGACCGGCTGCGACCGCCGCTCGCACGTCACCATGCTGAAACCCTCACTGCAGCTCCGGCTGGGTCAACAACTGACCATGACCCCGCAGCTGCAGCAGGCGATCAGGCTCCTGCAGCTGCCCGCCCTCGAGCTCCAGGCGCACATCCGCGAGCTGCTCGAACAGAACGTCATGCTCGAGCCGATGGAGGAGACGCGAGGTCACCGGTCCTTCGAGGCCCTGGCCACCGCCGAGCCGAGCAGCACGAAGCCGCCGACGCGCGCCCGAGAGAGCCAGCCGGTCGAGTGCTCGACGAAGGCCTGGGGCGAACAGAGCGGCGGGCCCGCCGACACCCCCTGGACGCCGGCGACGACGAGCGCCAGCAGGAGTACGCCGACGACCGCGGCCAGTCTCTGCAGGAACACCTGCTGTGGCAGCTCGAGATGGCGCAGCCTCGAGCCGCGCGAGCTCGCGATCGCGCGCGCGATCATCGACGCCATCAGCGACGACGGCTACCTCACCGAGTCGCTCGACGAGATCGCGCAGACGCTGCGCCCCGAGGTCGAGGCGACGCCGCCGAGGAGTCGAGCGGTGCTCGCGGTGTGCAGGCGCTCGACCCGCCGGGCATCGGCGCGCGCTCGGTCGGCGAGTGCATCGAGCTGCAGCTGCGCCAGCTCGACCCCGCCACCCCCGGATTCGACACCGCGATCGAGATCGCCCGCCATCACCTCGAGCTGGTTGCGGAGCGCGAGCTCTCGCTGCTGCGCCGCGAGCTGCGAGCCACCGAGGAGGAGCTCGCCGGCGCCCTCGCGCTCGTGCGCTCCTGCCACCCTCGGCCCGGCTCGACGGTCAGCGCCGGCAGCCGCGAGTACGTGGTGCCCGACGTGTTCGTGCGCCGCACCGACCACGGCTGGGTCGTCGAGATCAATGCCGCGACGCTGCCCCGCGTCCGGCTCAACCAGAGCTACGCCAGCCTCATCGGCCGCACGCCAGCCACGCGACCATGCGCGCCCAGCTGCAGGAGGCGCGCTGGCTGCTGAAGAGCCTCGAGATCCGCAACGAGACCCTGATCAAGGTCGCGCGCTGCATCGTCGAGCGGCAGTCGGCGTTCCTCGACCAGGGCGACGAGCCCATGCGGCCGATGATCCTGCAGGACATCGCCGAGGCGGTCGAGATGCACGAGTCGACCATCTCGCGGGTGACCTCCGGCAAGTACATGCACACGCCGCGCGGCGTCTTCGAGCTGCGCTACTTCTTTTCGAGCCAGGTCGAAGGTGCGGATGGCTCCGGCACCTCCTCGACCGCCATCCGGGCGAAGATCAAGAAGCTGATCAAGGACGAAGACGCGGACAGCCCCCTGAGCGACAGCCGGATCGCCGAGCTGCTGTCGGGAGAGGGCACCCGGTCGCGCGGCGCACGGTCGCCAAGTACCGCGAGGCGATGGGCATCGCGCCTCCAACGAGCGCCGCCGCGCGGGCTCAGCCCATGTAAGCGCGCAGGATCAATCGTCAGGATTCAGATCTGGAAGTCACACAACGAACAGGAGACGGTTATGCAGCTCAACGTCACCGGCCACCACGTCGAGGTCACTGCCGTCACTGCGGAGCTATGTGGAGAAGAAGCTCGAGCGCATCGGCAGCCACTTCGACCAGGTGATCGACGTGCACTGCGTGCTGACCGTGGAGAAGCTGAGACAGAAGGCGGAAGCGACGCTGCACGTGCAGCGGCAGCACCATCCACGCGGATGCGACCGAGGAGGACATGTATGCCGCGATCGACGTGCTGACCGACAAGCTCGACCGCTGGCTGAAGAAGCACAAGGAGAAGCGCGCCGCCTACCCGCACCCAGCCGCGGTTGCGCAAGACCTAGCGCTGCAGTCACCGGGAACTTGCCGGCCGTCCCGGTGGATACCATTTGCCGTGCGCATCTCATCCTCAGCGGCCTGTCCGGCTCCGGCAAGAGCGTGGCTCTGCACATGCTCGAGGACCTCGGCTTTTACTGCATCGACAACATTCCGGCGGCCCTGCTGAAGCCGTTCATTTCCTACACGGTGCGCAGCCCCGACCGACCTACGAGCGCACCGCGATCGGCCTCGACGCACGCAACACCGCCGCCGAGATCGGCGAGGTCCCGAAGCCTGATCGACGAGCTCAGGCGCAGCGGCATCCAGTGCGAGGTGATGTTCCTCATCGCCAACGACGAGGAGCTGCTGCGCCGCTTTGCCGAGACCCGCCGCAAACATCCGATGGCCAGCGAACAACATCGACCTGCGCGAGGCCATGGCGCTCGAGCGCCAGCTCCTCGAGCCGATCCGCTATCGCGGACCTGGTGATCGACACCTCGCGCATGGGCGTGCACGCCCTGCGCGACATCATCCACCACACGCGTCGAGCAGCGCGCCGCGGTCGCCTGTCGATCACCTTCGAATCCTTCGGCTTCAAACACGGCATCCCGGGCGACGCCGACTTCGTCTTCGACGCGCGCGCCCTGCCGAATCCGTATTGGGAGCCCGGCCTGCGCAACCTCACCGGCCGCGACCCGGAAGTGATCCGCTTCCTCGAAGCGCACACCCATGTTGAGGACCTGATCGCGGACATCGCGCACTTCGTGCGCAGCGCGCATCCCGGAGTACCAGGCGAGCAACCGCGGCTACCTGACTGTCGCCGTCGGCTGCACCGGCGGCCAACACCGCTCGGTCTATATCGTGGATCGCCTGGCGGAATTGTTCGCGGCCGAGTTCGACGAAGTCACCGCGCGGCACAGCGCGCTTCCCGGTGCCAAGCTCTTCGACCCCCAGCCCGTCAAGGCCGCGGGCAAGCCAGCCTCAGGAACACAATCAGCGCGGCGCCGCACCCTTCAGGCCTGGCCGCACAGTAACCGATCTCCACGAGCTTGCCGGCGAACAACAGGGCCTCAGCCTCATCGCTGATGGACCCCGGGATGTCAGCCACGCGAAACTGCGGCGTGTTCGCCATATAGGTGAGGCTCGCCTCGACCCCGCGGTGGATGTAGAGGTGCCCCCCGGGGTAGCTGAAGTCGATCTTCTCCGCGTTGGCGGTGAGGTGGCAGAACGCCTGCTCGGTCTGCTCGAGTCGGCTCTGCAGCGTCAGCTGCACGGGAGCGCGCGGCTGCGGCAGCATCGCGAGGGCTGCGACCGCGCGCGCCGAACGGCGCTGCAGCGCCGCGGCCAGGAATCCTGGCGTGCGCGCGGCGGCGCGCAGCTGCTCGATGGCCTCCAGCACCGGCGGCACCAGGCGCTCGAAGCCGACCCCCTGCAGCTGCTGCGCCAGGCGCGCCCCGGCCGTGGTACGCAGCCGCGGCTCCAGATCGGAGAGGTAGTCCAGTGCTGCCAGCGCCAGCTCGCGCACCGTAAGCGGGGTGAAGCCGATCGCCAGGTGAATCGATGCCGTGTCCGAGTCCACCGTATGCAGCGTGCCGCGCGGCAGGTAGAGCATGCCGCCCGGGTGCAGATCGACTACGGTATGCGCACCCAGCTGCAGCGCATCGCCCGCAGGGATGCCCTTCCAGACGTTGGGCAGTTCGGAGGGACGCTGGGTCAGATACCAGCGCTTGGCGCCGCGCAGCTGCACCACCAAGAGATCGTGGTCATCGAAGTGCACTGGCGCGCGCATGCCGCCGCGGCTCCAGAAGGCCGAGGCCGTCACCGGCTGGTGCAGCAGCACCTCCAGCGAGCGGGCCAGCTGCTCGAGCGGCCCGGACAGCGGTCGCAGGTCAGGAAAGCGCACTGAGTAGTTGCGCGCATGGAACTGCGCGATGCGCTCGCGGAACGCGGCGGCGTCGGCGATGTCGGCCAGTGGCGGCGGCGGTCCGAGTGGGTTGGCAGAATGGAAGGTCAGGTGCGGGGCGAGCGCATGAGCGCCCGCGAGCAGCGCCTCCGGATCGGCGCCCAGGAGCGTGCCGCGCAGCTCGCTCGGCGGGAAGTCGCGGCAGCCGCCGCTCAGGGTGTGGTCCAGGAACTCATCGAGCGTGACGGGCGCGAGGAACCGCTCCCACGTCCGCCTGGCTTCCTCGAACAACATGCGCCAAAGTCCTCCGCTGCACGCCGGACCCGGCGGGCACGGCGCACCGCGACGATTGTCAATGAAAAAAGGCGGCCGGTGCAAAGGAAACCGCCCGCGCGCCCGGCGGCTCAGGTCACCTGCGCCACCCCGGGCGAGGTCATCACCTGCGGCAGCCGCTCGCCGCTCATGAAGGCGATGAGCGCGGTGCGCGCCTGCATGGCGTCGCGATAGCCGAGCTCGATGAGCGCACGCGTGTAGGCGGCCTCGAACATCAGATAGCTCGCCAGCTGGAAGCTCGAGGCGTCGCGGCCGGCAATCACGCGCAGCAGCGAGCGCAGGCCCGAGGGCATGGCGGCCGCGTGGCGCGCTGCGATCTCGCGCGGATCCACGCTCGGGGCCAGCATGAGGGTCTCGATGTTGCGCTCACCGTGGGCCGCCTCGGGGGCGCTGTGTACCAGCTCGTTGATGCGCTCGAGCTGCTCGAGGTCGCCGTAGATCTGGTCCGTGAACAGCGTGTCGAGCATGTAGCCGAAGATCTCCCCCGGCGTGGGCATCGGCACGTTGTAGCGGCTGACGGTGACGCCCGCGGCGCGGCGCGCGCGCACCCCGATGATCAGCAGCCGGTCGGCGCCGAGGTGGATGGCCGGGCTCAGCGGGTGCAGCTGCCGCATGGCGCCGTCGCCGAAGTAGTCATCGCCGATCTTGATCGGCGGAAACAGCAGCGGGATCGCGGCGCTCGCCATCAGGTGATCGAGCGACATGTCGGTGCGCTGACCGAGGCGCTGCACGCGCGACCAGTCGCGGATCGAGTCGATGCCGTCGTAGAAAGCGACGGAGTGCCCGGTGCTGTAGCTGGTGGCGCACAGCGCAAAGGCGCGCAGGTGGCCGCGGGCGATGCTGCGCCGGATGCCGGCACAGTCCACGTGCACGCCGAGCAGCTCGCGCAGCGGGCTGTTGTCGAGCATCGAGCGCGGCGGCGCCAGCACCAGCCCCCCCGAGATCAGCGACAGCACCCAGTGCGCACCGGCGCGCAGCATGTGCCGGGTGTCGACGTGGAACACCTGGCTCGAGCGGAAGTTCGCCCACACGTGCTCAAGACCCGCCACCGCGCGCCGCCACTGGTGGGCTTCGGCCGCCAGCACGCTCGCGGCCACCGCGCCGGCGGAGGTGCCGACGATCACCTGGAAGGGATTGCGGGAGCGCGGCAGGAACTCCGACAGCGCCAGGAGCACGCCCACCTGGTAGGCCGAGCGCGCGCCGCCGCCGGTCAGGACCAGCCCCACGGTCTGCCGCGGGCCGGGTCGCAGGGCGGTGTCGCTGAGTCCATCCATTGGTGCGTACATCCCGCCGGTGATTATGAAACCGGCGGCGGGGAGCGCTGTGTGACGGACGTCGCGGGCGGGGCTGCGTAGGGCGGCGGGGGGCCCCCGAGAGGGCGTTTGAGTTCACGAATCGCGAGGTCCAGCCCTGCGAGGGTCAGGGGAAACATGCGCTCGCGCACGAGCTCGCGTGTGATGCGCACGGAAGGGGTGTAGTCCCAGCGCTCCGCCGGCTCGGGATTGAGCCACACGAGGCGCGGAAAGCTCGCGCACAGGCGCGCCATCCACGCGGCACCCGCCTCCTTGTTCCAGTGCTCGACGCTGCCGCCGGGCTGGGTGATCTCGTACGGGCTCATGGTCGCGTCGCCCGACCAGGATCACGCGGTAGTCGTGGCCGTAAGTGCGCAGTACCCGCTCGGTGGGCGTCACCGCGGCGAAGCGCCGGCTGGTTGTCCTTCCACAGGTTCTCGTAGAGGAAGTTGTGGAAGTAGTAATGCTCGAGGTGCTTGAACTCCGCCGCGCGCCGCCGAGAACAGCTCCTCGCACACGCGCACGTGATCGTCCATCGAGCCGCCGACGTCGAGGAACAGCAGCACCTTGACCGCGTTGTGGCGCTCGGGCACGAGCTTAAGGTCGAGCAGCCCGGCGTTGCGCGCGGTGGCATCGATCGTGCCCGTCAAGGTCCAGCTGCTCGGCCGCGCCCTCGCGCGCGAACTTGCGCAGCTTGCGCAGCGCGAGCTTGATGTTGCGCGTGCCGAGCTCGACCGCATCGTCGAGGTTGCGGAACTCGCGCTGGTCCCACACCTTGACCGCGCGGCGGTTGCCGCCGTTACCCTGCCCGATGCGCACGCCTTCGGGGTTGTAGCCGTGCGCGCCGAAGGGCGACGTGCCCGCCGGTGCCGATCCACTTGTTGCCGCCCTCGTGGCGCTCGGCCTGCTCGCGCAGGCGCTGGCGCAAGGTCTCCAGCAGCTTGTCCCAGCCACCGAGCGCCTCGATGCGCCGCTTCTCCTCCTCCGAGAAGACGCGCGTCGGCGAGGGCCTGCAGCCACTCCGCCGGGACTTGCGCCATGAGCTGCGCGAACAGTTTCTCGGCCCCGGCGAACACCTCGGCGAACACCCGGTCGAAGCGGTCGAAGTGGCGCTCGTCCTTCACCAGACAGGCGCGCGCGAGGTAATAGAACTCCTGCGCGGACAGCTGCGCCACGCGCGCGCGCAGCGCCTCGAGCAGCATCAGGAACTCGTTGATGGCGACGGGCACCCCGGCGCTGGCGCAGCTCGAAGAAGAATTGCACCAGCACGGCTCGTATCCCGCCCGAACGTCAGCGCGCGCGGCGGTGCATGAACACCAGCTGCTCGAACAGGTGCACGTCCTGCTCGTTCTTCAGCAGCGCGCCGTGCAGGATCGGCATGGTCTTCTTCGGCGTCGCTGCTGCGCAGCGCCTCCGGATCGATGTCCTCGGCCACCAGCAACTTGATCCAGTCGAGCAGCTCGGAGGTGGAGGGCTTCTTCTTCAGGCCCGGCGTGTCGCGCACCTCGAAGAAGGCACTGCAGCGCCTCGGCGCAGCAGCTCCTTCTTCAGGTCCGGGAAGTGCACGGCGACGATGCGCGCGCATCGTGGCCGCGTCGGGGAAGCGGATGTAGTGGAAGAAGCAGCGGCGCAGGAACGCATCCGGCAGCTCCTTCTCGTTGTTGCTGGTGATGATGATGATCGGGCGGTGGCGCGCCTTGACGAGCTCGCGCGTCTCGTAGACGTAGAACTCCATGCGGTCGAGTTCGCGCAGCAGGTCGTTCGGGAACTCGATGTCGGCCTTGTCGATCTCGTCGATCAGCAGCACCGGCTGCTCGGGCGCCTCGAACGCCTCCCACAGCCGGCCCTTCACGATGTAGTTGCCGATGTCGTGCACGCGCGCGTCGCCGAGCTGCGAGTCGCGCAGGCGCGAGACCGCGTCGTATTCGTACAGGCCCTGCTGCGCCTTGCTGGTCGACTTGATGTGCCACTCGTACAGCGGCCGCCGAGCGCGCGCGCGATCTCCTGGGCGAGCTGCGTCTTGCCGGTGCCCGGCTCGCCCTTGATGAGGAGCGGCCGCGACAGGATGATCGCGGCGTTGACCGCCATCATGAGTTCGTCGGTGGCGATGTAGCGATCGGTGCCGGTGAAGCGCTGGTTCATGGCGCTCAGTCTAACCGGGAGGCCCTGCGCCCCGGAAACGCCGGCGGCGCCCCTGCGGGGGTTACACCTGAAACGGTTCCGCGGCCTTTCAGCGCGGTGAGAGTGTCAGGGTGTGCTCGGTCGCCCCCGGCAGGAAAGGCAGCGGCTGCCCCTGCGCCCAGCCCGTGAAGCCTGCACGGTAATAGGGCGAGAGCGGATGGCCGCTCTGGCCGCCCGGCAGCTCGAGGTAGGCCTCATCCTCGTGGCCCGGGGAAACCGCGAAGCGCTCGGAAGCCCCGAAGGCGCCATCCTGGACGCGCGGCATGTCGTGGTCGCCCGGCAGCTCGACGCTCGGCATGTCCAGAAACGCAGGCCCCGCCAGGCAGCGCCGCGGAGAGCGGGTGACGGATCTTCACGAGATTGCGCCGGCCCCAGGTGCACTCCGGCAGCTTGCGGACACGCTGTGCGCGAGGTCCGTGAGCGTCTGGTCCACCTGCGCGCGCAGGAACTCGTCCCAGTCCGCATAGGGCCGCGCCAGCAGGTGCAGGGGGCGCTGCGTGAGACGAGCTGCCACAGCGGCCCCTCGAACTGCTCGGGAGGGCCTGCGTCATCCTCGGCGGGCACGGCAAGCGCCCCCAGGATCGAGTCCCAGACGCTCTGGGTGACGCGCTCGTGGAAGGCCCGCACCAGGCGGTAGCCCACGGAGTCGACACCGGCGCGGCCGTCCCAGGCGGCGACCAGGTTGCGGAACTGCGCCCGGCGCGGCTGCCCCTGCAGGCTCGCCTCGTCCAGCACGGCTGAAGCAGCAGCCGCTGCCAGCGTGTCAGGAACAGCGCGCGGTCATCGAGCTGGATCCGCAGCATGTCCGCCGGCGTCGCAGGGACCTGCAGCGCCAGGAGGTCATCGCGCACCTGGCTGGCGCGCGCGCCGAGAGTCGTACTCGGCGCCGAGCTGCGCAGTGGTGCCCGCCGATCAGCTGCTGCTGCGCCGCGTCCGAGGCCACGCGGGCATTGGCCGTCCACAGGCGCCCGATCGGGGGGTCCTCGATATGCGGGTGAGTTCGCGGCCGTAGTCCACTGCGGGACGGCCCGCGCGCGCCCGGCGCCCGCCTGCAGCCGGGATGCGCCCGGCGATCGCCCAGCCGATGTGACCCTCGCGGTCGCCGACCACGAGGTTCTCGTGCGGGATACCCAGCTCCGGCGCGAGCGCCAGGGCTTCATCGACCGAGGTGAAGCGCTCGAAGCGCATCAGGTTGAGATTGGTGGCCTGCGGGCAGCTGCGCGAGCCATGCTCCGAACCAGCAGCTTTGCGTGTCAGGGTCGACGCGCAGCAGCACGCCGGCGGCCCCGGAGCGCACCGTCTCGGTCGACGGGCGGCGCGCCATGCACCCGGATCACTTCCGCGATCTCGGTGAGCGGCACGGCTGCCTGCCGCGCCCGTCAGTTCGCGCTGCGCCGACCGCCGTGCACCCGAGCCGCTCAACGTCAAGCCAGTCCCCGGCGCTGTTGGTGAAGCCCCAAGCGATGTGACCGTTCGAGCCGGCCACCAGCACCGGCGCGCCCGGCAGTGTCACGCCGTTGAGATCGAGCGCGTCGGCTGCCCGGCCCGGCGATCCGCAGTCGCGCGTGGTACCAGATCGTGGGCACGCGCTGGCTGAGGTGCATGTCGTTGGCGACGAGCGCCGCGCCGCTCGCGGTCAGGCGGCCGGCCACCGCCCAGTTGTTGCTTCCCGGCAGCCGGCGTGGCGGGCCGCAGCTCCACGCGCTGCCAGTGCCGGCGCGCGCGCGCACGTTGAGCGCATCGGTCCGCGGGGACCGGCGGCGGCGCCGCCGCGGGCGTCTCGGGCCGTGGACACGTCAGGGGCATCCCAGCTGGTGCCGCGCGGATAGAGGAAATACAGCGCGCACTTCCAGCCCCCCTGCGCACTCCGGGCCGCCGAGGCGCGCATTGACGGCGAGGCGCTGGATGCCCCGCTCCAGGCCGCTCGCCTGCAGGTCCCACCACATGGCATAGCACCACCAGCAGCCCGTCCTCGTCGCGCCAGGCGGCCGGCGGCTGCGCCAGCACCCAGTATTCCCACGGGCGGGAGCGCAGTGCTGCGAGCCCGGCGTTCACGCCCCGGGTGTAGGCGGCGAACAGGCGCGCGCTGCTCGGGAGCTGGCCTGCGCCAGTACCTCGAGCGCCAGGGCGCGGAAGCGAAACAGGCGCGCGCGCCGGTCCTGCTCCAGCGCCACCTTGCCGACCAGTTCCGCGAGCTCGCCGGCGGCCAGGCGGCGCGACAGATCCATCTCGAAGAAGCGGTCCTGTGCGTGCACGAAGCCGGTGGCCCAGGCAAGTCGGCGCGGTTAGCGGCGGTGAGCGTCGGCACGCCGCGCGCATCGCGCGTCACCTCAACCGCCGCCGCGAGCCCCGCGCCGCGCAGCTCGCCATCGAGCCGCGGCAGGGAGCCGCGCAGGCACAGGTAGGCACCCGAGGACCGCCGCCAGCACCAGCAGCGCCACGAGCGCGCCGGTGTACCTCAGGGCGCGCATGCGGAGGCATGCCTGCAACTGGGATCAGTCGAGAGTCACTTTCAGGATCTGCATCGAGTTGGTGCCACCCTCCACGCCCAGGTGCTCCCCCTTGGTCAGGATCACGAGGTCGCGCTTCTTCACCAGGCGCAGCTCGAGCAGGCGGGTGAAGAGCGCGCGGTAGAGCTTCTCGGTCGACTCCCCGGCAGCGCGCACGTCGAAGATCACCGGGTAAACGCCGCGGTAAAGCGTGACGCGCCGCCGCGTGGCCTCGTGCGGGGTGAAGGCGTAAACCGGAATGTCCGAGCGGATACGCGACATCCACAGCGGTGTCGCGCCCGTCTCGGTGAGCGCGACGACGGCGCGCACCTTCATGTGGTTGGCGGTGTAGGTGACCGCCATGGCGATCGCTTCCTCGGTACCGCGGAACTCGCCCTCCGCGGCGCGCTGCCGCGCCTGCGGATGCGTGAGCTGGTACTTCTCGGCACCGACGATGACCTGTGCCATGGCCTCGACCGCCTTGACCGGGTAGCGCCCGGCGGCCGTCTCCGCCGACAGCATCACGGCATCGGTGCCGTCCATGACGGCGTTGGCGACATCGCTGACTTCGGCGCGCGTGGGCACCGGGTTCTGGATCATCGACTCCATCATCTGCGTCGCCGTGATGACGACGCGGTTGCGGATGCGGCTCTCGTGGATGATGGTCTTCTGCAGACCGGTGAGCTCGGCATAGCCCATCTCCACCCCGAGGTCGCCGCGAGCCACCATCACGACGTCGGAGGCCTCGATGATGTCGGTCAGGTTCGCCACCGCCTCGTGGCGCTCTATCTTGGCCACGAGGTGCGCATTGCCGCCGGCGGCACGCAGCAGTGCGCGCGCCTCGACCATGTCGGCGGCTTCGCGCACGAAGGACACGGCGACGTAGTCGACCCCTTCCATTGCAGCGAAGCGGATGTCCTCGCGGTCGCGTTCCGAGAGCGCCGGCGCCGAGATACCGCCACCCTGGCGGTTCAGGCCCTTGCGATCGGAGAGTTCCCCGCCGATACGCACGCGCGTGTCGACGGTGGTGTCGCCCACCTTGAGGACGTCGAGCACGATCTGCCCGTCGTTCAAAAGCAGGGTATCCCCGACCACCACATCCCGCGGCAGGTCCTTGTAGGCCACTCCCACGCCGGCGACGGTGCCGGCCTTGGGTCCGAGTCCGGTGTCGATCCTGAAGGGGGCGCCCTCGATGAGCATGACGCGACCCTGCTCGAAACCCTCGATGCGGATCTTCGGGCCGCCGAGGTCGAGCAGCACGCCGACGCAACGATCGGTACGCGCCGCCGCCTCGCGCACCAGCGCGAGGCGCCGGCGGCGGTCATCGAGGGTGCCGTGCGAGGCATTGAGGCGCACTACGTCCACGCCGGCGCGCACCATCTGCACCAGCACCTCGAGGTCGTCGGTGGCGGGGCCTGCGGTCGCGACGATCTTGGCGCGCCGCAGCGTGGCTGGCGCCGCCCTATCCGCCACGCGCGCGCTCGACCAGCATGGCGACCGCCGGCAGCGTCTTGCCCTCGACGAACTCAAGGAACGCCCCGCCGCCGGTGGAGATGTAGGAAATGCTGTCCTCGACGCCGTACTTCTCGATGGCGGCCAGTGTGTCGCCCCCGCCGGCGAGCGAGAAGGCCTTGCCGCGCGCAATAGCCTGGGCGATCGCGCGTGTGCCCTCGCCGAACTGCTCGAACTCGAACACCCCCACCGGACCATTCCAGATGATGGTGCCGGCGGTCTGCAGCAGTGCCGCGCAGTGATCGGCGGTATCCGGACCGATGTCGAGGATCATCTCTTCCGGCCGGACCGAGTGCACGTCGCGTACGTCCGCGTGTGCGGTGGACGCGAACTCCCTGGCCACCACCACATCCGTCGGCAGGGGAATTTCTGCGCCGCGCGCGCGCGCCTTGTCCATCAGACGCCGTGCTACGTCCAGCATGTCGCTTTCGCACAGCGACTTGCCGACATCGATGCCGGTGGCGGCGAGGAAGGTGTTGGCGATGCCGCCGCCGACGATCAGCTTGTCGACGCGCTCCAGCAGCGACTCGAGCACCATGAGCTTGGTGGACACCTTGGAGCCCCCGACGATCGCCACCAGCGGCCGCGCCGGCTCCTGCAGCGCGCGCTCGAGGGCTTCCAGCTCACCGACCAGCAGCGGCCCGGCACAGGCGACCGGCGCGTAGCGCGCCACACCGTGGGTGCTGGCCTCGGCGCGATGCGCGGTGCCGAAGGCGTCCATGACGAACACGTCGCACAGCGCGGCCATGCGGCGCGCGAGTCCCTCATCGTCCTTTTTCTCGCCCTTGTTGAAGCGCACGTTCTCGCACAGCACGGCGCTGCCGGCGGGGCAATCGACACCGTCCAGCCAATCCTTGCGCAGCGGCACGGGCTTGCCGAGCAGTTCCGAGAGCCGCGTCGCCACCGGCGCGAGCGACAGTGCCGGGTCATCGAGGCCTTCCTTGGGGCGCCCGAGGTGGGAAAGCACGAATACCTTGGCGTGCTGGTCGAGGGCGTAGCGAATGGTGGCAAGCGAGGCGCGGATGCGCGCGTCACTCGTCACCATCCCGTCCTGCACCGGGACGTTCAGATCTTCCCGGATCAGGACCCGCTTGTTGCGCAGGTCCGTATCCGTCATCCGCAGTACTCTCATGACGCCTTCGACCACGCGAGCGTGGTGTCGAGCATGCGGTTGGAAAAGCCCCACTCGTTGTCGTACCACGCGCACACCTTGACGAGAGTGCCGTCGACGACTTTAGTGAGCGTGGCGTCAAAGATCGATGAATGCGCGTCGTGGTTGAAATCCACCGACACCAGCGGCGCATCGTTGTAAGCGAGGATGTTATGCAGCGGGCCGGCCGCGGCGGCTTCCTTCAGTGCTTTGTTAACCTCCTCTACCGAGGTGGCACGCTTGGCCGTGAAGCTGAGGTCCACCAGCGACACGTTGATGGTGGGCACGCGCACCGCGAAGCCATCGAGCTTGCCCTTCAGCTCCGGCAGCACCAGTCCCACGGCCGCCGCAGCACCGGTCTTGGTCGGGATCTGCGACATGGTCGCCGAGCGGGCGCGGCGCAGATCGGAGTGGTACACGTCCGTGAGCACCTGGTCATTGGTGTAGGAGTGGATCGTGGTCATGATGCCGGCCCCGATGCCCACCTTGTCGTGCAATACCTTCGCGACCGGCGCCAGGCAGTTGGTGGTGCAGGAGGCGTTTGAGATCACGGTGAAGCTGCTCTTGAGCACCCCGTGGTTGACGCCGTAGACGATGGTGGCATCCACGTCCTCGCCGCCGGGCGCGGAGATGACCACGCGCTTGGCGCCACCCTTGAGGTGTGCCCCCGCCTTCGCCTTGCTGGTGAAGAGGCCGGTGCACTCGAGCACGTAATCCGCGCCCACCTCGCCCCAGGGGAGCTTGGCCGGGTCGCGCTCGGCAAACACGCGGATGCGGTCGCCGTTCACCACCATGGAGTCACCGTCCACGTGCACTTCGCCCTGGAACTTGCCGTGCACGGTGTCATAACGCGTCAGGTGCGCATTGGCCTTCGGGTCGCACAGGTCATTCAGGGCGACGATCTGAATTTCCCCCGTGCGCCGTCCCTCGTACAGGGCCCGCAGCACGTTGCGTCCGATACGCCCGTACCCGTTGATACCGACCTTGATTGCCATGCGCCTTAGTCCTCCAGGAGTTCGCGAATCTGTTGGGAGATATTATCGGCCGTAAATCCGAAATGGGGGAACACATCGGCAGCCTTGCCCGAGGCACCGAAGGTATCGATGCCGAGGATGCGCCCCGCGGTTCCCACATATTGCCACCAGCACTGCGTGGCGCCGGCCTCCACCGCCAGGCGCCGTGTCAGCGCCCGTGGCAGCACGCTCTCGCGGTAGGCCGCATCCTGGGCGGCGAAGGTCTCGGTGGAGGGCATGGAGACCAGCCGAACGCGCCGGCCACCGGCGTTGGCGGCGTTGACTGCCTGCGCCGCGATGCCGATCTCCGAGCCCGTGGCGATCACCAGGCACTCCGGGCTCCCCTGAGGCTCGATCAGCACGTAACCGCCGCGGCGGATGGCCTCCAGCTGCGCCGGCGTGCGCGGCTGCTGCGGCAGGGCCTGGCGGGTGAACACCAGCGCCGAGGGCCCATGGCGCTCGATGGCGAGCGTCCAGGCGACGGCACTCTCGGCCGCATCGCACGGCCGCCACAGGTTCATATTGGGCATGGCCCGCAGGCTGCTTAGTTGCTCGATGGGCTGGTGGGTGGGGCCGTCCTCGCCGAGCCCGATGGAATCGTGGGTATACACGAGGATGACGCGCTGCTTCATGAGGCAGGCGAGGCGCACGGCGTTGCGCGCGTAGTCCGAGAACACGAGGAACGTGCCGCCGTAGGGAATGAAGCCGCCGTGCAGGGCGATGCCGTTCATGATCGCGGTCATGCCGAACTCGCGCACACCCCAGTGCATGTAGTCCCCGGCCTCATCCTGCGGCGTGATGGTGCGCGCGCCCTTGAACAGCGTGTTATTGGAGCCGGTGAGGTCGGCGGACCCGCCGAAGAGCTCAGGTAATGCCGGCGCGATCACGTTGAGCGCGGCCTGCGAGGACTGGCGCGTGGCCTGCGGCGCGCTCTGCTTCAGGAGTGTCTCGAGCGTCTGGCGCACGGTGTCCCCCCAGTTCTGCGGCAGATCGCCGCGCATGCGGCGCTCGAATTCCAGTGCCAGGTCCGGGTGCGCCTTGGCGTAGCGGGCGAACAGGTCACGCCAGGTGGCCTCGCGCTGCGCGCCGTGTTTGCGGTGATCCCACTGGGCGCGGATATCCTCGGGGACCTCGAACGGCGGATAAGGCCAGCCGAGAGCCCGACGCGCGGCGGCGACCTCTTCGACTCCGAGAGCCTCTCCGTGCGCGTCCTTGGTGCCCTGCTTGTCAGGGGCGCCGAAGCCGATGATGGTCTTGCAGCAGATCAGGGACGGTCGCTTTTTCTCGGCGCGCGCCGCGCGCACCGCCTTCTCCACGGCCGCAGCATCGAGCCCGTCGACGTCCGGTACCACGTGCCAGCCGTAGGCGGCGAAGCGCTCCGGGGTGTCGTCCGTGAACCAGCCCACCACTTTGCCATCGATTGAGATGCCATTGTCGTCGTAGAACATGATGAGCTTGCCGAGCCCGAGCGTGCCCGCGAGCGAACACGCCTCGTGCGAGATTCCCTCCATCAGGCAACCGTCGCCACAGAATGCATAGGTGTAGTGGTCAACGATCTCGAGGCCCTCGCGATTGAACTGCAGCGCAAGCATCTTCTCGGCGAAGGCCATGCCCACCGCATTCGCGATCCCCTGCCCCAAGGGCCCCGTAGTGGTCTCGATCCCGAGCGGCAGGTCGTGTTCCGGGTGACCCGGGGTCTTGCTGCCGAGCTGGCGGAACGCCTTGATGTCCTCGATCGTCAGCGGGTAGCCGGTGAGGTAGAGGACCGAGTACAGCAGCATCGAGCCGTGGCCGTTTGACAGCACAAAGCGGTCGCGGTCGACCCACTGCGGATTGCCCGGGTTAAAGCGCAGGAAGTCGCGCCACAGCACCTGGGCAATATCCGCCATGCCCATCGGCATGCCCGGGTGTCCGGAATTCGCGCGCTGCACTGCGTCCATGGAGAGTGCGCGGATGGCGTTGGCAAGTTCGCGTGGTGTGCTCATGCGGCTTCTGTCAGCGGCTGCGGCCGCGCTGGAGGGGACGGGACGGAAAATCCTTAGGCGCCGGGGCTGACTTGTGCGGTGTGCGCCGGCGAGCCGCGCATTTTCCACCACTCGCGCCCGATGCTCAAATCGCGCGGTCAAAAACGCCGGGGCACCTGAGCGTGGCGGTTCCCGCAAGTCGCCAGACCCCCGGGCGGGCACTTAAGGGGTGTGCTCGGACGGCATCCCTGCGGGCGCCGGCCCCCGCGGTGGCTCCGAGGCGACGCTGCCGCGTATGCCCGGCCTGCGGTCGCTCCCGACGGCCCAGGCGCCCGGCGCCGCGCGCGTAGCGCCCCAGCCTGCCCTCGGGGAACCCGGGTGCGGAAGGCCTGCGGCTGCGCAGCTGCGCGCCGCTGCGGCCTTTTTGCGCGCGGATAAACGCCGCATGAATTGATCAGGGTGTGAATTCGATCAGGAACCGACGCAGTGTTAAGTAGTCCTAGACCTACGCAGCAATCTTGCGCAAACACGCTTCTTCCAGGGGGAAAACACACTCATGCTCAGCGTCGGACGATCGCGGAAGGACCCGCAGCTCAGCAGGAGGACGGGCATGCTTCACATTCCCGACAACGCGAACCGGTATCGCGTCATGTCGCCTGCGGGTGACGCCTGTGGCCGGGGGACGTGGTTCACTGCAGCGGCGCAAAACCCTCTGCTAACCTGACTCACATGAGCGTGGTTCGTCTCACACATTTCACCGACCCGCACCTCTACGGCGGAGAACACGAGTCGCTGCGCGGTGTCGCCACACTCCCCGCGCTGACCGCCGCGATCGGGCATGCGCAGGCGCGCGACTGGCCCCCGGACGCGGTGCTCGTCACCGGGGACCTGGTGCAGGACGATCCGGCGGGCTACCCGCATTTCCGGCGGGTGTTCGGCGCACTGGACCTGCCGGTGCTGTGCCTGCCCGGCAACCATGACGAGCCGCGCGCGATGAAACGCGAACTCTCCGGCGCCCCCTTCGTGCTCGGGGGCCATGTGGACATCGGCCGCTGGCGCATCGTACTCCTCGACAGCTGCATTCCGGGCTCCGCGAGCGGCGCACTCAGCGCCCAGGCGCTGGCGGAGCTCGAGGAAGCACTTCACAGCGCCGACGGGCGCCACTGTCTGGTGTGCCTGCACCATCACCCGGTGCCGATGTCGAGTCGCTGGCTCGACCGCGTCGGACTGAACAACGCGACCGAATTTCTCCACACAGTCGATCAACACAAGAACGTTCGTGCGATAGTCTGGGGCCATGTGCATCAGGCTTACGACGGGCTGCGCAAGGGTGTGCGGCTGCTCGCGACCCCTTCCACCTGCGCACAGTTCCTGCCGCACTCCGATGACTTCGCGGTGGACCACAGGCCGCCGGGCTACCGGACGCTCGAGCTGCGCAGCGATGGCTCGTTGCTGACGGAGGTTGTGTGGGTCGAAAAGCACTCTGGTGGCTCCTCGCGCTCGGCCTGCTCGGCAGCCTAAACGCCCAGGCCGCAAGCCCCGTGTGGGCGATCCGCGGCGCGCACAACACGGTCTACCTCGCCGGCTCCATCCATATGCTGCCCGCCAACGATGCGGCGCTGCCGCCGGCCTTTGACCACGCCTATGCAGACTCCGCGCAGCTCGTCATGGAGCTCGACCTCGCCAAGTTCGACGCCATGGAAGCGACCTCGTGGATGATGTCGCACGGGGAACTCCCCAAGGGCACGACGCTGCGCGACGTGTTGGGAGAGGCGCGCTACGCACGCGTCAACGCGGCAGCGGCGAGTCTTGGACTGATGCCGGCGGGGCTCAAGACCACTACGCCGTGGATGGTAGGTATCGAACTCTCCGATGCCGCCTACATGCACGAGGGCTTCGACCCCGACCAGGGCGTCGAGGAGCAGCTGGTGCAGCGCGCGCAGGCCGACCACAAGCCCACCGCGGGCCTCGAGACCCTCGAGGAACAGCTCGGCGGCCTGGTGGCGCTGTCAACCGAAGACCAGGTGCGCATGCTCGATCAGACGCTCGATGAACTGAAGGACATCAAGTCCGAGATGCGCGACGTCGTGGGGGCCTGGCGACACGGGGATGCCACTAGGCTCGCGGCGCTCCTGTCGAGCGAATATGACACCTTTCCGGCCCTCTACGAGCCACTGGTGATCGAGCGCAACAAGCGCTGGCTGCCGCAGGTGGAAGACCTGCTCAAGGGCGAGGACAACGCCATGGTGGTGGTCGGAGCGCTGCATCTGGTCGGCCACGGCGGCCTCCTCGAGCAGCTGCGCAAAAAGGGCTACAAGATCACGCAGCTCAACTAGGGCTGAAAGTCACTACGCAAGCTGCGTTGCTGGTAGAAGCGCCACAGCGGCACCGCCAGTACCACGATCCAGGCAAACACCAGCCAGCCGATGAAGCCGTCGAAGCGGCTGAGGAGAAACCCGAGCGTCGCGTCGCGCCGCGGCTGCGTCAGCTCGTGCACCACCAGCATCACCCACACCCAGCCGGCATGCATGCCAATGCAGGCGGCGATGTTGCCGGTGGCGGCACGTATCAGTCCGAGCAGCACCCCGACGGCGGTGAGGGCGAGGAAGGCGTCGGCGATCGCTGCCGGCTGGGCGAAGGCATGCAGCGTCCCGAGCAGCAGATCGACGCCGCTGTGCGCACTCACCTGCTCGGGGGCGATGTGGTAACTCGCGAAGAAATGCGTTGCCGCGTACACGAGGGCAGTGAGCACGATGGCAACGGGCATCCCGGACTCGCGGGCGATGCCGGTCTGCATGGCGCCGCGCAGGAACGTCTCCTCGATGAAGCCCACCGCCAGGCCGCTGAAGAAGCGCAGCACGATGAGCTTCAGAAGCAGCGGTGCGCTCAGGGCCGCGAGGCGCGACCAGTCGAGAAGTCCCAGCACACTCATGGCGCCAACCACCAGCGTCATGGTCACGACCCCCAGCAGCAGCCCCAGCGCCATCTCGTGCACGAAGGCGCGGCGCGGCAGCCCGTAGCCGAGGCTCACGCGGTCGGCGAGCTTGAGCCGCCGCGCCAGCAGTATGAAGCCGATCAGCAGCGCGAGCATGCCGATGCGCTCGCCCATGCGATGGAACGGGAAATTGAAATGCGGATGCAGCAGCAGCCAGCACGGGTAGGAAAGTATCGCGATGGCTGCCAGTGCCAGCGCCATCATCAGCAGGAACCAGGCGAAGGTGCGCACGGGAGCTACGTTACTTGGCAGCCCGGCGCGCGGGCAACTGCCTCATTCGTGCAGCAGCGCCCGCCAGCAGGCGGCGACGGATTCCAGGCGGAAGCGCGGGTCGGCGCCCACCCGCGGGCGCGCGCCCGCTCGCCAGGACCGGATGCGTTCGGTGAAGTCCTCGAAAAGGCCGGCGCGCGCGGCGCAGCGCGCCGGCAGGCGCCGCAGGCCCGGCGGCAGCGCGCCCACGACATGTTCGTAGAGACGGTAGGAGCGCTTCAGCGGCAGCACCTCGTCGCGGTTACCGAGCACCTCCAGCGCCGCACCACAGTCCACCGTCAGCACCGGGGTGCCGAGCGCATGTGACTCGGCAAACACCAGACCGAAGGTCTCCGGGATCACGAAGTTCGGAAAGAAGGTGCACAGCGCACCGCGCACCTGCCGGTGCATCGCACCCTGGGGCAGCGCGCCCAGGAACTCAACGCCGGGCCGAGTCGCGCAGCGGCCGGCCTTGTAGCCGGGATTGCCCACCAGCAGGCGCAGATCCGGCATCGCGGTGCGCAGCGCCGCAAATGCATCGAGGGAGAAGTCCAGCCCCTTGTTGGGCGAGGAGAAGAACACGAGCTTGCTGGCGTCGAGTGGTGTGTCATCGGGCGCCAGCGCCTCATCGATCGGGTTATAGATGGTGACCGCCGGGAGGCCAGCAAGTCCCGCTGCGCGCAGTGTCGCCGCGACGCCGCGGCGCTGCGAGTCCGACACACATACCGCCGTGGCGCGGCACTGGCGCAGCTCGGCGGCCGTGCCCGAGAGCCAGCGGGCGCGGCGCGAACCGGGGTTCAACTGATCATGCAGCCACAGATACACGCGCGCCGTGGGAAACATCTGCCGCACCATGGGCAGTGCGCGCGAGTCGCGATTGATCACCACGTGCGCGATGCCTGTCAGGGGTTGCACCGGCAGGTAGCGGCCCCAGGCCGTGGCGCGGTTGTGCTGCATGACATAGGCATCGAGCGCATCGGCGACGCGGGTCAGGCTCGCCTCGGTGCCGCCGCTCGCCTCGGCCGCCAGCGTGCGTGTGTCATAGGGTCGCTGGCACACCGGATCTAGGAACAGGATCGCGCTCATTCAGGGTATTCTAGGCGTGATCCCGAACGCATGAGTGGTGAGGCGTGTCGAGCGCGAGCGGACTGTCGGCCTGCATCATTACCTACAACGAAGCCGACCGCATCGAGGCGTGTCTGCGTTCGGTCGCCTTCTGCGACGAGCTCATCGTCGTGGACTCGCATTCCACCGACGATACCCGGGCGCGCGCCGCGGCGCTCGGCGCTCGCGTCATCGAGCGCGACTGGCCAGGCTATCGGTCGCAGAAGCAGTTCGCAGTGGATACCGCCGCCAACGACTGGGTGTTGTGCCTGGACGCCGATGAGCGCGTGACCGAGGCGCTGCGCGCGGAAATCGACGGGCTGCGCGCGCGGGGCTTTGCCGGAGCTGCCGGCTGGTCCGTGCCGCGCATCACCGACTACTTTGGCCGTTTCCTGCGCCACGGCAACGCCTATCCCGATCGCCTGGTACGCCTGTTCGACCGGCGGCGCGGCGGCTGGGGCGGTTATGAAATCCACGAAAATACCAAAATCCAGGGCACCGTCCGCCGCCTCAAAGGACACCTGGAGCATTACTCCTACCGCAGTCTCAGCGATCACCTCAACCGGATGCAGCGCTACGCTGACCTCATGGCGCAGGCCCTCTATGCGCGCGGCCGGCGCTGCGGACTCGCCCCGGTGCTGCTGAACCCGCAGTGGCGCTTCATCCGCGGCTACCTGCTGCGGCTCGGCTTTCTGGATGGCTGGCGCGGCCTGGTGTTCGCGCTGATCGAGGCCAACTACGTGCGCCGCAAGTATCTCGGGCTATACATGCGCAGCCGGGGGCTGCCGGGCTGACCAGGCGGCCACCTGCGACAGCCGTTCGAGCGGCTCATCCAGTTCCAGCAACGTCAGCTTGTCGTGCAGCTCCAGCGGCAGTATCTCCGCCCAGCGATCGGCCACCCAGCCGGCGTCCTCGAAGCGCGCATCCACATGCGCATACCCGGCACCGAGCCGCGGCAGCACCTCGCGTAACAGGTCCGCCAGGTGCGCAAGCTCCGCCGGCAGCTCACACGGGGCGGCCACCGGCAGGCGCTGCACCTCGGCGAGATGCAGGCCATCGGACTGCTGCCAGCGGTGCAGGATGCGCACGCGCTCACCGCCCACGCAGGTGATGCCGAGCAGCCCATCCGGCAGAGGATCAAAATCGACGATGCGGGCGCAGGTACCGAGCGTCGCCAGGCGCGCGACGGCGCCGGCCTCGGCACCCTCGAAGATGGTGACGACGCCGAAGCTCGCGTGCTCCTTCATGCAGCGCCGCACCATGTCGAGGTAACGCGGTTCGAAGATGCGCAACGCCAGCGGGCCGCCGGGAAAGAGCACCGTGTGCAGCGGGAACAGCGGCAGCGGCGCCCCCTGCATGCGCGTTACTGCGCGGCCCCGAGGGCCGCGAGGAGCTTGCCGTGCAGGCCGCCGAATCCGCCGTTACTCATGATGAGCACGTGGTCTCCGGCACGCGCCGCGGCGGCAAGATCGGCGGCGAGTACGTCGATGTCGCGGCGTACGCGGGCCCGCTCCCCGAGAGCCTGCGCCACGGCGCCCACGTCCCAGCCAAGGTCGGCCGGTGCGTACAGCCACACCTCGTCCGCACCGGCGAGGGCGGGGGCCAGCGTGTCGCGGTGCACGCCCATGCGCATGGTGTGCGAGCGCGGCTCGAGCACTGCGATGATCCGCGCCGTCCCCACGCGGCGCCGCAGGCCATCGACCGTGGTGGTAATCGCGGTGGGATGGTGGGCGAAGTCGTCATAGACGCGCACGCCTCTGACCTCACCGGCGAGCTGCATGCGACGCGCGATGCCCTTGAATTCCTTGAGCGCCAGGATGGCCTCGGGCACCGGCACTCCGGCGTGGCGGGCGGCCGCGATGGCCGCGAGCGCGTTCTCCATGTTGTGAGCGCCGATGAGCGACCACTCGACCGTACCGCGCTCCTGGCCACCCTCGAACACCTGGAAGCGCGAGTAGTCGTCGGCGCCCTGCGCGCTCCACAGTGCCCCGGGCCGCGGCGTGCGCGCGAAGCCCTCCAGCGGCGTCCAGCTGCCCATATCGAGCGTCGCCTTCAGGTTCGCATCCGCGGCGTTCCAGACGATGCGGCCGCCGCCGGGGACGATGCGCACCAGGTGATGAAACTGGCGCTGGATCGCGCCGAGGTCCGGATAGATGTCGGCATGGTCGAACTCGAGGTTGTTCAGGATCACGGTGCGCGGCCGGTAGTGCACGAACTTGGCGCGCTTGTCGAAGAAGGCCGTGTCGTACTCGTCCGCCTCAATGACGAAGAACGGCTCGGTCCCGAGGCGCGCGCTGAGGCCAAAATTCGCCGGTACGCCGCCGATGAGGAATCCGGGGTTGAGGCCGGCATGCTCGAGGATCCAGGCCAGCAGCGAGCTGGTGGTGGTCTTGCCGTGCGTGCCGGCCACCGCCAGCACCCAGCGGCGGGCGAGCACCTCGCGCGACAGCCATTCGGGGCCGGAGTAATACGGCAGGCCGCTCTCCAGCAGCGCCTCCACCACCGGCTGGCCGCGCGTCATGACATTGCCCACCACCACGACGTCCGGCGCCGGGCTCAGCTGCGCGGCCTCAAAGCCCTCGGTGAGCTCGATGCCCAGCGCCTGAAGTTGCGTGCTCATCGGCGGATAGACGTTGCGGTCGGAGCCGGTGACCGTGAAGCCTGCGGCGCGCGCGATGGCGGCAATCCCGCCCATGAAGGTGCCGCAGATTCCGAGGATGTGAACGTGCATCGTAGCTTTCAGCCTTGCAGGGACGAGAACACGGCGCGGCTGAGCAGCACGCTCGCCAGGAACTGCAGAATCACGAGCGCCACGCTGGCCCCGCCCGACCACTCGAGTGCCGACTTAACGATGAAGCTGTTGGCGGCGATTATCCAGACGACCACGACGATCTCGAACAGCTCGGTCGGCACCGCCCAGGTCTGGTCCGGAGAAAAGCGCAGCCACAGCCAGCTCGCCGTGAACAGCAGCGGGGTGAGCATGATCTGGAAGCCGAACACCGCCGTGCTGGTCTGCAGGGTGCGCTCGGGGCGCCGTGCCAGGCGCAGGAGCACCACGTACCAGACGAGCGTGAAGGCGGTATCCAGCAGCAGCTGGGCCGGGAAGCTGTGCGCCTCCGCTTGCGTCGCCTTGGTGGCGGGCTCCGGGGGTGGCGCCAGGCCATTCATGAGAAGGTTGATCGCAAGATAGACGACGATCGTCAGCGCCAGGAGGAGCGCCGACGCCGGCAGGTCCTGCGGGCCGCGGCGCAGGAGAGCGATCTGGGTATAGAGCCGGACGAGCTCCCTCATGTCTTTCGGTACCAGCGCGCTCCTGCGCATAATGCGCCTCCAACGATTGTACAGATCATCGCCGCCACGCGTTTTGCAGCCCATCGTCACCACCGCCGCCGGACTTCAGGAACTCGCCGCACATCTGGCGGGCGAGGCGCACATCGGCCTCGACACGGAGTTCCTGCGCGAGCGCACCTACCGGGCGCAGCTGTGCCTGGTGCAACTGTCCTCGCCCACCGTGGCGGCCTGCGTCGATCCGCTGCTGCTTGCAGACCTCGCACCGCTGGCCGGCGTGCTCACGGCCCCGGGCGTGGTCAAGGTGATGCACGCCTCGCGCCAGGACCTGGAAGTGCTGATGCCGCTCGCGGGTCTTAGTGCACCGGTATTCGACACGCAGATCGCCGCGAGCCTCACGGGGCTACCGGCGCAGGTAGGCTACGCGGACCTGGTGCGCCGCCTGCTCGGCCGCGATCTTGCGAAATCACACACGCGCACCGACTGGTCGCGCCGGCCGCTCTCGCCGGAGCAGATCGCCTACGCCCTGGATGATGTGAACTATCTGCTGCCGCTTGCCGATCAGCTGCAGGAGACGCTCGAGCGCCTCGGACGCCTCGAATGGCTCAGGCAGGAGCTCGCCGAACTCGCCGATCCCACCGCCCTCAGCGTGGATCCGGAGCAGGCGTGGCGGCGCCTGAAGGGCCTCGGCAACCTCGATGAGGGACGGGCGCGGCTGGCGCGTGCCCTGGCGTCCTGGCGCGAGCGCAGCGCCATCGAGCACAACCGCCCGCGCGGCTGGATACTCGATGAGTCGGTGCTGCGGGAAATCGTGCTGCAGGTACCGCGCACCGAAGCCGCGCTCGAGGCCATCCCCGACATGCCACCGGGCCTCGCCAAGCGCCGCGGTACCGAGCTTCTGGCGTACGTCGTGGCCGCCGACATCTCCGAGCCGCCGCCGCCGCCGCCCGCCCGTGCGCGGCCCGACCCGCTCAAGAGCGCGCTGGTGAAGAAACTGGCAGGCATCACGCAGGCAGTGGCGACGGAGCTCGCCGTGGCGCCGGAAGTGCTTGCCACGCGGCGTGACCTCGAACAGCTGGCGGACGGGACGCGCGAGGGTGCGGTGCTGCGCGGCTGGCGCCGGCCGCTGCTCGGCGAGCGGCTGCTCGCGGCCCTCTAGCGCGCCGCCCGGATCACGCCCGCCGCGCGCGGCTGCGCTTCGGGCTCTTCTTGGCGCGCGCCTTGGCCGGGCGCGCCGCTGCCTTGCGGGCAGAGGCGCGCTTGCGGGTCGCCTTCGCACGCACGACCGGCTTCTTCGAGGCGGCGCGACGTTTCCGGGGCGCGGCACGCTTGGCAGTCTTGGGCGTCGCCTGTTTGGGCTTGGCCGCGATCCGCAGCGCCGGCGCGCCGAGCGCGTGGGCCAGACGGCGCGTCACCGCATCGAGATCGCCCTCGGCGTCAATCACGCGCAGCAGACCGCGCGCCCGGTAGAAATCGATGAGGGGGCGTGTCTTCTCGTCGTACACGCGCAGCCGCTCGCTCACCGTGGCCTCGTTGTCATCGGGGCGCTGCGCGAGCCGGTGCGGCTCGCCGGTCACCGGGCAGCGCAGATTGGCGCCGCTTGGCGGGGAGGTGAGGAGGTTGAAAACGCGACCGCAGTCGGCGCAGGTGCGCCGTCCGGAGATACGCCGCACCAGCTCGCCGTAGTCGACTTCGAGCTGTACGACGGCATCGAGGGGCTGCTTGAGGGCCTCGAGCAGGTGATCGAGCGCGTGTGCCTGGGCGAGGTTGCGTGGAAAGCCATCCAGAATGAAGCCCTTACGGGTATCCGGTTCGCCGAGGCGCTCCCGGATCATGCCCAGTACCAGCGAGTCATCCACCAGGCGGCCGCTGTCCATCGCCTCCTTGGCGCGGCGGCCAAGTTCGGTGCCCTTGGCGACGGCCGCACGCAGCAGGTCTCCGGTGGAGATCTGCGGGATGCCGACGCGCTCGACGAGACGCTGTGACTGGGTGCCCTTGCCAGAGCCGGGCGGTCCCAATAGAACAATGCGCATGGTTGTGCCGTGCCAAATCCGCTGCCGGGCAGCATAAAGGTGCGCCACGTTACCGGTGGCCCTTGGGCAGGTCAAACACCGCCCGCGAGCCTGCGCAACCGCAGCCGGCTGCGTTATTCTTCCGGGCCCGCAGAACCGCCCGGCGCATCGGTTATGAAGAAAAAAGCCCCCCGGAACGCCTTCTATGCCCAGTCGGGCGGCGTATCGGCCGTCATCAACGCCTCGGCGTGCGGGGTGATCCAGACCGCGCTGCGCTCCCGGCACATCGGCAAGGTCTATGCCGGCCGCCACGGGATCATCGGCGCCCTGACGGAAGATCTGATCGATGTGGGCCGCGAGAGCCCCGCGGTGATCCGCGGCTTGAAATACACGCCCGCCGGCGCCTTCGGCTCGGCACGCTTCAAGCTCAAGGGCCTGGCCGAGAACCGTGCCGAGTATGAGCGCCTGATCGAGGTGTTCCGCGCGCACAACATCGGCTACTTCTTCTACAACGGCGGCAATGACTCCATGGACACCGCGCTGAAAGTGTCGCAGATCGGGGCCTCGCTCGGATTTCCCATTACCTGCGTGGGCGTGCCCAAGACGGTCGACAACGACCTGCCCCACACCGACTGCTGCCCCGGGTTCGGCTCGGTGGCCAAGTACGTGGCCGTCTCCACCCGCGAGGCGGCGATGGATGTCGCCTCGATGGCGCGCACCTCGACAAAGGTGTTCGTACTCGAGGTCATGGGGCGGCACGCCGGCTGGATCGCGGCCGCTGCCGGGCTGGCGGGCAAGAAGCCGAGCGAGCCCCCGCACATCATTCTCCTGCCCGAGGTGGCCTTTGATCAGCAGAAGTTCTTGGCGCGGGTGCAGCAATGCGTGCGCGACTGCGGCTACTGCGTGATCGTCGTGTCCGAGGGCGCCGCCTACCCGGACGGCAAGTTCCTCGCCGACGCCGGCACCCGTGACGCCTTCGGCCACACGCAGCTCGGCGGTGTCGCCCCACTCGTCGCCAACATGGTGCGCGAGGCCCACGGCTACAAGTACCACTGGGCGGTAGCTGACTACCTGCAGCGCGCGGCGCGCCATATCGCCTCGCGGGTGGACGTGGAGCAGGCCTACGCGGTCGGCAAGGCCGCGGTGGAACTCGGGGTGCGGGGCGTCAACGCCGTGATGCCGACCATCGTGCGCAAATCCCACCGCCCGTACCGCTGGAGCATCGGCCACGTCCCGCTCGCGGACGTCGCCAACCAGGAAAAGAAGCTGCCGCCGGAGTTCATCCGCGCCGACGGCTTTGGCATCACCGACGCCTGCCGCCGCTACCTGACGCCGCTGATCGCCGGGGAGGCTTACCCCCCCTACCGGGACGGCCTGCCCGATTACGTCCACATCCGCGGCGTGCCGGTGCGCCGCAAGCTCAAAACCGAGTTTAAAGTCTGAGCCGGCCGCGAACCGCCACGGCGGTTTCCGCCGGCCGCCGGCGGCGCTGTTCAACATAGTGCCGGCCTCCTCTTGGAGGCTGAGCGCCGTGCTATAGTGCGCGGCCTTTTTTGGGGGAGGTTTGCATAAAATGGATGCCACCACGTGGCTGTGGGCCGCGATCGCGGCCGGTGTGCTCGCCGTGCTCTACGGCGTCTTCTCGATGTCTGCCATCCTGCGCCTGCCGGCCGGTAACGAGCGCATGCAGGAAATCGCCGCCGCCATCCAGGCGGGCGCCAAGGCATACCTGAACCGGCAGTACACGACGATTCTCCTCGTCGGCGTGGTGCTGTTCCTGGTCATGGGCTTCTCGCCCCTCGGCTGGCCTACTGCCGGTGGCTTCGCCGTCGGTGCCATCCTCTCGGGCCTGACCGGCTACATCGGCATGAACATCTCGGTGCGCGCCAACGTGCGCACCGCGCAGGCCGCCACCCAGGGCCTGAACGCGGCACTGAGCGTCGCCTTCCGCGGCGGCGCCATCACCGGCATGCTGGTCGTGGGCCTGGGGCTGATCGGGGTCGCCGGTTATTACACCTTCCTCAGCCGCTTCACCAGCATCGGCGCCGAGGCCGCGCTGCACGCTCTCGTCGGGCTCGCCTTCGGCGGCTCGCTGATCTCCATCTTCGCGCGCCTGGGCGGCGGCATCTTTACCAAGGGCGCCGACGTCGGCGCCGACCTCGTCGGCAAGGTTGAAGCCGGCATCCCCGAGGACGACCCGCGCAACCCGGCGGTGATCGCCGACAACGTCGGCGACAACGTCGGTGACTGCGCCGGCATGGCTGCCGATCTGTTCGAAACCTACGCGGTCACGATCGTCGCCACCATGCTCCTCGGCGGCCTGCTGTTCGGACGCGACGGCGCCGATGCCTCACTCGCGGCCGTCATCTACCCGCTGGCGCTCGGTGCGGCCTCGATCGTGTCCTCGATCATCGGCACGTTCTTCGTCTCGGCCCGTGCCGGCGGCAAGATCATGAACGCGCTCTACAAGGGCGTGATCGTCTCGGCCCTGGTGTCCGCCGTGGCCTTCTATTTCATCACCCAGAAGCTCATGGGCGCCCGCCTCGGGCCGCTATACGGGTGCACGCTCATCGGCCTGGGCCTCACCGCCGCCATGATCATGATCACCGAGTACTACACCGCCACCGAGTACAGCCCGGTGCGCAAGGTGGCCGCGGCCTCGCAGACCGGTCATGCCACCAACATCATCGCTGGTCTCGGCGTGTCGATGAAGTCGACCGCGCTGCCGGTGATCGCGGTGTGTCTGGCTATCTGGGGCGCGTTCGCGCTTGATGGCCTCTATGGCATCGCCATCGCCGCGACCTCGATGCTCTCCATGACCGGCATGATCGTAGCGCTCGATGCCTACGGCCCGATCACCGACAACGCCGGCGGCATCGCCGAGATGGCGGGACTCCCGAAGTCGGTGCGCGACATCACCGATCCTCTGGACGCGGTGGGCAATACCACCAAGGCGGTCACCAAGGGCTACGCCATCGGCTCGGCGGGTCTCGCCGCGCTGGTGCTATTCGCCGACTACACGCACAACCTTGAGGCCGCGGGCAAGCTCGCCGTGTTCTCCCTGTCCGACCCGGCCGTGATCATCGGCCTCTTCATCGGCGGCCTCGTGCCTTATCTGTTCGCCGCCATGGCGATGGAGGCCGTCGGTCGCGCGGCAGGCTCAGTGGTGAACGAGGTGCGGCGCCAGTTCCGCGAAATCAAGGGCATCATGGCCGGCACCGAGAAGCCTGATTACTCGCGCGCCGTGGATCTGCTCACGCGCTCGGCCATCCGCGAGATGATCGTGCCCTCGCTCCTGCCGATTCTGGTCCCGATCGTGCTGGTGGTGGTGATGAACATGCTCATGGGCGCGGGCGCCGGCATCCGCGCGCTCGGCGGCCTCCTGATCGGTACCATCGTCACGGGCCTGTTCGTCGCGATCTCGATGACCACCGGCGGTGGTGCCTGGGATAACGCCAAGAAGTACATCGAGGAAGGCAACTTCGGTGGCAAGGGCTCGGATGCCCACAAGGCGGCCGTCACCGGTGACACCGTGGGCGATCCTTACAAGGACACGGCGGGTCCTGCGATCAACCCGTTGATCAAGATCATCAACATCGTGGCGCTGCTCCTGGTGCCGCTGCTCTGAAGATCCCGCAGGGCCGGCGGCGCCTCTGGCGTGCCGCCAGCCCTGACCGTCCGTAGTCGCGCTACCGCGGCGCGCGCCCCTTCTGGAGACTCACGCTTGAGGTAACGGGCCGATGATGCCCGCTGCTGCGGCAGCGCGCCTGCGCGCAGCGCCGCTGCCGCGGCGGCTCTAGGCGGCGAGTAAGAGCGGCTGCGGCCGCCCGATGGCGTAGCCCTGCAGGTAGTCGACTCCCATGCGGCGCGCCGCATCCACTGCGGCGCTGTCCTCGACCTGCTCGGCGATCACCTTGAAATTCAGGGTGCGCGCGAGCTTGATCATCGCCGTCACCATCGCCTGATTGACCGTATCGCGCCCGAGGTTGCGCATGAATGAGCCGTCGATCTTCAGGTAATCGAGCGGCAGGTTCTTCAGGTTGGAGAACGAACCGACGCCGGAGCCGAAGTCATCGAGTGCGAACTGGCAGCCCATGCCGTGCAGCACGCCGACGAAGCGGCGCGCGTGGTCGAGGTTGGCGATGACCGCGTTCTCGGTGATTTCGAAGCACACCTGTGAGGGCAACGCGCCGGTGCTGTCGAAGCATTCGACCACGAACTCCAGGAACTGCACGTCGCCGAGGGTCTGGCCGGAGATGTTGATGGCGACACTGCGGTTGGTCTGCACGGCAATGGCGCCACGCCCCAAGGCAGCGAGCGTGGTCTGCACCACCCAGCGATCGACCAGCCCCATCAGCCGGTAACGCTCCGCGGCGCGCATGAACTCTGCCGGGGCCAGCTCGTTGCCGCTTTCGTCCTGCAGCCGCACCAGCACCTCCATCGCCGGGCCGGTCTCCTCGCCATGGGCTGCGACGATCACCTGGTGATAGAGGTGGAAGCGATTGTCCTTGAGCGCGCTCTGCAGGCGCTGCAGCCACTGGATCTCACCGGTATGACGGGCGAGCGCCTCATCGCGCGCCGAGTAGACCGCCACGCGGCCGGAGCCCTGTTTCTTCGCGACGTAGCAGGCGGTGTCAGCGGCGGCCAGCAGCTCTTCCAGCGTGCCGCTCTCGCGCGAGATCTCCACCAGGCCCACCGAGACGCCGATGTTGAAGATTCTGTCCTTCCATACGAAGCGGTAGTCGCCGACCGCCCGCGTCAGGTCATCGGCGATCTGGCGCGCCTTGTCGAGCGGACACCCGACCAGGAGCAGCCCGAACTCATCCCCGCCCAGGCGCCCGACGGTATCGCTGTCGCGCACCGCGTCGCGCAGCAGCTTGGCGACCTCGCGCAGCATGCTGTCACCGGCGACGTGACCGCTGGTGTCGTTGACGAGCTTGAAGCGGTCGAGATCGAGGTAACACAACACATGCTGCCCATCGCCGCGGTGGCCGCTGTCGATGCCCTCCTGCAGACGCCGCTCGAACTCGCGCCGGTTGACGAGGCCGGTAAGGGCATCGTGGGTCGCCTGGTAGGACATCTGGCGCGCGAGCCCGCGCAGCTCGGTGACGTCATGCAGCATTACCACCGCGCCTATGACCTCACGGTCGGCGTTGCGGATCGGCGATGCAGTGAGTTCGATCGAACGTTCGCCGCCACTGGCGGAGGGCAGCAGCAGCGCGCGCCGGCTCAGATTGACCGCGGTGCCACTGGTGAGCGCCTGATGCACCGGTTCCGCCAGCAGCCGCCGCTCGTTCTCCTCGACCAGACTCACGGCCTCCTCGAGCGGCTTGCCCAGGGCGGTGTTCGCCTGACTGCCCGTCAGCTGCTCGGCCGCCGGATTCATGAAGGTGACGCGGCCGTCCTTGTCGGTGGCGATGATGGCTTCGGCCAGCGACTGCAGCGCCAGGAGCTGCGGCTCGGCGGCGACGCTGGCGGGCGCGAGGCGCAACGCCTGCACGGTCTGCGTCGGAATGATCTCCACCCCGGTGATCAGGAGCGCGGCGCTGCGGTCGTACTCGACCAGGGTGGAGGCGATCTCCAGGCGGCTCACCTGACCCTGCAGGCCCACCATGTCGACCTCGTAGCGCTCGGCGGCCGTCTCACCGGCCAGGCGTCGCGCGATGTTCTCGCTCACGAGGTCCGAGTACTCAGGAGGCACGAGGTCGGCCAGGCGGCGGCCGATCAGTTCGACGCGGTCGACCCCCACGAAGCTGGCGAACTGGCGGTTGGCGTAGATGATCGACTCGCGGTGCAGGAGCACCGCTTCGTGGATGCGGTCGCCGAGGTCGGCGAACAGCTTCGGCGCCTCCGCAGCCTCGCGCTCGGGCCCGGGGCCGGCGCGTGTCAGCAGGTGGTTGACCGCGGTGACGAGGGCGGCCACCTCGGGTTTGTCACTGGCGACGTCCACGCGGCCCGCGAGCCGGCCGCCGATGGCGATACGCTGCAGCTGCTGGGAAAGCTCCTCGACGCTCTTGATGTCGCGCCGCTGCAACGTGTAAAGCACGAGGACCAGGGCGGCGATGAGGGCGAACAGGAGGCACAACAGCCCGATGATCGACATCTAGGTTCTTCTTACGCCTTAGCGCTTCTGGTATCCCGCGCGCTGCCGGGGGCACTCTAATTTTGACTTGTAGTGCCGGGAATAATTGCGGTCGGAATAAGCATAGCGCAGGCCACCGCACGTCCCGTCGGTATTTCACCATATCTCGTCGCAAGTGCCTTGGCAGGGGCCCCGAAAAGCCGTAACTTCTCCCGCCTTTTCAGCGGCACGGCATTAAGTCCAATCAGGAAGGTCCCAGGATGCAAACCCCAGATGTCCGCGAACAGATGATCGAGCAGCAGGTGCGCGCCTGGGACGTCCTCGACGAGCGCGTGCTGGACGTCATGCGCCAGGTGCCGCGCGAGCTGTTCGTCCCTGCCGCCGAGCGCTTCCGCGCCTACGCTGACGCCGAGGTACCCCTGAGCCATGGCCAGCACATGCTGCGCCCGAGCGTGGTCGGACGGCTGCTGCAGGCGCTGTTGCCGCGGGCCCACGAGCAGGTGCTGCAGGTGGGTGCGGGGACCGGCTTCGTCACCGCCTGCCTGCGCGGCATGGCTGGTCGTGTGCGGGCACTCGAGATCTTCCCGCAGCTGGCCGAGAGCGCGCGTGCCAACCTCGCCGCACTCGGGGTGCGCGGCGCGGAAGTCATCGATGCAGACGGTCTGCGTTTCGAGAGCGCGACGCGCTTCGACGTCATCGCGGTTACCGCGAGCCTGCCGATCTACGACACGCGCTTCGAGCGCCTGCTCAACGTCGGCGGCCGACTCTTCATCGTCGTGGGCGAAGCCCCGGTCATGGAGGCGCGCCTGGTGGAGCGTACCGCGGAAGGCTCCTTCACCACGCAGAGCGTGTTCGAAACCGTGATCGATCCCATGGTGAACGCCGTGCGTCCGGCCGAGTTTACCTTTTAAGGGCGCGGCGCCTCCAAGCTGTGATGACCGAAGGGATTTGCATGACTCGCGCCGCCTGTGTCGCCCTTAGCCTGCTGGCGCTCGCCGGCACGGCCACCGCCAAGGATCTGAAGGGTGTGTTCGAGGACGCGGTGAAAAACGATCCGGTGATCCGCGGCGCGGACGCCAACCGCCTGGCGGCGCGCGAGGCGCGCCCACAGGCCTGGTCGGCGATCCTGCCGCAGGTCAACGGTACCGCCGGTCTCACCTGGGACCACAACAGCGGCTTCCAGGACCAGCTGTCCGAGGTGGGCAACCCGAACGACCCGACCGCGCCGCCGGTACTTGAAGTGGTACCGCTTTCGGAGACGATTGATCAGCGCACTACCACCTGGGCGGTGAACCTGCGCTCGAGCCTGCTCTCCTGGACCAACTGGATGAATATCAAGGCCGCCGGCGCCCAGGTCGCGCAGGCGGAGGCGAACTATCAGGCGGCCGAGCAGAACCTCATCCTGCGCGTCGCGCAGGCCTACTTCAACGTGCTCGCCGACTACGATGCGCTGGTGGCAAACCAGGCTTCCCTCGAAGCCATCTCGCGCCAGCTCGATCAGGCCAACACCCGCTTCGACGTCGGCCTCATCGCCATCACCGACGTGCAGGAGGCCAAGGCCTCGCGCGACACAGCCGCCGCGGCCGTCATCGCCGCCAAGCGCACGCTTGCGACCGCGCAGTACCAGCTGCAGGAGATCACGGGTCAGCAGTACGAGGCGCTCGCCAAGCCCGGCGGCGATATGCCGCTGAAGGGGCCGGAGCCGGAGGATGAGAGCCGCTGGGTCAACATCTCCCTGGAGCAGAACCTGAACTTGATCTCCAGCCGCCTGGCGGCCGACATCGCCCGCGACAACGTGCGCGCCGCCTTCGGCGGGCACCTGCCAACGCTCGACCTGGTCGCGGGTCGTTCGTACAACAAGGTCGAGTCAGACCAGATACTCGCCGGGGATGGATTCCCTTCACAGCTGTTTCCGGGTGTCGACAGCAAGATCAACGATCGGCAGATCGGCCTGCAGCTGACCATCCCCATCTTCAGCGGCGGCTTCACGCAGTCGAAGGTGCGCCAGAACCAGTACCTGTGGATCGCCGCCAAGGAGTCGGTGGTGCAGAACTCGCGCGCCACCGAGCGCGCCGCCCGTGATGCCTACCTCGGCGTCATCAGCGGCATCGCCCGCGTGCAGGCGCTGAGCCAGGCGCTCGAATCGAGCAGAACCGCGCTCAAGGCGACCGAGGCCGGCTACGAAGTCGGCACGCGTACCGCGGTCGACGTGCTGAATGCCCGCCAGAAGCTCGTCCAGGCCGAGACCGACTACTCCGGCAGCCGCTACGACTACATCGTGAGCGTGCTGCAGCTGCGTCTCGCGGCCGGAACGCTCGACCGCGCCCAGTTGCTGGAGATCAACAACTGGCTGACCGCCAACGCGCCGATGACACCGGCGGCGGCGACGCCGCAGAACGTGCTGCCCGCGGCACCCGCCAGCCAGGCGCCGGGCGCCGCGGCCGCCTCACCGGCGACCCCCGCCGGCCAGAGCCACTAGGGCGCGGTTGCGCCCAGCAGCGGCTCGATCAACGCGAGGAGCTTCGCGAGCGCCCCGCGATTGGAATCCACGCAGGCGCGTCCCGCGGCTCCGACTCGGGCGCGTTCGCCGGCATCCGTCAGCAGCACCTGCAGCCGCGCGCTGAGTTCGGCCGGGTTGTGCACGACCTGCGCCGCGCCGCGTTCGATGAGCAGCCGCGCCACCTCGGCGCCGTTGAAGTTGTGCGGACCGGTGAGCACAGGCACCCCGAGCGCGGCGGGCTCGAGGAGGTTGTGTCCGCCGACCGGCACGAGGCTGCCGCCGACGAACGCCACGTCCGCCGCTGCGTAGAAATCCAGTAGCTCCCCGAGTGAGTCAAGCAGCAGCACCTCGCTGTCGTCTGCGGCCAGCCCCTGCGAGCGGCGTACGAAACGCACCCCTGACTGCGTGAGGGTCTGCGCAGCTTCCGCGAAGCGCTGCGGATGTCGCGGCGCCATGACGAGGAGCGCCCCGGGGAGCGCCTCGCGCAGGCGCCGTACGGTGTCAATCAGCGCCTGCTCCTCGCCACCTCCGTGCGTGCTGCCCGCGACCCACATCGGCCGCGATCCGGCGAACTGCGCGCGCAGCGCCGCGCCGCGCGCCGCGATGTGCGGTGGCAGTTCGAAGTCAAACTTGAGGTTGCCGGTGACGTGCGTGAGAGCGGGATCGGAGCCGAGCGCGCGGAAGCGGGCCGCGTCCGCATCGGCCTGGGCCGCGACCACCGCCGCCTGCGCCAGGGTATCGGCAAACAGGCGTCCGAGCCGCTGGTAGCGCCCGACGGAGCGCGCCGAGATGCGCGCGCTCGCCAGCACCAGCGGGATACGGCGGCGGCCGCACTCCCGATAGAGATTGGGCCACAGCTCGGTCTCGAAGATCACGGCTAGCCGCGGCTGCACCCGCGCGAAGAAGCGCCGCACCGCCCCGGGCAGGTCAAACGGCACGAAGCGCACCTCGGCCACGTTGCCAAACAGCGCGCGGGCCCGGGCGGCCCCGGTGGGCGTGAAAGTCGTCACGGTGAGCGCAAGGTGCGGATGGTGGCGGTGCAGCGCGCCGATCAGGGGCGCGCAGGCCTGCACCTCGCCCACCGAGACGGCGTGCAGCCACACGCCCCCGGGTGGCCGCGCCAGCCCGAAGCCGAAGCGCTCGCCGAAGTTCGCGCGGTAACTCCTGTCCCACAGCCCCCGCCACAGGAGCAGCAAGGACATCAGCGGCGCGGCGAGATAGACGGCGAGAAGGTAGAGGATGCGCAATGGGCGCCTAGGGGCTCAAGGCGGGAGCTCGGTCTTGCCGGAGGGCTGCCGGTAGCCATCGAGCAGGCCGTGCCAGTCCGACTCACTGAAGCGCTCCGGCGGCAGCCCCCAGCTGACCTTCTCGAGCGAGCGGCGCAGGCGCACGAGATTGCCGTCGCGCCACAGACCCGGGCGGCGCAGCTGGCAGCGGTCGAAGTCGATGAGGTACACGCCCTCCTCGCTCAGGAGCACGTTGTGCGCGTTGAGGTCGGCGTGGCAGACGCCGAGGTCATGAAAGCGCCGGATGCAGCGCCCGATGCTGATCCAGGTGACGATCGAGAGCGCGCCGGTGCGCAGGCACTCGGTCAGCGAGCCGACCGTCGGCAGGCGCTCGGTGATGATGTCACCGGTATAGGTGGAGCCGGCGCGCGTGTAGCGTGCCGCGACCGGCACCGGCACCGGCAGGCCCGCGCGGTGCAGGCGGTAGGTCAGCTGCCACTCGGCGAAGGGACGCGTGTGTTCCTCGTCCTGCCAGCGATAGTGATCGCCCGACAGCTGCGCCATGAGGCCGCCGCGCCGGTAGTGTCGCAGCACGAAGTTGCGGCCATCGGCCTTGACGAAGTAGGTCGCCCCGCGTCCGGCCGCCGCGCCGTCGACTTCGCCGCGTGCCTGCCAGTAACGCGGCTCGAACCATTCGGCGTTTAAATTGCCGGCCCGCGAGGTGTCATATAGCATGGCGCCGCCGGCGACCGCGCTGCGTTTGACCTCGGGGCCGAGCGCGAAGCGCCCATTCACAAGACTGACTCCATCATGTTGTCGTTCGCCGAAGCCCCACGCAGCGTGTGCATCCTCAGGCTGTCGGCCATCGGCGATGCCTGCCACGTCGTGCCGATCGTGCGCACCTTACAGCAAGCGTGGCCGACGACCCAGCTCACCTGGATCATCGGCAAGACCGAAGCACGCCTCATGCAGCTCATCGAGGGCGTGGAGTTTATCACCGTGGACAAGCGCGCCAGAGGCGGCGGCGCCGGCACCGCCCGGCTGCGCGGGCGGCAGTTCGATGTGCTGCTGCACATGCAGCTGGCGCTGCGCGCCAGCCTCATCGCCGCGCGCGTGAAGGCAGGCATCAAGCTCGGCTTCGACCGGCCGCGCGCCCGCGAACTGCAGTGGCTGTTCACCAATGCCCGCATCGCGCCGCGCGCCCGTGAGCACGTGCTCGACAGTTTCTTCGGTTTCCTGGCAGCCCTCGGCATCCGTGAGCGGCTGCTGCGCTGGGATCTGCCGCTGCCGCCGGAGGCACGTGCCTACGCCGAGCGACTCATTCCGGACGCGCAGCCGACGCTCGTCATCAGCCCCTGCTCGAGCCACGTGCTGCGCAACTGGCCGGCGGCGCGTTACGCTGCGATCGCCGCGCACGCCGTCGCGCGCCACGGCATGCGCGTAATACTCGCAGGTGGGGGCAGTGTGCTCGAGCGCAGCGCCGGAGAGCAGATCGAGCGTGCCTGCCCGGTGCCCCTCGTTAACCAGATCGGCCAGGACACCCTGCCGCAGCTGCTGGCGCTGCTGGCGCGCGCGCGGCTGCTGCTGAGCCCGGACTCAGGTCCGGCCCACATGGCGACGATGGCCGGCACGCCGGTCATCGGCCTTTACGCCGCCACCAACCCCGCACGCAGCGGTCCGTACCTGTCGCGACGCTGGTGCGTAGATGCCTATCCGGAAGCCGCGCGCGTCTTCCGGGGCCTCGAGCCCGAAGAGCTCCCCTGGACCCACAAGATCGAGGAGCCGGGCGTCATGGAGCTCATCAGCATCGAACAGGTCATCGCGCGCCTGGATGAATTCATGCAGGCGCCGCGGGCGCTTTAGCGCGCCCCTGCAAAGCGGCACTCGCCGCTGTAGCTGAAGGTGGGATTGCCGTCGGCGCGTTTACCCGTCCCGACCACGCGCAGTGTGCACTGCACTGGCGGTCCGGCCAGACGGTGCACCAGGTAGACGGTGCCGCGCTCCGTGCCGGCGGCCGTGTCCACATCGAAGCGGAAGCGGTCGTCGCGAATCAGCACCGGCTCCGAGCCGAGAATCGTTCCGGAGTACACTTGCTGGCCAGTGTTTACCAGCGTGCCCTTGGAGGTGTCGATCTGCGTGGTGACTTGGTAAAGCACCCAGCCGTGCAGGTCACCTTCGAGCTGCACGGTCGCGGTGCTCGTGCGGGTCACGCCCGATGCGGTCTGTTTCTCGGAATGCACGACCGCCGTGGAATCCCAGTCGACACCGTGACCGGTCACGTGCACGTCTCCCCGGGCCGCCGAGCCGGCCGCGAGTGCCGGTGAGCCGGCAAGCTCGACCGAGCAGAGGAATAAGGCGCCGGCAGCGCCGGCGAAACGGACGACTCGTGCGATGCTCATGCAACTCTCTCCTGGTTTCCGGGCTGTGCCGGTGCCTGCCGCGCAAACTACGCTCGGGTCGGTCAAAGGGAAGCGCTGCCCGCGCCGGCTGGCCGCTTCTGGCCACTCGTGGCCCATGACGGCGCCCGAGTCACCCCGCGCAGCGCCGTTTTTCAGATGAGCGAGCAACTCGACTCCTGGAAGCAGATCGCCCGCCACCTGAAGTGCAGCGTGCGCTCGGCGCGCCGCTGGGAGGACCTGCAGGGTCTGCCCGTGCACCGGGCGCTCGGCGGCGTCTTCGGGCTGCGCTCCGAGCTCGATGCGTGGCGCATCGCACAGGTACAGCCGAGCAAGGCGCGCCGCGCGGCGGTCCCTGCGCCGGCGGGTACGCCCGCATCCATCGCTGTGCTCTCCTTTGCGAACCTGGGCACCGAGCCGCAGAACGAATACTTCGCCGCGGGACTGACCGAGGAGCTCACGACGATGCTCTCCCAGGTGGCAGCGCTGCGCGTCACCTCCCGGACCTCAACGCTCGCGCTTGGCGGCGTGGCGCGCAGCGCGCGCGCCACTGCCAAACTCCTGCGGGTGCGCTACCTGCTGGAAGGCAGCGTGCGGCGCGCCGGTGACCGGCTGCGCATATCGGCGCAGCTCATCGACGCAAGCCGCGACCAGCATCTGTGGGCGCGGACGTTCGACGGTAGTGCACATGACGTATTTGCATTCCAGGAGCAGCTGGCGCGCCTCATAACCGCCGCCTTGCAGGTGCAGCTGAGCGGTGCGGATCAGGAGCGGCTGACCCACAGCGCGATCGCGAGCATCCCAGCCTACGAGTGTTACCTCCGCGCGCGCCAGGAGGGCTGGCGCTGGCGGCGCGATTCAATCGACCGCGCCGTGCGGCTGCTTGAGCAGGCGCTGCGGCTGAACGGCGCCCATCCGCGCCTGTACGCCGCGCTCGGAGTCGCGTACCTGCAGTACCGCGAAGCCGGCATTGACCTGAGTGAACGACCGCTCCTGCAGGCCGAACGCTGTGCGCAGCAGCTGCTCGCGCTAGAACCTGGATCCGCAGCCGCCCGGCAGCTGCGCGGGTGGATCAGCTATTCCCGCGGCCAGCTGCAGGCGGCGGTCATTGATCTGAAGGCAGCGCTGCGCGAGGAACCCAACAATGCGGATGTCCTGCTGCTGCTGTGCAACTGCTACCTGGTATCGGGACGGGTGAGGGCGGCGCGGCCGCTGCTCGAGCGCCTGGCCGCCATTGACCCCCTGACTCCGATAAGCCAGTGCATGCCGGCGTTCGCAGACATCATGGAGGGCGCCTTGGCACGCGGCGTTGGCCCGTACCGCAAGATGTTCGAGATGGATCCTGCCAACCCCCTGGCGCGCCTGTTCTACGTCTGGGTGCTGCTGCTTAACGGGCGCCGGCGCCAGGCGCAGGCCATCGCCCGGGCCTGCGCGGCGGACGTTCACGACACCATCCCCGCCGAGGTCATGCGGCTCCTGGTGGCAGCGTCCCGGGGAGAACTGACTGACGCCGAGGCACAGCTCAGTGAGGATCTGGCAGCCGCCGCCTCAGCCACGGACCTGTTTCCGCGCTTTCTCGCGCAGGCCTTTGCCTTCGGTGGCCGCCCGGCTGCGGCGCGCAAGTGGCTGGGATGCGCCATCGAGCGCGGCTTCATCAACTACCCCTTCCTCGCCCGCCACGACCCCTGTTTCAGGGCTTTGCGCCAGGACGCAGCCTTCCGGCGCCTGCTGAAGGTCGCGCGCGAGCGCTGGGAGGCATTCCGGGAATAGCAGCGCAAGCCCCGGCAAGCGGCGTGGTTGTGATCCGGCGCAGCGAGTTGCTTAAATAGGCGCTGCGCCCCGCGTCGGGCGCGAGGCCCGCAGACCCATGAACGACATCCTGGTCCCCATCTCTCCCGGAGAGCTGCTCGACAAGATCACGATCCTCAGGATCAAGGTGGCGCGCATCCAGGATGCGGCCAAGCTCGCCAACGTGCGCCTGGAGCTGTCACTTCTGGAGAAGACCTGGGCGGCCGCGGGCGCCCCGCAGGATGTGGCCGCCGAGGAACACGCCCTGCAGGCGGTCAACGAACGCCTCTGGGACATCGAGGACCTCATCCGCGACAAGGAGGCGCACCAGACCTTCGATCGCGACTTCGTCGAACTCGCCCGCTCGGTATACGTCTGCAACGATGAGCGCGCCGCGCTCAAGAAACGCATCAACCTGCAGCTCGGCTCGCGCCTCGTCGAGGAAAAATCCTACAAGCAGTACCGCTGAGGCCCGCGGCGCGCCCGCCCTTCAGCTGCGCAGCGTGTACTCGGCGCTGCAGTAAGGACACTTGGCCCAGCCGGTGGCCTCGATCGGCAGGTAAACCCGCGGATGCGAGTTCCACAGGTACATCTGCGGCATCGGGCAGCACAGCGGCAGATCCTCCGGGCCCACCTCGTACTGGTTCTGGGCGTTCGGTTCGATGAGCGGCTTTGCCGTTGCGGCCATGGGGGTCTCGGGGTGCGGAAGGTCCGGTGGCGCCAGTATACCTTCGCCGGCGCGCGCACCTAAGCGCGCATGGCCGTCTCCCACACCGAGGTCACCGCCACGCGCGTGTCGCGGAATTCCTCGAGCGGCACGAGCGGCTCGGCCCCGGCGAGCGCGAGGTGGTGGGTGCGGGCGCGGTAGGCGCGGTAGGCGCCCGTCAGCACATCGACGCTGGCCTGCGGCACGAGGTCGGCGGAGGCCACCGATTCGAGCTGCCGGATGGTGTCCGAGAACAGCGCCACGGGTGGGTACTCGTGCGCCCACTTGAGCGCCCAGTACTGGGCGAGAAACTCGATGTCGGCGATGCCGCCGGGGTCCTGCTTGATGTCGAAGTGCCGCGCATCCCCGCGCGACAGTTCGCGTCGCATGCGTTCCCGCATGCTGCGTACCTCCTCCAGCAATGTGTCACGCCGCACGTGGTTGCACAGCACCTCCAGGCGCAGCGCCTCGAAACGCGCGCGCAGCTCCGGGGAGCCTGCGACCGCGCGGGCGTGCAGCAGCGCCTGGTGCTCCCAGGTCCAGGCTTCCTCGCGCTGATAGTCCGCGAAGGCGGTGATGTTCGTGACCAGCAGGCCGCCCTTGCCGCTCGGGCGCAGGCGCACGTCGACCTCGTAGAGGCGTCCGGCGGCTGAGTGCATGGTGAGCAGGTGCACGATGCGCTGCGCCAGGCGCACGAAGAACAGCTGATTCTCGATCGGCTGCGCGCCGCTGGTCTCATGGTGCTCGCCGTGCGAATCGTGCAGGAACACCAGGTCGAGGTCCGAGGAGTAGCCGAGCTCGACGCCGCCGAGCTTGCCGTAGCCGATGGCGCAGATGTTGACCGGGCGCAACCTCCCCGCCTCCCCGCACATCGGCACGCCGAACAGTTCGGTGATCTGGTGCCAGCCGAGCCCGATGGCGGCCTCGACGATGAGCTCGGCGATATCCGTGAGCCGGTCGCTCACCTGCATGACGGGCAGCACACCGGTCAGGTCCGCCACCGCCACCCGGAACAGTGCCGCGCGCTGGAACTGGCGCAGCGCCTCGACCTGCTGCTCCGGATCCTCCTCGCGCAGCTGCTCCAGCCGCACCGCAAGATCGCGCGCGAAGGCGGCACGCCCGGGCAGCTGCGACAGCAGGCGCTCATCGATCAGCTCATCGAGCAGCAGCGGGTGGGCCGCGATCTGCGCACTCAGGAAGTCCCCGTGCCGGCACAGTTCCACCAGGCGCTCGCGCGCGGCGCTGTTCTCCTGCAGCAGCGCGAAATAGGCCGAGCGCTGCCCGATGGCCTCGATGATGTTCAGCACGCGCCGCAGCACCGCGAGCTGCGCGCTGCTGCGCGCCACGTCCGCCAGCAGCACCGGCAGCAGCGCCTGCAGGCGCCGCCGCCCGGGCTCATCGAGACGGCGCACCAGCGCCGAGCCGCGCAGCTCCAGCAGCAGCCGCGCCACCTCGGCAGGATCGGTGAACTGAGCCTCGGCGAGCTCCGCCTCAAGCGCTGCAGTTTCGGCGCGACTGTCCCAGAACCGGCCGAGGTCGATGCGCGGCGCATGCGCGTCCGGCGCCGCGCCGCCGAAGAGGACCAGGCGGAAGTGCCGGCTGACGCCGACCTGCTGCTCGTGCAACTCGCGCAGCAGGCACTCCCAGTCCGGGGCCCCCATGGCGAGCGCGATGCGTTCGCGCCCGAGCGCGTCGGCGGGCAGCTGATGGGTCTGCTGGTCGTTGAGCATCTGCAGGCGGTTCTCGAGGCGCCGCAGGTACAGATACGCGTGGCGCAGCTCCGCGACCGCCGCGCCCGGCAGCAGCCGCATCTCCCCGAGCCGACCGAGCGCCTGCAGCAGTCCAGGCGTCTGCAGGCCACGGTCGCGGCCGCCGCGCGTCAGCTGCAGGGCCTGCACGATGAACTCGATCTCGCGGATGCCCCCGGGGCCGAGCTTGACGTGCTCGGCGAGCTCGCGGCGCTCGACCTCGCGCTCGATGAGCGCCTTCATGTCGCGCAGGCTCTCGAAGACTCCGTAATCGAGGTAGCGGCGGTAGACGAACGGGCGCACCGCGGCAGCGTCGATCTCCGCGTAGCGCTCGGGCGCGGTCACCGGACGCGCCTTGACGTAGGCGTAGCGTTCCCAGTCGCGCCCGTGGCGCTGCAAGTAATCCTCGAAGGACGCAAAGCTCGCCACGAGCGGACCTGAATCCCCGAAGGGCCGCAGCCGCAGGTCCACCCGCAGTACGAAGCCATCGGCCGTCGGGGCGCTCAGGAGCCGTACCACGCCCTGACCGAGGCGCGTGAAGAACTCCTCGTTGGCGATGCTGCGGGCGCCGTCGGTGTCGCCGTGCTCAGGGAACAGCAGCACCAGATCGACATCGGAAGAGAAATTGAGCTCGCGGCCGCCAAGCTTTCCCATGCCGATCACGATGAGAGGCTGCACCGCGCCGGCGGCCGCGCGCGGCTCCCCGTAGCGGGCCACGAGGTGCTCACGCTGCAGGGCCACGGCCATGATTATCGCCGCATCCGCGCAGGCGCTCAGGGCCTCGAGAGTCTCGGGCACGTCGGCCCAGCCGGCCAGATCGCGCCAGGCGATGCGGATGAACTCGTAGCGCCGCCAGCGCCGCAGCCGCGCCATGCACTCCGCTTCCGCGGGCGTGCCCTCGGGGAACAGCGCCGCCAGGCGCGCGCCGTAAGCGGCACTCCCGAGCGTGCGCTCGAGGTCGCCTGAGGCCAGCAGGCGTGCGAGGAGCGCCGGTTCACGGGCGCAGGACTGCGCCACGAAGTCGCTGGCGGCGAAGACGCGTGCCAGCGAGTCGCGCACTTCGCCGGAGGCGCCCGCGAGCGCTGCCTGCGAGGCGGCATGCGCGTCCAGGGCCCCGCGCGCGCGCGCGAGAAGGCCGGAGAGCTCGGTACTGATCCCGGCGGCCGGGGTCAGTTCCAGATGTTGCCCCCCTGGTCATGGAAGGCAGACGAATCCAGGCGCCGGCTCAGGCCGCGGAAATGCGAGGAGGCGGCATAGACCTGCGCGCCCTCGGAGGCGTCGATCGAGCCCGCATCACCCTCAATCAGGCTGTTGTCGATGTGCACGTTGGCATTGCGCGCCAGCACGCCGACGCCGGTGGCGCTGATGTGGGAGTTGGTGATGTAGATTTCGCAGCCGTCCTGGGCGCTCACGGCGTCACCGTCGAACTCGAGGTTGCGGTTGTCGATGTGCAGCATGCGCTCGCCCTGGCACACGATCGGTTCGCGCCGCCGCTCGAGCACGGCGCTGGTCATCGCGGCATCGCGCAGGCTGCCCCGGCTCGCCGCTGCCGGTGCAGCGCCACCGGCCACCTTGACGCTGTAGCCGGGACCGGCCTGCGTCACGGCCGCGCTCTGCGCGCCTGAGGCCGCCTCGATGCTGTAGCCGGGACCGGACTCGAGGACGTGGCCAGTACCGGTCTTGGCGGGCACCGGAGGCGGCGCGGCCGCGGTGGCAGGCTCGTACGAGTCAGGCGCCGCAGCGGCCGCGCTACCCGCAGCGGCGGTCTCGGCGGGCGCTGGAGGAATGCTCGGTGCGGCGGTGCTCGAGTCGGCGTCTGCGGCTGCCGCGCCGTTGGTCGCGGCCGCGAGTGGCGCTGCCATCACCTCGTCGGCGCGCACCGTGCGCATCTCGCCGGTGTCCTTCACGCGCACCGTGAAGGTGTGGCTCTGCGGATCGGCGGCCACGATCTGCAGCTGCGCGTTGCGCTCCAGCGCGGCACGTGCCCAGCTCATCTGATCCTGGCCCTCGCGCGCGCAAGCCGTGACGATGAGCGCAGCCAGCGCGGCGGTCCATCCGAAGGAACGTACGGTGTTCATAGCAGCCTCCCGACCCAGGCCACGATAAACCTGCCGCAGCACGCGGGGAAGTAGCAGTTGGGAACGCCGTGCGGGCGCACCAAAAAAACAGGCCCCGGTGAGGGGGCCTGCGAGGAATGCGCGGAATAGGGGGTCTTGTTCCGCGGCTTTCGGGGCGGCGGCCGGCGGTGAGCCGGCCGCGAACCCTTAACTGTTATGTAAAGACTAGCGAGTGTCCTGAGTGGAATCGATACCTCTTTAGAGAGGTCCGTCAGGTGAGAAGGCTTAAGGCCTCCTTACATGTCCATTCCACCCATGCCGCCCGGAGGGCCGGCGTGGCTGTGGTCTTCGTCCTTCGGGGCCTCGGCCACCATGACCTCGGTCGTGAGCAGCAGGCCCGCCACCGAGGCGGCGTTCTGCAGCGCAAGACGGGTCACCTTGGTCGGGTCGAGGATGCCGGCGTCCAGCATGTCCCCGAACTCGCCCTTGGCGGCGTTGTAGCCAAAGGAACCTTTACCTTCCTTGACACGATTTAAGATTACCGCGGCGTCCTCGCCGGCGTTGTCCACGATCTGGCGCAGCGGCTCCTCGATCGAGCGCGACAGGATGCGAATGCCGACCGTCTGGTCCTCATTGCTGCCCTCGAGCTTGTCGAGCGCGCGCTGGGCGCGGATCAGCGCCACACCGCCGCCGGGAACCACACCCTCTTCGACGGCCGCGCGCGTGGCGTGCAGCGCGTCTTCGACGCGGGCCTTCTTTTCCTTCATCTCGATCTCAGTGGCAGCACCGACCTTGATGACGGCGACGCCGCCGGAGAGCTTGGCAACACGCTCCTGCAGCTTCTCCTTGTCGTAGTCGGAAGTGGCCTCTTCGGCCTGCTGGCGGATCGACTCGATGCGCGCCTTGATGTCGGCGGGCTTGCCGTGGCCGTCAATGATCGTGGTGTTCTCTTTCTCCACGACGATCTTCTTGGCCTCGCCCAGATCGTTGATCGTCGCCTTCTCGAGCGACAGACCGACCTCATCGGAGATCACGGTGCCGCCGGTGAGGGTCGCGATGTCCTGCAGCATGGCCTTGCGGCGATCGCCGAAGCCCGGGGCCTTGACGGATGCGACCTTGAGGATGCCGCGGATGTTGTTGACGACCAGCGTCGCCAGGGCCTCGCCCTCGACGTCCTCGGCGATGACCAGCAGCGGACGGCCGGACTTGGCAACGCCCTCGAGCAGCGGCAGCAGCTCGCGGATGTTGGAGATCTTCTTGTCGACCAGCAGGATGACCGGCTTTTCGAGCTCGACCGTCTGGTTGGCCTGATTGTTGATGAAGTACGGGGAGAGGTAGCCGCGGTCGAACTGCATGCCCTCGACGACGTCGAGTTCGTTCTGCAGTCCCGAGCCTTCCTCGACCGTGATCACGCCTTCCTTGCCGACCTTCTCCATCGCTTCCGCGATGGTCTTGCCGATCGACTCATCGGAGTTCGCCGAGATCGTGCCGACCTGGGCAATCGCCTTGGAGTCCTTGCAGGGCTTGGAGAGCTTCTTGAGCTCCTCAACCGCCAGGGTGACGCCCTTATCGATGCCGCGCTTGATGTCCATCGGGTTGCGGCCCGAGGCTACGGCCTTCAGGCCCTCACGGATGATCGCCTGTGCGAGCACGGTGGCAGTCGTGGTGCCGTCACCGGCCTCATCGGAGGTGTTGGAAGCGACTTCCTTCACCATCTGCGCGCCCATGTTCTCGAACTTGTCCTTCAGCTCGATCTCTTTTGCGACCGAGACACCGTCCTTGGTGATGGTGGGGGCGCCGAAGCTCTTCTCGAGCACGGCGTTGCGGCCCTTGGGGCCTAAGGTCGCCTTGACGGCGTTGGCGAGGACGTTGACACCCTTGAACATGCGGGCGCGTGCGTCGTCGCTGAATCTAACTTCTTTGGCAGCCATAGTCGTGCTTCCTCGTTACTTGCCTTCGATCACGGCCATGACGTCTTCTTCACGCATGACCACGAGATCTTCACCGTCGACCTTGACCTCGGTTCCGCTGTACTTGCCGAACAGGATCTTGTCGCCGACCTTGACGTCGAGAGGACGGACCTGGCCATCCTCGAGAATCTTGCCTTTGCCGACCGCGACTACCTTCCCCTGCACCGGCTTTTCAGCGGCGGTATCGGGGATGATGATGCCGCCAGGGGAGGTGCGATCCTCCTCCAGGCGCTTGATAATCACGCGGTCATGAAGAGGACGAATCTTCATGGTTAACGCTCCTTAGAGTTTGTTGCTGTGGATCAGGCCGGGACGGCTATTAGCACTCGCCCGGTGCGGCTGCTAATGATAGGGGTGCGGCCCCCGAATTCAAGTCGCAGGGGAGCCTTTTTAGGCCCGGGAGGGTCCCGGAGCCCCGGGGGCGGGGGTCAGCGGAGGGGGCGGAACGGCTCCGATCCGGAAAGATGAACCCCAGTTCCTGACGTTCATCAAATACCTGCGCTATAAGGGCCCGGCTGCCCTTTAAGTCCCGCCCGTCTCAAAGCTAAGGTATCGGCCGTGACATTCATTAGACATATTGCGAGCTGCCTGGTTCTGACTCTCGGCCTGGCCCTGCAGGCTCATGCCGAGGGCCCCGCGGCCCCGGCTGCGACCGGCACGCCCTCCTCTGGCGGCATGGATGCCATTCTCAAGGGCTCCAAAGGCCAGGCGGACAACTTCCTGCCCGTCGATCAGGCGTTCCGCTTCGATGCCCTGGCCGACGGCAGCGACCGCGTGCGCCTCAACTGGGAGATCGCCGAGGGCTACTACCTCTACCGCTCGCGCATCAAGATCACCACCAGCGCCGCCACCGTGCAGCTCGGCGCCCCGCAGCTGCCGGCCGGTCAGGTGAAGAACGACGAGTATTTCGGCCGTCAGGAGATCTACCACCACGAGCTCATCGTCACCGTCCCCGTGGCCCGCGCCTCCGGCGGGGTGCTGGAGGTGCCGCTGCAGATCCAGTACCAGGGCTGCGCCGAGGCCGGCCTGTGCTATCCGCCCCAGACCAAGACCGTGAGCGTGAAGCTCTCCGCCGGCGGCGCCAGTGCGGGCGCGGCGGCGGCGCCCGGGGCGGGTGCGGGAGGAAGCGCTGACTTCCTCTCCCAGGCCTGGTTCTCGAACCTTTTGCGCAACGGCAACTTTTTCGCTGTCCTCGGCTGGTTCTACCTCGGGGGCGTGCTGCTCGCCTTCACGCCGTGCGTGCTGCCGATGGTGCCGATCCTCTCCGGGATCATCGTCGGCAGTGGCAAGGACGTCACCACGGGCAAGGCCTTCACTCTGTCGCTGAGCTACGTCATCGGCATGGCGCTCACCTACGCGGCCGCGGGCGTTGCCAGTGCCGCGGCCGGCAAGGAAGTGCAGGCAATGTTCCAGCAGTGGTGGGTGATCGCGCTGTTCGCCGCCCTGTTCGTGGCGCTCGCGCTGTCGATGTTCGGGCTGTTCACCGTGCAGATGCCGGCCGCGATCCAGACGCGCCTCGCCGATCTCAGCAATCGCCAGTCCGCCGGCACCCTGGGCGGCGTTGCCGTCATGGGGGCGCTGTCCGCCCTCATCGTCACCACCTGCGTCGGCCCGGTGCTGGTCGGGGCGCTCATCGTCATCAGCCAGACGGGCGCCATCGCACGCGGCGGTGCGGCACTGTTCGCATCCGGCATCGGCATGGGGACGCCGCTGCTCATGGTGGGCGCCTCGGCGGGTAAGCTGCTGCCGAAGGCAGGTCCCTGGATGGATCTGATCAAGAAGGTCTTCGGCGTCATCATGCTCGCCGTCGCCGCCTGGATGCTCGCGCGCATCGTGCCTGAGCGTCTCGCGCTCGCGCTGTGGGCGGTCCCGGCGCTCATCCTGGCGTGGCTCCTGTGGACCGAGATCCGCGCGCGCTCGGTGGCGGTATGGGCATTGCGCGCGGTCGGCGTCCTCGCCGGCCTCTATGGCGTGGCGCTCGCCGCCGGGGCCGCCCTCGGGGGCACCGACCCTCTGGCGCCCATCCCCGCGTTCGCCACGAAGACTTCCGAGCTGCCCTTCGTTCCGATCCACTCCCTCGCCGATCTCGACCGCGAAGTGGCGCAGGCGCACGCGGCCGGTCACAGCGTGCTGGTCGACTTCTCGGCCGACTGGTGCACGTCCTGCAAGGAGATGGAGCGCTACACCTTCACCGATCCGAGCGTGCAGCGGGCCCTCAAGAGCACGGTGCTGCTGCGTGCCAACGTCACCGACAACAACGCCGACGACCAGGCCCTCATGAAGCGCTTTGCCATCTTCGGGCCGCCGACCATCGCCTTCTACGGGCCCGACGGACAGGAGCGGGCCCAGTTCCGGGTGGTCGGGTTCATGAAGGCCGACGAATTCGCCGCCCATACCCGAGCGGCGGTCAACGCCTCGAGTTCGTGACCGATCCGCCCCAGCCGCGGGCGCCGCGAGCGGTCGCCGGCGCCCTGCTCGCCGTGCTCTTGGTGGCCGCCGCTGCCGGGGGCGGGTTCCTGCTGTATCGCCTGACGAGCCCGGTCCGCCCGGTCCTAAAGGTCGATCACTCACCCCCACCGGCGCGCCCGCCCGGGGAGGAGGGTTCCGGAGCGCCTGCGGAGGCTTCTCAGGCCGCCCGCCGGATCCCTGAGGATCTGCCCGCGGTGCGGTTACCGGGCCTGGATGGCCGCCTGCGCAGCCTCAGTGACTTCCGCGGCCGGCTGCTGGTGGTCAACTTCTGGGCGACCTGGTGTGAGCCCTGCCGCCGTGAGATTCCGCTGCTGCAGACCCTTCGCCGCGAGCGTGCGGTAAATGGCGTCGAAATCGTCGGCATTGCGCTCGATCATCGCGATGATGTGGCAAAATATGTCAAAACTCACGATTTGCGCTATCCCGTCCTGATCGGGGAGCAAGGCGGGCTCGAGGCCGTCACCGCCTTAGGCATGGACACGGTCCTACCGTTCTCCGTGTTCGCGGACCGCAGCGGGCGCATCATCACCCTGAAGGTCGGGGAGCTGCACCCGGATGAGGCAGCCCTTATCCTTGACCGGATGGTGGACCTGGACCAGGGCCGTCTGGCGCTCCCCGCCGCCCGCGAGCAGATTGCCGCCGGAATCGCCCGACTTGCCGCCGCTCGCGCGGCCGGTTCCGCCGCAACGCAATAGACTCAGTCCGGCGAGATTGAGGATATTCGCAGCCGCAGGGTCCCCAATCGCTGCGAAGTGCGGTACATTCGCGCCGCGTCGCTGTTGTATATCCGTATATAAGAAGACCCGAAGGCCCATGGCCCGAGTGCTGTTGCTGAACGGCCCCAACCTCAATCTGCTCGGCACCCGCGAGCCGGCGGTGTATGGGACCGACACCCTGGCGTCCATCGAGAAGCGCAGCGCCGCGCTGGCGACTGAACTGGGTCATGAGCTGCTGACGTTCCAGAGCAATGCGGAACACGAGCTCATCGAGCGCGTGCACCGGGCGAAGTCCGAGGGCGTGGTGTTTGCGGTGGTGAACCCGGGAGCCTTCACCCATACCAGCATCGCGCTGCGCGACGCGCTGCTGGGAACGGGGCTGCCGTTCATCGAGGTGCACCTGTCCAACACGCATGCGCGCGAGGCGTTCCGGCGGCACTCGTACTTCTCTGATATCGCCGCGGGAGTCGTGTGCGGCCTGGGCGCATTCGGGTACGAGGCGGCGCTGCGCGCCGTGGCCCAGCGCCTCGCCCGCGGTTCCTGACGGCACGCGTCAACACTTTCAATGATCTTGGGGGCAAGCCCGGAATGGACATCAGGAAAATCAAGAAACTGATCGAGCTGCTGGAGGAATCCGGCATCGCCGAGATCGAGATCAAAGAGGGCGAGGAAGCCGTGCGCATCAGCCGCATGCCGGTGGGCCCCGTGGTCGCGCAACTCGCCCCCCAGATTGCGCACCCAGCGCCCGCGCTCGCCGCTCCCGGCCCCGCTCCCGGGGCGCTGCCGGCCTCGGAGGCCGCGGCGCCCAAGCCGCGCAGCAACGAACACGTGGTGACCGCCCCGATGGTCGGCACCTTCTACGGCTCGCCCTCCCCCGGCGCCAAGGCATTCGTCGAGATCGGCGATGAGATCAAGGTCGGGCAGGTGCTGTGCATCATCGAGGCGATGAAGATGATGAACCAGATCGAGTCGGACAAGGCAGGGCGCATCACCTCGGTCATGGCCAAGAACGGCGATCCGGTCGAGTTCGGCCAGCCGCTGTTCGTCGTCGAATGACCGACGCATGATCGAGAAGCTCGTCATCGCTAACCGCGGCGAGATCGCGCTGCGGATCCTGCGGGCCTGCCGCGAGCTGGGCATCAAGACGGTGGCCGTGCACTCGACCGCCGACTACAGCCTCAAGCACGTGCTCCTGGCGGATGAGTCGGTCTGCATCGGCCCCGCCCCCTCCTCGCAGAGCTACCTCAACATGCCGGCCATCATCTCGGCCGCCGAGGTCACCGATTCGGTCGCGATCCACCCCGGCTACGGCTTCCTCTCCGAGAACGCCGATTTCGCCGAACGCGTGGAGAAGAGCGGCTTCGTGTTCGTCGGCCCCAAGGCCGAGACCATCCGCACCATGGGCGACAAGGTCTCGGCCATCAAGGTCATGAAGTCCCATGGCGTGCCGTGCGTGCCGGGCTCCGACGGCCCGCTCGGGGATGACGCGGACGAGAACCTGCGCATCGCCCGCGACATCGGCTACCCGGTCATCATCAAGGCCTCCGGCGGCGGCGGCGGCCGCGGCATGCGTGTGGTGCATACCGAAGCCTCGCTCCTGAACGCGGTCGGCATCACGCGCGCCGAGGCACGCGCCGCGTTCGGCAACGACCAGGTGTACATGGAGAAATTCCTGGAGAAGCCGCGCCACATCGAGTTTCAGGTGCTCGCGGACGCCCACGGCAACGTCATCCACCTGGGCGAGCGCGACTGCTCGATGCAGCGCCGCCACCAGAAGGTGATCGAGGAGGCCCCGGCTCCGGGGATCACCATGCGCCAGCGCCGCTTCATGGGCGAGCGCTGCGTGGAGGCCTGCCGCGCGGTGGGCTACCGCAGTGCCGGCACCATGGAGTTCCTCTACCAGGACTCGGAGTTCTACTTCATCGAGATGAACACCCGCATCCAGGTGGAGCACCCGGTGACCGAGCTCATCACCGGCATCGACCTGGTGAAGATGCAGCTGCTGATCGCGGCCGGTGAACGCCTGCCCTATACGCAAAGCGACGTGCAGATCCGCGGCCACGCCATGGAGTGCCGCATCAATGCGGAAGACCCCAAGACCTTCATGCCCTCCCCGGGTCCGATCCGGCTCTGGCACGCCCCGGGCGGACCGGGCATCCGCGTCGACAGCCACGTCTACTCCGGCTACAACGTGCCGCCCTACTACGACTCCCTCATCGGCAAACTGATCGCCCACGGCGACACGCGCGACACGGCCATCGCGCGCATGAAGAATGCGCTCGCGGAGATGGTGATCGAGGGCATCAAGACCAACGTCGCACTGCACCAGGAAATCTGCAACCACGCCGCCTTCCAGAAAGGCGGTACGGACATTCATTACCTGGAGCGGCGACTCGGTCTGCGCTGAGGGCCTGCGGTGAGTGCGTTTCTCGAGCTGTCGTTCGCGCTCGGGGGGCTCGACCCGGAAGCTGCCGAGGACTCCTGCTTCGCGGCCGGCGCGAGCGCGGTGACCTTTGCGGATGCCGCCGACGATCCGGTGCTCGAACCGCTCCCGGGAGAGGTGCGCCTGTGGCGCCACACCATCCTCACCGCGCTGTTCGCCCAGCCTGCCGATGCGCCTGAGCTCACCCGCTCCCTCGGCCACGCCCTGCACATCCCGCCCGAGCACATCACTGCGCGCCTGCTCGAGGATCGCGCCTGGGAGCGCGAATGGCTGCGGGATTTCCACGCCATGCGCTTCGGAGCCCGCCTGTGGGTGTGCCCGCACCACGAGCGGGTCCCCGATGCGCATGCCGTGGTCGTCAAGCTCGACCCGGGACTCGCCTTCGGCACCGGCACCCATGCCAGCACCGCACTGTGCCTTGCTTGGCTTGATGCGCACCTGGCGCCCGGAACCCGGGTGGTGGACTTTGGCTGTGGCTCCGGCGTTCTCGCCGTGGCGGCGGCGCTCCTCGGGGCCGCCGAGGTGCATGCCTTCGACATCGATCCCCAGGCGCTCACCGCCACCGCCGAGAATGCGGCGGCCAACGGGGTCGCGCCCCGGGTGCAGGTGCACGCGGTGGCCGGGACGCTGCCGAGCACGAACGATGTGCTGCTCGCCAACATCCTCGCCAGCACGCTGTGCGCGCTCGCCCCGCAGTTCGCGCACGCCGTGGCTGCGGGGGGTACGGTGGTGCTCGCGGGCCTCCTCGAGCATGAAGTCTCGGACGTGACAGCCGCTTACAGCCCGTGGTTTGATGTCAGCCGATTCGGCGCGCGCGACGGCTGGGCAGCACTCAGCGGGCGACGCCGCTGAGGTCCGTACCTTCTGCCATGTTCACCGTCTGCCCAAAATGCGCGCTCACCCTGGCGGTCACGGCGGCCGACCTGCGCGTCGCCCAGGGCTATGTCCGCTGCGGCCGCTGCTCGAGCGTGTTCAACGCGCTCGCGCGCCTCACCGAGGAGCGCCAGGCGAGCGCTGCCTCCGAGCCGCTGACCCTGCTGCCCGAGGCCGACCCCGCAGCACCCGCCGCCGCCACCGAAGCTGCGCCACCCGCCACCGCCACCGAAGCTGCGCCACCCGCCGCCGCCACCGAAGCTGCGCCGGCGCCGGCGCCGCCCGCGAGCACCTCCACTGACCCCACGGGACCCCTCGCGGAGGAGTCGCTCGAGTTCAATCCGGCGACCACGGACGTGAACTCGGTGTTCGTGCAGCCGCCACCGGACCCGCAGTGGACTGCGGCCACCGGGTCGTTCCGTGCCCTGGTCGCGGCCAACCAGGAGACCCCGGCGGCAGAGCGTCTGCCGGACTCGCAGGTCGACGTCGAGATCGACTCCGCCTTCCTCGCCTCCATGCTGCGCACCGAGAACCACGCTCCCGACGAAGTGCCGCCGGCTGCGCTCGCAGCGCCCGCGCCCCCTCCCATGCCCGCGCCCCCCCCGGTGCCGCCGGCGGCGGCCGTCCCCGGGCGCGCCCCGGCGCACTCAGCGCCCGCCGTGGCAGCCAAGGCGCTGGGGACGCGCCACCACGAGCCTCACGTACGCCCGGCGGCTGCAGCAGTCCTCTCCCCCGCGGCGCGCGCACCGCTGCCGCCCCCGTCGGCGGCCGTACCCGTGGAGCGCGCGCGGGCGGTGAGCCCGGCGGGCCCTGCGCTCATTGAGGACGAAGAAGCCGAAGAAGCGGCAGGCGCCGCCGCGGACGATGCGCCCGCGGGCGTGCTCCAGAGGGCGCTCGGGTACCTGCGCGCGCGCGCCTGGTCGATCGGCGCCGTGCTGGCCGCACTCGTGCTCATCGGACAGCTGATCAATCACTCCCGCGATGACCTCGCCGCCAGCGCGCGCTTCAACCGGCCCCTGACGGCCCTCTACGGGGCGCTCGGCATCAAGCTGTACCCGCGCTGGGACCTGCGCGCGTACGACGTGCGCCAGCTCGGTGCCTCCGCGGCCGATGCGGGCGCGGGCGTCATCACGGTGCGCGCCACCATCAAGAATGAGAGCCCGCAGGCGCAGCCTCTGCCGCTCCTGCGCGTGACACTGCAGGACCGCTTCGGCAATCGCATCGCGGCCCGCGACGTGCAGCCGCGCGCCTACCTGCCCGGCGCCATTCCATCCTCCTCGTTCCTGTCCGCCGGCCAGCGCATCGATGCGGAAATCGGACTTGCTGACCCGGGTACGGATGCGGTGGGGTTCGAAATCGACGCCTGCCTGCCGGCGCGCGGCGGCACCGCCTGCGCGAACGACGCGGCGCTGCGCTAGTCCGCACCTCCCCGCATGAGCGTGCAGATCGGCCCCTACGTGCTGCCCTCCGCCGTCGTGCTCGCACCGATGGCGGGCGTCACCGACCGCCCGTTCCGCATTCTGTGCCGCAGCTTCGGCGCAGGACTCGCCGCCTCCGAAATGATCAGCGCCGATACGCGCCTTTGGAATACGTATAAATCGCGCCATCGGATGGACCACGCGGGCGAGCCCGAGCCGCGCGTGGTGCAGCTCGCCGGCGCTGAGCCGGCGGTGCTCGCGGAGGCGGCACGCATCAACGTCGGGCTCGGCGCGCAGATCATTGATATCAATATGGGATGTCCCGCCAAGAAGGTGTGCGGGAAGCTGTGCGGTTCGGCACTGCTGACGGATGCAGCGCTGGTGGGTCGCATCCTGGAGACAGTGGTGCGCGCCGTGGACGTGCCCGTGACGCTCAAGATCCGCACCGGCTGGGATCGCGAGCATCGTAACGGCGTGAACATTGCATGCATCGCGCAAGCCTCTGGAATTGCTGCGCTCGCCGTGCACGGACGCACGCGCGTGGATTTCTACGCGGGCGCGGCCGAGTACGACACCATCCGCGCCATCAAGGCACGCGTGCGCATGCCGGTATTCGCCAACGGTGACGTGACCTCGCCGCAAAAAGCGCGCGAGGTACTTGATTTCACCGGCGCCGACGGAGTAATGATCGGCCGCGCGAGTCACGGCGCACCATGGATCTTCCGCGCTGTCAACGCCGCTGTGAGTGAAGGAAATGCGCCGCCACCACTTCTGCGCGCCGACGTGCGTGATATTATTCTTGCGCATCTTCACTCCCTGTATCTTTTTTACGGCGAGGACACCGGAGTGCGGATCGCGCGAAAACATCTCGGCTGGTATTGCGAACAACTTCTGGAATTCCCGGCGCCGGTCCGCCGGGAGCTGATGGGGGCCGCCAGCACAGCCGCACAGTTCGCGCACGCGGTAAAATATTTTGACGACTGGGTGAGCGAGGCCGCCGCGGCGGTCTGAAGCATGGTTTTTTCCGGGGAGTCTCACATGACGGCAAAGAAGAAGACTCGGACTCGTGAAACCAGCGCCGCCAGAGTCCACGGACGGGATCTGCCGCTGCGCAACCACGCTGAGCGTGCGTTGAGCGACTACTTCACGAGCCTGAACGGCCATCGTCCGGCGCACCTGTACGATCTGGTGCTGCGCGAGGTGGAGGAACCACTGTTCCGCGTGGTGCTCGATTATGCCGAAGGCAATCAGAGCCGCGCCGCGGGCATCCTCGGCATCAATCGCGGAACCCTGCGTAAGAAGCTGAAGCAGTTCGGACTTGGCGGCTCCTAGAGCCGCACCCGCCGCATCGCCCGGGGCAGGCGCCCGGGCCTTTTTGAGGACTTAAGGCCATGCCGCTGCCGGTACGCCGCGCGCTCCTGTCCGTTTCCGACAAGACCGGACTGCTCGAGCTCGCCCGCGCGCTCGCGGCGCGCCGCATCGAGCTGCTCTCCACCGGCGGCACCGCGCGGCTGCTGGCCGCCCACGGCATCCCTGCGATCGAGGTCGCAGCGCATACCGGCTTCCCTGAGATCATGGACGGGCGCGTCAAGACCCTGCACCCGAAGATCCACGGCGGCCTGCTCGGGCGGCGCGGTACGGACGATGCCGTCATGGCCGCCCACGGCATCGCCCCGATCGACCTGCTCATCGTGAACCTCTATCCCTTTGCGGCCACGGTTGCCCGACCCGGGGCCACGTATGAGGAGGCCGTCGAGAACATCGACATCGGGGGCCCGGCGATGCTGCGCGCGGCGGCCAAGAACCACGCCGACGTACTGGTGGTAGTGGACCCTGCGGATTACGCAGCAGTGCTCGCGGAACTGGATGAGCACCAGGGGGGGAGCGAATTCGCCACGCGGGCGCGGCTTGCGGCCAAGGCCTTCGCGCATACGGCGCGCTACGACACCATGGTCGCCGCATACCTTGCGGCGCGGCTGCCGGGCGCGGCGCCGGGCTTTCCGCAGACGCTGCCGCTCCTGTACGAGAAGGTGCAGGACCTGCGCTACGGTGAGAACCCGCACCAGCGCGCCGCCTTCTACCGCGACCCGGCCGCGCGCGGCGCCGGGGTCGCCAGCGCGCGCCTACTGCAGGGCAAGGACCTCTCGTACAACAACATCGCCGACGCGGATACCGCGATCGAGTGCGTGCGCCAGTTCGCAGCAGCCACCTGCGTCATCGTCAAGCACGCCAACCCCTGTGGGGTCGCCGTGGCGGACTCGATCGGCGCCGCCTACCAGGGCGCGTACCGCACCGACCCGACCTCCGCCTACGGCGGCATCATCGCCTTCAACCGTGAGCTGGATGCGGCCACGGCGGCCGCTATCATCGGGCGGCAGTTCGTGGAAGTGCTGGCCGCGCCCGCGGTGTCGGCCGAGGCCGCCCGGGTGCTCGCGGCCCGCGCCAACGTGCGCGTGCTCGCGCTCGGGGAGCTCGGCGCAGATCCCGCAGACGCGCCCGAGCTGCGCAGCGTCACCGGGGGCCTGCTGCTGCAGGGGCGCGACCTGGCCGACCTCGATGAGCGCGCGCTCACGGTGCCCACGCGCCGGCAGCCGAGCGCCACCGAGCTCGCCGACCTGCGCTTCGCCTGGCGCGTATGCAAGTTCGTGAAATCCAACGCGATCGTGTTCGCCCGCGGGCAAGCCACGCTCGGGATCGGCGCCGGCCAGATGAGCCGCGTGTACTCGACCCGCGTGGCGGCCCTGAAGGCGGCGGATGAGAAGCTCGACCTCGCCGGGGCCGTCATGGCTTCGGATGCCTTCTTCCCGTTCCGCGACAACCTCGACGTCGCCGCCGGCTTCGGCATCCGCGCCGTCATCCAGCCCGGGGGGAGCGTGCGGGACGCGGAGGTGATCGCGGCCGCCGACGAGCACGACCTGGCGATGGTCTTCACCGGCATGCGCCATTTCCGGCACTGATGAAGGTCCTGATCATCGGCGGCGGCGGCCGCGAGCATGCGCTGGCCTGGAGATGCGCGCAGGCTGCGCGCGTCACGCAGGTGCTGGTGGCGCCGGGTAACGCCGGGACCGCCGCGGAGCCGAAGGTGCGCAACGCCGCCGTGGCCGCCGAGGACACCGCCGGGCTCGTGGCGCTTGCCGCCCGCGAGCGCATCGATCTGACCATCGTGGGGCCGGAGGGCCCACTGGTCGCAGGGATCGTCGATGCCTTCGAGCAGGCGGGGCTCAAGTGCTTCGGGCCACGCCGCGCCCCGGCGCAGCTGGAAGGCTCCAAGGCCTTCACCAAGGAGTTCCTCGCCCGCCACCGTATCCCGACGGCGCGCGCGGCGACCTTCACGCAGACGACTTTCGATGAGGGCTGGGTGCGCGCGCAGCGCGCGCCGCTCGTGGTGAAAGCGAGTGGGCTCGCCGCCGGCAAGGGCGTGGTGATCGCCGCCAGCATCGCCGAGGCGCTGGCGGCCGCCCGGGCCATGTTCGCCGGCCAGTTCGGGGACGCCGGCAACCAGGTGGTCATCGAGGAGTTCCTGCCCGGCGAGGAGGCGAGCTTCATCGTCATGGCGGACGGTGAGCACATCCTGCCGCTGGCGAGCTCCCAGGACCACAAGCGCCTCAAGGACGGCGACGCCGGGCCCAACACCGGCGGCATGGGTGCCTACTCACCCGCGCCGGTCGTCACGGCGGTGCAGCACCAGCGCATCATGCGCGAGGTGATCGAGCCGGCCGTGCGCGGACTGTCGGCTGATGGCATGCCGTACACCGGCTTCCTCTATGCGGGCATCATGGTGGCCCCCGATGGCACGCCCAACGTACTCGAGTTCAACTGCCGCCTCGGGGACCCGGAGACCCAGCCGGTGCTGATGCGCCTTGAGAGCGACCTCACTGAGCTGTGCGAGGCGGCGCTCGCCGGGGGGCTCGACCGGGTGAGCGCCGCATGGGACCCGCGCGCAGCGCTCGGGGTCGTGATGGCGGCCGAGGGTTATCCTGAGCACGTACGCACGGGCGACGTCATCGAGGGCCTGGCGCGCGCCGCGACGCTGCCGGGGAAGATCTTCCACGCCGGTACCCGTCTTCAGGGCGAGCGCGTGCTCACCAGCGGCGGGCGCGTACTGTGCGCGGTGGGCCTCGGGGAGGACGTGGCGGCGGCGCAGCGCCAGGCCTATGCACTGGCCGACGCGGTGCACTGGCAGGGGGTGCAGTACCGGCGCGACATCGGCTTCCGCGCCATCGCGCGCGAGCCCGCGCACGGCTGAAGTCTCTGATGACGCACTGGGAGCTGCCGACGCCCCACGTGGTCGAGCTGGACGTGCAGCCGGCCGACATCGACGCCTACGGCCACGTCAACAATTCCGTCTACCTCACCTGGCTCGACCGCGCCGCCTGGTCGCACTCGGCAGCCCTCGGCATGCCCCTCGATGACTGCCTCGCGCTGCGCCGCGGCATGGCCGCGCAGCGTATCGAGATCGAGTACCTGCGCGCCGCGCTCGCGGGGGATCGGGTGCTGATTGGCACCTGGATCGTGAAGAGCGATGGGCGGCTGCGCTGCGCGCGGCGCTTCCAGGTGTGGCGGGCGCGCGATCGCGCGACGCTGGCGCGCGCCAGCGTCGATTACGTGTGCATCAACCTTGAGAGCGGGCGCGCGGTGCGCATGCCCGAGAGCTTCACGCGTGCCTACGTGGTGAGCACCACGGGCGCCGCCGGCTGAAGCTGCGCGCGAGCGCGCGTTCAGAAGCTCAGGCGCAGGAAGGCCTCGGGGCCCTCCATGCTCAGGTTGAGATAGCCCGGCCAGGAACCGCTGGTGCGGCTGAGGGAGGCGCGCGTCGAGGTATAGCCGACGCCGAGCGCGAGATTCGGGTTCCAGCGGTACTGCACGTCGGTGTGCAGGTCGGTATAGGAGCCGCGGAAGCCATCGAGCGTCGCCTTGAGGTAGGCGCCGCGCGCGGTGAGCGCCCAGCGGCTGGAGATCTTCCAGGTCAGATCCAGCGGCAACGCCGGGAAGGGCGAGGCGGCGGAGACCTCCTGGTGCAGCGAGATCGCGAAGGGCTGCGGCTGGGTGAGCATCGCATCGAGCTGCAGGAAATACACCGCAAGCCCCGTGCCCACCTCGAAGCGCTCGTTGCGGATGAATGAATAGGTGTAGGTGATGTCGAACTGCTTCCAGTCGAGGGAGCTCTGGGCGGGCAGGCCGGCGAGGAAGGTCTCGTTGTTGAACACGATGTCGTTCGCCAGCACCTTGTTGCCGCTGCGGTCGGCCTCGAAGTAGTCCACTCGCACCTTGTTGCGCTCGCGCAGGCGGAACATGAACTCCACCCGGCCCTTGTTGAGCTTGCCGGGCAGCCCGAGGTCGTCCTCGCCGTTCACGGTCGTGCCACTGACTCCCGGCTGCGCGTTGCTCGGGTCGGCGCGCAGCGTGGTGTGCAGCGTCGGCCCGTACCAGGAGGCGCGCATGTAAAAGTGGTCGGTGATGGGGCTGGCACTCTCGTGCTGCTTCGGCGGCAGCGGCGCCCCGGACTGCGGGTCACGGTCGGCCAGGGCCGGCGCGGCATGCAGCGCCAGTAACACCGCGACCGCCGTGAAGGAAATGCGCATGCGAGTGTGGCTCCAGCCGCGCGAGGGGCGCGGATGGGCCGATCTTACTGAGCGCCAGCCGTGCTGTGCCAGCGTCGCCAAGCGCCGACGTGACGCGAAGCACAGCCGCAACCTAACTGTGGCCGCAAAACGGGGCTGGGGACGGGCCGGATCCCGCGCGGGCGGGACCCGGCCAGGGTGCACTATCAGCGCTTCATGGCCTCGAAGAACTCGCTGTTCGACTTGGTGTCCTTCATCTTGTCGAGCAGGAATTCGATGGCCGCGAGCTCATCCATCGGGTGCAGGAGCTTGCGCAGGATCCAGATCTTGGCGAGCTCGCCCTGATCGGTGATGAGCTCCTCCTTGCGGGTGCCGGAGCGGTTGATGTTGACCGCCGGGAACACGCGCTTCTCGGAGACGCGCCGGTCGAGGTGGATTTCGCTGTTGCCGGTGCCCTTGAACTCCTCGTAGATGACGTCGTCCATCTTCGAGCCGGTGTCAATGAGCGCGGTGGCGAGGATCGTGAGGCTGCCGCCCTCCTCGATGTTGCGCGCCGCGCCGAAGAAGCGCTTCGGGCGCTGCAGAGCGTTGGCGTCCACGCCACCGGTCAGCACCTTGCCGGATGAGGGCACCACGGTGTTGTAGGCACGCGCCAGGCGCGTGATCGAGTCGAGCAGGATGACCACGTCCTTCTTGTGCTCGACCAGGCGCTTGGCCTTTTCGATCACCATCTCGGCCACCTGTACGTGGCGGGCGGCCGGTTCGTCGAAGGTGCTCGACACCACCTCGCCCTTCACCGTGCGCTGCATCTCGGTGACTTCCTCCGGGCGCTCGTCGATGAGCAGCACGATGAGGTAGACCTCGGGATGGTTGGAGGTAATGGCGGTGGCGATGTTCTGCAGCAGCATCGTCTTGCCCGCCTTCGGGGGCGAGACGATCAGGCCGCGCTGGCCCTTGCCGATCGGGGCGACGAGATCGATGGTGCGCGCGGTGAGGTCCTCGGTGGAACCGTTACCGCGCTCGAGCTTCAGGCGCTTGGTCGGGTGAAAGGGCGTCAGGTTCTCGAACAGCACCTTGCTGCGCGAGCTGTCCGGGGAATCAAAGTTGATCTCGCCCACCTTCAGCAGCGCGAAGTAGCGCTCACCGTCCTTGGGCGGACGGATGAGCCCGGAGATCGTGTCACCGGTGCGCAGGTTGAAGCGGCGGATCTGGCTCGGGCTGACGTAGATGTCGTCCGGGCCTGCGAGGTAGGAACCGTCGGCCGAGCGCAGGAAGCCGAAGCCGTCCTGCAGGATCTCGAGCACGCCGTCACCGTAGATGTTCTCGCCGTTGCGCGCGTGCGCCTTCAGGATCGAGAAGATGATGTCCTGCTTGCGCGAGCGGGCGAGATTCTCAAGCCCCATCGACTCGGCGAGCTTCACCAGCTCATGGATCGGGCGGGACTTAAGCTCGGTTAGATTCATGGAGTGACGCGACTGCGTCAGCTCCGCCGGGCTTATGATCTCGGAGTCGTCGGCGTCGAACGGCTCCGGGTCATGCATCATGTCATCGGGGCGTCCGCCACCGTTGCCGTTGCTGTTGCCGCGGTTGCCGTCACGATTGCCGTGGCGCGGGCCTTTGTTGGGGCGGTTGCGGCCCTGGTTGCCGAGGTAGCCTCTCATCTTTTTGCCTGCGCGCCAGCGGCCTGGTCAAGGTTACTTTCCAGGAATGCCGCCAGCTGTGATTTGGAAACCGCGCCGACCTTCTGGGCTTCGACCGTGCCGTTCTTGAACAGAATCAGCGTCGGGATGCCACGAATGCCGAACTTCGGCGGGGTCTGCGGGTTCTCGTCGATATTGATCTTGGCGACCTTGATGCGGTCGTGATACTCGCTCGCGATCTCATCGAGAATCGGGGCGATCATCTTGCACGGGCCACACCATTCGGCCCAGAAATCCAGCAATACCGGTTTATCCGACTTGAGGACGTCCTGTGCGAAAGTGGCGTCCGTGGTATGCACAATGTGCGAGCTACTCACGCGATTGAACCTCCGTCAAATGCAGAAGCGTGGAAAAAAATATTGGAAATTTGTGGGAGTCCGAAGCGGGTCGGCCACGGGGTAAGCGAAAAGCGATGCCTGAGACACCCGCTAAACGGTTACACTAATAACTCGTGATTGAGTATGAAACCTAAGGAATTTAAGGAAACTTGGCTGGCAGGTGCGGACCTGATGGCCCGCTGTCTTGAGCTACTTTGTAGCGCGTCCGAGGCGTTTTTGCAAGTCTCGGGGAGTTTTTCCGCGCCCACCACCAGAATGAATTGATGACTGACGCACACTCTGATCCTGTGACTTTCGCATCGCTTGGCCTCGTAGATGAGGTCATGGCGGGCATAAAACAAGCTGGCTTCGTCAACTGCACGCCGATCCAGGCGCAGACGCTGCCGATCGCCCTCGCCGGCCGCGATGTTGCCGGACAGGCGCAGACCGGCACCGGCAAAACGGCCGCCTTCCTGCTGGCGGTCTATCAGTCGCTGCTCACCCGGCCGCCGGCCCCCAACCGCACACCGACCTCGGTCCGTGCGCTCATCGTGGCGCCGACCCGGGAGCTGGCGGTGCAGATCCACCACGACGCCAAGACCCTTGGCGCCCACACCGGGCTCAAGCAGCAGGTGGTGTTCGGTGGCATCGACTACGAGAAGCAGCGCCAGGAGCTCGGCGCCGGCTGCGACGTGCTGATCGGCACGCCCGGGCGCCTGATCGACTACTTCAAGCAGCACGTGTTCGACCTGCGCCATGCCCAGGTGCTGGTGCTGGACGAGGCGGACCGCATGTTCGACCTCGGCTTCATCGCCGACATCCGCTTCATCATGCGCCGCCTGCCCCCGCCCGAGCGGCGCCAGTCGATGCTGTTCTCCGCCACACTCTCGCAGCGGGTGCTGGAGCTCGCCTACGAGCACATGAACAATCCCGAGCTGGTGCGCATCGAGCCGGACAAGATGACGGTCGACCGCGTGCGCCAGCTCATGTACTACCCCTCCATGGAGGAGAAGGTGCCGCTGCTCATCGGGCTGCTGCACCAGACCGAGGCGGTGCGCACCATGGTGTTCGTGAACACCAAGCGCACCGCCGAGCGCCTCGAGGCCACGCTCAAGGCCAACGGCTTCGAGGCCCAGGCGCTCTCCGGGGACGTGCCGCAGAACAAGCGTCTGCGCTTCCTGCGCGACTTCCACGACGGCAAGCTTGCGGTGCTGATCGCCACCGACGTCGCCTCGCGCGGCCTGCACATCCCCGACGTCAGCCACGTCTTCAACTTCGACCTGCCTCAGGATGCCGCCGACTATGTACACCGCATCGGCCGCACCGCGCGCGCCGGGGCCGAGGGCGATGCCATCAGCTTCGCCTGCGAGGAGTACGCGGTGTCCCTCCCGGACATCGAGACCTACGTCGGCCACAAGATCCCCTTCTCCCCGATCGCCCCGGAACTGCTCGCCCAGGGCGTGATCGCAGGCGTGCCCGTGCGCAGCTCCCCGCACCCGGGCGGCGGCCGCCGCGGCGGCGGCGGCGGACGCGGCGGTGGCCGCAGCGGCGGGGGTGGCGGGGGCCGGCGCGGCCCACCCGCCGGTCGGCGCCACGGCGGAGGCCGTGGCGGGCGGTGACGTGGCACTCACCACGGCTCTCGGCTAAGCTCGTGCTGCTTGGCGTCTTGCGCTGATACCTGCGCGCCTTCCTGGCCCATCAGCTGAGGTTCATGGGCACCCCGCATGGCGGAAATCGAAGACAACGTTGATCGCGAGCTGTTCCGCAACATGGAGAAGCTGCGCCAGCTGCGCATTGAGCACCGCGACCTCGACGAGGTGATCTGCCGGCTCTCGCTCGACCTGCACATCGATGAGCTGGCGCTCAAGCGTCTGAAAAAGCGCAAGCTGCTGCTCAAGGACCAGATAACGCGTCTGGAGAGTCAGCTGATCCCGGATCTGAACGCCTGATGGACGGTGTCGAGAGCGCAGTGCGCGCTGTCCTGCAGCAGCTCACCTCGCCCCAGGTGCTCATTGCAGTGCTCGCCGCCGGCATCGCCGGCATCATCGCCCTGAGCGTGGCGCGCGCGCTGCGCGTGCGCCGTGCCGGTGCCGCCGCCATCCGCTCCCCGCACCTGCTCGACCACGTTCTCGGGGGCGCAATCCTCATCGCGCCGGTCCTGGCGGGGCTCGCGCTGCTGGTGGCGGCGCATTTCGTGGTCGCAGCCTTCAGCCTCTCGCCCGCGGTCATCGACGCCTGCGCCCGCCTGCTGGTGGCGCTGGTGCTGGTACGCCTCGGGGTGTACGTGCTCGGGCTCATGCTCGGGCCGAACTCCTGGGTGCGCACGCGCGAGAGTCGCATCACCCTCATCCTGTGGTGCATCGTCGCCGTGGCCGCGCTCGGCTGGCTCGACCTGATCGAGGCCAGCCTCAACCGCATCAGTCTCGTGCCCGGGCGCTCGCAGTTCAGCCTGTGGGCGCTGCTGAAGGGTCTCGTGGTGGTGACGGCCTTCGTCATCGTGACGAGCCTCATCGCGCGCGCCATCGAACGGCACGTGATGCGGCTGGATCAGCTGGCGGTCTCCACCCGCGTGGGGGTCTCGAAGTTCACCTACTTCCTCCTGGTGGGGCTTGGCATCCTCCTCGGCATCAATGCCGCCGGGGTCGACGTCACGACCCTCAACGTGCTGACCGGCGCCATCGGGCTCGGGCTGGGCTTCGGCCTGCAGTCGGTGGCGAGCAACTTCGTCAGCGGCTTCGTGCTGCTGATGGACAAGTCGATCAAGCCCGGCGACGTCATCAGCTTCACCGGCCAGACCGGGGCTGCGGCCGGCAACTTCGGCTGGGTGCAGGAGCTGCGCGGCCGCTACGTCGTGGTCCGCGACCGCGACGGCGTCGACACCTTGGTCCCCAACCAGAACCTGATCACGACCTCCTTCATCAACTGGAGCTACGCCGACCAGCGCGTGCGGCTGAAGTTGCCCGTCACGGTCAGCTACGACGACGACCCGGAGCTCGCGCTCAAGCTGCTGGTCGAGGCCACCGCGGACCACCCGCGCATCCTGCACGACCCGGCGCCCGTGTCGCGTCTCATCAGCTTCGAGGCCAACGGCATGGCGCTTGAGATCCGCTTCTGGATCGCAGACCCGGTGAACGGCGTCAACAACGTGCGCTCGGATGTGAACCGGGCGATCTGGCGCATCTTCCGCACCCACGGCGTGCGCATCCCGGTGCCCCAGCAGGAGACGCGCCTGCTCGACGCCCGCCGCCAGTCCCCGCCGCCGCCAGCCTCGGGCAGCGTCGGGGTCGATCATCAGGCGGACTGAGAAAGGGCCTGCACAGCGTGCCGCTGGCCATCGCCCCGGGCGTAGAGATCCCCGACAGCGATCTGAGCATCAGCTTCGTGCGCGGCTCGGGCCCCGGGGGCCAGAACGTCAACAAGCTCTCCACTGCCGCGCAGCTGCGCTTTGAGCTCGCCTCCAGCAGCGCCCTGACCCCGGACGTCAAGGCGCGGCTGCGCGCCTTAAGCGGGCGGCGGCTGACCCAGGAGGGGGCGGTGCTGATCATCGCGCGCAACCAGCGTACGCAGGAAAACAACCGCCGTGAGGCCGAGGAGCGCCTGACGGACCTGATCCGTCGCGCGCTTACGCCGCCGAAGCCGCGCAAAGCCACCCGCCCGACGCGCGCCGCGCGCGAACGACGCCTCGAAGCCAAGACGCATCGGCGCAATACCAAGCGCCTGCGCTCCAAGCACCGCTTCGAGGGCTAAAGCCGCGGCCGCGCCCGCGGGCAGAGCTGCGGCGGAAAGGCCGGGCTAGTCCGCCGGCACGGTGCGCTCCTGCGCCCAGCTGCGCAGGTCCGACACCTTCTCCGCCATCACCACCGCGAGCGGGCGCGTGGCGGCAATCTCGGCGCGCAGCAGTTCTGCGCTCGCCGGCACGTGCCGCGCGTTCGCGGTGTACAGGGAAGCCACCACCGCCTGCTCGATCTCCGCCCCCGCGAAGCCCTCGCAGGCCTGCGCGAGCGCGCTCAGCGAGGCGGCATCCAGCAGCAGGCCGCGCCGGCTCGTATGGATGCGCAGGATCTCCGCCCGGGTGGCGGCATTGGGCAGGTCGACGAAGAAGATCTCATCAAAGCGCCCCTTGCGCACCAGCTCCGGCGGCAGCTCGGTGATGTCATTGGCCGTCGAGACTACGAACACGCGCGTGTGCTTGTCGGCCAGCCAGGTGAGGAAGGACCCGAGGACACGCCGGGTGGCGCCGCCATCGTTGTCGCCGGCGGCGAAGCCCTTCTCGATCTCGTCCACCCACAGCACGCACGGCTCCAAGAGGTCCGCAGTGCCGAGGGATTCGCGCAGGTTGCGCTCCGACTCGCCGATGTACTTATCAAACAGTGCCCCGCAGTCGAGCCGCAGCAGCGGCACCTTGAGGATGCCGGCGCTGGCGCGCGCGGCGAGGCTCTTGCCACAGCCCTGCACGCCCAACAGCAGCACCCCCTTGGGCGCATCGAGCATCGGGGCGGTGCCGTCGAAGGCGGCGCGTCGCTTCAGCAGCCAGTCCTTCAGGTGGGTGAGGCCGCCCACGTCGGCACTGTCGGCGGTGTCGTGCTCGTAGCGCAGGATGCCGCCGCGATTGAGCAGATCGTACTTGGCCTTCATGACCAGCGGCACGTCGGAGGCCTGGATCGCGCCGTGATCGAAAATGGCGTTACGCGCCAGGCGCTGGGTGTCGGCGGCCGACAGGCCACTCATGTTCTCCACCAGCAGCGTGAGCGCCTGGCGGTCGATCTGCGGGGCCTTGCCCGGATTGGCGCGCATCCACTCGCGTGCCACCCCCTCCACAAGCGCCAGCCGCTCGGTGCGGTCCGGCAGTGCCAGAGCGCAGCGCGCGCACAGGTGCTCCAGCTCCCGCGGGACCTCCAGCTCATCACTGATCAAGACGATGGTGCGCGCGCAGTGCTCGTAGTCCTGGGCGATGTCCTTCAGCAGTCGCACCAGCGTCGGATCCTTCAGATAAGGATGGAAGTCCAGCAGCGCGTAGATGCCGGCGAGGTTCGTGGCGCGGATGTGCTTGAGGATGTCGACCGGCTCGGCAGTGGTGCGCTGCGGCGGGCCCATCTCCACATCAAGACGCTTGAGCCCGTCGGTCACGGTCCAGCGAAACAGTGGCATGCCGCTGGCTGCCCCCGCCACTGCCGGCGCGGGCTGTAGCGAGCGCGGCGGCGCGGGCAGCGCCCCACAGGCGCGCTGCAGGGCCTGCAGCGCGCGCGTCTCATCGCACGATTCCACCGCGATCAGCGGCACGCGCGAGCGCAGCAGCACGCCCAAGTCCTGGTCCGGCATAAGCTCGTTGGGTCACTCTGGCCAAGCCCGCGCCAACGGTACCCGATGAGTCCATCGGGCACCATGGCCGCCGCCCGCAGGCGTGGCGTGCATCACACCGGGCCCGCGGCGGGCGAACGCCCGGGGGCCATGGCGGACCGCGGCGAGCTCAGGCATGCATGATCTGCAGGATGCTGTGCCGCAGCTGCTCGCTCAGGACGTACTGGGCATCCTCGGCCACGCCGCTCAGAACGGCATCGAACTGCAGCCGGCCGCCGGCGCCCGTTTGGATGACGCCGCGCTCGCGCAGCAGGCCAATGAAGTTCTCGAACATCGCCGGATCGAAGAACTCGGGAGAATTGAGGCCATAGAGCAGCGTCATGCGCTGGGCGGTGAGCTGACAGCGCTGCTCGAGCGTCGCCTGATCGAGCGCACCACTGCCGGCCTGCACCAGCTGTGCGACGACCATGTAGTAACGCTCGATGGTCTGCACCGTGGCCTGCGCCAGCAGCGACAGCTGCATGGCTTCGGCCGAGGTCGGTGCGGCGCGGGTCCAGCCAGCGGCGTCGGGCTCGCGACGGATGAGCCGGTGCGTGGCGAGCGCCGCGAGTGTCGCCTCGATCACCTGCGGCAGCTGCGCCTCGTCCCAGCGCAGAAAGAGTTCCGCGGCGATGTAGGGATAGATGCGGCCGGCGAGGCGCAGCAGGTCGGCGTCGCTCACGTGGGCGTTGCTGACGAACACGCAGGCAATGAGGGAGGGCAGCGCGAACAGGTGCAGGACGTTGTTGCGGAAATACGTGGCGAGCACTGCGGCGGACTCGCTCATGCGCACCAGGTCCCCGAGCGCGTGCGCTTCACGCGATACCTGCTGCAGCGCGATCCCGTGGTCGATCATCTGCGCGCCGCTCAGCGCTGTCACGGTGACGCGCTCACTGTAGGGGCAGCTCACCAGCAGCGAGCGGTACAGTTCGAGCTGGCGCACCAGGTCCGCCTCCGGCAGCGCCTGGCGCGGCATCCCCAGCAGCACGAGCGCCAGGAGGTTGATCGGAGTCACCGCGGCGGCGGAGTTGATGTTGCGCATGATCCGCTGCGACAGGTCATCGACCGCGCGGCCCACCCAGGGCAGGCGCGTGTCGTCCGCGAACTTCTGCAGCCGCCACTGCGGCGCGTGCGAATCGAGCAGCGGGCCGAGCGCGATGGGCTCGCCCACATTCACATACACCTTGCCAAAGCGCTCGCGCAGCACGCGCCAGGCCTTCAGCAGCCCGAGGACGCTCTCCTTCTCCTTGGGCTGCCCGGACAGCTCACCGATGTAGGTGCGCCCCTCCACCAGGCGCTCGTAGCCGAAGTACACCGGCACGAACACCACCGGGCGCGCCGGTGCGTGCAGGTAGCTGCGCACGCTCATCGCCAGCATGCCGGTCTTCGGCTGCAGCAGCCGCCCGGTGCGGCTGCGACCGCCCTCGATGAAGTACTCGAGCGGGTGGCCGCGCGCCATGATGGTGGCGAGGTACTTCATGAGCACCGCGGTGTACAGCGCCTTGCCACGGAAGCTGCGGCGGATGAAAAAAGCGCCGCCCTTGCGCAACAGCCGCCCGATGAGGGGCAGGTTGAGGTTGACGCCGGCGGCGGTGTGCGGCACCGCGTAGCCCTGCACGTAGATGGCGTAGCCGAGCAGCAGGTAATCCATGTGGCTGCGGTGACAGGGCACGTAGATGAGCTCATTCCCCTCCGCGACCGCTTCCAGCGTCGCGCCATGCCCGAACTCCACGCCGTCGTAGAGGCGGTTCCACAGCCGGCTCAGGGCGTACTCCATGAAGCGCACGAAGGCGTGCGAGTAGTTGGCGGCGATCTCGAGCGCGTCGGCACGCGCGCGCAGCAGCGCCTTGTGACGGCTGAGGTGCCGCGCGCGCATTTCTGCGGTGACCGCGGCGCGCACCGCGCGCGTGTGCAGCACCTCGTTCACGATGGTGCGCCGGTGCGAGAGGTCCGGTCCGATGCGCACGGCGCGGCGCCGGGCGTAAAGCGCGCGCAGACCGCGCGCCACCCGCCGCCCGCGCAGCGCCCCGTCGAGGTCCGCCCCCAGCAGCTGCCGCAGCGAGATCGGCTCGTCGAACTCCACCAGCGTGTCGCGGCCGTTGAACAGCACCTGCAGGAACTTGCGCACCCGGGTCGCGAGCACCCAGTCCTCGACCAGGAGCAGCCGCAGCCAGGAGTCCTCGCGCTGCGGCGCGCGCCCCCAGTAGACCGCCGCCGGCACGAGGTAGAAGTCGGCATGCGGGGCGGCGCGCAACGCGCGCAGCAGCTGCGCCAGCTGCGGGGGCGGACGGCGCGCGGCACGCGTGCTCCAGAACGAGCGCGGCTGGGTGAGGTAGAAGAAGCTGCGCAGGTCGCGCTCAGCGCCGAGGGCCGCGCCCGGGCGGGGCAGGCGAAGCGCCGCGCACGCCTGCCGCAGCACCGCCAGGTCGCTGACACTGCGGTGCTCGAGCACGTAGCACAGGGGATGCGGCAGGCCCTGCAGCAGGGCGGCCGCATTCTCCGGCCGCACCCTGAAGCGTACCCACAGCGCCAGCAGTCGCCGCAACAGCCAGTTCATCGCCGTCTTATGATGGACTCATCGCCGGCCAAGGCGGCGTCGTTGCGGAGCATAGTTGCAAATGGGCACATTCGCGGGCAAGACGGTGGTGATTACCGGGGCCTCCGAGGGCATCGGGCGTGCGCTCGCCCTGGAGCTCGCCCCGCAGGGACCCAATCTGTTCCTCTGTGCCCGCAACGCTGCGCGCCTGGAGGACACCGCGCGCGAGTGCCGCGCGCGCGGCGCGACGGCCGCAACCTTCGCCGGCGATGTGGCACGGCGCGAGGACTGCGACGCCTGCGTGGCACGCGCCGTGGAGCGCTTCGGTGACCTCGACGCGCTGGTCAACAATGCCGGGATCACGATGTGGGCACGCTTGGATGCGGTCAGCGACTTCTCGGTATTCGAGCGCCTGTTGGCGGTGAACTACCTGGGGGCGGTGTACATGACCGCCGCGGCGCTGCCGCACCTGAAGCGCGCGCGCGGCCTCATCGTCGCCGTCGCCAGCATCGCCGGCCTCACGGGGGTGCCCGAGCGCACCGGCTATGCGGCCAGCAAGCACGCCATGATCGGCTTCTTCGAGTCGCTGCGCATCGAGCTTAAGGACAGCGGCGTCGACGTCACCATCGTGGCCCCGGATTTCGTGGTGAGCGAGATCCATCGGCGCGCCACCGGCCCCGACGGCCACCCGCTCGGGCACACGCCGATGCAGGAGGGACGCATCATGAGCGCGGCGCGCTGTGCGCAGCTGATCGCCGCGGCGATGCAGCGCCGCCAGCGCCTGCTGATCACCTCGGCGCGCGGACGCCTCGGACGCTGGGCGCGCCTGATCGCACCGCGCCTGGTAGACGCCTCTGTGGCGCGCGCCATCCGCGAGCGCCGCTAGCCTCACTCGAAGGCGATGGCGGGCAGGTCGAGCGCTATGAGGAAATACTCGAACAGGTACTGGATGACGCGCAGCTGGTTGTGCAGCCGATGATCGCTCTCGAGCAGGTGCAGGGCACCCTTGTAGGTCTGGGCAAAGCGCACGCTCTGCTCAAAGGGCACGACGTCGTCGCGCCAGCCATGCACGATGGTGGCCGGGCAGTCGAGGACCCCGGCGCGCAGCTCCGGCAGGCCCTCCATGTAAAGCGCCGGCGCCATGAGAAAGATGCCGCGCGCGTGCAGCAGCGAGGCGGAGGCGACCGCGACGTAGCCGCCGAGACTGGAGCCCACCAGCACCATATCGCCGCTGAGTTCCTTGCAGAATTCCACCAGGCGTGCCACCCGGGCGCGTGGCTCCTCGAGCCCGCGATAGTCAACCGAGTGGGCCTCGTAGCCTTCCGAGCGCGCCACCTCGGCGAGCGCGGAGATCTTGCGCCCCCAGGGCCCGCTTTCCTTGCCATGGGAGAACACCACGTGGCGGGAGATCACCGTCTCTTGCATGGCGGCACCGTGGTCACTGCGTCGCTGACTCGCATGCGCGAATAATGCAGGCAATGGAATCGTTAAGCCAATCAGACCCCGCCGCAGCGACCGAGCGCACCGGCTGGCAGTTCTGGATCGATCGCGGCGGTACCTTCACCGACGTGATCGGACTTGCCCCGCAGGGCGAGCTGCACGTACGCAAGGTGCCCTCCGCCGCCCTGGACGGCGCCGGGGGCGACCCGGGGCTCAATGCCGCGCAGGCGATCCTGCGTGCCGCGAACGCCAGCGGCGCGCGCATCGGCGCGGTCAAGGTGGGCACGACCGTGGCCACCAACGCGCTGCTCACCCGGTGCGGGGAACCGGTGGTGCTCGTGACCACGGCAGGATTTGCCGATGCCCTGCGCATCGGCTACCAGAACCGCCCCGACATCTTCGCGCGCGACATCGTGCTGCCCGAGCCCCTGTACGCGCAGGTGATCGAGGCGCGCGAGCGCCTCACGTGCGCCGGCGAGGTGCTCGAGCCGCTGGACCTCGTGCAGCTGCGCGCCGCGCTGGCGCGGGCGCGGGCGGGGGGGCGGCGCGCCGTAGCCATCGTGTTCCTGCACGGCTGGCGCCACACGCAGCACGAGGCGGCCGCGGCGGCCTGCGCGCGCGAGCTGGGGTTCGAGGAGGTCTCGGTGTCCCACGAGCTGTCCCCCCTGGTGCGCTACGTCGCCCGTGGGGACACCACGGTGCTGAACGCCTATCTCAATCCGCCGCTGGCCGCCTACGTCGGACGGCTGGGCGCGCAGCTGCAGCGCCTCGATCCCGGGGCGCAGCTCGCCCTCATGCAAAGCAACGGCGGCCTGGCCGATGGCGCGCATTTCCCCGCCCTGGCGAGCGTGCTCTCGGGGCCCGCCGGCGGCCTCATCGGCATGCGCAGCGCCGGCGCCCTGCTGGGCGTGCGGCGGCTGATCGGCTTTGACATGGGTGGCACGTCCACGGACGTCTCGCTCATCGATGGGGAGCTGCCGCAGCGCTTCGAGCACGTCATCGCCGGCGTACGGCTGCAGCAGCCGATGCTCGACGTGCACACCATCGCCGCCGGCGGCGGCTCGCTGCTGCTGCTGCGTGACGGGCGCCTGGCGGTCGGGCCGGAGTCGGCCGGCGCTGACCCGGGACCCGCCTGTTACGGGCGCGGCGGCCCCCTCACCCTCACCGACGTGCAGGTGCTGCTCGGGCGGCTGCGCACGGACACCCTGCCGCAGGTCTTCGGGGCCGACGGGCGCTCCCCGATCGATCCGTCAGCTGCGCGCGCCGCCTTTGCCGCCCTCGCAGCGCGCGTGGCGGCGGAAGGATTCGCGCCGCCGAGCCCCGAGACGCTGGCGGCCTCCTTTCTCGAGGTCGGCGTCGAGTCGATGGCCAACGCCATCCGCCAGGTCTCCACCCGCCAGGGGCTGGACGCGGCGGACTTCACGCTCTTCTGCTTCGGGGGCGCGGCCGGCCAGCACGCCTGCCGCGTGGCGCGCGCCGCCGGCGTGCGTCGCATCCTGGTGCACCCCCTGGCGAGCGTGCTGTCCGCCTTCGGTATCGGCGTCGCCGACCGTCTGGCGGTGCGCCGCGCGAGCCTGCGCCTCAATCTCGATGAGGCCGGGCTCACGGCCGCCCGCGCGGCGCTCGCGGCCCTGAGCGCTCAGGCCGCGGCCGAACTTGCCCCGCACGCCTCGGGGAGTGCCACCGCGCGCGTGAGCACCTTCCTCGAGGTGCGCGCCGGCGACAGCGACGTGTCGCTGTCGCTCGCCACCGCGCCACTGGCGCAGGTGCGTGAGTGCTTCCACGCGGAGCACCGGCGCCGCTTCGGCTTCGAGAGCGAAGCGGCGACCCTCACCATCGAGGCACTGCGCGCCGAGGCGCGCCTCGCCGGGGTGGACGCGACGCGCCTGCGGCTGGCGCCGAGCGCCGCGGGCGCGGCGCTGCCGCCGCGGGTGCGCGCCTGGTTCGGCGGCTGGCGCGAGGTACCGCTGCGCCGCGCCGCTGAGCTTGCCACGCAGCTCAGCGGTCCTGCGCTGCTGGTGGATGCGCACACCACGGTGGTGCTCGAAGAGGGCTGGCGCGCCCGTACGGCCCCCGACGGGGTCCTCATGCTGACGGATGAGGGCGCCGCCTCCGCCACGACCGGGAGCACCGAGCTTGGGCGCCTCGAGATCTTCAACAATCTCTTCATGCACGTCGCCGAGCAGATGGGCGAGGTGCTTAAGGCGACCGCGCAGTCGGTGAACATCCGCGAGCGCCTCGACTACTCCTGTGCGCTGTTCGACGCCCAGGGAGCTCTGGTGGCCAACGCGCCGCATATGCCGGTGCACCTGGGATCCATGGGCGCGAGCGTGCGCGCCGTCATACGCGCCGCGGGGCCGCTGCGCGCCGGCGATGCCTGGCTCCTCAACAGCCCCTACCACGGCGGCACGCACCTGCCGGACATGACCGTCGTCACCCCGGTGTTCCTCGCTCCGGGCGCCACGCGCCCCGACTGCTTCGTCGCCTCGCGCGCCCACCACGCCGACATCGGCGGCGTCACGCCCGGCTCCATGCCCCCCTTCAGCCGCACCATTGAGGAGGAAGGCGTCCTCTTCGAGTGCTTCCCCCTGGTGCAGGCTCACCGGCTGCAGGAGGCGGCATTCCTCGCCGCCCTGGGCGGCGGGCGCTGGCCCGCACGCCGGCCGCTGCAGAACCTCGCCGACGTGCGCGCCCAGCTGGCCGCCAACGTCCGCGGCATCGCCGAGCTCGAGCGCGCGGTGACCCGCCACGGACTGCCCGAGGTGCACGCCTGCATGCGCGCCGTGCAGGAGAACGCCGCACGCAGCATGCGCGCCGTGCTGGCGCAGCTCGCCGGCGGCAGCTTCCGCTATGAGATGGACAACGGCGATGCGATCGCCGTGCGGGTGGAGGTCGATGCGGCGCGCTGCCGCGCGCGCATCGACTTCACCGGCACCTCCGCCCAGGGGGCGCACAACTTCAACGCGCCGCGCGCGGTGTGCACGGCCGCGGTGCTGTACGTGTTCCGCACGCTCATCGAAGCGCCGATCCCGCTGAACGAGGGGTGTCTTGCGCCCCTTGAGATCCTGATCCCGGCCGGCTCCCTGCTTGATCCTCAGCCCCCGGCGGCGGTCGCAGCCGGCAACGTCGAGACCTCGCAGTGCATCGTGGACGCGCTCTACGGCGCGCTCGGGGTGCTGGCGGCTTCCCAGGGCACGATGAACAACCTCACCTTCGGGGACCAGGCGCTGCAGTACTACGAGACCATCTGCGGGGGAGCGGGAGCGGGTCCCTCGTTCGATGGCTGTGATGCGGTGCAGACCCACATGACCAACTCCCGCCTCACCGACCCTGAGATCCTTGAGGCGCAGTACCCGGTGCTGGTGCGCGAGTTCTCGATCCGCCGCGGCTCCGGCGGCGCCGGGCACCACCGCGGCGGGGATGGCACCGTGCGCAGGCTCGAGTTCCGCACGACCTTCAGCGGCGCGCTGCTCGCCAATCACCGCCGCATCGCGCCCTTCGGCATCCAGGGCGGCGCGCCGGCGGCCCCCGGGGCGGGCCATATCCGCCGGGCCGACGGGCGCACCGAGACCCTCGGCGCCACGGCACGCTTCGAGGTCGGCCCGGGCGATGAGCTCACGATCGCGACCCCGGGAGGCGGGGGCTGCGGGCCGGTGCGCTGAAGGCGCCTCAGCCGCGCAGGATGGCGGTCTCGATCTCCCACTCCACGCGGTTCTTGGAGGTGGCGGAGCGGTTCACCGACACCGGGCGCACCCGGCTGGCGCCGGCGCGCTGGGTCACGAGCCAGGTGTCGAAGGCGCCGGGCTTACTCGTGGCAAAGCCGAACAGCAGGTTGAACTTGCCCTCCGCGAGGGTCTGCGGGCGGTTGACCCGCTCATCAGCGATCACGAAGTGGCTCTCCTCGGCGGCGGCCCCGGCGAAGGCACCGAGCTCGGCCAGCTCATCGAGGAAGGCCTCGACCTGGGCGCGGGCACGCTCCCAGGTCGCCGGCCCGTTGTGCTCGAGCAGCACCCAGCGCGTGCCCTGCTCGACGCTCGCCGCGACGAACAGCGCCAGGCGCCGCGCCGAGAGGTAGCGCCAGTCGGAGGCCCCGCTGCCGCCGGCCGCGAGCGTGCGCGGGCTGACGCCGGTGCGCGCCCCGCTGCGTACCGAGAGGAGCGTATTGATCCCGGCGGCCGCGAGCCGCACGCGCTCCGCGTCATTCACCATCACCGCCGGGCGCAGCCCCGGGCGCAGGATCGCCTCCTCGCTCTCGGCGGCCGACCACACCGGCCAGGTCTCATCCGCGCGCGCGATCATGCCGGCGGCGGCGCCGCAGGAGCCGAACACCTCGACGCGGCCGCGCAGGCGGTCGAAGGCCTGCACGCGGGGGAAGTACATGACCGCACAGTCGCTGCGGAACGGCCACAGGCGCAGCGCATCGAGCGCGGCGCGCGCGGACGTCCAGCCCGCGGGCGGGTCGACTAAGAGCAGCGCATGCCGGTCGCGGCACACGCGCGCCGCCACGAGCAGCGTCGAGAGCCCGACGTCGCGCTCGCGGGTGAGCGGCGGGATGCACAGGAGGTTAAAGCGCGTGCCCTCGAGCGCGAACAGGCCGGCGCCGCTACCGGAGGCGCCGATGATGTCGTAGTCGGTGAGCGGCGCACCGTCATCGCCGTCGGGGTTGGAGAGCGTATAGCCGGCCGCCACCCCGCCGGGCCCACCGGCGGAGCGCTCCGGGCGCTGCGCGGGGACGCCGCCCACGACACGCACCAGGCGCGACTCGAGCAGTATGTCGGTGATGAAGCGTCCGGAGGCCGGCACGACCGAGACGCGCCGGTAGATCTCCTGGTCCTCCACCAGCTCGGAGCCCGCGGTGCGCACGCGCTGCACCACGAGATTGAAGCGCTCCTGATCGGCGCCGGTGAGGCCGTCATAGTCGACCGAGGCGCGCAGGTACTCGCGCGAACCGGGATTCACCGCCGCCAGGCGCAGCACGCCGCTGCCGGCGGGCAGGCTCAGGGTGGGGGGCCGGGCGCCATTGATGACCCGCACCACGCGCGCCTCGCGCCCACCGTTCTCGAAGAACTGCTCGACCGCATAGGAAAGCGTGGAGGGCTGCCACAGGCCGCCGAACTGCTGCTGGAAATCGACGAAGCTCGTCACCGTCACCGGTGTGTTGACGGGTCCTTTGAGCGTACGTCCGACGAAAGCGACGATTCCGGTCGCCACGCGTTCGATCGCGTGATCCGTGCGGCTTTGTTGTGCGAGTTCTACGCCGGACGCAGGGCTGTTGGCCACTCAAGCGCCTCTTGGAATTGCCGGCGCGACTCTAACACACGCTGTGCGTGCGTTGTCAGCCAATCAATCAGTCGGAGTGGAAAGTTTTCCGACAGTTGGCGCCGGTGGCGGCCGCGACCCGGCCGCTTCGGCCGCGCGCTGCGCGTCCTCGGCGCGCCCTCGTGCCGCGTCATCCTGCTTGCGCGTGATTTCCGCGAGCATGAGCTGCAACCATTCCGACAGCACAGTCATGGCGCAGCTGCGGGGCGTCAGCCGCCGCTCTTGGGCGCCGCCGTCTGGCCCGCGCTGGGAGTGGCCGCGGGCGCGGCAGCGGCAGCCGGAGCGCCCGGGTCGCTGTCGGAGGCCATCTGCTTGAAGGTGGCCTCATCCATGGGCAGATCGGTGGTGCCATTCCAGCTGGAGCCCTCCGGCAGCACGTTCTGCACGTGGGGCGCGGCGGCGAGCACCGCCTCGAGGCTGGCATCGCTTTGCGTGATCGGGACCGGTACGCCGTGCGGACTGCGCGCGAGACTCGACACCAGGTTCCAGTCGACCTGCTCGTGGTGCTGCTGGACCTGCTGCTGCAGGCGCGCGGCGAGTGACTTGGTAAGGAGTCGCTTCTGCGCCTTCGCCCAGTCACGCGAGTCGTCCTCGAGCACGTCGTAGGGCTGCATGTAGAGCTGCCCGTCGCGCCAGCCGAATACGAAGGGCTGGTTCACGACGCGCACCTGGGTGCCGAGCGGCACCATGCTGAAGAACTGCTCGATGTCTTCCGGGTACAGGCGGATGCAGCCGTGGCTGGAGCGCAGGCCGACGCCGGCGGGCTTGTTGGTGCCGTGGATGAGGTAGCTCGGCCACTGCAGGTAGAAGGCGTACTTGCCCAGCGGGTTTTCGGGCCCCGGTCCTATGACCGGCTCGAGCTCCTCGCCATTCTCGTGGTGCTCCTTGCGTACCGAGACCGGTACGCGCCAGGTCGGATCCTTCTGGCGGCGCACGACCTTGGTCACGCCCTCGGGGGTGCGCCAGCCGACCTTGCCGATGCCGATCGGGTGCGTGAATACCACCTGGCGCTCGCCTTTCTTCGCGGGCGGGAAGTAGTAGATGCGCATCGCGGCGGTGTTGATGATGAGACCGGTGCGCGGCGCATCCGGGAGGATGAACTGCGAGGGCACGATCACTTCGGCCCCCTCCCCCGGGAGCCACGGATCGAGCTTGGGATTGGCGCGCGTGATCTCCTCGTAGCCGATGTTGAAGCGGCGCGCGATGTCGGTGAGCGTGTCCTCCTTGGTGGCCTTCACCACCTGCACCTCACCGACCACGTCCTCATTCGGGGCGAGCTCGAAGCGCTGCGTGGCGAGCGGCAGCGGGTCGGCCGGTGGTGGTGGTGGCGGCGGCGGGGGCGCGGGCGGGGCCCGGTGGTGGGGCCCGAAGATCGAGCAGCCGGCAATACTCAGCAACAGGAGCGCGGCGGTGGCCGCGCAGGCCGAACGGGTTCTCATGGGAGGCCGATTATGACCTAAGTGCGCCGCGCCACCGATTGTCGGTGAAGCGCTACAGGAGCACCGGCTGGTTGGGCAGCTCGTTGTCGCTCGGGCGTTCACCGGGAAAGTGGCGCCCGAGCAGGGCGCCGACGCCGAGGATGCCCACCACGGCCCCGTCCTTGAACTGCCCGGCACGGAAGTGGCTTTCCATCTGCCGGCACACGGCCTGCCACTCCGCCTGCGGCACGTGTTGGGCGATGCCCCGGTCGGCGACGATTTCGACGTCGTGGTCGGCCATGAGCACGTAGATGAGGACGCCGTTGTTATGGGCGGTGTCCCAGACGCGGTACTGACCGAACAGCTGCAGCGCCCGCTGCCGCGGCGGCAGGTCACGCCACAGCTCCGGCAAGTCGAAGGCGGTCTCGACGATGAAGCGGATCTCCCCGCCGTGGCGCGCCTCGCACTCGCTGATGGCCTGCTCGATGGCATCCAGCACCGCCGGCGGGAAGTGCCGCCGCGTGCTCCAGCGGGTGATGAAGACGTGGCGCAGAAAACGGCCGAATTTCATTGCCCGGGCTCCCTACCAGCCACCGGAGGCACCGCCGCCGCCGAAGCCGCCGCCACCCCCGCCAAAGCCGCCGCCCCCGAAGCCGCCCCCGCCGAAGCCGCCGCCGCCGAGGCCGCCCCAGCCGCCGCCGAGCCCGCCGCGCGTGCCGCTCGACCAGCCGCTGCCGCTGCCGGCAAAGCCCATGAGGAGCGTGATCAGGAAGGCGCCCACCGCGGCCACTCCCGCCAGCGCCAGCGCGTAGCCGCCCAGGTACACCAGAAGGCCCGCGCCCGCGCCGGTGAACGCCGATCCCAGGGTCTTGCCGAAGATGCCGCGCAGCACCACCGAGCCGATCAGCACGGCAAACAGCAGCTCGGGGAAGATTCCGGGCGAACCGCCGCGGTGTCCGCCCTGCCACTGCCGCTCCGGCGGCGGCAGCGGCTCCCCGTCGATCAGCTTCATCATCTGGTCGAGCCCGCTGTCGATTCCGGCGTAGTAGTTACCCTGGCGGAAGGCCGGGGTGATGGTCTCGGTGATGATGCGGTTGGACATGGCATCGGTCAGCACGCCCTCGAGGCCGTAACCGACCTCGATGCGCAGCCGGTGATCGTCCTTGGCGATGATCAGGAGCGCCCCGTCGTCGACGCGCTTGCCGCTCACCGTGCCGCGGCCGAGCTTCCACTGTTCCACCACGCGGATCGAGTACTGCTCGATCTCCTCGGGCTTGGTGGTCGGCACGATGAGCACGGCGAGCTGCGAGCCCTTGGCCGCCTCGAAGGCGGCGAGCTTCTGCTCGAGCGCATTCTGCTGCTCGGCGGTGAGCGTGCCGGTGAGGTCGGTGACCCGCGCGGTGAGCTTCGGTACCGGCTGCAGATCCTGCGCAGCCGCCGGCAGGCCGCAGGCTAGGAGCCACAGCAGCGCAAGGCCCGCAAGGATGCGGGCATGGCGCCAGGCTGCCATCACTTGGTCGGCTGGGGCGGCGGTGTCGCCGCGGGCGTGCCCGGGGTCGAGGTATCAAAGCTGACCGCCGGCGGGCTGGAGATGGCTTGCTCGTTCTCCACCGTGAAGTTCGGCTTCACCGGGAAGCCGAACATCTTGGCGGTGAGGTTCACCGGGAACTGCCGCACCGTCACGTTGTAGTCCTGCACCGCCTTGATGTAGCGGTTGCGGGCCACGGTGATGCGGTTCTCGGTGCCTTCCAGCTGCGACTGCAGGTCACGGAAGTTCTGATCCGACTTCAGCTGCGGGTAGTTCTCCGACACGGCGAACAGGCTCTTCAGGGCGCCGGTCAGCTGGTTCTGCGCGGCCTGGTACTTCTGGAAGAGCTCGGGGTTGTTCAGCACCTCCGGGGTGACCTGGATCGAGCCGACCTTGGCGCGCGCCTCGGTGACTTCCACCAGCACGCGCTGTTCCTGCGCAGCGTAGCCCTTGACGGTGTTGACCAGGTTCGGGATGAGATCAGCGCGGCGCTGATACTGGTTCACGACCTCGGACCAGGCGGCTTTGACGCCCTCGTCCTTGGTCTGCAGGGTGTTGTAACCGCAGCCCGAGAGGCACAGCACTGCGGCGGCGAGTAACGCATAAGACCAGGCACGCATCGAACTTCTCCTTATGATTCGGCCCCGCCCCATGCCGGGGGACGGGGATTGTCACATGGCAGGGAAAGCCACGTCGATTTTCGCCCCGGTGCGCCCTCAAACGGGGGCCGCAACAGCCGCGCTGCAGCAGCGGGGCCGCAAAACCTCTAATTAAGGAGTGCCGCACCGCGCTTCGGGCCCGGGCGGGCAAAAAAAAGCCCCAGGTTTTGAGGCCTGGGGCGGATAAGGGCGGACCTTCGATGAAGGGAAGGAAGTCCGCCAGGGGATACGTCAGTGCAATCGTGCCCAGTGCAGGATCCGGATATCCTCCGAGTCCAGGTCGAAACTCTGTGCCAGGAGCGCGCGCAGTTCGCGGTTGGCCCGCGTGTGCGTCAGCGGCTCGCGCAGCTCCACCACTCCGCTCCACTCACTCCCCGGGCCGGGGCTCTTGGCCTTGCCGCCGTGGGTCACGAAGTGCGTGTAGTACTTGGTAGCCACGGTCCAAAGGTTAGTAGCGTGGGCGCGCAGGAGTCCGTGAGATGTTCCACAGAAAGCCCGTTTTCGGTAAAAGTGAGTGCGACATAATTCACAGGATCTGAGCGCTATGGGTCGCTTCCGGGCGCGCGAACCGGCCGGTTCGCAATACATCACGCCGGCCGGCGCCGAGCGGCTGCGGCGGGAACTGGATGAGCTGTGGCGCGAGGAGCGGCCGCGCGTGACGCTCGCGGTGCAGGCCGCCGCCGCCCAGGGCGATCGCTCCGAGAATGCCGAGTACACCTATGGCAAGCGCCGCCTGCGTGAGATCGACCGGCGCGTCAGGTTCCTGCGCAAGCGCCTGGAAGGGATGCTGGTCGTGGAAACCCCGCCGGCAGACCGTCAGCGCGTGTTCTTCGGCGCCTGGGTGGAGCTTGAGGGCGAGGACGGCGCACGCACGCGCTACCGGATCGTGGGGCCGGATGAGTTCGACATGGCCGATGGCTACATCAGCATGGACTCCCCGCTCGGGCGCGCGCTCCTGAGCCGGAGGCTCGACGATGAGGTCACCGTCGAAGCCCCCGGAGGCAGCCGCGCGTTGCTGATCGTGGCGGTGGAGTACGAAGGGGGCGCCTGAGGGCGCCTACCAGATCACCCGGACGTTCTTGAACTGCCACGGATCGGTCTTGTCGAGGTCCTCGGGGAACAGCCGCTCGCGCTCGTGCAGCGGCGTCCACTCGGTGTACTCCCCGACCACCGGCCCCAGATACGGCAGGCAGACCTCGAGGGCACGGCGGAAATCCATCTCGTCGGGCTCGACGATGCCCATGTTGGGATTTTCCATCGCCCATACGACGCCGGCGAGCACCGCCACGCACACCTGCAGGCTCGTGGCGTTGTTGTAGGGCGCCAGGCGGCGCGCCTCCTCGATCGACAGCTGCGAGCCGTACCAGTAGGCATTCTTCTTGTGGCCCGCGAGCAGCACGCCAAGTTCATCGATGCCGCCGGTGATCTCGTCCATCAGGATGCGCTGGCGCTCCTGCTGCACGTAGTTGCGCCCCGCAAGCTCGTGCACCGACATCACCGCAGAGTCGCTCGGATGGTAGGCGTAGTGCGCGGTGGGGCGGTAGGCGACGCTCGCACCCTCGCGCACCGTGTAGTAATCGGCGATCGAGATCGCCTCGCTGTGGGTAATGCAGAAGCCGTAGAAGTGCCCGGCCTTGGGCGTCCAGGTGCGTACCCGCGTGCCCGCACCCGGTTGCGTGAGGTAAATGGCGGCCAGGCAGCCTGAATCGTGGCGCTTGCCGTCGCGCGGGAAGTTCTTCTCGTGCGAGCCCCAGCCCATCTCCGCCGGCTGGCAGCCCTCGCTGACGAAGCCGTCCACCGACCAGGTATTGACGAACTCGCCCATCATCTTCGGCTTACCCGATACCTGCGAGTCGCGCTCGGCGATGTGCACGACCTTGATGCCGAGCTTGCGGGCGAGCGCGCCCCATTCGGCGCGCGAGCCGGGGTTGCCGGCGTCCACCTTCAGGTCGGCGGCGATGTTGAGCAGCGCCTGCTTCACGAAGTGCGACACGAGCCCGGGATTGGCGCCGTGGGTGAGCACTGCGGTGGGGGCGCGCTGATTGCCAACGCGCAGGGCGAGGGCCTCCTCGCGCAGCGCGTAGTTGGTGCGCTTGGCCGCCGGCACGGTCGGGTCGGTGTAGCCGCCCGGCCAGGGTTCAATGCAGGTATCCAGGTACATCGCGCCCTTTTCCCAGCACAGCTTGATCAGCGCGATGCTCGAGACCTCGACCGAGACGTTGATGAGGAAGTCGCCGCGCCCGATGAGCGGGTTGAGCACCCGCCGGTAGTTCTCGCGCGTCAGGCGTTCCTTGACGAACTTGATGCCGTACTTGGCCGCCTCTTCGCTGCCGCGGTCCTCGGCGGTGACGATGGTGAGGCGCTCGGGGGGGATGCCGATGTGGCGCAGCACGAGTGGCAGGACGCCCTGCCCGATGCTGCCGAAGCCGACAAAGACGATACGTCCGGGAAACTCGACATGGATCTTATGGCTGTTGCTCATGATCTTAGCTTTAGGCAATCCTTCGAAAGGTGGCGCGAAGCTGCGCGTCCCTGCAGCCTACCAAGCCGGACCCGCACCGCTCAATTCTTACGGCCCGGGCACGCTGCGGGCCCCCGTCAGCCGGCGCGCCAGTGCGGCGGGTAGGTGCGCTCGTAGCCGGGTTGCGCTGCCACGCGCCCGAGCCAGCGCCCGAGAGCCGGATAGTTGACCTCGACCGGCATGAAGCGCGAGGACAGCGCCGCGGCCTGCGGCTTCTCGAGGGCGCGCCGCAACAGCTGGATCCCGGGATAAATCACCATGTCGACCGCGGAGTAGGAGTCCCCCACGATCCACTCAGACTTTGACAGCCGCGCCTCGATGGTGCGCGCTTCGCTCGCCACGGCGTGCATGGCCGCGGTGATCTCATCGCCGCCCAGCTGCGCCTGGTCCTTGTCGAAGAAGATGGCGCGCGCGATGCGCGTGACGTTCGGCTCGATATAGGCGCCGTACTCGCAGATGACGCGCATGATGGTGCCGCCTTCTTCCGGGCTCAGGCCGAAGATCGGCCGCTCGGGGTACTTGCGCTCGAGGTAGTAGAGGATCGCGAGCGACTCAAAGCACACGTAATCGCCGTCCTTGAGCACCGGCACGCGGCCGCGCGGGTTGAGCGCCAGCATCTGCGGGGACTTGTGCTCCTGCTTGGAGAACTGCAGCAGGTGGCTCACGTAGGGCAGCCGCTTGTACTCGAGCGCCAGGAGCACCCGCCATGCGAAGGGACTGCCGCTGCCCCAGAAAACCTCGATTGCCATCGTGCCTCCGCATGCCGGGGAGGGGATGATTGTATCGAGAACCGCACAGCGCCGAAAATGCGCGCAAGCTGTCCACTTAGGAAGGTCACGGAGAGATCCATGGCGAGTGCACTGGTCGAGCCGCAGGAGCTGTTTGAGCATCTGGACGATGCGGACTGGGCGATCATCGATTGCCGTTTCGAGCTCTCGCGCCCGGCTTGGGGCGCGGGCGCCTTCGGCGCCGGACACATCCCCAATGCCCAGTACGCAGACCTCGACGGCGACCTCTCCGGACCTGCCGGCCCGCGCACCGGGCGCCATCCGCTGCCGGAGCTCGCCGAGCTGGCCGCGACCTTCGGGCGCCTCGGTATCGATGGTACGGTCCAGGTCATCGCCTACGACCAGGGCAGCGGCATGTTCGCCGCCCGCCTGTGGTGGCTGCTGCGCTGGGTCGGGCACGCGCGCGCGGCGGTCCTCAACGGCGGGCTGGCCGCCTGGGAGCGCGCCGGGCTGCCGCTGAGCACGCGCAGCGTCAGCCGCCCGGTGCGCCGCTTCGTGCCGCAGGTGAGCCCGGCAATGGTCGCCAGCAGCGCCCAGGTCGCCGAGCTGGTCGACAGCGGCGCTCTCAAGCGCGGCGAGGTGCGGCTGATCGATGCGCGCGCCGCGGACCGCTTTGCCGGGGAGAACGAGACGCTCGATGCGGTCGGCGGCCACGTGCCGGGCGCCCGCAATCATCCCTTCGCCGGCAACCTCGGCGCCGACGGGCGCTTCCTCGGGGCGCGCGAGCTGCACCAGCGCTGGTCACAGACGCTCGAGGGCCAGGGCGCGGCGCGCGCCATCGCCATGTGCGGTTCCGGGGTCAGCGCCTGCCACAACCTCCTGGCACTGGAGGTGGCAGGATTGCCCGGGGCGCGGCTTTACGCGGGCTCCTGGAGCGAGTGGATCCGTGATCCGCAGCGCCCGATCGCGCGCGGACCGTAGAAAAATGCGCGGCGCGCCACTCTTACTTCACACGCAATTTTGATATAACGCGCCCCGTGGCCGCCGATCCCAAGACTGCCCTGAACGGCGGTCGCAAATTCAACCCCGCCCAGCCCTGGGGAGTCGCGGACTCGCTCGACCTCTATAACGTGCGCGCCTGGGGCAAGGGCTACTTCGGCATCAACGCGGCCGGCCACGTGGTGGTGCGCCCCGACACCACCGAGGGGCGCGAGATCGACCTCTACGACGTGGTCGAGGGCCTCAAGGCGCGCGACCTCACGGCTCCCGTGGTGGTGCGCTTCTCGGACATCCTGGCGCACCGGCTGCGCCGCCTGCACGACGCCTTCGCGCAGGCCATCACCGAGAATGACTACAAGAACCGCTACGCGGCCGTCTACCCGATCAAGGTCAATCAGCAGCGCCTCGTGGTCGAGGAGGTCTACCGCTACGGCCGCGAGTTCGGCTTCGGGCTCGAGGTCGGGTCCAAGCCCGAGCTGCTGGCGGTCATGGCCATGACCGAGAACGCCCCCGAGCGGCTGATCATCTGCAACGGTTTCAAGGACGACAGCTACATCGAGGCGGTGACGCTCGCGACCAAGCTCGGTCGTACCATCATCCCGGTAGTGGAGAACTTCGAGGAGCTGGCGCTGATCCTCAAGCACGCCGACGCCTACCAGGTACGCCCGCGCCTCGGCGTGCGGGTGAAGCTGTTCAGCGAGGGCTCGGGGCGCTGGAGCGCCTCGGCCGGGGACAAGTCCAAGTTCGGCCTGTTCATCACCGAAATCCTCGAGCTCTTCAACGTCCTCAAGGCGCGCGACATGCTCGATTGCCTGCAGCTGGTGCACTGTCACCCGGGCAGCCAGCTGCAGGACATCCGCCGCGTGAAGGACGCCATCAACGAGCTCGCGCACGTCTACGCGGAGCTGAAGCTCATGGGGGCGGGACTGCAGTACATCGACGTCGGCGGCGGCCTCGGGGTCGACTACGACGGCAGCGGCACGAATTTCTCCTCCTCGATGAACTACACGCTCACCGAGTACGCCAACGACGTGGTGTACCGCGTCGCGAGCGTCTGCAACGCGCGCGATATCCCGCACCCGATGATCGTGAGCGAGTCGGGCCGGGCGATCGCCGCCTACCACAGCGTCCTCATCTTCGACACGCTCGGCTCCTCCGCGCTCGACAAGTTCAAAGTCAGCGGCGATCCCGCCCAGGACTACACCGGGACCGAGGAGCTGCCCCAGCCGGTGATGGACCTGTTCGATGCCTACCGCACGGTGAGCGAGCGGCGCCTGGTGGAGTGCTACCACGACGCCATGACCGCGCGCGAGCAGGTGCTGCAGATGTTCAACCTCGGGCTGCTGTCGCTCGAGTTCCGGGGCCTGGCGGAGCGGCTCTACTGGGCCACCTGCGCCAAGATCCGCGACGCCTGCCGCAAGCTCGAGCGGCTGCCCGAGGAGCTCGACGATCTGGAGTCCATCCTCTCGGACACCTATTTCTGCAACTTCTCGGTGTTCCAGTCGCTGCCCGACAGCTGGGCGATCGACCAGCTGTTCCCGATCATGCCGATCCACCGCCTCGAGGAGCGCCCCACCCGCACCGGGGTGCTGGCGGACATCACCTGCGACTCGGACGGCAAGATCGACCACTTCGTCTCGCTGCGCGACGTCAAGCGCACGCTCGAGCTGCACGAGCTCAAGGCGGGCGAGAAGTACTACCTCGCCGCCTTCCTCGTGGGCGCCTACCAGGAGACGCTCGGGGACCTGCACAACCTCTTCGGTGACACGCACGTGGTACACGTACGCCTGCACGATGAGGGCGGCTGGTGGATCGAGGAGGTCGTCAAGGGCGACACCGCCAACAAGGTGCTCGAGTACATGGAGTACGACGTCGCGGAGCTGTACCCGGCGCTGGCCCGCGACTGCGAGCGCGCCATCCGCGACGGGCGCATGACGCTCGCCGAGAGCCAGGCGCTCAAGCGCTTCTACGAGGCCGAGCTCAACGGCTACGCCTACCTGGAGCCTGCGGACATCCCGGTCTGATCGGCAGGTTACGCTCCTGCGGTGGTGCTAGGCTGCCGTCCAAGGTGCGGGCGCGCGGGGGCCCTGCGACCCGGCTTCGTCAGATGCAACCAAAAACCCGGTGCCCGCCCGTGCGCGCGCCGGATTACGAGTGGGGAATGCCTTGCGGGTGAGCGCGTGACGGGCAGTGAGGAAGCGGCCGGGGCCGCCCCATCCGCAGGCTCACCGGTGACGGGTGCACCTGCGGGCGTGCCACCGGCGGTGTTCGTCAGCTACGCCTCCGCCGACCGTCCGGTCGCCGACGCCCTCACTGCGTACCTGGAACAGCACGGCACCCGCTGCTGGATCGCGCCGCGCGACGTACCACCCGGGGCGCTCTACGCGGACGCCATCGTGCGCGCCATCAGCGAGGCGCGGGCGTTACTGTTGCTGCTGTCGCACAACTCGATCGAGTCCTCGCACGTCGGCAAGGAGGTCGAGCGCGCCTCCTCCAAGAAGAAGCGCATCATCGCGGTGCGCCTGGATGCGGCGCCCCTCACCCCGGGTTTCGAGTACTTCCTGAGCGAGTCGCAGTGGGTCGACGTCGCGGCCGAGGGGCGCGAGGTGGCGTTCGCCAAACTCGCCAGCGCCCTCACCCACCCCGACGCGCCGCTCGCGCCGCCCGCCCTGCCGCGCGCGCCGGAGCCGGTGCCGGTACGCCCGCGCTGGCGCGGCTGGCCGGTGGTGGCGGCCATCGTCGCCCTCGCGGCACTGGCGCTCGCCGGCAGCTGGCTGCTGCGTTCAGGTCACACGGCAGCGCCGGCCGCGGCGGCGGCGCCCAACGACAAGTCGATCGCGGTGCTGCCGTTCGCCGACATGAGCGAAGCGCACGACCAGGAGTACTTTGCCGACGGCATGTCCGAGCAGATCCTCGACCTGCTCGCCAAGATCCCGGCGCTGAAGGTGATCGCCCGCACCTCCTCCTTCCAGTTCAAGGGCAAGGCCGAGGACGTGCGGGTGGTGGGCGAGAAGCTCGGGGTCGCAACCGTGCTGGAGGGGAGCGTGCGCAAGGCCGGCGACCGGCTGCGCATCACCGCGCAGCTGATCCGGGCGAGCGACGGGACGCACCTGTGGTCGGAAGTCTACGATCGCCAGGTGCGGGACGTCTTCCGCACCCAGGACGAGATCGCCGACGCGGTGGTGGCTGCGCTCAAGGTGTCACTCCTCGGGGCCGCCGCGCCGCGGCCGCCGCCCACCGCCAACAGCGAGGCCTATGCGCTCTACCTGCAGGGCCTCGCCTACGCCCAGCGCTTCACCACGGCCGACTCGGTCAAGTCGCGCGAGCTGTTCAACCGCGCGGTGGTGCTCGACCCGAACTTCGCGCTGGCGTGGGCGGCGCTCGCCGGCAGCGAGGGCGACGTGCTGGTGCTCGGCAGCGGCGGCAGCCGCGGTCAGAATGATTCCTTCGACACGATCCGCGGCAACATTGCCAAGGCTGCCAACCGCGCGATCGAGATCGACCCGAAGCTGGCCGACGCCCACGTGGCGCTCGCCAATATCGGCTTCCTCGACTACGACTTCGTCAACAGCGAGCGCGAGATCAGGACGGCGCTGGAGCTCGAGCCCGACAATCCCAACGCGCTCGGCGTCTCGATCTACCTGTCAATTGGTAGCTGTCGCCTCGAGGATGCCGAGCGCTTCGCGCGGCGTCTGATCGAACGCGACCCCCTCTCGGTTGACCCGTACCGGGGACTCGCGACCGCGCTGTGGTTCGATGGCCACGCTGCCGAGGCAGAAGCGGTTTACCGGCGCCTGTTCGCGTTCCGGCCCGATGCCGACAGCATGCACGCGCGTCTGAGCCTGATACTCCTGAGCGCGGGCCGCGCCCCGGATGCGCTCACGGAGCTCGCCCTGGAGACCTCCCCGGGGTGGCAGGCGGTGGGGCGGGCCATGGCCTTCGATGCCCTCGGCCGGCGCGCCGAGGCGGACCAGCTCCTCGCCCAGCTGCAAACGGACTACACCGGCTTTCAGTACCAGGTGGCGCAGATCTACGCCCACCGGCATGACCGTGAGCACGCCCTGCAGTGGCTCGATCGCGCGCGGCAGGACCATGACCCGGGCTACATCAACTACCTCAAGTGCGATCCGCTGCTGTCCGCGCTGCGCACGGACCCGCGCTACCAGGCGATGCTCGCACGGCTGAACCTGCCGCCCTGAACCTCGGGCGGCGCCCTCATCTCCCTCACGGCTGACGAGATCGCCCGGCTCCCGCACGGCGCGCACGTCGCGCACTCAGGCCTTGATGCCCAGCAGTACCAGCACGCCAAGCACCACGAAGGCGATCGCCGCGAGGCGGTTCATGAGCCTGATCGGCAGCCGCTCGGCGGCCACCTTGCCGAGGAACACCGCGGGCACGTCCGCGATCAGCATCCCGAGGGTGGTGCCGGCCACCACCGGGATGAGGTCTTGGTACTTGGCCGCGAGCGCGACGGTGGCAAGCTGGGTCTTGTCGCCGATCTCGGCCAGGAAGAAGGACACGACGGTCGTGCCGTAGGCCCCGAAGCGCGAAGGCCTGGGCGTGCCTTCGGGTTCCCGATCGGGAATGAACATCCAGGCGGCCGTCCCGAAGAAGGACAGCGCCAGCGCCCAGCGCATGACCGTAGGACTGATGTAGGCGGCCAGCAGCGTGCCGACCGCGCCGGCCGCCAGGTGGTTGACGAGGGTGGCCGTGAGGATCCCGAGGATGACGGGAACCGGGGCGCGGAAGCGGGCCGCCAGCACCAGCGCCAGAAGCTGGGTCTTGTCCCCGATCTCCGCCAGGGCGACGACCCCGGCCGACACCAAGAGCGCCTCCATCCTGGTTAAGTCCCTTCGTTTGCCTCGCGGAAAAGCCGGGAGTAGCATGACACGGGCGTTCATATCCGTCGTGGATGAGTGCGCCTTGTTTGAATGTGTTGAATCTTCTCCCCGCCCCGCGCGTCTCATCCGTGCGCGAACGCAGGTGCAGGCCTCCGGCCCAAGCGCTGCGCATTGACTTAAAACTGCCGATCGTGTGCCTTGAAGCCCTGGCCTGTTCATTTCACGCGGTACATGCGACCGACGCGTGCGGTGCGCCGCTGTCCGCTTTCCCAAGAGAGAGTCCCGGATGACGACGATTTATGTGGGCAACCTGCCGTTCAATGCCACCGAACAGGACGTGAAGGCCCTGTTCGAGCGTCACGGTAAAGTGGAATCAGTGAAGCTGATCAATGACCGGGAGACCGGCAAGCCGCGCGGTTTCGGGTTCGTCGACATGCCCCAGGGGGAGGCGCAGAGCGCCATCCAGGCCCTGAATGGCTTTCAGATGAACGGCCGGCCGCTGCGCGTCAACGAAGCACAGGAGCGTCCTCAGCGCCCCCGCCAGGGTGGCGGTCCGTTCCGTCGCTGACCCTCTAGACACATCGAGCGATTGAGAGCCAAAGAACCCCGCCTGAAGCGCGGGGTTGTTTGGCCTGCCCGTTGTGTGAGCTGTTACCTGGCTTGCCGGGGAGAACGAATTGCCGATGTTTGTCCGAGAAAAACTGGCCGCCGGCCTGAGCCTCGTCCTGCTCGCGCTCGCCGCCTGCACTGCGCCGAGCACGCGCGAGCAAACCACCGAGGACCTGACCCGCATCCTCGCCGGCAGCCAGCGCTCGGAGGAGAACCGCGCCCGCGACGTCTACCGCCACCCGAAGCAGACGCTGCTGTTCTTTGGCATCCGCCCCGAGATGAGCGTGCTCGAGGTGTGGCCGGAGCCGGGCTGGTACACCGAGATCCTCGCCCCGCTGCTGCGCGAGCGGGGCACGTACTACGCCGCGCTCATCGCCGCCGATCCGGGCAGCTCCTACAACACCCGGCGCCTCGCAGCTTACCGCGAGAAGCTCGCCGCGCAGCCGCAGGTCTATGACAAAGTTCAGGTGCTGTCACTGCCGGTGGATGGCACGGACTTCGTGCCGCCCGGCTCCCTCGACATGATCGTGACCTTCAGGAACCTGCATAACTGGATGGCGCAAGGTCAGGCCTCGCAGGTGATGGCGACGCTCTACCGGGCGCTCAAGCCCGGCGGCGTGCTCGGCATCGTCGAGCATCGCGGCAACCCCGCCGTAGCGCAGGATCCGAAGGCCAAGAGCGGTTACGTCAACGAGGACTACGCCATCCGTCTGATCGAGGCGCAGGGGTTCCGCCTCGTGGCCAAGTCACAGGTGAACTCCAACCCCAAGGACACCAAGGACTACGAGCAGGGCGTGTGGACGCTGCCGCCCTCGTATCGCCTCGGGGATAAGGACCACGACAAGTACGCCGCCATCGGCGAGAGCGACCGCTTCACAATGCGCTTCGTGAAGCCGCGCTGAGTCACCACATGTCGCGCAGGCGGGCGCCGACGTCGACGGTGACCGGCGCCGCGGCATCCTGCAGCGTGTCCCCCGCGCCGAGTGAGGAGCCGTGGAAGGTGATCGGCTCCAGCGTCTTCTGCACTTTCTCCGTGACGAAGCGGCTGCGGCCGCCGTAGACGTGCGCATCCCCCTGGCGCGACTGGTGTGTCAGGTGGAACTTCAGCGGCACCACCAGCAGCAGATCGTTCTGCGCGCGCGTCAGCGCTACGTACAGCAGGCGCCGCTCCTCCTCGATGAGCTCGCTCTTGCCGGTGGAGAACTCGGACGGAAAGCTGCCGTCCACCACGTTCAGGACGAACACCGTGTCCCACTCCATGCCCTTGGCGGAGTGGATGGTCGAGAGCACCAGGAAGTCCTCATCGAGCGTCGGGCGTCCCGACAGGTCGCTCGTGGCATTGGGCGGATCGAGCGTGAGCTCGGTGAGGAAGCGCTCGCGGGACGGGTACTGGCCCGAGAGCAGCTCGAGCTGCTCAAGATCCCCGAGGCGCGTGTGGAACTGCTCGTAGAGGCGCTCGAAGTGCGGCCGGTACCACTCACGCACGAGGTTCACCTGTCCGGGCCACGGACGCTGCGGATCCGCCAGCGCCTGCAGCAGCGCGACGAGGCGCTCCCAGTCGACGGCGGAAGTCTGCGGCGGCTTGAAGCCGGCAAGGGAGGCGAACGAGGAGCCGCCGGCCTCGAAGTGATCGAGCGCCGCGCGCGCATTCACCGGCCCCATGCCGGAGAGCAGCTGCAGGGTACGAAACGCCGCCAGGGTATTGCGCGGGTTGTCGGCCCAGCGCAGCACGCCCAGCAGATCCTTGATGTGCGCCGCCTCGAGGAACTTAAGGCCGCCATACTTCACGAACGGGATCTTGCGCTTGGTCAGCTCCACTTCGAGGATGTCGCTGTGGCTCGCGCTGCGGAACAGCACCGCCTGGCGCTTGAGCGGCACGCTCGCCTCGCGGCGCTTGAGCACCTCAGCGCATACGTACTCGGCCTGCGTCTGCAGCTCATCGACCGTCACGGCGCGCGGCCGCGCCCCGTCCCCGCGCACCGACAGGAGGTACTTGCGGTGCTGGCGCGGCGCCTCCGACATGACGGCATTGGCGACGTCGAGGATCGGCTGCGTCGAGCGGTAGTTCTGCGCCAGCGTCACCACCTCGGCGGCCGGCTGGAAGCGCTCCGGGAAGCCAAGGATGTTCTCCACGGCCGCGGCGCGGAAGGAGTAGATGGCCTGTGCATCGTCACCCACCACGACCATGCCGGCGCCGTCGGGCTTCAGGGCGTGCAGAATCTCGGCCTGCAGGCGGTTGGTGTCCTGGTACTCATCGACCAGCACGTGATCGAAGTGCGCCCCGATGTGCTGCGCCAGCCGCGGCTCGCACATCATGGCGTGCCAGTAGAGCAAGAGGTCGTCGTAGTCGAGCAGACGCGAGTGCTGCTTCTGCTCGACGTAGGCGCGGAACAGGTGGGCGAGCTCGTCCTCCCACTGTGCGCACCACGAGTACTGCTGCTCGAGGGTCTCCTTCAGGCTCGCGCGCGTGTTGACGCGGGTCGAGTAGATCTGCAGGCAGGTGTCCTTGCGCGGGAAGCGCTGCTCCTTGCCGGCGAGGCCCAGCTCCTGGCGCAGGCTGTCCATCAGGTCCGAGGAGTCGCCGCGGTCGATGACGCTGAAGTGCGGATCGAGCTGCACGTGCGGGGCGTAGTGGCGCAGCAGGCGGTTGCCGATCGAGTGGAAGGTGCCCGCCCAGGACAGGCGCTGGGAGATGCTCTGGCTCACCCCCCCTAAGGGCTCATCGAGCGCCTTGCGGGTGATCTCGTGCGCGCGCCGGCGCATTTCGGTGGCGGCGCGGCGCGTGAAGGTCAGCATGAGGATGCGTGCCGGGTCCACGCCGTTGATCACCAGGTGCGCGACGCGGTAGGCGAGCGTATCGGTCTTGCCGGTGCCGGCGCCCGCCACGATCAGCAGCGGCCCGGAACGGTAGCCCTTCTCCGGCAGCGGCTCGCCGTGCGTGACCGCCTTGCGCTGCGCGGCGTTCAGTCGGGTGAGGTGCGCGGTGGTGGCCATGTTGGAGCCGGACTATACGCGTGGCGCCCGCCAGCGGCGATTGCGGGCGTTTAGGAGCGTGACGCCGCGCGCACCGCGCCGCTGCGCGAGGCCTGCGCATGCCGCGCCCGAGCGGTTAGGATGCCCTCATGAAACCGGAAAAACAGACCCTGCACTACTCAGGACGCGTGGTCCGTCTCACGACCGATGAGGTCGTGCTGCCGAACGGCCACCGGGCGCTGTTGGAGGTCGTACACCACCCGGGGGGCGCGGCGGTCGCGGCGCTCGATGAGGCGCAGCGCGTGTGCCTGCTGCGCCAATACCGCTACGTGGCCGATGGCTGGCTATGGGAGCTGCCGGCCGGCAAGCTCGAACCCGATGAACCCCCGCTGCACACCGCGCAGCGCGAGCTCATCGAGGAGGCCGGGGTGAGCGCCGCGCACTGGCACCCGCTCGGGGTGTGCCTGCCCTCCCCCGGGGTATTCGCCGAGCGCCTGCACCTGTTCCTGGCCACCGGCATCCGTCCCGCCAAGAAGGCCCACGAGCACGCCGAGGTCATCGAGGTGCACTGGGTGGCGCTGGAGGAGGCCTGCACCTGGGCGCTCGATGGCACCATCAGCGACTGCAAGACGGCACTGGGGCTGCTGCGCGCCCGCAATATGTCCGCACACCTCGGCGGCGCGCGCACCTGAGCGGGTGCGGAAAATTCCGTGACGCAGGTCGCGGAACAGCGCGCCGCATCGGGACTACTCTGACCGTCGGGGAATGGCGACGCTGCACTGACAGGCAGTACACAATCCGTGGATTATTCTCAAAAAAAGAAGTCTGGGAACCAGGCGATGCCGGAAGCCGAGCGGCGTCGCATCGGTACGGTCGCGCACGATGAGCGCGGCAATGCCTTCGTCAACTGGCGCGACGCGCCGGCCGATCACGAGCGTCCGGTGCTCGAGATCCTCGGCGAGCACTCCCTCGCTCTGAAGAAGGACGATATCTCCTACGACCCCTACGCGCGCACGCGCGCCGCGCGCGAGAGCGCGCCGCTGCGCAAGCCGACGGGCGGCACGACCCGTACCGACCTGCGCCGGCTCTCCGAGCACATCAAGCTGATGCGCGCCCTCGAGGAGCGCAAGCGCAACGGCGAGGACGACGAGGACTAGGGAGGCGCGCGCCGCGCGCTAGCTGGTGCGTTCGATGTGCGCGCGCTTGCGCGCGTTGGTCAGGCGGTAGAAGCGCCGCAGCTCGGCGAACACCTCATCCCCCGCACTCGTCGCCGACGCCCGCGCGCGCCGGCGCACCAGGCCCTGCTCCAGGCGCCGGCAGAAGCGTTCCGCGTAGCGACTGGCCTCGCGATAGAGCGCGGCGCGTGCCTGATCCAGGCGCGGATCCGGGCGACTGCGCTCGAACAGCACGTGACACAGCTCGAGCGGGAAGTGCTGCGGGCACTGGCGCCGCAGCAACAGATGGCTGGCGATGAACTTGTCGATCTCCGCCTGCATCTCCAGCTCCAGCACCGAGACTGGCCGGTCGTGGCCGGCGTTCCAGGTGAGGTAGAGAAAGTGGCTGACGCCCTCGAGGGCCGTCAGGCAGTCAGCGACGTTGCCGCCGTGCAGCTGCTCGAGCGGGTCGGCGCGTGCCAGGCGCTCCAGCAGCGCCGGGTCCAGGTACAAGGACAGCGCGAGCTCGTCGCCATCGGGTGACTGCGCCACCAGCAGCTCCTCCTCCGCCGTGCCGCCGCGCGCCTGGCGAGGCAGGGCGGCGCGGTCGGTCACCAGGAAATCGTAGACATCGTGCGCGACGCGCACATCGTAGATGCCGCCGATCAGCTCCTGCAGGCGCGACAAGAGCTGCATGGCAGCGCTCCTAGTGCGCCGCCACCCCGCCGGCGCGGGTCGGGTCGACGCCGAGGCGCTGCAGGAGTCCGTGGCAGCGGGCGCTGCCGGTTTTGAGCCAGATCTCGTACAGGCGCAGGATGTCGCGGTCGGAGTGCGCGTAGCCGCTCTCGCTCACCTCGTTCAGGGCATCCACCAGCGGCTGGAATTTCTGTGCGAGCTCGGTGAAGACACCGGCCAGCGTGCGGCGGCTGGTGCGGGCGCTGGCCTCGGCCAGTGCCCCGTAGGCGCGGCCGCCCATAGCGATGTGGTAGTCGATGTCGATGATCTTCGCGGCGAAGCCGCGCGCGAAGAACCCGGCGATGAAGAGCGAGACGTCGCCCAGCCGCTGCAGCGCGCGCTCGCGCATGCTCACCGTCGGTGCCTCGAGGGCCTGGCGCAGCATGAGCGCGAGCGGCTGCAGGCGCGCCCCCGCGGGGGTGTCTGCGTAGAGGGCCTCGGAGCGGGAGAACAGCGTGAGCAGATTCACGACGTACTGCTCGGTCTGTTCCTCGACCGCCACGCGCTGCTTTTCGAGCGCACCGTGCACCGAGTCCCTGAAGTACTCGCGCAGGTTCGAGACGGCGACGACGTGCTTGCCGGGCTCACCCATCGTTCCTCACCTCTCCTAGTCAGTGGAACGTCGCAGGCTGTCCTTAGGTTCACACCAATACCGTACATAATTCCGTGATGCGTTACGCTGATCTTTTCTCGTGCATGTTAGGAAGCGGCGCGGATTGGCAGTGCGCACCTGACAGTGCTAACAGTGTTACATCGTAGGAACGCTCTGACACCCATGTGGCAGCCGCCCCGCGCACCGCTCGGCTTTACCCCCTACCAGTGGCTGGTCATCGCAGCCGGCTGGGCGGGCTGGGGATTCGATGTCTACGATGCGCTGCTGTTCAATTTCGTCGCCGGCAACTGCATCCCGACGCTCCTCGGGCTGCCGCTGGGCTCGAGCGCCGCGCACGCCGCGGTGGCGTTCTGGACAGGCGCCATCACCGCGGTGCTGCTGCTGAGCTGGGCGGCCGGCGGGGTGCTGTTCGGCTGGCTCGCGGACCGCATGGGCCGCAAGCGCGCGCTGTTCGTGACGATCGCGATCTACGCCCTTGGTACCGGCCTGTGCGCCCTCGTCACCAACATCGGGCAGCTCATCGTGTGCCGCACGCTCGCCGGTCTTGGCATCGGCGGGGAGTGGGGGATCGGCGCCACGCTGATCGCCGAGAGCGTGCCCGAGGAGCGCCGCGTGAGCGCCGGGGTGATCATGCAGACCGCCTCCCCGCTCGGGATCGTGCTGGCGAGCTACGTCAACTACCGCATCGCCGGCGTCTGGCTCGCCAGTGATCCGCACAGCTCCTGGCGCTACGTGTTCGTGGCCGGCCTCGCCCCGCTCATCGTGGCCGTGTTGGTGCGCACCTTCCTGCGCGAGAGCCCGCGCTGGGGAAAAGGCACCGGCGCGGCGCAGGCACCACCGCGGCCGCGCGAGCTTTTCAGCCCCGCCCTGCGCCGCGCCACGGCCAGCGGGGCATTCGTCGCGGTTACCGCGGTGCTCACCTGGTGGGCCTGCAACGCCTTCATCCCGCTCCTCGGCAGCACGCTCGCCGCCGAGTCCGGTGCGCGCGGGCTGGCGGCGTTGTGGCAGGGGCAGGCCGCCAATGCCTTCAATGTGGGCGGCCTGCTCGGTGCCCTGGCGGTGGTGCCGCTGGCAGCCCGCTTCAGCCGCCGCGAGCTGTTCACCGGGTACTTCCTGTTTGCGGCGGCGGCGATCGTCGTTGCCTTCTGCCCGCCCTACGCGCCGCAGCTGCGGCTGTCGCTGCTGTTGTTCGTCGGCGCGGGCGTATACGGGGTGTTTGGCGCCCTCACCTTCTACCTGCCGGAACTGTTCCCGGCGCGCCTGCGCGCCACCGGGGCGGGCTTTTGCTACAACATCGGGCGGGTCTTCGCGGCCGCCGGCCCGCTGATCGTCGGCGCCGTGAGCGCGGCCGCCGGGGGCTCCGGCCGCTCGCTCACCCTGATCCTGTGCGCGGTCGCCCTCGTGCCCCTCACCGCAGCCTGCGCCACACGTGCTCTGCTGCTCGAGACCCGCGGCCGCACGCTCAGCCCCTGAAGCGCCCGCCCGTCACACCCCGAGCGCCTGCGCGAGCTCAGTGAGATCCGCCACGGTGAGGTCCGCCGGCGCGAGCCCCGCAGGCCAGCTGGCGCCGCCGCGGTTGACCCACACCGTGCCAAGGCCCGCGGCGCGCGCCGCCTCGACGTCGAGGTAGGGATCATCCCCGACGTACCACAGCGCCCCGGGGGCGACATTCAGCCCCTGCGCCAGGCGCTCGAAGCACTGCCGCGCGGGCTTGGCGGCGCCGATCTGGCGGGCGTTCAGCGACAGGCGGAATGCGTGGGCGAGCCCGATGCGCTCAAGGTCCGCGTTGCCGTTGCTGAGCGTGGCGAGGGCGAAGCGGCTGCGAAGACGCTCAAGCCCGGGCTGCACGTCCGCAAACAGCTCCACCTCGCAGCGGGCCGCGAGGAACACCTCGAAGGCGTGCGCGGCGACTGACTCCTCGTAGCCGTGATCGCGCGCGTGTCCGGCGAGCGCGGCGGTGCGCAGGTAAGTGAAGTCGTGGGCCTGGTGCGGCTCGCGCCGCGCCAGCGCCTCGCGCGCCCGGCGCATGTCCTCCGGGGTGAGACTGGCGGTGATGCGCGGACAGTGCTCCTCGAGCCAGGCGTAGAGGCGCGCTTCTGCGCGCACCAGCACCGGCTCGACGGCCCAGAGTGTATTATCGAGGTCGAAAGCAATGGCACGTACGTCGTCAGGCACGCGCAGAGGTTAACATCCCATGGCGCCGCTCACGCTCGTCATCGGCAACAAGAACTACTCCTCCTGGTCGCTGCGGCCATGGCTGCTCTTGAAGCACCTGCAGCTGCCCTTCAACGAGGTGCTGATCACTCTCGACACTCCGAGCACGCGCGAGGAGATCGAGAAGTACAGCCCGAGCGGGCGGGTGCCGGTGCTGCGCCACGGCGAGCTCACCATCTGGGATTCCCTCGCCATCTGCGAATACATCGCCGAGACCACCGGCAAGGGCTGGCCGGCGGCGGCGCCGGCGCGCGCGGTCGCGCGCGCAGTGAGTGCGGAGATGCACTCCGGCTTTACCAACCTGCGCTCGCTATGGCCGATGAACGCACGCGCCCGCAATCGCCACACCGCCATGACCGCAGCTCTCGAGGCCGACATCGAGCGCGTGGACGAGATCTGGAACGACTGTCGCAGCCGCTTCGGCAGCGCCGGTCCCTGGCTGTTCGGCACGTACAGCATCGCGGACGCGATGTATGCCCCGGTGGTGCTGCGCTTCAACACCTATGGCGCCGGCAGCATTTCCCCGGCCGCGCGCTGGTACATGGCGAGCGTGCTCGAGGATGGCGCGCTGCAGGAGTGGCTGGCCGCCGCCAAGCATGAATCCTGGACCAACCCCGCCAGCGAAGTCGGGCACTAGCCCCGCACACCACACGTTTCTGTCACCCTTCCGCACTGAAAGCCCCCTATGCCTTTGATGAACCGCCGCCACGCGCGGCTCTGCGCGTGCCTGCTCGCCCTCGCCGGCACGGCCGCCGCCGGCGCCGCCCCCTTCACGGTCGAGGACCTGGTGCGCCTCAAGCGCGTCTCCGATCCACAGGTGTCCCCCGACGGGCACGTGCTCGCCTTCGTGCAGCGCGAGACCGACATGGAGGCGAACCGCGGCCGCACGAGCCTGTGGCTGCTCGACCTGCGCGACCCGGCCGCCGAGCCGCAGCGCGCCAGCGGCGGGAATTTCAACGACTCAAGCCCGCGCTGGGCGCAGGACGGGCGCACGCTGTACTTCATCTCCAACCGCTCGGGCAGTTCGCAGGTGTGGCGCCTGAACCTGCCGGTGCTCGTGGCGCAGAAGGTGAGTGATTACCCGCTCGACGTCACCTCGCTCAAGGTGTCCCCGCGCGCGGACCGCCTGGCGCTCACCATGGAAGTGTTCCCGGACTGCCAGACGCTCAAGTGCACCCGCGAGCGCCTCGACGCCAGCGCCAAGGACAAGGCGAGCGGCCGCCTCTACGAGCGCCTCTTCGTGCGCCATTGGGACACCTGGAGCGATGGCACGCGCGCGCATCTGTTCACCGCGGCCCTGAGCCCTGCGGGCGCGGCGGGTGAGCCCACGGACGTCTCGCGCGGCTTCGATGCCGACATCCCCGGCAAGCCCTTCGGCGCGGATGAGGACTATGCCTTCAGCCCCGACGGCCGGCGTCTGGTGTTCTCCGCGCGCACCGCCGGCAAGGGCGAGCCCTGGTCGACGAACTTCGACCTGTTCGAAACGCCGGTGGATGGTGCGGGCGCCCCGGTCAACCTCACCCCCGGCAACCCCGCCTGGGACGCGCAGCCGCACTTCCTCGCCAATGGTGACCTCGCCTGGCGCGCCCAGGAGCGCCCCGGCTTCGAGTCCGACCGCTTCCACATCCTCATCCGCGATGCACGCAGCGGACAGGTGCGAGCGCTGACCGCCGCCTGGGACCACTCGGTGGCATCGCTCGACTCGACTCCCGACGGGCGCTGGCTGGTGGCGAGCGCGGATGAGCTCGGGCAGCGCGGCCTGTTCCTCATCGACCCCAAGAGCGGCGCGCCGCGCAAGCTCTTGAACGATGGCGAGGTCGAGGAGTTCACTGTGACGCGCGGCGCGATCATCTACGCGCGCGCGAGCCTCGCCGGGCCCGCCGACCTTTACCGCATCAGCCTCGCAGGCGGTGCCCCGGTGGCGCTGACGCACGTGAACGGCGAGCTGCTCGGGCAGCGCCAGCTGAGCCCCTTCGAGCAGTTCAGCTTCAAGGGCTGGAACGATGAGACCGTCTACGGCTATGTCGTAAAGCCCTTCGGTTTCGAAGACGGCAAGCGCTACCCGATCGCCTTCATCGTGCACGGCGGCCCGCAGTCGGCCTTCGGCAACCTCTGGACCTACCGCTGGAACGCCCAGGCCTTCGCCGGCGGCGGCTACGCGGTCGTCATGATCGACTTCCACGGCTCGCCCGGGTATGGACAGGCCTTCACCGACTCCATCAGCAAGGACTGGGGAGGCAAGCCCCTCGTCGACCTGCAGAAGGGCCTCGCCGCCGCTATCGAGCGCTACCCGTGGCTCGATGGCGAGCGCGCCTGCGCACTCGGGGCCTCCTACGGGGGCTTCATGATGAACTGGATCGAGGGCAACTGGCCGGACCGCTTCCGCTGCATCGTCAACCACGACGGGCTGTTCGACCAGCGCATGATGTACTACGCCACCGAGGAGCTGTGGTTCCCGGAGTGGGAGTTCGGCGGCCCGCAGTACGAGGTGCCGGAGAACTACGAGCGCGTGAACCCGGTCGACTTCGTCGCCAAGTGGCACACGCCCATGCTCGTCATCCACGGTGAGAAGGATTTCCGCATCCCCTACACGCAGGGGCTCGGGGCCTTCACCGCGCTGCAGCGCCGCGGCATCGAGAGCAAGCTGCTCATCTTCCCGGACGAGAATCACTGGGTGCTCAAGCCCGCCAACAGCGTGCTGTGGTACCACACGGTGCTCGGCTGGCTCGATGCGCACCTGAAGGACGCCCGCTGAGGAGGACCGCGCGATGCCACCCGCCCGGCGCAACCTGCACTCGCTCCTGCGGCCGCTGAGCGCACCGGGGGCGCGCCGGGTGCGCGGTGCCGACAACCCGGCGCTGGAAGCGCTGTGGCACGTGATCGCCTCGATCCCGCGCGGCCAGGTCTCCACCTACGGGGACGTGGCGCGGGCCGCGGGTCTGCCCGGACGCGCACGCCAGACCGCCTACGCGCTGCGCGTGGCACCCATGGGGCTGCACCTGCCCTGGCACCGCGTCCTCGGCGCCGGCGGGCGCATCGTGTTCCCGGGCGCGTCTGCGGCTTTTCGCGAGCAGGCGCGCCGCCTGCGCAGCGAGGGGCTCCGGGTCACGAACGGCCGCGTGCCGGCGACGGCGCTCGCCCAGCTGCGGGAACTGTGAAGCGCCCCGCCGTGCCGGGCACGCGCCTCAGTGGGCGCTGCGGCGGAATTCGTAGCCGGCGAGCGTCAGGCTCTCGGGGGTGAGCGTTGCGTCCGGGCCATTGGCTTGCGGGCCACCGGCGCGATGGCAGTGCTTGGGGTCGTGGCTCGCGGTGAAGGTGTCGTCGCTGCGCTTCCAGATGAGCTCGCACCCGGCGGGCGACACGTCCTCGGTCATAACCCCGGTGAGCATCTGCGGGTTGTGCAGAGCCTCGCGCCAGCGCACCGGCTCGACGAAGGTGTACATGAGACCGATCACGCCGCGCTTGTCGTCGATGTCGAAGCTGAACATGCGCTGGCTCATGATGCGCTCGGCGTTGTCGGGCGCCATCTCCTGCACGTAGAAGACGTGGTGACCGAGGCGCGGCGTCTGTGCGGGACGCACCAGGAGCGCAATCGCCTCGTGCGGCGGGTGCACGCCGGCCTTCTCATCCTTCTGCACCTGGGCGAGGTTGTCATAGCGCCCGGGGAACCAGGAGATGAGGTCGGCGAGGTCCTCGTCGTGCTGCTTTGCTTCGCGCTCAGCGGCGCAGGCGCCGAGCAGCAGCGCTGCGGTGAGCACCAGTACGGCGGTGCGCGCCGCGCGGCTAACCATAGGAAGCACGCCACTGGGCCCGGTACTTCAGCCCGAGGTCCATCAGGCGCTCGAGGAGCTCGGGGTAGGCGACGCCGCTGGCGCGGGCCGATTCGGCAAAGTCCTCGGCGGTCTCGAGATTCGGATTGGCATTGGCTTCGAGCACGTACACCTGGCCTTCTTGGGTCACCCGGAAGTCCATGCGAGCATAGCCGGACATGCCCAGCGCCCGATAGATGCGTCGCGACAGGCGATCGAGCGCGGTCAGCACCGGCGGCGGCAGATCCTGGGCGGCGTGCGTCGTGATGCCGTACTTCGCCTGGTAGCGCTTGTCCCACTTCACCTTGCGCGTGGCGATGCCGGCGAGGGACTCGGGCATCGAGCCGAACACCATCTCCCACACCGGCAGGCGCGTCAGGCGCTCGTTGCCGAGCACGCCGACATACAGCTCCCGCCCCTCGATGTACTCCTCTACCAGCGCGTCCGACTTCACCTGCTCGTGCACGAACTCGATGCGCTCCTTGAGCTTGGCGACGTCATCGACCACGGAAGCCTGCGCGATGCCGAGCGACGCATCCTCCACGGTCGACTTCACGAACAGCGGGAAGTGCAGTTTCTTCGGCACGTGGAAGCGCGCCCCCTTGCGGAACACGGCGAACTGCGGAGTGGCGATGCGGTGGAACTGCAGCAGCTGCTTGGAGAGGGACTTGTCGCGCGACAACAGCAGGCCGCGCGGGTTGCATCCGGTGTAGGGCTGGCGCATGAGCTCGAGGAAGGCGACCACGTGCTGGTCGTAGGTGACGATGCCGTCGAACTCCTCGAGCAGGTTGAAGACGATGTCCGGCTGCCAGTCGGCGATCGCGCTGCGCAGCTCGGTGAGGCTGTCGAGCACCCCGACGCAGCGCACCTCGTGGCCGCGCCTGCGCAGCGTCGAGATGACGTCGTATTCGGTGCGCCATTCCTCGATTTCCTTCTCGCTGTGGCCCGCCAGGCTCTCCGGGGGCACGAGACTTGCGTGCACCACGACGAGCGTGCGCTGTCGTCTCATAGCGGAAGGTGCGGAGTCTCGCCCTGGGAGTACAGGCCCGTGAGCCGCTCGAGCATCCAGCGCGCGTAGCGGCGCGCATCGCGCTGGTTGCCGCGCACGAAGAGACCGAGCGCCTCGCAGCGCTCGATGAGCATGCGCAGCACCTGCTCGACGCTGTAAGGCTCGATGGCGAGCGCGCGCGCGGCGCTCAGCGTGAGCACGCGCGCGTTGGCGCGCAGGAAGGTCGCGGCTTTGAGCTTCTGGCGCGCACTGGCGTGGCCGCTGAAGGCGCGCCGCAGCAGCTCATCGGCCAGGCCGCGGCGGATCTGGCGGTTGTGCGCGAGCTTCTTGCGGTAGTGGGCCGCGAGCGTGCGCGTGTCCTGCTCGAGGGGCTCGATGCGGATGCGGTTGCGCACCGGCGGGCGCCTGGCGCGCACGCTCGCCACGAGTTCATCCACCGCCTTAAGTTTGTGCAGCGCCGGCCAGTCGGCGTAGTCGCGCCGCCAGCCGGACTTCGGCGTCAGCCACACCGCGAAGGTCTCGGCGAAATCCTCAGTCGGGTGCGCCTGCGCGTACCACTCGCCCAGGTGATGCACGTAGCGGCGGCTGCCGGCGCGTGCCCGGTAGCGCGCCGGATACGGCCGGCTCGCCGGACCGAACACCTCGCGCCAGCGCCGCCGGCGGCGCAGCCGGTAGGCGTTATCGAGCGCATGGCCCGCCTCGTGGCGCAGGATGCGCATCAGCAGCCGCGAGTTGCCGCCCTCGGCCTCACGCATGATGCGCCGCTCGAGGCGCTCAAGACGCGGATGGGCGAGATAGAACGGGATCGCGATGCCCGGCACGCCATCCGGGGAGAACCACTCCTCCGACAGCCACACGTGCGGGCGCAGGCTGATGCCGCGCCGCTCAAGGTCCGCGTACAGGCGGCGCACGTAATGCTTCAAGGGCGAGCGCTCGATCGCGAGCTTCAGGTCGCAGAAGCGCATCTTCAGCAGCTCCTCGTCCGTCAGCCGCGCCCAGCTGCGCGCCGCGCGCGCCCGGGTTCGGGCGTCGGATACAGGGCGGCCGGTGGCGCGTGTCATGGACATCCGCGTGAGGAGGTGAGCCTGCGGGGAAAACCGTGAGCGGAATGTTACGACAGCGCACGGCGCCGTGTCTGCGGGTCAGCCGCCCCCCGCAAGGCCGTGGGCAGGCGGCGCCGGCTCAGGCCCCGAACTCCAGCAGCGCGTGCGCCAGCAGGCGATCGGCGAAGCCCTCGAGCAAGTCGAGCTTCATCAGGCTATTGCGCCACAGAGTGGGGATGGCGCCTTGAGTGTAGTGCGCCCCGGCGAGGGCGCCGGCGGCCGCGGCGACGACGTCGGAGGCGCCGCCCAGGTTCGCCGCCGTCAGCACCGCGTCCCGGAAGCTGTCGGTGCGCCCGAAGATATCGAGTGCGGTGGCAAGCGCGGCGGGCGCCGAGCCCGCCTGGCCGTGGGCACCGGGGCGCGAGGTCTTGCCGATGAGGGTCTCGGCGGCGCTGAGGATCTCGCGCCGCGAGGCACCCGAGAGCGCGGCATGCAGGGCGGCGGCGAGCGCCCGGCAGGCGTTGAGCGCCGCCGGCGCCTGGCAGGTGGTGCGCGCCGCCTCGGCGGCCTGCTCGATGGCGCGCTCGCGGTCGGCGAAGGAGTACAGGACCACTGGCGTGACCCGCGAGAGCACTTCCGGGTCGAGCGCCTCAGGATCATGGGTGCCTGCGAACCCCTGGCGGCGCCACTGGGCGCGTGCCAGGGCGCGCGCCGTGCCGGCGGTAATGCCGACGCACTGCTCGGTCGCGGACAGGTGGCCCTGCTGCTGCCAGCGCCGGTAGCGCTGCACCTGGTCGCGCCCGTCAAACCCCTGCCGCTCGAGCAGACTCTCCGCCAGGCACAGCGCCATCGCCGTGTCATCGCTCCACGCCCCGCGCGGCAGGTCGAAGGGTCCCCCGCCGAGCATATCCCCGACGGGGGTGAAGCGCCCCGGACGGCGGTACTGGGTGGCCGCCCCCACCGCATCCCCGGTGGCAAGGCCGACCAGCGCCCCGAGGTAGCGCGCGCGCAGCCCGCGCGCGGCCGCAAGCGTTGCCGGCTCGAGCAGCAGGTCCGCGGCCGGCGCCGCGCGCGGGCGCCAGTCGCGCACGTAGGCGGTCTGGGCGTCGGTCTCCGGGACCGAGGGCCAGTAGTGCGAGCGCGGGCTCGCCTGCCACAGGCGGTTCAGTTCCTCGATCGCCACCTCCCCGCCGAGGCCGCCCTCGGCGAGCAGGCACCCGACCGTCATGCCGGTGCGGCCAATGCCGGCGCGGCAGTGCAGGTAGACGCGCTGCCCGGCGCGCAGGGCGGCGAGCACGCACTCGAGGATCCCCCCCATCAGCGCCTGGTCCTGCGGCACGCCGTGATCGGGGATGGGCCTGCGGTGGTAGTGCACCCCCGCGGGCAGCGCGTCCGCGTAGGCAGGCATCTCGTGGGGCTCCGTGAGGTCGATGAAGCAGCGGATGCCGGCGCCCATGAGCGCCGCCAGACGCTGCCGGGTGGCCTCAGGAGTCGCCCCCTGCGGGTGCTCACCGGCCAGCAGCTCCCCGGGGAGCACCCAGTAGTAGTTGCTCAGGGGCAGGGCTGCGGGGACCTCGGGGGCGGGCGCTTCCATCGGTGCGCCTCAGGAGGTGAGCACGGCGGCGTCGCGCTCCAGGGTGAAGGCGTCCTCTTCCGCCTCGCTCATGGGGGCGATGCGCCGGCCCTCGAGGCCTGCAAAGTCAAAGCGCCGCGGGTCGGCGAGGTGGGCCGGCTCCACGTTCCTGAGCGCCGAGAAGATGGTCTCGGTGCGCCCCGGGTAGTCGCGCTCCCAGGCGGCGAGCATGTTCTTCACCGCCACGCGCTGCATGTTGTCCTGCGAGCCGCACAGCTTGCAGGGAATGAGCGGGAAGGCGCGGCCGCGGGCGTAGCGGGCGACGTCGCGCTCGGCGACGTAAGCGAGCGGGCGGATGACGACCTGGCGGCCATCATCGGAGAGCAGCTTCGGGGCCATCGCCTTCAGGCGCCCGCCGAAGAAGAGGTTGAGGAACAAGGTCTCGACGATGTCATCGCGATGGTGGCCGAGGGCGATCTTGGTGATGCCGTTCTCCGCGGCGAAACGGTAGAGCGCCCCGCGGCGCAGCCGCGAGCACAGCCCGCACAGCGTCTTGCCCTGCGGGATGACGCGCCTGACGACGCTGTAGGTGTCCTGCTCGATCACGTGGAACGGCACCCCGAGGGCGGCGAGGTACTCCGGCAGCACGTGCGCGGGAAAGTCCGGCTGCTTCTGGTCGAGGTTCACGGCCAGGATGTCAAAGCGCACCGGGGCGGCGCGCTGCAGGGACAAGAGGATGTCGAGCAGCGTGTAGGAGTCCTTGCCCCCCGAGAGGCACACCATCACGCGGTCGCCCTCGCTGATCATGCGGAAGTCGGCGATGCAGCGGCCGACGGCGCCGCGCAGCCGCGCGGCGAGGCGGTTCAGGGTACGGGAGGACTTCTCGGCGGAGCTCATCGCGGCGGCCACCTGCTTGGGATCCTGGCGTCGTCCCGCTGAGCGGGAGCGGCGCACTTGAGGAGCAGTTTAAAGGCCTTCAGGCCGCCGCGCTGCTGGCGCTCGACTCGAGGTACTTCGCCTCGACATAACGGATGAACGAGACCGCGTTCAGGGGCTTGCCGGTGGCGTTCTTCAGAAGCTCCTGCACCGGCACCTTCGCGCCGAGGCCGTGCACGTGAGTGCGCAGCCAGCCGAACATGCCGGAGAATTCGCCCCTGGCGAGCTCATCGTCCAGGGAGGGCAGCTGCGCGCGCATGCTCTCGTAGAGCTGTGCAGCGATAACCGCGCCCAGGGCATAAGAGGGGAAGTACCCGAAGGAGCCCACCGCCCAGTGGATGTCCTGAAGGCACCCCTCCACGGCGTTGGCCGGGCGGATGCCGAGGCGCTGTTCCATGCCGGCGTTCCAGGCCTCCGGCAGGTCGCGCACCGCGAGCTGCCCGGAGAGCAGCTGCTTCTCGAGCTCGTAGCGCAGCATGATGTGCAACGGATACGTGAGCTCGTCCGCGTCCACGCGGATGAGGCCGCGCTGCACGCGCGTCAGGTGGCCGTAGACGTTCTCGAGGTCCCACTCCGGGCCCGACACGCCGAAGTGCTTGGCGAGCAGCGGCTGCACGTACTGCACGAACGGGCGGCTGCGGCACACGATCATCTCGATGAGCAGTGACTGGCTCTCCTCGAGCGCCATGCCCCGGTCGCGCCCCACGGGCTGATCGCGCCAGTCCTGCGGCAGGCCGAGGTCATACATCGCATGCCCGGTCTCGTGCAGGGCGCCCAGGAGCCCCGAGAACACGTCATCGGGGTCAAATCGGGTGGTGATGCGGATGTCCCCGGGGCTGCCTTCGGTGAAGGGGTGCTCGCTCTCATCGAGGCGGCCGCGGTCGAAGGGAAAGCCGACCGCCTTCATGACCTCGACCGCGAGCGCGCGCTGCTTACCGGCCGGGAACTTGCCCACGAGCGGCATCAGCGGACGCCGTTCCTGCATCGCGATCGATTCGCGGATCAGGGACGGCAGGCGGCGCGAGAGCGCCTTGAACATGGCGTCGATGTCGAGCGTGGTCAGGCCCGGGGAGAACTCATCCACCAGCGCATCGTAGGGGGCCAGGTTCAGCGCCTGGCCGAGGAGCGCGGCCTTGTCGCGCACCAGGTGCACCACCTCTTCAAGATACGGCGCGAAGGTCTCGAACTTGCCCTCCGCGCGGGCCTCGAGCCACTTCGACTCGGCGCGCGAGGCCGCCTTGGTGAGGCGCGACACCAGGGTCACCGGGGTCGCGATGGCGTGGTCGCGCTGGCGGCGCATCTCGTGGAGGTTGGCGATCTGCCAGTCCTCCAGGCCCTGCAGGTTGGCCTGCGCGCGATCCAGCAGCCGCGTGATGCGCGGCGCGGTCAGCAGCGCGTGGTGCTCGGTCTCAAGCGCAGCCAGCTGGTCGCCGCGCACGTCGGCGCTGCCCCGCGGCATCATCACCGCCGCATCCCAGCGCAGCAGCGCGAGCGCGCCGCGGAAGGCATGCAGGCGCTTGAACTCCTGTTCGAGTTGCTTGTAGGGCGAGGCAGACATCGGGCGGCCAATCAGCGGGGGTACGGCGACCAGTTTACCAGCCTTCCCGGGTGTGCCAGCCCCGAGATAACTAATTTTATTTATTTAATTCATGTACTTATGTGCGGTTGCAGTATTTTGACAGCGCGCAGGCCTTGACGGCGCCAGGACCGCGGGGGCCGCCGCAAGGCAGATTATGTCGCCTGCCGCCGCGGCCGCAGAGCAGCCCCCGGGGCCGGCGCGCGCAGCGCAGTCCAGGCGAGCATCGCGCGCTTGCGGTCGCTCCCCCAGTGGTAGCCCCCGAGTGCGCCGTCCTGGCGCAATACCGTGTGACAGGGGATGAGCCAGGCCACCGGATTCGCCCCGACCGCAGTGCCGACCGCGCGCGCGGCGCCGGGCGCCCCCGCCGCGCGCGCCAGGTGCGCGTAGCTCGTGCACGAGGCGGCGCCGCTCTCAAGCAGCGCACGCCACACCTTGAGCTGGAAGTTCGTGCCCTGCACCGCCAGGCGCAGCGGCGCCCCCGCGGCGGCCGGATCCCAGATGCGCGCGGCGATGCCGGCGGCGGCGGCATCATCGCGCGCGATGCTCGCCTGCGGCCAGCGCTGCGCGAGTGCGGCGAATGCTGCGGCCTCCTCGGCGCCGTCCACGAACCCCAGGTGGGCGATGCCACGCGCGCTGCACGCGATGAGGGCGCGCCCGAACGGGGTGGCGCTGAAGCCGGCGCGCAGCTCAAGGCCTGCACCCGCCGCGCGCAGCTCCCCCGGGGTCACCGCCTCGAGCGTCACCATGAGGTCATGCAGGCGCGAGGGCGAGGAGAGCCCGACGGCGTAGGCGGCCTCGAGCACGGACGGGGCGCTCTTGAGTGCGCGGCGTGCCGCGCGGGCGGTCACGAAGGCGAGATACTGGCGCGGCGTGACGCCCGCCCAGCGGCGGAACAGCCGGTTGAAATGGAACTCCGACAGGTGCACGGCCTTTGCGATGCTCGCCAGGCGCGGCTGGGCGCGGAAGTTCTCATCGATGAAGCGGATGGCGCGCGCGATGCGGGCGAAATCGCGGCTGTCGAGGAAGCAGGCGGTGTGTTCGTTCATGGCTGCCATGATAAGGAGCCTTGAGCGCCAGGCGACCCGGATCTTGCGCAGCCGCTCAGGAGTGACGGGGCATTCGGCTAGACTTCGGCTGCAGCGCTTCAGCGCCACAGGTACGGCCAGCGGGCGACCGCCACGCCGATGCCGATGGATACCGCGAGCAGCACGATGAGCGCCAGCGCGATCAGAAACCGTTGCATCCGAGCATCATAACCTCAAGCCCCGGCGTGACATGACATGAGCCCAGAGAAGCGACTCGCAGTGTGTCTTCTGGCTTCCGAGGTCGCCCCGCTGTCCAAGACCGGGGGCCTTGCGGACGTCGCCGGCGCGCTCGCCAAGACCCTGAGCGCCGCCGGCCACGACCTGCGGGTGTTCACGCCCGCTTACGCCAGCATCGACCGCGAGGCGTGCGCGGCCCGAGCGGTGCCGGGGCTGCAGAAGCTGCGGGTGACGGTCGGGGCCCAGTCCTTCGGCTGCGCGGTGCTGCGCGCTCGGCTGCCCGGCGGCGCGCCGGTATTCCTCATCGACTGCCCGGCGCTCTTCGACCGCCCGACGCTCTACACCAACGATGCCGATGAGCACGTGCGCTTCCTCGCCTTCACGCGCGCATCGCTCCTGGCCTGCCGCGAGATGCGCTGGGCGCCGCGTGTGGTGCACTGTAACGACTGGCACACCGCCTTCGCGCCCCTGTTCCTGAAGACGAGCTACGCCGCCGAGCCGCTGCTGGCGGGCGCTCGCACGCTCCTCACGATCCACAACATCGGCTACCAGGGCATCTTCGGCGCGGACCAGGCGGACGAGCTCAACCTCACGGCCGCGCAGCTGCCGCTGCTGTACGCCCCGGACCTCGCTGCCGGGCGCATCAACGCCCTGCGCCACGGCATCCTCTACGCCGACCGCATCAACACGGTGAGCCCGACGCACGCGCGCGAGATCGCCTCCGACGCCTACGGCATGGGGTTGCAGGACAGCCTGCGCGAGCGCGCCGCGGTGCTCTCGGGGATCCTGAACGGGGTCGACTACGAGGAGTGGGATCCGCGCCACGACCACTTCCTGCCAGAGCACTACGACCCGCAGCACCTTGAGGTGAAGGCGCGCCTGAAAGAGGCCTTGCTCGCGCGCCTCGGCCTCGGCACCGATCCTGCCGTCCCGCTCGCCGGGATCGTGAGCCGGCTCGCGGCGCAGAAGGGCATCGAGCTGATCGGCGCCGCGCTGCCGCGCGTGCTCGCCGCGCGCGCGCTGCAGTTCGTGGCGCTCGGCAGCGGGGAGAGCCAGTACGAGGAGCTGCTGCGCGCACTGGCGCGCGACTTCCCCGGCCGCGTGCACTTCCGGCGTGGCTACGACGATGAGCTCGCACACTGGATCGAGGCGGCGAGCGATGTATTCCTCATGCCCTCGCGCTACGAGCCGTGCGGCCTGAACCAGATGTACAGCCTGCGCTACGGCACGGTACCCCTGGTGCGGCGTACCGGGGGACTGGCGGATTCCGTCGAGCACTTCGACCCCGCACGCGGCAGCGGCACCGGCATTGTGTTCAACGACTTCGACGCCCCGGCACTCGAGTGGGCGCTGCACACCGCCCTCGACCTGTACCGGCAGCCGCCGCTGTGGTCACGCCTGGTGGCGAATGGCATGGCGCAGGATTTCTCCTGGGCGCGCCAGGCGGGGCAGTACCTTGAGCTCTACGGGCGCCTCACTGGTCAAGCCTGAAGGTGCCGCTCTGCTCGAACGGCACCGAGCGCAGGAACCCCTCGCTCAAGGTCACCTTGCCGCTGAGGTGATAGGCGAGCGCCCGGGTGTTGGCGCCGCCGCCGAGGATCTTCAGGAGCGTGGTCGCAAGGTTCGTGCTGACGTTCATGTCGAAGTCCGCCTCCCCGAGTGCGGGCACGACGAAACTCGCCGCCGTCTCCCCGGTGGCGAACTCCTGACCCTCGACCTCCAGGCGATAGGTGATGCCCTGCACCGGCAGCGCGCGGTCGTTCGGGTTCTGCACGTGCATGCGCACCCGCAGGCGTTGCTGGAAGAGGTCCCCGCCGAGCAGCTGCACGTCGGTGACCGACAGCTGCGGCGCCTCGAACTTCGGCGCGAGCGCGCAGGCACCGAGCGTAAGCGCCAGCAGCGCGATCCGGATCAGGCGCGAGAGGTGTCTCATACGGTCATGGTAGCAAAGGGCTGTTGAGCCCTCAGGCACGGCCATACGCCTGGTTCAGCTGCCGGCAGTGCTGCGCCAGCTGTGCGCTCAAAGCCTCCGGGGGCAGCTTCCACTGCCAGTTGCCGTGGCTCGTGCCCGGGGTGTTGAAGCGCGCGGCGGAGTCCAGGCCCAGAAGATCCTGCAGCGGCACGATGGCGAGCGCGGCGACGCTGGCGAGCACCGCGCGCACCAGCGCTGAGGGGATCGGCGGCGTGCCCTCGCCGAGGAAGACGTTCACCCGCTCGCGCGTCCCCGCGTCGAGCCCGTGGTACCAGCCGCGCGCGGTGTCGTTGTCGTGCGTGCCGGTGTAGGCGACGCAGTCGCGCGGATACTCGTAGGGCAGGTGCGGGTTGTGTGGGTTGCCGTCGAAGGCGAACTGCAGGACGCGCATACCGGGAAGCCCGAAGGCGCGCATGAGCTCGATCACGTCCGCGGTGATGACGCCCAAATCCTCGGCGATGAGCGGCAGGTCGGGGGCGCGCGCCTGCAGAGCCTTGAGCAGTGCAGCGCCCGGGGTGGGTGCCCAGGCACCGCCGCGCGCATCGGGGGCGCCGGCCGGAATCGCCCAGTGCGCAGCGAATGCGCGGAAGTGATCCAGGCGCAGCAGGTCGAGGCGCGCAAGCTGCGCCGCCACGCGTGCCGTCCACCACTGAAAGCCGCTCCTCTGAAGCGCGTCCCAGTCATAAAGAGGGTTCCCCCAGCGCTGTCCGGTGGCGGCGAAGTAATCCGGCGGCACCCCGCCCACCGCCGCAGGCTCCCCGCTCGGCGCGAGCTGGAACAGGGCGCGGTGCGCCCAGGTCTCGGCCGAGGATGGGGCGACGTAGAACGGCAGATCGCCGAAGAGGCGCACCCCGCGGCTGTGCGCATGCTCGCGCAGGCGCTGCCACTGCAGCTGAAAGGCCCACTGCTCGCGCTCCAGGCGCGCCAGCGGCGCGGCCAGATCGCGTCGCGCGGCCTCGAGTGCGCCCGGGTCGCGCTCGCGCAGCCCCGCAGGCCAGCTCCAGAACGGCGCATCGTGCAGCCCCTCGCTCAGCGCCTCGAAGAGCGCGTAGTCGGGCAGCCAGTCGCTGACCGCGGCACGGAAGGCCTCATCCGGCACCGCCTGCGGCGGCGGCAGTTCAGCAGGATCCAGCAGCGCCGGGTTGCCGGCCCGGTCCGAGCGCACCCAGTAGGGCGAGCCATCGGCCCCGGTGGGCCCGAGCGGCAGGATCTGCCACACCGAGAAGCCGCCCTGCGCGAGCCAGTCGAGAAAGGCGCGGCCGCCGCGCCCGAGCGGCGCCTCGAGTGCCGAGAGCGGCAGCAGCACGCCGGCGCGGCGGTGATCCAGGACCGGCAGTCGTTCGCTCACCACCGTTTGCCCGAAGCCGCTCAGCCGGCGCTGGCGCGACGCATGACCCCGCCGTGCTCCGGGTTGCCGCTGCCGGCTGAGATCGGCAGCGCCAGCTCCCCGGGCGGGATGAGGTTCAGGCGCCGGTAGAGCGTCACGAGCTGCCGTCGGTAGAGGCGGTCGAACTGGCTCACCGCCTCGGCCGGGTTGTAGTCCCCGAACCACCAGAACCAGTCGGAGGACTCACACAGCGCCAGCTGCCGCCCGGCCTGGGCACGCAGGCTCGCATCGGTGAGGTGCTGCATGACGCGGTCGTAGGCGAGCTTGGCCTCACACAGCAGGTCCCAGGCGCGGTTCTTGGCGGCATCGCCCATCCAGGTGGCGAGCGTGCCGTGCACCCAGCTGCCGGCCTGTACGCGCGGCAGCGCCACCGGCTCAAGGCCCCGAGCGAGGCACTGCGACAGCGTCGTCAGCTCCAGCTGCGGGTGCGCGGCGAGCTGCGCGTACAGGGCCTTGAGGAAGTAGTAGCCATTGAAGGGGTAGTGCTCCCAGGCGTTCTCGCCATCGAGCGCGATCAGCACCGCATGGCCGCCGCCGGCAGCGTAGCGCTGCGCGAGGCTGCTGAGTTCGTTCACGAAGTTGTTGACCGCATCATCGCCGTGCCAGGTCGCGTAGGTGAAGCCGATGAGGTCCGAGAGCGCGTCGTCGCGGAAGAAGCAGTCCATGCCGGTGCCCGCCAGGCGGTAGGGGCGGTTGTAGGCGAGCGGGTCGGCGGCGGCCTGCGCGTCGGTGAGCGCGAGACTCCCGCGCAGCACCCCGGAGCTGCTGGCGGCCCAGCGAAAGCCTCCGACCTGCGCCAGCATCTCGAGTGTCTCGGCACTCACCGCGCCTTCCGCCGGCCAGCAGCCCGCGGGCGCCGCACCGAAGGCGCGCGTGAACACCCGCAGCGCCTCCTCGATGTGCCACGTGGCGCGCGCCGCGCCACCGGGGTAGGCGGCATGCTGCGGCAGCGGCAGGCCCGGCAGCGCATCACGGGCGCACCTGAAGTCGAGCATCAGCGGGATGATCGGGTGGCCGTAGGGGGTCACCGAGAGCTCGACGCTGCCGCGCTCGGCGAGCGCGCGGTAGCGCGGCACCACCTGGACGATGAGCTCCCCGATGAGACTCAAGAGGTCGCGGCGCTGCCCCGGGGTGAAGTCGCGCCCGCGCTCGGTGAGGGCGGCGACCAGCGGGCTGGCGCGCCGCACCGTCTCCCCGAGCCATGCCAGGTGGTACCAGACCGCAAGATCATGGATGAACTGGTCGGAGGCATAGGCGATGCGCTCAGGCGTGCCCAGGGTCTCGGCGATGGTGGCGAGCTCAAGATAGGGGCCGAAGCGCTCGATCAGGTGCTGGCGCTGCGCCCGCAGGCAGGCGCGCAGCAGACTCAGGCGCTGCGCAGGCTCGGTGGGCACGGCCTCCGGCCCGAGCAGCGCGAGCACCGGGTCCGGCAGCGGCGTGTCCATCTTCAGGTGCTCGCTGATGCGCCGGCCGATCTCCTCCAGCTGCTCGATGAGCACCGGGGTGAAGTTCACCACGGCGCGCGCGGCGGGGTTCGCCTCCAGGTGCGCCGCCATGTCGGTGTAGTCCTTGACGGCGTGCAGGTAGGTCCAGGGGAGCGTGTACTGCCCGGTGAGGGCGTCCTTGTACTGCGGCTGATGCATGTGCCACATGAGCACCACCGGCAGGCGCGCACCGCCCGGGGCGGCCGCCGGCGCGCCCTGAGGCTCACTCACTGCGCAGGCGCCGCAGCATGTCCTGGGTCACCAGCACGACACCGTTCTCGGTGACGTGGAAACGCCGCGCATCCGCTTCCCGCTCGACGCCGATGTTGGTGTTGTCCGGGATCTCGCAGCCCTCATCGATGATCGCTCCCATGATGACGCAGCCGCGCCCGATTTCCGCGTTCGGCAGCACCACCGAGCGGTGGATGCTCGAGCGCTCCTCGACGCGCACGTTGGAGAACATGAGCGACTCGCGCACCACGGCCCCGGAGATGATGCAGCCGCCGGACACCATGGAGTTGATGGCGCTACCACGACGGCCGTCCTCGTCGAGGATGAACTTGGCCGGCGGCTGCTGCACCTGGTAGGTCCAGATCGGCCAGTCCTGGTCGTAGATGTTGAGCTCGGGGCGCACGTGCACCAGCTCGAGGTTGGCGTCGAAGTAGGCATCGATGGTGCCGACGTCGCGCCAGTAGCTCTGCGCGCGCGTCTTCACGTCCTGGAACGGGTAGGCGAACACCTGGCGGTTGGCGGCGATCGCCGCCGGCAGGATGTCCTTGCCGAAGTCGTGGGCGGAAGAGCCATCGGCGGCGTCGGCCGTGAGCAGGGTCTCCAGCAGCCGGGAGTTGAAGACGTAGATGCCCATCGAGGCCAGGATCGACTCGGGGCGCCCGGGCAGGCGGTCCGGCTCCGCCGGCTTCTCGGCGAACTTGGTGACGCGGTTCCACTCGGTGGCCGTGAGCACGCCGAAGTTGCGCGACTCGCGCGAGGGCACCTCCACCACCCCCACCGTGATGTCGGCGCCCTTCTCCACGTGGTAGGCGATCATCGGACCGTAGTCCATCTTGTAGATGTGATCCCCGGCGAGCACCAGCACGTGCTTGGGCCGGTGCGAGACGATCAGCTCGAGGTTCTGGTGCACGGCATCGGCGGTGCCGCGGTACCAGGTGTCCCCGAGCTGCTGCTGCGCCGGCACCACCTCCACGAACTCGCCGAACTCACCGCGCAGATAGCTCCAGCCGTGCTGCACGTGCTGGATGAGCGACTGCGCCTTGTACTGCGTGAGGATGGAGATCTGGCGGATGCCGGAGTTGACGCAGTTGGAGAGCACGAAATCGATGATGCGGAACTTGCCGCCGAAGGGCGTGGCGGGCTTGCAGCGGTGCGCGGTCAGGTCGCGCAGGCGCTCGCCGCGTCCGCCGGCCATGATGATCGCGAGCGTGCCGCCGGTGAGGCGGCTGACGTAGCGGCCGGAAGAGGCGCGGGCGGGCTGGCGCTGCATGGGGGGCTACTACACCCCAAGCGCGGCGGCGCGCGCAACCTCGGCCGCTCTCAGCGCTACAGCCACTTCATGAGGCCCAGCTCGTAGGGGTGCGACAAGAGCTCGTGCCAGGGGTAGATGCGCACCTCGGTGCGGAACTGGCCGCACTCGGGCGGCTCGCTGTCGAGCGCGAACACCCGCGCGCCATCGCTCTGCTGTTCCTCGGTCGGTGCGAGTGCCGCATGCCACAGGCCGGCGCGCGGGGGCTGCAGGTAGGAGGAGAGCGGCGGCGGGGCGAGGTCCGCCTCCGGCAGCAGGCGCCGCGCCACGAACTCGATGCGCACATCGCTCGGCGCAAGGCCGCCCAGGGCCGCCGCGATGCGCAGCCGCAGCCGCTCCCCGCGCGGCAGGTCGCGGGCGGCGTCGCTGAGGAGCGTCAGGCTCACGCGCGGCCAGGCTTCGCGCACACGCAGCTTCCAGTCCGCCAGCGCCTGAGCGCCGCTGAAGCCGTTCTCGGCCAGGTGCCGGTACTGGATGGCGGCGGGCTGGTAGAGCCCCTGGGTGTAGTCGAACAGCACGCGGCGCATGTTGAAGCGCGGGATGACGCTCATCATGGCGCGCTTGCTCGAGCGTACCCAGGCCTGCGGCACGCCCGCCGCGTCGCGGGCGTAGTACTGCGGCACCACCTCTTCCTCGAGTGCCCCCAGGATGAGCTCCGCCTCGAGCGCATCGCGCCGCTCGGGGTCCTGGACCGAGGCCGGCGGGATGCCCCAGCCGTTGTCTCCCATCCACCCTTCGGCCCACCAGCCATCGAGGATCGAGAGGTTCAGGCGCCCGTTGATGGCCGCCTTGATCCCCGAGGTGCCGCTCGCCTCGAGCGGGGCGATGGGATTGTTGAGCCAGACGTCGACCCCGGAGACGAGGCTGCGGGCAAGCTGCAGGTCGTAGTCCTCGAGGAACACGATGCGCCCGGCAAACTCCTCGCTCATCATGAGCTGGCGGATCTCGCGCAGCGCGTACTTGCCGGGTTCATCCGCCGGGTGCGCCTTGCCGGCGAACAGCAGCACCACCGGGTTCTCCGGGTTATTCACGAGGCGCGCCAGACGCGCCCGGTCGCGCATGAGGAGCGTCGCGCGCTTGTAGGTGGCGAAGCGGCGGGCGAAGCCGAGCGTGAGGATCCCCGGGCGCTGCGGGTCGAGGAAGCGCGTCACGTGCCGCAGCTGCGCGGGACTTAGGCCCTTGCGCTGGTACTCGCGCTGCAGGCGCTCGCGCACGCTCGCCAGCATGCGCGCCTTGACGTCCTGCGAGGTGGCCCAGTAGCGCTCATCCGGCACCCCCTCGAGCGCGCCCCAGAACCGCGCATCGCGCAGATGTTCGCGCCACTCGCGTCCGAGCTCGCGGTCGAGGAACTCCATCCAGCGCTGGTGCAGGAAGGTGGGCACGTGCACGCCGTTGGTGATCCACCCCACCGGGTTGTCCTCGGGACGCACCTGCGGCCACTGGTCCGCGCACAGCTTCGCCGAGACCACGCCGTGGATGCGGCTGACGCCGTTCACGTGGCGCGTGCCGTTGAGGGCGAGGCGCGTCATGTTGAACAGGCCCGGACTGCCGGGCGCCTGCCCGAGCTCGAGGAAGCGCTCGGTCGGGATGCCGAGCTCGCGGATGAAGTCGGCGAAGTGCTGCACCATGAGCTCGGGCGCGAACGCATCGTGCCCGGCGGCGACCGGGGTGTGGGTGGTGAACACGCAGCCGGCGGCGACCGCCTCCAGAGCACCGCTGAAGGAAAGTCCCGAACCCAGGTGTTCGCGCAGCAGCTCGAGGATGAGGAACGCGGCGTGACCTTCGTTCAGGTGCCACACTGCCGGCGCGATGCCCAGCGCACGCAGGGCGCGCACCCCGCCGATGCCGAGGATCATCTCCTGGCGCACGCGCGTGGACTCATCCCCGCCATAGAGGCGGTGCGTGATGTCGCGGTCGGAGGCGTCGTTCTCGGTGCAGTTGGTGTCGAGGAGGTATACCGCGACCCGGCCCACCTGGGCCTTCCACAGCCGCGCCACCACGTCGCGTGCGCCGATGCGCACCGTGACCTTGAGCCACTCGCCGGCTGCGTTGCGCACCGGCTCGACCGGCAGGTCGCGCGGGTCGCGCTCCAGGTACTGCGCATGCTGCAGCCCATCGTTGTCGACGGTCTGGGTGAAATAACCCTGCTCGTAGAGCAGCCCCACGCCGACGAAGTTGGCGCGCGCATCGCTCGCAGCCTTGCAGTAGTCCCCGGCGAGCACCCCGAGGCCGCCGGAGTAGATCGGCACGCTTTCGTGAAAGCCGTACTCGGCGCAGAAGTACGCCACCAGCGGCTCATCCGAGCCCGTCGTGCGCACTTTCAGATACGCATCGAGCGTCTCGAGCACCCGGTGATAGCGGGCGAGGTAGGTCTCATCCCGCGCGTGGCGCTCAAGCGCCCTCTGGCTGACACAGCGGAGCATCAGGCGCGGGTTGCCGTTGGTCTGCTTCCACAGCTCCGGGTCCAGATCCTCGAACAGCGCCCGCGCCGGGCGGTGCCAGCTGAAGAACAGGTTGGCGGCAAGTTCGGTCAGGCGCGACAGGCTCCCCGGGAGGACGGGGGTGACTTCGAGGAGCGAATTTCTCATCAGGGGCTTTCGACTTATCGCGGGGCGCCGGAAAGTCTAGCAGCCTCGCGGCGGATCTCCGGAATGAGCTTTTTTTGACCGCCTGCGGGCGAGTACCCGGGGGTCGACCCCGCGCTCAGGGCTCCAGGGGGGTTCTTCATATTCTTAATACTAGTTGACTTACAGTACTATAAAGTAAATAGTACTAACAAATGGACGATACCCAGGCACGCAAGTTCCAGAAGGACCTCAACGCAGGCCTGGTGTCCTTGGTGCTGCTGGCCGTCTTGAGCCGCAGCACCGAGGACCTCTACGGCTACGAGATCGCCAAGCGCCTGCAGCGGGCCAACGAGGGCGAGGCGCTGTTCAAGGAAGGCACCGTGTACCCGGTGCTGCGCGCACTGGCGGCACAGGGCCTGCTCACCAGCCGCGTCGTGCCCTCCTACTCGGGCCCGCCGCGACGCTACTACCGCATCACCGACGAGGGCCGCGCCATGCTCGCGCAGTGGAGCGCCATCTGGCGCCAGACGCGCGGCTTCGTCGATCGTTTCATCGAAGGACCAGACGCATGAACGCTCCCCGCTCGATCGATGACTACCTGAAGCAGCTGCGCGCGGCCCTCGGCGGCGATGACCCGGCGCTCACCCAGGATGCGCTCTATGACGCCGAGGAATACCTGCGCGCGGAAGTGGCCGCGCACCCGGACAAGTCCGAGGCCGACGTGCTCGAGCTCATCGCGAGCACCTACGGCGCCCCCGAGGAGGTGGCGGCGGCCTACCGCGACACCGAGGTAAAGGTGAAGGCGGCCCTGAAGTCCCCGGGCGCGAAGCTCAGCGCCGGGGCTTCCCCACTCAAGCGCTTCTTCGGCGTCTACCTTGATCCGCGCACCTACAGCTCGCTCTTCTACATGCTGCTCGCGCTCGCCACCGGCATCGTCTACTTCGTGTTCGTGGTCGTCGGGCTGTCGCTGTCGGCAGGCTTTGCCATCCTCATCATCGGCATCCCCTTCTTCCTCGCCTTCATCGGCATCGCGCGCGTCATTGCCCTCGGGGAGGGGCGCTTGGTGGAAGCGGTCACGGGCGAGCGCATGCCGCGCCGCCCGGTGCACCCCGGTCCGGCGGGCAGCTGGTGGTCACGTATCGGGGAGATGCTGAAGGACGCGCGCACCTGGACGACGCTTGCCTACTTTGTGGTGATGCTGCCCCTCGGCATCGTCTACTTCACCGTCGCCGTCACGGGGCTCGCGGTGAGCGCCGCCTTCATCGGCACGCCGCTCGCGCTGCTCGCGCAGTACTTCGGCTGGGCGCCCGGGGATTTCCGGGTCCTGGATATCCACCACGGGGGCGACGGCTCGGTCTATTCCATGGACCATCCCTGGTTCGCCGCCACGCTGCTGTTCGTGGCCGGCGTCATCCTGCTCACGATGCTCCTGCACCTCGCCCGCGCGCTGGTGCGCGCGCACGCGCGCCTGGCGAAGTCGCTCCTGGTGGTCCCCGGCGCCTGAGCTACAGGGAAGGCTGCGCGGCACGGTAGACTTCCCCGCCATGCGCCTCCTCCTCCTCACCGGCGGCCTCGCGCTGCTCCTGACGGCGGCCCCGGCCTCGCACTCGGCCGGCCCCGTGGCCCGGGCACACGGCTGCCTTGCGACCGGCAACGGCTACCTGCGCGCCCGCATCCGCGGCGCGATGAACCTCGATGTGAACTGGCATGACGCGGACATGCAGTGCGAGGGCGGCCCGCGCCCCGATGGCAGCGGGCTGCGCGTCGCCTTCGCCGGTCCGCGGCACGCCGACGGCCGGCGGCTGCGGCTGGTGTTCGGCGTCGACAGCGCGCGCGAGGGTCACGCCGGGCACGAGCTGCCGACCAACCTCACGGTGATCTTCGAGGGCGAGGCGCGGCTGTTCGCCACCCGCGGGGACGATCACTGCACGGTCGATGAGCTGCGCCAGGAGCGCGTCGGGGCGCTCGGGGGCGGCGTGCGCTCCTGGCGCATCGTGGCGCGCGGCTTCTGTATCGCACCGGCGAGCACCCTCAGCAGCGATGCGCGCATCCTCGTCAGCAGCTTCGACTTCGCCGGCGCCGCGGTGTTCGAGGACGCCCCCGCTGACGCCCCCGCGCCCGCCGACCGGCTCTGAAGCCCTTTCCGCACCGCCAAGGAACCGTCGATGCCGCACGTCGCCCCGCTTCGCCTGCTGCTGCTCCTCGGGTTCGCCCTCGGCCTCACGGGCACGGCGCTCGCCCAGGAACCGCCGCCGCTTGATCTTGCCACTTACCCGCGCACCGACCTCACCGTCACGCAGCTGAAGCCTGCGGCCGTGCACCCGTTCCGCGTGTGGGTCGCCGACACCGAGCCGCGCGCCCAGCAGGGTCTGATGTTCGTGCGCGACCTGCCCGAGAGCGAGGGCATGATCTTCCCGCTCGAGCCGCCGCGGGTGGAGACCATGTGGATGAAAAACACCTACATCGAGCTCGACATGCTCTTCATCGACGCCGCAGGTAGGGTGGTGAAGATCATCGAGCGCGCCCGCCCGCTCTCCCTCGACACACTCTCCTCAGGAGGCCCGGTGTCGGCGGTGCTGGAACTCAAAGGCGGCCTCGCCGCCAAACTCGGCCTGCACGCGGGCGATAAGGTCAGCTGGAAGAAGCCCGGCGCCTGAGCGGCGCGGCTGCGCCTCAGGCCAGGGCGGGGGTGCTCGGCCGGGTCGCGGCGGGCTTTTTCTTCTTCACGCGCTTGGTGAGGATCTTGTCACCGATCGGCATGCCGTAGGCATTGCCCGGGGGACGGGCGTGCGGCTCGAAGGAGCTCGGTTTCGTGTGCGGCGCGGCACTCTGCATGCCGCTTTGCGTCGGGCAGCCCGCCACGCGGCTGAGCGGCGCCAGCGCCGCCGTCACGAGCAGCGCGCTCAGCGCGCCCAGTGCCAAGATCGAAAAACCACGCATGCCGTCCGCTCCTGTCGCACACCGCGGCCGGCAGTGTCGCGCGTGCCGGGTTAACGGCAAAGGGGCGCCGGCGTTATGACAAGCGCGAAAACCCAAAACAGCGCACGCCGTCTCACTCCTCCTCGGGACGCGGCCGCCAGGCCTCCTTCAGCTCCTGCTGGCGGCGCGGCGGCACCGGGTCGTAGTGGGAGAGCTGCATGGTGTAGGCGCCCTGCCCGCCGGTGAGCGCCTTCAGGCGTGACTGATACTCGGAGACTTCCGCCAGCGGCACCAGCGCCGAGAGCGTGGCGCGCTGCCCGGGCAGCGCGTTGTTGCCGTTGATGCGCGCGCGCTTGGTCGCAAGGTCCCCGGTGATGTCACCGATGGTGCTGGCAGGCGCGGTGATCTCCAGGTGCATGATCGGCTCGAGCACGATGGGGCTCGCCTTCTGCAGCGCATCGATAAACGCCTTGCGCCCCGCGGACACGAAGGCCACCTCCTTGGAATCCACCGCGTGGTGCTTGCCGTCGTAGACCGTCACGCGCACGTCCTCGATCGGAAAGCCCGCCAGCGCGCCCTCGGCGAGCACCTGGCGCACGCCCTTCTCCACCGCCGGCAGGTACTGCCCGGGGATCGCCCCGCCCACCACCTCGTCCAGGAACTCGAAGCCGCCGCCGCGCCCGAGCGCCTCGACCCGCAGGAACACCTCGCCGAACTGCCCGGCGCCGCCGGTCTGCTTCTTATGGCGGCAGTGCCCCGCGGCGGCGCGCGTCACGGTCTCCCGATAGGGGATGCTCGGCGGGTGGGTCTTCACCTGCACCCCGTAGCGCTCGAGCATGCGCTCGAGCAGCACCCGCAGGTGAAACTCTCCCATGCCGTACAGCACGGTCTCGTTGAGCGCCGCCTGGTGCTCGATGCGCACGCACGGGTCTTCGGCGGTGAGCTTGTGGAGCGTGTCCGCGAGGCGCTGCTCATCGCCGCGCCGCTGCGGCTCGATCGCGAGCCCGAGCATCGGCGGCGGGAACGACACCGGCTTCAGGTGGTACTGGTCCTCGTCGTGCGAGTCGTGCAGTACCGCATCGAGGTGCACTTCCTCGACCTTGGCGATCGCGCAGATGTCCCCCGGAATGGCGCTCACCATCTCGGTCGTGTCCTTGCCCATGAGGCGGTACAGATGCGCGATCTTGATCGGCTTTCTGGCATCGCCGACGTAGAGCTGGCTCCCCTGCCGCACCGTGCCCTGGTGCACGCGCAGCACGCCGAGCTTGCCGACGTAGGGGTCGATGCTGACCTTGAAGACGTGCGCGATCACGTGCTGCGCAGGATCCGGCGCCACCGCCACACGCGTGGCCGCAGCGCCACTGCCCCTGAGGAAGGGCGGCGGGTTGCCCTCCGTGGGGTTGGGCATCAGGCGCTCGATTACCGTGAGGAGCTCGGCGACCCCGGTGCCGGTGTCTGCCGCGGTGAAGCACACCGGCACCAGGTGCCCCTCGCGCAGCGCCTGCTCAAAAGGGTCGTGCAGCTGCTGCGGGGACAGTTCCTCGCCCTGCTCCAGGTAGAGGGCCATCAGCTTCTCATCGAGCTCCACCACCTGGTCGATGATCTGGGTGTGCGCGGCCGCCACCGAGGAGAAGTCCGTCGCCCGGCCGCGCGGCTGGAAGAAGCAGTCGACCACCGCATCCGCGCCGCCGGCGGGCAGGTTCAGCGGCAGCACCTCCGGCCCCACGAGCTCGCGCAGCTGCGCGAGCGTGTCCGCGCAGCGCGCGTCGCGGCCGTCGATCTTGTTGATGACGATGAGACGGCACAGCTCACGCTCGCGCGCGAACTCGAGGAGGCGCAGCGTGAGGGAGTCCACCGCGCCGCTCGGGCTCACCACGACCGCCACCGCCTCGACCGCCTCGAGCACCGCGAGGGTCTTGCCCAGGAAATCCGCGTAGCCGGGCGTGTCGATCACGTTCACGCGCACGCCCCCGTGCTCGAAGCCGGCGATGGCCGTGTCGAGGGAGTGCTGCAGCCGCCGCTCCTGCGGGTCGAAGTCCGACACCGTGGTGCCGCGCGCGAGACTGCCGCGGGTGCGGATGGCGCCGGCCTGCAGGAGCAGCGTCTCCAGAAGCGAGGTCTTGCCCGCGCCCGCCGGGCCGACGAGGGCAATGTTGCGGATGCCTGAAGTGGTGTACCCCATGGCGTATGCTCCCCGCAGCCTGCAGGATTTGGCGCTCACGCTTGGGTGCACGCGCCGGCTGCGGTAAAAGCCTACTCCCGGTGGTGCACGTTAGGCCACAGGCAGGCAGGCGGTCTGAGCTTACGGAGTGCGGTGCGATGAGTAATCCGGAGAACGAGGCGCGCGAGCGCGTGCGGCGCAAGATCCAGGAGCAGCTCGATGAGGCGCTGGCGGACAGCTCCCCGGCGAGTGACCCGGTGTCCATCGTGACCTCGGGGGACGAGGAGGACTGGGGGGGTGATGCGCCCGCGGCCACGCCCCAGGCGCCGACGGGGCCGTCGAAGCCTTAGGGCGCCGTGACCTCGAGCCCCGAGCCTGCCTGGTTGACGGTCGTGAGCACGATCGGGCGTCGCCAGACGCGGTGCAGGTAATCGAGCACCTTGCGGCTGCGCTCAAGATCAAGACCCCGCCCGTCGACCGAGCTGTCGTGGGTGAGTTCGAGCGTGCCGTCGTTGCGCACGTGCGCGGCCGAGACCAGCGGCGCGCCGAAGTTGTACTTCGGCGCGAGCAGCGCCTCGTGCAGGGCGTTGAGGTCGTTCTCGAGCACGCGCACCTGCCCGTCGCTGCGGGCGTTGTAGCGGAACAGGCCGAGTTCCTCGGCCAGATCGCGCGTCAGGTGGTTGCGCACGAAGCCGAAGTCGTCGTCCTCGGCCATGATGCGCCGGGCCGCCTCCAGCCCCTGCGCGGCGATGATCTTCTCCCACATCGCGAAGCCTAAGTGATAGGGGTTGATGCTGAGCGCCACCTGCGCCTCGGCGGCGATCGGACGCACCACGTCCGAGTGGCACTTGATGGCGTCCACGTAGGCCTGCTGCGGCACGAAGTCCGCCTCGCGCAGCAGACGCGCGTGCCAGTAGGAGGCCCAGCCCTCGTTCATGATCTGGGTGGCAAACACCGGGTAGAAGTAGAACGACTCCTCGCGCACCGCAAGAAAGATGTCGCGCTCCCAGCTCTCCATCTCCGGGGCGTAGTGCGCCACGAACCACAAGAGGTCGCGCTCCGGGTGCGGCGGCACCGGGGCGCGCTTCTTCAGCTCCGCCGCGCCCGCGCTTGCGTTGGGCTCGAGTGCCGCGAAGCGCTTGCGGAACGCATCATCGACCAGCGCCTTGGGCTCCGCGGCGTACTCGGGGTAGCGCGGCCGGCGCAGCGCCTGGTCGACGTCGATGTGCTGCTCGAGCGCGAGCGCCGCGTCGAGGGCCGCCTCGACGCGCTCGGCCCCGTAGCTCTCGATCGCCTCGCTGATCTGGCGCGCGTGGTTGGCCGCGTGCTCCACGATGCGCTCGCTCACCTGCTCCTGGCAGCGTCGGAACAGCAGGTTGTTGCGGGAGAAGTCCGCGTGCCCGAGTACGTGCGCGGTCACCAGGATGTTCTCGGCCAGGCCGTTGCTCTGGGCAAGGTAGGCGTGCCCGGGGTTACCGGGAAAGACCACCTCGAAGAGCCGTGAGTGCCCCATGTGGCGCTGGATCAGCTGGTAGATGTAGCGCACGCCGAAGGACCAGTGCGGCATGCGCACCGGCAGGCCATAGACGGCGATCTCCATCATGAAGCTGTCGGGTACCGCCTCGAAGTCGACCGGGTGGAACTTAAGTCCCGAGCGGGCGGCGAGGTCCTCGATGCGCCGGACGTAGCTTTGCCAGTCACCCGTCATGAACCGGTCCCGGCCTCGTTGTGGGCGGTGAAGAAGTGCTTCACCGCGCCCCACACGTCGTCGAAATCATTGAGCGCGTAGGAACCGGCAGCACAGCCCGAGGCGGCGAGTTCCGCGTACAGCTTGCCGGTCTCGGTATCCAGCTGCCGCGACACCCCGGAGGACACCTCGACGTAGCCTGTGTAGCAGGTGTCGGCGGCGATGCTGCCGAGCGCGGCGCGCGCCTCGGCGGCATCGCTGACCGCGTTGTCACCATCGGAGGCGTAGAACAGATAGATGTTGCTGCGCCCCGGGTTGCAGCGCGCCTCCATGATCTCGCGCACCTTCAGCAGCCCCGCCGAGGCCACCGTGCCCCCGCTCCCGGAGACCTGGAAGAAGTCCGGCTCGTTGAACTCCCAGGCCTCGGTGGTGTGCGCCACGAACACGGTCTCGAGGGACTTGTACTCGCGCCGCAGTCCCTGCACCACCCAGAAGAAGAACGTCTTGGCGAGCTTGCGGTCACGGTCGGACATGCTGCCCGAGACGTCCAGCATGAAGAACACCACCGCGTGCACGGCGGGCTGCTTGCGGCGCGCCAGCTGCCGGAAGCGCAGATCCTCGTCGGTGAAGGTCTGGGTGGCCCCGGGGGCCGCGCGGCGCTTGACGAGTTCCTTGAAGGAGCGGCGCCGGTCGAGTCGTGAGCGGGCGCCGCGCCGGTCCCAGCCCTCGCGGATCCAGTCGCTGTCATCGGAGGGCCCGACGCGCGCCTTGAGGTTCGGCAGCTGCATCTCCTCCCACAGCCAGTCGACGATGTCATCGACCTTGAACTCGAGCAGCAGCTGCACGCCGCCGTCATCGCGTCCGCCGGCCCCCTTTTCTCCGGGCCCCTTGTCGCGCGCCGGGTCGGCGAATACGTCGCCGGGCTTGGCCTTGCCCTGGCCGGCGCCCTGCTGCTCGTCCGGGCGCCGCAGGCGGAAGTGATAGTGCTCGAGCATCTTCACCGGCACGCGCACCGTGCGCGCGCCGTCGTTGATCACGTCCCCGCCGGCGATGATCTCCGGCAGGTTGGCGCGCACCGCCTCGCGCACCTTCTCATCGTGGCGCAGCCAGTCGCGTGCCCCGCGGGAGAAGAGCTCGTACCACTTCCCCGCCCCGGCCTGCTCGCCGTGCCCGCCGCTGTCCTCGTCCATGGGCTTTGCCGTTACTCCTGTCAGTGCTTACCCTGTAGTGCGCTACTCCTGGGCGAGCAGCGTCGTGACGTAGCTCAAGGCCTCCTTGGCGCTGTGCTCGTCGTAGCCGTACTCGGTCACCAGGCGCTGCTGTACGACCGAGATCTTCTGGCGCGCCTCATCGTCGGGGCGTGCGGTCGAGGTCACGAGCCGCAGCACATCGCGGCGCTCCTCGAACAGGTACTGCTCGATGGCCTCGCGCATGCGGGCGTGGCTCGCGAGCTTGAACTTCTCGCCGGCCTTGAACGCGACCATGGCCTTGCGCACCACCTCCTGGCGGAAGGACATCTTGCCGGAGTCGGAGACCTTGATCTTCTCCTCCACCGAGCGCAGGAAGCGCTCATCCGCCGGGCGGTTCTCGCCGGTGATCGGGTCGGTCACCTGGCGGTGATCGAGAGAGGCCTCGACCTCATCGAGGTACTTCTCGAGCAGCTGCTGCGCCTCGGCCTCGAAGGAGGCGAACATGGCCCGATGCACGTCCTCCTTGACCCAGCGGTTGTAGAACTCCTTGCGCGCGGTCACCAGGTGATCGATCCAGCCCTTTTTCTGCTTGGCGTCCATGCGCGCATCGTTCTCGATGGCGTCCTTGAGCGCGAGCAGCAGCTCCATGCTGGTGAGGCTGTGGGTGTTGCCGCGGGTGATGGCGTTGGAGATGGCGTTGATGACGAAGCGCGGGCTCACCCCGTTCATGCCCTCATCCGGGGTCTCGGCGTGCAGGCGTTGCCCCTCGCTCTCGGGCACCCCCTCGACCGACTCGCCGGCGTAGATGCGCAGCTTCTTCGCCACGTCGAGGCCCTCGCGCTCGGGCTTGACCATGCGCGTGAGGATGCCCCACACCGCGGCGAGGTTGAGCACGTGCGGGTCCAGGTGCACGTTGCGGAAGGCGGGCGCGCCGGACACCAGCTTCTGGTAGATGCGCGACTCGTCACGGTAGGAGAGCGCGTAGGGGATCTTGATGATCACCATGCGATCCAGCAGCGCCTCGTTCTCCTTCTCCTGCAGGAACTTGTGGAATTCGGCGAGGTTGGTGTGCGCGAGGATCGTCTCATCGAGGTGGATGAGCGGGAAGCGCGACACCTTGACGTTCTTCTCCTGTGTCAGGGTCAGCAGCAGGTACAGGAACTCGCGCTTCACCTTGAGGATCTCGATCATCTCGAGTACGCCGCGGCTGGCGGCGTACACCGCGCCCGACCACGACCAGGCGCGCGGGTCGCCTTCATCGCCGATCTGCGCCACCTTGGCAAGGTCCACCGAGCCTACGAGGTCGGCGATGTCCGCGGTGGTGGGGTCGTGCGGGGCGTAGGTGCCGATGCCGGCGCGCAGCGCCTCGTTCAGGAACACGCGCTCCACCGGCACGCGCACGAAGTCGCCCTCGAACTCGCGCTCGACGAAGTCACGCGCCCACGGCGACAGCTCCCCCTGGATGTGCACCCCGTAGCGCTCGCGGAACTCCGCGCGCAGGCTGGTGGGAATCAGGTTGAGCGGATTCTCGCGCAGCGGCGAGCCGCGGATGGCGTACATCGCGCCCTCATCGGTGCGGCTGTATTCCTCGAGCCCGCGCTTGAGCAGGATCGCGAGCGTCGACTTGCCGCCCGAGGGCGGCCCGAGGAGCAGCAGCAGGCGCCGGCCGACGTCGGAGCCGGCGGCGGCGGCCTTGAAGTAATCGACCACGCGCGCCAGGGGCTCATCGATGCCGAACAGCTCGCGCTTGAAGAGGTCGCGGGCCCGGGTGTTCTCGCTCGCCTCCGGGGCCGAGGCACGGCCGTGCCAGCGCAGCATGTCCCAGATGTACTCATGGCTGCTGCGCGCCAGCGCCACGGGATTGGCGGGGAGAAGGGTGGTGAGGAACTCGCCGAAGGTACCTTCCCAGCGCTGGGCGCGGTGCAGCCGGCTGAATGAACTGAGCGTATCAATGAACTCGGCAGTACTGCCGTGGGAACTCTGGTCAGCGAGTGGTCGCATCATCCTTCCCTCCCGTTGAGCTCATAAGTCTCCTGCCGGGCGCCGGGCGATGCCGGCGCTGCCAGCGTTCTTAACTTAGTCCGATCTCCTGGTGCAAAAAGTGACGGCCTTCCGTTCCTGGTCACTCCAATACGTTAAGACGGTCACAGCGCCAGATTGTTCACTGCGCGATGCATTCGCGCCAGCCCCAATTGCATGAGACGCCGCACGCGCGCGAATTTTTTCTTAAGTGGCTGATTGAAAAGCGCGTTGCGCGCACCCCACTGGTGCGCTATAGCTGCTTGCTGCTCCAGTTCCGTGCATTCGGAAAAAGCGCGCGGCAGCGACCCGCACCGGCGCCCTGAAGGCCCGCGCGCCCTGCCGCGGCGCGCCCGCACCCGGGCAAGCCGGCTGCTGCCGTGCCAGCCGCGCTGCGCGCGTTCACAAAGCGAGCAGTGCTTCAAAGCTTCGGTGAAGGCCGTCGCGCGCCCCCGACGATGACTGTCGTTATTGTGAACTGACGCACTGCACGCGCGCAGAGGCTACATATCCTCAAGCGGCGGGACTTTGTGCGTACTGGCCGGAGCTTGGCGTGCGCGCCGCAGGCCCGCGTGGGCGAACGGAAGAATTCGCCGCGACTGAACCGATGACCGTCCTTGTTGGAGACGCCACGTGGCCAGTGCACCATCGACTGCCCCCCGCAGTTCCGAGACCGCGAACCCTAACAGCGCGAGCGTCGGCTCACGCCCGGCGGTCGATGTCACCGCGGTCACGATGCGCGACGATTTCCTGCTCGAGCTCGGCCAGACCCTGGACGGGCAGGCCGCGGTGCGCCCGGTTGATACCCTGGAGGCGGCCCTTGAGGGCTTAAGCAGCGCCAAGCGCGTTCAGATTCTGGTGCTGGATGCGCGCGCGGTCCCGAACTTGCGCGCGGCCGTCGACAGCGCCCTGGCGCGCGACCCGCGCGCGCTGGTGCTGGTGTTTGCCGAGAGTGCGTCCGAGAAGTCGGCCGCCAGCGCCCTGAAGGGCAGTCAGGTATTCGCAGTTCTCACCACCCCGGTGGATCCGCGCAAGACCGCCGCGGTCTTCGAAGGCGCGATCGCCGAGGCGAGCACTGCGCGTGCCGCGACCCCCGCGCCGCAGCTGCCGGTGCCGGAGAGCGACTTCAGCATCGGCGCCTTCCGTCCGGCGAGCGCCGTGACCGCGCAGGATGAGGGCCCCCCCGGCACGGACGGCAAATCGAAGCTCCTGCTGCTCGGAGCTGCCATCGCAGCGCTCGCCGCCGCCGGCGGGGGCTACTGGTACTTCACGCACGGGCAGACGCCACCGGCGCCCACCGCCGCCGCCCCCGCCCCGCATGCCCAGGTGGCCGGCAACCCCGCCGCAGCGCCCGTGGCAGCCCCCGGAGCGACGGGCGCTGAGGCCGCCGCCCCCGAGCCGCTCGCCGATACCTCCATCGTGCAAGGCAAGATAGACGAGCTGCTGGAGAAGGCACGCCTGGCGATGCACGAGCGGCGCTTCACCGAGCCCACCGGCGACAATGCGCTCGTCTACTACCGCTCCGCGGCCGCCGCGGATGACAGCAATGCCGAGGCCCGCGATGGCCTGCAGCGCGTCGCCGGCGTGCTCGCCGGTCGCTTCGAGGAGGCCCTGGGCGCTGCGCGCTTCGATGAGGCTGCGCAGACACTCGCGAACTTCAAGTCCGCAAGTCCGCAGGATGCGCGCACGCCGGCCTTCGATCAGCGTCTCTATAGCGCCGCGATCGCGAGGGCGCTCGGCGACGGCAACCTCGAGCGCGCCGCGGCGCTCGTGCGCCAGGCGCAGGCGGGCGGTGACATCGCCCCCGAGCAGCTCGCCAGGTGGCGCGCCGACATTGCGCGCCGCGGCGAGGACGTGAAGGTCACGCGCCTGGCGGGGCTCGTCGAGGACCGCATCCGCGACGGCAGGCTTACCGACCCCGACGACAGCGCCAAGAGCTACATGGGCCAGCTACTGGTACTGGCGGCCGCAAACCCGCTCACCCAGCATGCGCAGCGCGACCTGGCATCCGCCTACCTGCGCAAGGCGCGCGAGGCGGCGCTGGCGAAGAACTCCGCCGACGAGGACCGCTGGCTGAACGAGGCGCGCGCGGCGGGCATGAAGAACGCCGACATCCTCGCCTTCCAGCGCGACCTGACGAGCGCGCGCCAGAAGGCCGCGCAGAGCGAGAACGACCGCCTGCTCGGCGCCGTGCGCGACCGCACCCGCGACGGGCGCCTCACGGAGCCGGCGCAGGACAGCGCGGTGTTCTACCTGACGCAGCTGCAGGCGAGCGATCCGGGCAATGCGAGTCTGGTGGATGCAAGCCACGACCTCGCGGCGAAGCTGCTGGAGCGGGCACGCGCCAGCGTCGCCGCCGGCAAGAGCCCGGATGCGGACCTTGCCCAGGCCAAGCGCCTCGGCGCCGACCCGAAGGACATCGCGAGCGTGCAGCAGGCGCAGGCGAGCCCGCGCGGTGCCGCCACGCTCGACCCGGCGACGCTCGCGGCGGGACTGAAGCGCCTGCGCGCGCCGCCTCCGGATTACCCCGAGCATGCGCTCAGCCAGCACGTGGCCGGTTCCGTGATGCTGCAGTTCACGGTCGACGTCAATGGTGAGCCGCGCGACATTCATGTGATCGAGGCGACGCCGCCGGGCGTCTTCGATCGCGCCGCGATCGCCTCGATCAAGCACTGGCGCTACGCGCCGACGATCGTCAATGGCAGCGCGGTCGAGGTACCGGTCAAGACGCTGATACGATTCGAGCTGCCCAAGTAGAGCATGAGGAGAGTCTCACGATGAGCGTTGCAGGCACTGAGCGCCGCCGCCAACTCGTCACCGCCGGTATCCTGACCGCGCTGGGCGTAGTGATGGGCGTGGTGCTGGTCTTCGGCTTCCGCCTCGCCACGCACATGCGCGCGGAGATCACCGCGCTGCAGGCGGCGAGCACGCTGCAGACCTACCCGGAAGAGATCTCCCACCAGTTGAACTCGCTGCGCGATCGCCTCGAGGTGCGCGCCTACTCGGGCAAGGCCCTGACCGACCTGCAGGAGACCGTCAAGCACTTCGACCAGGAGCTCAAGCAGATCAACGCCGCGGGGGAAATGGACTCCCCGCAGCTGGCGCGGGCGCTGCTCCTGTGGCACGAGTACGGCCCGGTGCTCGATCCGGTGATCGCCTTTGATGGCCAGCCTTACGTCGACTCGGACAGCGGCGGCAGCACGCTCTCGCGCGAGGGACGCGAGCACTATGCCCAGGTGAAACGCGCCCAGCTGTTCGCGGCCGACAATGCCCACGCGCTGCAGGCACAGCTCTCGAGCCTCGCCTCGACGCTCGAGCGCACCTCCTCGGAGGCCGCCGCGCGCCTGCGCGCCATGCTGTTCGCGGGCGTGCTCGCAGCGCTGGTACTGGCAGCGACGGCCGGCTACTTCCAGGTCACCCGGGCGCGTCACGAGCGCGCCGCGCGCGACGCCCAGGAGCAGACGCGCGACATCCTCAAGACCGTGCGCGAGGGCTTCTTCCTCCTCGACGCCAACTACCGCATCGGCTCGGTATGGTCGGACGCCCTGGCGCGCATGTTCAGCCGCAACGATTTCGCCGGCCTGTCCTTCGAGGAGCTGCTTAAGAATCTGGTGCCGGCGGCGACGCTCGCCACCGCCACGAAGTACATCAAGCTGCTGTGGGGCGACCGCGCCCACGAGAACCTGATGAAGAGCATCAACCCGCTCGGGCAGCTTGAGATCACGATGGACAACGGCCACGGCGGCAAGGAAACGCGCTACCTGCAGTTCGACTTCCACCGCGTCATGGGACCGGAGGGCATCAAGCACGTGCTGTGCGCGGTGGGCGACATCACCTCGAGCGTGCTCTTGGCACGCGAGCTGCACGACTCGCAGGAGAACGCCAACCAGCAGCTCGACATGATGCTCGGCATGATGCACGTCGACCCGCTGCAGCTGGTCTCCTTCCTCGACACCGCGGAGACCGGGCTTAAGCTCGTCAATACCATCCTCAAGGAGCCGGCGCGCACCGATGCGGAGTTCCGCAAGAAGCTCACCGGCCTGTTCCGCGAGCTGCACGCGATCAAGGGCGAGGCCTCGGCGCTGAACCTCAAGAGCATCGCCAGCCGCGTGCACGCGATCGAGGACATGGTGAGCGAGTGCAAGAAGCGCCCGGAACTGTCCGGCAACGATTTCCTGCCGATCGTGCTCAAGCTCGATGAGCTCCTGGCGCACCTGCGCAGCGTGCGCGAGATGGCCTCGCGCCTGACCGCGCTCAAGGACTCCCCGGGTGCGGCGGCCGAGGGGCCGCCGCCCGCCGCCCCGGCCCGCGCCCGCGCCGCCCCGGCCGAGCGCGCCGCGCCGCCGCCGCGTGTGGTCGAGGACCTCGGGCCGACGCTGCAGTCGATGGCCGAGCGCCTGGCCGCCGATCACGCCAAGCGCTTCCATCTCTCCCTCACCGGGCTTGCCGAAGTGCCCGGCGCCTACCGCTCGACCATCAAGGACTGCCTCATCCAGATGCTGCGCAACGCCGCGGTGCACGGCATCGAGGCCCCCGACGTGCGGCGCGGGCAGTCCAAGGACGACACCGGGGTCGTGCACGTGGACTTCCGCAAGGCCGGCGAGAGCTACGAGCTCATCTTCGAGGATGACGGCGCCGGCATCGCCGTGGACTCCCTCAAGGCCGCCGCGATCCGCAAGCAGCTGATCAGCGAGGAGGAAGCCTCCGTCATGGACACGCGCTCGACCATGGCGCTCATCTTCCGGCCCGGCTTCTCCACCCAGGACGATGTCTCGATGGATGCCGGACGCGGCGTCGGCATGGACGTGGTGGCGCGCAGTGTCTACGCCCTCGGCGGCAAGATCGGCGTCAGCACCCACCCGGGACGCTTCACGCGCTTCAAGATCGTGCTGCCGCCGCTGGAAGCCACCGACAGCACGGCCGTCGCCTGAAAACGCGCGCTCCCGGGAATCCGCAGGAAGACAACGGAACGACGATGAACGGCAAGCGCTCCTTCAAGCTCATGATCGTGGACGACTCGAACATCATGCGCCGGCGCATCGAGCGCTCGCAGCAGTTCGAGGAGCTGCAGCTGGTGGGCACCGCCGGCAACGGCGAGGAGGCTCTCGAGCTGTTCCGCAAGACCGACCCGGATGTCGTCACCATGGACCTCACCATGCCGCGCATGGACGGCATCGAGTGCATCGGGCGGCTGGTGGAGCTCAAGCCTGCGATACGGATCCTGGTGATCTCCGCCCTGGCCGACAAGGCCACCGCGGTCGAGGCCATGGAAAGGGGCGCCAACGGCTTCCTCAACAAGCCCTTCACCGACCGCCAGCTGAATGAGGCGATCGCCGAGCTCATGCGCTAGGCTCGCCATAAGGAACGACTGCACATGCTGTACGAACAGGAGCTGAAGACCTTCGTCGAGGGGACGACGAATTTCTTCGAGGTTGCGGCCCAGCAGCCCGCCTCGATCGGCTCGCCGTACCTCATGGAGGGCTCCCCCTCGGTGCACGAGTACACCGGTATCATCAGCATCTCGGGCAAGCGCGAGGGCGTGGTGTACTTCACCGCTCCCAAGGCCATGCTCACGGTGCTCCTGATGAAGATGCAGGAGAACGATTTCAGCCACGAGACCATGCGCGACCTCGTCGGGGAGGTGGCGAACACGATCTCCGGCAATGCGCGGCGCGACTTCGGGCGCGACTTCGTGATCTCGGTGCCGAGCGTGCTGTCGGGGGAGAAGCCGGCGATCCCGCAGAAGCCCGGCCAGCGCTCCTTCATCATCCCCATCAACTGGCGCAGCCACTCGGCTAAGCTCGTCGTCTCCCTAAGCTGACACGCCCTGGCGGCGCAGGCCTTCTTAACTTCGCAACATAGCCTGCGTAAGCTCGCCTGCAAATTGTGACGGCCGCACTGTTGCTGCCGTGGGCTTTCAAGCTCTTATGCCGCCAATGCAAGCCACTGCCCTCAACATCATCACGATGCGCCGCGAGATTGCGGCCCGCTACGAGCACATGAACCGGCTGTGGCTGTCGGCACGCACTACCTACCGGCGCCTGAACGAGGCCCCGGTGCAGAACCTGGGCGCGCTGCGCAGCGCCGCCGCCCGCCTGGACCAGCTCGCACGCGGGCGCGCCGCGCTGCTGCGCGACCTGAAGGCGCTCGCGGACTAAAGGAACGGCGCCGCGCGCCGCGCCCCGAGCAGGCGCGCCGGCAGGAAGATGAGGGCCGCCAAGAGCGCGAACACCCCGCCGACGACGATGCCCGCCAGGCGCAGCGGCAGCAGCACGAGCCACACCAGCGGGTAGAGCACCAGCGCGAGGATCGCCAGGGGCCAGCACACCACAAGAAGCAGCAGCCACAGAATGAGCCCGACCATGCCCGTGTCCCTCCGGCGCAGCAGCGCGCCTCTACCTTAGCTTGGAGTGCTGCGCGGCGCTCCCGGTTTAAGCCTGCCCGCAACGTTCCCTCGAATCGGGCGATAATCCGCCGCTGTCCAACCTTGAGCGTAGAGGCAGCTTGGGTACCTCCCCCTTCAAACCCTACACCGCGCTGAGGCCCGGTGACCCGGTGGCAGTGATCGCTCCTGCGAGCGGCTTCGACCGCCCCTCCTTCGAGCGCGGGCTCGCGGTGCTGGCCGAGCGCTATCGGCCCGAGTTCGACCCGGGAATCTTCACCAAGCACCGCTACCTTGCGGGGGACGACGCGCGCCGCCTCGCGGAGCTGACGCGGGCGCTCGGTGACGCGAGGATCCGGGGCGTGTTCTGCGCCCGCGGCGGCTACGGGGCGACGCGGCTCCTCGGGCAGCTGCAGGGGCTCGCACCACCGGCGGACGCCAAGCCCCTGGTGGGCTTTTCCGACATCACGGCGCTGCAGCTGTGGCTCGGCGCCCACCAGCGGATGAGCGTTCACGGACCGGTGCTGACGCAGCTCGGGCGACTGCCGCCGCACACGCATGCGCGGCTCTTCGGCCTGCTCGAGTCCACGCAGCCGGCGGCGGACCTTGAGGCCACCGCCACCTACGTGCCGGGCGTCGCCGAAGGACGCCTGGTCGGGGGCAATCTGTCCGTGCTGTCGCGCGTGCTCGGCACCTCCTGCATGCCCTCGCTTGAGGACACGATCCTCTTGCTGGAGGACTTCGGCGAGCGCCCCTACCGGCTCGACCGCATGTGGACACACCTGACGCTGGCCGGGGCATTCGCGCGGGTGCGCGGCATCGTGCTCGGCACCTTCACGCAGTGCGAGGAGCAGGGTGCGCCCTATACGAGCGCGGACGTGCTGCGGGAGCTGGCGCAGGCGAGCGGGCTACCGTGCGCCGCGGGCTTCCCGATCGGACACGGCGCTGAGAACGAGCCCGTGGCGCTCGGGGTGCAGGTGCGGCTGGATGCCCGCGCCCGGCGCCTGAGCTTCCTCGAGGCCGCCGCGGCTTAAGGCCGGCGCCGGCTCACAGGAGCGAACCGCCCGCGCCCACCAGAGCGGCGCGGATCGCCGGAATGGGGCCGGTATAGGAAAGGAAGCGGTCGTGGAAGTCGTGCCAGTACTTTTTCGGATCCGCGGCGCCGGCCGCGCCGGGCTGCTGCGCCACCCAGTCCGCGCGCAGCTTCATGATCATGAGCTTGCCTAAGGTGTAGTCGAGGTACTGCGGGTCGTAGGTGCCCCGGGCGGCCTGCTGGCGCGCATCGCCGGGATCCAGGAACGCCTGCTCGCGGAACATGCGCTCGGCCTGCGCCACGGTGAGGCCGCCGGTATGCAGGCCGATGGCCGCAAGGTAGCGCACGTTGCGCTCCAGTGCGTTCACCAGCTGGCCGACGTGCTGCCCGGGATCGCCCTCGCCGAGGCCCTCATCCCACATGAGCTGCTCGGCGTAGTGCGCCCAGCCTTCCGCGTAGGCGTAACCCACCCACAGACCTGCGATCTTCGAGGGGTTGCGGTTGGCGTGCAGGAACTGCAGGAAGTGACCGGGCCACACCTCGTGCACGCTCGTGTAGAGCAGGCTCGCCTTGCCCGGAATGTAATCGGCACGCTCGCGCGCCGTCCAGGCAGGATCGGGCGGCGAGATGGTGTACACCGAGGGCAGGTTCTTCTCGTACGGTCCGGGAATGTTGATGTAGGCGGCGTTGGCGCGGTTGTAGGGCGGCGCCTCGGCGACCCGCGCCTGCTCATCGCCCGGCACGCTCACCACGTTGTGGTCGAGGACGAAGGTGCGCAGCTGCGCGAGCTGGGCGCGCGCCCCGGCCACCGCGCCCCCGGCGGGCTTGTCGGCATTCATCCGCTCGACGCAGGCCGCAAGGCTGCCGTGTGGCAGGAAGCGGGCGCAGGCGGCGGTGAGTGACTCGGTGTTGCGCCTGAGGTCGGCCTCACCGAGCTCGCGCAGCTTCGCGACCGGCACGTCGACGCGCTCGGTGCTGTGCAGCATGTCGAGGAACAGCGGCTCGCCGAGCGCGAAGGCCTGGTTAGCATGGGCACGCTCGCCCTCGAGCCAGGTCTTCAGCTCCTGCATCGCCGCGGCCGCGGCGGCATTCGCCTGCCGCAGCTGTTGCTGCGCCTGCGGGTCCGGGACGGCCGCGAACACCCGCGCGACGTCGCGGCGGTAGAAATCCGCATAGCCGCCGAACCCTGCGATGCCGCGCTCGATGAAGGTGCGCGGCATCGGGGTGGCGAGGTTGGCGCGGATCGCCGCGGCGATCTTCGGGATGGCGCGTGCATAGCCGAGGTATCCCTTGAGGCGCTGTGCAAGCGGCGCGTACTCGCGGTTGAGGTAGACGTCCGGGTCGAGCTGGTCGATGTACCACGAGGGGCTGCGCCAGGGGGCGCGCGCGCGCTCGAGCCAGAAGAGGTCGGTGTCGATCGCGACCAGGAGGTGTGCGCGCTCCTCGCGCTCGGGCACGCTCAGGGCGGCGGCGTCAAAGCCCTGCGCCTGTGAGGCGAGGCGCTTGAGCAGGGCCACCTGCGCGGCAACGCCCGCCGCGCTCAGGTCGGGCATCTGGCCGTCGAACTCGTGCCGACCCGCCTCCACCGCAAAGAACGGGTTGGCGCGGAAGTACTCCCCGAGGAAGCGCGCCGAGAACTCGGGCCAGTGGTCCGCCGGGGCGGCGACCACGGCTGCCGCAGGGGCCGGCGGGGCCGGGGCGCTGCAGGCTGCCAGGCAGCCCAGCAGAACCGGCCCTGCGATGCGCATCAGGCATGCCATGCGCGAGTGCGTCCTCATTATTAAATGTCCGCTAGTCGAGCCGCCGCACCTCGAGGGCGAGCAGACGCCCGCCCTCTTCGCGCTCGATATGGAACTCGATCGGGCGGCAGCACACTTCGCAGTCTTCCACGTAGGAGGGCTCATCGGCGGTCAGGTCGACGCGGGTTTCCAGCCGCTCGCCGCAATAAGGGCACCGCACCGCCACGAACTCCTCGGGTGCCAGGCGTGCCGCACCCGCCGCCGGTTCCCAGACCGGCTCGAGGCCATAGAGTTGGTCGATGCTGTCGCTGTCCAGGCGGGTGATGCTCTGGCGCAGGCGGGCAAGTCCGGGGGCCTTAGGTCGTTTCATCGTTGCGCGGGAAGGTGGCGAACTGCGATGCTGCGCCCCGTCAATGAGGTGGAGCGAGGATACCGCACTATGTTGATCGCCCGGGCGGCCACGTTGCTCCTGAGCGCCGGCGCCGTCGCCGTTCTGTGCGGCGGCTGCACCGGTGAGCGCGTGGCGGCGGATGCCCCGTCCGCAGTCTCGCTCGCCGGCAGCTGGAGGCTCGATCCGGCCGCCTCCGATGACCCGCAGAAGATTCTGGCGACGATGCGCGAGCAGGCCGCGAAGATCATCAGCCGCAACGCCGCCATCCAGCAGGCGCGCATCGCCGCGGGCGCCGCGGCGCCCAACGACGTTCCGGAGGAGCACGGGCCGCACCATGACCCGCTGCGCCACTCGCAAATGGCGCACGTACTGCAGGAGGTGATGGCACGCGGGGAGTACCTCACCATCCACCAGGGTGCCGAGGAGATCGTGTTCGACTACGGCACCTCGCGCCACAGCTTCACGCCCGGTGCGCACAGCGTGGTGTCCTCGGAGAACGGGGTGGCCGACCAGAAATCCGGCTGGAACGGCCGCGCCTACGTGATCGTCATCAAGCCGCAGATGGGCCCGGAGGTCACCGATTCCTACGCGCTCTCGGAGGATGGCAAGCGCATCGTGGAGAAGCTGCACATCGCCTCCTACGAGCTGCCCGCGGAGAAACTGACTCGTGTCTACGCGGCCACGAGCTCCCCGCCGCCGCGGCAGCTGCCGAGCGACTGAAGTGCCGCGAGCGATGAGCACCCTGCGCAGTGCCGGGCTCGGGCTCATGCTCCTCGCGCTGCTCGCGCCGGCGCTGCGGGCGCAGCCAGCCGCCGCGCCCGCGCTCGCGGAGCCGATCCAGGAGATCGTCGTCGAGGGCCGCCACGAGGGCCCGCGCATGTGGACGGTGCGCAAGGGCGATCACACGCTGTGGATCCTCGGCACCATCTCGCCGTTGCCCAAGAAGATGGTGTGGCAGCCCGATGCGGTGCGCGAGGTGCTCGGGCACACCCAGGAAGTCGTGCCGGCATGGCCGAGCTACGGCATCGGTGCCAATCCCCTGACCGCGCTGCGCGTTTACATCGAGTGGCGGCGCCTGCAGAAGCCGCCCGACAACCTGCCGCTGCGCCAGACGCTGCCGGCACCGCTGTACCAGCGGGTCGAGGCGCTCAAGGCGCGCTACGATCCCAAGGACAACAAGCTCGAGAGCATGCGGCCGATGCTCGCCGGTCGGCAGCTGGTAGCGCGGGTCTTCGATGCCGCGGGCCTTGCGCAGCACAACGAAGTGCAGGAGACGGTCCTGCAGCTCGCGCGCGCGCAGGGGGTACGCGTGCACCAGGACAAGCTGAAGATCGAGGATCCGGTGGATGTGCTCAAGGACGTGGGCAGGACGCCTCTCGACCGCGAGGTGGCGTGCCTGGAGTCCGTCGTGACACTGCTCGAGACCGACATCGCGCCGCTGCAGGCGCGCGCCCAGGCCTGGGCGCTCGGCGACGTGGAGACGCTGCGCAAGCTCCCGCACGCGGCCGATCGCACCGCGTGCATCTCGGCGGTGTCCAACTCCGAGCGCGTGCGCAGCCTCATCGCGCGCGCCCAGGACGACTGGCTGATCGCGGTCGAGGACGGCCTGCGGCGCAACCAGGGGACCCTCGCGGTGCAGTCGATGGACCGGCTGCTCGGCGAGCAGGGGGCGCTGGCGGCGCTGCGCGCGCGCGGCTACAGCGTCGAGGGTCCATAGCGCATCTCACACACCCTGCGGTGTGCGGTCAGCTCGCGAGCGCGCAGCCCCAGGCGAGGGTGAGGCTCGCAAGCGTCGCCAGCGCCGGCAGCCACTGCGGCAGCGAGCGCAGCCGGGGTTGCAGCCGCGGCAGCGCGAGCGTCGCGCCCAGCAGCGCGCCGACGATGAAGCCGCCCAGGTGGGCGATCACGTCCGTGCCCTCCCCCGCAGTTCCCGTCCAGCCGAGCAGTATCACGCCGGCGATGAGCGGCCCCCAGCGGCGCGCCCAGCGCTGCGGGGTGGCGAGGCGCTCGCGCCACGAAAACGCCGACATAGCCCCGAGAAGCGCGAACACCGCGGTCGAGGCGCCGACGGAGCGGTGGTCGGGCGCGGCGAACAGGCCCTCGAGCAGGTTGGCGAGGGCCGCCCCGGTGACGCCGAGGAACCAGGCGGTGCCTGCGCCCATCTGCGTGGCGGCGAGGTAGCCGAACCACACGCCGGCCAGAAGGTTGGCGGCCAGGTGCGGGCCATCGAGGTGCAGCGTGAGCGCCGTCCAGGCGCGCCACCACTCACCCGCCTGCACCCGGGCCGCATCGAGCTCCCCCACATCGAAGGCATCCAGGCGCGCGATCCCGTGCGAGAGTGCGGCGGCCACCGCGAACAGTACCAGCACGTAGGCGACGCAGCCCGTCCAGGCGTGCGGGTAGAGGTAGGGCGGCGGCGGCGGCGGGGGTGGTGCGCGGTTCTCCGCCTCATACTGCAGCAGGTGCTGCAGGGCGTAGCCGGCATCGGCCGCGTCCACCTGCAGCAGGAACTCCCCCTCACCGAGCAGCACCACGCCGGCCACGCCCACGGCGGTCAGGACCAGCAGCCGCTCATCGCAGTCGCGCTTGCGCGCTGAGCGGAACACGGTCGTCAGCTGCGGGGTCAGCATCGGGGCCTCAGGCAGGCGCGGCCTCGTGGCGCCGCAGATGCACGAGCGCGAACAATTGGCGCGCCACCTCGCCGATGAGCTCGTACAGCGCCTCGGTGGAGCGGCGCAGACCCACGACGCTCGGCAGGTAGCGCGTCGGGTTGGGGTCCTGCGGCTCCCACACCCCGACCGGCGCCGGCACCACCGCAAATCCTGCCGCCTCGAACTCGTGCGTCGCGCGGTACTCGTGCGCGGCACTGGTGACGAGGATGATGCGGCTGACGCCCGCGGTTCGCAGGATCGGCGTGGAAAAGAGCGCGTTCTCGAAGGTGTCGCGCGAGTGGCTCTCGATCCAGCGCGTCGGGACGCCAAAGTCACGCGCGAGCACGGTGTGCATGGACTCGGTCTCCGCGAAGCTGCCGCTCACCAGTACCGGCAGCGCGGTGCGGTGCGCCAGATAGGCCCCGTAGGCGAGGCGCTCGAGCAGCTCTTCGCCGGCGGCCGGGGTGTGCCCGTACTCCGGGGCGCGGTGGCGCGTGGCGCCGCCGGACAGAATGACGATCGCCTGGGCGTGCGCCGCGTCGGCGGCCTCCGGACTTAAGGCCGGCACCCGATCGGCGGCGCGCTCGAACAAGTCGGCGATGACCGGGGTCGCCAGGAGCCACAGCAGCGCGAGCGCGACGCTCAGGAGCGCGAGTCCCGCGCGGCGGCCGCGCCCGGCGGGCCGCCGCGCCACCAGCCACAGCCCGACACCGGCGAGCACCAGCAGACTCGCCGGCGGCAGGATCAGCGTGCGCAGCAGCATCTTGAGCGTCACGAACACCGGCGCTGCCCCGAGCTCACAGCCGGATCCGCTGCCAGGCGCACGAGCGCCAGCGCAGGAAGAGCACGCTGCCGAGAACCATCACGTAGACGAGCACCGCCACCCAGCCGCCCACGGCGCCGTAGCCGTACTGCGGCAGGAAGTGTACCCAGCCCTGGCCTGGCGCGAAGGTGAGCGCATGCGCGAGCGGCGCGAAGAACAGCAGCGACATCGGCAGCACCAGGGCGGCGGGCACCTTGACGTCGCCCGCGCCACGCAGGCACATGCTGCTGCCCATGTTCAGTCCGTCGAAGAACTGGAACGCGGCCGCCAGCCATAAGAGCCGCATCCCGAGCGCCACCGCCGCCACCGCGTCGGCATCGTGGGCGCCGGTGAAGAAAGGCAGCAGCCACGGACCGGTGACGGCGATCACGACACCGATGCCGCCCATGTAGCAGGCGGCGAGGAGGATCGTGCGGTTGCCGACCCGCAGCGCCCAGTCGCGCGCCCCGGCGCCGATCGACTGGCCGACGAGCGTGGTGCCGGCGGAGGCGATGCCGAAGCCGGGCATGTAGGAGAGCGAGGTCAGCATCATCACCATCTGCGTGGCGGCGCCGTCGGCGGTCCCGAGCCAGGTCTGCATCATCTGGAAGATGGCAAAGCCGAGCAGGTCCGCCGCCGGCGGCAATCCCATCGGCACCCCGAGGCGCAGCTGCGCCCACAGTCGCTGCGCGTGCGGATGCCAGGTGAGGTGCGAGTGATACCGACGGCGGTAGTAGGGCTGCAGGAAAATCGTCAGGGCGAACAGCAGGCCGATCAGCTGCGCACAGTTGGTCGCCCAGGCGGAGCCGGCGATGCCGAAGCCCAGGCCGAAGATGAAGAGCTGGTTGAGAAGTGCATTGGCGAGCGTCGTGACGAGCGTGATCCACAGCGTGATGCGCGGCCGGCCGATGCCGTTGAAGAACCCGAGCGTGGCCCACACCGCCGCGCCCACGAAGGCGCCGCCGATGCGCGGGAACCAGAAGGCGGCCGCGAGACTCTCGATCTGCGCATCGAAGCCGAACGGTGCGAGGATCAGGTGACGTGCGGCCCCCACGAGTATGAACACCGGGGCGGCGCACGCCATGCCCCAGATGGCGGTCCAGACCGCCTCCCCGGCGCGGCTGTAGCGACGCGCCCCGTAGTGCTGTGCCACCAGGGTCTGCACCGCAGTGCCGGCGCCGCCGAGCACCAGCACCGCCGCCATGATGAGCCATTGCACGGCCCCGACCGCGGCGAGCGCCTTGGTCGAGATGCGTCCCATGAACCACATGTCGGTGAGGTTGAGGACGATCTGCACGGCGCTGTTGGCCATGAGCGGCAGCGCCAGGGCCAACACCGCCCGCTGGTCCACGTGCGCATGCCCGGCGGCATCGATGCGCTGTGCCGGCAGACGCGCAGCGGCAGCCGCCGGGCGCAGGGCGCTCGCTGTCTCGCGGGAGGCATCCATGGCAACATCCTCATCAATCCGTCATTCTCGCACACTCATTCCAACGGGAGATTGCGCCCATGGCCCAAGCCAAGTCCGCGCGGCGCGGCGCGCGCAAGCGCACCAGTCTCGCGCCGCGCAAACAAAGCCGCGGCCTCGAGGCGGCGCAGGTGGCCGTGGCGCTGGATGATCCGCAGATCGCGCCCCTCGCACAGCTGGTGCGCGACGCGGGCGGTGCGCCGATCGGCGCCTACCGCGAGCCGCTCGGCGGACGCGCGCTGCTGCTGGCAAGCCTGCCCTTCGCGGCGGTGCAGCCGACGCCCTTCCAGCGCGACCTGTCACCCACGCACGCCAAGCGCCTCGCGGGCGCGATCGAGGAGACGGGCGCGTTTCTTGATCCGCTCATCGTGGTGCGCGGCGAGGACGGGCGGCTGTGGACGCCGAACGGGCGTCACCGGCTCGCGGCCGCGAAGGTGCTGGGGCTCAAGCAGATCACCGCGCTCATCTCCGGCGACGAGACGCTCGCCTACCGCATCCTCGCCCTCAACACCGAGAAGGCCCACAACCTCAAGGACCGCAGCCTCGAGGTGGTGCGCATGGCGCGCAACCTCGCCAAGCGCCGCGGCCGCGAGCGCGAGGACGCGTTCCGCCAGGAGTTCGAGGCCGCCGAGCTCATCACCCTCGGGCTCGTCTACGAGCGCGCGCCGCGCTTCGCCGGCGGCGCTTACAGCGCCTTCCTGAAGAAGGTCGACCGCTTCAGCGAACGCACGCTGGCGGTGAGCCTGCGGCAGCGCGAGGACTACGCCGCGCGCCTGATCCAGATCGACGCCCGCGTCAAGGACGTGATCGCAGCGTTGCAGGCCAAGGGCTTCAAGTCACCGTACCTGCGCAACTACGTCGTGGCGCGCATCAACCCGGTGCGCTTTCACAAACTCAAGAAAGGCGACACCAAGCCGCCGATGCCGATCGCCCAGGCGCTGACGCGCATGGCGGCAGCCGCACGCAATTTCAACGTGGGCTCGGTGTCGAACTCGGATCTCGCCTGGGTGGCGGTCGGCGCCGCCGCGGATTAAGGCTCCGCCGCGGGGTGCGGAGATCCCTTTCCGCACCCCGCCCGCGTCTGGCCCGTAAAGTGTTGCAGCACCTTGCCGGCATCCCGTGACACGGATGTGACCGGGAGCACGCCGCGGCGCTCCTGTCAGCGCGGCGGCGCGGGACTCTCGGGCAGGTGCGTGAGATAGCCGGCGTCGGCATAAGTCATGCCGTAGCCAAACGCAAACAGCGGCGGCTCACCGGGCCCGCCGTCCACGGCCGGCGGCCGCGGCGTGGCCGGCCAGGAAAACGGCAGCCGGCCGCGGAAATCGAAGCGCACCGTCCCGTCGGGCCTGGTGAACAGCACGTCTGCGACGCCCCCGCCTTCGGGCCCCGGCAGCCACGCGGCCACGAAGCTGTCGGCGGCGTTGATCTCGGCATTGACCCACAGCGGGCGCCCCGAGAGCAGCACCGCCACCACCGGGATGTCCAGCTCACGCAAACGCTTGAGCAGCGCCAGGTCGCGCTTGTCACCGGGGCTGTATTCGAGGGTCGCGACGTCGCCGGCGTACTCCGCATAGGGCGTCTCGCCGAAGATGACGATCGCAACGTCCGGGCGCGTGTGGAACTCCCCGCCGATGCTCAGTTCCGCCGTGCCCCCGGCTTCGCCGACGCATGCGGCGATGCCCGCGTAGAGCGTCTGCCCATGCGGAAACACCTGGTTTGGCTCGGTGCCCTGCCAGTTGATGGTCCACCCCCCGCTCTGCCGCGCGATGCTGTCGGCGCCGTCACCGGCGACCAGCACGCGCTGGCGGGGTGCGAGCGGCAGCAGGTGGTTACGGTTCTTCAGGAGCACCAGTGACTCACGGACCGCCTGGCGGGCAACGGCGCGGTGGGCGGGCGCCCCGAGGAGCTCATAGTGGCCGGCATACGGCCGCGAGGACGGCCGGCCCTCGCTCATTAAGCCCGCGCGCAGCTTCACCCGCAGGATGCGCCGCACGGCGTCGTCCAGACGCGCAGCCGCGATCTGCCCCGCCGCCGCTTGCGCCGTAAGGTTGGCCTGGAGCTCCTTCCAGCCATCCGGAGCCATGAGCATGTCCAGGCCCGCATTAACCCCCGACGGACAGCTCACCGCGGTGCACCCGGGCAGCTGAGCGTGGCCATTCCAGTCACCGATCACGAAGCCATCGAAGCCGAAGCGCCCCTTGAGCACGTCGGTCAGGAGGGCATGGTTGCCGTGCATCTTCTGCCCGCGCCAGCTGGAGTAGGAGGCCATCACGATCTGTGCGCCGGCGGCGAGCGCTGCCTGGTACCCCGGGCTGTCGACGTCGCGCAGTTCCCGTTCGCTCGCGGGGTTGTCGCCCTGGTCCTTGCCCTGCGTGCCCCCGTCGCCCAGGAAATGCTTGGGAGTGGCCAGCACGTGGGCGGCATCCAGGAACGCCGGGGTACCCGGGGTACCCTGCAGCCCCCGCACCATCTCCGCAGCGTAGGTTCGCACCAGTTCGGGGTTTTCCGAGTAGCTCTCGTAGGTACGGCCCCAGCGCGCGTCGCGCGCCACCGCGACGGTCGGGGAGAAGGCCCAGTCGAGCCCGGTCACCCGCACCTCGAGCGCGGTGATCTCCCCGATGCGGCGAATGAGTTCGGGGTCGCGCGCCGCGCCGAGGCCGATGTTGTGCGGAAATATGGTCGCGCCGGGAATGTTGTTGTGCCCGTGCACGGCATCGGTCCCCCACAGCACCGGCACCCGAGGCTCCGCGGAAGTGCCGCTGGAGGCGTCGTAGAACCGGTCCGCGAGCGCCAGCCACTCACTCGGTGCCGCGAGTTTGTCGTCGCGGGGGGAGGAGTTGCCGCCGTTGAGGACCGAACCGAGGGGATACTGATGCAGGTCGTCGGGAGTAATGCTGCCGATATCGGCCTGCACCAGCTGGCCGGCCTTCTGGGCGGGCGTCATGCGCGCGAGGAGTGCCTCCACGCGCGCCTCGAGTTCCTCGTCCCGCCTGAGGGCGGGTGCCTGCTTCGGCCACAACCGCGGATGTATGACGGCTGCCACCTTGGGTGGACCTCCCCACGTCACGCTCGCCGGCAGCGCCGCCAGGGCGAGCGCTGCGCAATACCCGGCCGTCCGGGCCGGTCTTTCTTTCATGGTGGCTAGGATACACACCAGAGGTCGATGCACATGCTGGATCCCGTGACCCCCTTGCGCAGCCCCGATTCTCCGCCGCGCCGCGCCGCGGCCGCCGGAACGGACACTCTCCCCGACCTGCTGCTCCTCGAGCGCGCCCGGGCGGGCGAGGAACAGGCCATCGCCGCCCTGATTCGCCGCTATGGCAGGCGGCTGTACCGCGTGGCGCGCAGTATCGTTGCGGATGCCGGGCACGCCGAGCTCATCGTGCAGGAAGCGTATCTGGGCGCCTTCTCCGATCTGTCCCGCTACGAGCCCACGGGCAAGTTTGCCGCCTGGCTCACGCGCCTCGCCTACCAGCACGCCCACGCGCAGCGCAGTGCCGGCCGCCCGGCCGCCCTGCAGGCGCACCTGCCGCAGGGCGCCGCGGACGCACTCGAGGGACGCGAGGCGGAGCAGGCGATCAGCGCCCTGCCGGAGGTGTTCCGCACCGTCTTCGTGCTGCGCATCATCGAGGGCATCAGCGGCATCGAGACCGCCGCCTGCCTCGGTATCCACGAGACCACGGTGCGCACGCGACTGTATCGCGCGCAGCGCCGCCTGAGCGCGGCCACCGTGCAGCGCATCCGCGCCCTGCCGGCACTCATGGAACTGCCGGCGGCACGACTGGAGGAGCTCCTGCAGCGGGTGCTGAACCACCTGCCCGCGGCGCCGCGCTGAGGCGTGCTCAGGGCGGTATCCCGGTCAGCCGCGCACTCTCCAGCCACAGCCGCTCGCCGTCGGCCGCGTTCTGTGCCGCTGCGCTCGGCTCCACCGGCCGCCCGTGCTCGTAGTAGGCGCCGCTCACCGCGGCGACCTGCGGGGAACTCGCCAGGTAGATGCTGCTCGCCGCCCCCTGCGCCGGGGTGCGCATCAGGAGGCCGAACGGCCCCAGCAGCCAGCGCAGCCAGGGCGTGGCGTGGAACAGATGGCTGTTGACGAACCCCGGGTGCAGCGCGTTCGCCGTGACGGCCGAATCCCGCAGCCGCTGCGCGAGGGCGCGCGTGAAGAGGATATTGGCAAGCTTGGAGCGCGCGTACGCCGGCAGCAGGCCCGACACCCGGGTATTCATCAGATCATCAAAGTCGAGCCGCGCGCGGCGGTGGGCGGCGGAGGCGACCACGACGATGCGCGCCGCGCCCGAGGCGGTGAGCTTGGCGCGCAGCAGGTTGGTCAAGAGGAACGGCGCCAGATGATTCACGGCGAAGGTGAGATCGTAGCCCTCGGCACTGCTCGCGCGCGTCGCGCTCATCATGCCGGCGTTGTTCACCAGGACATCCAGGCGCGGCAGGCTCGCGTCGAGCTCGGCGGCGAGCCGGCGTACGTCGGCGAGGCGGGCGAAATCCGCCTGTACCCCCCGCACCCTGGGGTTGCCGGTGGCACGCGCCAGCTCCTGCGCCACGGCGCCCGCGCGGTTCAGATCGCGCCCGTGTACCAACACGGTCGCTCCGCTGGCTGCCAGTGCGCGCGCCGTCTCGAGGCCGATGCCATGGGTGGCCCCAGTGACGAGGCAGATCCGGTCGTTCATACTTCATCATAGGATGACTTGAGCGGAGACTGCACATGCAGCGCATCCGAATTCTGCTGCTACTGACGCTGGCGTGCTGCGCGGTACTTGGCGTGGTGCGCGCGGCGACTCCCGCGCCGCCGCCGGAGTTCACCCACGCGCACGCCTCGGACTGGCTCAATTCCGACCCGCTGACGCTCGCGGCGCTGAAGGGCAAGGTCGTGCTGGTGGAGTTCTGGGCGTTCGACTGCGTCAACTGCCTCAACTCGCGCCCCTGGGTCGAGTCCGTGCTGCACGACAAGGCACCCCAGGGCCTGGTGGTCGTGAGCGTGCACACGCCCGAGCTCGATGAGGAGAAGTCTCCCAACAACGTCCGCAGGGCCGTGGAGCGCCTCAAGATCCACAATCCCGTCATGATCGACGGCGACGCCTCCTACTGGCGCGCGCTGCATGCCCAGTACTGGCCGACGTTCTACCTGATCGGCCGTGACGGGCTGCTCTACGGCAGCGTTCCCGGGGAGATGCACGTGGGGGATGAGCGCGCCAAGAAGGTCGAGGCTGCCCTGGACCAGCTGCTCGCTGCGGGGGCCCCCTGAGCGGCCTGGGCAGTGCCTTCCTCCTGACCTTCGCGGGACTGTTCCCCATCGTTAACCCGATCGAGTCCGCGCCGTTTTTCTTTTCCCTGACCGCGAGCCTGACACCCCAGGAACGCAACGCCATGGCGCGTAAGGTCGCCGTCAATGGTTTTGCGCTGCTGCTCGGCTCGATGCTGATCGGCCCGTACCTGCTGGAGTTCTTCGGTATCCAGCTGCCCGTGGTGCGCATTGCCGGCGGCTTCGTGGTCACCGCGCTTGGCTGGAAGCTGCTGTCCCAGGAGGACTACTCCGACCATGCGGACGCTGCCGACCTGCCGGCACGCACCCGCCGCAAGACCGGCAGCTTCTATCCGCTCACCATGCCGCTGACGGTGGGCCCGGGCTCGATGTCGGTCGCGATCACCATCGGCAGTCGCAAGACCCCGGGCCTGCCCTCGCTGCGGGAGATCGCCTCGCACTACAGCGGCGCGCTCCTGGGCATCATCGGCATCGCGATCAGCATCTACCTCGCCTATCGCTTCGCCGCCTCGATGGCGAAGTTCCTGGGCGACACCGGTCTTGAGGTACTGGTGCGGCTGTCGGCCTTCATCCTCATGTGCATCGGCATCGAGATCATCTGGAACGGCTGGAGCGCCCTCACATCGACGGCCACCTAGCGCGTGGCGCTAGGTGGCGCTGATCTCCTGCGCGGCACGCTGGCCGGACTGCACCGCGCCCTCCATGAAGCACAGGGTGGAGGTGTGTTCGCCGGCAAAGTGGATGCGCCCGTCGGGCAGCGCGATCTGCGTGAACATGCTGCTCATCTCCCCGGGCGCAAAGTAACCCCAGGCACCGAGCGCGTACGGCTCGTTGTCCCAGCACACCGAACTGCCGGCGGCACCGGTGACGGTGCCTTCCGGGAATATCCGGCCGAGGCTCTCGGTGGCCAAACGCACGCGCTCGGGGGAACTCAGGGCGGCAAGCCGCCGGCTCGCCGCGGCGGTGACCTCGGTGCCGAGGATCCCGGCGTTGCCGGCCTGGCCGGCCGAGAAGTCGCGCACCGTGCCCACCGGCAGGTCGGTGCTGGCGGAGCCGTCCAGGCCCGCCTGCCGCCAGAAGCGCGTGTTCGTGTGCACGAAGATGCGAGTCGCGGACTCGTAGCGCAGCCCGCTGATGATCGCGCGCTTGTGGCGCGCAAAGGCATCGCCGAGCTGCAGGCGGCGCAGCACCGAGAACGGCAGCGCCAGCACCACGCGATCGACGCTCACCTGCTCGAGCGCATCGGCGTGCGCGATCGCCAGATGCACCTGCGAGCGGTCCTGCGCGATGCCGCGCAGCTGCGCGCGGTAGTGCAGGCGCGCGCCGAGGCGGTCGGCGAAGGCGCGCGGCAGCTGATCGTTGCCGCCGGCGAGGCAGCTCCAGTTCTGGCTGAGGGCGAGGAATCTCCTCCACAGCAGCACCTGCAGCGCGGACACGTGCTCGAACGCGCCGCCGAAGGGGGCGCGCGCCATGAGCAGCACCGCCGCATCGCTGGCGCCCTGCTTGCGCACCAGTTCCGCGAGCGTGCGCTCATCCAGGGCGCGCGCGGCCCGGTTCATGGCCCGGCTGTCGAAGGGCTGCGCCAGCGGACGCGCGGCCGGCTGCGCGTATTTCTCCCACAGTCCCTGTCTGCCGAGCCGCCGCTCATCGGGCGACAGCGCGTAGGGCCAGTCGGGCTCGTGCCCGCGGGCCACCGCGTAGCGCTTGCCGCCGACGAAGAACACCTCCGGAGTCGCGGCCGCGCCGGGCTCCGCGAGCGCGCTCACCGGCAGCCCGAACTGCCCGATGTACTGGTTGAGCAGGGTGTAGCCCTCGCCGAACTCGAGCGCCCCCTCCTCCACGTACAGGCCGTCACCGAAGACGTCACGGCGCGTGCGCACGCGGCCGCCGGGCCGTTCGAGCGCCTCGAAGACACTCACCGTGTGGCCGGCACGCATCAGCTCGTAAGCGGCAACCAGCCCGCCAAGGCCGGCACCGACCACCGCCACGCGCTGCGGCCGGGCGGCCGCCGCGGCGCGCCCGCCCCAGGGCAGCGCGGCGCTCAGGACCGCGGACTGCAGAAAACGCCGGCGACTGATGCGTTGCATGCCTGTCCTGCGCGCCGCGGCGCGCATCGCTGAAAAACCACTGGCGGGTAAAACCCGCCGCGTATGCACCGCGCCGTAGCGCTGCGCTTGTCCTTGTTATGGCAGCCCAGACCTTACATCCCGGCTCGGACCTCTGGCAACGCCACTCCAACGCCCCCCGGCGGATCACCCGCCGCAGGCCGCACACAAAAAGTGCAAGGCGGCGGCGCCGGGCAAGAGCGGCGCTGGTGGCGAAATGACGCTGCCGTACGCGTCGCAACCTTGGTCTAATATCCGAAATGCCCGTCCCTTACGATGAGATGCTGGACCAGGCCGGCGTGCCGCGCGGGCACTGCCGGCAGTACTACGAGTGGCTGCGCGAGCAGCCGCCGGAGCACCTGGCGCGCAAGCGCACCGAGGCGGACGCGCTGTTTCACCGCGTCGGCATCACCTTCGCCGTCTATGGCGAGAACGAGGGCACCGAGCGGCTGATCCCGTTCGACATCGTGCCGCGCATCATGCCCGCCTCAGAGTGGCAGCGGCTCGAGCAGGGCCTCAAGCAGCGCGTGCGTGCCCTGAACGCCTTCCTGGCGGACGTCTACCACGAGCAGCGCATCCTCAAGGCGCAGCTCATACCCCCCGAGCAGATCCTGTGCAATCCGCAATACCGCCCGGAGATGCAGGGCGTGAAGCTGCCCGGCGGCATCTACGCGCACATTTCCGGGGTCGACATCGTGCGCGATCACGACGGCAACTTCTGCGTGCTCGAGGACAATCTGCGCGTGCCCTCGGGCGTGTCGTACATGCTCGAGAACCGCAAGATGATGATGCGGCTGTTCCCGGAGCTGTTCGCGCGCGATGCCATCGAGCCGGTCGAGCACTACCCGGACGTACTGCACGAGAACCTCAAGAGCGTGGCTCCCGTCGGGGTCACGGACCCCACCGTGGTGCTGCTGACGCCCGGGGCCTACAACAGCGCCTATTTCGAGCACGCCTTCCTCGCCCAGCAGATGGGCATCGAGCTCGTCGAGGGCCAGGACCTGTTCGTGCGCGATGCGGTGCTCTACATGCGCACCACGCGCGGGCCGGAGCGCGTCGATGTCGTCTATCGGCGCCTCGATGATGACTTCCTCGACCCGCTGGCGTTCCGTCCGGACTCAACCCTCGGCGTGCCCGGCCTCCTGACCGCCTACCGCGCCGGCCACGTGACGATTGCCAACGCCATCGGCACCGGCATTGCCGATGACAAGTCGATCTACCCTTATGTGCCGGATATGGTGCGCTTCTATCTCGACGAGGAACCGCTGCTCGCCAACGTGCCGACCTGGGTGCTGCGCCGCGAGGCCGAGCGTGACTACGTACTGGCGAACCTCGAGGAGCTGGTGGTGAAGGAAGTACACGGCGCGGGTGGCTACGGCATGCTCATAGGCCCGGCGGCGACCCGCGCGCAGCTTGATGACTTCCGCATCCGCATCCGCGCGCACCCGGAGCGCTACATCGCGCAGCCGACGCTCGCGCTGTCAACCTCCCCGACCATGGTGGCGCAGGGGCTCGCGCCGCGGCACATCGACCTGCGACCCTTCGTGCTCTCCGGGCGCGAGGTGACGGTGGTGCCGGGCGGCCTCACGCGCGTGGCGCTCACCGCCGGCTCCCTGATCGTCAACTCCTCCCAGGGCGGGGGCACCAAGGACACCTGGGTGCTGGGTGCCAGTCCGGCGGCGGCCGAGGCAACGCCCTGATGCTGAGCCGCACCGCCGACCACCTCTACTGGATGTCGCGCTACCTTGAGCGAGCGGTCAACCTCGCCCGCATGATCGACGCGCACCAGCGCCTGGCGCTGCTGCCGCGCGCGCCGGAAGCCGTGCGCCAGGGCTGGCAGGCGACCCTGGTGTCACTTGGCGCCGAGGGGGCCTACCACGAGCGCCACGGCGCGGTGACGCCGCGTACGGCGTTCAACTTCCTCGCCTTCGAGCGCGAGCATCCGGGCAGCATCCTGCAGTGCCTGCGCGCGGCGCGCGAGAACGCACGCGCGGTGCGTGGCACCATTACTTCCGACATGTGGGAGACGCTTAACGAGACCTACCTTGATTCGGTGGCGTTCAATTCCTCGATGCCCGAGGCGGCGCGCGGGGACTTCCTTGAGTGGGTGAAGTATCGCGCGCACCTGACGCGCGGCATCACGTCCGGTACGCTGCTGCGCGATGAGGCCGCACACTTCACGCACATCGGCACCTTCCTCGAGCGCGCCGACAACACGACGCGCATGCTGGAGGCTCGCTGGCGCGACCCGGGCGGCCGCGGCGAGCGGCTGATCGAGGAAGCCTCAGAGTGGGCGGTGCTGCTGCGCGCCATGTCGGCGTTCGAGGTGTTCCGCCGGCTGTACCGCGACAGCGTCACGCCGCAGCGCGTCACGCAGATGCTGCTCATGCGCGATGACCTGCCGCAGGGGGTGCATCGCTGCCTGGACGAGCTGCAGGCGAATCTCGCCGCGGTGGCCAACGAGCAGTCGAAGGAGACGCTGCGGCGCGTCGGGGAGCTGCACTCGCAGTTCCATTTCGGGCGTTTCGAGGAGCTGTGCGCGGAAGGGGTCACGACGTTTCTCGATCGCTTCCAGGGGCGCCTGAAGGACCTGGGCGAACGTATCGCCAACGATTTCCTCGTACCCTCCGGGTCCTTCTGAACCGCGTCCTTGCCACTCTCAGCAGGTGCTCCGACGAACATGACGAACCGTGCACACCATGCCCTTCCCCGGCCCGCAGCCGGCGTGCGCCTTGCGGCGCTCATCCTGTCGTTCGCCTGCGCGGCGGCGGTCGTGCAGGCACGTCCGGTCAACGCCGGCTACCTCGACCCGGCCGTGGCGCTGCACATCGAGGCGTGGCTGCCGGGTGCGCCGGCCGATGACTCGATGGCGAAGGCGGCGGACGTGGAGAGCTACTTTCACACGCGCGCGCTGATCGGAACGGCACGTGCCGAGGAAGCGCACGCCGATGATGTGCCGCCGACGGATCCGCTCAAGGTCGCGCCGCGCTTCACCTACCTGCTGGGCATCACCTTGAGCCCGGCCAGCACGCCGAACTTTTTGCGCCTCATGAGCCAGGTGCGCAGCGACGCCGAGCTGCTGCTGGCGCCCCTCAAGAAGAACGTCGGCAGCGGCGGCCGCCACCGTCCCTTCGTCGAGTATCCACAACTGCCCCGGTGCGAGATCACCTACGCGGGGCTGGCGGACTCCGGCTCCTACCCGTCCGGGCACGCGACGCTCGGCTGGCTGTGGGGGTCGCTGCTCGCCGAGCTCGTGCCCCAGTATGCCGACCAGCTGCTGGCGCGCGGCGTCGCCTTCGGGGAGAGCCGCGTCGTGTGCGGCTTTCATTACCCCTCCGATGTCGTCGCCGGGCGCCTGGCCGCGGCAGCGCTCCTCGCACGTCTGCACGCGGACCCGGCTTTCCTCAAGGATCTCGCCGCCGCCCGCAAAGAGATCACCGCGCTCATGACCAGACGCGCCGCCACGCCCTGAAGAACCACCGATGCAGCTTCACATCGTTCACCGCACCACCTACCGCTACGAGGAGCCGGTCAAGTACACGGCGCAGACGCTGCGCCTGACGCCGCGGCGCGAGGGCAGCCAGCGCATCCTCTCGTGGAGCCTGCGGGCGCCGGGACGCCGCACCGAGCAGACCGACGCCCACGGCAACCTCACGCACCTGCTCACCCTCGAGGAGCCGCATCGGGAGATCAGCCTCGAGGTCCGCGGCATTGTCGAGATGACCGGGGATGAGGAATTCGTAAGTTTCGACGGGACGCTCTCGCCGCTCGCCTATCTTGCGCCGACGCCGCTCACGCAGCCGAGCGCGGAGATGATCGCGCTCGCGCACTCCCACATCACGCGCCCGGGCTCGCTGCGCGAGCGGCTCTACAGCCTAGCCGGGGGCGTCTACGAGCGCGTGCGCTACACTCCGGGCACCACGAGCGTCGAGGACTCGGCGGCCGTAGTCTTCACGCGCGGCCAGGGGGTCTGCCAGGACCAGGCGCATGTGTTCGTATCCTGCTGCCGCGCCGCGGGGATTCCGGCGCGCTACGTGAGCGGCTACCTGTGCAGCGTGGACGGTGCGGAATCGGCCAGTCACGCCTGGGTGGACGCGTGGCTCGAGGATGCGCAGGGATGGCTCGGTATCGATGTCACGCACCTGGAGCCCATGGGGCCGAAGCACTGCCGCCTGGCCGTGGGGCGTGACTACCTGGACGCAGCCCCGGTGCGCGGCGTGCGCCGCGGCGGCGGGCGCGAAGTGATGGACGTCAGCGTCGCGGCGATCACCGCCGGCGAACAGTAACCGCAAGGAGATCGGGCTCTCATGACCTACTGCGTCGCCATGCTGCTGGATACCGGCATGGTGTTTCTCTCCGACTCGCGCACCAGTGCCGGCGTCGACCAGATCAGCACCTTTCGTAAGACCACGGTCTTCCAGAAGCCCGGAGACCGGGTGCTGGTGATCCAGAGCGCCGGCAATCTCGCTATTACCCAGGCGGTGACCACCGTGCTGCGCGAGAACCTCGAGACCCCCGACTCCGCCCCCAACCTGTTCAACTGCCGCAACATGTTCGAGGCGGCGCGCTGCATCGGAGAGGCGCTGCGCGACGCCCACCGCCGCGACAGCGAGACCCTCAAGGAATTCGGCGTCGACTTCAACGCGAGCCTGATCGTCGGGGGCCAGATCAAGGGGGAAATGCCGCGCCTGTTCAGCATCTACTCGGCGGGCAACTTCATCGAAGCGACCGCCGAGACCAGCTACTTCCAGATCGGCGAGTCAAAGTATGGCAAACCGATCATCGACCGCGTCGTGCGTCGCAGCAGCAGCCTCAACGAGGCCGCCAAGGCGGCGCTGGTGTCGATGGATTCCACCATCCGCTCCAACCTCTCGGTGGGCCTGCCGCTCGACCTGGTGCTCCTGAAGCGCGATCAGTACGAGGTCGCCCGCCACGTCAGCATCGATGACGACAACGCCTACTTCGCCAGCATCCGCAGACGCTGGAGCGAGGCCTTGCGTGAAGTGTTCGTGCAGCTGCCCGAGCCTGACTGGCTGCGCAGCCGCCAGCACCTGTAGCGGCTGGGTCGTGCCGGCGCGCGTCTCAGCCGGACAAGAGCTCGAGCACCGCCGCGCGCGCCGCCGGTGAGTGCACCGGCAGCGCCAGCACGTCGCCGGGCCGCGCCCACTGCAGCGCGTAGTGCACGGCCTCCATCTCGCTCATGCGCACCGGGAGCGAGGCCTCCGGCAGGCCCTCGCGCAGCAGTGCGGCGTGAATCAGGCGCGGAATCTCCCCCGGGGCACGCCCGCGCAGGAATGCCTCGTCCTCCTTGATGACGACCAGGTCCGGGTGGAACTGCGCGGTCACGCGCGCCAGCGCCTCGATATCCCGGTCCTGGCGGTTGCCCGCCTGTCCCATGATGGTCGCCACCCGCCCGCCGGGCGTGCGCAGGTGTTCGGCGACGCGCAGCAGGCCGCGCATTCCTTCCGGGTTGTGAGCGTAGTCGATGAGGATGCGCACCCCGCCGCGATCGAAGCGCATCATGCGCCCCAGATTGTCGGCGGGGGCGGCACCGAAGCGTGCGAACACGCTGGCAATGACCGGCGCCGGAATCTCGAGCGCTGCAGCCGCGAGAGCGGCCGCGGCGAGATTGTGGATGTTATACGAGGCACTGCCCTCGACCGTGATCGGCATGTCTGCGACCGACCCGAGATCGTACTCGCGCCCGCCGCGGTGCAGGCACAGGCGCCCGCCGCGCACGCCGCAGGTAGCACCGCTCTGCACCCGGTGCGCGCGCAGCGCCGGATCGTCGGCATCGAGCGCGAACCAGCCCAGGGCGGGTGCGCGGCCGAAGCGCCGCGCGAGCAGTGGCGCCTTGGCGCTCAGCTGTGCGTCATCGGCATTCAGCACCAAGAGGCCATCGGGCGGCAGCAAGCCGGCAACCACGAGCTTGACGTCGGCAAGGCCGGCGAGGTCATCGATGCCGTATTCGCCGAAGTGATCGGCGCTGACATTGGTGACGACGGCAACGCGGGCGGCACTCAGAGCCAGGCCGCGGCGCAGGATGCCGCCCCGCGCCGTTTCGATGATCGCGGCAGCCGCGCCGCGCTCGCGCAGCACGCGCCGCGCTCCCTCGGGCCCGGAGTAGTCACCGCTGACCTTGACGGCGCCTTCAAAGAACACCCCATCGGTGCAGCAGAACGCACTCGGCCAGCCGTGGGCGCGCGCGCAGGCGGCCAGCAGGCGCACAGTGGTCGTCTTGCCGTTAGAGCCCGTCACGACCGCGGTCGGGATGTCGTGCAGCTCGCCCCAGGGGAGCGCGGCAGCCGCGGGCAGCGTCGCGAGCGGGAAGTCCTTCGAACCCTGGCCGGCCCCGAGGGTAAGAGTCGCCTCGTCCAGCACGTACGGCACACCGCGCTCGCCCGCAGCGCTGATCAGGGCCATGAGACGCGGTTGCGCCTCGCGCGCCGCAAGCTTCGCGAGACGGGCCAGCGCTGCGGACTCTTCCAGCACCGGAGGGATGACCTGCCCGGGGTCAGCTGCGTCCACGAGAATCTCCGCCAGCAGGGCCGCTTCGAACCGCCCTGTGAGCTCGGCGTTGCCGGCCGCAACGGTGGCGCACAGCGCCCACTCGTTGACCTCCGTGGCCGTGAACAGCTGGTCGGCCGGCGCCGCGAGCGCCAGTGACACGCCGCTCGCGTGCGGTCGCGCCGTCAGCGGCGCTGCGTGCCAGCCGAGGTGCGCACGTGCACGCTCGACGCGTGCGTGCCAGCCGGCCAGCAGCAGCTCATCGACCGCAAGACCGCAGGTCTCAAGCTGCGCCCCGGTAGTGCGAAAGAAAAGGTTGGGGCCCGTCAGACGCCGCGAGGCGTCGAACGGCAGCCCGGTCTCGGTGTTCAGTCTTCGGCCTCCGGCGCGTAGCGCACGCCGCGCTCATCGCGGATCAGCCCCTCGAGGCTGAAGGCCGGCGGCGGCGGCTCGCCGCTCTTGGGCGCGGCAGCGCTAAAACCGGTGTCGGTCGCGAACGCCGGCGGCGGCACGCTGGGCGCGCCCGCCCCGACGGGACGGAACTTGGTGATCTGCTTCCAGGAGCGCACCAGGGCGTCGGCGAATATCAGGAGCAGGTCACCGGGCTGGCCCATGCTCAGGGCAGCGTTGATGGCGTCCTGCTCGTCGGGGATGACCGAGATCGCCTGCGCCGCGACGCCCGCGGCCTTGAGCGCGGCGGCCTGGATGCGCGGCACCTCATCGGGGCTGCGCTCGCGCAGGCTGTCGTCACGGCGGCAGATGTAGTGATCGAAGCGGCCGGCGACGGCGTTGGCGATCGCGACCAGATCCTCGTCCCTGCGGTCACCGGGACCGGCGAGCACCACGATACGCCGACCCGTAACGTCCAGGCGCTGCGCCAGGTCTGCCAGCGCCGCCACCGCGTGGGCATTGTGGCCGTAGTCGAACAGCACCTTGAACGGGTGCTCGTTGAAGATGTTCATGCGCCCGGGCGCCTGGAAAAACGTGGCATCGAAGGTCCGCAACCCCTGGCGGATGGCGTCCAGCTTGATGCCAAGGGAAAAGGCCATGGCAGCGGCGAACATCGCGTTCTGGACGTTGTGGGTGGCACGCCCCTCCAGGGTCGCCGGAATCAGGTGCGTCCACAGCAGCGGGATGTGGCTGCTCTTGTCATAGAGCGCAATCATCTGACCGTTCACGCCCCCTTCCAGGGCGCAGGCGCGACCCCCGGCGCGGATGTGCTCGCGCACCAGCGAGTGCTGCGGATTCATCGTGACGTAGCAGATGTTCTTGGCCTCGGTGTACCCGGACATCTTCACGACCAGCGGATCATCGGCGTTCAGCACCGCGCAGTCGGTGGCCACCTCGACCACGATGCGCTTGACCTCGGCGAGCTGTTCGAGCGTGTCGATGCCCTTCAGACCGAGGTGATCGGGCTGCACATTGAGCACCGCGCCGACGTTCACCTCCTTCACGCCCATCCCGGCGCGCAGCAGGCCGCCGCGTGCGGTCTCGAGTACGGCCAGGTCGATCTGCGGGTCGGCGAGCACCATGCGCGCCGACACCGGGCCGGTCATGTCGCCTTGTACCGTGCGCTGACCGTCGATATAGACCCCGTCGGTGGTCGTGAGGCCCGGCGTGAAGCCCGCCATCTTGGTGATGTGCGCCAGCATGCGCGCGGTAGTGGTCTTGCCGTTGGTACCCGTGATGGCCGCAATCGGCACGCGCGCCGGGGCCCCGGGCGGGAACAGCATGTCGATCACCGGGGCCGCGACGTCGCGCGCGGTGCCTTCGCTCGGCGCGACGTGCATGCGGAAGCCGGGCGCCGCATTCACCTCGCAGATGCCGCCGCCGATGCTACGGTAGCTCTCCGTGATGTTCTTCGACAGGAAGTCGACGCCACCCACGTCCAGGCCGATCGCACGTACGGCACGCTCGGCCATTTCACGGTTGTCCGGGTGGATGACGTCCGTGACGTCCGTCGCGGTGCCGCCGGTGGACAGGTTCGCGGTAGAACGCAGATACACGATCTCGCCTTTGGCAGGCACGCTGTGCGCGCTCAGCTGGGCGCGCTCGAGCATCTTCAGCGCCTGCGCGTCGAGCTCCAGGCGCGTCAGCACCTTCTCGTGCCCGACACCGCGCCGCGGATCCTGATTGACGCTCTCGATCAGCTGCTCGATGGTGTGCTCGCCGTCGCCGACGACGTGCCCCGGGGTGCGCCGCGTCGCGGCCACGAGCTCGCCGTTGACGACCAGGAGGCGGTGGTCATCCCCCTCGAGAAAGGTCTCGACGATCACCGAGCGCGAGTGTTCGCGCGCCACGTGGAAGCCCTGCGCGACCTCTGCGTCCGTCGTCAGGCGGATCGAAATGCCGCGCCCGTGGTTGCCGTTGTAGGGCTTGGTGACGACCGGGTAACCGATGCGGCGCGCCGCGCGCACGGCCTGGGTCTCACTCTGCACCAGCTCCTGCTGGGGCACCGGCAGCCCGAGACCTGCGAGGATCTTGTTGGTCTCCTCCTTGTCGCTGGCGAGCTCGACCGAGATGTGCGGTGTACGGCCCGTGACGGTGGCCTGGATGCGCTGCTGGTACTTGCCGTGCCCGAGCTGCACCAGCGACTGGTCATTGAGCCGCAGCCAGGGGATGTCACGGTGCTCGGCTGCCCGCACCAGGGAAGCCGTCGATGGCCCGAGCGCCCGCCGCTGCGCGAAGCGGATGAACTGGTCGCGCGCCTCCGGCCAGCTCCAGCCCTCCGGCACCGTGTCCGCAGGCTGCAGCGCCGGCGGCAGCAGCGAGCACAGCAGCCGCAGCCCGAGTTCGCCCGCGGCGATTCCTTCATCACGCTGGGCGTACTCGTAGACAACGGTATAGACGCCCGCTGGCCCCGCGCTGCGCGTCTTGCCGAACGTGACTTCCTCCCCGGCGATGTTCTGCAGTTCGATGGCGACGTGCTCCAGCACGTGACCGAGCCAGGTGCCCTCTCCCTCGCGCATGCGCCGGAAGAAACCGCCAGGTTCACGGTAGGAGCAGCCGTGGTCGGCCAGCCCGGGCAGGGCCGCGGCGAGCGCATCGATGAATGGGGTGCCGAGGCGCGCGGTGGGCCATGCCTCAAGCTCGCCCAGATCGAGCTCCAGGCGTATGACCGGAAAGCGCGCGTACAGCGAGGGACCGACGTACACGGAACGATCAAGAATGCGCATGGGCGTTGCTCATCTAATAGTTGTTCGGGCAACTAGACGCGCCAGAGTACGCCGGCGGTCGCTACTCCTTCGAAGTCAGGAGCGCACCAGGGGAAGCCTGGTGGGTGTTGAGGTTGTAAGTGGCACCTGCGACCAGCAGGTGCACCTGCATGCCGAGCATGCAGACCGCCTGCCCATCCGGCACCTTGTCGATGGACGAATAGCTGACGTCGGTGCCGTCCACGACGGTGACCCCGCCACTGCCCTCAACCTCGAGAGTCTCGTCCGGTCCGATGAAGGCCGCGGTGTCCTCATCCAGCCCGATGCCGATCGCGAACGGGTTGTAGGCGAGCGCGGTCAGCAGCCGCCCCAGGCGATCGCGCTGCCGGAAGTGCTGATCGATGATGAAGCGATTAGTGAGCCCGAGCCCCGGGGCGAGGCGCACGCTGCCGGCGATCATCGCCGACCCCTCATCGCCCGAGGCGATCATGTGCTCGCTGAGGATGCTGGCGCCGGCGCTGGTGCCTCCGACCGTGACACCGGCGGCGTTGCGGGCGCGGATCACCCTGGCGACCGGGGTGCCGCCAAGCAGGGTCGTGAGCCGCAGCTGGTTACCCCCGGTGAAGAAGATCCCCGTGGCCTCACCGATACGCTGCAGGCGTCCGGCCTCCTGACAGTCGCGGCGCGTATCGAAATCCATGACGGTGACCCGTGCGGCGCCGATGTCCCGGAACACCTGCTCATAGCGCTTGCCGGTCTCGTGCATGCGGCTGGCAGTCGGGATCACGACGATATCGGCCTCGCCGGCACCGGAGACCCGCACGAACCGCTCAAGGATACGGCGGTCATTTTCCTTATTCTCGGCGCCGCCGATCGGAATGATCCAGCCGCGCTGCTGTCCATCGGGAACTCTGCTGGGCATCCTTCAGAGACTCCTCAAGATTACGGTCTGATGACGTAGAAGGTACCACGGCCCGACGGAGGCCGCCGCCGCACCTCGCGCGGGCGCTCCTTAGACCCGATCAAGCAGCTGCAGCGCCAGCTCCCGCTCGAGGTTCCTGACCTGACCGTTCGGGAAGCCGGCGATGCGCAGCTGGAAATAGGTGCCGCCCTTCTTGACGCTCAGCGCCGTGCCGAACGGGGGCATGCTGATGAAGTAGGCCTCATCGCCGATGCCTGGCGCGAGGCTTTCAGTAACCCCCTTGACCGGTGTCTTGCCGCTCTGGAAGGAGCGTGCGCTCATCAGGCTAAGGACGATCTTCTTCGAGCCTATGCTCGCACCCCCCGGACCCATCCAGCCGCAGGACGTCAGGGAATCGGGCACGATGTGCTCGCCCTCCCCGACCGCAATCCCGAGCACCGCGCTCACCTGATGCGCTGTGAGCAGCGTGCAGGCGTCCGCGGCTGCCGGCGCCCGAGGTGATGCCGGGGCGCGGGCGCTCAGCAGCACGATCGCGGCGATCCAACCCCGGCTACGAGCCAATTGCATCACCTGCTGCCTCCCTGCGCCATCTCAACCCTCGCAACAATACTACGCACGCCGCAGCGGCGCTGCCGCCGCGCAGGCCCGCTTGCGCCGCTCTGCAACGGCAACCACACTGGCGGCCGACCGCTCAGGGCCGGTCACACAAAAACGGAGGATCACATGCTTAAGAAACTGCTTCTCGGTGCCGGTACGCTCGCGCTCGTGGCCTCGGCAGCCACGGCTGCCCCGCCGGTGGACAACATCGACGCGAACCGCCATCCGAATCTCGCGGCGGCCCAGCATCTGGTGACCCAGGCCTACGCGAAGATCTCGGCCGCGCAGTCCGCCAACGAGTGGGACATGCAGGGCCATGCGTCCAAGGCCAAGGACCTGCTCGATCAGGTCAACGTGGAACTGAAGGCTGCGGCCATGGCGGCGAATCACCACTGACAAGGTGCGCCCGGCGCCCCGGCCGCGCGAGCGGCCGGGGCCGTCTGCGGGCTGCATTGCAGATCGAGGCGACGCACCGCTGCGAACTTGACCCCGATCACGGCGCCCGCACCCCCCGCCGCCGAAGATCCACCCCATGCGTATATGGAGCGCTCTGTGGATCGTGCTCGGCGGCTGCGCGCTGTACGGCGGCTGGCAGCACTTCGAGCATCGGGCGGCGCGCCAGCCCGATGGCATCATCGCCCCCGACGACCCCCTGCAGACTCAGGCGCACGATGACACGCCGGTGCGCCGCGGGCGCTGGCTGCTGACGCCGCGCGCGGACTACGACATCACCGCGCGCATCCTCTCGAGTGAGAATTACCGATTCGATGCGCTCGCGGACCTCATCCCCGAGGATCTGGCGCTCGGCTGGGGACCGATGTCCGACAATCGGGTGCTGGCGGACTTCGACATCTCGCAGTCAGTGCGCTTCTACACCTGGCGGCCGCGCGGACCGCTGCCCATCGCGCGCGAGAGTGTCATCCGCCATAGTGCCAACACCCACGTGATACCCGCCGATGCGCACGTCCGTGCGCAGCTCGAGGCGCTGCGCGTCGGGGACGTGGTACGCCTCACCGGCACACTGGTCGATGGCAAGCGTGACGACGGCGCGTCGCTCCACACCTCGCTCACGCGCCTGGACTCGGGCCCCGGGGCCTGCGAGATCATGCTGGTGCAAAGCGTAGCGCTGCTGCGCTAAGGCGCCCGTCAGGCGGCGAGTGCCTGCACGCCCGCAAGCAGTCGCTCGACCTCCTCAGCGGTTGTGTAGGCGGCACAGCCGGCACGCACGAAGCCCTCCTGCTCGCGCCCGTACACCCGCGCCACGGTCGTCGCGTAGAAGTCGCCATTTGAGACGAATACGGCGCGCTCGGCGAGCGCGACGGCGATCTGCTCGGGGGAGCGGCCTGCCAGGGTGAAGGACAGCGTGGCCGTACGCGCACTCCCGGGAGCCGGACCGTAGAGTTTCACGCCGCGGATCGCCGCCAGACCGTGCCAGAGTTTCGCGATGAGTTCATCGCCGCGCTCATGCAGGGCGGCGCACACGCGCGCCAGGCGCTGCCGTCGCGGGCCGCCGTCAGCGCAGAGGGAGGCCAGGAAATCCACCGCCGCGGCCGCGCCGACGATGCCCTCATGGTTGAGCGTCCCGGTCTCGAGTCGCTCGGGGGCAGTAGCCGTAGCGGGCGCCAGTCGCGGCGCGTCGAGTCCTTCGAGCAGGCTGCGCCTGCCCCACAGCACCCCGACGTGCGGGCCGTAGAATTTGTACGCCGAGCAGGCGAAGAAGTCGCAGTCCCAGGCGCGCACGTCCGGCAGCTGGTGGGCGGCGTAATGCACCCCATCGACGAACACCAGCGCGCCGACAGCATGCGCGCGAGCCACGAGTGCGGCGACGTCGTTGACCGTGCCCAGGGCGTTGGAAGCCGCGCCCACCGCCAGCAGCTTGACGCCGGCGGTCAGCTTAGCGGCGACGTCCGCCTCATCGAGGCGCCCGTCCTCGGGTCGCATGCGGATCACGCGCACTTCGAGTTCGCATTCGCGCGCCAGGCGCCGCCAGGTGTCGGAGTTAGCATGGTGGTCGAGCTCGGTGACCACGACGCTGTCGCCCCGCCGCCACTGGCGCCCGAGCGCGCGCCCGAGATGGAAGGTGAGTGTGGTCATGTTCGCGCCGAACGCGATCTCCTCCGGCGCTCCGCCGATCCAGTCGGCGAGCGCGCCGCGGGCCGCGAGCAGCGCCGCGTCCGTCTCGCGACTGGTCGGATAGGCCCAGTGCGTGTTGGCGTTGTGGTGCAGCAGGTAGTCGCTGACCGCGGCCGCGACGCCACTCGGTACCTGCGTGCCACCCGGCCCGTCGAAGTACGCCACCGGCAGTCCGTTGTGGCGACGCGCGAGCGCCGGAAAGTGGGCGCGGATCTGCTCGGTGCTGGCGATGGCTGACATGAGTTATTCCTGGGTGAGCGGGCGCTATGCGGAAATTCGATAGTAGCCGCAAGGTGCGGCCGAGAGCCAACCGCCGCCGGAAGGCGGATGGCATACTTCGAAGCATGAGCAACCCAGAGACTACTTCCCGGTCCCGGCCGCGCCGGCGTGAAGCGGCGCCGCGGGGTGGCACAGTCACGGCAGCAGAGCGCGCGGCGCGCTACCGCAACCTCATCAATCCGTTCGAGCCGGCGCGCATCTTCTCCGAAGACCAGGTCGAGAGCATTCATCAAGCAGCGCTCGGCATACTCGAGCGGCAGGGCATGCGTATCCTCTCCCCGCGCGGGCGGGCGGCACTCGCGGCCGCGGGCGCGAGCGTGGACGAGGCGACGCACATGGTGCGCATGGATCGGGGTCTGGTGGCGCAGGCGCTCGCCACGGTGCCTGCCGAATCGAACCTCATCGCGCGCAACCCGGCGCGCTCCTGCCGCGTGGGGGGACGGCACGTGGTATTCGCGCCGGTGGCAGGTCCGCCGAGCGTCAGTGACCAGGAGCACGGTAAGCACTCCGGCACGCTAGCGGACTACCGTGACTGGGTACGCCTGTCGCAGGCTTTCGACGTGATCCACGTGCTCGGTCAGATGGTCGAGCCACAGGACGTGACGGTCGCCGAGCGGCACCTGGAGACTACGTTCGCGCAGCTGACGCTCGGCGACAAGGTGCCGTACTTCTACTGCCGTGGCGATGGTCAGCTGGCCGACTGCTTCGCGATGCTGCGCATCGCCTGTGGGATCGACGAGGCCACCTTCATCAGCGAACCGCGCTGCTACACCATCTGTAACACCAACTCGCCCCTGCAGCTTGACCTGCCGATGACCGACGGCATCATGGAGTTCGCGCGCCACGGGCAGCTGGTGATCATCACCCCCTTCACGCTGGCCGGCGCCATGGCGCCGATCACCATCGCCGGCGCTCTGACGCTCGCACACGCGGAGGCACTGTTCGGGATCACCCTGGCGCAGATCGTCCGCCCCGGCACCCCGGTGATGTACGGCAGCTTCACCTCCAACGTGGACATGAAATCCGGCTCCCCTGCATTCGGCACGCCCGAGTACACCAAGGCGGCTTTCGGCGCCGGGCAGCTGGCCCGCCACATCAAGGTGCCGTGGCGCTGCTCGAGCGCCACCGCCTCCAATGCACCGGACGCTCAGGCCGTTTACGAGTCGCAGATGAGCCTGTGGGGAGCGCTGCTGGGTGGCTGCCACTTCATCCTGCACGCCGCCGGCTGGCTGGAAGGCGGACTGACGGCCTCGGTCGAGAAATTCATCATCGACGTCGAGATGCTGCAGATGTTCGCCGAGCTGTTCCAGCCGGTACCCGCCTCCCTCGAGGAGATGGGGATCGAAGCCATCGCCGAGGTGGGACCCGGCGGCCACTTCTTCTCGGCCGCGCATACCATGCAGCGCTATCGCGACGCCTTCTACGCGCCATTGATCTCGGACTGGCGCAACTACGGCGCGTGGGTCGACGGCGGCGCGCGCACCGCTACCCAGCGCGCCGGTACCCTGTGGCGCGACACCCTGGCTGCCTTCGAGCCCCCGCCGCTGGATCCTGCGGTCCTCGAGGCACTCACCGCCTTCGTCGTGCGCCGCCGTGCCGAGGGCGGTGCGTCGCCGGTGTCCTGACGGCTGCGCCGCGGATGTCCCTCACCGATTCACCACTGGCCGTGTTCGCCGTATCACTCGTGGCGATGTGGCTGTGCGCCTGGGGCAGCGCGCGCTTTCTCCGTCGCTTCGCCCCCGGCGGAGGGGAAGCGCACGAGGACCTGAGCGTGGTGCTGGGGGCCTCCCTGACCCTGCTCGGGCTCATTATCGGCTTCAGCTTCTCGATGGCGATCAGCCGCTACGATCAACGCAAGAACTACGAGGAAGCCGAGGCCAACGCGATCGGCACCGAATTCGTGCGCGCCCAGTTCCTGGGCGCCGCCGATGCGCAACAGACGCAGCGGCTACTGCGCGACTACCTGGAGCAGCGCATCCTTTTCTACAGCGCCCGTGACCCTGCGCGGCTGCCGCCGATCGATGCCCGCACCGGCGAGCTGCAGAATCAGCTGTGGGCGAGCGTGCGCGGGCCGGCGGCGGCGAACCCCACTCCGATCATGGGACTGGTGGTTGCGGGCATGAACGATGTGCTGAACTCGCAGGGCTACACCCAGGCGGCCTGGTGGAACCGAATCCCGCCAGCCGCCTGGTGGCTCATGGCGCTGATTGCGGTCATGTGCAACCTCCTGCTCGGCTATACCTCGCGTCACCTGCGCTCGCGCTTGCTGCTCCTGAGCGTGCTGCCGCTGGTGCTGGCGGTGGCGTTCTTCCTGATCGCCGACATCGACAGCCCGCACTCGGGCATCATCTACGTCGCGCCCCAGAACCTGCTCGCGCTGCGGCAGACGCTGCAGTAGGAATGCCGCGAGGCCGCAATCGCGCTGACGCCCTAGAATAGGAGCGGTGACACTCTTAAGCGCGCTCGTCGCCGCTTCCGGGCGCCTCCGCCAGACGCCCTCGCGCACCGCCAAGGTCCGCGAACTCGCCGCGCTGCTGCGGGCGCTCGAACCGTCCGAGATCGGCATCGCCACGCGTTACCTGTCGGGCGAGACTCCCCAGGGTCGCATGGGCATTGGCTATGCGACGTTGCGCGCAGCGGCCGCGCAGACCGCGGCTCGCGTCGACACCCTTACCGTCGCGGACGTCGATGCGGCGCTCCGGCTCCTGAGCGGACTGCGCGGGAGCGGTTCGGCGGCCCGCCGCGCGCAGGTTCTGCGCGACCTCTTCGCCCACGCCACCCAGCCCGAGCAGGAATTTCTGCTGCATCTTCTTGTCGGTGAACTGCGCCAGGGTGCGCTCGAAGGGATCATGGTCGATGCCATCGCCGCCGCCGCGGGTCTGCCTGCGGCGGCTGTGCGGCGCGCCGCGATGTATGCGAGCGATCTTGGCGCAGTGGCGGGGCTCGCGCTCACGCAGGGCGGCGCGGCGCTCGAGCGCTTCCAGCTCGAGCTGTTCGCACCCGTCGCGCCGATGCTGGCGCAGACCGCAGACGATGTCGGTACGGCGCTGCAGCAGCTCGGCGGCGAGGCGGCGTTTGAGTGGAAGATGGATGGTGCGCGCATCCAGGTTCACCGGGACGGAGCACAGGTGCGCATCTACACGCGCGCACTCAATGAGGTGACGGCTGCCGTCCCCGAGATCGTGGAAATGGTGCGGGAATTGCCGGGCGCGCGATTGATCCTGGACGGGGAGGCGATCGCCTTCGACCCCGCCGGCCGTCCCTGCCCGTTCCAGATCACCATGCGCCGCTTCGGCCGCAGGCTCGGCGTTGAGGAGCTGCGCGGCGCGATACCGCTGCGGGCTTACTTCTTTGACTGCCTGCGCCTGGGTGATGACACCCTGGCGGACCGCACCACGCAGGAACGCTCGAGCGCCCTGGCCCAGGTGGTACCTGAGTCCGCGCGGGTACCACGCCTGGTGAGTTCCAGCGTCGCAGCCGCGCAGCGGTTCTACGAGGACGCCCTGAGTGCAGGCCACGAGGGCGTCATGGCGAAGGCACTCACGGCCCCCTACGAGGCGGGCAACCGCGGGGCGAGCTGGCTGAAGATCAAGCGTGCCCACACGCTCGATCTGGTCGTGCTGGCGGCGGAATGGGGGCACGGCCGGCGCAGCGGCAAGCTCTCGAACCTGCACCTGGGGGCGCGTGAACCCGGCAGCGACACCTACATCATGCTGGGCAAGACCTTCAAGGGACTGACCGACGAGACGCTCGAATGGCAGACACGGGAGCTGCTGGCGCGCGAAGTGCGGCGCGACTCCTCGACCGTCTACGTCCGTCCCGAACTGGTGGTGGAGATCGCGTTCAGCGATCTGCAGGCGAGCACGCGCTACCCGGGCGGCGTAGCTCTGCGGCTGGCGCGCGTGAAGGGCTATCGGCCGGACAAGGCGCTCGAGGAAGCGGACACCATGGATGCGGTGCGCCGGGTATTCGCGGCCCAGCAGGGAGCGCGTTAGCCTGCTGGCTACGTCAGGTTCGCAGGTAAGAGGCGCCGTTCACATCGAGCACCGCGCCGGTCATGCTGGCCGGGGCCGCGAGAGCGCAGAATGCAACCACCTCGGCGACCTCCTCCGGCGTCGCGACGCGGCCGAGCGGCTGGTCCAGGAGTACCTGCGGGTTGGCGATCGCCTGAGCGACGCGCTCGGTCGATACCCAGCCCGGCGCGACCACGTACACGTACACCCCGCGCCCCGCCAGCGCCTTGGCCAGGGACTGGCTGAACGCGTTCAGGCCCGCCTTGCTCGCGGCATAGGCGGGCGCGGTCGGCTCGCCTCGAAACGCGGCACGCGATGAGACGCTCACGATCCGGCCCCCGCCACGCTCGCTCATGGCGCGCGCCGCGCAGTAGGAAAGGTGTGCCGGGCCTGCGAGGTTGACGGCGAGCGTGCGTTGCCACGCCTGCGTCCAGTCCGCATAGCTGGTGGTGAGCGGCGGGTGATCGGGAAAGATACCGGCATTGTTGATGAGCGCATCGATCGCAGCGCCCGCACTGGCCTCGCGCCACAACCCCTCGATCGCGGCCGGATCGCCCAGATCTGCCTGCACGATCCGGTGTCCCGAGCCGCCGAGGCCTGCCAGCGCGGCCAGGGCTCCATCACGGTCCGACTGGTAGTGCAGCACCACGCTGCAGCCGCGGCGCGCGAGCTCGCGGCTGATGGCGGCACCGATGCCTCCGGATGCGCCCGTGACCAGTACCTGGCTCATATTTTCCCATCCCGTTTCAGGGCGGTCGGCCCCGCGGGGGGCATTGTCCTGCATCGGTAACGCCTGTGTAAGCGGCGCCCGCGGGTGGCAGGTCCTGATGCGGTTTCATTATTCCGACCCAAGCCGAAGTTATGGGAAGGCAGCGGCCGACACCGGTACTCTGGCTGGGCCGCGCGCACTGCCCCGGCTGATGCGCGCCATTCTCAGCGGACGCACCTCATGGCGGAAATCATTCAGGCCCCGGCAGACACACCACGCAGCAGCGCCGCGCCCTCAGGCCTCGCACGCAGCGAGGACTGGTGGGCGATATTCATCGGGCTCGGACTGATTCTGCTCGCGGTGGCCGTGCTCGCGGCGGGCGGCAGCCTCAAATGGCTCGCAGTGGCGCCTCAGAAATGGAGCCACTGGTCCGATATCGCACCGCACCTGCAGTCGCAGGCATTGCGGTATCTGGGCCTGTTCGGGTTATGGGCGGTGCTGCTCGGCGCTGGTGCGCAGGCCCTGGGCTATCGCCCGGTGCGCTTCCTGCCGGCCTTCGCGCTCGTGTATACCGCCGCGCTGCTGCTCTACTTTCTCGGGCAGTGGGACCAGTCCGCCCACTACAACCTCGAGCCGCCGCTGGTGGCGCTGGCGCTCGGACTACTGATCTCGAACACGGTCGGCACACCGCAGTGGTTGCAGCCGGCGCTGCGGGTCGAGTTCTACGTCAAGACCGGGATCGTGCTGCTCGGCGCGAGCCTGCCGCTGACCCTACTCGCCTGGGCCGGCCCGGTGGCCATCGTGCAGGCCGCCATCGTCTCGCTCGTCACCTTCGGCACCATCTACTTTATCGGCGTGCGGCTGGGACTCGATCGCCGGCTGGCGGCGACGCTTGGCACCGGCGGGGCGGTGTGTGGTGTATCGGGCGCGATCGCGGCCGGCGGCGCCGTCGGCGCCCGCAAGGAACAGGTGTCAGTGGCCATATCGCTGGTGGTGCTGTGGGCCATCATCACGATCTTCCTGCTGCCCCTGACGGCACGCTCGCTGCGACTGCCGACGGGAGTTGCGGGTGCCTGGATCGGCACGTCCGAGTTCGCTGACGCTGCGGGACTCGCCGCGGCGCAGACCTACGGCGGCTATGCCGGCCAGGTTCCCGGGATCGCAGGCAGTGCCGATGCCGCCGTGACCGCGTTCACGCTGATGAAGGTCATCGGCCGCGACGTCTGGATAGGCCTGTGGGCATTCCTGCTCTCCATCATCGCGGCGACGCGCTGGGAGCCGACGGGCATTCAATCCCAGGGGAGCGCCGCCTCGCAGATCTGGCGGCGCTTCCCGAAGTTCGTGCTCGGGTTCCTGATCGCCTCGGCGATCGTCACCTTCATCTCGCGCGGCTACAGCTATCCGGACTACAAGAAGGTCCTGCAGCCGGCGCTGGTGGCGCCGCTGCAGGTGCTGCGCGTGTGGGTTTTCACGTTCACGTTTCTGAGCATCGGACTCACCACGCGTCTGCGTGAGCTGCTGGTCGGCGGCGCGCGGCCCTTCTACGCCTTCACCGCGGGAGTAGTAGTCAACATCATCCTGGGATTCTTCCTCTCCACGCAGGTGTTCGCACACTTCTGGGGGAGTCTCGGGCAATGAGCGCTGCCGCCAGCTGCGCCGGCTGCCATCACTTCGTAAACGGGCCGGCGGAACTTGAGTCGCTGCTGCCGGGAATGAACACCCTCGGATCGGCATACGGCTCGGTGCGCGACAGCGACGGACTGTGCCAGCACCATCAGCGTTACCTGCGCGCCACGTGCCTCTGCCCGCAGTACCAGCCCCTCACGCCGCGCGAGCCGGGCGGCCCGCAGCCAGCAGCACTCCGGTGAGCGTCCGCGATCGCGCGGGCGCCTGAGAAGGCGCCCGCGCGACTGCGGCGACCTATTTGCCGAGCCGGTAGATGACGTCGATTCCGAAGGTCAGGGGCTGGGCCACCACGGTGCGGTTGAAGGTGCCCACGCTGACGTTGATGGCCGGCGTGTTGCTGAGCTTCGCCAGCTTGTTGGCAACGTTGTCGACGAACAGCACTGCCGTCCAGTGATCGTTCTCGACCCCGGCGCGGATGTTGGTCAGATCGTAGCTGGGCAGATAGTTGGGCTGAAAAGTCGTGTCGATACGCGAACCCATGTAGCTGTAATCCACCCGCGAGGTGAAGTGCATGGAGTCGGTCAGAGGGTGCCGGTAGGAGAGCGAGGCCGCGCCGGTCCAATCAGGAACGTTCTGCACGCGGTTGTCCAGCGTCGTACCCGGGATCTCGCCGGCCACGTAGCGCGCATGCGAATAGCCGCTGTTCACGGAGAACAGCAGGCCCGGCGCCAGCAGTGCATCGATCTCGACCTCGGCGCCGTAGATGTGCGCTTCGCCCGAATTGCCGGTGAAGGGATAGCCGCAGGAGAGCGGGATGTTGGTCTGCACGTGCTCCCAGTTTTCGAAGTAGGCGGCTGAATTGACGGTAATGCGGCCGTCGGCGTTGCGGAATTTCTCGCCGAGCTCGTAGCTCCAGACGCTGTCGGGCTGGAAGCCGAGCGGTGCGGCGTTCAGCCCCAGCTGCTGCAGGTCCGCCAGACACTGATTGCCGAGACCGCCCGTAGTCGGGATGGGCTGATTGCCGCCGCCCGGACGGAAGCCCTTGGCAGCGGTCGCATACACCATCAGGTCCTTGTCGGGCTGGTAGGCGAGGTTGACCTTCGGCAGCAGTCCCTGGTTGCGCTCATCGGTATGGAAATAGGCGGAGCTGGCGTCACCGGTGGCGCTCAGCCATCCGGACACGTTGGTGTTCACGGTGCCCGAATACGCATAGCGACGCAGCCCTGCGGTCGCGGTCAATTCCGGCAGGAAACTGTAAGAGATTTCGCCGAAGAACGAGTTCTGCACGATCTTGGTCGGCTGGTACTGCGTGAAGCCGTTGGTGGTGCCGAATACCGGCGCTGCCTCCGGGGTCAGCACGAACAGGTCCCAGTCCGACTGGAAGCTCTGATAGAAGTAACCGCCGAGCCACTTGAACTTGGTGTCACCGTTCGAGGTGATACGCAGCTCCTCGCTGATCTGCTGCGAGGAATCATTCTCGAGGGAGGTCGGGGAATTTGGCCCGACCCCAGGCTGCGCCGGGTTGCCACCGTTATTGTTGGCGTACAGCGGGAAGTAACCGAAGTCCGGCTCGAGGATCGTCGCAATCTGCTCGGAGCCATCCTGGCGCAGCTCCTCGTCGCGCGTCCAGTAGGACGTGGTCGAACTCAGGTCAGCGAAGTCGAAATGAAACTGCGCGTTCAAGCTGCCGAGCTCGAAGCGGTCGAGGAACGGCTCGGGCGCATCAAACGGCTGGTAGTTGTTGAAGGTGCCCGGATTGCTGTCGATGGCACTCAACCCGTCCTGGGTGATCTCCTGGAACATGAACGACGGCGTGATGGTGAGGCGGTCCATGGGCTTCCACAACACCGCCACGCGCACTGCCGTCAGGTCCTCATCGTTGACGTCCTTGTAGTTCGCCGCCACCGGAGCGGCAGCGACGTTGCCGCGCTGTGTCGGGGGCACGCCCAATCCGCCATTGAGCGGCGCGGGAAACTGTCCGTTCTCGATCACGACTCGGTTGATCCAGCCGCTCAGGTGTTCCTCCGAGCCCACGACGCGCACCGCCAGCGTGTCGTTGATCAGCGGGAGGTTGACCATGGCGTTTTCACCATGATTGAAGCCACCATCATCTGTGCCGCCGAGGATGACCTGGCCGGAGGCATCGAAGGCGCTCGTGTTGGGCGCATTGGGGATCAGCTTGATCGTGCCGCCCATGGAGCCTGAGCCGTAGAGGGTGCCCTGCGGACCGCGCAGCACCTCGATGCGGTTCAGGTCATAGAGGTTCGGGTCGATGACGACCTTGCCGTTCTGTGCGGAGGCGGGGGCTGTGAGCGGCGTGTCGTCGAGGTAGAAACCCACCGTCGAGGAGTTGCCGCCGCCGGAGGTCATGCCACGCATTTCCAGCTCGGTCTGTCCCGGGCCGCTCTGGCGCATCGAGACGCCGGGCACCGACTGCACGATCGTGGCGAGATCTGTGACGCCTCGCTCCTGCAGGCTCTCACCGGTGATCGCCGTGATGCTGATCGGTGTTTCCTGCACCGTCGATACGCGCTTCTGCGCGGTGACGACCACTTCCTGCAGCTGCTCACCGCTTTCCTGCTGTGCGCGTGCGACATCTGCCGCTCCCGACGCCAGGAGCGACGCGCTAACAATTAGTAACAGTTGCCTGCTGAGTTTTCGATTCATGGCGTTGCTCCCCTGACCAGCCTGGCGCGTCCTGAGTCGCGCGGTGGAGAAGATGCTACAGGAGGCGGCGCGCGCCACTCAACGGTAATTGCAGACTAATTTGTACGCTATGGCAGCAGTTGTTGTAAGTGCCCGACATTCGTCGTAGCGCTTCAGACGTAAGCGTCGAGCCTGGGCGCCTGGCGCGCGCGCCTGGCGCGCTCGAACGAACGCCCGATCTGCAGCAGCCGGCCCTCCTTGAAGCGCGGCGCCACGAAATGGATGCCAACGGGCAGCCCGGCGACGAATCCTGCAGGCACGGTCAGGCTTGGCCAGCCGGCAACGGCCGCGGCGGAGCACATCGGGGGCCAGCCGCCACTGTTCTCGTAGCGGTCTCCCCAGACGTGATCGATGAGCTCGGCCGGTCCGTTGCCCGAGGCGACCAGAGCATCCACTCGGTACTTATCAAACAGCTCGCGCAGGCCGTGTGCGTCGGATACGTCCTCGATGTGATGCAGGCCCTTCAGGTACGCCGGTGTAGTGCGCGGACCGCGCGCCTCGGCCTGCACGAACAGTTCCTGGCCAAAGAAGGGCATCTCCTGGGCTGCGTGCTGGCTGTTGAACTCGATCAGGTCCGCCAGGTTGCGCACCGGGAGCGTGCCTTTGAAGCGCGCCAGATAGGCGTTGAGGTCCGCTTTGAAGTCATAGAGCAGCACCTCGAATTCGTCCTCGAGGAGCGTGTTCCATGCGCGCGGCGCCGCTACGTCGACCAGCGTGAAGCCCTCGCTCTGCAGGAGCTTGAACCAGTCCTGCGACTGACTGAGCACCTCCGGATGAGTTGAGTCCGGCGGCGCCAGCACCCCAAGACGCAGCCCCCGGGGCGGGGCCTCGAGGTCCGCCACGCCATCCCAGGTCACGCCGGGCTCAGCCATGACCGTCATGAGCCGCGCAGCATCGGCCACCGTGCGCGTCATCGGGCCGGTAGTGTCCTGGCGGCGCGTGATGGGCACGACGCCGACGCCGCTGACCAGCCCTACCGTCGGCTTCAGCCCCACCAGACCGTTAAGCGATGCGGGTGCCAGGATCGAGCCATCGGTCTCGGAGCCGACAGCCGCGGCACACAGGTTTGCGGCAGCTCCCGCGGCGGGCCCGGCGCTGGAGCCGGACGGATTGCGGGTCGGATCGTAGGGGCAGCGGGTCTGGCCGCCGACCGCACTCCAGCCGCTTACCGAGCGGCTGGAGCGAAAATTGGCCCACTCGCTCAGGTTGGCCTTACCGAGCACGACCGCCCCGGCGCCGCGCAGCCGTGCCGCCATCGGCGCATCCTCGTTGTGCCGTGCGCCGGCGAGCGCGAGCGAGCCGGCCGTGGTCGGCATAGGGTCGCGCGTCTCCACGTTGTCCTTAATAAGGAGTGGTATGCCGTGCAGCGGTCCGCGCAGCTTGCCGGCACGACGCTCGGCGTCGAGTGCGCGCGCATCCTCGAGGGCACGCGGATTGAGCGCCAGAACCGCGCCGATCTTCGGGCCGCGCCGGTCGTAGCGCTCGATGCGGTCGATGTAGCTCTGCGTCAGCGCCACCGCGCTGAGCGTGCCGTGCGCCTGGGCGTCGCTGAGCTCGCCGATGGATTTCTCACTCGGGTCAAAGCCGGTTGCGCCGGCGGCAGGGGCGGCAGTTGCGACGCCGGCGCCTGTGGCCAGGGCCGCCGCGGCGAGGGTCTCCACAAATTCTCGACGGTTCATGGTGACGTTCAGCTTTCTGGGTTGGAGTGAGAGGTTGCTGCCTCGGCAAGGACGGCCTTGGACATGGGCACGAAGACGATATCCAGTCCGCCCGGCAATGGATGGACGATGCGCGCGCCGGCGAGGTAGCCGCATCTTTCGTAGAGCTGCACCCCGGGCAAGGTCGCCATGAGTTCCGCGCGCGCGAACCCGGCGCGCGCGGCTTCCGCCTCGCTGCGCGCAAGGAGCCGGCGCCCGAGCCCGCGCCGCGCGTGCGCCGGGTCGACAAAGAACGCCCTGACCTTCGCGGCATCGGTGCGTGGATCGAGCCACGACTCGTCACGCTCGGCGCGCGTATCGCTGCCGAACAGCGTGCGCCGACGGCTCCAGCCACCGCAGGCGACTATCGCGCCGGCGGTCGTCACGACCACGAAGTACGTGCCATCGCGGATCAGCTGCGTGTCCACACCAAAGGCGCCGCGCAGCGCTGCCTCGATTTGCTCGCGGGAGTAGTCGGCTGCGCCGAGGGCGCGTATGGAGCGGGCGATCAGGTCTTCCAGCGCCGGCTGGTCCTGCAGGGTTGCCACCCGCAACTGATAGTTGCCCTGATCACTTGGCATAGACCACTGGATGATCCCTGAAGCAGCCCCGCGAAGGCAATGCGGCGGCGGCGTGTTGGATCGGTGACTGCCGGCGCTGGCGGCCGGCAACGGCCACCGCCTAGTGACCTGCGCGCCGCACCTTAGGAAAACTGATCATCAAGTCCCATGGTGCGCAGACTCGGAGAGCGGCCCGGCCCGAGGGTCACGCACGCACCCTGGAAACCCGCATCCCCGCACAAGAGCCAGCCTCCGTTGCGAATGAGCAGCGAGGAGGCGATGTCGTTGGAGCCGATCGTCGCGAAGTTGCCGACCTCGCGGGCCACGCCCAGTGAGCGGGCGGCGAAGTTGTGGTGCCCGTAAAGCTGAGCCGGCGCGTGAACCTGCGAGCCTGCAATGACCGCCCGCACCCTGCCCAACGGCCGCGGCAACCGACCGCTCCCGCATGAGACCACGCGCGTCTGCCCAGACCTCCTGTGCCGCAGTTCTCGGCACGGCAGTGCTGCCAGCACAAACGCGACGGTGCACTCAGAAGCACCAGATCCGCGGCCGCGGTCCTTCTGGGTGGCAAAGGCCAAGCTGCACCGTGGTTCCCCGGTGACACCGAGGAATGTGGGATTATCTGTAAGGTCAGCCCCATGCCGAGGACCCTGATGAACCCGAAGGCTTCCACCCATGCCGCGCTGGCGGCCGCGCTCCTGACTGTGACGCTTGCGGCCTGCCAGACCGCCCCGCCTGACATCGGCGCCTACGAGGACAACCTCGCCGCGGCCGGGTTTCTCATGAAGCCTGCCAATACGCCGGAACGCCAGACGATGCTGTCGCAACTGCCACCGCACCAGTTTCTGATCCGGGCCAATGGCAACGCCGTTCACTATGTGTACGCCGATCCGCTGGTCTGCGACTGTCTGTACGTCGGGTCGCAGCAGGCGTATGACCGCTACCGGTCCAACCAGCTGGCGCAGCATCTGGCCAGTGAACAGCAGCTCGCCGCGCTAACATACGCCAACGCGGCGTGGTCGTGGAACGCTTGGGGACCCTGGGGCCCGCCCGACGCCAACTTCGGATTCGTCTACGGCCCCGTGGTGGGCTGGTGATGGGTTCGCGCATCCCTGAACGCACTGGTGGTTATTCGTATGCATAGCAAGCTTCCCACAATCGCACGCCGTGCCGCGCTCGCAGGCATCGTGATCGGCGCCTGGTGCGTCGCTGCCTGTCAGACGCAGCAGGACCGCATCGAGTCTCGCGAGGACAAACTATCGGCCGCCGGCTTCATCATCAAGCCGGCCAACACGCCCGAGCGCCAGACGATGCTGAAGCGCCTGCCCCCCAACCAGTTCGTACAGCGCCAAAACGGCGACACCATCCACTACGTGTACTCCGACCCGATCGTCTGCGGATGCCTGTATGTCGGCACGCAGCAGGCCTATAACCAGTACAAGGCCAACCAGCTCGCGCAGCACCTGGCGGACGAGCAGCAGATGAGCGCGCAGATGTACTCCGATGCCGCCTGGAACTGGGACGCGTGGGGCCCCTGGGCGGGGCCGGTATACCCAGGCTTCGGATTCGTTTACGGTCCGGTCGGCTGGTAGCCGATCGGATCACCGCCTCGAGCCCAGGAAACCCTAAAGTGCCGGAAGACAATACCCGAGCGATTCCCGTGCAGCCTGCGAATGCACCCAACGCCTTTGACCTGCGCAGCGTCGGAGCGCACCCCGACTACTGGTATCCCCTCGCCTGGTCGACGCAGCTGGCGGCCGGGCGCGCCATCGGCCGGCGCTTCGCGGGCGAACCGATCGTCCTCTATCGCGGCGCCTCCGGCCGGGTCATGGCTCTGGAGGATCGCTGTGCGCACCGCCAGGTTCCCCTGCACCTGGGCGTGGTGGCGGGCGAGGAACTGAAGTGCCATTACCACGGCTGGACCTACGACTGCAGCGGCAAGTGCGTGAGCGTGCCGTATCTTGGCAAGGAACGGCTGCCCAACGGGGTGCGCAGCTATCCTGCGTGTGAGGTCGACGGGATGATCTTCGTATTCCCGGGCGATCCGGCGCTGGCGGCAAGCCGCCAGCCTGCCGCACTCGGCTCCTTCCGCCGCCCCGAGTACAAGACCCGCCGCCTGTACCGCGAAGTGGCCTGCCACTACACCTTCATGCATGAGAACCTGTTCGACATGAACCACCAGTTCATGCACCGCAGGTACATGGGCTCGATCCGCGCGCAATGCCTCGGGCGCGATCATGGGGAACGCTGGGCGCAGGTGGAGTACAGCTTCAGCCGCACGGCGGGCAAGTCGACCCTCGGCGAGCAGGTGATCGTCGATCTGATGCGCAAGCGTGGCGAGAAGAAGAAGGATCTGAGCGACCACATGCGCATCCGCACCGACTACCCCTATCAGAACCTGCGCGTGTGGGTGGGGCGCGATATCCAGGACACCCAGGATCCGGTGCTGGACGTGTGGCTCGGTTACACGCCGCAGGACGCGCAGCAGCGTACCAATCACACCTTTGGCTACCTGTCGGTCAAGAAGCCGCCCATTCCCGGGCTGATCCACGCGGTGTGGCCGTTCGTGACCTGGTTCACGGAGAATATCTTCCGCGAGGACAAGGAAATCGTGGAGTGCGAGCAGCGTGCCCACGACGCCCAGGGCGCAGACTGGAACAACGAGGTATTCCCGGCGATCAAAGACCTGCGTGGCGTGCTGGCACGCTGCGGCAGCGCTTCCGGGTAACTCGGCGCCCCTCAGGCGCGTACCGGTTGCTTCTCGGTAAGCACGTCCGCGTCATCTCCCAGGAACCCGCCACTCTGGTGCGCCCACAGGCGCGCATACAGCCCCTGCGCCGCGAGCAGGCTTGCGTGCGTCCCCTGCTCGACGATACTGCCGGCGTCGAGCACGATTAAACGGTCCATGGCCGCGATCGTCGACAGCCGGTGTGCGATGGCCACCACGGTCTTGCTGCGCATCAGCAGTGACAGCGTCTCCTGGATTGCGACCTCCACTTCGGAGTCCAGTGCGCTGGTTGCCTCATCGAGCAGCAGGATGGGCGCGTCCTTGAGCATCACGCGCGCGAGCGCAATGCGCTGCCGCTGGCCTCCGGAGAGCTTCACGCCTCGCTCGCCGACGAGCGCTTCATAGCCGCGGTTCCCGTAGGCATCACTTAGCCCCTCGATGAACTCCTCGGCGCGCGCACGGCGCGCGGCGGCATGCATCTCGGCCTCGCTGGCGTCGGGGCGGCCGTAAAGGATGTTCTCGCGCACTGATCGGTGTAGTAGCGCCGTGTCCTGCGTGACCATGCCGATCTGGGCGCGGATGCTCTCCTGGGTGGCGAGCGCGATGTCCTGGCCGTCGATGAGTACGCGGCCCGACTCGACCGCGTAGAAGCGCAGCAGCAGGTTGACCAGCGTCGATTTGCCGGCCCCCGAACGCCCTACCAGGCCGATCTTCTCGCCCGGCCGGATCGTGAGCGAGAGGTTCTCGATCACGCGCCGCTCGCCGCCGTAGCGGAAACGCACGTGCTCGAAGCGGATCTCGCCATGCCTGACGCGCAGCGGCTCGGCCTGCGGCCGGTCCACGATCTCAACCGGGCGGGTAACGGTATTGATCCCGTCCTGCACCGTGCCGACGTTCTCGAACAGCGTGGCCAGCTCCCACATGATCCAGTGCGAAATGCCATTCAGCCGCAGTGCCATGGCGGTCGCGGCCGCGACCGCGCCGAGCCCGACGGCGCCGTGAATCCACAGTTCGATCGCAATGGCCGCGGTGGCCGCGATCAGCAACACGCTCAGGCAATGATTGAAGATCTCGAAGCTGCTTACGTAGCGCGACTGTCGGCGCGCCGTAATCATGAACTCCTCCATCGCGGCGCGCGCGTACCTGGCCTCGCGACTGCCATGCGCAAAGAGCTTGATCGTGGAGATGTTCGTGTAGGCGTCGGTGACCCGGCCGGTCATGAGGGAGCGGGCGTCGGCCTGATCGGAAGCGACCTTGCCGAGCCTGGGGACGAAATACGCGAGCGCCGCGCCGTAGGCGAGTACCCAGCCGATGAACGGCGCGAGCAGCCAGGCGTCGAAGGCTGCAACCACCACTGCGACAGTGATCAGGTAGACCACGACGTAGACGAGAATGTCGGCCACCGTGACCCAGGCGTCCCGCACTGCGAGTGCGGTCTGCATCACCTTCGCCGCGATACGCCCGGCGAACTCGTCATGGAAGAAACTCATGCTCTGGCTGAGCATCTGCTGGTGAAAGATCCAGCGCAGCCGCATGGGAAACACGGGCGTGATCGCCTGATACTTGATCCAGGCCTGCAGCGCGATGACGAGCGGGCTGGCCGCCAGGATCAGTCCCAGAATCCACAGGTGGGTGCGCTGGTCGGCGAGAAAGTGCTCTGGGGTGGAGTGGCCCATCCAGTCGATCAGGCGCCCGAGCATGGAAAACAGCAGCGCCTCAAAAGCCCCGATCAGGCCGGTGAGGATCGTCATGGCCAAGAGATAGCCACGCAGGCCTTCCGCGCACTGCCATAGAAACGGCAGCAGCTCGCGCGAATAAGCGCGCCTGACCGTGGGCGGGTAGGGATCGACCCGCCGCTCGAACCAGCTCAGCATAGGGACTCCAAGGGCGTGGCGCCCATGATAACCGCTGCGGCGGCCGGCGCGGCCGCTGTGGCCCTGGGACATCCGACGCCAGCCGGCGGGTCGCTGCCGGCAGGAGGAAGGGATCTAGGCGTCGCGATCGAAGCCATCGACGCTGCGGGGCCAGTCTTCCTTCAGCAGTCGTGACAGCGCGCGGTCTGCCAGCAGCCGGCCCCCGTTCTGGCAGCGGGCACAGTAGTTCGTCTCGTTCTCGGCGTAGCGGATACGCTGCACGGGTGTCCCGCACACCGGGCAGGGGAAGCCGAATCGGCCATGCACCGCCATGTCGTCCCGGAACGCGGTGACCTTTTCGGGGAACTCGCCGCCGGCGGCGCGCCTCAGCCGCTCCGTCCATCCCTGCAGCTGTTCCCGGATGGCGCGATACAGGCGTGCGACTGCTGCCTCGTCGATCCGGCTGGTCAGCATGACAGGGGACAGCTTCGCCGCGTGCAGGATCTCATCGGAATAGGCATTGCCAATCCCGCTGAAGAGCCGCGGATCGGTGAGGGCGCGCTTCAGAGTATGGTTCTCGCTGCGCAGGCGTGCGGCGAACTGTTCGAGGTCCGCGCCAAGCACCTCGAGTCCGCCCGGATCCTGCAGTGCCAGGCCTGCCTCCCCTTCGACCAGGTGCAGCGACGCGCGGCGCTTGGTGCCCGCCTCGGTCAGGGTCAGCGTGCCATTCTCAAACTCAAGGCGCGCCAGCACCGCCCGCTTAGGCAGCGCGGTGCCCGCTGCAAACCAATGCAACCGTCCGGCAATCATGAGGTGGAATACCAGCCACAGATCGCCCTCGAACCCGATCGCGATGCGCTTGCCGATACGGCGCAGCCCCGTCACGCGCCTGCCGCTGACTGAGTCAATCGGCGGCAGCGCCGTGCGCAGCAGAAACGGCGAGGGAATGAGCGCGCGCTCCAGGCGGCGGCCGCGGATCCTGCGATCGAGTGCCTCCATATAGACGGTCAGGTCAGGTAGCTCGGGCATAAGATGCGGTCGATGAACGGTGCTGCCCCCGCGATCATCGGCCCGGCGCGGATGGCTGTCGACTGGCCACTGGCAGGTGCCATGACCCCGGTACCGCGGTGGCTGCGACTGATCGCGCCCGGGCACGTGCACTGATCGAGAGGCACCAGCGACTCCTCCTGATCCTCTGGGCACTCCTGCTTCTGTGCGCGCTGGCAGGCATGGCCGAGCTGGTGCTAGGTCATAGCACTGCGTACTGCATCGACTACTACACCGGCACCTTCGTTGCCAGGCGACTGATCAGGTTCCCGTTCGCATAGTGCCCGTGGTCATCGCGCGAGACCGGTGCGAGCACAGTCGCGCCCGCGACCGCACTCAGTCGCGGCAGCTGATCCGCCAGCGGCAGCAAAGCCCCCCACGACCAGCAGTAGAATCGGGTCAGGCTGCGGCCAGACCGCCCAGTGCGACCTGAGGAATGCGGCAAGTTCGCTCAGGAATCCCACGTCGTTCTCGATGTCCGGTTCATCGACCGACTGCACTCGACGGCGTGCGCCGGAAAATTTCCGCCCGCGGCCGAGTGCAGAAGATAAGCGCCGATGACGGCGCTCACAGCAAGCGCGTTCGAGAAGCCAGGCGGGCGCTCACCCGATGCAGTGGTCGCCGACCTCCTCCTCTTGCAGGATGGGCGATGTTCTTTGGCGAGGACGCCTCATCCACGGCGCGCCGCTGCGTCGAAAGATTTACCTTCCAATGTCCCGGCGGCAAGCGCAGACTGATCCTCGTTTTCCAGCGGTGGGGCGCGTGATCAGATTCGCCGCTGCATTGCTGAGCTGCCGCGGGCAGCGTAATTCACGGAGAAGCCTCTGAACGCGACCTCATGGCTCATGACCACCGACACTGCACCTCGGCCCAGCGCGACTGAGCTAATCCAGTCACACCGCGCGCGCATTGCCCTGCAGGAAGCCGAACGTGTGCAGCAGCGGCGCGAGGATCTGGAGGCTCAGCACTCGGATCGCAACCCGCCTGATGTCCGCATCCGCATTTGGGAGAAACTTCACGGGCTGCGACTGCCCTCCGATGCATCGCACCCGATCCTGGATGTTATCGCCGTCGGCACGCGTCTCAGCCTCGACGAGGTGCGGGACGAACAGCGCGCCCGGCTGGCGCGCCTGGTCGAAGCTCCCAAATAGCACCCCGGGCGCGTCGCTCGCAGCGCTAGTTCGCACGGGCAAATCAGCCCGGCGATGGGTCGCCAAGTTTCCTCCCGGCGCGCGGCAACGATGCGCACCTGCAGGCTGAGTACAGCGCGGCCTCATCTCGATTCCGCAAAAATACCTGGAGCTCGTGACCCATGGAGAATCCCGATGGCGCGCCCGCCGCCGAACTGACGCAACGAACGTACGCGCCAGTGACGCGCAACGTGGTTGAGACCCTGGCAGCGATGGAGAACTTCGCTAGGCTTGCAGACGCCATCAGGGCCTCGGGCCTGGTAAAAACACTGGGGGCCAGGGGGCCCTTCACCATGTTCGCCCCGACGGACGCCGCCTTCGCGAAGCTTTCCGCGCAGGCGCAGGGCGCGTTGCTCCGCAATGCCACGCGCCTCGCCGCGATCATCAGCTACCACGTGATTCCGGGCTACTTCGATGTGAAGGACTTGCACGCCGGCGAGGTGGAGACCCTGCAGGGCACCTCGCTCACAATGCTCGGATCGGGAGCGCACACGTCCATCAACGGCGCCAGCATCGTGCACGCCGATCTTGTCGCCACCAACGGCGTAGTGCACGCCATCGACGAAATCCTACTTCCTAAGAAATGGCGGCTGGCGTAAGCGGCCACTTCGCCCGGATGCCGGGCCGCGACGTCCGCGGCCCGGCAACACACCGGCGGTTTACGGACAGCTGGAAGGCGCCTGCTGATGGCGCTCGAGGTAGCTGCCATTGCAGTTCAGCAACACCGTTTCGCGGTACGGCGGCGTCTCGAAGCTGAACATGTGCGTCAGCGTGCCGGCGTACCGATCGAACGAACCCTGACCGTTCGGTGCAGCGGTGACGCCGTCGATGTTGCCCAGTCGCCAGTTCGCCTCGATGAAGTTGATGACCGAGGCCTGGTCGGTGAGTGTGTGATCGACATGGTTCGGCTGCGCCCAGGGTGAGACCACCAGCAGCGGCAGCCGCGGACCGTGGCCGCAGCGGGCCGGATTCGCGCCCGGCAGCGGCTTGCCACAGTTGCCAGGTCCACCCAGCCCATCGACCGAGACGTCCGAGGGGCTGACGATCGGCCCGTTCACGTGGTCGTACCAGCCGTCCGAGTCATCGTAGGTGATGATGATGGCGGTGTCGGCCCAGTAGGGCGACAGCATGATCCGGTTCACCGTGCTGACGATCCAGTTCTGCTCGCTGGTCGGGTCTGAGTTGCCCGGGTGGCCATTCTCGTAGGCCGGCGCCTTGACGAACGAGACCGACGGCAGATTGCCCGTCTGCAGCGCGGTAAAGAAGTCACTCGCGTCGTAGTTGTGGTTAGCCTGATCGGTGAAGCCGATGGCGCGCGGCGAGGACGGCGGCAGATGATGCGGGTTCGCCGTGCTCGCGTACATCATGAACGGATTGTGGTGCGCGACGTAGTCGAATACCGGTGTGTGGATATCGGCACCGGTGAGGAGTGGCGCGACCGGGTTCGGCACGCCCGGATGGCCGGTGTGCGTGGCGCCACAGACGGCAGGCTTCGCCGAACTGCCGTCGCTGTTGAGTACCGCTGGCGCCGTCGGCCGGAAGCCACCCTGGAACCAGCCCCACGTCACGTGTGCCGCATTCAGCAGATCGCCGATGTTCTTGCCGGTCATGCGCAGCGTAGCGGTCGTTGTGACAGTGCCGCCCGCGTCGGCCCCGCAGTCATCGAGGTACGGGTCGAAATCGCCGATGTCGGTGACCACGGTTTGCCCGGGAGCGTAGGTGGTCGGGTAGGCCGATCCGGAGGAACCGCTGCCGAAGTACAGCATGCCGCCGTAAGTCTGGCCCGCGATCAGGTTGATCGCACCCGGGGTGGAGGGGCCGAAGGTCGCGTCAAAGTAATTATCGTTCAGCGCAAAATTCTGCGCGTAGTTCCACAGCGCCGTGACGGTGTTGCCGTCGTAGTAGCCGAGCACCGTGGTGCCGTCCGGGGCGCAGCCCTCGCTCGTGGTACGACCGGTGAACTGTGGGAATACGTCCATGAGGCCGCTGTCGATGGCCTGCTGCTCGGGCCCGTAGTTGTGGTTCTGGCTGCAGGTGTAGGCCTGCGCGGGGGACAGCCGCGTCGGATTCGCCTGCTCCGTGCCGGCCGCATTCTTGTTCGGATTGTTACGCAGCAGCTCCGGACCGAGCCCGTTGCTGCGCGGCGTCAGCGGCTGCGCATAGAACGGCGTCTCGCCGGCATTGTTCTGCGCATGCGGATAAGTCCCGAAATAGTGATCGAAGGATACGTTCTCCTGGAACAGCACGACCACGTGCCGAATGGGCGTCAGGGTCTGGTTCTGTCCTCGGTTCTCATCCGCGTGGGTCAGGGTTGCTAACGAAGCCGACAGCGCCGCATAGGCGAGCGCCGCGATAGTGTGTCGCGTCACGGTTTTCTCCCTTGAGTGGCAATGCTCCTTTGGAGCTTCGCGACGATACAAAGCGTCCTTATCGGATTTGTGACATCACGGTCTCATCCTTCAGATCAAGCCAGCCGCCCGCAGCTGTCATACGCATGTAACCGAGCTGCAACATAAATCGCGGCCTCCACTGCGGGTACCCGAAGAGCTCCGCCAGCGTGATGCAAATGCTTTCGACACAGCAGCGGCGAAGGCTGGCCGCCGCGGCGAGCGCCGTGATTCTCAGCCTCGGCGGGACCTGTGCCACGGCGGGCATGGCCCATTTCCCGGAGGGCATGACGTGCCCGCGACCGGCCGCCGGCAGCGCGGTTACGGAGCCGCGTGACGTCCGCAGCCGCAATGGCGTACTCAGACTCGAGCTTGCGATCTTCAACGATCACGCTGCAGACGGGACCGTGCGGTACTGCTACCTGCTCCCCGACGGCAGTCAGTCGCCGACGCTGCGGGTGCGGCCCGGAGACCTGTTGGTCCTGAGGCTGACCAACCGCCTGGAAGAGCCGGGCTCGCCCGCGCCGACGCTGCGATCTACAGCGGACGCGCAGCGTCGCATGTGCAGCAGCGGAGCGATGAACCCGAGCGCGACCAATCTGCATTTCCACGGGCTTGCGGTGCCACCGGTGTGCCACCAGGACGAAGTCCTGAGAACCTCGATCCCGGCCGGTGCCACGTTCGAATACCACCTTCGCATTCCCCGGGGGCAGCCCCCCGGGCTCTACTGGTATCACCCCCACATCCACGGGTTCAGTAGCAGATCCGTGCTCGGCGGAGCATCAGGAGCGCTGCTGGTAGAAGGTCTGGAGCGCGCGATACCGGAGGTGGCCGGCCTGCCCGAGAGGGTGCTCGTGGTGCGGGATCAGAACCTCAGCAATCCCGACGCGCCGCCCTCGCCAAGCGAGCCGGTTACTGCGCAGATCCTGCTGGATCCTGATGGCGACTCGATCAACACGCACACCGGGTACGGCAAGCCGGCAAAGGACCTGTCGGTCAATTTCGTGCCGGTACCGTATCCGGATTACCCGCCGGCGCGCATGACGATGCGGCCCGGTGAGCGGCAGCTGTGGCGCGTACTCAACGCCGCAGCGATCACCTATCTGCACCTGGCGGTGCTGTTCGGTGAGACGGCGCAGCGCCTGGGCATCGTGGCCATTGACGGCGTACCGATCAACGTGAGCGGCGCAGGCGCGCCGCACGTCGAGTGGGTCGACCACATCGGCATTCCCCCCGGCGGACGGGTGGAGTTCATCGTGACCGGGCCGCCCGCCGGCGTAGCGGCCTCTTTGATTACCCGCTCGGTCGATACCGGCGCGAGTGGCGACAATGATCCCAACCGTACTCTCGCGACGCTGCTTGCCGCAGCCGACGCGCCGCAGCCGACCTCCATCCTCGATCTACACCCGCGACCTGCGCCGCGGCGCCCCGGCAAGTGGCTTGGAGACCTGCAGCCGGTGCGGGTGCGCAAACTGTATTTCTCGGAGGTGCACGCGGATCCCGCGGACCCACGCAGCCCGATTACCTATTTCATTACCGAGCAGGGCAAGGACCCAAGGCCCTTCGACCCCTCCGCGGCCGAGCCGGACATCGTTGCCAGGCAGGGTGACATCGAAGACTGGATCATCGAGAACCGCACCACGGAACTGCACGCATTCCACATCCACCAGATCCATTTCCTGCTGCTTGACTGGTTCGGGTTGCCGGTCAGGGAGCCCTTCCTGCGCGACACGGTCAACGTGCCCTTCTACGATCCGCAGATGGGAAAGTTCCCGAGCGTCCGCGTGCGCATGGACTTTCGCGATCCGAACACGGTGGGGACGTTCGTCTACCATTGCCATGTGCTCGAGCATGAGGACGGCGGCATGATGGGAATCCTGCGGGTCGTGGCGCGGCAGGTGCCGAGTCCGCGCGCCGCGCCCAATCCCTGAGGCAACGCAGACCGGTGAACCCCTAGACAGGAGTGGGCAGAAACCTCATATTCCATCGAGGTACGCACCAGCGACAAAACGACAACGGTCCCACCCAATAAGCACGGCTCCGCCCACCGCCGTGACAAGCCGGGGCCACGATTCTGCGGGAGCCCATCCGATGATCTTCGAGACGGTTGCAAGCGGCGGCTGCCGTTCCTACCTGATCGGCTGCGAGCACACCTGTGCGGCGGCACTGGTCGATCCGGAACTGAGCCAAATCGACCGCTACCTCGCCCTGGCTGCACGGGACGGACTACGGTTCCATTACCTCATCGATACGCACACGCATGCGGATCACTTTTCCGCGACCCGCCAGCTGGCACGCCAGCTCAACGTACCGGTCGTGATGCATCGCGCCAGTCCGGCGCCCTTCGTCGACCTTCATCTCGAAGGCGGGGAGCTGCTCGTAGTCGGGCGCCTGCGCCTGCAGGCGCTGCATACGCCGGGCCACACGCGCGATTCGATGTGCCTACAGGTGGAGGACCGGATATTCACAGGCGACACGCTGTTGATCGGGGCGACCGGGCGCACCGATCTTCCGACCGGGGATGCGGCGGCCCTGTACGAGAGTCTCTTTGAGAGCGTGCTACGACTCGATCCCGGTCTGAAGGTGTTTCCGGCGCACGAGTACAAGGGGCGCACCCATTCCACCATCGGCCAGGAACTCCTCGACAATCCGCGCCTGCAGAAAACTGAGCGTAGTGCCTTCATCAATATGATGCAGACCCTCAATCTGACCATGCCCACGCACGTGACCGAAGCGCTGCGTACCAATATGAGCGGCGGCAAGACAGTCGCGCAGATGCTTTCCGATGCCGCCGCAGGAGTTCCGTTCATGTCGCTCGATGAGCTGAAAGCGCGCCTCGCGGCCGGGCGCGGCCAGTTGATCGTCCTGGACGTCCGCGAGCGCGACGCCTACGAGGCCGGCCACATCCCTAGCGCCTTGCACCTGCCGCGTGGGCAGCTGGAGCTGCGGGTCAACGATGAGCTGCAGGACCCGACGGCACGCATTCTGGTCTGCTGTGAGTTCGGGCGCATCTCCACCCTCGCAACAGCGACCCTGCGGACCATGGGGTTTCAGGGTGCAGTGGCTCTTGATGGCGGAATGAAAGCCTGGCGCGAGGCCGGCAACCCGCTCATCCACGGTGCCGCCCGCTGAGGGCTTCTGACCGCGATGACCTGGCGGCCGATGTCAGATATGGCATATCTGCCCTCGTCCGTACCGACTAGAGCTCAGCCGTTCGCGCACGATGCACCGCGCAGGGTAAAGTCACGTTTCCAGGCGCCTGCCCGCGGGGCATACGCTGCCTGGGGCAGCCCAGAAACACCAAAGGATTCGAAATGCCACGTGCCGGAGCCCTGCGTCAGGCCTCCCTTGCCGCACTCGTGATCGTTTGCCTGGCCCACAGCCAGGTCCGCGCCGGCATCGACAACACAGTGCTCGCAGACGAGAAAGGCGGGACGGACTGGCCTGAGTACGGGCGCACTTTCAGCGAACAGCGCTTCAGCCCGCTCGATCAGATCAACCGCCAGACCGTGCAGAAGCTGGGGCTGGCCTGGTCGCTGGAGCTGCCGGATGTCTGGAACGTGTCCAGCGCACCGGTGGAAGTCGACGGGGTGATCTACATCGCGGTCGGCTTCAGCGTGATTTACGCCGTGGACGCGGTCAGCGGCAAGGTGCTGTGGAGCTACGATCCGAAGGTCGATGCCACGAAGATGCGCATGGCTTGGGGCGTGCGCGGCCTGGCGTTCTGGGACGGCAAGGTGATCGCCGGCGTGCAGGACGGGCGGCTGTTCGCACTGGATGCCAAGAGCGGCAAGCTCGTGTGGGAGACCCTCACCACCGAGCCGGGGGACAACCGCTACATCACCGGCGCGCCGCGGGTATTCAACGGCAAGGTCATCATCGGGCACGGCGGCGCCGACTTCGGCCACGTGCGCGGCTACGTCACGACCTACGACGCGCAGAGCGGTGCGTTGCTGTGGCGCTGGTACATCGTGCCCGGGGATCCGTCCCAGGGCTTCGAGAACAAGGCCATGGAAATGGCCGCCAAGACCTGGACCGGGGAGTGGTGGAAGTACGGCGGCGGCGGGACTGCCTGGAACAGCATGACGTACGACCCGGAATTCAACCGCATCTACATCGGCACCGGTAACGGCGGCCCGTGGAACCGCAAGATCCGCAGCCCGGGCGGCGGCGACAATCTTTTTCTGTGCTCAGTCGTGGCACTTGATGCCGACACCGGCGAATACCTGTGGCACTACCAGACCTCCCCGGGCGAGAGCTGGGATTTCACCTCCACCATGGACCTGGTGCTCGCCACCATTCCCATTGATGGCCAGCCACGCAAGGTGCTACTGCACGCGCCGAAGAACGGCTTCTTCTATGTGATCGACCGGCAGACCGGCAAGCTCATTTCGGCGGAAAAGCTCGGCAAGGTCACCTGGGCCAAGGGCATCGACATGGCCACGGGCCGGCCCATCGAGAACCGCGGCGTGCGCTACGAGGACGGCGAGGCCCTGATGTGGCCCGGTTCCGGGGGCCTGCACAACTGGCAGCCCATGTCATTCAGCCCGGACACCGGACTGACCTACATCCCAGCGCACGAGATGGCCGGCTATTACAACGACAAGGGACTCGATCCGAAGACCTATGACATGGAACGCGACGGTCCGATGGGGATCAACGCATTCCACGACGATATCCCAAAAAGCGCCGGCAGCAGCTCGCTGCTCGCCTGGGACGCCGCCACGCAGAAAAAGGCCTGGGAGGTCGCCTTGCCCGGGGCCACCAACGGCGGCGTCATGAGCACCCACGGAGGCCTCGTGTTCCAGGGACAGGCCGACGGGAAGTTCGTGGCGCGCGATGACAAGACCGGCGCGATCCTGTGGAGCACCGATATGGGCGTGGGCACTCAGGCGCCACCGATCACCTTCAGCGTCGGCGGCCGCCAGTACGTGTCGATCCTCGCCGGCTGGGCGGGCGGTCAGATGCTGCTGGGCTCCCTCAGCGCCCAGCACGGCTGGGTGGGCCGCGACCATCCGCGACGCCTGCTCACCTACGTGATCGGCGGTAACGCGGCCTTGCCGCCCTCCCCGCCACCGTCACAGCCGGTACCCGTTGACGATCCCGCGTTCAAGGTGGACGCCGCACTGGCGCTCAAGGGACGCACCCTGTACCAGCGCTGCCTGATCTGTCATGGCGCCGGTGTCGTCGCCGGCGGTTTCGCCCCTGACCTGCGCGCCTCGCAGATACCCCTGGACGCGCAAGCGTTTAACACGGTGCTGCAGGGGGGACTACAGAGCCGGGGTATGCCGCCCTTCCCGGAATTGAGCGCCACTGACCTGACGGCGTTGCGTCACTACATCCGCGAGCGCGCCCGGTACAAGCCGACGTTCCTGGAGCAGCTCGGCACTGCCTGGCACTACCTGGTGCTGATGCTGAAGATGAAGCTCAAGGCCTGGGGCTGGCTCTAGCTGGGGTGAGCTGCGGGGCCCGGCGCAGACCGCGCCCGGCCCCCGCGGTTTCACTTCTTCAGGTCGTCGGCCGCCTTCTGGACGTCCTTGCTGGCGTCTTGGGCCGCATCATTCATCTTGTCTGCGGTAGTCTTCTCGCCACCGTTCTTGATGGTGCGCACGGTCTCATCGACCTTGGCACCCGCCTGCTCCACCGGCCCCTTCTTCGCGCAGCCGGAAAGCGCCACTGCCAGGCCACACAAGATCCCTACAACGATGAGCCTATTCATGCTTACCCGCTCCTGATTTAACCAGTCCCGAGTCTACCGTAAGCCCGCTGTCAGTCCGCGCCAGCGGTGCGGCGGAGTCGGGAAATCCCGGCCGGCGGGCTGCGGGCCGCCCGGCCCGCCGGCCATTTTCAGGTCTAGTACCAGGGCAGGACGTGCGCGATGGTCTCGGCAATGAGCTTCTGGCCCGACTGACTCGGATGCACATCGCACAGCGACTGATTGGCATGCGAGCGCATTCAGCAGCCCCGTATTGCAGGTCTTGCCAGCGAAGGCTGCGTTTGCAGCCACGTTCTCGAACGCCGTGAACAGATCCGCCACCCGGAGCCCGTAGGCGTGCGCGGAGGCGGTGATGGCCCCGTTCAGCAGCGCCGTAAGCGCAGTGCCGGCCGCATCGGAGTAGTCGGTGGAGTAGTAATTGGTGACGATGATGGTGCCACCGTAACCCGTGCCACGCAGGTCGGCGATGATCGTCGCGAGGTTGGTCTCCACCTGCGCCAGCAGGGCCGGCACACCCGCTTCGATGCAAGCGGTAGGATTGGGCGCCGTGGCGCAGCTGTCTTCCAGCAGGAAACCGTCATTGGCGCCCAGCGTGATCGTGACGAATCGCACGTCGCGATTCTTCTTCAGAAATTGCCTGGCGAACTCGAGCTGCGTGCCGCTGTACTGGACGTGCAGCGGAAACGCCGCGCGGTAGGCGCGGCAGCCGTTGTCCGGAGCGGTGGAGGACAGGAAGCTGCCGGTGGTCTCACCCGGACAGGCCGCATCGGCGACATCAACGCCACGCCACCTGCCAAGCTCGTTGTGGAAGCCGAGAAAATTCTCCGGATTGATGTACGCGTGACCGGCCGAGGCGATGTAGGCAAATGCGACACTGTCGCCGAGCACAAGGCCCTGCTCGCGATCGCCGGCCCGGGCTGTCGCCCCGCCGCAGATGGCCGCGGCTAAAAGCAGGATGCAGGAATATGTTACCTTCATGACGGTTCCCCTCAGTTCGGTTGGTTGTTCTGAGCGCGTTTTTGCGTGCACTGTTACGGCGCGGCTCGGGATGTGAGCCCTCGAGCCCGGGTGCATTCGCAGCGACCATAGGACGGCGCGATTGCAAACGCAACTGCGGCCGCGCGGGCGGGAACCCAGCTCAGTAGTGGGGCGGACGCTCGTCCTCTGCGGGACGTTCCTCCTGGGCGCTTTGCGCCGCCTCAAGTCGCTGCAGCACCTCTCGGATCCGCGCAGTGAGAGACTGGATTTCCTTTTGCTGCCGGAACACGACCTCGCCGAGTTCCGCATTCGCGCGCTCGAGGAAGGCAATCCGGGTCTGAATCTGCTCGAGGGTTTCCTCATCCATGCGCGCAGTCTAAACCTGCACCGCGCGCTCCTGCTCGCCGGCCTTAATAGACCTCCGGCACCAGCATCTCCGCGGGCACCGCCTGGCGCGAGTAGTGCTCGTGGTGCTCGCGCTCGGGCAGCTCGATCGGCTGCTTCTGGACCTCGGCATAGGGAAACTGCTTGAGCAGATGATCGATGCAATTGAGCCGTGCGCGTTTCTTGTCCACCGCCTGTACGACCCACCAGCGCGCCTCGGGAATGTGCGAGCGCTGCAGCATCACTTCCTTGGCCTTGGTGTAGTCCTCCCAGCGCCGTCGTGACTCCAGGTCCATGGGACTCAGCTTCCACTGCTTCATGGGATCGTGGATGCGGGACAGAAACCGCAGGTGCTGCTCCTCGTCCGTGATGGAGAACCAGTACTTGAGCAGGCGGATTCCGGAGCGCACCAGCATGCGCTCAAACTCCGGCACCGAACGAAAGAACTCCTCATACTCTTCCGCTGTGCAGAAGCCCATGACGTGCTCAACCCCGGCGCGGTTGTACCAGCTGCGGTCGAACAGCACGATCTCTCCGCCCGCAGGCAGATGCGGCACGTAGCGCTGGAAGTACCATTGGGTGCGCTCCCGATCGTTGGGTGCCGGCAGGGCGACGGCGCGGCACACGCGCGGATTGAGCCTTTGCGAAATGCGCTTGATGACGCTGCCCTTGCCGGCGGCATCGCGCCCCTCAAAGAGGATGACGACCCGCTGGCGGGTTGCCACGACCCAGTCCTGGAGCTTTATCAGTTCGGCTTGCAGGCGGAACAGCTGCCGGAAATACTGGCGCCGGTATTCACTGGCCTCGGCGAGCGCTGCGTCGGCGCCGTGGGCGTTATCGCGCCCATCCTCGGTCTCCATCTCCAGCTCTTCGTCGTAGCCGTCGGCCAGGTCGCGGCTGATGCGGCGGATGATTTCATCGCCATCGAGGGAGGAAAACTCAGCCATCGGGTGACTCCGCGTACATCGGGTGACTCCGCGTACACAAAAACGAAGATGGTCCTCTGCCAGTGTGACAGATTTGTTGCGTGGGCCTGCCGAGCCGCGCGCGCACGCAAACGCAGCATCCGGTCACGGGCTGAGACGTTAGACTCCCCGGTCACGGGCGTGCCACGGCCAGCGCCGGCGCCCGGGCGCGATATGCACGTGCTGCCGCCAGCCAGAGGTGATTGCCGATGAGCGAACCCACGCCGGCGATATCAGCGCCCACAGGCCCGCCTGACCCGGTCAGCCCCGCGATGATGCGGCGCCTGGAGCGGCTCGGCCTTGCCGACCACGCCGACCAATGGACCGAGCGCTACCTGCTGTGCGAGCACATCGTTGACCCGCCCGCCGCGACCACGCGAGAGGAATTCGAAGCGACCAGCCGCTTCATCCGCGATCTGATTGCGCATCGCTGGATCAAGACCGGACGGGTGCGCGAGCGCACCCTCCCCAAGCGCATCCATTACATGTCCATGGAGTACCTGCTGGGGCGCACGCTGCGCAACAACATCATGAATCTGTCGGCGGAGCCTCTGGTGCGGCGCGCGCTGCAGAATCAGGGCTGGAACCTCGACGCACTGATTGAAGAGGAGCCCGACGCGGGCCTGGGAAACGGTGGTCTCGGACGCCTGGCGGCCTGTTTTATCGACTCCCTGGCAACCTTGCAGTATCCGGCGATCGGTTACGGCCTGCGCTACGAGTACGGGATCTTCCGCCAGGTCATCCAGAACGGGTCCCAGACCGAGCAGCCGGATAATTGGCTGCGAAACCCGGACCCCTGGGAGGTCGCCCGGCCCACCAAGGTGTACGCAGTACCCCTCAACGCGACCGTCGAGCTACACGGCTCCAGCCTTAAGTTCACGCCTAACCGCCGCGCGCGGCTGCTGGGGATGGCGTATGACCGGCCGGTCGTCGGCTACGGCGCCAATTGCGTGAACACGCTGCGGCTGTGGCGGGCTGCCGCGCCGGAATCCTTCGATTTCGCTGAATTCTCGCAGGGAGACTTTGCCGGCTCCGTCATTAACAACGTGGCCGCTGAGTCGGTAACGCGCGTGCTCTACCCGGACGATTCGACCGAAGCCGGACGCACCCTGCGGTTCGTGCAGCAGTACTTCCTCGTGAGCTGCTCGCTGCAGGACATCATGGCGCGCCTGCTGAAGAGTCGCGACGTCAACTGGTCGAAGCTGCCGGATCTGGTGGCGGTGCAGATGAACGACACGCATCCGGCACTGTGCGTCGCCGAGCTGATGCGGATACTCCTCGATCAGGCCCGGCTGCCCTGGGAGCAGGCCTGGGACATCACCCTGCGTACGCTGGCCTATACCAATCACACGCTGCTGCCCGAGGCGCTCGAGAAGTGGCCGGTCAGCCTCTTTGAGACGCTGATCCCGAGGCAGCTCGAGCTCATCTACGAGATCAACCGGCGCTTCCTCGATGACGTGCGCCGCCGCTACCCGGGCGACGATGCACGCGTGACGCGCGTCAGCCTGATCGAGGAGACGCCGTCGCGGCGCGTACGCATGGCGCATCTGGCAGTGGTGGGGTCGCACAGCACCAATGGCGTAGCCGCCATACACTCTGACTTGCTGCGCAAGCACGTCCTGCGTGATTTTGCCGAATTGTATCCGGAGCGCTTCAACAACAAGACCAATGGCGTGACGCCGCGGCGCTGGCTGCAGCAGGCCAATCCAGCGCTCGCCGGGCTCATCACGGCGACCATCGGCGCGGGCTGGGTCACCGATCTCGACCAGCTACGTGAGCTGCTGCCGCGGGCGCCGGACGCTGCCTTCCGCGAGCAGTTCAGAAATGCCAAACGCGAGGCCAAGCTGGCCTTCGCCGCATGGCTGCGCGCGGCTTACGGCGAGGTAGTCGATCCTGACTCGATCTTCGACAGCCAGATCAAGCGCATCCATGAATACAAACGCCAGTTACTCAACATCCTGCATGTACTGGTGCTCTATAACAGACTGCGGCAGGACCCCAGCTATGAGATGACGCCGCATACCTTCTTCTTCGCGGGCAAGGCCGCGCCCGCCTATCACTTCGCGAAGCTCGTCATCAAGCTGATCAACCGCACGGCCACCGTCATCAACGCCGATCCGATCGTGCACGGGCGGCTGAAGGTCGTATTCCTGCCCGAGTACAACGTCAGTCTTGCCGAGCGTCTCATTCCTGCAAGCGACGTCTCGGAGCAGATCTCCACTGCCGGCTACGAGGCCAGCGGCACCGGCAACATGAAATTCATGATGAATGGTGCGCTGACCATCGGCACACGCGATGGCGCGACCATCGAGATGGCTGCCGCGGCGGGCGAAGACAACTTCTTTCTCTTCGGCCTGACGGCGCAGCAGGTGGCAGACAGCGCGGGCTGGTACGACCCCTACTGGCACTACCGCAACGAGCCCGAGACGCGCGCGGCGCTCGAGCTGATGGTCAGCGACCATATCACCGGGCAGGAGCGCGGCGTTTTCGACCCGGTGCGCCATGCCCTGCTTGAGGGCGGCGATCACTATCGCCACCTCGCCGACCTCGGCGACTATGCGCGTGCGCACCGTGCATTGGATCGCTGCTATGCCGACCCTGATGCCTGGACGGGCAAGGCCATCCGCAACGTGGCCGCGTCAGGCGGGTTCTCGAGTGATCGCACCATCCGGGAATACGCGGAGCAAATCTGGGATCTGAAGGTCTCGCCGGTCTCCTAGGCAAGGGGCGGCGGCGCGCCGCTTGCTCAGGCGCCGGCGACGTTTGGGTCGCGCCAGGCACGCTCGAAGGGCAGGCGCCAGGCGTGCGGCGCGATCAGTTGATGGATGGAGTTCGGGCCCCAGGAGCCGGGGGCATAGGGGCGCACCGGTTGCGGCGAGGCCAGCAGCTGCTTCGAGACCTCCCACAACCGCTCGATGCCCTCTGCGGTGTTGAACAGCGTGTGGTCGCCGCGCATCGCATCCAAGATCAGCCTCTCATAGGCCTCGAGCACGTCACCGATGTGGCTCGTGTCGTGCAGCGCAAACTGCAGGCTGAGCTTGTCGAGACGCATACCCGGACCGGGCCGCTTGCCGTAGAACGACAGCGACATCTTCGAGGCGTCGGCGAGATCGAAGGTGAGGTGGTCCGGACCCTGCGCCCCGACGCCCGAGTCCGCGGGGAACATGCTGCGCGGCGGTTCCCGGAATGCTATGGAAATGATGCGCTGACCCTCGGCCAGGCGCTTGCCGGTACGCAGGTAGAACGGCACACCGGCCCAGCGCCAGTTGTCGATCGAGCACTTGAGCGCGATGAACGTCTCGGTATCGGACTGAGGATCGACCCCTGGCTCGTCCCGGTACCCGATGAACTGGCCGCGCACCACATCGCTCGGGGCGATGGGCGACAAGCTGCGGAACACCTTGTTCTTCTCCTCGCTGATGGACACCGGCTCAAGGGCGGTCGGCGGCTCCATCGCCATGAAGGCGAGAATCTGGAACAGATGGGTCACCACCATGTCGCGATAGGCCCCGACGGACTCGTAGAACCCCACTCGCTTGCCGAGGTCGAGCTGCTCGGGCACGTCGATCTGCACGTGGTCGATGAAATTGCGGTTCCAGATCGGCTCGAACAGGCCATTGGCGAAGCGGAAGGCGAGGATATTCTGCGCCGGCTCCTTGCCGAGGAAATGATCGATGCGGAAGATCTGCTCCTCGCGGAACACCTCGTGCAGGTGGGCGTTGAGAGACACGGCGCTCGGCAGATCAACGCCGAACGGCTTCTCCATCACGATCCGCGAGCGCTCCACCAGCCCCGCTTCCCCGAGCATCCGCACGGCCGCGAGCGCGGCGTTGGGGGGCACGCTCAGATAGTGCAGCCGGCGGCTCTCCGCCCCGCCAAAGGTTTCCTCGGCCTTGGCCACGGCCGCCTTCAGGGCCCCGGTGCCCCTCGCGAGCGGCAGGTAGTCCAGATTCGCGGCAAACGCGGCCCAGGCCTGGTCCTCGATCTTGCGGCTTGAGAACTCATTCAGCGCCTCGCGGGCGAACTGGCGGAAAGCCTCGGGCGTCATCTCATCCAGGGAGACACCGATGATGCGGCAGCCGGGGATGAACCCCGAGCTCGACAGGTGGAACAACCCCGGCAGCAGCTTGCGCCGCGACAGGTCGCCGGTGGCTCCGAAAAGCACTACGACATGCGGATTTTTCGGCCCGACGCCTGGGAGGATCTTTGCCACAGTTGGGGCTCCTTGGTGGGCTTTGCGCGCGGCAGCGCTCGGCGGCGGATCGGAACTGAGAGTAGCCGACACCGCCGATCCCTTCCATCGCGAGAAAGCGTTCCGAGCTTGCGGGCCGAAGCGCTCAGGGACCGGGTACCGCCCAGCGCGGAATCGCACCCGACATCCGGCGCAGTTGCACGTCGAGCTCCCGGTAGCCCGGATGGTGCTGCGCCAGCAGCTGCCAGAACCGCCGCGAGTGGTTCATCTCCCGAAGATGGCACAGCTCGTGCGTGAGCACGTAGTCCACATACGCAGGTTCGAGGAACAGCAGGTTTGCGCTTAACGAGATCGTGCCCCGCGACGAGCAGCTCGCCCAACGCGTTCGCTGGCGGCGGATTGCCACCCGGCGGTATTGAAGACCCAGCTGAATGCTGCGGGTGTGAAGCCGGGGCACCAGGTAGCGATGCGCCTGCCGCACCATCCAGCGCGACAGCGCCCTGCGGCAGGCGGCTTCATCGCTGATGGCACCGTGCACCACGAGTTCCTGCGCAGGCAGCTCACGCAGCGTCACGCTCGGGCTGTGCGAGGCGGTGGCGCTGATGGTCCAGGTGGCTGCCAGCGCCGGCAGGCAGATCTGCGACGGGAGTCGCCAGCCGCCGGGCTCCTCCAGACTCTTCTGGCGTGCCGCGACGCGCTCCAGCGCTGAACGTATCCAGTTCAGCTCGCGCGCCAGCAGCGAGCGGATGCGCGCGGCAGCGAAGCCTCGCGGGACCGTGACGACCACGCCTCGCTCGTGTGTCACCCGAATTCTTACGCTGCGGGAGTTGGCCCTGACCCGCACGGTGTAGGGGATCGCTACCTCCAGATCCATGACTCACGCCGCAGGCGGCACGCCCGCCTCGGTGGCAACCTTGCGCAACGCGGCTTCGAAGACCTCGACGGGCTGGCCGCCCTGGATAAGGTAGCGTTCGTTGAGAATCACGGCCGGCACCGCGTGAATGCCCCGCTCGAGATACCACTGCTCGCGCGCGCGCACTTCGTCGGCGTAGTCATCGGACGCCAGAATCTGGCGCGCCCGGTTTGCATCCAGTCCGACCTGGGTTGCCACGCTCACGAGCACCTCCGGGTCGCTCGGATTGCGCCCCTCGGTGAAGTAGGCGGCGAAGAGGGCATTCTTGAGGGCTTCCTGCCTGCCCGTACCTTCCGCCCAGTACAGCAGGCGATGGGCATCAAAGGTGTTGTAGATCCGTTTGCGCTGGCCCAGGGCAAACTCGAAACCCAGCTCCGCGCCGCGCGCGCGGATCATCTCCTGGCTGCGCGCCAGCTGCTCGGCGCTGGAGCCGTACTTGCGCGCGATGTGCTCGGCGATGTCCTCTCCCTGCGCCGCCATCTGCGGATTGAGCTCGAAGGGCTGGAAGTGAATCTCCGCCCTCACCTCGCCGGCAACGCGGGTGAGCGCGGCCTCAAGCGACCTCAAGCCGATCACGCACCACGGGCAGGACACATCGGAAACGAAGTCGATTTTCACTGGCGTGGTCACGGAAAGCTCCTCCCGGGCGGTGTCGCAAGTCTACGCGCCTACTCCGGCGGCAGGTCGAAGCGCTCTATGTAGGGGCGGAATTCGCGCCGCACAACCTCCGGCCGGATGCCGTACTCCTCGGGGGAATAGCGGTGGATGCCGTGCTTGCCCTGCGGGTTGTCGGCGATGAACCACTTCATCCGCGCCGCCGCCTCCTCACTCATTGGCAGGTCGAAGGCCTCATAGATCTGCTCCACCACGGCGAACTGATCGCGGATGAATTCCGAGAAGCGCATGTCGTAGAAAACCGCGTGCGGGTATTTCTTGGCCGAACGCACCGCAATGGCGTGCTCGAGCGCACGTCTCAGGCGCGGGTTCCAGTCCTCGGCAACCTCTGCCGGATCCACGTGGTCGCTCCCCATCGAGCGCACCAGGGCAGTGAGGCTTGCGTAGGAGGTGAGCGACTTGACCGGATCGCGGTGCGTGAAAACGATGCGCGCGTCCGGGTAGGCCGCGAGCAGGTGTTCCAGCCCCCACATGTGCGCGCCGGTCTTCAGCACCCAGCGCTCCCCGGCATGGCCGGACTGCAGGTGCTGCAGCTGCTTCTGGTGAAAATCGTAAACGTGGGCCCAGTCCGCATCGCGGTCGACCCAGTCCTGATAGCGGGTAACGCGGAACTGGTTGTGAAACAGCGGGGTACACATGGTATCCCCCATCATGACCACGCATTCCTGCGACAGCTGTGCCCCCATGGGGTGCATCGCCTTGAATTTCTCGCGCCGCTCGTCGAGCGGCGGGAACCCCGCTTCACAGCGGGCAATGCGCGGATCGCTCTGAAAGGTCGAGGTAGCGGGGGGCGGCGAGGGGAACGTGACCTCCCAGGTGAGGGGCGCACGGTTGGCCGGATCCTGCGCCAGGATGTCATGCAGGATGGTGGTTCCGGTGCGCACCAGGCCGATGATGAACACCGGCTTCACGATCTTCTGTCGCGCAATCCCCGGGTAGACCTTGCGGTCATTGACGTACTGCAGCCGGTTGACGATGTGCGCCAGCGCCCGCTCCCGGGCGATGTACTGGCCCACGGGATTCAATCTCGCGTCCGCCTCGAGCGCAGCAACGAACAGCTCCAGAGGCTCGGTGAAGGGTCCCGGACCCAGATCCTGCAGCCCCCCCGAACGGGTGCGCGCCTCCGCCATCAGCGAATCGGCCGAGAACTGCAGCTTGGAGTCACTCATGGGTCGTCCTCACTCGGCGGCCGGCCTTCTGAAAACCACGCCGTCCTTCATCACGAAGGACACCTTCTGCAGCGCCGCGATGTCCGCCAGCGGGTCGCCCGGCACCGCGACCAGGTCGGCGTAGGCCCCGGGCGCCACCACGCCGATCTCGCCGCGCTTGCCGAGCAGCTCCGCCGCCCGCGAGGTCGCAGACTGTATCGCCTGCATGGGCGTCATACCGAGCTCCACTTCGCGCACGAACTCCTGCGCGATCGGATCGGTCCACGGGAAGCCGCCGACATCGGTGCCGAAGGCGATCTTGACACCGGCGTGCAGCGCCTTGCGGAACGACACCACGTGCACCTCGACCCGCTTGCGGTCGCGCTTGCCGCTCGCAGTGTCAGGCGGGTCCGGATCGTAATAGTAGACCGCCAGCGTGGGCACGAGCCAGGTGCCCTGCTTCAGCATCTGCGCGATCTGGGCGTCGGTGATCTCCAGGCCGTGCTCGATCGAGTCACAGCCGCCGTCGAGCGCGCGCTGCAGGCCGATGCCGCTGTAGGCATGACAGGCCACCTTGCGGCGCCAGCCGTGCGCCTCATCGACGATGGCCCTGAGCTCTTCCACCGTGAGGGTGGGCTGCGAGACCAATGCGCCCGCATCGTCGAGCCAGGAGCGGTGCGTCATGTACACCTTGATCCAGTCGGCACCGTGATCCAGTTGTTCGCGTGCCGCCTTGCGTGCCTCGATGGGACCGTCGATCAGCTGCGCGCCCTTGGGCACGTCGATTTCCGGGGCGTAGCCCTCGAGGTTGTAGCCGCCCGTGGTCGAGATCGCGCGGGTAACCACGAGCATGCGCGGGCCGGGGATGTAGCCCTCATTGATCGCCTGCTTGATGCCGACATCGCCGTAGCCTGCGCCCTCGGTCTCAAGGTCGCGGATCGTGGTAAAGCCCTGCTCCAGTGCGCGGCGTGCCGCCACCACCGCCCGCGCTGCCCGGTAGGAGGCGGGATATTTCAGCAGCTGCACGTCGTAGCCGCCCGCCGCGGGATCTTCGCCCTGCAGGAAGATATGAGTATGGCAGTCGATGAGCCCCGGCAGCACGGTGGCACCCCCGAGGTCGATCACCTGCGCACCGGAGGGCGGCGCGCGCGTGCCGGCGGTGCGCACCTCGAGGATGCGATTGCCGCGGATCACGATCTCCGCATTGCGCACAGCCTCGCCATGCGTGCCGTCGATGAGCGCACGGGCCCGCACGATGATATCGACGGGCCCGGGCGCGGCAGGGATGGCTGGCGACGTCTGCGCCATTGAGGGGGAGGCGAAACTCAGCGAGATCAGCAGCGGAGCCAGGATGGTGCGCATGCGCAGACCTTTGATCTGTTGCGGGCAAGTCGCCGGCAAATGATTCCGGCGGGCTTCCATGATGCCTGCGCGCGCCCCTCGGTGCGATGCCCGGGACGTGCTCAGGCGAGCTTGTGCGCGCTGATCGGCAAGGACCTGAGGCGCTTGCCTGTGGCGGCAAAAATGGCGTTGCAGACTGCCGGCGCTACCGGAGGCACGGCGGTCTCGCCGAGACCGCCCGGAACTTCGGCGCTCGGAATGATGTGCACATCGAGTTCCGGCATTTCGTGCAGCCGCAGTACACGATAGTCGTTGAAATTGCTCTGCTGGACGCGGCCGTGCTCGAGCGTGATCTCGCCCCACAGAGCCGCCGAGAGTCCATAGACGATGCCGCTCTCGAGCTGGGATTCGATGATTCTCGGGTTGACGGCCTGCCCGCAGTCGATGACGCATGTGATCTTGTGGATCCTGAGGCGACCGTCCTCGATGGAAACCTCAGCCACCTGCGCGATGCGCCCGCCGTAGGCTGCCATGAAAGCCAGGCCCTGATGGCGGCCTGCGATCGGCCGACCCCATCCCGAACGCTCAGCGAGCACCTTGAGAACCTGCGTGTCGCGCGGCTTCCCGGTGAGCAGCTCGAGGCGGAAGGTAAGCGGATCCTTCGATGCCGCGGCCGCCAGCTCGTCAATGGAACTCTCCACCGCAAAGCAGTTGGGCGCGTGGCTGACCGAGCGCAGGTAGCCCACGTCGATGCCGATCTCCTGGCGCGTGTACCTGAGGTCGAAGTTCGGCACCGCGTAGGGGAAGTTCTGCACGTACTCGATTACGGAATCAAACGGATCCTTGTTCGTCGGGTCAAAGCGCGCCGTGATCGACGGACTGATCACGTGCAGCGACCAGGCGATAAGCCTGCCGCTGGCGTCGAGGCCGGCGGCCACTTCCTCGCGCGCCGGGGGGCGGTAGGGGTCGTGGGTCATGTCGTCCTCGCGCGTCCAGATCAGCTTGACCGGCGCGCCGACTGCCTTGGATGCCTCGACGGCCGCCGGCACGAAATCCACCTCCAGGCGGCGGCCAAAGCCGCCGCCGAGCAAGGTAGTGTGGACGTTGACGCGCTCGGGCTTTAGGCCTGCAGCCTCGGCGGCTGCGGCCTGCGTCATCTGCTGAACCTGGGTGCCCACGTAGATGTCGCACTGATCAGCTCGGACATCTGCCGTGCAGTTCATCGGCTCCATCGTCGCGTGCGCGAGCAGCGGCAGCTCGTATACCGCCGTAAAGCTCCTGGCCGCCTTCTTAAGCGCGTCGGCAGCGTTGCCGCCCTTGAGGGCAGCGGCGACATCGTCGCTCTTCATCGCGGAGGCGCCGGGATTAGCGGCGGCCTTGTCGAGCAGCGCCCGGATCGCAGCGTTGTTCAGGTTGCTGTTGGCTCCGGGATCCCAGCTGATCCGCAAAGCGTCGCGCGCTTTCTTCGCCTGCCAGAAGTGATCCGCCACGACCACGACGCCACTCGCAGTCGGCAGCACCCGGCGCACGCCCGGCAGCGCCAGCGCCGCGGCCGAATCGACTGCCGTGGCCTTGCCCCCCAGTGTGGGAGACAGGGCAATCGCGGCATACAGCATGCCGGGCAGCTGCACGTCGAGGCCGAACTCGGCGCTGCCATCAACTTTGGCGGGCGTGTCGACTCTGGCCAGCGGCTTGCCGATGAGCCGAAAATCCTGCGGGGCCTTGAGCGGCACCTCCTTGGGCACCGGCAGCCTTGCCGCCGCATCGACGAGCTCGCCGTAGCGCGCCCTTCTGCCCTGCGGCCCGAGTATTGCGCCGTTGACCGCCCGACACTGCGCGGGCGCCACGCGCCAGCGCTGCGCCGCGGCAGCGCTCAGCATGAGCCGCGCCTGGGCCCCGGCCTTGCGCAGCTTCTCCCACCCCTCCGGCACGCTGTTGCTGGTGCCGGTGACCTGGCCGCCATTCAGGACATTGACGTAGGCCTCGCCGACCGGTGCCGCGATGACCCGCACGTGCGCGAGCTCGACCTCGAGCTCTTCGGCGATCAGCGTCGGCAGCGCGGTGTATACGCCCTGCCCCATCTCCGAACGATCCACGAGGATGGTGATGGAGTCATCCGCGCCGATCCTGAGCCATGCATTGATCTGGCTGCCCGGGTTGGTTGCCGCGCGCGGGCCGCTGCGCAGCGCCGGCAGCACCATGGCCACGACCAGGCCACTGCCCAGGTAGACGCTGCGTTGCAGGAACACCCGACGACCGGGATCGGCTAAGCGCGAGACTGCGCCGGGGCTGTCGCTCACGGGGTCTTGCCCTCGCGCAGGAATTCGGCCGCGCGCTGGATGGCTTTGCGGATGCGCGGATAGGTCCCGCAGCGGCAGATGTTCCCGGCAAGTGCGGCGTCGATGTCGGCATCGCTCGGGGAGGGATTGTCCCGCAGCAGGGCGGCGGCGGACATGATCTGCCCCGACTGGCAGTAGCCACACTGTGGCACGTCGAGCTCAATCCAGGCCCGCTGCACGGCGTGGCTGCGGTCCTTTGAGAGCCCCTCGATAGTCGTGACGCTCTTGCCCCCAACCGCGCTCAACGGCAAGAGGCAGGAGCGCACCGGGGCGCCGTCGACGTGCACGGTACAGGCGCCGCAGAGGGCCCGGCCGCACCCGAACTTGGTACCGGTCAGGGCGAGATGGTCGCGCAGCACCCATAACAAAGGTGTGTCGGCGTCTGCATCGACGCTCTGGGCAGTGCCATTGATGGTGAGGGCAATCATTCCCGGCCTCGTTCAGCGTCCGCCGATGCTACGCGAACTGGCGGGGTCTTTGCATTCACGGCCGCCACCGATGCACGTCCCGCACGAGCCACTCGGGCGTGCTCACGAAACGGGCAGTGTTCAGCAGTGGCAGGAGAGGGGAAGCCGTCTGAGTCCGGCGCATCCGCGCACGGGCAGAGCCGAATCCGGCTCAGCTGCGCGCGCAGGCGCCTGCGCGAGGCTCGCCGCGGCGGCGCCTATTTCGGACAACTGAACTCCTTGGATTCCGCCTGGGGTTTCGGGGTCACGAGCTTCCAGCCTGCAGGTATCTCGAACTGCTCGGGCGGTATCGGGGCGGCATTGATCGAGGTCGTCTCCATCGAGATCTGCGCCAGCTGCACCATGTTTGGCGGCGTATCCGCTGCAGGCGCGGCAGGCGCGGGCGCGGGGGATTTCTTGGCGAACAGGCCGCTGGCGAGTTTGCTGCCGAACGCACTGGCGGCCGAGCCGAGAATCCCGCCTGCCACCCCATTGCCCGCCGCGTTGCCCGCGGCCTGGCCCGCGGCGGACCCGGCAGCGCCCGCGGCTGAACCCGTGGCCGCCTCGCCCGCCGCCGAACTCGCATCCGTGAGCGGGTTGCTGCCGCCGGCCGTACTGGCTGAGTTCTTGGCCGCCGCGCACTGCGCGCCGCCGAAGGCAATGCGGACCGCGGTCTTCAGCGGATAACCCTTGAAGTCGGCCGCCTTCGCGGACAGATCCTTCAGACTGTCGCGGTACGGGGCGAGAAATTGTCGCATCTCCTGCCCCACTTGGGAGTTCACATCCGTCAGCCCGAGTTTCTTCGCGTACGCCTCCCTGAAGGCCTTGCGATCAGCCGCACCCTCAATCTCATCCTGGGTAAGCCAGGAGTCCATGGTGATCAGGAAATCACACGTGTCACCGCTGTCCGGGTTGTGGCAGCTCTGGGTGAGCGACAGCTGGCTGAGGCGCGTGTCGTGATTGGCGAAACTTGCGTGTTTGTCGGTCGTGTGTGCCTCTATCTTGGGCGGCGACATCTGACACTTCGAGGTGTCCGGGGCGGTAGCGGCCGGCTGCTGCACCGCCGGGCACTGCTTGAGCTTCTCCAATCCCGCCCGCAGCCTTTCCTCGGCGGCCTGCCGCTCTGCGGCGGTGGGGAAGTGATTCTCGCGGTACTCCTTTTTCTTGGGGTCCAGCATCCACGTCACGTCCTTGTCCAGGCGGATGATCTGCCCGTCCTCGGCGTTACGGCATACGAGCGACATCAGTCCCTCGCAGTGCAACTCGGTGTCGCGGCGCTGCTTGTCGGTGCTGATCAGCTCGGTGACATTGCCGTGCGCCTTGATGAGGCTCAGATCAAAGGTGGTTTGCTCGCGCACGGTTACGTCGGCGTGCGCGGGCACGGCCAGTGCGCTGAGCGCGAGAAATGCCGCAGGTACAAATCGGGTGGTGTCACTGATTCTGTGCATATTGTTCTCTTGGAGCTGACGGGCCGATTCTCGGGCGCGCAGCGCCGTGCACTGCGGATGTTACGAAGTGTAATCTTACGCCCGCAGGGCGCCCCGCTGTCCAGTGCACCCGCGGATGCCCGGCTGCAGCGGCACGCCGGGCCCGCAGGCCCATATGCGGCGCTTTGCGAGGTGGCGCACTCAGGCTCGCACCCGTGAACCTCACGCTCCAGGAGGGATGACAGATGACGATCTTCCCGGTAAGCGCACGGCGTGCGGATCCCTACAAGAACTTCAGGTTTCGAATCCTGTGGGGGGCTTCGGGTAACCCGGTTGCCGGATTCAGCAAGGTTGGACCGTTGAAGCGTCGCGTGAAACCCGGGTCGCGGGGCAAGCGCGCCACCAAGAACAATTCCGCAGCGTCCACACCTTTCGAATCAATCACACTCGAACGCGGCGTGACGCACCACCGTGCGTTTCTGAGATGGGCGAGCGGACCGCCACCGCGGGCGGGGTCAGACCGCGAGCGAGGGCGGCGTGACGTCTGCATCGAGCTACGCAGCGCAGCGGGTCGGCGGGCACAGCGCTATAAGGTGTTGCACTGCCTGGTATCGGAGTTCCGGGAGGGAGCTGGCCCTGAGGCAGGCGCCCAGGGCATCGTGATTGAGCGCATGAGGCTCGCGCACGAGGGCTGCGAGCCAGATCTCGCCCGACGACGAAGAGTGACCTGACGGAAGGGGATCCGGCTGGCCACTGCGCAGCTCGCTTCCCGAAAATCAGCTGCCCCGTTCTGTTGCGCACTTTCGGCAGTGAGGCAACGTATATGATGTCGGTCCGCCGCCGGCAACCACCAAGACCCCCGCTGTTCGTGAATCCGATTTATGCCATCTGGCCGCTGCTGCTCGGCATGGGCGTCCTCATGCTGGGCGCGGGACTGCAGAGCACGCTGCTAGGCGTGCGTGCCACCAGCGAGGCGTTTCCGACCGCCCTCACCGGCATCATCATGTCGTGCTACTACGTGGGCTACCTCGTTGGCACGCGCCTCGCCCCGCAGCTGATGCGGCGCGTCGGTCCGGTGCGGGTCTTCGCCACCCTCGCCGCTCTCGCCTCCGTGGCTCCCCTGGTGCATGCGTCCTGGGTCCACCCGATTCCCTGGGCGCTGATGCGCTTTATCTCGGGTGTGTGCTTCGCCGGCATCTATGTCGTAGCCGAGAGCTGGCTGAATCACCGCGCTTCAAAGAGTAACCGCGGTCAGGTGCTCGCGATCTATATGCTGGTCCTGTATGTGGGGCTGGGCGGCGCGCAATTCCTGCTGGTGCTTTCCAGTCCGCAGTCGAGCGAACCCTTCATGCTGGTCTCCGCCCTCATCTCGGCGGCGATGGTCCCCATCGTAGCCTCGGCGCAGGAGGTCAGCGGACCGGCTACGCCACAACGGGTCCGATTCCGCGATCTCTACCGCAACTCCCCCTTAGGGGTGGTGGCGGTGGCTTTCTCCGGCATGATCTCCTCCATCATCTTCTCCATGGGCCCCGTCTATGCACGGCTGTCGGGATTCGGCACGCGCGGCGTGGCCGCGTTCATGGCGGTCAGCATCCTCGCCGCGGTACTCACCCAGTACCCGGTTGGTCGGCTCTCTGACCGCCTCGACCGTCGCACGGTGATTGCGAGCATGTGCCTGATCGCCACGGTCGTGGCGGCGGTAATCGAGATATTCGGACCGCTGCCGTGGTTCGCATTTCTCGCGCTCGCCGCCCTGTTCTCGGGTTCCGCGCTGACCCTCTATTCGCTCTCGGTCTCACACGTCAACGACAAGCTTGAGGCCTCCCAGATGGTCGCGGCGAGCAGCGCGCTGCTCCTGATCAACGGCACCGCGGCAGCTCTTGGCCCACTGATCACCGGCAGCCTCATGGGCGCCTTCGGTGCCCGGGCCTACTTTGGGGCTCTGGGAGCGCTCACCGGGACGCTCACGCTCTTCGATCTATGGCGCAAGTTGCGGCAAAGCGCCGTGCCGCGCAGCCAGAAGAGCCCGTTCATCAACACCCGCGAACTTGCGACCTCCGCCGGGCTGGGTCCACCGGGCGCCGAATTGGAGGCGCGCGAACCGCCCCTCGCCGAGCGAGCCTCCGCAGGTCCGGATACGCCGCCCCCGGGCGACACTCCCCGTTGAATGGCGAGCGTCGACTTCTGGCACAATCAAATAACTAACACATCTGGTGATCTTCATGGACCGCGACAGGGTGCGCGATCGTGAAGGCCGCGCAATCTGCTTCGCAGGGGTACGTGAATGGTTAAGAACGCCGACGCCGCTCGCACCGACAGCGGCATGGAGCACTTCGGCTACCGGGAGTCGCTCGACCGGGGTATCGGGAAGTTCGGCAGCTTTGCCGCCGGCGTGAGCTACATCTCGATCCTGACCGGCACGTTTCAGCTGTTCTTCTTCGGTTTCGGCACTGCGGGACCCGCTTATCTTTGGTCCTGGCCGATGGTGCTCGTCGGCCAGCTCGCGGTCGCGCTGTGCTTCATGGAGCTGGCCGCAAAGTATCCCGTGGCTGGGTCGGTCTACAACTGGTCCAAGCAGCTCGGCAGCCGCATCGTCGGCTGGTCAGCGGGCTGGCTCATGCTTACCGCCTCGATCGTCACGCTGTCCGCGGTGGTACTGGCACTGCAGCTCAATCTGCCGCGCCTGTGGAGCGGCTTTCAGATCATCGGCGACGGTAACGGGCCTTACGATTCGGCCACCAACGCGGTGATCCTCGGCACGGTTCTCATCGCCTTCACGACGGTCGTCAACGCGCTCGGGGTGCGCCTGATGACGCTGATCAACAGCGCCGGCGTCTTCATAGAGCTGATCGCCGCCTGCCTCATCGCGATCATCCTGGCATTCCATGCGACGCGCGGACCCGCGGTGTTCTTCTCGACCAACGGCTATGGCGCGGGCACCAGCGGCGGTTTCCTGGGCGCGTTCCTGGTGGCGTCGCTGGCCTCCGGATATGTGATGTACGGATTTGATACGGCAAGTTCGCTCGGTGAAGAGACGGTCGAGCCGCGCCGCACCGCCCCCATGGCAATTCTGCGGGCAATCCTCGCCTCTTTCGTGATCGGCGGCGCGATCCTGGTGTTCGCCATCATGGCAGCACCTAACCTCAAGGACCCCCTGATCGCCAGCAGCAGCGGCGGCCTGCAGTACATCGTCGAGCAGGTGATGTGGGGGCCGCTCGGCAAGTTGTTTCTGATATGCATCGTGATCGCGGTAACGGTGTGCTCGCTGGCCGTGCATACCGCTGCCATCCGCCTGACTTTTGCGATGGCCCGCGACAACGCGCTGCCATTCGGTGAGCGCCTCGCCCGGGTAAATCCCGAGACCCAGACTCCCATCATTCCTGCGGTCGTGATCGGCGTGATTTCGGCGTTGATCCTGGCCATCAACATCGGTCAGCCCAAGATTTTCACTGTTCTCACCTCCATCGCGGTGATCATGATTTACCTGGCGTACCTCATGGTGACGGGCCCGCTGCTCATGAAGCGCCTGCGCGGAGACTGGCCGCCCCCGGATCTTGCGGCGGGCGGTTACTTCACCATGGGCAGATGGGGGCTGTTGGTCAACGCCCTCGCGGTGCTGTGGGGCGCGGGGATGGCACTTAACCTGGCGTGGCCGCGCGAAGCCATCTATGGGACGCCCTGGTACAACACCTGGGGTGCGTTTGCGTACACGGGCGTGATTCTGGGGGCGGGGCTCCTCTGGTACCTATTCAAGGGCCGGCACCACATCGGCTGCCTGGCATCTCACGCAGCTCCGGGCGCGCACGACCTGGCGGAAGCGAAGGCCTGACGCGATCTCCCGGCTGCCCGCGAAGGCCGAGACCGCCTCAGCCTGCGGGCTTCACGAATCTCAGCGTCATCCGGTCTGACTCGCCAATCCCGAGGTACTTCTCGCGATCCTTCTCACCGAGCTCAAGCGTAGGAGGCAGCGTCCACACGCCCTCCGGATATTCCTTGCTGTCCTTGGGGTTGTTATTGACCGGTGATGACGCGTCGAAGCGAAAGCCCGCGCTGGCCGCGAGCTTCTTGATGTAGTCCTCGTCCATGTAGCCGGACTTGCGCATTTCCTCGAGACTCGTGCCCGGCTTGGCGCGATGCTCCACCACGCCAAGTACGCCGCCTGGCTTCAGGGCCTTGAAGAACGCGTTGAACTGCGCCTGCTGCTCTCCCGTCTCCAGCCAGTTATGAACATTGCGGAACGTCAGCACCACATCAGCGGTGCCCGGCGGGCAAATCTCGGTGAGCTGCGGGGGATGCAACTGCGTGACGACCACCTTGCCGAAATGAGCCGGGTCATCCGCGATCCGCTTGCGTAGCGCCGCCGCATTTTCCTTGGTCTCCTTCGAGGCGCCGGCGACGTCAGGAGCCTCGATGGCGGCGTAGTACTTGCCCTGGTCGGCAAGATACGGCGCCAGGATCTCCATGTACCAGCCGCGACCAGGCCAGATCTCGACCACGGTCTGAGTCGGCCGCAGGCCAAAGAATCGCAGGGTCTCGAGCGGATGGCGATACTGATCACGCGCCGTGAATTTCGTCGTGCGCGACGGACTTGCAATCGCCGCCGCGAGCGGATCCGGGGTGTCCGCCGCCACGGCGCTGAAGGCAACGCCGACCAGGGTCAGCAGCAAAGTGGCACGAAGTGAATATGTGGATCGCACGGCGCACGCTCCGAAAGTAACTGCAGGTCTGGAGCCTCATCTTACCGCCCCGGCGTGGCGTTGCCCGGGACTTCGCACTTAAACGCTTTGCCCGCGGACCTCGAACCCGGACAATGCGCGCATGTCTTTAATGACCCTCCTCAACGCTCAGCTGGCCTTCGGCGAACGGCCGCTCCTTGAACAGGCACAGTTCACCATAGACGCCGGCGAACGCCTCGGGCTGATCGGGCGCAATGGCACCGGCAAGTCGACGCTTCTTAATGTCCTGGCGGGCAGGACCGCGCTCGACAGCGGGCAGGTGCAGCGGCGCGAGGGCCTGCGCCTCGGCCTGGTCGAGCAAGAGCCGCAGCTGCCGTCGGTAGATACCCTGCAAGAGAGCCTGCTGCTGCGCGCCACGATGCAGCAGGCCTGGAACGACAGCTCTCCGGCCGACGAACGCGACCACTGGCGCCTCGAATCGCGCCTCGAAGAGTTCCTGCATCGCTTCGGCCTCACCGGCAGCAGGGAGTCTTCGGGTTGCTCAGGCGGAGAGCGCAAGCGGGCCGCGCTCGCCCTGGCGCTGGCACTGCAGCCGGACCTGCTGCTACTGGATGAGCCCACCAACCATCTCGATATCGAGGGTATCGAGCGACTCGAGGACCTTCTTCACAAGGTGCCCGCGGCCATTGTCATCACGCATGACCGCGCCTTCCTCGACCGGGTCACAACCCGCATCCTCGAGCTCGACCGCGGGCTGCTGCGCAGTTATCCGGGCAACTTTTCCGCCTACGAGCAACGCAAGGGCGAGGAACTCGCGGCCGAGGACACCGCCCGCCGCCGCTTCGAGAAGTTCTGGCAGCAGGAGGAGGTCTGGATCCGCAAGGGTATCGAGGCGCGCCGGACGCGCAACGAAGGTCGGGTGAGGCGTCTGGAGCAGCTGCGGGTCGAGCGCGCCGCACGGCGCGACCGGATCGGGAACATCCGCCTGTCTCTTGATGCCGGCGAACGCTCCGGCGACCTGGTGAGCGAGTTCGACAAGGTGAGCAAGCGTTTCGCGGGGCCTCCGCTCATCGAGAACCTCTCGATGCGCATCATGCGCGGTGATCGCGTGGGGCTCATTGGTCCGAACGGCGCAGGCAAGTCGACCCTCATCCGCCTGATTCTGGGCGAACTGCCCCCGGATACTGGCACCGTACGCCTTGGCACCCGCTTGAACATCGCGTACTTCGACCAGCTGCGGACCCGGCTCGAAACCGATGCGACCCTGGCCGAGGCCATCAGCCCCGGCTCTGACTGGGTGCAGCTCGGCAGCGAGCGCAGGCACATCGTGAGCTATCTTGAGGAGTTCCTGTTCCCCGCGCACCGGGCACAGTCGCCGGTACGCATGCTCTCCGGCGGCGAGCGCAACCGCCTGCTCCTGGCACGCCTGTTCGCGCAGCCTGCGAACCTTCTGGTACTCGACGAGCCCACCAACGATCTGGACATCCAGTCGCTGGAGCTGCTGGAGGAACGCTTGCAGGACTACCAGGGGACGCTGCTGCTGGTGAGTCACGACCGTCGCTTTCTCGACAATGTCGTGACGCAGACGCTCGCCGCGGAAGGCGATGGAGTGTGGCGTGAGTATGTCGGTGGTTACAGCGATTTCCTGCGACAACGCAACTCGACGAGCGCCGACCGCGACCTTCAGCCCCTGCACCCATCCGCGCGTCAGGCAGTGAGCGCCGGCCCTTCGGTCGAGAAGGCCGTCAAGACCCGCGATCGCCTGAGTTACAAGGAGGAGCGGGAACTGGCGGCTCTGCCCCAGGAAATTGAAACCCTGGAGCTCGAGCAGGCGGAGCTGACCGCGCGCATGAGTCAGCCGGATTACCATCGACTCGGAGGCGAGACGCTTAAAGTCGATCGCAAGCGGCTGGCGGAGCTGGACGAACTGTTGCTGCAGAGGTTCGCGCGCTGGGAGGTGCTGGAGGGACGGCGCGCGAGGCAGCAGTCCCCGGGCAGGTAAATTGCGGTCTCCAGGAAGCCTTGCCAGCTTCGCTCAGGCCACGCCGCTTCGGACCGAAACGCAATACGACCTTCAAGAGGCGCAACTACCGCCGAATAACGAGGCAGCATGACACCCGCGGAATACTGGTTTGAGAGTCACGATGGTCTGAGGCTTTTCAGCCGCATCTACGCGACAAACGACGCCGGTGCTCCAGTAGTGCTCTGTCTGCACGGCCTGACCCGCAACGGGCGTGACTTTGAGGAGCTCGCACCCCACCTGGCCAAACACTACCGGGTAATCGTGCCCGATGTGCGCGGCCGCGGTTTCTCGCAGCGCGACTCCGATCAGAGCAACTACAGGATGTCGGTCTACCTGCGCGATGTGGAGGTGCTGCTGGATGGCCTGGGGGCGCAGAACTTCGCCATCGTCGGCACCTCCATGGGAGGACTCATGGCGATGAATCTCGGGGTCACTTGTCCTGAGCGCGTCACGCGGATCGTGCTGAACGATGTGGGACCGGAGCTCGATCCGGCGGGGCTGGAGAGGATCCGTCGCTCCGCGGGACGCAGCCCGGTAGTCGCGACCTGGGCGGCGGCGGTTTTGCAGCTGCGAGAGCTCTTTGGTACGACGTGGCCACACCTCTCTGAGGCAAAGTGGGAGGCTCTCGCGCGGCGCAGTTACCGCATCAACAGTGACCGCATGCTGGCGCCGGACGCCGACCCGATGATCGGCGCGGTCCTACGCAACTCCGCAGGCAGTGCGCGCGACATGTGGCCACTATGGGGCGCGCTGAGGCACACCCCGGTGCTGGTACTGCGTGGGGAGCTGTCGGATTTCCTGAGCTCACAAACTCTGTCGCGGATGCAAAGCGAGAAGCCCGATCTGGAGACGGCGGTCATTCCGCGACGCGGGCACACGCCGCTGCTGGATGAGCCTGAATGCCTGGATCGCATTGACCGATTCCTCGCGGCACTGCTGGAGCCTTCCGCCTAAGCCGAGAGCCGTGGTCGCAGGACGGAGGTCAGGCGCCAACCGAGGCGAGATCGTCTCTTGTGTACATTGTACACAATAATGTGTACGATGTACGCATGACTAAGGACGCGATTCTCGTCGCCGCTAAGGCCGTGCTTGATCGCGAGGGACTTCCGGGTCTCACGATTCGCAAGGTTGCGCACCACGCAAGGCTCTCGCCCATGGCGCTTTACCGGCATTTTGCCGACAAGGACGCGCTGCTCAATTCCCTCATGGCAGATGGTCTTGCCGGGTGGGAGCAGCGGGCACGCTCAATCCGCGCCACCGACCCCATCGAGTGGCTGGAGGAACTCGGCGCAGAATTCCTGGCTTTTGCGCTCAAGGAGCCACACCGCTTCGACGCGGCGTTCTTCCTGCCAGCGCCTAAGGCACGCCAGTACCCGGATGATTTTGCGGCGGGCCGCTCCCCGGTCGTGGCGATGGCTTTAGTGCGCATAGAACAGGCGAAGTCGGACGGCCGCTTGGGCGAGGCACCGGCGCTCGAGGTGGCGCTGGCATTCTCCGCCCTGGTGCAAGGACTGATCTCCATGCACCGCGCCAATCGTTTCGCTGGCGAGAAGCAGTTCAAGGCGCTCTACCGGGTGCAGGTGCGCCGGTGTCTGGAAGGCTTCGCCCCTAAATCTGCCTGGAGAAACTCATGAGAGCCGCCCTGCTTGCAGCCGTTAGCGGGATTCTTTTCTTCCTCTCCCAGGGCGTCGCCGACGCCTGGCCGCTCGCGTGGCTCGCTCCCGTCCCGCTTCTCTGGCTGGCGTACGGGGATGCACCGCGCTGGCAGGTCCTACTCGCGAGCTTTGCCGGCTTCGGACTGGGACAGCTCTATCTTGCCCAGTGTTACTGGGGTCAGCTCCCACCTGCGATCATCGTGCCGCTGGCTGTGGCGATGAGCGTGGCGTTCGCGATCGCCGTCCTATTTTCCGGCGCGATGCTGCGCCGCGGATCGTCCCCAGGAGCGCTGCTGGCTTTCCCGGCGCTCTGGACAGCCCTCGAGTACCTCATCGCGGTCACGTCGCCGCACGGCAGCTTCGGTGCGCTCGGCTACTCGCAGATGTCATTCCCGGCGGGTGTTCAGGTGGCCGCGCTGTTCGGGGTCCACGCGATCGCCTTCTTGCTGTGTCTGTGCGCCAGTTCAGTTGCGCTGCTGCTGCGACGTCATTGGACGACCGGCGGCGCCGGCGTCGTTGTGTGCGCGCTGGCCCTCGTCTTTGGCTTCGTGCGGCTGGCCGGGGTCGAAGGGCCACGCGTTCGCGTCGCAGCGCTGGCTGATACCGAGACTCCTGATGCCCGGCAGCGCCAAGGTACGCGTGCGTACGCCGAAGCCGTCGCCGACACCTATGCCGCCTACATCGCGCGGCTCAGCGGGGTGCGTGTAGTCGCAATTCCCGAAGGCGCCCTGCTGATGCAGGAGGCGGACCAAACAGCCGCGCTGGCGCCATTAGCAAAGGTAGCCAGAGCGTCCGCTGCGATCGTAGTCGTCGGAACTGTCACACCGGAACCGATGCAAAACCGTGCTTTCGCGTTCTTTCCTGACCGAACGATCGCAACCTACGAGAAGCGGCACCTGCTGGCCCCCTTCGAGACTGAAGTCCCCGGCCGCGATCCGGGCCTGCTCGGTTCAGGCTACGCCACCCAGATATGCAAGGACATGGACTTCGCAGGCAGCGTACGCACCACGGCGCAGCATGGGGTACGCCTGATGATCGTGCCGGCCAACGACTTCGGGCGCGACGGGTGGATACACGCCCGTATGGCCATCATGCGCGGCGTCGAGAACGGCTTCGCAGTGTTGCGCTCGGCTTTCAACGGACTCGAAACGATCTCCGACGCGCAGGGGCGGCTCCTCGCGAGTGCGCCGACCACGCGGGCAGGGATGGTCGCGGTAGCGGAGTATGTACCGCTCGGCCCCGGCCCCACTTTGTACACCCGGATCGGGGACGCTTTTCCCTGGTTGTGCGCTCTGCTGTGTCTTGTCCTGGCGGTTCGGCTGTACTTTAGGACAGCTGTGCGGCGCGAGGCGACTGCCGATTACATCGGATCACCGGCCGATGATCAGGCTTAGATGTTGGATCAGCATAAGCACGCCCCCTTCAAAGTCGCTTTCGGAGAACCTTGGGGACAAAAGGCGTGGCCGCGTATCTGGTCTCTGAATTGCCGCCATGTAGAGTGACGGACCGCGCAGTTTTCAGAGCTTAGGCGACCGGCCGGCGGCGGGGGACCTAGACTTCGAGTCGTCGCTATCGGGCATCTGCATCACGTTATGGCTAATTCCATCGGAAGCATTTGCAGCGCAAGTGTCTCGGCCACCGTTGGCGCTCTGAACGGCCGTATCCGCGACACCAAGATGCAGCTTGATGACTGGACGACGTGCGTCTCCGCGAAGACAGTGAGGGGGCAAGCCGAGATCCAGCGATTGTCAGGGCAGATCAGTGCCGAGCGTGAGGCTATCTTGCGCGCTCAAGCCCTCCAGACCAGCGCAGCAGGTCAAGGTGCGGCGCCGGCTGCTGCCAATCAGCCCTCCGCTACCTACGGGTCCGGCGCACGGTTGCCGGCAGCGCGCGGTGACCTGCTCGACGTGTGGGCGTAGGTCACGCGCCCGCACCCAGCTCCGGAGCAAGCGCTCCTACGCTCTCAGGCAAACCGGGCGCCCTTCAAGCCTCGCGCTTTTTGCGACCGCCCCTCTGAGCTCGCTGCGGCGATCTGCGCACGCGCCAGCCACCGCGACACACGCGGACATCTGGAATGGAGCCGCGGCGACGGAGCCGGGCATTCGTCCGGAAAATCACCGCCAGATACAGTAGGTCTTGCGCAGAGTCTCTTGAATCGTCCACGTGCCGCGGGTGTGCGGAGGAAAATAGGCCGCGTCGCCCGCCTTGAACTCGTAGCTGCGCCCGTCTTCGGTGACGAAAAGAGCGCGCCCATGCAGAAAATGGCAGAACTCAGCGTCCACGATGGCGCGGGCGAATGTGCCGGGCGTCGCTTCCCAGGTTCCCGTCTCGACCCCACCGCCAGGAGAGGCGTACGCCTCGTGGGTGCTAAGTGTCGGCTGGGGCAGGTTCCCAACGGGCGGCGGCGTGAATACTTCGAACGAGGTGCGGTCGATCTCGGCGGGCCGCTCGATATGGACAATGGACATTGAGGATCTTTCCTAAAGCGCGCGGATGGAGCGCCTTCTATTAAATCAGTGCGTGTTCAGTTACCGCTTTTGCGGGAGCCGGTGCCGACCAGTCCCCGCACACCCGTGCAGGAACAGGTTCACTGTGTCGTGTGCCCACGCCTCGAGCTCTCGTTGTGTCATGGGCGGACCCAGGCCCATGCTGCGGCGCTGCGGTACCGCCACGACCATGTGCAGAAATTGGGCCGCCGCAAAACGCTGCAGTTCCACCGTCAGCCTTGCGTCCCCAAGCTCACGCGCCAGCAAGTCGCCAATCAAGGCTATCGCCTCCTGGCTTGCGGGATCTTCGTGGACCGTACGCACCAGGTTGGGGAAGCGCACAGACTCGGCAACAATGAGGCGGTGCAATGCGATGGCTTGGGGCGAGAGCGCCGCCCGCAGGATGATGCCAGCGAGGCGGCGCAGGATCTCATCCAGCTCCACGCCTTGCAGCAGCGGCACCTCTGGAGGCGGGCGAATCAGCTCAATGATGCGATGGACAACCGCCGCAAACAGCGCTGCCTTGTCCTCAAATCGGTGGTAGAAGGTCCTTTTTGAAATGCCAGCGCGCGTGGCCACGGCTTCGATGGAGGTCGAGGCATAGCCCTCCATCAGAAACAACTCGGTGGCAGCTTCCAGGATCCGGTCGCGCAACTCCAGCGCAGCAGATTTTGAGGGCCGTCCGCCGCTGCTTCCCCGGCGCTTTCGTGCAACGCGCCGTGGTCTACCGGCGCCGATAACTGTAGCCGCCCGCCCGCGAATATCCCCGCCCGCCATACGGCCCATAGTAAGCCGCGCGTGGCGGATAGTAACCACGCGGCGGCGCGTAAGAGGACATCGCCGGACCGTACGCAGGTGCCGGCCGGTAGTAGGCCGGTGGGTAATAGGCCGGCGAGGGTCCGTAGTACGCCGGTGGCTGGACGTAGTAGTTGGGCGCCGGATAGAAGCCGGGTGCCCCCACGTAAGCGCGACTCGTTGCGTATGGCGCCGGCGACGGGGAGGCCGCTACCGATGCTGCGATCAGGGGCAGCACGATATGCCCCAATGCCCAGGGCGCGATCAGCAGCGGGCCCGCGGCCGCGGCCGGCCGGATAGGCAGACACGCCAGTGCGCCGGTCGCGACTGCCGCGATAAGCATCTTCCTGTTGCCCAGCATGGAATGCTCCTTGTGCGAGTCGAGATTCATCTCTTCAGGCAACCGTACTCGCGCCCTGTAAGAAACGCAACGGTATCGTTCCGTTATAAGCCAGGATCGTACGGTCTACCGAGCAAGCTAGGGCTCAGGTGAGGCTCTGGCCGAATGGATCTATCGCCTAATGGAGGGCGATGGCCCGCGCCGCCGTTCCGTCACGGCTGAAGTCGAACCGCACTTGGAAGAGACGCGGGGACGGACCCTCCGCCGGTGGAAAGGTCCACTTCTTGGCCGCCTCAGTTGCGATTCTCTCGAAGTACCTACTCGGACCGGGCCGATCCGCAACCGCGGCGGATACGGTACCGTCGGGGTTGGCGACGACCCGTACCCATACCTTTATGTGTCCTCGGATGCTGCGACGAGCGCCGGGCGAAACGTCGGCATCCGCCTCATGGAGTGCCGCGGACGACATGGGGGCGTCCCTGCCAGCCGGCTTCGCGGTGGCCGCCGCCGGCGGTGCCCCCACAAACGTGGTGGTGGGTGAGCCGGCGGCCGGAGTCTGTGACGGCAAGCCTGCCGGCGATTGGAGAGTAGGTGAAGGGGGAGCCGGGGTACGATGGCTGCTGATCAGCCGCGAGCCCGTCCAAAGCAGCACGAAAATCACGATCACCCAGAGCAGCGTCGTTCGCAAGGCTCGGGGCTTCTGCAACTGTGCCCTGGCTGGCAGCGGCCCCACAACTGTGGTGGGAGCGACCTGCGGCGGCACGGGCCGCGGGGCAGCCGAGTCGGGTTTACTGGGCTCTGATACCACCAACCCCGCGGGCCGTGGGTTCGCCGGCGCAGGCTCCGGCGATGGCCGACCGGCCCAGGCCAGAAGCTCCATCACGCTCGGCCGATCCTGCAGGTGAGGACTCAGGCAGCGCGTCACGACATCGCGGAACGCTGGGGAGAAATCGGCGGGCAGCACGACGGCTTGCCTGGGCTCGCCCGAGCCCGAAACCTGACGACGAGTGAGCGCCTCGAACAGAGTCATGCCGAGCGCCCGGATGTCCGCGGCAGTGGCACTGTTTTCACGCCGGTCTTCCGGAGAACCGGACGTGGCGTGGCTGCTCATCGGGCCTTCGCTGGCGCGACGGACCGTGTCGCTCGCCAGCTTCAACTGGTCTCCGACCACCAGGATGTTGGCCGCCTTCAGGCTGCCCTGCACCAGGTTTCGGCCGTGCAGGAAGGCCAGCGCGTCCAGACTAGGCATGAGCATCTCTCGCGCTTCGTCTTCCGTCAGGGGGCGGTGCAGCAACAGTTGGGCCAGCGTCTGGTCGGCGTACTCCATGACGGTGTACAGGTAGGGCAATCCCTCGAGCTGGCATCCGCCCCACTCCAGCATGCGAAGGAGGTGCGGGTGAGCAAGGCTGCCAGCCCTCTTCCATCGCGGCAGCTGTAATTCCGCCAGCGCTCGATCGGCGGGAACCAGCTTGATCGCGACTTCCGCAAAGCCGCGCTCCACAGATTTGGTCAGGAACACGCCGCTGTGATCCGAGCAACCCAGATAGCGCCCCAGAGGAAATACGCCATTGATGACGTGCCCCTGCCAACGGGTCCAGGCCTCGGTCGACAATTCACTTGGTTCCACGCTCATATTGGCCCCCGAGCGCAGCTAAGCTGCCGGCACTCTCACTGCCTCACACCCGCATGCCCACGCTACGACGAGCACATGCGAGGCAGCGACAGGAACGATACTCCGTGCGCCGCTCACTATAATGAGCGGCAGCACTCGGAATTTGCGACCGGACTCAGGCAGGCCGTCTGCCGGATGCAACCTCATCCTCTTCCGACCGCGTCTTCCTTGGCCGTCTAGAGCTCCGGTCGAAAAAAAGCGACACCGAGGATCGCGCTTGCAGCGGGTGATCGCGTGAAATTCCCGCCGTGTCGAGCGCTCAGGCTGACCGTCGGCAGAAATTGCTAGCGATGAACGCATCCAGGCCAACAGCAGGGCCGGCGTTTCCCGGCCGTAAGACTTGAACAGCCCCATTCGATCCGATGGGTTCTGGTTGCTGATTTCTTTGCTGACTCAATCCAGCAAATCCACTCATTGCGTGCAAGTGGCGTGATGTCCTCCCACGCAGTTAACGCCTTCGGGTGGGCCCTGAGTGCCTTTTTGAGATCTGCAGGCACTTCGTGCACCACACCGCCAGAGATTTTCTTTTGTGCCACGGACGAGCTCCCCGGATACCGCGGTTCGGCAGTCCCCAAACCTCTACACATAAACCGCTGCAGTCAGAAACCAGTCTCACTCCCTGGATACCAGGGGCCCGTCAACGGCGCTCGGGTTCGCTGCGAGACGTACATCAGCCTCATTTAGCATCGCTATGAACAGCGGCTCACCCCGGAGCGAATCGAGGTCCGCATCAGCCTTTGCGTGATTAAGTAGCCCGGCGGAGATGGTATCGAAGACCGGCTCAAGCAACTCCAATGCGGCATCGGCCTCGTTCAAGCGCGCCGCCAACATGCAAGCGAAGTTGTAGCGCGACTTTATATTGTCAGGATCAAGAAGTAGCGCACGCTTCATCCATTCCTTGCATTGCCGGGACGATCCTTGAACTGCCAGTGCTTGAGCGCCGTAGCCAATGGCTGCAGCATCGTTCGGATCCTGCTCCAGTCGCGCTTCTACCCGCGAGAGTGTCATCTTCGCTACGCGCTCGAGCGCGGGAATGTCGCCTAGCGCCGTGTAGCAAGAAATCAACATGTTGCCCGAGTTAATATCAGTCTTGATCAGCGCCATTGCCTTTTCAAAATAAAATGCCGCATCACCGGGCCGGTGCTGCCTGTACCTTAGATAGGCGGCTGATCTGTTCACCTCGTAGGAGTCTGGATCTAAACGCAAGGCTGCGTCTATTTCGGCGGACGCAGCGTCATACCGACCCTCTTCCGAGTAGATCCTCGCCTTGACCGCGTGGGCCTCGGCCAGTCTGGGATCTAAAGCAAGCGCCCGCTCTGCCGCCATCAAGCCTGCGTCGAATTCTCGGCCATGCAAGAAGCGCAGAATCATCTGGCCCAGCGCCAAGAGACTCCACGCACGCGCGTAGTTGGAATCGATTTCAGTCGCACGACCGCACAGCCGAACGATCCCTTCTGCGCGCCGCTCATCGCCTTCATGGCCGGTGAGATAAAGCTGCCGTGCCATCAGGAACAGGTTGTAAGCCTCAATGTTCTCGGTGCCGCGCTGCTGGATGGCTTGTCTCTCTAGCGGCAGCAGCTTCAGTTTCAGCGCCTTGACGATCGCCTCGGAGATTTCGTCCTGAAGCTCAAAGATGTCATTCAGTTCGCGATCGTAGCGCTCAGCCCACGCGTGATCGTCGCTCGAGCCGTCCACCAGCTGCGCGGTGATCCGTACGCGACCGGCTGCCTTGCGGACGCTACCTTCGAGGACATAGTCGACCTTGAGATCACGTGCGACCTTGCGCACGTCCACGTGCTTGCCCTTGAATACGAACGCACTGTTGCGCGACGTGACGGCGAGCGCCGAGACCTTGCTTAGGTCGGTGATGATGTCTTCGGTGATCCCATCGCTGAAGTACTCCTGTTCCGGGTCGCCGCTCATGTTGGCGAATGGCAGCACACAAATCGCGGGGCGCGCCGAGCCGTGCGGCGCGGCAGACGACTGCACGGCGCGAATCGCCGCCCCCGCATCGGGCATAGGCTGGCGAGCAATAATCGTGCTGAGCGCCCGCAGCACCTCTTGCGCCTGAGGACTTCGCGGATCTTCTCCCCAGGCGTCAAAGTCAGTGGTTTGAATTGCGCGCACATCGATGGGCAGGTTGGCATGCTCAAAACGAACGGGCACGAGGATGCCGCGGTCGGCCCCCTCGCGTGCCTCACCTCGCACCCAGCGGGACTCCACCGAAATTGGAGTCCAGACCACCAAGATAGCAGCAGCGATCTTGAGTTCCGCGGCGATCTGCCGGTCGAACTCTTGACCGGGGCAGATCTCAGGGTCCCACCAGACCGTCCAGCCCTGCGCCTCGATCGCGGCCACGAGCGGGGCCACACGATGCTTGTCGCTGCGAGCGTAGGAAACGAATACGTCTGCCATTGATGGGGACTTTACTCGGGGTCTATCAGCGGAGCCTTTGCCGCTTCGCGGCTAATTTAGCCGAAACGGATCGGACAGGCGTGCGGGGGCGGGACATTCTAGTGATCAATCTGCACCAACTCTATCAGGACGCCGTGGGTCAGCTCCTCAGGCAAGAGAACACTTCGGCCATAGGCCCCCTTGTAGGTCGGCAGCTGGCGCCCCAGCATCGCCTGTGCATCCTTCCGCGCCTGGTCAAGGTCGGACACCTCTATGCTTAGTCCTAAGATGCCGTCGTCCTGGTGGCTGGCCCAGTACTTTCGCATCGGACCCCCGCGGGCTTCATCCGATTCAAGTACTACCAGTCGTCCGGTGTTTGCCTGCGCCTCAGAACCATGCGCCCCGGCAAGCGCAACGTCACTACGGCCCGAAGCGAACCCGCCCCTCATAAGACTTTCTCGCTGCGCTCGTCCGTCGTGCACCGCAAACCAAACAGCCTTGAGCTTCGTCGCAGTATTCGGCTGGTGCGCGAAGCCCTCGCGGATCAACCGCTCTGAGCGGTCGCGCTCTAGATACTGGATGAAGAAGATGGGCAACGTGAACGTCAGCTTGTCAGCAACAGGTTTGTCTGCCGTCCCCACGGTGTACCAGCGCGTCGGCGGCGGTTCAGGATCTCCGGTTTTCTTGACGGTGCCCGGCTCCGGGCTCGATGCGTCAAAGTCTCGCGCCTTTAGATAGTCAGACGTTTCCTGTGCTGAGGAAACATTCAACCCGAGAAAGTAAGCGCCTTCGTGCTTTTTCGCGAAATCCACTATGTCTGAGGCGCTCGAGCCCTCAGCATACGAAAGCAGCTCGAGGTAGCTTCCATTTTCGAAGCTAACGATCGCGTTGAAACTTCCGTCCGGAAAATGACCGCCGGTATGTACCTTAAACCCGAGCTTCTCAAAGTCTTTCTGGGTCTTCGGCATGTCGCGGACGACGATGCCGACATGGTCCATTCCCCTCCCGGTTCCGAGCAAACCCGTCGCCAACTCTTGCGAGAGCGTGACACCGCAAATGGTCAATGCCCCCAACGCTTGGATCCTGCGCAGTGTCATAAGGAAAATCCCTCGAGTGACGGCGCGCCAACCGTGCGAGCCGGAACTCGATGTAAAGCGTTCAATTGGTTTGATGGTGCCAAAGGGCGGAATTGAACCATTGACGCGCGGATTTTCATCTCCGAAAGCTGCCGCAAACAATTCGGGATCACCTGGAACAACGGGTTACCCCAATGCGCGGCCTCGGTAGGTGTTGCGGGGTTGGGTACCAAAATGGGACCTTCTGCGTTGCACATCCGAATATAACAGCTCGCCTCGCCTGCGAGCCTCGGCGTCCGGTATCTGCCCAAGGCAGCCATTCGACTCGTCCAGAAGCGGTCACATCAATTCAGATAAGCTGACGCTCGTAGTCAAGCCGGCGGAACCTTCAAAGTTCCCCCGAGCCACAGCGGAGAGCAACGCGCCGATGATCGAGCCATCTAGGGCCGTATTCCTCAGTTATGCCTCGCAAGATGTCGAGGCGGCCCGGCGCATATGCGATGCCCTGCGGAGTGCCGGCATCGAGGTCTGGTTCGATCAGCGCGAGCTGCGCGGCGGGGATGTGTGGGACCAAAAGATCCGTCAGCAGATCCACGACTGCGCGCTGTTCATCCCTCTCATTTCAGCCAATACGGCCTCGCGGCACGAGGGCTACTTTCGCCTCGAGTGGGACCTCGCCGATCAGCGCACCCATATGATCGCCCGCAACCGAGCGTTCATCCTCCCGGTGTGCTCGGACGCAACTCCCGATGCCGGCGCGGACGTTCCCGAGTCGTTTCTGCGCGTGCAGTGGACGCGGCTTCCGGCGGGAGAAACGCCGCCGGGATTTGTGCAGCGCGTATCGAGCCTGCTGTCGCCCGGTGCAAATAGCGCAGGTCCGGCCACGCGAGTGCCCGCCGGCGCGCCGCCCAGCGCACCCGCATTGCGGGGATCGAAACTCGTACCGCTCACAATCGCGGTGCTTGCGCTGCTAAGCGTTGGCTACTTCGCGCTTGATAAGTTCGTCCTGTCGCAGCGCACATCGACTTTGGGCACCGCCTCATTACCCAATGAGTCGGCAGCGGCCCCGATCAACGAGAAGTCCATCGCGGTACTGCCCTTCATCGACCTCAGCGAAAAAAAGGATCAGGAGTACTTTTCAGACGGTCTCGCCGAGGAGCTCCTCGATCTGCTCGCCAAGACCCCGGGGCTGCACGTCATTGCGCGCACCTCCTCGTTCTCCTTCAAGGGCAAGCCCGATGACATCCCGACCATTGGCAGGAAGCTCAACGTCGCGAACATCCTCGAGGGCAGCGTGCGCAAATCCGGCAGCCGCCTGCGGGTCACGACACAGCTCGTCGGCGCCAGCAACGGGGAGCATATATGGTCCGAGACTTACGACCGGGAGCTGAAGGATGTGTTCGCGGTGCAGGACGAGATAGCTGCGGCGGTGGTGGGGCAACTGAAGCTCAAGCTCGCCCCCGCAACGCCGTCTGCCGCCCGCCGCACATCGAACATCGAAGCCTACAACCAATACCTCCTTGGCCAGCATTCCTCTAACAGTGAGACCCTCGACGGCTGGAGACGCGCGATCGAGGCCTATCACAAAGCCATCGCCCTTGATCCGAACTACGTCGCGCCTTATGACGGCCTCGCACTGGTGGAGTACCAGCTTGCCGGCCATACCGGAGACGCTGCCGGCAACCAGCGCGCGCAAGAGGCGGCGGCGAAAGCGGTAGAGCTGGGCCCGGATGATCCAAACGGTTACTCGGCCCGTGGGTTCATTCGATACGCCATCACCTGGGACTGGGCCGGCGCACAGACGGATTTCGAGAAGGCGATCGCGCTTGATCCGGGCGACGCCCAGTTTCAACTTCGGTATGGCGATCTGCTTAGGGCGCTAGGCCGGTTGCCCGAAGCGATTGCAGCGACTCGGAAGGGGATCGAACTCGACCCCCTGCTCGCTGCGGGATGGGAAGGCCTAGCCCAGTACCTAACCTTCACCCGCGACTTCGCGGCCGCTCACGAAGCGAGTCGTCGTGCGCTTGAGATTAGCCCGGAATCGACTTTTGCGCTGAACGCCCTCGGCTGGCTGCAACTCAGCGAGGGCAAGGCTCAGGATGCGCTCGCGACGTTCCGCAAGGTCGATGAGGAGGTATTTCGGCTCTACGGCACCTCAATGGCCGCACACTCCCTTAAGGACCCGAAGCAATCGCAGCAGGCGCTGGAGGAGCTGATTGCGAAGAATGCTGGGGACTCTGCCTACCAGATCGCCGACGTATATGCGTGACGCGGCGAGAAGGACCACGCATTCGTGTGGCTGAACCGCGCTTACGCACAGCGGGATGGGGACTGACCCAAGTCAAGTTCGACCCGCTGCTCGACTCACTGCTCCACGCTACACGGCATTCCTGCGCAAGATGAAGCTGCCGGAGTGAACCGCCGTCGGGCAAACGCGAGAAATGGATCGCGAACGGCCGCTGCCGGCAAGACGAGGCCTGAGCGTCGATGGCCGGACCGCATGCGAAGGCCCACGTGGAACGGCGGCTGCCGCGCCGCGCTGGATCGCGGAGGCTCAAATGGCACGATTTCCTTTCCTTGCTCTGATGGCCGTGCTGCTCATTACTCCGATGATCGGCTGGGAATCCTCGGCCGACCAGAAAGCCGTATGGTCGCTCGAGGACGCTTGCTGGCATTACGCCCAGGGCAGCGAACGTGGGCGGCCTCATGCGAGCGCCGCCCCCGCTTCGGCGGGTTCCGAGGTGTCGCCGGACTAAGCGGCCTTCCCGGCGGCTAGCGCCTGGACGTCGGAAGTCCTCAGCGCCTTGCCACCGATCGCCCAGTCACCACTTTCGAACTCATTGACGCGAACCCAGGTGACGGCGCGCATATTCTCGCCTTCGACCTCGATCATAGCCGCGGTAACTTTGGCGATGAGCTCCTGCTTCTGTTTGGGGGTGAAAACGTCCTTGATCACATCGATCGTAACGAGAGGCATGTCACTTCTCCTTTAGGCTTAAATACTGCGGCAGGAACAGCTCCGCCGCTGGTGACTGAAGTTGAACACGCCCCTCATGCCTATGCTTGAAGACTATATGGAGAAAGCCTGGAGATTTCTGGGAGATTGCTTGCCGGTGTTCTATCCTGACTCCCATGATTTACCGATTCGGCCCATTCGAGCTGGATACGGGCAAGGTGGAGCTTCGTTCGGGTGGCGAAGTCTGCTCCGTCGAGCCGCAAGTGTTCGAATTGCTCGCGTTGCTGGTAGACAACCGTGAGCGTCTAGTATCCAAGGACGAGATCATCGAGAAGGTGTGGGATGGGCGCGTCGTCTCTGAGGCGGCGGTGGCCAGCCGGATCAAGTCCGCGCGCAAGGTCCTCGGCGATGACGGCAAGACCCAGCGATTCATCAAGACGATCCATCGTCAGGGCTTCCGCTTCGTAGCCGACACGAACGTCTCGCGGGGCGCAGTCGCAGACCAAGGAGGCGGGAAGCCGGCCGCTAAGTCGGCGGACCATACTTCCCGGCCGTCCATCGCCGTGCTGCCGTTCCGCCCCATCGGAGCCGCGGGATTGCACGCGGCCATTGCAGACGCCCTGCCCCACGAACTGATCACAGAACTCTCGCGCCTGCGCTGGCTGTTCGTTACCGCGCGCGGCTCCTCGTTCCGCCTGCGCGGGTTGCACGCCGACATAGGCGAGATCGGCCGCCTGCTCGACGTACGGTATTGCCTGTCTGGCACGGTGGAGATTGCGGGCGCGAGTCTCGCTGTGACGGTCGAACTCAGTGATACACGGGACGGCGGCGTAGTCTGGGCTGAGCACTTTGCCCGCTCGATCGACGATGTGCATCAAATTCGCGAGGACATTCGCTCACAGATCCTCGCCGCCTTGGAAATCCAGATCCCCCTTCACGAAGCTGCGTTGGCGCGCCTCACGGTGACCGAAAATCTCGGCGCCTGGTCGTCCTATCACCTCGGCCTCCAGCACATGTATCGCTTCAACCGCAAAGATAATGCTGCAGCTACCGCCCTGTTCCAGCAAGCCGTTAATCGGGATCCCAACTTCGCGCGCGCCCATGCAGGTCTTTCTTTCGTTCATTTCCAGACCGCCTTCATGCGCTATTCAGAAGATCTCGCCGGCGAGATGGCGCTGGCGCGGCGCTTCGCGCTGCGCGGCCTTGAGCTCGACCCCATCGATCCCTTCGTTAATTTCACGATGGGTCGCACTTTCTGGCTGGAGGGCGATCTGGAAAGCAGCCTAGCGTGGCTCGAGCGCGCGACGTCCATCAGCCCGAATTATGCGCAAGGGATCTACGCTCGCGCCTGGACCGAATCCCTGGCGGGGCGCGGCCTCGACGGCCGCACGCATGTCGATCTAGCAATGCGCCTTAGCCCACTCGATCCGCTGTACTACGCGATGTTAGCAACTCGGGCCTTCACCCACATGGTCATGGGAGAGGACGCTGAAGCGGCGGACTGGGCCGAGCGAGCTGCTCGCTCACCGGGCGCCCATGTACTGATCGCGATGATCGCAGTCGCGGCTCACGCTCTGGCCGGCGACGAGATCCGTGCAGAGTCTTGGGCGGCCAATGTGCGCTCGCGCAACGCCGCGTTCGCCGGACTGGATTTCTTCCGCGCGTTTCCCATGCAGTCAGAGGTCAGCAGGGCGCGAGTCGCTGACGTCCTCGCGCGCTATGGCTTTTGAGGTTCAAGTCTATGGATGCCTCACCGGTTCAATCCCAAGGGTGGAATTGAACCACGACACGCAGTTTTTCAATCCGCAGCCGGCTGTACCCAGGGCCGCACAGCATCACCTAAAACGATCAATTACGAGAGATTGGCCGTCCGGTAGGTGACGGTACGTGCTGTTGGATGACGGAAACCAAAGGGGAAGCACCTGTCCGCCTGGCACCGGGCTGCGTCCGGTTAGATCCGCGCGACGCCCTGTCCGCTTTGAGTCGCTTGCCGTGCAGAGCTACCATGTACGGCGGACGCAAAGAACTAAACAGAGCTTCCGATAGACGGGGGAGATGCCTATGGCGGCAACGATCGGTGCCCATTCGGCGCACGGCATAGATACGGCCCGCTTTCACTTCCGGATGGCGGTGGTCTTCGTGATCATCGCCTTCCTTGGCTTCATGCCGACCTACTGGGTGCCGTTGGCCTCAGGCACATTCTCCAGACCGCCGATCGTGCACATTCACGGTACCCTGCTATTCAGCTGGACCCTTCTGTACCTGACCCAGACAGCCCTGATCGCCTCCGGTCGGACGGCGCGACACCAGGCGCTCGGTCTCTTCGGCCTCGCGCTCTTCAGCGTCATGTGCTGTTCGATCGTCGCCACGCGGCTGATCCTGCTGCGGGGCGAGGTGCACGCAGGTTTCGGTGATGCCGCCAGGCGCTTCTCGGCAGTCGCTCTGTGCTCCTTGCCGCTGCTGATCGGCTTTTTTGCCGCGGCGATCGCCAACGTCCGCCGTCCGGAACTCCACAAGCAGCTGATGTATCTCGTGATGGTCTGCCTGATGATCCCGGCGATCGCCCGCGTTTTCCTGGTGCTGCTGGCGCCGGCCGGAGCAGTCGGTCCACCGCCGGTCTTCGTACTCATCCCGCCGACTCTGACGGCAGCGCTCCTGATCGTCGTTGCGATTGTTTACGAATGGCGGCGGTACGGCCGCGTTCATGGGGTATACCTCTACGGCGGCGCCACCCTCGTGCTCTGGACGCTCGCTATTGTTCCCTTTTCCAGCACGGCGGTATGGTCCGCAGTGATTCGGGCGCTCGAGGGAATCGCCGGTTGACCGGTGGGCGCAGCGGCCTCGTCAGGGTAGAACAGCAATGGAGCAGCGATCTTATGAATGCAGATGATCTGGTCGAGTTTGAGAAGATCAAGCGGGTGAAGTATCGCTATCTTCGATCCATGGATACCGGTGATCACGCGGAACTGGCGCGACTATTCACGCCGGACGTCACCGCCCGATTTGTCGGCGGCAGCTACGACGTCTCGATCACCGGCCGCGAGCAACTGCTCGAGTACTTGGCCGCTTCGGCTAATGCCGACGTCGTTATCAATCATAACTGCCACCACCCCGAAATTGACCTCACCGGTCAAGATACCGCCGAGGCTCTGTGGTACTTACAGGACTGGTACTTCAATCAGCGCGACAGGCGCATAGTCAGGGGAGCAGCATTTTATCGTGACCGTTGCCGTAAAATAGACGGTGCCTGGCTCATCCAACACACCGGGTACGAGCGAGTCTTCGAAATCGTCGAGGAAAACGTGGCGCCGCCCAATTTTACGGCTAACGTACTCGCGAAGCGCGGGCGTCGGTCCACCTAGTCACCACTCAACCCCCTGAATATGTCGGAGTGATCCGAAGGGCAAGGCAGCCCAAGAGAGGAAGCCCAGGAAAATCGGAGAACCACCGCGTAGCCTGCGGCCCCGAATCCGAACTGGGTACCCGGTAGACACGCGGATTTTCAATCCGCCGGATTTTGCATCCAGCATCACCTAAGAGCATCCAATAGAAGGAGTGGCCAGTCTTCACCTTACGCTAGGTGCTCTTGAGTGCTCCTGAGTGATCCTGGGTTGGTAACCAAAGTGGAAACACTGGTCGGTCCGGATTCACCCCAGAACCGGTCACTCGCGGCGCCCACCAGTTTCTCGTAACCGGATACTCCGAGCTCCGCACGGGTCACTGATGCGCACCGCAAGTCTCGCGATTGACGTTGACCGTCCCTATTGGATTGCCTTGCTTCCCGCGGTACTCCAGAACCACAAACACGTCCTGATCGATCAGCGGTCGCAGGTCAGGGTTCGCGCAGCTGCCTTCCTTTATCGTCGGAGTCAATTTCGACTCGAATGACGTACTGTCGACGCCATTGGATTCGGCGTTCACGAGCGTGTACGTGACAGTCAGCCTCAGTCCAGGCCCGGCCCTCGCGCCATCTAATCTAGTATCCGGATCGATTAGAGCGGGGGCGGCGCCGTTAGCCTGGCCGGCTATTTCCGCGAGCCTTCTTTGAAGCGTCGGGGTCGCATTGAATTGCGCGGACTCCTTCGTGTCGCAGGCCGTAAGCGTAGCGCACACCACCGCCAGGCATTGCACCTGCATTCTGAATTTCACGCGAGGCTTCTCCGGTACCGCTGTCACTTACCCGCCTGTCGCACCGGGAACTGGCCCTATGAACTGCCCGCCGCCTCGTAGGCCCACGCGATCATAGCAATGCGGAATTTAATGGTGGCCAGGGGTGGAATTGAACCACCGACACGCGGATTTTCAATCCGCTGCTCTACCAACTGAGCTACCTGGCCGCCGGGGGAAGGGCGCGTATTAGACCGGCCCGCCGGAATTGCGTCAAGCAAGTATCGGCCTAAGCCTTTGATTAATGGGCGTGTGCCACCCGGCCCTCAGGGCTCCCGTCCCCCAAGCGGTATCCCCGCACCCTCTCTTTAGATATAGAGGGCGGCCGTACCGCTGGGAAGCCAGTTCCGGCGCGCTAAACTGCACCATCATCTGAGAGAAATCTCCAGCGAGACCGATACTTATGAACGCGACACTGGCGCCCCTGCCCCCGGAAACCAAGCCCGCCCCGTGCGCCCAGAGCCTGACGCGGGCCAACGAGTCCCTGCAGGCGCGCGAGCGGCTGCTTACTGCCACGGCGCGCGCGAGCCGCCTGCTGCTGCAGGCGCCTGACGTGCGCGCGGCGATCCCGGACGTACTGGAACTCATCGGCAATGCCGCCCACGTCGATCGGGTCAATCTCATGGAGACCCGCACCGGCAAGAACGGCGAGCCGCTCCTCGTGGTGGTGAGCGAGTGGACGGCCGAGGGCGTGCCGCCACACCTCACGGACGTGGCCTTGAGCACCTGCGATGAGCGCGTGGCTGCCGTGTGCGCCGAGCTGCGGGCCGGGCGCAGCGTCTGCTTCAGCCGCAACGAAACCTGCGGCGGGCTTGTGGCCTCGGGCATCGAGGGCGTGGGCACCCAGACCAAGGCGATCGTACCGATCTTCGTTGCGGGCGAGTTCATCGGCGTCGTCGGCTTTGACAACACCCGGCATCACCGCGCCATAGACGCTGCGGAGCTGGCGGCGCTCGAGACGGCCGCGGGCGTCATCGGCGCCGCTCTGCATCGCGAGCGCCTCGTGGATGACGTACGTCGCGAGCGCGAGCACGCCGCCGAGGAGCGCGTGGCGGAACTCGCCCGGGCGAATGCCGTGATCCGCGGCAACCTCGAGCGGCTCGCCGGAGAGACCGATCTGCACAGCCTCATGGGGCATATGCTGCTCGAAGCCACGCGGCAGTTCGATGCCGTGTCCGGCGTCGTGATCGTGCTCAAGGACTCCCTGCAGGAGTGGCGCATCGTCGCGCACGTGCGCGACGACAAGGTGGCGACGCCTCCCTACGCGCCGAGCGTGCCGGTCTCAGGCTCGGTGTTCACGACGCGCTTCGGCGAGCTGCGCGAACCCATCTACGTAAACGTCGCGCGCCAGACGAGCGAGATCTGGCCGGGCGTGCTCGCCTTCCACCGCAGCCAGAGCGCCCAGGGGACGGTGATCTATCCGCTGCTGTTCGGCGAGCGCAGTGTCGGCTTTCTCGCCCTCACCTTCCAGCGCAATGCCGAGGACGTGCTGCGCAGTGAGCTGCTGGTGGCGCTCGTGCAGCAGGCAACCCTCGCCGTGCAGCTCACGCGCCTCGCCTACTCGGCCAAGGAGACCGCCGTACTGATGGAGCGCACGCGCATTGGCCAGGAGATCCACGACGGCCTCGCGCAGGCCTTCACCGGCATCCTGCTGCAGCTCGGCGCAGTCGAGGAGTTCCCCTCCTGCAAGAAGCGCGGCTCGGAACTGGCGCTGACTCTGTCGCGCATCCGCGAACTTGCGCGCGATGGTCTCGCCGAGGCGCGCCGTTCGGTGATGGCGCTGCGTCTTGACCAGACACGCCGTGCCGGACTGGAGATCGCGCTGCGCCAGCTCGCCGATCGCTCCACGGTCCCCGGCGGGGTCACCTGTACTTTCGACGGTGCCGGCATAGTCACCGGCCTGCGCCCCGAGCACGAGCACGAGCTGCTGCGCATCGCGCAGGAGGCCGTGAGCAACGCGGTGCGGCACGCGCGCCCGCACATCGTGCGCATCAGCATGACGGACGAGGAGCAGCACTGGACGCTCGCGGTCGCCGACGACGGCGTGGGCATGGCGCAGCGCCCGGAACTCTCTGCGCGCGAAGGCTTCGGTCTCTCCAGCATGCGCCAGCGCGCCGGTGCGATCGGCGGCGAGTGGGACATCCGCAGCGAGCCCGGCGCTGGCACCCGCGTGAGCGTGCGCATGGCCAAGCGGGTGGCGTGATGGCCGCCGTCATGAAGGCCAAGATCCGCGTAGTGCTGGCAGACGATCATCCGGTGGTACGCGACGGACTGGCGGCCATGGTGAACCAGCAGGCGGACATGGAGGTGGTTGCGGAGGCCGGCGACGGCGAGGAGGCGATCACCCTCTACGAGCAGCACCGGCCCGATGTCATGGTGCTCGACCTGCGCATGCCCAAGCGCGACGGGGTCGCGGTGGTGCAGCGCGTGCTCGAGCTGCATCCCAAGGCCTGTATCCTCGTCATGACCACGTACGATGGCGATGAGGACATCTTCCAGTGCCTGTCGCAGGGCGCCAAGGGCTATCTGCTGAAGGATGCGCCGCGTCAGGAGATTCTTTCGGCCATCCGCGCGGTAAGCGAAGACCGCCCGTACACCTCCACTACCGTGGCCGCCAAGGCGCTGCAGCGCATGGCGAAGCCGAGCCTCACGCAGCGCGAGCTCGACGTGCTGCAGCTCGTGGCGGAGGGACGCAGCAACAAGGATATCGCCCGCAGGCTCTCCATCACCGAGGGCACCGCCAAGACCCACGTGAAGGCGATCCTCACCAAGCTCGACGCCATCAGCCGCACCGAGGCGGTGGCGGTCGCGCACAAGCGCGGTCTGATCCACCTCTAGCCGCGCGCGCGGCTGCGCCTTCAGGCCGGGGGCGGCTGGTAGCCTTCCGGTGCCTGGGAACCACCGCCGAAGAAGAACTTCTCCATCTCGGCCTCGAGGAACTTGCGTGCCTTGGGCTCGATGGGGGTCAGGCGATACTCGTTCATGAGCATGGTCTGGTGCTTCAGCCATGACGCCCACGCTTCCTTGGAGACGTTCTCGTAGATGCGCCGCCCGAGCTCCCCGGGGTAAGGCGCGCGCTCGAGACCGGGCGCTTCGCGCTTCAGCAGTACGCACTGCACCTGACGTGGCATGTTAGGACTCCTCGCGGGCGCGATCGGCGCAGGGTGACTCCCGTGCGAGCCCCGCCAGCAGCGTCGTGATCGGCGCGGGCAGGCCCACTCGGGCGGGCGAGTGCACGTTATACCAGAGGCCCGTACCTTCCCCCACGCCCCCGCACCGGGGGGCGCAGTGCACCAGCAGCGGCGTGATCGACAGATCAAAGTGCGTGAAGCCGTGCTCGAGGGTGGCGAGCGCGCGGGCCTGAGGCTGCTTGAGCTCAAGGGACTCGCGCATGAAGTCATTCGCTGCGCCGGCACTCGGGAATTCCGGCAGGCACCACAGGCCGCCCCATACCCCGCTCTCGGGGCGGCGCTCGAGCAGCACCTCGCCACCGTCCCGCAGCGCCAGCACCATGAAGACCTGGCGCCGCCCGCGTGCGGCCAGGCGGCGCGGCGCGGGAATCTGGTGCTGGCGGCCGCTGCGCTGCGCGCTGCAGGACGTCGCGAGCGGGCATGCGCCGCAGAGAGGATGGCGCCGCACGCACACCGTGGCACCGAGATCCATGATCGCCTGGGTATAGGCGGCCACCTCGTGCTGCGGCGTCTGCGCATCCGCGAGCCACCACAGCTGCTTGAGCGAGGCGCTGTCGGCGGGACCGCCTTCGACGCCGAAGTAGCGCGCCAGCACGCGCCGGGCATTGCCATCGAGGATGGCGTGGCGTTGCCCGCAGGCGAGCGCGAGGATGGCGCCCGCGGTCGAGCGGCCGATCCCGGGAAGCGCCGCCACCTGCTCGAAGCTGCGCGGAAACTCGCCCGCGAACTCATCGCGGATGCGCAGCGCGGCGCGCTGCAGATTGCGGGCACGCGCGTAGTAACCCAGGCCCGACCACAGGTGCAGCACCTCATCCGCGGGCGCGGCCGCGAGCGCCAGGACGTCGGGGAAGCGCGCCATGAAGCGCTGATAATAGGGAATGACCGTGCTCACCTGCGTCTGCTGCAGCATGATTTCCGAGACCCACACCCGGTAGGGGCTGCGCTCGCGCTGCCAGGGCAGGTCATGACGGCCCGCGCGCGCGTGCCAGGCGAGCAGCGGGGCGGCGATGGCGGGTTGCGATGCAGGCATGGCGCGATTCTAGTGGCGCCAGGGTGCGGCCGTCGTCGCCAAAAAAAAGCGCACCGGGGTCACCGGTGCGCAACATGGCTTCAGAGGAAAACTTCAGGTGCGGTCGCAGAGCTGCACGTCGCCGCTCATGGTCTTCAGGCGCATGTGGCCGGCGCCCTCGCCGCGCGAGCCGGACATCGAATGCCCGACGATCCCCTTCTCGGCCTTCTGGCCGCCGAAGCAGTCGCTGATGTCCCCGGAGAAGGTCGAGACCTCGTAGGCGTAGCCGCCCTCGGCACTGGCACGGACGCTCAGGTCGCCGCTCACCGTGGAAGCCTCGAAGCTGGCGCCGCGCGTCATGCGGGCATCGAAGTGCATGTCGCCGGAGGTGGTGCGGGCGTGCACCGAGCGCGCCGTGTCGAGCGACACCACGAGCGTGCCGCTGACCGTGGTGGTCTCGAGGTCGCCGGCACCGTGCTCGAGGTGCACATCCCCGCTCACGGTCGTCACCCGCAGCTGCGCCGGCTGCCCGTGGCCCTTGATCTTGACGTCGCCGCTCACGGTCTTGAGTTCGAGATTGCCCGCGGCAATCTCGGTCGTCACGTCGCCGCTGACCGCGTTCAGGCGCTGCGCGCCGTTCACCCCGCCCACCGTTGCGTCCGCACTCACGGTCGTCAGGTGCAGCTCGCTGTCCTTGGGCACCTTGATGTGCAGGCGCGCCTCGCCACCGCGATGCAGGTGCTCGGGCAGTACCACCTTGATGAGGGTGCGTCCCGGCTGGCTCGTGACGTCCACGCGCTCGACGCCTTCGTCGAGGTCCCCGTGCACGCTCACCTCATGACGGTCCCAGCCGCTGATCTCCACCACACCGCTGGTGTTGGACACCTCGACCACGCCGCGCTCCTCGGCCGCAACCTCCTTGTCGAAGGTCTTGTCGGCGGCAATTGCCAAAGGTGCGGCACTCAAGGCCAGTAGCACGGCCGACAGTTTGATTAAGATACGCATGTCAGATTCCCCTGCCAGGGTCGCTGGCCTCGTGCACGTCCGTCAGGGCGCGCATTTCATCCTGGTAAGTGTTGATGAGCAGTTCCTGCAGCAGCGCATTGCTCGGATCCTTGCCGAGCGCGCTCTCCAGATCCTTCTTGGCGGTCTCGATAGCCGCCAGGCTCGCCGTCACCTTGGCGCGCGCCGGTTCGGGCATCGCATCCAGGCGCGCCTGCAGCGACTGCAGGAGTTCGGCGCGCTGGCGCGCATAGCGTGGGTCGCTGACGAAGGCGGCATCCACCGCGCCCTGCGCCTGCGGTGGCGAGACCGCCGCGGGCGGGGACAGCTGCGCCGTGCCCGGCGCGGGCGTCGACAGCGGCACGACGTCGCGCCCGATCCACACCCCGACCGCGACACTCGCCAGCAGTGCCGCGGCCGCCAGCCAGCGCAGCTGTCCGCGCCGCGCCCGCGCCGGGCTTAAGTCCGTGCCGGGGCCGGCAGCTTGTGCCTTCAGGCGAGCCTCGATCCCCGGCCACAGGTCGCGCGGGGGCTCGATCGCCTCGGGCAGGTCGCCGAGGGACTTCACGCTGCGTTCGTTCGGGCCTGTCATGTCAGTTGACCTCCAGATTCAGTCGCTCGCGCAGGAGCTTGCGGGCGCGGTGCAGCTGCGCTTTACACGTGCCCTCGGCGATCCCCAGCATCTGCGCGGCTTCCCCGTGCGAGTACCCGTAGAGGGCATGCAGCACCAGGGCATCACGCGCGCCATCGGGCAAGTCGCCGATGGCGCTCTCCAGTTCCCGCTCCTCGACCGGGGTCTCGAGCGTCCATCCCCCGAGCGTGCCATCCGCGTCCTCGGGCTGCGGCTCGAGTACCGGGGTGGCTTTGCGGCGTTTGCCGAGACTGACGTTCACCGCGATGCGGTGCAGCCAGGTGCCCAGCGAGCTGCGCGTCTCGAACTGCTTCAGGGCCTTCCAGGCATTGATGAAGGTGTCCTGGGTGCAGTCTTCCGCCAGCTGCGCATCCCGCGTCATGCGCAGGCACAGGCCGTAGACGCGGCCGGAGTGCTCGCGGTACAGCCGCTCGAAGGCCCGGGTGTCCCCGGCCACGGCGCGCTGCACCAGCGCCCCTTCCCATTCGATCCGGTTTTCCTGGCTTTGTGCTTGCATCTGTCCGTTAGAGACCCCCCTGTGGCTTCCGGTTTAAAGCCAACGTCGCTCAGCGGCAACACTTTTTGACGGAACCCGCAGCGGTCTGCTCCACTCCTTACTTATTGAGGGAAGGCAGGACCGGGGGCTAGAGGCGGAGGAGTCGACGATGGGCAAAACCTACAATGGACTGGCGCGACTGTGGCGCCCGGGCGGGGAGACCCTGGAGGTCATTGCCGGGGTATTATCGGAACGCTGGCGCGCGGCGGCCTCGTTCACGCCCCCGCGCCTCTTCTGGCAGGCGCCGGCACGCTGGCTGAAGTCCGCCCCGCCCGCCGGCGGCCTCACCGCTCACCACTTCACGACGGGCGGCAAGCTCATCAGATAGGCCTCCGGGTCGGCGTCCGTCTGGAAGCCGAACTTCGTGCCCCGGTCGTAGACCAGGTTGAACTCGACGTAGCGGCCGCGCTTGTAAAGGAGCCGCTCGCGCGCCTCGGCATCGAAGGGCGTGTCCTTGCGGCGCGCCACGAGCTGCGGGTACACCTGAAGGAACGCTTCCCCGACGGCGCGCACGAATGCGTAGTCGGCCTGCGGCGCGGCGCTGGCGAGGTCGTCGAAGAAGATGCCGCCCACGCCGCGCGCCTCCTGCCGGTGCGGCAGATAGAAATAGCGGTCACACCAGGCCTTGAACTCGGCATACGCGTCCGGCCGGTAGGTATCGCAGGCGGCCTTGAGCGCCGCGTGAAAGTCGCGCGTGTCCTCCTCGGACGGGAAGGTGGGCGTGAGATCGGAGCCACCACCGAACCAGGCCTTGCTGGTCTTCAGGTAACGCAGGTTCATGTGCACTGCGGGCACGTAGGGATTGACCATGTGGGCCACGAGGGAAATGCCGCAGGCGACGAAGCGCCCCTGCGACTCGCGCGCGCCGGCCACCTGGGCGTGCGCCTCGCTCGCAAGCGTCCCCCATACGTGGCTCACGTTGACCCCGACCTTCTCGAATACCCGGCCGCGCAGTGCACGCGATTCGCCCCCGCCCTCAAGGCGATGGCCCGCCGGCTTCGCCCAGCTGCGCACCTCGAAGCGCGCCTCGGGCTCGAAGGCCTCGAACGCGGCACAGATGCGCCGCTGCAGGTCGCGGAAGAACGCGACCGCGCTGCCGGAGAGGTCTTCAGCGTCGCTCATGGACGTAGTCGACCAGGCGCGCGACCGCCGCAGGATCGGTGTCCGGCCAGATACCGTGGCCGAGGTTGACGATATGCCCGGGCGCGTCACCGGCCTGCTCGAGCAGCGCATCGACCTGGCGCTGCAGGTCCGCGGGTGAGGCGAACAGCGCCGCCGGATCAAGATTGCCCTGCACCGCCTTCCCCGGTCCCAGCGTGCGGCGCACTTCGGCCAGCGGCGAGCGCCAGTCGACGCCGATGACATCGACGTCGAGGTCCGCCACGGAAGACATGAGCGCGGAGCCCTGATTGACGTAATAAATGAGAGGCACGCCGGTGCTGCGCAGCTGCGCCGCGGTGCGGCGCACCGCGGCGAGGGCGAACTCGCTGAACTGCGGCGGCGCGAGCAACCCCGCCCACGACTCAAAGAGCATGAGGGCCTGCGCGCCGGCGGCCGCCTGGGCGCGAAGGTACGCCGCCATCGCGTCCGCCAGATGCATGAGCAGCCGCTGTGCGGCCTGCGGCTGCGCGTAGAGGAAAGCGCGCGCGGCGCCGAACTCCTTGGACGGCTTGCCGCACACGAGGTAGCACAGGAGCGTGAAGGGTGCGCCGGCGAAGCCGATGAGCGGCACGCCGCGCGGCACGCCGGCGCGTACCTGGCGGATCGTCTCCAGTACGAAGGGCACGTCGCGCTCGGGCAAGAGGGGCGGCAGCGCCTCGATCTGCGCCAGCGTACGGATCGGCTGCGCCACCACCGGTCCGGGCTCGAACTTCAGATCGACCCCCATTCCCTGCAGCGGGGTCATGATGTCGCTGAAGAGGATGGCGGCATCGAGTTCAAAGCGCCGCAGTGGCTGCAGCGTGACCTCGCAGGCGAGCTCCGGCGTGCGCGTCAGGGTCTCGAAATCGACCTTGGCGCGCAGCGCGCGGTACTCGGGCAGGTAGCGTCCGGCCTGGCGCATGATCCAGATCGGCCGGTGCGCACTCGGCTCGCGCCGGCAGGCCGCCAGGAACGCACTCGCAGCCGGTGCACTCATGGACGCAGCCACTGCACGACTTCGGGGGCGAAGTAGCTGATGATGAGGTCGGCTCCGGCGCGGCGGATGCCGGTGACCGTCTCGAGCACCGCGGAGCGCTCATCGATCCAGCCGCGCTCGGCGGCGGCCTTGATGAGGCTGAATTCCCCGGACACCTGATAGGCGACCACCGGCACGCGCACCGCATCGCGCACCTGGCGGATCACATCCAGATAGGGGCCGGCGGGCTTGACCATGACGAGATCGGCGCCCTCCTCCACGTCCAGCAGCACCTCGCGCAGCGCCTCACGGGCATTGGCCGGGTCCATCTGGTAGGAACGCCGGTCGCCGAAGGCGGGCGCGGACTCGGCCGCCTCGCGGAACGGGCCGTAGAAGGAGGAGGCATACTTGGCCGCGTAGGCCACGATCGGCGTCGCTCGACTTGCCGCTCGCATCCAGCAGCGCCCGCATGGCGCCGACGCGCCCGTCCATCATGTCACTCGGTGCCACCGCGTCGGCCCCCGCGCGCGCGTAGTTGAGGGCCACCTGCGCAAGCGTTGCCACCGAGCTGTCATTGTCGATGACGCCGCCGGCCAGGACATGACCGCAGTGCCCATGATCGGTCGCCCCGCACAGGCACACATCCGCCCACACCATGAGCTCAGGACAGGCCTCCTTGATCGCGCTGATCGCCTGCGCGGCGAGGCCCTTGGGGTCGAGCGCATCGCTCGCCTGCGGGTCCTTGTGCTCGGGGGCCGCGAACAGCAGCACCGCGCTGACCCCCAGCGTTGCGACGCTGCGCGCATGCTTGACCGCCTCGTCGACCGAGAACTGAAAGATGCCCGGCATGCTCTGCACGGCGCGGCGCTGGCCGCGGCCGGGCACGACGAACATCGGGTATACGAGGCCTTCGGGCCGCAGGTGCGTCTCGCGCACCATGCGCCGCCACAGGTCAGACTGGCGGGTGCGGCGCGGACGTGACGTAAGTGATTCCATGATTAGGTTCTCGACTGCATGACGCGAAGGGTGGCCGCGGCGACTGCCGCGAGCGTGGCGGAGGCGGCGACCACGGGGTTGTGGCCGCGGGCGCTGAGCGCGCGCGCGGTGGTGCGGCCGATCGTCACGGAGGCGGCGGTGTTCATGAGGTGCGCGAAATCCTCCTCCCCCAGGGCGCGCGCGAGCTCATCGACCGCGGAAGGGCTGGTGAAGGTCACCGCGCCGACCGCCTCGCGCGCGATCCAGTCGCGGCAGCCCTCGACATCCAGCGGCGCGCGCTCGGTGCGGTACGCCTCGACCTGCACGACCTCGGCGCCCAGCTGCCGCAGGCCCGCGGCGAGTGTCGGCAGCGCCCGCGAGCTCGCCGGGTAGAGGATCCGCAGCGGCGGGCGCTTAGGCTGCGGGTGCCCCGCGAAGGCCTGCACCAGCGCGGCGGCGCTGGCCTCGTCCGGGACCAGATCCACCGGCCAGCCGCGCTGCTTCAATACCTGGGCGGTCGCGCTGCCGATGGCGGCGACTTTGACGCCCGCGGGCGGCCGGGCCAGCTCGGCGAGGACGGCGGCCACCGCGTGGCGGCTGGCAAAGACGATCCAGTCAAAGCCAGCGGCGCCGGCGAGCGCGGCGCGCAGGGCGCCCGGATCCGCGCGCGTCACGCTCACCGCCGGCCACACGAGGACGGTGAGGCCTAAGTCCCGCAGTTCGCGGCTGAGCGGCCCGTCGGGGGCTTCGTCCCGCGTCACGACCACGGCCCGCGTAGGCGCGGCGCTGCTCACGGTGCGGACACCCCAAGCCGGCCGCGCTCCTGCGCGATCAGCGCCCCGGCACCGCGCGCCAGGAGATCTTCGGCGACCCGCTGACCGAGTGCCACCGCGTCCGCGACGGCGGCGGGCGCGGACCCCGCGCCGGCCACGTGGCGCCGGCCATCGAGCGCGCACACCGTGGCCTCGAGGTGCAGCAGCCGGTCGTTGACGCGTGCAAAGGCACCGAGGGGCACCTGACAGCCCCCCTCCAGGTGCTTCAGCAGCGCGCGCTCGGCGGTTGCCGCAAGACGCGCTTCGCGGTCATCCAAGGGCAGCAGCCGCGCCAGCGTCGCGGCATCCGCCGCGCGGGCGCAGATGCCGATGATGCCCTGGGAGACCGCCGGCGGAAACACCTCCGGTGCGAGGTATTCGGTGATCGCGCCGCTTAAATCCAGGCGCTCAAGTCCGGCGGCGGCGAGGATGACGGCGTCGTAGTCCCCCTGCCGCAGCCGTTCCACGCGCGTCGGCACGTTGCCGCGCAGCTCCGTGTGCTGCAGGTCCGGCCGGGCGCGTGCGAGAAAGGCACGGCGCCTGAGGCTGCTCGTGCCGACGCGCGCACCGGACGGCAGATCCGCGAGCGTCGCGCCGCTGCGGCTGAGGAAGGCATCGCGGGCATCCGCGCGCGGCAGCGTCGCGGCCAGCAGCAACCCCGCATCGAGAGACGTGGCCAGATCCTTCAGGCTGTGGACCGCGAGATCCACGCTGCCCTCCAGCAGCGCCCGGTCGATTTCCTTGGTGAAGAATGCGCGGCCGCCGGCCTGCCACAGCGGCACCTGCGTCTGCAGGTCGCCTGCGGTCTTGATGTGCACGAGATCCACCGGGCCGCCGCCCGGGCCGCGCTCCAGCAGCGCCTTGACGTGGTTTGCCTGCCACAGCGCGAGCGCCGAGGCGCGCGTGCCGATGCGCAGCGGGCGCGCGCTCATGAGCCACCGTCCTTCAGGAAGCGGTAGCCCACTCCCCACACCGTGAGGAAGTGTTTCGGGCTGGCCGGGTCGCGCTCGAAGCGCTTACGCAGTCGCAGAATGAAGTTGTCCACGGTGCGGGTGGACGGGAAGACGTCGTACCCCCACACCTTTTCCAACAGGTCCTCGCGCGAGACGATCTCGCCGCCGTGCTCGGCGAGCACCTTGAGGATCATGGCCTCCTTCTCGGTGAGCTCCTGGGATTCCCCGTTCCAGCTGCGCGCCCGGAAAGCGCGGAAGTCGACTTCGTTGCCGCCGAAGGTGAGGAGCGCGGTCGCGGCGGTATCCGAGACGCTGCGATACCAGTCCCAGCGGCGGATGATGGCGCGCACCCGCAGCAGCAGCTCCTGCAGATGAAAGGGCTTCGCCAGGTAATCATCGCCACCGGACTCCAGCCCGCGCACGCGGTCCGCAGGATCCCCGCGCGCGGTGAGGAACAGCACCGGGGTATTGTTGCCCTGCTCGCGCAGCGTGCGGCACACCGCAAAGCCATCGATCCCGGGCAGCATGACGTCCAGCACGATGAGCGCGCAGTTCGCGCCCCTGAGCCAGCCGAGCGCCTGTTCGCCATCGGCGCTGGCACTCACCTCATACCCTTCGGCGCGCAGGTTCTCGATGACCCCGGCCGCAAGGTGCGGATCGTCCTCGACCACGAGGATGTGCGGCGCGCCTGCACTCATGGCTGCGCTCCCGGGGCAGCCGGCCAGGCGAGCACGAAGCGCGCCCCGCGCCCCTGCCCTTCGCTCTCAGCGCTCACGCGGCCGTGCGCGAGCTCCATGAGGCGGCGCACGATGAACAGGCCGAGTCCGGTGCCGTAGTAGTTGCTGCCGCCCGGATGCAGGCGGGTGAACTTCTCGAAGAGCCGCGCACCGTCGGCCGCTGCGAATCCCACGCCGCTGTCGCGTACCTCGAGCTCCACCTCGGCTCCCAGGGCGCGGGCGCTGATGGCAACGCTGCCGCTGCCGAGCGGGGCCAGCGCTGCGAGCGCGTTCTCGAGCACGTTGCGCACCACGACATCGAGCGCCAGGGGATCGCTCATGACACACAGCTGCGGATCGATGGTGCTCGTGATCGCGACCTTCGCACTGCGGGCGCGCTCCTCGAGCTGCGTGACCACGCGGCCCACGGCTGCGGCGAGCTGCAGGGACTCGGGCCGGAAGTGCGCCCGCCCACGCTCCAGGCGCGCGCTCTCCAGGATCTGCGTCACCATGAGCTCCATGCGCGCAAGATCGGCGAGCATGCGGTCGGTGAGCACGCGCGCGCGCTCCGGGGGCGGGGTGCGCAGCGCGAGCGTCTCGAGCGACAGCTGCAGGCTGGCGAGCGGCGTCTTGAACTGATGCGACACCAGCGCGAGGAAACTGTCCTGTTCCTCGAGCACGCGCTGCTCGGCGCGCAATGCGCGCGCGATCACTGCGATGCACAGCCCAAGCGCCACCAGGAAGAATGCGCCCTCCCAGGCGTACTGGCGCTGCCGGCCAGCCTCCTCGTCGGCGAGCGCCGCCGCCACCGCCGGTGCCAGTGCGGCGCGTCCGTCGCTGACCACGATCTTCGGCAGCAGCGACTGCACGCGCGCGGCATCCGTGCCCGCATCCAGCAGCGCCTGCGCGGCGGCTGTCTGCTCAGTGTAGGCCGTGCGTGCCGCGGCCACTGACTGGCGCGCGTAGCTGCGCTGGTCAAACAGCCACCAGCCGACCTGCACCACCGCCACCAGCACCAGGGCGAGTGTGGTGAGCTGGAAGACGCGGGTCGATTTCATGCAAGGCTCGCGAGGGCGTCCTCGAGCGCCTGCGCGAAGCGCGTCAGATCCGCGCTCGTGTGCGCCAGCGACAGGAAGCAGCCCTCGTAGGCCGACGGCGGCAGGTACACGCCCCGCGCCAGCATGGCGTGGAAGAGGCGCGCGAAGCGCGCGCTTTCGCGCTCGGTCAGGCTCGCGGCGGTGCGCGGCGCCCCCGCCTCATGCAGCGCCATCCAGAAAAGCGACCCCTGCCGCACCCAGTGCATGGGAAAGGGTGCCCGTGCCAGAACCGGCCGCACCAGCGTCTCAAGCTGCGCGCCGAGTGCCTCCAGCTGCGCCCAGCCATCGCTGCGCTCCAGGATGTCGAGCGTGGCAAGGCCGGCAGTCATGGCCACCGGGTTCCCCGAGAGCGTGCCCGCCTGGTAGGTATCCCCTTCCGGTGCCAGGCGCGCCATGATGCGGCGTGGTCCGCCGAAGGCGCCGACCGGCATGCCACCACCGATGACCTTGCCGAAGGTGGCCAGATCGGGCGTGATGCCGAGGAGCTCAGCCGCCCCACCGCGCGCCACGCGGAAGCCCGAGATCACCTCATCGAATATGAGCAGCGTGCCGTGCTCGCGCGTGAGTGTGCGCAGGGCCTGCAGGAACTCAAGCCGCTGCAGCAGCAGGCCATGGTTGGCCGGCACCGGTTCGATGATGACGGCCGCGATGCGCGCGCCCTGGCGCGCGAACAGCGCCTTCGCGGCCGCCTCATCGTCCAGCGGCAGCACGCAGGTGCAGGCCGTGAAGGCCTCCGGCACCCCTGCCGAAGAGGGCCGCCCGAACGTGGCGAGCCCCGAGCCGGCCGCCACCAGGAGGTGATCGGCGTGGCCGTGGTAGCAGCCGGCGAACTTCACGATCAGGTCGCGTCCGGTGTAGGCGCGCGCCAGGCGGATCGCGCTCATGACCGCCTCGGTACCCGAGGACACGAAGCGCACCTGCTCGAGCGCCGGATAGGCGCCGACGACGCGCTCGGCGAGCTGCACCTCCGCCTCGCAGGGCGCGCCGAACGTGGTGCCGCGGCTGAGAGCGGCGCTCACCGCGGCCACCACCGCCGGATGCGCATGGCCGGCGATCAGGGGCCCCCAGGAGCACACAAGGTCGAGGTAGCTCGCGCCGTCGGCATCGAACACCTCCGCTCCCGCCCCGCGGGCGATGAACAGCGGCGTGCCGCCGACCGCGCGGAACGCGCGCACCGGGGAGCTCACGCCGCCGGGAATGACGCGCTGGGCGCGCGCGAACAGCTCGGCCGAACGGGGGTGCGGGGATTCTGTGAGAACGGTATCGGTCATGTCTTTTCCGTGTCAGTGCGGGGGCGGCCGGCCTGCGCGGCCGCAAAAAACGCCTCCAGGGCGTCCGGTTCGGCGTGCAGCGCCGCGGCCCGCAGGCCCGCGAGCGGCAGGTGAGCCAGCCGGTGGGCAACGGTCGCCGCGAGGCGCTCGAGCTGGCCGCGCTCCTCCTCATCCAGTGTACGCAGCCCGTGGCTGAGCGCACGCGCCACCTCTTCGGCCGCGATCTGCTCGAATGCCTCGCGCAGGTGAGCCAGGCGCGGGCCGAAGGCGCGCGTCGCCAGGTCGCTGCGCAGGTGCACCAGGCGCTCGTCGATCGCCGCTCGCACCGGGGCTAAGCGCATCAGCTCGCCCAGCCGCCGCGCCTGGGCGGCCTCGATCAGGTCTGACATGCCCACGCGTGCCACGCCGGCACGCCGGGCGGCCTCAGGTTCCACGTTCGGTGGCACGCCAAAGTCGATGAGGAGCAGGGCGGGGCGCTCCTTGAGACGTGCGAGCGCAGCCTCATCGAGCACCGGCTCCCCGCCGCCCGCGGCGAGCACCAGGGCGGCAACCGCCGAAGGATCGCGCCTGAACTGCTCGAGTGACAGCGCCTCCCCGCCGACCGCCATCGCGAGTTCTGCGGCAGTCTCGAGGGTGCGGTTGACGATGAGGGTCGGCACAGCGGCCTGGGCGAGGAGGTTGGCGCAGCGGCGCGTCATGGGCGAAACGCCCAGGAGCGCCACGCGCGCCTTGCGGCCCTGCAGGTGCTTGAGCACCCGGTCGGCGGCCAGGTCCCCGAGCGAGGGCGCGCGCACCCCGCCAGACATGCGCTGCACGCGGCGCGCCATGGTGAGGGCCTCGCCCATCAGGCGGTCGAGCACCGGGCCGCTGGTGTGCGCGCTGCGGGCATCTTCCCAGGCGCCGCGCAGCTGGGCGGCGATCTCCTGCTCGCCGGTCTGCGCAGAATCCAGCCCGCAGGCGAGCAGGAACAGATGCTCGACGGCAGCTTCCCCGGTCCAGGCGCGCAACAGGCGCGCGGCCTCACCGGCGTCCGGCTCACGCCCCGTCAGCGCACGGAAGACGTCGTGGCGGGCATCCCCGGCGGCCGTGCCGTCCTCAGTGGCGAACACCACTTCGACGCGGTTACAGGTGCCGAGGTACAGCAGCTCCGCGGCGCGCAGACGCCCGCGCAGCTGCCCAAGATGCGCCACGATCTCCGCGCGCGGCAGCGACAGGCGTGCGACGTCCTCCACGCCCGCGTGGCGATAAGACAGCCCCACCACCCCGATCTGGTGCATGGCGCGCAGCTTAGGCGCCGGCGGGGTCCGGGAATGTCACCGAATGGTCACAGCCGCGGCAGGCGCCGCGCAATTTCGGCACCCGGTCAGCACCGACCGGCGGTGAGTTGCATCCCGTGCCCGCTCCCGGGCAAGGTGGCCGTCCCAGGTTCGCCCGTCCCAAAGCGGTTTCCTATGCTGCGCCACGCCGCCCTCACCTTCCTCGCCGCCCTCATACTCCTCGCGCCAGCCGCGCCGGCGGACCCGGCGCCGGCCCGGCCGCGGGCCCGTGACCTCGGGATCCCTTTTGACGGCTCCCCCGGCCCCCTCAATGCCATCACCGACGTCGCGGGCGTCCTCGTCGGCCAGACCACCCTGATCGAGGGCTCCGGCAAGCTCGTGGTCGGCCAGGGCCCGGTGCGCACCGGCGTCACTGCGGTGCTGCCGCGGGGCCTGGATTCCATTCAGCGCTTCTCCTTTGCCGGCTGGTTCGCCGAGAACGGCAACGGCGAAATGACGGGCACGACCTGGGTCGATGAGTCCGGCTTCCTCGAAGGCCCGGTGATGATCACCAACACCCACAGCGTCGGCGTAGTGCGCGATGCCGTCATCGCCTGGCGCGTCGCACACGGGCCGGCCGATGCCACCGGCGCCTGGTGGTCGCTCCCGGTGGTGGCCGAGACCTGGGACGGGTGGCTGAATGACATCAATGGCTTTCACGTCAAACCCGAGCACGTCTGGCAGGCGCTCGACGGCGCGCGCTCCGGACCGGTCGAGGAGGGCAACGTCGGGGGCGGCACCGGCATGATCTGCAACGGCTACAAGGGCGGCATCGGCACCGCCTCGCGCAAGCTCACACCGAAGGACGGCGGCTACACGGTCGGGGTGCTGGTGCAGTGTAACTACGGCACGCGCGAGAACCTCAGGGTGGCCGGTATCCCGGTCGGACATGACATCTTCGGCGAAGACCCCTATGCATTCGTCCCTTCCGACCTGCGCGAGCTCGGCTCCATCATCGTCATCGTGGCCACCGATGCGCCGCTGCTGCCGCACCAGCTGAAGCGCGTGGCGCGCCGCGTGACGCTCGGGCTCGGCCGCAACGGCAGCACCGCCGGCAACGGCTCGGGCGACATCTTCATCGCCTTCTCCACTGCCAATGCGGACGCGAGCGACGGCAGTCACGTGCAGGCGGTGCAGATGGTGCCGAACGACTCACTCGACCCGATCTTCGCGGCCACCGTGCAGGCGACCGAGGAGGCGGTCATCAACGCCCTGGTCGCAGCGCAGGACATGACGGGCGCTGACGACCACCACGTAACGGCGCTGTCGCACGATAAGCTGCGCGCGGTGCTGAAGAAGCACGGTCGCCTGGTGGCCACGCACTGAGCGCGCCTCTTCAGGTCTGGTGCATCTTCACCAAGAGTGCCTGGAAACGCGGATCGGTACGCAGCGCCTTCAGCAGCGGATCGAACTTCATCCAGTGCATGCCGGCATCGCGCTGGTCGAGGGCGCGTTGCAGCCAGTGGAAGGCCGCATCGGCGTCACCACGGTTGGCGTAGATCAGCGCGATCTGGTAGGCCGCCGCATCGGTCGCGGCCGGAGTCGCGAGCACCGCGCTCATGATCTGATCGGACTCGGCCCTGCGGCCGAGCGCATCCAGCGCAAGCGGAGGTCCGATCTGTCTGAAGGCGCCGGGGGGCTCAAGGTTGAACTCGGCGAGGGCCTCTTCCGGACGATGCTGCGCGAGCCGCACCAGCCCGATGCGGTAGTGCACCGTGCCCGCCAGCGGAAAGCGCTGGTTAGCCTCATTGAGCACTGCCACCGCGTCCTCGTAGCGCCCGGCACGGTAGTAGGCATTGCCGAGCTGGCGGTAATTGTCGTAGAAGAGCGGGTCGGCATCGCGCGCCTTCAGGTGCAGCGCAATCGCCTCGTCGAAGCGGCCGTCCGAGTTGGCGATGTAACCCATCAGCCACAGTGCCTGTGAGCTGACCGGACCCAGGGCGGCCGCACGCTTAAGCTCCTCCTGCGCGGCCGGGGTATTGAAGTCCATCTGAAAGAAGACGCGCGCCTGCTCAACGTGCGCGAGCTCCAGGGTGGGATCGAGCGCCAGTGCCCGCTGCAGCCCCTCCATGGCCTGGCGGCGCGCCACGTCGTACGGGCCGTAGCTGCCGCTGACAAATCCGTTGATGTGCAGCGTGCTGAGCGTCACCCAGGCAAGGGCGAAGGACGGGTCCAGCTGCACGGCCTTGTGCAGCTCGCTGTCGGCTTGGCGGAACCCATTCTGCTCGGTAAGCATCGCCTCGCGCGCCAGCAGGTAGTGCAGGTAGGCATCGCTGTTGGCCGTGGGCGCTGCGCGCGGCGGCGGCTCGCCGAGCATCGAGACCTTGAGCGCCGTGACCACCGAATTGGCGATGTCGTCCTGCACCTTGAACACGTCATCCAGCTGGCGGTCGTAGGTCTCCGACCACACGCGCGTGTCATCGTTGACGCTGACGAGCTCGGTGGTGATGCGCAGCGCCTTACCGGACTTGCGCACGCTCCCCTCGAGCACGTGTGACACGTTGAGGGCCTTGCCGATCTCGGCCAGGGTTACCTGCTTGCCCTTGAAATAGAACGACGAGGTGCGCGCCGGTACCCGCAACCCCGGCACCTTGCCCAGAAGATCGATCAGTTCCTCGGACAGGCCATCGGAGAAGTACTCCTGATCCTTCTTCTCAGACAGGTCCTCGAACGGCAGCACCGCGATGGATTTCTGCTTCGCCGCCGGCACGGCCGGCGCTGGCGCATCCGGCGCAGGGACGGCGACAGCGGGCGCGTGCGCCAGGTAGCCCCCGCGCCACACGAAGAGCCCGCCCAGCACCGCGACCGCCGCAGCGGCTATCGCCCAAAGCGGTACACGCGCCCGGCCGCCAGGGCTCGCCGGCGCTGCCACGGCAGGTGCCGCCGATGGCGGCGCGCTGCTGCCGACGTGGGGCGGCGGCGCGCCGCTCGCGATGCGGCGGATGCCGTCGGTCAACTTCGGCAGCGCGGCGGGCAGACCGCTGCGGGCATCGATCCACTGTGACTCGGAGAGGAAGTATTCCAGTGCCGGGGTGAGTGCGACTTCGTCGAGCCGCACGGCGAGGATCGGGCGCCTCTTGGAGGAGGCGCGCTCTATTTCCTTGCCGACGTGCGCAGAATGCACTGAGTGCGCCGACAGCACGACCACGAGGGTGCGGCAGCCGTTGAGCGCGCGCACGATGGCGTCCGCGTAGTTGGCGCCCGCAGGCACATCGCGTGGTGCCATCCACACGGTGATGCCGCCGGCCTCGAGGTCGCGGCACAGGCGCTCTGCGACCTCCGCATCGCGGGAGGCGTAGCTGAGGAACGCGTCCCTGCTGGCACCGGCGCTGCCCTCGACCGGGGGAATCAGGGCATCGTCGGCCTGCATGTCTCGCTCCGTAACTTCACGCGGGGATGTTCGCGGATCGCCCGGGCGGTCCGCAAGCTGCGCCTGCATTTGGATGATCGTGGAAGCTCGTTGCCGGCCGTGCGCAGGCGCTGCTCCATGAACTTGCGACGAGCCCGGGAGGGCTCGACTCGGTGGCCATTATCGCGGCCTCCGCGCACGGGGTGGATGTGCCCTTCGTTATGGCCCTGCAGGCGGTGCGACTGCTGTTCGTCATCGCTCTTGCGCCCTGGACCGCGCGGCTTATCGTGCGCCACTCCCCGCACCTTCAGGTGCTGCCGCATTTGTAGGCCCTCGGGCGACATTGGACACTTGAAAATGACCGCGAGTAAGCTCGTCTCATTGTGAGTGGCAACCCGTTGTTAGGTACATGGAGATTGAAGTCCCACGTCGTAACGACGGCAGCAGGCGTGCGGTCAACGCCCTACGGAGAGCACCCGACGGGCTACCTCAGTTACTCGGCAGACGGCCGCATGCAGGTGATCGGAGCCGCGAACGATCGCATAGCACCGCCCGGTCCCATGCCGCCGCACCGCGTGCGAGTGATGCTCTACGATACGATGTTCGCGTACGCGGGCACGTATTCGGTTGAGACCGACAAGGTCATCCACCACGTCGATATTTCCTGGAACCAGGTCTGGACTGGTACCGATCAAGTTCGACGCTTTGAGGTGAACGGCAACACCCTGACGCTGACGACGCGCATCGCGGACCCGGCCGGCGCCACGCACACGCATTACGAGCTGGTATGGGAAAGGGTAGCGAGCCGACGCTGACGCGGGTCTCCGTCGCGGTCGACCACGCGAGGTGACCTAGGAAGCCGCAGCTGCCCACTCCGGAGCGTCTGCTCACACTCCGACGACGCACCGGCAAGTGGAGCGGGTGATGGGAATCGAACCCACGTTAGCAGCTTGGGAAGCTGCAGTTCTACCATTGAACTACACCCGCATTTTCCTTGTGATTCAGGAATTTGCGCGCTTCAGGAAGTGCCTTTACACGCGGCCCCTGCAACCGCCGTGGCGGCGACCCTTTCCCGAGGGGGGTGAAGTTTAACGCCCGTGCGGATGTTTTGGTAATTGCATTGGCCCGCGCACGGCGTTCAAATGCCATACAACCAACAAGCGCGGTGGCGGGGAAGGTTTGATGGCATCCGCGGCTGTTATCGCACGCCAGCAGCTCATCTGGCGCGATCCTCCGGCCTGGCCTTTCCTGTGGCGCGGCGCGCTGCCGCTCGCAGCGCTCGGCCTCGTCGGCCTCGTCGGCCTCTTTCCCTTCGCCCGCACTTCCATCCAGGCCACGGTGGAGCGCGAAGTGCGCACGCAGCTGAACGAGGCGGGTTTTTCCTGGGTGGGGCTGTCCGCCTCGGGTCAGAGCGTGAAGCTTGCAGGCGTAGAGCCCGCCAGCGGCGACGGCGCCCGCGCGCTGGAGGTGGCCCGTGCCGCCACCTGCCCCACCTGGCTCGGGCGCCACACCTGCGCGGTCAGCGTCACCGGCAGCTTCATGCCGCCCGTGGTGGCGGCATTGCCGGAAACACCGGCCGCGGCGCCGGCCGCCGCGGTCGCAGCGCCCGCCACGCCACGGCCCGCGGCAGCGCCTGCCGTGCCGCTCACCCGCCAGGGATGCGAGAGCTCGCTGGCGGGACTGCTCGCCAATGAGCAGATCGAATTCGCCAGCGGCAGCGCCAGCATCGACGCCAACAGCACGGCGCTCCTGGACCGCCTGGCGCGCGAAGTGAAGTCCTGCCCGGGCAAGATCCGCATCGAGGGTTACACCGACACCGTGGGGCGCGGCCGCATCAACCAGCGCCTGAGCGCCGAGCGCGCCGCTGCGGTGCGTGCCGCGCTCATCGCGCGCGGCATTCCGGCCACGCGCCTGACTGCCAAGGGCTACGGGGCGCGGCACGCGATCGCGGACAACGCCACGGAGGCCGGGCGGGCACGTAACCGCCGCATCGAATTCCACACGGTCTCCGCCAAATAGCGCATCCGAGGAGCTTCCATGGGCTTTCTCCTGATCAAGATCCTCTTTCTCCTGGCCCTCGCCGCGGTGAGTGGCGGGCTCTTCGCCTACTGGTGGTTCCGCCGGCACTACGAGGATGTGACGCTCGAGTACGCGCGCTCGCGCGAGGAAACGCAGGCCTGGCGGCGCGGCTTTGAGGAACGTCTCGCGGCGCGCCCTGCGGTGGACCTGGAACCGGTGAACCGGCAGGTGGCCGCCCTGCAGGCGACGCTCGAGGACCTGCCGCCGCCCGAGCGCGTCGACCTCAGTCCGCTCGAGGTGCGGCTCGAGGCCCTGAGTGAGCGCGTGGCCGAGCTGCGCGCGCCTTATCTTGCGCCGGCCACCGAGCGCCTGACGGCCATCGAGCACGCGCTCTTCCCGCTGCAGAGTCGCCTGGATGAGCTCACCGGCGCGGTACGCGCCCTGAAGGCCGCGCAGCTGCCGCAGCCTGACCCTGCGCCCGTGCCTGAGGTCGCGGCGGCCGAGCCAGGGTCGCCGACGGAGGCGAGCGCGGACCCGGCACCGGCCACCCCCGCGCCGCGCGATGGCGGCAGCAATCTCCTCAGCCATCCTGCGCACGGAACGCCGGATGACCTCACCCAGATCAAGGGTGTCGCCAAGGTGCTCGAGCACACGCTGCACAAGGTCGGGGTGTTCTACTTCTGGCAGATCGCCGAGTGGTCACCGGAGGACGTCAGGCACGTGGAGAGCCAGCTCGAGGGCTTCCACCGGCGCATCGAGGACGATGACTGGGTCGGCCAGGCGAGCGAGCTCGCGGCGCACCCCGGCGCGACGCCCCGGCCCGAGGAACACTAAGGGGAGCAGCCATCCGGCGCCGGGCGCTTCTTTATAATGCGCCTCCGGCCCCCCACGGCAGTCCGCCCTTCATGGCTACCCCCGCCCCGGTGCCCACACGCAGCGTATGCGTGTACTGCGCCTCGAGCCGCAGCTCCCATCCGCAGTATCGCGAGGCCGCGCGGCGTCTCGGCGCCGTGCTGGCGGGCGAAGGCGTCACCATCGTTTACGGCGGTGGCGCGGTGGGCTCCATGGGAGCGCTCGCCGACGGCGCCCTCGAGCGCGGGGGCCGCGTGGTCGGCATCCTGCCGCGCTTCATGGATGACCTCGAGTGGGGCCACCGGGGCCTGAGCGAGCTGCAGGTCGTGGAGGACCTGCGCACGCGCAAGCACCTCATGCTCACCCTGAGCGAGGCGGCGATCGCGCTGCCGGGCGGCTCCGGTACGCTCGAGGAACTCCTGGAGGCCCTCACGCTCAAGCGCCTCGGGCTCTACCTGAATCCCATCGTGCTCGTGAACACGCGCGATTTCTTCACCCCGCTCCTCGCGGTGCTGCAGCGCGCGGTGGACGAGCACTTCATGGACGTGCGCCACCTGGCGATGTGGCAGACGGTGGCCACGCCGGAGGAGGTGCCGGCGGCGCTGGCGCGCGCGCCGCGCTGGGACGCCGACAGCCGCAGTTTTGCGGCCGTATAGGCCGCTTCAGGCCTTGGCGGCGCGCGCCGCGGCGAGGTCGAACGGCAGCGTGCGCAGCCGGAGACCGGTCGCCTCCCGCACCGCATTGGCCACCGCCGGCGCGATGGTGGGCGTGCCCGGCTCACCGACGCCGCTCGGTGCGTTGCCCGAGGGGACGATGTAAACCTCGATCACCTTCGGCATCTGGTTGATGCGCAGCACCTGGTACTGGTGGAAGTTGCTCTGGTCCACATGCCCGTCGGTCAGGGAGATCTTGCCGAGGAGCGCGGCCGACAGGCCGTAGCCGATGCAGCCTTGCATCTGCGCCTTGATCACGTCCGGCGTGACCGCGACCCCGCAATCCACCGCGCATACCACGCGATCGACCGTGATCTTGTCGCCCGCCACACTTACCTCGGCCACCTGCGCGACCACGGTGCCGAAGGATTCGTGCACCGCCACGCCGCGGCCGCGGCCGCCGGTCTTCACGAATGGCTGATCCCAGCCGGCCTTCTGCGCGGCGAGCTTCAGCGCTGCGGCGTGGCGCGGGTGCTTGCCGAGGTGTGCCAGGCGGAAGGCGACCGGGTCCTGCCCCGCCGCCTGCGCGAGCTCGTCCATCACCACTTCCTTGGAGAACGCCATGTGCGTGTGGCCGACCGAGCGCCACCACAGGATCGGCACGCCGACCTTGCCGGGCGTCCAGGAGACGTGCGTGTCATCCAGGTCGTATTGCTCGGGCGCGTTGCCCTCGACGGCGGTCGGGTCGACGCCGTGCTGGATGAGTCCGGCGAAAGGCGTGCCGGCCATGATCGACTGCCCCACCACGCGCTGCTGGTAGGCGATCTTGCCGTCCTTCCCCAGCCCCGCACTGATGCGATGAAAGTTGAGCGGCCGGTACTTGCCGCCGGTGATGTCGTCCTCGCGCGTCCAGATCAGTCGCACCGGGTACTTGCCGCCCACCGCCTTGACGATGGAGGCGACCTCGGCGATGTAGTCCGACTCCGGATTGGCCCGCCGGCCGAACGTGCCCCCGGCCGCGAGCGTGTAGATGATGATCTGCTCGGGTTTCAGTCCCACCTGCGCCGCGGCATTCATCTGGTCGATGGTCTGGAACTGGCATCCTGCCCAGATCTCGCACTTGTCCGGGGCGAGGCGCGCCACCGCCGTCAGCGGCTCCATAGGCGCGTGCGCCAGGTAGGGGAACTCGAACTCGCCCTCCACCTTGTGCACGGCGTGCGCGAGCGCCTTGCCGGCATCGCCGCTTTCCCCGACCAGCACGGCCTCCTTCGCGCGCGCCAGCGCGCGATACTCCTTCATGATCTCGTTCGTGCCGCGCTTCTCCGCGGCCGACTCATCCCAGGTGACGCTCAGCGCCTCGCGGCCTTTCTTGGCCGAGTACATGTCGCGGCCGATGACCGCCACCCCGCGCGGGATCTGCACGACGTCGACCACCCCGTCGATGGCCTTGGCGCCGGTGGCATCGAAGCTCTGCACCTTGCCGCCGAAGCGCGGCGGGCGCATGACCACCGCCGTCATCATCCCGGGGAGCATGACGTCGATCGCAAACTGCTGCGTGCCGGTGGACTTGGCCCTGGAGTCCAGGCGCGGCAGCTTCTTGGCATCCACGCCGATCAGCCGGAAGGTGGCCGGATCCTTGAGCTTGACCTCCTGCGGCACGCCCTCCCGCGCGGCAGCCCCGGCCAACTCTCCGAAGGTGGCCTGCTTGCCCTGCCCCGCATGCGCAAGCACCCCCTCGCTCACGGTGATCTCACCCGCCGGCACATTCCAGGCCCTGGCGGCCGCGGCGACCAGCATGGCCCGCGCGGTGGCGCCGGCCTGGCGCAGCTGCATCCATGAGTTCGCCACCGCGGTCGAGCCGCCCGTGCCCTGCACGCTGCCCTTCGGGTCGAAGGCGAAATTGCCGTAGGTCGGCACTTGCGCGGGCGCGCTCTCGGCGCGCATCTGGCTCCAGGCCGCATCGAGCTCCTCGGCCACGATGGCCGGCAGGCCGGTCCACACGCCCTGGCCCGCCTCGACGTGCTTGCAGATCACGGTCACGGTGTTGTCCGGCTCGATGCGTACGAACGGCATCGACAAGGGGCCGGCAATGGCGGGCGCGGCCGCGGTACCGCTTCGCGGCGCGCAGCCAGGCAGGAGGACGCCGAGGGTGAGGCCTGAACCTGCGAGCGTTGTCAGCTTCAGAAACTGGCGGCGCGAGAGCTCGGCCGGTAAGTGGCCGGCGGCGAGCGCGGCGACGGCATCGGTGTGGCGGAAGTACATGGCGCGGATTCCTTGGCTTCAGCCGTTTGCCGGGCTAGGGGCCGCCGGCAGTGCCTCGGCGGCCTGGTGGATGGCACCGCGGATGCGGGTGTAGGTTGCGCAGCGGCAGATGTTGCCGCTCATCGCCGAGTCGATGTCCGCATCGCTCGGCTTCGGGTTGGCAGCGAGCAGTGCGGCGGCCGACATGATCTGGCCGCTCTGGCAGTAGCCGCACTGCGGGACGTCGAGGTCGATCCAGGCCGCCTGCACCACCTTGCCGGCCGGCGTCCCCAGGCCCTCGATGGTAGTGACCTGCTTGCCCGCGACCGCGGCCACCGGCGTCACGCACGAGCGCGTCGCCGTGCCGTCGACGTGCACGGTACACGCCCCGCACAGCGCCATACCGCAGCCGAACTTGGTGCCGGTGAGCTTGAGGTGATCGCGCAGCGCCCACAGGAGCGGCATATCCGGCGGCACGTCGAGCTCGTGCGCCTCGCCATTGACGGTGAGCTGGGTCGGCATCGGATAACTCCCTGGAGCGGCAAAGGAAAGCGATATGCATTTTTTGCGGCATCGCCCCCGCGCGCCATCCCCCCTTTGAGGTACGCAGGGCAGAAAAGTTAACGGACTTTAATCATTCCTCCACCGCCGCTGCATGTGCCGGCAGCTAGGGTTGCCGGCATGCCAGGCGCCTTGAGGATCGCAGCATCGCTTGCTTTGGTGCCCGGTGGGCGCGCGCTGTGCGCGCTCCTCGGGATGCTTAGCCTGAGCGCCTGCCTCGGACCGCGTTACCACCACCCCGACATCCCGCCGCCGGCCGACTGGAGCACCACGCCGAGCGCTGCGGCTCCCGAGTGGCCGGAGAATGGCTGGTGGACCGGCTTCGGCTCGCAGGACCTCAACTCCTTCATCACTCAGGCGCAGCTTACTAACGATGACCTGCGCGCTGCCATCGCCCGCGTGCGCGAGGCCGATGCGCAGCGGCGCATCGCCGGTGCGCCACTGCTGCCCGCCGTCGGGCTCTCCGCCACGGCCACGCGCGCACGCGCACCCGTGGCGGACGGGGGGTTCGTCACCGGCAACGATTTCAACCCGCTGCTGAGCGCCAGTTACGAGCTCGACTTCTGGGGCAAGAACCGCGCTGCGTTCGCGGCCGCGAGTGCCGGCGCCCGCGCCAGCCGCTACGACCGCACCACCGTGGAGCTGAGCGTGGTGGCAGGCGTTGCCACCACCTACTTCGAGGCGCTCGAGCTGCGCGACCGCCTCGACATCGCCACTGCCAACCTCGACAACGCCACCAAGGTGCTCGACGGACTGAAGCTCGAACAGCGCGCCGGGCTCGTGACGGCGCTCGACGTGGCGCAGCAGGAGACCGAGGTCGCAACCGTGAACGCCACCATTCCGCCGCTCACGCAGCAGCTGCGCCAGAGCCTCGATGCGCTCGCCATCCTGGTGGGCAGCACCCCGGAGGGGGTCGCGGTGACGCACGGCACCCTCGATGAGGTTTCACAGCCGCCGGTGCGCCCGGGGCTGCCCTCGGAGCTGCTCGCGCGCCGCCCCGACGTTGCCGAGGCCGAAGCACAGCTCATCGCCGCCAATGCCAACATCCAGGCGGCACGCGCCGCCTTTTTTCCCAGCATCTCCCTCACCGCCGGCGGCGGCTTCGAGAGCGGCCAGCTGCAGAACCTGCTGACTCCGGCCAACCGGGTCTGGTCGATCGGCGCAGGCCTCACGCAGCCGATCTTCCAGGGGGGAGCGCTCGTCGGCCAGTACCGCCTCTCGCAGGCGCGCTACGAGGAGCTGCTCGCCGACTATCACAAGGCCGTGATCTCCGCCTTCGCCAACGTCGAGGATGCGCTCATCAGCGTCCAGCAGACCGCAGAGCTCATCACGCGCGAGCGCGAAGCGGCCGCCCAGGCGCAGCGCGCCTACCGCTACGCGCAGACGCAGATGCAGGCCGGCACCATCAACGTTCTCACCCTTCTTAGTACGGAGACCGCCTTGTTCAGTGCCCGGGATGCCCTTGCGCAGGCGAAATACGCGCACCTCCAGGCCCTGGTGTCGCTCTACCAGGCGCTCGGCGGCGGCTGGCAGCTGGAGCACTCACCGTGAAGCCCCGCTCACTTCTGATCGGCATCGCCGCGGTAATCGTGCTGGCGGTGGGGTGGCTGTGGCTGAAGCCGACGCCCAAGGGCGGCAGCAAGGGACCCCCGGCGGTAGCGGTGGACGTCGGCACCGTCACAGCGCAGGACGTGCCCGTGTACGCGGAGGGCCTGGGCACCGTGCAGGCCTTCTACACCGTGCAGGTCACGGCGCGCGTGGATGGCCAGGTCGAAAAGGTCGCCTTCACCGAAGGCCAGGACGTCAAGAAGGGGGCGCTCCTGGTGCAGCTCGACGCGCGCCCGTTCCAGGCGGCGCTCGAGGGGGCCCTGGCGGCGCGCGCCAAGGATGAGGCGACGCTTGCCAATGCGCACCTGGACATGAACCGCTACCAGCTGCTGGCGCCCGAGGACCTCGCCAGCAAGCAGACCGTCGACACGCAGAAGGCGCTGATCGCGCAGCTCGGCGCGCAGATCAAGGGCGACACGGCGGCGATCGACAGCGCCCGCACGCAGCTTGATTACACCACCATCCGCTCGCCCATCGACGGGCGCACCGGGATCCGCCAGGTGGACCCGGGCAACATCGTGCACGGTGCTAACTCGACCAACATCGTCGTCGTGACGCAGATCGAGCCGATCTCGGTGATCTTCAGCCTGCCGGAGGAGCAGTTCGCGCAGGTGAGCGCCGCGCTGCACCGCGGGCCGGTGCAGGTGACGGCACTCTCGCGCGACCGCAATGAGCAGCTCGATCAGGGAACGCTCGAGCTCATCGACAACCAGATCGACCAGACCACCGGCACCCTGCGCCTGAAGGCGACGCTTCCCAACAAGGAGCGGCATCTGTGGCCGGGGCAGTTCGTGAACATGGCCGTACTGACCCAGGTGCAGCACCAGGTGCTCACCATCCCGGAAAGCGCGCTCGAGCGCGGCCCGGACGGCCTGTATACCTACCTCGTGGGGGCGGACTCGAAGGTCTCGGTGGCCCAGCTCACCGCCGGGGTCACGCACAACGGGCGCGTGGTGATAGAGAAGGGCCTGAAGGCCGGCGACCGGGTGGTCACCAGCAACCAGTACCGCGTGCAGCCCGGCAGCCTCATCAAGGTGAACCCGCCGCGCGCTGCCGGGGCAGCGCAGCCCAAGGCCCCGGAGCAGGCGCCGTGAACATCTCCCGGCCCTTCATCGAGCGCCCGGTCGCCACCACGCTGCTGATGGCGGGCCTGTTTCTCGTGGGGCTTGCGGCCTTCCCGTTCCTGCCCGTGGCTCCCCTGCCCCAGATCGATTTCCCGACGCTGCTCGTGACGGCGAACCTGCCGGGTGCGAGTCCTGAGATCATGGCCTCATCGGTAGCGCAGCCACTCGAGACCCAGTTCGCGCAGATCTCGGGTGTGTCGCAGATGACCTCCACGAGCGTGCTCGGTACCACGCAGATCACGCTGCAGTTCAACCTCGACCGCAACATCGACGCGGCCTCCCAGGACGTGCAGGCCGCGATCGATGCCGCCGGTGGCCAGCTGCCGAAGAACCTGCCCTCGCCGCCCGCCTACCGCAAGGTCAATCCGGCCGATTCCCCGATCCTGATCCTCGCGGTGCACTCGGATGCCATGCCGGTGACACAGGTCGATGACTACGCCGAGACCGTGATCGCGCAGCAGCTCTCCCAGCTGCCCGGCATCTCGCAGGTGACCGTGGGCGGCCAGCAGAAGCCGGCGGTGCGGGTGCAGATTGACCCGGTGAAGCTTGCCGCGGTCGGTTTGCAGCTCGAGGACGTGGCCACCCTCATCACCACCGCGACGGTGAACTCGCCGCAGGGCGCCATCACCGGCAGCGCCAAGAACTTCGCGATCTACGACAACGATCAGCTGCTGAAGGCGGCGCCGTGGAACGACGTCATCGTCGCCTACCGCAACGGCGCGCCGATCCGTATCAGGGATATCGGGGTGGCGGTCGATGGGCCGGAAAACACCCAGGTCCGCGGCTTCCAGAACGGCAAGACCGGCATCCTGCTACTCATCTACAAGCAGGCTGGCAGCAACGTCATCGATGCGGTCAGGAACATCAAGGCCGCGCTGCCGCACGTCGAGGCTTCCATCCCGCCCTCGGTGAAGATCGATCAGCTGATCGACCGCACCACCACCATCCAGGCCTCGGTCAAGGACGTCGAGTTCTCGCTGATGCTCGCCATCATCCTCGTGGTGCTGGTCATCTTCCTGTTCCTGCGCAGCTTCTGGGCGACGGTCATCCCCGGCATCGCCGTGCCGCTGTCGCTCTTGGGCACCGCGGCGCTCATGTACGTGGTCGGCTACAGCCTCGACAACCTCTCGCTCATGGCGCTCACCATCGCGGTCGGCTTCGTGGTGGATGACGCCATCGTCATGCTCGAGAACATCTACCGCCACATCGAGGCGGGCCTGAGCCCCCACGAGGCGGCGCTCAAGGGGTCCGAGGAGATCGGTTTCACGATCCTCTCCATCAGCATCTCGCTGGTGGCGGTGTTCATCCCGCTCCTGCTCATGAGCGGCATCGTCGGGCGGCTGTTCCGCGAGTTCGCGGTCACCGTGACCATGACGATCGCGGTGTCGGCGATAGTCTCCCTTACCCTCTCGCCCATGATGTGCGCACTGTTCCTGCGCGACGAGAAGCACGCGCAGCACGGCCGCTTCTACAACACGCTCGAGCGCGGCTTCGACTGGATGATCGGCCACTACACGCGTGGCCTCGACTTCGTGCTGCGCCACCAGTTCCCCACGCTGGTCACGTTCATAGCGACCGTGGCCGCCGCGGTGCTCCTGTACGTGTTCGTGCCCAAGGGTTTCTTCCCGCAGCAGGACACCGGCATCATCGCCGGCATCACCGATGCGCCTCAGGACGTCTCCTTCGAGGAAATGATGCGGCTCGAGAAGCGCCTCACGGACGTGCTCGCGGCCGACCCCGGGGTCGCCGGCTACGGCGCCTTCGTCGGCGGCGGCCGCCCCCTCAACAACGGCTTCGTCATCCTGGGATTGAAGCCGCGCGATCAGCGCGACGCCAGCGCGGACCAGATCATCGCCCGCCTGCGCCCGAAGATCGCCCGGGTGCCGGGCGGCACGGTCTACCTGCAGGCCGCGCAGGACCTGAATGTCGGCGGGCGCCTGGCGCGCACGCAGTACCAGTACACCTTGCAGGATGCGAACCTCGAGGAGCTCAACGCGTTCGCGCCGCGCATGCTCGGGGAGCTGAAGAAGCTTCCCGGGCTGCGCGATGTCGCCTCCGACCAGCAAAGCAGCAGTTCCAAGCTGCAGCTCACCATCGATCGCGACCAGGCGGCGCGCTTCGGCATCCAGCCGGCGCTCATCGACAACACACTCTACGACGCCTTCGGCCAGCGCCAAATCACCCAGTACTTCACCCAGCTCAACAGCTACCACGTGGTACTGGAGGTCACCCCGGAACTGCTTGGGGACCCGGACTCGCTGCGCAAGATCTACATCAAGTCTCCGCTCACCAACGAGCAGGTGCCACTGTCGGTGTTCACCAAGTTCGACACCGACCACACGAGCTACCTCTCCATCAACCACCAGGGGCAGTTCCCGGCGGTGACGCTGTCCTTCAACCTCGCCCCCGGGGTGGCGCTCGGGGATGCGGTCAAGCAGATCCAGGCCACGGCCGCGAACATCCATATGCCGCCTGCGATCCAGGGTACTTTCCAGGGGACCGCGCAGGCCTTCCAGGCGTCGCTGAAGAGCGCCCCGTGGCTGATCCTCGCAGCGCTGCTGGCGGTGTACATCATCCTCGGCGTGCTCTACGAGAGCTACATTCACCCGCTCACCATCCTCTCGACGCTCCCCTCAGCAGGCGTGGGAGCCCTGCTGATGCTGCTGCTGTTTCACTTCGACCTCTCGGTCGTGGGGCTGATCGGCATCATCCTGCTCATCGGCATCGTCAAGAAGAACGGCATCATGATGGTGGACTTCGCCATCCACGCCGAGCGCACGCAGCACCTGGAGCCGCTGCAGGCGATCCGCCAGGCGTGCCTGCTGCGCTTCCGCCCCATCATGATGACCACCATGGCGGCACTGCTCGGCGCGCTGCCCCTCATGCTCGGCCACGGCACCGGTTCAGAACTGCGCCAGCCGCTCGGCTATACAATGGTCGGGGGGCTGGTCTTAAGCCAGATGCTGACACTGTTCACAACGCCGGTCATTTACCTCTACCTCGACCGCCTGGTGGTGCGCTGGGCGCGCCAGCATCCGCAGGCAGGCGAGGACCAGGGTTCGCCGGCACACGGTACTGCGGCGGCGCAGGGGGCCCCGTGAAGATCCTGATCGTCGAGGACAACGAGCGGGTGGCGCGCTTCGTCACCCGCGGGCTGCGCGAGGCGGGCCACACGGTCGAGCACGCCGCCAACGGCCGCGACGGCCTGTTCAGTGCCGCAAGCGAGCCCTACGACGTCATCGTCATGGACCGCATGCTCCCGGGTAACATCGATGGCTTAGGAATCATTGAGGCGTTGCGCAAGGCGGGCAACCGCGTCCCGATCCTGATCTTGAGCGCGCTCAGTGACGTCGATGAGCGCATCAAGGGCCTCAAGAGCGGCGGCGATGACTACCTCACCAAGCCCTTCGCCTTTGGGGAGCTCCTGGCACGGGTGGATGCGCTGGGCCGGCGCGGCGGGGACCCGGGCGCGGATCGCGTGCTGCAGGTAGGCGACCTGCGCATGGACCTTCTGTCGCGGCGCGTCACCCGCGGCGCCCGAGCGGTCATCCTGCAGCCGCGCGAGTTCAAGCTCCTGGAGTACCTGATGCGCCACGCCGAGCAGGTGGTGACGCGCACCATGCTGCTCGAGGCGGTGTGGGACTACAATTTTGACCCGCAGACCAACGTGGTCGACGTCCACATCAGCAAGCTCAGGCAGAAGATCGAGCTCGACTCCGAGCGACCGCTGGTGCGCACGGTGCGCAATGCCGGTTACATGATGAGCGCCCATGACTAGGCTGATCCGCTCCTCCGCCACCGCCTGGGCCCTCGGCTACGTGCTCCTTGGCTTGGCGGCGCTGGCGTCCTTGGCGGTGCCGTTGTGGTGGGGGTGGAAGGTCACGATCCTCGCCGGCCGCGAGGAACTGCTGCGCGATGATGCCCAGCGTCTCACTGAGGTGTTCGTGCATGAGGGCATTACCGGGCTGGCGGCGCACATCAACACTCGCGTCGGCATGCAGATCGCCGGCGAACGCACGCTGCTGCTCACGGATGCCGCCTACCAGCCGCTCGCCGGGAACCTCGCCGCGTGGCCGCACGACATCAGCGCCAGGCCCGGCATCAATGCGGTGCTGGCGCAGCTGCCGGGGCAGAAGACGCAGACGCTGTTCATCGAAACCGAGCTGGCCGGCGGCTACCACCTGCTGGTGGGCCGCGATCTGGCGCGCTTTCGTCAGCTCGAGCAGCGCTTCACCTGGGGGCTTATCACCGCGGTGACGCTGCTGTTCGTGGTCGGCGCACTCGGGGCCTTCCTGGTGCGTCGCGCCCTGCTGACGCGCGTGCAGGGGATCGGCGAGACGGTCGCGGCCATCATGCAGGGGGATTTGCGCCATCGCCTGCCGGTGGGCGGTTCGGAGGAGTTCGCGATGCTGTCGCGTACCCTGAACGGCATGCTCGATCACATCGAGCACCTCATTGCCGGCATCAGCAACGTCTCCAACTCCATCGCCCACGACCTGCGCACGCCGCTCGCGGAGCTGCGCGCGCGCCTCGAGGAGCTGGCGCTCACCCGGCCCGCCCCCGGGGAAGCGTTTGCGGAGATCGAGGCGGCGGTCGCGGACATCGATCGCCTGATGCGCATGTTCAATGCGCTGCTGCGCCTGGCGGAGATCGACTCCGGCGCACGCCGCTCCGGTTTCGTGCGCGTCGATGCGGCGGCCGTGGCCGCCGAAGTGGTGGAGTACTACGAGCCGGCCGCCGAGCAGAAGGGCGTGGTGTTCTCCTTCGCCGCCGCCGGGGATGCCGCGGTCGCCGGCGACCCGGTGCTGCTCGCGCAGGCGGTCAGCAACCTCATCGACAATTCCCTGAAATCCGTTCCCGCGCGCGGCGCCATCAGCGTCAAGGTGGGGCGGCGCGCGGACGGTGCGGTCGAGATCGCGGTCGCCGACGATGGCCCCGGGATTCCGGACGCCGACAAGCCGCGCGTGACCGAGCGCTTCTACCGCGGCGACGCCAGCCGCGGCACCCCCGGGGTCGGCCTCGGCCTGAGCATCGTCGATGCGGTGGCACGGCTGCACGGGGGGGTGCTGCAGCTGCTCGATAACCATCCCGGTCTGCGTGCCCAGATGGTCCTGCCCATCGCCCCGGCCTGAGCACCTAAAAACGGGGGTTGCATCCGGGCGCGTAACACTGGCGTATTACTCTTCCAGTGAACCTCGCAGCCACATCCCTGCCCGTGCGCCTGGCCGCCGCGACCCTGTGTCTGGCGGCCGCCTGCGCCGCGAGCGCCGGCGAGAGCGCCGGCTCGCCCGCCGCACACCGCTGGCATTTCACGGTGCTGCTCGATGGCAAGCCGATCGGCTGGCAGGAATGGAGGCTGCAGGGGGCGCCGCAGGACGCCGAGGTCGAGGTGCAGGCGGATCTTCGGGTCACGGTGCTGCGCATCCCGTTCTACACCTACCAGCACACCGATCACGAGCGCTGGCGCGGCGGATGCTTGAGCCAGATCGACTCACGCACGAGTGACAACGGCCACGAGTCCATCGTGCACGGGCAGCTTGCCGAGGACGCCTTCCAGGTGCATGGCCCGCAGGGGCCCGCAGCGCTGCACGGCTGCATCAAGACCTTCGCCTACTGGGATCTTGCGACGCTGCGCGAGCACCAGCTCCTGAACTCGCAGACCGGAGTCTATGAGGCGGTCACGGTGAACCACGCGGGACGCGAGAGCCTCAAGGTCGGCGCGCAAAGCGTAGCGGCCGAGCACTACACCCTCAGCGGCAGCAAGTACACGATCGAGCTGTGGTACTCACCCCTCGGGGAGTGGCTCGCGCTGCAGACCACGGCCGACGGGCGCACGGTGCGCTATGAAATGCGTCCCTAGGACCGCCCGCACCGCAGGTCCGGTGCTGCTCGTGGCCCTGCTCTTCGGCAGCTGCCGCGCGGCCCCCGCGCCGCTGCCGGTGATGGCCCGCGTCGATGTGCCACGCTTCATGGGCGACTGGTACGTCATCGCCTGCATCCCGACGCGCCTCGAGCGCCACGCCTACGCGGCGATGGAGTCCTACCGCCTGGATGCGGACGGGCGCGTGCGCACGACCTTCACCTTCCGTGAGGGTGGCTTCGAGGGTCCGCCGCGGCGCTACACCCCGGTGGGCTTCGTCACCGCCGGCAGCAACGGGGCTGTCTGGGGCATGCGCTTCGTTTGGCCGTTCCGCGCGGACTATCGCGTCATGTACGTCGATGCCGCCTATACGCAGACAGTCATCGGCCGCGAGGCGCGCGACTATGCCTGGATCATGGCGCGTACCCCGGTGCTGGCGCAGGCGGACTACGAGAAGCTCACCGGCCTTATGGCCGCCGCCGGTTACGACCTCACGGGCCTGCGGCGCGTGCCGCAGCAGGCGCCCGTGCGCTGATGTCGGTGCGTCGGCTTGCGCCCTTCCGCGGCACTGTGTCATATACCAACAACCCGCGGGGGCACGCGGCGCTGCGACGCCGCGCGCCCCGGCATCCGCCAGCGAGCAACCCCCATGCGGTGCGTGAATGTCCGAGTCCAGTGAGCGCGCGGGCCCTGCGGGCACCGCGCCCGAGGCGCTGCTCGCGCAGGTGGCGCTGGGCAACCGTGCCGCCTTCGAGACGCTCTACCGCGGCACCGCCGACAAGCTCTTCGGCATCTGCGTGCGCGTACTCGGGGAACGCTCCGAGGCCGAGGAGGCCCTGCAGGAGGTTTTCACCAGCGTCTGGCGCAAGGCTGCGCAGTTCGACGCCACCCGGGCGAGCGCCATGAGCTGGCTTGGCATGATGGCGCGTAACAAGGCGATCGACCGGCTGCGGGCGCTGCCGATGCGCGGCGCGCTCAGCCCGCTCGAGTTCGCCGCCGAGGTTCCCGACCCGGGCGCTTCCCCGCTGCAGCAGGCCGATGCGCTGGCCGAGGGTGCGCGCCTGGCGCACTGCCTCGAGCAGCTCGAGCCGAAGCGCCGTTCCCTGATCCGGGAGGCCTTCTTCGGCGGCTTCACGTACGAGGAGCTCGCCGCGCGCGCGCAGACGCCGCTCGGCTCGATCAAGAGCTGGATCCGCCGCGGGCTGCTGCAGCTGCGCGCGTGCCTTGAGCCATGAGCGCCACCTTCCCTGCGCAGGAGAGCGAGCCCGGCGACCCGCCGGATGATGAGCTGCTGGCCGGCGAGCTGGTGCTGGGCGTGCTTGGTCCGGCGGAGCGCGAGCGTGCCCAGGCGCGCGCCGAGGCCGACCGTGAGTTTTCCGCGCGCGTCGCGGGCTGGGAACGCCGCTTCGCACCCTGGCTCGCTGAAGTCGCCCCGCTTGCCCCGCCCGCGCAGCTGTGGCCGCAGATCCGCCGCCGCCTCGGCTGGGACAGCACCCCGGCCGCGCGTGCCGGCCTGTGGCAGAGCCTCGCGCTGTGGCGCAGCGCCGCAGCGCTGGCCGCCGTTGCCGCGCTTGCCCTGTGGCTGTCGCGCCCGCAGACGCCCGCGCCGCCGCCGCCTGAATCCGCCCTCGCCAAGGCCGTGACGACGCTGGCGCGCGATGACGGCAGCCCCGGCTGGCTGGCCTCGGTCGATCCTGCCCACGGCACGGTGCTGATGGTGCCGGTGCCGGGCGCCCCGGACGCCAAGGGGCGCGTGCCGGAGCTGTGGATCATCCCGGCGGGCGAGGCACCGCGCTCCCTCGGTGCGGTCTCGATCACCAAGTCCCACACCGTGGCGGTGCCGGCCGATTCGCGCAGCGCGCTGGTGGCAGGCTCGGTGCTGGCGATCACGCTCGAGCCGCCGGCTGGCCTGCCGCACGCGGCCCCGAGCGGCCCGGTCATCGCCAAGGGCGCCATCCAGACCTGATAAAGAGTCTCCCTGCGGGGTGCATCCCCGCGTCCGACCGGCGCGTATTTACTCCGAAGGATCATTTCTGACCCTGACGGAGATGCGCATGCCCGCCGAAGTCCTGTCCGCAACAGCCGCCCCGCCGCCGTCCACCCGGGGGCGAGCGCGTGTCGCGCTGCGGCGCTGGTTCGACACCGGCGCGGGGGCGGGCGAGGATCCTGCCGCCGGGCGCATCGACTGGCTGCGTGCGGCGCCCTTCCTCGCCATGCACCTGGCCTGCCTCGGGGCGTTCGTCGTCGGGGTATCGCGCACCGCGCTCGCCGTGGCGCTCGCGCTCTATGTGGTGCGCATGTTCGCCATCACCGCCTTCTACCACCGCTATTTCGCGCACCGCACGTTCCGGACCTCGCGCGCGGTGCAGTTCACCTTCGCCTGCATCGGCGCCGCCTGCGTGCAGCGCGGTCCGCTGTGGTGGGCCGCACACCACCGCCGCCATCACCAGCACGCCGACACCGCGCGTGACCCGCATTCCCCGCGCCTGCAGGGGTTCCTGCGGAGCCACATGGGCTGGTTCCTGACCCCGGAAGGCTTCCGCACCGACTGGCAGCGCATCCCCGATTTCGCCCGCTACCCGGAGCTGCGCTGGCTCGACCGCTGGGACGTGCTGGTGCCGGTCGCGCTCGCCGCGCTGCTGTTCGGCGTCGGGGTGCTGCTCGCGCACGTCGCGCCGGGCTTAGGCACGAGCGGCGGGCAGCTGCTGGTGTGGGGGTTCTTCGTCTCCACCGTGGCCCTGTTCCACGTTACGGTGACGATCAACTCCCTCGCCCACCGCTTCGGCACGCGGCGCTTCGAGACCCGCGACGACAGCCGCAACAACCTGCTGCTGGCGCTGCTGACGTTCGGGGAGGGCTGGCACAACAACCACCACTTCTTTCCGGGCTCCGTGCGGCAGGGGTTTCGCTGGTGGGAGATCGATCTCACCTTCTACGGTCTGAAAGTGATGGCCGCGCTCGGCCTGGTGCAGGGACTGAAGGGCGTGCCGGCGCGCGTGCGCCGCGCCGGCGGCGGCTGACCTGTGCGCATTGCGATCGTCGGCTCGGGGATCTCAGGGCTCGGCTGTGCGTGGCTCTTGGGGCGCGCTCACGAAGTGACTCTGTTCGAGGCCAACGACTATCTCGGCGGCCACACGCACACCCACAGCGTGGAGCAGTACGGCATCCCTTACGCCATCGACACCGGCTTCATCGTCCACAACCGCGCGCACTACCCGCTCCTCACGCAGCTGTTCACCGATCTACAGGTTGCCTCGCAGGACACCACGATGAGCTTCGCGGTGCGCAGCGAGGCGAGCGGGCTTGAGTACAATGCCGCGACTCTCAACTCGCTCTTCTGCCAGCGCCGCAATCTCTTCTCGCCGCGCTTCCACGGGATGCTGCACGACCTGGTGCGCTTCTACCATCGGGCGCCGGCGCTGCTTGAGGACGGCGCGCCGCAGATCTCCCTCGGCGCCTACCTCGAGCGCGAGCGCTTCGGCGCGGCGTTCCGCGACGAGCACCTGCTGCCCATGGCCGCGGCGCTGTGGTCGGCGCCGGCGGCGCGGGTGCTCGAGTTCCCGGCGCAGTTCCTGGTGCGCTTCATGGTGAACCACAACATGCTGCAGCTGACCGGCAGGCCAGCCTGGCGCGTGGTGTGCGGCGGCTCGGCGAGCTACGTGCGCGCGCTGCGCGCGCGCTGGCAGGTGCGCGAGCGGCTCGCCTGTGCGGTGCGCAGCGTGCGCCGCGACCCCCACGGGGTGAGCGTGACGAGCGCCGCCGGCACCGAGCGCTTCGAGCAGCTGATCCTCGCCTGCCACAGCGACCAGGCGCTCGGGCTGCTGGCGGATGCGAGCGACGCTGAGCGCGAGGTGCTCGGTGCCATCGGCTACCAGAAGAACGAGGTCGTGCTGCACACCGATGCGGCGCTGCTGCCGCGCAACCGCCGCGCCTGGGCGGCCTGGAACGCCCTGGTGCCGGCAGCCCCGAGCGGCGTATGCACGGTGAGCTACTGCATGAACCTGCTGCAGGGCGTGCGCTCGCGCGATCCCTTCCTCGTCACCTTAAACCCGCAGGTGCCGATCGCCCCGCAACGGGTACTGCGACGACTGAGCTACTCGCATCCGCTCTTCACCGGCGCTGCGGTGGCCGCGCAGGCGCGCCGCGGGCACATCCAGGGACAGCGCCGCACCCTGTTCGCCGGCGCCTACTGGGGCCATGGCTTTCACGAGGACGGCCTGCGCAGCGCCGTGGATGTCTGCCGCTACCTCGGGGTGCGCTGGGGAGCTAGCAGCTGCCAGGCGGGCGAGGCTGCGCTGGAGCGCGAGCGCGCCGCATGCTCAGGACTGCTCACGTGAGCGCCGCACAGCCCCTGGCGAGTGCGGTCTACGAGGGCGTGGTGCGCCACCGGCGCCGCGGGCCGCACCCGCACGCCTTCAGCTACCGCGTGGCGCAGCTGTACCTGGACCTCGATGAGCTCGAGCGCGCCTTCCGCGGACGCTGGCTGTGGTCGGTCGGACGACGCAACCTCGCCGAGTTCCGCCGCAGCGACTTCCTCGGGCCGGCCACCGTGCCCCTCGCCCAGGCGGTACGCGAGTGCGCCGCGCGCACGCTCGGACATGCCCCGCAGGGCCCGATCCGGATGCTGACGCACCTGCGGTACGGCGGCTACGTCTTCAACCCCGTGACCTTCTATTACTGCTACCGCGACGCCGCGGCCACGAAGCTCGAGTGCATCGTCACGGAGATCACCAACACGCCCTGGCGCGAACGCCACGCCTACGTGCTCGCGGTGAGTGCGGCCGCCAGTCGCGGTGGCGCCCTCGAGTGGAATTTCCCCAAGCGCTTCCACGTGTCGCCCTTCATGCCGATGGAGCGCGCCTACGCGTGGCGCTTCACGCCGCCGGCAGCGCACCTCGGGGTGCACATGGCCGTGCTGTGCGGCGGCGCGCGCGAGTTCGACGCCACCTTGCACCTCACGCGCCGCCCCCTCGATGCGGCGGCGCTGCGGCGGGTGCTGACGCGCTATCCGCTCATGAGCGTGCAGGTGATCGGCGCCATCTACTGGCAGGCGCTGCTGCTGTGGCTGAAGCGCAACCCCTGCCATCCGCATCCGCACCTAGACATAAAGGCGAGGCCCCGATGAACGAGCTGACCGGTACCCTGAACGTGCTGCCCGGCACGCAGCTCCCGCCCAACCGCCTCACGCGCGCCCTGCGCTCAGCGGCGCTGAAGCAGCTCGCGGGCCTGCGCCACGGGCACGTGACGCTCGAGGACGCAGGCGGCATCAGCGAGTTCGGCGCTCGCGAAGCACCCCTGCGCGCCCGCGTGCAGGTACGCGATGCGGCCTTCTACCGCGAGCTTGCGCTGCGTGGCAGCGTCGGCGCCGCGCAAGGCTACATGGAGGGGCTGTGGGACAGCGATGACCTCGTTAGCCTGGTGCGCATCCTCGTGGCAAACCGCGAGCTGCTCGATGGCCTGGAGGGCGGGGCTGCGCGCCTGGCGGGCTGGGCGCTGCGCGCCGCCCACCTCCTCAGGCGCAACACGCGCGCCGGCAGCCGGCGCAACATCGCCGCGCACTACGACCTCGGCAACGAGTTCTTCGCGCTGTTCCTCTCGAGCGACCTCATGTACTCCGCGGCGCTGTGGCAGTCGGACACGGATACGCTCGAGCGCGCCTCGCTGCGCAAGCTTGAACGCATCTGCGCACGGCTGGAACTTAAGGCGAGTGATCACGTGCTGGAGATCGGCAGCGGCTGGGGTGGCTTTGCGCTGCATGCGGCTGCCCGCCATGGCTGCCGCGTGACGACCACTACCATCTCGCGTGAACAGCAGCGCCTCGCGCTCGAGCGCGTGCAGCAGGCGGGGCTCGGGGAGCGCGTCACGGTGCTGCTCGAGGACTACCGCGCGCTGAGCGGCCAGTACGACAAGCTGGTCTCGATCGAGATGATCGAGGCGATCGGGGCGCAGTTCCTGCCCGCCTACTTCGCCAAGGTCACGCAGCTGCTCAAACCGCAGGGCCTCGCGCTGCTGCAGGCGATCACCATCGAGGATCACCGCTACAGCCAGGCGCTGCGCTCGGTCGATTTCATCAAGCGCCACATCTTTCCCGGCAGCTTCATCCCCTCGATCCAGGCGCTGCTCGAGGCCAAGACCCGCGTGAGCGATCTGGCGCTGGTGCACCTCGAGGACTTCGGGCTCTCCTACGCGGCGACGCTCGCCGCCTGGCGCACCGCCTTCCTGGCGCGCGCCGATGCGGTGCGCGCCCAGGGCTTCGATGAGCGCTTCGTGCGCATGTGGAACTTCTATCTTGCCTACTGCGAGGGGGGCTTCCGCGAGCGCTCGATCGGGGTGGCGCAGCTGCTGTTCGCCCGTCCGGGCTACCGACCGTCGCTGGCACGCGGATCCTGAACATGAGCCTCCTCGGCAACCTCCTCGGTTACCAGGCCGTCTGGTTCCTCACCGTCTACGGGGCGGGCGCGGGGCTTGCGTGGCCGGCCGTGCTCGCAGCCACGCTCTTCGCCTTATGGCAGCTGACAGTCTCGGGCGAGCGCCGCGGAGATCTGTTCCTGATCGGTGGCGCGCTCGCGCTCGGCATGCTCATCGATGGCACGCTGGCGCGCTCGGGGCTCGTCCTTTATGCGAGCGCCGCGCCGGCGCTGCCGCCGGGTGGCGCGCCGCTGTGGATCCTGGCGCTGTGGGTCGCGTTTGCCCTGACGCTGAACCATTCGCTGCGCTGGCTGCGCGGCAGGATGCTGCCCGCGGTGCTCGCCGGTGCCGTGGGTGGACCCTTGGCGTACCTTGCCGCCGCGCGTCTGAGCGGCGCGGTCAGCTTCGCGGCCCCCGCCTGGCAGGCGCTGGCGCTGCTCGCGCTCGGGTGGGCGGTGGCGCTCGCCCTGCTCACCCGGGACTGGCGCCGCTCGGCGCAGGCCGTGCGGCCATGACCGCGGCGCGGACCCTCCTCCTGGTGTGGGCGCTCGCCGCGGCGCTGATGACGCTCGGGTGGCTGTGGCAGCGCCGCCGCCGCAACGCCGGCATCGTCGACGTGCTGTGGTCCTGCGGGCTCGCCGGCAGTGCGTTGCTGTGCGCCGCGCTCGGACCGGGCGCTGCGGCACCGCGGCTGCTGCTTGGCGTGTGCGGCGGGCTTTGGGGGCTGCGGCTGGGCGTGCACCTGTGGCAGCGGGTGCGCGGGGAGGCCGAGGACGGCCGCTACCAGGCGCTGCGCGCGCGCTGGCACGAGGACCAGGTTAAGTGGTTCGGCATGTTCCAGTTCCAGGCCGCGCTGATCGGGCTCTTCAGCGTGCCGTTCGTGATCGTGTGCGCCAACCCCGCGACGCACCCGGCGTGGCTCACCGCGGGCGTTGCGATCTGGTGCCTGAGTGTTGCGGGTGAGTCGCGCGCCGATGCCGGGCTCGCCCGCTTCAGGGCGGACCCTGCCAACCGCGGACGCACCTGCCGCGCGGGCCTGTGGCGCTACTCGCGCCACCCGAACTACTTCTTCGAGTGGCTGCACTGGTTCACCTACGCGGCACTCGCCGTCGGCGCGCCCCACGGCTGGGTCGCACTCGCAGGACCGCTCCTCATGTTCCTGTTCCTGCGCTTCGTGAGCGGCATCCCCTTCACCGAGGCCCAGGCGCTGCGCAGCCGCGGCGAGGATTACCGCGACTACCAGCGACGCACGTCGATGCTGTTCCCGTGGCCGCCGCGGCGCCACCTCACCGCAGCCGGAAAGTCAGGAGTGATGAAACCATGAGCAGCCCCCGCATCCTCACCCTCCATGAGCTGCCGCAGGAGGCCGCGGCGCCCGGCCTCCTCGGGCTCGCCGAGCGCGGCGCGCTGCCCGATGCGCTGGTGCGCCTGGGCGTGCGCCGGCAGTGCGCGCAGCGCCTGCGCGCGGAAGCGCAAGGCGGTCCCGCCGCGCAGGAGGCGCGCCAGCAGCGCCTCCTGCAGGAGCTGCGCGCCAGCCCCGTGGCGGTGCACACCGCCGCCGCCAACGCCCAGCACTACGAGCTGCCGCCGCGGTTCTTCGGGCTGTGTCTCGGGCGCCGACTGAAGTATTCCTGCGCCTACTACCCGCGCGGCAACGAGAGCCTCGATGCGGCCGAAGAGGCGATGCTGGCGCTCTACGGCGAGCGCGCCGAGCTTGCCGACGGACAGGAAATCCTCGAGCTTGGCTGCGGCTGGGGATCGCTCACCCTGTGGATGGCCGAACGCTATCCGCACGCCAAGATCAGCGCGGTCTCCAATTCCCGGGCGCAGCGTGAGTACATCGAGGCGCAGTGCGCACAGCGCGCGCTCACGAACGTCAGCGTCACGACCTGCGACGTCAATCGCCTGGCGCTGCCGGCGGGGCGCTTCGACCGCTGCGTCTCCATCGAGATGTTCGAGCACCTGCGCAACTACGAGACGCTGCTCGCACGCATCGGCGCGTGGCTGCGCCCGCACGGCAAGCTGTTCGTGCACGTGTTCGCGCACCGCACCCTTGCCTACCCGTTCGAGACCTCCGGCGCCGGCAACTGGATGGGCCGGCATTTCTTCACCGGCGGCCTGATGCCTGCGGCCGACACCTTCCTGTGGTTCCAGCGCGACCTTACCCTTGAGACGCGCTGGCTTCTCGACGGCACTCACTACCAGCGCACCGCAGATCACTGGCTCGCCAACCAGGATGCACGGCGCGAGGAGGTGCACGCGGTGCTGGCGTCAGCCTACGGCAAGGGGCGCGCGGCGCTCATGGCGCAGCGCTGGCGCATGTTCTTCATGGCCTGCGCGGAGACCTTCGGCTACGCGCACGGGCGGGAGTGGCTCATCGGCCACTACCGCTTCGTGCGCTCGCCCTAGGGGTGCGCGGTCGCGTCGATGAAGGCGTCGAGGTCGCGTTTCATCTTCGCAGCCGACGCCGGGTGCACATACATCATGTGCCCGGCCTCGTAGTACTTCATCGAGATGCGCGCGCCGGCGGACTTCGGGACGCCGAGGTGCGTCATGACGTACTCGGTGGCCGAGAACGGGGTGGCGAGGTCGTAGTAGCCGTTCAGCACCAGCACCTTCAGGTTCGGGTCCTTGATCAGGGCTTCGGCGAGGTCAACGCCGGTGTTGACCGTGAACTGGTCCCCGCGCGCGGTCTTGTGCGTCCAGCGCCACTGGTCGCCGATGTTGAAGTTGCTGACGCTGTAGGTCACTCCCTGCCCGAACTTCAGCTCCCCGTGGTAGTAGTCGAGGAAGGTGGCCGAAAAGGCGGCGGCAATCGCGGCCGACTGCGGATCGTAGTCGGTCTCCTTCTCGAGCGGGTCCCAGGTGAGCCCGACGTAGCGCCCATCGAGACGCCCGACGGTCTTGCCCTGCGGCTTTAAGAGCTCGTGCGCAAAGGCGTTCTCGGAGATGCGCAGGTTGGCCGCCTTCAGGTAGTCCACCGGCAGCCCGGTGTAGTCGTGCATCTTCTGGGCGGCCGCCTCGAGCTCATCTTCGGGCAAGGCATCGCCCTTCAGCAGCGCTGCGCTGTAGGCCGAGGAGGCATAGGCGCGCACCTCATTCAGGAACGGCTCGAGCGCGGCCGGCTGGTTCGGCACCGTGTGGTGGTACCAGGCGACGGCTGCGTAGGCCGGCAGGTACACCGCGTAGGGACGGTCGTTCCCGGGCAGCTCGGCGAAGATCGCCTCGATGTCGGTGGCGACCGAGACCAGCACCAGGCCGTTGAAGGCCATGTTCCGGCGGCCGCGCAGGTAGTTGAGGATGGCCGCGCCACGGGTGGTGCCGTAGCTCTCCCCGAGCAGGTACTTGGGCGAAGTCCAGCGCTCGTTGTCGCTCACGTACTGCGCGATGAAGCGGCTGATCGAGTCCACGTCCGGGTCCACGCCCCAGAACTCCTCGTCCTTGTGATCGCATACCGCGTGGCTGAGGCCAGTGCCGACCGGGTCGATCATCACCACATCGCTCTTGTCGAGGAGCCCGTACTCGTTGTCGACCGTGCGGTAGGGCCCGGCGGGCGTCGGATTCGGGTCCGTGATCACGACGCGCTTAGGTCCGAGCACGCCCATGTGCAGCCACAGCGAGGAGGAGCCCGGGCCGCCGTTGAAGGCGAAGGTGACCGGGCGTGGTGCGCCCTTGGCGGCCGCGCGCGTGTAGGCCACGTAGCCGATGCTCGCGATGGGCTTGTCGGCGTCGTCGCGCACGATGAGGGTGCCGGCGGTAGCGGTGTAGTCGAGGGCGCGGCCGCCGGGGGTGATGCGGTGCTGCGTCACCGAGCTCTCCGCCTTCGGCAGGCGCATCCACTGCTCCTTCTTGTCGCCGTGGATGTCGATGCGGCACTGCTGCGAGAGCTGCGCGGCGCTCACCCCGCCATCGCCCTTGGGCGCCTCATCGGCGCGGGCTGCGCCTGCGGCCATGAGGGCCACCAGTCCGAACGTCACGAACTTCGACATCACCGGGTCTCCTGGTGCGCAAGCTGCGCCGAGTTGTACCAAGGCGCGGCTTATACCATGCCGGGAGTTCCCCGTGACGGGCCCCCGAGGCCGCGGCGCGGTTGCGGGTAAGATCGGCTGTCGTGCCAGCGTCCGTGATCCCATGACTGAACCCGAGCACCCGCGTCCGATCCGCTCCTTCGTGACCCGCGCCGGCCGCATCACCGCGGGCCAGCAGCGGGCGCTGCAGGAGCTGTGGCCGAAGTATGGCATCGAGTTCTCGGACACCCCGCTCGAGCTCACGCGCCTCTTCGGGCGCAGCGCACCCGTGACGCTCGAGATCGGGTTCGGCAACGGGGACCATCTTGCGCAGCTGGCGCGCACTCATCAGGAGCGCGACTTCCTCGGGGTCGAGGTGCACCGCGCGGGCGTCGGCCGGCTGCTGCTGGCGCTCGAGGAGGCGGCGCTGACCAACGTGCGCCTGATCTGCCACGACGCGGTGGAAGTCCTCGCACGCCAGCTGCCGCCTGACTGCCTCGATGAGATCCTCATCCTGTTCCCGGATCCCTGGCCGAAGAAGCGCCATCACAAGCGGCGCCTGCTGCAGGCGCACTTCGCAGCCCTGGCTGCCTCGCGCCTCACTCCCGGGGGCCTGTTGCGCCTCGCCACCGACTGGCAACCCTACGCGCAGCAGATGCTGGAGGTGCTGGACGCGACCGCCGGGCTTGAGAACCTCGCCGGGGACGGCGGCTACGTGCCGCGGCCCAAAGAGCGCGAGCCCACGCGCTTCGAGCGCCGCGGCGAGCGCCTCGGGCACGAGGTGTGGGACCTCGCCTTCCGCCGCCGCCCGCCGGTGCGCCTCAGCTGACCCCGAAGGCCTGGCGCAGCCCGTCGAGCACGAACTGCACGGCGAGCGCCCCGAGGATGACCCCGAGCAGGCGGCCGGCGACGTTGGCCCCGGTGACCCCGATCACGCGCATCAGGGGTTCGGCGAGCAGCATGAGCGCGAGGGAGATTGCGAGCACCGCGCCGACCGCGACGAGGTAGGCGGCGAACAGCGCCGCCTGGGTGCCGGCGTGCAGCGGCCCGAACCACAGGAGGATGGTGGCCAGCGCCCCGGGACCTGCAATGAAGGGGAAGGCGAGCGGGAAGACCGAGATGTCCGCGCGCCGCTTGTTCTCGGCGGCCTCCTCGGTCGAGGTGCGGGTGCCCGAGTCGCGCGCAAACACCATCTCCAGGGACAGGAGAAACAACAGCATGCCGCCGAAAATGCGAAACGCCTGCAGGCTGATGCCCATGAGCTCGAGGAAGGCGGCGCCGACGAACGCGAACAGCACCAGGATGAGCGCCGCGATGATCACGGCCTTGAGCGCCATGCGGCGCTTGTACTGCGACGTCGCGCCGCGGGTCAGGCCGGAGAACAACGGGATCAGCGACACCGGCTCGATGACGACGAAGAACACGACCAGGAACTTCAGTGCCTGCTCGATCATGGTGCTGTGCGCAAAAGGCCAACCTGCAACGATGACGTGACCGTGAGTCGTGCGCCTGCGGGCATAAATAAATTCTTGAAAGCCTCAGGCGCGAGGCGCAACATGATTTCTAGAGCATGCACGCACGGCCGATCGTGTCTCATCCGGGAGATAACGTCCATGGCGAGTCCTCAGCCGGCAATTGGTGACTGGTATCGCCTGAGCGGTGGTGCGCTGTTCGAGGTGGTCGCCCTCGATGAGGACGACGGCACGATCGAGATCCAGTACTTCGACGGCACCGTCGAGGAGATGGACGTCGAGGACTGGGAGGCGCAGTGGGACGACGGCGTGCTCGAGTCCGCACAGGCTCCCGAGGACTGGACCGGCTCGGTCGACGTGGAGAGCGAGGCGGCGGAGCGCCGCGGCGCCGGTTCCGACTCCCTCCCCGATAGCCAGGAGCTGCGGGCGAGCTCCCTCGACGGCATCGACATCTTCGACTGAAGACCTCACGGGGCTGCCTGCTCCGGTGGCCCGCTCAGTTCCACCTGCGGGGCGATGAGCACGAGGTCCGCGCGCACCTCGAGCGCCAGCGGTACCAGCGTACGCCCGAAGCACGGTCCGGCGACGCACAGCCCGGTCGACTTCTCGAACAGCGCCCCGTGCGAGGCGCACAGCAAGAGCGCCCCGTCGGCGGTGAGGAAGCGTCCCGGGATGAGATCGAGCGGGTGACCGGCGTGCGGGCAGCTGTTGAGATAGGCGCGTACCCCGGCGCTGCTGTGCACCACGAAGCCGCGCAGCGGCCAGCGGCCGCCACCGATGGTGAAGGCGCGCGCGCCGTGCGCCTGAAGATCCGCCAGGCGGCAGATGACGCGCTCGAGGTCCAAAGGCCCCTCGGAATCGGGCGCGCTCACGCCACGGCCGTGCGCGCCTGGTCGAGCGCCTCGATGCGCCGCCGGTTCCACCACACGATCGCAAGTCCCGGAAAGGCGAGCAGGAAGCTCACGATGTAGTAGATGTACCAGCCGCCGTGGTCGGCTACCCAGCCGGCCGGGTAACCGAGGGTGTAGCGCGGCAGCAGCGCGAGCGCCGACAGCAGCGCGTACTGGAAGGCACTGTAGCGCACGTCGCACATCGCCATGATGAGCGCGACGAGCGCGATGTTGCCCATGGCCCCGGCCACGTGTTCGATGACCACCGCCGTCGCCATGACGGCGTAGCTCTTGCCGCTCACCGCGAGCAGGCAGTAGAGGAGGTTGCTGAGCGCCTGCAGCGCCCCGAACGCCAGCATCGAACGCAGCAGGCCCAGGCGCACCATGAAGATGCCGCCAAGGATGGAGCCGCCGAGGGCGCTTAAGGTGAACAGCAGCTTCACGATCGCGCCGATCTCCGCCTTGGAGAATCCGGTGTCCATCATGAAGGGGGTGAAGAGCTTGTTGGCGAAGGCATCGCCGATCTTGAACAGCAGCACCACGCAGATGAGCGTCAGGGCGCTCGGCGTGCTCAGCAGCTCGCGCAGCGGTTCGGCCACCGACTCGCGTAGTGAGCGCGGCTGGTAATGGTTGTGCGAGGACGGTGCGCACACGGTGGCGACGCAGAAGCACAGCATCACACCCGCAAGCAGCAGGAGCGCGCTGCGCCAGCCGAAGTACTGCGCCATGATGAGCGCCACCACGGAGGCGCCATAAGAGAACACGCGGTAGCCCAGGTTGACCGCCGCCGCCGCCAGACCGCGCTCGCTCGGCATCGTGACGTCGGTGCGGTAGGCATCGAAGGCGATGTCCTGAGTGGCCGAAAAGAACACGATCGCCAGCGCACAGGCGGTGAATGCGGGCAGCGCGACGGCCGGGTCCTGCAGCGCGAACAGCGCGATGGCCGCGGTCAGCGCCAGCTGCATCGCGAGGATCCAGCCGCGCCGCCGTCCGAGGAACGGCAGGGGATAGCGGTCGATCAGCGGCGCCCATAGGGGCTTCAGGAGGTAGGGCAGCGCGACGTAGGAGAGCGCGCCGATGGTTTGGTTGCTCTTGCCCGCATCCTTCAGCCACGCCTGCAACGCACTCTCGGTGATCTGGTTCGGAAAGCCCGACGCGCCGCCGAGGATGAGGATCGCCAGCATCTTCGGCGTCGCCAGGAGCTTGAGCAGGCGCGGCCGCGCGCGCGCGGGCGCCGCCCTCACAGATCGTAGTCCATGGTGAGCGGGGCGTGATCCGAGAAGCGCTGGCGCGTGTAGATGGCCGCGCGGCGCGCCTTGCCGGCGAGCGCGCCACTCACCACCTGGTAGTCGATGCGCCAGCCGACATTGTTGGCGCGCGCCTGGCCGCGGTTGGACCACCAGGTATAAAGATCCGGCCCGGGGCGCACCTCGCGGAAGGCGTCGACGTAGCCGCCCGGCCCGAGGAGCTGATCCATCCAGGCGCGCTCCTCGGGCAGGAAGCCGGAGTTCTTCTGGTTGGAGCGCCAGTTGCGCAGGTCGATCGGCCGGTGCGCGATGTTCCAGTCGCCGCTGATGATGTAGTGGCGCCGCCGGCGCCGCAGCGCCGCCAGGTGCGCGGTGAAGGCCTCGAGGAAGCGCAACTTGGAGGCCTGTCGGTGCGGCCCGGCGGAGCCGGAGGGCATGTAGAGCGAGACCACGGCGAGCTTTCCCACCTGAGCCTCGAGGTAGCGCCCCTCGCGGTCGAACTCATCCACCCCGAAGCCGCGCAGTACCCGGTCGGGCTTCGTGCGGCTGTAGAGCGCCACCCCGGAGTAGCCCTTCTGCTGCGCGTCGCTGAAGAAGGCGTGGTAGCCGGGCAGCTGCACGTCGTGCTCAGCGAGCTGGTGCTCCTGGCTCTTGGTCTCCTGCAGGCACACGAAGTCAGCCTGCTGGCGGCGCAGCCAGCGGAACAGGCCCTTGGCGGCGGCGGAGCGGATGCCGCAGACGTTGACGGTGATGACGCGCATGGTGCAATGATATGACATGCAGCAATACCAGCTCACGTTCATCGACCTCGCGCTCAAGCGCGCCGCCCTGCGCTTCGGCAGCTTCACCCTCAAGTCCGGGCGCGACAGTCCCTACTTCTTCAACGCCGGTCTGTTCAGCGACGGCGAAGCAGCGCACCTGCTCGGGCACTGCTACGCCGCGGCCATCGTGCACTCGGGACTTGAGTTCGACATGCTGTTCGGCCCCGCCTACAAGGGCATCCCGCTCGCCACCACGACCGCGGTCGCGCTCGCCGCCGAGCACGGACGCAGCGTCAGTTACGCCTTCAACCGCAAGGAAGCCAAAACCCACGGCGAGGGCGGGCGCATCGTCGGCGCCGCGCTCAAGGGCCGCGTGCTGATCGTGGACGACGTCATCACGGCCGGCACCGCGGTGCGCGAGTCGCTCGAGATCATCCGCGCGGCCGGGGCGACGCCGGTGGGCGTGGCGCTGGCGCTCGACCGCCAGGAACGCGGCAGCGGTGCGCTGACCGCAGTGCAGGAGGTCGAGCGCCACGAGGGTCTCAGGTGTGTGAGCATCGTCACACTCGCGGACCTTATCGAGGCGCTGTCGCAGGCGAACGACGCGCACGCGCGCATTTCTGCCGAGCAGCTCACATCCCTCGAGGCCTACCGGCGCCGCTACGGCGCTCTTTGAGCTTGCCAGCGCCTACCGCGCGGCCGGAAACTACGCGCATGTTGCGCCCCACGCCGCGTCTTCTTTGGCCCGTGCTGCTCGGCACGGCCCTGCTCGCCGCCACCGCGCACGCCGCACCCTCCCCGAGCTCGAGCAGCAAGAAGGGGGGCGTCGCCTACAAGTGGGTCGACGAGCAGGGCGTGGTCCATTACGGTGACAACATCCCGCCGCAGTACGCCCAGCAGGACCGCGCCGTCATGAACAGCCAGGGCGTGGAGATCGGGCACATCGCCGCCGCGCTCACCGCCGAGCAGGCCGCCGCGGAGGCGCGCAAGAAGGCCGAGGCCCTCAAGCAGCGCCAGCACGACAGCTTCCTCGTCACGACCTACACCTCGGTGGCCGACATCGAGGCGCTGCGCGACGTGCGCCTGGATCAGCTGCAGGGCCAGCGCGCCGCCGCCGAGAGCTACGTCGAGAGCCTGCGCTCGCGCCTGGGCGCGCTGCAGACGCGCGCCCTGACCTTCCTGCCCTACACCGACACGAGCGGCGCGCGCCGCATGCCCGATGACCTGGCCGAGAACCTGGTGCGCACGGTGAGCGAGATGCGCCAGCAGACCGGGGCGCTGGCCGCCAAGGGCGATGAGGAAAAGACGCTGCGTGCGCAGTTCGACGCCGACATCCAGCGCTACCGCGAACTGCACACCATTCACGACCAGTGAGGGGCTAGCTGCGCCCCGAGTGCCCGAAGCCGCCCGCGCCGCGGGCGCTCGCCGTGAAGTCGGGCACCACCTGCAGCTCGACCTGCACCACGGGCACGACGACGAGCTGCGCGATGCGCTCGCCGGGGTTCACGGTGAAGGGCTCGCTGCTGCGGTTCCAGCACGACACCATCAGCTGCCCCTGGTAATCCGAGTCGATCAGCCCCACGAGGTTGCCGAGCACGATGCCGTGGCGATGCCCCAGGCCGGAGCGCGGCAGGATCACCGCCGCGAGGGCCGGATCCTCCACGTGGATGGCGAGCCCGGTTGGCAGCAGCTCGGCCTGCCCGGGGGCGAGCGTGCGCGGGGCGTCAAGGCAGGCACGCAGATCGAGCCCGGCGGAGCCCGCGGTCGCGTAGGCCGGCAGCGGGAACTGTGAGCCCATGCGCGCATCGAGGATGCGCACCTTAAGCGTGCGCGGTGCGGCGTGCGGCTCGCTCAAGCGAGCGCCGAGGGACGCTGACGCGGCGTGGCGCGCGCGCCGAGGTCCTGCGCGATCAGCGCCACGAGACCCCGCGCCAGGGTGAGCTTGCTGGCGCGCGCCAGCTCGTGGCGCGCATTGCGCCCGAGCACGATCAGCTGGTTGTCTTCGCAGTCGAAGACCTTGTCGTGGCCGACCTCGTTGGCCGCGATCATGTCGAGATTCTTCTTCATGAGCTTGGTGCGCGCGTTCTGCTCCACCGCCTCGGTCTCCGCGGCGAACCCGACCACGTAGGGGCGCTCGGCGTGCGCCGCCACGGTCGCCAGCACGTCGGTGGTGCGCTGCATGGCAAGCTCGAGCGTCTCGCTGCTCTTCTTGATCTTCTGCTCCGCGGCGCGCGCCGGGCGGTAGTCGGCGACCGCGGCGGTGGAGATGAAGACATCCGTGCCGGGCAGTTCGCGCAGCACCGCCGCCAGCATGTCGGCGGCGCTCTCCACGTCCACACGCGTGACCCCTGACGGGGTCGCCAGTGCCACGGGGCCTGCGACGAGGACGACCGTGGCGCCGGCCTCGCGCGCGGCCTGCGCCACGGCGAAGCCCATCTTCCCCGAGGAGCGGTTGCTGATGAAGCGCACCGGGTCGATGCGCTCGCGCGTCGGACCTGCGGTGATGAGGACGCGCTTGCCGGCGAGCGCGCCGCTGCCCGGGAGCAGGGCGCCGATGCGCTCGGCGAGATCTGCGGGTTCGAGCATGCGCCCGGGACCGCTCTCACCGCAGGCCTGTTCGCCCTCTCCGGGACCGAAGATGCCGATGCCGCGCGCGGCGAGCACCGCGACGTTGGCGCGGGTTGCCGCATTGCTCCACATGAGGTGATTCATGGCGGGCGCGACTGCGAGCGGCGCGGCGCTGGCCAGACACAGGGTCGAGAGCAGGTCATCGGCCTGACCCGTCGCCAGACGCGCCAGGAAGTCGGCGCTCGCGGGCGCGACGAGCACCGCGTCCGCCCAGCGGGCGAGCTCGATGTGCCCCATGGCGGCTTCCGCGGCCGGGTCCCACAGGTCGCTGCGGACGCTGCGGCCCGAGACTGCCTGGAAGGTGGCTGCGGTCACGAACTCACGCGCGGCGGCAGTCATGACGACCTGCACCTCGGCGCCGCGCTCGCGCAGCCGCCGCACCAGATCCGGGCTCTTGTAGGCGGCGATACCGCCGGTCACCCCGAGGAGGACGCGCTTGCCGTGCATGGGACCTTCGTTCCCGTTCCCGATAAATTCATTATCGCACCGCCCCGAGGGCCGCGCGCAAACGCAGCGCACACCCTGTTTTGCGACAAACGGGGCATTCGGGGCCGTTTATGACCCTCCACGCGAGGCGCGGGGGCTCCTTAGACTGCACGCCCCCTTCCTTAGAACCACACGGTATGAGCATCAGGCAGTGGCCGTCCGCGGAGCGTCCGCGCGAGAAACTCCTGGAGCGCGGGGCACACGTGCTCTCGGACGCGGAACTCCTGGCGCTGCTGCTCGGCTCGGGCACGCGCGGCGCCTCGGCGGTCGAGCTGGCACGCACCCTTCTCACCGACTTCGGCTCGCTGCGGCACCTCTTGAACGCGCAAGCCGCGCGCTGCCTCAGCGCCTGTGGCGTGGGGCCGGCACGCTACGCGACCCTGCAGGCCGCGGTGGAGCTGTCGCGGCGGCATTTCCGCGAGGAGCTGCGTCTGGGGCCGGCGCTGGCGGCTCCCGAGGCCACCCGCAATTTCCTGCTCGCCCAGCTGCGCGACCGGCCCTACGAGGTGTTCTGCTGCCTGTTCCTCGACAATCGCCACCGGCTGATCGCCTTCGAGGAGCTGTTCCGCGGCACCATCGACCGCGCCGGGGTCCACCCGCGCGAAGTGCTGCGCCAGACGCTGCTGCACAACGCCGCGGCCGTGATGTTCGCCCACAACCACCCCTCCGGGGTGCTCGAGCCGAGCCAGGCGGATGAGCTCATCACGCGGCGTCTCAAGGAGGCGCTCGCCCTGATCGACGTGCGCGTGCTCGATCACTTCATCGTCGGCGACGGGCAGTGCTTCTCGTTCTGCGAGCACGGCCTCATCTGAAGAGCCCAGCGGCCTGATTTAAGGGGCGCCGGCTCGCTGTCTAAGGAGCCCGCCGGGTACCCACCGCAGGTTGAGATCCCGCCCCGGGGCTGGTATAAAGCCCGGCCCGGGAAACCGAGGGGCTAGATCCCCTTGACCCTAAGTCACTGAAATCTCTCAAGGTTGTTCGTATGTCCCGCGTCTGCGAGATCACCGGCAAGAAGCCGGCCGTCGGTAACCGCGTCTCTCACGCCAACAATAAGAAGCGCCGCCGCTTCCTGCCGAACCTGCACACGCAGCGGTTCTGGGTCGAGACCGAGAAGCGCTGGGTCACCCTGCGCCTGAGCGCCAACGGCATGCGTACCGTGGAGAAGAAGGGCATCGAGAAGGTCGTCGAGGAACTGCGCGCCAAGGGCCGCAGGATCTGAAGGCGAACCCTTAAGGAGCCGCCATGCGCGAGAAGATCAAGCTGTTGTCCTCGGCCGGAACCGGTCACTTCTACGTGACCACGAAGAACAAGCGCCTGCACCCGGATAAGCTGGAAGTGCGCAAGTTCGACCCCAAGGCGCGCAAGCACGTCGCCTACAAAGAGTCGAAGATCAAGTAACCCGCCGGCGCGCCTAAGGGCTTCTGAAGCCGCGCGTGCCTGAACTTCCCGAAGTCGAGACCACGCGGCGGGGACTGAGTCCCCATGCCCGCAAGCGCCGCATCGTCGCCCTGCACGTCTACGAGCCGCGGCTGCGCTGGCCGGTGCCCCGGGAATTGCCTGCGCTGCTCGCCGGGCGGCGCATCGAGCGCGTCGGGCGGCGCGCCAAGTATCTGCTGCTGAGCCTTGAGTCCGGCACGCTGCTGCTGCACCTGGGGATGTCGGGCAACCTGCGCGCGGTTCCCGCCGCCACCCCGCGCCTGAAGCACGATCACTTCGACCTGCTGCTCGACTCAGGCCTCGCGCTGCGCTTCAACGACCCGCGCCGCTTCGGCAGCCTCCTCTATACCGCCGGCGATCCGCGCGAGCACGCGCTGCTGAAGGACCTGGCGCCTGAGCCCTTCGCCCGCGCCTTCGATGCGCACTACCTGTGGCGCGTGAGCCGCGGGCGGCGCCTGTCGCTCAAGCAGTTCCTGATGAACAGCCACCTGGTGGTCGGAGTCGGCAACATCTACGCAAGCGAAGCGCTGTTCCGCGCGCGCCTGAAGCCGCAGCGCCGCGCTGCGTCGCTCACGCGCGCGGAGGCGGCGCGCCTGGTGCGCGCGGTGCGCACCGTACTGAAGCTCGCCATCCGCGCCGGCGGCACCACGCTGCGCGATTACCTCGGCGCCGACGGTGCGCCGGGCTACTTCCGCCAGCGCCTGTACGTCTACGAGCGCAAGGGCAAGCCCTGCCGGCGCTGCGGCACGCCGGTGAAGGCGCTCACGCAGGGCCAGCGCTCCACTTACTATTGCCCGGGCTGCCAAAAGTAGCCCCCCCTTCTTCCGCGGGAGTCTCAAAGGCGTGAGCAGGCACATCCAGAAGCATTTATCGGACAAGGACCCGGTGCTGGCGCGCGTCATCGAGGCGATCGGCGCCTACGCGCCGGAAGCGCGGGAGGAGGTCCACCCCTTCCAGGCGCTCGCCCACGCGATCGCCCACCAGCAGCTGAACGGCACGGCCGCCAACACCATCCTCAGGCGCCTGTGCGAGGCGTGCGCGGAGGGTCCCTTCCCCTCCCCGCAGTGGGTGCTCGATGCGCCGGTCGCGAAGCTGCGCGCCGCGGGCTTCTCGTTCGCCAAGGTGGCGGCGCTGAAGGACCTGGCGGCGAAGACCCTGGCGAGCGTCGTCCCGGGGCACGAGGTGCTCGCAGAACTCACCGATGAGGAAATCATCAGCCGTCTCACGCAGGTGCGCGGCATCGGCCGCTGGACGGTGGAGATGCTGCTCATGTTCCGCCTCGGACGCCCCGACGTGCTGCCGGTGGATGACTTCGGCGTGCGCGCCGGATTCCGCGCCGCCTACGGCCTGCGCGAGCTGCCGCACCCGAAGGCGCTGGCGCAGTACGGCGAGCGCTGGAAGCCCCACCGCAGCGCCGCCGCCTGGTACCTGTGGCGGGCACTGGAGCTCAAGCGCGCCGGCACCCTGCCGGCACCGGTGCTGCGCGTGCGCCTGCCACGCGTGAAGAAGCGCCGGGGCGCACCTAAGCGTGCCGCGGCATCGAAGACAGCTGCGCACAAGAAAACCGGCACGCGCCCGGCACGCGCACCGGCGCGACGCAGGCCCAAGCGTGCCGCCTCGAGGAAGAAGCGCACGCCGCGCTGAGGCCGCCAGGGCCGCGCGCGCCTTCAGCCGCGGGTGGCAGCCTGCCGCGCGCCTCTGAGAAATTCAGCCGCTGCGAGTCGTGCCGTCCGTACCGCGCAGTGAACCCGGCTCGGCAGCCCCGGCGGCGGCAGGGCGTAGCCGAGAGCCCCCGCAGGGCGCCCCACGAAGGCGCTGATGAGCCTGAGTTCGGGCAGCGGCGGCGGCGTGCTGTCGCGCGGGCGGTGCTCAACGACCCCGGGCGCCCCCGGGTCAAAAGATGAATTAGCGCGCACCGGCGCCCCGCCCGCCGTCGGTATGCACAGGGTCGGGTGCGTAGGTATCTGCAGGAAGTCGGCCACGCGCCTCATCACGGCCTGCGGATCCGCAGTGAGATCCTCGTAGCGCACGACGAGATACCGCGCCCCGAGGTGCTTCGCATTGCGGTGCGCACACTCCAGGGAACGGCGGATGGCCCACATGTGTCGATGCCGGTCGTAGGGCACGCGGTCGTTTCGGTAACTCTCCTGCAGCGAGGCGAGCGTCGCAACGGGGTTGCGCACCATGTGAATGAACCGCGCCTGCGGGAACTTGAGGAAGCGCTTCACGGTGAATTCCCCCATGGGCGTCTTCTCCACCCAGCGCTGCGGAGCGCGGGCGGGCGCCACGGTGGCCTGAAAAGCGGCCGCCAGCGCCATGAGAGGCGCGAATTCCGCGCCCTGCCCTGCGAGCCGGTCCCGCAGCCGGGCGTGCCAGTCGAGCAGTGCGCGCACGAAGGCCACCGACGGATTGCCCTCGAAAGTACTGCGGCCCAAGTGAAAGTGTGGCTCTGAATTCGGAGCGACACAGCGCACCACCCATTCCTTTGCAAACCGGTCCATGGCGGCTGCGGAGGCGTCTTGCCGCGCCGCATAGCGGAACGAGGTGAAGTACGTGCCCTCACTCGGAATCACCACGAGCTGCGGATGCGCATCGAGGAGACTCTGCATGAGGGTGGTCCCGCTGCGATGACTCCCGCAGACCAGGACCGGTCGCCGCAGCCAGGTGAGAGCCGTGGTGAGGGCCGATTCGCCCGGCGGCCGCGCGGGGCAGCCGCGCGCCGCCGCAACTACGGCGGCCGCGTAGCTTTCGAGCCTGGCGAGCAGCAGCTGGCGATCGACGGCACGCGCGTGCGGCGGCAGCACCCGTTCGATCTCGGCCTCAGCTGTCGCCCAGTCCATAAAGCCAACTTCAAAGCTTCAGTCTAAGGATCGCGCGCGCGCCGCGCCTTAAGGACAGGGTGAGCGGCGCATGCAGGGAGGTGATGCGCAGCGCTTGCCGGCATGGCACTAGTCGCGGCGCTGCTTCTTCAGTTCCGCCTCCACGATCGGGTGCACGAACTGGCGCACGTCCCCGCCCAGTACTGCGATCTCGCGCACCAGGGTGGAGGAGATGAAGGTGAACTGTTCCTGGGGGGTAAGGAACACCGTCTCGAAGTCACGGTCGAGATGCCGCGACATATTGGCAAGCTGGAACTCGAACTCGAAGTCCGACACCGCGCGCAGGCCGCGCACGATCACCGCGCCCTGCTGCTGGCGCGCGAAGTCCACGGTCAACCCGGCATAGCCCTGCACCGTGACGTTCGGCAGGTCGCTGAGGACCGCGCGCGCCATCTCCACGCGCTTCTCGAGCGGGAACATGGGTGTCTTGTTGGGGTTGGCGGCGATCGCCACGGTCACGGCGTCGAAAATGCCGGCCGCGCGGCGCACCAGGTCCTGGTGGCCGTTGGTGATGGGATCGAACGTCCCCGGGTAGACGGCGTTGCGTTTCATGCCCAGTCAGTCAGTGGCTGCCTTGCGGTACTCGTAGAGATGATAACCGACCTCGCCGGCCCGCTTGGATTTTAGGGCGGCGAGGGTCTCAGGCAGCGCCGGCGTCCCGGCGCTCGCGGCGCATTCGACATAGACCCGCGCCCCAGGCGCGAGCCAGCCGCGCTCGGTGAGCAGCGCCGCGGCGCTGCCGAGGAGCGCGGAGGCAAAGGGCGGGTCCACGAATGCGATGTCGAAGGGGCTGCCCGTGCCACGCAGGAAGGCGAGCGCATCCTGACACTCGACCCGGGCGCCCGCGGCGCCCCACTCGGCCAGGTGCGCGGTGAGCTCGCGCGCGGCGCGCGCCTCGTGCTCGATGAAGGTGACGTGCGCGGCGCCGCGCGACAGCGCCTCGAGCCCGAGCGCCCCGCTGCCGGCGAACAGATCGAGGCAGCGCGCCCCGGCCACGCGAGCGCCGAGCCAGTTGAACAGCGTCTCGCGCACCCGGTCGGGCGTCGGGCGGATGTCCGGACCTTGCGGGAAACGCAGTTTGCGGCCCCGCCAGGTGCCGCCGATGATCCGCAGTACCCGGGACGCACCCGCGCGCCGCGGTACGAGCGCCGCACGCTTGCCTGACTTGCCGGCCGGCCGCAACTGCTCCCCCTTGTCGGCGCCCGCAGGCGCCGCTGTTCCTTTCCGGGGCGTAAGCGTACCTCAAGGGACCTCGGGGGCCGCGGCGCGGCCGCGGAAGCGACCGCCGCGGTGCCATTCGCCCGCTACAATGCCCGCCCTATGTTCCGACGTGCCCCCGAAAGCGCCCCCGCGGATGAGCGACCCGGCTTTTTGCGGCGCCTGCGCAACCGCCTGAACCGCGGCAATTCCTGGCTCACCTACGATCTTTCGAACCTGGTGCGCGGCCGGCGCATCGATGCCTCCATCCTCGAGGAGCTCGAGACCCGCCTCATCAGCGCCGATGTCGGGGTCGAGGCCACCGAGCGGATCCTGGAGGACCTGCGCCGGCGCGTGGCGCGCCAGGAACTGGCCGATGTGGAGGCGCTGGTCGGCGCGCTGCGGCAGAGCATCGCCGAGATCCTCAGGCCGTGTGCCCGCCCGCTCGTCATCGATGGCGCGCACCGCCCGTTCGTGATCCTCGTGGTCGGGGTCAACGGCTCGGGCAAGACCACCACGATCGGCAAGCTCGCGCGCCGCTGCGCCGATGAGGGCAAGAGCGTGCTCCTCGCCGCAGGCGACACCTTCCGGGCGGCGGCGATCGAGCAGCTGAAGGTGTGGGCGGAGCGCTCGGGCGCCGCCCTCGCCGCCCAGGCGACCGGGGCGGATCCCGGGGCGGTGGTATTCGACGCCCTGCAGGCGGCGCGCGCGCGCGGCAGCGACGTGATGCTGGCCGACACCGCCGGACGGCTGCACAGCCAGTCCCACCTCATGGAGGAGCTGAAGAAGGTGAAGCGGGTGCTGCAGCGGATCGACCCTTCCGCACCCCACGAGGTGCTCCTGGTGCTCGACGCCAACCAGGGCCAGAACGCCCTCGCCCAGGCGCGCCAGTTCGGCGAAGCGGTCGGAGTGACCGGTCTGGTCCTCACCAAGCTCGACGGCACGGCCAGGGGCGGCATCGTGATCGCGATCGCGCAGCAGCTGAAGATTCCGATCCGCTACATCGGGGTGGGCGAGGCGAGTGAGGATTTCGGCGAGTTCGACGCCGACGCCTTCGCCGCCGCGCTCGTCGAGGGTCCCGCCGGCACAGCGGCGGCGGCGAACGCGTGATCAGTTTCGACCGGGTGAGCAAGCGCTACGCCAACGGCCGCGAGGCCTTGAGCAACGTCAGCTTCAACATCCACACCGGCGAGATGGTGTTCCTCACGGGGCGCTCGGGGGCCGGCAAGAGCACGGTGCTGAAGCTCATCGCGCTCCTGGAGCGCCCTACGCGCGGCGCGGTGGTCGTCAATACCAAGAACACCCAGGCCCTGCGGGCGCGTCACATCCCCGCCTTCCGGCGCGGCATCGGGGTCGTGTTCCAGGACCACAAGCTGCTCGCCGACCGCCCGGTATTCGACAACGTCGCCCTGCCGCTCGCGGTGGCGGGTGCGCCGCTGAAGGAGATCGACAAGCGCGTGCGCGCCGCGCTCGACCAGGTCGGGCTGCTCGGCAAGGAGCGCCTGCTGCCGCAGGAGCTCTCGGTGGGGGAGCAGCAGCGCGTCGGTATCGCACGCGCGGTGGTCAGCAAGCCCGCGCTGCTGATCGCGGACGAGCCCACCGGTAATCTGGATCCTGATCTGTCGCTGGAGGTCATGCGCCTGTTCCGGCGCTTCCAGGACGTGGGCGTGACGGTAGTGATCGCAACCCACGACATGCACCTCGTGCGTGAGTTCGGCGAACGCGTCATCACGCTCGAGAACGGCACGCTGCAGGGCGATCCGCCGCTCGACCCGCTGCCCTCCCTGGTGGCGACCCGATGAGTCTCGGCGTCAGCGGCGGGCGGCACCTGCAGGCGCTCTTCGGCTCTCTCGGGCGACTGGCGCGCGCCCCGTTCGCCACCTTCCTTACGCTGCTCGTCATCGCGCTCGCGCTGTCGCTGCCGGCGGCACTCAAGCTGTTCGTCACCAACGCGCAGGCGGCCACCGGCAATTTCGCGAGCGCCGTGGACCTGTCGGTGTACCTGAAGACCGAGGTGCCGCTCGCCAAGGCGCAGCAGCTGCTGCAGGCGGCACAGCAGCGCCCCGACGTCGCCTCGGTCACGCTCATTCCGGCGGACAAGGGCCTCGAGGACTTCCGTACCTACTCAGGCTTCGGCGATGCGCTGGCGGCCCTGAAGGAGAACCCGCTCCCGCACGTACTGCACGTGCGCCCCAAGGCACAGGCGAGCTCGGCGGCGGCGCTCGAGGCGCTGCGCAACTACTTCACCGCCTGGCCGGAAGTGGACCTCGTGCAGGTGGACTCCGAATGGGTGATGCGCTTCAACGCGATCCTGGAGGTGCTGCGGCGGGTGCTGCTGATCGCGGTCGTGCTGTTCGGCATCGGCGTGCTCGCGGTCATCGGCAACACCATCCGCCTGGAGATCCAGGGGCGGCGCGCGGAGATCGAGGTGACCAAGCTCGTCGGCGGCTCGAACGCCTTCGTGCGCCGGCCGTTCCTCTACACGGGCATGCTGTACGGACTCGGCGGGGCGCTGCTCGCCTGCGGCATCCTGGCGCTGATCGTGCTCCTGCTGCGCGATTCGGTGGCCACCCTGGCGCGCCTCTACGGCAGTCGTTACGCGCTCGAGGGGCTCTCGCTCACGGACGTCGGGGTGCTGCTCGGGGTCGGGGTAGTGCTCGGGTGGCTCGGCGCCTGGATCTCCGCGGCGCGGCACCTGCAGCGCATCGAACCGCGGGCCTGAGGCGGCGTGCGAGGCAGCAGCGCGGCCCGTGCGCGGCTTCCCGAAGATGACAGATGAGAAGGCGGCGCCGCCGCCGCGCGGCAGCGCCGCTAGGTGGTCGCGGGCAGCGGGCCGCCCTTGGCGACCAGCGTCGACTCCATCCACTTGCGGATGCGGGCGGCATCGGCCACGCGGGTGCGCTTGCCGAAGGAATTGAGGAGCACGATCACCACGGTGCGATCCTCGATCACGGTCTGCATGACGAGGCAGCGCCCGGCCTCGGAGATGTAGCCGGTCTTCTGCACCACGATGTTCCAGTTGGCCTTGTTCACCAGGGAATCGGTGGTGCGGAACTGCACCATGCGGCGGCCGATCTGCACCACATAATCGCTGTCGGTCGAGTACTCGCGGATCGCGGGCACCTTGGCGGCCGCCATCACGAGCTTGGCAAGATCCTCGGGGCTGGCGACGTTCTCGTCCGAGAGCCCGGTGGGCTCGACGAAATGCGCGCTCGTCATGCCGAGCGAGCGCGCCTTGGCATTCATGGCGATGACGCAGGCGGCGACCCCGCCCGGGTAGTTGCGCCCGAGGGCGTGCGCGGCGCGGTTCTCGGAGGCCATCAGGGCCAGATGCATGAGGTCGCCGCGCGTCAGGTGGGTGCCCGGGGAGAGGCGCGAGGCAGACCCCTTGCCGAGACTGCGGTCGTCATCGCTCACCGTGAGCATCTCATCGAGCGGCTGGCCGGCCTCCATGACCACGAGCGAGGTCATGAGCTTGGTGATCGAGGCGATCGGCATCGCCACGTCCGAGCGGCGCGAGTAGAGCACCGCGGAGTGGGTGGTATCGAGCACGAGAGCGGCGCTCGAGCGCAGCATGGGCGCCGCCTGCGAGCCGCGGTTGGCGTACTTGAGATGGGTGGGCACCGCGGTGCCTGAGGCGTCCGCGCGCGCCAGCGGCGTGCCGAGCAGCAGGCAGCAGGCTGCCGCCATCCCTAACCAGCGACCGTGATTCATCGACCCCTGCGCCTCTGACGTTAGCTCTTGGATGAGTCTATCAGAGCAGGTCTTATGTCACTCATACGTGACGTACTTTTAAGTTTTCACGCGTGTTGGCGCGGCAAGTATCGGTAAATGTGCTGTTGGCGCGCACGCACGGTCATAACTCGAACCGCGCGTGACGCAGTCGACAGCGTTGCGCCGTCAGTGCGGCCACAGCCACCCGAAGGTGCCCGCGGTGAGGGCCGCGTAGATCAGCCCGTCGAAGCAGCCCTTGAGCGTCACGGCCCACGAGCGCCGCAGCCAGATCGAGTTCTGCACGAGCGCCAGCGAGTAGCCCATGAAGGCCACGGTCAGCACGACCTTGAAGACTCTCGGGTACGAGGTGCCGGGGGGCAGCAGGTGTGAGCCCAGGAGCGCGCAGAAGGTGCACACCACGAGCAGGTACACGAACCACAGAGCGAGCGGGCGTCCCATGACCACCGGGCCGTTGGAGAGGATCGTCAGGAGCGCGACCGGTCCTTGCTTGAGCTTTTCCTGGTATTGCGGCGCCTTCATCTGCTTCTGCTCGGCCCAGGGCAGGAAGTAATCCCCGGGCGGGAGTGCGAGTGGCCGCAGGGCGTCGGCGACCTGCGCCTCGTGCGGCAGCCCCTGGTAATCGCCCCGGTGCCACAGGGGCAGCATGTGGATCACGGAGCTCGCGATGAAGACGATGACGGCTGCCAGAACGATCGGCAGCCACAGTGCGCTCAGGCTGATCATGGAGCACCCCCGATTCTTGTTCGTGCGGTAAGCGCGTTCGCCCAAGTCCCACGGGACCGCCGGGCGCGCCGCCGGCGACTTTACCCCCATGCGCGCGGCGGCGGGATCCCCCTGCAGGCCGCCGGGCACTTCCGGGACGCTCGCAGGTCCAACCCCTCGACCCCCGTTGAATAAATGCCAGCTGGCGGGCCTCACGGCCACGCTCAAGCCCTCGGCCCATGGCACCCCCAATGGACCCCGGCGCCCCCCTCCTAGGGGGGATTCGCCCTGCGCAGGATGGGTGCAAGCTGTTGTTTGAAAAGACCCTTCATAGGGGCAGTAGGGGGAACTTTCCAGCCCCTTAGCACTCTAAATCGGTGACTGCTAGAATGCCGTTCCAACACCCAGGAGATCCAATGACTGCAGGTACCGCACTGGTCGCCCGCATGGGCGATCACGCCTTAGCCGGTCCGCTGGGTAGTCTCGATGCCTACCTTGAGCGGGTGAGCCGCATCCCCGTCCTGTCGCGCGAGGAAGAGCGCAAGCTCGCCGAGCGCTTCCGCAATGAGGAAGACCTGGCCGCTGCGCGCCAGCTGGTCCTCTCGCACCTGCGATTCGTGGTGCACATCGCGCGCGGCTACAGCGGTTACGGGCTGCCCGTCGGTGACCTCGTGCAGGAAGGCAATGTCGGCCTGATGAAGGCGGTCAAGCGCTTTGACCCCTCCCTGAACGTGCGCCTCGTGTCCTTCGCGGTCCACTGGATCCGCGCCGAAATCCACGAGTACGTGCTGCGCAACTGGCGCCTGGTAAAGATCGCCACGACCAAGGCGCAGCGCAAGCTGTTCTTCAACCTGCGCCGCATGAAGAAGAACCTCACCTGGCTGTCCGCCGAGGAAACCGCCGCGGTCGCCCGCGAGCTCGGGGTGACCGAGAGCGAAGTCACCGAGATGGAGAAGCGCCTGGCGGCGCGGGACATGTCCTTCGACCCGACGCCGGAGTCGGACGAGGAGGAAGTCTACAGCCCGGCCGCCTATCTGCCCTCACCGGATGCCGATCCGGCGCTGCAGGTCGAGGAGGCCGAGAGCGAGGAGGACGAGTCGGACCGCCTGCGCGGCGCGATGGATCGCCTCGATGAGCGCAGTCGTGACATCGTGCAGCGCCGCTGGATGGTCGACGACAAGGCGACGCTCCACGAGCTCGCCGACAAGTACGGCGTGTCCGCCGAGCGCATCCGCCAGATCGAGTCGAGCGCCCTCGGGAAGCTGCGCGGCCTGATGGTCCCCGCTTAACCTGCCGTCAACGCCCCGTGCGGGCGCCGGGATTGCCCGGCGCCCGCACCTCGGGGTAGCGTGGCTGCCCCATGCGCACCGTCAGCGACTGGCTGGGCGAGTACTCCGCCAGCCACCAGAACCCGACCAACAAGCTCCTGCACTGGATCTGCGTGCCCCCCATCGTGCTCGCCGTGATGGGATTTCTGTGGGGCATCCCGGTGCCGCCGGCCGTCGCCGCCCTCTCGCCGTGGCTCAACTGGGCGAGCCTTGCCGCCGCGGCCGCCCTCCTGTACTACGTCGCACTCTCCTGGCGCCTCGCTGCCGGGGTGCTCGTGGCATTTGGCGTGCTCCTCGTAATGACGCGTGCGCTCAGCGCCCTGCCCTGGCCGCTGTGGCTGACGTCGCTTGCGATCTTCGTCGTCGCCTGGGTCGGGCAGTTCATCGGGCACGCGATCGAGGGGCGGCGCCCCTCCTTCTTCAAGGATCTGCAGTTCCTGCTGATCGGCCCGCTGTGGCTCTTGGCGGCCGCCTACCGCAGGGTCAGCCTCTCCTATTAACCCGGCGCGCCGGGCTCCTCGGCCCCGGCGGTCGTCGGTGTGCGCGCCAGCAATCCGGCGGCGACGATGACGAGCGCGCCGAGCAGCAGATTCCAGGTGAGGAGCGCCGCACCGCTTAAGGCGAGCAGCAGCGCGCTGCACAGCGGCGTGGCATACGCCATCACCGCCAGCCGCTGAGTGTCGCCACGCCTGAAGCCCTGGTCCCAGAGGAAGTTGCCGAGCCCGAGGGCGAGGAAGCCCGAGATCGCCATGGCCGCGAGCGCGGTCGCACCGGGGAGCACCGTCGGCTCGAAAAGCAGATGCAGTCCGGCGCACAGGAGCACCGAGATGCCGCAGCCGCGCGCCAGCAGGTTGCCCGCCGGCGCCTTCCAAATGAGGCGAAACACACAGTAACTCGCCCACAGGGCGCCACTGAGGAGCGCGAGCCCCATGCCGGAGAGGGACAGCGCGATATGGCCGTCCCACAGGAGGATCAGTGCGCCGGCGAAGCCCAGTGCAAGGCCCGCAAGCTGCCGCGGCCGCAGGCGAAAGAGTCCCGCGGCCGCCCCGATGGCCACGATCATTACCGGCCACAGGTAGCTCAGGAGATTGGCCTGAGCGGCCGGCAGACGGTGCGTGGCGAGGAGGAAGCACAGGTCCCCGCCGGCGAGCGCGACGGCATACACCAGGGCGGGCAGCCAGCCGCGCCGGCCCGCGTTGCACCCGGCGGCCTCCTCGGGCGCCAGCGCGTGCAGCGCGCTGAAGGACACCCAGCCGCAGGCGAACATGAGCGTCAGGGCCTCCAGGGGCGGCACGGAGGCGGTGCGGATCGCCAGCGAGGGCCACAGCGCCCACAGCGGAATGGCGAGCGCCCCGAGCGCGGTCCACTTAAGGGGCGCCGGCGCGCGCGCCGCCGCCGGGGCCGGGGCGAGTCCTGCAAAGCACGCTGCGGTGCTCGTCATGTTGCGACTTCCTTCCTGGGCTTATGCGCCGCGCTCGGCTGCGCGGCGCACTGCGTTGGTGACGGCCTCGTGCAGGAACTTGTCGAGTGGATCGGGCACCAGCTCATCCGCGCGCGCCCTGGCGGCGATGGTGTCGGCGGCCGCCATCAGCATGGTATCGGAGAAGCGCCGCGCATTGGCCTCGAGCGCGCCCTTGAACAGGCCCGGAAACGCCAGCAGATTGTTGATGCCCTTGCCGTCGGCGGCGAACGCCGCGCCGTGCTCGCGCGCCACCAGCGGCTCGATCTCCGGATCCGGGTTGGAGAGTGCGAGGATCACCTGGCCGGCCCGCACCCACTGCGGCGGGATGAGCCCGCGCACGCCCGTGGTCGCGATCACGATGTCGGCGCGCTGCATGAGCGATTCGAGCGTCGTGCCCTCACCCCCTAAGGCCTCCAGGCGCGCGACCGCGGCCGGGTTGGGGTCGGTGCCGAGGATGTGCCGCACGCCATACGCGCGCAGCAGGCGCACGATCCCGGTGCCGGCGGCGCCGAGCCCGATCTGCCCGACGGTGCTCGCGAGGAGGTCGCGGCCCGCGTAGCGGGCCGCGTTCTTCAGGGCGGCGAGCGCCACCACCGCCGTGCCGTGCTGGTCATCGTGCATGACGGGCTTGGCAAGGGCCTCGCGCAGCCGCCGCTCGATCTCGAAGCATTCGGGCGCCGCAAAGTCCTCCAGCTGGATGGCGCCGAAGGAAGACTCGATGGCAAGCACCGCCGCCACCACGCGCTCAGGATCGGTGTCGGTGAGGAGAATCGGCACGCCGTTGATGCCCACGAGTTCGGCGAACAGGGCGGCCTTGCCCTCCATCACCGGCAGTCCTGCGAGCGCGCCGATGTTGCCCAGACCGAGCACCGCCGTGCCGTTGGTGATGATGGCCACCGTGCGGGCGAGCGCGGTGTATTCGCGCGCCGCCTGCGGATCCTTCTGGATCGCAAGGCACACGCGCGCCACGCCCGGGGTGTAGACGTCGCGCAGCACCTGGCGGGTGTTGATGGACAGGCTCGCGACGGTGCGGATCTTGCCGCCGCGGTGGCGGTTAAAGACCCGGTCGGACTTGCCGACGAAGCGCGCGGTCGGCAGCGCCCCGATGCGCTCGTAGAGCGAGCGGTCGGCCTCCTCGTCCATCTCGAGCGTGATTTCCCACAGGGTGCGGCCCTGGTCGCGGCGCAGCGCCGTGAGGTGCTCAATCGCGAGCCCCGCTTCCGCGATGACCATGAGCACGCGGGCGAGGCTGCCGGGCTGGTGCACGGTCTCCACCAGCAGTATTTCGGGGATTTTCATGAGATCCGAGCCTGCCCGAACCGCCGCGCGGCCGCCACCGGTAGCCCGGGAGTGCGCGGCACGCGGATGCCGCTTTGGGCCGATACCCGCTATCATGCGCGCCCCCTCCCGGGGCATCGTCTTCAGGTTTTCAGGAGTGCATGCCGTGGCTGCCATCCCCCATGCCGCCCCGCCCGGGGTGGCGCCTTCTGCGATCGACCCGCTCGATCTGTTCGACGTGCGCGGCTCACTCACCGATGAGGAGCGCATGGTGCAGGACTCGGTCGCGCGCCTGGTCGACGCCGAGGTGCTGCCCGTCATCCAGAAGGCCTTCGAGGAGCACCGCTTCCCGAAGCAGCTGATCCCGCAGCTCGCCGCGCAGGGGCTGCTCGGCTCCTCGATCCACGGCTACGGCTGCGCTGGCCTCAACGCGGTGTGCTACGGGCTCATCTGCCAGGAGCTGGAGCGCGGCGACTCCGGGATCCGCAGCTTCGTCTCGGTGCAGTCCTCGCTGTGCATGTACCCGATCTACGCCTTCGGCTCCGAGGAGCAGAAGCAGCAGTTCCTGCCGGGCATGGCGCGCGGGGAGCTCATCGGCTGCTTCGGACTGACCGAACCGCACGGCGGCTCGGATCCGGCCAACATGAAGACCCACGCCAAGCAGCGCGGCTCGGACTGGGTGCTGAACGGCGCCAAGATGTGGATCACCAATGGCGCGATTGCCGACCTCGCCGTGGTGTGGGCGATGACCGCGGAGGGCATCCGCGGTTTCATCGTCGAGAAGGGCACGCCGGGCTTCACGTCCCAGGAGATCGAGCACAAGTTCTCGCTGCGCGCCTCGGTCACCGCGGGCCTGTTCTTCGACAACGTGGTGGTGCCCGCCGAGCGCGTGCTGCCCGGCGTCACCGGCCTCAAGGGACCACTCTCCTGCCTGACGCAGGCGCGCTACGGCATCGCCTGGGGCGTGATCGGCGCCGCACAGGCGTGTCTTAAGCAGCTGCTCGAATACACCCAGACGCGCGTGCTGTTCGGGCGCCCGCTGGCGCAGAACCAGCTGATCCAGGCGCGCCTGGCGGACATGGCACGGCGCATCACCACCGCGCAGCTCCTGGCACTGCAGCTCGGGCGCATGAAGGACGCCGGCACCCTGCAGCCTGCGCACGTCTCGCTCGCCAAGTGGAACAACTGCCGCATGGCGCTCGACGTGGCCCGCGACTGCCGCGATATGCTCGGCGGCGCCGGCATCAGCGCCGAGTACGTACCCATCCGCCACATGCTGAACCTCGAGAGTGTCATTACCTACGAGGGCACCGAGAGCATCCACCAGCTCACGATCGGCCGCACGCTCACGGGCCTCAGCGCGTTCTGAAGCGCGCGCGCTGCGCCGCTCACACCAGGCACAGCGCCACGAGCATCAGCAGCGCCAGCCAGTTGAGCAGCCCCTGCCAGCGCGCGGCGGCGCCGCCCTCGTCAAGCGCTCTTTCCATGCGGTTCTCCCAGGCACTGCGCATGGGAGCATTTCGCCCGCCGCCGCCGGCGCTGCCGCGCCGCGATCGTGGCGCCGCGGTGAGCAATTGTGGCGCCGTATGGCAGTGCGGCGTGCTTTCACACCGGCCGGTGTTGGCTGTAGCCTTGGGGCCATGAAGCGACTGATCGCCATCGTCGAGGACGAGCCTGCGATCCGCGACAATTACGCGGCCGCCTTCACGCGCGAGGGCTACGCGGTGCGCACCTACGCCAATCGTGCCGCGGCCATGAGCGCCTGCGCGTCGCGTCTGCCGGATCTGGCGATCATCGACATCTCGCTCGAGGACGAGCCCGAGGGCGGGTTTGAGCTGTGCCGCCAGCTGCGCGCCCTGTCGGCGGAACTGCCGATCATCTTCCTCACCGCGCGCGACAGCGAACTCGATGCGGTCTCGGGCTTGCGGCTCGGCGCCGATGATTTCCTCACCAAGGACCTGAGCATCCCGCATCTGATCGCGCGCGTGAATGCGCTGTTCCGGCGCGTCGAGGCGCTGCGCCGGCCGCAGGACCCGCAGGCGGTGGTCCGCCGCGGCGCGCTCACGCTCGATGCCGAACGCATGGCGGCCCAGTGGGACGGCAAGGTCGTCTTGCTGTCACTGACCGAGTTTTGGATCGTGCATGCGCTCGCCCGCCACCCCGGCCACGTGCGCAACCGCCAGCAGCTGATGGACGCGGCCAACGTAGTGCTCGATGACAACACCATCACCTCGCACGTGAAGCGCATCCGCCGCAAGTTCCAGGGGCTGGATCCGAAGTTCGACGCGCTGCAGACCGTCTACGGCATGGGCTATCGCTGGGTGGAATAGCTGCGCCCCATGTCGCTGCGCCTGAAGCTGCTGCTGCTGGGCCTCGCCACGCTCGTCCTGCCCTGGGCCGGCGGCCGCTACGCGCGCGAGATGGAGTCCGCGCTGCGCCAGGGCGAGGCCGACTCGCTGCAGGCGCTGTCGCAGACCATCGCGACCTCGCTGCAGGGGCGCACCGACCTTTTGTACCGCGCGCCGGCGGCGGCCGCGCAAGCCGCGGGTGCCGTGCATGGCGAGACCACCGACGGCAGCGCCGTCGCCGCGCCTGTCGCCGAGCCCGACCCGAACTTCTACAAGCCGACGCCCTATGACCTCGAGCCGCTGGCCCTGAGTGCCGCGCCGGTGCTCGACGGCTACGCGGACGACTGGCCGCGCGAGGCCCCCTGGACCACCTTCGACCAGGACCCACACCACCACTTCGCGATCCTGACCGGGGTGCACGAGCGCATGCTGTACGTGGCGCTCGCGGTGCACGACGAGCATCCGGTGTTCGATGCGCCGGGCAACAACCCGCTCGATGCTGCGACCTTCGGCGACCGCGTGTGGCTGGGTTTCGAGGACCCGGCCGGGGTGCAGCAGCAGGTGTACCTGTCCGCGAGCGGTCCGGGGGCGCTCAGCGCACGCCGCATCGTCACCGGCGAATACGGCCGCCAGAGCGTGCGCATCGAGCCGCGTATCCGCGGCGCCTGGCAGAGCACCGCGGATGGCTACCGCATCGAGCTGCGCGTGCCGCTGTCGATGCTCGGCAAGGGCTTCGGGGTGCTGGTGGATGACCGCGACGCGCGCGGCGCACTGCCCTTGAGCTACGGCACGCTGCGCACCGATGATCTGCACACCATCGGCCAGCTGATCCTCGCCGCCCCCGAGCTCAACGCCTATCTCGGCCAGTTTTTGCAGCCCGGGCTGAAGCTCTCGGTGAGCACCCCCGCCGGGCGCGTGCTGGCGCGCGCCGATGCGCTGGCGCACCCGACGGTCCTCAAGCCCGAGGCGCCCATCCTGGCGCGCCTCTACCGGCGCCTCATCGACCGCCCGGATACGCGCGCGCCGCTTGAGTCGCTGAGCCCCATTTACGACCGCGACCATGTCATTGAGATCGGGCAGCTCGAGGTGATCCAGAGCGCCGACCGGTGGATCCGCTTACGCGACCGCGCCCTCACCCACATGCTGAACTTCACCCTCGCCACGAGCCTCATCGTGGTGACGGCGATCCTCGTGTTCGCCACCTGGCTCGGACTGCGGCTGTCGCGGCTGCGCCGCGCGAGCGAGTCCGCGCTCACCGATGCGCACCTCGTCACCGAGTTCCCCGAAACCGCCGCCCGCGACGAGCTCGGCGATGTGGCGCGCAGCTTCGCGACGCTGCTCGGGCGCCTCAACGAGTACACGAGCTACCTGCGTACGCTCGCCGGCAAGCTCGCGCACGAGATCCGCACCCCGCTGACGATCGTGCGCTCGTCACTCGATAACCTGGAGTCCGAGACGCTCCCCGCCAGCGCCCGCGCCTATCTGGAGCGCGCCCGCCAGGGCAGCGAGCGCCTGGGCTCGATACTCATCGCCATGGGAGCCGCCACGCGCGTGGAGGAGGCCATCGGCAGCGCCGAGCGGGTGAGCTTCGATCTCGTGCCGGTGCTTGAGTCCGCCGTGGGCGCCTACCGGGCCGCATTTTCCGGGCGGTACTTCACGTTCGAGAGCCCGCTCACCTCCCTGATCCTCACGGGCGCCCCGGACCTGATCGTGCAGATGCTCGACAAGCTCATCGACAACGCCGTCGACTTCAGCCCCGCCGGCGCCACCATCACGCTGCGCCTCTTAGCCCTTCCCCATCAGGCGCTCGTGGAAGTCGAGAACCCCGGCCCGACGCTGCCGCCGCAGATCACCGGGCAGCTGTTCGAGTCCTTGTGGCAGTCGCGCCCGGACGGGGACAGTCGCCCGCATTTCGGCCTCGGCCTCTACATCGTGCGCCTGATCGCTGAGTTTCACGGCGGGGAGGCCCTGGCCGAGAACCTCCCGGACGGCAGCGGCGTGCGCTTCCGCATCCGGCTCTCGCGTTGAGAACCCGTCTTTCCCCGCGGCCTGCGGCGCCGCGTCCTGCTTATGTCACATGCCCGAAACGCCTGGGCCCGCCGGCCTAAACACCACGGTGTTGTCGCCCAATAACGACATTCATTTCGGATCTAGAGCGAGTACAATCGGCACCTAAACCACCGCTGGCAAAAGAGTTTTTAATCAGGCTGGTTGCGCAGTTGCGGCGGTGATGCGCAAAAGCCATTGATCTTGGGAAGAAAACACAACAGAAACTCGGGGATCGACGCGGGCACGGGTGAGGACAATCGCGAACTTGTTGTGGTTGTCAGGAACGATACGGCGCGTGCATTAACACGCGGGCCTCGCGATAGAGGCCGGAGTGGTGCGGCTCCAGGCGTTTCAGCCGGAAAGTTTAGATGCTCGTGAAGATGCAACGTGCCGATAGCGGAAACGGACTTGAAGTCCGCGGCGCTGCTCGGAAGGAGCTGACAGCGAGCCACCGGGTCGTTCGAAGCGACGAAGGAAAATCAAACCCCGCCTCACGGCGGGGTTTTTTTTAGAAGTCTCCCGCGCCTGCGCGGCGAGCGCTGATGGACTGTAGACGCTTCGACCACCCCATAGCGGCGCGGCTCTGGAGCGCAGCGTCACCTCGGGGACAAATCCCGCCAAACCTAAAAGTCCTAGCTCACCTCGAGATAATTGAGGATGCCGCGCGCCGCCTCGCGCCCCTCGAACACCGCGGTGACTACCAGGTCCGAGCCGCGCACCATGTCACCGCCGGCGAACACCCTGGGGTTGGTAGTCTGGAAGGGCCGGTCACCGGCAGCCGACACGCGCACGCGGCCGCTATCGTGCAGGCGGATCGCGTGGGCATCGAACCACGACGCCGGGCTCGGCAGGAAGCCGAAGGCGATGATGACCGCATCGGCCGCCACGATCTCCTCCGAGCCGGGCACGGCCTGCGGCACGCGCCGGCCGCGCGCATCGGGTGCGCCGAGCTGCGTCGTCACGAGCTTCACCCCTTCGACGCGCTCGGAGCCGACGATCTCGATCGGCTGGCGGTTGAAGAGAAACTCCACGCCCTCCTCGCGGCTGTTCTTGTAGTCACGCCGCGAGCCGGGCATGTTGCGCTCGTCGCGCCGGTAAGTGCAGGTCACCGAGTCCGCTCCCTGGCGGATCGCGGTGCGGTTGCAGTCCATCGCCGTGTCACCGCCACCGAGCACCACCACGCGCTTGCCGCGCATGCTGATGTGCTCGGCCACCGGCAGCGAGAGCTCGTGGCGGATGTTGGCGATCAGATAAGGCAGCGCCTCGTGCACCCCCGGCAGGTCCTCGCCGGCAAAACCGCCGCGTACCGCGCTATAGGTGCCCATGCCGAGAAACACCGCGTCGTACTCACTGAGCAGCGACTCGAAGGGCAGCTGCGCGCCCACCTCGATCCCGAGCCGGAACTTCACGCCCATGCCTTCCATGAGCTCGCGGCGCGTATCCATGACTTCCTTTTCAAGCTTGAAGGGCGGGATGCCGAAGGTGAGGAGCCCGCCGATGCGCTCGTAGCGGTCGTACACGGTCGGGGCGACGCCGTTGCGCACCAGGATGTCGGCGCACGCCAGCCCCGCCGGCCCGGCGCCGATCACGGCGACGCGCTTGCCGCTGACCTGCACGTTCGACATGTCCGGGCGCCAGCCGGCCTTGAGCGCCTCGTCGGTGATGTATTTCTCGATGGCGCCGATGGTGACCGCGCCGAGGCCGTCGTTGAGCGTGCACGCCCCCTCGCACAGGCGGTCCTGCGGGCAGATGCGGCCGCATACCTCCGGGAGCGAGTTGGTCTTGTGCGAAAGCTCCGCTGCCTCGAAGAGGTTGCCCTCCTCGATGAGCTTGAGCCAGTTGGGGATGTAGTTGTGGACCGGGCACTTCCACTCGCAGAAAGGGTTGCCGCAGGCGAGGCAGCGGCCCGCCTGCTGGCTGGCAGTGGCCGGGTCGTAGGGCGCGTAGATCTCCCGGAAGGACGCGACGCGCGTCTCCACCGGCGCCTTGTGCGGGTCGGTGCGCGGGATGTCCAGGAACTGCAGGTTCTTGTCGGCCATGGGCGTGCGGTGCGCCTTCAGGCGGCGCGCCGCAGGTTGTCGATGAGGGAGTCGATGGAGGCGGCTTTGGGCTTGACCAGCCAGAACTTCGGCAGGTAGGTGCGCAGGTCGTTCACGATCTGCTCCGCCCAGGTGCTGCGGGTCTCGGCCACGTGCCGCTCGAGCAGGCCCTCCAGGTGCTGCACGTGCGACTGCATGGCCTCCGGATGGAAGCGGCTGATGTCGATGAGCTCGTGGTTGTAGCGGTCGACAAAATTGCGCTCCAGATCGAGCACGTAGGCGAAGCCGCCGGTGAAGCCGGCGCCGAAGTTCACCCCGGTGCGCCCGAGCACACACACGGCGCCGCCCGTCATGTACTCACAGCAGTGGTCCCCGGCACCCTCGATGACGGCCAGCGCCCCGGAGTTGCGCACCGCGAAGCGCTCACCGGCCACCCCGGCGGCGTATAGCTCCCCGCCGGTCGCGCCGTACAGGCAGGTGTTGCCCATGATGACCGTCTCGTGCATAGCAAAGCGCGACTGCTGCGGGTGGCGCAGCACGATGCGCCCGGCGGCCATGCCCTTGCCCACGTAGTCGTTGGCGTCCCCCTCCAGGTACAGGTTCAGACCCCCGGCGTTCCACACTCCGAAGCTCTGTCCGGCGTTGCCACGGCAGCGCACCGTGATCGGCGCGTCGTTCATGCCGTAATTGCCCCAGCGCCGGGCGATCTCCCCGGAGAGGCGCGCGCCGATCGAGCGGTTGAAGTTCTTCAGCTCGTAGGCCCACTCGCCCCCTGATTTCGCCTCGATGGCCGGCAGCAGCTCGCGCACCATGCGCTCGGCGAGCTCGCCCTTGTCGAAGGGTGTGTTGGAGGGGCTCAGACAGAACTGCGGCGCATCGCGACCGAGGCCCGCGTCCGAGAGGATCGGCGCCAGATCGAGCTTCTTCTGCCGCGGCGTGACCCCCTCGAGCACCTCGAGGTACTCGGTGTGCCCGATGAGCTCGCTCAAGGAGCGCACGCCGAGGGATGCCAGGATCTCGCGCACCTCCTCGGCGACGAAGCGGAAGTAGTTCATGACCATCTGCGGCAGCCCGATGAAGTACTTCGAGCGCAGCACGTTGTGCTGGGTGGCGACCCCGGTGGCGCAGTTGTTCAGATGGCAGATCCTCAGGTACTTACACCCGAGCGCCACCATGGGCGCGGTGCCGAAGCCGAAGCTCTCCGCGCCGATGATGGCCGCCTTCACCACATCGAGCCCGGTCTTGAGTCCGCCGTCGGTCTGCAGGCGCACGCGGTGGCGCAGGTCATTCACGCGCAGCGTCTGGTGGGTTTCGGCGAGCCCGAGCTCCCAGGGAGTGCCGGCGTACTTGATGGAGGACAGCGGGCTCGCCCCGGTGCCGCCGTCGTAGCCGGAAATCGTGATGAGGTCGGCGTACGCCTTGGCGACGCCGGCGGCCACGGTGCCGACGCCCGGCTCCGCCACCAGCTTCACCGACACCAGCGCCCGCGGATTCACCTGCTTCAAGTCGAAGATCAGCTGCGCGAGGTCCTCGATGGAGTAGATGTCGTGATGCGGGGGCGGGGAAATGAGCCCGACGCCCGGGCGCGCGAAGCGCAGGGTCGCGATCATGTCATTGACCTTGTGCCCCGGCAGCTGCCCGCCCTCGCCGGGCTTGGCACCCTGCGCGATCTTGATCTGCAGCACCTCGGCGTTGATCAGATATTCGGGCGTCACCCCGAAGCGACCCGAGGCGACCTGCTTGATCTTGGAGTTCTTCTCGGTGCCGTAGCGCGCCGGGTCCTCGCCACCCTCGCCGGAGTTCGAGCGCGCACCCAAGCGGTTCATGGCGATGGCGAGCGCCTCGTGCGCCTCCGGGGACAGGGCGCCCAGGGACATGCCGGCGCTGTCAAAGCGTGCCAGCACCGCCTCCACCGGCTCGACCTCGCCGAGCGGGATCGCTAGCTGCTTCCTGAACCCGAGCAGATCGCGGAACGTCGAGGCCGGGCGCTCGTTCACGAGCGCAGCGTACTGCCGGTAGTGCGCATAGTCGCCCGAGACCACCGCCGCCTGCAGGGCGGCGATCACGTCCGGGTTGTACATGTGGTACTCACCGCCGTGCACGTACTTGAGCAGCCCCCCCTGCCCGATCGGCTCGCGGGCGTTCCAGGCGCGCGCGGCGAGCGCGAGCGCATCGGACTCAAGATCGCCGAAGTCCGCGCCCTGCACGCGACTCTCCGTGCCGGTGAAGCATAGGTCCACCACCTCATCGGCCAGGCCCACGATCTCAAACAGCTGTGAGCTGCGGTAACTGGAGATGGTGGAGATCCCCATCTTCGACATGATCTTGAACAGGCCCTTGCGCAGGCCCGCACGATAGCTGCGCCCGAGCTCCAGGCGCGCGGCGAAGTCGAGCTTGACGCGCCCCTTGCGCATCATCTCGAACAGCACCTGGTAGGCCATGTAGGGATAGACGGCCGTCGCGCCATAGCCGATCAGGCAGGCGAAGTGGTGCGGCTCGCGTGCCGTGCCGGTCTCGATGAGGAGGTTGCACTTGCAGCGCAGGCCGGTCTTGACCAGGTGCCGGTGCACCGCGCCGGTGGCGAGCAGGGCGTGCACGGGGATGCGGCCCTTCACGAGATAGCGGTCCGAGAGCAGCAGCACGAGCTTGCCCTCGCGCACCGCGCTCTCGGCGTTGGCGCACAGGCGCTCGAGCGCCGCCCGCAGCCCCTCCTTGGGGTCGTACTGCAGGTCGAGGAACTCGTGACTGACCTCCTCGATCGCGAGTATCTGTCGCAGCTTGCGCTGCGAGAGGATCGGGGAGCCGAGCACCACCTGGCGCGCGTGCTCGGGGGCGGGCTCGAAGATGTTCGCCTCCGGCCCGATCTGCGTCTGCAGCGACATGACGATGGTCTCGCGCAGCGGGTCGATGGGCGGATTGGTGACCTGGGCGAACTGCTGCCTGAAGTAGTCGTACAGCGAGCGTACGCGGTGCGAGAGCACCGGCATCGGCGTGTCATCGCCCATCGAGCCGACCGCCTCGTTTTCATCCTGTGCCAGCACCCGGATGATGTCGTCGCGCTCCTCCTGCGTGACGTTGAACATCTTCTGGTAGAGCGCCAGCGTGGCGCGATCCATCGGTTCCGCGGCCAGGCGCGGGTCGACGAGGTCGCTCTCAAGATAACTCACGCCCTGCTTCAGCCACGCCTTGTAGGGATGGCGGCTCTTGAGGAGCTGGTCGATGTCGGCCGAAGCGAGCAGCGTACCGGTCTTCAGGTCGAGCGCGATCATGTCGCCGGGTCCGAGCTTGCCCTTCTTCACCACGTCCTCGGGAGCGTAGTCCCACACCCCCGCCTCGGAGGCGATGGTGAGGCAGCGGTTGCTCGTGATGCAGTAGCGCGCCGGGCGCAGGCCGTTGCGATCGAGCGTGCACAGCGCGTAGCGCCCATCGGTGAGCACCACCCCCGCAGGTCCGTCCCAGGGCTCCATGTGCACCGAGTAGTACTCGTAAAAGGCGCGCAGGTCCGGGTCCAGGGTGTCCAGGCCGTGCCAGGCGGGCGGCATGAGGAGGCGCATGGCGTGCAGTGCGTCGAGGCCGCCGAGCAGCAGCACCTCGAGCATGTTGTCCAGGCTCTGCGAGTCAGAGCCGGTGAGTGATACCAGCGGCAGGGCCTGCGCCAGGTCCGGCAGCAGCGGCGTCGACAGCAGCGGGCCGCGCGCGAGTGCCCAGTTGCGGTTGCCCTCCACCGTGTTGATCTCGCCGTTATGGGCCAGGTAGCGATACGGGTGGGCGAGGCGCCACTGCGGCAGCGTGTTGGTGGAGAAGCGCTGGTGGAACACCGCCACCGAGCTTTCCAGCCGCGGATCGGCGAGGTCGGGGTAGAACTGCGCCAGGTACTGCGGCATCACCATGCCCTTGAAGACGATGGTGCTGGCGGAGAGGCTCGGAATGTAGAAGGCGGCATCGGCGCTGAGCGCCTTCTCCGTCAGCCGCCGCGCCATGTACAGCAGGCGGTTGAAGGCGGCCTCATCGAGGCCCGGCGGGCAATTGACGAACACCTGCTCGATGACCGGGAGCGACTTGAGGGCCTCAGCGCCGCAGGCCCGAGGATCCGTGGGCACGATGCGCCAGCCGGCGAACTCGAGGCCCTGGGCGGCCAGTTGTGCTTCCAGCTGCGCGCGCGCAGCCTGCGCAGCCTGCGGCTCGCGCGCCAGGAATACCAGGCCCGACGCGAAGCGTTCGGCGAGGCTGATGCCGGCCGCGGCCGCCACGGCCCGCAGGAAGGGCGCCGGCTGCTTCAGCAGCAGGCCGCAGCCATCCCCGGTCTTGCCGTCTGCCGCGATGGCCCCGCGGTGCGTGAGGCGGTTGAGGGAGCTGATGGCGGTCTTCACCAGCCAGTGGCTCGGCGCGTCGTCGAGGCTCGCAATCAGGCCAAAGCCGCAGCTGTCGCGCTCGTAGGCGTCCTTGTAAAGTCCTCGGCTTCGCGGATGCATGGTGCCTCGATGATGTCTTCGCTCATGCGGCAGCACCGCCCCGTGGCAGAGTCGTTTCCGCGGACCCTCTCAGGAAGCGGGCTGGCCGGCAATTCTCGCGCTGAAGGAGATCCGAAGACCCAAGGGGTCCGCGAATGAGCAGCCGGGGGCGAAACGGGGGAATGCGACCTCCCCGTCGACCGGCTGTCTTACACCATCACTATGCGTTCGATAATACCGGCCCCGGATGGGCTTGCAAGCGCCACCGGGACCGCACGGAGGTGAGGAGCTTCGGGATGAGTGAACTTGCGACCTCGCGGCTGCTGCTGCGGCAGTGGTGCGACTCGGACCTTGCGCCCTTTGCGGCCCTCAATGCCGACCCGGAAGTGATGCAATACATGCCGCGCTGCCTTGCGGCTTCCGAGAGCGACACCCTGGCCGGGCGCTTTCGTGAGCGCATCGCCGAGCGCGGCTGGGACCTGTGGGCGCTCGAGCGGCGCGACGACGGCCGCTTCGTGGGCGCGCTCGGGCTCGCCGTCGCCACCTTCGCGGCCCCCTTCACCCCCTGCGTCGAGATCGCCTGGCGGCTCGCCCGCAACCAGTGGGGTCAGGGCCTCGCCACCGAGGCGGCGGGCGCGGCGCTCGCATTCGGATTCCGGAGGCTGGCGCTTGCGGAGGTGCTCGCCTTCACCGTACCCGCGAACCGCCGCTCCCGGGCGGTGATGGAACGGCTGGGGATGCGGCACGACCCTGGTGAAGACTTCGAGCATCCGCGCCTGCCGCCGGGGCACGCGCTGCGCCCGCACGTGCTTTACCGGTTCAGGCGCAGCGAGTGGGAGGCGCAGCAGCGCAACGCGGCCGGCGTGGGGAAGAACTTCGGCGTCATGGAAAAACTGTAACGCGACCGCTTGCGTCAGGGAACATGCGGCCGCACTATGCGCGCCGTTTGCATGTCCCCCGCCACTTGAGGTGCCGCACCCAAGATGAAACAGCGCAAAGCGTCGACTGACAGTCACTCTCGGCCTGCCCTCGAATCCCTGAACGACTATCTCGCCCGCAACTTCCCGGACTTCTTCGCGGAAGTGCGCTTCCAGGCCGGCGACGACGATTACTTCCTCTACGCCCGCTTCGGCCAGTACCTGGCCCGTGCGATCGAACACGACCGCGCCCGCGCTGCCGTGATCCAGCGCGGCTTCACGCTCCTTAACAAGATGGCACGCGCCTCGGCGCGCGATCCGCGTATCCGCCAGATGCTGGTGTCAGGTCCCCTCGAGTACCTGAGCGATGCGCCCAAGGCACGGGCGCTCGCGAGGAAGCTTCTGTCGGCGCAGGCGCAGGGCTATCTTGAGAGTCTGTGCGAGTGAGGCCTTCTCAGGCAGGCGGCTCGCGCGCCACGAGCGCAACGCTCAGGCGCTGCGTGCGGCGCACCACCCCCAAGGTGAGCTCGCTCCCGGGCGGCACGCGCGCCAGGCGCTGGTGCAGCGCGTCGATCCCATCGACCGCCTCCTCGTTCACCGTGACGATCAGGTCCCCGGGCTGCAGGTCAGCCTGAGCAGCAGGTCCGCTCGTCTCGCGCGACAGGATCTCCACCGCGCGGCGGTGCGCCAGGCCGAGTGCGCGCACCAGCCTTAGGTCGAGCGGGCGGTCGCGGACCGCGACCCCGAGCCAGGCGCGCCGCACGCGCCCCTGCGTGAGGATTTCGGTGAGCACCCACTGCGCGGTCGCTGCCGGCACCGCGAAACCGATGCCCTGCGCCATGGCGATGATCGCGGTATTGATGCCGACCACGCGACCGCGGGCATCGACCAGCGGGCCGCCGGAGTTGCCGGGATTGAGGGCCGCGGAGTGCTGCACGACGCCCTCGATGAGCCGCCCGTGGCGGCTGCGCAGCGAGCGCCCGAGCGCGCTCACGACGCCTGCGGACACCGTCGACTCGAAGCCGAAGGGATTGCCGACCGCGATCACCAGCTGCCCGGCGCGCAGCGGCCGCGCCTGCGCGAGCTGGGCGTAGGGTAGCGCGCCGGCCTGGGCGCGCAGCACCGCAAGATCGGTGGCCGGATCCCGGCCCGCCACCACCGCAGGCACACTCCTGCCATCGACGAAGGTGACGCGCGCCCGGCTCACCTTCTCGACCACGTGCTCGTTGGTGAGGAGATAACCATCCGGGGTGATGACCACTCCGGAGCCGGCGCCGCCGCGGGCGCGCTCGGCCTCATCGGCGCCGCCCACGTAAACGCTGACGACGGCCGGACCTACGGCCCCGACCGCACCGACGACGGCGGCGGAGTAGGCGTCGAGCGGATCCTCAAGATCCGTCGCCGCGGGCGGGACGAGCGAGGTGTCGAGCATGACGCGAGGCATGGGGCCCGCGGTTCCCAATCTCAAGGGTGAACCGGGCGCCCGTTTCCTGCCAGAATCGCCAAGTTCATGATCTCACTCGCCCAAACCGCGATCCTGCTGGCCGCCGCCGTGGTCGCGGTGTCGCTGTTTCGCTTCCTGAAGCTCTCCTCGATCCTCGGCTACGTGGCCGCGGGACTCGCCATCGGTCCCTGGGGCCTGAACCTCGTCGGCAACGTCGAGCGCATCACCCAGGTGTCCGAGTTCGGCATCGTGCTGCTGCTGTTCATCATCGGGCTCGAGCTGCAGCCGACGCGCCTGTGGGTCATGCGGCGCCTCGTGTTTGGCCTCGGCGCCGCCCAGGTGCTGCTGTGCGCGGCGGCACTCGGCTTTGCCGCCTATGCCCTCGGGCAGCCCCTCATCGCCGCGGGCATCATCGGCTTCGGCCTGTCGCTGTCCTCGACCCCGCTCGTGCTGCAGGTGCTCGCCGAGCGGCGCCAGCTGCAGACGCAGCACGGCCGCGCGGCGTTCGCGATCCTCTTGTTCCAGGACCTCGCGGTGCTGCCGGTGCTGGCAGTGCTGCCGCTGCTCGCCGGCGACGGCACGAGTCACGCCGGCGGGGGCGCCTGGTGGGTTGGGCTCGTCAAGCTCCTCGCGGTCATCGCGATCGTGGTGTTCGCCGGCGGCCGGCTCGTGTTACGCCCGGCGCTGCGCCTCGTGGCACGCACCCAGGTGAGCGAGGTATTCACCGCCGCGGCGCTCCTGACGGTGATCGCGACCGCGCTGCTCGCCAACCTCGTCGGTCTCTCGGCCTCCCTCGGCGCCTTCCTCGCCGGCGTACTGCTCGCCGACAGCGAGTTCCGGCATGAGCTCGAGGCGGATCTTGAGCCCTTCAAGGGTCTCTTGCTCGGCCTGTTCTTCATCTCGGTCGGCATGTCGGCGAACCTAGGCCTGCTGCGCTCGGAGCCCCTGACGCTGCTCGCCGTCACCGCCGGCCTCCTTGGCCTCAAGGTGGCGATCGTCGCACTCCTCGGGCGCCTCGCCGGGCAGAAGAGCGACTCGGCGCGGCGGCTCGCCTTCTCGATCCCGGCCGGTGGTGAGTTCGCCTTCGTGCTGTTCACCCTCGCCGCCCGCGAGCGCCTGATCGCCGCCGACACCGCGGACCTGCTGGTGCTCGCGGTCACGTTGTCGATGATGCTCGGGCCGCTGCTGCTGATCGCCTACGAGGCCTTCGCGAAGCGCTGGCTCATGCCCGCCGCACGCCCCTACGATGCCTTCGCCGGCCAGACGACTCCGGTGATCATCGCCGGCTTCGGGCGCTTCGGTCAGATCGTGGGCCGCGTGCTGCGCGTGCGCAGTATCCCCTTCACCGCGCTCGACAGCAGCCAGACGCACGTCGACTTCGTGCGCCGCTTCGGCAACGAGGTGTTCTACGGGGATGCCTCGCGCCTGGACCTGCTGCGCGCCGCCGGGGCGGCGCAGGCGCGCTTCCTGGTGCTCGCCATCGATGACGTCGAGGCGGCCACCCGCACCGCGGTGCTGGTGCGCGAGCAGTTCCCACAGGTGCGCGTCTTCGCGCGCGCGCGCAGCCGCCAGCACGTCTTCGCGCTCATGGACGCCGGCGTGAAGCCCAAGGACATCGTGCGCGAGACCTACGGCTCGAGCCTGGAGATGGCCGCCGCGCTGCTGGAGGCCTCCGGGCAGAGCGCGGCGCAGGCGCGCGAGGTGGTGCGGCGCTTCCGCATCCACGACGAGGCGACGCTCGCGCGCCAGTACGAGGTCAAGGAGGACGACAAGAAGTTCCTCGCCACCTCGCTCGAGGCCGCCCAGCAGCTGGAGAAGCTGTTCGAGGCCGACCGCGACACCAAGGCCGAATGACATGGACGAGGCACGCAGCGTCAGGGATTTCTGGTTCGGCCCGCTGCCGCTGTCGGCCGCGGAGCTCAACCGCCGCGTGCGCTTCTGGTTCGGGGACGAGTCCTCCGCCGTGCGCCAGCGACGCGACGAGACCATCCGGGCGCGCTTCGCGCGCCTGCTCGAGCGCGCCGCCGCCGGAGAGCTTGGCGCCTGGGCGGACGGCCCGCGCCGGCGCCTGAGCCTGATCCTGCTGCTGGATCAGTTCCCGCGCAACATCTACCGCGGCAGCGCGCGCGCCTTCGCCTACGATGACAAGGCGCTCGCGCTCACGCTCTCGGGGATGCAGTCGGCCGCGGACGCCGCGCTCGATGTGGTGGAGCGCATCTTCTTCTACATGCCACTGCAGCACGCCGAGACGCGCGAGGTGCAGGACGAGTCAGTGGCCGCCTACCGCCGCCTGCTGACCGAGGCCCCGCAGGAGCTGCGCGGCTTCTTCGAGGGCGCGGTGCGCTCGGCGGAGAATCACCGCGCGATCATCGAGCAGTTCGGGCGCTTCCCGCACCGCAACGAGCTGCTGGAACGCACCAGCACCAGCCAGGAGTTTGAGTGGCTGCGCCAGGGCGGCAGCACCTTCGGTCACTAGCCGCCCCCGCCCTCAAGAGCGCGGATGCGCCGCTCGAGCGCACGGCGCGCCTCGAGCAGCTCCACCGCCAGTGCCGCGCCGCTGACATTCACCCCGAGGTCGTGCATCAGGCGCCCGACGATGCGCAGCCGCGGCAGCTGCGTCGCCGGCACCTGCCAGTCCTCGCCCGCGCGGCGCGGGGCGATGACCCCGAGGTCTGCAAGCTCCAGCACCGCCGCAAGGTCGAGGTGGCACAACTGGCATACCTGCGTCGCTGCGATCCAGTCGCCCTCGCTGAGCACCTGTGCCTGAAGCACCGTCGTCATCACGCGTACCATGGATCACCTCGCAAGATCGGCGCGCGGATCGAAGCTGAGCTTCTCGCGCATCTGTTCGTACATCGCCTTCGCCTCCGCCGTCGTCGCCGGCGGCAGCACCACCTTCAGCTGCACGTACTCATCGCCGGCGGGTGTGCCGGGCAGTCCGCGCCCGCGCAGCCGCAGCTTCTGGCCCGACTGGGAGTTGGGCGGGATCTGCATCGCCACCGCGCCCCCGAGCGTAGGCACGTTGACCGAGGCCCCGAGCGCTGCCTCCCAGGGCGCCACCGGGAAGCTCAGGGTCACGTCACGCCCGTCGAGCTGGTAGAGCTTGTGCGGCAGGATGTGCGCTTCCAGGTACAGATCCCCCGGCGGGCCGCCGCCCGGACCCGGCGCGCCCTGGCCGGCCAGACGGATGAGCTGCCCCTCGGTCACCCCGGCCGGGATCGTGACGCGCACGGTGTGATCGGTGAGCGCCACCGTGCCATCGGGCTTCACGTCCGGGCGGCGCAGCTGCAGCGTGCGCGTCGTGCCGCGGTAGGCCTCCTCGAGGTCGACATCGACGCGCGCGTGGTGATCGCTGCCGGCTGCACTGGCGGCGCCGCCGGGTGAGAAGCCCGTGTCCCCGCCGAACAGGGAGGAAAAGAAGTCACTGAAATCGGCTTGCGAAAAGCCCTCGCCATTGCCCGCGCCCCGGGCGCGCCCGGCGCGGCCGCGCCCCCGCTGCGCTCCGGCTCCCGCGTGCTCAAAGCCGCTGCCCCAGTCAGGCGGTGGCCGGAACTGCTCGCCGGACTTCCAGTCCGCCCCGAGCTGGTCGTAGGCGGCTCGCTTCTCCGGGTCCTTCAGGACCTCGTACGCCTCCTGCACTTCCTTGAAGCGCTCCTCGGCGTTCTTCTCCTTGCTGACATCCGGGTGGTACTTGCGCGCCAGCCGCCGGTAGGCCGTCTTGACCTGGTCGGCGGTCGCGGCGCGCTCGACTCCCAGGATCTTGTAGTAGTCCCGGTATTCCATCTGTGCGCCCGTAACCCTCGAAATAAACGATGACGAATTCTAACCGCCCGCGCGCGCACTGCTTGGGTGCGTCGCTGGCCGGCGGCGCACTGCCCCGAAGCACGGCGGGGGCGGGTGCTGCGGCCGCAGGCCCTCAGGGCGCCCTTCCGGGCGGGGCACGGATCTTGCTACAGGTTCCTGCGGACTCAAGGACGGTACTAGATGATGCGCTTGTCACGACCCCCGCCGCTGAAAAATCTGCGGGCGTTCTGCTCGGCGGCACGTCATCGCAGCTTTAAGTTCGCGGCGGATGAATTGTGTGTGACGCCCTCGGCGGTGAGCCACCAGATGAAAGAACTAGAAACGGCTCTTGGCATGCGCCTCTTCGAGCGCAAGACGCGCGCACTGGAGCTGACCACGGCCGCGCACCGCCTGCTCGATGAGGTGGAGCCGCTGCTCGAGGCGCTCGACCGCACGCTCGCGCAGCTGGCGCGCCGCAACGGGCGCCTGACGCTGCGCGTGCGCCTGCCGGCGCTGTTCGCGAGCGAACTCTTCATCCCGCGGCTTGCCTCCTTCTGCGAAGCCAACCCCCAGGTCGACGTGCAGCTCGACACACGCGATCCGCGTCCGGCCGCACACCCGGTGACCGCGGACGTTTCCATCGTGCTCGCCGATGCGCCACCGCCGGGCATGAAGAGCGTGCGGCTGTTCTCCTCGCCCCTGATCGCGGTGTGTGCACGCGAGCACGCGCCGCGCGTGGCGCAGCTCGGCCGCGAGCTCTTCGGCACGCTGGCGCTGATCGTCGACCGCACGCGCCCGTTCGCCTGGGACAGCTGGGCGGACGTGGTGGGACTCGAGACACCCGAGCCCAAGCAGGTCATCGAGTTCGACACCATGTCGGCGGTGGTGCGCGCCGCCGAGCGCGGCCTGGGCATCGCACTGGTGCCGGCGGTGCTGTGTGATTCGTGGATGCGCAGCGGCGCGCTGGTGCGTGTGTTCGGCGTGCAGCTCAACACCGCCGACTCCTATTTCCTCGTCAGCCGCGCGAAGGATGCCGAGAAGCCGCAGGTGAAGGCGCTCACGCGCTGGGCGCTCACGGAGTACCAGTGTGGCTGAGCAGTCATCACGTATCGGGCGAATTCGTTTCGTTTGTCGCGACTCCGCGGTGTTCGTATCGTGCCCCCACGCACTCGAGATCACGGTGCGCAGCGCGATAACGGAAACCACAGGAGACGCCGACATGTTCATGCACCGCAATCGTGGCAGGCACGCCCAGGCGGTGAGTCTGGGGATCCTCACCACGGCCATCATCGTCACCGCAGCGTCAGCCGCCGAGAGCAGCGACCCGTTCGTATTCGTCGCCTACAGCAACCGCACCGGCGGTGAGAAGCTCGCCAGCGGCGATTACGGCAACGCCGCGCACGCGGTGTTGGGACAGGCGCCCTCGGCCGCGATGGCTGATCCGCAGGCCCTCGATACCAACCGCTGCGTCGCCTACACGATGACGCAGCAACTCGCCAAGGCACGCCTCGCCTGCGATGCTGCCGTCGAGGATGCCCAGCGCGCGGATAACGCGATGCTCAGCTTCAGTCCGCCCACGCGCCGGCAAAGCGAGACCGCCGCGGCGGTCGCCTATTCGAACCGTGCGGTCATGCACTGGCTCGACTCGGACATGCCGGCCGCGGGTGCGGACCTGGCGCGGGCCCAGGCACTCGCGCCGCAAGCGAGCTTCGTGGTGCGCAACCTCTCGGCACTGCAGGCGCACCAGAGTGTGGTGTCACAGACAACCGCGACGGCGCAACTGGCGTCGGCCGCGCACGAATGACCGGAGTGGGAAACGGGGCGTCACTTTCGATCCCCCTCGAGCGCTCGTCCCGTTTCCCCTCCGATCACCCAAAAAAAAGCGCCGCGAAGCGGGGGAAGTCGCATCGCGGCGCGCAGGAGCGAACACGGGGAAGTTGTTCGCAGCTGATCTGGATAGAGCAAGGGTTGTGCCAAGTTTGAAAGATCAACAGAACCAATGACTTATCGATGATCCCGTAGAGCATGACGGGTGACGCGATTTGTCACTTTGGAGCCAAGCGCAGCAGTGTGAGCCTCAGATGGCATTCGGCCGTCGGTGAAAGCCGACGGCCTTTTTCTTGGCCGCCGCTGAGAAGGTCAGCGCGGTACGACGGGGACGCAGGCCTGCGACTGCTCCTTGAGCGCATCGCACAAAGCACGCGCCTGCGCCTCCCCGTTCGCGGGGGCCTGCAGGCGGTAGAGCTGCCCGGCGTCGGTCTGCGCCACGATGATGCGCGGGGCAAGGCCGCCTAACTGGGGGCTGAAGCGCCCCTGCAGGCGCTGCCACTCCCGGTCCGCGCTCGCCTCGCTGCCGAAGGCCCCGAGCTGCACGCCGTAGCCGTCGGTGCCGGCGCGCGTCAGCAGGACCGCGCGGGTCTCGGGCGACGCCGGTGCGGGCTGCGCGGCCGGGCCGCGCTCCTCGGCTGCTGCCGCCGCGGCCACCACCTCATCGGCGCTGCGGGCCGGGGCGGCCGGTGGCGCCGCAGCCGCAGCGCCAGACGCGCCACTGACGCCGGTGGCCAGCTGCAGCGCATTCACGCCCACGCGCGCCGCCACCGGGGCGCCGTGGGCGCCGGCGGTGCGCGGCAGGGAGCCGAGCGAGAAGCCCTCGATGCGGATGCGCGCCGTTTCGGCCCACTTGCCGTTCGGGAAGTGGGCGAGGAACTGGCGGTAGGCCTCGATGCTCGCGACGCCATTGGCCTGGTTCCAGGCGCGCTCCTCGTCGAGTTGCGCGATGCGCAGCCGCGCCGGGTTGGCGAGCTCGCTCCCGCTGTGCTGCTCGAGGAAACGCGTATAGGCCTCGCGGGTGTCCGCAGACTCCGCCGAGCGCCAGTCCTGCTGCTCGCCGCTGCAGCCCCCAAGGAGAATCAGCAGTGCCGCGAGGCCGGGGGCGCGCACTGCCCAGAATGTGAACATGGTCGGCCTTTTGAGCGTGAATCGTTACGTATTATGACCCCGCCTCGAGCCTCGCGGAGCAGCGGATGAATGACCCCCAGAAGCGGCGGCTGATCGATTCGGTCGGCGACTCGCCGACCTTCATCGCCGAGGGGGTCCGGGTCACCGGGGACCTCGAGACCCCGGGACCGCTCGTGGTCTGCGGCTCGGTCAGAGGCGACGGTCGCATCACCGGCACCCTGCGCATGTCCGTGACCGCCCAGTGGGAGGGGGAGATCCATGCCCTGGCCGCGGTGGTGGCGGGCCGCATTACCGGGCGCCTCGTGGTCGAGAACAAGCTTGAGGTTGGCGCCAGCGCCGTCATACGCGCCGATATCGTCGCCCGCAGCATCGCCGTGGCCAGGGGCGCCGTCATCGACGGGGCGGTCACCGTGACGAGCGGCGAGCCGGTCATCCAGTTCGAGGAGAAGCGCGGCGCGCGCTAGGGCAGGCTGCCGCCGAGCTGGTTCACCATGCGCCGCTCGAGCCAGGTGGGGCCGGGCAGGCGGGCGAAGAACCCGCAGTGTCCGCCAAAGCGCGTCACCGTCACCGACAGCGCCGCCGGACGCGCCACATGCGCCAGCCCCCCGGCCGGGATGATCGGATCATCGAGGGAGGTAATGATGCTCGAGGGCACCTCGAGGTGCGCCAGGCGGCTGCCGGTGATGGCGTAGCCGTTCAGGTAGTCGGCGAGGCTTGCGAACTCGGTGTGCCGGGAGACGAGCTCTGCGGTCATGCTCCTGAGATCGCGCATGCGGCGCAGCGCAGTGAAGTCGTAGACGTCCGGCCACGCCGCCTGCTTCTTGCGCAGCGAGCGCAGCCACTTGCGCACGAAGTACAGCTCGTAGCCGGGGAAGCCACGCTGCAGGGCGATGAGGGTCTCGGCCGGATCGAGCACCGGGGATACCGCGATCACCTGCGCAAGCTCCAGTGCCGCCGCGCGCGCCTGCGCCGCCACGCGCAGCATGAAGTTGCCCCCGAGCGAGAAGCCGGCGAGCTGCAGCGCCCGCCCGCCGAGGTGCTCGCGCTGCAGCGCGCCGATGGCACCGACCACCTCCGGCAGGCGGCACGAATGAAACAGATCCCGGTTCAGCTGGTGAGTCTCGCCGTGATCGCGCAGGTTCAGGCGCACCACCTCGATCCCCTGGGCATAGAGGCGCTGCGCGAGCGAGAGCACGTAGAGCGACTCGGCGCTCCCCTCCCAGCCGTGCAGCAGCACGACCGGGGCGACGAGCGGCGCCTGCCCCGCCGGCGGCGTGGAGATGAAGCCCTGCAGCCGCACCCCCGCGCCGCAGTCGAGCAGCACCTCGCGCGCCGCGGCGCGCATCGCCGCCGCACGCGTGAGCACCTGGCTGCGCCGCCAGGAGGTGCTGGCCAGCATCGACTGCAGGTGGCGGTTACGCAGCCAGCGCCCGGGCTGGAACTCCTCGCCGGAGGCGGCTGCACTCAGGACGATCGAGTTCAATGCACGCGGATCTCGACGCGGTTGTTGGCGATGGCCGCACGGTTCCACTCACCGGCGGTGAGATCCGGAACCAGCTGCGGGTAGGGCTGTGCCAGCTGCGCCGCATCCCCGAGTGCCAGCTTCACACTGACCGCTCCGTTGGTGGAGCTGCGCACGCCGCCGATCAGGTTGGCGAGCGCGAGCGGCGTGCGCTGCGCGGGCGAGAGCGCCTCATCGGAAGGATTGCCGACGACGTCGCAGCGCGAGTAGAGCATCTCCTCCGGAGCGAGCGAGTAACCGTCGGTGCCATTGCCCATGAGGCAGAAGCGCCCGGCGTAAGTGCGCACGTCGAGGCTCGCGCTACGCTTCTCGGCGGTGAGTTGGTTCAGGAGCTTGCCGATGACCTCGAGACGCCCGCCGCCGAGTGCATCCTGCCCGTAGGGAACCAGCACCACGATGGGCTTGGCCTCCATCGCCGCTGCGGGCGCGGTGGCCGCAGCCGGGAGCGGGGCGGGGGCGGCGGGCAGCGCCGGCATGAGGTTCGCCACCTGCGGGACGCGCAGCTGCCGCACCTCGGCGTCCAGCTCCTCGAGCAGATGCACGCTGCGCCACCACAGCGCCGTGGACAGCAGCGCAATGGCGAGGGCCGTGCAGGCGGTGATCCAGGCCCAGGGGGCAGCCGCCGGCGGTGGCGGCAGCGGCTCGGCGGGCACTGCCGGGGGCGCAGCGTCCGCCGCCTGCGGCAGCGACTCCAGCAGCAGCGCCCGCACCTCGGAGGTGATGCGGTCGGTCTGCGTATCGATGCCGGCGACCAGGGCGCGCCGCAGGTCCGCGAAGTGCTCGCGCAGCATGCTGTCGGTGAGGGGCTTGGAGAGGACCGGGCCGGCAGGCTCGGGCGCCTCGCCCTCCAGGCGCACGTTCACCGGCCGGAAACTCGACTGCTCCTCCGTGCGCCGGTCGGGCACCAGATGCAGCTGGTAGAGAACCTTGGAGACGTCGGTGGGCTTGATCTGTTTCGGCAGCACCCCGACCGCGCCGAGCGCGCGCGCCTGGCCGAGGTACAGCTCCCCTTCCTGGGAGGTGTACATCATGATGGGGATCGTGGCGGTGCGCGGATCGTTCTTGATGTGCTGCACGGCCTGCAGCCCGTCCATGCCGGGCATCAGGTGATCCATGAAGATCACGTCGGGGCGGTTGCTGGTGAGGTAGTCGATCGCCGCTTCCGCGCTCTCCGCGGAATCGACGTCGATGTCGTACTTTTCCAAAACCCGTGCGAGGAACAGGCGCGCGGACTTCGAGTCGTCCACGATCAGGGCCCGTTTTGCTCCCATACGCCGCTCCAGACACCCGCGGTCAGGCACTCCGGAAAGTGTAGCTCAGAACGCAACGCGCGCACGCTGTCGCCACGCAAAGACGGGGGTGGGCCTCCTAGACGGTGGCGCGGGCGACCGGCGCCGCCTGCGGCGCCTGCAGCAGAGCGCCGTAGAGCTCGCCAAGGCGACGCGCCATGGTGGCCGAGGACCAGGAGCGTGCGTAACGCAGGCCCTGCGCGCGCAACTGCGCCCGCAAGGCCGGATCATCAAGCACCCGCACCACCGCGGCGGCGAAGGCCGCCTCATCCTCGGGCACCACGAGCGCACCGCTCCCGGGCACGAGGATCGAGCGCGTGCCGAGTTCGGCGGTGGAAACGATGGGGGCGCCCTGCGCCATCGCCTCGAGCAGCACCAGCCCCTGCGTCTCGGTGCGCGAGGCAAACACGAAGACGTCGGCTGCCGCATAACAGTCGAGCAGCGCCGTATCGCGCTCGAGGTAGCCGGCGAAATACACGTGCGCGGCTAGCCCGAGCGCAGCCACCTTCGCGCGCAGGCCTTCGCGCGCCGGCCCCTCGCCGGCGATCACCAGCAGCGCCTGCGGGCGCTGCGCCAGCACGCGGCGGAACATCTGCACCAGGAAGCCGATGTTCTTCTCGTGCGCCACGCGGCCGATGTAGGTGACGAGGGTGCGGTGAGGCTCGATGCCGGCGAGCGCCCGGAACGCCGCCCCGTCCCCGGCGCGGAAGCGGTCGGCGGGCAGGCCGGTGGGCAGCACATGGATGGGCGTCGTGACGCCGTAGTCGGTGAGCACGGCGCGCATGGGGTCGGACGGGGCGATGAGTGCCTGCACCGCGGCACACTGCGAGCGCGTGAAGTAGCGCGCGGCGATGCGGCCGAGCGCATGTGGCAGCACCGGCACGTAATGGTGCAGGTACTCCTCAAAGAAGGTGTGGTAGGTCGCAACACACGGCACGCCGGCGCGGCGCGCGGCGCGCACGCCGCCATAGTGCGCCACGAAGGGCGTGTGGATGTGTACCAGCTCGAAGCTGCCGCGCGGCAGCGCCTCGAGCGTGCGCGTGAGCGCGCCCCAGCGCATGCGCCGGTCCTCGGGATCCTTCGGTACCGCGGCGGCGCTCACGCGCACGATCCCCTCCTCGGCGCTGGTGTGCTGCGCGTACTGCGGTGCCACGAGGCGTGTCTCCACGCCCTGGGCGCTCAGGTCCTCGCGGAAGGTGCGTATGGAGGTCGAGACTCCGTTGACCCGCGGGAAGTAGACGTCGGAGATGAAGAGGACGCGCATCTAGCGGCCGGGGCGCGCCCGCGGCGCGCAGCGACGATGCGGGCGCGCCATGGTCTTAGCCGCAGGCGAGCCCGAGGACCGCGAGCAGCGCCCCGAGGGCGCCGCCGGCGAGTACGTCGGAGGGGTAATGCAGGCCTAAGACCACGCGGCTGGCGGCGATCAGGGCGGCGAGCGGCAGGAGCACCCACAGCATTTCCGGGAAGTGCGCCCCGGCCTGCCAGGTGAAGGAGACCGCGTGCAGGGTGTGCCCGGAGGGGAAGCTGTAGCGATCGAGGGGGGCTGCCGCGCGATCGATGCTCAGGTGGGTGATGAACGGACGCTCGCGCACGAACAGCCGTTTGAGGAAGGCATAAATCAGGACGCCGAGGGCACCGGTGAGGGCCATGATCCCGCAGGCCCGCAGGGCTGCCGGACCGTAGAGCAGCGGCAGCACTGCGAGCAGCACGTACCAGATGAGCCCGTCGCCAAGCCGGCTCGCCACCTGGAAGATGCGCCGTGGCAGCGCGAAGGCCGCGCCGCGGTTGAGGGTGCGGCACAGGCCGTACTCCGCCGCGTCCACGCGTGCCATGAAGGCTGTCAGTCCGGTCGCTTTCATGTGGCGGTGCGCCTCCGTTAGCGCGGCCCACAAAGTGACTGCGCGTAAGGCTGATGCGGCGGCGCGTCAGTCGCGTGACGGAATTGTGAAAGTTTTTTTGCTACAAGGGCTTAGGCGTCTTTTCTGTGAAACGCCTCACACCGGCAGTGACCCGTCGGCGGGGCTGGCGGGGACTTTGGGGGTTCACGCCGCGAGACGTGCCAGGGTCGCCTGTGCCAAGCGTCCGGCAGAACCTGGCGCGTGAGCGAAGAAGAGCGAGGGCTCGGTGAGTTCCAGCTCCAGCAGGCGCGGCTCCCCGGCCTCGCCGCGGATGAGATCGATGCGGGCGTAGAGCAGGTCCGGGAACGGCAGCGCTGCCAGCAGGCGCTCGGCCACCGCCCGCTCATCGGCCCCCGGCACGCGCGGCGTGATCTCCTCGGGAGCGAACAGCGCCGCGGTCGCCGCCGCGCCCGAGGGCAGCAGCGGGCCCTTGCGGATCGCGTGGCTGAAAGTGCCGCCGATATAGATGAGTGCCGTCTCGCCGTCGCGGTCGACGCTCGCAAGGTAGGGCTGCAGCAGCACGCTGCGGCGCTTTTGCAGCAGCGGCCGCATGTGCCCGAGGATCTCGGCGACCGCGGTGCGGAGGTGGCGCCGCGTGTCGCGCGAGCCCGCCCCGACGGCCGGCTTCACGACCAGCTCGGGCAAGCGCTGGCGGGCGAGGAAGGTCTCGAGCACCTCCTGCGGGTCATCGCCGGGCTCGCAGAAAGCGCTCGGCACGACGGGCAGGTCCTGGCGGGCGAGCTCGGCGAGGTAGTGCTTGTCGGAGTTCCACTGCACCACCGCCTGCGTGTTCAGCAGCAGCGTCTGGCTCGCGGTGCGCTGCACCCAGGCGAGGAACTCGCTCAGGCGCTCGGTGTAGTCCCAGGCCGAGCGCAGCAGGGCCGCATCGAAGCGGCTCCAGTCGACGCCCGGGTCGTCCCAGTCGGCGACCTCGGCCGCAGCGCCCGCGGCGCTGAAGGCGCTCAGCAGCGGCGGCAGGTCCTCATCCAGAGCGTGCGCGGCGTGCGCGCTCACCAGCGCCACCCGTCTCAATCGCGGATACCCGAGCCGCGGTTCATGAGCGCCACCGCCAGCGTGAACAGCACCACGGCGGCGCCGGCCATCAGCGCGAACGCCATGCCGACGTCGACGTCGGAGACGCCGAGGAACCCGTAGCGGAACGCGTTCACCATGTAGAGGATCGGGTTCACGTAGGAGAGCGTGCGCGCCCACGGCGGCAGCAGACTCACCGAGTAGAACACGCCGCCAAAGTAGGTGAGCGGGGTGAGCACGAAGGCCGGGATCCAGTTCACCTGGTCGAAGTTCTTGGCGAACAGCGCGTTCAGGAACCCCGCGAGCGCGAAGGTGAGCGAGGTCAGCAGCAGCGCCGCCAGCACCACGAGCAGGTGGTGCACGTGCAGGTGGGTGAACACCAGCGACACGATCGTCACTGCGGCCCCGACCAGCACGCCGCGCAGGATGCCGCCGGCGGCGTAGCCGGCGACGATGACCCAGTTGGGGAGCGGCGACACCAAAAGCTCCTCGACGTGCTTGCCGAACTTGGCGCCGAAGAAGGAGGCGACCACGTTGCCGTAGGAGTTGGTGATCACCGACATCATGATGAGGCCCGGTGCGATGAACTGCTTGTAGTCAAAGCCGCCCATGGGCCCGACGCGGCCGCCGATCAGGCTGCCGAAGATGGCGAAGTACAGCACCGCGGTCACCACCGAGGGCACGATGGTCTGGCCCCAGATGCGGATGATGCGACCGTACTCGCGGATGAGGATGGTCTTGAAGCCGATCCAGTGCACCAGGCGCAGGTTCGGCGGCGCCGCGGCGATTTGCGCCACGCTGTTCACCGCGCTACCCCGGCCGGCTCGCGCGGCGGCGCCGGCAGCGCCTCGAGCACCCCGGCCGCCTCGAGGGTCGCGCCGCGCCCCTCGACCAGGCGCATGAAGATCTCCTCCAGGCGGTTGACCTTGTTGCGCATGCTGAGCACCTCGATGCCGAGCGCCGAGAGGCGCGCGAAGATGTCGTTGAGGTTGTCCTCCTTGGACACCTCCACCTCGAGCGTGTGGTCGTCCACCAGGCGCGTCACGTAGGCGTCGAGCTGCGGCGCCTGGGCGAGGGCATCGCGCAGGTTGAGCACGAAGGTCTCAACGTGCAGCCGCCGCAGGAGGCTGCTCATGCGATCGCGCTCCACGATGCGTCCGCCGCTGATGATCGCGATATTGCGGCACAGGGTCTCCGCCTCCTCAAGATAATGCGTGGTGAGGATGATGGTGGTGCCGCGCTCGTTGATCTCGCGCAGGAAATCCCACATGGAGCGGCGGATCTCGATGTCGACCCCGGCGCTCGGCTCATCGAGGATCAGCAGGCGCGGCTCGTGCATGAGGGCGCGCGCGATCATCAGGCGGCGCTTCATGCCGCCCGAGAGGCCGCGCGAGATGCCGTTGCGCTTGTCCCACAGCTGCAGCTGCTTCAGGTACTTCTCGGCGCGCTGGCGCGCGACCGGGCGCGGGATACCGTAAAAGCCGGCCTGGTTGACGACGATGGTGAAGGGGGTCTCGAAGAGGTTGAAGTTGATTTCCTGCGGCACGACGCCGATGCAGGCCTTGGCGGCGCCGAGCTCGCGGTCGATGTCGTGGCCGAACACGCGCGCTTCGCCTGCGGTCTTGTTGACGAGCGAGGTGATGATGCCGATGAGGGTCGTCTTGCCGGCGCCGTTGGGTCCGAGCAGCGCGAAGAAATCGCCCTGCTCGACGTCCAGGTCGACCCCCTGCAGCGCCTGCACGCCGTTCTTGTAGACCTTGGTGAGCCCGCGTACCGAGAGTGCATTCATGGTGAGAGGATCGGGGGTCGGGCGCATGAGCGCAAGCCCGTTACCGGAAGCTGGCAGTGTTGCGGCAGCAGCGCGAGCGGACCATGCCCCGCTCGGGGTATTGACGCTGCGTTGGGGCGCGCCGGCCGCGCCCTCAGCTGGCGTTCTTCAGCAGCGCCTCTGGCGCCGCGTCGCTCTTGGCTTCCGTGGGCTCACGGAACGACCAGCCGTCGCGGCCGCGCGCCTTGGTGGTGTAGAGCGCCAGATCCGCGTGGCGCACCGCCTGCTCGTGCGAGTAATCCCCGCCCGGGTCGACCGTGGTGACCCCGACGCTCACCGTGACGTAGGGGCGCGTGGCGGAGCCGCCGTGCGCTATCCCCAGGTCCGCCACCGCCTTGATGACGCCGGCGGCCGCCGCGCTCGCCTGCGCGCGATCACCGCCCACCAGGATCGCGATGATCTCCTCGCCGCCGTAGCGCGCCACCATGTCGAGCGGGCGCTGCTGCGCGACGCCGCGGATTGCGGTCGCGACCTGGGTGAGGCAGCCGTCGCCCGCCTGGTGCCCGTACAGGTCGTTGTAGGCCTTGAAGTGGTCGATGTCGATGAGCAGCACCGAGACCGGCAGGTGGGTGAGCTTGGCGTGCTGCCACAGCGAGCGCGCCTGCTGCTCGAGCGCGGCGCGGTTGAGCAGCCCGGTGAGCCCATCGTGCATGGCCACCTGCGCGAGGCGGCGTCGCTCGATGAAAGCGACGCGGTTGGCGTACTCGAGCGCGTAGCAGCCGGCGCCGCCAATGAGGTTGGCGCAGCACAGCACGAACAGCGAGTAGATGGCCACCGTCGGGGCGATCGCGCCACTGACGGCGGCCGCAGCGTAGGCGCCGATCAGGAGCAGGTTGGTGCGCAGCGCCGCTCCGAAGGTCATGCCGAGCATGAAGTAGAAGTAGAACGCCGCCAGCAGCAGCCGCGCGGCCACGAGCGGCAGCTGCGGCGGGGTCGCCTCGATCGCCATGATCACGGTGCCGGCGCCGAACAGCGGGGCCGCGACCTGGATGGCGGGCTGGTACCAGCGCGCGTACCAGCGCGGCGTGGTGAGCACCAGCATGATGAGCACCAAGGGCAGCTGCAGCCCGAAGCGCCACACGTCCGGGGGCGCAAGGCGCGGGCCGACCAGCAGCACATGGTCGATGACCGCGAAGCCGAGGGTGGTGGACAGGGCGACGAGCAGACTCATGCGCACCCAGCGGCGCGCGCTCATCCGGTAGGTCAGAAGAAACTGCTGCTCGAGCTCCTGGTCGAGGAAGCGCAGGCGCATGCCGGCGGCGCGGCGCTCACCCGCGGGAGACGAGTCTGACTGCGTTGTCTGCAATCGCGCCCCCCGCGCGAGTAATGTCCCGTCAGCGGCGCGGGTCGACCTCGCGCTCGGGTGTCGCCGCGTTCTTCACGCGCGTGCGCCACACATCGTAGGGATCCCAGCCCGACCGTGAGCCCGTGACCGGCTCGTAGTCATCCAGAGGCTGGGCAAACTCCTCGTTCGCCGCCACGGATTCCTGAGAATCAGCGGGATATCCTTCCGCGCCTTTGCTCTTCATCGTCCTGCGCTCCTGCTTGTTGTCGACGCTCCCAGATTTTTAGTTCTGGTTGTTCGTCTTCCATCTCCCCACCGCCCTTCCATAGCGCGGTGTGGGACGTAAAGTTTATGTCGTCCCGGGGGCAAAAGCGAATGTGAAAGTGCCTGATTATGTTACGTTAACGTGACCTGAACGGCTCCCAACATGCCCCATTACGGTGCTGTTGTTTTCAGTCTGCAAAATATCGTTTCAGGTAGTCCTCGAACGTTCCCGTGTCGAGCGCCTCGATGCGGCGCTGCGCCGCCAGGGACTCCTGCGCCTCCTGCCCGAACTCGCGCAGACGCTCCTCGTTGGGCGGGTACAGGTCCAGGAAATAAGCCTTATGCGCTGCGGACATGCGCAGCGCCAGGTCAAAAAACGACTCCCCGGCATTCAGTTCAGACATGAGGCGTGCCGAGGGTGTCAGGGCGACGTTTTCCACCTTGGCGGCCTGTGTGGCGAGCGCCTCCGAATAAGGCCGGGTGGGGTCGCCCTGGTCGAGCATCTCGCAGATCCCGGTCATGGAATCCAAAAGCTCGCGGGCCCACTCGCGCATCGGCACATCACGGCCCTCGCGCCACAACAGCAGCGCCGGATCGCGCCCGCGCCGGGCGACGCTGATGTGGTTCTGGTCGAGCGCGGCCTGCTCGGAGTCGGCGATCGGCGGACTCTCCTTCATCAGGCACAGCGCCACGAACGCCTCGAGGAAGCGCAGCTTGTTCTGGTTGACCCCGACCGGGTCGAAGGCGCTCACGTCGAGCGCCCGCACCTCCACGTACTCGACCCCGGCACGCCGCAGCGCCTTGGTGGGGCGCTCGCCGGAGCGCGCCACGCGCTTGGGGCGGATGAAGCTGTAGTACTCGTTCTCGATCTGCAGGATGTTGGCGTTGAGCTGGCGCCACTCGCCGTCCACCTCGACACCGAGCGCTGCGTAGGGCGGGTGCGGGGTGCTGATGGCACGCGTCAGGTCGCGCACGTACTCATCCAGGCTGTTCACCGACACCGACAGCCCGGCCTGGTTGCGGTTGCGGTAGCCGACGTCGCTCATGCGCAGACTCGTGGCATAGGGCTCAAAGGCGGTGCCGGGGCCGAAGTCCTGCAGCTCGTGCTCCCGGCCGCGCAGGAAGGACTTGCACACCACCGGTGAGACTCCGAAGAGGTACAGCACCAGCCAGCCGTAGCGGCGGTAGTTGCGCAGCAGCTCGAAATAGCTCGCCGAGATGAAGCCGGCGTCGTGGCTGCGCGACTCGCGCGCCGCGGCGTACGGCTCCCAGAAGCGCAGCGGGAAGGAGTAATTGAAGTGCACGCCGGAGATCGCCTGCATCATGCGCCCGTAGCGCAGTCCGAGCCCGTTGCGATAAACGGTCTTCATGCGCCCGACGTGCGAGTTGCCGAACTGCGCGAGCGGGATGTCCGCGTCGCGCTGGATGTTGCACGGCATGCTCGTGGCCCACAGCAACTCATCCCCCAGATGCCGGTAGACGAACTGGTGCAGGTCGAGCAGGTACTGCAGCAGCTCCCAGCTGCGGGTGAAGGCCGGCGTCACGAGCTCGATCAGGGATTCGGAGTAATCGGTGGTGATGTGCTCGTTGGTGAGTGCCGAGCCGAGGGATGCCGGGTGCGGGGAGTAGGCAAGCTTGCCCTGCGGCAGCACGCGCAACGACTCCTTCTCCACGCCCTTGCGGCCACCCTGCAGGACGCCGGGTTCCCCGCCATTGATCAAAGCGGCGAGGCGTCGTTCAAAGACGCGGTCGATGCCGGGTCTGCTCATGGTCGGCCCGGGCGCGCGCTACCAGCGCCGGCGCCCGGTCAGCGTCTCGGCGAGCATCACGAAGTCGCCGCGCAGGCTGTAGAGGGGATGGCGGAAGGTGGCCGGCAGGTTGCGCTGGAACAGGAAGTGCCCGAGCCAGGCGGGCAGGTAGCCGGCCAGCGGAGCCGCGATGAGCCAGGCGTAGTGCCCGCTCGCGAGGGCGGCGAGGGCGATCAGGAGCGCGAGCAGCGTGCCGCACAGGTGCAGACGCCGCGATACCGGGTGGCTGTGCTGCGCGAGGTAGTAGGGGTAGAAATCGCGGAAGCTCGCGAAGCGGGGGCGCGTCGCGCCCGTGTCGCTCGAGGACACACTCATCTCACCGCCCCGCCCTGCGCTGCATGGGCCGGATCGTAGCCCCCGGCCGCGCCTGCCAGGCGCTTATTCCGGGGGATTGACGGCTGCGGGGCAGGCCGCGCCGCGGCCGCCGACCCGGCGACCCCGCCCCCCTTCGAATTGTTGGTATGCACCGTAGGCATGGCTTGCGGGGCATCTTGCCGCCTCGCCGACCGTGCGCGCAAATCGGCCCGGCGCGACGGCTGCCCTAGCCCTGACACCATGACGCCCGGGCGCGCGCCATGCCCGAGCTCGCGTCGTCGTAAGGCTCAGCGCTTCGCGGCCGCGTACAGGTCCCCGACCCAGGGGGCATCGCGACGATAGGCGGCGAGCCGCTCCTGCATCGTGGCCGTGTCCCAGCCGAGGGCCTGCGCCTTGCGGATTGCGTCGCGCTGCGCGTCGACCGCACTGGCGTACTCGTGGTTGGCCGCGTAGGCGGCGGCCACGACCTCGAACATCTGCGGGTCGGACTGGATCTCGTTGGCGTGCAGCAGCGTGTTCGCGGTGCTGCGGGCGAGCTTCGGATCGCGCACCGCCTCGACAGGGGAGGCGGCCAGCAGCGCCACGGCGTGCTTGCGGCCGTAGTAGTCGGTGCTCGCCGCGGCGTGCTGCAGGAGCACGCGCGCCTGGCTCACCTGCTCAGCAGTCGCAGTGCCGCGCAGCAACTGCGCGGCGTAGTCGACCTGCGCCGGCGCGCTGCCACCCTCGGCGGCGTGCCGCAGCCATAGCCGCCAGTTCGCCTGGGGATGGCAGGCGGCCGCGGCGCGCAGCTGCATGGCGATCCAGTACTGCGCATCCGCCTCGCCCGCCCTGGCCGAGTCGATGAGCATCTGCCCGGCGCGCGAGGCCATGACCCCCAAAGAAGAATCGAGCGTGGCGGTCAGCCCTATCAGGTACTGCGCCGCCGGGTCACCGGTGTCGGCCGCCGGCAGCGCGGCCTTGTAGGGGGGCGAGCCGGCAAGGTTGCCGCTGCGGCCGATGAAGCGCAGCTTCGCCTGCAGGCGCGATTCCTCCGGCACGCCTGCGCGCATGGCGGGCACGAAGCGCGAGTTGAGCCACGCCTCCACCGCCGCCGCCGGAAAGCCCTCCTCGGGTACCGACAGCAGCACCTGCGGGTCGCGCGCATAGCCGTCGATCCCGATCGTGAACGCCGTGACCACGAGACCTTCCGGTCGCTGCGCCGCGCGCAGGTGCGGCTCCTCGGGTGTGGGCGTGTCACGCACGCTCGCCGGCGTGAGCGCCGGGCACGCGAAGTCCGGGTTTACCACGCCCTGGGCCTGCAGGGCGTCATGGCCGTAGCGGGCCACGATGTCCTGGGCCGCGCGGCTCTGCTCCGGTGTCAGGTTCGCCTGCAGTGCCGGCAGCCGCTCGCCGACCTGCTGGCGGCAGCCGTTGGAGAGCGCCGCCTGCAGCCAGCCGACGCCCGCGCCGCGCTCGGGCGCACCCCCCTGCCCCTTCAGAGCCATGGCGCCGAGGTTGAACTGCGAGGCGCAGTCCCCGAGTTCGGCGAGCGCCAGGAACTGCGTGCGCGCCGCATCGAACCGGCCCTCGTTGTAGTCCTTGAGGGCGGCGCTGAAGTCGGCGTGCGCCGCGGCGGCAAGGCTCACCGCACAGGCAGCGAGGGCGATGCGCGCGGGCTGGATGCGAAGCGGCATGGCGGCTCTCCGGTGGGACGCGCTCGGCGTCTGTCAGCGCTCGATGATCGCGGTCACGCCCATGCCGCCTGCGGTGCACACCGATACGAGACCGCGCTTGGCGCTGCTATCCGCGGCCAACAGCTTGGCGAGGCTTGCCACGATACGCGTGCCGGTCGCGGCGAAGGGGTGGCCGAGGGCGACGCTGCCGCCCTTGACGTTGAGCTTGGCGCGATCGATCCCGCCCAGGGCCGCCGGAAGGCCGAGCGCGTGGCGGCAGTAGTCGGCCGACTCCCACGCCTTGAGCGTGCACAGCACCTGGGCGGCGAACGCCTCGTGGATCTCGTAGTAGTCAAAGTCCTGCAGCGTGAGGCCGGCGTCGCGCAGCATCGCCGGCACCGCGTACGCGGGCGCCATCAAGAGACCCTCCTTGCCGCTGGCGAAGTCCACCGCCCAGGCCTTGCCGTAGCGCAGGTACGCGAGCACCGGCAGGTTGCGCTTGGCGGCCCATTCGGGGGTCGCGAGCAGCACGCCGCTCGCGCCATCGGTGAGCGGGGTGCTGTTGCCGGCGGTGAGCGTGCCGTCGGCGACGAAGCTCGGCCTGAGTTTGCCGAGCTTGTCGAGGCTGGTATCGCCACGCACGTTGTTGTCGGCCTTAAGCCCGAGGTACTCGATGACGAGGTCGTCGTAGAAGCCGGCGCGCCAGGCGGCCGCGGCCTTCAGGTGACTGTCGTAGGCGAGCAGGTCCTGCTCGGTGCGGCTGATCTGCCAGCGCTTGGCCATGACTTCGGTGCTCTGCCCCATTGAGAGCCCGGTGCGCGGCTCGATTACCGCCGGGGCCACGGGCTTGAAGTCCCGCGGGCGCAATCGCAGCCACGGGCTGACGCGCTGCCAGGCACCGCGCGCCCGGTAGCTGCGCAGCAGCAGCTGCTGGTAGGAGCGCGGATAGACGATCGGCGCGTCGCTGATGGAGTCGACTCCGCCGGCGATGCCGGCCTCGATCTGCCCGAGGGCGATCTTGTTGCCGACGTCGATCGCCGCCTCAAGACCGGTGCCGCAGGCACGCTGCAGGTCCAGACCCGGGGTCTGCGGGTCAAGGCCGCTCGAGAGCACGCTCTCGCGCACCAGGTTGTAATCCTTCGTGTGCTTGATGACGGCGCCGGCGGCCACGTCACCAAGCCGCTCGCCCTGCAGCTTGTAGCGCTCCACCAGGCCGCGCAGAACGGCCGTGAGCATGTCCTGGTTGCTGGCGGTGGCGTAAGCGGTATAGGAGCGGGCGAAGGGAATACGCAGTCCGCCGACGATGGCAACACGCCTGACTGCAGGACCGACCAGCATGAAACCTCCCGGAAGCGCCGCGCGTTAGAATGCCATGCCCCAACTGGCGAAGCCATGGAGGTACGCAATGGGCGAGTTCACCACCATCATGGCCCGCGACGGTCACGAGTTTCAGGCGTGGCTGGCGGCCCCCGCCGGACGGCCGCGCGGCGCGCTGGTCGTGCTGCAGGAGATCTTCGGCGTCAACGCCCACATCCGCGCCATCGCGGATGGCTTTGCGGCGGAGGGCTACACCGTCATCGCGCCGAGCCTGTTCGACCGCATCCGCCGCGGCATCCAGCTCGGTTATGGCCCCGCCGAGCAGCAGGAGGGCGCCGGCTACCGCTCCCAGCTGACGGCGGAAAAGACCCTCAAGGACATCGCCGCGGCGATAGCGGTAGTCAAGAACTCCGGACGTACCGGCACGGTCGGATACTGCTGGGGCGGCACACTCGCCTACCTGGCCGCCTGCCAGCTGCCGGTTGCGTGCGCGGTGGTTTACTACGGCAGGGTCACGGCGCACCTGGAGCAGAAGCCACGCTGCCCGGTCATGTATCACTACGGCAGCGAGGATGCGAGCATCCCGCCGGCGGACGTCGAGAAGGTGCAGGCGCTGGTGCAGCCGCCCTCGGTGCTGTTCACCTACGCCGGCGCCGGCCACGGCTTCAACTGCGACCAGCGTGCGAGCTATAACCCTGAGGCTGCAGCCCAGGCGCGCGAGCGCACGCTTGGGTTTCTCGCCCGCTACCTGGCCGGGGAAAAGGCGGACTGAGGCTCACGCTTGCAAGCGCGAAACGAGGCTGACATGAAACTGCGAGATCCGGACCTGTTGCGCACGCGCGCCTTCGTCGGCGGCGCGTGGCTCAACGCATCCAGCGGCGCGACGCACTCCGTCACCAACCCCGCGACCGGGGAGGTGCTCGGCACCGTCCCCGCCCTGGGCGTGGCCGAAACCCGGCGCGCCATCCAGGCGGCCGGTGATGCCCTGCCGGCCTGGGCAGCACGCACCGCCAAGGAACGCGCCGCGATCCTCAGGCGCTGGTATGAGCTGCTGATGGCGAATCAGGAGGATCTCGCCACCCTCATGACGGCCGAGCAGGGCAAGCCGCTCGCTGAGGCGCGGGGCGAGATCGCCTACGCGGCCTCCTTCATCGAGTGGTTCGCCGAGGAAGGCAAGCGGCTGTACGGCGACGTCATCCCCGGGCACCAGAGCGATAAGCGCCTGTTGGTGCTGCGTCAGCCGGTCGGCGTGGTCGCTGCGATCACCCCCTGGAATTTTCCGCTCGCGATGATCACGCGCAAGGCGGGACCGGCGCTCGCGGCGGGGTGCACCTTCGTGTGCAAGCCGGCCAGCCAGACCCCCTACTCCGCACTCGCGGCCGCCGCGCTCGCCGAGCGCGCCGGTGTTCCCGCCGGCGTCCTCAGCGTCGTCACCGGCGATGCCGCCGCGATCGGCGGCGAGATGACCTCGAACCCGATCGTGCGCAAAGTGACCTTCACCGGTTCCACGGCCATCGGCAAGAAGCTGATGGCCCAGTGCGCCGGCACGATGAAGAAGATTTCGCTGGAGCTCGGCGGGAACGCGCCCTTTATCGTATTCGAGGATGCCGACCTCGACGCCGCGGTGGCCGGCGCCATCGCCAGCAAGTACCGCAACACGGGCCAGACCTGCGTGTGCGCCAATCGACTGCTGGTGCAGGCGCCGGTGTACGAGGAATTCACCAAACGCCTCGTGGCCGCCGTGGCAAAGCTCAAGGTGGGCGATGGCCTCAAGGGGGCGACCGATCAGGGGCCGCTCATCGATGCCAAGGCGCTGGCGAAGGTCGAGGAGCACCTCGAGGATGCGCTCGCCCAGGGCGCACGGGTCGTGCAGGGCGGGCATCGCCATGCGCTCGGCGGCACGTTCTTCGAACCGACCGTGCTCACCGGGGTGACCCCGAAGATGCTCATCGCCCGCGAGGAAACCTTCGGTCCCATCGCGCCGCTGTTTCGGTTCGAGACCGAGGCGGACGCGGTGCGCATGGCGAATGACACCGAGTTCGGACTGGCCGCCTACTTTTACACGCGCGATCTGGCGCGCTCCTGGCGCGTCGCCGAAGCGCTCGAGTACGGCATCGTGGGCCTCAACACCGGGCTGATCTCCACCGAGGTCGCCCCGTTTGGCGGCATGAAGGAATCGGGCACCGGGCGCGAGGGCTCCAAGTACGGGATCCTCGACTACACCGAGCTTAAGTACCTGTGCGTCGGCATCGGCTGAAGGGCCCATTCTTAACGGGCGCCGCCGGCTCAGGTATCGTGCCCCCATGCGCTACCTGTCGCCACCCGCCGAGCCTGTGACCCCGGGGGCCGAGCGCATCGGCATCCTGCTGGTGAACTCCGGCACCCCCGAGGCGCCCACCGCGGCCGCGGTGCGTCGCTTCCTGGCGCGCTTTCTGTCCGATCCGCGCGTGGTGGAGATGCCGCGACTGCTGTGGCTGCCCCTGCTGTGGGGCGTGATCCTGCCACTGCGGCCGGCGCGGGTGGCGCGCAAGTACCGCCGCATCTGGAGTGCCTCCGGCTCCCCCCTGCGCGACCTGTCGCAGCGCCTGCGCGACGGGGTCGCTGCCATGCTGGCGCAGCGCATGCTCGCTCCGCTGTCGGTGGAAGTCGCGATGCTCTACAGCGCGCCGGACCTGTCGCAGGCCTTGCAGCGCCTGTGCGAAGGCGGGGCGCGCCGCATCCTCGTGCTGCCGCTGTTCCCGCAGTACTGCGCCGCGACCACCGGGGCCGTCTACGACCAGGTGAGCGCGGAGCTGCGCCGCTGGCGCTGGCTGCCGGCGCTGCACTTCATTTCCGACTACCACCAGTACCCGGGTTACATCGACGCGCTGCGCGCAGGCGTCACCGAGCACTGGGCGGCGCACGGGCGCACCGCGCACCTGCTGATGTCCTTCCACGGCATTCCGGAGCACTACGTGCAGGCGGGCGATCCTTACTTCCAGCAGTGCCAGACCACCGCGCGCCTGCTGGCGGATGAGCTCCTGCTGCGCGACGGGGAGTGGAGCGTGAGTTTCCAGTCGCGCTTCGGGCCGCGCGAGTGGCTGCGGCCCTATACCAGTGCGGTGCTGCAGGGCATGCCGGCGCACGGCGTGCGCTCGGTGAGCGTTGTGTGTCCGGGGTTTGCGGTGGACTGCCTGGAGACGCTCGAGGAGATCAGCATCGAGAACCGCGAGCTGTTCATGCACGCGGGCGGTGAGCGCTACGACTACATCCCGGCGCTCAACGCCGGCACCGCGCACGCGCGCTTCATGACCGACCTCATCGCCCAGCACTGCCAGGGCTGGACCCCGGCCGGACAGGAGAACCTGCCGGCGACGGCGCGCGGTACCTCGGCCTGATGGCGGCCGCGCCGCTGCCGCTGGTGGGGAGGTTTCACGAGTTCAGCGTCGCCTGCGAGGACGTGCGCGCGAGCGTGGAGTTCTACGAGCGCCTCGGCTTCTCCCAGGCCCTCACGGGTGACGCCTTCACCCACCCCTATGGCGTCATGACCGACGGGCGGCTCTTCATCGGACTGCACCAGCGCACCGCGGCCTCGCCCGCCCTCACTTTCGTGCGTCCGGGCGTGGCGCGCACGCTCGCGGCTTTCGCGGACGCCGGCATCACGCTCACGCTGCGGCGCACCGGAGAGGAGGTCTTCAACCAGATCGGCTTCGAGGATCCCGGCGCGCACGCGGTCGCGGTGCTCGAGGCGCGCACCTATTCCCCGCCTGAGCCCCGCGGCGCCTCGGCGTGCGGCGACTTTGCGGAAGTGAGCCTGCCGCAGAGTGACTTCGCGGCGGCGCGCGCGTTCTGGGAGACACTCGGCCTGGTCGCCGCCGAGGAGGGCGAGGCGCCCTACCCGCGCCTCGCCCTCACCAGCGACTATCTCAACCTCGCCTTTCACGCCCCGCAAACCGAACGCGCGCCGCTCGTGGTGTTCCGCGACGCCGACCCCGCCGTACGCCTCGCGCGCCTGCGCGAGCGGGGCGTGCAGAGCAGCGCGGCGGGTAAGTTCGGCGCCGCGGCCACGCTGCTGCGGGCCCCTGAGGGCACCGCGCTCCTCCTGCTGCCGCCGGAGGACTAGCGGCAGACCCCTGCATCTAGAGTCCGCCGCGCGGGTCTTGCGTGAGCGCCACGGCGAACAGGTACGCAACGAGCGCCAGCGCAGCGAGCCATGCGCCGCGGCGCTCGCGCGCCCCCCGGCCGGCACGCAGTGCGGCCTGGCCGGCCACGACGTATGCGACGAACGCTGCGAGTTTTGCGGTGAGCCACGGCTCGGCGAACGGCGACTGCTGAATAATCCAGGCGAGCCACAGCCCGCTTGCAAGCAGCAGCACGTCCGTCAGCGGCTGCAGCCAGCGCATCTGGCGGCCCGCCGGCGCCGCACGCCATACCCGCAGTGTCAGCAGCACCGGGCTCAGCACTGCCAGCAGCATGTGCGCGGGGAGCAATGCCACATAGGTTTGCTGCATAATTGATGTTTTCAGGTGCCCGAAGAGCACCCAAGCATAACTTCAGAAAGGATCGCCATGCGCCGCAGCGCTCTCCTCGCTCTTCTCGTGTTCCTCATCTCCGCTCCGGCCTTCGGCGACAGCGGCATGTGGACGTTCCAGGATTTCCCGCACGACCTGCTCAAGCGCACCCACAATGCCGACGTCAGCCCCGCCTGGCTCGAGCGCGTGCGCACCGCCACCATCCGCCTCTCGAACTGCACCGCCTCGTTCGTCTCCCCGGACGGCCTGATCCTCACCAACCACCACTGCTCCGAGTCGTGTCTGGATGAGCACTCGACCAAGGACAAGAACCTCGTGAGCGAGGGCTTCCTTGCGCGCACGCGCGAGCAGGAGGTGCGCTGCGGTACGCAGATCGCCGACGTGCTGATGGACATGGAGAACATCACCGCGAAAATCAGCAGCGCCATCGCCGGCCTCGATGCCAAGAACGCCAACGACAAGCGCAAGGCCACGATGACGACACTCGAGCAGCAGTGCGAGCACGACAGCCAGGGCGCCAAGGGCGGGCCGTTCAAGTGCGAGACCGTCGACCTCTACCACGGCGGGCAGTACTGGCTCTACAAGTACCACCGCTACAGCGACGTGCGCCTGGTGTTCGCTCCCGAGCGCGACATCGCCGCCTTCGGCGGTGATCCTGACAACTTCCAGTACCCGCGCTGGGATCTGGACATGTCGGTGCTGCGCGCCTACGGCGCGGACGGCAAGCCTGCCGCCACGCCCAACTTCCTCAGCATCCGCAGCGCCGGCCCGAACGCCGGTGAGCTGGTGTTCGTCTCCGGGCACCCGGGCAACACCTCACGCCTGCTGACGGTGGCGCAGCTTGAGACGCTGCGCAACGTCATCATCCCACGCTGGCTGCTGCGCGCCTCGGAACTGCGCGGACGGCTGATCCAGTTCGGCAAGACGAGCCCCGAGGCGCACCGTATCGTCGAGGATCCGCTGAACAGCCTGGAGAACTCCATCAAGGTGCGCCGCAAGCAGCTCGATGCGCTGCTGGATGAGCGCCTGCTCAGTGCCAAGCGCCAGGACGAGGCGGCGCTGCGCGCCAAGGTCGCCGCCGACCCGGCACTCGCGAAGGAAATCGGCGATCCCTGGGGACGCATCGCCGCGGCGCAGACGCGCGAGGCGCAGCTGTACCTGCCGTACGTGTACCTCGAGCAGGGCGCCGGCCTCGGCGGCGGCTCGCTCGGGCGGCTGTTCGGCTACGCGCGCACGCTGGTGCGCGCCGCCGCCGAACGCCCGCTCGAGAACACCAAGCGCCTGCGCGAGTACAGCGAGGGCGCCCTGCCGCGCGCCGAGCAGCGCCTGCTGGCACCGCTGCCGGTGTACCCGGAGCTGGAGAAGATGAACCTCTCCTTCGGGCTCGAGCGCATGCGCGAGTGGCTGGGGCCTGATGCGCCCATCGTGCGCCAGCTGTTATCGAAGGAATCACCCGATACGCTCGCCGACAAGCTCGTCGACGGCAGCAAGCTTGCCGATCCTGCGGTCCGCAAGCAGCTGTGGGAGGGCGGCGCGGCGGCCGTGGCGGCCTCCACCGACCCGATGATCGTGTTCGCGCGCAGCGTCGATGCCGAATCGCGCGCGGTGCGCAAGCAATGGGAGGACGAGGTCGACGCCCCCGTGGATGCCGCTTCCGAGCAGATCGCCCAGGCACGCTTCAAGATCTACGGCACCAGCGAGCCGCCCGATGCCAACTTCACGCTGCGCCTGAACTTCGGGGTGGTGGAGGGCTGGATGGAGGCCGGCAAGCCGGTCGAGCCGTTCACCCACCTGTCGCGCCTGTTCGAGCGCGCCACGGGTCAGGAGCCCTTCAAGGTCCCGGATTCCTGGACGGCCGCCAAGGCCAGTCTGAACATGGAGACGCGCTTCGACCTGTCCACCAACAACGACATCGTCGGCGGCAACTCCGGCAGCCCTTTGATCGACAAGGACGGCAGGATCGTCGGGCTGATGTTCGATGGCAACATCCACTCGATCTCCGGGGACTACTGGTACGACGAGCAGCTGAACCGCGCGGTGGCCGTAGACCCGCAGATCATCTTCGAGGGACTGCGCAAGGTGTACAAGGCGAGCGAGCTGCTGAAGGAACTCGGCAGCAAGTGAAGCGGGCGGCGCTTCACCTCGTGGCGCGCTCGCGCGCCACGAGGTGCAGGCTCACCTGCATCTCATCCTGCACCTGCAGCGCCCCGAGCAGCGCGCTGAAGGGCTTCAGCCCGAGCTCGCTCTGCCTGAGGGTCGTCTCGGCATCGACGGTGAGCGTGCCGCTGGCATGCTGCCAGCGCACCGGCAGCGTGATCTCATGCTCGCTGCCGCGCACGCCGACGGCCACGTGCGCGAGCACTTCGCCCGGGACCGGCGGCGTCTGCTCCTGCAGCGCCACGGCACGCAGGACGACCTGCGGATAGTTCACGCCATCAAGGAGCGCCGCGCTCAGCATGTTGCGGCGCGTGCCCTCACGGGCGGACTCGGGCACGTCCGGGGGAAAGTCGCCGCTGTGGAGCGCCGCGCGCAGCGACGCCTCATCCACCGCCAGGGTGTCGACCGCAAAGCGCAGCTCGAAGCTCGTCTGCAGCGGTTCGCCGGGCACATAGAAGGTGCCTTCAAGCTCGTGCGAGGCGATGAGATGGTTGTGGCCGGCCGCCGCGAGCGTGCCGGCCTTGTACACCCGGATGCTCAGGAGGGACTCGGCCGGCGCCACCTCGTAGGCAACGCCGCGGTGTGGGGCGAGGCTCGGCGCGGGCGCGGGTGCCCCTGGTGGCGCCCGCACCGGGCAGCCCGTGACCGCGAGGCACGCGGCGAAGAGCGCCGCTGCGCGCAGTAGGCAAGGTGCGCTCACGCGCATAAGCTTGGAACCATGATCAAAAACACCACGCGTCGCTGGGGCGCCATCGCGCAGCTGTTCCACTGGCTGATCGTGATCTTCATCATCGCGCAGTTCACGCTCGCCACCCTGTTTGACGACCTCCCGGCGGGCGCCAAGAAGCTGACGCTGTTGTCACGCCATAAGTCTATCGGGATCACGATACTGATACTCGCACTGCTGCGGCTCGTATGGCGCTCGGCCAACACGACCCCGGAACTGCCGGGAACGCTCAAGCCCTACGAGCGCACCCTGGCGAAGGTGACGCACCTGCTCCTCTACGTGCTGCTGTTCGCCGTGCCGCTGTCGGGGTGGACCATGTCCTCGGCGCGCGGCTTTCCGGTCAGCTGGTTCGGCCTGTGGCAGCTGCCGGACCTGGTGCCTAAGAACAAGGCGCTGTATGAGGCGCTCGTGACGACGCACGACATCCTCGCGTGGACCCTCGGCGTCGTCGCCATCGTGCACTTCCTGGCGGCACTCAAGCATCACTTCATGCTCAAGGACGACGTGTTGCGGCGTATGCTCCCCTTCACCAACAACCGCACTCAAGGATGAGGCTGAGAACGATGGCAACCCCACGCCGCGCACACTGCCTGACCGCGCTCGCGGCCGTGCTGCTCGCAGCCCTGCCGGCCGCGGCAGCCGACGCGCCCGCCGTGACGCATTATGTGCTCGATCCGGCCAAGAGCACGCTCGAATTCGCCTTTGTGCAGGCGGGCGCCCAGAACAAGGGCCAGTTCAAGCGCTTCAGCGTGACGCTCGACTTCGCCGCGGACAACCTGGCGGCGAGCCACCTGGAGGTCACCATCGACATGAACTCGCTCGACACCGGGGACCAGGAGCGCGACCAGACGCTGCGCGATGCGGACCTGTTCGCGGTCAAGAAATTTTCCCAGGCGCGCTTCAGTGCCGCGCAGATCCTGAAGACCGCCAGCGGCTACGAGGCGGTGGGTAAGCTCACCATCCGCGACGTCACGCGTGATGCGCGCGTGCCCTTCACCTGGCGCACCACCCAGGAGGGCGGCGCCGCGGCCGGCTACATGGGCGGCAAAACGGGCCTCAAGCGGCTCGACTACGGGGTCGGCCAGGGCGACTGGAAGGCCACCGACCAGGTCAGTAACGAGGTCGGCGTGAGCTTTGCCCTGCGCCTGAGCGCCTCCGGCCACTGAGCGCGGCGGCGCCTCAGCGCCTCAGGGATGAGCGCGGGCCGCCCTCAGCAGGGCGTGCCGTCGCGACGCGTCATGCGGCCGCGCGCCTGCGGCGGGCTCCACATGAGATCAACCTCCGCATCGGAGGTGTGCCGTGTCCTCGCAGTCGCGGTTGCTGACCACCAGAAAGGCTGCCGGAGCCGCGCTGCGGTTGAGGAGCTGATGACCATCGCCGCACGCCGCCGGGAAGCCGGCGCACGTGCCGGCCCGCAGGATCTGTTCGCCGGCATCGGTGCGCAGCACGAGCTCCCCCTCGAGCACCCACACGAACTCGTCCTCGTGCGTGTGCCAGTGGCGCATCGAGGAGGACTTGCCCGGGAGTATGCGCACCAGGTTGACGCCGATGCGGGTCAGCCCCAGCGCATCGCCGAGGGCTCGCACCTCGCGTGGCAGCACGCGCGTGCGGTACGGTTCGGGGTAACCACTGCGCGAGTCGGCGGGGAGGGTCTGCGGGTCCAGGGCGCGCGAGTCTGCAGCCATGTCGGTATCCTCGGTTGAGCGCGCCGCGGTTGACGCGCGTGGCGTGCTTCGGGGAGCATGCCACACGCTGCATGCCTGAAATACTCGATGACGTCGGCAACTGCGTCGATGCGGTGCTGCGCCGTGTCGGCAAGCGCATCGTGCTGGCGCTGCCGCTCGGCATCGGCAAGCCCATCCCCATCGCAAACGAATTCTACCGTCGCGCGCAGCGCGACCGTGATATTGACCTGACCATCATCACGGCGCTGTCGCTACTGAGGCCGGCGGCACGCCCCGGCCTCGAGCGGCGCCTGCTCGGCCCGCTGGTGGAGCGGGTCTTCGGCAGCTACGAGGAGCCGGAGTACGCGCGCGCGGTCAAGGCCGATGCGCTGCCTCCAAACGTGCGGGTGATCGAGTTCTTCCTCGCGCCGGGGGCGCTGCTTGAGTCAAGGCACGCACAGCAGAACTACCTGAGCGCCAACTACACCCACGTGGCGCGTGACGTCCTGGAGCGCGGCGTCAACGTCATCGCACACCTGCTCGCGCAGCGCACGCTCAACGGCCAGCGACAGCTGAGCCTGGGTTCCAACCCCGACGTGACCCTCGACCTGCTGCCCGCGCTCGCTGCGGCCCGCCGCAGCGGGCGCGACATCGTCATGGTGGGCCAGACGCACGCACAGATGCCCTTCATGACCGGGACCGCGCAGATCGCGGCGGACCACTTCGACTACTTGCTCGATGAGCCGCGCTACGACCGTGACCTGTTCGCGCCGCCCAACCCGAGGCTCGGCAGCGCCGAGCACGCGATCGGCCTGCATACCAGCGCCCTGGTGCGTGACGGCGGCACGCTGCAGGTCGGGATCGGCGAGCTCGGCGATGCGCTCGTCTACGCCCTGCTGCTGCGCCACCAGCAGGGCGCGCTGTGGCTGAATGCGCTGGCGGCCCTCGGCACCGAGGCGGGGACGCCGGTGGTGGCGGCCAGTGGCGGCACCACGGCCTTCACCACCGGGCTGTTCGCGGCGAGTGAGATGTTCGTCGACCAGCTGCTGGAGCTGTACCGCGCCGGCATCCTGCGCCGCCGCGCCTACGACTGCCTGGCACTCGAGCGGCTGCTGGCGCAAGGGCAGCCGGAACGCTTCGATGCCGGCATCCTCGGCGCGCTGCGTACGGCCGGGGTCGGGCCGTGCCTGAGCGCCGCAGAGTTCGCGGCCCTCAGGCACCACGGTGTATTCCGTGAGGACACCGAGTTCAGCGCCGGCCGCGTGCGCGCGCGCGGTGGCAGCTGGATCCCGGCGGACCTCGAGGATGCCGCCGCCTGCGCGCGCCTGGGCGAGCAGTGCCTCGGGCGCGAACTGCGCCACGGCCAACTGCTGCACGCCGGCTTCTTCCTCGGGCCGCGCGGCTTCTACGCAGCCTTGCGCGATATGCCCGAAGCCGAGCGCGCCCAGTTCAGCATGCGCGGCGTCGGCTTCGTCAATCAGCTGTACGGCGCGGACCAGGAGCTGCGCATCCTGCAGCGACGCCAGGCGCGCTGCATCAACACCACCATGATGGTTACGCTGCTTGGGGCGGCGGTGTCCGACCAGCTGGATAATGGCCAGGTGGTTTCCGGGGTGGGCGGCCAGTACAACTTCGTCGCCATGGCGCATGCGCTTCCCGAGGCGCGTTCGATCCTGTGCGTGCGCGCCACGCGCAGCCACCGCGGCCAGCTCAGTTCGAACATCGTGTGGCGCTACGGCCACGAGACCATCCCGCGTCACCTGCGCGACATCGTCGTCACCGAGTACGGCATCGCTGATTTGCGCTCCCGCACCGATGCCGAAGTGATCGCGGCGCTCTTGAACGTCGCCGACTCGCGCTTCCAGGAGCCGCTGCTGGCGCAGGCCCGGGCCGCCGGCAAGATCGACCCCGGCTATGAGATCCCACCGGCCTGCCGTGACAACCTTCCGGCGCGCCTCGAGGGCGTGCTCGCCGGTCCGCGCCGCGAGGGGTTCTTCTCCGCCTATCCTTTCGGCACTGATCTTACGGGCGAGGAGATCGCCCTCACGCGGGCGCTGCAGCACCTGGCTGCCCACACCGGCTCGGCGCTCGCGCGGGTGCGCACCGCGGGCAGCGCGTTGCTGCAAAAAGGGCAGGCGACGCGGCATGCCGCGGCCCTCGAGCGCATGGGGCTGACGAGGCCGCGCGGGGTGCGCGAGCGGTTCGAGCAGCGCCTGCTCCTGTGGGCGCTGCAGCAGACCTCGGACAGCGCGCCCTAGCTCAGCGTCGCCGGCCGCGGGGGGCCGGGCGGCGCACGCTCTTCCCCGGCGCGCGCCGTGTCACCTTGCGTGCCATCTTGGCGCGCATCTTGCGGCGCCCGGCAGCACGACGCACCTTTGCGGGCTTCTTCCGCGGGCGCGCCTTCGGGCGCGGCGCCCGCGTCGCGGCCTTGCGGGCCGGGCGCCTGCGTCGTGTCGCTGCCTTCGCCGCTGCCTTGCGCGCCGGCTTTTTCGCCGGCGCCGGGACAGTCTCCGCGCCACGCAGCTGCTCGAGGATCGCAGGATTCTCCAGGGTCGAGACGTCCTGGGTGATCTCCTCCCCGCGCGCCACGGACTTCAGCAGCCGCCGCATGATCTTGCCGGAGCGCGTCTTGGGCAGGTTGTCGGCGAAGCGGATCTCGTCGGGTTTGGCGATGGCGCCGACCTGCTCGGCGACCCACTCGCGCAGTTCCTTCACCAGAGCTGCGGTATCGCCACTCGGGCGCGCGCCGCGCAGCACCACGAAGGCGAACACCGCCTCGCCCTTGATCTCGTGCGGTCTGCCGACCACGGCGGCTTCCGCCACCTTCGGGTGCGACACCAGCGCCGACTCCACCTCCATGGTGCCGAGCCGGTGACCGGCGACGTTCAGCACGTCATCGATGCGACCCATGATCCAGAAGTAGCCGTCCCGGTCGCGATGGGCACTGTCGCCGGCGACATAGAAGCGCTGCTCGAACTTCGACCAGTAAGTCTCAAGGTAACGTGCGTTGTCGCCCCAGATAGTGCGCAGCATCGAAGGCCACGGCCTGCGGATCACGAGGTAGCCGCCCGCATCCGGCCGCTTCACGCTGGCGCCGTGGTCATCGACGATGTCCGCCTCGATGCCCGGCAGCGGCTGCGTGCAGGAGCCGGGCTTGGTGGCGGTCACGCCCGGGATTGGGGAGATGAGGATCGCGCCGGTCTCGGTCTGCCACCAGGTGTCCACGATCGGGCAGCGCCCACCCCCGATGACCCGCTGGTACCAGATCCAGGCCTCGGGGTTGATCGGCTCGCCGACGCTGCCGAGAAGGCGCAGCTTCGTGAGGTCATACCTCTTGGGCAGCTCCTCGCCGAGCTTCATGAGCGCACGGATCGCCGTGGGAGCGGTGTAGAAGACCGTCACGCCGTGTCTCTCGCAGTTCTTCCAGAAGCGACCGCCGTCGGGAAAGGTCGGGCCGCCTTCGTAGATGAGCACGGTGGCGCCGGCGGCCAGCGGCCCGTAGGCGACGTAGGTGTGGCCGGTGACCCAGCCGACGTCGGCGGTGCACCAGAACACGTCCGCGTCGCGCAGATCGAAGATCCACTGCGTGGTGAGCTTCGACTGCAGCAGGTAACCGCCGGTGCTGTGCTGGATGCCCTTGGGCTTGCCGGTGGAGCCGGAGGTGTAGAGCAGGTAGAGCGGATGCTCCGCGTCCACCCACTCAGGCTCGCACACCGGGGACTGATCCTCGCAGAGCTCATGCCACCACAGGTCGCGACCCGCGCTCATCGGCACGCTGCGCCCGGTGCGCTTCAGCACGATCATGCGCTCGACACTGGCACAGCCGCTGGCGAGCGCCTTGTCGGCCGCGGCCTTCAGCTCGATCACCTGGCCGCCGCGCCAGCCGCCATCGGCGGTGATGACGAGCCTCGCCTGTGTGTCCTCGATGCGGTCCTTCAGCGCCACCGCGGAGAAGCCGCCGAACACCACCGAATGGATGGCGCCGATGCGGTTGCACGCGTGCATGGCGATCAGCGCCTCGGGCACGAGCGGCAGGTAGATGATGACGCGGTCGCCGCGCCGGATGCCCTGGCCCTTGAGGGCGTTGGCGAAGCGGCACACCTCGGCGTGCAGCTCCCGATAGCTCAGGCGCCGCACGTCCCCCGGTTCGCCCTCGAAGATGACGGCGGTCTTGTGCCCGCGCTCCTCGAGGTGCACGTCGAGGCAGTTGTAGGACGCGTTCAGCTTGCCGTCACTGAACCAGCGGAAGTTCGGGGCGCGGCTGTCGTCGAGCACCTGCGTGAAGGGTACCTGCCACTTGAGCTCCGCTTGCGCAAGCTCGGCCCAGAAACCGATGTAATCCTCGCGGGCGCGCCGGCGCAGGCTCTCGAGGTCGGCGGGCTTGACGCGCGCCCGCGCCGTGAACGCGACCGGCGGAGCGAAGGTGCGCTCTTCCTGCAGGATTGACTGGATGTTCTTGTTGGCCATGTTCTTCTCGCGCTTAAGGCGGCACGTACACCGACTGCGGGCTCTCAAAGCATAGCCGAATCATGCCCTGAGGGCAGTTCAGCCCCGCACCTCGGCGAGCAGCCGCTCCATCAGGGCCCGCGCCTCCTGGGCGTAGCCGCCGCCGAACAGATTCGCGTGGTTGAGCACATGGTAGAGATTGTAGAGATCAGCGCGCGCCTGCCATCCGGGCGCGCGGGGCGCGGCCGCCTCATAGGCGCCGTAGAAGGCGGCACCGAAGCCACCAAAGAGTGCCGTCATGGCAACGTCCGCCTCACGGTCACCGTAGTACACCGCCGGATCGATCAGCACCGGCTCACCCGTCAGGCTCGCCAGCCAGTTGCCGCCCCACAGGTCCCCGTGCAGGAGACTCGCCGCCGCCTCGCGCCCGGCGAGCAGTGCCGGCACGGCCGCGAGCAGTCGTTCCCCGCAGCGCACCTCGGCTGCGAAGCCGCGCTGCGCGGCGAGCGCGAGCTGCGGGCGCAGCCGCCGCTCGCCAAAAAAAGCCGGCCAGTCGCGCATCCAGGCATTGTGCTGCGGCGTCGCGCCGATGAAGTTGTCGTGGAAAAAGCCGCAGCGCCCGGCGCTGTGCCCATGCAGCGCGGCGAGTCCCATCCCGAGGCGTGCCTCGCAGCGGGCATCCGCCGGCACCGCCTCGATCCACTCAAGCGCGAGGAACGCAGCGTCCGCGGTCGCGCCGCGCCCGAGCACCCGCGGCACCTTCAGTGCCTGCGTGGCCGCGAGTGCGGCGAGTCCCTGCGCTTCGGCCGCCAGCGCCGCCTGCCCGCTAGGACCGGTGAGCTTCACGAACAGGCGCTGTGCGCCCGCCTGCCAGAGGTAGCACTGGCTCGTGCTGCTACCCGTTACGCGCGCCTGCGGCTGCGGAGCGAGCTTCAGGCCGCTGAGTGCGGCGAGCTCGCGCGCGACGGCGGCAAGGTCCATGCGCGGAGGGCAGGAGGTGCGGGCCGGTGCGCCGGGTGCTGCTAGACCGCGACGGCGGGCGTCGCCGCGACGGGCACCAGCCAGCCGACGTGCGCGAGCACCCAGAAACCGCACGCCGACACCAGCATCGCGATCAGCGTCATGCCGATGGCGCCGAGGAAGGTGGTGCCGAGCATGGCGCGGATGGCGAGCACGTACCCCAAGGCGCAGGCGAGCAGGCCACCGATCAGTCCGCCGAGGAACACCGAGGCCAGCAGGCCCCCGAGCAGGCCCACGAAGGCGGCAAAGCCGCAGCGGATGAGACCGGTGTACTTGGCATGCACCATGTGCGCACCGACCTTCATGGGCAGCGCCACCAGCACGGTGAGGCCGATGAGGCTCAGGATGAGGCCGCCGGAGAACTGGTAAGTCATTGCGTGCCCTTGGGGTGCGGCCTCAGCGCGCGCGGCGCACGAGGCGCCGCCAGCGCAGCGCGAGCAGGATGCACAGCGCCGCCGCGACGAGGAGAAATAAGAAAGTATGCATCAGGTCCTGATGCGTGATGAGTTCGCCGCGATAGTTGCTCCAGGCCTGGCCCGAGCGCAGCGCCCGGTACACCTGGACGGCACCGGCCGCAAAGCCCACCCCGAACACCGTGAGCAGAACGCTCGCGATGCGCGCAATAATCAGCGCGCGCTCCTCGCTGGAACCGTCGCGGCGCAGCTTGCCGAGCCAGCCCATGCTCAGGCGGCCGGCAGTTGCGCCAGGCGCTCGCCCTGGCGGCGCAGGAACGGGCCGAAGCCCAGGCGGTCGTACAGGTCCGCGAGCGCTGCCATGTCCGGGACGCGGCGCTTCAGGCCCTCGACGCCGGTGCCGAGCTTCAGGTCGCAGGCGATGCGCGTCAGGCGGCGGCTGAGGAAGACCGCATCGCGATGCTCGGTGAGCTTCTGCGCCAGCGTGCCTGCGCCGCGCAGTTTCAGCTGCGCCACGCGCCCGAGATCCTCGTACATCTCATCGAGGGAGCCAAAGGCCTTCATGAGCGAGGCGGCGGTGCGGTGCCCGATGCCCGGGACCCCGGGGATGTTGTCCACCTCATCGCCGGTGAGCGCAAGGTAGTCGGCGAAACGCTCCGGCAGCACGCCGAAGTGGCGCTCGATATCGTGGTAGCCGAACTGCTCACGGGCACCGAAATCCCAGAACAGGTCGCCGCTGCGCATCAGCTGCGCCAGGTCCTTGTCGCGGGTGATGTAGGCCGAGCGCACGCCCTCATCGCGCATGAGCACGCCCAGGGAGCCGATGATGTCGTCCGCCTCGTACTCCGGATCGACGAACACCGACAGACCGAGGTGCCGGCACAGCTCGCGGCAGCGCTCGAACTGCAGCACCAGGTCCGCCGGCGCGCGCTCGCGGTTGGCCTTGTAGGCCGGATAGATGCGGTTGCGGTAGGAGCTGTCACGCCGCTGGTCGAAGGCCACCGCGATGTAGCGCGGCCGCACACGCTCGATCAGATCCCCGATGAAGCGCGCGAAACCGAACACGGCGTGCATGGGATTGCCGTCGTGGTCGCGCATGTCCGGCAGCACCGAGTGGTAGGCGCGGAACACGTAGACCGAAGCGTCGATGAGGAAGATCAAGGTGGTTGAGGGACACTGCTGCCGGCTTGCGGAACGGCGCCACCTTAGCAGCGCCGAACGCCAGCGTCACGGGGCGCCAGGCGCCCCGGGGGCTCAGGCCAGCCAGCGCTGGATGCGGTCGTGCAGCGGGCTCGAGCGCGGGAAGTGCGCCAGCAGGTATTCCATCTGGTCGGCGAGCACGCGGCGCCCCTTGAGGAAGATGTACTCGGCGTAGGTCGGGGTGAAAGGCACCGCGATCAGCTGCATCTTCGCCTGCTCGGGCGTGCGCGAGGCCTTCTGGTTGTTGCAGCGCCGGCAGGCGGTGACGACGTTCATCCAGATGTCCACGCCCCCCTGGCTGAAGGGGCGGATGTGGTCGCGCGACAGCTCGCGCGAGGGAAAGCGCTGCGCACAGTACATGCACAGGTAAGCATCGCGCCGGAACAGCGTCTGGTTGTTGAGCGGTGGCACGTAGTCGTGGCGCGTGTTGCCGGGGTTGCCGGTGTGCCCGACGGTGGCGACGATGGAGTTGACCTCGAGTACGGTGCGCCGTCCGGTGCGCGCATTCACGCCGCCATACAGCTCGTACAGGAGCGAGCCGCACGTGTAAGCGACCTGCTCCTGGTGATACAGTCGCGCCGCTTCCTTGTAATCGATCCACTCGAGCGGCATGCCGGCGATGTCGGTTCGCAGCACCATCTGCGACAGGCCACGCGCGGCGGGCGAGGCAACGACGGCGAGGTCCTGCAGAGGACCGTGATCGGCGCGCTCAAGATCGATGCCTAGCATGGCGGCCTGTAAGATACGGCACTTTTGTGCAAGAATTCAACAGCGCAAGACGTTAATTCGATTACAGATTTTTTAACGCCGTGGCCGGGGGGCTACGCGCCGCGAGAGGCCGTGAATGCCAGTCACAATTGGCGCGCTTCGCGAGAGCGCGCCGCAAGAAGCGCGTGTCAGTCTCGTGCCCGAGGTCGCCGAGAAGCTCCACAAGGAAGGGGTGCGCGTACTCATGGAGCGCGGCGCCGGCGTGCGGGCCGGGTTTCCGGACGCGCTTTATAAGAGCGTCAGCTGGGCGGATACGAGCGCACAGGTGCTCGCCGACAGCGACGTGCTGCTCACCGTGCAGCCCCTGAGCGCCGAGCAGATCGCCGCCCTCAAGCCCACCGCGGTCGTGATCGGCTTCATGCAGCCGCATGCGCGGCGCGCGGAAGTCCTGGCACTCAAGGCGCGCGGCATCACGAGTTTCGCCATGGAGCTGGTGCCGCGCATCTCGCGCGCTCAGTCGATGGATGCCCTGTCCTCGCAGGCTGCCATCGCCGGCTACAAGGCGGTGCTGATCGCCGCAAGCGAGCTGCAGAAGTTCCTGCCGATGCTCACCACCGCCGCCGGCACCATCCGCCCCGCGCAGGTGCTCATTATCGGCGCCGGCGTCGCGGGCCTCCAGGCCATCGCCACCGCACGGCGCCTGGGCGCCGTGGTGGAGGCCTACGACGTGCGCAGCGCGACGCGCGAGCAGGTGAAGTCACTCGGTGCCAAGTTCGTCGAGACCGGCGTCAGCGCTGAGGGCGCCGGCGGTTATGCGCGCGAGCTCACCGCCGAGGAGAAGGCGAAACAGCAGGAGGTACTCGATGCGCGCATCGCCGCCGCGGATGCCGTGGTCAGCACCGCCTCGGTCCCGGGCCGTACGGCGCCCCGCATCATCTCGCGTGCCGCGGTGGAGCGCATGCGCCCGGGCGCGGTAGTGGTCGACATCGCCGCCGAGTCCGGCGGCAACTGCGAGCTCACGCGCGCCGGCGAAGTCATCGAGCATCAGGGCGTGAGGATCGTCGGCCCGGTGAACCTGCCGGCGCAGCTGGCCTACAACGCGAGCGAGATGTATGCCAGGAACCTCTTCAACTTCCTGAAGCCGGCGCTCGCCAAGGGCGAGCTCGCGATCGACTGGAACGATGAGGTATTCGCGCAGTCGTGCCTGACGGCCGGCGGCGTGATCAAGCACGGGCCGACCCAGCAGGCGCTGGAGGGATCAGCATCATGACGGGGATCATCGCGCTCTACATTTTCATGCTCGCCGCCTTCACCGGCTATGAGGTCATCTCGCGCGTGCCGGTGATCCTGCACACCCCGCTCATGTCGGGCTCGAACTTCGTGCACGGCATCGTGCTCGTAGGGGCGATGGTGGCGCTCGGGGGCGCGCACACCACGCTCGAGAAGGTCATCGGCGTCATCGGCGTGCTGCTCGCCGCGGGCAACGCGGTCGGCGGCTACGTGGTCACCGAGCGCATGCTCGCGATGTTCAAGGCGAGCGGCACGCGCAAGCCCGCCGCCGGGAGCGGCCACTGATGCCGGCCTGGGCGACGCGCGAGCTTTTGATCCAGGCGAGCTATTTCGTCACCGCCCTGCTCTTCATCATCGGGCTCAAGCGCATGAGCTCCCCGGTGAGCGCCAAGAGCGGCATCCTGTGGGCAGGCGCCGGCATGGCGGTGGCGACGCTCGTCACCTTCCTTTACCCCGGCATGACGAACTACGAGCTCATCGTGCCGGCGATGTTCGTAGGCGCAGGCCTCGCCTGGTGGAGCGGCCGGCGCGTCGCCATGACCGACATGCCGCAGATGATCGCGCTCTACAACGGCATGGGCGGCGGGGCGGCGGCGGCGATCGCGGCGGTCGAGCTGTACCGGGGCGAGGCGTCTGGCTACGCCACGAGCTCCCTTGCGGTCGCCGGCGGACTCATCGGCGCGGTGTCCTTCAGCGGCAGCGCCATCGCCTTCGGCAAGCTGCAGGGCCTCATCAGTCGCAGCTTCCGCTTCGGCGGCCAGCAGATCCTGAACCTGCTCCTGCTGCTGGCCGCCGTGGTGTTCGGCGTCCTGATCGCCGCCCAGCTGAACGCCTCTGCGCTCGTGGTGACGGGACTGTTCGTCGTGGCGCTCATCCTCGGGCTGACCATGACGCTGCCGATCGGCGGCGCCGACATGCCGGTCGTCATCTCCCTCTACAACGCGCTCACGGGACTGGCGGTGGCGTTCGAGGGCTTCGTGCTCAACAACGCGGCGATGATCATCGCCGGCACCGTGGTCGGCTCGGCCGGTACGCTCCTCACCCAGCTGATGGCGCGCGCCATGAACCGCTCCCTCGGCAACGTGCTGTTCTCCGGCTTCGGCGACACCGGCGCCGCCGCCACCGGGGAGGTCACCGGGAGCCTGAAACCCATCGAGGCCTCCGATGCCGGCGTCATGATGGCCTTCGCCCAGAAGGTGATCGTGGTGCCCGGCTACGGCATGGCGGTCGCGCAGGCTCAGCACAAGATCTGGGAGCTGTGCCAGCTGCTGATCGAGCGCGGCGTGACGGTGAAGTTCGCCATCCATCCGGTGGCCGGGCGCATGCCAGGTCACATGAACGTGCTGCTCGCCGAAGCCGGCGTGCCCTATGATCTGATCTCAGACCTCGATGAGATCAACGCGGAGTTCGAGACCGCGGACGTGGCGCTCATCATCGGCGCCAACGACGTCGTAAACCCCGTGGCCCGCACCGACAAATCGAGCCCGATCTACGGCATGCCGATCCTCAACGCCGACAAGGCCAAGAACGTCATCGTGATCAAGCGCGGCAAGGGCGCTGGTTTCTCCGGCATCGAGAACGCCCTCTTTTACCTCGACAACACACGCATGCTCTACGGAGATGCGCAGAAGGCGGCCTCCGAGCTGATCCAGGCCGTCAAGGCAGCCGGCTGAGGGTGCGCACCCCGCAGGCTGTCTTCGGAGGCGCCATGCCACGCAGAACTCTGCTGACGCACGCCGCGCTGCCGCGCGCGATCAAGATGAAGTACGACCCGGAGGGCCTGTTCATCGTGCACCACGGCGTCGGCAGCAAGCAGTGGAGCGCGGACGGCTTCACGCGGCTCACCTCATGAGCCCGGCCGCCAAGAAGCCCGCGCCGGAGCCGTTCCTCTACGAGCGCAGCGGGGAGCCGCCGCTGCCGCGGCGGCAGTTCTACCAGCGCCTGGTGCGCCACTTCGCGCTGGCGGTGATCCTGCTCGCGGTATCGCTCGTCATCGGCATGCTCGGCTACGAGCACTTCGAGCACCTGGAGTGGCATGACGCCTTCGAGAACGCCTGCATGCTGCTCGGCGGCATGGGCCCGGTGAACAATCCCACCAGCAACGCCGGCAAGCTGTTCGCCGGCTGGTATGCGCTCTATGCGGGGCTGGTGTTCCTCGTGGTCGCGAGCATCATCCTCGCCCCGGTCCTGCACCGCATGCTGCACCTGTTCCACGCCGACGAGCACGACAAATGACACGACGCTGCGCCCGCGCTCTCACCCTGGCTCTCATGGCCGCGCTGCTCGGCGCCGGCAGCGGCCCCGCGGCGGCGGCCGAGCCGCCCGCCAAGAAGCCGCTCACCACCGCAGAGGTACTGGCGGCCTCGGCGCCTTCGGACTGGCGCACGCCCGACCCCGCGCACACTCTTTATATGGAGCTGCCCGCCGGACGCGTGATCATCGAGCTGGCGCCCGAGTTCGCCCCGCACCACGCGACCAACATCGCAGCGCTGGCGCGGGCGCACTTCTTCGATGGCCTCGCCATCACCCGGGCGCAGGACAACTACGTCGTGCAGTGGGGGGATGCGCAGAGCAAGAAACCCCTGGGCGATGCCCAGCGCACGCTCGCGGCCGAGTTCGAGCGCCCGCTGCGCGGGCTCGCCCCGTTCACGCGCCTGCCGGACCCGGACACCTACGCCCCGGAAGTCGGCTTCGTCGCGGGCTTTCCGGCGGCGGCAGACCCTGCCACGGGACGAGCCTGGGCGCTGCACTGTTACGGCATGGTCGGGGCCGGGCGCGACAATGATGTCGACTCCGGCGGCGGCATGGAGCTGTACGTCGTGATCGGACAGGCACCGCGGCACCTCGACCGCAACATCACGCTCGTGGGGCGCGTGCTGCGCGGCATGGAATATCTGTCGGTGATGCCGCGCGGCACCGGTGCGCTCGGCTTCTATGAGCACCCGGAAGAGCGGGTGCCGATCCGCTCCTTGCAGCTGGAGAGCGATGTGCCGCCCGCGCAGCGCACCGCGCTGCAGGTGCTGCGCACCGACACGCCCACCTTCCAGGCCTACGTCGCGGCGCGCCGCAACCGCCTGGAGGAATGGTTCAAGGTGCCGGCCGGACGCATCGACGTGTGCAACGTGCCGATTCCGGCGCGGCTGCGCCCGCCGACGGCAGCGAAGTAGCGCCCCATCTAGTGGTGCGGCGGCGGCCCGTGGGGGGCCGCTGCGCGGCCCTGCGCGCGCGCCCGGGCGCGCTCGACCATCTCCTTGCGCTGCTCGGGCGTGGCGTTGTGCCAGCGCTGCATGAGCATCTGGCGGCGTGCCGGTGGCAGCTGCTGGAAGCGATGGAAGTTCTCCCGCACGAACGCGCGCTGCTGCGGCGGCAGGGCCTGGAACTGCTGCCAGCGCTGCCGCAGCGCCTGGCGCTGCTCGGGGGGCAGCGAATTCCAGTGGGCGAAGCGGTCGCGCGCCTGGGTCTTCTGATCCGGGGTCATGCCGAGCCAGCGCTGCGAGCCGCGCGCCAGCGCCTGCTGGCGCTCCGCGGGCAGCGTATTCCACTGGCTGCCAAAGCGAGTGCCGAGGAGCTTCTGCTGCTGCGGCGAGAGGCTCTCCCAGCTCACCGGGGCACTCGGGGCCGCAGCCGCCGGCGGCGCGGCCGGCTCCTGCGCCAGCAGGGGCGCGGCCGTCAGCAGCAGCGCGGCGAGAAGCAGTGAGCGTCGCGCCTTATTCATCGTTCTTCACCCCGCTCGGCGGCGGCGGGGGCGGCGGTGCGGGCTTGGGCGGCGCTGGCGGATGCGCGAGATTCGCCTGCGCCAGATAATCCGGGTTGGCCTCGGAGAGCCCGTCGACGCTGCCGAGGAACTCGAGGAAGCTCGGATCCGGGTCCTCGGCCTTGCGCGGCGTATCGTCGGCGCGCGCCGCGCAACTCAGCAGCGCGTACAGGACGAGCACCGTTAAGGCCGCGAAAGCTCTGGGCATCAGCCGTCGCTCGCGCCATTTTCAGCCTGGGCGGCGGCCCACTCATAGAACGAACCGTCCCCACCCTCCATCAGCTCCAGACCCTCGCTGTCAGTCAGCAGATCCACGTCCTCGACCGCGCTCGACTGCGCTGTCAGCGTCGGCAGCGCCGCTCGTTGCCCGCCTCGTGGTGCCAGAGCGTCACCGCCACCAGGAGCGCCGCGGCGGCGGCACCGGCGGCGGGCATCAGGGTGAAGCTGCGCCACCAGCTGCGCCGCGGCGCCGCGGCGGCCTCGAGTGCCGCATGCCGCGCCTGGTTCAGGCGCGAGCGCGTGCGCGCATCGATGCGCAGCACGCTCTCCTCGAGCATCTTGCGCGCGTTGCGCTCGAAATCCGTGACTGACTCCTCGACCGGGCTCATAGGTAGAGCTCCCCCAGTTGCGCGCGCAGTGCCTGCACTGCGCGGAAATAATGTGTCTTCACGCTGCCCTGCGAGCAGCCCATCGCCGCGGCGGTCTCGGCGACGTCCATGCCCTCGAGCGTGCGCAGCAGGAACGCCTGCTGCTGCCGGCGCGGCAGCTCCCCGAGGGCTTTCTCCAGGGCCCCCATGGCCTCATCCAGCTCGAGGCGCTTCACCGGCTGCGGCTCAGGACTCGGCGCCTGTGCGATCGGGTCCGGTTCGTCGTCCTCGTCTTCGCCGCGGTGCGGGAGCCAGGCGATCACGCGGCCGCGCACCGTGCGGCGGCGCTGCATGTCGCGGATGCGGTTCTCGAGGATACGGTAGAAGAGCGGCTTCCACTCCTCCGCCGGACGGTCGGCATAGGCACGGGCGAGCTGCAGCATGGCGTCCTGCACGGCATCGAGGGCGTCGTCCTCGTGCCGCAGCCCCGCCTGGGCGATCTTGAATGCCCGGAGCTCGACGCTGGCCAGGAACTGGTTCAGCGCTCGCGAACGGCTCTGGGCGGAAAGATCGGTCAAGTCGACGTCGCCGTGGTATGCGGGCGGCATGCTATAAGGCGACGCGAGCGTAGCAAACTCAGTCATGGCCCGTATAACGCGCGCGCGCCCGACTTGGTTGACGGGCCATCCACCCCTTAAGTAACTGATTTACCTTGAACGTGAGCCCTGAGTCACAAGTGCTGCGGGTGGCGCTCGATACCCCGCTGCGGCGCCTGTTCGACTACCTGCCACCCCCCGCCGTCACGGCCCCCGCAGGCGTCGCCCCCGGCATGCGCGTGCGGGTGCCGTTCGGACGCCAGCGCCTGATCGGGATGGTCATGGCAAAGGCGGACCGCTCGGACATCGACCCCGGGCGCCTGAAGCCGGTGCTGGAAGTCCTCGACGCCGAGCCGGTCCTCGACGCCGCCGCCCTGGCGCTCCTCAGCTGGGCCGCGGAGTACTACCACCACCCGATCGGGGAGGTGGTCGCCGCGGCCCTGCCAAAGCCGCTGCGCCTGGGTGCCCCGGCACGCGCGCTCGAGGAGCAGTGGCTTATGACCGCCGAGGGCTCCGCCGGCCATGCGCGGGGGGAGCCGCGGCGGGCGCCGCGGCAGCGGGCGCTGCTGGAGCTGCTGGCGCAGGCGGGGGGTGCCACGGCGCAGTTCCTCGACGCGCACGGCGCAGGCTGGCGCGAGCCGGCCCGGGCGCTGCTCGCGCGCGGCTGGCTCGCCAGCACCGAGACCCCCGTGCCCGCCGAAGCTTCCGCGGCGAGCGTGCGCACCGCCGGCCCGCAGCTCAACCCCGAGCAGGCCCAGGCGGTCGCCGCCGTCGGGGCGGCACTTGGGGCTTACGGCGCGTTCGTGCTGCACGGCATCACCGGCAGCGGCAAGACGGAGGTGTACCTGCGGCTCATCGAGCAGGTGCTCAGCAGTGGCCGCCGCGCCCTGGTGCTGGTGCCCGAGATCGGGCTCACGCCGCAGCTCGTCGGGCAGTTCCGCGCCCGCTTCGATACCCCCCTCGCGGTGCTGCACTCGGCGCTCACTGACCAGGAGCGGCTGCGCGCCTGGCGCCAGGCCTTCAGCGGGCGCGCGCGCGTGGTGCTCGGCACGCGCTCGGCGGTGTTCGCGCCGGTGCCCGATCTTGGGCTGATCGTCGTCGACGAGGAGCACGATGCCTCCTTCAAGCAGCACGAGGGCGCGCTGCGCTACTCGGCCCGCGATCTTGCGGTAGTGCGCGCCCGGCACGCCGGGGTGCCGGTGGTGCTCGGCTCCGCGACGCCCTCGCTCGAGACGCTGCAGAACGTCGCCGCGGGCCGCTACACGCGCCTGCGGCTCGAGCGGCGCACGGCGCAGGCGCAACCGCCGCGCCTGGTGCTCGTCGACCTGCGCACCAGCCCCGTGAAGTCCGGCATCGCCACCCCGGCGGTGCTCGCGCTCGAGCGCCATCTCAAGGAAGACGGCCAGGCGCTGGTGTTCCTCAACCGGCGCGGCTACGCCCCGACGCTGCTGTGCACCGGCTGCGGTTGGATTGCTCCGTGCAGCGAGTGCGATGCGCGCCTTACCGTGCACCAGGCCTCCGGCAGGCTGCGTTGCCATCACTGCGGCGCGGACGCCCCCCTGCCGGCGCGCTGCCCGGTGTGCGGGTTCGCGGTGAAGTCCGTCGGCCAGGGCACCGAGCGGATCGAGGAGGCGCTCGCGGCGCTCTTCCCGGGGGTCGGGATCGCACGCCTCGACCGCGACGTGGTGCGCCATCGCGGCGACATGGAGGCGGTCGTCGAGCGCGTGGCCTCGGGCAGTGCCCGCATCCTGGTGGGCACGCAGATGGTGACCAAGGGTCACGACTTCCCGAACGTGACGCTGGTGGTGGTGCTGAACGCGGATCAGGGACTGTTCAGCACCGACTTCCGCGCCCCCGAGCGCCTCGCGCAGACCATCGTGCAGGTGGCGGGCCGGGCGGGGCGCGGCGCCCGCCCCGGTGAGGTGCTGATTCAGACCGAGTTTCCCGGGCACCCGCTGCTGCAGAGCCTGCTCGCTCACGGCTACGACGGCTTCGCCGCCACCGCGCTCGAGGAGCGCGCGCAGGCCGCCTGGCCGCCGTTCGCGCGTCTCGCAGCCTTGCGCGACTCCGCCAAGACCGCGGAGGCGGCGCTCGCCTTCCTCAGCGAGGCGCGCGGCCTCGCCGGCAAGAGTGCCAGGGGCGTGCGCCTCCTGGGCCCGGTGCCGGCGGCGATGGCCAAGCGCGCCGGGCGCTACCACGCGCAGCTGCTCATCGAGAGTCCGGCGCGCGGCCAGCTGCACGGCTTCCTCGACGCGTGGCTGCCGCAGGTCGAGGCGCTAAAGAGTGCGCGCGCCGTGCGCTGGTCGCTGGATGTCGATCCGCTCGAGCTGTTCTAGGGCGGCACTACTCGCTGAAGGGCGCGGCCGCGATGGCCGCCTCCACCGCCTGCGGCCCCCGCCCGCCGTGCGCATGAGTGGCGCACAGACCCTCGAGCCACGTGGCGGCCTGCGAGTCAGGTTTGCGCTGGCAGTGCCCGATGAGGAGCGTCGTGAAGCGGCGCTTGAACTCGAGGCGCGGGAAAGCCTGCAGGACTTGCGCGAGTGCCGCGTCGCTGAGCTCCCCGGGCGCCGGCCCGTCCACATCGGCGGCCGCCCCGAGCGCGACCAGCATGGCCTCCGCCCCCTGGCGGCGGGTTACTGCCCAGGCCCCATCGTGCAGCTGCACCGCGTGCCAGATGCGCGCCGCTGTCGCGGCGCTGACGCCGTGACCGCGCGCCCAGGCTTCCGCGGCGTCGGCGCCGTCGGTCTCGAAGGAGCCTTGCGGGGACTCAAACGGCGGCAGCAGGCCAAGATCGTGCAGGGCGCTGGCGATGAAGGCGTCTTCGGCGGCAAACGCGCGACCCTGGCCGACCAGGGTGAGGGCGCCGAACAGATACGTGCGCATGCAGTGATTGAACAGAAATGGCGGGCAGCTGGCGCGGGCGAAGGCACAGGCGGCGCGCGCGCGGGAGGTTTGCGGCAGCCTTATGCCCGCGACTTCACTGGGGATTTCTGCCGCCCCGGCCAGCAGCCGCCGCGGCGGCACGAGCAGGAAGGCGGCGGCATGCTGCAGGAACTCTCGACGCTGCATGGCGCTGCGATTGTAAGGGGTTGGCGGCGGTCAAAGGCGGCCAATGACAGATCGCTTCGGGTAAACTCGCGCGCTCCGATTGCCAGCTGAAGCCATCACCCCTTGAAGTCCGAACTCGAGCAGCTGCTGCGTGCCGCCCTGCAGAAACTCGCCGGAAACCTACTGCCGGAAATGCCCGCCGCTTCCGCGGTGACGGTCGAGCGCACGCGCGACGCGCAGCACGGCGAGTTTGCCACCAACGTGGCGCTGCGCCTGGCGAAGTCGGCACGGCGCAACCCGCGCGAACTCGCCACCGCCATCGCGGCCGCACTGCCGGCGAGCCCGCTGGTGGCGCGCACCGAGGTTGCCGGCGCTGGCTTCATCAACTTCCACATGGCACCCATCGCCTACGCGCGCGAGCTCGCCGCCATCCACGAGCGCGCCGGCGCGTACGGTGAGAGCGCCCGCGGCGCCGCCGAGCGCGTGCTGGTGGAGTTCGTGTCCGCCAACCCCACCGGTCCCTTGCACGTCGGTCACGGGCGACAGGCCGCTTACGGGGCGACGCTCGCCAACATCCTCACCGCGGTCGGCTATGCGGTCGAGCGCGAGTACTACATCAACGACGCCGGGCGCCAGATGGACATCCTCGCGGTAAGCACCTGGGTGCGCTACCTCGAGGCGTGTGGGGAGGTGCTGCCGTTTCCGGAGAACGGCTACCGCGGCGAGTACGTGCGGCCGCTGGCGCAGCGACTGCGGGCGGACTCGGGGGACGGACTGCGCCGCACCGCGGCCGCGGTGCTCGAGGGTTTGCCCGCGGATGCCCCGGCAGGCGACAAGGAAGCCTATATCGATGCGCTCATCGCGCGCGCGCGCGAGCTCATCGGCGCGGATGGCTTCCGCCACGTGCTCAACCTGTCGCTGCAGGCGATGCTCGCGGACATCCGCGAGGACCTGGGCGAATTCGGCGTGCGCTTCGACCGCTGGACCTCCGAGCGCGCGGTCGCCGACAGCGGCGCCATCGACCACGCGCTCGCCGTGCTTGAGGCCCAGGGGCGTCTCGAGCGCCGCGACGGCGCGCTGTGGTTCCGCGCCACCGAGTTCGGCGACGAGAAGGACCGCGTGGTGGTGCGCGAGAACGGGCAGAAGACCTACTTCGCCTCTGACATCGCTTATCACCTCGCCAAGTGCGAGCGCGGCTTTAAGCGCCTGATCGACGTGCTCGGTGCCGATCATCACGGCTACGTGGCGCGCGTGCGCGCCGGCCTCATCGCCATGGGGCAGCCGAAGGACGTGCTCGAGGCGACGCTCATCCAGTTCGTAAGCCTGTTCCGCGGCAGCGAGAAGATCCCGATGGGCAAGCGCGAGGCGCAGTTCGTCACCCTGCGCCAGCTGCGCAGCGAGGTCGGGAATGACGCCTGCCGCTTCTTCTACCTGATGCGCAGCCACGACCAGCCGCTCGACTTCGATCTCGAGCTCGCGAAATCGCGCACCAACGAGAATCCCGTCTACTACATCCAGTATGCGCACGCGCGGGTCGCGAGCGTCATGAAGCAGCTCGCCGCCCGCGGCCTGACGTTTGACCTCGAGGCGGGTCTCGCGGCGGCTGCGCTCCTCAGCAGTGCCCAGGAACAGGCGGTCCTGAGCTCTCTCACGCGCTACCCCGAGTTCCTCGAGCAGGCCGCCGACAACCGCGCCCCGCACACCCTGGTGCATTACCTGCGCGAGCTCGCCAACGTGTTCCACACCTATTACAACGCCGAGGCCTTCATCGTCGAGGAGGCCGCAACCCGCAATGCGCGCCTGGCACTCGTCCTCGGCGTGCAGCAGGTGCTGCGCAACGGGCTGACGCTCCTGGGCGTTTCGGCGCCGGAGAGCATGTGAGGAGTCCCGGGTGCAAGGTGCGCGCAACGCCATGGCCCGGCTGACGACGCGCGACTACAAGCGCAGCCAGCGCCGCGGGCTGCCGGTGCGCGGCGTGCGCGAGTTCGCCTATGGGCTCGCCTGCGGACTGGCGCTGGCCGGGGTCGCTTTCGCCTACTTCAGTAACCGCGCGCACAAGCCCGTCGCGGGTGCCGACACGCCGCATCCGGAGCCGCAGCGCGCGGCACGCGGCGACACCGACGTGACCGGCCCGGGTTCCGGCAAGACCTCGGAGAAGTACGACTTCTACGAGATGCTGCCGAACTTCGAGGTGGTGGTGCCGGAGAAGGACAAGGACGTGAAGCGCGACCTGCCGGCGGCCGCCAAGATCGAGCGACCCGGCGTGTACGTGCTGCAGGCGGGCTCGTACCGCAACGAGGCCGATGCCAACCGCGTGCGCGCGCAGCTCGCGCTGCAGGGCGTGGACGCCAAGGTGCAGCGCGTGGCCGTGGATACTGACGTGTGGCACCGCGTGCGCATCGGCCCGATCAACAACCTCGATGAGCTCAACAAGGTGCGTAAGCAGCTGCAGGCCGCCGAGGTCGACGCCCTCGTCATCCGCGTCGGCGACTAGCAGCTAGCGTGGCTTGCGGCGTGGCGCACGCGCGGGCGCGGCGCGGCGTGCCCTGGGCGCTTTGACTTTGGCCGCAGCCAGCGCCGCCGCCACGGCGCGCGCGCTCCACTCAACGAAGGTGCCGGCATCCTCCAGCACGTCCGCCGGCACCTCGAAGTAGGTCATGCTGACCTCCGGGCGATCCGCATAGGGCCGAAAGGCGCCCATGCCGCGCGCCACGAAGTGCGCGCGGCTCACCTCGTCGACCCGCAGGTAAACGGTGTCATCGGTGATGATGGCGAAGAACAGGTCGTCGCTGTAGAGGCCCACGCCCCCGAACATGCGCCGCGAGCGCACGCGGCTCAGTCCTGCGAGCTGCTCGAGCACGTAGTCGAGGTAGTCGCGGCCGACTGCCATGCGCCAGGCGCCGCCTCGAAGCCTTCAGTCGTCGCTGACGTTGCGGAAGTCGACGCCGAGGGAGCGCAGCTTGCGGTACAGGTGCGTGCGCTCCATGCCGACGCGCTTGGCGAGCTGTCCCACCTTGCCGCTGCACAAGAGCAGCTGCTGCTGCAGGTAGGCGCGCTCGAACTGCTCGCGCGCCTCGCGCAGCGGCAGTGCCAGGAGGTCCTGCTTCACCAGCAGTTCATCCGGCGGTGTCTGCACCGCGAGCTCGCGCTCGATCTCCTCCAGGCGGATTTCCTCGGTGCCGCCGTGGATCAGCAGGCGATGCACCAGGTGACGCAGCTCGCGCACGTTGTCGGGCCAGGGATAGTTGCGCAGGCGGTTCTGCGCCGCCACGCTGAAGCGCCGGAACGGCAGGCCTTCGGCGTCCACCATGCGGTCCACCTGGTGACGCAGCAGGTCCGGCACGTCCTCGGCGTAGTCGCGCAGCGGCGGCACGCGCACGATGAGCACGTTCAGGTGCGCCAAAAGGTCGCGCCGCAGCGTTTCGCTGCCGGCGCGCTGTTCGATGCCCGGCTGCGCGGAGGCCAGGAGCCGTGCACGGAAGGTGATGGGCTCGCGCCCCCCTAAGCGCAGGAACTGTCCCGACTCGAACACGCCCACCAGCAGGCGCTGCGCGCTCGGGGGCAGATCCTCGACCTCGTGAATGAAGAGCGTGCCGTTGGCGGCCTCCTCGAGCACGCCTGCCACCTTGGTGCCATCGGCGTCCTCGCGGCCGAACAGCCGCGCCTCCGCATCCGCCTCGCGCAGGCTGCTCGCCACCAGCGCCACGAACGGCGCGCTGGCGCGCGAGCCGTGCTCGTGCAGGTAGCGCGCAAAGGCCTCGCGGCCCGAGCCGGGCTCCCCGATGAGGAGCACCGGGGAAGGATTGGCGGCGATCTGCTGCAGCTCGGCGCGCAGCTGCTGCATGACGCGGCTCTTGCCGGCCGGCACCGCGAGCGGGGCGCCGAGCAGCTTCCCCGACTGCCGGTGACGGCGCCCGGCATCGAGCGCGCGCTCCACGGTGCGCAGCAGCTTCGCGAGAGACAGCGGCTTCTCCACGAAATCGAAGGCGCCGAGGCGCGTGGCTTCGACCGCGGTCTCGACCGTGGAGTGCCCGGACATCATGACCACCGGGCAGCCGTCGGTGGCACCGGCGGACCACTCGCGCAAGAGCGTGATGCCATCGACGTCGGGCATCCAGATGTCGAGCAGCACCAGGTCCGGCACCTGGCGCGCCCGCGAGGCGCGCGCCTGGGCGGCGTTGGCCGCGACATCCACTTCGTACCCCTCCTCGGAGAGGATTTCCTTGAGGAGGCCACGGATGTCGGCCTCATCGTCAACCACCAATATGTGTGGACCCGTCATGCCCGTTCCCTCCGCAACTGCTCCCGCCGTTCGCGCGCACCCCCGGTCGCCGACCGGGTGCTGTCCTTCACGGGCAGCACGACGCGCACGCGTGCTCCGCCTTCGGGCCGGTTGTCGGCATCGATCCGACCGCCGTGTTCTTCGATGATCTTCTTCACGATTGCGAGCCCGAGTCCAGTGCCCTTCGGCTTGCTGGTGACGTAGGGATCGAACACCCGTCCCAGCAGTTCCCGCTGGAAGCCCGGGCCATTGTCACACACGCTCACGGCGGCGTACTCGGCATCGCCGGCAGTTTCCAGACGCGTCGTGATCTCGAGCTGCGGGGAGCCAACCCCGTCAAGCGCTTCCAGCGCGTTGGTCACGAGGTTGTTGAGGATCTGCCGCACGCGCCCGCGGTCGGCCTCGATCGCCTGGATGCCCTCATCGAGCTCCAGGCGGATCTGGGTGCGCGGGTCCTGCGAGCGGTACAGGTCGGCGACCTCGGCCACCAGCTGGTTCAGGCTGAAGCGCGTGATGTGCATCTCCGGGGCGCGCGCGTACTCGGAGAAGGCGTTGACCATGGCCTGCATGGTCTCCACCTGCTGCACGATGGTGCGCGTGCCGCGCTCGAGGATGTCGGCGTTCTGCTCGCTCAGGCCGGCCGACAGGCGCCGGCGCATGCGCTCGGCGGACAGCTGGATGGGAGTGAGCGGGTTCTTGATCTCGTGCGCGAGGCGCCGCGCCACCTCGCCCCAGGCGGCATCGCGCTGCGCCTGCAGCAGTGCCGTGATGTCATCGAACACGATGACGAAGCCGACGCCGGCGTCCTCCCCGGGGAGCGAGGTGCAGGCACACATGAGCGTGCGCCGGCCGCTGCTGCCGTCGAGGTCGAGCTGTTCGCGCCATTCCTCGCGCCCGGCGGCGAAACGCACCGCGAGCGCGGCCACGAACTGACCCAGGCGCTCGTTGTTGGCGGCGAGCTCCGGCAGCGAGCGCCCGGTCGCCGAGGACAGGTCGATGCCGAGGATGGCGCCGGCCGCCTCGTTGGCGGTGCGTACGGTGAGGGAGCGGTCGATGGCGAGCACGCCGGTCGAAAGGCGCGCCAGGATGATGGCAAGACGGGTGCGCTCGCGCTCCACCGCCTGCTGACTCAGCGTGGCCTCGGCGCGCGCGCGCCGCAGGCGCTTGGTCATGTCGTTGAAGGAGTGCACGAGAAAGCCCATCTCGTCGCGCGAAGGCAGCGGCAGGCGCGTGGCGAAGTCGCCCTTGCCGACCGCGCGCGTGCCCTCGATCAGGTCCTGCACCGGGCGCACCAGGCGCTGCGCGGAGTAGATGGCGAGGTAGATCGCCGCGAGCATCGTCAGCAGCACGACGAGGGTGAGCGTCAGGCGGAAGCTGTACTTCAGGGGCTGGCGCATCGCGGCGAGGTTGCCGTACTCGTTGTAGGAGTTCTGCACCGCTTCGGTAAGCGCCGCCAGCTGCTCGGGCACCGCATAGACCGCGACCACGTAGCGCGGCTCGTGGCCGGCGGGCGTGTGCGGCAGCACCGCGCCGGTACGGATGAGGTAGTGGCCGCCGCTCTGGGGCTCCAGACTCACGTACGGCAGGCGCTGCTCGAGCTGGCGCACCAGGTCCGGCGGTGGCTGCGAGGGCAGCGTCTCGAAGGGGTTTTCGAGGCTCGCCCCGAGGATGCGCCCGTGCTCGCCGAAGAGTGCGATCTCGAGCGCCTGGCTGGTGCGGCGTTCGGCGTCGAGGCGCTTCTGGATGCTCGCCGCCTCGGTCCCGGCCAAGAGGTCCGCCAGCGCCACGGTGCGATCGGAGTACTCGCGCATGCGCAGGTCGAGTGCGGCGCGCGACAGGCCGAGGGCATCGTTGAGGCCTTCCTTCACCTCGACCTTGAACCAGCTGTCGATGCCCTGGTTGATGAACTCGAGCGAGGACACGTACACGATGAGCAGCGGGGCGATTACCAGCGCGCCGAAGATCCCCACGGTGCGTGCGGTGAGGCGCGAGCCCGGCACGTGCGCGCGGTAGTCGCGCACCAGGCGCCACAGCTTGCGCGCCAGCAGCACGCTTAAGGCGACCACCGCGCAGGCATCGACGAGCAGGATCCACAGCTGCAGCCGCCCGAACTCGGCGGAGTTCTGCACGCTCTTGGCGAGCAGCAGGAAGGCCCCGAGCCCGATGGCGCTCCACAAGAGCACCTGGCCGGCCGCAAGCCAGCGCAGGCCGCGCGGCGCGCGCTTGGCTAGACCGGAAGTGACCATGTGTACCACTCGGAAGTGCGCGCCCAGTCGTCCGTCCAGAAGAGGATCGCGCGCATGGAAGAGGTGAGGTGGCCGCGGCGCACGCCGGCGCGCACGCTGATGTTGTAGTTGCCGCCGTTCAGCTGCGGCTCGACCAGGATCGGCCAGCCATCAACGTGCCCGAGGTAGCTCAGGGCCTCATCGAGCGTGGCGTAGGTGGTCTGGTCGCCGCTCTTGGTGTCGCGCACCACGTAGCGGTCGCTCACCGCGTGGTAGGTGAGCTCGCGCCGCAGCGTGAGGTCGACGATGGCGGCGTTGAACCAGAAGCGCCGGTCACGATCCACGCGCGCCTCCAGATCGAACGTCAAGGTGATGCCGTCGCGCAGCGCGTCGCGGATGGCGGGGCTTTCCGGATACTCGACGCGCGCGTACAGGAGGAATACCCCCTTGTCGATGTTCACGTAGGCAGAACGCACCTCGAGGACACCCTCGAGGGCGTTGCCGGACGCATATCCCCCGAGCATCAGTCCGATGGCACAGAGGAAGGTGAGCAGCCTGCCGCGGATCAAACCAGTCGTCCTTGTTGGAGCGCCGCGTGGCCTCAGGATCCCTGCGGCGGCAGGTTCTCAGGGTCCGGCCGTTGTCTTTTCGAGACAAGCATAATAGAAGCCATCCGTCCCCGCCTCTGCTCCGGGCCATAGTTGCGTGCCGATGGGGCGCTCGAGTGCGCCCGGGGCGAGCGCCGCGCCCCGTGGCATTGCGGCCACGACGAGCTCAGGCTCCTCCTTTAGGAGCCTGGCGACCACTTCTTCGTTCTCCTCGGGCAGCACCGAGCAGGTCGCATACACGAGTCGTCCGCCCGGACCCAGGAGTCGCACGGCGCCCCGCAGGATCGACAGCTGGAGGCGGGCGAAGGGGTCGATGTCGCTGCTGCGCCGCAGCAGCCGGATGTCCGGGTGCCGGCGGATGACGCCCGTGGAGGAGCATGGGGCGTCCACCAGGATGCGATCGAACGGCGGCCCGTCCGTGAAGGACTCGGGAGCCGTGAGATCCCCGACCTTGAGTTCGGCCTCCCGGCCGAGGCGACGCAGGTTGTCCTCGATCAGGGCGACGCGCTCGGCGCTGACGTCCACGGCCGTGAGGTGCACGGCGCCGCCGGCGGCCGCGGCCGCCTCGAGGATCCCGCCGGTCTTGCCGCCCGGGGCGGCGCAGGCATCCAGCACCCGCTGCCCGGGGCTGAGCCGCAGCAGGCCTGCGGCGAGCTGGGCGCCGGCGTCCTGCACGGAAACGAGCCCTTCTGCGAAACCCGGAAGCTCACTGATGGCTCGTGGGTGATCCAGAACGACCGCCGATGGCAGCCACTGTATCTCTTGGGATTCAATGGAGGCTTCAGCGAGGCGCGCGCGATACGCCCCGGCGGTAGTGCGCGACAAGTCGACCCGCAGGGTCATCGGCGGGTGCTCGTTGTCGGCGGCCAGCATGCGCTCGGCCTGAGCAGGCCATGCGGTCTGCAGGCGCCCGATCAGCCACCCGGGGTGGGCGGTGCGCACGATCGGATCCGCCTCGAGGCGCTCGAAGAGTGCGCGGCGCTCGGCCACGAAGCGCCGCAGCACCGCGTTGGCGAGACCCGCGGCCTGCGCCTTGCCCAAGAGCCGCACCGCATCCACGGCCGCGTGCACGCTCGCCTCGGGGGCATTCCTCGAGTACTCGATCTGGTGCGCCGCGCAGACCAGGAGCGCATGCACCGGCGGCTCGATGCCGCGCGGGCGCGCCAGCAGGGCGGCGACGGCAGGCGCCAGGCGCAGGTACCAGCGCAGCGTGCCGAGCGCGATGGCGCGGATCGCCGCGCGCTCGGACGCCGCTTCCGCCGCCAGCAGCGCCACGTCCGCCGACTCGCCGCGCGAGAGGACCGCGTCGACCGCCCGCGCCGCGCCCGCCAGCGCCGGGGCTCCCGGGGCCCAGGGGGTCCTAACCAAGGCGCTCCCCCAGCAGGGGATGGCTGTGGGAGAAGTCGCGCGCCGCGATGCTGCGCCGCCCCGGCAGCTGCACCTGCGTCACAGCGAGCGCGCCACGACCGCAGCGGACGGCGAAATAATCGTCCTGTACGGCGATGATCGCGCCATTTTCAGGATTTTTACCGCCGCTTTCAGGCGTGTTCGTGTCTTCTACCTCCAGGGCGCGGGCGCCGTGGATGCGCAACTGCTGCCCGCCGAAGAACGTCTCGGCTACGGGCCAGGGATTGAAGGCCCGCACTCTGCGGCAGATCGCTGCGGCGTCCTCGCCCCAGTCGATGCGCGCTTCCGCCTTGTCGATCTTCGGGGCATAAGTCACGCCCTCATCCGGCTGCGGCTGCGCCGCGAGCGTGCCGCGCGCGAGCGCGTCCAGCGCCTCGACGATGAGGGTCGCGCCGAGCGCCGCCAGCCCATCGTGCAGCGAGCCGCCGGTGGCATCCTCGGTGATGGGGAACTCCTCCCGCAGCAGCATGGGACCGGTGTCCAGGCCCTCGTTCATGCGCATGATGGTGACGCCCGTGTGCAAGTCCCCGGCCAGCAGCGCGCGTTGGATGGGCGCGGCCCCGCGCCAGCGCGGCAGGAGCGACGCGTGGATGTTCAGACAGCCGTGGCGCGGAAGACCGAGCGCCTCCTGCGGCAGGATCAGGCCGTAGGCGACGACCACCAGGACATCGGGCGCCCACCCGGCGAGCGGTGCGCGGCCGGCGGTGCTTTTCAGGGTGGGCGGCTGGGCGACGCGCAGGCCGCGCGCGAGCGCTGCCTGCTTCACCGCGCTCATGCCCGGCCTGCGACCGCGGCCCTGCGGGCGGTCCGGCTGGGTGAGAACCCCGACGATCTCGTGGCGGGCGGCGAGGTGCGCGAGCGCGGGCAGCGCGAAGTCAGGCGTGCCGGCGAAGGCGACGCGCAATGTCAGTACGCGCGCCGCGCGCCGCCTGCGGCCGAGCCCACCTGCGCGGCGCGCTCCTTGCGTTCCTTGTCGAGCTTCTTGCGGATGCGCTCGCGCTTGAGGTCCGAGAGGTAATCGACGAACAGCTTCCCCTCGAGATGGTCCATCTCGTGCTGGATGCACACCGCGAGGATGTCCTCGTAGTCGCGCTCGCTCACTACCCCGTTGGCATCGTGCGAGCGCAGGCGGATCTTCGCGGCGCGCTTGATCTCATCGAAGATGTTGGGGACCGAGAGGCACCCCTCCTCGGTCTTCGCCTCGCCCTCGCGCACCAGGATCTGCGGGTTGATGAGCACCAGGGGGTCATCGTGCGCCTCGGAGATGTCGATGACGATGACGCGCTGGTGCACGTCGACCTGGGTCGCGGCGAGCCCGATGCCGGGCGCCTTGTACATGGTCTCGAGCATGTCCCGGATCAGCTCGGCGAGCTCGGCGTCAAAGCGGGTCACCGGCTGGGCGCGGATGCGCAGCCGGGGGTCGGGGAATTCGAGGATGGTTCGTAAGGCCATGGCGGTGTCTATATAGGGGCGGCGCCACCCGTGATCCAGCGCACAAAGTTGACATTAATTCGTATGCCGCGGGCCGCCATGCCAGTATAACGAACTAGAATTGCGGCGCAGGTTAAGTGGTCCACCTCGCGCAATGTAGGAGTGGAGGATGGTCTCAAATCAAGTACTTGGGGCTCGCGTGATCGCGGGCCTGCTCACCGTGTCCCTGGGCGTTGCCGGGTGTTCGCACATGCGTCACCACGACGCCGAGGCGGCACCGGCACCGGTCGTGGCGAGCGCTCCTGCGACGGGCGCCATGGCCACCCCGGCCGCGCCCGAGATGACGGCCACCGAGGCTGCCATCGCCGCCGGCAATGCGCCCGCACCCCAGGCGAGCGCCGCCCCGGGCAGCACGCGAGCGGTGCTGAACCCCACGGCCCCGATGCACTACACGGTCAAGCGCGGCGACACCCTGTGGGGTATCGCCTCGATGTACCTGAAGGACCCGTGGCTGTGGCCTGAAGTGTGGATCATCAATCCGCAGATCCCGAACCCGCACCTTATCTATCCCGGGGACCAGCTGGCGCTCGCTTATGGCGCCGATGGCAGCCCGCACGTGCGCGTCGAGCAGGCCGGCACCGTGCGCCTGGATCCGCGCCTGCGCACGAGCCCGCTGGACTCAGCCATCCCGACCATCCCGTACGCCTCCATCGCCGCCTTCCTGTCGCGCCCGACGGTGATGAGCACCGAGGAGGTCAAAAGCGCCCCCTACGTGCTCGGCTTCCGCGACCTGCACGTCGCCGGCGGCTCCAACAACGAGGTCTACATCCGCAACCTCACCGCGACCGAGAACGCCCGCTACTCGGTGGTGCACGTGGCCACCGAGCTGCGCGACCCGGACGACCACAAGGTGCTCGGCTACGAGGCCATCTATACCGCGACCGCACTGGTGCAGCGCCCCGGTGAGCCGACCAAGGCGCTGCTGATCGACTCCGCGCGCGAGACGCTGCGGGGTGACCGGCTGCTCGCGGCCGAGAATACCGAGACCCCGGTGACCTTCATCCCGCACGCGCCCGCGGGCAACGTGCACGGCACGATCCTGGACGTGGTGGGCGGCACCGACCTCGTCGGCCTCTACCAGGTGGTCGTCATGAACCGCGGCAAGAGCCAGGGCGTGGAGCCCGGCACGGTGCTCGCCATCGACTCGGCAGGCGACGTGATACCGGACATCTTCAACGGCGGCCGCAACATCGGCTCGGCCGAGAGCCGCCAGTGGGCCAAGAAGGTGCAGCTGCCGGATGAGCGCAGCGGCACGGTGCTGGTGTTCAGGGCCTTCGACCGCGTCAGCTATGGGCTCATCATCGGTGCCACCGACATCATCCAGGTCGGCGACATCGTGCGCACCCCGTAAGACTTACGCGCCTGAGCGTGAAACCACGCCGCAGCGGCTCTCAGGCGCTGCGGCGTTTTCATTGCAGGGGCGGCAGGAGCGGCACCTGCCTTTAGGCAACGTCGCCCGCGCCCGCTGAAAATTCTTGAGCCGCCAGAGCCACTTACGCGCACCCGCAAGTCACCCCTCGACGGGCGTGCATTGGACAAGCTTCCGGAAATGCTGTTAGATGCCCCGGCGTTGATTTCCCGCGACTGTTGAAATTTGCGCGCGCGCACGCATGTTGTCTCGAGGATCGGCGGTCCGCCGATGTCGCCGATCCGGAAAGTGTTTTTGCGTGCCCGCGGCTCTTCCCGACGGCCGGTTTGGCCCGCTTTTCCTTGCAAGATGATGACCGACAGCGTTCTTGACATCCTGATCTACGTCTTCGACCGGTACATGCTCACCGAGAGCCCGGACGTGCCCGAGCGCGAGCACCTGGCGCAGGACCTCGAGCGCATCGGCTTCGCACCGGCGAACGTGGAGCGGGCGCTCGACTGGCTCACCGACCTCGCCTTCGGACACCAGCAGGCCGATGCGGCCACGCATGCGCCGAGCGGCGTGCGCGTGTTCAGCGACAGCGAGCTCGCGCGCCTGTCGACCGAGTGCCGGGGGCTGCTGCTGAGCCTCGAGAACGCGCGCGTGCTGACCGCCGCGCAGCGCGAGATCGTGATCGAGCGCATGCTCGCCCTGGATACCGACGAGCCGGACACCGAGCAGCTGAAGTGGGTGGTGCTGATGGTGCTCTCCAGCCAGCCGGGCCAGGAGATCGCGGTGGAGCGGCTCGGCGGACTGATCACGGATGCGCGCTTCAGCGCTCCACATTGAGCGCACCGGCCGCCCGCCGCGCTCGAGAGCTTCCGCGGCTGGTCCGCGGTTTTTCGTTTTAGGAACAGGCATTTTTCCCAAGTCATGGCAGACAACCTGGTCATAGTCGAATCGCCCGCCAAGGCGAAGACGATCAAGAAGTACCTGGGTCGGGACTTCGACGTGCTGGCCTCCTACGGCCACGTGCGCGACCTCGTCCCCAAGGAAGGCGCGGTCGATCCGGATGACGGCTACGCCATGAAGTACCGCATCCTGGAGAAGAACGAGCGCCACGTGGAGGCGATCGCCAAGAGCCTCGCCAAGGCCAAGGCGCTCTACCTTGCGACCGACCCGGACCGCGAGGGCGAGGCCATCGCCTGGCACCTCAAGGAAATCCTCAAGGAGCGCGGCGACCTCAAGGGCAAGGACGTGCACCGCGTGGTGTTCTACGAGATCACCAAGAACGCCATCCGCGAGGCGGTCGGCCAGCCGCGCGGCCTGTCGCTCGAGCTGGTGAACGCGCAGCAGGCGCGCCGCGCCCTCGATTACCTCGTCGGTTTCAACCTCTCGCCGCTCTTGTGGAAGAAGGTGCGCCAGGGCCTGTCGGCCGGGCGCGTGCAGAGCCCGGCGCTGCGCATGATCTGCGAGCGCGAGGCGGAGATCGACGCCTTCAGGGCCCAGGAGTACTGGACCATCGAGGGCGAGGGCACCCATTCCGCGCAGGCCTTCCCGCTGAAGCTCCTGGAGTACCGCGGCCAGAAGGTCGAGCAGTTCAGCTTCACCAACGAGAGCGCCGCGCGCGAGGTCGAGGGCACCCTGCAGGCGGCCGCGGGCGCCACCGCGAGCGCACCCGGCACGCTCACCGTCACGGCCATCGAGCGCAAGCAGCGCCGCCGCAACCCCGCACCGCCCTTCACCACCTCGACGCTGCAGCAGGAGGCGGCGCGCAAGCTCGGCTTCAATGCCCGCCGCACCATGCGCCTGGCGCAGCAGCTGTACGAGGGCCAGGACATCGGCGAGGGCAGCGTCGGACTCATTACTTATATGCGCACCGACTCGGTGTCGCTCGCGCAGGAAGCCGTGACCGAGATCCGCGAGGTCGCAGCCCGGCTCTACGGCAAGGACGAGGTGGCCGAGGAGCCGCGCGTCTACAAGACCAAATCAAAGAACGCCCAGGAGGCGCACGAGGCCATCCGCCCGACCTCGGCGGCGATCACGCCGGGCGACGTCGAGGGCAAGATCGAGGACGACCTCTACCGCCTGTACGCCCTCATCTGGAAGCGCGCCGTCGCCTCGCAGATGAGCCACGCGGTGTTCGACACCGTGGCCGTCGACATGCGCGCCGGGGCCGAGGGACCGCAGCGCCACCTGCTGCGCGCCAACGGTTCCACCCTGGTGAAGTCCGGCTTCATGTCGGTGTACCAGGAGGGAACCGACGATGCCAAGACCGACGAGGGGGATCACGTCCTGCCGCCCATGAACGAGGGCGACAGCGTGAGTCTCACGGCGCTGTCCGCCGAGCAGCACTTCACCGAGCCGCCGCCGCGCTACGGGGAGGCCTCGCTCGTGAAGGCGCTGGAGGAACACGGCATCGGCCGCCCCTCCACCTACGCCACCATCATCTCCACGCTCCAGGACCGCGAGTACGTGGAGATGGACAGCCGCCGCTTCGTGCCGACCGACATCGGCAAGATCGTCAACCGCTTCCTCACCGACCACTTCCACCGCTACGTGGAGTACGGCTTCACCGCCGACATGGAGGATGAGCTGGATGCGGTGTCGCGCGGCGAGGAGGAATGGACGACGCCGCTGGAGAAGTTCTGGAAGCCCTTCATCCAGCAGGTCGACAAGATCGAGAAGACCGTGACGCGCGAGCAGGTCGCCCTGGCGCGCGAGCTCGGCCGCGACGCCGCCACCGGTAAGCCCGTGACGGTGCGCATGGGCCGCTACGGGCCGTTCGTGCAGATCGGCACCAAGGACGACGAGGAGAAGCCGCGCTTCGCCGGCCTCAAGCCCGGCCAGAAGATGGACCACATCACGCTCGCCGATGCGTACGAGCTGTTCAAGCTCCCCCGCACCCTGGGCGACACCGAGGCCGGCGAGACCATCGTCGCCAACGTCGGCCGCTTCGGCCCCTACGTGAAGTACGGCGCCAAGTACGCCTCCCTCAAGGAGGACGACCCGTACACCGTGACGCTCGAGCGCGCCCGCGAGGTGATTCGCCTGAAGCAGGAGGCCGACGCCGCGCGCCTCATTCAGGACTTCCCGGATGCCGGCATCCAGGTGCTCAACGGCCGCTACGGTCCCTACATCACCGACAAGAAGAAGAACGCCAAGATCCCGAAGGACAAGGATCCCAAGAGCGTGACGCTCGAGGAATGCCGCGTGCTGCTCGCCGCAGCGCCCGAGCGCGGCGGCCGCTTCGGCCGCTGGGGTCGCAAGAAGGCCGCGCCCGCGGCCGCCGGCACAGCCGCAGAGGCGACCGCGGCGGCGCCGAAGACCCCAGCAAAGGGCAAGCCCAAGGGTAACGGCAAGAGCGCACCGGCGGCTGCCGCGGCGGCACCCGCGACAATCCCCGCACCCCGCGCACGCACGGCGAGCAAGGCGCGTAAGGCGCGCACCAAGCGCCCCGCCAAGAGCGCGGCGCCGAAGACCCGCAGCACCCAGGGCGCGGCCACCGGGCGCGCCCGGCGCCTGAAGTAGTCTCGCACCGGCCGGTCCCCGCGCGGCCGCCAGGGTGTCGCGATGAAGTACCGCCACAGCTACCACGCCGGCAACTTCGCCGATGTCCACAAGCACGTCGCGCTGCTCGCGCTCGTGGCCGCCCTGCAGCGCAAGGACAAGGGCTTCCTGTTCCTCGACACGCACGCCGGGCGCGGCAGCTATGACCTGTCAACGCCGACCGCCGAGGCGGCGGCGGGGATCGCCCGGCTGCAGCAGGCTAGGGTGGACGCCGCCGAACTGCGCGCTTACCTCGGCGCCCTCGCGACGCTGCGCACCGCGCTGCATCACCCGCACCTCTACGGCGGCTCGCCGCTCCTGACGCTCGCGGCGCTGCGCCCCCAGGACCGCGCGGTGTTCGTGGAGCTGCAGGGGAGCGAGGCGCACCTGCTCGAGGAGGGCGCGGCGGCACTCGGCGCCCCGGCCGCGGTGCGCGTGGAGCGCGGCGATGGCTATCAGCGCCTGAAGGCCTACCTGCCCCCGGGCGAGCGACGCGGGCTGACGTTCATCGACCCGCCCTACGAGGAAACGCCGGCGGAGTTCGCACGCGTCAAGGAGGCGCTCGCGGAGTGCCGCAAGCGCTTCCCCACCGGGGTGGTGGCGGCGTGGTACCCGATCAAGGATGAGCGCAGCACGCGCAGCTGGCAGGCCCAGTGCGCGCACAGCCTCGGCGTGCCGCTCTTGGTGAGCGAGCTGTGGCTGTTCCGGCGCGACTCGCGCGTGGGCCTCAACGGCTCGGGCCTCATCATCGTCAACCCCCCGCACCAGATCGCCGAGCGCATGGGGGTGTGGCAGCCGCAGCTCGTGGCCGCGCTCGGCGGCGGTGCGGATGCGGGCAGCAGCGCGGCGATGGTGTCAGAATCGCAGCCGTGAACGACAGCATCGACCAGTACGGCGTGTTCGGCCACCCGGTCAATCACAGCCTCTCGCCCTTCATCCACGGCCTGTTCGCGCGCGAGACCGGCCAGGCCATGAGCTATCGACCCTTCGACGTGCGCCCGGAGGACTTCCAGGCGCGCGTGCAGGAGTTCTTCGCGCACGGCGGCCGCGGCCTCAACATCACGCTGCCGCACAAGATCGCCGCCGTCGAAGTCGCCGGCGAGCTCACCGCGCGCGCCGCGCACGCCGCCGCCGTCAACACGCTCGCGCTCAAGGGTGACGCCATCCTCGGCGACAACACCGACGGGGCGGGCCTGGTGCGTGACCTGTGCGACAACCTGGGGCTCGTCATCACCAACCGCCGCCTGCTCATCGTCGGCGCCGGCGGCGCAACGCGCGGCATTCTCGCGCCGCTGCTCGGGCTCGAGCCGACGCTGGTGATGATCGCCAACCGCACCCCCGAGCGCGCCGAGGCCCTGGCCGCGGCCTTCTCCGACCTCGGCAACACCCAGGGGGTAGGCTTTGACTACATCGAGGCGGCGCCCTTCGACCTCATCATCAATGCCACCTCGGCGAGCCTCTCGGGCGACATGCCGCCGATCCCGGATGCGGCCCTAAGCACGCAGACGGTGTGCTACGACCTCGCCTACGGGCGCTCGGCGACCGCGTTCGTGCGCTGGGCGCACGGCAAGGGCTGCGCGCGCGCCCTGCAGGGCTTAGGCATGCTCGTGGAGCAGGCAGCCGAGTCGTTTCGCCTGTGGCGCGGGGTGCGCCCCTCCACGGCGCGCGTCATGGACGCGCTGCGCGAGCGTGCCGGCGGGGCGTACGCGGACCCCTGAGGCTTGGCTTTCAGCGCATGGTGACGAATTCTTCCGCACTGGTCGGATGAATCGCCACGGTGTCATCGAAGTCCTTCTTGGTCGCGCCCATCTTCACCGCGACCGCGAACCCCTGCAGCATCTCATCGGCGCCCTCCCCGACCACGTGCAGCCCGACGATGCGCTGCTCGGGGCCTTCGGTGACGAGCTTCATCTCGACCCGCGGCTTGACCTCGGTCATCGCGTGGTAGAGCGGCACGAAGCTGGAGCGGAACACCTGCACGTTCTGGCTGCCGTAGCGCTCACGCGCCGCCTTCTCGGTGAGGCCCACGGTGCCGATCGGCGGGTGCGCGAAAATCACGGTCGGGATGTTCTCGTACTCCAGCCGCCGCCCCTGCGCTGCGCCGAAGAGGCGGTCGGAGAGGCGTCGCGCGGCTGCGATCGCCACCGGGGTGAGCTGCGCGCGCCCGGTGACATCGCCGATGGCGTAGATGCCGGCGACGCTCGTCGCCTGCCACTCATCCGTGACGATGTAGCCCCACTCATCGAGGGCGACGCCGGCGAAGGACAGCGCGAGCTCCTCCACCTCGGGCGTGCGCCCGATCGCCCACACCAGGGCATCGAAGGGTCCGAGCCGGCGGCGGTCGGTGACCTCGAGCGTGAGCGCAGCCTTGTCATCGCGGGTGAGGTGCGAGGGCACGGCGTGGGTCACGACCTCGACACCCGCCTCCTTCAGGTTCAGGAGCGTCGCCTCCCCCAGCATCGGTTCGAATGCCTTGAGCACCGCATCGCCGCGCAGGATGAGAGCGGTCTTGGAGCCGAGGCGCGCGAAGATGCCGGCGAGCTCGACGGCGATGTAGCCGCTGCCGACGACGCCGACGCGCTGCGGGCGCTCGGGTAGCTCGAAGAAACCATCGGAGGTGATACCAAGCTGCGCCCCCTCGATCTTCGGCAGCAGCGGGCGGCCGCCGGTGGCGATGTAGAAATGCGCGCCGCTGAGCACCCGGTCCCCGACGGCGACGGTATGCGGGTCGACGAAGCGCGCGCGGCCGTGCACCAGCTCGATGTTGCGCCGGGCGAGGTTCATCGCGTAGACGCCGTTCAGGCGCTGCACATAGGCGTCACGCCGGGCCTTGAGGGCCGCCCAGTCCTGGCCTGCGAGGGCTACCTGGAAGCCGTAGTCCGCGGCGTCGTGGAGCGCGGCACCGATCTCGGCGGCGTTCCACATGATCTTCTTGGGCACGCAGCCCACGTTGACGCAGGTGCCCCCCAGGCGTCCGGATTCGATGAGGGCCACGCGCGCGCCGTACTCGGCGGCGCGCTGCGCGCCGGCAAGACCGCCGCTGCCGCCGCCGATCACCACCAGGTCGAATTCTTCAGCCATACCGCCCATGTCCGTGCGCACCGTGAACGCCATGTTATATGAGGACCGCCGCGGGGAAGTTCCAGAAGCCCCGCGGGACGCACCCGGCGCGCCCAAGGCCGCTACAATGGCGGGGCCTGCTGTCCTTCTTCCCGGGAAGTCCATGGAAAATCCCCTACTTGGCCAGGAGCCCCTGCCGCAGTTCCTGAAGATCCGCCCCGAGCACGTGGAGCCGGCGGTGCGCGAGCTCTTGTCGGAGAACCGGGCGCGCATCGAGGAGCTCGCGCAGCAGCGCGCCCCCACCTTCGCCTCGGTGGTCGAGCCGCTCGAGGAGCTGCAGCACCGCATCTCGCGCACCTGGTCCCCGGTCAGTCACCTGAACGCGGTGCTGAACTCCGATGCGCTGCGCGCCGGCTACAACGCCTGCCTGCCGCTCTTGTCCGCCTACCAGACGGATCTGGCCCAGAGCGAGCCCCTGTTCCGCGCCTACCGCACCGTGGCCGAGGCCGAGGGCGAGGCGCTCGGGGAGGCGCAGCGGCAGCTGCTGGTGCACCGCGTGCGCGACTTCCGTCTCGCGGGCGTGGGCCTGCCGGCCGAGCGCAAGGAGCGCTTCAAGACCGCGATGCTCGAGCTCACCCAGCTGCAGGCGAAGTTCGACGAGAACGTGCTGGATGCCACCAACGCCTGGACGCGCCACATCACCGACGCTGCCGAGCTGCGCGGCCTGAACGAGATGCTCATCGAGCAGGCGCGGCGCCGCGCCGGCGAGCGCGGGCTCACCGGGTGGCTGCTGAGCCTCGATCAGCCCACCTACGTCGCGGTGGTGACGGATGCGGAGTCGCAGGAACTGCGGCGCGCCTTCTACGAGGCCTGGACCACGCGCGCCTCCGACCAGGGCCCGAACGCGGGCCGCTGGGACAACTCGGCGGTCATGGAGGAGATCCTCAGGCGCCGCCACGAGGCCGCGCGCCTGCTCGACTTCAAGAACTACGCCGAGTACGCCCTCGCCACGCGCATGGCGACGAGCGTGGCGGAGGTCCTGAAGTTCCTGCACGAGCTGGCGGCCGCCGCACGCCCTGCAGCGCAGGCGGAGTTCGCCGAGCTCGAGGCGTTCGCGGGCCGCAAGCTCGAGGCCTGGGACGTGGGCTTCTACGCCGAGCGGCTGCAGCGCGAGCGCTTCCAGGTCTCGCAGGAGGAGCTGCGCCCCTACTTCCCGCTGCCGCGCGTGCTCGAGGGCCTGTTCGAGGTCGCAGGACGGCTGTTCGGCGTCACGATCCGTGAACGCAGCGGCGCGGCGCTGTGGCACGAGGATGCGCGTCTGTTCGACATCACGGGCGAGCGCGGTGAGCCCGTCGGCAGCTTCTATCTCGACGCCTACGCGCGCCCCAACAAGAGAAGCGGCGCCTGGATGGATGAGTGCGTGGGCCGCAAGCGCCTCGCGAGCGGCGCGGCGCTGCCGGTGGCGTACCTGGTGTGCAATTTCCTGCCCCCGGGCGCGGAGCGTCCCGCGCTCCTCACCCACGATGACGTGGTCACGCTCTTCCACGAGTTCGGCCACGGCCTGCATCACCTCCTGACGCGCGTGGACTACCCCTCCATAGCCGGCATCAACGGGGTCGCCTGGGACGCGGTGGAGCTGCCGAGTCAGTTCCTGGAGAACTACGCCTGGCACCCGGAGGTGCTGCAGCGCATCTCGGCACATTTCGAGACCGGCGAACCGCTGCCGAAGACGCAGCAGGCGCGCCTGATCCAGACGCGCAGCTTCCACGCCGGGTTACAGACCATGCGGCAGCTGGAATTCGCACTGTTCGATTTCCGCATGCACACCGAGTACTCCCCCGAGCGCGGCGCGCGCATCCTGCCGATCCTCGCCGAGGTGCGCGCCGAGGTCGCCGTGGTGCCGGTGCCGCCGTGGAACCGCTTCCCCAACAGCTTCGGACACATCTTCGCCGGCGGCTACGCGGCCGGTTACTACAGCTACAAGTGGGCCGAGGTGCTGGCGGCGGATGCCTTCGCCGCGTTCGAGGAGAGCGGCGTGTTCGACACCGCGACCGCGGCGCGCTTCCTCGATACGATCCTCAGCCGCGGCGGCAGCCGCGATGCGCTGGAGGCCTTCATCGAGTTCCGCGGCCGCCGCCCCGACGTGCGCGCGCTGCTGAAGCAGCACGGCATCCTCAGCCCCACGCGCGCCAGCGCGCCCGCGTGAGGCGGCGCGCCGCGCTCCTGGCCCTGGGCACCGCCCTCGCCGGCATGGTGCCGGCGGCCTTCGCTGCTGACAGCCTGTACGTCGTCGAGCAGGTGGTGGTGAGCCTCAACAGCCAGGCCGACGGCAACGGCGAGCGCGTCGCGGCGCTCAAGAGCGGCGACCGCGTCGAGCTCATCGAGCGCGCCGGTGAGGCCGTGCACGTGCGCCTGCCGGACGGCAAGGAGGGCTGGCTGCGCGCCATCTATGTTTCGGGCGATGAGCCGCTGCGCCCGCGCCTGCAGCAAAGCGAGGCCGAGGTCGCGCGGCTTAAGGCCGAAGTGAGCCGCCTCGAGGCGCAGGTCGCCGCGAGTGCGGCCCTGGGCCGCCCCGAAGTGGCGGCCCCGGCGCCCGAGGAGCCGGCCGCGCCCGCCGCCACACTCTTTGGCACCCAGGCCGAGAGCGCGCCGCGGCGCGTGTGGGTGTGGGCGAGCCTCACGGCGATCGCCGCACTCGCGGCGGGCTTCGCGCTCGGGTGGCGCACGCTCGACCGCAGCATCCGCAGGAAGTACGGCGGTCTTAAAATCTACTGAGCGGGGACTTACTGCCGTGCCGCACACCCATTACCGTGAGGAACATAAGCGCCCGCCATATGACCGCGGCGGCGCTCCCGGTGCGCGTCAGCAGCGTCTGAGCGCAAGGGGGATGATGCCCCCCGCTGAGCGGAACCAAAGTGTGCGCCGCTTCTCAGTACGGCCGCGGAGGGCCCGCCTAGACTGCCGCTTCAGCCGCTTGCGCCTTTCAGGGGATGGGCCGGCGTGCGCAGGCCGCGTATTTATCAAACCATGAGCAGCACCCGGCGCAGCGACTTCGACGTCACCAACAGCGTGCAGGTGAGCTCGCCCGCGGCCGTGCTGGCCGCCATCGATAGCCTCTTGCGCCTGACCTGGCCGCAGCTGTCGCTCGCGCCGCTCGAGCAGGCGTTCGCCCACTTCGAGCGGCTGTTCGCCGGCGAGGTGCCCGGCTTCCACGGCGTGGACACCGTGTACCACGACCGCCAGCACACCCTCGACATCACCCTCGCGCTGGCACGCCTCATGGTCGGCTACGAGCGCCAGGCCGCTGAACCGCAGCGCCTCGGCGCCGAGCGCGCCACGGTCGGGATCCTCACCGGCCTGTTCCACGACGTCGGCTACCTGCGCCGCGAGGACGATGCCGGTTCGCGCAACGGCGCGGAGTTCACCCGCACCCACGTCTCGCGCGGCGCGCGCTTCCTCGCCGAGTACCTGCCGGTGCTCGGACTTGGCGCCTGGGTGCCCGTCGTCACCGAGATCATCCACTTCACCGGCTACGAGGTGCCCTTCAAGGCGATCGAGGCTAAGGTCACCGACCCACGTGACATAACGGTCGGGCACCTCCTGGGCACCGCCGACATGATTGCCCAGATCGCCGACCGCTGTTATCTCGAGAAGTGCCGCGACCGCCTGTACGCGGAGTTCGTGCTCGGGGGCGTGGCGCTGCCCTTCTCGGAGGGCCATCCGCAGGTGAAGTACGCCTCCGGGCTCGATCTGCTGCGCCAGACCCCGGACTTCATCGCCGACGTGCGCGCCAAGCGTCTGGACCGCGATTTCCACGGGGCCTACCGGCACCTGGAGATCCTCTACGGCGGGCGCAACCCCTATATCGAGTCTATCGACCGCAACGTCGAGTTTCTGCGCCAGATCCTGCGCAGCGAGAGCTGGCAGCTGCTGCGGCGCCGCCCGCCGATCTTCGCCGCCACCGAGGACCCCATGAGCACCATGCGTAACCTCATGCTTGGGCACATAAAACGGGTCTGGTCGGGCGCCTAGAAACTCTCATAGCCTTAGGCCTTAAGCGGCGGTTAAGATCGATCCCTCAATAATTTGGGATCGGCCGCCTGGAGCGGGGCACCCTGCCCCGGCGCGGCCGCACACGTGAACGCCGCCAGTTTCAAGCTCAAGGTCGCCGCCTCCGCCTTCCTCGTCGTGCTGCTCGCAGCCGCGGGGGTGGTGGCGCTGTTCCTGGTGCGCCACGACGCCGACACCCATACGCTCGGGGCGCTGGCGGAGACCGCCGCGCGTGAGCGCGTGGCACCGGAGCTCAACGCGCGCGCCGCAGACCTGGCCGCGCACGCCGCCGACTCGATCGCGGGCGCGGTGCGCGCCGACGACAGCGCCGGCATGGTGCGGCGCCTGCAGCCCTTCACCGACAACCCGACGGTCGCGGCGCTCGACGTCACCGCGAGCAGCGGCACGGCGCTCTTTCACTGGCAGCGCGCCGAGGGCGCGCCGCCGGGCGCCCTTACCGCTCAGGCGCAGGCTCCGGTGCGCACCTACGTGGAAAACATCCCCGGAGCCGCAACCCCGGCGACGCTCGCGACCCTGAGCCTCACCCTCGAGCAGGCCGCGCCGGTCGCCGGCGCGAGCGTCGGCGGGCGCCTCGCCGCGACCAACGCTGCGCACACCCGCGTCACGTGGCTCCTCGGGCTCGCCCTGGCCGGCCTCGGCGCCCTGATCGCGGGCAGCATCGCCTGGCGCACCGTGGCCCGCCTGCAGCGCCCGGTCGATTCCCTCATCCGCAGTGCCGAGCGCATCGGCCAGGGCGACTACACGCGCCCGGTGGAAGTGCGACGCGATGATGCGCTCGGGGAGCTCGAGCAGGCGCTCGAGCGCATGCGCGGGCGGCTGCGCCAGTCGACCATCAACAAGAGCTACCTGCACAGCGTCCTCAACAGCATGACGGACGCGGTGTTCGTCACCTCGCCCGACGGGGTGATCAAGATCGCCAACGCCGCCGCCTGCAAGCTGCTGCACCACAGCGAGGAGGAGCTGCTCGGCAAGGGCATCGTCTCCATCCTCGATGAGCACGAGCGCCCCGACTTCGATCTCCTGCAGGCGGCGCAGGAGACGCGCGAGACCATCGTGCGCACCAGGAGCGGCCAGACCATCCCGGTGTCCCTGACCGGCTCGCGCATCGACAGCGACGACCCGCAGTTCCAGGGCAATATCTTTGTGGCGCGCAACATCACGGATCGCAAGCGCGCCGAGCGCCGCATCCGCTACCTCGCCCGCTACGATGCCCTCACCAAGATCCCCAACCGCATGCAGTTCCACCACGTGCTGCAGCAGACCATCGCGCGCAGCCTGCGCGCCGGCCAGGTGGTGGCGGCGCTGTACCTCGATATGGACCGCTTCAAGGAGGTGAACGACACCTTCGGCCACGGGGCGGGAGACCGGGTGCTCGAGGTATTGGCGGAGCGCCTGACGCGCTCGCTGCCCAAGGACACCGTGGTCGGGCGCCTCGCGGGGGACGAGTTCGCGCTGTTCGTGGACGGACTGCCGGCCGATGCCGATAACCGCGGGCCGATCGCGCAGCTGGCCCGCGCGCTCCTGACCGAGGTGGCGCGCCCCTTTCAGCTGAGCCAGCACGAGGTGTTCCTGACCGCGAGCATCGGCATCGCCTTCTGCCCGCGCGATGCCGAGAACGTCATCGACCTGTTGCGCAACGCCGATGCCGCGATGTACTACTCCAAGCAGAACGGCGGCAACACCTTCGCCTTCTACTCCCCGGAGATGAACGCGGCGGCGGTGGAGCGGCTCATGCTCAAGAGCAAGTTGCGCCGCGCGCTGGAGCGCGACGAGCTCGAGATCCGCTACCAGCCCAAGGTCGACCTGCGTGACGGGCGCATCATCGGCGCCGAGGCGCTGCTGCGCTGGCGCCTCCCCGGCCACGGCGACATCCCGCCCTCGCATTTCATCCCGCTGGCGGAAGAGACCAACCTCATCCTCGACATCGGCGAGTGGGTACTGAACCGGGTGTGCCTCGACTACCGCCACATGCAAAGCCAGGGCGGAGAGCCGGGGCGCATCTCGCTGAACCTGTCGCTGAAGCAGCTGCGCCAGGCGAGCTTCATCCTGCGCTGCCGCTCGGTGTTCCGCCGCCACCACGTCTCCCCGACCGCCTTTGAGCTGGAGATCACCGAGACCACACTCATGGCCGATCCGGCGCGCACCGTGCGCCTGCTCGATGAGCTGTATGCGATGGGGCTGCACCTGTCGATCGATGACTTCGGCACCGGATACTCCTCGCTCTCGGCGCTGCAGCAGTTCCCCATCGGCACCCTGAAGATCGACCAGTCCTTCGTACGCGACGCCTGCGAGGACGCCAACGATGCCACCATCGTGCGCACCATCATCGAGATGGGGAAGAGCCTCGGCATCGAGGTGATCGCCGAGGGTGTCGAATCCCAGGCGCAGCTGGAGTTCCTGCGCGACAACGGCTGCAACTACGGCCAGGGACGGCTGTTCGGCGAGCCGTGCACCGCCGAGGACCTGCTCGCGCTCCTGGCGCGCCAGACCCAGGGCTCGGCCTCCTTCGCCCACCTGCTGCGCGCGAGCCACGAGGCCGCACCGCGCTCGGCCTGAAGGCCGACCGTGCTCACTCTCGCCCAGGCGCGCGTGCGGCGCGGCCCCCAGGTGCTGCTCGATGCGGCCAGCGTCACGGTATTCCGCGGCGAGAAGGTCGGCATTATCGGCCGCAACGGCTGCGGCAAGTCCTCCCTCCTCGCCCTGATCCTAGGTCAGCTGCACCTCGATGCCGGGGAGTACACGGCGCCTGCGAACCTCAAGGTCGCCGCCGTCGCCCAGGACCTGCCCGACTCGGACACCGCGCTCATCGAGTACGTGCTCGACGGCGACCTCGAGCTGCGCGCGCTCGAGCGTGAACTCGCCGACGCCCAGGCGCGCGCTGATGGCACGCACGAGGCGACCCTGCATGCGCGTTACGAGGCGCACGGCGGCTACGGTGCGCGCAGCCGTGCCGCGCAGCTCGCCGCGGGTCTCGGCTTCGAGCCGCAGGACCTCGAGCGTCCGCTGCGCGCCTTCTCCGGCGGCCTGCGCATGCGCGCCAACCTCGCGCGCGCCCTGATGCGCCGCTCGGACCTGCTGCTGCTCGATGAGCCCACGAACCACCTGGACCTCGATGCGCTCCTGTGGCTGGAGAAGTGGCTGCGCGAGTACCCGGGGACGCTGTTGCTCGTCAGCCACGACCGCGAGTTCCTCGACCGCACCGTCACGCGCATCCTGCACATCGAGGCCGGGCAGCTCACCTCCTACACCGGCAACTACTCGGACTTCGAGGTGCAGCACGCCGCGCACGCCGAGCGCACCGCGGCGCTCGCCGCCAAACAGCGCCGCGAGGCCGCGCACATCGAGAGCTTCGTCGCGCGCTTCCGCGCCCAGGCCTCCAAGGCGCGCCAGGTGCAAAGCCGCCTCAAGTGGCTCGCGCGCCTGGGCGAGATCGCGAGCGTCCACGAGCAGGCCGACTTCGAGTGGCAGTTCGCCCAGCCCAGGAAGCTGCCGCGGCCGCTGGTGACCCTCGAGCGCGCGGACGCCGGCTATCCTGAGCGCGTGGTGCTTGAGGGCGTGTCCTTGAGCGTCAGCCCCGGGGACCGCTTGGGGATCCTCGGCCGCAACGGCGCCGGCAAGTCGACCCTGATGCGCGTGCTGGCGGGGGAGCTGGCGCCACTCAGCGGCACGCGCACCGCCGCCCCGGAGCTGCGCTGCGGCTTCTTCGCGCAGCTGGAGCTCGAGCAGCTCGATGGGGCAGGCTCGGCCCTGAGCGAGCTCACCCGCCGCGGCGGCGATGAGGTCCAGAGCTGGCGGCTGCAGGAGCAGCGCGACCACCTCGGGCGTTTCGGCTTCCGCGGCGAGCGCGTGTTCGAGCCGACCGCCAACTTTTCCGGCGGCGAGCGCTCGCGCCTGGCGCTCGCGATCCTCGTAGCGCGCCGGCCGAACCTGCTGCTCCTCGATGAGCCGACCAACCACCTCGATCTGTCGATGCGGCACACGCTGCTGCTCGCGCTGCAGGACTTCGAGGGCGCCGTGGTGGTGGTGTCGCACGACCGCTCGCTGCTGCGCGGGGCGTGCGACCGCTTCGTGCTGGTGGCCGGCGGCGCGGTGCGTGCCTTCGACGGGGATCTTGAGGACTACGCCGCGTGGCTCAACACCAGCGACGGCGCGCTCGCCCCCAAGGCGGCCGCTGCCGCGGGCCCGTCACGGCGGGACGAGCGACGCGCCGCCGCCCAGGCGCGCGCGCGCTTGAGCTCTCTGCGCGGCGAACAAGTCGAGCTCGAGGCGCGCATCGGCGCCTTGGGCGCCGAGCGCGCCGCCCTTGAAACCGCGCTCGCCGATCCTGGCACCTACGCGGCGCGCCCCAGGGCCGAGCAGCGGCAGCTGTCGCAGCGCCACGGCGAACTCGCCGCCGAGCTCGCCCGCCTTGAAGAGCGCTGGCTTGAGGTGTGCGCGGTGCTGGAAGCAGCGGCTTCATGAAGGTGCGCCCGGGGCGCGCGCTGCTGCTCCTGGCGGGACTCGCGCTCTTCGCGACCGCGGTGTGGCAGACCCACAAGCCGCTGCCGCCGGGGATGCACGTGGCATCCGCGGTGTGCACGGTCCCCGGTGCGCAGGTCGCCTTGATCCCCGACATCAGCGCCGCGGATGCCTACGGGCACCCGGCCGTAAGCCAGGGCATCCAGGATGAGGTGCTGAAGCTCGTCGGCGCGGCGCAGCGCTTCGTGGTGCTCGACTACGCCCTGATCGGCGCAGACGCCGCCGCAGGCGAGCTGCCGCAGCGGCGCACCGCGACCGAGCTCACCGCTGCCCTGGTCAGGCTGAAGGCGCAGCGCCCCGGGCTGCGGGTGCTGTTCCTCACCGATCCTGGCAACGAGCGCTTCGGCACGGCGCGCAGCCCCGAGCTTGAGCTCATGCGGGCCGCCGGGGTCGAAGTGGTGCCGGTCGAGCTCGACGTGCTGCGCGACCCGAACTTCATCTACTCGAGCCTGTGGCGCCTGACCCTGAACTGGTGGGGCGGGCCGCCCGGGAAGGCCGGCGCGCTGGCGCGCGCGCTCAACTTCAAGGCCGACCACAGGAAGGTGCTGATCGCGGACGATGGGCGCGGCGGACTCACTGCGCTCGTGTCTTCCGCCAACCCGCTCGAGCGCGAGAGCGCCTGGTCGAATGCGGCGCTGCGCTTCTCCGGCGCCGCCGCCGCGGTGCTTTTGAAGAGCGAGCTGGCGGTGGCGCGCTTCTCCGGCTGGCACGGGGACTCCGGCGCGCTCGGGCCTGCCGCGGCCGCCGATCCGGCCTGCGATGCGCAGAGTCCGGCGACGCCGGGTGCTGCGCAGGTGCGCGTGCAGGTGCTCACGGAAGGGGCCATCCGCCAGGCGCTGCTCGAGCAGCTGGCGGCGGCGGTGCGCGGCGACTCCATCGACCTGGCCGCCTTCAAGATTGCCGACCGCGGCGTGCTCGATGCCCTGCTGGAAGCGGCGCGCCGCGGCGTGCGGGTACGCCTGATCCTCGACCCGAGCGAGGATGCCACCACGCTCACCCCTTCAGGTCTGCCGAACCAGCCGCTCGCGAGCGAACTGGTGTCCCGCAGCGCGGGCGCCGTGCACGTACGCTGGTACCGCACCCACGGGGAGCGCTTCCATACCTCCCTCGCCCTGATCTCAGGCGCCGGGCGGGTGTGGCTGCTCGCCGGCTCCGCCAACTTCACGCGGCGGGGGCTCGAGGACTACAACCTGGATGCGGACGTGGCGGTGGAGCTGACGCGCGACGCGCCGCTCGCCGATGAGGCGCTCGGCTACTTCGAGACGCTGTGGAGCAACCGCGCGGCGCTCGGCATCGAGTACACGGCCGACTTCGCCACCTTCGCCGACCCGAGCCAGGCGGACTACTGGCTCTGCCGGCTGCTCGAGGGTGCCGGCGTCGTCGCCTTCTGAGCCTCGGCGCGCGCAGTATCGGCCTGCACCACGGCGAGCGCCTGCGCGCTGAGCGCGCCCAGGGCTGCGCCGGCAGCCGCTTCGAACGCCCCCACCACGCCACTTAGGCGGTTGACGGGCGCCGCCGCGCTCCCGGCCACGACGAAGCTGCCGACCACCTCGCGCCCGTCGCGCCGCCCGATATTGCAATCGAGCACCACGTGCACCTCGGGCGCGGAGCTGGCGCCGCCTGAGTAGTCCGCGTCGAAGCGCCGCACCGTGATCTGCAGCAGGTAGTCGGAGGGAAAGGGGCTCGCGGAATCCGCCACCGAGCGCCACTGCCCGCTGGCGCGCAGCGTCTGCACGGCGAGCGAGCCGATCATCTGCGGCATCGGCGCCGGCCAGCGGCTGCCGGAGTAGAAGCTCATGCGGTGGTCGCTCTCGAGCAGCATGATGTGGCTGGTGTCGAGCCCGGGGTCGGCGAGCGGGCGCGCGACGCGCAGCGAGCTTGCCGCGGCGCTCGCGGGCGCGCCAGCGGCCGGCGCGGCCGGCGCCCGCAGGTAATAGGTCTGCTCCGGAGCGGCACTGCTGCGCAACAGGCCCCCGCAGCCTGCGAGGGCCAGGGTGAGCACCAGCAGGAGAATGCCGCGCGAGGGTTTCACCGGGGGATCTCCACGCCGCGCTGGGGCGGCTCGTAAAGCAGCTGGGCCGGGTTCTCGCGCAGGCTGTTGGAGAGCGCCTGGATGTCCTCGGCCGCGGCGCGCCCCTCGCGCACGAAGCGCTCGATTTCGGGCAGGCCGTCGCGGGCGAAGGCGCGGATGTCGGAGCGGTTCTCCTCGAGGATCAGGTCGAGCTGATCGCTCGCGACCGCCAGGTGATCGGCCACCGTGTGCAGGCGCTGCGTCGCCTGCTCGATGTCCGGGCGCACCGCATCGATGACCCCGTGCGCGGTCTGCGCCGAGGCCGACAGCTGCGCGGTCGCACCGCGCAGCTCGGCGACCAGCGCGTTCAGGTCGCGTGCGGTCTGCGGCAGGCCGCGGCTCGCCTTGTCGAGGTTGGCGAGCGCCGACTGCACCGCAGCCAGGTTCGCCTCGTCGAACAGGCGGTTGGCGCGGGTCACGACCTGATTGGCGCCCGACACCAGCTCCGGGAGGCTCTGCAGCAGCACATCGAAGTCCGACGGCGCCGAGCGGATCACCGGGTACTTCAGGCTCTCGACCTCGGGGGCCGCCTTCTTGTTATCGCGGTCCTCCTTCAGGTCGATGTAGAGCAGGCCCGTGACCCCCTGCAGCTGCAGCTGCGCCACGGTGTGCTCGGAGACCGGGGTGGTGGAGTCGATGTCGACCACCACCTGCACGCGCGCCGAGTCGCGCGGATCGATGCGCATGTTCTGCACCCTGCCGACGCCGACGCCGAGGTAGCGCACCGCCGCCCCCTTGTCCAGGCCCGAGACGCTGCCGGAGAAGTAGATCTCGTAGCGGTGGTAGTCGCGGTGGTCGCGGGTGTCGGAGTACCAGTAGACGAAGACGGCGGCGGCGAGCGCGATCAGGAGCACGAAGGCCCCGACGGCGGCGTAGTTGGCGTCACGCTCCATGCGGCGCCCCCAGACGCGCGCGCGCGCGCTCGCCGTGGAAGTACTCCTGGATCCACGGGTTCGGGTTGTTGACGATGCCCTCGAGGGTGTCCGATATCATGCGCCGGTCCACGATCACCCCGACACGATTGCAGGTACGGAAGATGCTGTCCAGATCGTGCGTGATCATGACCACGGTGAGCTTCAGCTCCTTCTGCAGGTAGAGCACGAGGTCATCGAAGGCCGCCGCGCTCACCGGGTCGAGCCCGGAGGTGGGCTCGTCCAGGAACAGCAGCGCCGGGTCGAGCGCCAGCGCCCGCGCCAGCGCCACGCGCTTCACCATGCCCCCGGAGAGCTCGGCGGGGTACTTGGCACCGGCCTCGGCCGGCAGCCCCACCAGGCGGATCTTCAGCAGCGCGAGGTCATCGAGCGCCTGCTCCTTGAGGTTGAGGTACTCGACCATGGGCAGCTGCACGTTCTGCTTCACGGTGAGCCCGGAGTACAGGGCGCCGGCCTGGAAACTCACCCCGTAGTGCGACTTCACCTCGCGCAGCTGCGCGAAGGACATGTGCGTGATGTCGTGGCCGTCGATGCGCACCGTGCCGGCCTGCGGGCGCTGCAGCCCGAGGATGGTGCGCAGGAGGACCGACTTGCCGGTGCCCGAGCCCCCCACGATGCCGAACACCTCGTCGCGGTTGACCACCATGTCGAGCCCGTCGTGCACCACCTGGGTGCCGAAGCGGTTCACCAGTCCCTGCACTTCCAGCACCGGGTACATCAGATGTCCATCTGCATGAACAGCACCGCGAACAGCGCATCGGCCAGGATCACGTAGAAGATCGCCTGCACCACCGCCACGGTCACCAGGCGCCCGAGCTCGCGCGCGGAAGCGCGCACCTGCATGCCGTGGTAGCAGCCGGCGAGCGCGATCAGCAGCGCAAACACCGGTGCCTTCACCAACCCCACCCAGAAGGTGGTGTCGGAGATGGCATCGATGACGCGCCCGAAGTACTGGTTGAGGGGCATGTCGAGCAGGAAACGGCACAGCAGCGCGCCGCCGGCAAGACCTACGAGGTCCGCGATCACGGTCAGCAGCGGCAGGGCGATGACGAGTCCGATCACGCGCGGCACCACCAGCACCTCGAAGGGGTCGACGCCGGTGGCGATCAGGGCATCCACCTCCTGGTTGAGCTTCATCGAGCCAAGCTCGGCGGCGAAGGCGCTCCCCGAGCGGCCGGCGACGATGATCGAGGTGAGCAGCACGCCAAGCTCGCGCAGCACGCCGATGGTCACCAGATCGACCACGTAGATGTCGGCGCCCAGGCCCTGCAGCTGGCGGGCGCTCATGTAGGCGATGATGACGCTGATGAGAAAGGCGATCAGCGCCACGATCGGGATGGCGGTGATGCCGGTCTCGTAGACGTGGCGGGTGATGGAGATCGGGCGCAGGTGCCGCGGTTGCACGAGGCCGCGCAGCGCGGTCGCGGTGGTGCGCCCGAGGAAGGCGAGACCGGAGTTGAGATCGAAGGCGGAGCGCTCGCTGGCGCGGCCGACCTCGATGAGGTGGCGCATAAGAACGCCGTGCGGCGCGGCGGGCGGTGGCGGCGGCGGGCTTGCCTCGACCCCCTTCTGTGCCTCCTGGAGGGTTTCATCGAGGAGGCGCAGCTGATCGGGAGCCTCGCCCTTGAAGGCGACTTGCGCGCCCGCGGCGCGCGCCCGTGCCACGAACTCGTGCAGCGCCCAGGCGCCGGAGAGGTCGAGCCGCGTCAGGGAAGTGGCGTCGATGAGCACGCGCCGGGCGCCGTTGAGGTCCAGGCCATCGAGCTCGGCATCCACGGCACCGAACTGCTGCGCGCCCCATTCGCCGCTCAGAACAAGCTCCAGACCCTCTTGCGTGCGCCGGACCTCGACAGCCATGCTCTGATCCGGGCGCCTTGCCGCTAGCGCTTGGCGTGCAGGTGGGCCTCGAGGAACCACAGGTACTTGTCGAGCTCGCGCGAGAGCGCGGTGAAGAGGTCCGAGGTGTCAGCGTCCCCGAGCCGCGCGCACTCCTCGATCGCCGCGCGCGCCCTGGCGCCGAAGGCGGCCAGCACCGCGGCGAGCGCCTTCAGGTGCGCGACGCCCTCGGTGAGGGTCGCGGGGTAAGGCTTGAGCGAGGTGGTGCGCGCGACCTGCGCGAGCGTGCCGTGCGCGATCCCGCCCAGGGCGGTGGCGCGCTCGGCGATGGTGTCGGTCTGATCCTCGATGGCCTCGGCGAGCTTGTCGAAGAGCTCGTGCAGGGCGATGAAGTTAGGGCCCTTGACGTTCCAGTGCGCATGCTTGACCTGGGTGCCGAGGTCGATGGCGTCCGCCAGGCGCTCGTTCAGGAGCTTGACCACCTTGGTGCGGGTGCCGAGGGGCAGATCGTTGCGGGTCTCGAACATAAGGCCTCCTGTGGCCAAAAAGTCTACCTCAGCGAATAATTCGATAGCGGAATTTCCTTTTGCTCGCGTGCCACCGCGGCAACAGTGCTAGCGTCGGGCGCTTACGGGCAACCGCGGATGGAGCGCGCATGGCTGACATCATCGAACAGCTGCACCGTGAGGGCTACGCCATCGTGCGCGGCTTCTTCGCGCCGCAGGACATGGTCGCGCTCGGTGCGGAAGTCGACCGGGTGTACGCCGACAGCATCGCCCGTCACCACGCCACCTACCGCCACAAGAACCTGCTGCTCGAGATCCTCGATGATCCGCAGGCGCAGCGGCGCGTCATGCTGCAGGCCCACTGGACCGCCTGGATCAGCCCGCTCCTGGAGGCGTTGCGCCGTGAGCCGCGCTACCTTCAGGTGCTCGAGCCCTTTCTCGGGCGCGACATCAAGCAGATCACGCACCAGCTGCACTGGAAGCCCCCGGGCGCCAAGTACACCTTCTACCGTTACCACCAGGATGCCCGCTTCAGGAATACGTCCGCGGTGCGCAACCTCCTCTACGGCACCGTGAATACCGGTCTTGCGATCGATCGCCAGACTGCCGCCAACGGTGCGCTGCGCGTCATCCCGCGCAGTCACCTCAAGGGTTACCTCGGGCTCTCCGAGGATGGCACCATCATGACCGGGACGACGCCGGACGAGGACCTGGTGCGCTGCGGTCTGGATCCAGGCTCCGTCGTGACCTGCGAGATGGAGCCCGGCGACCTGCTCTTGTGGACGCTCTACACCGTGCACGGCTCGGCGCCGAACCTCAGTCACCTGGACCGCCGCTTCATGATCAACAGCTACAGCCGCGCGGCTGACTCGGAGCGCGGTGAATGGGCGTTCCGCGACGGGGTGTCGACCCCACTCGGGGCGGAGCCGCAGCTGTGCAAGTACGAGGCGCTGCACGAGCGGCCCGGGCCCTTCTACATCGAGCCGGACTGGACCGAGGAAGCAAAGGCGGCCAGGCGCTGAGCGCGTCCGCCCGCGTGTCAGTCCCCGCGCGCGAGCGCCTGAGGAGTCCGCGCTACCGGCGCCTGGTGCTCGCGCTGCTGATGCTGGTGTATACCTGCAACTCCGCTCAGCGCAGCCTCATCCCCATCATCGGGCAGGCGATGAAGGTGGACCTGAAGCTCACCGACACGCAGCTCGGGCTCCTGGCCGGCACCGCCTTCGCCGCGCTCTATGCGGTGAGCGGCGTGCCCACCGCCCGCCTCGCCGAGCGCTTCAGTCGCGTCAGCATCCTCAGTATCGCGATCGCCGTGTGGTCGGCCTTCACCACCGCCTTCGCCGCCACGACGGGCTTCGCGCAGCTCATCCTCGCGCGCATCGGCGTCGGGGTCGGAGAGGCGGGCTGCTCGCCGTGCGCGCACTCCCTGATCTCGGACTACTACCCGCGCAGCTCGCGCACCAGCGCGCTCGCGGTGTACTCCTGCGGCCTCTCGCTCGGCTACCTGTTCGTGGCCTACGTCGGCGGCTGGGTCACCCTGCACTACGGCTGGCGCGCGGCGTGCGTGGCGATCGGCCTGCCCGGGGTGGCCGTGGCGCTGCTGTTGCGCGCCCTGGTGCAGGAGCCGCCGCGCGGGCTCGCCGACGGAGTCCCCGCCCCGCCGCCGGCGCCCTTTGCCCTGCGCACCGAGCTCGCAGCCCTCGGGGCCGTGGCGCGCACGCTGTTCCTCAGCTGGCCGGTCGCCAACCTCATCCTCGGGCTCAGCGTGGCTTCGTTCGCCTCCTACGGCTCCTGGGCCTTCATCCCCGCCTACTTCCCGCGCGCGTTCGGCCTCGACTATGCGACCGCAGGCTGGGTGCTGGGCCTCGTGGGCAGCGTGCCGGTGGCCTTGGGCACGCTCGCCGGCGGCTTCCTCACCGACTTCCTCGGCGCCAGGAGCGCGAAGTGGTACGTACTGGTGCCGGCCGCGGGGCTGCTCGCGGCGACGCCCTTCTACGTGGCGGCGCTGCTCGCCCGGGGCTGGCAGGCGGCGGCGGTGCTGCTCGCGGTGCCCGGTTTCTTCAACTACATCTCGCTGGCGCCGAGCTTCGGGGTGGTGCAGAACGTGGTGCCGGCACGCCAGCGCGCCACCGCGACCGCACTGCTGTTCCTGTGCCTGAACGTGCTGGCGCTCGGGGGCGGGGCGTTCTTCACCGGTTTCCTGATCGATCGCCTGGCGCAGAGCTACTTTGCGCACCCGGGCATCGGCATGGTGGCGGCCGTCATCGATCTTGCCGCCGGCGGCAGCGCGTTTCGCAGCGCCTGCCCCGGAGGCGCGGCGCCCGCAGCGCTCCCGGGGCTGGCCGGCGCGTGCGCAGCCGCGCTCGCGCAGGCCTCACGCGAGGGGATCCTCCTGACCCTGACTCTCTATGTGTGGGCGGCGTTGCACTACGTGGCCGGGGCCTTCGGGCTCAAGCAGGCGCTCGCGCGGGCGGCCCGGGCTGATGCGCAGGCGGCGCGCGCGGGGCGCGCCGCGGGCTGAAAGCCCTCAGGTGTCGTCGCGGTAGCGGCGGATGCGGGCGGCGGCCCACAGCAGCGCCGCGGCGGCCACCACCCCGAGCCACAGGTTCGCGAAGGTGAAGGCGTCCGCCCAGTTGAGGTCGCTCAGGATGCGCAGGTTCTCGCCGGTGTGACCGTTGTGCGGGGCCAGTACCTTCCAGATCGCGCCGCTGCGGTAGCGGATGACGCTCGCGACGTAGCCGGTGCGGAACACCACGTACTCGAACACCACCAGCAGCAGCGGCCCCAACACCGACCACAGCAGCGGGTTCTTCTTGATCCACGCCGACAGCACCAGCGAGGCGGCGATCACCGGGGCGTACCAGAGCGAGGACAGGACGGTGATCAGGAAGATGACGGTCACGCCGCGCAGCCACGCGAGCGTGTCCCAGCGCACGACGTCGGGGGCGTTGCCGAGCGTGACACGCAGCTCCCAGATGAGGAAGGCCAGCAGCTGGCTTGCGAGCGCCAGCGCGAACACCAAGAGCGGTACCGCCACCACCGCCACCAGGAACTTCGACAGCACCGTCATGCCGTCGGAAACCGGCAGCGACTTCCAGAAGAGGATGCTGCGGTCCTTGCGCTCCGAGTACAGGCAGTCGAGCGCGTAGAAGCCGACCACGAAGGCGGCCGCCGCGTAGATGATGAGCGCGAACATCATCTGGCTCATGTTCAGGACCATGAGCTTCTGCTGCGCGCTGAGGCTTGGCATGCGGTTGCCATGGAAGTCCAAGCTGACGGACACGAGCGTGGCCAGCGCCAGCAGCGCGGCGACGATCGAGGGCACCCGCCACAGCCCGCGATGCTCCCAGAACTCGCGCCGCATGAGCGTGATGAGGGTGGTACGGGTTTCGTGGCCTGCGGCGGCGCTCAGAGGCGCGCTCTCAAGGTGTGCGGTCTGGGTGTTCATGACTTCATCGTCCCCTGCATCTTGGCGACGAACAGGTCCGCGATGGTGGGTGTGCGCAGCTCACCCAAGGGGGCAAGCTGCGCCGCCGCGTGTCCCTCGAAGAACATCGCCACGCGCCCGAACACCTCGCGCTCGTAGAAGGGATTAAGGGCCCGCGCGCGCGCGGCCGCATCGGCCGTCACGTTCAGCTGCAGGTAGCGGCTGCCGAGGTCCTCCACGGAGCTGGCGAGCGCCACCTTCCCCTGGCTGATGAAGATCACGTCGGTGAACAGGTTCTCCACCTCTTCCACCTGGTGGGTGGTGATGAGGATGGTGCGCTCCTTGTGGAAGTAGTCATTCAGCAGCGTGTCGTAGAACTGGCGCCGGTAGAGCAAGTCGAGCCCGAGCGTCGGCTCGTCGAGCACCAAAAGCTTCGCATCGATGGCGAGGATCAGCGCCAGGTGCAGCTGCGTCACCATGCCCTTGGAGAGCTCGCGCACGCGGCTCTTCATCTGGATGTCGGTCTTGCGCAGGAATTCGAGCGCGCGGGCGCGATCAAAGCGCGGGTGCACGCCCTCACAGTAATCGAGCGCCTCGCGCACGCGCAGCCAGCGCGGCAGTACGGCGACGTCGGCCATGAAGCACACGTCGCGCATGAGCTCATCGCGGTGCGTGCGCGGGTCGAGGCCGAGCACCTTGAGATTGCCCTCGAAGGGCGTCAGTCCCAGGATTGCTTTGAGCGCGGTGGTCTTGCCGGCGCCGTTCGGGCCGATGAGGCCGACGATGCGGCCGGAGTCCACGTGGAAGCTCACCCGGTCGAGCGCCCGCTTGGCGCCAAAGCGCCGGGCAAGGTTCGTGGCTTCAATTACTGCTGTCATCTTTATCACCTGGCGAGGCGGCGGGCGGCGGCGCGGCCCACGCGGGGGCGGGCGCTGCGGCGCCGGCGCGCTGCAGTTCATCGGCAGTGAGGCCGAGGCGCTGGATGGTCGCGAAGACCTTGGGCCACTCGTCCTCGAGGAAGCGCTGGCGCTCATCCTTCAGCAGCGCCTTGCGGGCGCCGGGGCTCACGAACATCCCGAGTCCCCGCCGCTTCTCCACCAGCTGCTCGTCCACGAGCTGCTGGTAGCCCTTGAGCACGGTCAGCGGATTCACCCGGTAGTCGGCGGCGACGCTGCGCACCGAGGGCAGTGCGTCGCCTTCTTTGAGCACGCCCTCGAGGATCATCGCCACCACCCGGTCGCGCAGTTGCCGGTAAATCGGCAGGCTGTCATCCCACTGCGGATCCATGAGCGTTAACACGGCGCCTGGTTCGGGTGAATAGCCGACTAATCTACCAAAACGGCCGGTTCAGGCTGGCCGAACCAGGCGTGCTGGGGCGCCAGCGCAACCGTGTGCGCGGGGCTGTGGCTGCCGGGGGCCACCGCGGTGGAACTGAGAAAGCTCAGGCCCATGACGGCGGTGATGAGCGTCGCGGCCAGCGCGCAGGTGAAGTCACGTGAAAGGGTGTCGAAGGTGTTCATGGTCGTCTCCTTGTGGGCTTGTCGTGGGCTCAGGATCGGTTCGTCGGTCAGCTTCTGTTCGTCCTGGGGCTTTACCGCTTTGGGATCTCGCCCCTCCTTGGTGTTGTACTCTAGTAGAACACTACTTGAGTGTCAAGCCAATCCACCCAAAATAATTCAGGCGCGGGCAGGCGGGGCGGGAAACCCGAGAAAGCGGCCGTGAAAGCGCTTGCGCAGGCCTCCTGAGGCCCGATGACGCCGTGGGGGGATCCCCAAGGGGCACCTCCCAGGGCGGTGCCCCGGGCATGCCGGGGTAGAATCGGGGGCTCATTTGGACCCTCAGGAAGAAGATCCGCACCATGAAAGCCCCCCTGAACGTCGCCATCACCGGCGCGGCCGGCCAGATCGGCTATGCCCTCGCCTTCCGCGTCGCCTCCGGTGCGATGCTCGGCAAGGACACCCCCGTTAACCTGCACCTGCTGGAGATCCCGGCGGCGCTCGGCGGCCTGAACGGGGTGGTGATGGAGCTGAACGACTGCGCCTTCCCGAGCCTCAACAGGGTCATCGCGACCGATGATGCGAAGAGCGCCTTCCGCGACTGCCAGGTGGCACTGCTCGTCGGCGCGCGCCCGCGCGGGCCCGGCATGGAGCGCAAGGATCTGCTGCTCGCCAACGCACAGATCTTTTCCGCGCAGGGCAAGGCGCTGAACGAGGCCGCACGGCGCGACGTCAAGGTGCTGGTGGTCGGCAATCCGGCCAACACCAATGCGCTCATCGCGCGCGCCAACGCGCCGGGCATCGACCCGCGCAACTTCACCGCCATGACGCGCCTCGACCACAACCGTGCGCTCTCGCAGCTCGCCGAGAAGACCGGCGCGCACGTGAACGACATCCATCGCATGACGATCTGGGGCAACCACTCCGCCACGCAGTACCCCGACCTCAGCCACGCCACCGTGCACGGCAAGGGCGCGAAGTCACTCGTCAGCCAGGAGTGGATCGAGCAGAGCTTCATTCCGACCGTGCAGCAGCGCGGCGCGGCGGTTATCAAGGCGCGCGGCTCCTCCTCCGCGGCCTCGGCCGCCTCGGCGGCGATCGACCACGTGCACACCTGGTTCCACGGCACGGCGGCCAATGACTGGGTGAGCATGGCGGTGCCGTCCGACGGCAGCTACGACATCCCCGCCGGTGTCATCTATTCCTACCCGGTGACGGTGCGCAACGGCGACTACCAGATCGTCACCGGCCTTGCCATCGATGACTTCAGTCGCCAACGCATGGCTGCGACGCACGCCGAGCTTCTCGAGGAGCGCGAGGGCGTCAAGACCCTGCTCGGCTGAGATCTGCCGTGCGCCGCGCGGCGCTTCGCGAAAGGACGTTCTGAATGTTGGGTGCGATCGTCTCGCTGGTCCTCATCCTCGCGGCCGCCTACGCGGTCACCAAGGTGGGCGGCCTCATCACGCTGCTGTTCATCGCAGCGCTGCTGGTGCTCGCCTACCGCCGCCTGTCGCTCCTCACCTTCACGATCACCTTCACGGTGCTGTTCGCCGCCTACAGCGCGCTCGGCGCGCCCGCCAACCTGTGGAAGGGCTTTCTCGGGGTGCTGCTGGCGGTGCTGTGGCTCCTCAACGTGCGCCCGCTGCGCAAGGCGCTGATCACGCGCCCGTTCATGAAGGCGTACCTGAAGCTCTTGCCCGCCATGTCGCAGACCGAGAAGGAGGCGCTCGATGCCGGCACGGTGTGGTGGGACGGGGAGCTGTTCACCGGCGCGCCACGCTGGGAGAAGCTGCTCGCCGCCAAGCCCCCGCAGCTCTCGGCCGAGGAACAGGCCTTCCTCGCCGGCCCCTGCGAGGAGCTGTGCCGCATGCTCGATGACTGGAACATCACCCACGAGCGCGGCGACATGCCGCCGCAGGTGTGGGAGTACCTGAAGACGCGCGGCTTTTTCGCGATGATCATCCCGAAGAAGTACGGCGGACTTGAGTTCTCCGCCTACGCCCACTCGTGCGTGCTCGCCAAGATCGCCAGCCGCAGCGCCACCTGCTCCTCCACCGTCGCGGTGCCCAACTCCCTCGGGCCCGGCGAACTCCTCAATCACTACGGCACCGAAGAGCAGAAGAACTACTACCTGCCGCGCCTGGCGCGCGGCGAGGAAGTGCCCTGCTTCGCCCTCACCGGGCCGCGCGCGGGCTCGGATGCCGGCTCCATCCCCGACACCGGCATCGTGTGCCGCGGCACCTACCAGGGGCGCGAGGTGCTGGGACTTAAGCTCAATTTCGACAAGCGCTACATCACGCTCGCCCCGGTGGCCACCGTCATCGGGCTCGCGTTCCGCATGTTCGACCCGGACAAGCTGTTGGGCGACAAGGCCGACATCGGCATCACCTGCGCGCTCATTCCGCGCCACACGCCCGGGGTCAGCATCGGGCGGCGCCACTTCCCCCTCAACATCCCGTTCCAGAACGGGCCCCTGCAGGGCAAGGACGTGTTCGTGCCGCTCGACTGCATCATCGGTGGCGCCAAGATGGCCGGCACCGGCTGGCGCATGCTGGTCGAGCAGCTCTCGGTCGGGCGCTGCATCTCGCTGCCCTCCAATGCCACCGGGGGCGCCAAGGCGGCCGTGTGGACCACCGGCGCCTACGCCCGCATCCGCCAGCAGTTCAACACCCCGGTCGGGCGCTTCGAGGGCGTCGAGAGTGTCATCGCGCGCATGGTGGGCCTCACCTACACCATCGACGCGGCGCGCTCGGTGACCGCCGGCGCCATCGACGGCGGCGAGCGCCCGTCGGTCCCCTCGGGCATCCTCAAGTACCACGCCACCGAGATGGGGCGGCAGGTGGCGAACGACGCCATGGACGTGCACGGCGGCAAGGGCATCTGCTTGGGGCCGCACAACTACCTCGGCCGCGGCTACCAGGTGGTGCCGGTGGCGATCACGGTCGAGGGCGCGAATCTCTTGACGCGCAACCTCATCATCTTCGGCCAGGGGGCAATCCGCTGCCATCCGTTCGTGCTGAAGGAGATGACCGCCGCCAAGAACCCCGACCGGGTCAAGGGGGTGGATGAGTTCGACCGCGCGCTGTTCGCGCACGTCGGCTTCACGCTCTCCAACGCGGTGCGCTCCTTCATCATGGCGCTCACGCATGCGCGCTTCACGCGCGCCCCGGTCAAGGGCTCAACCGCGCGCTACTACCAGCACGTGGTGCGCTTCTCGGCGTCCTTCGCCTTTGCCGTCGACGTGGCGATGCTCACCCTCGGAGGCTATCTGAAGAAGAAGGAGAACCTCTCGGCGCGCTTAGGCGACGTACTCTCGTGCATGTATCTGGCCTCGATGGTGCTCAAGCACCACGAGAATCAGGGCCGCCAGGAGGAGGACCTGCCGATTCTCGAGTGGGCCTGCCGCAACCTCCTCTACGACGCCCAGGAGCAGCTGCACGGCTTCCTGCGCAACTTCCCCAATGCCTTCCTCTCCGGCGTCATGCGCGTGCTCATCTTCCCGCGTGGCCGCATCTACTCCGCCCCGAGCGATCGCCTGGGGCGCAAGGTGGCAGCGCTCGTGACGACGCCGAGCACGGCGCGCGAGCGCCTCGGGGACTACACCTACCGCACGCTCGAGCCGACCAATGCGCTCGGCCTGCTGCAGGAAGCCCTGCTGCTCGCGGTGCAGCTGGAACCGCTCGAGAAGCGCATCCGCATCGAAGGCGTCAAGACCGGCCGCGTCACCGCGCTCGACCTGCCGGGCCGCATCGCCCAGGCGCTCAGCCTCGGGCTCATCTCCGAGACCGAGGCGGCGGCGCTGCGCGACTACGACCGCAAGGTGATGGACCTCATCCATGTGGATGACTTCGCGCCGGATGCGCTCGGCACGCTCGCCGCGCAGCCGGCGCTGCGCTCCAGCGCGCACGTGGCATGAGCCACCCGGCGCCGCTCGCAGGGCAGGCCGCCGCGGAGCCCGCCCCGGAGGGGCTCGTGCCGATGGGCGCAGCGGCGGCGCAGCGCTGCGAGAACTGCGGCAACGAGGTCAGCCAGCGCTACTGCGGCGCCTGCGGACAGCGCCTCGATCCGCCGGTGCACTCGCTGTGGCACTTCTCGCAACTGGCGGCCGAGGACCTCACGCACGCGGACTCGCGCCTGTGGCGTACGCTCGCAGCGCTGCTGTTCCAGCCCGGGCACCTCACCCGGGAGTTCCTCGCCGGCCGGCGGGCGCGCTACCTGCCGCCGGTGCGGCTGTACCTGGTGCTCTCGCTCGCCTTCTTCCTGTTTGCCGCCGCCACGCAACCGAAGTTCACGGTGCTGAAGCTTGGCGAGGATCCGGCCAACCCCGGGCACACGGTCTATCGCGCCGGTGCCGTGGCCGTAACCCCGCTCGCGCCGGCGGGCAGCAGCGAAACCCCCGAGCAGCGCGCCGCGCGCATGTGCCAGGACGTGAGCTACGACGGCCCCGGGGCGGCCACGATCGCGCCGCTGATGCTCAGTACCTGCCACAAGACCATCGAGGATAACGGCCGGCACCTTACCGAGATCTTTCTGCACAACGTGCCGCGGGCGATGTTCGTGTTCCTGCCCGCGATCGCCGGCATCATGATGCTTCTCTACTGGCGCCCGCGGCGCTATTACGTCGAGCACCTGCTGCTGCTGGTGCACAATCATGCCTTCGTGTTCCTGGCCATCATGCTGGCCTGGACCGCCGGGCTGCTGGTGCGGGGGCTCCCCGGGGTGGTGAACTTCGCGCTGGGAGTGTACTTCCTGTGGTACGTGTTCCGTTCCATGCGCGTCACCTACGGCCAGGGGCGAGCGCTCACCGCGGGCAAGCTCATCGTCCTGGCGTCGTTCTACCTGGGGTTCGGAATACTGATGCTCGTAGCCACCAGCCTCTACAGCGCTGCCACCCTCTGATAAGGAGATTCCGATGCGTGTCCTCATGATCATCACTGCGCTGTGCATCAGCGCCACCGCCGCATTCGCGCAGGAGCGCACCCCCTCGCCCGCGGGCGCCGAGGTCTACCTCATCGCACCCAAGGACGGCGCGCACGTGCACTCCCCGGTGCTCGTGCAGTTCGGCCTCAAGGGCATGGGGATCGCCCCGGCCGGGGTCAAGTTCGACAACACCGGCCACCATCACCTGCTGATCGACACCGCGGCACCGGCTGACCTTGCGGCGCCGCTCCCGGCCACCGACAAGATCGTGCACTTCGGCAAGGGCCAGACCGAGACCAGCCTCACGCTCACGCCCGGCAAGCACACCCTGCAGCTGCTGTTCGCGGACCAGAACCATATCCCGCACAGCCCGCCGCTGCTGTCGAAGAAGATCACCATCACGGTCCTGAAGTAACAGCGCCCACCGTGAGTGCCCTCAGCCGCGCGGTCCTGCACGTCGACATGGATGCGTTCTACGCCTCCGTGGAGATGCACGATGACCCCCAGCTGAGGGGCAAGCCGGTCATCGTCGGCTGGGACGGCGGCCGCGGCGTCGTTGCCGCGGCCAGCTACGAGGTGCGTGCCTTTGGGGTGCACTCGGCGATGCCGATGCGCCAGGCGCTGGCTCTGTGCCCGCAGGCGGTATGCGTGCGTCCGCGCATGCAGCGCTACCAGGAGGTCTCACGCTGCGTGTTCGGCGTGTTCCGCGAGGTCACGCCGCTCGTGCAGGGGCTGTCCCTCGATGAGGCGTTCCTGGACGTGACGGCGAGCCAGGCGCTGCTCGGGGACCCGGTGACGATCGCGCAGCGCATCAAGCAGCGCATCCGGGCGCTCACCGGACTCACCGCATCCGTGGGCGTGGCGCCCAACAAGCTCGTCGCCAAGATCGCCTCTGATCTTCACAAACCCGACGGGCTCACCGTGGTCACGGCCGAAACGCTGCAGCAGACGCTCGACCCGCTCTCGGTGCGCAAGCTCCCCGGCCTCGGGCGCAAGACCGGCGCCCGGGTCGAGGCGGCCGGCATCGCGACCCTGGGGGCGCTGCGAGGTGCCCCGGATGCGCTCCTGTGGCCGCTGTTCGGGCGCTACTCGGGCTGGATGCGCGAGCGCGCCGCCGGCGTGGATGAACGCCCGGTGCAGCCGGACCTCGAGGAAAAATCCCTCAGCGCCGAGGACACCTTCGAGACCGACTCGGGCGATGCGGCGCTCCTGCAGCGCCAGCTGGCACGCCTGGCGGACCTGGCGGCGACGCGGCTGCGCGCGCGTGCTCTCATGGCCGGCTGCGTCGGGGTGAAGATCCGCCGTGGGGACTTCACGACTTTCACCCGCCAGCGCGCCATCGCACCCCCGAGCTGCGAGGGCCGCGCCATCGCCGGGGTCGCCGCGGAACTTCTCACGCGGTGGCTGGCCGGTAACCCGGGTGCGAAACTTCGGCTGCTCGGCGTGGTCCTCACAGAGCTGACCCCGGCCGCGCAGCTCGGCCTGTTCGAAGAGGCGCGGCCGCAGAGCCGCGTCGACGCCACCCTGGATGCGGCCCGGGCGCGTTTCGGCAGCCGGGCCCTGCGGCGCGGCAACACCATCGAGTAGCATCCCCTCTCATGTACCTGACGTTCTTCGGCCTCAACGAGAAACCGTTCGCGATCACCCCCGATCCGCGCTACCTCTACCTGAGCGAGCGCCACGCGGAGGCCCTGGCGCACTTGCTGTACGGCATCAACGAGGCCGGCGGCTTCGTGCAGCTGACCGGGGAGGTCGGCACCGGCAAGACGACCATCGTGCGCTCGCTCCTGGCGCAGACGCCCAAGAACGCCGAGATCGCCCTGATCCTGAACCCGAAGATGACGGCGCCCGAGTTCCTGCTCACCATCTGCGAGGAGCTCGGCATCGGCGTGCCCGACTCCGCCCTCGGCAGCCTGAAGGACCTGGTCGACATCCTCAGCCACTACCTGCTGCGCGCGCATGCGGCCGGGCACCGCGTGGTGCTGGTGGTGGACGAGGCGCAGAACCTCTCCCCCGAGGTACTCGAGCAGGTGCGCCTGCTCACCAACCTCGAGACCAACACCCAGAAGCTGCTGCAGATCATCCTCATCGGGCAGCCGGAGCTGCGTGAGCTGCTCGCCGGCTACGAGCTGCGCCAGCTGGCGCAGCGCATCACCGGCCGCTATCACCTGAACCCGCTGTCGCGCGAGGAGACCACCGCCTACGTGCGCCACCGTCTGCGCGTGGCGGGCGCGACCACCGACATCTTCAGCCCGCAGGCCCTGAGCGAGGTGTTCCGCCTCTCCCAGGGTGTGCCGCGCGTCATCAACGTCTTCTGTGACCGCGCGCTCCTCGGTGCCTACTCGCTGGACCGCCACCGTGTCACGACGCCGCTGGTGCGCCATGCCGCCTCCGAGGTGTTCGGCCGGCGCTTCACCCCGCACTGGCTGCCGTGGGCGATCGCCGCGGGCGTGACGCTTCTCATCAGCGCGGTCCTCCTGGCGCTGTGGAACCTCGAACCCTGGAAGTCGCGCGCCGAGCCGCAGCTCGCGCACGCCGCAAATGCCGCCGCGAGCGTCGCGGGCGCACCCAAGGTCGCCACGCCCGCGGTGGCGGCACCCGTGACCGCAGCCACCGCCACGCCGCATCTTGCCGAACTGCTCGCGCAGCACAACGCCGAGACCGACCCGGACAGCGCCTTCGGCAAGCTCTTTGGCCTGTGGGGCGCAAAATACCAGACGAGCACCACGGACCCGTGCAGCCAGGCCCAGTCCCAGGGCCTGGAGTGCGTCGCCGAGCGCGGCTCTTTCGGGCAGCTGCGCCTGTACAATCACCCGGCGATCCTGCTCCTGACCGAACCGAACGGCGCGAGCCACCAGGTCGTGCTGACCGCGCTCGGCGATGATGCGGCGACGCTCGAACTGGGGGGCACGCACACCGTCGGACTCGGGGAGCTGTCACGCTACTGGCTGGGAGACTTCGTGATGCTCTGGCGGCCGGCGAACTCACCCGTAACACCCCTGTCGGCCGGCATGCGCGGCGCTCCGGTGCGCTGGCTGCGCTCGAGCCTGCAGCACCTGCAGGGCATCAACTCGGCGGCGCCGGTGAGTGATGTGTTCGATGCGGATCTCACGGCGCAGGTGCGCGAGTTCCAGCGCCAGCACCAGCTCTCGGTCGATGGCATCGCGGGGGTACAGACCCAGATCGCCCTCGCCGGCGCCGTGGCGCAGCCGGGTACGCCGTTGCTTTCGGCCATTGACAGTCATCACGGCGGGTGACCGATGTCGTTCATCCTCGATGCTCTGAAGAAATCCGAGAGTGACCGCCAGCGCCAGAGCGGGCCGGCGCTGTTCGAGGTCAAAGTGGCGCCGCCGCGCTCGCGGCTGCCGCTGTGGGCGCTGGCGATCGCTTTGCTGCTCGCGGTCAATCTCATCATCGTCGCCTGGGTGCTGCTGCGCCGGCCCGCGGCCCATGCCGAAACGGCGCTCGCAAGCGCCCCCGGCCCCGCCACGGCGTCAGCACTGCCGCCCGCGGCGCTCGCCCCCGCGCCCGTTCCGCAGGCCGTAACGCCCGCCGCGGCTGCGCCGCCGCCCGTTAGCGCCGCGCCGCAAACCACGGCACTCCCGACGCCCGCCGCCGCGCCGGCTGCGGTCCCGCCTGCCGCGGCGACCGGCACCGCGGAGGGACAGAGCGCCGAGGATCTCGCCCCGGCAGCCGATGCGCCCGCCATCCCGGCGGCGGCGAGCTTGAGCACCCACGTGCGCCGCGGCACCGCCGACGGCGTGCCGCTCTACCAGGACTGGGCCGCCACTCCCGGCACGCACGTGCCGCCGCTGCGGCTCGACCTGCATGTGTACGCCGCGCGTCCCGAGGAGCGCTTCGCGATGATCAACATGAAGAAGGTGCACGAAGGGGATCCGCTCCCCGATGGGGTGCGCGTGGAGAGCATCACGCCCGAGGGCGTGGTCCTCTCGTACAACGGCTCGCGCTTCCTGCTGCCCCGGGACTAACGTCCGCAGCGCCTTGCCGCTGCCGCCCCGCGGGTGCGGAATTTGTCACATCGCCGCGGGCGCGCCGGCCCTTTTTTAGGGCATTTGCAGGCCATTTCACGGCAGCCGCGGCGGCTGCTGTTGCGGGCCCGCTGCGGGAAATGACCCGTTTCACAGAATCCCTCGCCGGTTAGCGACAGTCCGGCCCCGTTGCGTCATCGTGGCAAGAGCGGGCGGGCAATGCGGCCCGACGGGCGGGTTTTCCAGCACTGTAATGTAAGCGTGGCCACTAATCCCCAAGCGCAGCCCTCGACAGTGGCGGTGCCGCGAGGCAGCGCGCCCGGCACTTATGCGCTCGGCGCCGAACCCCTCATGGCGCTCACGCAGGATGCCAAGTTCCTCGCCACGCTGAAGAAGGTTTCAGAGCCCGGGCACGCGGTGCGGGTCGCGGGCTCCGAGATCGACTTCAGCGCCGCGCTCATGAGCCAGCACGCCGGCGTTGCGGTACTTGATTCCGCCGCGGTCGCAACGGCGATCGAGAAGCTCACGACGCGCCTGCATGCCCAGTTCCCGGACCTGGTCCTGATCGTCGCCGGCACGTCCGATGAGCAGGGGCAGCTGGCAGCCCAGATCACCGACGGCTCGGTGCACCGCTTCCTGCACAAGCCGGTCTCCGAGCAGCGCGTGCGCCTGTTCGTCGAGGCCGCCTGGCGGCGCCACGCGGAAGGGATGAAGGATGCCCGCGCCACGCCACCGCCGCCACGGCCGCGGCGTGCACAGTGGGGACTGATCGCCGCCGTGGTGCTGGCGGTGGCCGCCCCACTCACCTGGCTGGCGCTGCGCAGTGGCAGTGGGTCCGCTCCGCCCTCCGGTGCCGCCGCGGCAGTCGGGGATGACGCCGCGCTCGAGGACCTCCTGGCACGCGCCGACAAGGCGCTCGCCGCGGATCAGCTGGTGGCCCCGCCTAAGGCCAACGCCGCCGCGCTCTACGGCGAGGCCCTGCACCGCAATGCCCGCGACCCGCGCGCCGTGGCGGGTCTTGAGCAGGTGATCGACCGCCTGGTCACCGATGCCGAGGCGCAGCTGAACGAGCATCACCTCGACGCCGCGCTGCAGCTGGCTGACGCCGCGCACGCCATCAGCCCGAATCACCCGCGCGTCGCCTTCCTCACCGCGCAGATCGCCGCGCAGCGCGAGCGCGCCGTGCTCGGCAAGGCACAGCGCGCCGCCGCCGGCGGCGACGTCGGGGCGGCGCTCGCGGTGCTCGACGATGCGAGCCGCGCCGGACACAGCAGCCTCGTCGATGAGGCGCGCCAGCAGCTCGCCCTGAAACAGGTGGACGAGCGCGTCACCGAGCTCGTCACGCGCACCCGCGAGACCCTCGGCAGCGGCGCCCTCCTCGAGCCGGCCGAGCAGAACGCACACTTCTACATCGAGTCGGCGCGCACGCTCGCGCCGAACGATCCGGCCGTGCAGCAGGCGCGCGCCGACGTCGCCACGCGCCTCATGGCCGAGGGGCGCCAGGCGCTCACCGCGGGCAACGCCGCGGACGCGGACCGCTGGGCGAATGCCGCAGCCGAGTCGGGCGCAGATCCTTCCGACACCGATGCCGTGCACGCCGCGGCCCAGCAGCTGCGCGGTGCCGCCAAGGCCGACCAGCTCGTGCACACCGAGGCCCTGTTCAACCAGCGCCTGGCGCAGGGGCGCCTGGTGGAGCCGGCCGCCGACAGCGCTAAGTACTACCTCGAGCAGCTCGCGCAGGCAGAGCCTGCCGGTGCCGCGACGCTCTCTGCGCGCACCGCCTTCGAGACGCGCCTGCTGGATGAGGCGCACGCGGCCGTGGCGGCGCAGAACCTGCCCGCCGCGCGGCGCTGGCTGAGTGAAGCCCAGAGCGCCGGTGCGAGTCCTGCGGGCATCGCCGCGGTGGAAGCCGAGCTCAGCGCGGCGCAGAAGCCGGCCCCGGCAACGATTGCTGCGGCCGATGCGCCCGCGCCGGTCGCGACTTCAACGTCCCCGCCGGCGGGCACGGCGGCGGCGGCAACTGCCGCAGGCCCGGACACCTCTTACGTCAGCGCAAGCACCCTCACGCGCACCCGCTACGTGCCGCCCGAATACCCGCCGAGCGCCCGGGAGCACGGCATCGCCGGCTGGGTGGACGTGCAGTTCACAGTGCAGGCCGACGGGGCGCTGAACGAGGTCACGGTGGTGGCCGCGGAGCCCGCGGGCGTGTTCGAGCAGAGCGCGCTCGAGGCCGTGCGGCACTGGCGCTACCAGCCGCAGCTCAAGGACGGCGCCGCCGTCGCCCAGCGCGCGCGGGTGCGCGTGCGCTTCGCGGTGCAGTCGTGACGGCGCGCCGCAACGCACCCCCGGCGCGCGTGCTGGTGGTCGATGATGACGTGCGCTACAGCGAGTGGTTGCGGCATCACCTCGACGTGCTGTGCCCGCAGGCGAGCGTCAGCATGCTGAATCTTGCGGAGTTCGAGCGCTGGTGCACGATGTTCTCCGGGCGCGACTGCGACCTTTTGATGCTGGCCGCCAACTTCGGCGCGAGCCCCGAGGACGCGGCCGGCGAGGGCCTCACGCTGCTGCGGCGCCTGCGCGAGCAGCCGGCGACGCCGGCAGTGATCGCGCTCGCCGAGAACGGCAACGAGCTCACCGCCGTGCGCGCCCTGCAGCTCGGCGCGGTGGACTACCTGCCCAAGCGCCTGATCACCCCCGAGCGCCTGAGCACCGCGGTGCGCGTGGCGCTGCGGCGCGTCGAGCGGCGCGTGGCCCGGCGCCTCGCGAGCCTTGCCAACCTGTCACGTGACCAGGCAGCCAACGCCGACCCGGCCACGACCGCCGCCCCCGGCGCAGCACCCGCGGAGGCCGGCACGCCCGAGTCGCCGGCGCCCGAGGCCGCCGAGGGGCTGCAGCCGGCCGGGGTGGCGGCGCTGCTGGCCGCCGCGAACGCCGAGGTCATCCCGGGCTACACGCTGCGGCTGAAGATCGGCGAGTCCGAGAAAGCGGTGGTGTATCTGGCCACCAGCGCCCACCGCGGCCACAACGTGGCGCTCAAAGTCAGCAAGACCCTGCGCGATGAGGCGGCGGGCAAGCAGTTCCTCGAGCGCGAGTACACCGCGATCATGGCGGTGCGCAGTCCTCTGGTCGTCGAGATCTACGACTACGGGGTGCACGGGGGCTTTGAGTACCTGGCGATGGAGTACCTGCCACGCGGGGACCTGAAGGCGCGCATCCAGCGGGGCGTGAGTGAGTCGGATGCGCTGCACTACGTCGTGCAGATCGCCTCCGCGCTGCAGGTAGTGCACGAGGCGGGCCTGGTGCACCGTGACCTCAAGCCCCCGAACGTCATGCTGCGCGATAACGACGGTGTGGCGCTCATCGACTTTGGTCTCGCGCGCTCGCTCGATGGCAACACGATGAGCACCCACACGGGGGTACTGCTCGGCTCCCCCTACTACATGAGCCCGGAGCAGGCGCTCGGGGAATCCCTGGATGCGCGCTCGGACTTCTATAGCCTCGGCATCATCTGCTTCGAGATGCTCACCGGGCAGCGTCCGTACGCGGGCAGCACCGCCATGGAGGTGCTGCAGCAGCACGTGAGCTCACCGATGCCGGAGCTGCCAGCGACGCTCGCGCGCTACCAGCCCTTCATCAGCCGCCTGCTGGCCAAGGCGCGCGGTGAACGCTTCGCCACCGCCCCCGAGATCATCGTCGCGGCCGCGGCCCTGCGTAACGGCGCCGCCACCGACGCGCAGTCGAGCGCCGCTTAGGCGTCCGCGCTCGCGCGCCGCCCGCGCGCCTGGAAGGCCTGGCCCAGGGCGACTGCGAGCAGCGCCCAGCCGAAGGAGATCAGCGCCCCGAGCCAGCCGATCGCGCTCGGTCCCGCCCCCATGCTGCCGGTGAGTGCCTTGTACAGCGAGCCGCTCAGGGCATCCCCGCCGCGGTAGGCGAAGGTGTCGATGAGGCTCTTGGCCTGGTACTTCTCCTCGCGGCTCACCACGGTGAAGAGCGAGTCGCGGCACGGCCGCGTGATCGAATAGTCCGCCACCCGCCGCACCGCGTAGACCACCACCAGCACCATGAAGGTCGGGTTGAGCGCAAACACCGCGTAGCCGGCCATCATCAGGAGCGGCACCGCGGCGAGCAGCGAGCGCATGCCGAACCAGCGGTACAGGCGCGAGAACAGCAGGAACTGGATGAAGAGCGATGCCGCCTGCACCCAGAAGTCGATGCCGGCGAAGAAGCGCGTGCGCTCATCGGCCGAATGGAAGGCCTTGGCCACGAACGCCTGCTGCTCGAGGTAGAGGAACGTCGACACCCAGGTCATGAGCAGCACGAAGGCGACGATCCCGAGGAGGTAAGGCGAGCGCGCCACCTGGGCGAAGGCTGCGAACACCCCGCCCCCGACGCCGTGCGCGGGCGGCGCGCTGGGCGCGCCCGCCACCGCCGCTTCCGCCGCCCCCTGGCGCCGCCGGATCACGAGCGCCATGAAGATGAGCGACCCGAGCAGCAGCAGGGCGGAGATCGGCAGCAGGTTGATCGCACCCAGGGGCACCGCGAGGCGGTTCGCGATCACCGGACCAACGAGCCCCCCGGTGCTCGCGCCGGCCCAGATGAAGCCGAACAGGCGCCCCGCCTGCTCGCGGTTGTAGACGTCTGCCATCAGGCTCCAGAAGGCGGCCACCACGAACAGGTTGAAGACGCTCACCCAGATGAAATAGGTGCGCGCGATCCACACGTGATCAGTCTCCACCCGGAACCACACCCAGAAGAGCAGCAGGTTCGCGGCGAAGAAGCCGTACACCCACGGCAGGAACACCGTGCGCGGGAAGCGCGAGGTCAGCCAGCCGTACACCGGCTGCAGCAGCAGCATGGCGACGAACACGCCCCAGAACAGATAGGGGATCTTCTCCAGCCCCGAGGTGATGCCGAGGGCATCGCGCACCGGGCGCAGGATCGTGTAGCTCGCGAACACACAGAAGAGTGTCGCGAACGCGGCCAGCAGCGCCGGGGCTTCACCCGGCTGCAGTACGACCAGGCGGCGCAGAAACTGGTTCATGACGGGGCACTTCGAGGTAATGACCGTCGGGCTCGAGCGCCGCCGCAGGGCTCGTGGCAGTGCGGGCGCGGGCCCCGCGCGCCGTGCTCGCGCCCGCCGGTGCGAGCGGTGCTCGAGGCCGAGAGCTCGGCGCGCACGCGGCGCGCGCGATCACTGACGCTGAGCCCGGCGTGCTCGCTCACGAGGCGCCCGCGTGCGAGTTGAGGTAGTCGATGACGACGTGTGCCATGGCGCGCATGGCGATCGGGATGCCGCGCTCGTCGAGGTAGAAGTAGTCGGAGTGGTTGGAGGGTGCGGTGGCCGGATCCTGATCCGGGGGCGTGACGCCGACGAAGAAGTACACCCCCGGCACCGACTGTGCGAAGAACGAGAAATCCTCAGCCGCGGTGATGAGGTCCAGCTGCTTCACATGCTCAGCTCCTGCGACCGCCTGCAGCGAGGGCAGCACCTCGGCCATGAGCTTCGGGTCGTTGTAGGTGACCGGATAGTGCTCGGGCCCGAGGATGAACTGAGCCGTGGCGCCATTGGCGGCGGCGGTGTTCTCGATGATGCGCTGCATGGCGGCGAGCACCGTATCGCGCTGCGGCGCGGTGAAGGTGCGGATGGTGCCGATCATGTCCACTTCGGCCGGAATGATGTTGCTCCTGATGCCGCCCTTGATGGCCCCGACCGACACCACCGCCGGCGCCGCGGTGATGTCGACGTCGCGGCTGACGACGGTCTGCAGCGCGCTCACGATCTGGGCCGAGGTTACCACCGGGTCGATCGACTGCCACGGCCGCGAGCCGTGCGCCTGGCGCCCGGCCACGTGGATCTTGTAGCTGTCGACGCCGGCCATGAGGGGGCCTGAGCGGTAACCAATGTCGCCCACCGCCAGCGCCGACCACACGTGCATGCCGAACACGACCCGGGGCTGGTAGTCCTTGAACAGCCCCTGCTTCAGCATCAGCTGCGCGCCGCCCTCCTCGCCTTCCGGCGCGCCTTCCTCGGCGGGCTGGAAGATGAAGAGCACCCGCCCGGGTAGACTCGCGCGCACGCGCGTCAGCTCCTCGGCCAGTCCCATCAGCATGGCGGTGTGCGAGTCGTGGCCGCAGGCGTGCATGACGCCCACCGTCTCCCCGCGATAAGTGGTGGTCACGTGCGAACGGAACGGCACGTCGGTCTTTTCCGTCACGGGCAGGGCATCGATGTCGGCGCGCACCGCCACCGTCGGCCCGGGCCGCCCCCCCTCGAGGAGCGCGACCACCCCGGTGTGCGCCACCCCGGTCTGCACCTTAAGGCCCAGGTGCTGCAGATGAGCGGCGATGAGTTTGGCGGTGCGCGTCTCGCGGTTGCCGAGCTCCGGATGCTGGTGCAGGTCGCGCCGCCAGGCGATGACCTGAGGCAACTCCTTCGCGGTGAGCTCATCGAGCTGCGCATCGCTCGCCTCGGGAATGGTGGCCGCGCAGGCGGCGCTGCTGAGCAGGGCGGCGGCGGCCAGGGCGATGGATCTCACGCGCTCGACACTGCGCATCGGGATGTCCTGTTGTAAAGGATTGTGGGCAAGCCCTGCGGGTCCTGTTGAACCCAGTGTGCCACAGGCATCGCTCGCGCCGCGGACCCGCGTGCGTTGGGTTGCACAGCACTGCAATGTGCAGCTCGGCGACGTGTCAGGTTGCCGCGCCGGCGCGCCTGGGCGGCCACGCTTGACACACCCGCGTCATAAAGGTGCAATGCACGCGGGCGCGCGCAGGCGGGTCACTGGGCGTCGGGAGAGGGAAAGGCCAACACAACAACCCATGCATCTCGTCGACACGACCCTGTTTTATTCGCCGACCAGCGGCGGTGTTAAGCGCTACCTGTCGGCCAAACACGCCTGGCTCGCCGCGCACACTTCCTGGATACACACCATCGTCGTTCCGGGTCGCACCGGGGCGATCGAGCGCGGCGGGGTGTGCACGCTCAAGGGCTACCCGGTACCCGGCACCTTCAACTATCACCTGCCGCTGAACCCGCGGCGCTGGGTGCGGCTGCTCGATGAACTCGAGCCCGGCCTCATCGAGGCCGGCGACGCCTTCCATCCGGCCTGGGCCGCGTGGCGGGTCGCCAGGCGTCGCGGCATCGCGCTCGCGGCTTTCTATCACTCGAACCTGCCACAGATCATCGGCCGGCGCCTCGGGCGGGTGCTGGCGGAGCCGGCCATCCGTCGCTACGTGCGCTGGCTGTACGAGCGCTTCGACGTGGTGTTCGCGCCCAGCCGCCTGATGTGCGCGTACCTGAAGGACATTGGCGTCGGGCACGCCGTGCACCAGCCCCTCGGGGTGGATGCCGAAGTTTTCAGCCCGGCGCGCCGCGGGGTGCCGGCGCGCGAGCGCCTCGGGCTCCCGAGGAACGCGCGGGTGCTCGTGTACGCGGGGCGCTTCGCGGGGGAGAAGAACCTGCCGGTGCTGCTGCAGGCGTTTGCGCGCCTCGGCAAGCCCTACCACCTGCTCCTGATCGGCGGCGAGCACGCGGCACGGCCGCAGGCGAACGTCACGCTGCTGCCCTACCGGCGCGACAGCGCCGAGCTCGCCGGCTGGATTGCCTCCGCGGACGCGCTGGTGCACGCCGGCACCAAGGAGACCTTCGGGCTCGTGATCCTGGAGGCCATGGCCTGCGCCCGCCCGGTGGTCGCCGCCCGCGCGGGGGCGTTCCCGGAGTTCATCGACGACAGCGTGGGCGTGCTCGCGAAACCGCACGACCCGGCGAGCATGGCCGAGGCCATCGCGGCCCTCTACGAGCGCGACCTCGAGTCCCTCGGGGCCGCCGGCCGTGCGCGGGTGCTGCGTCAGTTCACCTGGCATCGCGCCTTCCAGGCGCAGATGGCCACCTACGGGGCGCTCGCGGGCGGCAAGCGCCAGAGCCTCCCCGAGGCGCAGATCGATACCGACATGCCGCTGCGCTGGCCGAGCTCCTGATAAGAAGGCACGCCGGCGCGTCGTGCGTCAGCGGGTGATGAGCAGCACCCCCGCGAAGAGCAGCGCCGCGCCCGCCAGACGTGTCACGGTGAGCGGATGCTGCGCGAACCCGAGCCAGCCGAAGTGATCCACCACGAGTGAGGTGCCGAGCTGCCCGAGCACGACGAGGGCGAGCAGGGTTGCCGCGCCGAGCTTGGGTCCGACGATGACGCTCGAGGCCACGTAGAACGCCCCGAGGAACCCGCCGAGCCACGCCCAGGCCGGCACGGCGGCGAGCTGCTCGCGCGCCGGCAGCGGCGTGCGAGTGACGGCGATGAAGGCGGCGAGCGCGCCCGAGCCCACGAGGAAACTGATGAGCGCCGCCACCAGCGCGCTGCCGAGCGTACCGCGCAGGGTGCTGTTCATGCCCACCTGCACCACGAGCCCGATGCCGACACCGAGGCCGAGGAGATAGAAGAGTGTCTGCATGGGGCGAAGTGTCCCTTACTTAGCGCAGCGCGCGCAGCAGCGTGAGTCCGGCGCGGCTCGCCGCGAGTACCAGCACCAGGCGCCAGAATAACCGCTTTGGCGCCGGCACCGGCCGTGGCGGCAGCGCCAGATAGAACGCCGCGGCCACCTCGCGCGTCGCGCTGAGGGTACCCCCGGTCACCTGCCACACGCGCGCGCCGCTCGCGATACGATAGTGCCCGGGGCCCTGGGTCGCCACGCTGGCAGCGCTCAAGGTCGCGGGCAGGTCAGCGGGCGCGTGGCCGGAAAAGGTGAGCGTGAGGCTGCCCGTCGCCGGGGCCGCGGCCGCACCGCTGAGCGTGAGCGTAAAAGGCGGCGCGCCGCGCTGGCAGCGCACCGCTCCGGCGAACACGTACTGCGGCTCAGTCACGCCGGCACGGGCTCGATGCGCACATCCGTGGTCACCGAGTTGGCGATGAAGCAGGCCTCGTGCGCGCGGTGGTGCAGGCGCTCGAGCGCCGCAGGCTCAGGGGCGGTGCCGGCGAAGGCGACCTGCGGGTGCAGCGTCACGGTGAGCATCGCCATGCGCCCCTGGGCGTTCTTGCCCATGACACCCGTGGCAGCGTCAAGATAGTCATCCACGCACCAGCGCTCCTGCGCGGCGAAGTGCAGGAACCACAGCATGTGGCAGCTCGCGAGGGAGGCAACGAAGGCTTCTTCCGGATCCACCGCCGCCTCGACCGACATCGGCACGCGCACGACATTCGGTGACGAGGAGGCCGGCACCTCGGTGCCGCCGTCGAAGCGCCAGATGTGGCCGCGGCTGTAGCGGTTGTCGAGGAACGCCGCCGCACCGCGCGCCCAGTGCACCTGCGCGTGGTATTCGTGGGCTGCCATCTTTTAGCTCCATGCAACGCCTGGGGCGATTGTACGATAGCCTGACATGCAAGCCTTCGAACTTGAGCCGCGCCGCGACCTGACACTCACCCACGCCACCTCCCTCGTGGTGGGCATCACCATCGGCACCGGGGTGTTCCTGAAGTCCGCGCAGATGGCGCAGGCGGTCGGCACGCCCGCCCTGGTGCTCGGCGCCTGGGTGGCGGCGGGGCTCGTCGCGCTGCTGGCGGCGCTGTGCTTCGCGGAGCTCGGGGCGCTGTTGCCGGACGCGGGCGGGGAGTACGTCTACCTGCGGGCGGCGTTCGGCGAAGTGCCCGGGTTCCTGTACGCCTGCAACAGTTTTCTGCTCGGGGGCGCGAGCATCGCCGCCTACGGGGCGGCGGTGGCGATCTTCCTCGCAGACATCCACCCGTTCACGCACGTGTGGTTCAGCCGCAGCGTCACGCTCTTCGGCAGCCCGCACACCTTCGAACTCGGCACGCGGCAGCTGATCGCGGTCGGGGTGATCGCGGTGTTCGCCGCCATCAACTGCGCCGGCGTCATGTTCGGCGGCCGCGTGCAGACCTTCCTCACCGTGACCAAGGTGCTGGCGATCCTCGCGGTCGCGGTGGGCGTGTTCCTGTTTTCCGGTACCCATGACGCCATCAATCTCCTCACTCCTGCGGGCACGCCGACCGGCGGCCTGGCCGGTTTCGGGGCGGCGATGTTCGCAGCGCTGTGGGCCTACAGCGGCTGGCAGTACCTGCCGATGGCGGCGAGCGAGGTGCACGAACCGCAGCGCAATCTGCCGCGCGCCATCGTCGGCGGCATGCTCCTGGTGCTCGCGATCTACCTGCTCATCAACACCGCCTACCTGTACGCGTTGCCCTTCTGGCAGGTCGCCAGCGCCAACTCCACCGCCTACCCGCACGCCCCGTCCGTGGCGGCGCGCGCCGTGCAGACCTTCCTCGGCGCGCGCGCCCTGGCGGTCGCCGCGCTCATCTTCCTGATCTCCACCATCGGCTCACTGAATGGCACCATCCTCACGCGCGCCCGCGTCTCCTACGCGGCGGCGCGCGATGGCCTGTTCTTCCGCGGCTTCGGACGCTTAAGCCCCAATACGCGCGTGCCGCTCACGTCGCTGGCGCTCACCTGCGTGTGGGCGGCGGCACTGGCGCTCTCGGGCACGTTCGAGGAGCTCACCAACATGGCGGTGGTGAGTTACGCCTTGTTCTGGATCCCGGTGGTGCTCGCCGTGATCGTGCTGCGGCGTCGCTGGCCGCACAGCCCGCGGCCGTTCCGCGTGCCGGGGTATCCCGTAGTGCCGGTGCTGGTCGTCATCGTCATGGTGTGGATCGTCATCAGCGCCTTCCTCGCCAAGCCCGGCGAGTCGATCGCGACCCTCGTCCTCATCCTGCTCGGCCTGCCGCTTTATCCGTTCTTCCGGCGCCGCGGCCGCCCGCTGGTGACTCCGGGGTCGGCCTCGAGCTCCCAGAGCGTGAGCGGCGCGCCGCGCCGCAGCCAGAAGCCGAGTCCTGCCTCGCGGAACTGACGCCGCAGGCGCGCCTTGTACCAGGCGCCGCTGCGCAGGTGCACGTCGTGGTCGGTGCGCTTGGGGTCCGCGTTGTGCTCAAGGTCGTAGCGGGTAAGCGCGCTGAAGTAGAGCACCCCGCGGCACAGCTCACCGAAGTTCTGCAGGGCACGCGCGGCGGCGGGCGCCTCGAGGTACTGCAGCACGTCGTAGCAGATGACGAGGTCGAAGGGGGTACGCGTGCGGTAGTCCTCGAGGCGTCCGCACTCCCAGCCGTAACGCTGGCACAGGTACTCGCTCGCCTCGAGCCCGACGTACTGCGCCTGCGGCAACAGGCGTCGCAGTGCCGCGCGCAGCAGGCCCGTGCCGCAGCCGGCCTCGAGGATGCGCCGCACCGGCAGGTCGGCGTGCTGCGTCATGGCCGCGATCAGCCGTGCGCGCGCGCGCATCTCGGTGGCGTTCGACACCGCGGTGCGCGGGTCGAAGTAGTAGCGCGCGTAGTAGTCGCGGTCGAAGCTCACGTGCGGGCCCGCGAAATGCGCGCTGAATGGCGGCTGAACCGGTGTGCTCCGGCGTCACGGTCTGACAGGGTTCGCATTTTCCATACTCTAACCTTTTGCGCCGCAGGGCCGTATGTATGCTGCTTCCCTATCTCGCGCGTTGCACAGGACTCAGGGTTTTCCGCCCCATGCGCGAACTACAGGAGACAGATGATGAGACTTACTTCACTGAAAGCGGGCGTCGCTGCCGCCGTGCTGGTGGCAACGCTGTCCGGCTGTGTCGTCACCGCGCGCCCTGCGGCCGTCGTGGTGCCCGGCGAGGTCGTGGCCTACAGCGCGCCGCCGCCGCCGCGCGCTGAGGTCATCGGCGTGGCTCCCGCCCCGGGCTACTTCTGGGTCGCCGGCCACTACCGCTGGGAAGGTGGCGCCTACGTGTGGCATGCGGGGGTATGGACCGCGCCGCGCCCGGGCTACCACTGGGTCGCGCACGTGTGGCGCCCGGTCGGCAACACCTGGCACTACAGCCCCGGTCATTGGGTCCGCGGCTGATCTAGCCTGATGCGCGGGCCACCGCCGCCGGTGGCCCCGCGCCCTCATTTGCACTCTTCCCCCGCGCCGCTGCACACTGCGGCGCCGGTCCCGGCTATGCGGTCTTTTCCGGATACCTCGAGGGGAATGGGATGAAACGCAGGCTCCTAACCGCGCTCACCTGGCTCGCGACGCTCGCCCTGGCTGCCGCCGCAGTCGCCGCAGACACCCCGGCTGCGAAGTTCACTCTCACGAGCCCGGATCTTGCCCCCGGCGGCAGGCTCGCCGACGCCCAGGTGTTCAATGGCTTTGGCTGCCAGGGGGGCAACGTCTCCCCGGCGCTCGCCTGGAGCAATGCGCCCCGCGGTACGCAGAGCTTCGCGCTCCTGGTACATGACCCGGACGCTCCCACCGGCAGCGGCTGGTGGCACTGGCTGGTCTACAACATCCCCGCGAACGTGACCTCACTCGCCGCCGGTGCCGGGGACGCCAAGAAGCCGCTGCTGCCCGCCGGCGCCGTGCAGGGCCGCACCGACTTCGGCACCACCGGCTACGGGGGACCGTGTCCGCCGCCGGGCAAGCCCCACCACTATTTCTTCCGTCTCTACGCGCTGAAGGTTGCCAGGCTCGACCTGCCCCAGGATGCGACCGCGGCATTCATCGGCTTCAACGTACACGCGCAGTCCCTGGGCAGCGCGGAGCTCGTGGGGCTCTATGGCCGCTAAGCGCGAGCGGCGCACCGCGATGTGGCCGTACCTGGTGATGCCGCTGATCGTGCTCGTGGCCTTCTATGCGCTCTACAGGGTCCACCAGCGCCCCGCCCCCCTGGGGCCCCCGCAGCCGAACGCCCCCGTGACGGGCAGCGGCGGCGGCTGAAGTAGCGCCGCGCGCAGCCCGCGGCTAGCATAGCCGCCCTTTTCTCCCCCTCAGGACCCACAGGTCCTCACGCCCCATGCCCGCGACCACCCCGAAGCCCGTAAAGACCCGCCGCCCGCCCGCGCGTGCCCGCCGGGCGCGCGCGCCCAGGGTCGGCTTCGTCAGCCTCGGCTGCCCGAAAGCGCTGGTGGACTCCGAGCGCATCCTCACGCAGCTGCGCGCCGAAGGCTACGAGGTCGCCCCCACCTACGAGGCCGCCGACGTAGTCGTGGTCAACACCTGTGGCTTCATCGATGCGGCGGTAGATGAGTCACTCGATGCCATCGGGGAGGCACTGGAGGCCAACGGCCGGGTCATCGTTACCGGGTGTCTCGGGGCGAGGCCCGAGCGCATCCTCGAGCGCCACCCGCGCGTGCTCAAGGTGACCGGACCGCACGCCTACGAGGAGGTGGTGAGCGCGGTGCACGAGCACCTGCCGCCGCAGCATGCGCCGTTCCTCGACCTGCTGCCGCCGCAGGGCGTGCGCCTGACGCCGCGGCACTACGCGTACCTGAAGATCGCAGAAGGCTGCAACAACAAGTGCAGCTTCTGCATCATTCCGGCGCTGCGTGGATTGCTCGCCAGCCGCCCGATCGATGCGGTGATGCGCGAGGCCGAACGCCTCGTCAACGCCGGGGTGAAGGAACTCCTCGTCATCTCGCAGGACACCAGCGCCTATGGGGCGGACCTGCGCTACCGGGCGGCTGACTGGCGCGGCAGGCGCTACGAGACGCGCTTCATCGACCTGGCCTGCGCCCTCGCCGAGCTTCAGGTGTGGGTGCGCCTGCACTACGTATATCCCTACCCGCACGTCGATGCGGTGATCCCGCTCATGGCGGCAGGCGGCGTGCTGCCCTACCTCGACATCCCCTTCCAGCACGCCAGCCCGAGCGTGCTCAAGCGCATGCGCCGTCCCGCGCATGCGGTGAATACGCTCGAGCGCATCCGCGCCTGGCGGCGTGCCTGCCCGGAGCTGACGCTGCGCAGCACCTTCATCGTCGGCTTCCCCGGGGAGACGGAGGCGGAATTCGCCGAGCTCCTGGCGTGGCTCGATGAGGCGCAGCTCGACCGGGTCGGCTGCTTCAAGTACTCACCCGTGGAGGGTGCCCGCGCCAATGCGCTCGCCGGAGCGGTGCCCGCGCAAGTTCAGGAGGAGCGCTATGCGCGCTTCATGGAGCGCGCCGCGCAGATCAGCGCCGCACGCCTCGCGCGCCGCGTCGGCTCGCGCATGCGGGTACTGGTGGATGAGGTGAATGCGCAGGGCGCGATCGCGCGCAGCGCGGCTGATGCCCCGCAGATCGACGGGGTGGTACGTATCGGCCCCGCTCCCGGCCTGCGCGCCGGGGAGTTCGCCGACGTCAGGATCGTGGCCGCGGACGCCTACGATCTCACCGGCCGCCTCGCCCCCTAGAGGCCATCGCGAGGCGGCCGGTGCCGAACGGCTCTCTTAGGAAGTCATGCCGAGTGACTTCATGATGTCGGCGGCCTTGTCCTTCACGGACTGCGCCTTGGCCATCGCGCCGGTGTAGTCACCCGAGCTGGCGGCGCTCGAGGCGTCGGACCACATGGACTTCAGCGAGTCGAGCCCGCTCTTGGCGGCGGCGAGTGAGTCCTTGGTCACGTTCGGCGGCAGGTGGTGCGACTTGGAGAGGATGTCGACGCGGCTCTGGATGGCATCGACCATCTTCGGCACATCGGTGCTCACCGAGCTCCAGGCATCCTTGGCCTTGGAGAGGGCGGCCTCGGCGTCGGCGGCCTTGGCGGACGCGGCATCCTTCAGGCTGCTGATCGCGGTCATGATCCCGGGACCTGCGGCCAGCACGCCCTTGTAGTCACCCTTGGCGAAGGCGTCCTTGGCGCTGGCGATCTGCGCATCGACCGCCTGCAGCTGATCGGGCACGTACTTCTGCGCCTGATCGCGCACCGCGGCGAGCGCGGTCTCGGCCCCGGCGATGGCTTGCTCGGCCGGCCCCTTCTGGTTCGCGCAGCCGACGATGACCAGTGCCATCATTGCGGCCAGCAGCCAAACAAATTGCTTCTTCATTTTCGACATCCTCTGTTGCGGTTGGGACGGAATAACGAACTGTTACGGGATCTTCAGCTTCTGACCCGGAAAGATCTTGTTCGGATCCTTCAGGATGTCCCGGTTGGCCTCGAAGATCTGGGTGAAGAGCGAGGGGTCGCCGTAGTACTTCTGCGCGATCTTTGACAGCGTGTCACCCGCCACCACCACGTGGGTCTGCGTGTAGGGATTGTTGGCTGCCGGGGGGGTCTCATCCGCCATGGTGTCCTCCACGATCCTTCGGTATTACGCTTTTTTTCCGTATTTTTCAGGGTGCGGCGCCGTGCGCACACGGCCTGCACGTGTCTTGTCAGGTGGCGCGGCGACAGGCGCCGCAGCGACCGGCCCGCGTCTGTCCGCCAGCTTGTCAAGAGTAGCACGAAGCGGGGACGCTACCCCAACACCTCGCCCGTGGCTGTCAGACGGACACGCCAAACCCGAGCCTTGGGGCCGCCGCGGCGCAGCGTCAGGGCTTTCCCGGCGTGACGCACCGCCCCTGCACCGCATCGTCCACGCTTGAATAGTCGAGCGCCCCGGGCGGCAGCTGCGCCCCTGCGGCGCGCTCCAGCGCCTCACGCGCATCGTCCTTCAGGCGCGCCAGCCGCAGTTCGCCGCCGCGCGCCGCGAACCAGGCGCCAAACTCCGCGAGCGCCTCGAGCGCGGTGCTGTCGAGGTCCGGCGATTCCTCCAGGCTCAGGACCAGAATGTGCGCCGCCGGCTGCGCCAATACCCGCTCGCGCACCTGAGTGAGCAGCGGCTCGGCGTTGGCGAAGAACAGCGGCTCCTCGGGGCGCACTACCAGCATGGAGGGCTCCGTGATCGCCGCTGGGAAGCGCGCGACGCTCACGTAGTCGTGCGCGCCCACCCGGCCGAGCACCGAGAGGCGCGGGGTGGCGAGCGAGCGCACCAGCATCGCCAGGCTGAAGGCGATCGCGGCCAGGAGGCCGTTGAGCACCCCGAACACCATGACCGCGAGCACCGCGGCGAGCACGATCAGGCGGTCGCGGTGCCAGCGCAGGTAGTTGCTGAAGACGCTCAGGCGCATGGACTTACTGACCGCGTGGATCACGATCGCCGCCAGCACCGGCTCGGGAATGCGCTCGATCCAGCGCAGGAACAAGAGCACCAGCACCAGGATGATGGCAGCGGCCGCAAGGCCCGCGGCGCGCGAGCGCGCGCCCGCGGCCTCGTTCGCGGAGGTCCCCGAGTAGCCGGCGCCGACCGGGGTGCCCTGCAAGAGACCGGAGACGAGATTCGCAACCCCGAGCGCGAGCAGGTCACGGTTCGGCTGCACCGGCTGATCGTGCTTGAGCGCGTAGGTGCGGATCGAGCCGTACGACTCGGCGTACAGGATGAACATGAGCGCGAGTGAGAACTCCACCACCAGCGGCCAGTGCACGCCCTCGGGCAGGCTGAAGTGAGGCAGGCTCACGGCGAGCCGGATGGGACCGGTGAGCGCGACCCCGTGCCCGGCAAGGTAGGAGGCGGCGGCAATGCTCGCGACGATCACGACCAGCGCCCCGGGCACGCGCGGCATGCGCTCGAGGAGAAAGAGCCCGGCGAGCGCTGCCAGCCCGCAGCCGAGACTCGGCGTATGCCAGGCGCCCGCGTCCTGCGCAAGTTCGCTCAGCAGTGCGAAGAAGTTGCCGCTGTGGGTGTGCACCCCGACCAGCTGCGGCCACTGCTTGACCGCGATGACGAGCGCGAGACCAAACGCGTAGCCGCGCAGCACCGGGCGCGCGATCAGCGCCGAGATCACCCCGAGTCGCAGCACGCCTGCGAGCGCGAAGGCTACGCCGGTTGCCGCGACGAGCAACGCCGCATACAGCACCCGCTGCGCCACGTCCCCGGCGCCGAGCGCCACGAGCGCCGAAGCGAGCACCGCCGCGGAGGAGGACGTGGCGGTGACGATGGCATAGGGGCTGCGGCCGATCAGGCCGTAACACACGAGTCCGGCGAACAGCGCGATCACGCCGGCCTGCGGCGGCAGGCTCGCAAGTCCGGAGTAGGCGACGGCCTCGGGCAGCAACAGGCCTGCGATGGAGAGGCCGGCGAGCAGGTCCGCGACCGGGATTCTGGCGCTCATTGGGCCTGCGATCCTACCGCAAACCCCAACGGGGCGGCGGGTGCGGCCGGTGTTGAATCGACGCCGCTACTCGACGGTGACGCTCTTGGCGAGGTTGCGCGGCTGGTCGACGTCGGTGCCCTTGAGGATCGCGGCATGGTAGGCGAGCAGCTGCAGCGGCACGGTGTACACCACCGGCGCCTGGAAGTAGGTCACGTGGCGCGGCATCTCGATGACGGTGACGCCATCACTCGACTTCAGACCCGACTCAGGATCGGCGAACACGATGAGCTCGCCGCCGCGCGCCCGCACTTCCTGCAGGTTGGACTTGAGCTTCTCGAGCAGGTCGTTATTGGGGGCCACCGTGACCACCGGCATGTCGGCATCCACGAGCGCGAGCGGGCCGTGCTTGAGCTCGCCGGCCGGGTAGGCCTCGGCGTGGATGTAGGAGATTTCCTTGAGCTTCAGTGCGCCCTCCATGGCGATCGGGTAGAGCGCGCCGCGCCCGAGAAACAGCGCGTGGTGCTTGCCGGCGAAGCGCTCGGCGAGGCGGTGGATGACCGGATCGAGCTCCAGGGTCTTCTCCACCAGCGCCGGCAGCTCGATGAGGCGCGTCACGAGTCCGCGCTCGCGCTCGGCATCGGCGGTGTGGTGGCGCGCCAGTGCGATCACCAGCATGCCGAGCGCCGCCAGCTGCGTGGTGAAGGCCTTGGTGGAGGCCACCCCGATCTCAGGTCCCGCACGCGTGAGCATAACGAGCTCCGACTCGCGCACCAGCGAGCTCTCCGGGACGTTGCAGATGGAAAGCGAGGACAGGTAGCCGGCCTGCTTGGCAAGACGCAGCGCGGCGAGCGTGTCGGCGGTCTCGCCCGACTGCGAGATGGTGACGAACAGCGAGTTCGCCGGCACCAGCGGGTTGCGGTAGCGGTACTCGCTGGCGATGTCGATCGCGCAGGGGATCTTGCAGATCTGCTCGATGAAATAGCGCGCCACGCTCGCGGCGTGGTAGCTCGTGCCGCAGGCGACGATGTGCACGTTCTGGGTGCGCTTGAAGACTTCGGTGGCCGCCGGCCCGAAGGCCTGCTCCAGCAGGCGCCCGTTGGCCACGCGCTCGGAGAGCGTGTCGGCGATGGCGCGCGGCTGCTCGTGTATTTCCTTGAGCATGAAGTGCGCGTACTGGCCGCGCTCGGCGGAGTCGGCCGACAGCTCGCTCTCGCGGATCGCGCGCTCGGCCGTGTTGCCGTCGCGGTCGATGACACGCACGCTCTGGCGGCGCACCTCGGCGACATCGCCCTCCTCGAGGAAGATGAAGCGGCGCGTCACCGGCAGGAGCGCCGCGACATCGGAGGCCACGAAGTTCTCATCCTTGCCCAGCCCGATGACGACCGGGCAGCCCTCGCGGGCGAGAATCAGGCGGTCCGGGTCGTGCTCGCTCACCACCACCAGCGCGTAGGCGCCCTCAAGCTCGGCAACCGTGGCGCGCACGGCCTTGAACAGGTCAGCCATGGTCTGCAGGTGCAGGTGGATGCGGTGCGCGATGACCTCGGTGTCGGTCTCCGAGGAGAAGGTGTAGCCGCGCCGCTCCAGATCGGCGCGCAGCTCCTCGTGGTTCTCGATGATGCCGTTGTGCACGATCGCCAGCCCGTCGCGCGAGATGTGCGGGTGGGCGTTGCGCTCGCTCGGGATGCCGTGGGTGGCCCAGCGGGTGTGGGCGATGCCGATCTTGCCGTGGGTGGGGGTCTGCTCGAGGGCGTCATCGAGCATGCGCACCTTGCCCACCGTGCGCAGGCGCGTGAGGTGCTCGGAGCCATTGAGGACCGCAATGCCGGCGGAGTCGTAGCCGCGATACTCCAGGCGCCTTAAGCCCTCCATGAGGATGGGGACTACGTCGCGCTCGGCGACCGCTCCGACGATTCCGCACATGGCCTCTTGCCTCGACTTACTTCGGCTAACCCTAAGGCGCCGCGAGTCCTCAAGTTTGCCCGAAAAGGGTGGAAAACGCTGATTTTACTCGCGAAAACGAGACCTAACCCGCGCCGGGCGCCGCGCAGCCACTCCTAGGTGCGGCCGGGTGCGCCCCGGCGCAAGGGCCTGCGAGCCTTAAGCGGGAGGATTCAGGAGCGCGGCGGGGGCTTCGGGTCCCCTTCCGGCTCGCCGAGCTCGGCGATGACCTCGCAATAGCGGTGCCAGGCCCGGCGCAGCTCCTCGAGCTCACGCGGGGCCAGCCGCTCCTGGCCGCGGGCAGCGCCCTCGCCGGCGGCGCGCAGGCGCTGCGAACGGGCCTCCAGGTGCCCGAGGAGTTCGCGCAGTTCAGCTTCCGCTCCCGGTGGGCGTCGGCCGTGCGAGGCGCTCATGGCTGCGCACCTGCGGGGCGCCGCGCGGGGTCCAAAGGTGTGCGGTGGCGGCTCATTTCTTCTTCTGCGGTCGCTGCCAGTCATCCACGGTCGCCTGGCGGGCGCGCGCCACGGTGAGCTTGCCGGCCGGCACCTCGCGGGTGACGGTCGAGCCGGCCGCGACCGTGGCGCCGGCGCCGACGGTGATCGGCGCCACGAGCACGCTGTTGCTGCCGGTATGGACGTCATCGCCGACGAGGGTGCGATGCTTGTTGGCGCCGTCGTAGTTGGCGACGATGGTACCGGCGCCAATGTTCACGCGCGCGCCGAGCTCGGCATCGCCCACGTACGCCAGATGGTTGGCCTTGGAGCCGGCGCCGAGCTGCGAGTTCTTCACTTCCACGAAATTGCCGATGTGCACACCGGCTGCGAGCGTCGACGCCGGCCGCACGCGCGCGAACGGCCCGATGCTGCAGTCAGGACCAATGACGGCACCGTCGATGACGCAGTGCGCGGCCACCTCGGTGCCGGCGCCGATCTCGCAGTTGCGCAGCACGCACCCGGGACCGATGCGCACCCGGTCGGCGAGCACGACGCGGCCCTCGATGACGACATTCACATCGAGGCTCACGTCGCGGCCGTGGCTCAACGTGCCGCGCACGTCGAGGCGCTCAGGATCCGCGAGCGTCACGCCGGCGCGCATCAGCTCGTGGGCGACCTGAGCGCGCCAGGCACCCTCCAGCTGCGCCAGCTGTATCTTGTCGTTGACGCCCAGCACCTCGAGCGCGGTCGGCGCGATAAGCGGGGTCACGGGGATCTTCGACTTCACCGCGAGCGCGATGACGTCGGTAAGGTAGTACTCGCCCTGGGCATTGTGCGGGCGCACCGCGGCGAGCCAGGCGCGCAGCCGCTGCGCGGGAGCCACCAGCACCCCGGTGTTGCACTCCCGCACCCGCAGCTCGCGGCGCGTGGCATCCTTCTGCTCGACAACTCTCTGCACCTGCCCGCGGGCATTGCGCAGCACGCGACCGTAGCCCTCGGGGTCGGCGAGCTCCACGCTCAGGAGTGCGACGCCGGTGTTGCCGGCTGCAAGCAGCAGCTCCTCGAGGGTCTGCACCCGGATCAGGGGCACGTCGCCGTACAGCACCAGCACCCGCGCGCCGTCTGCGATGTGCGGCAGGGCCTGCTGCAGCGCGTGTCCGGTGCCGCGCCGCTCCTGCTGCAGCACCCAGGTGAGCTTTTCGCCCGCGAGCGCAGCGCGCACGGCGTCCCCGCCGTGCCCGTAGACCACCGTGATCGAGGCCGGCCTCAAGGCATGCGCGGCGTCCACGACCCGCTGCAGCAGCGGCACGCCCGCGAGCGGCTGCAACACCTTCGGCAGGGCCGATTTCATGCGCTTGCCCTCGCCGGCGGCGAGGATCACCACCGCGAGGGGGGCCGTGGCGCTCTGGCGCGGGCGGTGCTTCGTCTTAGCCATGGGGGTGGATTGTACTCACCGTTGGACGGTAAACGAGTGCCGCTCCTGGCCCGGGTGCCCCGCCTCGAGGACGGCGAGCTTGCGCTTCATGGCCTCACCCACGAACAGCTGCGGGTTGGAGTGCTCCTGGTGCTCAATGTCCTCGCGCTGCGCGATGAGCGTGCTCGCCTTTTTGAAGGCGTCGCTGAGGGTGGCGCTGCCGGGCAGTGCGTCCTGCAGGAACGCCTCGCCGAACCAGGTGAGCTTGCGGTCCTCCTCGCAGCCGAAGGAAGTGTGTTCGGCGTCCGCGGCCGTGATGATGGCGGTGTTGTCGTTCTTCAGCTCATCGAGGAACACGCCCGCATAACAGGCCGACACCACGATCAGGCGCCAGCGGATCCCGGCGCCATCGAGCGCCTCGTGCAGGTCGGATGGGGCCAGCTGCGCGAGCGGCAGTGAGCCGTTCTGCACCTCGAGGCCATCCTGCGAGCCGTGCGAGGTCAGGAACAGCACCAGCACGTCGTTGTCCGGGTCCATGCGCGCGGCGAGCACTTTCAGCGCCTGCGACAGCCCCGAGACGCTCGCCAGAGGGTAGGAATCGCGGTCCTCGATGTCATTGACCAGCAGCAGCGTGCGCCCGTCGGTGCCGTAGCGGCGCGCGAAAGCCTCGGCCGCGAACTGCGCCTCGCGGCGGAACAGCGGCGGGTCACCATCGCCGGCGAAGCCGACGAAGTACAGGCTCGTCTTGCCCGCCTGGGTCGGGCGCACGCGCGCGGCGGCCGCCGCGATGCGTGCCGGCTGGTCATAAAAGAGTACCTCGGTCTGCGCGGCGTCCTCATCACTTTGCGAGTCACTCGTGTCATCGGCAACCCACAGGCGCGTATCGAGATTCAGGGTGGCGAGCGCCCAGGGCGAGGCGAGCAGCAGCGCGAGCGCCACCAGCGCCGGGCGCAGACGCACGACGCCAAACGCCGCCCCCAGTACCCGCACGCTGAGGAAGCCGAGGTAGATGAGCGCTGCGCTCATGATGAGCAGCGGCCGGGCGCGCACCACCGGCAGATCCTGCGCCAGCCAGAAGAGCGTGAGCACGAAGGGCGTGACGCACAGGACCGCGACCAAGAGCGCACGCGTGTTGGCCGCTTTCGCCTGCACGCGGCTGACGAGCGCACAGGCGGCAAGGCCGAGGAGCAGATAGCAGGCCCAGCCGAAGAGCCCGTCGAGCTCAAGCGGTACGCCATGCGGGGCATGCACCTTCTCGAGCACCGCCCACACCAGGAGGTTCAGCAACAGCAGCAGCGCCACCTGGTCGAAGCTCACGATCAGGTGCGCGGGCCAGCGGCGCCGCAGCCCGAGGAGCGCCAGACCGGTCTTCAGGTTGCGCGCACAGGCGACCAAGGCCCCGGGCGTGCCGGCGCCGGTGGCGGGAGCCATCGCGGTGGGAAGCTGATCCTGCAAGGGGTCCGTGGGATCAGCCCCGGAGCTTGCGCAACCGCTCGAGAACTTTCAGCTGGGCCACGGCGCGTGCAAGCTCCGCCTGCGCCTCGGCGATCGTGATGCGATCGGTGCGGTCCAGGAGCGCGCTTTCCGCGCGCTGCTTGGCGGCCACCGCCGCCGCCTCATCGATGTCTTTGGCGCGCAGTGCGGTGTCGGCGAGCACGGTGACCTTGTTGGGCTGCACTTCCAGCGCCCCGCCGCCGACGAAGAAGAAATGCTCGGCGCCATCGGTAGTCTTCACCCGCACCTCGCCCGCCTTCAGCAGCGTCAGCAGCGGGGCGTGGCGCGGGTGAATGCCGATGCTGCCCTCGGAAGCGGGCGCGTCCACCTCGGCGGCGGGGCCGGAGAAGATCTCTCCTTCCGCGCTGACGATATCGACCTGGATGGTGGCAGCTTCGGCCATGATGATTCGCCTTCGGGTGCGCTTACTGCAGCGTCTTGGCCTTGGCGACCGCTTCCTCGATCGCGCCGACCATGTAGAACGCCTGCTCGGGGAGGGAGTCGAACTCGCCGTTGATGATGCCCTTGAAGCCGCGGATGGTGTCCTTCAGCGGCACGATCTTGCCGTCCTGGCCAGTGAACACCTTGGCGACGTTGAAGGGCTGCGACAGGAAGCGCTGCACCTTACGGGCGCGGTACACGGTCTGCTTGTCCTCTTCGGACAGCTCGTCCATGCCTAGGATCGCGATGATGTCCTGCAGCTCCTTGTAACGCTGCAGCACCGCCTGCACGCCGCGCGCCACGTTGTAGTGCTCTTCGCCGACCACCAGCGGGTCGAGCTGGCGGCTGGTGGAATCCAGCGGATCCACCGCCGGATAAATGCCAAGCGATGCGATCTGGCGCGACAGTACTACGGTCGCATCCAGGTGCGCGAAGGTGGTCGCGGGTGAGGGATCGGTCAGGTCGTCGGCCGGCACGTACACCGCCTGGATGGAGGTGATCGAGCCCTTCTTGGTGGAGGTGATGCGCTCCTGCAGCACGCCCATCTCCTCGGCGAGCGTCGGCTGGTAGCCGACCGCGGAGGGCATGCGCCCCAGGAGTGCCGACACTTCGGTGCCGGCGAGCGTGTAGCGGTAGATGTTGTCGACGAAGAACAGCACGTCGCGGCCCTTGCCGCCGGAGTCCGGGCGCACCTCGTCGCGGAAATACTCGGCCATGGTGAGGCCGGTGAGCGCGACGCGCAGGCGGTTGCCCGGCGGCTCGTTCATCTGGCCGTACACCATCGCCACCTTGGAGTTGACGAGGTTGTCCTTGTCGATGACGCCCGACTCGATCATCTCGTGATAGAAATCGTTGCCCTCGCGGGTGCGCTCACCGACGCCTGCGAACACGGAAAGTCCGCTGTACTGCTTGGCGATGTTGTTGATGAGCTCGAGCATGTTGACGGTCTTGCCGACGCCGGCGCCGCCGAACAGGCCGACCTTGCCGCCCTTGGCGAACGGCACCAGGAGGTCGATGACCTTGATGCCCGTGACCAAAAGGTCCTGGCCACCGGCCTGCTCGTCGAACGGCGGCGGCGGGCGGTGGATCGGCAGATACTCCTTGGTCTCGACCTTGCCGCGGTTGTCCTGCGGGTGACCGAGCACGTCCATGATGCGCCCGAGGGTGCCGGCGCCCACCGGCACCGAGATCGGCGCACCGGTCGACTGCACGGCAAGGCCGCGCTTGAGGCCTTCGGACGCACCCATGGCGATGGTGCGCACCACGCCGTCGCCGAGCTGCTGCTGCACCTCGAGCGTGAGGTCCACGTCCCTGAGCTTGAGCGCCTCGTAGATGTGCGGGATGGAATCGCGCGGGAACTCGACGTCGATGACGGCGCCGATGATCTGGGTAATGTGTCCGTCAGCCATGTGCTTTCCTCAAACCGCAGCCGCGCCGCCCACGATCTCCGAAAGCTCTTTCGTGATCGCGGCCTGGCGGGCCTTGTTGTAAATCAGTTGCAACTCACCAATCAGCTTGCCGGCGTTGTCGGTCGCAGCCCCCATGGCGATCATGCGTGCCGCCATCTCGGATGCCACGTTCTCGACCGCGCCGCGGTACACCTGTGACTCGATGTAGCGCATGAGCAGTCCGTCGAGGATCGCCTCGGCGTCCGGCTCGTAGATGTAGTCCCAGTGCTCCTGCAGGTCTTGCGTGTCGATGGCCTCGATCGGCAGCAGCTGCTCGACGTCCGGCTTCTGCGTCATGGTGTTCACGAACTGCGCGTTCACCAGGAAGAGGCGATCGAGCTGGCCCTCTCGGTAGGCATCCAGCATCACCTTGACCGGGCCGATCAGGTCCTTGATGTGCGGGCGGTCGCCCAACCCTGTGATGTTGGCGAGGATCGGCAGGTTCAGGCGCCGGAAGAAGTTCAGGCCCTTGGTGCCGATCAGGCACAGGCTCACCTGCGCCCCCTTCTCCTGCCACTGGCGCACGAGCTGCAGCGTCTGCTTGAAGACGTTGGCATTGAGGCCGCCGGCGAGTCCCCGATCGCTCGAGATGACGATGATGCCAACGCCCTTGGTGTCGCGGTTGGAGAGGAACGGGTGGCGGTAGTCCGGGTTCGCCTGCGTCAGGTGGCCGATGACGTGGCGCATCTTCTGCGCGTACGGGCGCGCCAGCCGCATGCGCTCCTGGGCGCGGCGCATCTTGCTGGTGGCCACCATCTGCATGGCCTTGGTGATCTTCTGAGTGCTCTTCACACTCGCGATCTTGCTGCGGATTTCCTTGGTGCCCGGCATGGCTTGGCGCCCTAGTAAGTACCCGTGGCGATGAAGTCCTCGATGCACTTCTTCAAGAGCGCCTCGTTCTCCTTGGAGAACTTAGGCTGCGCATTGATGCCATCGAGCATCGACTTGTAATTGCTGTGCGCAAACGCCTGCAAGGCGGCCTCGAAGGCGGTGATCTTCTTCAGGTCCACCTTGTCCATGTAGCCGTTGTTGACCGCGTAGATCGACAGCGCCATCTCCGCCACCGACATGGGGGCGTACTGCTTCTGCTTCATCATTTCGGTCGTGCGCTGGCCGCGCTCGAGCTGCTTGCGGGTCGCTTCATCGAGGTCGGAAGCGAACTGCGAGAAGGCGGCGAGCTCGCGGTACTGGGCGAGCGCCAGGCGGATGCCGCCACCGAGCTTCTTGATGATGTCGGTCTGGGCCGCGCCACCGACGCGCGACACCGAGATGCCGGCGTTCATGGCCGGACGGATGCCGGCGTTGAACAGGTCGGTCTCGAGGAAGATCTGCCCGTCGGTGATCGAGATGACGTTGGTCGGCACGAACGCGGTGACGTCGCCCGCCTGGGTCTCGATGATCGGCAGCCCGGTGAGGGAACCGGTCTTGCCCTTCACCTTGCCCTTGCTGACCATCTCCACGTATTCCTCGTTGACGCGCGCGCTGCGCTCGAGCAGCCGGGAGTGCAGATAGAACACATCCCCGGGGAAGGCTTCGCGGCCCGGCGGACGGCGCAAGAGCAGCGAAATCTGGCGGTAGGCGACGGCCTGCTTGGAGAGGTCGTCGTAAATGATGAGGGCGTCCTCACCGTTGTCCATGAAGTACTCGCCCATGGTGACGCCCGAGTAGGCGGCGATGTACTGCAGCGCCGCCGGCGTCGAGGCCGAGGCGGCCACCACGATGGTGTGCGCCATGGCGCCGTGCTCCTCGAGCTTGCGCACCACGTTGGCGATCGTCGACTGCTTCTGGCCGATGGCGACGTAGACGCACTTAATGCCGGAAGACTTCTGGTTGATGATGGTGTCGACGGCGAGCGCCGTCTTGCCGGTCTGGCGGTCGCCGATGATGAGCTCGCGCTGGCCGCGACCGATCGGCACCATCGAATCGACGGCCTTGTAGCCGGTCTGCACCGGCTGGCTCACGGATTTTCGGTAGATGACGCCCGGGGCCACGCGCTCGATCGGCGCCGTGCCGCTGGTCTTGATCGGGCCCTTGCCATCGATCGGGGCGCCGAGGGCATCGACCACCCGCCCCAAGAGCTCCGGACCCACCGGGACCTCGAGGATGCGGCCCGTGGTCTTCACGGTGTCGCCTTCGGAGAGGTGCTTGTAGTCGCCGAGCACCACCGCGCCGACCGAGTCCTGCTCGAGGTTGAGCGCGAGACCGAAGGTGTTGCCGGGGAACTCCAGCATCTCGCCGTAGCGCGCATCGGCGAGGCCGTGGATGCGGGTGATGCCGTCGGTGACCGACACGATGGTGCCGACGTTGCGCGCCTCGGTGACGGACTTGAAGTTCTCGATCCGTTGCTTGATCAGATCGCTGATCTCGGTTGCCTTGATGGCCATGTGCGTTCTCTCTGGAAGCGAATTCGTTGCGTTCAGGCGGTCAGTTCGTAGGCGATGCGCTCAAGGCGCGTCGCGATGGAGCCGTCGATCACGAGGTCCCCGGCGCGCACGATCGCGCCACCGATGATGGCGGGGTCGACCTCGGTGTGCAGGCGCACCTTGCGCTTCAGGCGCTTCTCGAGGGCGGCGGACAACTTGGCGGCTTGCGCGGCGTCCAGCGCCGCGGCGGAGGTCACGGTCACGTCGGCGACCCCCTGGGTCTCGTCCTTGAGCGCTTCGAACTGCGAGGAGATCTCGGGCAGGAAGGCCAGGCGACGGTTCTCGGCCAGCGTGCGCACGAAGTTCGCGCCGTGCTCGCCGAGGGCGGGGCCTGCAATGCTGATGAGAAGCTGCGCGAGCTCAGCGGGCGTGACCTGCGGATTGCCGAGCAGGTTCTCGACGCGCGGATCCCGCACCACCTGCGCGGCGGTCTTCAGTGAATCCGACCACTGCGCCAGGCGATCCTCGCCGCGGGCCTCCTGGAAGGCAGCGCGCGCGTAGGGTCGGGCCACGGTGAGTTTGTCAGCCATTGATGCGTGCGCCCTTCAGATCTGCGTCGCGAGCTTGTCGAGCAGCTCAGCGTGCTTGCTGGCGTCGATCTCGCGTCCGAGGAGCTTGGCGGCAGCGCCGACGGCGATGCCGGCCACTTCCTTGCGCAGGCTCTCGCGCGCGCGGGTCGTGTCCAGTTCGATCTGCTCATGCGCGGCCGCCACCAGGCGCGCGCTTTCCTCGTTCGCCGTGCCCTTGGCCTCCTCGACCATCTCGTTGGCGCGGTGCTGCGCGTGATCGATGATCTGGGTGGCGCGCTCGCGTGCCTCGCGGATGATGGCATCCGCGTTGCCGCGCGCCTCGGTAAGGGCCTGCTCGCCCTTCTCGGCCGCGGCCAGGCCCTGCGCGATCGTGCGCGAGCGCTCGTCCATGTGCGCAAGAATCGGTGGCCAGATCCACTTCATCGTGCCCCAAATGAGCAGAGCGAACACGACCATCTGCACGATGAGCGTGAGATTGATATTCACGGTCCTATCTCCTGCCTCGAGCCGTCACACCCGCCAAGGGGCGTGTCTTAGTGCGCGGCCTGCAACGCGCTCACGAACGGATTCGCGAACGTGAAGAACAGCGCGAAGCCGATGCCGATCATGGCCACGGCGTCGAGCAGTCCTGCGACCAGGAACATCTGGACGCGCAGCGTCGGCAGCAGTTCCGGCTGACGGGCCGAGCCCTCAATGAAACGGCCACCCAGGATGCCGAAGCCGATGGCGGTGCCAAGAGCTCCCATGCCGAAGATGATGCCGACGGCCAGTACGGTCATGGCCTGGATGTGTGCAATATTTTCCATTCAATCTCTCCTCAAGAAACCCTGTTCCGATTCAAAAACGAAGCTCGCCAACGAGCGCCCTCAGTGATGCTCGCTGGCCATCGACAGATAGACGATCGTCAACACCATGAATATGAAGGCCTGCAGCAGGATCACAAGCAGGTGGAAGATGCCCCACGCGAGCGCCAGCACCACCTGCATGACCAGGAAAAACCAGCCACTGAAGTGACTCAGCTGCCCGAATCCCTGCAGCGACAAGGCTGCCAGCAGCAGGAATACCATCTCGCCCGCATACAGGTTTCCGTACAGACGCAACGACAGCGAAATGGGGCGCGCGATGAAGGTGACGAACTCGAGGATGAAGTTGATGGGCACGAGCAGCGCCTGCACCAGCACGTTCTTGGCCTGGAACGGCTGCAGCGTCAGCTCGCCGATGAAGCCGCCGAGGCCCTTCATCTTGATGCTGTAGAAGATGATGAGGATGAACACCGTAAGCGACATGGCAAAGGTCGCGTTCAGGTCGGTGCTGGGAACGACCTTGAGGTGCTCGAAACCGGCGCTGCGCGCGGCTGCCGGCAGCAGGTCGACCGGCACCAGGTCCATGAAGTTGAAGAGGAAGATCCAGCAGAAGATCGTGAGTGCCAGCGGCGCGATGAGGCGGCTGGCGCCGTGGAAAGAGTCGCGCACCTGGCCATCGACAAAGCCCACGATGATCTCGATGAAGTTCTGCGTCTTGCCGGGCACGCCGGCGGTCGCCTTGCGCGCGACCATCCAGAACAGCCCGAAGAACACCAGCGCCAGGACGACTGAGAAGAATACGGTGTCGTAGTTGATGACCGAGAAATCAACGATGCCGTGAGCTGCCTTGTTCGAAAGGAAGCTCTGGTGGTGCAGGATGTACTCGGTTGCACCCGGCGCTTGTTCTGCGGCAGCCATGCTCTTTACCAGTCGACCCTTCGTCAGGCGCTGCGGCGCGCGCCGCCGAGGGTCGGCAGCGCGCTCACGAGCGCGATCCAGTACACCAGGAACGTGGCCGAGAACGCGACGAACATCGCCAGCGGCGCCACATTCACCCACTTCAACACCAGCACGAACAGCACGATCACCAGTGCGACCTTCACGGCCTCACCGAGGTAGAACATGCCCAGCACGCGCTGCGGGTTCATGGCCCGCCCGCCGCCGAATACGAGCCCCGCCATGACCAGGCTGCCCACGGTTGCTATGCCGCCACCGAGCAGCGCCGAGAGCGCCGCGCGCCGGTCCGCGACGCCCCAGGCTACGAGCGTCGCCGTCACAGTGACCGCCGCCTGTGCCAGCACGACGCCGAAGGCCAGCCGCCGCGCGTGGGGCAGATCGATCGCCAACACCTTATATAAGTCCCTGTACAGGGGCTCAAAAGAGCCTTGGTTCTTGCGCGTGAGCTCAAGCGCAAGCGGCTTACATTAATTCGGCGGTTCAGTCACTTACGTGCTTAAGCCGGCCAAAAAGCCGCGGGATTATAGAGACTCCGGGGAGCGCTTGCTACTGAATATGCGCGAGGATCCCGTCGAGCTCGTCCAGGCTGTTGTAGCTGACCACGAGCCGGCCCTTGCCCCCGCTCCCCTGCTGGATGGCGACCCGGGCGCCGAGCTTCTCGGCGAGGTCATCCTCGAGGCGCTTGACGTTCGGATCGCGGGCCGGGAGGTCCGCCGCGGCAGCGCTGCCGGCGGCCGGTGCCTGCAGGCGCCGCACCAGAGCCTCGGTCTCGCGCACCGAGAGCCCCTTCTTCGCCACCAGGCTCGCCACTTCGATCTGGCGGCGGCGCTGCTCGAGCGCCAGGAGCGCCCGCGCATGACCCATCTCCAGCTGCCGCTGCTCCACGAGCTCGCACACTTCCGGTGCAAGCTCGAGCAGGCGCAGCAGATTGCTCACCCCGGCGCGCGAGCGGCCCACGGCATCGGCGGCGGCCTGGTGGGTGAGGCCGAACTCGCTGATGAGGCGCTCGAGCGCCCGGGCCTCCTCGAGCGGGTTGAGGTTCTCGCGCTGGATGTTCTCGATGAGCGCCATGGCGATGGCGGCCTCATCGGGCACGTGCCGGATGATCGCCGGGATCTCACTTAATCCGGCCATCTGCGCGGCACGCCAGCGGCGCTCACCGGCGATGATCTCGTAGCGCTGCGAGACGCCATCGCCCAGGGAGTCGACCGGGCGCACCACGATCGGCTGCACCACCCCCTGTGCCTTGATGGAGTCAGCGAGCTCCGCGAGCGACTCGGGGCGCATGTCGAGGCGCGGCTGGTAACGACCGCGCTGCAGCACATCCAGCGGCAGCCGTGCGAGCTCCTCGAGGAGCGGGGCCGCAGGTTCGCCGGCGCCCACCCCCTGCTGCGGGACCATGATGGGCCGTGACTGGCCGAGCAGATCCGCCAGGCCGCGCCCGAGGGTCGGTTTTCTCATCGTCCGGAATCCTTCAGCATCGCATCCTCGGCGGGCGCTTCCGCGGCCGCGAGTACGCCGCTGCCGGCCACTGCGTGGCCCTCATCGTGACCATTGCCGGCCGCGAGCGCCGCGGGCGGCACCGCTGTGGGTGCCGGCGCGGCGCGCGTCACCCCGCTGGCCACTTCCTCGCGACGGATCATCTCGCCCACGAGCGCAAGATAGGCGAGCGCGCCGCGGGATTCCTTGTCATGAAACAGCGCCGGCTTGCCGAAGGAGGGCGCCTCGGCGAGGCGGATGTTGCGCGGGATCACGGTGCGGAACACCGTGTCACCGAAGTGCGCGATCAGCTGGTTGCTCACCTCGTTGGCGAGGTTATTGCGCGGGTCGTACATGGTGCGCAGCACACCCTCGATGGACAGCCCCGGGTTGGCGGCGATGCGGATCTGCTCCACGGTGTTCATGAGCGCCGAGAGTCCCTCGAGCGCGTAGTACTCGCACTGCATCGGGATCAGCACGCTGTCGGCGGCCACCAGCGCGTTCACGGTGAGCATGTTCAAGGCCGGCGGGCAGTCGATGATGATGACGTCGAAGTCCTCGCGCTTGGGCTGCAGCGCCTGGCGCAGCTTCGTCTCACGCGCGATCGGCAGCGACAGCAGGCGCACCTCGGCGGCGGTGAGGTCCTGGTTGGCCGGCAGCAGCGTGAAGCCTGACTGCTCCACCGGGATCAGCGCCGAGGCCAGGTCCGCCTCCCCGAGCATCACCTCGCAGGCACTCACCGTGAGCCGGGACTTGTCGACCCCGCAGCCCATGGTGGCATTGCCCTGGGGATCAAGGTCGATGAGCAGGACGCGGCGGCGCGTGGCCGCGAGCGACGCCGTCAGATTGACCGCGGTGGTGGTCTTGCCGACGCCGCCCTTCTGGTTCGCGATGGCGATGACGCGCTTCATGGGCGACAGTGTACTGCACTGCGCTGCCTGCGCAGTCCGTAAAAACCGGCGTTTGCGCAGCGCCGGCCCGCCCCCGTACTGGCCGCGCAAAGCGTTGATTTAGCTCAAGCGCGCCCGCGCGGCGACGGCGCCTGATCTGCGGTCGCCCGGCGCCGACAGGGGACGCTAGGCGACGAGCTGGTGACTGTGGCGGCCGAGGCGCTCGCGCGCCATCTGGTCGGCCACGGCGTTGGTGGTGCGGTTCTCGCGCCGGGCGCGCTCGAAGATCTCGGTGAGGCGCACCGGGATCGCCTGGATGTCCGCGATCACCTGCGCTTCGGTGGCGCCGCCGTGGTACTCGCGCGAGACGCTGATGATGCCGCCGGCATTGATGACGTAGTCGGGCGCGTAGAGGATGCCGGCGCCGAGGAGCGCCGCGCCGTCCTGGCCCTGCGCCAGCTGGTTGTTGGCAGCTCCCGCGACGATGCGCGCCCGCAGACGCCCGATTGACTGGCTGGTGAGCACGGCCCCGAGCGCACAGGGGGCGAACACGTCGACGTCCTCGGACAGCACCGCCTCGGGCGCCACCGCGCGGGCTCCGAACTCCTCGCACACCCGCTGCAGGGCCGCCGGGCGCACATCCGCGACGGTAAGCTTCGCGCCCTCGGCGGCGAGCCGCGCGCACAGGTGATAGCCCACCCCGCCCACGCCCTGCACGGCCACCGCGACCCCCTGAAGGTCGCTCCTGCCCAGGCGGAACCTGACCGCCGCCTTGATGCCGAGGAACACCCCGAGCGCGGTCTTCGGCCCCGGATCCCCGCCGGCTTCCCCGGGCGCACGCCCGAGGCCCGCGACATAGCGCGTCGCGCGCGCCACGTGGGTCATGTCGGTCGTGGTGGTGCCGACGTCCTCGGCGGTGATGTAGCGGCCGCCGAGGGAGTCCACGAAGCGGCCGAAGGCCTCGAAGAGCTCGGGGGTTTTACGGCGCGGCTCGCCGATGATCACGGCCTTGCCGCCGCCGAACGCCAGTCCGGCCAGGGCGTTCTTGTAGCTCATGCCGCGTGAGAGCCGTAAGGCGTCCGCGACCGCTTCCGCGGTGCTCGCGTACGACCACAGGCGGCAGCCCCCGGCCGCCGGCCCGAGCGCCGTGGAGTGGATGGCGATCAGGGCGCGCAGTCCGGTCGGGGCGTCGTGACCGAAGACGACCATCTCGTGGTCGTCGAACTCGCGCATGTCGAAGATTTCCATGGGCTTTTGCGCTCAGCGGCGGCGGCCCGCGGACCGCCCGATTGCGGCAGCCTACCCCCGGATTGGTGCACGGATCGTCACAAAAAATGCGCTATTACGTTACTTCATGGTGTATATATCTCACCAAATACTGATTTTATGACATAAATCATGCACGTTGAGCTCGACCGCAACGACGTTCGCATTCTCGACCTGCTACAGGAGCACGGCGAGCTCTCGGCCGCCCAGGTCGCCGAGCGCCTGAGCCTCACCGCCTCCACCGCCTGGCGCCGGGTGAGCCGCCTCGAGGAGTCGGGCGTGATCCGCAGGCGCGTGGCGCTGCTCGATCGCGAGAAACTCGGGCTTTCGGTGCTGGTGTTCTCCCACGTGAAGGTCGCCGGCCACGGGCGCGATGCGCTGCTGCGCTTCGAGCAGGCGGTGCGCGCACACCCGGAGATCCTCGAGTGCTACACGCTCATGGGGGAGACTGACTTTCTCCTGCGCATCGCCTGCCGCGACATCAAAGCCTACGAGGCGTTCTTCCTCGATCACCTGTCGCGTTTCCCCGGGGTGCAGTCGGTGAACTCCTCGATCGCGCTTGCGGTCATCAAGGAAACCACCGCGCTGCCGCTGCAGGGGGCCTGAGACGCCCGCTCAGCGCTTCTGCAGGAAGAGCACGCAGCGCGCGGCGTCGAGGCCGGGCACGAGGAGGGTGCGTGAGCCGACCAGCTGCCAGGACTTCGGCAGATCCTTGAGCTCCGCGTCCGGCCAGCGCCCCTTCATGGCGAGCACGCGGGTGTGCGGGCCACACAGGGGGGCCACAAAGGGCAGCAGCCGCGGCAGCGGCGCCAGCGCCCGTGCCACCACGGTGTCGAAGGGCTCGCTCGGCCTGATCGACTCGCTGCGCGCGTGTATGGCGGTGACGTTCGTGAGCCCGAGGAGCGCCAGCGCGTGGCGCACGAAGCGGATCTTCTTGTTGTTCGAGTCGATGAGGGTGAACTCACGCTGCGGGTTCACGAGCGCGAGCGGCAGCCCCGGGAACCCCGCCCCGGTGCCGGCATCGGCGATGCGGGTGCCCTGCAGGTCGCCCTGGATGGCGAGGCTGTCGAGGAGGTGGTGCGTCAGCATCGCCTCGGGGGCGGTGATGGCGGTGAGGTTGTGGGTCTTGTTCCACAGGGCAAGCTCGCTCGTGAGGGCGAGCAGCTGCGCCGCCTGCTGCGGGGTCAGCGGCACGCCCAGGGCGGCGGCATCACGGATCAGGCGTTCGTCGAGGCTCAGGGGACCGCTCCTTTTCGCACCGGCGCGCGCGATTGATCATACTTTGCAGCCCATGAGACTGCTGCTGGTCGAAGATGACCCGATGATCGGGGACGCCATCCGCTTGGGCCTCAGGCGCGAGGGCTTCACCGTGGACTGGGTGCGCGAGGCGCGCGCCGCGGAAGGGGTGCTGCGCACCGAACCCTTCGAGGTCATGCTGCTCGACCTGGGCCTCCCCGGGCAGGGCGGACTGGCGCTCCTCAAGAGCGCGCGCGAGCACGGCCTCACGCTGCCGGTACTCATCATCACCGCGCGCGATGCGGTGTCGGACCGGGTGGCGGGCCTCGACGCCGGGGCCGATGACTACCTCATCAAGCCCTTCGACCTCGATGAACTCGCCGCGCGCATCCGGGCACTGCTGCGCCGCCGCGCGGGGCGTCCGGCCCCGCTCATCGAGCACCTCGGGGTGAGCCTCGACCCGGCGGCTCACGAGGTGCGGCGCGACGGGGCGGAGGTCTCCCTCTCGCCGCGCGAGTTCGCGCTGCTGCAGCTGCTGCTGGAGCGCCCGGGCACGATCCTCTCGCGTGCGCAGCTCGAGGAGCGCCTCTACGGCTGGGGCGAGGAGGTCGAGAGCAACGCGATCGAGGTCCACATCCACGGGCTGCGCAAGAAGCTCGGCAGCGACTTCATCCTCAACGTGCGCGGCGTCGGCTACCGCGTGCGGCCGGCCACATGAGCTCGCTGCGCGCACGCCTCCTGGCGTGGCTGCTCGGCGGGGTGCTCGCGGTCGGCGCCATCGGCGGCTTCATCGTCTACCGCAATGCGCTCGCCGGGGCCTCGGAATTCTTCGACTACCTGCTGCGCCAGACCGCGCTCGTGCTGCGCGATGAGCCGGTCGAGTACCAGCTCGCCCCGCGCATCCCGGCCCCGGACGCCTCCTACGACTTCGTGGTGCAGGTGTGGTCGCTCGATGGCGTGCGCGTCTACCTGTCGCGCCCGCACGCGGTGCTGCCGCAGGTGACCACGCTCGGCTTCTCCACCGTCGACACCCGCGAGGGGCGCTGGCGGGTGTTCGGCGTGCAGGCCGAGCGGCGCGTCATCCAGGTGGCGCAGCCGATGAGCGTGCGCCAAGCGCGCGCCGCAGCGCTGGCGCTGCAGACCCTCAAGCCCTTTGCGCTGCTGTTGCCGGCGCTCGCGGTCCTCATCTGGCTCGCGGTCGGCCATGCGCTTAAGCCCCTCGAGCGCCTCACGGCCCTGGTGAAGGCGCGCCGCGTCGACACGCTCGATCCGTTGCCCGATGCGCAGCTGCCCGCGGAGGTGCAGCCGCTCGTCACCGCGCTCAACGACCTGCTCGCGCGGCTGCGCGGCGCGCTCGGCCGCGAGCGCGCCTTCATGGCCGACGCCGCCCACGAGCTGCGTACGCCGCTCACCGCGTTGCACCTGCAGCTCGGGATGCTGGCGCGCGCCGGCAACGAGAGCGAGCGCGCCGCCGCCATGGACACCCTGTCCGCGGGCGTGCAGCGCGCCATCCGCCTCATCGGGCAGATGCTCTCGCTCGCGCGCCAGGAGCCACGCATCGTGAGCCCGCGCGGGCCGGTGCGCCTGGATGAGCTCGCGCGCGAGGTGGTGGCCGAGCTCGTGCCGCTCGCCGACCTGCGCCATATCGACCTCGGAGTGGCGGCGGCCCCACCGGTCACCGTGAATGCCGACGCCGAGGCGCTGCGCACGCTGCTCGGCAACCTCATCGACAACGCGGTGCGCTACAGCGGGGACCACGGCCGGGTGGACGTCTCGGTCGAGGCGCTCTCGTCGGGCGGGCGCGTGACGGTGAGCGATGACGGCCCGGGGATCGAGCCTGACGAGCGTGCCCGGGTGTTCGACCGCTTCTACCGGCGCGCCGGCACGCAGGAGCCCGGCAGCGGGCTCGGGCTTGCGATCGTCAAGGCCATCGCCGATGCGCACGGGGCCGCCGTGCAGCTGGCTTCGGGCCTCGGCGGCCGCGGGCTCGCCGTCACGGTCACCTTCCCCGGCAGTGCCGCGCCGCCTGCGGCCCCGTGAGCCCTCAGTGCTCGAGCTTCGCGAGGAAGGCCGCCGCCACCTGCAGGTAGGCATCCCGGTCGCTCTTCCTGCGAAAGTCGTGTCCCTCGTTGCGCGCGGTGAGGTACCACACCTCTCCGCCGGCGGTTCTGATGCGCCACACCAGCTGCTCGGACTCGGAAGCCGGCACCCGCGGGTCGTTCAGGCCCGCCACCACCAGCAGCGGCTTTCTGATGCGGCTGGCGTTCTTGAGCGGGGAGATGTTCTCGAGGAAGACTCGTGTGTGCAGGTCGCGCTCATCGCCGTACTCGGCGCGGCGCAGGTCGCGGCGGTAGGGGGAGGTGTTGCGCAGGAAGCTCACGAAGTCCGAGATGCCCGCGACGTCGATGCCCCCGCGCAGGCGCTCGCCGTAGCTGACGAGGGAGGCGAGCGTCATGTAGCCGCCGTAGGAGCCGCCCATGACGACCACGTGGTCGCGGTCGAAGCCGGGCTGCACGCCGATCCACACCAGCAGCGAGCCGATGTCGCGCACCGCATCCTCGCGCAGCGGCCCGTTGTCGAGGGCCTGGAAGGTCTTGCCGTAGCCGCTCGAGCCGCGCACGTTGGGTGAGATCACCGTGTAGCCGAGCTCGCTCACCAGGTACTGCACGAACGGGTCCCAGTCGGGGCGCGCCTGCGCCTCAGGGCCGCCGTGGATGTTGATGATGACCGGGGTGGGACCGGCGGCGTGCGCCGGGCGGTACACCCAGGCGGAGAGCATGCGCGGGTGGTTGCCGACCCGGTCCCAGGTCGGAAACTTCACGAGCTCCGGGGACACCAGCGTGGCCGGATCCACCGCGCCGATCTCGCTTTTCGTCCAGCGCTCGAGCTTGTTGTGCTCGAGGTCATACACGTAGGCATCGCGCGGCGTGGTCGGGGACTCCGCCGACATCGCGAGCAGCCTGCCGGTGCGATCGAAGCGCACATTACCGACGTGCCCCTGCGGAAGCCCGGCGGGCGTGAGGTCCTGTTTCGCCTGCAGGTCGAGCACATTCAGGCGGCTGCGGCCGTCCTCGTTGAGGACGTAGGCGAGGTAGCGCCCGTCGGGGCTCACGTCGAAGTCCTCCACCTCCCAGGGGGAGTCCGGGGTCATGCGGCGGCTGTCGTGCGTCACCGGGTCCTTGAAGTACACCGCGGCCACCTCCCCGCCCTGGTCGGTGAGGACGTACACGCCGCGCCCGTCGGGGCCGAACTTGGCGCGGCGGATGCCCCCGTCCATCGGCTTGGCATCCAGCGGCGTGAGGGCGCCGCTCGCGACGTCGGCGAGGTAGAGGTAGCTTTGCGTGGCGGACAGGTACTTCCACACCAGCAGCTTCTCATCATCGGCCGACCAGTCGAGCGGGTACCAGGTGTCCTCGTGGCCGCCGATGAGCAGCTGCGGCGCGCCGCCGCCGCTGACATCCGCTACATAGACGTCGTAGCTCAAGGTGTCGCGGTCGTTGCCGTAGAAGGCGACGCGCTTGCCGTCGTGCGCCCACACCAGGCTCCCGTGGATGAAGTCGCCGCTCGTGAGCTGCCGGGTCTGGCCGTTGGCGGCGAGGTAATACATCTGGAAATTGTCATCCCCGCCCCGGTCGCTCCAGAACACCGCGCCCGTGCCGGTGCGCGCCGCCCGCGCCCACTCCACCGGATCGGGCGAGAAGGTCAGCTGCTCGCGCGCCGCGCCGGCACCGGCCACGCGGTGCAGCTGCTCGGTCTCCCCGAAGCGCGTCTTGATCAGCAGGCTGCCGTCGGCCATCCAGTCAAGGAAGGTGGCGCCGCGCGCGTTGAGATAGCGCTCCAGGCGCGCCGCCTGCTGCGGATCGGTGGGCGGGATGTTCTCGTAGACGAGCGAGCCCTGCTCGCGGTGTGTGACCGCGGTCACCGGCTGCGCGGCGGCGGGCTGATCTAAGAGGAGTACGAGGGCGAGGGCGCCTGCCAGGTGCAGGCGCACGGTAAGGTTACGCGGGCTCATGTGTATCACCCTAGCGTACGGGTTACGATGTGTACATCCGTCGCCACGCGCCGCGTGCGCGTCATCACTCCTGGGTGAGCCTGCGTTCGTTCCCGTGAAACCGCAACTCTATCGCCACCCCGATGGCATCACCGCGATCGACGCCGAGTACCTCTATCCCGGGCACGCCGCCGCGCACCTGATCGAGGACCACGGGCGCGCCGCCTTCGTGGACGTCGGCACCAACTTCTCCGTCCCCTACCTCCTGGCCGCGCTCGAGGAGCTGAAGATTCCCCGCGAGGCGGTGGACTACCTCCTCCTCACGCACGTGCACCTCGACCACGCCGGCGGCGCCGGCGCACTGCTGCGGGAGCTGCCGAACGCGCGCGCGCTGCTGCACCCGCGCGGCGCGCCCCACCTGATCGACCCGCAGAAGCTCATCGCGGGTTCCAGGGTTGTGTACGGGGAGGCGCGCTTCGCGGCCCTCTACGGGGAGCTCGTGCCGCTGCCGCAGGCGCGGGTGCACGCGGTCGCCGACGGTGAGCGCGTGGTGCTCGGGGAGCGCACGCTCGAGCTCATCCACACCCCGGGCCACGCCCTGCACCACTACGCGGTGGTCGATGCGGCACACCGCAGCATCTTCCCCGGGGACACCTTCGGGATTTCCTACCGCGCCTTCGACACCGCCAACGGCGCCTTCATCTTCCCCACCACCACCCCGACCCAGTTCGATCCCGAGCAGCTCGTCGCCTCGATCGACCGCATGCTCGGGTACGGGCCCGCTGCCATGTATCTCATGCACTTCAGCCGCGTCACGGACGTGGCGCGCCTCGGGGAATCGCTCAAGGAGCAGGTGCGCGGGCTTGCGCAGCTGGCGCGCGCGCATGCGGCGGATCAGGATCCGGCGCAGGGCTTGAGCGGCGCCATCGGAGCGGCGTGGCTCGCCGCGGCGCGGCGCCACGGCTGCACCCAGAGCGATGCGGAGATCATGCGCCTGCTGGCAGGGGATCTCGACCTCAATACCCAGGGACTGCTGGTGTGGCTGCAACGGCAGGAGCGCTCATGAGTGACACATTCCGCGCCTTCAGAATCCATTCCGAGGACGGCCGCATCGCCGCGCGCTTCGAGGACATCCGCCTCGATGACCTCGCCGCCGGTGAGGTCGTGATCCGGGTCAGCCACTCGGGCATCAACTACAAGGACGCCCTCGCGGCCACGGGCGCCGGCAAGATCCTGCGCCGTTACCCCTTGGTCGGGGGCATCGATCTTGCCGGCACGGTGGAGTCTTCGGCCGACGCGCGCTACCGGGAGGGCGATGAGGTGCTCGTCACCGGCTGCGCACTCTCGGAGACCCACGACGGCGGTTACGCCGAGCGCGCCCGGGTGCGCGGCGACTGGGTGATCCCGATGCCCGAGGGGATGAACGCCTTCGACGTCATGGCGATCGGCACCGCAGGCTTCACCGCGGCACTGGCGATCCACCGCATGGAAGTGAATGGCCAGGCCCCCGCCATGGGACCGATCGTGGTGACGGGTGCGACCGGTGGCGTCGGCAGCCTCGCCATCGACATGCTCAAGAGGCGCGGCTACCGGGTGATCGCCCTGAGCGGCAAGAGCGCCGCCGTTGAGTACCTCAAGGAGATCGGCGCCGACGAGGTGCTCGCGCGCCAGGGGCTCGATCTTGGCACCCGGGCGCTCGAGAGCGCGCGCTTCGGCGGCGCCATCGATAACCTGGGGGGCGACTTCCTCACCTGGCTCACCCGCACCACGGACTTCTGGGGCAACATCGCCAGCATCGGTCTGGCGGCAGGTCCGGAGCTCAAGACCACGGTGATGCCCTTCATCCTGCGCGGCGTGAGCCTCATCGGCATCAATTCCTCGGCGACGCCGCGGCCGTGGCGCCTTGAGGTCTGGAAGCGCATCGGCACCGACCTGAAACCTAAGCACCTCAAGGAGATCGTCACCCGCACGATCGACTTCGCGGATCTGCCCGCCGCCTTCCCACCGTATCTTGAGGGCGCGGTCACCGGGCGCACCGTGGTACGCATCGGCTGAACGGACTAACGCTGAAAGTTAAGGGGCATCCTACCCACGGGTAGGAATCGCCCGCGGCGCGCTTCCGCGTATAGAATGCGCATCCCCTCGCTCAAGGTTTTTTATGTCGGAAACGCAAAGCGCCGGCGCGCGGCTGCGGGCCGCGGTGGAGGCCGAACGCCCCCTGCAGGTGGTCGGCACCATCAATGCCTATGCGGCGCTCCTGGCTGAAGAGGCGGGTTTCAGGGCGATCTACCTCTCCGGCGCGGGGGTGGCAAATGCCTCCTTCGGCCTGCCCGACTTAGGGATGACCTCGCTCAACGACGTCTGCGAGGATGTGCGGCGCATCAGCGGCGCCACCGCCCTGCCGCTCCTCGTGGATGCCGATACCGGCTGGGGCACGGCCTTCAACATCGCCAAGACCTGCGCCGATCTCATCCGCTCCGGCGCCGCCGGCATGCATCTTGAGGACCAGGTGTCTGCCAAGCGCTGCGGCCACCGCCCGGGCAAGGCCCTGGTGCCCCAGGCGGAGATGGTGGACCGCATCCGCGCGGCGGTGGATGGCCGCACCGACCGCCACTTTGTGATCATGGCGCGCACCGATGCGCACGCGGTCGAGGGCCAGGCGGCGGCGCTCGAGCGCGCGGCGGCCTACGTGGAAGCCGGCGCGGACATGATCTTCGCCGAGGCGTTGAAGACCCTCGCGGAGTACCGCGAGTTCGCCGCGCGGGTGAAGGTGCCGGTGCTCGCCAACATCACCGAGTTCGGCCAGACGCCGCTCTTCACCACCGCAGAGCTCGGCGCCGCCGGGGTGCGCCTGGTGCTGTATCCCCTGTCCGCCTTCCGCGCCGCCGCCAAGGCCCAGGTGCTGGTGTACGGGGCGATCCGGCGCGATGGCACGCAACAGAGCGTGGTGCCGGCCATGCAGACACGCGCCGAGCTCTACGCGGTGCTCGGCTACCACGAGTACGAGGCGAAGCTCGATGAGCTGTTCGGGAAAGACAAGCCATGAATGAGACACCTGCGGCCTTCAAACCGAAGAAGTCGGTCGCCCTCTCCGGCGTAACCGCGGGCAATACCGCGCTGTGCACCGTGGGGCGCACCGGGAACGACCTGCACTACCGCGGCTACGACATCCTCGAGATCGCCACCGCCGCCGAGTTCGAGGAGATCGCCTACCTCCTCATCCACGAGCGCCTGCCGACGCGCGCCGAGCTGACGAGCTACAAGGCGAAGCTCAAGTCGCTGCGCGGCATCCCGCTGATCGTGCGCCAGGCGCTCGAAGCGCTGCCCGCCGCCACGCACCCGATGGACGTCATGCGCACCGGCGCTTCCGCCCTCGGCTGCGCGCTGCCGGAGAAGGACGAGCATGCCGCGCCGGGCGCGCGCGACCTCGCCGACCGCATGGTGGCCTCCTTCGGCTCGATGCTGTGCTACTGGTACCACTACAGCCACTCCGGCCAGCGCATCATGGTGGAGACCGAGGATGACTCCGTCGGCGGGCACTTCCTGCACCTCCTGCACCGCCGGCCGCCGCCGGCCTCCTGGGTGCGCGCCATGCACACCTCCCTCATCCTCTACGCCGAGCATGAGTTCAACGCCTCGACCTTCGCCGCGCGGGTGATCGCCGGCACCGGGGCGGACATCTATTCGTGCATCACCGGCGCCATCGGCGCGCTGCGCGGTCCGAAGCACGGCGGGGCCAACGAGTTCGCCTTCGAGATCCAGAAGCGCTACGACACCCCCGAGGCTGCCGAGGCCGACATCCGCGCGCGCGTCGCCGCCAGGGAAGTGATCATCGGCTTCGGCCACCCGGTGTACACCGTCTCCGATCCGCGCAACGAGGTGATCAAGGAAGTGGCGCGCGGACTGTCCCGGGAAGCCGGTGACACGAAGATGTTCGCGATCGCCGAGCGCATCGAGGCGGTGATGCGCGACACCAAGAAGATGTTCGCGAACCTCGACTGGTTCTCGGCCGTCTCCTACCACATGATGGGCGTGCCCACCGCGATGTTCACGCCGCTATTCGTCATCGCCCGCACCACCGGGTGGGCGGCGCATGTCATCGAGCAGCGCATCGATGGCAAGATCATCCGCCCGGCGGCCAACTACGTGGGCCCCGAGGATCTGAAGTTCATCCCCCTCGAGAAGCGAAAGTAACCTTCCGCCCATGTCTGCCCACGACATCAAGTCCGCCGAGCGCCCGCAGCCGGATGCCGCGCTCACCGCCATCGCCTCTTACGCCCGCGACGCCAAGATCGACAGCGCCACCGCCTACGAGACCGCGCGCTACTGCTTCATGGACACCCTCGCCTGCGGCTTCCAGGCGCTGAAGTACCCCGCCTGCCGCAAGCTCTTAGGTCCCGTGGTGCCAGGAGCGGTCATGCCCGGCGGCGCGCGCGTGCCCGGCACCTCCTACGAGCTCGACCCCGTGCAGGCCGCCTTCAACATCGGCGCCCTGGTGCGGTGGCTCGACTTCAACGACACCTGGCTCGCCGCCGAGTGGGGGCATCCGTCCGACAACCTGGGTGCGATTCTCGCGGTCGCCGATTATCTGGCGCGCTCATCCGTCATGCAGGGCCTGGATCCGCCGACGGTGCGCGACGTACTCACCGCCATGATCAAGGCGCACGAGATCCAGGGGGTGCTCGCGCTCGAGAACAGCTTCAACCGCGTCGGACTCGATCACGTGCTGCTGGTACGCGTCGCCTCCACCGCGGTCGTGACCGCGATGCTCTCCGGCACGCTCGAGCAGGTGGTGAACGCAGTCTCCAACGCCTGGATCGACGGCGGGGCGCTGCGCACCTACCGGCACGCCCCCAACACCGGCTCGCGCAAGAGCTGGGCGGCCGGGGATGCCACCAGCCGCGCGGTACGCCTGGCGCTCATCGCGCTCACCGGGGAGATGGGCTACCCGTCCGCGCTCTCGGCCAGGACCTGGGGCTTCCAGGACGTGCTGTTCAAGGGCAAGGCGCTGTCGCTGCCGCAGCCCTTCGGCAGCTACGTCATGGAGAACGTGCTGTTCAAGATCTCCTATCCGGCCGAGTTCCACGCGCAGACCGCGGTCGAGGCCGCCATGACGCTGCACCCGCAGGTGAAGGAGCGCATCGCCGACATCGACCGCATCGTCATCGAGACCCAGGAGCCGGGGGTGCGCATCATCGACAAGACCGGGCCGCTGGCGAATCCTGCCGACCGCGATCACTGCATCCAGTACATGGTGGCGATCCCTCTGATCTTCGGGCGCCTCACGGCGCAGGACTACGAGGACGCCATCGCCGCCGACCCGCGGGTGGATGCCCTGCGCGCCAGGATGCAGGTGCGCGAGAACCCGACCTTCACCGCCGAGTATTACGCCGCCGACAAGCGCTACATCGGTAACGCCGTGCAGGTGTTCTTCAGGGACGGCACCGCGAGTGAGCGCGTGGCAGTGGATTTCCCCATCGGGCACAGGAAGCGCCGCGCCGAAGGCATGCCGGTGCTCGTGAAGAAGTTCCAGGCCTCGGTGGATGCGCACTACGCCCCCAAGCAGGCCGAGAAGGTGAAGGCGCTGTTCGCCAAGGGCGCCGCGCTCGATGCCATGCCGGTGAATGAGCTCATGGCCGCCCTCGTCACCAACGGGGCGCCCGCCGCCTGAAGGCCCCAGCGCGCGTGCCGCAAAAGACCAGGCCCGCCGCGAAGGGCTCGCGGCGGGCCTGTTTACCTTCCTCGCTGTCGCTGCGGTCCTAGCCGACGCGCACCGGCACGAAGATGCGCGCCTCGCCGCGCTGGATCAGAAGCGCGATGTGCCCCTTGGACTTCTCCACCGCACTCTTGAGGTCATCCGCGCTCGTCACCGGCGCCCCGTTGGCCGCGAGCACCACGTCGCCCTGCTGGATGCCGGCATCGGCCGCAGGTCCCGTGGCGCGCTCGACCACGAGCCCGCCCTTCATGTTCCCCTGCTTCTGCTCATCGGGGGTCAGGGGGCGCACTGCGAGCCCGAGCTTGCCGCTCTGCTCGTGGCCCTGCTCGGTGGCGGCGGTGCGCTTGTCCTCGAGGCTTCCGAGCACCACGCTCACGTCCTTCGCGGCGTGGTTGCGCCAGATCTCAAGGCTCACGGGCGTCCCCGGGGTGATGGCCGCCACGAGCGAGGGCAGCTCGTTGGAGTCGCGCAGCGGGGTGCCGTTGATCTTGAGGATCACGTCCCCGGGCTCAACCCCCGCCTTCTCGGCAGGGCCGCCCTTCTCGACGGTGGACACCAGCGCGCCTTCGGGCTGCGGCAGGCCGAAGGAGTCAGCCAGGCCCTGCGTCACCGGCTGGATCACGACGCCGATCTTGCCGCGGGTCACGTGACCGGTCGTCTGCAGCTGGGTGCTCACCTGCAGCGCGACATCGATCGGGATCGAGAACGACACGCCCTGGTAGCCGCCGCTCCTGCTGTAGATCTGCGAGTTGATGCCGACCACCTCGCCCTTCATATTGAAGAGCGGGCCGCCGGAGTTGCCCGGGTTGATCGGCACGTCGGTCTGGATGAAGGGCACGTAGCCGGAGTCGAGGGTACGGCCCTTGGCGGAGACGATGCCCGCGGTGGCGCTGTTCTCGAAGCCGAACGGGGCGCCGATGGCGAGCACCCACTCACCGACTTTAAGTCCCTTGGAGTCCCCGAGCTTCACCACGGGCAGGTCCTTGGCGTTGATCTTGATGACGGCGATGTCGGACTTGGTGTCGACGCCGATGACCTTGGCGGGGTACTCGCGCCGGTCCGTCATGCGCACCGTCACGTCGGTGGCGCCGTTGACCACGTGGGCATTGGTGAGGATGACCCCGTCGCTCCTGATGATGAAGCCCGAGCCCTCGCCGCGCACCGGCGTGGGCCTGCCCTGGAAGGGCTGGCCGCGGAAGAAGGGGGCGAAGGGGCTATTCGGGCCGAAGGGGTTCGGCTGCGCGCCCTGGCCCTGGCCGCTGTCATCGTCCGAGTCATCATCGTCGCCCTGCTCGAGAGCCGGGGTCGCCTTGGTGACGACGGCGATGTTCACCACCGCCGGACCCCAGCGCTGCACCATCGCCGAGAAGTCCGGCAGCTGGGCGGCGAGGTTCACGGCCGGCGCCGCCGGGGTCGGCTGCGTCGGGGTGGTGCTGGTGGTCGCCACCGCGGAAGTTGCACCGGCGACGTACAGCACGCTCACGGGGGCGGCGATCGCGGCGGCGCCGAGGACCGCGGCCACGATCGGCTTCTTCACAAAGTTCGGCAGGTTCATAGACACTCAAGCTCCGTACAAGCGTTAAGGCCCAAGCGGGGGGCGGATAGCGCCGTACGATAGGAACCCTGCCTTAGGGCAGCCTTAAGGCTTGAGCGGGAAACGCAGCCCTCTAGGGGGCGGCGGCGGGCTCGCCGAAGCGCGTATAGGGCCGCTTCTCGGTCTTCAGGCCCGGGGCGAGCTTTGAGTAATAGCCGGCGATCGCCGCCGCGTCGGCATCCGAGAGGTTGCCGGCGAACTGCTTCATGATCGGGTTCTTGCGGCCACCCTTCTTGTACTCATCGAGCGCCCGCACCAGGTAGTCGCGGTGCTGGCCGGCGAGCGAGGGATACATCGGGGCGATCGCGACGCCATCGGCGCCGTGGCAGGAGGTACAGAGGCTCGCCGCGGGGGGCACGGCGGCGGGCTTGGCGCCCGAGGAGGTGAGCGGGGTGCCGGAGAAGTAGAGCGCGATGTCGGCGATGTCCTGGTCGGAGAGCGTCGAGGCCTGGGAGTGCATCGTCAGGTGCGCGCGGTCGCCGTCGCGGTAGCCCTTGAGGGCCGCCGCCAGATACTCCGGGTGCTGCCCTTCGAGCTTGGGCACGCTGTAATCGGGATACGCGTTCTTGTAGCCGGCGATGCCGTGACAGCCCAGACAGGTATAGGAGAGTTCCTTGCCACGATGCAGGTCGCCGGCGGGCGCATCCTGGGCGACAGCGAACTCCCCGAGCATCGACACCGCGAGCGCGGCGCCGATGATTGCCGCGCGCATCCACAGTCCTCGCCCGCGCCCCATTCTTTCTTCTCCGTGAGAGCCGCAAAATGGCCCCGAATCTTACGTTACTCGAGCCGGCAAATGCCACACAATCCAACCCCACGATGATCGCCCTGATCCAGCGCGTCGCGAAAGCCGAAGTGCGCATCGCGGAGCGCAGCATCGCTGCCATCGGCGCAGGCGTGCTCGCCCTGATCGGCGTGCGCGCCACCGACAGCGCGCTGCAGGCCGAGCGCTTGAGCCAACGCCTGCTCGCCTACCGCATCTTTCCTGATGACAGCGGACGGATGAATCGCTCGCTGCGCGAGGTCGGCGGCGGCCTGCTCGTGGTGCCACAGTTCACCCTCGCCGCCGACACCGCGAGCGGCACCCGGGCAGGCTTCAGCACGGCCGCGCAGCCGCCCCTCGCGCGCGAGCTTTTCGAGCACCTGCTGCACCGCCTGCAGCGCGTCTATGCCCCTGTTTCAGCAGGCGTATTTGGCGCGGACATGCAGGTGTCCCTGATCAACGACGGCCCCGTCACCTTCTGGCTCGAGGCCCGCTGAGGCCAAGCGCGTGACGCGCGTCGCGGGCTTAAGGAACTTGTACCGCCCGTGGCGGCCATTTGACCTATCATTTAACTCTTTGCTCCGCTTGGGCGGAGTTTTCCTGGAGAGCGTGACTTATGGGTATAGGAATGCGCGAGCTGGTGGTGATCCTCCTGGTCGTGCTCGTCGTGTTCGGCGCGAAGAAGCTTCGGACCGTGGGTTCAGACTTGGGACACGCCGTGCGGGGCTTCAAGAAGGCCATGAGCGAGGGCGAGGAAGAGCAGTCGAACCCGCCCAAGCAGATCCGTGCCGAGGCACCGGACGCAGAGTTCGCCGAAGCCAAGAAGGCCGACGCCAAGACCGAGCCGCGGAGCAGCTGATCTGTTCGAGGGCCGGTTTTCGGAAGTCCTGATCATCTTCGTCCTGGCGCTCATCGTGCTGGGACCGGAGAAGCTCCCCCGTGTCGTCTCGGAACTCGGCCGCTGGGTCGGGCGCGCGCGCGCCATGGCGCGCCAGTTCCGCGAGCAGCTGGAGGAGGAAGTGCAGCTCGAGGAGGCGCGCAAGGCGAAGCCGATGACGCCGCCGCCGCCGGTGGAGCCGGCCGCCGCGACTGCCCCGCCCGCGCCGCCCCCCGAGGAGCCCCTGCCGCCGCGGCCGCCGGATTACCACTACGCGCCGCCGACCGCTGCAACCGCGGCCGACGCGCCGGCGCGCACACCCGCGAGCGCCGATGAGCAGCGAACCTGAGAAGCTCGCCGAAGGCACGCTGATCTCGCACCTGCTGGAGCTGCGCGACCGGCTCCTCAAGGCCCTGATCGCCGTCGGCATCGCCTTCGTGCCGTGCCTGATGAATGCGAACGATCTGTTCTCGTTCGTCTCCGAGCCGCTGCTCGAGAAGCTGCCCAAGGGCAGCAACCTGATCGCCACCGGCGTCATGTCGCCCTTCACCACGCCCTTCAAGCTGTCCTTCTTCGCCGCCCTGATGCTGGCGATGCCCTACGTCATCTTCCAGCTGTGGGCGTTCGTCGCGCCCGGGCTCTACCGCAAGGAGCGCAAGTTCGCGCTGCCGCTGCTGATCTCCTCGATCCTGCTGTTTTATGTCGGCATCGCCTTCGCCTACTACTTCGTGTTCCCGGTGATGTTCCAGTTCTTCGCGCACACGACGCCCAAGGGCGTCGCCATGATGACCGACATCAACAACTACCTCGACTTCGTGCTGACGATGTTCTTCTGCTTCGGGCTCGCCTTCGAGGTGCCGGTGGCGGTGGTGCTGCTCGTCGTCATGGGACTCGTGCGCGTGGAGTCCCTCACCCGTAACCGCGGCTACGTGCTGCTCGGGATCTTCATCCTGGCCGCGCTCCTCACCCCGCCGGATGCCATCGCGCAGTGCTCGCTCGCCATCCCGATGTATCTGCTCTACGAGGGCGGCATCCTCATGGCGCGCCTCATCGGGCGGCGCAAGGACGCCCCCGAAACCCCCGAGGCGAGTGACGCCTGAGGCAGTCCGAGTGTCGCGTGCGTTGCGCGCGGGGCTGGAAGTGGGGGAGACTCGCGCGATTCGTGTGCCGCGACACTACAAGAGCGTAAAGCCCGCAGCATGAACCAGGCCGCCGCTGCCGCCGCCCCCGCCCCGGGCAGGACCGTGTTCGGCCAGCCGATCGGTCTTGCGACGCTGTTCCTCACCGAGATGTGGGAGCGCTTCACCTACTACGGCATGCGCTCGCTCCTCATCCTCTTCATGGCCGGGGCGGTCGCACAAGGGGGGCTCGGCATCAAGGATGCCGCGGCGAGCGCGATCTACGGGCTCTACCTCGGCAGCACCTACCTGCTGGGTCTTGCCGGGGGCTGGATGGCCGATCGGCTGCTGGGCGCGCAGCGCGCCGTCATCGCCGGCGGCGTCTGCATCACCGCCGGCAACGTGCTGCTGGCCCTCGGCAGCACGGCGGTGTTCTTCACCGGCCTGCTCGTCATCGCGATGGGGGTGGGGCTCCTGAAGCCCAATGTCAGCGGGCTGGTGGCGTCGCTCTACCCCGAAGGCGGGGCGCGGCGCGATGCCGGATTCTCGGTGTTCTACATGGGCATCAACCTCGGCGCCTTCCTGGGTTCGCTCGCGGTGCCGTTTTTCGCCGCCTGGTTCGGCTGGCGCTTCGGGTTCGCGCTGCCCGCCTTCGGCATGGCGCTCGGGGTGCTGCAGTTCGTGCTGACGCGCGGCACGCTCGGGGAGGCGGGGCTTGAACCGGCGCCCGGCGCGCGCGGGTCCTGGCTGCCGGTCATCCTGATCCTCGCGGTAGTGGCGTGTGTCGTGGTGCTCGCCGCGCGCGGCACGCTGCACATCGATGCGATCGCCGCCTCCGCATTCGCCACCTGGGCGTACGCCGGGCTCGCGCTCGCCTACTTCGGCTACCTGTTCTTCTTTGCGGGCCTGAACGCGATGGAGCGCAACCGCGCGCTCGTGATGGCGGCGCTGTTCGCAGCCTCGGTGATGTTCTGGGCCGGCTACGAGCAGCAGGGCGCCTCCTTCAACCTGTTCGCCGAGCGCTACACCGACCGCCACGTCCTCGGCTGGAACATGCCCGCGGGCATCCTGCAGGCGGTCAACCCGTTCTTCGTCATCACCTTCGCCGGTGCCTTCGCGTGGCTGTGGACGTCCCTTGGCAAGCGCGGGCTCGACCTGCCGGCGCCGACGAAGTTCGGGCTCGGGCTGATCTTCCTCGGCTTAGGTTTTCTCGTCATGTACTTCGCCTCCCTGCACGTGCTCGCAGGTCAGCTGGTGCTGCCCACGTGGCTGATCGCCACCTACTTCCTGCACACGCTCGGGGAGCTGTGCCTGTCGCCGGTCGGGCTCTCCTACATGTCGAAGCTCGCCCCGCCGCGCTTCGTCGGCCAGGTGATGGGGCTGTGGTTCCTGTCGCTGGCGCTCGGCAGCAACCTTGCCGGGCAGCTCTCGGGCCGCTACGACTCGAGTCATCTCGAGTCGCTGCCGGGTCTCTTCAGGCAGGTGTTCTGGTATGGCGTGATCGGCGGCGGCGTGATGCTGCTCCTGACACCCGTCATCCGTCGTCTCATGGCCGGGGTCAGATAAAAGAAGGGGACCGTATCCATGCACAAGCTCTCTTGCGCGCTCGGCGCCGCACTCATCTCAGGCTCGCTCATCTCCTGCGCACCGCAGGTGTCCGCGCCGCCGCCGGCGGCGGCCGCAGCCCCAAAGGAGAGCGCGGATGCCTTCATCGCGCGCGTCAGCAAGGACCTCGAAGCGCTCAACACCGAGCTCAGTGCCGCGGGCTGGACGCAGGCCACCTACATCACGAGCGACACGCAGCTCCTGGAGGCCAAGGCCAACGAGCGCTATCTCGCCTACCTCAACCAGGCCCTCGAGCAAGCGCGCCGCTACGATGGCCAGCAGCTCTCCGCGCCGACCGCGCGCGCGCTCATGAAGCTGCGTCTCAACGTGCCGGCACCAGCCCCGGCCGATGCGGCGCGGCGCGCGCGCATGACGCAGCTGGAGTCGCAGCTCGAGGCCACCTACGGCAAGGGCAAGTACTGCCCCAAGGGCCCGCAGTCCTGCAAGAACCTCGACCAGCTCGCCGAAGTCCTCGCCAAGAGCCGCAACTACGATGAGCTCACCGAGGCCTGGAAGGGCTGGCACGACGTCGGCGCCAGCATGCGCGCCGACTACACCGAGTTCGTGGGCCTGGCGAACGAAGGCGCGCGCAACCTCGGCTTCAAGGACTTAGGGGTCATGTGGCGGGCCGGTTACGACATGCCGCCGGAGGCCTTCGATGCCATGTCCGAGCACCTCTACCAGCAGGTCAAACCGCTCTACGACGGCCTGCACTGCTACGCGCGCGCCAAGCTCGCGCAGCGCTACGGCGAGGACAAGGTACCCGCCGGCAAGCCGATCCCCGCGCAGCTGTTCGGCAACATGTGGGCGCAGCAGTGGAACAAGATCTACGATGACCTCCTGAAGCCCTACCCGAAGGCGAGCGGCGTGTCCGCCGACGCGGGGCTCAAGGCGCAAGGCTGGGATGCGGTGCGCATGGCGCGCTCCGCGGAGAGCTTCTACACCTCCATGGGGTTCCCGAAACTGCCGCCGGCGTTCTGGGAGCGCTCGATGCTCACCCGCCCGCGCGACCGCGAGGTGGTGTGCCACGCCAGCGCCTGGGACATGGAGCCCGGCACGGACGTGCGCGTGAAGGCCTGCCTCACCCCTACCGCGGAAGACCTGTACACGATCTACCACGAGCTCGGGCACGACTACTATTTCTTAAGCTACGCCAAGCAGCCGTACCTGTTCCGCGACGGCGCCAACGATGGTTTCCACGAGGCCATCGGCGACACCATCAACCTCTCGGTGACGCCTGCGTACCTTGCGCAGATCGGACTGGTGCCGAAGGTGGTACCGAGCCACGAGGCGCTCATCAACGAGCAGATGAAGATGGCGCTCGACAAGATCGCCTTCCTGCCCTTCGGGCGTCTCATCGACCAGTGGCGCTGGAAGGTGTTCTCCGGCGAGATCACGCCTGAGAACTACAACGCGAGCTGGTGGGAGCTGCGCCGGCGCTACCAGGGCATCGTGCCCCCGGTGCCGCGCACCGAGGCCGACTTCGACCCGGCGGCCAAATTCCACATCCCGGACAACACCCCCTACACGCGCTACTTCCTGTCCTTCATCCTGCAGTTCCAGTTCCACAAGGCGCTGTGCCAGGCCTCAGGCTCCAAGCTGCCCCTCTACGAGTGCTCGAACTTCGACAGCAAGGCGGCCGGGGAGAAGTTCCAGGCGATGCTGGCGCAGGGCGCCTCCGCGCCCTGGCAGGACACGCTCGAGAAGCTCACCGGCTCGCGCGAGATCGATGCGTCCGCCATCAACGAGTACTTCCAGCCCCTGATGCAGTGGCTGGCGCAGGCCAACAAGGGCCAGCAGTGCGGCTGGTAGCCGCGCGCAGCGCCTAGGGCTGCTGCGCCGGCGGCTGCGGAACCGTCTGCGGCGCGGCCGGCGGCGGCACGCTCTGCGGCGGTGCGCCCGGCTGGGGGGCCGCGGCGGGCGCGGCGGGCAGCATCGCCCCCGGGATGGCCGAAGGCAGCGGCTGGGGCGTCTCGGCGGACGTGACGCTCGTGACGAAGTACTCGGTTTCCCCGAAGCAGGAACTCGGCAGCCATTTGTGCTGCTCGTAGTGCATCGCCAGGCGCTGCCCGATGTCCGCATTGATCTTCGCCGCCACCTGCGGATCGCGCACCGTGAAGGCGAACTTCTCCGCGAGCGTGCCGGGCATCGTGACCATGGCCATCTCGCCCTCCCAGGTCTTGCAGATGTAGCCGCGGCGCGAGAACTTCTGCACGTAGCCGGCGCGCTCGCCATCGGAGTAAACCCAGCTCAGGGAAATCCAGCTGATGAGACCGAACACGATCGCGATGACCGCGATGAGGACGCCGAGCGCTTTGAGCATGTGCGAAGAGCCTCTTACTGACGGTGCCTTCGGACCCTCACCCTTAAGGCGGGGCCGTTCTTGTTGGCGCAAGCATACTCCGAGCGCGCCGCGGCGGGCACAGGGGCGGTGCTTGCGGCTAAGATGCGCCTCCATGGAACCGCAGCCCCTCAGCGGACGCACCATCGCGGTGCCCGAGACGCGCGAGCTCGAGGTGTTCGCCGCCCTGCTGGAGCGCCGCGGCGCCACCGTGCTGCGCTGCCCGCTGATCGCCATCCGCGACGCCCCCGATCCCGCGCCGGTGCTCAAGTTCGCGCGCGCGCTCGCCGCAGGCGGCTTCGATGACCTGATTCTCACCACCGGCGAGGGGCTGCGCCGCATCGTCAGCTGCATCGAGCGTCACGAGCCCGCCCTGCGCGAGGGGTTCCTGGCAGCGCTCGCGCGGGTGCGCAAGATCACCCGCGGGCCAAAGCCGGCGCGCGCGCTGCGCGAGCTGTCGCTCAAAAGCGATGTGGCGGCCGCGGTACCCACCACCGCCGGCATCATCGCAAGCCTCGAGGGCGAGCCGCTGGCCGCGCGGCGCGTGGCGGTACAGCTCTACGGCAGCGAGCCGAACCTGCCGCTGGTCGAGTTCCTGCGCGGCGCGGGCGCTGCGGTGACGACGGTCGCGCCCTACGTGTACGCGGACGCCGCCGATGAGGCGGCGGTGCGCGCGCTGCTCTCGCGCCTGGCCGCAGGCACCATCGATGCCATCGCCTTCACCAGCACGCCCCAGGTGGAGCGGCTGTTCGCGCTCGCCCCGCCAACGCAGGTGCGCGCCGCGCTCCTGCGCACCCGGGTCGCGGCGGTCGGCCCGGTGGTGGCCGCGACGCTGAAGAAGCACGGCATCGAGACGCAGCTTGCGCCGGCGGACTCCTTCTTCCTCAAGCCCCTCACTGCGGCCCTCGAAGAGGCGCTGCGCCCGGGGGCGTGAGGCGCGCGCGATGAGAAACTGTGGCGGCAGAGGGATGGCTGGCTGACACTAGGCGCAAGGCGGGCCTTGCCAACGCCACGCGGAGAATAACGATATGACGATGGAATCGCGGCCCGAGCTCACCCTGCGCGGCCTCATCCTCGGGGTGCTGATCACCGTGCTGTTCACGGCGGCGAACGTGTACTTCGGGCTCAAGGCCGGGCTCACCTTCGCCACCTCGATCCCGGCGGCCGTGATCTCCATGGCGGTGCTGCGCGCCTTCGCCGGCGCGACGCTGCAGGAGAACAACATCGTGCAGACGGTGGCCTCGGCCGCCGGCACCCTGTCCTCGATCATCTTCGTGCTGCCCGGCCTCGTCATGATCGGCTGGTGGACCGGGTTTCCCTACTGGGTGTCGTTCGCCATCTGCGTGTTCGGCGGCACGCTCGGGGTCATGTACTCGATCCCGCTGCGCCGCGCGCTGGTGTCGCAGTCGGACCTCCCCTACCCCGAAGGGGTCGCCTGCGCCGAGGTGCTCAAAGTGGGCAGCGGCGAGCACGGCAGCGGCATCGAGGAGAGCCGCGCGGGCCTCGCGGCGCTCCTGTGGGGCTCGATCGTCTCCGGGACGTTCGCCCTCATCACCGCGACGCGCATCTTCGCGAGCGACGTGGCGCGCACCTTCCGCGTCGGCGAGCGCGGCGTGTCGGGCTTTGACTTCTTCCTGTCGTTCGCGCTGTTCGGCGTCGGGCACCTGGTGGGCCTGTGGGTCGGGATCGCGATGCTGGTGGGCGCCCTCATCGGCTGGGTGTGGGGCGTGCCGCACTTCGCCGCGCTGTCCCCCGATGCCGGCAACATCGCCGCCGGCGCGCTCGAGGGCTTCGCGCACGACACCTGGAGCCACAAGGTGCGCTTCGTGGGCGCCGGGGCGATCGGGGTGGCGGCGGTGTGGACGCTGGCGAAGCTCGTGAAGCCGGTGGCGGCCGGCCTGCGCTCGGCCATGGTCGCGGCGCGCGCGCGCGCCGCGGGCCAGTCCGCGCTCCTGCCGCGCACCGAGCAGGACATCCCGATCGGGATCGTCGGTATCGCCTCGCTCCTGTGCGTGCTGCCGGTCGGGGTGCTGCTCGCGCGGCTGGCGCTGCAGAGCGGGCTCGGCGAGCACCTGTGGTTCCTCGTCATCAGCGGCGTCGTCTACATCGCCATCATGAGCTTCCTCGTCTCCGCGGTGTGCGGCTACATGGCAGGCCTCATCGGTTCTTCCAACAGCCCGCTCTCAGGCATCGGCATCCTCGCCGTCATCGGCTTCGCCCTCATCCTGGTGCTCGGTCTGCCCGGGTCTTCCGCCGAGGCGCTGAAGTCGCTCGTGGCCTACGCGCTGCTCGTCACCGCGGTGGTGTTCGCGGCGGCCGCGATCGCCAACAACAACCTGCAGGACCTGAAGACCGGTCAGCTGGTGGACGCCACCCCCTGGAAGCAGCAGGTGGCACTCGTGGTGGGCGTCGTGGCCGGGGCCGCCATCATCCCGCCCATCCTCGACGTCCTCAACAAGGCCTACGGCTTCGTCGGCGCCCCGGGGCCGCACCGCGAGCACGCGCTCGCCGCGCCGCAGGCGGGACTCATCTCCGCCCTCGCCCAGGGCGTCATCCTCAATAACGTCGACTGGAGCCTGATCGAGATCGGCGGCGCGATCGGCTTCGTCATGATCCTCGTGGACATCGTGCTGCGGCGCGTGAGCCCGGGCGCGCACCTGTCACCGCTCGCGGTGGGCTTAGGCATCTACCTGCCGACGCAGAGCACGCTCATGGTGGTGGTGGGCGCGATCGCCGGGCACCTCTACGACCGCGCCGCCGAGCGGCGCGCCAATCCTGCAGGGCGCAAGCAGCTCGGCGTGCTGCTCGCCTCCGGGATGATCGTGGGCGAGGGCCTGGTCGGGGTCGCGGTCGCCGCGCTGGTCGCCTTCTCCGCTCAGGATTTCCCGCTGTCGCTGGTCGCGGATGGGTTCGCCAACGGGCCGGCGGTATGGCTCGGCGGCGCCGCGTTCGCGCTCGTCATCTACCTGCTGTACCGCCGCGTCGGCCGCTCGCTGCCGGGCTAGCGGCAGCTGCTGCGCCGCGGGGCGCTACTTGACCTGGCGCTTGCCGATGAACCAGGAGCCGATCCAGCTCACGATCCACACGATGATCGCGGTGAGCAGCGCCGCCTTGAAGCCATCCAGGTGAAAGCCCGGCAGCATCCAGGCGACCAGCGCCACCATCGCCGCGTTCAGCACGAAGAGAAACAGGCCCAGGGTCAGGATCGTCACCGGCAGGGTGAGGATGAAGGCGATCGGCTTGACGATGGCGTTGACGACGCCGAGCAGCACCGCGGCGATCAGGAGCGTTGTCGTGGTGTTGATGTGCACGCCCGGCACCCACAGGGTCGCAAGGTAGAGGCCGGCGGCCGTGATCACGGCCCGCAGCAGGAATCCGATCATGGAGGCGCTCCCGTTTTCAGTTGTTTTTCGACGTAGACCTTAAGGCGCGACAGCGCGGCCTGCCAGCTGGTGCGCAGCCGCCAGTACTGAGTATCCCACTCCGGGGTGGCCGGCACACCTGAGCCGAGCAGGCGCACGATGGTGCCGCCCGCCACCGTGTCGAGGATGAAGTCATCGATCATCACCGAGTCGGCCCGCGGCAGCTCCTGCACCGGCAGATAAATGAGCCGCAGGCGGCGCTGCGGCTCAAATACGTCGATGCGCGCCTCGAACTCGGTCACCCGGTCGACGCTGGCGCGGAAGCTCCCCCCGGCACGCGCGCGGATGTCGGCCGACGGGGAGCACCAGCGCGCCAGGTGGCCGTTTTCGGTGAGCGCACGCCACACCGCCTGCGCCTCCGCCAGGATGTCCACGCGATGCGCGTAGCCACGCTCCTTGTCGCCCATGCGCGCATTGTGCCATCCTGCCCGCCGCTTCAGGAGAGGGGAAGTGCATGACCCTGGTCAATCTCGTGCTCGGGCTTGCGCTCATCGAGTTCGTGGTGTTCCTGATGGCCGTCGGGCGCGCCCGCGACACCTACAAGGTCCCAGCTCCCGCCACCACCGGCAACGAGGTGTTCGAGCGCTACTGCCGCGTGCAGAACAACACCATCGAGCAGCTCATCATCTTCGTGCCCGCGATCGTGGTGTTCGCGCACTACGTGAACCCCCTGATCGCCGCAGCGCTCGGGCTCTTGTTCGTGATCGGGCGCTGGCTGTACTTCGTCGGCTACGTCAAAAACCCGGCCAAGCGCTCGCTCGGCTTCATCGTCTCCTTCGTCCCGAACCTGATCCTGCTCGGCGGCGCCGTCGTCGGCGCCGCCTACTCCCTCGTGCGCTACGGCTTCGCCTGAGGTGACTGCCGCAGCGCCCGCCGCCGCTGCAGGAACGCGACGCCGAGGGGCACCAGGGAGGCGGCCACGATCAGCAGCGTCACCACCCCGAAGTTGCGCTTCACGAAGGGGATGTTGCCAAAGAAGTAGCCGCCCCAGATGAACAGCGTCACCCACGCGATTCCGCCCACGAGGTTGTAGGCGAGGAAGCGCGCCCAGGGCATGCGCCCGACGCCGGCCACGAAGGGCGCGCAGGTGCGCAGGATCGGCAGGAAGCGCGACACCAGGACCGCAAAGCCCCCGTAGCGGGCGAAGAAGACTTCCGTCTGGCGCAGGTACTCGACCTTCAGGAGGCGATAGCGCCCGGAGAAGGCCGGCGGCCCGATGAAGCGCCCGATGCCGTAGTTGGAGATGTTGCCGAGCACCGCCGCCACCCCGAGCACCCCCGTCAGCAGCGGCGCCGACAGCGTGCCCGTGGTATCGACCGCGGCGAGCGCCCCGCAGGCGAACAGCAGCGAGTCCCCGGGCAGGAACGGCGTCACCACGAGCCCGGTCTCGCAGAAGATCACCGCGAACAGGATCGGGTACAGCCACACGTCGAAGCGCGTGAGCAGCTCCACCAGATGGCGGTCCAGGTGCAGGACGAGGTCGATGAGCCAGGCGAGCATCGCCGGCGAGGATACGGGAAGCGGCGACGGCTGCGCGGGAGCCCGTGGCTCAGGGCCCGGGGAGCCGGGCTACGAGGGCGGGGGTCCTGAGGGCCGCGGCGGCGCCGGACTGAAGCGTCGCGAGCCCGAGTCGCACGTCAGGATCGCGCGTCGCAAGCTGGGCGCTCGGCTCGCCCGGGGCGAGCTCCGCGGGGGCGCTGCCCGGGCCGTCCTCGACGATGTCGGGGTTCAGTCCGCGGCCATGGATCGAGGCGCCGGCGGGGGTGAAGTAGCGCGAGGTGGTGAGCTTCACCGCCCCGCCGCCGACGAGCGGCATGACCGTCTGCACCGAGCCCTTGCCGTAGGTGCGCCGGCCCACGAGCAGCGCCCGGGCATGGTCCTTGAGGGCGCCCGCCACGATCTCGGAAGCCGACGCGGAGCCGGCGTTGATGAGGACCGCGAGCGGGGCGCCATCGATCAGGTCCCCGGGGGTAGCGTCCATCTCGAAGCGCGCGTCCGGGGTGCGGCCGTCGGCCGTGACGATGACCCCGCTCTCCAGGAAGTCATCCGCGACCGCAACGCCGGATTCGAGCACGCCGCCGGGATTGTTTCTCAGGTCGAGCACGAGACCCATAAGTCCCGCCGGATTGTCTCTTTTCAGGAGCAATATGGCGTGGGCCAGATCCTGTGGTGTTGTCTCGCTAAAGCTCGAGATACGCACGTAGCCGTAGCCGGGCGCGAGCGTTGCGGCGCTGACGCTGTGCACCTCGACCTCGGCGCGATGCAGCGCGAACTCGAGGAGTCCGGGCGTGCCGGCGCGCCGCACCGAGAGGTGCACGAGGCTCCCGGAGGTGCCGCGCAGGCGGGCGAGGGCCCCGGCCAGGTCGGCGCCGATCTCGCGGCCGTCGATCGCGACCAGCTCATCCTCAGGCAGCACGCCGGCTTCGCGCGCCGGGGTGCCGTCGATGGTCTTCAGCACCCGCACCGCGCCGTTGGCGGCAGCCACCTCGATGCCGACGCCCGGGTAGGAGCCCATGGTGGAGAGGCGCACCTCGTTGAACTCCTCGCTGTCGAGGTAGGCGGAGTGCGGGTCGAGCGCGGCCACCATGCCGCGCGTGGCGCGCTCCATGAGGGTGCGGTCATCGACCTCGTCCACGTACTCGCGCTTGATGCGCTCGTAGACGTCCGCGAACTGGCTGCCCTGCGCCCAGGGCACCTGGACCCGGGGCGGCTGCAGCTCGCGCGGACGGTCGGCGAGCACCCCGCCTGCGAGCGCCCCGCAGAACCCGAGCGCGATGCCGGCGGTGAGAACGAGCACGGTGCGCGCCTGGGGTCGGGGGGTCATTTCAGGCCCTGCCCCGGGGGGGAGTACCAGCTGACATCCTCGAGCTGCGGCCCCTCGGCCTCGGCCGTGACCTCATCGGCGGCGAGGGCATCCGCCAGGATGTCGACCGGGCCGGTGTCCTCGATGTAGACGGGGGCCTCCGGTACCGGGTCACTCGGGAGCGGGAGCTCGGTGAGCAGGTCCTCGAGCGGGATCGGGCGGCCGATGGCGAAGCCCTGGCCGTAGTCGACCCCGAGCTCGGCGATGCGGATGCTGATGGCCTCGGTCTCGATGTACTCGGCCACGGTGGTGATCGCCATGCTGCGCGCCAGCTGCGCGATGGCACGCACCATGGACTCCGCGCGCGGGTCCTTGAGCACGTCGCGCACGAAGCTGCCGTCGATCTTCAGCATGGTGACCGGCAGCTGGCGCAGGCAGGAGAGCGAGGAGAGGCCGGTGCCGAAGTCATCGAGCGCCACGCCGCAGCCGAGCGTGCGCAGGCGGCGCATCAGGTTTTCCGCGCGCGACAGGTTCGCAACCGTGGCGTTCTCGGTGAGCTCGAAGCACAACAGCTCAGGATCCAGGCCGCTCGCGGCGACGCGCTCGATGAGCATGTCGCCGAAGGCGTCGTCGTTGAGCGACTGGCCGGAGAAATTCACGCAGAAGCCGAGCGCCCGGCCCTCGAGGACGCTGGCGCGCGGCTGCAGCGCCTCGATGACGTGGTTCACGACCCAGCGGTCGATGGCCGGCATCATCTGGTAGCGCGTGGCGGCGGAGAGGAAGCTGTCGGGGCCGACCGTCTTGCCGTGCTCGTCCGTCATGCGCAGCAAGAGCTCGTAGTGCGGGCGGGCACTCTCGGCGGCCATGAACGGCAGGATCAGCTGCGCATCCAGGTGCAGCCGTCCCTGCGCGATCGCCTCGCGCAGCTTGTCGGCGATGCCGATGTCGGCGAAGCGGCGCACGATGCTGACGTCGGACTGCTCGTACACCTCGACGCGGTTCCTGCCGCGGTCCTTGGCCGCCTTGCAGGCGGTCTCGGCGGCGGCGAGCACGTGCGCGATCTCATCGGCGGCCGGGTCGAGCAGCGCCACCCCGATGCTCACCGAGACCGGCGTGCGGCTCTCGGCGTGCAGCGCCGCGAGTCGTTCTGCGCCCTCGCGCAGGGATTCGGCGAAGCGCTCGGCATCGGCGGTGGCCGCCGGCAGCAGCACCACGAAGCGGTCCCCGGAGATGCGCGCCCCGAAGGCCCCGGGCGGCAGGCGCTGGCGCAAGAGCTCCCCGAGCTGACCCAACACCGCATCGCCGACGTGCATGCCGCAGCGCTCGTTGATGGCGTGCAGCTGGTCGACGTCGATGTAGAGCGCGCTCCAGGGCTGGTGCGGCTTGCGCTCACTCATGGTGGCGCGCACGCGGCGCTCGAAGGCGGCGCGCGTGTAGAGGCCGCTCAAGGCGTCATAGCTCGACTCGACGACGGCCATGGCCTTGCGCGCGAGGATCTCGGCGATGTGCGCATCGCGCTGGCTGAAGGCTTCCGCGCTCGGCTCGCGCAGCAGCGCCAGCACGCCGATGGCGCGCCCGGCGCGCGAGCGCAGCGCGCAGGCCAGCACCCGGTAGGGCATGCCGTCCGGATTCGCGGCCGACTGCGTCTCGTTCACCAGCACCGGCTCACGCTGCGCCTGCGAGAGCGCGTGCAGCTTGCGGTGGTGGCGCATCAGGAACTGGGTGTCCGGGGCCCCCGGGCCGCCCGAGCGCACCAGCGTCACGTTCTTCTCCGGCACGAGCAGCGCGCCGGTGGCGGCGCGCAGGTGCTCGATGGTCTGCTGCAGGAGCTGCTGCAGCTCGCTCGCCCCGTCGCTGCGCGGCGCGCCCTCCTCGGTGGCGCCCTCGGAGAGCAGCAGGTGCAGGTCCTTGTCGAGGCCGCCGACCGTCTGGTTGAGCTCCTCGATGGTGGCGTGCGCCACGAGCTCGCGGCGCAGGCACTCGAGCGCCGGCGACAGGAGCGAGTAGGCGAAGGTGAAGTCCGGGAGCTTACGCTCGCGCTCATCGGCCGGGCGGCACACCACCGCGAGGATCCCGATGAGCTGCTGCGCGTCATCGCGCAGCGAGCACAGGTACACCGGCAGGTTCCCGGCGAGCAGGCGCAGCTGCCCGGCGCCGCCGGGGTTGGCGCCGGCCGAGAGCAGCGCATCGTCCACGATGTTCATCAGGTCCGGACCCGTCATGGTGTCGGTGGACCACATAAGCTCGCCCGAGGCGCCGAACATGGCGATGCAGGTGGTGCGCGGCAGGAGCGAGCGCACCAGGCGCACGTACGGATCGAACCTCTGGCCTGGCTGTCCGGGGACGTACTCGGTGGGAAGCGGCTGGTTCATGCCTTGCGTCGGGTGAGGGGCGGGGCACTTTAGGAAGGACTACCATCGCGCTTATGTCGATTCGGGTCCTTGCGCGAGTTGGCGAAACCTCTCAGCGCCGGCACCGGAAGCCTCAAAAACATTGAACCCAATCACACCCCGGGGAGAGTCCTGAGCTTCGGCCCGGCAGCGGGCGGGGAATGCCGCTATAGCGCGCGGCGGGGCTTTTTCAGGGGTCGGGGGTGCGGAACCAGGGGCGCGGGTCGACGGGCTTACCGCCCTTGCGGATCTCGAAGTAGAGCTCCGGGCGGCTGCTGCCGCCGGAGTCCCCGGCGGCGGCCAGGGTGTCCCCGGCCGCCACGGCCTCCCCTGCGGCCTTGAAGAGCTTGTCGTTGTGGCCGTAGAGGCTCAGGTAGCCGTCGCCGTGATCGACGATGGCGAGGAGGCCTAAGCCTGGGAGCCAGTCGGCGTAGATGACCCGGCCGGCGCACACCGCCTTCACCGGCGTGCCGCGCTCGGTCGCCACCAGCACCCCGTCCCAGCGCACCCCGCCGGCGCGCGCATCGCCGAAGCGCGCGACGAGGGATCCGGTGACCGGCCAGCTGAGCCGGCCGCGCAGGCGCGTGAAGGCATCGTTCCCCTCCACGGGGAAGCGCGCCATGGCGGCGCGCAGCTCGCGCAGGAGCTTCTCGAGTCCCGCCTGCTCGCTCCTGAGGCGCTCAAGATTCTGGGCGCGGGTGTGGGACTGCGCCTCGAGCGTCGCCAGCACCTGGGTGCGCCGCTCGCGCGCGTTCTCGAGGGTGGCGAGCTGCGCCTTCTGGCGGCTCTCGAGCTCGGCGAGCCTGGCATCCTCGGCACTGAGCTGCGTCTGCAGCTCCGCGATCCGCTGCACGTCATTCTCGATGAGCCTGATCTGCCCGGCGCGCGCGCGTCCGAAGTAGCTGTAGTAGGCGAACATGCGCCCGGCGAGCGCGGGATCCTTCTGGTTGAGGAGCAGCTTCAGGGGCTCCTGGCGCCCGATCTGGTAGGCGGCGCGCATCTGTCCGGCGAGCGCGGCGCGGTTGTCGGCGAGCTCCTTCTCGCGGCTGTGCTCCTCGGCGGCGAGCTGCGCGCGCCGCGCCGCGCCGTCCGCGCGCTGGCGGCGCACCTCGAGCCAGGCATCGCGCGCCTCCCCGACCGAGAGCTCCGCGCTGCGCAGCTCCTTCGACAGCCGGTCGCGTTCGACCTGGCTCTGCGACACCTCGCGCGTGATGCGCTCGATCTCGGCCCGCACGGCCTGCAGCTGCGCCTCGGTCTTCTGGGCGTCGGCGTCGGGCTTCGGGGGCCCGACGGCCGCCCGCGCGGGGCCATTGCCGGGGAAAAAGGCCGCCAGGAGGAGGATTGCGGCGGTTGCCGCGCCGGAACGGCGCGGGACGCTATAATGCGCGCCCTTTTTCGCCTGCCAGCCCCTATCGCCCCCCATGGATCGACTCCTGGAATACATCAGCCATCACCCCTGGCTGGCCGCGGCAACCGCCGCCGTCGCCGCCCTGGTGCTGCTATACGAAATGCGCGCCCGCTCGGAAAGTAAGTCCACCGTCTCGCCCCAGGAGCTGATCCGCCTCATGAACCAGGGGGCGCTGGTACTCGACCTGCGCCCGGCCGAACAGTATCAGGCCGGTCACCTCAGTGGCGCGCGGCAGATGGACAGCGCCGAGATCCTCAAGGCCGCCGACACCCTGAAGAAATACAAGGAGAAGCCGGTCGTGGTGTACGACGAGGGCGGCAGTCTCGGCGGACCTGCGGTACGGCAGCTCGCCGCGCAGGGCTTCACGCAGGCGTTCGCGCTGCGCGGCGGCCTTGCCGCCTGGCGCGCCGACAACCTGCCCGTCGCCCGCGCCTGAAGGCACCCCAGGTGGGCGCGAAGATCATCGTGTACGGCACGGACTGGTGCGGCTACTGCGCCCGCGCGCGGCGGCTGCTCGACGCCAAGGGCGCGAAGTACGAGGAGATCGACGTCGACCTCGTGCCCGGAGCGCGCGCCGAGATGCAGACCCGGAGCCAGCGCAGCACCATCCCGCAGATTTTCATCAACGACCAGCACATCGGCGGCGCGGACGACCTGTACGCCCTCGAGGCCGAGGGTCGTCTCGACCCGCTTTTGAAATAACGGAGCTCAAGGACACTCATGGCAACCGAAACCGCAGGCGCCGACACCGCCCTCCCCGGGGAGGCCAGCCTCGCGCTGCAGAGCGTGTACCTGAAGGACTGCTCGTACGAGTCCCCGAACGGCCCGCGCATGGAGGGCAACTGGAACCCGCAGATCAACCTCGACCTGCAGACCGGCTCCACCGCACTCGGCCCCGAGGTGCGCGAGGTGGTGCTCACCGTGACCGTGTCGGCGAAGTACGGCGAGGCGACCATCTTCCTCGTGGAAGTGAAGCAGGCGGGTCTGTTCGTGATCCGCAACTTCACCGAGGAGGACACCAAGCGGGCGATCAGCACCTATTGCCCGGGGGTGCTGTTCCCCTACGCGCGCGCGGCCATCTCGCACCTCGTCACCCAGGGCGGCTTCCCGCAGTTCCTGCTGCCGCCGGTGAACTTCGAGGCGCTGTACGCCGCCAACCAGCAGCCCCCGCAGACCACCAACTGAAGGCGCGCAGGCGCGCTGCATGAGCCCCGAAACCCACGCCCCGGTCGCGGTGCTGGGCGCCGGCTCCTGGGGCACGGCGCTCGCGGTGCAGTTCGCGCGCGGCGGACGCAGCGTGCGGCTGTGGGGGCGCGATGGCGCGCAGCTCGCCGCGCTCACCCGCGCGCGCTGCAACGAGCGCTACCTGCCCGGGGTCACCTTTCCGCAGTCGCTCGAGATCCGCGCCGACCTTAGGCACGCCCTCGCCGGCGCCCGCGACGTGCTCGTCGTCGTGCCCAGTCACGCGCTGCGCGCCCTGTTGAGCGAGCTCGCACCGCACCTCGCCCCCGAGCAGCAGGTCTGCTGGGCCACCAAGGGCTTCGAGGCCGACAGCGGCAAGCTCCCGCACCAGGTGGCCCGCGACGTGCTCGGGGTCGAGCGCCCGGTGGCGGTGCTCTCCGGTCCCACGTTCGCGCGCGAGGTGGGCCTCGGCCTTCCGACCCTCATGACGATCGCCTCGCAGGATCTCGACTACGCGTTCGAGCTGGCGCAGGACCTCACGTCCGCGAATTTCCGCGCCTACACCTCCGGCGACATCATCGGGGTGGAGATCGGCGGGGCGGTGAAGAATGCGCTCGCCGTCGGCGCCGGGCTCTCCGATGGTCTGGGCTTCGGCGCCAACACGCGCATCGCCCTCATCACGCGCGGCTTGCGGGAGATGACGCGCCTCGGGGTCGCCCTCGGCGCGCGCGCCGAGACCTTCATGGGACTGGCCGGTCTTGGCGATCTGGTGCTCACCTGCACCGACGATCAGTCGCGCAACCGCCGCTTTGGCCTGCTGCTCGCCGGCGGACTCACCCCCGAGGAGGCGCTGCGGCGCATCGGCCAGGCGGTCGAAGGCTATGCCGCCGCGCGCGCCATCCGCAGCGTCGCCGCGCGCGCCGGCGTCGAGATGCCACTGTGCGAGATGGGCTACCGCGTGCTCTTCGAGGGACTGCCGGCGCAGGAGGCGGTGCGCTCGCTCATGAGCCGCCCGATCCGGGCGGAGTCGGAGTAGCCGGCCTCGGGACCCCTCTCAGGGGTCCACTCGGCTGCGGCGCCACGTGAGCGGCTCGCCCTTGAGATAACAGATGCCGAGGAGCAGGGCGAACATGAGGACACAGAACAGCCCGCGCACGAGCCCCTCGCCCCGCAGCAGGATGGCGCCGTCGACGCAGGCACCGAGCCATACGAGCGCGACGACCCACCCCTGCCAGGCGCAGGGAATGCCCCACCCGAAGCCATAGGTCCGGGCGCGAAACCAGTAAGGGGAGGCGGCGGCCATGTGTAAAGTGCGCGCCGCCTGCGGCGCGCCCTCAAGCGCGGGAGGCGCCGAGCGCGGGCGGTGCGCGCCGCATCGCGAGCACGCACAGGTCGGCGCCGAGCAGCGCCGCCGCCAGCACCTCCGCCCAGATGGTGAAGTTCATCATCGCGGTGTGGGCGCCGATCGGCGCGCGAGCGTAGTGCAGGAGGCCGTCGAACCCGATCAGGGCGTAGACGCCAAGCAGCCCAAGACCTGCACCGCGGTGCACGCGCCGGTACAGCACGAAGCCTGCGATCCCGAGCAGCGTGACCGCAGCGGCGCTTAAGTAAACCTCGCCCTGCGACAGCCAGCGCGGCAGGTTCGGGTAGTCGGCGAGGTAGCGGGCGTTGTGCGCGAAGTGCAGCAGGCTCATCGACCCATAGAGGAGCAGCAGGCGAGGCAGCGCCGCGGCGCTCACGCCGGTGTCGCGTGGCGGCGGGGGCGACACCGCTTTAAGCGCCCGGCGGCGGCGCCACGGCCACCATCGCGACCACGCGCACGGTGCCGGAGCGTCGCACCTTCAGATGCAGGCTCTCCCCGACCGCCTTGCCCATCGCCTCGCGCAGCTCGCTCATCTTCAGGCCCGCGAGCGGCAGGTCGTTCGCCTCCAGGATCACGTCCCCGGGGGCGAGCCCCGCCTGCGCGGCCGGGGAGTCCGGTGCCACGGACTGGATGGTCACGGTGCGCACCACACGCCTCGCGGCATCTCCGTCGGCCTCGATGTTCACTCCGATGCCGAACCAGCCGCGCTCGGCCGCCGCCGCGGGCAGCGCACCGCCGAGCGCGACCGAGAGCACCGCGAGCAGCGCCCAGGCCCTCAAAACCAGCCTCATGTTCTGCACGTGAGGAACCTCCCCTCGAGCGGTCCGATCATGCTCCCGCAGAGCATAGCCGCAGGCGCGGCCGGCGCGCATCACAGGACGGGGAAGCTCGCGGCCGCGCCCGCCGGGCGCACCGCCGCGGCGAGGCACACGAGCACCGACCGCACCGCGGTCGCCACCTTCAGGTCGGCGACCATGCCGGCCTCGTTCAGTCCCGAGCCCAGGAGCGGCAGCGCGATGCAGCCTTCGGGCACCAGCTGCGCGGACATGGTCACGAGGATCTCGAGGAGCGCTGCGTGCGCGTGCTGCGCGCGCGGGGAGGCATTGATCACCGCCACCGGCTTGCCGACGAAGGGCGGGAAGCTCACCAGCCAGTCGAGCGCGTTCTTCAGCGTGCCGCTGAGGCCGTGGGCGTACTCGGGGCTCGCGATGAGGAGCGCATCGGCATGCTCGAGCGCCTGGCGCAGTGCCAGCACGGGGGCGGGCGGCGCCGCCTCGAGGTCGGGGTTGAACAGCGGCAGCTCGCCCAAGCCTGCGCGCGTCACGGTGATGCCGGGCGGGGCGAGCCGCGCCGCCGCGCGCAGGAGCGCGGCGTTGAGGGAGGCGGCGCGCAGGCTCCCGCACAGCGTGAGCACCCGCGTGTCGCGCCGGCCGCGGGCTTCACTCATTTTGCGCGCTCACGGCCACGAATTGCCCGCTGAAGGAGCCCGAGCGCACGCCGGCGCATTCGAGCGTCGCCAGGACGCGGAGCCGCGCGCGGCCGCGGCGTGCGAGGAGCGCAGCGAACGCGGCCCAGGCGTCTTCGGACTCAAGCGCCGAGCGGGCCTTGAAGTCCTGCGCCATCGGCCGCTCGTACTCCATGGTGTGGCGCTGGATCACGACGCGCGCCGGCAGCTGCGCGTGCTGCAGCCGCACGTGGATGAGCGACCAGCCGGCGAGGATCGCGAGCACCGCGGCGCTGCCGCCGAAGACGGTCTCGTGGTGATTGATATTCGGGGCGAGAGGTGCGCTGAGCGTCACGCCCTGCGCATCGAGCGCCGCCACCTGCACGCGCATGGCGCGGCACAGCGGGATCTGCGCGTGCAGGTATTGCTCGAGGTCCCTGGCGAGCACGTTCGTCCTTAAGAGGTTCGGCAACGCGCTGCGCTTAAGGTGGGTGCAGCGGGCGCGCTATTCTTCATCGTCCGCGCGCGGCTGTCGATCCTGCGAGGATGTCGTACACGGGCTTGTTGTCCGCGTACACCTGCCACTCGGCGATGCGCTGCGACGCCACGCGGGCGCGAAAGGCGGCCGGAATACTGAACCTGCGGCCGCTCGGGCCGTGGGTGCCCTGCGCCGTGCCGCTGAGGAGCACGACCTCCCGGTCAGCGGCGCTGTGGCTTACCTCGATGCGGTAATCCGGGAACAGGCCGAAGTAGCCGCCCCAGCCGGCCTCGAGCGCAGCAGACCCGGTGAGGCGGTTCCCCAAGCTGTCGGTGAACACGTGCGCCGGCGTGCACAGGGCCACGATCCCCTTCGCATCGTGGGCGTTGATGCGAGCGATGAAGCGCCCGATGAGCGTCTCCTCGCCCGCAGGCGCCGGCGGGGCACGCCGCGGCTCGATCAGGTCCCAGAGGTTGCCGTAGAGGTCTTCGAACACCGCGACCGTGCCGTGGGGCTCCTCGGCCGGCAGCCGCACGAACGACACGCCGGCGGCGCGGTAGGCCTCGTAGTCACGACGCAGGTCATCCGTGTGCAGGAACAGGAACACCCGCCCGCCCGTCTGGTTGCCGATCCGTGTGGCCTGCCCGGGGTTCGAGGCGCGGGCGAGGAGCAGCCGCGACTCACGCGACCCGGGGGGCGCGACGATGACCCAGCGTTTCTTGTCCTGCGGCAGCTGCGTGTCCTCGATCAGGTGAAAGCCGAGCACGCCGACATAAAAGGCGAGCGCCTCGTCGTAGTCGCGCACCAGGATCGCAAGCTGCGCCAGGGACTGCCGCGGGGAGCTCATGCCGGCTGCGGGTGCGCCGCCGCGCCGCGGCGCGCGAGGCGTCCGAAGGCCCACGCCATGAAGGGCAGCGCCCCCAGGAGCTTCACCTGGTCGAAGGTCGTGACGAGCTTGAAGCGCGGCGGCGAGTCGGCGAAGGACACCCACAGCGCCGGCAGCGCGAACCCGAGGAACAGTACGAGCGTCATGGTGAAGGCGACCGCCGGGGCGAGCCTCCCGTAGAGGCGGTGCAGGAGGTAGGCAAAGGGCAGCGACACTGCGAGCAGCGCCAGCGTGTGACACACCACCATCCAGCTGAGCGCCGCGGCGCCGCCGCTTGCGAACAGGGCGCCCCAGAACGCGGGCGGCGCGCGCGACAGCGCATAGCCGAACGCCACCACCAGGCAGAAGGAATAAAGGTACAGCACGATGAGCGCCGCGAGGCCGAGCAGTACCCGCCGCACCCAGGGCGATTTCCTAAGGGCGGCCATCGGCTGCGTCCGTGTGCGGGTCCGGCCCGAAGCGGTTACTCCCCGCTGTGCCGGGCAGGAAGCCGTTTTCGATGAGCGCCCAGAGCCCCCCGATGAGCGGGATGAGGGTGATGAGCACCCACCCGCCGGACTTGTCGCGGTCGTGCCAGCGCTTGACCTGTACGGCGAGGGAGGGCCACAGCAGCAGCAGCGACAGCAGCGCGCCCGGGCCCTGCAGCGGCGGGTTGCCGGCGTTGCGGTTGATGAGCATCACGAGGGCGATGAAGGGCAGCGTCAGGAGTGCGAACAGCCAGTAGCTGCGGCGGCTGATGCGCCCCTGGAAGGAGAACAGGAATTCGCGCCAGTTCATGGCTTCGACCTCACAGCTCGTGCGTATATACGATGAATCCCTCGTGCCGGGCGACCTTGTCGTAGAGCGCCCGCCCCGGCGAATTGCTCACCTGGGTCTGCCAGTAAACGCGGCTGCAGCCGGCGGCGCGCGCGGCGTCATAGACGGCGAGGATCAGCGCCCGCCCGATCCCCTGACCCCGCAGCTGCGGCTGCGTGAAGAGATCCTGCAGGTAACACACCGGGGTCAGGCGGCTGGTACTGCGGTGCGGGAGGAAGTGCACGAGGCCCACGAGCTGTCCGTCCCGCTCGGCCACGAGAGCGTGCATGGGCTCCGCGGGCTCGAGCAGGCGCTCCCAGGTCGCGGCCGTCACGGCCTCGGGGAGCGCCGTGGCGCCCGCGCGACCGTAGAAGGCGTTGTAGCCGTCCCACAGCAGGCGCCACCCCGCGTAATCGGCACGCGCCGCGGGGCGGATGCGGGTCCCCTGCATCAGCGGATCACGCCGGCGCGATGCGCGCGCATGCGCCCCGCCGCTGCGCATCCGGTGGCACAGGTCATGACCCCTAACGCTGCGAAGGCGAAGAGCGCGGTCAAGAGGTCCGCGAGCGCGAGCGGGCGCTCCCGCAGCGGCAGCTCAAGCCACACCACCCCGACCGTGAGGAGTCCCAGGGCACCCCCGGTCAGCACGTAGCCACGCAGCAGGAACAGACCGGTCGTGAAGCCTGCGCCGAAATACGCAAGCAACGTCGTGAGCAGGGCGACGGCGGGGGGCTGCGGGGCGAGGTACTGCACGCGCAGCCGCAGCGAGGACAGCACGGCGAACGTCAGGAGGCCGGCGCCGAGCGCGACGAGCGTGCGCGGAACGGCAACGGCGCGCCCCTTCAGGTCCTCAGGCATCTCACCCCCGCGCGTCCGCGGCAGTCGTACTCGGGGGCGGGCCGTCCTCGAACTGCGGGGCCTCACCGCCGATGTGATCCCACGGCGCCCGCGAACCGACGAAGAGGTGCATGGCGATCTCAACCCCCGGGTCCCCGTCGACGCAGCCGAGCGTCACCCCGTGCACCTCACCCTCGTGGGTGCCGCAGAGCGTCGAGCCGCAGCGGCCACAGAAACACCAGCCCCACTGCGGCGCGGACTGGTAGCGCACGAGGTGTGCAGCGCCGGCCACCCAGGCGAAGGCACCGGGCTCGACCTGCGCGTAGGCGGAAGCTGCGGCGCTGAAGGCCTTGCGGCAGCGCGAGCAGTGACAGCTGCGCGCCGCCTTCAGGGGCGCACGGATCTCGTAGCGCACCAGTCCGCAGAAGCACCCGCCCGTCAGCATCCGCACTTCTCCTTACTTCAGGCGCCGCTCTCGGGGAACTCGACCCGCGCAATCCAGTTGCGCTGCCACCGCGAGAGGCGGGCGGCGGGGTCCTCGCCCTCGAAGTCCCGCGGCTCGCGCCGGATCCGCGCCGGGTCGATGCCCTCGAAGGCATTCACGTTGACGACCGCATACAGCCGGCCGGCGATGCGGCTCGTGACTACCGGGACGATGCCACAGCGGGCACAGGTGTGGAATGTGGCGTTGCCGGTGCCGAAGGCGTACCGGGAGACGAGCGATGGCTCCTTCACCCTCACCCGCAGCGTCGCCTCCGGGTTCGAGGTCCACACCCCGCCGTGCTTGGTGCAGAACGTGCAGGTGCAGGCGCGCGCCGGGATCGGGTCCGGGTCGGGCTCCCAGGTGAGAGAAAAGGCGATGTTGCCGCAGTGGCACCTGCCCTCAATCAGCACGGCGGCCGCTCCTTGAGATGACTCCAGGCGCCCACGCTTAAGCGACCTGCGCTCACGCCTCGGCGACCGCGGCGATCGAAACCTTCAGGCCCGGTATCTTCGCCGGCAGCTTCGCCCCCTGGCGCGCCGGAGGATCGGACGGGAACCACTTCAGCCACTCCTCGTTCATCCCCGCGAAGTCTGCCTCATCCGCCAGCACCACGGTGGCACTGGCAATCTTCTCGAGCGAGCTGCCGGCGGCCTCGAGGATCGCCGCGATATTGGTGAGGCACTGCCGGGTCTGTTCCTGGATCGTCGTGCCGACCAGGGCGCCGGTCCTCGGATCGTGCGGCGCGGTACCGGAGACGAAAATCAGGCCGGCGGCTCTGACCGCCTGGCTGTAGGTCACCGGGGGTCTCGCCGCCCGGGTCGTGAAGATGATCTGCCGGGGCATGGGGGCTCCCTCGTGTTTTTCCGCCCTGTGACGGCGCAGTTAAGGTCTGCGCCGGGACGGCCGTCAAGCGGGGTAAACGGTCTGCAACCCCACGAGCGCTCCGGGGCGGGCGGGCTAGGAGCGCTGCAGGCGCGCCTTCACGTCCTCATAGGCGACGCTGACCAGCGTCGCGAGTGCCGCGGCATCGACGCTCACGCCGGGCCTGAGCTTCACGTGGCGCATGTACCGGCCCTCACCCTGCAGCAGGCCGGCAGGATCGGGCAGCGTCGCACCGCAGAAAAGTCCGATGTTGACGTGCGCGGTGAAGACGTTGGCGTAGCCGAAGGCCGCCTCGCCCACACAGGCCGTCGGATGGCCGTCGTGGAGCAGTTCGCGCACCTGCGGGCCACAGCTGCGCATCCGGGAAAACCACTCGCGCGCGAGCGCGCCCAAGGCAGTGGCCCTTTCGTCAAACCACGCGTCCACCGCCGGATCGCGCGCGACGGCGCTCGGAAACAGCATCAGCCTGCTCATACGCCTGACACCCGCGAAAGCGCCGCCCGGAACGGGAACTTCAGCCGGCGGGGCCGGCCATCAGGCGCAGCGCCACGTAGGGGACAAGATTGAGGAGGAGAATCCCGACCTTGTAGGCGGCCATGGCCGCGTAGTGAATGGCATCGAAGCGCTCCGTCGACAGATGAAACCACCGCCCGTGCAGTCGCAGCAGCCAGTCGTGGCCGAACCAGAACACCAGGAACCACAGCAGCAAGATGCCGTAGTTCAAAAGCAGGCACCACAGCAGGAAGAGCTGCGCGGCGGCGACGCTCATGCGACGTTCTGCCTCACGGATCCCATCCTCGCGGTCCGCCAGGCGAAGCGCATCTCATGGCGCGTGTCACTGTCCGGGCGGCGGCTGCCACAGCTCGACCTTGTTGCCTTCCGGGTCCATCACCCAGCCGAACTTCCCGAATTCAGAGTCGTCGGTTTTCTCGAGCACCTGACAGCCTTCTTCGTGCAGTGCTTTCAGCAGCGCGGCCAGGTCCTCGACCCGGTAGTTGACCATGAAGCTAGCCGTGCTCGGAGCGAAGTGACTGCCGTCTGCCGCGCCGATGGACCAGGCCGTGGTTCCGGGCGTGGGATTTCCTGCGGCATCGCTCCAGGTGAAGGCGGCGCCCCCCCAGTCCTGGACATCAATCCCCAAGTGCTTCTGGTACCAGGCACGCAAGGCCTTCGGATCCCTGGCGCTGAAGAAGATGCCGCCTATGCCGGTGACTCTGCGCATCTGGAACTCCTGACGTCCGCAAAGCCGCAAGCGTAGCGCGTCCGCTGCCTCAGGATAAGCCTCACGCGGCGCACGCCTGGCGTCCCCATTTTCAGACGCCCGAAGTCACTCGTGGATATTGAGCATGGACACGGCGGCCAGGATCAGGACCAGCAGCGCGATGAGGACCGCCAGTGAGATCCCGACCACCCGCCACCAGGAGTACGGCAGCCAGCCCTCGCTCCTTCGCTGAGAAATCGCGGAGTCGAACGCGTACGTCGCGTAGAGGCGATAAGCAATCACTGCGAGCAGCGGCAGGACGGTACGTCCATCGTTCGGCGGCACCCTGCTGCCGAGGTACAGCAAACCGACGATGGCAGCGCAGCTGCAGATGAGCACGAGTCTGCCTTTGTCAGGGCGGCCAAACAGCGCGTGATCCCGCGAAGCGAGATAGCCGCCCGCGAGCGGTCCGCCGATCAGCGTCGCGACGGCAATCTGCGTGCTCGAGTAGAAGCGTGGCGGGTCTGCCGCGTCCAAGGATTGCCCCAGCTTCCGGCTCACGAGGAGCGCAGGTCGCCTGCCGCCGCTCGTGCGCAGCGCCGCGGCGCCAAACGGCTCATTGCCTCCGGCGCGTGACAGGAAATGGCGCAGTGCGCCGTGCGGCTACGCGTACGAACCCACAAGCCATGCGAGCAGTAACCAAGTGACCGCCACCGACCCGGAAGCAAAAGGCCAGCGAGGGTTGGCCGTCACACGGCCCGTCCGGAGTGCGTGGACGGCGAGGCGCCCGACGAGCGCGGCCAGGGGCGCGAAGGCCAGCGCCAGCAGCGCCGCCTTCAGGTCCTGATGCCTGAGCGCCATCCAGGCGCCGCCCAGGGCCGCAGCGATGACTGCCAGCGCAAAAACCAGCGCGAGCACCCGGAATGGCCAGCGAATCGCACTGCGGCGCTTCGAGTAAAGCAGCATCTCGTCGTAGCTTTGCATGAACCGCCTCACGCTGAGCCTGCCCGGCGGGCGCGCCCCTCTGCCCGCGCGCCGCGAGCGCTCAATGTAGCGCTGTGCTCGCGCGGCAGCCAGTCTCAAGGTTCACGGCTGCTTCAGGCTTCGCTGAGCCGGCCCCCTGTTCACGCTGCTCGCCGCGCCTGGCGGCAGGAGCTCTATGCGACACGGCCACTAGTGCTTCCATGATGCGCGCCTGAGAGCGTCGGACAGTGCCGCAACGACTGCATCAAGCGTCATGATGCCGGTGGCCAGGTCGGATTCGGTGAAGGGGAATACCTGAGCCTCGACCTCGTCGTGCTTTGAGTCGTAGTCCGAACTGGCGACCGAGCCCAGCGCCGAAAATGAAACGGTATCCTGAAAGTAATACACAGGAGTGTCCGCTTCATCATCCGGGAAGATGTTTACGCCGACGTAAATCATCGGGATAACGCTCGGAATGGTCCGGGCAGCGTCCGCGAATGCAAGCCGGTAGTAGGCGGTGCCAATCGTGAGATTTGCTGGTATCAATCTGGCCTTCTAGCGGTGAGCTTGAGCGGCCGATCGCCGCCGTCGGATAAGCGACGTGAGCAGCCAATTCTCCCCCGGTGCTCGTGACGCATGAAGTCTCGCGCGTCCCGGTCGCTCGAAGCGTGGGTCAGACGTCATGATAGGCGACGAACAGTGCGGCAATTCCGAGTACCAGACAAAGGGGTGAGTAGACTGCCGTATCGAGCCGGGCAAATCGAGAGCCCCGGATCTGCTTAAAGAAGCCCACGAGCCGAAAGTCCCCGATGGCGCGGGCGAGGAACACCGCAGCCAAGCAGAAGGTCAGAAGTCGCACGATCGGAGGCTGAAATGGGTCAACCAGAAGACCGCCGGCGGTCGCGACCAGAGCGGCCGCCACAAATAGTGCCAGTCCGACCGCAATGGTAGCTGAGCGCGTAGGGGTGAAGGCCGGCCGGCCAGCCAATTCCGGAACCGCTGCGGCCGACGCGCTGCGTCCACCCAGAGCCCAGTAAATGTGAACAAAGCCCAGGCCGCACAGAACCGCGGTCAGCAGGAGAGCTACGATGCGCGACACGACGTCTAACGGTGTAGCTCGGCGCCGAGCGAGGCTTCGCGAGCGAGGGAACCCCGACATGCGCAGCAATGGGTAGGCGACGCCTGGAGCGCTCGGTTAGCGGGCGACGAAGTCATCAATCCTCCTCCTCCGGAGTCAAAGAGCACCCCTCAATATCGTACTCGTCAAAGATTGACTCAGCGATCTTGTAGGGCGGGCCCAGGAGCCACTCTGGATCGGCTGTGGTGTAAGTCCGCGTCTCGGTGGGCACTGACGCGTCCTCTGAGGTAGTCACCTCCACTATCTCGTGAGGGTCAAGACAAATGGCAGTGACTACGCGTGTCCCAACGTCGGTGCAGCGCCACCGCTTCCCACCGCACCAGAACTCGAGGTCGATCCGAAACTCACGTTCTGAAACGGGTCTGCACCGTGACCGGCCCGAATGTGCAGATACAGAAATGCGGAGAGGCAAAGTATCCCGCTGGAGCCGATTAGGGCACCAGCTACCTTAAGGAATCGCCCAGCTCCGGGGCTTGCCACTACGCGCCTCTAACGTTCGCGCTCAGGCGCGCCGAGCGAGGCTTTGCGAGCGAGGGCACCCCGGCCGGACGAAGTCACGGACGGGGCGTCGTCCTGGAGCGCTTTGTTAGAACTCCCTTCTTTGCCACCGCGCGTAGCGCATCGTTAATTTGCGTCTGATACCCCCGCCCATGGGCGCGGAAGAATGCGAGAACATCGGCATCTATACGAATGGTAGTTGAGACCTTTGTGGGCTTACGCTGGGGTCCACGTCCGCGCTTCATGACCGCCGCCCCGAGCATTTCCTCCGTCCAAGGCGGGTTATCCGGATCTTGGACCTTAACCTTGAAACTTTTTGGCTTCTGCAATGTAGTAGCGCGCTTCATACTTTTCAGCCTTGCGCAGAGAGATGACATGAGGCCCTCTGCGACGTTCTGTGTAAACCAACACCACCACTTGGCGATTGATCCCAGATGGCTTCGCAACCAACGAAGTCCAGACCGTGATCCCTGAGGTTGGTCCGGCGCTTCCTCTCATCCCACGTAATCACAAGTAAATTGTAGTAACAATTTACTGAGAGTGCAAGCGGAGGGCAAAGCGAGTTCTAACGCTTGCGTTGAGCGGCCATGGCGAGCCAATTGGCCAGCGCGCGGGCGCACGCTGTTTCCACGCGCCCGCGCCGCGTGATCGCACAGGCGTCACGGGCCGCTCGAACGCTTTGTTAGAGGTCGCGCGGCGTATTTGTCAGCGTAGTTATCCAGAAGATTGCGAATCATCTTCTGATACGGGACACGCGACCTTGCGGCATGCGTTTTAAAGAAATCGACGCTGCGCTTACTGAGCGAGATGGTCACCTTCACCCCAGTCTCTTTCAAGACGAGCTGTTCAGGAGGGGGCAAGAAGTCTTCAACCACGTCAACGCGGCCCAGTTTCTCATCGGTGTATTTAGGTGTGCGTTTCATAGATCTTCCTGCCTCTGCGCCAATAGCCAGCGCCAATAATGCGAATGACGTTGCTCCGATAAGTAAATCGGACCGTCAGGATGCGTGAACCGACACGGCCGAAACAGTAAAAGCGTTCCTCGGACCGGCTATGCGCGATGTCTCGAGCAATCACACGCTTCGGGTCTAAGAACGCCTGCTGGGCCAGTTCAAAAGCGACGTAATGCTTTGAGCGGTTTTCCGCGTCCTTGACGGGATCCCAGTCGAAGCTCGACATGGGATCCACCATACCATTGGTATGGCGATAACGCCATACCGGAGTATGGGCGCAATTCTGCGACCTCTAACGGTGGAACTCAGGCGCGCCGAGCGAGCTCTTCGAGCGAGGACACCCCGGCAGGCGAAGCCAATGCCGGGGCGGCGCCTGGAGTTCGGGGTTAGAGCGCACCATAAGGAACCCTACTCTGCGCGCGCGGCATTTCGGCAGCAAGCGAAGGCAACATATCTCTCCGACTAAGCGCGCCGGTGTGCCTGATTAAAGCGAAGACGATTGGGAGTCTGTCGCGACTCGGCGAGAGGTCTCACCCTGCGCTGCTGGCGCTCGGTCGGCGCGCGCTACTGCCTCGCAACTCCGCAGAGCACCCCGGCGACGACTTAGAGCGGCTTTCGAGGACTACGGTGCGGAGAAGGACAGGCCGCGCGCGCATTGAGGCGCTGAACGAAGCGAGCCACGAGTCGAGGCCTTTCCGATACGGCCGGCCTCTTATCTAAAGCTTCAGTTCGGCTCGTGCGATCTAACGGTGAGCTTGAGCGGCCGACCGCATTGGTTGGTTACGCGACATGAGCGCAACATAGCGCAGCGCGCTCATGTCGCGTTGCACACTTAACATCACGGCCGCTCCAAGCGTGGGTTAGGCCGCTGATTGTTGTTCTACATCCCAGCCTGGGAATACAAGCACGGCGGGATGGCACTTAAGAGCACGAGCAAGAACCTTGGCTCTCTCTACGCCTAGGCGGACCCGATTGTTCTCAATGGCGGAAATAGTAGTCTGGGGAATTCCCGTCAATTCGCTCAAGTGATTTTGGCTCAGCTCCTGCAGCTCACGGAGTATCCGGACGGATTCCCCAACCGAAACCTCGACTCGACGCTTAGCGGGGCGAAACTCGTTCATATCAGCGCTTCCTGTAGTCGTGAGGAGTCACTTCAACCACCTGAAACAACTGCTGCGTAGTCATTATCCTGTAGATCACACGGTACTGAATGTTTAGTCGGGACGAGCGATGCCCGCTCCATGTCCCGGACAGGGCCTCATCGTGAAAACCTCGTATGACACGTAACCCTGGCGGACCAGAAATAGCAGCGATGTCTTGCCACTTTTCATACCGTTTCTGAATTTCCAAGGGCGCAGAAGCCAGCTGCTTACCTATCCGGCGGTGCTCCTCGATGCGCCACATGCCATATGATGCCTAGACTAAATATAGTCTGTCAAGGCCCGCAGATCAGCGGCCTAACGGTGAGCTTGAGCGGCCGTCAGCCGCCAACTGGTAGGCGCCGCGAGCACATACTGACTCTCTGTGCTCGCGGCGCACAACATCTCACGTGTCACGGCCGCTCCAAGCTTTTGTTAGACCGCGGGTGGCCTGGCCAGGAGCTGCTCGGCGCAATGTCATGCAGCAAACCAAATAGCTCTCTGAGGCCGGGGCCAGTTTCCTCGGCGTTCGCAGGGCCTCCGAACTCAACTTTGGCAGTGCTTCCCGCTGCAGATAAGCAGAGTTTCACCATGTCACCATCTGTGACGACAGAGGGACGAGCTGAACCGAACTCCCGAACAGCGACTAAAGCGTAAGTGAACATCTGGCGCGCCAAAAGAGGGTCGATCTTTTCGTCGTAGATTACGGTGGAGCTGTTATTCGGAGCCGTGTATTGAATGGTGAGCCATGGGGCCTTGTTCAGATGGGCGCAGGTCGCCCCGCTCCAAGCGCCAATTACGCAGATCTCAACCATCCATGGGCCTTTCATCAGGGCTTCCGGGCGTGGGGCGCCATCAGCTTGAGTCAGTAAGCCAAGAAAAAGCAGCAAGGCAAGAAGGTAAGTGCGCATGCGGTCTAACGGTGAAGCTCAGGCGCGCCGAGCGAGGCTTCGCGAGCGAGGGAACCCCGGCATGCACCGCGATGACGGGGCGCCGCCTGGAGCGCAGGGTTAGAGGCACCACCACAGTTCTTAGTCATTGCGTCTGAGCTCTTCCGCGACCTTGCTCATTGGGATCCCCTCGAGGCGGGAGCGGCGCCAAAGTTGCCACCAACGGACTAGCAGTGCCCCAACAGCGACAACTCCAAACGCGGCGGCGAAAGTAGCCGGCACCGTCCAGGGAATATTCCACCCATAAACGTTTCTATAAGTGTCTGCCCCGTGGCCGTCGCGGATGTGGAGATAGACGCTTAGTCCAAACGCGGCGACCGGTAGTCCGACCACCGTCGTTATGAGCAGTTTTTGACCTAGCGAATACCTCACAGTGGTCGCCTCTAACGGTGAGCTTGAGCGGCCGGCCGCCGCATCTCGATAAGCGACGCGAGCACACAATGTTGCGCTGTGCTCGCGTCGTACAACGTCTCAACCATCACGGCCGCTCGAAGCATTGTTAGAGGTCATTCGCCTTCAGCGCCTTAGCAAAGTCGTCTAGGAATGTGGCCGGGGGAATGTCGCGGTCCGTTGCCAAGTAGTACATAAGAAGGCGTCGTTTCCCAACCTCGAACTGAGTGACTGCACTGCTGTAGCGCACGCCTGGGTTGTCGAGCATCAATGGGCATACCCAACGTATCTCAGTAATGCCGCTCGGCCATTCGCGCGTTGTCTTTTGAAAGGAGCCGCATGCTTTGTCTTTGCTCAGGTCAGGTGGACGAGCAGGACATCGATGACTGTCCGAGTCGTCACACAGGTTAATAGTGACCCAAGGCATCACCGCTGGATTAAAGACGGGAGAGAGTGAAGCCATGAGCGCGTAATGGCCGTCGGTCTTGACGGTCCATGTGGCCGGAAGCTGAAGCGAAATACCGGACAGCGTGACCTCCTGAGTGGCCTGAGGTGCCGCTGCTGTGAGAACGAGAGCTGCTGTGGCGAGCCATTGCACGGCGAGTCTCCGGAATGACCTCTAACGGTGGAACTCAGGCGCGCCGAGCGACGCTTTGAGAGCGAGGGTACTCCGGCATGCGAAGCAATGACGGGGCGACGCCTGGAGTGCAGGGTTAGAGCGCATGACCAACAGTAGCGTCCATTCTTGAGAATTTGACCCCCCAACGGGCATAACACCACGCAAGTGCAAACAGAACGATGAGGAGGGCAAAGTGAGGAGCGGCGGATGCGCGCAAAGACGCGTCGTTCCAGAGCGTAAGTGAAAATCCCAATACGGCGAAAATCATCGCGATAAGTAAGGCGTACCCTAAAGGCCGCGTCGTGGCACGAAGTTCGGCGCCGCACTGTGGACAGTAATAGAGCGGGGACGAAAATCTGTACCACTTTGCGTCGAATGTAGGGGAATAGTCGGCTCTGACCCTACCGATCCGAATTCCGCAGTGTGGACAGTCGCGTGACATGCGCTCTAACGGTGGAACTCAGGCGCGCCGAGCGAGCTCTTCGAGCGAGGACACCCCGGCAGGCGAAGCCAATGCCGGGGCGGCGCCTGGAGTTCGGGGTTAGAGCGCACCATAAGGAACCCTACTCTGCGCGCGCGGCATTTCGGCAGCAAGCGAAGGCAACATATCTCTCCGACTAAGCGCGCCGGTGTGCCTGATTAAAGCGAAGACGATTGGGAGTCTGTCGCGACTCGGCGAGAGGTCTCACCCTGCGCTGCTGGCGCTCGGTCGGCGCGCGCTACTGCCTCGCAACTCCGCAGAGCACCCCGGCGACGACTTAGAGCGGCTTTCGAGGACTACGGTGCGGAGAAGGACAGGCCGCGCGCGCATTGAGGCGCTGAACGAAGCGAGCCACGAGTCGAGGCCTTTCCGATACGGCCGGCCTCTTATCTAAAGCTTCAGTTCGGCTCGTGCGATCTAACGGTGGCACTCAGGCGCGCCGAGCGAGCTCTTCGAGCGAGGGAACCCCGGCAGGCGAAGCCAATGCCGGGGCGGCGCCTGGAGTGCAGGGTTAGAGCGCACCATACAGATCCCTACTTTGCGCGCGCGGCATTCGGGCAGCAAGCGAAGGCAACATACTCTCCGAGCTAAGCGCGCCGGCTTGGCTTTTTAAAGCGCAGACGATTTGGATTCTGTCGCGACTGAGTCGAGAAGTCTCACCCTGAGTATCTGGCCCTCAGTCCGGCGCGCGCTAGTGCCTCGCAAGTTCGCCCGTCGTCCCCACTGGAAGTGACAGCCGACTTTGAGAACTGACGGCGCGGACAAGGTCGAAGCCGCGCGCGCATTGTGGCGATGAACGAAGCGAGCCTTGAGTCGCAGTCTATGCCGCACCAAGGCGCTCTCGATCCAAGCTTCAGTTCATCTCGTGCGATCGAGCTTGAGCGGCCGGCCGCTGGCGCATGCCAAGCGACATGAGCACACCATATCGCACTGCGCTCGCGGCGCATAAAGTCTCACCCATCACGGCCGCTCCAAGCGTGGGTTAGAAGCCCGCCGATGCTTGAGAGTGAGTACGAGCACAACGATACGCCAAGCGAACGCCCACGGCAGTCCAACGGTCGTCCACGGGATCCCCACGGGAAGCGCTCTGTGGAGCCAAACAGAAGAGGCTCTTCGAGCGAGGGAACCCCGGCAGGCGAAGCCAATGCCGGGGCGGCGCCTGGAGTGCAGGGTTAGAGCGCACCATACAGATCCCTACTTTGCGCGCGCGGCATTCGGGCAGCAAGCGAAGGCAACATACTCTCCGAGCTAAGCGCGCCGGCTTGGCTTTTTAAAGCGCAGACGATTTGGATTCTGTCGCGACTGAGTCAGAAGTCTCACCCTGAGTATCTGGCCCTCATCCGGCGCGCGCTGGTGCCTCGCGAGTTCGCCCGTCGTCCCCACTGGAAGTGACAGCCGACTTTGAGGACTGACGGCGCGAACAAGGTCGAAGCCGCGCGCGCGTCGTCGCGATGAACGAAGCGAGCCTTGAGTCGCAGTCTATGCCGCACCAAGGCGCTCTCGATCCAAGCTTCAGTTCATCTCGTGCGATCTAACGGTGGCACTCAGGCGCGCCGAGCGAGCTCTTCGAGCGAGGGAACCCCGGCAGGCGAAGCCAATGCCGGGGCGGCGCCTGGAGTGCAGGGTTAGAGCGCACCATACAGATCCCTACTGTGCGCGCGCGGCATTTGGGCAGCAAGCGAAGGCAACATATGTCCAAGCTAAGCGCGCCGGTGAGATGTTTTCAACCGGAGACGATTTGGGTCCTGTTTCGACTTGGCGAGAAGTCTCACCCTGACCATTGGTCCTAGTCCGGCGCGCGCTAATGCGTTGCAACTCCGCCGGGTGACCCAACTGGAATCGAAGCCGGTTCTCGAGGACTGATGGTTCGGACAAAGACGCGCCGCGCGCGAATTTTGTGGCGATGAACGAAGCGACCCCATGTCGAAGTCTCTCCGACTCGGCGCCACCTTCTTGTCCAAGCTTCAGTTCGTCTCGTGCGATCTAACGGTGGCACTCAGGCGCGCCGAGCGAGCTCTTCGAGCGAGGGAACCCCGGCAGGCGAAGCCAATGCCGGGGCGGCGCCTGGAGTGCAGGGTTAGAGCGCACCATACAGATCCCTACTTTGCGCGCGCGGCATTCGGGCAGCAAGCGAAGGCAACATACTCTCCGAGCTAAGCGCGCCGGCTTGGCTTTTTAAAGCGCAGACGATTTGGATTCTGTCGCGACTGAGTCAGAAGTCTCACCCTGAGTATCTGGCCCTCATCCGGCGCGCGCTGGTGCCTCGCGAGTTCGCCCCTCGCCCCCACTGGAAACGACAACCGGCATTGACGACTGACAGCGTGGATAAGGTCGAAGCCGCGCGCGCGTTGTCGCGATGAACGAAGCGAGCCTTGAGTCGCAGTCTATGCCGCACCAAGGCGCTCTCGATCCAAGCTTCAGTTCATCTCGTGCGATCTAACGGGGGAACTCAGGCGCGCCGAGCGAGCTCTTCGAGCGAGGGCACCCCGGCAGGCGAAGCCAATGCCGGGGCGGCGCCTGGAGTTCGGGGTTAGAGCGCACCATAAGGAACCCTACTCTGCGCGCGCGGCATTACTGCGGCAAGCGAAGTCAACATATGTCTCCAACTAAGCGCGCCGGTGTGCCTGATTAAAGCGAAGACAATTGGGACATGTCGCGACTCGGTGAGAAGTCTCACCCTGACCGTCGGGTCCTAATCCGGCGCGCGCTGATGTCTCGCAACTTCGCCGAGCGCCTCAGCAAAAAGTCGAGAGCGGTTCTTGAGGACTACGGTGCGGAGAAGGACAGGCCGCGCGCGCATTTAGGCATTGAACGAAGTGAGCCACGAGTCGAAGCCTTTCCGATGCCGCAGCCCTCTTAATCCGAGCTTCAGTTCGTCTCGTGCGATCTAACGGTGAGCTTGAGCGGCCGTCAGCCGCAGTCCAATCAGCGACGTGAGCACATACTGTTTCTCTGTGCTCGCGTCGCAGAAAGTCTCACGCATCACGGCCGCTCGAAGCATGGTTAGATGACCCACTAAGGCGCAACTAGAGGGATCACAGCAGCGCGCAAGGTCGGTAACCTCGCGTTGCCGCATGATGCGCGACTTAACGGAGCCGGCCCGCGCCCGCGCTGGTTGACTTTCGCTTCCTCCAACGCGAGAAGCCCCACCGAATGATTCCCCATACGATCAGTAACTCAACCGCAACCCCAACGGCTGCGTCAAAGAAAGTAGCTTTGGCCGCTCCGCCACCAATGAACATCGCGATGAGCGCACCCGGCGCGAAAAGAGACCCCAGCCAGCCCGTCACAAAGGCTCTGCAACACACAAGGAACCAGTGACTGAATAGGGCTAGCCCCGCAACGGCGCCTACTCCAGTCACCAGTACCGCCTCGGTGAGTGGCGTGAGCTTCTTGGTCATCTAACGGTGAGCTTGAGCGGCCGGCCGATGCCGCATGCCAAGCGACGCGAGCACACAATATTGCTCTGTGCTCGCGGCGGATAAAGTCTCACCCATCACGGCCGCTCCAAGCGTGGGTTAGAAGCCCGCCGATGCTTCCAGAGTGAGTACGAGCACAACGAGTACGCCAACGCGAACGCCCACGGCAGTCCAACGGTCGTCCACGGCGATCCCCACGGGAAGGGCTGTGTGGAGCCAAACAGCAGTGTCTTTGTGGCTGATGCGTCGATCCACAGGGTCACCAGAAGCGAGGCCCCCAAAGTGACCCTACGCCAAGGGACACTAAGGGTCAGGTAGCGAAGAGATAACCCAGCCAAAACCCAGAGCGCAAGGCTAACCACAGTGAACCGTGATATGTCTCGAACAGAGGTACTTCCGATCTCATGCAATAGGCGCGACCAAGAGCCAGCCCATCCAGGCCACACGAGGCTAAGCACCTCAGCAGCACCGGCGAAACACAAGGCGCCCAGTACCCCGTACAAGAACGCTACGCCGCGAAGTTGACACAGGGCGTGCGGCAAGCGGGCTTCTAACGGTGAAGCTGAGCGGCCGACCGCCGCGCTGCATAAGCGACGCGAGCATACAATTTCTCTCTGTGCTCGCGGCGCACCCTATCTCGCGCATGGCGGCCGCTCGAGCGATTGTTAGAAGTCATTTTCGCAACAGAGCTCAAAAGAAAGCCATCACTACAACCATTAAGAGAACCACGATCAGCCAGCCGATGATCTCGCGGTTGGTCAGGAGACGCTGCGACCGATTCACCGACGAGGAGGCCTCGAACAAGAGAGGCCAAAGCAGCAGGTAGTCGAGCCAAGAACGGCTTCCGGAACCCGACGCTACCCGGCGTTTGGACAGGCGATACATCAATGTCAAAACGCCAACTGCCAAGGCGAGCGCAAGAACAAACGGAGCGACCCGTGAGAATGAGTGACTCATGAGCTTTCTGTGGCGCCCAATAGAACGATAAGCTGCCTGGCACGACGTTGAAACATGACTTCTAACGTTCGCGCTCAGGCGCGCCGAGTGAGGCTTTGCGAACGAGGGAACCCCGGCATGCGCAGCAATGACGGGGCGACGCCTGGAGTGCCTTGTTAGGAGTCATGGCTTCAGCGAGGAATCGCGCGAAATGGAATAGAGCCAAAGGAGTAAAGGGATGTCGCAGATCGCAGAGAGCGTGACATTCCGCCACCCATTCACCAAGAACACCCGAAGCAGAGCTTGGTTTAGATCGTCAGTGCCTGAGGCCATGTTGAACGGGAGTTGTTCCAGAACCATACCCATGATTCCCTGCACCCCGAAACAGAGCACTACTCCCAGTACAGCAAGAGCCATTCGGTGGCGTGTGGTACGCCATTTCAGTGCCACAACCGCCAAGGCTAGTACGACTGGCAGTAGGCGTATCACCCAAACCAAGGCGTGTAGAGAATCGACCATTCGTGCGCTGACCTAGTCAGACTCCTAACGGTGGCACTCAGGCGCGCCGAGCGAGCTCTTCGAGCGAGGGAACCCCGGCAGGCGAAGCCAATGCCGGGGCGGCGCCTGGAGTGCAGGGTTAGAGCGCACCATACAGATCCCTACTTTGCGCGCGCGGCATTCGGGCAGCAAGCGAAGGCAACATACTCTCCGAGCTAAGCGCGCCGGCTTGGCTTTTTAAAGCGCAGACGATTTGGATTCTGTCGCGACTGAGTCAGAAGTCTCACCCTGAGTATCTGGCCCTCATCCGGCGCGCGCTGGTGCCTCGCGAGTTCGCCCGTCGTCCCCACTGGAAGTGACAGCCGACTTTGAGGACTGACGGCGCGAACAAGGTCGAAGCCGCGCGCGCGTCGTCGCGATGAACGAAGCGAGCCTTGAGTCGCAGTCTATGCCGCACCAAGGCGCTCTCGATCCAAGCTTCAGTTCATCTCGTGCGATCTAACGGTGAGCTTGAGCGGCCGAACGCGTGGGCTCACTACGCGACATGAGCGCAACATAGCGCAGCGCGCTCATGGCGCGCCGCACACTTAACATCACGGCCGCTCCAAGCGTGGGTTAGCCGGCATGGCCTCGCCCTCATACCTCTTAAGCCCGCAATGCACACATTCGTGTCTCAAGGAATGAACGCTCAATAGACTGCGGCGGCTATACCGTTCATGGCAACGAGGACAGCGCCACAGGACAATGGCAAGTAGGACAGCCCAAAGCGACAGCAGTGCCGCCACGCCGAAGATGGTAAATAAGCGCTTAGTACTTACCCAGTCCAGATGCCCAAGACGCTGGGCGGCAATCGAAAGAGGTAGAGCGGCAAGAAAGGCGGCCAACGCGACCATGCCGGTTCGATTCAGAACTCGATAGTGGTGCCACTGAGACGAGTAATCATCCATGACGGCTAACGGTGAGCTTGAGCGGCCGACCGCATTGGTTGGTTACGCGACATGAGCGCAACATAGCGCAGCGCGCTCATGTCGCGTTGCACACTTCACATCACGGCCGCTCCAAGCGTGGGTTAGGCCGCTGATTGTTGTTCTACATCCCAGCCTGGGAATACAAGCACGGCGGGATGGCACTTAAGAGCACGAGCAAGAACCTTGGCTCTCTCTACGCCTAGGCGGACCCGATTGTTCTCAATGGCGGAAATAGTAGTCTGGGGAATTCCCGTCAATTCGCTCAAGTGATTTTGGCTCAGCTCCTGCAGCTCACGGAGTATCCGGACGGATTCCCCAACCGAAACCTCGACTCGACGCTTAGCGGGGCGAAACTCGTTCATATCAGCGCTTCCTGTAGTCGTGAGGAGTCACTTCAACCACCTGAAACAACTGCTGCGTAGTCATTATCCTGTAGATCACACGGTACTGAATGTTTAGTCGGGACGAGCGATGCCCGCTCCATGTCCCGGACAGGGCCTCATCGTGAAAACCTCGTATGACACGTAACCCTGGCGGACCAGAAATAGCAGCGATGTCTTGCCACTTTTCATACCGTTTCTGAATTTCCAAGGGCGCAGAAGCCAGCTGCTTACCTATCCGGCGGTGCTCCTCGATGCGCCACATGCCATATGATGCCTAGACTAAATATAGTCTGTCAAGGCCCGCAGATCAGCGGCCTAACGGTGAAGCTCAGGCGCGCTGAGCGACGCTTGGGGAGCGAGGGCACCCCGACATGCGTAGCAATGGCGGGGCGCCGCCTGGAGCGCAGGGTTAGACAGCGCTAGTAACTGCGATAATGCCGGAGACACCTAGCCCCCCTTCTTTGTACTCACGCGCGTCTTTGACGCCCGGGACAAAGGGGCTTTCAAATAAAGCACTCCGACTGCGATCAAGCCCACGGCAACCGCCGCGTATCCCAACGTAGGTAGCAAAGTTCGGAAGCCCCGAACGAAGCTCACGATCACCATCGCCAGAAGCAAAGCACCGCCAGCAGCGGTGAACGCCCCGAAGACTCTGTTAGCAATGACGAAGGCGCGTGCAAAGGCGTTCATGGGAAAACTCGTTAATCGCCTTGGCGCTGTCTAACGGTGGAACTCAGGCGCGCCGAGCGACGCTTTGAGAGCGAGGGTACCCCGGCATGCGAAGCAATGACGGGGCAGCGCCTGGAGTTCGGGGTTAGAGCGCACCATAAGGAACCCTACTCTGCGCGCGCGGGATTTCGGCAGCAAGCAAAGGCAACATATGTCTCCGGTTAAGCGCGCCGGCGTGACTGTTTGAAGCGAAGGCGATTTAGATTCTGTCGCGACTCGGCGAGAAGTCTCACCCTGACCGTCGGGTCCTAATCCGGCGCGCACTGATGTCTCGCAACCTCGCCGAGCGCCCCAGCGAAAACTGAGAGCCGTTCTAGAGGACTACGGTGCGGGAAAGGACAGGCCGCGCGCGCTTTGAGGCGCTGAACGAAGCGAGCCACGAGTCGAAGCCTTTCCGATACGGCCGGCCTCTTATCCAAGCTTCAGTTCGTCTCGTGCGATCTAACGGTGGAACTCAGGCGCGCCGAGCGAGCACTTCGAGCGAGGGTACCCCGGCAGGCGAAGCCAATGCCGGGGCGGCGCCTGGAGTTCGGGGTTAGAGCGCACCATAAGGAACCCTACTCTGCGCGCGCGGCATTTCGGCGGCAAGCGAAGGCACCATATCTCTCCGACTAAGCGCGCCGGCGTGCCTGATTAAAACGAAGACGATTGGGGCTCTGTCGCGACTCGGCGAGAAGTCTCACCCTGCACTGCTGGCGCTCGGTCGGCGCGCGCTACTGTCTCGCAACTCCGCAGAGCACCCCTGCAAAGACTTAGAGCGGTTTTTGAGAACTACCTGTGCGGAGAGGGACAGGCCGCGCGCGCATTAAGGCGTTGAACGAAGCGAGCCACGAGTCGAAGCCTTGCCGATACCGCCGGCCTCTTATCCAAGCTTCAGTCCGTCTCGTGCGATCTAACGGTGGAACTCAGGCGCGCCGAGCGAGCTCTTCGAGCGAGGGCACCCCGGCGGGCGAAGCCAATGCCGGGGCGGCGCCTGGAGTTCGGGGTTAGAGCGCACCATAAGGAACCCTACTCTGCGCGCGCGGCATTACTGCGGCAAGCGAAGTCAACATATGTCTCCAACTAAGCGCGCCGGTGTGCCTGATTAAAGCGAAGACAATTGGGACATGTCGCGACTCGGTGAGAAGTCTCACCCTGACCGTCGGGTCCTAATCCGGCGCGCGCTGATGTCTCGCAACTTCGCCGAGCGCCTCAGCAAAAAGTCGAGAGCGGTTCTTGAGGACTACGGTGCGGAGAAGGACAGGCCGCGCGCGCATTTAGGCATTGAACGAAGTGAGCCACGAGTCGAAGCCTTTCCGATGCCGCAGCCCTCTTAATCCGAGCTTCAGTTCGTCTCGTGCGATCTAACGGTGAGCTTGAGCGGCCGGCCGCATGAGTTCCGAGCGCGACATGAGCGCAAGATAGCGCAGCGCGCTCATGGCGGGCCGCACACTTAACATCACGGCCGCTCCAAGCGTGGGTTAGAGCGCCACGCTAGAGGAACCGCACTCCGATGCGCGCGGCATGTCGGCAGCAAGCGAACGGCACCACAGCGTCTCCGACGGTAAGCGCGCCGGCGTGCCTGATTAAAGCGAAGACGATTGGCGAGCTCTGATCGCGACTCGGCGACGAGGTCTCAAAGCACCTGCGCTGCTGGCGCTCGGTCGGCGCGCGCTACTGATCTCGGCCAACTCCAGCAGGAAGCACCCCGTGCAACGACTTAGATACGGCTTTAACGAGGACTACCGATCGCGTGAGTAGGACGACGGCCGCGCGCGCATCAACGGCGTTGAACGAAGCGCGCCGACGAAGTACGACGGCCGTAGCCGATACGAGCACGAGCCTCTTATTACAAGCGTCAGTTCGGCTCGTGCGATCTAACTATATGTAGACGACCGAATCGGCGCAGAGAATTACCCCGTACACGTCAGATATGCGCCTCGACTGATATTCACCGACCTGATTCCATCCGCTCTCCCTGGCACTTTCCGAGGGTACGGGGCATCCACATGCGGACTCAGAACGGATTGTTCAGCGTGGCGCGCGAGAGGATGCGCACGCGCCATCTGGCGCTGCGAACCGAGCAGACCTACCTGCAGTGGATGCGACGTTATGTCGTATTTCACAAACGCCGGCACCCGCGCTCCCTTGGGGCTGCCGAGGTCGAGGAGTTTCTGACGCATCTCGCCGTGCATCACAAGGTGAGCGCTCCCACGCAGAATCAGGCCCTGCAGGCAATTCTATTCCTCTACCGGCACGTACTCGACATCAACCTGCCCTGGCTCGACAACGTCACCCGCGCTGCGCGCACCAAGCGGCTGCCGGTGGTGCTCAGTCGCGGCGAAGTGCGGGCGCTGCTCGCGCAGCTGCAGGGCACTCCATGGCTTCTGGGCAACCTGCTTTACGGCAGCGGCCTGCGGCTCATGGAGGGGCTGCGGCTGCGGGTCAAGGATCTTCAGCTGGAGCGTGGAGAGCTCATCGTGCGCGAAGCGAAGGGCGGCAAGGATCGGGTGACCATGCTGCCCGCCACTCTCGAAGGGCCGCTGCGGGCGCACCTGGGCCGGCTGCGCGACTGGTACGACGTGGAGCGCCGCCACCAGCGACCCGGGGTGTCGCTGCCCTTTGCCCTCTGCCGCAAATACCCGCACGCGGCGCTGCAGTGGGGCTGGCAGTACGTATTCCCCTCGGCCGAGCTGCACAAGGACCCCTATAGCGGCGAGCTAGTACGCCATCACCTCCACGAGAAGGCCCTGCAGCGTGCCGTGGCGGCCGCCGTACGCGCCGCGGGCATCACGCAGCCGGCGAGCTGCCACACCCTGCGTCACTGCTTCGCGACGCATCTGCTGGAGGACGGGTACGACATCCGCACCGTGCAGGAACTTCTGGGGCATGCGGACCTCAAGACCACCATGGTTTACACCCACGTCATGACAAAGGGCGTCAATGGCGTGCGCAGCCCCCTGGATCGGGAGGGCCCGCAGGCGCATGCCACGCCAGTGGTGCGGCCGCAGGAGCAGCCGCGGCCTCAGCCGGCGAAGCCGGTCTGACGCCAGGCCTCGTAGAGCACGAGGGCCACCGCGTTGGAGAGATTGAGGCTGCGGTTGCCGGGACGCATGGGGATCGTGAGCTGCTGCGTGAAGGGCACCTGCGCCAGGATGGCCGCTGCGAGCCCGCGCGTCTCGGACCCGAAGATGAGTGCTTCGTCGCCGCGGAAGACGGCCGCGCTGTAGGGGCGGCTGCCACCGGTCTCCACGGTGTAGAGGCGCGCATCGCCCAGGGCCCTCGAGCAGGCGGCGAAGTCCGCATGAATGCGCACGTCGGCGAGCTCGGCGTAGTCGAGGCCCGCCCGGCGCACCGCCGGGCGGCTGAGCTCGAACCCTAAAGGCTGCACCAGGTGTAAGGCCGCCCCGGTGTTCGCGCACAGCCGGATGATGTTCCCGGTGTTGGGCGGGATCTGGGGCTCGACCAGGACAATGTGGAACATGGAGCGTTGCAGGGATGAGGAGGGACGTGTGCGATAATGCCCGGCATGGCGACGGTCCAACCAGTCTCGGGCACCCCGGTGGGGCAGCCGGCAGATGCTTCGTACCTCGCCCTTAAGTTCTGCGGACTCGAGTTTGCCTCCCCGATCGTGCTCTTGTCCGGGTGCGTCGGCTTCGGCGAGGAATACACCCGCATCGAGGGCTTCTCGAACCGCGACGCCGGCGCCATCGTGCTCAAGGGCACGACCGGCCAGCCGCGCCTCGGCAATCCGCCGCACCGCGTGTACGAGACTCCGGCGGGCATGCTGAACGCCATCGGGCTGCAGAACCCGGGCGCCGAGCAAGTGGTCAGCAGCATCCTGCCGCAGCTGGACTTCTCCGAAACCCGCTTTATCGCCAACGTCTCCGGCTCGACCATCGAGGAGTACGTCGAGGTCACGCGGCGCTTCGATGACTCGCCCATCGATGCCATCGAGATCAACATCTCCTGCCCGAACGTCAAGGAGGGCGGGGTCGCCTTCGGCAACTACCCGGACATGTCCGCGCAGGTGGTGGCGGCCTGCCGCCGCGTCACGAAGAAGCCCCTGATCACCAAGCTGTCGCCGAACCAGACCGATATCCGCGAGAACGCGCGGCGCTGCATCGAGGCCGGCACGGATGCGCTCGCCGTGATCAACACGGTGATGGGCATGGCGATCGACGTCACCACGCGCCGCCCGGTCATCGGCAACCTGCAGGGCGGCCTCTCGGGACCCGCGATCAAGCCGATTGCGCTCCTGAGGGTGCATCAGGTGTACGAAGTCGCGCGCGCGCACCGCATCCCCATCATCGGTCAGGGCGGCATCACCAGCGCGCAGGATGCACTCGAGTTTCTCGTCGCCGGAGCGAGCGCAGTGGGCATCGGCACGGCACTTTTCTACGACCCCATGGTGTGCCGCAAGGTCAACGAGGGCATCGCGGAGTACCTCGTGACTCAGGGCATGAAGAACGTCGCCGAGCTCACCGGCACCCTCAATACCGCCCGCGACACCCAGGACTGCGCGGTCTCCGGATGAGACGGGATCTCCTGGCGGCGCTCGGTGCCGCAGCATTCCTCGCCCTGGCCGCGGGGACCACCTTCAGCGCCGCCCCCAGCCCTGAGGATGAGCCCCAGTTCGTGCATGTCACGCTCGATGCGCGCGAGTACGCCCTCGGCCGCAGCGATGCACCCCTGACGCTGCTCGAGTTCACCGACTACCAGTGCCCCTACTGCCGGCGCTTCCAGGCCGAGGCATGGCCGCTGATCAAGAAGAACTACATCGACACGGGGAAGCTGCGCTTCATCGTGCGCGACCTGCCGCTGCAGTTTCATTCATCCGCGCTGCCGGCGGCGGAAGCTGCGCACTGCGCCGGCGAGCAGGGCAAGTTCTGGGAGATGCACCACGCGCTCCTCACGGGCGATGACCCGCTCGCCAATGGCGGCATCGAGCGGCGCGCCACGCAGCTCGGCCTGGATCTGGAGCGCCTGCATGCCTGCACCAAAGCCAACCGCTACGAGTCAGCGATCGCGCGCAACATCGCCGCCGCGGAAGCGCTGAACGTCAACGGCACACCGGCCTTCGTGCTCGGCCGCATCGCGAACGGCGGTCTTGAGGGGCAGCTCGTCAGCGGCGCGCAGCCCTACGCGGAATTCGACGCCGCCTTCAGGCAGCTCCTCGCGCAGCACTGAGCCCCCTGACCCACGAGCCCGACCACGCGCGGAACATCACCGCAGATGCTGCATGCCGGTTCCCCCGCCGCTAGACCCCGGCCGCAGGTGGCGCGCGCACTGCTGCCGAGCCGGCCTGCACCTGCTGCATCCGTAGCAGGGTCGGCATGGCCCCCGAGAAGCTCACGCCGAGCGCCCGGAAGCGCTCGAGGATGCCGAGGTTGATGCTCTGCTGGGCATCCGCGTAGGCCAGGAACTCAGGACTCGTCACGAAGTACACCACCTCGAACTGCAACGCCGGTCCGCCGCAGCTCAAGAGATGACAGCGGTCGAAGCGCGCCGCCGGAGTCGCCGCGATGATCTCGCGCACCACCTGGGGCACCGCGGCGAGTGCCGCCACCGGGGTCTCGTAGTGCACGTCGAGCCGGAACAGCGAGCGCCGCTCGCGCAGCCGCCCGAAGTTGCGCACGCGCGACTTCAGGATGTCGGCGTTCGACATGATGATCTGCTCACCATTGACGCTGCGCAGGCGCGTGCTCTTGACGCCGATGTGCTCCACCGTGCCCTGCACGTCATCCACCGTGAGGGCGTCGCCTAAGCCGAAGGGCTTGTCGAGCGCGATCGAGAGCGAGGCGAGCAGATCGCTGAGGACCGTCTGTACGGCGAGCGCGAGCGCGATGCCGCCGATCCCGAGTCCCGCCAGGAGCGGCTTGATCTCGATGCCGAGGTTGTCGAGCGCCAGGAGGCCCGCGATCCCCCAGATGACGATCCCGGCGGCGAACAGGATGACTTCCATCGAGCTGCGTAGCAGAGTGTCCGGGCCCGTGGAGCGCTGGCGGCGCGCATCCACCGCGAAGCGCACCGCCGCCATCGCCCAGCGCGCCATCTGCATCCAGAACACCAGGACGATGGCGATGGTGAGCCAGCGATCGATGCGCGGCGGAAAGGTGAGATCCCGCGAGGCGAGCCATAGTGCCAACGCCAGCAGGAACACCGGGCTGGTGGCGGTCACCAGGGTCGCCGCCAGGTCCGCCGACAGGTGCATGGTCGAATAGTGGGTGTCCCGGCTGCGCCGGGCGCTGATCACCCGCCGCACCAGGGGCAGGATCGTGAAGGTAATGAGGAAGATCCCGAGCGCCACCGCCCAGGTCTTCAGGTCATTGCCGAGGAACTCCATCTGCGGAAGATCCCGCCAGCCGGCCATGCGCTTGCCTCCCGGTGCGCGCGATTGAGGCCGCGAACCTTACCGGATTTGCGGCGCGGGCGACTCTGCGTCGGCGTCCTCGCCGTTCATGCCGAGCTCTTTGAGCTTGCGGGTGAGGGTGTTGCGGCCCCAGCCGATGAGCTTCGCGGCCTCCTGGCGGTGACCCTGGGTGCGCTTGAGCGCGGTGCGGATCAGCACCCGCTCGAACTCCGGCTGCGCGGCATCCAGCAACGGTGCGCCGCCGCCTTGCACCTGGCGCTCCGCCCAGGCGCTCAGGGCGCAGGACCAGTCGGCCGCATCGGCGCGCGCCTCGGTGCCGGCAAGCTCCGGGGGCAGGTCGGCCAGATGCACGACGCTGCCCGGAGCGAGCACCGAGAGACGCCGGCACAGGTTCACGAGTTCGCGCACGTTGCCCGGCCAGTCGTGCGCTCCGAGGCGCGCCAGCGCCTCGGGCGCGAGCGCTTTGGGCTCAACGCCGAGCTCCGCGGCCGCGATCAGCATGTAATGGCGCAGCAGATCCGGGATGTCCTCGCCGCGCGCCCGCAGCGGCGGCAGCTCGATGCGGATGACGTTCAGGCGATGGTAGAGATCCTCGCGGAACAGGCCCCGGGCGAGCCGCTCCTCGAGCTTCTGGTGGGTGGCCGCGATCACGCGCACGTCGACCCGGATCGGGGTCTGGCCGCCCACGCGGTAGAACTCCCCTTCCGCCAGCACGCGCAGCAGGCGCGTCTGCAGCGGCAGCGACATGTCACCGATCTCATCGAGGAACAGCGTGCCGCCGTCGGCCTGTTCGAAGCGCCCGCGCCGCTGCGTGTCGGCGCCGGTGAAGGCACCGCGCTCGTGGCCGAAGAGCTCCGACTCCAGGAGGTCAGCCGGGATCGCGGCCGTGTTGAGGGCCACGAAGGGTTTGCCGGCGCGCGGACTGTGCTCGTGCAGGGCGCGCGCCACGAGCTCCTTGCCGGTACCGGATTCCCCGGTGATGAGCACCGTGACGCTCGAGCGCGCGAGGCGCCCGATGGCGCGGAACACCTGCTGCATGGCGGGCGCCCGGCCGAGGAGCTCCGGGATGCGCGCCGCGCCCGCGGCATCGCCGCTGCCGTGCACGGCGCCGTTGGCAGCGCGGCGCACCAGCGCCACCGCCTTGTCGATGTCGAAGGGCTTCGGCAGGTACTCGAACGCACCGCCCTCGTAGGCGGACACCGCGCTGCCTAAGTCCGAGTGCGCGGTCATGACGATCACCGGCAGCGCCGGGCGCGCGTCGCGGATCAGGCGCAGCAGCTCGAGTCCTGAGGCCCCGGGCATGCGGATGTCGGTGATGAGGACGTCGGGTGACTCGCGCCGCAGGGCATCGAGCGCCGGTTCTGCGGCATCGAAGGCGCGCGGCGCCATGCCATCGTTGCGCAGCGCCCGCTCCAGCACCCAGCGGATGGAGGCGTCGTCGTCCACAAGCCAGACACGAAGGTTCGAGTTCATGATTCCTCTCCGAGGGGCAGGAGCAGGGTAAACACCGTGCGCCCCGTTTCGCTTTCAAATTCGATGATGCCGCCGTTGCGGGTGACGAGTTCCTGTGCCACCGCAAGCCCCAAGCCCGTGCCGTTGGCGCGTCCGGTGACGAGCGGGTAGAAGATCGAGGAGCGCAGGTGCGCGGGCACGCCCGGGCCGTTGTCCTCGACCTGCACGCTTGCGATCAGGCGGTGCTGGATGGAGCCGATGCTCACGTGCGAGCGCGCCCGCGTGCGCAGCACGATGCGCCCGAGGTCGCCCTGCGCCTGCAGCGCATTGCGGGCGACGTTCAGCAGCGCCTGGATCATCTGGTGACGGTCGAGCATGGCGTTCGGCAGGCTCGGGTCGTAGTCGCGCTCGATGGTGAGGCCGGCGGGCGCCTCCGCGCGCAGCAGGTGGTACACGTGCTCGCAGATCTCGTGCACATTGAGCGAGGTCTTGGCCGGCGCCCGCGTCGGGCCCGACATCGAGTCCACGAGCGCCGTGAGACGGTCGGCCTCGCCAATGATGAGCTGCGTGTATTCCTTCAATGAGGCCGAGGGCAGCTCGCGCTCGAGCAGCTGCGCCGCCCCGCGCAGGCCACCCAGGGGGTTTTTGATCTCGTGCCCGAGCTGGCGGACCATCAGGCGGCTGCCGTCGAGGCGCGCCAGGAGGTCGTTCTCGCGCGAGATGCGCTGGCGCTGCGTGGTATCGGCAATCTCGAGCAGCAGCTGCGTGCCCGTCAGCCCGGAAAAAGGCGTGATGGTGACATCGAGGGTGCGCACCTCGCGCGGCGCACCGGCCGGCCGCAGCGCCACCTCGCGGTCGGCGAGGCTCTCGCCGGTCTCGAGCGCGCGCCTGAGGATCCCCTTGAGGCCCTCGGCATCGTGCAGGAAGTCGCTGAAGGGGCGGCCGCGCGCCATCTTGAAGCTGAAGGCCAGCAGGTCCTGCGCGGCGACGTTCGCATACACCGCGCACAGCTGGGCATCGAGCATCACGATGCCGGTGGAGAGGGCATCGAGCAGATCCGCCGCATCGAAATGCGACAGCGCGGACGGGATGGCCTGCTCAACGGCCATGGCGCCCCCGCGTGGCACGCGGCGCGGCGCGGCGGCCTGCCCTCAGCGCGGGCGGACGGGATTCACGGGATTCGCGATCGAGGCCTTGTGCACGCTGAAGGTCACGGCCGGGGTCTGGCACATGAGCTGCCCGCCCGCGTCGCGCACCATCGCCTGGGCGGTATGCGTGCCGCGCTCGATCGGGTTCACGGTGAATGAAGTGCCAACCGGGGAGCCGTTGTTCAACGCGCCGCCGTCGAGAAGAATGTAGATCTGGTCGCCGCCGTGCAGCTGCGGATCCACGCGCACCGCGATCACCAGCGACTCGATGTTGGAGAAGTCCTGCTGGTCCTGCGGCTGCACGATGGTGCAGCCGGTGTAGGCGGTCGGCGACTGCTGGCTCGGCGGTGGCGGCACGCCGCCCTGATCGACCGGGGTCGCCTTGTAGGTCTGCGGCGCCTGCACCTGCACCTTCTCGGCGTTCGGGTGCGGCTGGTCGGAGTAGTGCACCACGCCGTTCTCGTCGACCCACTTGTAGACCGTGGCGGCGAGCACCGCCGAACAGGCGAGCGACATTAAGGTAAAGAGCAGTGTACGCATCGTGAACCAGCATACCCCCGCCGCGTGTTGCGGACAAAAGCGGGTGGCGGCATCGCTGAGATGCCGCTACCCGCGCCCCTTTCCCCCTCACGCCCCACGGCCGGCGACGGCATGGGCCGGTCCCAGAAGGTGCGAGTGAGAATTGCCGCTGTGCCATTACATGATCAGCAGCTGTAATAGAGCTCCAGCTCGATCGGGTGCGTCGACATGCGAAAGCGCGTGACCTCCTGCATCTTCAGCGCGATGTAGGCATCGATCACGTCGTTGGTGAAGACGCCGCCGCGGGTGAGGAACTCGCGGTCGTTGTCGAGGTGCTCGAGCGCCATGTCGAGCGAGTGGCACACCTGCGGAATGTGCTTGGCCTCCTCGGGCTCAAGATCATAGAGGTCCTTGTCCGCAGGATCCCCGGGGTGGATCTTGTTCTGGATGCCATCGAGCCCGGCAAGCATCATCGCCGTGAAGGCGAAGTAGGGATTGGCGCTGGAGTCGGGGAAGCGCACCTCGATGCGGCGCGCCTTGGGGTTGGAGACCCACGGGATGCGGATCGAGGCGGAGCGGTTGCGCGCCGAGTACGCGAGCATCACCGGCGCTTCGAAGCCGGGCACCAGGCGCTTGTAGCTGTTGGTACCGGCGTTGGTGAAGGCATTGAGCGCCTTGGCGTGCTTGATGATGCCGCCGATGTAGTAGAGCGCCAGATCCGAAAGTCCGCCGTACTTATCTCCGGCGAACAGCGCCTTGCCTTCCTTCTGCAGCGACTGATGCACGTGCATGCCGCTGCCGTTGTCGCCCACCAGGGGCTTGGGCATGAAGGTGGCGGTCTTGCCATAGCCGTGCGCCACGTTGTGCACGGCGTACTTCAAGAGCTGCACCTGGTCGGCCTTGTAGACGAGCGTGCCGGCGCCGATGCCGATCTCCGACTGGCCGCCGGTGGCGACCTCGTGGTGGTGCACCTCGACCTTAAGACCAAGCTCCTCGCAGGCAAGACACATCGCCGAGCGGATGTCCTGGAAGGCATCGACCGGGGGCACCGGGAAGTAGCCGCCCTTGATGCCGGGCCGGTGGCCCTTGTTGCCGTCCTGGTATTCGGTCATCGAGTTCCAGGCGCCCTGCACCGAGTCGATGGAGTAGGAGGCGCCGCGCATCTCGTTCACGTAGCGCACCGAGTCGAAGATGAAGAACTCGTTCTCGGGGCCGAACAGCGCGGTCTCGGCGATGCCGGTGGACTTCAAGTAAGCCTCGCCGCGCTTGGCGAGCGAGCGCGGATCGCGCTCGTAGCCCTGCATGGTGGTGGGCTCGATGACATCGCAGCGGATGTCGATCGTGGTCTCTTCGAAAAACGGGTCGATGACCGCGGTGGTCGCATCGGGCATCAGGATCATGTCCGACTCGTTGATCCCCTTCCAGCCGCCGATGGAGGAGCCGTCGAACATCTTGCCGTCGCGGAACAGGTCCTCGTCGACGAGCCGTGCCGGGATCGTCACGTGCTGTTCCTTGCCGCGCGTGTCAGTGAATCGCAGGTCAGCAAATTTCGCCTGCTTTTCTTTTATGAGCTTCAGAACGTCACTGGGTGTCATATCGCCTCCGGGAAAGGGGTATTCCTCAAACCGCCCAAGTAACCCACGGGGCGTCGCGCCCCAATGAACGGCAGAAGTGCGAAGCCATTGCAGGCCCTGTGCCAGGGCACCGGTGCACTAAATCAAGGAGTTAGGGTGCATGCCGACGGGGCAATGCACCGACTTGGTGCGTCAGCGCGAGATTATTGCACCATTTATGGGCGTACTGTGCAGGATCTTGGGGTCCGGTCGTCTGCCGGCCGACCCGGCTGCGCGGCGGCGGTGCAGCGGCTGAGCCCTCTTGCCGGCAACGGCGGGCCAAGCTGCGCGGATCGGGCGCGCGCATGGCCGGCGGTGCGCGCCGTTATACTCGCGCGCTGTTTTTGCTTGCGCCCCCAGATCCGCCCATGAAAAGTGGCCGCGCCCCGCGCACCTTCCAGGACCTGATCTTCACGCTACAGCAGTACTGGGCGGAAATCGGCTGCGTCATCCTGCAGCCCTACGACATGGAAGTCGGTGCCGGCACCTTTCATACGGCCACCTTCCTGCGCGCTATCGGACCTGAGCCCTGGCGCGCCGCCTACGTGCAGCCCTCGCGCCGACCGACCGACGGCCGCTACGGCGAGAACCCCTTCCGCCTGCAGCACTATTACCAGTACCAGGTGGTGATCAAGCCCTCCCCGCTCGACATCCTGGATCTCTACCTCGGCAGTCTCGCCGCCCTCGGGCTCGATCCCCTGGTGCACGACGTACGCTTCGTGGAGGACAACTGGGAGTCCCCGACGCTCGGCGCCTGGGGGCTCGGGTGGGAAGTGTGGCTGAACGGCATGGAAGTCACGCAGTTCACCTACTTCCAGCAGGTGGGCGGCCTCGACTGCCGCCCGGTGACGGGCGAGATCACCTACGGGCTCGAGCGCCTCGCCATGTACCTGCAGGGCGTGGAGAGCATCTACGACATCCTCTGGAGTGAGGGCGCCTCGGGGCGCATCACCTACGGGGACGTCTACCGGCAGAACGAGGTCGAGCAGTCGGCCTACAACTTCGAGCATGCCGACGTCGCCTCGCTCCTGCATGCCTTCGAGGAGCACGAGCGCATCTGCAGGAAGCTGCTGGAGGCGAAGCTCGCGCTGCCGGCCTATGAGCAGGTGCTCAAGGCCTCCCACACCTTCAATCTTCTGGATGCGCGCCGCGCCATCTCCGTCACCGAGCGCCAGCGCTACATCCTGAGAGTGCGCACGCTCGCGAGCGCCGTTGCCAGGACCTACTACGAGAGCCGCGAGGCGCTCGGCTTTCCGCTGTTGAAAAGTGAGCGGCCCGCCGCGGCCGCCGCCAGCCCATGAAGCTCGAGCACCACGACTTCCTGGTCGAGATCGGCACCGAGGAGCTGCCGCCGCGCGCGCTGCATACCCTCGAGCGCGCCTTCGTCGCCGGCATCGCGGCGGGCCTCGACAAGGCAGGACTCGGCCACGGCGAACTCAGCGGCTATTCGACGCCGCGGCGCCTTGCGGTATGGGTGAAGCGCCTCGCCACGCGCCAGAACGAGCAGAACCTGCGCCGCAAGGGGCCGCCGCTCGCGGCGGCGTTTGATGCCGCGGGCGCCCCGACGCGCGCCGCGACCGCCTTCGCCGAGAGCTGTGGCACCAGGGTCGAGGCCCTCGAGCGCCAGAGCGAGGGCAAGGGCACGTTCCTGTTCTTCGTCGGCACCAGGGCGGGCGAGCGCGCCGTCGAGCTCCTCCCCGGCATCGTGCAGACGGCGCTCGAGCAGCTGCCGATCCCGCGCCGGATGCACTGGGGCTCGGGCACGGCGCTCTTCGTGCGCCCGGTGCACTGGGTGGTGATGCTGCTCGGCGCCGAGGTGGTGCCGGCGACCCTTCTCGATACCGCCTCCGGACACTCGACCTACGGGCACCGCTTCCATGCGCCCAAGCCGCTGCGCATCACGAGCCCGGGCTCCTACGAGCGCACGCTGCGCGAGCGCGGACGGGTGCTCGCGGATTTCGTGCAGCGCCGCGAGCGCATCCGCGCCGAGGTGACCTCGCTCGCCACCGCGCTTAACGGCCGCGCACTCATCAAGGATGATCTGCTGGATGAGGTCACCGCGCTCGTCGAGTGGCCGGTGGCGCTCGCCGGTGCCTTCGAGGAGCGCTTCCTCGCGCTGCCGCGCGAGGTGCTCATCTCCACGCTGCAGGGACACCAGCGCTACTTCCCGGTGGAGGATGGCAGCGGCAACCTCAAGCCCGCCTTCATCACGGTGAGCAACATCGAGAGCCGCGACCCTACGAAGGTGCGCGAGGGGAACGAGCGCGTGGTGCGCCCGCGACTGGCGGATGCGGCCTTCTTCTTCGCACAGGACCGCCGCCAGCCACTCGCCGCGCGCCTGAGCGCGCTCGACGCCGTGACCTTCCAGGTAAAACTCGGCTCCCTCGGCGACAAGACGCGCCGTATCGCAGCGCTGGCCACCGACGTCGCCGCCGCCATCAATGGCCCCGTCGATGACACGCGGCGTGCCGCGCAGCTGTGCAAGTGCGACCTGCTCACCGCGATGGTGGGCGAGTTCCCCGACCTGCAGGGCGTCATGGGCAGCTACTACGCACGCGCCGACGGGGAGCCGGACGACGTCGCCGCCGCGATCCGCGAGCACTACCTGCCGCGCGCCGCCGGCGATGAGCTGCCCGCCACCCGCACCGGTATCGCGGTGGCGATCGCCGACAAGCTCGACACGCTCGCCGGCATCTTCGCCATCGGCGAGCGCCCCACCGGCAACAAGGATCCCTTTGGCCTGCGCCGCGCAGCGCTCGGCGTGCAGCGCATCCTCATCGAAAAGGGCCTGGAGCTCGACCTCACGCGCCTCATCGACCTCGCTGTCGCGGGCGTGCGCGCCGACATCGACCGCCTGCGCGCACCGGCAGCCGGCGCCGCGCCGCCGAAGGCGCACGTGGGGGCGGACGTCGTGGCGGGCTGGATCTACGACTTCCTGATGGAGCGCCTGCGCGCCTATTACCTCGAGCGCGCGAGCGCAGCCCCCGGACGCGTCGCCGTGACGGCGGAGATGTTCGACGCCGTGCTCGCCGCGCGCCCGGCCTCACCACTGGATTTCGATGCGCGGCTGAAGGCGCTGAGCGCCTTCCTCGACCTGCCGGAGGCGGCGAGCCTGACGGCCGCCAACAAGCGCATCGCCAACATCCTGCGCAAGGCGCCCGTGGCGTCCGGCTCCGCCATCCAGGTCGAGCACCTGCGTGAGGCCGCCGAGATCCGCCTCTACGACGCCATGCGGGCGCTGAAGGACCAGGTCGCGGCCAGCACCGCCGAACGGCAGTACACCGCAGCGCTCGGCCGGCTGTCGCAGCTGCGTCCGGCGGTCGATGCCTTCTTCGACCAGGTGATGGTGATGGATGAGGATCCGGCGCTGCGCGCCAACCGCCTCGGGCTGCTCTCGCAGCTGCAGGCGCTGTTCGCAGGCGTCGCGGACCTCTCGCGGCTGCCCGGTTGAGCGCGCCGGCCGAAACTTCCGCGCCACTGCGGCGGGGACCGGCCCTGCAGTGGCTCGGCTCGGTGTTCTTCACCGGGTTCCTGTTCGTGTTCACCTTCCTCTACGCGATCCCCTTCGTCATCGCCTGTTCGGTGCTGCCGTTCCCGCGCCGCTATGCGCTGGTGCGGGTATACGGCGCCACGGTGCTCAAGGTGCTGAAGTGGACCTGCGGCCTCACCTACCGCATCGAGGGCGCGCCCCTGCCGCCAGGGGCGCACGTGGCGCTGTGGAAGCACTCCTCCTCCTGGGAAACCATGGCGATGATGGTCGTGTTCCCGCGCCAGGTGTGGGTGCTCAAGCGCGAGCTCGTATGGATCCCGGTCGTCGGCATCGGCGTGCTGCAGATGCATTCCATCGCCATCAACCGCAAGGCCGGACATTCGGCGGTCTCGCAGGTCATCGAGCAGGGCCGGGAGCGCCTGGCGGAAGGTGCCTGGGTGATGATCTTCCCGGAGGGCACGCGCATGCCAAGCGGTGAGACCCGCCGCTACGGGGTGAGCGGCACGCTGCTCGCCCAGGAGACCGGGCGACTCATCGTGCCGGTTGCGCACAACGCCGGCTACTACTGGCCGCGGCGCGGCGTACTGAAGAAGCCCGGCTGCATCCGCGTCGTGATCGGCGAGCCGGTGAGCGCCGCCGGGCGCGACGTGCGTGCGGTGAACGAGGAAATCCAGGCCTGGGTCGAAGCCACCGTGCGCGCGCTCACGCCGCGCGACTGAACGCGCACACCCGTCCTTACTCAAGCGTGCGCCGGCGCGACCGTCACGGCGCACGCCGTGCCGCGCAGATCCCCCGCGCGCCGCTGCCTGTTGGTTGGCACGCAGCGGATGCTGCTTTTAAGGCATTTTCATGCGCGCTGTCGCGCCCACCGCCTGCTGCAGCGTCTGCTATCATCGTCGCATGGTGATTGACCTGCGGTTGATCCAGCATGCGCTGACCCTGGCTCGTCACCGTAACTACGCGCGCGCGGCCGAGGCCCTGCACCTGAGCCAGCCGGCCCTGTCGCGCAGCATCGCAGGACTCGAGGCGGCCCTGGGTGTAAAGCTCTTCGACCGCACCCGCCAGGGTGTCACCGCCACTGCCTTCGGCGAGCGCCTGCTGGCGCGCGGGCTCACGCTGCTCACCGACGCCGCAGAGCTCGAGCGGGAACTGAAACTGATGCAGGGCCTGAAGGCGGGCGTTCTGAAGATCGCCGCCGGGCTCTACCCTTCGGAACTGAGCGTCGCCCCGGCGGTGGGGCGGCTGGCGGTGCGCCATCCGCAACTGCGCATCGAGATGCACAACGCTGACTGGCGCACCGTGATCCGCAAGGTGCTCGCCTCGCAGGTCGATCTGGGCATCATGGAACTGAGCTCCGCCGAGCAGGACCCGCGCCTCGTGATTGAGCCGCTGCCTCAGCACCCCGGGGCGTTCTTCTGCCGGCCGGGGCATCCGCTGCTGAAGGAGAAGTCCCCGAGCCTCGAGGACATGCTGAAGTTCCCCTTCGTCTCCGGCAGCGTACCGGCGCGCGCCGGGGAGATGTTCTATCGCCTGGCGAAGGCCGGCGCGATCGATCCGGACACCGGTGACTATCTGCCCGCGGTCATGGTCGACTCGGTGACACACGCCAAGGCCGTGGTGCTCGGCAGCGATGCGGTGAGCATGGCTCCGATCGGCCTACTGGGCGCTGAGGTAAAGAGCGAGACGCTCGCGCTGCTGCCGTTCCGCCTGCCCTGGCTGCACACCAACTACGGCTTCGCCTACCTCAAGGAGCGCGCACTCGCCCCTGCCACCCAGGCGCTGATGTCCGAGATCCGCTCCATCGAGACGCAGCTGCTGAAGGCCGAGTCGCGCATCGTGGAGCTGCGGCCGCGCCCGGCGCGCAGCCCCGGCCTCAGTGCCCGTCCGGCGCGCGGCTGAGCTTCGCGGCCGCCGCTTCCTGGCCGTTGTCGTGGTAGGCGGCCGCGAGCGCGGCGCGGATCGCAGCATCCTGCGGCCAGCGGCGCCGGGCGTGCTCCAGGACCTTGACTGCCTGCGCGTGCTGGCCGAGTTCGTTCAGCGCCAGCCCGTACACCTCGCTGTAGCGAGGCACCGCGGGGCCAAGCTGCGCCGCGCGCGCGAACTCCGCCAGGGCCGCCGTGTGGTCGTGCGCCCGGATGAGCCACAGCGCCGTGGCGTAGTGGATGGCGGGATCCTGCGGCACCGCTTTTAGCCCGCTGCGCAGCACGTCCCCGGCGCGGGCCTCCTCGCCGAGGGCGCGCAACACGTCCGCCTCGTTCACGTACGCCGGCGCGAAGGTCGGATCCAGCGTGCGCGCCGCGGCGAACTGCTGCGCGGCCTCCTCGCCATGCCCCGTGGAGCCGAGGAACGTACCGAGCGCCACGCGCGCTTCGGGGCGGTCGGCGTCGTAATTCTCGGAGGCCACGTACTCAGCCTGCGCCCGCCGCCAGGCCGGATCGTCCGCCAGCGTCGCGGAAGCCTGGAGTGCGGGCGCCAGCACCCGCGCCGCCTCGATGCGCACGCTGCGCACCGGATCCGACAGCAGCGGCCGTGCCAGCCCCTCGCGCTGCTGTGGCGGCAGTGCGTCGAGGAGCCCGAGGGCGGCGAGGCGCACCAGCGCGCTGTCATCCCTGAGCGACTGCGCGGCGAGCGCCCCGCTCCCCGGATCTGAGAGCCATGCGAGACGCGCGAGGGCCGAGGCGCGCACGATGGCCGGCTCGCCTGCCTCGCTCCCGAGCGAGGCCAGCGCGGCGGCCGCTCCCGGCTGCCCGGCGTCGGCGGCCGCGAAGGCAGCAGCGAAGTTCTGGAAGCCGCGCGGCGCGTGACCGTACCAGGCCTGCACGGTGGCGCTGGCCCACGCCGCAGTGCGCTCACGGTGGCACTCGCTGCAGGCGTTGGGGGTACCGAGCGCCACGCTCTGATCGGGCCGCGGGATGCGGATCGAGTGGTCGCGCCGCGCATCCACCAGCATGTAGGTGGTGTTGGGCATGTGGCAGCCGACGCAGCGTGCGCCCCCGCTCTCGGGGGCATGATGGTGATGGGCGATGGCGGCGTACTTCGGCAGGCTGTGACACTGGCCGCACAGGGCATCGCCTTGCAGGCGCGTCTTGCCCGTGTGCGGGTCGTGGCAGTCGCTGCAGGTGACCCCGTGCGCGTACATGCGGCTCTGAAGGAAGGAGGCCCAGATGTAGACCTCATCCTTCTGCTGACCGTCCGGGAAATACAGCGGCCGCGTCAGGAAGGCGGGCAGGTAGTGATCGAGCCAGGGGTTACCCGCCGCGTAGCCCTCGGCGATCTGGGCGCGGCGCGCGTGGCAGGGGGCGCAGACGCCGATCTCGGTGTCGGTCGTGCGCACGACGCTGCGCGTGGCGTTGCCGGTGTCCGCGGCGATCGTCCAGTGCACGCCGCGCCGCTCGTCCAGGCGCACGGTCAGGCCCTCATTCGCGACCGCGGCGTCGGGGTGCTGCGCCCAGGCGGCGTGCGCGGAGCCGGGGCCATGGCAGGCCTCGCACCCGACCGAGATCTCATCGTAGGTCGTGGCGTAGCGGTTGCCGGCGGCATCGTAGTTCTTGTGCACGTTCACCGAGTGGCAGTCGGCGCACATGAAGTTCCAGTTCTGCTGCCGGGCGCTCCAGTGCAGCTCATCAGCGTGGGTGATCTTTTCATCCGGGTACAGGTGGAACCAGCGCCCGCCGCCGTCGGCCGCGGGCCGCGTGTCCCAGGCGATGGAGAGTGCCTGCAGGCGCCCCCCCGGCAGCTCGACCAGGTACTGCTGCAGCGGCTCGAGGCCGAAGGTGAACTTGACCTCGAAATCGGTGAGCGCCCCGTCGGGCCCGTCGGTGCGCACGTAGTAGCGCCCGTCGCGGCGGAAGAAGCTCGAGGTGATGCCGTTGTAGGTGAAGGTCGCGTCCGCGAAGTTGCCGCGTACGGTCGCAGCCGTCGCGTGCTGCATCGAGCGCGCGTGCTGGGAGGCCTTCCAGGCGGCGTGCTCGGCCTGATGACATCCCGCGCAGCTGTCGCTGCCGAGGAAGGTGGCGGGCGCCGCCGCAGCCAGCCGCGCGACGGGCATGCTGCGGTGGGCCGCGTACCAGGCCGCCGCGCCCGCGAGCCCGAGGGCGAGGGCAAGACCTGCGGCCAGCAGCAGCCGGATGCGGGTGCGTGCCGGGTGCTCGGTGGGGGAATCGGGCATGGCGCCTGTTACGGGTGGGCGGGCTTGGAGCATGCCAGCCCGCCCGCCGGGCCGCGCGGGAAATCAACTTCGGGTGGATCTTGCGCTGCCGGGCCTCACGGTGCGCAGCCGCCGTCGGCAGGCCCGCCGCCGCTGCTAGTTGTTGCTCTTCTCCGGATTCGTCATGGTTTCCATCACGCGGTCGAGGTTGAAGCTGCCGGGCTTCTGGCGCGGCGGGAACTCGCGGAAGCTCTGCAGCCACTGGCCGACGAAGGCACCGGCGGGTGCGATGGCGAACATGTGGTCGATGTACCAGTGCGGGTAGTCCATCGCCTCGTACTCGGCGCGCTCGAACGGATCCATGCGCAGGTTGGTCAGCAGCGGCGCCCGCAGCTCAGTGAAGGGCTCGATCCATACGTGCAGGCCATGGGCGTCCTGGCGCAGGAACGTGACCTTCCAGTCGTTGTAGCGCAGGGCCGCGACGTTGCCGTCGTCGGTCCAGTAGATGAACTCGTGGCGCGGCCACTCGGCCTCGCCCTTGAGCGCGGGCATCAGGTTGTAGCCGTCGAGGTGCACCTTGTAGGTCACCTTGTCGATCTTGCGGCCCTTGAGCAGGTCGGTGGTGACGGTCGTGTCCCCGGCCGCCGCGAGCAGCGTCGCCAGCATGTCCTCGTGCGCCCCGATCTCGTTGTGCACGGTGCCAGGCTTGATCACCCCGGGCCAGCGCATGACCGTCGGGACACGGTAACCGCCCTCCCAGTTGGTGTTCTTCTCGCCGCGGAACAGGGTGGTGCCGCCATCCGGCCACGACATGGCTTCCGCCCCGTTGTCGGTGGAATACATGACGATGGTGTTGTCCTCGACGCCGAGCTCCTTGAGCTTGTCGAGCAGCTGCCCGACCATCGCGTCGTGCTCGGCCATGCCGTCGGCGTATACGCCAAGGCCGGTCTTGCCCTGGGAGCCGGCCTTAAGGTGCGTGAAGATGTGCATGCGGGTGCTGTTCCACCACACGAAGAAGGGCTTGCCGTCCTTCACCGCCTTCTCCATGAAGCCCATGGCGGCGGTGGTGACTTCCTCGTCCACCGTCTCCATGCGCTTGCGGGTCAGCGGGCCGGTGTCGGTGATGCGCCCGTCGGCGTAGCTGTGGATGACCCCGCGCGGCCCGAACTTCTTCTTGAACTCCGGGTTCTTCGGGTAGTCGACGTTCTCCGGCTCTTCCTCGGCGTTCAGATGGTAGAGGTTGCCGAAGAACTCATCGAAGCCGTGGGCGGTGGGCAGCATCTCGTCACGATCGCCCAGGTGGTTCTTGCCAAACTGACCGGTGACGTAGCCTAAGGGCTTCAGCAGCGTGGCGATCGTCGGGTCTTCCTTGCGCATGCCTTCCGGGGCGCCCGGCAGGCCGACCTTGGTGAGACCTGTGCGGATCGGGGACTGCCCGGTGATGAAGGCGGCGCGGCCGGCGGTGCAGCTTTGCTGGCCGTACCAGTCGGTGAACAGCGCGCCCTCGTGGGCGATGCGGTCGATGTTGGGCGTGCGGTAGCCCATCATGCCCTGGTTGTAGGCGCTGACGTTGAAGATGCCGATGTCATCGCCCCAGATGACGAGGATGTTGGGCTTCTGGTTCGCCGCCAGCGCCGCACCCGCGAGCATGAGGCTCGCCAGTGCGCACAGTAGTCCCGCTAGTCGTTTCATGGCCGTCCCGTATTGGTGTCTTGAGTTGTGGGGTGGACTCGTCAGCCCTCTGCACGCGGCGCGCAGCATCCGGCCCCGGGCGCATCCTTGTCCAATGCGGATTTCGCCTGCATCGATGCGTCTGCTGCATCCCTCGTGCGGGCCGCGCGCCCGGGCGTCAGTAGATCCACTGGATGCGCGACAGCACCTCGAGGGTGTTGCCGCTGAGGCCGAAGCGCTCGAGCGTGACGTCACCTGCCGAGACGCTGAACTTCCAGCGCCGCGTCGCCCACCAGTTAACCCCGACCCAGCCGCCGTGCATTGTGCCGCCGTGCACATTGGCATCATCGAGGCTGACGCGGCCGTAGCGCGCCATCAGCTCCCAGGCGCCCCAGCGCCCGTTGGGCAGCACGCGGCGCGCGTAGGCGGCCTTCCTGTCGTAGGGGCGGTGCTCACCGGTGAGGATCCAGGAGGCGGTGAGGTAGCCGCCCGAGAAGTGCGGGTCGCCGGAGCTCGTGGAGCGCACCGAGGAGGTCACGTACTCGGAAAGGAGTGAGTACGGGCCGCTGTTCCAGAGCGCCTCGAAGCCCAGGTTCCAGGCGTGGTTGCCCGTCATGTTGCCGGTGTCGACGTAGTTGCTCGCAACGTTGGAGGCCGGGGTGCCCTTGAAGCGCAGCACGCCGCTGTCGGCGCCGACGTAGCGCAGGCTCATCGCGACGTGCACGTAGGAGGCCCCCTCGTCCGCCCACACCGGCAGCGCCGTCACGCGTGCCGCGAAGTCCTTGCCGGCCTCGCTGAGTGTGCTGCTGGTGGTGAGCCAGTTGTTGTAGGCCCCGACCGCCCAGGTGGCGCGCTCGTTGAGGAAGGTGTTGCTCAGCTGCACGCCGAGGTTGCGCGACTTGAAGAACGGGTTGAGTAGCCGCTCGCTCTGCGGCAGATTCGCGGAGTCGCCCACCATCTCGTAGACGAAGGGCTCCTTGAACTTGCCGAGGGTGAGGGTGGCGAAGTCGAACTTCGTGGCAAAGCGGATGTCGGTCGGCTGCCAGTTGGCGGTGCCCGGGATCTGGTCGAAGCCCTTGTACTCGTAGCTCAGCAGGTAGTTCCAGCGGCGCCACAGCTCGAAGTAGCCGAAGGCGCTCAGGCGAAAGGAGCGCACCTCATAGGAGTCGTCCTGGATCCCGACCTGCTGCTTGCTCGCCTGATCCTGAGTGAAGGTGGTGTAGTCGGCCGGCAGAATGGCGGCACCGAAATTCACCGCATAGGATTTATCCGCCGGATCGATGTTGGCGCTCGCCAGCGTCGCATCGGGCACGTCGGGCATGGCGAAGTGGCTCGCATCCTGTGCCTCTGCGGCCCCTTCGGGCGTCAGCTGCGATTCCTCGGACTGCGCCAGCGCCGCCGCGCCGTGCACGAGGGCAGCCACTGCCGCTGCGCGGCATGCCGCGCGCCTGCCGCTCCTCACCCCGCGCATGCGCGTGCTCCTACCTCGCCGTCCGAGACCCATTGCCTACCACTTGCCCGCGCTGCCCACGGCGCACAGCGCGGGCAGAGCGGGCCACATGGAAGCGCAGCGCAGCCGCGGCTGTCCAATGCCGCTGGCGCACTGACCGATACGCTGAAGTCATCGGGAGCCTCACGGGAGCGGAATGGCGGCAGGCGCGGGCATGACGGGCACTGCGCCCCGGGTGAGGGCCAGCGCCAGTGCGCCGATGAGCGCGAGCGCCGCCGTCATCACGAAGGTAATGCTGTAGCTGTGGGTGGCATCCAGCAGCGCGCCCGTGATGGCGACGCCTGCGACGCCGGGGAGGGTGGCGAGCGTATTGCTCGCGCCGACGAGCATCGGCGCATGGCGCGGGGTGATGTCGAGGGGCACCGGCACGAAGCCTGACAGCGCGACCCCCAGCGCGGCGGTCGCGGCGCAGACGATGGCGAGCGCTGCGGCCGGCGAGCCGGCCTGCGTCAGCAGCAGCAGGGCGAGCGCGGTCGCGGCCAGGCCCGCGGCCGCGAGCGTGCGGCGCACGGTGAGGGTACGCGCGCCGCGCGCGATCAGGCTGTCGCTCAGGGCGCCGGCGGCGATGAGGGCGATGAAGTTCGTGCCCCAGGGGAGCGCGGAAAACAGGCCCGCCTGCGTGACGCTCAGCCCGAAGTGCTCGCTGAAGTAGCTCGGCAGCCAGGACACCAGCACGTACAGGGCCCAGTTGTGGCAGAAGTGCGCGAGGATGATCGCGAGCACCAGGGGCGTGCGCAGCAGCGTCCCCCACGGCGTGGGTGGGGCGCGCCCGGGCGGCACCTGCGGCAGGAGCGCGCGCTCGGCGGGGGCGAGCTGGCGGTCGGTGGCGGGATCATTGTGCACGCGGGCGAGGAAGGCGAGCGCCCACAGCACCCCGAGTGCGCCGAACAGATAGAAGCTCGCGGGCCATCCGGCGCGCGTGGTCAGGTAGCCGGTGAGGGCGAAGCCGACGACCTGCCCGAGCGGGATGCCGGCCATGAAGCGGCCCACGGCGCGGCCGCGCTCACCGGCGGGGATCCAGCGGCTGAAGAGCTCGTAGCTCCCCGGCAGCACCGCCGCCTCACCGAGGCCGAGGCCGATGCGCGCCGCCACGAGCATGGCGAGGGACACGCCTGCGGCCCAGGGGGTGAGGAGGGCAAACGCCGACCACCACAACAGCGCAATCCCGAGCACGCGCTTGCCGCCGAAGCGCTGCGCGAGCGCACCACACGCCACCTGGAACAGGAAGTAGCCGATGAAGAAGCCGGCCAGCACCAGCCCCTTGGCCGACTGCGACCAGTGGAACTCGGCGCGCATGCTCACCGCAGCCACCGCAAGATTCACCCGGTCGGCGTAGCCGAGGAACATGGCGCCGAAGGTGAACGCAACCACCGCGTGGCGACGCCCGCGGCCGGGCGCGCCGGGTCCGGCACTCATCCGTCTCCCCTTCCTGAAGGGCTGCGCGCCCCGTTACCGCCGCTTCTTCTTTATCTGGCGGCGGCGCCCCGGTGCCTCACACGTCGAGGTTGGTGACCGACAGGGCGTTCTTCTCGATGAACTCGCGCCGCGGCTCGACCTGATCGCCCATCAGGGTGGTGAAGATGTCATCTGCCGTGACCGCGTCGTCGATCTTTACCTGCAGCAGGCGGCGCGTCTCCGGGTTGATGGTCGTCTCCCACAACTGCTCGGGATTCATCTCCCCCAGGCCCTTGTAGCGCTGGATGGACTGGCCCTTCTTCGCCTGGTCGAACAGCCACTTCATCGCCTCCTTGAAGGAGCCGATGTCCTGGCGCTCGCCGCCGCGCGTCACGAAGGCGCCCTCGCCGATGAGGCCGGCGAGCGTGCGCGCCAGTTCCGCGATGCGCTGGTATTCGGCCGACTCGAAGAACTCGCGCGGCAGGAACTTGTGGCTCGGGGTGCCGTGCTCGGTCTTGTGGACGATGACGCGCGCCGCATGGCCGTCGCTCGCGGCCCGCACCTCGACGCGGTAGGTACGCGTGCCGTCATCGAGGGCGTTGAGGCGCTGGTGCAGGTCCTGGGCCCAGCCGCGCAGCCACTCGGGGCGGTCGAAGTCCGCCGTCGACACCTCGGGCATGTAGATGAGCTGGTCGAGCAGGCGGTCGTCGTAACGGCGCGACCAGCGCTTCACGATCGCCTGCACCTCCATGTACTTGCGCGCCAGGAGCTCAAGCCCGGTGCCCGAGACCGCCGGGGCCGCGGAGTTCACGTGCAGCCCGGCGTTCTCCAGCGCTGAATTCAGCAGCAGCTGGTTGAGCTCGGTATCGTCCTTGACGTAGGTCTCCTGCTTGCCGCGCTTCACCTTGTAGAGCGGCGGCTGCGCGATGTAGATGTGGCCGCGCTCGATGAGCTCAGGCATCTGGCGATAGAAGAAGGTCAGGAGCAGCGTGCGGATGTGACTGCCGTCGACGTCGGCATCCGTCATCAGGCAGATGCGGTGGTAACGCAGCTTGCCGATGTCGAAATCGTCGCGGCCGATGCCGCAGCCGAGCGCGGTGATGAGCGTACCCACTTCCGCCGATGAGAGCATCTTGTCGAAGCGCGCGCGCTCCACGTTCAGGATCTTGCCTTTCAGCGGCAGGATCGCCTGCGTGCGGCGGTCGCGGCCCTGCTTGGCGGAGCCGCCGGCCGAGTCGCCCTCGACGATGAAGATCTCAGAGAGCGCCGGGTCCTTCTCCTGGCAGTCGGCGAGTTTTCCCGGCAGGCCCGCGATGTCGAGCGCGCCCTTGCGGCGCGTCATCTCGCGCGCCTTGCGCGCGGCCTCGCGGGCGCGCGCCGCCTCCACCATCTTCGCCACGATGGCCCGCGCTTCCTGCGGATGCTCGAGCAGGAACTCCTGCAGTTTCGTGCCGACCGCGGTCTCCACCACGCCCTTCACTTCCGAGGACACGAGCTTGTCCTTGGTCTGCGAGGAGAACTTCGGATCCGGCAGCTTCACGGAGAGGATCGCGGTGAGTCCCTCGCGCGCATCATCGCCGGTCATCGGGACCCGGTCCTTCTTGCCGGACAGTTCTTTCTCGACGTAGTCGTTGAGCGTGCGGGTGAGCGCGCTGCGAAAGCCCGCGAGGTGCGTGCCGCCGTCCTTCTGCGGGATGTTGTTGGTATAGGTGAACATCGACTCCTGGTAGGAGTCGTTCCACTGCAGCGCCACCTCCACCGCGATCGGCCCATCCTGGGTGCGGAACCAGAACACCGTGTCGTGCACCGGCGTGCGCGTGCGGTTGAGGTACGCGACGAATGCCTGCAGGCCGCCGGCGTGCGCGAACACGTCGGACTTGTTCTCGCGCTCATCGATGAGCTCGATGCGCACACCGGAATTGAGGAACGACAGCTCGCGCAGGCGCTTGGCGAGGATGTCGTAGTGGAAGCTGATGTTGGTGAAGATCTGCGAGCTCGGCCTGAAGCGGATCACGGTGCCGCGGTCCTGGGTGTCGCCCACGACCGCAAGCGGTGCCGCCGGCTCGCCCAGGTGGTATTCCTGGCGGTGCAGCTTGCCGTCGCGCGAAATGCTCAGCTGCAGGTAATCCGACAGCGCATTGACCACCGACACGCCCACACCGTGCAGGCCGCCGGAGACCTTGTAGGAGCTGTCGTCGAATTTCCCGCCCGCGTGCAGGACGGTCATGATCACTTCGGCCGCCGAAACGCCCTCTTCCGGGTGGATATCCACAGGAATTCCACGGCCGTTGTCCGTGACGGTGATCGATTCATCGGCGTGGATGGTGACCACGATGCGGTCGCAGTACCCGGCCAGGGCTTCGTCGATGGAGTTGTCGACGACCTCGAAAACCATGTGGTGCAGGCCGGTGCCGTCGTCGGTGTCCCCGATGTACATTCCGGGGCGTTTCCGCACCGCGTCAAGGCCCTTTAAGACTTTGATTTTACTGGAATCGTAGACGTCATCTGCGGCCATGAAGTAACTCGGTTCTGTGACGCGGCATTATACCGGTTGCACCCTCCCCTGATCCACGTGAAACGTGCGTTCCGGTGTGCCGAAAAGCCGTGATTGCGCTGACAAAGATGTCATGATTAGTTGCGCACGCAACTGTATCACCTGCTCGATGAAGAGCCCCAGGCGCACCTCGTCGAGCTCCGCCGCGGGGTCATCCAGCAGCAGCGTCGGCGTCGTCCCCGTGACCACCTGCAGCAGCTGCAGCTGTGCCAGCGTCATGGCCACCGCCACCAGCTTCTGCTGCCCGCGCGAGAGCACCTCGCGCGCGGCGCGGCCGTTCAGGCGCACAGCAATGTCCGCGCGGTGGGGACCGGCATGGGTCAGGTGGCGCAGTTCGTCGCGCGGGCGCGAGGCAACGAGGGCTTCCTGCAGGGTGCGATCGGCGCTCCAGCCCCTGAGGTAAGTGAGCTGCACGTCGAGTCCGGTGAGCGCGGTAACCGTCTTCACCCAGTAGGGTTGCAGCATCTCGAGGAACCGGCGCCGGCTCTCGGCTATGGCTTCTCCGGTCCGGACCAGCTCCGGGTCCCAGACGGGGGCCTCCGCGGGGTCGCTTCGCAGCGCGGCGTTGCGCTGCTTGACCGCCCGGGTGTAGCGCAGCCAGTGATCCACGAATGGCGGTTCCACGTGGAACACGGCCCAGTCCATCCAGCGCCGGCGGCGATGCCCTCCTTCCTCCAGGAGCCGATGCACGCCGGGCTCGATGGCCTGAACCGCAAAGACCTGAGAGAGTTCGGCCAGCGAAGCCACCGGGTGGCCAGCCACCCGTGCCGTGGTGCCCCCAGGGCCACATTCGACGCCGATGGGGCGAACCAGCCCGTGGACGCCCTCGACGTAACCGATGACTCGCAGGTGATCCTGTCCACGGCGGATCAGGCGCTCAGTGTTCCGCGTGCGAAACGAACGTCCGCGGCCCAGCAGGAAGATCGCCTCAAGCAGCGATGTCTTCCCGGAACCGTTCTCTCCCCAGATCAACGTGAGTTCGGGAGCGATATCAAGGTCCGCCTGCTCGACGCAGCGCACTTCCCGGACCGCCAGCGAGGTCAGGCCCATACCGCGGATCCCACCCGACGTCTCCACGTGAGGGCCCCGCCCACCTTGCCTCGGCCGCGACTTCCGGCAGCAGCTGTGGTGCGAGACGCCGGGGCTGTTCCACGTGGAACACAAATCGCGTCCGCAGATCGCCCCGAGCCCGGCAAGCGTCCCCGATGACCGAGGCCTCTCTCCCACTGCCCGGCGCTTGGGCGTAGCCCCGATCCCATGCTGCCTCGGTACAGCCTCGGCCCCGGAGGGTGTTCCCAATGACGGAGATGGCCCGTCTGCTCTCTCTCACCGGCCCACTGACCGTCCGGCTCTCCCGGACTTCGAAATCGAATCCCTGCAGGGCTTCCCACCGGGATTCCAGACTCCGGGCGTCGCCAGAGGACACGATGGTGCTGAGGTTCCACGTGGAACCCAAAACACGGACGACAGGGGACGTTCGGGTGGCCGTCAGAGTGAGCCACTGCGATGCCTGCCATCGGAACGTCCGGCTCGCCAGAGGGAGCGCCGCGAGCGATCGCCACGACACAAGCACTGCGCCGAGGCCCAACACACTTCCCCGGACCGGTCCGCGGCGCGGCCGCTCCGGCCATACGCCCCGCCGCGCTTACAGCCGCATCGGCATCACCACGTAGCGTGTGTGTGCCGTGCCGGGAGCGTGGATCAGGCAGCTGCTGTTGGAATCGGTGAGCCCGATCTCGACCTTGTCGCCGTCGATCGCGCTCAAGGCATCGAGAAGGTAATTGACGTTGAAGCCGATCTCGACTTCCTCGCCCTTGTACGAAACCTCCACCTGGTCCTCGGCTTCCTCCTGCTCGGGATTGTGGGCCTGGATGGTGAGCAGGTCAGGGCGGGCGGTGAGACGGATGCCGCGGTACTTCTCGTTGGAGAGAATGGCCGTGCGCTGCAGCGCCTGGCGCAGCGTCTCGCGGTCCGCCTCGACCATCCGGGGAGGGCTGGCCGGAATCACGCGACCGTACTCCGGGAAACGACCATCGATCAGCTTCGAAGTGAAGCGAATGTCGCCGATCTGGGCGCGAATGTGATTTGTCCCAACGGCGAGCTCGATCGTGCCCTCGGTGCCGAGGATGCGCTGCAGCTCAAGTACCCCCTTGCGGGGCACGATCACCTGGTGCATTCCCTTGGCCTTACCCTCGAGCGCCATCTCGGCGAGCGCCAGGCGGTGGCCGTCGGTGGCGACGGCGCGCAGCGCCGTGCCATCGGTCTCCAGCAGCAGGCCGTTCAGGTAATAGCGTACGTCCTGCTGCGCCATGGAGAAATGCGTCTTGTCGATCAGGCGGCGGAACTCGCCCTGCGCGACATTGAGCGTCTGCTGCGCGTTGATCTCCTCGACCAGCGGAAATTCCGCGGCCGGCAGACTGGTGAGTGTGAAGCGGCTGCGGCCCGCGCGCAGCGACACGCGCTCCCCGTCGGTGGCGAGCGTAATGCTGGTTTTCTCGGGTAAAGAGCGAAAGATATCCAGCAGCTTGCGGCCCGGGATCGTGATGTCCCCGCTCTGCTGCACACTCACCTGCGTGCTCGCGACCAGTTCCACTTCGAGGTCGGTGCCGGTGATGCTGAGCTTGTTGTCGCGCGCGGCGAGCAGCACGTTCGCGAGCACCGGCATCGTCTGGCGGCGCTCGACCACGCCAATGACACTCTGCAGGGGGCCGAGGAGATCTTCGCGCGAGGCGGTCAGCTTCATGGGGATATGACTCTCTTAATAAAAATCTTATTTAGTCGAAGACTCTTTAGTTATAGGAACTATAGAGGGTCGGTTTAGCGGGGATAAGATAATTTACCTAAATAAATCAGAGCCTTGAAACGGCTTCAGCTTGGCATTAAAGCGGGCACGAGCTGCCTAACCGCTGTGTGCGGCCTGTGCATAACTTTATCCCCAACTGTGCCCACAAGTAATCCACACCCCTGCGCACATCATCCGGCGAGGGTTCTCAACAGGTTCGAATAGTCTTCCTTCATGCGCTGCTCGATGTCGCGCAGTTCCTTGATGCGCTTGCAGGCATGCAGCACGGTGGTGTGGTCACGGCCACCGAACGCATCCCCGATCTCCGGCAGGCTGTGCGTCGTGAGCTCCTTGGAGAGCGCCATCGCCACCTGACGCGGCCGTGCCACCGAGCGGCTGCGGCGCTTGGAGAGCAGGTCCGCGAGACGCACCTTGTAGTAATCGGCCACGGTCTTCTGAATGTTCTCGATGGTGACGAGCTTCGCCTGCAGCGACAACAGATCCTTGAGCGCTTCCTTGGTGAACTCGAGCGTAATCGCGCGCCCGGTGAAGCGCGAGTTGGCGATCACGCGGCGCAGTGCGCCCTCGAGCTCGCGCACGTTGGAGCGTATGCGCTTGGCGATGAAGAACGCCACTTCCTCCGGCAGGCTCACGCCGCTGCCCTGCGCCTTGGTCATGAGGATCGCCACGCAGGTCTCAAGCTCGGGCGGCTCGATGGCGACGGTGAGTCCCCAGCCGAAGCGCGATTTGAGCCGCTCCTCGAGTCCCTCGACTTCCTTCGGATAGCGGTCGCAGGTGAGGATCACCTGGTGCTGGCCCTCCAGGAGCTCGTTGAAGGTGTGGAAGAACTCCTCCTGGGAGCGCTCTTTTCCCGCGAAAAACTGGATATCGTCGATGAGCAGCGCATCGAGGGAGCGGTAGGCGGTTTTGAACTCGTTCATCGAGTTGTGCTGCAGGGCGCGCACCATGTCGCCGACGAAACGCTCCGAGTGCACGTAGGCGATGCGCGCCTCAGGATCGCGCTGCTTGATGAGATGCGCGATGGAGTGCATCAGGTGCGTCTTGCCGAGGCCGACGCCGCCGTAGAGGAACAACGGGTTGTAGGCGCGCCCGGGATTCTCCGCCACCTGCAATGAGGCGGCCTTGGCGAGCTGGTTGCTCTTGCCCTCGACGAAGCTGTCGAAACAGAAGTCCGGGTTCAGGCGCGCCCCGACCACGAGGCCTTCCGCGCGGCGCGGGTGGCTCGGCAGCGCCGGTGCCGGCGCGCCGCGCAGCGGCGTCAGGCGTGAGCCGACCTCCACGGTGACGATCGGCACGTCGCCCGTGGTCTCATCGCGCAGCAGTTCCCCGATGCGCGGCAACAGGTTGGCGTTGATCCACTCCACCACGAAGCGGTTGGGAGCCAGGAGCTTCAGCGCGCCGTTGCCCTCCATAGCCTGCAGCGGACGCACCCAGGTATTGAACTGCTGCTCCGGAAGCTCGGTCTCCAACGCGCCCATGCAGCGAGTCCAAAGCGACGCTTCCACGCGCGTTGCCTCCGCGAGGTTGTCTTAGGTGAAGGAAAGGGTCGCGGAGTCTATACCGTCGCGCGCACCGGGCGAAGGCTTTCCCGGAACTGAAAATATTGACACCTTGGCGCTCAACGGCTTAGCCTTGCCGCCCTTTTTTGACCGCCACGGATCGTCTACGGAGCCCCCGGTATGAAGCGTACCTACCAGCCGAGCAAAGTGCGGCGCAAGCGCACCCACGGGTTCCGTGCACGCATGGCCACCAAGACCGGCCGCAGGGTGCTCGCGCGCCGGCGCGCCAAGGGCCGGCGCAAGCTGATACCCTAAGCGCCAAGGGCTGCGGACACGCGCGCCAGGCTGAAGAAGCGCCCGCGTACCCCGCCTTTAATTTTCCTCAAAGGCTCGATGCCACGGCGGCTCACTCTGCCGGCTCGACTGCGCCTGCGGCGCAAGCGCGACTTTGACGCGACTTACGCCCGCGGGCGGCGCATGGGGGATGGGTTCTTTGCCGTGACTGCGACGCGAAATGACTCGGATACCCCGCGCCTCGGGCTCGCGGTGGCGGTGCGCGTCGCCGGCGGCGGGGTGGCCCGCAACCGCCTGCGCCGCATCATCAAAGAGTCCTTCCGGGTGCACCAGCACGAGCTGCCCCCGGTGGATCTCGTGGTCAGCGCGCGGCCCCAGGCCCGCACCGCCACCGGTGTGCAGCTGCACGCGAGCCTCGAGGCGCTGTGGAAGAAAGTGCAGGACCAATGCGCCACGTCGCAACCTTCCTGATCCGCCTCTACCAGTGGACCTTGAGCCCGCTCCTCGGGCCGCGCTGCCGCTTCTACCCGTCCTGCTCGCAGTACGCGCTGGAGGCGATCACGCGCTTCGGCGTGCTGCGCGGCGGCGGCCTCGCCGTCCTGCGCCTCCTGCGCTGCCATCCCTGGCATAGCGGCGGCTTCGACCCCGTGCCGCAGGCCCATGCCCCCCTGTGTACCCGCCACGCCCATGACCAATAACAGCTTCTTCCCCAACAATCCGCGCGTCTACCTGTGGGTGGCCTTGGGCCTCCTGCTCTTCCTGAATGTCGAGTACTGGCTGAAGGACTACGCGCCGCAGGCCCCCGACACCCCCGCGGCCACGGCGGCCGGCACCCCGGCAGCCCCGGTGACGCCCTCGAACGATCTGGGCAACCGGGTGCCCGCGGCGACGAGCAGCGCCACCCCCGCCGCCGAGGCCCCGGCACCGGCCGTTGCCGCAGCGGCGCCCGCAGCGTCACCCGCGGCGGCCGCCGCCGCGGGCAGCGCGCCGCTGGTGCACGTGCGCACCGACGTGCTCGACGTCGACCTCTCCACCCGCGGCGGCACGCTGACGCGCGTCGATCTGCCCGCCTATCCCCTCATCAAGGGCGAGCCGGCGCCGGTGCGCTTGGAGAACCAGGACGCGCCCACGCTCTATGAGCTGCAGAGCGGGCTCACGGGGCCGGCCGGCGGCGCCTACCCGACGCACCTCGCCACGTATACGAGCGAGCGCACCGACTACCGCTTAGGCAGCGCCGATGAGCTGCGGGTGCCCCTCACCTGGAGCGACAACGGCGTCACGGTCACGAAGACCTTCGTATTCCGGCGCGGCCAATATGCGATCGGCCTCGACTACCAGGTGCACAACGGCGGCACGGCCACCTACGACACGCGCCCCTACACCCAGATCCTGCGCAACGACCCGCGCACCAAGAGCTCCTACCTGCACGTGGAGAGCTACGCCTTCCACGGGCCGGCGCTGTATGACGGCACCAAGTACCGCAAGCTCGATCCGGCGAGCAGCGACGACAGCCACCTGTCGCTGAGCGTGAAGGACGGCTGGCTGGCCGCCCTGCAGCACCACTTCGTCAGCGCCATCGTGCCGCCGAAAGATGTGCCCTGGCAGTTCACGCTCGGGGTCTCCGGCACCCAGTACCTGCTCACCGGCACAGGACCTGAGGTCGCGGTGGCCCCCGGAGCCACCGCGGACTTCTCGCAGACCCTGTTCACGGGGCCGAAACTGCAGAGCCAGCTGACGCTGCTGTCGCCCGAGCTCGGGCGCGTCGCCGACTACGGGCGGCTGTGGATCCTGGCGCGGCCGCTGTTCTGGCTGCTCGCAAAGGTGCACGCCTTCACCGGCAACTGGGGACTGGCGATCATCTGTGTGACCTTCCTGCTGAAGCTGCTCTTCTATCCGCTCTCGGAGGCGAGCGGGCGCTCGATGGCGAAGATGAAGCAGCTGCAGCCACGCATCAAGAACCTGCAGGAGACCTACAAGGACGACCGCGAGAAGCTCGGCCGCGCCATGATGGAGCTGTACCAGCGCGAGAAGGTCAACCCGGTGGCGGGCTGCCTGCCGATCGTCATCCAGATCCCGGTGTTCATCGCCTTCTATTGGGTGCTGCTCGAGAGCGTGGAGATGCGCCAGGCGCCCTTCATGGGGTGGATCCACGACCTCTCGGCGCGTGATCCGCTCTTCATCCTGCCGGCGATCATGGCGGTCGCCATGTTCACCCAGTACAAGCTCAACCCCGCGCCGCCCGATCCGGTGCAGGCGAAGGTCTTCATGATCATGCCGCTCGTCATGTCGGTGATGTTCGCGTTCTTCCCGGCGGGACTGGTGCTCTACTGGGTAACCAACACCGTGCTGTCGATCGCGCAGCAATGGAACATCAACCGCCGCATCGAGGCGGCCGCGGCCCTGAAGCGCAGCAACTGAAGGTACGCGCGCCGGCAGGCGCGCGCCGAGGCGTGCCCATGAGGCGCAGCGACACCATCGTGGCGGCAGCAACACCGCCTGGCAGGGGCGGCATCGGCATCGTGCGGCTCTCGGGGCCGCTGACGCCGCAGATCGCCGCCGCACTCCTCGGGGAGCTGCCGCGCGAACGCCACGCCACCTTCGCGCGCTTCCTGGGCGATGCCGGGGAAGCGCTCGATGCGGGGCTCGCGCTGTTCTTCCCCGCGCCCCATTCCTATACCGGCGAGCACGTGCTCGAGCTGCAGGGCCACGGCGGGGACCTCGTGCTCGAGTCCCTCGTCGCCCGGGCCGTCGCCCTAGGCGCCCGCCGCGCGCTCCCGGGCGAGTTCACCCAGCGCGCCTTCCTCAACGACAAGCTCGACCTTGCGCAGGCGGAGGCGGTCGCCGACCTCATCGATGCCGGCTCGCAAGCCGCGGCGCGCGCGGCGATGCGCTCGCTCGAGGGTGAGTTCTCTTCCATGGTGCGCGCGCTCACCGAGGCGCTGATCGAGCTGCGTACCTACGTGGAGGCGGCCATCGACTTCCCCGAGGAAGAGATCGACTTCCTCGCCGACGCAGCGCTCGCCGAGCGCTTCCAGGCGGTCCGCGATCACTTTGCCACCGTACTCGACAGTGCCCACCAGGGGCGGCTGCTGCGCGAGGGCATGACGCTCGTCATCGCCGGGCGCCCCAATGCCGGCAAGTCGAGCCTCCTCAATCGCCTCGCCGGCTACGAGGCGGCGATCGTGACGGCGCTGCCCGGCACCACGCGCGACATCGTGCGCGAGCGCATCGCCATCGACGGCATGCCGCTGCACGTGCTCGACACCGCCGGCCTGCGCGAGGCGGGGGATCTCGTCGAGGCGGAGGGCATCCGCCGTGCGCAGGCGGAAATGGCGCGCGCCGACCGCGTGCTGTTCGTCATCGATGCGGTGGCGGACCCCGGAGCGCTCGCGCTGCGCGAGGAGCACGCCCGCCTGCCGGCGCATGTGCCGCTGACCCTCATCTACAACAAGTGTGACCTGCTCGCGGGGCTGCCCGTGGCCGATACCCTAAGCGGTCCGCCGGTCATCAACGTCTCGGCGCTCACCGGTGCCGGGATCGAGGCGCTGCGCACGCACCTGAAGACCGTGATGGGCTTCCAGAGCGTGGACAGCGGGGCGGTGAGCGCGCGCGGGCGGCACCTCGAGGCCCTGAGCCGCGCGCGCGCCCACACCGAGGAAGCGGCGCGCCAGCTCAGCGAGGCACGCGCCGGGGAGCTGGTCGCCGAGGAACTGCGCGTGGCGCAGCGGGCGCTTGGGGAAGTAACCGGCGAGTTCACGAGCGAGGACCTCCTGGGGAGGATCTTTGCCGGCTTCTGCATCGGGAAATAGCGGGACGTCCGGGCACGTCCGGCGACATGAAATTGCAGCCCCCCGGGGGCATGCGGCACACTCGCGGCCCGATCAATCCATAACAGGCTCACCGCGGCCCGGCTGGCAATCCTTCATGGCGAACCTCTCCCTTTACCGGGCACTGCGCCTGCGGCCGCTGCGCCGCCGCCGCACCGGTGGCGGCATGCAAAGGTGAGCGCCACCGGAGTGCTGCCGCTGACGCGTACCGACCTCGATGAGGACGCGTGGGAGGATCTCTTAAGTTTCGTCGAGGAGCGGCGCGTGATCCCGATCGTGGGCCCGGAGCTGCTCATGGTCGCGACCGAGGGCGGTCCGCGGCTCCTCTACGACTGGGCGGCCGAGCGGCTGGCCGCGCGCCTGGCGGTCGATACCACCTACCTGCCGCGGCCGCTCACCCTGAACGACGTGGTGTGCCAGTTCCTCGCCGCGCGCGGCCGGCGCGAGGAGGCCTATGTGCGCCTGCGCGGCATCATCAAGGATGCCGGCCTTGAGCCCCCGGCGGCCCTGAGACACCTCGCCGCCATCGAGGACTTCGACCTGTTCGTGACCACGACGCCCGACGCGTTGCTCGAGAGCGCCATCAATCAGGCGCGCTTCGCCGGCGCCGCCAGCACCGAGGTGCTCTCCTATTCCCCGAACCGCGTCGTCGACCTGCCCGCGGAGCGCGACGGGCTGCAGCGCCCGGTGGTCTACCATCTGTTCGGCAAGCTCTCGGCATCCCCGAGCTACGTGATCACGGACGAGGACCTGCTGGAGTTCATCTGCGCGCTGCAGAGCGAACACCTGGTGCCCGAGAAGCTGTTCCACGAACTCGAGCACAACCACCTGCTCTTCATCGGCAGCAACTTCTCCAACTGGCTGGCGCGCCTGTTCCTGCGCATGGCCAAGCGCCAGCGCCTCTCCGACCCGCGCGACGTGGGCGAGATCCTGGCCGATGATCATTCCAGCCACGACGAGCGTCTCATGAGCTTCCTGCAGCAGGTGAGCCTGCGCACGCGCGTGTACGTCGGCGCCGCGCGTTTCGTCGAGGAGCTGGCGCGGCGCTGGCAGGCGCGGCGCCGCCCGCAGGCCGCCGCGGCACCCACGCGCTTCCTGCCCCCGACCCGCGAGATGCCCGACAACGCGGTGTTCATCTCCTACGCGCGCGAGGACTTGAGCGCGGTGCAGCAGCTCAAGGCGGGACTGGAGGCCTGCGGCATCACCACCTGGTTCGACATGGAGCGCCTGGAGGTCGGGGACGACTACGACCGCAAGATCCAGCGCAACATCGCGCGCTGCTCGTTCTTCATCCCGGTGGTCTCGGGCAGCACGCAGCGGCGCGCGGAGGGCTACTTCCGCCGCGAGTGGAGCTACGCGCTCGACCGTGCCCGCAACATGGCCGACGGGGCGCTGTTCATCCTGCCGGTCACCATCGACGGCACCGACGCCAACGCGGCGCTGGTCCCGGACCGCTTCCGCGCGCTGCACTTCACGCAGCTGCCGGGCGGCGCGGTGACCCCGGAGTTCTCCCGGCGTCTCGCGGATTTCCTGAGCGCGCGCGCCCGCTGATGGTCGCCGCTGCCGATACCGCGGCCGCCGCCGTCGATGCGCGCAACCCGTGGCTGGGACTTGCGAGCTTCACCGAGGAGACGCGCGCTTACTTCTTCGGGCGCGACGCGGAGGTCGCCGAGCTTGCGCGGCGCGTGCAGCGCCGGCTCCTCACGGTGCTGTTCGGGCAGTCCGGACTCGGCAAGACCTCGATCCTGCGCGCGGGACTCGTGCCGCGCCTGCGCGCCCAGGGCTACTGCCCGGTGTACGTGCGCATCGACTACGCGCGCGGGACGCCTGAGCCCGCCGAGCAGATCAAGGCGGCGATCCGTGCCACCGCCCGCAGTTCCGGGCAGTGGACGCAGGAGGGGGTGGCGGCGCCGGGCGAATCGCTGTGGGAGTACCTGCATCACCGCGACGACGTGCTGCGCGATGCGCACGGCGAGCGGGTCACCCCGCTGCTGATCTTCGACCAGTTCGAGGAGCTCTTCACGCTCGCGCAGAGTGATGAGTTCGGGCGCGCGCGTGCCGCGCGCTTCGTCGAGGAGCTGGCCGACCTCGTCGAAAACCGCCCGCCGCGGGCGTTGCAGGCGAAGTTCGACGAGGACGAGAGCGTCGCCGGGCGCTTCGATTTTGCGCGCAGCGACTACCGCGTGCTCATCGCGCTGCGCGAGGATTACCTGGCCCCGCTCGAAGGCCTCAAGGGCGTCATGCCGTCCGTGTCGCAGAACCGGCTGCGGCTCGCCCCCATGACCGGGGAGCAGGCGCTCGCCGCGGTGCTCGAGCCGGGCAAGGGGCTGGTGTCGGAGGAAGTGGCCGCCGCCATCGTGCGCTTCGTCGCCGGCGGGGCGGAGGTTGCCAACGCGGAAGTCGAGCCCTCGCTCCTGAGTCTCATCTGCCGCGAGCTGAACGATGCGCGCCTGGCGCAGGGCCGGGCCGAGATCTCCCAGGACCTGCTGGCCGGTTCCCATAGCACCATCCTCAGCAATTTCTACGAGCGCGCGCTCGCCGACCAGCCCGCGGGCGTGCGCCGCGTCATCGAGGACGACCTGCTCACCTCCTCGGGGTTCCGCGAGAACGTGGCCGAGGAGCGGCTGCTGAAGCGCTTCGCCGAGATCGGTGCCGGGCCGGCGACGCTCGCGCTGCTCGTCAACCGCCGCCTGCTGCGCATCGAGGAGCGCCTCGACGTGCGCCGCGTCGAGCTCACGCACGATGTGTTGTGCGGAGTGGTCAAGGCGAGCCGCGACCAGCGCCAGGCGCGCGAGGCGAAGGATGCCGCCGAGCGCGCGCTCGAGGCGCAGCGCGAGCGCGAGCGGGACGCCCATCGCGCGCTGGTGCGCGCCCGCAAGATCGCCGGCGTGTGCACGCTGCTCGCGGTGGCGGCCATTGCGGCGGCGGTGCTGGCGTACTTCTCCAGTGAACGGGCACGCCGCGCCGAACGCCAGGCGCAGCAGACCCAGGCCCTCGCCGAGAGTGCCCGCGCCCAGTCCGAGCACCTGCTGTCCTATCTCGCCGACGACTTCGTGCGCGAGCTCGAGCTCTCCGGGCGCCTCGACCTGCTCAGGGACTTCTCGCAGCGCCAGATCGACTACTTCCATGCGCTGCCGCCACCGCTGAAGAGCGCGGACTCCACGCGCAACGCGGCTCTCGCGCTGGTGCACCACGCGCGCGCGCTGCGCTCGCTCGGCCAGCCGAAGGAGGCCCTGAAGGACGTAAACGAGGCCCTGGGCCTGCTCGAGGGCCTCAAGGCTGGCGGGGATACCTCGGAGGGCACCGTGACGGCGCTCGCGCTCGCGCATCTGGCGCAGTTCCAGGTGCGCGACAACATGGGCGACCCGAACGCGCTGCAGTCCGCCGATGAGGCGCTGGCGCTCATCGCGCCCGTAGGAGGGGGCCCGGCCGCCACGCGTGCCGCGCGCGCGGCATACATCGACGTGCTGACGCGCACCGGGTATGGCTACTTCAGCCTGCAGAAGTATCCTGAGGCCCTCAAGCTCGAGACACAGGCGCGAGCGCTCGCTGCGTCCCTGGGGGCGCTCGACATGTCCGATCCGGACATGACCGCCTATTACCTCGAGTCCACCGCCTGGTACGTGGGCGCGCTCGCCTATTCAGGGCAGATGGACGAGGCGCGCCACGAGGCCGAAGCGGCGTACGAGCTCGGCACGCGCCTCCTGCGCCGGCGGCCCGGCAACCGCCTGGCGCTGCACGCGATGGGCATCCTCGGCACCGGGCTCGTGACGTTCGCGCTCGAGGACCTGGACCCGCGCCGCGCCGCGCAGCTCGGTGAACGCAACGATGCCTTGCTGCACACGCTTCTCGACCTCGACCCCGAGAACGTCGTGGCGCTCAACAACCTCGGCGACACCGACTCCAACACCGGCAACGCCTTCCTCGCCGCAGGCGACCTGAAGCGCGCGCTGGAGTACCTCGGGCGGGCGCCGGACTCCGGAGCGCGCGCCGCGGCGCGCGAGGGCAACGTCGGCTTTCTCCTGAACTCCCTCACCTTCCTCGGCGCGCTCGGTGGCGTCCAGGCGCAGCTTGGGGATACCGCAGGTCTTGCGCAGACACTCGAGCGCGTGCGCGTCGCCGGGGCGCGCCTCACCAAGGCTGTCCCGGCCGGGACGGTGCGGGCGCTCCTGGCGGATGAGGGCGCCCGCATGCTCGAATCCCTGAACTTCCTGATGCAGGGCAACGCGGCGCAGGCGCAGCGTGGCAGTCGCGAGGCGGCGACCCACCTGGAGCACGCCACCGTCGAGGGCGGCGCGGACCGGCAGCTGCGCGGCGGCCTGCTCGGGGCGGCCTACGGGTTTCTCGCGATGGCGGACCTCGAGCTCGCCGATTACCCGGCCGCGCAAGTCGCGGCGCGCTCAGCGCTGGAAAACCGGCGCGCCTCCGATCCTCCGGGCGCAGTCGGCACGCAACGCGATTTCAACGAGGCCATCGCCTACCTCGCCGCCGCGCTGGCGCGCCAGGGCAAGTTCGAGGAAGCGCGTACGCTGCTCGTGCCGGCAGTGAAGTACCAGCGCGAGCTCCTCGCGCGCAACAAGACGGATGTGTGGCTGCACTTCGAGCTCGCGCGCGCGCTCTATGCGCAGGCCTGTGCGGAACCTGCGCGGCGCGCCGCGCTCCTGAAGGAGGCGGGCGCGGAGCTCGCACTCTCCCCGCCGCAGATCGCCGGCACGCCCATGGCCGCGTGGCTGAGGGGCCTGATCGCGCGCGGCTAGTGCGCGGGCGCAGCCGGCGCGCGCAGCGCCAGGTCCTTGCTGTAGACGACGTTCATGATGTTGTCGTACCAGCCCTCGACCTGCGGCTTCACCAGGTGCTTGCTGACGTAGAAATAGATCGGCAGCAGCGGCGTGTCGGTGAGCATCAGGCTCTCGGCCTGCTCGAGCAGCGCGCGCCTCTTGGCAGGATCGGTCTCGAGCCCCGCCTGCGCGAGCAGCGCGTCGTAGTCGGGGTTGGCGTAGTGGGGCAGGTTCACCCCGAAGTCGCTCTTCAGATACTGCGCGAAGGTGTAGGCGTCGTTGTAGTCCCCGACCCAGCTGGAGCGGAACATCTCGACATCGCCCCGGTCGATGTCCTGCAGCAGCGACTTGAACTCGACCTGCGTGAGCTTCACCTCAACGCCGAGCGCCTCCTGCCACATCGAGGCGACGGCGAGTGCGACCTTGGTGTGCACTTCCCCTGAGTTGTAGCGCAGCTCAAAAGCGGCCGGCTTCTCCTTCGAATACCCGGCCTGCGCGTACAGGCGCTGCGCCTCGCGGATGCGCTCGGGCATGGGCTTGCCCTGGTAGTCGAAGGACTGCGGCGTGTAGTTGTCGATGCCCGGCGGCACCCAGCCGTAGGCGGGGCGCTCCCCGACCCGCAGCACGAGCGCGGCGAGCTTCTCGCGGTCGATGACGAGGGAGAGCGCGCGGCGCAGCTGCGGATTGTCCTTGAAGGGCGCGCGCCTGAGGTTGAAGCCGTAGTAGTAGGTGCTCATCTGCGGACCGACGTGCAGCTCGGCGCCGAGGTTCGCCCTGATCCAGTCGAACTGGCCGCGCGGTACCACGAAGGTCACCTGCAGCTCCCCGCCCCGGTAGCGCGTGAGTTCCGCGTTCTCATCCGGGATCAGCAGGTACTTCACCCCATCGAGGCGCGTGGCCGCGTCGTTCCAGTAGTGCACGTTGCGCACCAGCAGCAGGTGCGAGCCCTGCACCCATTCGGACAGGACAAAGGCGCCGTTGGAGAGCATGAGGCCCGCTCGTGCGAAGCCTGTCGGATGGGCGGCGAGCGTGGCGCGATGGACCGGGCAGGTGCTCGGGTGTGACAGCAGCGTCGGCAGGTAGGGGGCCGGGGATGCGAGCGTGATGAGGAGGGTGGCGTCATCGGGCGCGGCGACGCCGAGCTCGCGGGCGGCTTTCTTGCCGGCGACGATGGCTGAGGCGTTGGCGATGACGTCCACGTACTGCGCGTAGCCGGAGCCGGTCGCAGGATCGACCAGGCGCTCAAGCGCGCTCACGAAATCCGCCGCCACCACCGGGTCCCCGTTCGACCAGCGCGCGTCCGCTCGCAGCTTGAAGGTGTAGGTACGCCCGTCGGCGCTCACGCTCCAGCTGCGCGCCACGCCCGGGGCCACGCGCGCGTCCTTGTCGAGGGTGGTGAGGCCCTCGCACAGGTCGCGCAGCACGCTCTGGGCCTCAAAGCCGCGCGCCTTCTGCGGGTCGAGGGAGTCCGGGTCCGGGCCGCCGCCGCGCACCAGCACGACCGCACCGGGCTTGAGCGCAGGGGGCGCGGTGCCCTCGGGCGCGCCGCCGCAGCCGCACAGGGCCGCGAGCAGAAGCGCCGCGGTAAGGCACGCGCGCGGGCGTGCCCTCATCGGGCGCTGCGGCTGGCGTTGATCTGCGTGCGCAGCGCCTGGGTGGCCGCGCGCGCCGCCTGCGCGAAGTCATCCCGCGCCGAGGCGTAGAGGATGGCGCGCGAGGAGCTGACGATGAGGCCGGTGCCGCGGGCGTCCTGCCCGGCGCGCACCGCCTGGGCGACATCGGCGCCCTGGGCACCGACGCCGGGCACGAGCAGTGGCATGTCGCCGACGATGTCGCGCACCTGGGCGAGCTCCTGCGGGTACGTGGCGCCGACGACGAGCAGGCAGTTGCCGTTCGTGTTCCAGCGCTGCGCGGCGAGTGCGGCCACCGCCTGGAACAGGCGCCGGCCGCCGACGTCGAGGTCCTGAAGATCCGTGCCGCCGGGGTTCGAGGTGCGGCACAGCACGATGACGCCGCGGTCGGCGTGGCGCAGGAAGGGCTCCAGGGAATCGCTGCCGAGGTAGGGGTTCACCGTGACCGCATCCGCGCCGTAGCGCTCGAAGGCCTCGATCGCGTAGCGCTCCGCGGTGCTGCCGATGTCGCCGCGCTTGGCGTCGAGGATCACGGGTACGCCCGGGTACGCGCGGTGCACGTACTCGATGGTGCGCTCGAGCTGGTCTTCGGCCTCGTAGGCGGCGTAGTGCGCGAACTGCGGTTTGTAGGCGCACACCAGGTCGTGGGTGGCGTCGATGATCGCCTTGTTGAACTGGAAGATCGGCGAGGGCTCGGCCGCGATGTGCGTCGGGAAGCGCTCGATCTCGGGGTCGAGACCCACGCACACGAGCGAGTCGTGCGCAGCCCAGGCCGCCCGCAGGCTCGTCATGAAGCTCGTCATGCGGCGCCTGCGCGCAGGGTGCGCTTCTTCAGGTGCACCAGGAGGATCTGCACCGCTGCCGGGGTGACCCCGGGCACGCGCCCCGCCGCCCCGAGCGTCGCCGGGCGTACCGCGGCGAGCTTCTGGCGCACCTCGTGCGAGAGCCCGCTGAGGGCGGGGTAGTCAAGATCGTGCGGCAGCGGCAGCTCCTCGTGGCGGCGGGTGCGCTCGATCTCGGCCTGCGCCCGCTCGATGTAACCTGCGTACTTGGCGCGCACCTCCACCTGGGTGTGGACCTGGGCGGCGAGGCGCTCATCGAGCGCCGGGTCCGCCTCCCAGGCGGCAGCCCCCGCAAGTCCGGCGAGGTCTGCGTAACTGACCCCGGGGCGACGCAGCAGTTCCAGCGCCGTGACGTCCCGCGGCAGCGCCGCGCCCAGCACCCCTGCGGCCCACGCTGGCGGCACCTGCGCGGGCCGCAGGCGCAGCGCCGCGAGGCGCGCGCACTCTTCTTCCGCCAGGCGCTCCTTGGCCGTGAAGAGCCGCCAGCGCTCCTCGTCGATGAGTCCGAGGCTGTGCCCGGCGCGGGTGAGGCGCAGATCCGCGTTGTCCTCGCGCAGCAACAGGCGGTGCTCGGCGCGGCTGGTGAACATGCGGTAGGGCTCGCGCGTGCCCTGCGTCACGAGGTCATCGATCAGGACGCCGATGTAAGCCTCGCTGCGCGAGGGCACGAAGGGGGCTGCGCCGCGCGCACCCAGGACCGCATTGATGCCGGCGATCAGTCCCTGGGCGGCGGCCTCCTCGTAGCCGGTGGTGCCGTTGATCTGCCCGGCGAAGTAGAGCCCGCCGAGCACGCGCGTCTCGAGCGAGGGGAGGAGTCCCCGGGGGTCGAAGAAGTCGTACTCGATGGCATAGCCGGGCCGGGTCAGGTGCGCGCGCTCGAAGCCTGCGATGCTGTGCACGAACGCGGTCTGCACGTCGAAGGGCAGGCTGGTCGAGATGCCGTTCGGGTAGACCTCGTGGGTGGTGAGGCCCTCGGGCTCGACGAAGATCTGGTGCGAGGTGCGGTCCGCGAAGCGCACCACTTTGTCCTCCACCGAGGGGCAGTAGCGCGGACCCACTCCCTCGATGCGCCCGGTGAACATCGGCGAGCGGTCGGCAGCGGCCCGGATCAGCTCGTGGGTCCGCTCATTGGTCTTCGTAATGAAACAATCGATCTGCTTTGGGTGATCACTGACTCTCCCAAGGTACGAAAACACCGGCGTCGGCGCATCGCCCGGCTGGCGGAGCATGACGGACCAGTCGAGCGTACGGCCGTCCAGGCGCGGCGGCGTCCCGGTCTTCAGGCGTCCGACCGACAGCGGCAGCTCGCGCAGCCGGGCCGCGAGGCGGTTGGCGGGGGCGTCCCCGGCGCGGCCTCCCGCGAGGTTCTCGAGGCCGACGTGGATGCGCCCGCCGAGGAAGGTGCCGACGGTGAGCACCACCGCGTGCGAGCGCAGCGTGATCCCGGAGGCGGTGACGACGCCGGTGACCCGCCCGCCCTCCACGAGAAGATCGGCCACCTCCTGCTGGAACAGACTGAGGTGCGGCTGGTTCTCCAGGAGGCCGCGGATCGCCTGCCGGTAGAGCAGTCGATCCGCCTGGGCGCGGGTGGCGCGCACGGCCGGGCCCTTGCTGGCATTGAGGGTGCGGAACTGGATGCCGGCGCGGTCGGCCGCCCGGGCCATGGCACCCCCCAATGCGTCGATCTCGCGCACCAGGTGCCCCTTGCCGATCCCGCCAATGGCGGGGTTGCAGCTCATGGCGCCGAGCGTCTCCAGGTTCTGGGTGACGAGGAGGGTGCGCGCCCCCATGCGCGCGGCCGCCAGCGCCGCCTCGGTGCCGGCGTGGCCGCCGCCGATGACGATCACCTCAAAGTCGGATCGGGTGCTCATAAGACATAACGTGGGGAGCGCGGGATGGCGGCGCCGAGCCGCCGGACGCGTATTGTAGGGCGCAGCTCCCGGCGGACAAGGTCGGCGCTTAGGTATCCTCGCGCACCTCATGCCTGCGCTGCGCGCCTCACGATGCCTCCCCGCCGCCCTGCGGCTGCTGACCGCGGTGCTTCTGTGCGCGGGGGGAGCCGCGCGCGGCGCGCCCCTTTCAACGCTGGCCCTCACTCCCTGCGTCATCGAGCACCCGCTGCGCCTCACCGTGGTGAGCGCCGAATGCGGGACGCTCCCCGTCGCGGAGAACCCGCTCAGCCCGCAGGGCCGCCAGATCCCGCTGCACGTGGCGCGCGTGGCCGCCATCAGCCGCCGGCGCGCGGCGGATGCGCTGTTCGTGCTCGCCGGCGGCCCGGGCCAGGCGGCCACGGCCTTCTACGCCAGCGTCGCGAACGCCTTCGGCCGCATCCAGCGGCAGCGCGATCTGGTGCTCATCGACCAGCGCGGCACCGGCGGCTCGAACCCGCTGACCTGCCCCGGGGATGAGGAGCGCCTCTACGAGGCGACGGGCGCCGGCGTGGCCGCACTCACGCGAGCCTGCCTCACCGCCCTCTCCGCCCGCGCTGCTCCCGCCTTCTACACCACGGCGCTCGCGGTGGCGGACCTTGAGCGCGTGCGCGCCGCCCTGGGGTACGAGCGTATCGATCTGTATGGGGTGTCCTACGGCACGCGCGTCGCGCAGCAGTACCTGAGGCGTTATCCGCAGCGCGTGCGCGCGCTCATCCTCGATGGCGTCGTGCCGCCGCAGCTGGCGATCGGGCCGGACGTCGCGCTCGATGCGGAAAGTGCCCTGCGCGGCATCCTCGCGCGCTGCAGCGCCGAGCCTGCCTGCCGCGCGCGCTTCACTGACCCCATGGGTGACTACGAAGCGGTGCGCGCGCGCCTCGCGGCCGGGGCGATTCCGCTCAGCGTCGCCGACCCCTCGGGCGGGGCGCCGCGACGGCTTGAGTTCGGCCCCGGGCAGCTGGCCACCGTGCTGCGCCTCGGGGGCTACAGCGCCGACTATGCAGCGCTCCTGCCGCTGTTCCTCAACCTCGGCGCGCAGGGGGACTTCGCGGCACTCGCCGCGCAGTCGCTCCTCCTCACGCGCTCCTACGAGGGTATTGCGTTAGGCATGCACAACAGCGTCGTGTGCGCCGAGGACGTGCCGTTCTGGGCGCCCATCGACCGCGCTCGCCTGGCGAGGACCTTCATGGGGGCCGAGCAGGTCGAGGCCCTCGCCACCCTCTGCGGCATCTGGCCGCACGGACCCGTGGACGCGGATCTGCACGCGCCGCTTGCGAGCGCCGTGCCGACGCTGCTGCTCTCGGGCGGCGATGACCCGGTGACACCGCCGCGCTATGCGCAGCTCGCCGCGCGCGGGCTCACCCAGGCGCGCGAGCTCGTGCTGCCCGGGTTCGGGCACGGGCAGCTCACCGCGCCGTGCATGGACCGCGTGCTGGCGGACTTCCTCGCCAATCCTGCCCCCGCTGCGCTCGATGCCGGCTGCCTTGCGCGCGCCCGCCCCATGCCCTTCTTCACCTCCGTGAACGGGCCGCCGCCGTGATCGAGGCGCAGGCACTGTCCAAGCGCTTCGGTGACATCGAGGCGGTGCGCGGGGTGAGCTTCAGGGCCGCGGATGCCCGCATCACCGGGCTCTTGGGACCCAACGGCGCGGGCAAGTCGACGACGCTGCGCCTGCTCTACACCGTGCTCAGGCCCGATGCCGGCGATGCGCGCATCGATGGGGTGAGCGCCGTCGCCGCACCGCTTGAGGCGGCGCGGCGCCTCGGCGTCCTCACCCACGGCGCCGGCATCTACCCGAATCTCACCGCGCGCGAAAACATCCTCTACTTCGCAGCGCTGCAGGGACTCACCGCGTCCGCGGCGCGCGCACGCGCCGCCGAGCTCGTGCGCCTGCTCGAGATGGAGGAGTTCGCGGACCGCCGCGCCCAGGGCTTCTCGCAGGGGCAGCGGGTGAAGACCGCGCTGGCGCGCAGCCTCGTGCACCGCCCGCAGAACCTCATCCTCGATGAGCCGACCAATGGCCTGGACGTCATGGCGGTGCGCTCGCTGCGCGAGCTGCTGAGGCGCCTGCGCGGCGAAGGTCACTGCGTGCTGTTCTCGAGCCACGTCATGGCGGAAGTGGCGGCGCTGTGTGACGAGGTGGTGGTGATCGGTGGCGGGCGGGTCTTGAGCTGCGGCACGCCCGAGGAAATCCGCGCGCGCACCGGGACGGCGGGACTCGAGGAGGCCTTCGTCGCCCTCATCGCGCAGGCACAGGCCGGAAGCTAGCCATGCGCGCCATCCTCATCGTGTTCCTGAAGGAGTTCCGTGAGAACCTGCGCGAGCGGCGCACGCTCTACACGGCCCTCATCTTAGGACCGCTGCTCGGGCCGGCGCTGTTCGCCGGGCTCCTCGCGCTGCAGCTGCACAAGGGCGTCGCCTCGTCCGACGCGCCGCTGCCCGTCGCGGTGGCGCACGCCGAGCGCGCCCCGAACCTCATCGCCTACCTGACGGAGTCCGGGGCGCAGGTTACGGCCGCCGATGTTGAGGGCGACGCCGCGCGGCGCGCCGTGCAGGCGCACCGCTACGAGCGCCTCCTCGTGGTGCCGCCGCAGTACGCACCGGGCCTGAGCGCGGGGGCGCCGGCAGCGCTGCAGCTGTACGCGGATGCCTCCGACGCTGCCGCGGCGGGGGACACCGAGCACCTGCGCTCGCTCCTGGCGCAGTACTCCGCGCGCCTGGCGCGGCTGCGCGTGGTGGCGCGCGGCATCGACCCGCTCATCCTCAATGCGCTCGCCGTGCAGGACATCGACGTCTCGACGCCGGTCACCCGCTCGGTGCTGCTGCTCGGGACGCTCAGTTACCTCATGCTCCTCACCATGCTGATGGGCGGGGTGTATCTGGCGATCGATGCGACCGCCGGCGAGCGCGAGCGCGGCTCGCTCGAGCCGCTCCTGACACTGCCGGTGCGGCGCGAGCAGCTGATCTTCGGCAAGATCCTCGCCGCCTGCGCCTACATGACGCTGTCGCTCATCCTCACGGTGACGGCGTTCGCCGTCCTGCTGCGCTTCACAGGACTTGAGCGCCTCGGCATGAGCATCAACCTCGGACCTAAAGTGGCGGCGCGTCTGGTGCTCTACTGCCTGCCGCTGGTGCCGCTCGGGGCGGCGCTCATGACGATCGTCGCCGCCTACACGCGCACCTATCGCGAGGCGCAGTCGTACCTGGGTCTCGTGCTTCTGGTGCCGACGCTGCCGCTGGTGTTCGCCGGCGTCCTCGGACTGCGCCCGACGCTGCCGATGATGGCGATCCCCTCCCTGAGCCAGCACTTCCTCATCACGAGCCTGCTGCGCGATGAGCCGCTGCCGTTAAGTTTCGTGGCGCTCGCCTGCGGCGCGACCCTCGCCGCCGGCGCGGTGCTGGTCGTGATCGCCGGCCGCCTCTACCGGCGCGAGGCGCTCCTCGGCTGAAGGCGCGCCGCTGCGCAGGCGCGCGTGCAGCGCGGGCAGGTGGCGATCGGCGAAGGCGCGCGCCTCGACCTCGAAGCTGTTGTTCCAGTAGCCGTGGCGCAGGCACTCGATGAGATAGCGGCTCAGGGTCAGGGTGCCGGCCTCCCACTGACATACGACGTGGCAGTACTCGTGCAGCATCAGCCAGGGGTTGGCGAAGAATTCCTGCGCGCTGCCGCGCAGGTAGATGCGCCGGCGACGGGTGGTGGCCACCGCGCGGCCGTGCAGGCGCGCCAGGCGCGAATGCTCGATGACGGTAATCTCGGACAGCGGGGCGGCGAGGATGCCCTCGAGCGCTGAGCGCACGTGCGCAGGCAGGGCGGCTTTGCGGGGGCGGGGCATGCCCTCCGACTCTACACGCGCGTGTGCACCCAGCCCATGCAGGGCCGGAAGCGCAGGGCGCGCGCCGGTCCCGTGGCCACATCCTCCGGCAGCACCGTCACGCCGGCGTCGGCGAGGGAGTGCTTGACGAGCGCCAGCACCGTGTCGGCGGCGTTGCCGGCCTGCGGCGCCTCGGTCAGGTGCACGACGATGCGCGCCTGCAGGTGGCGCGCCGCGGGTGCCGCCTCGCGCAGCGAGGCCAGGCAGCGGTCAAGGAGCAGCAGTTCCGTGGCGAGCGTGGTGTCGGTCACGTCGGCGGGCTTGGAGGAGCGCACGATGCAGCGCAGGTGCAGCAGCGCCCCGGCCTCGACGCTGGCATCGTAGATGCACACCGCCATGGCGGAGGTGAGCTCAGTAACGAGCAGCACATCCTCGAGGGTGACCTCGAATTTGTCGGGTGCGACCTGTAGTTCGCGGCTGGTCATCCTCAGTTGTATACCGTCTCGCTGCGCGAGCATGCGTGTCCTCCTGCCCAAACTATGAACTGCCGCACGTGGCGCGCGTAGAATGTGCGAATGCGTTCCATTGGACCCACCGCCATGAAATACCTCATCGCCCTCACCGTCACGGGCGCGCTCCTCACTCCGGCGTTTGCCGAGCCGCCGGTGTCGTCAATCCGCGTCACCGGCGATGCGCAGGTCACCGCCAAGCCCGACCGCGTGCAGATCGAGATCGGTGTCACGACGCACGCCGACAAGTCCGCGGACGCTGCCACCCAGAACGCGCACCAGGTGGACGCGGTGCTCAGCGCCGTCAAGAAGTCCGCAGGTCCGACCGCGGTGCTCAAGACTGTCAACTACTCGCTGTCTCCGGCCTACAAGTACCAGAATGGTCACGAGCCGCAGCTCGTAGGCTACAACGCCTCGAACCTGGTGCAGGTGCAGCTCGATGACTTGACAAAGATCAGCAACGTCATCGACGCCGCCGCCGGCGCCGGCGCCAACAACGTGCGCGGCATCTCCTTCACGCTGCGCGACCAGGACGCGGTGCATGCCGAGGCGCTGCGCCGCGCCGCCGCCCGCGCCCGCGCCGATGCCGACGTGCTGGCCGCTGCACTGCAGCTGAAGGTCGTGCGCATCCTCAACGTCGAGGAAACCGGTGCACGGTTCGTGCCAGTGATGCGCTCCATGTCGGCGGCCCCGGCGGCCGCGGCCGCCGAAGTGGCCACCCCGGTGGAGTCCGGTACGCTGGATGTCTCCGCCAGCCTCGTGCTGACGGTGGAGGTCAGCCCGGCGGGGCGTTAGCATCGTGTCTTAAGGCTTAGCTCACGAGGGGAGAGGCGATGAGCACCGTGCGACAGCTCCTGGCCGGCCGCAAGGCCCTCTACTCGATTACGCCCGAGGCGGCGGTGCTCGAGGCTATCCGCGCCATGGCCGAGCACCGGGTGGGGGCGCTGCTCGTCATGCAGGGCGAGGCCCTCCTCGGCATCGTCTCCGAGCGCGACTACGCCCGTAAGGTGATCCTCATGGGACGCTCCTCGGCCGACACCCCGGTGCGCACCATCATGAGCAGCCCCGTGCTCACGGTGTCGCCCGAGGACTCGGTGAACCACTGCATGCAGCTCATGACCGACCGCCACGTGCGGCACCTGCCCGCGCTCGAGAACGGGCGCGTCGTCGGCATGGTCTCGATCGGTGACCTGGTGAAGGCGGTGATCGCCGAGCAGCGTGCCCAGATCGAGCAGCTGGAGAGCTACATCAGGAGCTGACGCGCCTCACTTGCGCCAGTACGCCGGGCGCAACAGTACGACGATGCTGAAGATCTCCAGGCGCCCGAGCAGCATCGCCGCGGTGCAGATCCAGGTCTGCACCGCGCTCAGCGCGTGCAGGTTGTGCACCGCGCCCGGGGCGCTCAGCCCGTGCGCGGTGTTGTTGACCGAGGCCACCACCACCTGCAGCGCGGACGGGAAGTCGAGCCCGGTGAGCAGCAGCAGGAAGGTGAGCAGCAGCGCCGTCACGAGGTAGAGGAAGATGAGCGCCAGCACCCCGTAGCCGACGCTGTCGGGGATGGTGCGCCCGCCGATGCGCACCGGCGCCATGGCGGACGGGTGGATGAGGAGCTTCAGCTCCCGCCCGGTCTGGCGCGCCAGCAGGAGCGCACGGAACATCTTGATGCCGCCGCCGGCCGAGCCGGTGCTGGTGGCGATGCAGGACAGGAACAGCATCCAGTAGGGCGCGAACACCGGCCAGCTCAGGTAATCCTGGGTGGTGAAGCCGGTGGTGCTTGCCTGGCTCACCACGTTGAACGCGGCGGCGCGCAAGGCCGGGGCGAACCCCGGATACACCCCGTGCCAGTTGAGAAGCGCGGCGATCCCGACGACGCTCACCGACAGCACGAGGAAGATGCCGCGGCACTCCGGGTCCTTCTTGTAGGGCTCGAGCGAGAGCTGGCGCAGCGCGGCGAAGTGGCGCGCGAAGTTGAAGGAGGCGATGACCATGAGCACCACCAGCACCGCCTCGATGGCCGCCGAGTTGAACCAGGCGATGCTCGCGTCGTGGGTGGAGAAGCCCCCGAGGCCGACCACCGAGAAGGCGTGGCACACGGCGTCGAACCAGGACATGCCGCACAGCTTCAGGCTCACGATGCCGGCGGCGGTAAGGAGCGCATAGACGGTCGAGAGGTTCTTGGCGGTCTCGCGGATGCGCGGCGCCAGGCGCTCATCCTTCACCCCGGGCGCCTGCCCCTTGTAAAGCTGCATGCCCCCGACGCCGAGCAGCGGCAGGATGGCGAGCGCCATGACGACGATGCCGAGGCCGCCGATCCACTGCAGCAGGTGGCGCCAGAAGTTCAGCGACGGCGCGAGCGTGTCCAGGCCGTTGATGACGGTGGAGCCGGTAGTGGTGAGCCCGGACATGGCCTCGAAGTAGGCGCCCGTGAAGCTCAAGCCCGGCAGACTCAAGAGCAGCGGCAGTGCGGCCGCCGCCGGCACCATCAGCCAGGCGAGCGTGACGAGCAGGAAGCCGTCGCGGGGCTTGAGCTCGCGGCGGGCGCGCAGGGTGGCCGCGGCGAGCAGCAGGCCTGCGCCCGCGGTGATGGCGGCCGCGAGCAGGAAGTTAAGGGCGAGTCCGTCGCCAAACAGGAGCGAACACACGAGCGGCGCGAGGCAGCTCGCGGCGAAGGCGGCGAGCAGGAGCCCAAGGACATGCGCGACCGCGAGCATTTGGGGTACGGGCCTGCGCGCAGCCTAGCGCGTTGAGCGCAGGAACAGCCGCTCCACCTGCTCAAGGTGGCGGCGGTCGGCGAGGAAGAGGATCACGTGGTCGTCGGCGAGCACGCGCGTGTCGTGGTGCGCCATGATGACTTCCTCGCCGCGCACGATGGCGCCGATGGAGGCCCCTTCCGGCAGGCGGATCTCCCCGACGGTGCGCCCGACGATGCGCGAGCTGCGCTCATCGCCGTTGACGATCGCCTCGATGGCCTCCGCCGCGCCGCGCCGCAGCGCGTGCACGCGCACCACGTCGCCACGGCGCACGAAGGCGAGCAGCGAGCCGATCGTGATGGTCTGGGGGGAGATGGCGATGTCGATGCTGCCGGACTCGACGAGCTCGGTGTAGGAGGGCTTGTTGATGAGCGCCATCACCTTGTGGGCGCCCAGGCGCTTGGCGAGCATGGCGGAGAGGATGTTGGCTTCTTCGGAGTTCGTGACCGCGGCGAACACGTCCATGCTGTCGATGTTCTCCTCGATCATGAGCTCCTCATCGGCGGCATCCCCGTGCAGCACGATGGCGTGCTCGAGGAGTTCGGACACCTTGCGCGCGCGGCGCGCGTCGCGCTCGATGAGCTTCACCTGGTTGCTCTTCTCCAGGTTCTTCGCCAGACGGTAACCGATGTGGCCGCCGCCGGCGATCATGACGCGCCGCGCGGCGGTGTCGCCCTGGCGCATCTCCGCCATGGCGCGGCGGATGTCATCGTGCGCGGCGAGGAAGAACACCTCGTCGCCTTCGGCGATCACCGTGTCGCCCTCCGGGCGGATGCTGCGCCCATCGCGGTAGATGGCCACCACGCGCAGCTCCATGTTGCGCAGGTGCCCGGGCAGCTCGCGCAGCGGGTGCCCGACCAGAAGGCCGCCGCGGCGGGCGCGCACGCCCACCAGGCGCACCTTGCCGTCGGCGAAGTCGAGCACCTGCAGGGTGCCGGGGTGCTGGATGAGGCGCTCGACGTACTCGGTGACGAGCTGCTCGGGGCTGATGATGACGTCCACCGACAGGCCGTCGGTGCGGAACAGCTCCGGGCGGCTCGCGTACTCGGCGGCGCGGATGCGCGCGATCTTGGTGGGCGTGCGGAACAGCGCGAACGCGACCTCGCAGGCGACGAGGTTGACCTCATCACTCGAGGTGAGGGCGACGATGATCTCGGCCTCGGCGGCGCCGGCAGCCTCCAGCACCGTCGGCAGGGCGGCGTTGCCGGCGACGGTGCGCACGTCGAGGCGGTCCTGCAGGTCGCGCAGCACCTCCTCGTTGACGTCGACCACGGTGACCTCGTTGGCCTCCTCGCGCGAGAGCGCCTGGGCGGCGGTGCGCCCGACCTGGCCGGCGCCGAGTATGAGGATTTTCATGGCGGGTTCTTCTTAAGGTCGCCGTGCTCGTCAGCTACAGGGGCGTGAGGTTTGCATACTGCACCATCAGCCACTTGGTGCCCTGGCGCTCGAAGCTTACCTGTACCCGCGCGTGCGGGCCGTTGCCTTCGACATTCAGGATCACCCCATCCCCGAACTTGCCGTGCCGCACGCGCGCCCCGAGGCGCACCCCGCCCGGGGCCGCCTCTTCCGGGGCGCGGAAGCGCCCGACGGCGACCGGGCGCGACAGCTGCACGCGCGGGCGGACCTCCTCGACGAGCTCGTCCGGGATCTCGCGGATGAAGCGCGAGGGCTGGGCGTAGGAGTCGATGCCGTGCAGGCGGCGCTGCTCGGCGCTGGTGAGGTAGAGCTGGCGCATGGCGCGCGTCATGCCGACGTAGGCGAGGCGCCGCTCCTCCTCGAGGCCGTCGAGGTCATTGAGCGAGCGCTGGTGCGGAAACAGGCCCTCCTCCATGCCGCACAGGAACACGACCGGGAACTCGAGCCCCTTGGCGGTGTGCAGCGTCATCATCTGCACGCAGTCCTCCCACTCATCCGCCTGGCCCTCGCCCGACTCGAGCGCCGCGTGCGCGAGGAACGCCTCGAGCGGCGGCAGGTCGGAAGCCTCGGGCGTGAAGCCGCGGGCGGCGCTCACGAGCTCATCCAGGTTCTCGGCGCGCGCCTCCCCGCGCTCGGCCTTCTCGCGCCGGTAATGCTCGATGAGGCCGCTCGCCTTGAGCACCTGGTCGACCTGCTCGAACAGCGCCAGGCCGGCAGTTTCGCGCGCCAGGCGCTCGATGAGGGCCATGAAGCCGTGCACGGCGGCCGCGGCCTTAGCTCCGAGCGAGTTGTCGGCGATGGCGGCCGCGGCCGCCTGCCACAGCGACACGCCGGCGCCGCGCGCATGCTCGCGCACCGCGTCCATGCTCTTGGCGCCGATGCCGCGGGTGGGCAGGTTCACGACGCGCTCGAAGGAGGCATCATCACTCCTGTTGCACACCAGGCGCAGGTACGCGAGCGCGTCCTTGATCTCGGCGCGCTCGAAGAAGCGCAGGCCGCCGTAGACGCGGTAGGGCACGCGCGCCGACAGGAACGCCTCTTCCAGCACCCGCGACTGGGCGTTGGAGCGGTAGAGGATGGCGATCTCGCGCCTTAAGCCCCCGCCGTTCACCCACTCGCGGATGCGGTGCGTGACGAATTCGGCCTCGTCGCGCTCGTTGAAGGCGGTGTAGAGCTTGATCGGCTCGCCCCTGGCGCCGCTCGTCCACAGGTTCTTGCCCAGGCGCCCCGCGTTGTGGGCGATCAGGCCGTTGGCGGCCTCGAGGATGGTGGCGGTGGAGCGGTAGTTCTGCTCGAGGCGAAACAGCTGCGCGGCCGGGAAGTCGCGCTGGAACTGGTGCAGGTTCTCGACCCGCGCGCCGCGCCAGCGGTAGATGGAATTGTGCGTGAGCACCCCGTTGGCGACGAAGTTGTGCGTGCCCTCGACGTTGAGGTCGTAGACGCTGCCCTCGAAGAGGATGGGCTCGATCCGCTCGAGCACGTCGAAGATACCCTCATCGGTTGCCATCACCATGCCCGCACGCAGGGAGCCGGCGTTGGTGAATGGCAGGGAGCGGTTGAGCATCAGGCCCTTGAAGACGTACTGGGCGTCGAGCTGCTCGCGGATGCGCCGCGCGATGCCCATCAGCTCACCGAAGTCCTTGCGGCAGGTCTCGAAGCGCCACAAACGGGCACGGCCGCGCTTGGCCGCGCGCACGCTCAGACCCAGGGCCTCGAGCACGCCGCGGTCGTCCGGGTCGACGCCGGAGATGGAGATTCGATGCATCGGCGTCTCGCCGCGGTGCTCGCCACAGAGTGTGATGACGAGGTTGCAGCGCTTGGAGTTGCGGCTGCGCGGCACGTAGTGCGGGCGATCCGGGTCCAGCCCGACCTCATCCAGCAAGCGCTGTGCGGCGTCATCCGTATCCGGTGAGTCAAAGACCCGCCTGATGTACGTGAAATCGTGCACCAGCCCGTTGGCGCCGCTGCCTTTGCGCGGCGTGAACGGCAGGGTCGGCAGGGCGTAGCGCAGCGAGGTGAGCATTTCATCCAGCCGCGCCTCGTTCTCGCTCGTGTGGGTACGGATGACCCAGACCGCGTCGGCATGCTCGTGGATGGAGCGCTGGTGGAACCCGACCATGGGCTTCACCTGGCCGCGGGTGTAGACCTGGGACGTGCCGAGACGCCAGCCCACGCCGTCCTTGCGCATGAGATAGAGGAAGTAGGTCTGCGGGGTCTCCCCGAGCAGGTAGCCGGCGAAGTGCGTGTGCTCCGGAGTGCTGTGCAGCACCCTGCCCGAGCGCAGGTGCAGGGCGAGCAGCCATCCACAGCGCGGGCGCACCAGTTGCTCGAGCACGCGCGCGGGTCGCAGGCCCCCGCCACCATGGCTGGAGAGCACCACATCGCCGGCGCGCACGTCCTCGATCGGTCTGCGGGCCCCGTCGGCCATCGTGACCAGGCTGCCGGCGGCCAGGCACTGGTCATCGTCGCCCACCACGAACGGATAGCCGTTCGGGCCGACCAGCATCTTGATCCAGTTGTACTGGATGGCGTTCGTGTCCTGGAATTCATCGACCAGCACGTGGCGGAAGCGCTGCCGGTAGTGATCGAGCACCGCCGGGTTGTCACGCCACAGCTCGAAGGCCCGCAGCAGGAGCTCGGCGAAGTCGACGACGCCGTTCTTGGCGCAGGCCGCCTCGTAGGCGGCGTACAGCTTGATCAGCTGCGCGCGGGTGGGATCTTCCTCGGACTTCAGGTGCTGCGGACGGCGGCCCTCGTCCTTGTTCGAGTTGATGAACCACTGCACCTCGCGCGGCACCCAGCGGGTGTCATCGAGCTCGGCGGCCTTGATGAGTTTCTTGATGAGGCGCTGTTGGTCCTCGGAGTCCATGATCGAGAAGCTCTGGGCGAGGTGGGCCTCGCGCCAGTGGATGCGCAGCAGGCGGTGCGCGATGCCGTGGAAGGTGCCGATCCACAGGGCGCTCCCCGGGATACCGAGCAGGCGCTCGACGCGGCCGCGCATCTCGGCGGCGGCCTTGTTGGTGAAGGTGACGGCCAGGATCCCGTGCGGGGAGGCGCCTTCGGCCTGGATCACCCAGGCGATGCGGTGCGTGAGCACGCGCGTCTTGCCGCTGCCGGCGCCGGCCAGCACCAGCACCGGGCCGACCGGGGCGGTGACCGCCGCGCGCTGCGCGTCGTTCAAAGGATTGAGGATCGGGGACAGATCCATAGGGGGGCGCATTCTACGGGAAATGCCCCCGTTTCAGGCGTCCGCCGGCGGGCTCTCCTGCGAGAAGCGCACCAGAGCGACGATGAAGCTCACCAGCACCGGGCCGATGATGAGCCCCAGGATCCCGTAGGCGGCCACGCCACCGATCGCGCCGATGAAGATCGCGAGCGTCGAGACCTGCGCATGGTGCGCGGTCAAGAGCGGCCGCAGGATGTTCTCCGACAGCCACATCACCCCGGTCCAGCACAGGAGGAATATCCCCGCCCCCCAGCGCCCCGTGGCAAAGAGGTACAGCACCGCCGGGATCATGACGAGGGCTGCGCCGGTGGGGAGGAAAGCGGCGATCGCTGCCAGCACCCCGAACACCACCGCGGAAGGCAGCTTCACGATCGCAAAGCCGATGCCGACGATCACGCCCTGCAGCAGCGCGGTCGCGGCCGAGCCGAAGACCACGGCGCGCGTGACCTCGCCCAGGTACTTCAGGAGCTGCTCGCGGCGCGCCGCCTTCACCGGCACGAGGCGCACCGATTCCTGGAGCATGGTGCGCCCGTCACGCAGGAAGAAGAACAGCATGAAGATCATGAGAAAAAAGCCGATGAGCGTGCCGAACACGTTGAGCGCGACGCTCCCGCCCATGGAGGCGGCCGCCTTGAGCACCGTCTGCAGCCCGCCGGTGAGCCAGCCCTGCACCTCGGCTGCCGTGACGGTGGTGTTGTCCTGCACCCACGCCACCGCGTTGCCGATCAGGGGATAGCTGGAGATGCGCTGCACGAGCTCGGGGTAAGACACGTCGGTCTGCGCCTTCAGGTACTCGATCATGCGCGCCACCTGGCCGGCGAACACCGCGCCCAGGATCGACAGCGGCACGAACACGAGAAAGGGGGTGAGGCCTGCGATGATGCCGGCCGACCAGGAGCGCCGGCCCCTGAGGGTGCGCGTCAGCCGTTCATGCAGGGGATAGAGGATGAAGGACAGGACCACCGTCCAGCCGAGGATCCCGAGCATCGGCTCGATGATGCGGTAGAGCGCGTAACCGAGGACGGCCGCGGTGACGATGAGGAAGGAGCGGCGGTAGAAGGCGGAATGCATGGCCGCCTAGGGTATAGGGAAGGCGGCCGCGAAGCGATATTCGCGGCCGCCGGAGCGTTACTCCGTGTTACTGACCTTGCCGAAGCGGTAGTTCAGCCGCAAGCCAAAGACCCGCGGCTCGTTGGTGGTCTCGCGCAGGTCGTAATTGCCGGTGTTGCTGTAGACGATGGCGTTCTTGTCGGTGAGATTGGTGATGTAGAGCTCGGCCAGCCAGCGACCCCCTTCCGGGGTGAGTCCCAGGCGCAGGTTCATGATGGTGTAGCCCGGCTGCAAAATGCGCGGCAGGCTTGTCGTGGCGCTGTCCGGATTGAGGTCGTTCCACATGTCGCCCTTGTGGGCCATGTCGAACTGCGCGTAGCCGCTCAGCGATGCTGCGAGGGGATGTTCATAGCGCGCATTCCAGCTCCAGCTGAAGTACGGCGAATACGGCAGCCGCTCGCCGATATGGTCTTGGAAGACTTCGTAGGGACTTGAGATCAGATGCGCGTCGTTGTAACTGAGGGACGCCTGCAGCGACCAGTTATCGTTGATCTTCCAGTCGGTGTTGGACTCAACGCCGTAGATGCGTGCATCCCCGACATTGACGTAGTAGCTGCTGACCGCGCACACGTCCGGGTTGTAGAGGATGGTCTGGAACTTCTTCCAGTCCATGAGGTAGGTGGCGCCGTTCCACACCAGGTGCCCATTGAGCAAGGTGCTCTTCCAGCCGATCTCGTAGTTGTTCATGGTGTCCGGGTCATAGGAGCGCGGCACCCCCCCTGTGTAACAGCCCTGCGGGAAGCCGGAGTTCGAGCCCCCGTCACGGAAGCCCTGGGCAAAGTCCGCGTACAGCATGATGTGCGGCTCGAGCTTGTAATTCACGCCGGCCTTGTAATTCCACTTGTGCGAGGAGCCCTCGTCCAGGGACGGCGTGGTGGCCTGATAGGCGAATTGTCCGTACGGACTGTAGTACTTGAAGTCGGAGTGGAAGTGCTCGACGCCGGCTTCGATGTTCAGCTTGTCGGTCAGGTCGAAACTGAGATTCGCGAACTCCGAGGTCTGCAGGTAGTCCGAGCGCGTATGGTAGGCGTACCACTCGTTGGCCGGCAGCGAGGTGGAGCCGGCGGCCGTGCCGCCGTAGTAGTTCAGGTACTGAAACGCCGGGCTGTTAGTGCGCAGACCCGGCATGTAGAAGGTGCTGCCGGAATTATCGTCGCGCGTCTTCTCCCAGTACAGGCCGCCCAGCCAGTGAAAGCGGCCGCCGGGCTTGGACGACAGGCGCAGCTCGTCCGACCAGCGCTCCGGGTTGGTGTGATATTCGTAGAACTGCGTCGGCACCTTGCAGTTCTGGTAGCCGAGCGCGGGGTTGTTGTTACCGTAAGCCGGGGGAGTGTTAGGGTCGTTGGTACACGTAACGCCCTCGTTCGCGCCGCCGAGGTAGTTCTGGATGTACTGCGAGTACTCGTTCTGCTGGCGCGTGGGCAGCGACCAGTAGGTGCTCGCGAACACCAGGTCGCCGATGCCCACGTCGCCGTCGACGTGGAAGTCGAGGAGCTTCGCCTCGAAGTCATGCGACTCGGGACCGAAGCGCTCCACGGTGCGCGGCGCCAGCGTCGGATCCTCGTCCCACGCGCCGAGGGTGGACTGCCTCTGGTAGCTGTAGGTGAGGCTCGCGCTCCACGCATCGTTCAGCACCCCCTTCAGTGCGACGCGGCCGCCCTCGGTGTGTGCGCGGTTGTAATCCGCGCGGGCCCAGTCGGCGTTGGTGGAGACCGCGCCGTTCACCCAGGTGCGTGTGGTCAGCTGGTTGTTGATGAAACCGCCGTTGGAGTCGCTGTAGGCGGAGGCGCGAAAGCCCAGTACCCCGGGGATGAGCGGGATGTTGACGAAGCCTTCGTAGGTCCAGTTCTGCTGGCCGCCCTGGATCTGGCCGCCTTCGAAATCGAGCCCGCCGCTGAAAGCATTCACGTCGGGCTTATTGGTGATGTAGCGGATCGCGCCGGTCATCGAGCTCGCCCCGAAGGTCGTGCCCTGCGGACCGTTCAGCACCTCGATGCGCTCGACGTCGTAGAGGTGCAGGTCCGGCTGTACGCCCTGCCAGCTCACGGACATGTCATCGACGAAGAAGCCAGTCGAAGAGGTGTTGGAATAATTCGGGTTACTGCCGTCGGAGGCGCCACGCATCACCAGGATTTGCGTGCCGGGGCCGGTGCTGATGAAGGAGATCGAAGGCGTCTTGGTCGCAAAGTCATCGAAGCCGGTGATACCGAGATTCTGCATGTCCTTCTCGGTAAAGACGTCGAGGCTCATCGGGACGTCCTGGAGGTTCTCCGAGCGCTTGCGCGCCGTGACCACCACTTCCTGCAGGCCGCCGCCGTTTGAGGATGAGGCGGTATCCGCCGCTGCATCCGCCAGAGCCCTGTCATGGGGGAGCGCTGCCCCTGCCAGCGCCGCGGCTACCGCAAAACCTATGGTCGTGCGCCGCGGCACCATGGCGAGCGAGAGCTGTGGAGTGCGGGCCGCACGATTCCGGCTGCGTGAAGACATCAGAGGACTCCCCGAATCAGCTTATTTAGTAGATCGCGCGCCCGGCCTGTCCCCGGGCGTGCTGCACCGATCATCTTTGAGGGCAGCCCCTTAGTCAACGATCGTTCAACAACGGATGAGCCGCCAAGCCTTGAGCGCAGCCGTCCTAGAAGCGATCTAAAGCATCCCCGAGGGCGCGGCGCAGGGGCTCGAGCTGCCCCTCGAAGTGACGCCAGTAGCCAACGCCCGAGGAGTAGATGGGCCGGCGCACCTGCTCGGCGCTGGCGGTGCGCACGGAGCGGCGGTTCTCGTGAAATCTGAGGCAGCCGGGCTCGAACTCCAGGCCGCAATGCGCCAGCAGCCGCCGGATCTGCAGTTCAGGCTCGCGCACGACGTCCTCGTACTGTACGTGCAGCACCTTGCCCGGCAGCACCCGGTCCCAGTGGTCCATCAGGCTCAGGTAGCAGCGGTAGTAGCGGCCGAGGTCCCCGAGGTCGTAGCTGAAATTCTGGCCTTCCGCAAAGTGCTGCTTGTAGGTGCTGAAGCAGGCATCCATCGGGTGGCGACGGGCGTCGATGATGAGTGCCTGCGGCAGGATGAGCTGGATGAGCCCGACGTGGCTGAAGTTGTTCGGCAGCTTGTCGGTAAAATGCGGCCGTCCCGTCCGCATCGAGCGGGTCTCCTCGAGGTAGCGCTGGCCGAGCGCCGCGAGCAGACCGCGCGGTACGCCGTGCAGCGTCTCGGGGTAACCGTCGCGGCCGGCGACCTTGTCATCGAACTGGTGCACCATCGTGATGATGTTGGGCAGCTCCATCGTGCCCTCCACCTGCGAATGGCTGGCCAGGATCTGCTCGATGAGCGTTGAGCCCGAGCGCGGCAATCCGACGATGAAGATGGGCGCCGCGCTCGGCTCACCGCTGCCCGCGTACGCGGCAAAGAGCTGCTCGGCAAAGAATGCACGGATCCGGGCGCTGCGGGCTTCGAAGTTCGCGATGTCGAATGGCGCATCCTGGCGCCGCAGTTCGTTGCCGCGCACGTAATGATCGAAGGCCTGCGCATACTCGCGGCGCTGCTCGAGCGCTTTGCCGAGCGCGAACTGCAGCTGCGCCTGATCGGCGCGCGGCAGGGCCTCTTGCGTGGCCAGCGCCCGCATATCCATCACCTCCGCGTCGCTGAAGACGTAATTCTTCAGGTCCGCGAGGCTCCAGTAGGCCTCGGCAAGGGCAGGCTGGCGCCGCAGGGCTGCATGGTAGGAGGCCTCGCTCGCCTGACGATCGCCCTGGGTCTTCTGCAGATGTCCCATGGAGAGGCGAATGCGCACCTCCCGGGGATTGAGTTGCTCGGCGCGCGTGTAGGCCTCGAGGGCCTGCTCGGGGCGCAGCAACCGCGCACAGACGCCCGCGAGGGTGATCCAGGACAGCGGATTCTCGGGCTCCACCGCCAGCACGTGGCGTGCCGCCTGCTCCGCCTCGTCCATGCGGTTCAGGCTGACCAGCGTCTGCGACAGGCCGCGCCAGATCAGTGGCGTATGCGCGGACTGCTTCAGGGCATGCCGCAGCAGTCGTTCGGCATCGCCCGGGCTGTCGGCCCCGAGCGAGATGGCGGCAAGGCCCACGAGTGCGCCGACGTGGCTTGCATCGCGCTGCAGGATGCCGCGGAAGATCCCTTCCGCTTTCTTCGGGTTGTTCGCAGCGAGCGCGGCGGTAGCCTGCTCGGTGTGCGCGCGTTCCGGGTCCGCCAGGCGCGCACGTTCGAAAGCCACCCGGGCATCGTCGAATTGTCCGAGGTCCACCAGGACGTCACCGTACGCAGCCCAGGCGCGCGCATGGTGAGGATGAGCACCCAGCACGTGGCGCACCTGGTCGCGGGCTGCGGCCGCGCGCTTGCCCGCCCGGCAGGCGCGCGCGAGATCGACGCGTGCCTCGGCAAAGTCGGGTGCGGCGCGCACTGACTCCTCGAGCGCGGCGAGCGCTTCCGGAATTCGCTCCAGATCCAGCAGCGCAGCCCCGAGCAGCCACATTACGTTGACCTCTCCCGGGAAGCGCGCGAGCAGTGCGCGCGCCATTTTCTCCGCGGTCGCGGCGCGACCGGAGCGTAGCGCCGCATGCAGCTGCGGCAGCGCCTCTTTGAGGCTCGCTGGGGGAGAGGTGCTGTTCATGCCGGGGCGCGCCACCCTGGCGGGTACACGCGATACTTATTCCAGAAAACCGCGGGTCAGACTGTCGGGTGAGGGTAGCACGCTCGTGCCGTGCGTCCGGCCGCCCCCTTCGGGCTACACTGCCCAGGCTTGCGGGCGCCGGTCCGCCAGCCTTACCAACGACAACCCTGATGATCCCCGGCTGCCGTTGAACCGCCGGGTGAGGACGCATCGTGCACCTGAAACGCCTGCTGCCGCTTCTTAGCTGCCTCCTCCTCGTGCTTACCGCGCCGCTCACCGCGCTCGCGGGCCGTCCGCTCGCGCCCGAGGACTGGTACCGCTTCCAGCCGCTCTCGGACCTGCAGATCGCCCCGGATGGCACCGCGGTGGCCTACCTCGTCACCACTTACGACAAGGAGGCCGACGAGAGCCGCAGTGCCCTGTGGAGTGCGGACTGGGCGCACGGCGAGGGCATGCAGCTGACGCGCGGCGAGAGCGTCACCGAGCCGCGCTTCAGCCCCGACGGGCGCTACCTGAGCTACCTCAGCGCCCGCCCGGCCTCGGGGGATGCGCAGCTGTGGCTCCTCGACCGCCGCGGCGGCGAGGGTCGCGCGGTGAGTCACGTGAGCCGGGAGATCACCGGCTACGCCTGGGCGCCCGATGGCGCGCATGTGGTGCTCGTCATGCGCGCCGGCGGCGAGGATGCGAACGCGGGCAGGCCCGAGGGCAAATCCCTCCACCCGATCGTGATCGACGGTCTGCAGTTCAAGCAGGACAAGGAGGGCTATCTCGGCTCCGACATGCGCACGCAGCTGTACCTGCTGGATGTGAAGAGCGGGGAATGCGTGACGCTCACCGACGAGGCCACTCGTGCCGACTCGAACCCGGTGTTCTCCCCCGACGGCCGCCAGATCGTCTTCGTCGGCAACCGCCTCGGCCGCCCGGCGGAAGTCGGCCGCGACGACATCTATCTCATCGAGGCGCGCGCTGGGGCCACGCCGCGGCGGCTCGTCACCACCTACTCCCCCAATCACCAGATCCTCGACTTCAGCCCGGACGGCACACTGGTGTCGTTCCTCGAAGGCGCCGCGCCCAAGTTCAACTCCTACATCCTCGATGCGCTGAGCGTGGTCGAGGTGAAGAGCGGCACGGTGCGTACCCTGGCGAGGAGCCTCGATCGCGCCCTCTACGCGCAGAAGTTCTCAGCCGACGGCAAGAGCCTCCTCGTCACCGTCGAGGACGATGGCTACCAGTACCCGGCGTCGGTGGACCTTGGCAGCGGCGCGGTCACGCCGCTCGCGGACAAGATGGTCGTGCACGAACTCGCCGCCGCCGCCGGCCACACCGCGGTGCTGGTCTCGGACGACCATTCGGCCCCGGAGGTCTATGCGCTCGAGGCCGGGAAGCTGCGCCGTCTGTCCGCACACAACGATGCCCTGTTCGCCGAACTCACCTTAGGCAGTGTCGAGGACATCCGCTTCAAGAGCCGCAGCGGCACCGAGGTGCACGGGCAGATCGTGAAGCCGCCGGGCTTCAGGGCGGGACAGCGTTATCCGACGATCCTCTGGATCCACGGCGGCCCGAACGGCCAGGACGATCACTCGCTCGAGCTGTGGGGCTACGGGCCGCCGCTCGAGCGTCAGTACTTCGCGACCCACGGCTACGTGGTGCTGGCGATCAATTACCGCGGCGGCACCGGCCGCGGCGCCGCCTACGCGCGCAGCATCCTCGCCGACTGGGGACACAAGGAGGTCGAGGACCTCATCGCCGGCGTCGATTACGCGATCGCGCAGGGGATCGCCGATCCGGCGCGCCTCGGCGTCGGCGGCTGGAGCTACGGCGGCCTCCTCACTGACTACACGATCGCGAGCGACACGCGTTTCCGCTGCGCCATCAGCGGGGCGGGCAGCGGCAACCAGACGGCGATGTACGGCGCTGACCAGTACCAGCTGCAGTACAACGCGGAAATGGGGCCGCCGTGGCGCAACACGGCACTGTGGATGAAGGTGTCCTACCCCTTCTTCCACGCCGATCGCATCAGGACGCCGACGCTGTTCCTGGGCGGTGACAAGGACTTCAACGTGCCCATTGCCGGTGGCGAGCAGATGTACCAGGCGCTCGCCACGCTCGGGGTGCCCGCGCAGCTCGTGATCTATCCCGGGGAGTTCCACGTGCTCACGCGCCCGAGCTTCCTCGTCGACCGCACGCAGCGCTACCTTGAGTGGATGGACCGCTACCTCAAGTAGCGGCCTGTGCGGTTCAGGGGTGGCTCGACCAGTGCGCGTCGCGCAGCTGCCAGCGCCCTGCAGTGAGCTCGGCGAGCCCCGTGAAGTAGCCGCGGTCGGTGTTCGAGAGCCCCTTGCCGTCTTCCTGTACCTCCGCGTAGGAGGCGGCGACCACCGCAAGCTCGGGTGTCAGCGCATCGACCCGCAGGTCGGTGAAGGTGAGACTGATCTTCGGCAGATTCGCCGCGAGCGCATCGATGCCGCGCGCGGCGGCGGCGCCGTCGCTGAAGACCAGGGCGCCGTCGGAAGCCATGAAGAACTCGGGGCGGTTGGCGAACTCGTGCCGCCACGCGCTCGGCCCCTCCGCGGTCACCGCGGTGGCCACGTCCTCCAGGAACTTGCGGGCGCTGTCCTCCACCGCGCGCCGCGCCTCGGGGGTGAGCGCGCCGGCCGGCGGCGCAGGTGCGCGGCTTCCCGCCTGCGGGCCGCAGGCGCTGAGAGCGAGTGCTGCCAGCAAGGGCAGCAGCCGCCGCGCGGACCTGCCTACCATTTGTTGCGCAGCTCGCGCAGCTTCACGAACACGGTCTTCGGATCCGGGCGCTCGCCTAAGTCCGGGAACTTCTCGCGCAGGTGCGCGATCAGGTCCGGGTTCTGCAGGCGCAGGAAGGTATTGAAACGCTTCTCCTCCCCGAGCGTCGTCACCGGCGCCTCGGCCGCCTGGTGCGCCTTGGCCTCCCCGAGGAACTCGACCGCGGTCTTGTTGGAGGGCTCCCGGTCGAGCGTGAACTCGAGGTTGCGTGCCAGGTAATCGTGGCCCGGGTATACGCGGGTCGCATCGGGCAGGCGCGAGATCTGGGTCGCGAAGGTGTCGTACAGCACCTGCGGGTCACCGCCGTTGTGGCAGTTGCCGACGCCGGCATTGAACAGCGTGTCGCCGCAGAAGATCGCCGGGTGATCGGTGTGCGACAGCACGCAGATGTGCGTCATGGTGTGGCCCGGGGTGTCGAGGCACTCCAGTTCCACCCGCCCCACCTTGATAACGTCGCCCTTCTTCAGTCCGCGGTCGATGCCGGTGCCGATCTTGGGGGCGGCGCCCTCGTGGGCGAGCACCTTGGCGCCGGTGGCGTCCTTCATGCCGACGTTGCCGCCGGTGTGGTCGCCGTGCTCGTGGGTGTTCAGGATCTGCTTGATGGTCCAGCCGTGGCTCTTCGCCACGTCCAGCACCAGGCGCCAGTCGAGGGGGTCCACCGCGAGCGCCTCCCCGGTGTCGGGGTCTGCGATCAGGTAGAAGAAGTTACGCAGCGAGTTCCCGGACCAGATGCGTTCCGTGAGCATTGAGCACCTCCGTTTCTGTGGTTTCCTGGCAACGTACCCGAAAGCTTACGCGCGCGCGATAATCGGCGCATGAAGCACACGTTTCTGTTCGAGCCGGCGGTCTGGTGCGGGACAGGGACGCTCTGGCGCGCCGATGGTGAGCCGCTGCAGGCGCACGCACGCACCGAGATCGCCCATCGTCCGGAATGCTGGCTGCTGTCGGGCAAGCTTAAGGTACTCGGCTCCCCGCCCACAGAGTTCGTGCAAGCCTATCTCATCGAGCCGCCGCGGGTTCCCGGCGAGAGCCTGCGCTGGAGTTTCGAGAGCGCCATGTTCGGCAAGATCCAGGGGCGCTTCGCGGTCATTGGCGCCTCCATCCTCGCCGTGTACGGCTGCGAAGCTTCCGGCTACTACGGCTCGGAGCACTTCGGCCAGCTCTCCGCTACGAGCTACCGCGCGAGCGGAATGCTGCTGCTCAAGGACAAGCTGATGTACTCCTGGGAGATGCTCTACACGCGCGCGGCGGCGGTGGCAGCGGGCGTGCCGGCTGCCTAGACTCAAGCGCTCACCCTTTCGGGGCCAGAGCGGGACCTTCCCATGCTGCAAGTGCGCCGCAGTGCCGAGCGTGGCTACTTCGATCACGGGTGGCTCAAGACCTACCACACGTTCTCCTTCGGGGAATACCAGGATCCGCGCTGGAACGGCTACGGGCCGCTGCGCGTGATCAATGACGATCGCGTCGCCCCGGGCGAGGGCTTCGGCCAGCACGGTCACCGCGACATGGAGATCCTCACCTACATCCTCTCGGGTGAGCTGCAGCACCGCGACTCGATGGGCAACGGCTCGGTGATCCGTCCCGGGGACCTGCAGCGCATGAGCGCCGGCACCGGCGTACTGCACAGCGAGTTCAACCCCGGGAGCGAGGAAGTGCACCTCTTGCAGATCTGGATCATCCCGGAAGCCGAGCGCCTGGCACCCGGATACGAGCAGAAGCACTTCGACGCTGCGGACAAGCGCGGCCGGCTGCGCCTCATCGCCGCGCGCGACGGCGAGGCGGGCGCCGTGCGGCTCAACCAGGACGCGCAGGTCTATGCCGGGCTCTTCAGCGGGGACGAGGCGGCCGTGCACCAGCTCGCCGCCGGGCGCCGCGCCTGGGTGCAGCTCGCGCGGGGGACGGTGCAGCTCAGCGGCACGCCGCTCGCAGCCGGGGACGGGGCCGGCATCGCGGGACCTGCGCGCCTCACCCTCGATGCCGGGCGCGACGCGGAAGTGCTGCTGTTCGACCTGCCCGCTTAAGCGCGCGGCACGCTGCGGATGCTGCGCCGCCGCGCCAGCGCCGTGCCGAGGAGGCCGAGCCCGAGGAGCGCCGCGGTCGCCGGCTCCGGCACTGAGGCTGAGCCGGAGGGTGCAATACCCCGGAAGCTGAACGTCGTGCCGTCGTCCTCGACCGTCACGGCAGGATCGGTGAAGGCGGGGGCATTGGTGAAGATGCCGTAGACGTTGCTGTGGGCGAGCGTGCCGCCGCCCGGGACCGAGAGCGGCGTCGTGCCGATGCCGCTGAAGGTGAGCAGATCCCCGCTGCCGCCGCTGCGTGCGACCGTGCCGGTGGCCGCCCCGCAGGTGCCGGCGCTGCTCAGCGCGAACGGATCACACGACTCCACCGCGCTCGTGAACCCGGCAAAACCCGGCAGCGCCGCCGCGAGGGTCGTGGGGGTGTTCGAGGCGGTGATGTCGAAGCCGAAGCTCACCCCGGCGGGATTCAAGCTCGTGCGCACCGCCACTTCCTCGAACTCGACCGTCATGCCATCGAGGGTCGCCGTCTGCAGGCCGGTGTTGGCGAGCACGGTGACGCTCGGCGTGCCGGTTCCGGAATAAGTCGGCACGCTGATGCCGCTGCTGCCCGGGGCGACAGTTACCGGCGTCGCCGCGGCGGGCACGCTGAGCGCGCCCATGAGTGCGCTGCCAAGAACGATCGCGATGCAGTCTCGGGTGCTCGTCATGGTGATCTCCCCTGGTGGCCGGTGGGCGCACGTACGCCGCTGCGGGCCGTGGGGGATTTTCCCTCCGCGTGCCGCGCACATCAATCGCGACCGCAGGCGCGGCGGGGGCGCGGGAACGCCTACCCCTGCGGGCTGCCGCGGAAGGCCGGCAGGTAGTGGTCCACCAGCAGCGCTGCGAACAGCCACATGAGGTAGGTGACCGAGAAGCGGAACACCCGCATCGGCAGCTCCGTACGCGCCGTGATCTTGAGCGCGAGCGCGTAGTAGAGGAAGCCGGCGTTGAGGCCGAGCGCGGCCGTCAGGTAGATCAGGCCGCTCATGCGGGTGAGGTAGGGCAGCAGCGTCACGAGCGTCAGCAGCACCGTGTAGAGCAGCACCTGCAGGCGCGTGTAGGCGAGCCCGTGGGTGACGGGCAGCATCGGGATGCCGGCCCGGGCGTACTCGTCGCGGCGTGCGATGGCGAGCGCCCAGAAGTGCGGCGGCGTCCACACGAAGATGATGAGGAACAGGAGCAGCGCGTTCGGGTCGATGCTGTTGGTGACTGCCGCCCAGCCGAGCACCGGCGGTGCGGCGCCCGCGGCGCCGCCGATGACGATGTTCTGGGACGTGGCGCGCTTCAGCCACACCGTGTAGATGACCGCGTAGCCGATGAGGGAGAGGAAGGTAAGCACCGCGGTCAGGAGGTTCACGAGGAAGGCGAGCAGCGCCATCGAGGTGACCCCGAGCACGGCGGCGAACACCAGCGCGTTGCGTTCGGTGAGTGCGCCGGTCGGCAGCGGCCGGGCGCGGGTGCGCGCCATCTGCTCATCGATGCGCCGGTCGAGGACGTGGTTGATGGTGGCGGCGCAGCCGGCGGCGAGCGCGATGCCGAGGTTGCCCCACACCAGGGCGCCCAGGGGCGGCAGCCCCGGGCTTGCCAGCAGCGTGCCCACGATCGCCGTGAAGGTGATGAGCGCGACGACCTTGGGCTTGGTGAGTTCCAGGTAGCGCCGCCAGGGGGCGGGCGCCGCCGGTGCATAATGCGGAGTCGTCGCCACGGCAAAAAACGCAGGACCGGTCGGTGGGGGATGCGCAGCCTAACAGATCGGGCGCGGCCCGAAGGCTCTGCGGGCGCCGCCTGTGTGCCGATGAGCCCTAAACTTAAGAGCGCCCGCTGGCGCCGGAGTGCCCGATGAGCTTTCCCGAGGACATTTTCACCGAGCCGGACCCGAGCCCCGACACGCTCTCGAACCTCGGCCCCCTCAGGCGCCTGGCGGGCATCTGGGAGTCGAAGGTCGGGGTCGACATCAACCCGAAGGCCGAGGGACCGGAGCGCAGGGACTTCAGCGAGCGCATCGAGCTGCAGCCGATCGATGCGCAGACCAACGGGCCGCAGCTCTTTTACGGGCTGCGCTACCACACCCGCATCCTCGCCTCCGACGAGGACTCGACCTTCCATGACCAGACCGGCTACTGGCTGTGGGAGCCCGCGACCGGGCTCGTGCTGCAGACCCTCTCCATCCCGCGCGGGCAGGTGGCGATTGCCTCAGGCCACGCGCACCCGGATGACACCGAGCTCGTGCTCACCGCGAAGCGCGGCGACACCAACTACGGCATCTGCTCCAACGACTTCCTCGAGTACGCCTTCCGCACCGAGTCCTACCGCATCGAGGTGGTCTTCAACCCCGACGGCAGCTGGAGCTACGTGCTCGATACCATGCTGATCGTGCGCGGGCGCGCCGAGCCCTTCCTGCACCGCGACCGCAACACCCTGGTCAAGGTCGCAGAACCCACCCCGAACCCGCTGTGCCTTCTGCAAAGCGCAGCGCGCCCGCGCTGAAGATCAGCGCACGCTCAGGGCGCGCAGCAGCGCGAGCGTCGCCAGGAGCAGCAGCGCCGCGCCCGCGGTGTGCGCGGTGGCGAGCAGCAGCGGAAAGCCCCTGAGTACCATCGACACCCCTATCAGCAGCTGCAGGCCTAGGGCTGCGAGCACCAGGGCGGCGCGTGGCCGCGCCGCGGCGAGTCCCCGCCGGCGCAGCACGAAGAGCGCCGCGAGCGTGAGCGCCGTGGTGGCCAGCAGGGCGCCTAAGCGGTGGGTGAAGTGGATCGCGACGCGTGCCGGGCCCTCGAGCACCCCGCCCTCGTAGTTGGTGCCGAGTCCATGCCAGAGCACGAACGCGTGCCGGTAGTCGGTGACCGGCCACCAGGCGTTCTGGCAGGTCGGGAAATCCGGGCAGGCGAGCGCGGCGTAGTTGCTGCTGGTCCACCCCCCGAGCGCGATCTGCGCGATCAGGGCGGCAAGGCCTACGAGCGCGAGGCGGTAGGCGCTGGTGAAGGGTGAGGCGCCGCCGCCCTGGACGCTGTGGCCCGGACCGCCGCGGGCACTGGCGGCCCAGGTGGAGCCCCGCGGCAGGGACAGCGTGAGCCACCACAGGAGCGCCAGCGTCGTCAGGCCGAGCAGCAGATGCGCCGTCACGATCAGGGGATTGAGCTGCCAGGTGACGGTGAGCATGCCGAGCAGCGCCTGCACCCCGAGGACCCCGAGGAGAGCCAGGGCGAACGGCGGACTCACGAGCCGCTGGCGCCGGGTGCGGATGGCGAGCGCCACGAGGGCGAGCACGATGAGGCCCAGGGTGCCGACCGCGTAGCGGTGGATCATCTCGTGCCAGGCCTTGGGGATGTCGAGCGGGCGGTGGTAGGCGGCCTGCGCGCTCAGGCTGTGCGCGGCGGCGCGCGGGGTGAGCTCGCCGTAGCAGCCCGGCCAGTCCGGGCAGCCAAGACCTGCGGCGGTGAGCCGCACGTACGCCCCGAGCACCACCACGACGAAGCACACGATCACTCCGGTGATCGCGAGGCGGCGCATCCAGCGGGCTTCCGGCATGGGTCTGCTTGGGTGGTTGCGGAAGGGGCGCGCTCAGCCGATGTGCGACAGCCGCAAGAGCTTCTGCAGGTCCTCGAGCAGGCCGCGGGAGTTCTCTCGCGCATCGTAGCTCATCATGAGATTGCCGAGCGGGTCGACCACGAACAGGGTGTGGGCGCGCCCCGCCTCGGGGAACTGCGCGAGCAGTGCCGCGGCCGGCTCGCCCGCGGCATCGAGGAGGCGCACGCCCGGGTACTGCTGCGCCAGGTCCGCGGCACAGCACTGCCCCTGCACCAGGAACACCTGGGCGACGCGGCCCATGTCGGCGTTCAGCGCGAGCCGCGCGGAGCGCATGACGAACAGTGCCTGACGGCACTGCGCGTCGCAGCCGCCGCTGCCGAGGTAGACGAGCGACCACTGGCCGCGCAGCAGCTCGGCGGGGGGCGCCGCGCCCGTACCCGCCACCGCCGGCAGGGACGTCGCGGGCAGCGGGCGCGGCGGGCTGATGAGCACGCCATGGTTGACGGTGCGCCCCGGGCGCCAGGCGCTGCCGTAGTAAGTGCAGAAGGCGAGCGCCAGGGGGACGAGGAACAGGCCCGCGAGCAGTGCCAGCGTGCGCAGGTTGCGGGCGCGCAGCCCCGGATCGAGGGTTTCCGTTTCCACCTACGCCCGCCTTCGCTTAAGCCCGCGCACCGTCATCACGGTCCAGGCGAGGAGCGCGAGTGCCGCAAAGCACCACCACTGGATCGCATAGCTGAAGTGCCGCAGCGGCGGCATGCCGGGCGCCTGCCAGGCGCGCGCGTAACCCCCCGGCACCTGCGGATCGAGCCACAGGATGCGCGGCTCCAGGGGCTCCCCGAGCGCGGCCTGCAGCTGCGCCATGTCGGGGAAGGAGGTGACCTCGGGCCAGGGCCCCGCGGGCGGCGCGCGCCCGAGCGCAAGTCCCGCACTCGGCAGGTCCGCGAGCACGCCCGTGAGACTCACCGCGCCCGCCTCCGCGAGGCGCACGTCCGGGAGCACGCGCCGCGTGCCGCTGAAGGGCACCCAGCCACGATCGATGAGGAGCGTGGCTGCGTTGGCGCGCCTGAGCGGAGTCAGCACCTCGTAGCCCGGCCGCCCGGCGAAGGAGCGGTTGTCGAGGAGGAACTGGTGCGCGCCATCGAGCGTGCCGTCCACACGCACGTGCTGGTAGAGGGGCAGCTCCGACACCGGGGAAGCCGCGAGCGGCACGAGCTTCGAGGCGCCCGCGGCGAAGCGCTGCGCCTGCGCCGCGCGCGCGCTGCCGCGCTGCCATTGCCAGAACCCGAGCCGCACGCACAGCAGTGCCGCCCCGAGCGCGAGCACCGCAAAGCCGATCCGCTGCGCGAGGGCGCGCCTCAGCACGGAGGGTACCGGGAACGCCCGGGCGCGCTAAAATGGCCGCCATGCGATCGCTCATCTGGGTGCTGGTGCTGCTGTGTCTGGCGGGGATTCTCGTCAGCCTGGGCTCGGGTCTCTTTCATCTGTCGCGCGGGCGCGGCGAGGAGGACTCCGCCAAGCTCGGGCGCGCCTTCACGGTGCGCGTCAGCCTCTCGGTCGCGCTGTTCCTGCTCCTGATCCTCGCCTGGCACCAGGGCTGGATCGCACCCCACCCCTTCGGCGGCTAGCGCGGCCCGCGGGCGCCGCTCTCGCGCCGCACAGTCCCCGCGCTGCGTACTTCGTGCTACAGCCAGTAGACGAAGATGAACAGGCCGAGCCACACCACGTCGACGAAATGCCAGTACCAGGCGACCGCCTCGAAGGCGAAGTGACGCTGGGGCGTGAAGTGCCCGCGCAGGCAGCGCAGCCAGATGACGAACAGCATGATGGCGCCGATCGTCACGTGCAGGCCGTGAAAGCCGGTGAGCATGAAGAACGTCGAGCCGTAGATGCCGGTCGAGAGGCGCAGGCCTAAGTCCTTATAGGCCTCGCCGTACTCGTGGGCCTGGAAGCCGACGAAGGTGAAGCCGAGGAGGAAGGTGAGCGCCAGGAACAGCGCGAGCTTGCCGCGCCGGTTGGCGCGCAGCGCGTGGTGCGCGATGGTGACGGTGACGCCGCTCGTGAGCAGGATCGCCGTGTTGAGCATCGGAATGCCGATCGCCGGGATGGTGCTGAAGCTGCCGTCGTTACCGCCCACATGGGCAGGCCCGTTGGTCGGCCAGCCGGCCTCGAAGTGCGGCCACAGCAGGTAGTTGGTGAAGACCTTGACTCCCTCGCCCCCGAGCCACGGCACCGACAGTACGCGCGCGTAGAACAGCGCGCCGAAGAAGGCGGCGAAGAACATGACCTCGGAGAAGATGAACCACATCATCCCCATGCGGAAGCTGCGGTCGACCTGCAGGTTGTAGATGTGCGCCTGGTTCTCGTCGATCACGACGCGGAACCAGCCGAAGAACATGATCGCCATGAGGATGGCGCCGGGGATGAACACCATCCCGGGACCCCAGTCGTTCAGGTACGAGATGGCACCGAGCATGGTGGTGAACAGCGCCAGCGAGCCGACGATCGGCCAGGGGCTGTTGTGCGGGATGTAGTATCGGGTGCTGCCGTCGGTCGTGGGTGCGTTCGCCATGTCGTTCGACTTTCTGGAAGGAGACCGTGAAGGAGTGCTAGCGCGCGCTCGTGACGCGCGAGGATTCATCGTAGAAGGTGTAGGCCAGCGTGATCATGTCGATGTGCGCCGGCAGTGCCGGGTCGATGATGAAGCGCACCGGCATGTTGCGGCCCTCGTCGAGCTTGAAGTGCTGCGGCGAGAAGCAGAAGCATTCGGTCTTGTGGAAGTAGGCGGCCGTCTCGGACGGGGCGATATTGGGCACCGCCTGCGCCACGGTGTCGCGCCCGGTGAGGTTCTTGGCGAAGAACTCCGCCGTGTACAGCTGCCCCGGGTGTACCTGGATGGAGCGCGTGAGGGGGCGGAACTCCCACTCGCCGTTGCTGGCGACGCTCGCCAGGAACTCCACCGTGATGGTGCGGCTGAGGTCGGGGTGCTCGATGGCCTGCACCTTCTGCAAGAGCTTCGTCTGGTCGCCGTAGCCGGTGACCGAGCACAGCACGTTGTAGAGCGGCACCAGCGCAAAGCCGAACCCGAAGGCGCCCGCCGCGAAGGCGAGCAGCTTCAGGGTCATGTTGCGGTTGGCGCGGCGCGTGTCGTTCATTTGGCGGCGCGCACCAGGATCAGCACGATGAAGCCGAGGTAGAACCCGGCCGCGATCAGCGTCCACAGGATGGCGCTGTTGCGCACGCGCCGCCGGCGCGCACCCGCATCGGGCTCCGGGAGCACGGCCGCCATCAGTGCGAGGCGCCCCTGGCGATCAGGGCATCCGAGGGCGCCTCGGTCCAGGAATGGTACGGCGCCGGGGACGGCAGCTCCCACTCCAGGCCGTGCGCGCCTTCCCAGGCGCGGTTGCCGATCGGCGTGCCCGAGCGCACGCACTTCCAGATGATGTACGGGAACAGCAGCTGCGAGAGCCCGAAGCCGAAGCCGCCGATCGAGGACACCATGTTCCAGTCGGTGAACTGCACCGCGTAGTCGGGGATGCGGCGCGGCATGCCGGCGAGCCCGAGGAAGTGCTGCGGGAAGAACAGCACGTTCACGAAGATGGTCGAGAGCCAGAAGTGCCACTTGGCGAGCGTCTGGTCGTACATCTTGCCGACCCACTTCGGCAGCCAGTAGTACACCCCGGCCATGATGCCGAAGATGGCCCCGGGCACCAGCACGTAGTGGAAGTGCGCCACCACGAAGTAGGTGTCCTGGTACTGGTAGTCGGCCGGCACGATCGCCAGCATCAGGCCCGAGAAGCCGCCGATCGAGAACAGGAACAGGAAGGCGAGCGCGAACAGCATCGGCGGCTCGAAGGACAGCGAGCCCTTCCACATGGTCGCGGTCCAGTTGAACACCTTAACGCCCGTGGGCACGGCGATCAGCATGGTCGAGAGCATGAAGAACAGCTGCGCGGCGAGCGGCATGCCGACGGTGAACATGTGGTGCGCCCACACGATGAAGGACAGGAAGGCGATCGAGGCCACCGCGTACACCATGGCTTCATAGCCGAACAGCGGCTTCCTGGAGAACGTCGGGATGATCTCCGAGACGATGCCGAAGGCCGGCAGGATGAGGATGTAAACTTCCGGGTGCCCGAAGAACCAGAAGATGTGCTGGAACATCACCGGGTCACCCCCGCCGGCGGCGGTGAAGAAGGTGGTGCCGAAGAAGTGGTCGGTGAGCAGCATCGTGACCGCGCCGGCGAGCACCGGCATCACCGCGATCAGCAGGTACGCGGTGATCAGCCAGGTCCACACGAACAGCGGCATGCGCAGCAGCGTCATCCCCGGGGCGCGCATGTTCATGATGGTGACCACCACGTTGATGGCGCCGAGGATCGAGGAGGCGCCCATCATGTGGATGGCGAAGATCAGCATCGGGAAGGAGGCGCCGTTCTGCAGCACGAGCGGCGGGTACATGGTCCAGCCGCCCGCCGGCGCGCCGCCCGGCACGAACAGCGACGACAGCAGCAGCGTGAAGGCGAAGGGGAGGATCCAGAAGCTGAAGTTGTTCAGGCGCGGCAGCGCCATGTCGGGCGCCCCGACCTGCATCGGGATCATCCAGTTGGCAAGTCCGGTCCAGGCCGGCATGACCGCGCCGAAGATCATGATGAGCGCGTGCATGGTGGTCATGGAGTTAAAGAACTGTGGGTCCACCCACTGCATGCCCGGACGGAACAGCTCCAGGCGGATGACCATGGCCATCGCCCCGCCGATGAAGAACATCGTGCAGGCGAAGATCAGGTACATCGTGCCGATGTCCTTGTGGTTGGTCGCGAACACCCAGCGGCGCCAGCCGTGCGGCTTGTGGTCGTGGTCGTCGTGGGTGGCGTCGTGTACGTGCGCGTCGGCCATGGGTGCTTCTCTGGTGTTCCGTATTTAAAGGTGTCAGGGCGCGGTGGTGGCGGCGGTGGGTGCGGCGGTCTCGGGCGCGGCCGGGGCGGCGGCCTGCTTCTGCCCGGCGGCCTTTTCCTTCAGCCACGCGGCGAAGTCTTCCTTGGAGCGCGCGTCCACCACGATCGGCATGAAGCCGTGGTCGCGCCCGCACAGCTCCGCGCACTGGCCGCGGTACAGGCCCGGCTTGTCGGCGTCGACCTTGAACCAGGCCTCGTTGATGAAGCCCGGAATCGCATCCTTCTTCACGCCGAAGGCCGGCACCCACCAGGAGTGGATGACGTCGGCGCCCGTGATCAGCAGGCGCACCTTGGTGTTGACCGGCACCACCAGCGGGTGATCGACGCTGAGGAGGTAGTGGTCCACGGTGTTCGGGTCGATCCCCGAGGACAGCTCGCGCGCCTTGTCGCTGGCGCGGTCCAGGTGCGAGTAGTAGGACACCCCGTCATCGAGGTAGTCGTAGTTCCAGCCCCACTGGAAGCCCGTGACCTTGATGGTGAGCTCGCTCTTGGTGGTGTCCTCGATCTCTACCAGCGTCCGGGCCGCCGGCACCGCCATCACCACCAGGATGATCACCGGCACCACGGTCCAGATGAATTCCACCTTGGTGTTGTGCACCAGGGTCACGTCCGGGATCGCGCCCTGCGATTTACGGAACTTGATGAGCGACCAGATCATGACCCCGAACACCACCAGCGCGATCACCACGCAGATCCAGAAGATCTTCATGTGCAGCTGGTAGATGTTGCGGCTCATGTCGGTGACCCCGGGGGTCATGTTGAGCAACCCCCAGCCGGAGTCGGCCTGAGCCACGAGGGTGCCGGCCGTTGCGAACACGGCCAGGGCGAAAGCGGCGAGTCTTCTGCGGATCATCGTGAACCTGTGCCTTACAGCGCGCGCCGCGGCGTGTGCCGCGACTCGCGCAACCCCAATAAATGCCTACCCTTACGCTTCCCCGCGTTCCCGGAAGAACTCACGGCCAGGCGGGTGACTCACTGGTGCGTCCGATGAGGCGCTGCAGTCGCAGCGCGAGCCCACGCCGTTCTTCTTCCGTGAGGAAGCTGCCCAGCTCGCACTGACGGCCGTGCGACTCGATGACGAGCCGGCTCGGGTGCAGCCGTGCGGCGGGGCGGCGCAGTTTAACCCGTGCCCAATGCCGAGGGAAAACAACCTGTTCTGCCCCACCCTTGCGGCACGACTCAATGCTGACCTGCTCCTCGGTGACCGTGATGCTCTGGCGGTAGTGGCGCCGCTCGAGCGAGGTGCGCAGGGCCCAGCCGAGCACCGCAAGCTCAAGACCGGCAAACGGCAGCACCGGCCAGAAGCCGTGCACAGCCAGGAAGGTGGCGATGGACAGCGGTGCGACGCACGCCGCGGCGAAGAACAGCCGCGCCCCGCGCACGCTCAGCGCGCAGTTCGGCCGGATCTCGATGCACAGCGGCGCCACCACAGCGATGGTAGCGGGCGGCGCCTTTTATTCAAGGCGCCTCAGGTGCTTAAGCTCAGGCGCGCCACGGCCCGCGCGAGCACGAGCGGCGGCGCCTGCGTTGCCTGGTGGGGTACGACTTCGAGTGGCGGCTCCCCGAGCGTGCGCGTCAGGCTCGCAAGGTTCTCCCGCGCGCGCGCGAAGTGCGGATCGACGGCGCTCGCGATCCAGCCGGCAAAGGCGAGCCCGCGCGCGCGGATCGCCTCGCGCGTGAGCGCGGCGTGATTCAGGCACCCGAGCCTCAGGCCCACCACCAGGAGCACGCGGGCAGGCAGCGCCGCCGCAAGATCGGCCATGGTCAGGGCATCCGTCAGGGGGGCGTACCAGCCCCCCGCCCCCTCGGCCACCACCCAGTCCGCCCGGGCTGCCAGGCGCCTGAAATCATCGGCGATAAGGTCGATATCTATGGAGACTTTAGCCTCATCTGCGGCGATGTGCGGCGAAACCGGCGGTTCGAAGCAATATCGGTTCACCTCCGCGTAGGTCTGGCCGAGATTCGCGCAGGCCCCGAGCAGCAGCGCGTCCTCGTTCCGCAGGCCCTCGGGTGTGGCCTGCGAACCGGAGGCGACGGGCTTGAGCACCCCCACCCTAAGGCCGCCTGCCGCGAGGGCGCGTACCAGGGCGCAGGCGATGAGGGTCTTGCCGACCCCGGTGTCGGTGCCGGTCACGAACAGGCCGCGCGCGCTCACCGCGCGCGCCGCCGGATCGAGCCGGGCGCGATGTGCGCCTCGCCCGAGCTCAGCGCGGCGGCGCGGCGCTCGCTGCCGCCGAAGGCCGCGCCGTAGATCACTTCATAGGTCGCCGGCAGCACGCCGTTGGCGCGCTCACCCTCGTAGGCGGCCTGCATGCGCTCGAGGCGGGCGCGCCCGGTGAGCGTGTGCGCCCGACCGGCGGTCACGTTGTGGGCGCCGATCGCCTTGAGGTCGCGCATGAGCGCGAGGGCATCGGGGTAGCCGAGCTCGATGCGGTCGACGTCCAGCACCGGCTCGGTGAAGCCGGCGCGCACCAGGGCATTGCCGACGTCGTGCACGTCGATGAAGTGGTTCACGTGGTTGTAGTCGTCCGCGGCCGCCCAGGCGCGGCGCAGCTCCTGCAGCGTTGCCGGCCCGAAGGTGCTGAAGGCGAAGAAACCCTCGCCCTTGAGCACGCGGCGCACCTCGGCGAGCGCCGCGTCGAGGGGCTCGCACCACTGCAGCATCAGGCTCGAGAACACCAGATCCACGCTCGCACTCTTCAGCGGCAGCCGCTGCGCGTCCGCGCACACGCGGGTGAAGCGCCGCCACAGGCGCAGGTTGTGGCGGGCCTGCCGCAGCATGCCGAGCGACAGGTCGAGGGCCAGCACCTGGGCGCGCGGGTAGCGGCGCTTGAGCGCGGCGCTGACGCGCCCGGTGCCCGCGCCGAGGTCGAGCACCACGGCGGGCTCGAAGCGGAAGGTGTCGAGCCGGCCGATGAGTTCCGCGGCGACGCGCGCCTGCAGCTGCGCGGCGCACTCATAGGTCGCGCCGGCACGGTCGAAGGCTGCGCGCACGCCGCCGCGGTCGAGGCGAAAGCCCGCGCCCTCTTCAGCCACGCACGAACTCCGTGACCACCTCGGCGAAGCGCTTCGGATGCGACACGAACGGCACGTGCGCGGCGGCCTTGAACTCGACGTAGCGCGCATCGGCGAGCGCGGCCAGCGCCTGGCTCGCCGCCGGGCGCACGATGCGGTCGTGGCTGCCGGCGATGACGAGCGTCGGTACGCGCACCATGGACAGTGCCGGGCGCAGGTCGGCGTTGCGCAGGCGCTCGAGTCCGTGCGCCAGGGCATCGGGGCGGGCGGCGCCGGCCTTGAGCGCCGCGCGCAGCGTTTTCAGGACCCGCGCGGCGGTGCGCGGGGTGTTGCCGCGCACCTGCAGGCGCATGAAGTCATCGAGCGCCCGCGGATCGTTGCGCTGCAGCCGCTCGGCGAGTTTCGCCAGCAGCGCGGGCGCGGTGCCGTAGGGCCACCCCGGGGCCGCGAGGAAGCGCGGCGTCGTGCTCACCAGCGCCAGGCGCTCGATGCCCGCGGGCAGCGCGGCCGCAAGATCGAGCGCGTACTGGCCCCCGAGCGACCACCCGAGGAGCGTGTAGCGCTCGGTGAGCGGGGCGAGCGTTTCGTGCACGCGCCACGAATGCGCGGCCGGGGTGCGCGCGCTCGCGTCCCAGTCGCTGCCGCCGTGTCCGGGCAGGTCGATGGCGATGACGCGGAAGCGCCGCGACAGTTCGGCGGTGAGCTCATCGAACACGTGCAGGTTCAGGCTCCAGCCGTGCAGCAGCACGAGGTCGCGCCCGCGGCCGTGGATCTCGTAGTGCAGCGCGCCCACCTTAACGGCTCCCGCCGCACGCCTCGGTGAGCGCCCTGACGAGGCCGGCGATCTCGGCGTCCGTATGCGTCGCGCCGACCGCGATGCGCAGGCGCGCGCCGCCGGCGGGGACCGTGGGAGGCCGGATCGCGACCACGCGGTAGCCGGCGCGCGCGAGTGCCGCCTGCGCCTTAAGCGCTGCGGCCGCGCTGCCGAGCAGCAGCGGCTGGATGGGCGTCGCCGAGGGCAGGAGCGTGAGGCCGGCGGCGCCTGCGAGGCTGCGGAAGCGCTCGACGTGGGCGGCGAGGCGCTCGCGCCGCCAGCCTTGCGTGCGCACCAGCTGCAGCGCGGCACGGCTCGCGGCGGCCACCGGCTGCGGCAGCGCGGTGGTGTAGATGTAGGTGCGCGCCTTCTGCATCAGGAACTCGATCACGTCGGCGTCACCGGCGACGAAGGCGCCGCAGGAGCCGAAGGCCTTGCCGAGCGTGCCGATGAGGAGCGGCACGTCGGCGGCATTCAGCCCTGCGAGCGCAAGCGTGCCGCGGCCGCCCTCGCCGACCACGCCAAGCCCGTGTGCGTCATCGACCGCGAGCCACGCCTCATGGGTGGCAGCGATGCGCGCCAGCTGCTGCACCGGGGCCAAGTCCCCGTCCATGCTGAACACCCCGTCTGTCGCGATGAGGGCGGCCGGTGCGCCCTCCTGTGAGGCGAGGCTGCCGCAGGCGGCCGCGTCGGCGTGCGCGTAGCGCTGCAGCCGCGCCCCCGACAGGCGTGCGCCGTCGATGAGGGAGGCGTGGCTCAGGCGATCGAGGAGCACCCGCTGCCCGCGCGCCGCGAAGGCGCTCATCACGGCAAGATTCGCCATGTAGCCGCTGCAGAAGAGCAGCGCGCGCTCGCGCTGCGTGAAGTCGGCGAGCTCCGCTTCAAGCGCCGCGTGCTCGGTGCCGTGCCCGGTGATCAGGTGCGAGGCGCCGCTGCCGGCGCCGCGGGCGTGCGCGCTCGCGGCCATCGCCTCGGCCAGCGCCGGATGACGGGCGAGCCCGAGGTAGTCGTTGCTGCTGAAGTCGACGAGCGTGCCGCTCGCGGTGCGCAGCGAGCGCTCGCCGGCGGCGCCGAAGCCCTCGACCGTGAGACGCTCGCGGGTCAGCTGCGCAGCATTCAGGTGCGAGAGCGCCGCCCGCAGGGCCGGCACGCCGCGCTTGGCCGCCGCGCGGTGCAAGGGAACCTTAAGGGGCGGCCGCCGCGGCCGCCGCGGCGCCCGGGCGCGCTGCGCCCGCCGTCGCCGCCTGCGGCGCCCGCTCGGCGTCGATGCCCAGGCGTGCCAACAGCTGCCGGTCGCGCTCGACGTCGGGGTTGCCGGTGGTGAGGAGCTTCTCGCCGTAGAAGATCGAGTTGGCGCCGGCGAGGAAGCACAGCGCCTGCAGCTCATCGCTCATCGCCTCGCGCCCGGCGGACAGCCGCACCTGGGCGCGCGGCATGAGGATGCGCGCCACCGCGACGGTGCGCACGAAGTCGAACGGGTCGACCTCGCCGGCTCCCGCAAGCGGAGTGCCCGCGACCTTCACCAGCTGGTTGATGGGCACGCTCTCGGGATGCTCGGGGAGGTTCGCAAGCGTGCGCAGCAGTTCGGCGCGGTCGGCGGCCGACTCCCCGAGGCCGACGATACCGCCGCAGCACACCTTGATGCCGGCGGCGCGCACCGCGCTCAAGGTGTCGAGCCGGTCCTGGTAGCTCCTCGTGCTGATGATCTGGTCGTAGAACTCCTCGGAGGTGTCGAGGTTGTGGTTGTAGTAGTCAAGACCTGCGGCCTTGAGCTGCAGCGCCTGCTCGGGCTCGAGCATGCCGAGCGTGGCGCAGGTCTCGAGCCCCAGCGCGCGCACCGCGCGCACCATTTCAGTGATGACTTTCAGTTCCCGGGCCTTGGGCGAGCGGTAGGCGGCGCCCATGCAGAAGCGCGTGGCACCGGCCGCCTTGGCGCGCGTGGCGGCGCTGCGCACCTCCTCGACCGCCATCAGGGCCTGCGCCTCGATGCCGGTGTCGTAGCGCACGCTCTGCGGGCAGTAAGCGCAGTCCTCCGGGCACGAACCGGTCTTGATCGACAAGAGCGTGCTCATCTGCACCGTGTTCGGCTCGTGACAGGCGCGGTGCGTCGCCTGCGCCTGCAGGATCAGGTCCATGAAGGGTAGCCGGTAGAGCGCCTGGACCTCATCCAGGGACCAGTCGTGGCGGATCGTCGGCAGGCTCGCTCGGCTCATCGGTCATGCCCCTTAAAGGATGCGGGTGAGGGTGCCCCCCCGCGCGCAGGACCATGCCCGCAGCGGGGCTCCCATGTCAACGAGGAGGGCGCCGAAAAGTCGACAATTGGCGATTCACTGCCCGGGCAGGCCCCACAGGTGCACGGCGAGCGCCACCGCCACCGCCACCGCTCCCAGGGAGGCGATGAGCACGGCGGCCGCGGCGGTGTCCTTCACGCGGCGGATCGCCTCACTCTCGGTCGGGTGCAGGGCATCGGCGAGCTCCTCGAGCGCGCTGTTGAGAAGCTCGCTGGCGAGCACCGCGGCGCTGCTGGCGAGCACCAGCGCCCACCACAGCGCCCCGGGGCGCAGCTTCAGCAGCGCCGCCACCACGGCGGCGAGCATGAGCACCTGGACCTTCAGGCTGCGCTCACTCGCGAGCGCGTGCGCAAAGCCGCGCAGCGCGAACCAGAGGCGCGCCGCGAACGGACGGTTCTTCCAGCGGTTCAAGGCGCGTACGTGTACTGCAGCAGGATGCCGACGAAGATGACGAGGCCGACGTACTGGTTGTTGAGGAAGGCGCGCAGGCACCCGGCCGGCTCGCGGCGGCGAATCAGCCACTGCTGCCACAGGAACAGCAGCGCCGCCGCGGTGACGCCGCCGTAGTACCACTCGCCGAACTCCATGTTGTGCCCGACCAGGATGAGGGCGTAGATCATCATCACCTGCATCACCCCGATCAGAAAGCGGTCCATGTCGGCGAACAGGATCGCACTCGAGCGCACGCCGACCTTGAGGTCATCCTCGCGGTCCACCATGGCGTACACCGTGTCGTAGATCGCCGCCCACAGCACCGCGGCGACGTACAGCACCCAGGCGACGCGCGGCAGCGCGCCGCTCTGCGCCGCGAAGGCCATGAGCACGCTCCAGCCGCCAAAGGAGATGCCCAAATACAGCTGCGGCATCGGGAAGAAGCGCTTGAGGAAGGGATAGGAGACGGTGAGCGCTGCGCCGACGACGGCGAGCTTGATGGTGAGGGGGTCGAGGCGCGTCACGAGATAGAGCGCCATGAGGTTCAGGATCCCGAACAGCACCAGCGCCTCGAGCGGCGCCACGCGCCGCGCGGCCAGCGGCCGGTCGCGCGTGCGGCGGATGTGCGGGTCGATGTCGCGATCGGCGAAGTCGTTGATGACGCAGCCGGCGGCACGCATCACGAACACGCCGAGCACGAACACGATGAGCACGCGCGGCGCGGGGCGCCCGGCGCCGGCCACCCACAGTGCCCACAGCGCGGGCCACAGCAGCAGCCAGGTCCCGATCGGGCGGTCGAGCCGCATGAGCTGCGCGTACTCGCTCGCGCGCCGCAACAGGCGCACCCCGGCGGGCGCTTCGGGGGGCCTTTTGCTCAGCGGCAGTTCGGGGGTGGTGGCAGCCATGGCATTGCGGGCATTCAAGGCGGGGGCGACGTTAGCACAGCTGCCGCGGGATGTTCCGTGCCGGATACCGCCTGGGTGAGACGCCAGGTGGGGCGCAGCGGATGGGCTTCGGTGTTGAGCACCACGGCCTGCGGATCGAGCGTCGCTGCGGGCGCGAACAGCAGGTAGAAGTACTTGAAGGTCTCGGCGAGCACGAAGCTCTCCATGTCGTCGGCCTGCTCCTTGGTGCGCACGTCGCTGAGCGCCGCGTAGCCGGCGGCGCTTCTGCAGTAGCGCCTGAAGTCGCCGAACAGCTCTGCCCCGAGGCGGCGGTAGTGAGGATCCCCCGTCAGCCGGTACAGGTACCAGGTCGACTCGATGATCTCCGGGCGCAGCGCATAGGCGGCAGCGGTGATGCGCTGCGCGCGAAAGTCGTAGGCTTCCGGCTCGATGCCCGCCACGCGCCACATCTGCACCGAGGCCGCGTGCAGGCGCTGCGCTTCCTCGAGGTGGCCGGAGTAGGCGAGCAGGCCGGGGAAGAAAGCCTCGAGCGCGCCGTACTCGCTGCCGACGGCAACACCGGTGTTCATGTCCGCCTGGCCGTACCAGAGCGTGCCGCCGGTGGGCTGCGGGTAGTAACGCAGCGCGGCGGCGCTCGAGGTCTGCCACATGCCGCGGCACTCCTCGTCGCCGAACAGGCGCCAGCACTTCCACAGGTACTCATAGTAGGAGTCGATGCGCGCACCGATGTGGCTGCGGGTGTTGATCCAGGCGCCGCTTTGCACATCGAAGCGCTCGCCCACGAGATCGAGCTTCGAGCGGCGCGCGTACACGGCGCGCAGCGCGCGCTGGGCGCGCTCGCGGTAGACGGGCTTGCCGGTGAGCTCGGCGAGCGTGCCGTACTCGAGAATGAGCGCGGCTTCCGCAGGATTACTGATGGTGCCGCGGGTGGCGCCGGTGCGCAGGTTAACGTAGACGTACGGCAGCCCGGTCGGGGAGTCAAACGCCGGCAGCAGGCGCCGCCCGAGATCGTCCGCGAGCTTCAGCAGGCGCGCATCGCCGCTCATCTGGTAGGAGGACAGCAGTCCCCCGAGCAGCCGGATCACGATCTCGAAGTGCTTCACCTCGATGTCCTGGTCGAAGGACAGCCGCGTGACGATCAGCTCGCGGGCGGCGCGCGCCTCGCGCGTGAGTCCCATGAGGAGGAGCGTGTCGAGCGCATCGACCGGAGTCATGAGGAGCGACACGCCGTACCAGTCCTTCGGGCTGCGGCTGAGGGGCTGCAAGGCGTCGTGCCCCCAGGCGTACGCGCGGTAGCCGCGCCAGGCGTGCAGGAACTCGCCCTTGACCTCGGCGGCCAGCTGCGCGCTGCGGGCCTCATCGAAGGGGGGCGTTGCCGCCCGGCCGGGCGCGCCGGCGAGCGTGGCGAGGCCTGCGATCAGGAGCCTTGAGACGAGGGCGACCGGCATGAGGGTTTCGCGCGCTGTCGGTTGCGGCACAATAAAGGATTGCGCAGGGCACGGCCCGCCCTTCCGGAAAAAGGTCACGCATGAATGCAGGCAGGCTGAGCGGCTGCTGGCGCCTTACGGCCCTGTGCGGCGTGCTGCTCGCCGTCAGCGGTGCCGCCGCCGCCGCGGCGCCCTCGCCCGCAGGGTATGCCGCGGTCGATCCCTTCATCGGCACCGGCGGGGAGGGCCACACCTTCCCGGGCGCCGTGGTGCCCTTTGGCATGATCCAGTTGAGTCCCGACACCCAGATCAGGCCGCGCAAGGAGGCCTACGGCTGGGCGGCCGGCTACCGCTACGAGGACCACACCATCGTCGGGTTCTCGCACACCCACTTCTCCGGCACCGGTCACTCCGATCTCGGCGACGTGCTGCTCATGCCGATCGCAGGCGAGGTGCGCTTCGAGCGCGGCGATCCCGGCCGCCCCGGCAGCGGCTACACCTCGCGCTTCAGCCACGCCACGGAAACCGCGCAGCCGGGCTATTACGCGGTGACGCTCGATGACTACGGCGTGCGCGCCGAGCTCACCGCCGCCGCCCGCGTGGGCGTGCACCGCTACCGCTTCCCCGCCGGGCGCGCCGCGCACGTGCTCATCGACCTGCGCACCAGCCTCTACGACTATCCGGGCAAGGTCTTGTGGTCGCGCCTGCGGCTGCGCGACGATGGCACGGTGACGGGTTTTCGCGAGACGCGCGGCTGGGCGCCCGGGCGGCAGCTGTATTTCGCACTGCGCTTCTCGCAGCCCGCCGCCGGGCACGAGCTGCGCGATACCGAGGCCGATATCCCTTACAAGGGCTTCCCGCCGCCGGCCGACAAAGAGCCGCGCGCGCGCGCCCAGATCGAGGGCCGCGCGCTCGTGGGCGCGTTCGACTTCCCGGGCGCGAGCGGTGGCACGCTCATCGTGAAGGTGGCGATCTCGGGGGTGAGCGAGGAGAACGCCATCGCCAACCTCGAGGGCGGCATGCCCGGCTGGGATTTCGAGGCTGTGCGGCGTGCGGCGCGGGTGAGCTGGGAGCAGGCGCTCGGGGTGTTCGAGGTCGAGGCCAGCGAGCCGATGCGCAGGAACTTCTACACCGCGCTCTATCACGCGCTCATGGCGCCGAGTCTCTTCATGGACCTGGACCGCCGCTACCGCGGCCCGGACAACGCCGTGCACGCAGCCTCAGGCTTCACCAACTACTCGACCTACTCGCTCTGGGACACCTATCGCGCCCTGCACCCGCTCCTCACCCTCATGCAGCCGCCGCAGCGCACCGCCGACATGGTGCGCTCGCTCGTGGCCGCGCAACAGGTGAGTCCCTACGGCATGCTGCCGGTCTGGGCGTTTCAGGGCCAGGAGACCTGGTGCATGATCGGCTACCACGCCGTGGCGGTGATTGCGGATGCCTACCTCAAGGGAATCCGCGGCTTCGATGCGGATGCGGCGCTGCAGGCCATGGTCGCCACCGCCACCTACGCCCCCTATGCCGGCCTCGGCCCCTACATGCAGCTTGGCTACGTGCCGATCGACGAGGAAGGCGAGGCCGCCTCCAAGACACTCGAGTACGCCTTCGATGACTGGACCATCGCGCGCATGGCGCAGGCGATGGGGCGCGGCGACATCGCGGCACGGTTCTTCCGGCGGGCGGCCAACTGGCACCACGCCTACGACCCGGCCAGCGGCTTCATGCGCGCGCGCAAGCGCGACGGAACTTTCCGCACGCCCTTCGATCCTGCGGCCAGCGGCTACGGTTCGGACTACACCGAGGGCAACGCCTGGCAGTACTCCTGGTACGTGCCGCAGGACGTGGCGGGACTGGTCGCAGCGCACGGCGGTGCCGATAAGCTCCTCTCGCAGCTCGATCAGGTGTTCGATGCGCACATCGACCCGAAGGTGTTCGCGCACATGGAGGACATCACCGGCCTCATCGGCTGGTACGCGCACGGCAACGAGCCCTCGCACCACGTCGCGTATCTCTACGCGGCGGCCGGCGAGCCGTGGCGCACCCAGGCGCGCCTCGCCACCATCATGTCGAGCCAGTACGCGGATCGCGCGGATGGCCTGGTGGGCAACGATGACCTGGGCCAGATGTCGGCCTGGTACATCTTCACCGCGCTCGGGTTCTATCCGGTCACGCCCGCGAGCAACGAGTACATCATCGGCCGCCCGTTCCTCACGCGCGCGACGCTGCACCTGCCCAATGGCCGCAATTTCACCGTGAGCGCGCGCGGCCTCGATGCGGCGCACCCCTACGTGGGCGCGGTGACGCTCAACGGCCGGCCGCTCAGGCGCGTGTTCCTGCGCCAGGCGGAGATCGTGGCAGGCGGGGAGCTCAGCTTCACGATGCAGGCGCAGCCGGATCGCGCCTGGCCGGGAAGTGGCGCCGAGCAGCCCTACTCGATGTCGGCGGCTCAGCCCACGCGCCCGTAGCGCTCGCCCCCGCCGAGCCAGCGCGCCGCGAGGCCCGCGATGCGCTCGGGGTGGCTCCTGAGGAGCAGCTCCGCGGTCTCCTGCACCTTGGGCAGCAGGTCGGCATCGCGCATGAGGTCCGCAACCCGCAGCTGCGCAAGTCCGGTCTGGCGCGTACCGAGCAGCTCACCCGGCCCACGCAGTGCCAGGTCCCGGCGCGCGATCTCGAAGCCATCGCTGCTCTCGCGGATCACCTTGAGGCGCTCGCGCGCCAGCGGCGACAGCGGCGCCCGGTAGAGCAGCACGCAGGTGCTGGCCGCGGTGCCGCGGCCGACGCGGCCGCGCAGCTGATGCAGCTGCGCGAGCCCCATGCGCTCGGCGTTCTCGATCACCATCAGGGTCGCATTGGGGACGTCGACGCCCACCTCGATCACGGTGGTGGCGACCAGCAGCTGGATCTTGTTCGCCTTGAAGGCCAGCATCGCCGCATCCTTGGCCGCGGCCGGCATGCGCCCGTGCACGAGGCCGACCTTCACCCCGGGTAGCGCCGCGCTCAGGGTCGCGGCGGTCTCCTCTGCGGCCTGCGCGCGCAGCTCCTCGGACTCCTCGATCAGCGGGCACACCCAGTAGGCCTGGCGACCGGCACGGCACGCCTCGACGATACGCATCACCACCTCGGCGCGGCGCTGCTCGGGCACGACCACCGTGTGCACGGGCGTGCGCCCGGGCGGCAGCTCGTCGATGATGGAGACGTCGAGGTCGGCGTACGCGGTCATGGCGAGCGTGCGCGGGATCGGGGTCGCCGTCATGATCAGCTGGTGGGGCACGCGCCCCTGGCGCTGACCCTTCTCCTGCAGCTTCAGGCGCTGCTGCACCCCGAAGCGGTGCTGCTCGTCGACGATGAAGAGCGCGAGGTTCTGGAACTCGATGCCTTCCTGGAAGAGCGCATGGGTGCCGACCACGATGCGCACCTCGCCGGCGGCGATCAGCTCGAGTGCGCTGCGCCGCGTGCGTGCCGGCTGCGAGCCGGACACCAGCGCCACGTCGTGACCGAGCGGGGCGAACCAGTCGCGCAGGTTGCGCCAGTGCTGCTCCGCGAGCAGCTCGGTCGGCGCCATCAGGGCCGCCTGGAAGCCGCTGCCGGCGGCGCGCGCCGCCGCCGCCGCCGCCACCACGGTCTTGCCGCAGCCGACGTCGCCCTGCAGGAGGCGCCCCATCGGCGCGCCGGTGGCCAGATCCGCATCGACGTCACGCAGCGCGCGTCCCTGGGCGGCGGTGAGCGGGAATGGCAGTGCGGTGAGGAAGCGCTGCTCGAGTTTCACCGTGTCGGTGAGCGCGAACGCCGGGTCGCTCTTGAGGGTGCGCTTGCGCAGCTTCAGCGACAGGTGATGCGCGAGGAGTTCCTCGAAGGCGAGCCGGCGCTGCGCCGGGTGGCGCCCCGCGGCCAGCTCATCCAGCTGCGCCCCGCGCGGCGGCCGGTGCAGGTAGTCGAGCGCCGCGGCGAGCGGCGGCATGGCCTCCGGGAGCGCGGCCTCCGCCGGCAGGAAGTCGCGCAGCGGCGCGCGCGCGAGCTCGCGGAACGCCTCGGCCACCAGCGCCCGCAGGCGTCCCTGCGGTACCCCGTCGGTGAGCGGGTAGATCGGGGTCAGGGACTCCTCGAGCGGTGCCGCCTCGTGGGCGAGGCGGCGGTACTCGGGGTGCACGATCTCGAGCCCGAGCGGGCCGCGCCGCACCTCGCCGAAGCAGCGCAGGCGCGTGCCACGCGCCAGGTTCGCCTGCTGGCTGCCCGAGAAGTAGAAGAAGCGCAGCGTGAGCATGCCTGAGCCGTCGGAGATGCGGCACAGCAGCTGGCGACGCCCGCGGTAGGCGACCTCGGTGAGCTGCACCTCGCCCTCGACCGCGGCGCGGCTGCCCGGGCGCAGCGAACCGATCTGCGAGACGTGCGTGCGGTCCTCGTAGCGCAGCGGCAGCACGAACAGGAGGTCGGCGATGCTCGTGACATTGAGGCGCGCGAGGCGCTCGGCGAGCGCGCTGCCGACGCCACGCAGCGCCGTCACCGGGCGCTCCTCGGTTGGGCTCGGCGGCGGTGCTGGCGGACTGTTCAGCCCAGGTGCAGGACGCACTCGATCTCGACCTCGGCGCCGCGCGGCAGCGCTGCGACGCCCACCGCGGCGCGGGCCGGGTAAGGCTTGGCGCAGTAGAGCGCCATGATCTCGTTCACCTTGCCGAAGTGCGCAAGATCGGTGAGGTACACGTTCATCTTCACCGCCTGCGCGAGCGTGCCGCCGGCGGCTGCCGCCACCGCCTTCAGGTTCTCGAATACGCGCCGGATCTGCGCCTCGATGTCGCCCGTCACCAGCTGCATCGTCCTGGGGTCGAGGGGCACCTGGCCGGAGAGGTACACGGTGTCACCGACCCGGACGGCCTGTGAATAGGTGCCAATCGCCTGCGGGGCATCGTCGCTGTGGATGATCTGGCGGCTCATCGAAGGCTCCTTGGGACTTGAGAATGGCTCGCTCGCCGGGCGCGCAGCGCTCACTCGCTGCGGTCGGCTTCGCCCTCATTGTCGCTCATGCGGCCGCCGCGCGAGTGGGCGGCGATGGTGCGCTCGATGCGCGCGACGTCGGGCATGCGGCGGATGACGCGCACCAGGCGTGCCAGGTGACGCCGGTCGCGCACCCGCAGCTCGAAGGTGAGCATGGCGGTATCGCTGTCCTGCTCGTCGATCGAAACGTGGTCGATGTTGGTCTCGGTGCTGGCGATGGCGGCGGCGACCTTGGCGAGCACCCCGGTGCGGTTGACGACGTACACGCGCAGCTCGGACGAGAACAGGCGGTCCGGGGTGGGCTGCCAGGTCACGGGCAGCCAGTTCTCCGGGTGCTTGGAGTAATCCTCGACGTTCACGCAGTTCTCGCGGTGGATGACGACGCCGCGCCCGCTGGACAGGAAGGCGAAGATCGGGTCGTGCGGGATCGGGAAGCAGCAGCGTGCGTAGGTGACGAGCAGGCCTTCGGTGCCGGCGATCGCCAGCGGGGCGAGCTGCGCACCCCCGCCGGGCAGGGCGGCCGAGGGCAGGAGGCGCCGCGCCACGAGGGGCGCCAGGCGCTCGCCCAGGCCGATCTTCTCGTAGAGCTCATCGAGATCCTTCAGCCCGAGCTCCCCGAGCGCGGCGCGCTGCACCTCGGCGCTCACATCCTCGAGCGCCAGGCTGAACTCCCCGAGTGCCTGCTGCAGGAGCTTCGCGCCGAGGGCGATGGCCTCGGTGCGCCGCAGGCTCTTGAGGTAATGGCGGATGGCGGTGCGCGCCTTGGCCGTGACGACGAAGTTGACCCACGAGGGGTTGGGGGTCGCGCCCTTGGCGGTGATGATCTCCACCGTCTGCCCGTTGCGCAGCACCGTGCGCAGCGGCGTCAGGCGGCGGTCGACCTTGGCGGCGACGCAGCGGTTGCCGATGTCGGTGTGCACCGCGTACGCGAAGTCCACCACCGTGGCACTCGAGGGCAGACGCAGGATCGTGCCCTTCGGGGTGAACACGTACACCTTGTCCGGGAACAGGTCGACCTTGACGCTCTCGAGAAATTCCTCGGAGGAGCCGGCCTCCTGCAGTGAGACGAGGTTCGAGAGCCACTCGCGCGTGCGTTCCTGCTGCATGGAGTCCGCGTTGTTGCCGGTCTTGTACTTCCAGTGCGCGGCGATGCCGGCCTCGGCCACGCGGTGCATGTCCGCGGTGCGGATCTGCGCCTCGATGGGCACACCGTTGGGGCCGAAGAGCGTGGTGTGCAGCGACTGGTAGCCGTTGACGCGCGGGATGGCGATGTAGTCCTTGAAGCGCCCCGGCATGGGCTTGAACACCGCGTGCACGGCACCGAGCGCGCGGTAGCAGGTGTCGGGGGTGTCGACCACGATGCGGATGCCGTAGACGTCCACGATCTCGTTGAGCGGCGCGCGCTTGCGGCGCATCTTCTGGTAGATGCTGTAGAGATGCTTCTCGCGCGTCACCACGCGCGCCTCGATGGTGCTCTTGATGAGGGCGGCGTTGAGCTGCTGCTCGATCTTCAGCAGGAACTCCTTCTGGTTGCCGCGCGCGCGCTTCACGGCGCGCTCGAGCACTTGGTAGCGGCGCGGGTAGAGCGCCTTGAAGCCCAAGTCCTCGAGCTCGAGCTTCATGTTGTAGAGGCCGAGGCGCTCGGCGATCGGTGCGTAGATGTCGAGCGTCTCGCGGGCGATGGCGCGCCGCCGCGCCGCCGACATCGCCTCGATGGTGCGCATGTTGTGCATGCGGTCGGCGAGCTTCACGAGAATCACCCGCAGGTCGCGCACCATGGCGAGCAGCATCTTGCGGAACGACTCCGCCTGCGCTTCCTCGCGGCTCTTGAACTTGATCTGGTCGAGCTTGGTGACGCCGTCGACCAGTTCGGCGACATCGGCGCCGAAGCGCGCCACCAGCTGGTCCTTCGGCGTCGGGGTGTCCTCGATGACGTCGTGCAGGATGGCCGCGATGATAGTGTCGGCGTCCAGGTGCAGGTCGGCGAGGATGGCCGCGGTCGCCACCGGGTGCGAGATGTAGGGCTCCCCGGAGAGGCGCTTCTGGCCCTGGTGCGCGGACGTGCCGAACTCGGCCGCCGCGCGCACGCGGCTGACCTGTTCGGGGGAGAGGTAGCTGCCGACCGAGGCCAGCAGCTCTTTGAGGCCCGGAGTGCGTCTTCCGCCGGGTAGCAGTCCCAGGAGCGAAGACGCGTAGTCCATGGCGGAGAGCTAGCCCGTCAGTCTCCGAGGCCGAACTGCGGCGCGCGGAAGCTCGACTGGTTGTCGGCATCCGGGACCACCGGCTCCGGAACCGGCTCTGGCTCGCGCAGCATCTCGGCGGTGACGTTGCCGGCCGCGATCTCGCGCAGCGCCAGCACGGTGGGCTTGTCGTTCTCCAGCGGCAGGGTCGCCTCCGCGCCGTTGGCGAGGCGCCGCGCGCGCTGCGCGGCCAGCAGCACCAGCTGGAACAGGTTCTCGACGTTGGACAGACAGTCTTCTACGGTAATTCGGGCCATGGGTCTTGGATCACAGGTGAGGGGGCACCCGAAAAAGGGTGCGCAGGGGGTGGCGACTATAGGCGAAAAGGCCGGTTGCAGGCCAGCCGCCGCGCCCGGAAACCCCCGGGAGCGCCCCTTTTCAGGTGCACGGGAGCCCCTGGCGGAACCGCTACCCTTCGGCAGCAGGCCGCGGCCGGCCATCAGGGGGTGAGGTTCGCCCGCCGGCGTCGCCTGATCAGGGTAACGAGGGTGGCAAGTTCCAGCCATCCGAGGCTGCCGCCGCCTCCGCCCGAGCCACCCGGGCTCGGGCTCGTCGGGGCGGTCACCTTGATGGTGACGTCCTGCGTGACGGCATCGTTGTTGATGCTGCAGGTGAGGCTGTAGTCGAAGCTGCCGGCGGTGGTCGCCGTCTGGGTGACCGAGCCGGAGGCATCGAGCGAGCCGCTCCAGGGCGCCCCGTTGGCCCCGCCGCCGCTGGCGCTGCAGAGGGTTGCGCCCGGCGCGGACCAGGTGATCGTGAAGGCATCCCCGGTGGTGACGCTGCTGCGATTGCTCGAGAGGGTCTCGGTGAGTGCGCCGATGGTGAGTGGCGTCGCGATGCTCACCGGCGCGGTCGCCGCATCGATGCTGTAGCAGCTCAGACCGAAGGTGAACTGGCCCTGGGTCGCCGCCTCGCTCACCGTGCCGGCGGCGGCCCCGCCGGGTGTGGCCCAGGTGTCGCCCGGGAGGCCCCCGGTCCTGTTGCAGTAGGCGGCGCCCGTGGAGGTCCAGGAGACGGTGAAGGTCTCACCGGCCACCACGGCGGTGGGATTGAGGGTGAGGTTCGCGGTCGGCGCCGCCGGCGGCGTGACCGTGAGGGTCATCGGCGTGCTGCTGATGCTCGTCTGCTGGTTCTGCGAGGTACAGGTGACGGTGATCGTGAAGTTGCCGGACTGCTGGGGTGCGAGCGTCTGCGCGCCTTGGGCGGCGTTGCTCGCGCCGAGCGGATCGTTCGTCAGGGTGGTGACGAACGCCGGGCTTGCCACCGTGGTGCAGGTGGAGAGGTTCGAGTTCCAGCTGAGGCTCAGGTAGTCGGCCGGGGAATTGCTGTAGGCGACCGAACTTGCGCCCAGCGCCGCCGTGACGTAGGGCGCGTTGTTCTCGAAGGTGACGGTCAGGTTCTGCTGCAGCGACAGGCTTCCCGCGGAGCAGCCGAGCGTATAGGTGTAGGTGCCCGCGGCCGTGACGTAGGGCGCGAAGGTGCCCGTGCTGCTGCCGGTGAAGGTGTTGCCCGCCCAGCCGTCCCCGGGTGCGCCACCGAGCGCCACGCAGGTGTCCGCGAAGCTCTGCCACTGCAGGAGGAAGGTCTCCCCGAGCAGGCGATCGGTGCCGTTGGCCTCGAAAATCACGTTCGGGTCCGCGTACTGCACGAGCGTCGCCGTCACCCCGGGATTGCTGGCCGTGCCGCAGGTGAGGGTATAGGTGACATCGCCACCGGCCGTGGCGCTGGTGGTGGTCGAGCCGCCGCCGGGGAGACCCGTGAGTGCGAGCGTGCCGCCCGCGAGCGCACACGGGGTGACGTTGGACGTCCAGGTGAGCGTGACCGGACGTGTGGTCCATACCGCGGCGGGGGTTGCGCTGAGCATGACTACCGGTGCCGGGCCCTCCCAGATCACCGTGACCGAGGCGCGCGCGGTGCGGTTGCCGGCGTAGCTGCAGGCGAGCGTGTAGATGGTGGTGGCGGCAGCGGAGTCTTCGGTGAGCGTGAAGTTGCCGGCCGCGGCCAGGCTTCCCGACCAGCCATCCCCGGCAAGTCCGCCGCCCGGGGTGCAGGCGCTCGCGCCCGAGGCACTCCAGGTGAGGGTCAGAGGCTGCCCGTACACCTGCGCGCCGGCGGAGGCTCCGAGGGAGACGGCCGCGGCCGGGGCGCTTGGCATCGTGAGCGTGCCGGTGTCCTGGGGATCGAGGACCGACTTGAGCGTCGTGGTGCCGGTGGCGCTACTCGTGTCGCTCGCCGAGTTCCACACCGCCGCGAGCGCGGTGAAGTCGGCGACGCCGTTGCTGCCGTTGGGTGCCTGGGGGGCCGAGACCGGACAGGACTGGTAGCCGCTGGCATCGTTGGTGTCGCGCCCGTAGGTGAGGGAGCCCACCAGGCGGTTGTTCTGGTCGTAGAGCGCGCTGCCGGAGGCCCCCGAGCCGATGTTGCCCGTCTGGTTCACGGTTTCCAGGAACGGGGCAAAGCCGGTGACCAGGGTCGACTTGGCGGCCTGGCCGAACCAGGCGGTGAACTGCTTATCGAACCCTTCCGCGTGGTGCACGGTGTAGCCGCCGGACACCGCACCTGCGGTGGCATCGAAGCCGGCGAACTGCGCATCCGAGACCACGGGGTTGACGTCGAGGCGGATGAGCCAGGCGTCCTGCTGCTCGACCAGCGTCTGCGCCCCGGCCTGCATCGGGATGCCCGGGTCGTAGATCGAGGCGAGCTTCGCGGCGCAGGCAGTCGTGGCATCCCAGTAGATGGTGGTGGCCTCGGCCGCCGCCACCGGGTCATCCGCCACGTCCACCTGGCCGGTGATGCAGTGGCGTGCGCTCAGGACGTAGGGCGTGTTGTCGCCGGGCACGTCGTTGATCAGGGTGCCGGTGCACTGGAACTGGTTCGCTACCAGCAGCGCCACGGTGGCGGCGCCGGCCGGCGTGTTGGCGGCCGTCACCTTGCACTCGTAGTTGACGACGCAGCTGCTGTTGCCGCTCGCTGCGCCCGTCTTGTCGCGCAGCTGCCGGTAGTAGGGGTGGTCGGCAACGCCCGGACCGAGCGCCCGGTAGCCCACCTGCAGGCTGGCGATCTCGAACACCAGCTGCGCGCGCGCGGCGGCCGGCATGCTCAGGGTGAACTGCAGCGCCGCGCCCGGCTGCACGCGGCTCCACAGCTGCCCGCGGTGCACGTCCGGGGCGCCGTAGGCGGTGGTGGTGCGCTCGCCGCGTACCAGGAGGGAGGCGCCGGCCGGCAACGTTACACGCGCGGCATGGAAGGACAGTGACACCGCGCCGGGCACGCTCACCGCATAGCTCCAAGTGGCGACGCCGTGCGCCACCGACCAGCTGCCGTTGCGCGCCGCGGAAACCCGGTGCGGCACGGGAACGGCGAACTGCGCCTCGGACACGCTCGCGGCGCGGATGAGAGGCTTCAGGTCAAGGTTCAAGCGCTCGACCGCGGCCGCGGCGCCAGTACGCGCACACAACAGTGCGACGATTGCACACCCCGCAATCCCGACGCGCCGGCCCATGCTCAAGCTGAATCCGTCCTGTGAGTTCTTGTTTTCGGCAGAAGCGTGCGCAGCGCACCCTCCTTCACGTCACTGTGCCCGCGCGCGGGCGCGGCAACAAGTGCTGCGTGCGCCGACTTGCGCTTCAGGATGGGCTGCGACTCAATGCGCGCCCGGCGCCGCGCCCGCGGCGGCCGCAGGACCGCGCCGGCGGCCGAGGACGGCGAACACCAGCGGGTTCAGCACGATCGACAGCAGCGCGCCGGCGACGATGTAGTTCTGCCCCTCCGCGGGCAGCAGCTTAAGAGCGATGCCCATGACTGCGAGGATGAAGGAGAACTCCCCGATCTGTGCCAGCGCGGCGGCGACGGAGAGCGCGGTGGCAAGCGGGCGCCCGAGCAGGCGCACGATCACGAGCGCCGCGAGTGATTTGCCGATGACGATGATCGCCACCACCTCGAGCACCTCGAGCGGGTGGCGTATGAGGACGCCGGGCTCGAACAGCATGCCGACGGCCACGAAGAACAGCGCCGCGAAGGTGTCCTGCAGCGGCTGCAGGTAGGCTTCGGCGCTGTGCCGGTGGTCCGAGCCGCTGATCACCATGCCGGCGAAGAAGGCCCCGAGCGCCACCGAGACGTCGAACAGCTTCGCCGCGCCGAAGGCCACGCCGAGGGCGAGCGCCACGGCGGCCAGCGTGAACAGCTCGCGCGACTTGGTGCGCACCACGCGCCGGAGGATCCACGGGAAGACGCGCGCCCCGACGACGAGCATCAGCGCCACGAACAGCGCCACCTTGCCGAGCGTGATGCCGAGCGTGCACCACAGGCTCGCATCCGCAAGGCCCGGCGGCGACTCCCCGCCGAGCACGCCCGCGAGCGCCGGCAGGAGAACCAGCGCCAGCACCATGATGAGGTCCTCGACCACGAGCCAGCCGACCGCGATGCGGCCATCGGGGCTCGCGAGCGTGCCCTGCTGCTCGAGCGCCCGCAGCAGCACCACGGTGCTGGCGACCGACAGCGCGAGCCCGAAGATGAAGCCGGCCCCGGGCGGCCAGCCCCAGAAGTGCGCCGCCGCCATGCCGAGCGCCGTGGCGACGATGATCTGCGCCAGCGCGCCCGGGATCGCGATGCCCTTCACCGCCATCAGGTCGCGCAGTGAGAAGTGCGTGCCGACCCCGAACATGAGGAGCATCACCCCGATCTCCGCCAGCTGCGGGGCGAGGTGCGGGTCGGCGACGAAGCCGGGCGTGTAGGGACTCAGTGCGATGCCGGCCACCATGTAGCCGACGAGCGGCGGCAGCCGCAGGCGCACCGCCGCAAGTCCGAACAGAAACGCGAAGCCGAGGCTCACGGCGAGAGTGGCGATCAGGGTGTCTTCGTGCAGCATGCTTCGCCGCCGCGGGCCCTCAGGCGCGCGCCAGGAGTTCCGCGAGCAGCGGTTTCAGCTCCGGGCGGTCGCTTTTGAGGTCCGTGGCGGTACCGGCGAGGATACGGCGCAGCTCGGTGAGGGCGTGCTCGAAGTCATCGTTGACGATGACGTAATCGAACTCATCGTAGTGCGACATGTCGGCGGCCGCCTCGCGCAGGCGCCGGGCGATCACTGGCGGGGCGTCCGTGGCGCGCTTCGCCAGGCGCTCGGCGAGGGCGGCGCGCGAGGGCGGCAGGATGAAGACGCTCACGCAGGCGGGGAGCGCTGCGCGCACCTGCCGCGCGCCGTTCCAGTCGATCTCCAGCAGCACGTCGTGCCCGCCCTTGAGCTGCTGCTCGACGAAGGCGCCCGAGGTACCGTAGAAGTTGTCGAAGACGCGCGCGTGCTCGAGGAACTGCCCCTGGTCGATGAGGCCCTGGAACTGCGGCACGGTGACGAAGTGATACTCGCGACCGTCGGTCTCGGTGGGACGGCGCGGCCGCGTGGTGTGCGAGACCGACAGGCGCAGGTTCGGCTCGCTTTTGAGCAGCGCATTGACGAGCGAGGTCTTGCCGGCGCCCGAGGGGGCGGTGATGACGAACAGCCGGCCGCGTTTCATGGGGCGGGAATATAGCCTTCGCTCGCGAGTCCCGCGACGAGGGCGCGCAGCGCCTGGGCGCGGTGGCTGCGGGCGTTCTTGAAGGCGACGGGCAGCTGCGCGGCGGTGCGCTCCTCCCCCGCCGGTACGAACACCGGGTCGTAACCAAAGCCGCCCTCACCGCGAGGTTCGTGGATGATGCGGCCCTCCCAGGTACCGCTGGCGATGAGCGGCGCAGGATCGGCAGCCCCGCGCGCGCAGGCGATCACGCACTGGTAGCGCGCCTGGCGCGCGGCTGCCGGTACGCCGTCAAGTTCCGCGAGCAGGCGCTCAAGGTTGGCCGCATCACTCGCGCCCTCACCGGCGAAGCGCGCCGACCATACCCCGGGGCGCCCGCCGAGTGCGTCCACCTCGAGCCCCGAGTCATCCGCCAGCGCCGCAAGACCGGAGTGCGCCGCGGCATGGCGTGCCTTGAGCACGGCGTTGGCGAGGAAGGTGGTGCCGGTCTCGGGCACCGCTTCGATGCCAAGATCCGCCTGAGCGATCAGCTCAAGCTTCAGCGGCGCGAGGAGCGCCGTCAGCTCACGCAGCTTGCCCGGATTGCCGCTCGCCAGCACCAGGGGTTTCACGGCCGCTTCAGGACCTGCGCCTGTAATGAGAAGAGCGTGCCGATGCCCTCGGCGGCGAGGTTCAGGAGCGCGTCGAGCTCGTGGCGGCGGAACGCGTGGCCCTCGGCCGTGCCCTGGATCTCGACGAAGCCGCCGCCGTTGTTCATGACGACGTTCATGTCGGTCTCGGCCTGCGAGTCCTCATCGTAGTCGAGGTCGAGCACCGGCACGCCGCCGCAGATGCCCACCGACACCGCGGCCACCTGCCCGTGCAGCGGGCTCGCGACGATCAGGCGCCGCCGCACCAGCTGCTCGCAGGCTTCCGCGAGCGCGACGAAGCCACCGGTAATCGAGGCGGTGCGCGTGCCGCCGTCCGCCTGCAGCACGTCGCAGTCGAGCGTGATGGTGCGCTCGCCGAGCGCCTTCAGGTCCGCCACCGCGCGCAGCGAACGGCCGATGAGGCGCTGGATCTCCTGGGTGCGCCCGCTTTGCTTGCCGCGCGCGGCTTCGCGCGCGGTGCGGGTGTGGGTGGCGCGCGGCAGCATGCCGTACTCGGCCGTGATCCACCCCTGACCCTTGCCGCGCAGGAAGGGCGGTACGGAATCCTCGACACTCGCGGTGCACAGCACCTGGGTGTCGCCGAACTCGACCAGCACCGAGCCTTCCGCGTGCTTGGTGTGACGGCGCGAGAAGCGCACCGCCCGCAGCTCGTCTGCGGCGCGTCCCGAGGGTCTGCCCATGTGCTGTCAGTCTCCCAGCCAGCGCAGCGCGGCTGCGGAGGTGTTATCGCTTCCGGCGCCGCCGCGCTTGACGGCGCGCTGGGCGAGCGCCTGCAGCTTCTCGCGCAGCGCCCCCGCGGGGCTCATCTCGGCGACGATCTCCTCGTCCTTCAGCACGCCCCACAGGCCATCGGTGCATACCAGCAGCACGTCGTTCGGCTCGATGTGGCGGCGGCGCGCGAGTGACATCTCCGGGAGGATCGGATCCCCGCCGAGGCAGCACTCCACGTAATTGCGCATCGGGTGAGTGTGGGCCTGCTCGGCGTTGATGAGTCCCTCGCGCAACAGCAGCTCGACGTGGCTGTGGTCGCGGCTGCGTGTGAGCAGCGCGCCGCCGCGCAGGTGGTAGATGCGGCTGTCGCCGACGTGCGCCCACCAGGTGGCGCGCTGCTGCACCAGGCACACCGCGCAGGTCGCGCGCGGGCGCTGCTCGAGCGGCAGCTGCGCGCCGAGCTTCACGACTTCCTCGTGCGCGCGCCCGAGCGCCAGGTGCAGGAACCCCAAGGGATCGAACAGCGGCTGGGGGGTGTGCCAGAAGCTCTCGGTGATGACCTGCTGCGTCACCTGCGCGGCGCGCGCGCCGTCCGCATGGCCGCCCATGCCATCCACGACGACCAGGAGTGCTGCGTGCTCGGCGACGGCCGTGCTCACGCGGTCCTGGTTCTCCTCGCGCCCGCCCAGCAGGCTGACTTCGGCACTCTCGACCCGCAAGAATAAATCCATGCATCTGTTAGACTTAGCCGCACCTTATATCACCAGTGCGGCGAAGCCGCGAAGCAGCGCGGCCCTAAAGCAGGCGCGCCACCCGGCATTCTTCCGCACCCTTCGGCCGAACGGACCTGCACACATGATCGCGAGCATGACCGGCTTCGCGCGCCGCGAGACCAGCGGCAGCTGGGGCACGCTCGTGTGCGAGCTGCGCAGCGTCAACCACCGCTTCCTTGAGGTCGGTTTCCGCCTGCCCGATGAGCTGCGTGCCACCGAGGGGGAGCTGCGCGCGCGCCTCACCAAGCAGCTGCGTCGCGGCAAGGTCGACTGCTCCATCAGCTACCGCCGTCCCCAGGGCAGCGCCGGCATGCTCGACATCGACCCCGGCGCACTCGAGCGCGTGCTGCAGGCGGTGCACGTGGTCAACCGTTCCCTGCCGGCGCCGGCGACGCTGAACGCACTCGAGGTGCTGCGCTGGCCGGGCGTACTGCGCGAGGAGTCCGCCGGCGCGGATGAGCTGCAGCAGGCCGCCCAGGAGCTCTTTGTCCAGACGCTGGAGGAACTCGTGGCGACACGCGCCCGCGAGGGGCTGCGCCTGCGCGAGCTCCTCGGGGAGCGCTGCACGTCGCTCGAGAGGCTGGTCGCCGGCGTGCGCGCGCGCCTGCCGGAGGTGCAGGCGCGCATGCGCACCCGCCTGAACGAGCGGCTCGCGGAGATCACCGCCAGTCCTGACCAGGAGCGCCTGGAACAGGAACTCGCCATCCTGCTGCAGCGCCTCGACGTGGACGAGGAACTCGAGCGCCTCACCGGACACATCGAGGAGGTGCGCCGCGTGATCGCGGGCACCGAGGCGGCCGGGCGGCGCCTCGACTTTCTGATGCAGGAGCTCAACCGCGAGGCCAATACCCTGTCCTCCAAGTCGCAGGACCTGGAGACCACCCGCAGCGCGGTGGACATGAAGGTGCTCATCGAGCAGATGCGCGAGCAGGTGCAGAACGCCGAGTAGCCCCACCGGGCGGCCGCGTCGATCGTCGCATCCGAAAGAACGGGGGCAGCCGCCCCGTGCCCTGTCCCGCCGACCTGTTGTGAGGTCAGGCCGCCCGCGCGCGCCGGCGTGCCGCTCTATCAGGCCCTGAAGCGATCCGCGCCGGGCGCTAGTATGAGAGCCATGGCCCTCGGGACCCACCGCTATGCGCAGGTGAATGGCATCCGCATGCACTATGTCGAGCAGGGCGCAGGTCCGCTCGTGGTGCTCTGCCATGGCTTCCCGCACCTGTGGTTCTCCTGGCGCCACCAGATCCCGGCACTCGCCGCCGCGGGCTGGCGCGTGGTGGCGCCCGACATGCGTGGCATGGGCCAGACCGAGGCGCCGCCGGATCCGGCCGCGTACGACGTCGAGCACACGGTGGGCGACCTCACCGGCCTCCTCGACCATCTCGGGGAGCAGTCGGCCGTGTTCGTCGGACTCGACTTCGGCGTGTTCGCCATTTATGACCTCGCCTTCCGCCATCCGGAGCGCGTGCGGGCCATTGTCGGGCTCGAGAACCCGGCCACGCCGCACAACCCGCAGCTCGCACCGCTGCGCGAGGCCGAACAGTGGGCGCGAAATCACTTCGTGCACATCCATTACTTCGAGCCGCCGGGACCTGCGGACACGGCGCTCAACGCTCAGCCGCGCGAGTTTCTCATGAAGGTCTTCTATGCCTTGAGCGGTGACTACCACTATCTTGATGTGTGGAAACATCCGCCCGGTACGTCCTATCTGGCCGCGCTGCCCGAGCCGCCGCCGCTTCCCTGGTCGTGGCTCTCGGAGCTGGAGATGGAATTCTTCGTCTCCGAGTACGCCCGCACCGGCTTCACCGGCGGCCTGAACTGGTATCGCGCCATGGACCTGCGCTGGGCGCAGCGCCGCGCCTTCGAGGGCGTGAAGAACCCGGCGCCCTTTTACTTCATCGGCAGCGAGCGCGACTGCGACCTGGAGGCCTGGCACGGTGATGATCCGCTCGGGGCGCTCCGGCAGCAGTATCGCGACGTGCGCGGGGTCGCGATGCTGTCCGAGGCCGGTCACATGATGCAGATGGAGCGGCCGCGCGAAGTGAACGAGTGGCTGCTGCGGTTCCTGGCGGAGCTGCGCTGAGGGCGCAGGCGCATCCGGTGCTCGTCACGCCGCCCCTGTCACTCTACGTGCACTTTCCCTGGTGCGTGCGCAAGTGCCCGTACTGCGATTTCAATTCTTACACGCTGAGCGGCGAGCTCGGGGAAGCGGGGTACGTGCAGCGCCTCATCCAGGACTTGCGCGCCCAGGCGCCCGGGGTCGCCGGGCGCACCGTGCACACGGTCTTCTTCGGCGGCGGCACGCCGAGTCTGTTCCCGCCGCGCGCGATCGCCGCGGTGCTCGAGGCTGCCGAACGTGAGCTCACGCTCGCGCCGGCGGCAGAAGTCACCCTCGAGGCGAACCCGGGCACGATCGAGCGCGGCGCCTTCCGCGAATATCGCGCCGCCGGCGTGACGCGCGTGTCGCTCGGGGCGCAGAGCTTCGACGCCGCCATCCTCAAGGCGCTCGGCCGCATCCACTCCCCGCAGGAGACGCAGCGCGCCGCTGAGGAGCTGCACGCGGCCGGACTCTCCAACTTCAATCTCGACCTCATGTATGCACTGCCGGGTCAGGACCTCGGCGGCGCGCTGGCGGATGTCGCGCAGGCGCTCGCGCTGGCGCCGGCCCACGTGTCGCATTACCAGCTGACGCTCGAGCCGGGCACCGTCTTCGCCGCGCAGCCGCCGCCGCTGCCCGATGAGGATGTCGCCGCGCAGATGCTGGCAGAGTGTGGCGAGCGCCTCGCGGCGGCCGGCTACCAGCAGTACGAGGTGTCCGCCTACGCGCGCGCGGGGCGTGAGTGCCGCCATAACCGCAACTACTGGGAATTCGGTGATTACCTCGGCGTCGGCGCGGGTGCGCACGGCAAGCTCACTTTGACGCCGCACGGCACCGTGACCCGTACTGCGCAGCCGCGCGAGCCGCGCCGCTATCTGGCGGCAGCCGATGCTGCGCTCGAGCGCCGCGTGATTGCACAGACGGAACTGCCGTTCGAGTTCATGCTCAATGCGTTGCGGCTGTGCGCCGGATTTCCCACGGCCCTCTTCAGCGAGCGCACCGGGCTCGGTCTTGAGCGCATCGCCGCAGCCCTCACGCAGGGGATGCGGCGCGGACTGCTGCTCAGCACCGGCTCCGGTTACCGCCCGACTGCACTGGGACTGCGCTTCCTCAACGAAACACTGCTCCTTTTTATGGCAGAAACGGCGCGAATGCCCGGTGAATCCGCGTTGTCAATTGGCGACTTCGGGGCGGCAACAGGCACTCCGGAGGCTTTATTCACAGGGTCAGGGGGGGCGGCCGGAGAATGAGTAGATTACGAGTCAAAGCGGTCAAGCTGCTCCATGACATGCCCGTAACTCATTGAAGAAGCAGCCTAAAATAGCCTGCTCATTTTTTAACCAAGGTAACAAATATGCAATCTGGCTGCGAAAACGGCAGCCCGGGCGGCCCCTCGTCCACAGAGTTGTCCACAGGTTCTGTGGATAAGGACCGCTCACCTGCGCCGCTCCCCGAGCGTGGCGCTTGAGGGCAGGCGGTACTGCCGCTAAACTCCCGCGCCCTTTAACTTGAGTACCCGCCGCCCTTATATAGCGGTAGGTCCTTTTCCACCGAACGCTGCGAGCCCGCCATGAAAGACGCGATCCACCCCGAATATAAAGAGATCACCGTCAGCTGCACCTGCGGCAACACGTTCAAGACGAGCTCCACGCTCGGCCATGACCTGCAGGTCGAGGTGTGCTCGAACTGCCATCCGTTCTATACGGGCAAGCAGAAGATCGTGGACACCGCCGGCCGCGTCGACAAGTTCCGCAAGAAGTACGCCGCTGCCGCGGCGAAGTAATGCCTGGTCAGGTGCGGCGCGCGGGCGGGATTTCGACTGCCGCAGCGCCGTGCGGATCGTCAGTGCCCGCAGGCGCTCCGGCTCGGTAAGCGGGGCGTCGTCCGTTGAGACGAGGGCCGCCGGCGGCCGCGTGACGGCCTTCAACTTTACCCGCGAGTAGCACATCCGGCGCCTTGATTTCGGCGCATGGACCATGTAACCCTCCTTTGTTCAAACGCGACATGCGCCTCGTGGCGCTGCTTCGCCTCGAGGCCACACGGACAAAGCGGCAGCGGAAATGACCGACAAGAGCGGCAAGACCTTCGAGCTGAGTGACCGCGGCAGCGGGCGCAGTGCCCAGCTGCCGGTGCGCAGCGGCACTCTCGGGCCTGCGGCCCTCGACATCGCCGGGCTCTACAAAGACCTCGACGTCTTTACCTACGATCCGGGCTTCGGCGCCACCGCTGCCACCGAGAGCCGCATCACCTACATCGACGGCGATGCGGGCGTGCTGCTTTACCGCGGCTATCCGATCGAGCAGCTGGCCGAGCGCAGCACCTTCATGGAGGTGGCGTATCTGCTCCTGATCGGCGAGCTGCCCACCGCGAAGCAGCTCGAGGAGTTCACCGGCAACATCCGTTATCACACGATGATCAACGAGTGGCTGCTGCGCTTCTTCAACGCCTTCCACCACAACGCCCACCCGATGGCGATGGTGTCGGGCGTGGTGGCCTCGATGTCGGCGTTCTATCACGACACGATGGACATCCATAACCCGCGCCACCGCGAGATCTTCGCGCACCGCATCATCGCCAAGATCCCGACCATCGCGGCGGCGGCCCACAAGCACTCCCTGGGACAGCCCTTCGTCTATCCGCGCAACGACCTCGACTACGCCGGCAACGTGCTGAGCATGCTGTTCGCGGTGCCGTGCGAGCCATACAAGCTCGACCCGATCGCGGCCAAGGCGCTCGACCTGCTGTTCGTGCTGCACGCCGATCACGAGCAGAATGCCAGCACCTCCACCGTGCGCCTCGCCGGCAGCACCGGCGCGAACCCCTACGCGGCCATCTCCGCGGGCGTCTCGGCGCTGTGGGGCCCGGCGCACGGCGGCGCCAACGAGGCAGTGCTGTCGATGCTCGAGCAGATCGGCACCGTCGACAACATCCCCAAGTTCCTCGCCATGGCCAAGGACAAGTCGAGTCACTTCCGGCTCATGGGCTTCGGGCACCGCGTCTACAAGAACTTCGATCCGCGCGCCAAGATCATCCGCGAGATGTGTCACAAGGTGCTGGCGCAGCTGGGGCGCAGCGACAACCCGCTGCTCGAGCTCGCGCTGCGCCTCGAGGAGATCGCGCTCAAGGATCAGTATTTCATCGAGCGCAAGCTGTACCCGAACGTGGATTTCTACTCCGGGGTGATCTACAGCGCGATCGGCATCCCGCGCTCGATGTACACCGTGATGTTCGCCATCGCGCGCACGGTTGGCTGGGTGGCGCACTGGCAGGAGATGATCTCGGACCCGGCCATGCGTATCGGACGCCCGCGCCAGCTCTACACCGGGCCGACGCGGCGCGATTACCTCGAGATCAAGAAGCGCGGCTGATCAGTTGCTCTGCTCGATCTTGCGCCCGTTGGTCGGCTGTGTGGGGCGCGCATTGTCCGGGTAGCGCGTGGCGAACAGCAGGATCTGCCCGCTCTTGGCCTGCATGACGCGCTTGAGCACGAACCAGCGCACTCCCTCGGTGCACGGCGGGATGCTCAGTGAGCCCTCGAAGGTGTAGTAGCCGCGCGCTGCGGGCAGCAGCTGCGCAAGATCGAGCGTCACCCCCGGGACCGCCTTCTGTTTTTCCCCGGGCGCGGGCATGTTCTCCAGCACCTGCTTGAGCACCGGGTTGCCCTTGCCCCGGCTGAACAGCACCGCCACCACGGCGAGCTTGCCGTCCGCGCTCTTGTGCACCAGGTGCACCACGAGCTCATAGCGCTGGCCGCGGATCTTCTCCTCGCTCGGACGGTGCAAGTGCAACTGCACGAGCTCGTAGTGATCCTTGCCGACCGTGATCCCCCCGCTCCCCGGGGGGACGTTCACCTGCATGGTGAAGCCGGTGTCGGTGACGACGAGGGGTATCGGCCGGTAGCCGAACTCGAGCGCCGGCAGGTCCGCGCGCTCGGCCTGCTCGATGTCGATCGGCGACTGGCGCTGGCCGATTCCGCAGGTGGCGTAGGCGGGGTCCTCGCTGCCCCAGTGCGCCGGCCCGGTGCTGCCCTGGTAACTCCACGGCGGTGGCGGCGGTCCCTCGGCGTTGGCGGGTGCGATGACCGCGCCGAGCAGCAGGAGTGCCGGGGTCAGCAGGGCGAAGCGCGGGCGGGACACGGCGTGCATGGCGTTCTCCGGAAAGCTCACAGCACTATAGCAAGTCGCCCCTGCGGCTCAGCGCCGCGGCCCCGGCATCAGGGCTCCTGCAGCAGTGCTTCGACCTCGAGCGCGCTGGCGCGGCGCATGGGACGCCCGTCCACCGGGCTCACCGGCGCCTGGCGGATGCCCTCGGGCGGAAACACGGTTGCCTCGATCGGCTGCGCGTCCATCTCGAAGCGCACGCCCGGGAAGGCGCGGCTGCGTTCGGCGTTGAGCTTCACGCGTCGCTCGGTCACTTCGTGCGGGATGCCCTGGTCGATGAGTTTCAGGGTTACCGACTCGGCGCGGTCGGCGAACAGGTGCAGCTGCACGTCGGAGTGCTCGGTGGCCGTGCCCGAGAGCACCGCGCCGACCAGGCGCGGCTCGAACTCGCGCAGGTAGTGCATGGCTGCGAGCGCGGCGCTGCGCTGCGCGTGTAGCGCCTGGAGGTGCGAGGCGCCTCCGAACAGGCGCTGGTAGGCCACGAGCGCCTCCTCGATCTCGCGGTTCTTCGGCAGCACGGCCCCGCCATCGGTGACGCCGAAGCGCTCGGCCGCCTTGCGCTTGGCGATGAGGAAGTCGCGGATGCCGTGCTCGGCCATGATGCGCGCAGCTTCCTGCGCCAGCGCGCGCCGCAGGTTGTCGCCGCGCGTCGGGTGTCGCTTCGCCATGGGTTTTAGAAGATCGGTTCGCCGCTCTGCTGGGCCTGCTGTCCCTGCGCCGCTACCGCCGCCGCCGCGTCCGCGGCCGAGGGCAGGTGATCGGCAATGAAGATCTCCGGCACGCCAGCCGGGTTCTCGGCACTCACCAGCGCCCCGGTGTCAGGGGAGATGCGCAGGGTGACGATGCCATCGGGCATGGCACGGTGCTGCTCGGTCACGCCCTTGAGCGCCTCGCCCATGAAGTTGATCCAGATCGGCAGCGCGGTGTGGGCGCCTTCCTCTGCCTCGCCGAGCGGGCGCTCCTGATCGAAACCCACCCATACGGTCGCCACGAGGTTGGGTGTGAAGCCATTGAACCAGGTGTCCTTGGCCTCGTTGGTAGTGCCGGTCTTGCCGGCAATGTCGCTGCGGTTGAGTGAGCGCGCGCGACTGCCGGTCCCGCGCTTGATGACGTCCGCCATCATGTCATCCATCACATAGGCGTTCTGCGCGGTGATGACGCGCGGTGCGGCTTCCGCAGCCGGCAGCGGCGCGGGTTCCCCCTGCGTGGCGTCGGCGGTGCGCACCGGCTGCGCGCCCTGCTCATCGGGCACTGCGGGGGCCGCGGCCTGCTCGCATTGCGTGCAGACGCGGCGCGGCGCGGCGCGCCACACCACCTGCCCGGAGGCATCCTCGATGCGTTCGATGAAGTAGGGTTGCACGCGATAGCCGCCGTTGGCGAACACGGCGTAGGCGGCCGCGAGGTCAAGCGGCGTCACCGCCATGGTCCCGAGCGCCAGCGTCAGGTCGTGGGGCATGTTCTTCGGGTCGAAGCCGAAGCGCTGGACGTAGTCGATCGCGGTGGCGATGCCGATCTCCTTGAGGATGCGGATCGACACCAGGTTGCGCGAATGCACCAGGGCCTCGCGCATGCGGGTCGGCCCGCCGAACTGGCGCTCGTTGTTCTCGGGACGCCAGTTGTCCTCGCTGCCGTTGCCGTCGAGCACGATCGGCGCATCAAGGATGACGCTCGCCGGCGTGAAACCGTGCTCGAGCGCCCCCGAATACAGGAAGGGCTTGAACCCCGAGCCCGGCAGGCGCCGCGCCTGGGTGACACGGTTGTACTTATTGGTGAAGTAATCGAAGCCGCCGACGAGGGCCACCACGCTGCCATCGTTCGGGTCGAGCGCCACGAGTGCGCTCTGCGCCTCGGGGATCTGCGCGAGCTGTGCGTGCCCCTGGTTGTCGGTCACGACGTACACCACGTCGCCGCGCGCCAGGATCTGGCCGGCGTCCTTAGGCGCGGGTCCCAGGGTCTCGTTGCGCAGCTCCTTGCGTGCCCAGGACAGGCCGTCCCAGTCGATCGTGGCGGTGCCGGCGCCCTTCAGGTATGCGTGCACCGACTTCTCCTCCACCGACACCACGAGCGCGGGCACGAGGTTGCCAATGGCGGCGTACTCATCGACCAGGTCATCGTAGTCCGGCTCACCGTGCGCGGGCAGATCGACGTGTCCGGCGGGTCCGCGCCAGCCGTGGCGGCGATCGTACTCGATGAGGCCGACGCGCACCGCACGGTTGGCATCCCCCTGCAGGCGTCCGTCGATGGTGGTGTAGACCTTGTAGCCGGCGCTCTCGGCGGAGGGACCGAAGCGCTGCCGCAGCTCCAGGCGCGCCATCTCGGCGACGTAGGGCGCCTCGACGTCAAAGAGTGGCGCGTGCGCACGCGCCTCCATCGGCTCCTTGTTGGCAGCCTCCGCGGTGGTGGCATCGATGTAGCCGAGCTCGCGCATGCGGCGCAACACGTAGGCGCGCCGCCCGGTGGCGGCCTGCGGGTCAACGATCGGGTTGTAGCGCGAGGGTGCCTTGGGAAGACCTGCGATGGTGGCGGCCTCGGCGACGTCGAGCTTATCGAGCGTCTTGCCGAAGAATGCCTCGGCGGCGGCGGCGACGCCGTAGGCGCGCTGGCCGAAGAAGATCACGTTGAGGTAGAGACCGAAGATTTCCTGCTTGGTGAACTCGTGCTCCATGCGGTAGGTCACGAAGGTTTCCTGCAGCTTGCGGCGCGCGGTCTTGTCCAGGCTCAGGAACATGTTGCGCGCGGCCTGCATGGTGATCGTGCTCGCGCCCTGCGTCTTGTCGCCCGATACCACGTCGATGAGCACCGCGCGCACCACGCCGAAGTAGTCGATGCCGTGGTGCTCGAAGAAGCGCTCGTCCTCGGCGGCGAGGAAGGCGTGCTTCACCAGCTCAGGGATCTGGTCGTAGGTGACCGGGATGCGCCGCTGCTCGCCGATCTGCGCGATGAGCGCGCCGGTGCGCGTGTAGACGCGCAACGGTACCTGCAGCTCGACGTTGCGCATCGACTCGATCGAGGGGAGCGAGGGCACCAGATACACGTAGCTGCACGCCAGCGCGTACGCACCCAGAAGTGTGAACAGCATCACACTGGCGCAGATAACCGCCAGAACTCGAAAGTAATTCCATTTCACAGAAACCAACTCTCCGTGCTTGCGCTCCCATTAACGGCTATGCATAGTAGCCGCCGTTTCAGGGCAAACTCACCGAAAGGTGGGGACGCAAAGCCTCCGGTCTACGGGACGCAAGTACCTATGACAGCGGGGTTGCCGGTTCGAACGTTAACGCACTCGGGCGCGCATGGTCACGCGCACCCAGGCTGCGGTTCGCCACCGACTCAATCCTCGCTCGCACGGTACCCACCTCCTGTTTCGCCGTAACGCTTCGCGCGTCCCCCAAAGGACGCTTGGACCACACGCCGCTGCATTCGTTGATCGGGCGCACTGCGACTTATCGCACCCGTGACGCTGTCGGCAGTCCGCTACAGGGCACTGGCGGTACCGTGCGCATCCGTGAGGTCCCTCACGTTCAATTTAACTTTGCGCTGATATATAGTGTTCCTGAGTCTAATACAGGGCGGTCAATTTCAGGCGTAATGTCCTGAAAAGGAAATAAAAATGTTGCTGCTGCAGCGTAAGTACCGCCCGATCCTGGGACTTGACATAACCACCTCATCGGTGAAGCTTATCGAGCTGTCGATGGCCGGTGGCCAGTATCGAGTGGAGGCGTATGCGGCCGAGCCCACCCCCCAGAACGCCATCAACGAGAAGGCGATCGTGGATGCGGAGGCCGTCGGCGAGGCGATCCGCCGCGCGGTGAAGCGCGCGGGTGCCAAGAGCGCGGAGGTCGCGGTCGCGATCTCCGGCGATGCGGCGATCACCAAAGTCATCCAGATGCCGCGCGCGCTGCGCGCCGGGGATCTGGAAGCCCAGGTGGAGATGCAGGCTGACCAGTACATTCCCTTCCCGATGGATGAGGTCTCGTACGACTTCGAAGTGCTGGGCCCGAATGAGAAGGACACCGACAGCAACGATGTGCTGCTGGTGGCGACGCGCACCGAGAACGTCGAGCAGCGCCAGGCGGCCGTAAAGGCTGCAGGCCTCACCGCCAAGATCGTCGACGTCGAGGCCTTCGCGCTCGAGAACGCCTGCAAGCTGATGACGCACCAGATGCCCGACGGCGGCATCGACCGCACCATCGCGGTGGTCGATTTCGGCGCCAGCAGCACCACCTTCAGCGTGCTGCGCAACCTCAAGGTGGTCTACACGCGCGACTTCGCCTTCGGCGGGCAGCAGCTCACCGAGGAAATCATGCGCACCTACGGTCTCGCCATGGAAGAGGCGGGGCGCGCCAAGAAGGAAGGCGGCCTGCCCGGGAATTACCAGTCGGAAGTGCTCGACCCCTTCATCGACGACATGACGCAGCAGGTGAGCCGTTCGCTGCAGTTCTACCTCGCCTCAGGCTCCGGCCGCGAGCAGCCCGAGAAGATCCTGGTGTGCGGCGGCTGCGCCAATATCCCCGGAGTGGCGGAGGTCATCTCCAGCCGCGTGGGTATTTCCGCCGAGAAGGGCGACCCGCTCGGCCAGATGAAGCTGTCCTCGCGCGCCAAGGCGCAGGCGGTGCAACGCGATGCCACCGCACTCCTGACTGCGTGTGGTCTCGCCCTGCGGAGCTTTGACTGATATGCCACGCATAAACCTGCTTCCCCACCGGGAAAGCAAACGCAAAGAGCGCAAGCTCAAGTTCCTGGTGGCGCTGGGTGTGGCCGCGGTCGCCGCGATGTTCACAACCTTCGCCGCCTACCTGATGTACTCGCAAATGATCGACGCGCAGCAGCACCGCAACGACGCGCTGCGCACGCAGATCAAGACGCTGGACAAGGAAAACGAGGAGATCAACAACCTCGAGACCGCCAAGCAGAAGTACATCGCGCGCATGGAGATCATCGAGAAGCTGCAGCGCTCGCGTCCGGAAATCGTGCACGTATTCGATGAGATCGTGCGCACCCTGCCTGAGGGCGTGTACCTCACCGCGGTCAAGCAGAACGGCACCACGCTCAAGTTCGACGGCATCGCGCAGTCGAGCACGCGTGTGTCCTCCTTCATGCGCAACATCGACGGCTCGCAGTGGCTGCGCAACCCCTCGCTGGAGGTGGTGCAGACCACCAAGGGCTCGGGCCCCGGCTCGAGCTTCACCCTGAGCGCGCAGCAGGTCACCGCATCCGCACCGGATGACGGTTCCGCGCGCGCGGCCAAGAACAAGATCCGCAAGGCAAGCCTCGGCGGTGCGGGAGCGCAGCAATGAACATCCTTGAGGAGCTGCGGTCGCTTGATCCGCGCGACCCGGGCCGCTGGCCGCTGCCGGTGCTCGCCGGCGCGGTGGGCGTCGCCTTCCTGGTGCTGTCCGCACTCGGGATCTACTTCTTCGTGTGGAGCGAGCAGCGTCCGCGCCTGGAGCAGTTCACCGCCGAGGAGCAGAAGCTGCGCGGCGAGTTCCGCGAGAAGCACGCCAAGGCCGTGAACCTCGAGGTCTACAAGCAGCAGCTGAAGGACATCGAGCGCTCCTTCGGCGCCCTGCTGCGCCAGCTGCCGGGCAAGACCGAGGTGCCGAGCCTGCTGGTGGACATCTCGCAGACGGGCCTCGCCGCGGGCCTGCAGGAGAAGCTGTTCCAGCCGCAGGCGGAACAGCGCAAGGACTTCTACGCGGAGCTGCCGATCAAGATCAAGCTGACTGGCAGCTACCACCAGTTCGGCGAGTTCGTGAGTGGCATCGCGGCGCTGCCGCGCATCGTCACGCTGCACGACATCGACATCAAGCCGGACAGCAAGGACGCCTACGACCAGTTGTCGCTCGAGCTCACGGCGAAAACTTATCGCTACCTCGATGAGGACGAGATCGCCGCAGGCGAGGCTGACAAGAACAAGAACGCCCCCAAGCAGCGCCCCCCTAGGGCGGGCGGCTGATCCCATGAATGTCGTGAGCCGGTATCCACTTATGCACAAGCCTTCCGACCGAACCGCGCTGCGTATCGTGTGCCTGAGCCTCGCGTGCCTGGCCTACGCTGCCGTCACCGCCTGCTCGAGCGCCGATGACGAGCTGCAGCGCTTCGTGGACGACACCAAGAAGGAGCCCGGTGGCCGCGTCGAGCCGCTGCCGGAGATCAAGCCCTACGAGACCTTCGTTTACGCCGCCTCCGACCTGCGCTCGCCGTTCCTGCCGAGCAGTCCGGGCTCCGGCGCCGGGCTGGCAGGGGTGCGGCCCGATCAGAAGCGCAACCGCGAGTTCCTCGAGCAGTACTCGCTCGACACTTTGAAGATGGTCGGCACGCTGCGTCTCGGCGCGTCGATCTATGGCCTGGTGCAGACCAAGGATGGCCTGGTGCACCGGGTCACCACCGGCAACCACATCGGCCAGGCCGAAGGCAAGATCACCGAGATCAGCCCTTCGAAAATCAGTGTTGTTGAAATCGTTCCTGACAGCGTGGGCGGGTACATGGAGCGCCCCGCCGCGCTGGCATTGAACGAATAAGGTCCAGCAGGGAGTTCTTCAGAATGCAACGCCATCGCCTGATCAATCGTCTCCTCGGCACGGCCCTCGTGCTCGCGGGAGCATTCGGCATGCTCGCGGGAGCACCTGCACTGGCCGCGGATCAACCCGCACTGCAAGCCATCGACGTGCAGCCACTCGCCGGCCAGCAGCTGCAACTCACGATGCGCCTGTCGGCCCCGGCACCGCAGCCCTTGTCGTTCACCATCGATAACCCGGCGCGCATCTCCCTTGATCTGCCCAACACGACGCTGGCGCTGCCCTCGCGGCGCATCGACGTGCACGCCTCCGGGCTCGACACCATCCTCGCGGCCGAGACCAAGGACCGCACGCGCCTGGTGCTGAATCTGGATAAGCTCGTGCCTTATGACACGCGCGTCGAGGGCAACAACATCGTCGTGTTGCTCGGCGCCAGCGGCGCGGCCGGCAGCGCCGCCGCCCCCGTGGTGGCCAGCAGCCCGAACAGCTCCAATGCCGTGACCGGCAGCAGCGGTCCCGGCGTGCGCGAGCTGCGCGCCATCGACTTCCGCCGCAGCGCCGACGGCGCCGGCCGGGTCATCGTGAAGCTCTCCGATCCGCACACCCACATCAACCTGCACCAGGTCGGCAACCAGATCGTGGTCGACTTCGGTGACGCAGGGGTGCCGGCCAACCTGGTGCGTCGCTACGACGCCACCGACTACGGCACGCCGGTGAACAGCTTCGACGTCAGCCGCGTCGGCAACGGCGCCCGCATCGCCATCGCCGCCAACGGCGACTACGAGCAGCTCGCCTACCAGTCAGATGATCAGTACGTGGTCGAGGTCGCGCCGCGCCACAAGGCGCTCAACGCCCCCGAGGACAAGCCGGTCTACACCGGTGAGCGCCTGACGCTGAACTTCCAGGACATCGAGACGCGCGCGGTGCTGCAGCTGCTGGCCGATGCCAGTGGCCAGAACATCGTGGTCAGTGACTCGGTCAGCGGCAACGTGACCCTGCGCCTGCAGAACGTGCCGTGGGATCAGGCCCTCGACATCGTGCTGCGCACCAAGGGCCTCGACAAGCGCCGCCAGGACAACGTCATCATCGTCGCGCCGCAGGCGGAGCTGGCCGCGCGCGAGAAGGCGGAGCTGGCCGCGAAGAAAGACGTGCAGGAGCTCGCGCCGCTGCGCTCCGAGTACCTGCAGGTCAACTACGCCAAGGCCTCCGACATGGCGGCCCTGGTGAAGACCCAGACCAATTCGCTGCTCTCGCAGCGCGGTAGTGTCGCGGTGGATGAGCGCACCAATACGCTCCTGCTGCAGGACACCGCCGATCGCATCGCCGACATCCGCCGCCTGGTGGCCACCCTCGACATCCCGGTGCGCCAGGTGCAGATCGAGGCGCGCATCGTGATCGTGAACAACGACTTCGAGCGTGACCTCGGCGCGCGCTTCGGCTTCACCAGCGTCAACCAGAACGGCCAGACCGGACTCGTGACCACGAGCGGCACCGCCGCGGGCACCGATCAGATCGTGAGCTCCGCCCTGACCAACCTGCAGGGTAACGGCGGCACCTCCATCTACCCGGTGACGCTGCCCACCGGCAGCAGCGCCGTGAACCGCTACAACGTCAACCTGCCGGTCTCGAGCCCGGCCGGCTCGTTCGCGCTCGGCATCCTCGGCAACAACTTCCTGGTGGACCTTGAGCTCTCGGCGGCCCAGGCCGAGACCCAGGCAAACATCATTGCCACCCCGCGCGTCATCACCGCCAACCAGAAGGAAGCGGTCATCGAGCAGGGCCAGGAGATTCCTTACCAGCAGTCCGCCTCGAGCGGTGCCACCACCATTCAGTTCAAGAAGGCGGTGCTCTCGCTCAAGGTCACTCCGCAGATCACGCCTGACAACCGCATCATCCTCGACCTCGACGTCCGTGACGACGCCGTGGGCACGATCGTGGTCGCCTCCGGCGGCGTCAACGTGCCCTCGATCAACACGCGCGAGATCTCGACGCAGGTGCTGGTGAATGACGGCCAGACTGTGGTGCTGGGCGGCATCCTGTCGACCACCGAGCGCGAGGACGACACCAAGGTCCCCTACCTCGGCGACATCCCGGTCCTCGGGCACCTGTTCAAGAACACCGTGCACCAGGACAACAAGGATGAGCTCATGATCTTCATTACCCCGAAGATCGTGCGCGAGGGCGTCAACGTCATGAACTGAAGCGCCCCGGGCGCTTGGCTGATGACTCCCGCGGCCGCCCACTGAGGCGGCCGCGGCGTTTTAGGTATCCTGTCCGTGCATATGCGTGGCAGCACCAGTGTTTTCCTCATCGGCCCCATGGGTTCCGGCAAGACCGCGGTCGGCCGCTACGTGGCGCGCGTGCTGAAGCTGCCCTTCTACGACAGTGATGCCGAGATCGAGCGGCGCACCGGTGTCGACATCCCCTTCATCTTCGAGAAGGAGGGTGAACCAGGATTCCGGCAGCGCGAGCGCGAGGCCATCGAGGCCCTGACCGCGCTGCCGGGCATCGTGCTCGCCACCGGCGGCGGGGCGGTACTCCTCGAGGAGAACCGCCGGCACCTCGCCGGGCGCGGCCAGGTGGTGTACCTCGAGACCTCGGTGGCGCAGCAGGTGCACCGCGTGCGCTACGGTCGCCATCGGCCGCTCATCGCCGCGGGCGATCCGGCCGAGCGACTTGGGCTGCTGATGAGCGCGCGCGCCCCGCTCTATGCGGGTATCGCCGACATCGTCGTCTCCACCGACGGTCGCAAGGTCCAACACGTGGCGGAGAGCATTCTGCGCGAGCTGAGCGCACCGCCAGCCTGAGCGGGCAGTGCCGTTAGGGCGTTCACGTATACTCGAGGCGGTCCTCCGCCCAGCTAAGCCGTATGCCGCACGCCTAAGTGGATACCCTCAACGTCGAACTCGGCGACCGCAGCTACCCGATCCTCATCGGTGCGGGCCTCATCGCGCGCCCCGAGAGCTTCGCCGGGCTCGAGGCCCGCGACGTGCTCATCGTGAGCAATACCACCGTGGCCCCCCTCTATATGCGCGCGCTGCGCTCAGGTCTCGGTGCGCGGCGCTGTGTCGAGGTGATCCTGCCGGACGGCGAGGCGCACAAGAGTCTCGCCAATATGGCGCGCGTCCTCGACGTTCTGATCGCCAACCGCTTTGCGCGCGACTGCGCCGTGCTCGCTCTGGGGGGCGGTGTGGTGGGCGATCTGGCAGGTTTCGTCGCGGCGACCTACCAGCGCGGGGTCGCCTTCGTACAGGTGCCGACTACCCTGCTGGCGCAGGTGGATTCAGCGGTCGGGGGCAAGACCGCGGTGAATCACCCGGGTGGAAAGAACCTGATCGGAGCGTTCCACCAGCCGCACCTGGTAGTGAGCGACATCAGTACGCTCAGCACGCTCCCGGGACGGGAGCTGCGCGCCGGCCTCGCCGAGGTCATTAAGTACGGACTCATCTGCGATCCTCAGCTGTTCGACTGGATAGAGGCGCACCTCGGCAACCTGCTCGCCAAGGACCCCGCGGCGCTTGCGCACGTCATCCGGCGCTCCTGCGAGATCAAGGCCGCCATCGTCGGGCGCGATGAGCGCGAGCAGGGCGAGCGCGCGCTGCTGAATCTCGGCCACACCTTCGGTCATGCGGCCGAAGCCGCCACTGCATACCGTGAGTGGCTGCATGGGGAGGCGGTGGGCGCCGGAATGGTCATGGCGGCGGCCATGTCGCGCGAGTGCGGGCTGCTGAGCGCGCCGGATGCCGCGCGCGTGCGGCGCCTCGTCGAGCTCGCGGGCCTGCCGGCGCAGATCCCCTCGGTGACTCCCGCAGCACTCCTCGAGCACATGCGTATCGATAAGAAAGTGTTGCAGGGGCGGCTGCGCCTGGTGCTGCTGCGCCGCATCGGGGAAGCGTTTGTGACGGCCGACTACCCGGAAGGGGCGCTGCAGAGCACGCTCGCACAGCACGCGGGGGTCAGCGCGTGAACGACGTGGCAACCGCCAGCGCGTCGCTCGCCCCCTATGCGGCTCATGATGCGCAGTCCCGCGGCCGGCGGGTGCCGGAACCACGCCCCGAGTTTCGCGGCGAGTTCCAGCGCGACCGCGATCGCATCATTCACTCCAACGCCTTCCGCCGCCTGGTCTACAAGACCCAGGTGTTCGTCAATCACGAAGGCGACCTGTATCGCACGCGCATTACGCATTCCATCGAGGTGGCGCAGATCGCCCGCTCGGTCGCGCTCGCGCTGCGGCTGAATGAGGCGCTGACGGAAGCCATCAGCCTCGCCCACGACCTCGGACACACGCCCTTCGGGCACGCCGGACAGGATGCGCTGAACGAATGCATGCGCGACTACGGCGGCTTTGAGCACAACCTGCAGTCGCTGCGCGTCGTGGATGAGCTTGAAGAGCGCTATGCTGAGTTTCGCGGGCTGAACCTGACCTTCGAATGCCGCGAGGGCATCCTCAAGCACTGTTCTGTGCGCAACGCCAGGGATCTCGGGGAGCTCGGCGAGCGCTTCATCCTCCGACGCCAACCTGGACTGGAAGCGCAGATCGCGAATCTGTCGGATGAAATCGCCTATAACAACCACGATGTCGACGACGGTATCCGCGCGCAGCTGATCGACCTCGCATCACTGCGCGAGGTGCGGATGTTCCGCCGTCAGCACGATGCGGTGCTGGCACAGTACCCGCAGCTCGGCGAGCGCCGCCTGGTGCACGAGACGATACGGCGCATGGTCAATTACCTGGTGAGCGACTTCATCCGCACGACACAGTCGCAGCTTGAGCAGGTGCAGCCACACTCAATCGACGAGGTGCGTGCCCAGCACAAACCGATCGCAATGCTGAGCGCGGAATGCCAGGAAGAGCACCTGGAACTCAAGGCATTCCTCGGCGAACACGTCTATCGGCACTACAAGGTGCTGCGCATGACCTCCAAGGCGCGCCGCGTGCTGCAACAGCTCTTCGAGGCATTTTTCAAGGACGTAAGTCTCATGCCGACGGAACATCGCGATCACGCGGTGCATTCCGAGAGTGCGCACGGCAGCTCCGGGCGGGCGCGCGCCGTCGCTGACTACATCGCCGGGATGACCGATCGTTACGCGATCCTCGAGCATCGGCGACTCCTGGAACCCGGCGAGCGCACGTAGGAGCCCTCCTACGGGGTGTTGTGCGGCCGCACCGATTGAGTGCGGCAGGTCTCTTCAGCCTCCACTCGACCGCACGCCCACAGCTCCCAGTGGCATCGTAAGCTTTTGTTTCAGAAGCACTTTTGGCATTTTACGGACGCTCAACAGCGCCGTCGTCACACATCGTTAATTGACATAAGTCACTGAAGTACCTAGAGTTATGTAAGAACAATAGCGTCTCGACAATGAATAAATCCGCCCGCGAAAAAGAAGCGGTATTGAACGTGTTCGCATCACTGGTGCGGCCGCTCACGCGCGTTGCGTTTGAGTATGGGATCTCCGCGAGCGAAATCTCGGGAGTTGTGCGTCGCACCTACATCCAGGCGCTCGAAGCCAGACTCGCTGATCAAAAGCGAGCGACAACCGATACCAGACTGGCAGCGGTTGCCGGACTTACCAAATCTGACGTCACAGCGTTGCGTGAGGCCACGAGGTCGGGAGCTCCGCATAGCTTGCGGGCCACAGTCAGCCTTGATCAGGTGACCAACCTTCTGACGGTTTGGCATACCCACTCGGGCTTCTCGGGTGCCTATGGTCTTGCGCTGGAGCTGGACGTTGCTCCTATACCCGGCTCCCCAAGACGCAGCTTCGCTGATTTGGTTGCGATTGCTTGCCCTGGCGCAGATCGCGAGGCACTCCTCGACGAGTTAGTGGCATCCGAATCGGTCGAAGTCCTGCACGGTTCCACTGTCCGTTGCCTCTCGCGCGCTTACTTGCCAACCGATTCGGACGTTAAGCGAATCGAATTGATGGGCCGTGTCGTCACAAACGTCGCGTCGAGTTACGTCCACAACTTGATGCGGACCGGTGACGAGCCAGTTTTCTTCGAGCGCGCAGTGGTTTGCGACCGGCCAATCTCTGAACTGGGCCGCGACAAATTCATGGCCCTTTCGGCCGAGCGCGGTCAGGAAATGCTGACCGAGCTCGACACTTTTCTCACGCGCCTCCTACCGCCGGATCAGGGCGATTCCGGACGGAAATATGGCGTGGGTATCTATTTCTTTGAAGACCAGTCCACGACCTCCGTTCAAGAACCTAGCACTAGCACGACACAGGGGCAGAGGGACGTACCTAAGCCCACGACGCCTATTGAGATCGATGTGCTCGCGGCTGTGATTCCAAAAAAGTAACGACCGCGACTCTGGGAGAGAGATCGATGAAGAAGTATTCAGCAGTCCATTTCGCGGTTTTCGCGGCCATCGCTGCCTCTTCCGGCATGGCCGAGACCCGTGGAAGTCCCGAACTCTTGGTCATGGGTCCCGTTGAATCGGTTGACTTGGTGAGTCATACGGCCACAGTGCTGGGCCAACGAATTGCAGTCGCTAATGCTGATGCGCTTGCAGTGGGCAATTCAGTATCCGTCTATGGTGTTTCCCGTGCTGACGGAACGATCCAGGTTTCCGCGGTGCAAGATCGAGGTATTTACACTGCGGGTGCAACACAGGTTTTTCTCTCAGGCTTAGTTCAGAAGGCTGAGCCGGCTCTTGGCAGTGTTCTAGTCAATGGCATCAAGGTTGATTTGACAGGTGCTATGTCCGGCGGACAGCTGTCGCCTGAAGTTGGGACCCGAATGGCCATCAGCGGAACTCAGCCGGTTCGCGGTGGAGTTGTTCTGGTCGCGGGAATCATCGGAAGTGGTGCTGCGGCAAACGGCATCATTGGTAGCGGGGCGCAGCCCAACTCAGCAGGGATCATCGGTTCGGGCGCAGCGGCCAACGGGATCATCGGTAGCGGCGCCCAGCCCAACTCGACCGGAATCATCGGCTCGGGCGCAGCGGCCAACGGCATCATCGGTAGCGGCGCCCACCCCCATACGGCCGGGATCATCGGCTCGGGCGCAGCGGCCAACGGGATCATTGGTAGTGGCGCGCAGCCCAACTCGACCGGAATCATCGGCTCGGGCGCAGCGGCCAACGGCATCATCGGTAGCGGCGCCCACCCCCATACGGCCGGGATCATCGGCTCGGGTGCGGCGGCCAACGGGATCATTGGTAGTGGCGCGCAGCCCAACTCAGCAGGAATCATCGGCTCGGGCGCAGCGGCCAACGGCATCATCGGTAGCGGCGCCCACCCCCATACGGCCGGGATCATCGGCTCGGGTGCGGCGGCCAACGGGATCATTGGTAGTGGCGCGCAGCCCAACTCAGCAGGGATCATTGGTTCAGGCGCAGCGGCCAACGGGATCATCGGTAGCGGCGCCCACCCCAACACGGCCGGGATCATCGGCTCGGGTGCAGCGGCCAACGGGATCATCGGTAGCGGCGACCCAGCCCCACTACGGCTGGGATCATCGGCTCGGGTGCGGCGGCCAACGGGATCATTGGTAGTGGCGCGCAGCCCAACTCAGCAGGGATCATCGGCTCGGGTGCAGCGGCCAACGGCATCATCGGGAGCGGGACCCACCCCCACTACGGCGGGATCATCGGCTCGGGCGCGGCGGCCAACGGGATCATTGGTAGTGGCGCGCAGCCCAACTCAGCAGGGATCATCGGTTCAGGCGCAGCGGCCAACGGGATCATCGGTAGCGGCGCCCAGCCCAACTCGAGCGGGATCATTGGCTCGGGGGCAGCGGCCAACGGCATCATCGGTAGCGGCACCCACCCCCATACGGCTGGGATCATCGGCTCGGGTGCGGCGGCCAATGGGATCATTGGTAGTGGCGCGCAGCCCAACTCAGCAGGGATCATTGGTTCGGGGGCGGCGGCCAACGGCATCATCGGTAGCGGAGCCCACCCCCATACGGCCGGGATCATCGGCTCGGGTGCGGCGGCCAACGGGATCATTGGTAGCGGGGCACAGCCCAACTCAGCAGGGATCATTGGTTCGGGGGCGGCGGCCAACGGCATCATCGGTAGCGGAGCCCACCCCCATACGGCCGGGATCATCGGCTCGGGTGCGGCGGCCAACGGGATCATTGGTAGCGGGGCACAGCCCAACTCAGCAGGGATCATCGGCTCGGGTGCGGCGGCCAACGGGATCATCGGTAGCGGCGTGAGGCCGCCAAGAGGCACGGTTCGCTGAACCGCGTTTCTGCACAAACGCGTAGCGTCTAAGAGTTCCCCAGTTCTTGGGGGTGCGATGATTGGCTATCGCCGAAGTCGGCCCGATACGGACTCCCGGTTTCCATGGCCCGTCGCCACGTAGAGCGCAAAATCCGCCTCTTAGATCCAGGCGCTATTGGTAAGTCTGAAGAAAGCTCCCTGAAACAACTGGTTTGCGATCTCGCAACCGTCCTTCTGCCGCTGGGCGTCACTCCCAGACTGCTTTCTGATCTCTCTCGTGAGGCATTCGTGCGCGCCGCGGCTGCAACTGCGAGACTACGTAACGGGAAGATCAATCAGTCGCGCGTTTCAGCTCAAACCGGTTTAACACGGGCTTACGTTCGGCAAGTCCTACGCGGGAGAAGTCGTCACCCGACGGCTGCTCGGGGCAGAACGCCAATTGAACTGGTAACCAATGGTTGGAAATCGGACCGTGCGCTCACTAGTCCATCGGGTAAACCAAAGGCCTTACCAATCAATGGGCCTGGACCCTCGTTTTTTGCGCTTGCCGAGACGTATTCGCCAGACGTTCCGTATCGCGCTCTGCTCTGCGAGCTAGAACGTAAAGGAATAGCGATCGTTAAGGATGGCCAGGTGCGCCTTAGGTCTTCGAAGACTAAAGGCCAGTCCCCAGTCTTGACACTTAAGGCGCGCGGCCGCGTTCCGGGCGGAGCTATTCATCGGTTCACATTCTCTCGGGGCGAAGGCACGGATCCCCGCATTATTCGGGGCGAATTTAGGCGGCTGGCGAATCTGCTCTCGTCACTTAAGCACATGCTGGATGCGAAAGATGGCTTGCTTCGAACGGGGAAGCGACGGGATCGCGACGCTTTGGTTGTTCTGACTCTTATTCTGTCCCAGGCTGAAAGACCGTGTGTAACTCCCGCTCGACAGGCCGATGACCTCACCCGGTAGAGACCTTCGACGTTTCTTCCCTTAGAGCTTTTCTGAGTATTTTTCCAACGTTCGATTTGGGCAACTCCGGCCCTGAAGTAGACATGTTTGGGTATCTTGTAACCAGCTAAAGACTTACGTGCGTGATCAATCACATTCTGCTCAGTCAGATTCGGATCTTTCCGGACCACGAATAGAGCTACGACCTCTCCAGAGTGCTCATCCGGCTGCGCGACCGCTGCCGCTTCCAAAATCCCGGGGTGAGTGACGGCTGCAGCCTCTACTTCATTGGGATAGACGTTGAAACCCGAGACAAGGATCATGTCCTTCTTCCGGTCCTCAATGAATACGAAGCCCTTTTCGTCCATTCGCCCGATGTCGCCGGTGCGAAGCCAGTCGCCGGGCAGCATGACCTTCGCGGTCTCATCCGGTCGATTCCAGTAACCCTTCATCACCTGCGGGCCGCGGACGCAGATCTCCCCGAGCTGCCCGAGCTCAACGTCCTGCCCGGCGTCGTCCTTAATCGCCACTTCCGTTGAGGAAATTGGCAGGCCGATAGAGCCATTGAAATCAATATGGTCAGGATTGATGCAGGCCGCCGGGGAGGTCTCCGTGAGCCCCCAGGCCTGGGTGAGCACGCAGCCCGTCGCCTGCTTCCACCGCTCAGCAACCGTCCTCTGCACCGCCATGCCTCCGCCAAGTGTCACCTTCAAGCCGCTGAAATTGATGTCCGCGAATCCAGGAGCGTGTAGCAGAGCGTTGAACAGCGTGTTGACCCCACTGAAGTAATTGGGCGGGTGCTTCTTCATTTCTCCGAGCATCGCCGGGAGGTCGCGAGGATTGATGATTAGCACGTTGGTCCAACCCAGGTGCGCATACATCATGCAATTCCCGGACAGCGCGAAGATGTGATAGAGCGGGATAGCCGTGATCAGAACGCCGGGCGCTTCAAAGGCCTTGCCGACCCAGGCTGCCGCCTGCAGGACGTTGATGCTGACGTTGCCGTGCGAGAGCATCGCGCCTTTGGCCACACCCGTCGTGCCACCCGTGTACTGCAGGAATGCCAGATCCTCCGCGTCGACCTCGACGGGCGCCAGGGGCAGCTTGCGGCCCGCCTCGACTGCGGACCTGAAACTAACCGCTCCGGGGATGTGCCACGCAGGAACCTGCTTGCGTACGTGCCGCACCACATAATTGACGATCAAGGACTTCGGGAACCTCAGGTACTCGCCGGCCGAGGTCACCAGCACGCGCCGCACCTTGGTGCGCGGCAGGACCTGCTGCACCACGTGGGCAAAGTTCTCCAGCACGATAATTGCCGTGGCACCCGAATCGCTTAGCTGGTACTCGAGTTCAGTCGCGGTGTAGAGCGGGTTGGTATTGACGACTATGAGCCCGGCACGCAGCGCGCCGAACAGCGCGATCGGGTACTGCAGCGTATTCGGTAGCATGATCGCGAGCCGGTCACCCTTTGCGAAGCCCTGCTGCTGCAGCCAGGCGCCGAACGACTTGCTCAGATCATCGAGCTGCCGGTACGTTAGCTGTGCGTCCATCTGGATGAACGCCACCCGCTCCGCGTGCCGGACGCAGGTCTTTTCGATCAGCTCTTTCAGCGTGCGCAGCTGCGCAGGATCGACCTGCGCCGGAACTCCGGCGGGGTAGGATTTGAGCCAGATTTTGTCCATCGACGTCCTGGGGCTTCTTAGGGGTTTTTCTTGAGCAGCGGTTTCAGATAGGGCCAGACCGTATCAAGAACAGGCGGCTCACCGGCCGCGTTCGGGTGCATGCCGTCCTCCTGCATGCGCGCCGGGTTGAGCGCGACGTCCTGCAGGAGAAACGGAACCAGCGGCAGATGATATTGCTTCGCCAGCGCCGGGAATATGCCGGCGAACTCCTCCGTATAGCGCGGCCCGTAGTTCGGGGGAATACGGATGCCGACCAGCAGAATGCGGGCACCCGCGCCCTGCACGAGTTCGATCATCTTGCCCAGGTTGGCGCGTGTGACACCCAGCGGCAGCCCGCGCAGGGCATCATTGGCGCCAAGCTCGAGGACCACGACGCCGGGCTGATGCAGCTGCAGGGCTCGGGGCAACCGTTCGAGGCCGCCTTCGGTCGTCTCACCGCTTACGCTGGCGTTGACGATCTGGTACCCGTACCCTTGTGCCTGCAGTCGCTGCGTAAGCAGAGCGACCCAACCCTGCTCCGGCCGGATTCCGAAGGCGGCACTCAGACTGTCGCCGAAGACAAGGATGTTGCGGTCGGCGGCCACCGCGTTTTGGAGCGCGATGAACACCAATCCCAAGCTCAGCGCAGCAGCGCCGATGATTCGCGGCAGCGTTCTCAAAGCTGAAAACCTCTCCAAGCAGGTTAGCAGTCCCGAAGGTTCGCTGACCATTGTCGATGATGTTTCACTCGATATCGCCGCCGGCGAGTCCGTCGCCATCACCGGCCCCTCCGGGGCAGGCAAGTCGACGCTCCTGGCGCTGCTCGCCGGCCTTGATGCGCCGAGCGCTGGCCGGGTACTTCTTGAGGGGCAGGACCTGACGCAGCTCGACGAGGACGGGCGGGCACGGCTGCGCGCGCAGCGCGTAGGGTTCGTGTTCCAGTCCTTCCACCTCATCCCGGCCCTTACCGCGCTTGAGAATGTCATGTTGCCCCTCGAGCTGGCCGGGCGCACAGACGCCCGCGGCGTCGCGGCGGAAACCCTCGCCGGCGTCGGTCTCGGTGAGCGCACCGGGCATTATCCGCGTCAGCTCTCCGGCGGCGAGCAGCAGCGAGTCGCCATCGCCCGGGCGTTCGTGACCCACCCGGCGGTGCTGTTTGCCGACGAGCCCACCGGCAACCTCGACTCGGCGACCGGGGCCCGGGTCGGGGAGCTGTTGTTCGGCCTGAATCGCAGCGCCCACACCACGCTGATACTCGTAACCCATGATGCAGCGCTGGCCGCGCGCTGCGACCGAGTCGTGCGCATGGAAGCCGGCCGCGCCCTGTGAATCTCGCGCGCCTCGCCCTGCGGATGCTGATGCGTGAGTGGCGCTCCGGGGAACTCGGGGTGCTGCTGCTCGCCCTGACCGTCGCGGTGGCAGCCCTTACCGGAGTCGGGTTTCTGGTCAGCCGCATCAGTGCCGCGGTGGCGCTGCAGGCGAGCGAGGTGCTGGCCGCGGACCTGCGGCTGGGCTCACCGCAACCCCTGGCCGAGGATTATTTCACCGAGGCTGCACGGCGCGGGCTGCGGCACGCGCGCGCCACGCGACTCCTCTCGGTCGTCTTCAACGGGGATGCGAGCCAGCTGACCAACGTCGCCGCCGTGAGCGAGGGTTACCCGCTGCGCGGCCAGGTGCTGACCGCCAGGACGCCCTTCGGAGCCGGCGTGCCGGCCGGCGCGATTCCGCCGCCAGGTGAAGTGTGGCCTGACTCGCGGTTGCTCGCGGCCATCGGCGGTCAGGTCGGCTCACAGCTCTCCATAGGGGCCGCGACGCTGCGGGTGGGGCGGGTGCTGATTTCCAAGCCCGATCAGGGCAGCACTTTCGCCGAGCTTGCGCCGAGTGCGCTCATGAATGTCGCCGACCTGCCAGCGACGCAGCTCATCCAGCCCGGCAGCCGGGTGAGCTACGCCGGTCTGTTTGCCGGCGAGCGACCGCAGGTCAGTGCCTTCAAGGCATGGCTGCAGCAACACAAGAGCCCGGGCGAGCGGGTGCGAGACATCAGCGACGCCAGTCCGCAGCTGCGCAACGCGGTGGAGCGTTCCGGGCGCTTTCTGAGTCTCGCCAGTCTCGTGAGCGTGCTGCTGTGCGCCATCGCCGTGGCCATGGCGGCACGGCGCTACGTGTATCGGCACCTCGACACGGTGGCGCTGCTGAAGACCCTCGGTGCCACGCGCGCTTTCACCCTGGGCCTGACCGTCCTGCAGCTGCTGGTCCTGGCACTGATCGCCTCGGTGCTCGGCGCAGCCCTGGGTTATCTCGCCCAGGAGTGGCTGCTGCGCACCATCCGCGCGCTTTTGGCGGTGAATGAACTGCCCGCGGCGAGTCTGGTGCCGGTCGGCATCGGCTTCGTGACGGCGATCGCGGTGCTTGCCGGGTTCGCGCTGCCGCCACTGCTGCAGCTGGCGCGCGTGCCGGCGCTGCGCGTGCTACGCCGCGACGTCGGGCCGCCACCACCGCTGGTGCTGCTCGCCTTCGGCCCGGCGATCGCCGTGGTGCTCGCGCTGATTTACTGGGTGGTGCAGGAGACGCGGTTGTTCCTGTACTTCACCGCCGGACTTGCCGTGTTCGTCGCAGCGCTCACCGGCGCCGGACTGCTGCTGGTGCACCTCGCCGGGCGCCTGCGCGGGCGCGTCGGCGTCGCCTGGCGCTTCGGCGTCGCGAATCTCAGCCGCCGCCGCGCCGAGAGCGTGGTGCAGCTGGTGGCCTTCGGCGGCGGCATCATGGTGCTGTTGTTGCTGGGTATCCTGCGCGGCGACCTCAACAGTGACTGGCGGCGCACGCTGCCTCCGAATCTCCCCAACTACTTCTTCATCAATATTCCGCCCGCCGAGCGCACCGCCTTCGTCAGCTTCCTTCAAGGCCAGGGAGCGCGCACCACTAAGGTGCTGCCGATCATCCGCGGGCGGCTCACCTCCATCAACGGCAAGCCGGTGGAGGATGACAAGGGCGCGCGCGGCGGCGATGAGAATTTCGCCACGCGCGAGCAGAACCTCACCTGGTCCGATGAGCTCGGCACCGATAACCGCCTGATTGCCGGGCACTGGTGGACCGCGGCGGACGTGGGCAAGCCCTTAGTGTCACTCGCGAGCGAGTTCCAGGAGTCCCTCGGAGTGCAGGTGGGCGATCGCCTGACGTTCGACATCGCCGGGGAGAAGCTGGAGGCCACCGTGGCCAGCATCCGCAAGGTGAAATGGGACACCTTCCAGCCGAACTTCTTCATCGTGTTCGCGCCCGGGGTCCTCGAGCACATCGCCGGCACCTACATGACGAGCGCGTACTTCACGCCGGCCTCGGGTGGCACGCTGGCGCAGCTGGCGCATCGCTTCCCGAGCGTCTCCATCTTCGACATCGAGGAGCTGCTCGCCCAGGTGCGCAGCGTCCTCGACCGTGCCGCGTTCGCCGTGCAGAGCGTCTTCGTGTTCACCCTGTTCGCAGGCCTCACGGTGCTGCTGGCGGCGGTGCAGTCGAGCCGCGACGAGCGCCGCTACGAGAGCGCGATGCTGCGCACGCTCGGGGCGAGCCGTGCGACGGTGACGCAGGGCGTGCTGGCGGAGTTCATAACGCTCGGCGCGCTCTCGGGCCTGCTGGCGGCGATCGGCGCCTCGGTGGCGGCCTATTTCCTCACTACGCGCTGGCTGGAGCTGCAGTACCGCTTTGCGCTGCTGCCGTGGCTGGTGGGTGTTGCCGGAGGGGCGTTGCTGGTAGCCGGCGGGGGCTGGCTCGCCACGCGCCGCGTGGTCAATCAGCCGCCGCTGTCGACCCTGCGCGCCTGAAGGTGCGCTGCGCTAGCGCTGGATGCCAATCGTGACCCAGGAGTCCGGCTCCGGATCCCCGCGCCAGTTGAGGCCTTCGATGGTCAGCTGGTAGTTGCCCGGCCCGAGCGCCGTGCTGTTGAGCGCAATGCGCAGGTGACCGTTGGAATCCTTCACGAGGTTCGTAATGACGCCGACGCGTCCCTGGTCGATGCGGTCAATGGTCACGCGGAAGATGTGATACGGCGAGCGCGACTCGTCGATCTTGAAATCCGCCAGCTGCGCCCCGCCGCCGCCGATGCTGATCGCGGGCGAGTTCGAGGCGCCCGAGCGGCTCGGCATGAGACGGATCTCGCGCGTGCTGGTGGCCGGATCGAGCGGTTGCTCGGTCACCTGCTTCTGTAATTCGGCGATCTTGTGGCTCTTGGCCGCGCCCGTGCCCGTCAGCACCATCAAGGCGACGGCGAGCACGCCGGTCGCGGCCGCCAGTGCGAGGGTCACCTGCGGCTTCTGCCACGCCGGCCGCGGCGCCTCCTGCCAGGGTTCGGGCTTGCCGCTCGCCTCGAGCAGCCGCAGCCCGGCGTTCACACGCTCCGGCAGCCCGATCTCATCGAGGATTTCCGGATGGCGGTGGACGAACTGTTCGAACTCGGTCGCGCCCTTGAGCGGCAGGCGCCCCGAGAGGTAGCGCTCCACGACCTGGTTGCGCGCGATGAAGTCGCGATCCATGGGTGCGGAGGCGGGCGGTGCCGCGGCGGCCGCCGCGGGGGCACCGCCAGCGGCGGGCTTTGCGGGACTCTTCGCCGCTGCAGTCGTGGCGGGGGCCGGCGCGGGCGCGCTCTTGGCCTTCGGTGCCGGGGTGGCCGCGGCGCGTGCGTTCGTCCAGCCTGCGAGACCGTCGGATTCGGGCACAGGCGCGGCCGGCTTGGCCGCTTTCGGCGGCGCGGGCGCCGGCCGAGGGGGCGGCACGGCGGCGGCGGGCCTGGGAATTCCCGGGACCTCCCCGACACGTTTGCTGGCGGCTGCGAGCTTGGTAGCGGCGGCCTTGGTGGCCGCGGCTGAAAGGGAGGCCGTCTTGATGAGGGGCACGCGAGCTTCGGCTCGCGGCTCCCTCGCGGCGCTATTCGCAGCCGCAGCGGGCGCTGCCGCCGGCGTCAGGGTGGGGGAAATTGCCGGGGCGGCCGGGGACTTTGGCGGGGGCGGGGGCGGGCTCGTGAGCAGCTCCTCGACGACGGCCGGGTCCTCGAGCACCAAATCCATTTCGTCCGCCGCCTGCACGACCGGGGGGGCAGCCATCGGCAGGACGGGTTCCGCGGCCGTCGCCCCCTCGAGCACCAAAGACTCCGGATCCAGGAGGGTAATCCCCGTGGACGACGTGTCCTTGGGGGCGGCTTCGGCTGCGGCGGCCGGTGCGCTCGCCGCTGTGCTCGGTGCGGGCTGTGCGCTGTGTGCCGGCGCGGATTCAAGGGGCGCCTCGACCGGCAGGTCGGGGAGCGGTTCGAGGGACGTGCGGGACGCGGCTTCCATACGTGGACATATCTAAGCAATTCAGCGGCACAAATCGCGTCGCGATGGCTCACATATCGGCGTACCCGCCGGAAGGTTCGTGACGTGCGTCTCATTTACCGGCGATGCTCGGGGTCACGCGACCCCCGTCACGGCCGCCGGCGGAGCGCGCACCCGCCGTGCGAGCTGCCGGCATTGCGGTACATTGCACAGCGGTCCTGCGCAGCACCACACGCGATGCGGCGCACCAGGTTCTACAGCGCGGGGGTACAGGGCAGATGGCCAGCATGCCGCAGCTCACCGGTGAGGTAACTTATCTCGCCCTCATATTCGGGCTGCTGGTCGTGCCGCGTGCGCTGCAGCGCTTTCTGATCCCCGCACCGCTGACCAGTTTCGGACTCGGCATGGTGGCGGCGCTCTTCGTGCCCTTGTTTGCGCACGACGCGACACTCGAGCTGCTCGCCACGCTCGGCATTTCCTCGCTGTTTCTGGTCGCGGGCCTGGAGGTCGATCTGCACGCCGTGCGCCGCGGAGCGTGGGTGGTGCTGGGTCACCTCGGGGTGCGCTCCGGCATGATCGCTCTGGGGGCGTGGCTTGGGGCGCGTTACCTTGGCGTGTCCTGGCAGGCGGCCATCCTGATCGCGCTCGCGGTCCTCACGCCCTCAACCGGCTTCATTCTCGATACGCTCGGGCGGCTGGGACTGAACGCCGAGGAGCGCTTCTGGGTGACGGTCAAGGCGATCGGCGGTGAGGTGCTGGCGCTCGTCGTACTGTTCGGGGTGCTGCAGTCGGGCACCAGCGAGCGTCTGCTGTGGGCTTCCGGTGAGCTGCTCCTCATGATCGTGCTGCTGCCGCTGATTTTCCTGGTGCTGGCACGCTGGGTCATGCCGTACGCGCCCGAATCCGGATTCTCTATGCTGGTGATGGTCGGGCTGATCGCCGCCTACCTCACCAAGCAGCTGGGCGTCTATTACCTCGTCGGGGCGTTCCTCGCCGGCTTTACCGCACGCCTGTTGCGCGAACGGATCCCGCAGCTCGCGCCGGCGGAGAATTTGCGCGCCGTGCGCCTGTTCGCCAGCTTCTTCATCCCGTTCTACTTCTTTCACGGCGGCATGAGCGTACCTTCCGGCGCCCTGGTGTGGCGCTCGCTGGCGCTCGGTACCCTCTTGGCGTGCGTCATTCTGCCGCTGCGCATTGCCGTGGTATGGCTGCAGCGACGCTTCATTTCGCACGAGGACGCGCGCACGGCGCTGAACGTTGCCACCGCCCTCGTGCCGACGCTCATCTTCACGCTGGTGCTGGCCACCATCCTTCACGAGCAGTTCTCGATCCCGGATACCTGGTACGGCGCGCTGCTCGTCTACGCTGCGTTCTCCACCCTGCTGCCGGCGCTCGTGCTTTCCAAGCCCTTCGAGCTGGACGTCGCCGCCGAGCCGCCACCGGATACGCAGCTCGCGGCGGCCGGCACCGCGGAGCTGCCCGTCGCGGCCGGTCCGGGGCCTGAGCCGCCGCGCGGCTGACGGCCCCGCGCTTGCGAGCGGCCCGCATCCAGCGTCGGGACGCGCGCAACACTGCACACGCAAGCGCGGGGCGCCGGGCGCAGCTTTGCGGCAGTACAATGGCTTCCCTCACACGATTCGCGGATCGCGACAGGAACCTCTTCATGGCAACTCACGACTCGCGGGCGACACGCGTGACCAGCGAGCCGCCCGCCGCACGTGCGCTCCTGTTGTCCGCGGATTCCCGCGTGACCTGCCCCGCCTGCGACAGCACGTTCAGTCTGCAGCAGGGCTTTGCGCGCGCGGCGCTCGAACAGTTCGAGCACAGTACCGCAGATACCCTGGAGGCAGTGCGCAGGGCCGAACGCACGGAGGCCGCGAAGAGTGCCCAGCAGATCGCGAGTCAGCAGGCAACGGCGCTGCGCAGCGAGAACGAGGAGCTGCGGCGGCTCCTGAAGGAGCAGGGCGAGCAGCACGCGCGGGCGCTCAAGGAGGTGATGACGCTCGCCCAGCAATCGCAGGCGCCGCAGCTGGAGGCGTTGCGCGCCGAGCTGGCTTCGCGACAGCAGCAGGTCGATGAGTTTACGCGCCGCGAAGCGGCGCTGGCCGCGCGGGAAACGGGCATCGAGAGCCAGATTGCCGAGGCAGCGCAACGGCGGACGCAGGTGCTCCTGGGCGCCGAGCGGGCGCGTTATGAAAGCCAGCTTGCCGACAGGGAGGGGCAGGTCGCCGCGTTGCGCACCCGTGAGCTGCAGCTGCTCAAGGAGCAGCAGGCGCTCAAGGATCGGGCTGGTGAGCTCGAGAACGAGGTCGCGCGCCGGCTTGACGCCGGTCGCGGCGAGCTCGAATCCCGGATTCGTGGCCAGGAGCGCGAGCGCGCCGAATTTGAAAAAGCGGAGTTGCAGAAGCGGCTCGCCGATGTGAACGAGCAGCTCGCCGAGGCACAGCGCAAAGGCACCCAGGGCTCGCAGCAGCTGCAGGGGGAAGTGCTGGAGCTCACCTTACAGGAGGACCTCGAAGCGGCGTTTCCGCTCGATGTGATCGAGGAGGTCCGCAAAGGCGCGCGCGGCGGTGATGTGATTCAACGGGTGATGACCCGCAGCGGCCAGGTGGCCGGTGTCGTGCTCTGGGAGGCCAAGCGCGCGCGTGACTGGAGCGCGCAGTGGCCGGGCAAGCTCAGGGAGGACCTGCGCGGCTGCGGCGCGGACCTGGGCGTTCTGGTCAGCATTGGCACGGCGTTTCCCAAAGACTGGGAGGAAGGCCAGCTGTTCGGCCTGCACGAGGAAATCTGGCTTACCTCCTGGAGCACGGCGCTGCAGCTGGCCACGGTGCTGCGCTCCGGGCTGCTCGACCTGCACAAGCAACGCGTGGTCTCAGCGGGCAAGGGCGAAAAGATGGAGGCGGTCTATGACTACCTCACCTCCTCGCAGTTCGCGCAGAAGCTCAAGGCGATCTACGCGGCCTTCCACCGTATGCGCCAGGAGCTCGAGGCCGAGAAGAGCCAGACGATGCAACGCTGGGCGCGTCGGGAGAAGCAGCTGCAAAGCGGTGTCGCGGAGCTCGTCGGCGTGGCAGGAGACATCCAGGGCCTTGCGCAGCAGGACCTGCCATTACTGGAGATCGAATCGTCGGAGAATCCCGCTGCGGCCCCGGATGCCGCAACGAATGCATCCCAGCTCGGATTGGGAATCGGACGGTGAGTCAAGGCCGGTGTCGGAGCCTCAGGCCGCCAAGCAAGACGGTCGTCGCGTCGCATACTGATGTTCAGCCGACAGCGGTCCACCCGAGTAGCCACCCGCCGCTGCGCCTCCAAGGCGGCGCCTCTGCGGTCGCGGCCCCCGCCCGACCGGGTTGAAATTCTGCTCAGGACTATCCGCCGCCATCGGCGCGACAATCATGCAATACCCATCGGGCGTCAGCGCCGCGCTTAAAGTCGCCGGCGCGTCTGCTGCATAGCGCGCACCAGGACGCGACATCCGGAACCGTCGTGAGGAAGCGCACCGTGTTAGGCAGCGATCGCCGCACTCACCAGCAGCCACGCACAGCAGGCAAGTCCGGCCGTTGAAACCGTGGAGCGCAGCGTCGACCAGCCCGCAAGGTAGGCAAGCGGATGCACGATCCGCAGCGCGAGAAACAGCAGGCAGGGGATCAGCACGTGGTCCGCGGGCACGCCGGCGAGTAGCGCCGCGAGCAGCGAAGCGCTGAACAGAGTGGCCGCCTCCCACGCATTCTGCTGCGAGGCATAGATGCGCGCGCCGTAGGCATCAAGACGCGTCGCCTGCGCGCGCGGGTTCTCGTTGTCCACTGAGCCCAGGGATTTCTTGCGGTACCAGGCGCCATAGCTCGCCAGCAGGTAAGGCAGCAGCAGGACGAGCGCCAGGCACACGAAGGCGAGCCTCATTCGCTGATAGTCCGTGACGGCACCGGGGCGCGCTAGCTGGCCGAGCCGCTCAGGAAGAACTCGACTTTGTCGCGGTAGGTGCGCGACAGCTTAAGTTCGTGGCCGCCTTCGAGCGTCAGGAAGTACTCACCGTTCATGTGCGCGCGCAGGCTCTTCACCAGACGCAGGTTGACGATGGTCGAGCGGTGCACGCGCTGGAACAAGCGCGGGTCCAGGAGCTCCTCGAGCTCCTTCATCGTGCCGCGCAGGATATGCGTCTCCCCGCCGGCGTGGATGCACATGTAATCGCCTGCCGCGTCGATCCACTGGATCGAGGCGCTTGGTACGCGCACCGTCTCGCGCCCCTGTCGTATGGGCAGCACCTCGGGGTGGCGTCCCTCGATCGCCTTGCGGCCGTGCGCCAGGATCTCATCGAGCGCGATCTCCCCGCAGCCGGTGATCTCGGCGATCACCTGCATGAGGCGGTCGCGCTGCGTCGCGGCGCTCTTGGCGCGCACGTGCTCGCGCACCCGCTCCAGGGTGAGTTCGAAACGCGCATCATCGATCGGCTTCAGGAGGTAGTCCACGGCGCGCGCTTCGAACGCCTGGATGGCGTACTGGTCGTAGGCCGTGACGAAGATCAGTACCGGCAGGGACTCCTGCGGCAGATGCGCCAGCACCTCGAGGCCGGACATGCCAGGCATCTGGATGTCGAGGAACACCAGATCCGGTCGGTACTGCTGGATCGCCGCGAGCGCCTCGCGGCCGTTGGCGCACTGGGCGACGATCTCGAAGTCGGGACTGCCGCGCAGGCGGATCTCGACGCCGCGGCGTGACAGCACTTCGTCATCGACAATGATGGTGCGGATCTTCATGCGTGAGCGCCGCGTGCGAGCTTGGGAGGAAAGTTGGGGCGCGCGGCCGGGGCTTCCGGGGCGGTCTCGGCGAGTTCCAGCGGCAGCGCCATGTCCACTCGCAGCCCGGGGTTGGAGTTGGAGACGCTGAAGCGGCAGTTCTCGCCGTACAGCACGGCCAGGCGCTCGCTGGTGTTGCGCAGGCCCACCCCACGGCGTTCGCCGACCGGCGTGCCCTCGCGCAGCCCGGGGCCGTCGTCGATGACCGCCAGCTCCAGCCAGCCCTCGCGCGTGCGGCCCTCGATGCGCACCAGGCCGCCCTGCTCGCGGCTGGAGACTGCGTACTTGAGGGAATTCTCCAGCAGCGGCTGCAGCAGCAGGCTCGGCACCAGCGCGTTCATAGCCGCCTCGTCGACGGCGTATTCAAGGCGCAGCCGCTCGGCGAAACGCAGGCGCTCCGTCCCGAGGTACAGATCGAGGGCATCGAGCTCCTGGCGCAACGTGACCTTCTTCATCGGGTCCTGATCGAGCGTGTAGCGCAGGAACTCCGACAGCCGCGCCACGGCGTAGTTCGCCTTCTTGTTCTGGTTGTCGAGGATCAGGGTGGAGATGGCATTGAGGGTGTTGAACAGGAAATGGGGGTTGAGCTGGTAGCGCAGCATCTTCAGCTGCGCCTCCTGGGCGAGGGCGACGGCCTTGAGGAGCGCTTCCTCCTGCTTGCGCTGCGACTCGTAGAACTTGATGCCGAAGTAAAGAACGCTCCAGCACAGGAGCAGGTAGGTGGTGGACAGCGCCCCGCCGAAGAACTCGAACAGCGTGCGCGCCTGCCAGTCCGGCTCGATGAACTCCTTGTAGGACAGGTTGATTACGAAGCGCAGGGCGAGGGCTGTCACGTAACAGGTCGCCAGTACTCCCAAGATCATCGTGCGCGGCGGCCGGTTCCACAGGCGCTGGTAGATGTAGCGCATGGGCATGGAGAGCAGGAACCCGGCGATCGCCGAGGCTGCGATGACGCGCGCGTAGCTGGCGGGTTTCTCGTAGAGCAGCGCGCCGAAGTACTGGGTGATGCCGTAGGCGGCCCAGCCGGCGGCATGCAGGCTCCAGAAGAGCACGTTGCGGTTGGTCCGCAGGCTGAGGAGGGTCGGGATTCTCATGGTGCAGGGGAAGCTTAGGCCATCCTGCACGCGCAAAGCCGCCCCGGTTCGGCGCGTGGACGGCTCGCCCCGTCGCAGATCCTCGCCGCGGGAGGGAATAACTAGCTGATAAATATGACTAAATTACGTCGGCATGGCCATCGCCGTGATCCCGGTCGGATCCGGGGAGCTGGCGAGTGCATCAAGCGGCTGCGGCCGCGCCAGAGCGTGGCCCTGGGCGAAGTCGCAGCCGATGGCGGTCAGCCACTGCAGCGCCGCCTGCGAGTCGACCTTCTTCGCCGAGCAGTGGATGCCGAGCACCTTGGCGGCCTGCACGGTCGCGACCACCATCGCCTGGGCCAGCTTGTCCTTGAGCGCATTAGAAGTGAGCTTCGGATCGATTTTCACCAGGCGCAGCGACTTGGAACGCAGCAGGGGCAGCACCTGCGAGTCGAAGGAGAAGTCATCGATCACGACCCAGGCACCGACCTTGTCGCACTGCGTGATGAAACGCTCGACCTGGGCGCGGCGCTGCGTGCACAGCGCCTCGGCGATCTCGAAGCCGATGCTGTCGGCGGCGATGCCGTGGGTGTTGAGCACCGCGGCCATCTTCTGCGCGAAGCGCTCATCCTCGAGCGTCGCTATGGACAGGTTGACGGTGAAGCTGGTCGGCTGCGAGTTCCAGGAGGCTCGGTGCGCGGCCAGCCAGCCGAGCAGTCGCTGCAGTACCTGAGCGTCGAAGGCCGCCGGATCGCGCTGCGGCGTCGCAGCGCGCGACAGCACCTGATAGCGGCGCGTCTGGCCCCCGGCGCGCAGCTTCGCGAACGGCAGCAGCTCGAGCATGAGGTTCGGGTCGTTAACCGTAGTCGGGCTCGCCGCGCTCGGCGCCACGGCGGCCGGGACGGCGGCTGGCGGCGGCGCTGCGGCACGGAGGGGGGCGCTGACGCGCACCACCGGGGCTACGGGAGAGGGTGCAGGCGCTGCAGCGGGGGACGGGGCGAACGCGGCCGGTGCGGGGCGCGCCGGCGCGCGGGCGGCCGGCCCTCTGGGCGGCGGCGGCTCGAAATCCAGCTCCACCATGTCGATCGATTCTGCCGGCCCGGCGTGCGTGTCCTCGAGTTCGAGAACAACGGGCTCTGGGCGGGCGGGCTTGAGGGGGGCCATGACGGGTGTTTCCTGGCGTGGCGCGGGCGGCGGCACCTCGGGAGGGTGATCAAACTGCAGGATGTCGTCGATCTCCTCGGCGGAGATTGCCTGGGGAGGCGCGGCAGCTGCGACTGTTACCGGTGTGGGAGCGGGTGCTACCGGCGCGCGCGCCGCGGGCGGCATCAGGGCATCGACTGCCTCGGCGAGTTCGGCCTCCTCGTCCAGCTGCAGCACCGGCACGCGGGCGGTGCCGCCGCTGCGCAGATCGGCGGGCCTCAGCAGCACGGCGAGGCGCTGCATGATCGCGCGCACGGGAGCCGCCATCATGCGCTCGAGCGTGTCATCTCCGACGGACTTGCGATCGGCGAGGATCATCGCGATGCCGACCGGCGCGCCGCTCGGGGAGCGCACCGGCAGGAACAGCGCCAGGCGGCCATCCTCGAGGCCCATCTCGTGGCACGGCAGGGAAGTGTCGGCGGTGAGCAGGGTCAGGGCCTCGACCACGAGGCTGTGCTCGTCGGGTCCGAGCGCGCCCTCGGACAGCCACAGCACGTTGGCCTCGTGATCGCACAGCGAGACGGACTGCAGGCGCCGCGTGGGCAGCACTTCGCGCAGCTGCTGGCCGAGAGCTTCCACCGTGAGCGGGCCGCTCGGGGCGGCAGCCGGGGCCGATGCGGGTGCAGCGGCAGCCGCTGTGGAAGTGCGCTTGGCAGCAGATTTGAAGAACAAGTGTTTTTCCCCGCCCTGAGAGAGAAGTGCGCGCGCGCCCGCGAGCGCCCGGCTTCGAGAATAAGAGTGGCAGTGCGCCGTCCGTGGCGCCGTGAATTCCCTCGCGTTCTGTTCGCAAATAGGCGACAAAAATGCTGCCGCCATTTGTCATATTCGACTACATCTCGCGGCCACCGCCGATGAAGTCCTTCTTGCCCAGATCCACGCCGTTGTGACGCAGGATTGCGTAGGCGGTGGTCACGTGGAAGAACACGTTGGGAATTGCCCAGGTCTCGAGGAATGCGAGTCCCTTGAACTCGAGCGTGCGCTCGCCGGCCGGCACCTTGATGTCGCGTGTCTCGGCGCCCTCGAAGGCGCCCGGCGGCAGGCTCTTCAGGTAATCGATGGTCTTGGCCAGACGCGCGCGCAGCTGCTCGATGCTGGTCTCGGTGTCCTCGAAGCGTGGTGGCTCCACGGCGGCCAGGCGCGACACGGAGTTCTTGGCGATGTCGCCGGCGATCTGGATCTGACGGGTGAGCGGCAGCATGTCCGGCGACAGGCGCGCATTGAGGAACACCGCCGGCTCGATCTTGCGGGTCGCGGCGTTTTTCGCGGCGCGGTCGAGCACCCACGACAGGTTGCCGAGGATGTTGCTGAATAGGTCGACCGAGAAGGCGTGCATGGGATTTTTCATGGCTGGTTTTCCGTTTGGATGACCTCGGGGCGCCGATTCTAGACCGTGGGGTCTGGCGCGTCTGCCTCCCAGGTGAAACAATATGGTCCCTCTTAATGGGGATTGAGACTGTCATGAATCTGATCTGGACTCCCGCGCAGCTTGCGATGCTTGCGAAGGTCGTGGATCTGAACGGATTCTCCGCCGCCGCCCGGGCGCTCGGGGTGCCTAAGGCGGCCGTCAGCCGCGCGGTGGCCGACCTTGAGAAGGCACTCGGAGTGCGAGTGCTCGAGCGCACCACGCGGCGCGTGGCGCTGACGGCTGCCGGCAGGCTCATCTATCCGCACGCCCGTCGCGTGGCCGAGGAGGCCGATGCGGCGCGCGCCGCGATCGGGCGCCTGCATTCCCCCGATGCACGTCCGCTGCGGGTGGCCGCGGATCCAACTTACGGACGAGTGCTGCTCTCGCCCCTGGTGCCGCGCTTCCTCGAGGCTTTCGCGCACGTGCCGCTCGAGGTCGCGCTCGATGCCAAGCAGCTGGCCGAGGGTGCCTGGGATGTCGCGATCCGCACCCGACCGCCGGCCGACGCCGGACTGACGCAGCGCCTGCTCGGCGCGCCGCCGGCGCTCCTGTGCGCAACGCCCGCCTACCTGCAGCAGCGCGGCGCGCCGGAGCGCCCCGATGACCTGCGCGCTCACGACCTCTTGACGCCCGACGCCGCCGAGCTCCCCGAGTTCCGTCTGCAGCTGGCGCGCGGCGCGCAGCGCGCCGAAGTGCCGCTCACCCCGAAGCTCGCGGTCGATGATCCGGCGGTGCTGCACGCGGCGACCGCCGCGGGCTTGGGGATTGGCCTGTTGCCGGAGTTCTTGTGCCGGCAGGGATTGGCCACGGGGCGCCTGAAGGCGGTGCTTCCGGACTGGTCCGTCCCGCCGGCATCGGCGCTCTACGCGCTATATCCGCCGCAGCTCGAGTCGGACGCGCGCGCCCAGCAGTTCGTGGACTTCCTCGCCGCGAACATCGTGCCGGCACTCGCATTGCCGGCCGCGCGCGCCGCCGCGCACTAAGGTAAAAAGCGCCTCCGCCGCCCTAAGCCCCGCTGCGCGTTTGCCGCCAAAACCTGCACCAAAGGGTTACCGGCCGGTAAGCACGGGGCGGACGGGCTAAACTACGCGTTGCCCGTCCGGGCCCGCATCGCGGCTGTGCGGGCGGTGAGGATTCAGGAAGGACCGACCATGTACCGTGCGCCACTGCGTGAAATGCGCTTCGTGCTGCAGGAGCTCCTCGGCGGTGCGGCGCGGCTTGCCGCACCGCAGCTCGCCGACTACTCCGATGACCTCGCGCAGTCGGTGCTCGAAGAGGCCGCGCGCTTCGCGCAGGACGTGCTCGAGCCCCTTAACCGTCCCGGGGACCAGAACGGCGCGCGCTGGACCCCTGAAGGGGTCGCCGCAGCGCCGGGCTTCGGCGAGGCGTACGGGCAGTTCGTCGCCGGCGGCTGGCCGGCACTCGGGGCGGCCCCGCAGTTCGGCGGCACGAGCGTGCCGCGTGTGCTGGTCACCGCGGTCGGGGAGTTCTGGGGCTCGGCAAACCTCGCCTTCAAGCTGTGCCCGATGCTCACACAGGCGGGCGTGCATGCGCTTGAGCTGTGCGGCTCGCAGGCGCAGAAGGAGCGCTACCTGCCAAAAATGGTGAGCGGGGAGTGGACCGGCACCATGGTGCTCACCGAGCCGCAGGCCGGATCGGACCTCGGCCAGGTGCGCACGCGGGCCGCACCGGAGGGTGATCACTATCGGCTCTCGGGGCAGAAGATCTTCATTACCTGGGGGGATCATGACCTCACCCCCAACACCATCCACCTGCTCCTGGGGCGCCTCGATGGCGCGCCCCCGGGGGTGCGCGGCATCTCGCTCTTCATCGTGCCGAAGTTCCTGGTCGAGGCGGACGGTTCGCTCGGCGAACGCAACGAGGTGCGCTGCCTGTCCATCGAGCACAAGCTCGGCATCCACGCGAGCCCGACCTGCGTGCTCGCCTTCGGCGAGCACAAGGGCGCCGTTGCGCACCTGATCGGGGAGCCCGGGCGGGGGCTCGAGTACATGTTCATCATGATGAACAGCGCGCGGCTCTCCGTTGGCAGCGAGGGTTACGCGGTCGGTGAGCGCGCCCTGCAGCGCGCCACCGAATGGGCCCGCACGCGCGTGCAGGGCAAGCCGCCGGTGGCGGCAGCGGCAGGCCCCCTGCCGATCATTCATCACCCCGACGTCAAGCGGATGCTGCTGATGATGAAATCGCAGACCGAGGCCTCACGGGCGCTCGCGCTCTACACCGCCCTGCAGTTCGATCTCGCCGAGTACGGCGGTGATGCGCAGGCGCGCGCCGCCGCCCAGGCGCGCGGGGAACTCCTCACCCCGATCGTCAAGGGCTGGTGCACCGAGGTCGGCAACGAGGTCGCAGCGCTTGGCGTGCAGGTACACGGTGGCATGGGCTTCATCGAGGAAACCGGTGCCGCCCAGTACGTGCGCGACGTGCGCATTACGACGATCTACGAGGGCACCACCGGCATCCAGTCGAACGATCTGATCGGCCGCAAGCTCGGCCGCGATGGCGGCGCGGCCATGGTGGCGCTGCTGAAGGACATGGAGCAGGAGCTTCAGCGTCTCACGCCCGGCGATGCCGCCGCGCGGCAGGCCCGCCAGTCGGCGCTGGAAGCGGTGGGCGTGCTCGCGCAGGCGACCCACTCACTGCTGAGCAGCCTGAGCACGCGGCCCGATGCCGCCATGGCAGTCTCGGTGCCGTATCTGAAGCTGTGCGGCTACGTCATGGGCGGCTGGCTCATGGCGCGCGCCGCGGACCTGGCCGCGGCGCAGCTCGATGGCGCGGAGGCTGAGTTTTATGCCGCGAAGCTGCGCACCGCCACCTTCTACGCCGCGCAGGTGCTGCCGGTCGCGCTCGCTCTGGCGCGCGTGGTGGGAGCGGGCGGCGCGAGCGTGGTCGAGACCGACGCCGCCCTCATCTAGGCTCCAACCCGGCCCGCGCCAGTCTGCGAAGGCGGGCGAATGACCGCTGCGTCCTGCGCGCGGGGGACGCTCCCCTGGACCGATGTGAACTGCCTGGACGCCCCGAGTGAGCGCGGTGGCCGTGACCACGCTCGCGCATGCGGCGCCGGGCGGCGTCGCTCATCCGCCGCACGATTCCCTGAAGCGGCGAGAAACTACGGCGTCAGCGTCCGTCCCAGGCAAACTCGATGCGGCAGCCGCCCGGCTCGCGGATCATCGCGTGCCATTTCGGGCCGGCGCCCGAGAGCTGCGGCGCAAACTCCACCACCACGCCCGGCCAAGCCGCGACGCGCGCGTGCAGCGCATCGAGCGCGGCGCGCCCGGGCACCTTCAGCGCCAGATGATGCAGACCGACGTTGCGACGCCGGTCAAACGCGACGCTGGTCGCTGGATCGGCGACCTGCCACAGCGTGATGCGCGTGTGGCCGTCGCTCACGAAGGCGGCCGGGTAGTCCGGCCGCTCGCCCACGAGCTGCCAGCCGAGCCCGTCGGTGAAGAACGCGCGCGAGGCGGCAAGATCGGCCACCGCGAGTCCGACGTGGTCCACGCCGGTGGTGAGTGCCGCGACTTTTTCCTGCATGGCTCAGTTCCTCATCTGCGATGACGCGCGGGGACGCGCAGCGCCAGGCGCGGGGGCTCATTGAGGTTCTCGAGGAACGCGCGCCGCTGGTGCGGCGTGAGCGCGGCCCAGTCGACCTTCTCCACATGAGTGCGTCGCAGCTGCGTATCGGTAATCTCGGCCACCGCGCGGCTCGCGCCGCGCAGCTGCGACAACAGGCGCGTGGTGCGGCCCCGATGCAGCAGGTCGGCGACGGCCGCCGCCACCGCGGCGTCGCGCGTGAGGTCGCTGTGCGCCACCCGGGCGTAGAGGCTGCGCGCACCGGGCAGCTGCGCACTCACCGTCGGCACCGTGCCATCGCCGTGGCGGGTGAGCGTGTACACGAACTGCCCGCCGCGCCGACGCACCGCGGTCACGGTCTCCTGGCCGACGCCGGCCACGACCGTGAAGCGCGCGTCCGCCGGTGCCAGTGCCGCCTGCGTGGCGCGCGCGGCCGCGAGTAGCGTGGCGCGTGGCTGCGGCCCGGAGCGAGGCCACTGCGCCGGATCAAACAGGTCGAGGCCGGCGGCGCGCGGCAGCATATCGTAGAGACTCGGGAAGCTGCTGAAGACCTCGCGCGTGAGTGCCTCCGCGGAGCGCGCGCCGTCGAGCCGCGCCACCTTGCGCACCACGGCGTAGGTACCGCGCAGCGCCTGTACCACGGCAAAGGAGCCTTCGTTGGGCGTACCGAGCAGCACGACGCGCCCCACGTGCGGCACGTGCGGCTGCGCCAGTGCTGCGCGTGCCACGAGCCCGCCCATGCTGTGCGCGACGATGGCAAGCGGGACGCCCGCGAGCGCGCGCAGCCGTGCGGCGAGACCGCGCCCAAGCTCGGTCACCGGCAGCCGCCAGTCGTAGTCGTGCATCTGCACCGCAAAGCCGCGCGCACGCAGCTGCAGCTTCAGGCGCAGGTACGAGAACAGCACCACTCCGAGCGGCACGACCGGTACGGGTCCTGGCAGCCGCAGCGCCGCGAGGCGCCCGAGCTGTATGTCGACCGGGTCGATCCATACGATGTCGTGGGGGAGCGGTGCGGCGCGCGCGAGGCCGAGCTGCGAGCCCATGATGCCGGGTACCAGGAGCACCGTGGGAGCGGCGCGCGGGCGGGCGCGCGCCGCACGTCGTGCCAGGGCGCGCAGCTCACGGTACTCGGCCGTCCCGAAGTAGGTGATCAGCTCCTCGGCGTGCGCATCGCGCGCGAGCCAGCGCTCGATCTGCCGGTCGCTCCAGGCGCAGCGATCGTAGGGCGTGACGTGTTCGCGCGGTGCGTCCGCGCTCACGGCGTGCTCATTCGGCGCTGAGCGGCCGCACGTGCGCCGTCACGGCGAGCGTGCCGCCCCCTTTGAGGAGGAACACCAGCGGCACCGCATCGCCGGGCTTCAGGCCCGGGCTGAGGTCGTGCAGCATCACGTGCAGACCCCCGGGCGCGAAGCGCAGGGTCGCTCCCGGGGCGAGGATGAGCTCCTCGCGGGCGCGCATGGTGGATTGCGTGCCGATCAGCCGCGTCTCGTGGATCATCGCCATGCTGGCGAGCGCTGAGCGCACCCCCACGATGCTGACCGGCTCGCTGCCGCCGTTGTGCAGTGTCAGGTAGGCTGCCGCCACCTCGGTTCCCGGGGTCACGCGCACCCAGGCATCGCTCGCCACCAGTGCCGGTGGCGTCGCCCACACCAGCGCCGCGGCGGTGACAGCAAGACAGGTGGCCAGGATCGCGGGAGTTCTCAAGCGGGCATCCGATGCGCGCGGGTTGGCGGGCAGTGTGCTGCAATTATGCCAGACACCCCGAAGTGCGACCGACTATGATGCGACACCCCGCGAGCGCACCCGTCATGCAAGATCGTCGCAGCGCCTCCGAAGTCACCGCGTTGCTGGCACTGTTTGCCGGCGCGCTGGCGATCGGCAGTTCGGGGATCTTCGTGCGGCTGTCCGAGACCGGACCTACGGCGACGGCCTTCTGGCGCGGCGCTTTTGCGCTGCCGCTGCTTGCACTGTGGGCCTGGCTCGAACGCCGCCGCGAAAGTGGGCCGCGCGCCTCGCTGCGCGAGCCACGTTTCCTGTGGGCGGGCGTGTTCTTTGCCGGCGACCTGCTCCTGTGGCACTGGTCGCTGCTGCTCACCTCCATCGCCGCCTCCACGCTCGAGGCCAACTGCGCGCCGATCCTCGTGACGCTGTTCGCGTGGCTGCTGTGGGGTGAGCGTCCGAAGCCCGCCTTCCTCGCCGCGACCGCGCTCGCCTTCGGGGGCATGCTGCTCATCCTCGCGCCCAAGCTGGGCGCCGGCTCGTCCGGACACGCGCTGCTCGGGGACGCGCTCGGCTTTGGCACCGCCTGCTTCTACGCCGGCTACCTCATGGTGGTCTCGCGCCTGCGCGCACACCATGGCACCGGCATCGTCATGCTCGCGAGCACCGCGGTGTTCACGGTGATCCTGCTGCCGCTCGCGCTGTTGCAGAAGTTCCTGCCGGTGACGAGCCACGGCTGGTGGCTGCTCGTCGGGTGCGCGGTCACGGCGCAGGTGCTCGGGCAGGGGCTCATCGCCTACGCCTTCGCGAAGCTGCCGGCTACATTCGGCGCCGTCGGGTTGTACGCGCAGGTCATCGCGGCCGCCGCGTATGCGTGGCTGCTGCTCGGGGAACGTCTGGCGCCGGTGCAGATCCTCGGCGCCGTGGTGGTGCTCATCGCCATCGCGTTCGCGCGCAGCGTGCGGCGCAGCCCGGCGGCGGCGCCACGCAACCCGGCCGCGGCCTAGGCAAGGCGCGCGTCCAGCCAGTCGAGCACCGGCCGCCAGAGCGAGTCGCGATGACGCTCGGAGAAGAAGCCGTGGTGGCCGATGCGCCGCACGCCGACCTCCTCAGGCTGCGTCCAGCGCTCCTCGATCTGCGCTCCCCGGTAGGACTGCAAAAGCGCCGCCACCGCTCGCGGGGTCGCGATCGGGTCGTCCGTGAATCCCCAGCTGAGCAGCGGCCCCTCTACCGCCTCGAAGCGGGTCGCCGCGAGATCCGCATCGAGCTGCGGTCCGTACGCGGCGGCACTCAGGCACCAGCGCCGCCATTGCAGGAACACCTGTGGCGGCAGTGATTCGCCGCGCCACAGGATGCCGCGCGGCACGTAGCCCAGGCGGCGCAGCATGAGGGGCCCGTAGAGCTTCCAGAAGGCGAGTGCCTGGTAACGGAACGGGAAGCGCTGGCGGCGCCAGTAGCCAGTGGAGGTGGCGATCATCACGTGGGCGCGGGCACGCCCGGCGTTGGGCATTGCCCCGATCAGCTGCCCGCCCACGCTGTGACCGAGCGTTGCCGCGGGCAGCGCCGGGAAGCGTTCGGTGAGCCAGTCGAGCGCTGCGGACATGTCGAGGCGTCCCCACTCGCTCATGCGCGCCGGGTCCGCCGCCAGCGGCCGCTGCGCGGAGGTTCCCATGCCGCGGTAGTCATAGAGAAGGACCTGATAGCCACGCGCGCACGCGTAGCGGGCGAACTTCAGATAGAACCCGCACAGCAGGCCGGTGGCGCAGTTGATGACGAGCGCGCCGCGCGCCGCGTCGCCGCTGAGCAGATGCCCATGTAGCGGGCGCCCGTCAGCGGCGATGAAATTGACCGCCGCGGGTGGGCCGGCCGCTGCGCTCACCGCGCGTGCTCGCCGATCACCTTGCACAGCGCATCGATCGCAGCACCGCGCGGCGTGCTCTTGCGCCACAGGGCGCCGATGTGGCGCACCGGAACGGGCTTGGCGAAGGGCCGCAGCACCACACCACGGGCGTTGCGGTAGGCGCCGCGACCTGCCAGCTCCGGCAGGAGCGTGATGCCGGCGCCGGTCGCCACCATCTGCCGCAACGTCTCAAGGCTCGTGGCGCGAAAGTCCTGGGCGTCGCGCGTGCCGGCGCGGCTGCACACCTCCAGCGCCTGATCGCGCAGGCAATGACCCTCCTCGAGCAACAGCAGGGTCTCGCCCTTAAGATCCGTCACGCGCACGCTGTCGCGTGCGGCGAGTGCATGGCGCTCGGGCAGTGCCACGGTGAAGGGTTCGCGGTACAGCTCGCGCGCCTCAAGGCCGGCGAGTTCCACCGGCAGCGCCAGTACCCCCATGTCGAGCTCGCCGGCGTGCAGCTTTTCCAGCATAGGACCGGTCTGGTACTCGTACAGGCGCAGCTCCAGGCGCGGCAGCGCCTTGCGCACTGCGGGCGCCACGTGCGGCAGCAGGTAGGGGCCGATGGTGGGCAGGAACGCTACCCGCAGCCGCCCCGCCAGGGGGTCGCGCTGGCTGCTGGCCAGGGTCACGACCTCGTCCGTCGCCTCGAGGATGCGCCGCGCGCGGGCGACGATCTGCTCCCCGGCCTCGGTGAGTGAGACGTTATTCGGTGCGCGCTCGATGAGTTGCACGCCGAGGCTCGTCTCGAGCTTCTTCAGCTGCGCGGACAGGGTGGGCTGGCTGACGAAGCAGTGCGCGGCGGCGCGCCCGAAGTGGCGCTGGTCGGCCACGGCCACGAGGTAGCGCAGGTCCTTGAGCTTGAGGTCCATGGTCTCAATATACGCTATCTATCGAATTCATCAATTCAATCGATTGGAGTTATGGGTGCATCAACCCCATTATCCCCGGCGAGACATACAAGGAGTCGCAATACCATGTCAGGCGTAGGCCACCGTTTCCCCGAATTCTCCCTTACTGGCGTCGTTTCGAGCGATGCGCAGAAGGCGTTCCAGCCCTTTACCCACGAGAGCTTCCCCGGCAAGTGGAAGGTCGTGTTCTTCTGGCCGAAGGACTTCACCTTCGTCTGCCCCACCGAGATCGCCGCTTTCGGCAAGCTCGAGACGGAATTCCGCGCGCGTGACGCGCAGCTGCTGGGCGCCAGCATCGACAGCGAGTTCGTGCACCTGGCGTGGCGGCGGGAAAAGGAGGAGCTGAAGAACCTGCCGTTCCCGATGCTCTCGGACATCAAGCGCGAGCTCGCGGGCGCCCTCGGGATCCTTGATCGGGAAGCCGGTGTCGCGCAGCGCGCCACCTTCATCGTCGACCCATACGGCGTGATTCGCTTCGTCTACGTTACGGATCTGAACGTCGGTCGCAGTCCCGATGAGGTGCTGCGCGTCCTTGACGCGCTGCAGACCGACGAGCTGTGCCCCTGCAACTGGCACAAGGGCGACGACACCCTGAAGGCGGCCTGAGACCATGGACACCCTGGAGAGCCTCCGCGAGGCGCTGCCCGGCTACGCGCGCGACCTCGCTCTGAACCTCGGCACGGTGCTCACGAGCGCCGGTGCCCCGGGATTGAACGAACGCCAGATATGGGGCGTGGCGCTCACCGCCGCCGCGGCGTCGGGCAACGCGGCCTTCAGCCGCAGCGTGCAGGCGCTCGCGACGCGCCATCTGGATGCCGCGCACGTGAGCGCAGCGCACGCCGCGGCGGCCGTCATGGCGATGAACAACGTCTACTACCGCTTCCTGCACCTGGTGCAGGACGAGGAGTACGCGAAGCTCCCCGCCCGGCTGCGCATGAACGTGATCGGCAACCCCGGCATCGCCAAGGCGGACTTTGAGCTGCTAGCGCTGGCGGTCTCCGCCATCAATGGCTGTGGCAGCTGCGTTGCCTCGCACGAGCGCGCGCTGCGCGGCCACGGGCTCGAGCGTGAGGCCATCCAGAGCGCGGTGCGCATCGCGGCCACCGTGCACGCGGTGGCGCGCACGCTCGCGAGCATCAGTGGCGAGAGCGCGCGGGAGCCCGCCTCCCGGGCGGCCTGAGGAGCCGGCGGTGCCATACGCCCGCGCCTTCAGCTGAGCGCGTACAGCTGCCCGTCCCAGCTGCCGAAGTAGAGCGTGTCGCCGTCGAGCACCGGCGAGGACAGCACCGCTCCCACGCTCATCATGCGGTCGACGCCGATGATGAGGGAGTCATAGAAGGAGTCGCTCGCCGCCGCGTGATAGTCGGGCGTGCCGTCCGCTTTGGTGAGCGCGGCGGCGTTCGCCCGGGCGCCGTCCGTGGCGAAGCTCCAGGCGGTCTTCTGTGCCTTCAGATCGATCGCCAGCAACTGGCCGGCATGCGAGCCGATGTAGAGGTGGTTGCCCGCCAGCGCCGGCGAGGAGAAGAACGGCCACTGCTTGAAGCCGAGTTCAAAAAGCGCAGCGCCCGTTTTCGCATCGAGCGCGTGCACCAGCGCGGAGTCGGAGGTCGCAAAGTAGACCCGCCCGTTGCGCACCGCCGGTGAGCTGATGACCCAGGAGCCCTTGTTGTCGAAGGCCCAGCGCAGCGTCCCGGTGCGGGCATCGAGCGCGTAGAGCTTCGAGTCGCGACAGCCGAAGTACACCATGCCCGCGGCGACCGCCGCAGAGGCCTGGATGCCCACCTGGTTGCTGATATCGGGATCCTCGCCGGTCTTGAAGCGCCAGCGCTGTGTGCCGCTCGCGGCATCGAGCGCGTAGAAGTAGGTATCCCAGCTGCCCACGTACAGCACGCCGCCGGCGAGCGCCGGCGAGGCGTGCACCACGTTACCGGTGTGGAACTTCCAGCGCAGCGCGCCGCTGTCTGTCGCCAGCGCGTACACGTTGCCATCGCCGCTGCCGAAATACACGGTGTTGCCGCTGACGGCGGGCGAGGACAGGAATACGTCGAAGGGATCGGGCGTGACCTCCGCGGCCGGTTCCGCGCCGTGGATGTGACGGGCGCTGAAGCGGCGCTCGCCGCCGGTGGAGAACTTCCACAGCTGCGCTCCGCTTTGCGCATCCAGCGCGTAGAAATTGCCGTCGAAGCTGCCGATGTAGAGGGTGCCGCCGGCGAGCGCCGGGGAGGAGCTGACGCGGCCATGGGTCGGGAACTTCCACTTCAGCGCGCCGCTGCGCTCATCGAGCGCATAGACGTTGTGATCGCTGCTGCCGAAGTAGACCGTGCCTGCGCTCACCGCGGGCGTCGATACGATGGGACCGCCGGTCCGGAACTTCCATTTCACCCCGTGCAGCACCGGCACGCCTGCGCCCTCGTAGGTGCCGCTGTGGCGGGTATCGGCGCGGAAAGTGGGCTCGGCGGTGAGCGTGCTGCTGCAGGCAGCAAGCAGAAGTGCGATGGCAGGCCGGAACATGGGCGGCTCCCTCAAGGCGATATGATCCTCGCATGGCGAGGACCGTTCCGAGGATGATAGGTGCGCGCACGTGCCGCAGGCCTTCCGCCTGCCGCCCGAATGTCACCCCTCGGCGTGTGGGGAGCGGGGTTCTTGCGGTCCGGCCCAGGTACCGTCTCTTTCCAGGCACCAGCGTGGCCGTTTCTGGCCACGTGCGGGGGGCTCATCCATGATGCGCGCTGGCTTACCCAGGATCTTGAGTGTGAGTTTCAGCAAGGCCTCGATCGCGGGCGTGGCGGTGCGCGCGCTGGCGCTGCTGCTGGTGGTGGCGACGGCTGCGGCGCGCACGGTCGTGGACGACCTCGGGCGCGAGGTCGGCGTGCCGCCGGCACCGCTGCGCATCGTGAGTCTTGCCCCCGGCGCCACCGAGATGCTGTTCGCCGCCGGTGCGGGAAGCCAGGTCATCGCCACGGTGGAGTACTCGGATGAGCCGCCAGCGGCGCGCAAGGTGGCGCGCATCGGGGACGTGGCGGCGGTGGACATGGAGCGCCTGGTGGCGCTGCGACCGGACGTGGTGGTGTCCTGGGCGGGCGGCGGCAACCCCGCGCAGCGCGAGAAGATCGAGGGGTTGCACATCCCGATCTACGAGCAGCAGGTCGCGCGCCTCACCGACATCCCGGCTGCCGTGCGGCGTCTCGGTGCACTGGCCAACACGCCGGCGGTGGCCGATCGTGCGGCCCAGGACATGGAGGCGCGGCTCGCCGCGCTCACCGCCACTTACGGCGGCAGCGGGCGGCCGCGCCCGAGGGTGCTCCTGCAGGTGTGGAATCGCCCGATCTATACCGTCGGCGGTCGGCACCTCATGAGTGATGCCCTGACGCTGTGCGGGGCGCGCAACGTGTTCGCCGACTTACCCGAGGCCGGCCCGGTGGTTGATACCGAGTCGGTGATCGCGCGCGACCCGGACATCATCATCGCGGCGGCCCCGAGCGGTGAGGGCGCGGCGTGGGTGGCAGACTGGAAGCGGCTCGGGAGCCTTGCCGCGGTGCGCAACGGCCGCGTGGTGGCGTTCGAGGATCAGGCGCTCAGCCGCCTGGGACCGAGTGTGATCGGGGCGACCGAGGTTCTGTGTAAGACGCTCGCCGCCGTCAGTCGCGGAAATTATTGAACTGCAGCGGCACATCGACCTTGGCGCCGCGCAGCAGCGCCATCGCCGCCTGCAGGTCATCGCGCTGCTTGCCGGTGATGCGCACCTTGTCGCCCTGCAGGCCCGCCTGCACCTTGAGCTTGGAGTCTTTGACGATGCGCATGATCTTCTTGCCAGTCTCCTGGTCGATGCCGTGCCTGAGGATCACCTCCTGCTGCGCTGCCGAGAGGTTGGTCTGCGACTCCTTGGCCTCGAGGCACGCCAGATCGATGCCGCGCTTGGCGAGCCGCAATTTCAGGATCTCGAGCATCTGCTTGAGCTGGAAGTCGACCTGCGCATGCAGGGTGACGGTGAATTCCTTCAGATCAAAGCGCGCGCCACTGTCCTTGAAGTCAAAGCGCTGGGCGAGCTCGCGGTTTGCCTGATCGACCGCATTGGCGACCTCGTGGGCGTTCAGCTCCGAGACGGTGTCGAAGGAGGGCATGGGCTAGCGTGACTTCTTCTTAGGCTTCGGGGACGCGGCGCGACCGCGGCGGTACTTGCGCGTGAGCTCGATGAAGCGCGGCATCAGGCCGATGTCCTCGAACACCGGGTCGCCCTGATCATCGGTGGAGATCACCCGCGTGCCGGGCACGTAGGGCATCGCTGCGGCGACATCCTTCAGCGCCACCCCCAGCAGCTCGGTGATCAGCTGCTCGCGTGTGCGGCCCGGGAACATGTCGGCCAGGGCATCCAGGCGTGCGGCGTCGTCCACGGGCAGACGCACGGCGTAGGCCTTGGCGGTGCGTGGGGCCGCGGCGCCGGTGCGCCAGCTGTCGAGGAGCTCTTTGAAACTCACGTCGGGTACCTCTTGAGCGCATTTTAGCGAAAGCCGGCCCGGGAGCTGCAGGCTTATCGGCACGCCGGGACTGCGGCGTGCGTCCGGGGCGTTACCGGGCCAGCGTGCTCCCCGTTGCCGGCGCTCTCCTTGACGCGCCGCGCGGCACGCAGCGATACTCAAGTTCATATGAAGCCGCACACCTCAACCCCCGCACGCCTGTGGTGGTGGCGCCCGTCATAACGGAGTGGGCTGACGGTCAGCTGTTTCCTGTCGATTTAGGACCTGAGTAATACCTGAAACCCATCTCCGGATAACCGGGATGGGTTTTTTGTTGCCTGCACGAAACGGAGCCCCGCGTTGCAACCGCTGTTTGACATCGCCGGTGACCTGGACACACCGGTCTCGGCGTTCATGAAACTCGCCGCCTTCGCGCCGCGCTTCCTGCTGGAGAGCGTCGAGGGAGGCGAGCGGCTCGGGCGCTATTCCTTCATCGGCTTCGGGGATGCCCTCGAGGTACGCCTCGATGCTGCCGGGCTGACAATCGGCGGTGAGCGCCGCGCCGTACCGGCGACGGGAACTGAGCTCCTCGAGGGGCTGCGCGCCGGCCTGCGACAGGCGCCGCAGCCTGAGGTGGCCGGCGTGCCGCTCGCCGGCGGCCTGGTGGGTTACGCCGCTTACGACATCGTGCGCTACTTCGAGCGGCTGCCGGGCCGCAGTGCCGGCGCGAGCGGCGTGCCGGCACTGCACTACGTGGCACCGCGCTCGGTACTGGTGTTCGATCACCTGACGCGTGGCATCGCGCTCGTGCACGCGGGGGACGAGGCCGAACGGCGCGCGCTGCGGCACGAGGTCGTGCGGGCGCTGCACGGGGCGCTCCCCAAGGCTCGGCAGCCGGGGCGCTACTCGCCCCCGGGAACGGCCTTCCCGCAGGCGGACTACCTGGCCGGCGTGCGGCGCACGCAGGAGTACATCGCCAGCGGCGACGTCTATCAGCTGGTGCTCTCCAGCCGCTTCTCCGGGCGCCATGCGCTTGAGCCCTTCCAGGCCTACCGCGCGCTGCGGCTCATCAACCCCTCTCCTTATATGTATTACTGTGCGCTTGGTGATGTACACGTCGTCGGCTCGTCCCCGGAGGCGCTGGTGAAGCTCAGCGGACGCGAGGCGCAGCTGCGGCCCATCGCCGGCACGCGGCCGCGCTCGGCGGACGCCGGTGCCGATGCCGCGCGCGCCGCGGAACTGCTCGCCGATCCGAAGGAGAATGCCGAGCACGTGATGCTCGTCGATCTTGCGCGCAATGACCTCGGGCGTGTCGCCCGTGCCGGCAGCGTGCGCGTGGATCCCTACCGCTCTATCGAGCGCTACAGCCACGTCATGCACATGGTGAGCGGCGTGCGCGGTGAGCTCGCTGCGGGCCGGGACGCCTTTGACCTGTTTGCGGCCGCCTTTCCGGCCGGGACACTGGTGGGGGCGCCGAAGGTGCGCGCGATGCAGATCATCGATGAGCTGGAGCCGGTGAGCCGCGGGCTCTACGGCGGCACCGTGGGTTACTTCGGGGCACACGGGGACATGGACCACGCGATCACCATCCGTACCCTGGTGTTCAGAGGCGATGAGTACAGCTACCAGGCCGGCGCCGGCATCGTGGCCGACAGCGTGCCGCAGAGTGAGTACGAGGAGGTGCTGGCCAAGAGCGGCGCCATGGCGCGCGCGCTCGAGCTGGCGCAGGAGGGCCTGTGAAGCCGAAGCTGCTCCTGATCGACAACTACGACTCCTTCACCTACAACCTGGTGCAGGCCTTCCTGGTGCTCGGTGCGCAGGTGAGCGTGTACCGCAACGATGCGCTCGGCCCTGCCGACGCCCTGCAGCTCGCCCCCACCCACCTGTGCATCTCCCCGGGCCCCGGCACCCCGCACGATGCGGGCGTTTCGATGGACATGATCCGCGCCTTCGCCGGGCGCGTGCCCGTGCTCGGGGTGTGCCTCGGCCACCAGTCGATCGTGGAGGTGTTCGGCGGCCAGGTGGTGCGCGCCGGGCGGCTGATGCACGGCAAGACCTCGCTCGTGCACCACGACGGCCGCACCCTGTTCCGGGGGCTGCCCGAGCCGTGCGAGGTGGGGCGCTACCACTCCCTCATCGCCGCCCCGGCGCACATGCCCGCCGAGCTCGAGGTCAGCGCCCGTACGGCCGAAGAGGAGATCATGGGCGTGCGACACCGCCGCTTCACCATCGAGGGCGTGCAGTTCCACCCGGAGAGCATCCTCACCCCCGACGGACCGCAGCTGCTGGCCAACTTTCTCAGTCTCTCAGGCGGGGAGCGGGTTTCCGAGCCGAGGAGCGCAGCAAGCCATGCCGCTTCCGCGTGATTTGCTGCTGCAGCTGCTCGAGCGGCGCGACCTGAGCCAGGCTCAGGCCGGGGAACTGCTCGAGACGCTCACGGACCCGCAGCTGCCGCCCGCGCTGGGCGGGGCGCTGCTCGCAGCTTTGGCGACCAAGGGCGTGGTTGCCGACGAGGTGCGTGGCTTTGCCCTCGCGATGCGTCGCCTGGCACGGCGCCCGGCGCTGCCCGAAGGGCTGCGCGCCATCGACATCGTCGGCACCGGTGGGGATGCCTCGGGAAGCCTCAACATTTCCACCGGCACGGCGCTCCTGGCCGCCGCCTGCGGGCTCGCCGTGGTGAAGCACGGCAACCGCTCGGTCTCCAGCCGCTGCGGCAGCGCCGACGTACTCGAGGAGCTCGGACTGGCCGTGCCGCTGGATGAGCATGCGGCGGCGGCCTGCTTCGCCGCCACGCGCTTCACCTTCCTGTTCGCGCCTCACTACCACCCGGCGACCCGCGCCATCACCCCCATCCGCGCAGCGCTCGGCGTGCGCACCGTGTTCAATATCCTCGGTCCGCTCGTCAACCCGGCCCAGCCGCCCCTGCACCTGGTAGGCGCCTACAGCCCCGAGGTCGCGCGCCTCATTGCCGAGACCTTCCAGGGGCTGCCCATCGAGCGCACTTTCGTCGTGCACGGCGCCGGGGGCTGGGATGAGCCGACGCCGGTCGGGCCCTTCATGCTCTTCGACGTGCGGCCCGGGCAGGTCAGCCTCAGCGAGCGCACCCCCGAGGACTATGGCCTCGAGCGCTGCGCACCGGCAGATCTTGCCGGCGGGGATGCGCGGCACAATGCGGCGGCGATCCGCGCGGTCCTGACGGGCGCTGCGCGCGGCGCGCACCGCGACTGCCTGCTTCTCGGCGCGGCGCTGGCCCTGGAAGTGGCCGGTGAGGTGAGCGAGCCGCGCGCCGGCATGCAGCGCGCGGCGCAGGCCATCGACAGCGGTGCCGCTGCGCGGCTGCTCGGGGCGCTGGCCGGCAGCGGCGCGGCCGCGCGTGCCGGAGCCCCGGCATGAGCGGCGGGTTTCTGGAGCAGATGGCACGCGGCAGCCGTGAGCGCCTGCGCGCCGCACAGCGCCTGCGCAGCCACGCGTCTCTTGAGCGCGCGCTGCGGCAGGTGCCGGCGGCACCGCCGCTGCGCCTGCACCCGGGCGGCTTCGACCTGATTGCGGAACTGAAGCTGCGCTCACCGGCGCAGGGACAGCTCAAGGGTGCCAACGAGGACATTGCGGCGCGCGTGTCGGCATACGCTGGCGGCGGCGCGGCGGCGGTCTCGGTGCTGACGGAGCCGGAGCGCTTCGATGGCACGCTCGCGCACCTGGAGTGCGCAGCGCAGGTCCTGGGAGCGCTGCACGTGCCGGTGATGCGCAAGGACTTCCTGGTCGATCCCTACCAGGTGCTTGAGGCGCGCGTCGCCGGCGCCGGCGGCGTGCTCGTGATCCTGCGTATGCTGCCGCGGGCGCAGACCGAGGCCCTCATCGAGTGCGCGCGCGGGCTCGGGCTGTTTGTGCTGCTCGAGGCCTTCGATGAGGCGGACATCGCTCTGATGCACGAGCTGACCGGTGCGGCGCCGGCCGGCGCGCGGTTACTCGCCGGGCTCAACTGCCGCGACCTTGCCACGCTGCAGGTGGTGCCGCAGCGCCTGCTCGAGCTGGCGCCGCGCCTGCCGCAGGGCGTGCCGCGCGTCGCCGAGAGTGGCGTGACCACGGCCGCGGAAGCGGCAGCCGTGGCGCGGGCCGGCTACCAGCTGATCCTCGTCGGCAGCGCGCTCATGCAGGGTGCCGACCCGGGCGCCCTGGCGGCGGGATTGCTGGCCGCGGGGCGCGCGGCCGTGGAGCGCTAGATGTGGATCAAGATCTGCGGGCTCACGAGTGTGGACGGTGTGGCGGCAGCGCTGGCCATGCAGGTCGATGCGCTCGGGTTCGTGTTCGCCGAGTCCGTGCGGCGGGTGAGCCCCGCAGAGGCCCTCGTGCTCGCGCGACCGGCGCGCTCGCGGGCAACCTGCGTGGCCGTCACGCGCCACCCGACCCAGACGCTCATCGATGAGGTTCTCGGGGTGTTCCGGCCCGACGCGCTGCAGGCGGACCTCGAGGAGCTCGAGCGACTGCAGCTGCCGGCGACCCTCGAACTGCTGCCGGTAGTGCGCAGCGCGGCGAGCACCCCCGCGCCGCTGCCAGCGCGGATCCTGTTCGAAGGTGCCGCCAGCGGCAGCGGCGCGCTCAGTGACTGGCAGGCCGCCGGGCGGCTGGCGCGGCGCACGCAGCTGGTGCTCGCCGGAGGCCTCAACCCTGCCAACGTGGCCGCGGCGATCGGCGCCGTGCGACCCTTTGGCGTGGACGTCTCGAGTGGTGTCGAGGCCGCTGCGGGGGTGAAGAGCCCTGCGCTGATCGAGAGTTTCGTGCGGGGCGCGCGTGCCGCGCCCTGAAGCGCCCAAGAACGACCGAGGACTTTCCATGAATGCTGTTGCCGCTTCTGCCGAGAACGAACGCCTGCTGGCGGAGCTGATCGCCGGGCGCCTGCCGGATGCCCGCGGCCGCTTCGGCCCCTTCGGCGGCCGCTACGTGCCCGAGATGCTGATCCCCGCGCTCGAGCGCCTGCTCGCCGGCGTCCGCGAGCACCTGCACGCGCCGGATTTTCGCGCCGAGGTGGCCGCACAGCTCAAGAGCTGGGTGGGCAGGCCGACGGCGCTCACCTTCGCCGAGCGGCTCTCGGCGCGCTGGGGTGCCAACGTGTGGCTCAAGCGCGAGGATCTGGCGCATACCGGCGCCCACAAAATCAACAACGCCATCGGGCAGGCGCTGCTGGCGCGGCGCCTGGGCGCCAAGCGCATCGTGGCCGAGACCGGCGCCGGCCAGCACGGAGTGGCGAGCGCTGCCGCCTGCGCGCGCCTGGGGCTCCCGTGCGTGGTGTACATGGGCGCCGTCGACATGGAGCGCCAGGCGCCAAACGTCGGGCGCATGCGGCTGCTCGGTGCCCAGGTGGTGGCGGTAACTTCCGGCGACCAGACGCTGCGTGCCGCGATCGATGAGGCGCTGCGCGACTGGGTGTCCGACCCGAGCGATACCTACTACCTCATCGGCTCGGCCATTGGCCCGCATCCCTATCCTTATCTGGTGCGTGAGCTGCAGGCGGTGATCGGGCGCGAGGCGCGCGAGCAGATCCTCGCCGCGACCGGGCGCCTGCCGGATGCGCTCATCGCCTGCGTGGGCGGCGGCTCGAACTCGATCGGCACCTTCCACGCTTTCCTGCCCGACCGCGCGGTGGAGATCATCGGTGTGGAGGCCGGCGGGCGCGGCGCCGGACTCGGAGAGAACGCTGCCACGGTTGCCTACGGGCGCCCGGGTGTACTGCACGGCACCTACTCCATGCTGCTGCAGGACGCCGACGGACAGATTCAGGAGACGCACTCGGTGTCCGCGGGCCTGGACTACCCGAGCGTCGGCCCGGAGCACGCGCTGCTCGCCTCGGTGGGGCGGGTGGCCTACACCACGGCGAGCGACGCGGAGGCACTCGCGGCCGTGCGCATGCTGAGTGAGACCGAGGGCATCCTGCCGGCGATCGAGAGCGCGCATGCGCTCGCGGCCGCCGAGCGCTGGGCGCGCTCGCATCCCGGGGGCACGGTGCTGGTCGGGCTTTCCGGGCGCGGCGACAAGGACATGCAGACGCTGCTGGCGACGCTGCTTGCGGAGCCCCGATGACGCCGGCACAACGCATCAGCGAGAGCATCCGCAGCGCGGCTGCAGGCGGTGAGCCGGCGCTGGTGGCGTACCTGACGGCCGGCTTTCCCGCGCGCGCGCGCTTCGGCGCACACGTGCGCGCGCTCGCCGCCGCGGCCGACGTCGTGGAGATCGGCGTGCCCTTCACCGATCCGATGGCCGACGGCGTCACCATCCAGAGGGCAAGTCAGGCCGCACTCAGCCAGGGGGTGACCCTCGGCTGGATCCTCGCCGAGCTCGCCGCCCTTGGCCCGCAGTCGGCGCCACTCCTGCTCATGAGCTACCTCAACCCGCTGCTCGCCTTCGGCCCGCGCCTGGCGGCGCACGCCCGGGACGCAGGCGTCGCGGGGTTCATCGTGCCGGATCTGCCCCTCGATGAAAGCAGCGAGCTGCGTGGCGCGCTCAGCGCGCAAGGGCTGGCACTGGTGCAGATGGTGACGCCCGTAACGCAGCCGGAGCGGCTGCGCCAGCTGTGCGCGGGTGCGGAGGGCTTCGTGTATGCGGTGACGATGACCGGCACCACCGGCAAGAACGTGACGGTGCCGCAGGACGTCCTCCAGTACCTCGACCGCGTGCGTGCTCTCGCCACGATACCGGTGTGCGCAGGTTTCGGCATCAGGAGCCGCGCGCAGGTGGAGCGCCTGCGGGGGCACGTGGACGGGGTAGTGGTGGGCTCGGCGCTGGTCGAGGTGCTGGAGCGCGGCGAGGATCCGCAGCCCTGGCTCGCGGCGCTGCGCGGGCTGTGAGGATGGCGAGCCTGAGCATCGCGGCGCGCTTCTGCGGACCCCCGACGTCGGCGAACGGCGGCTACTTCGCCGGCAGCGTCGCCGTGCTGGCCGCGCGCACGGTCACGGTGCGGCTGCGCCGGCCGCCGCCGCTGGATACCGCGCTCGAGGTGAGCACCACCGCCGAGGGCGGCTTGCGGATACTCGATGCGCACGGGCTCATCGGCGAGGCGCAGCCCGCGGCTCTCGACCTTCAGATCCCGCGCCCGCCGCATTACCTCGAGGCGGTCGAGGCATCGCGACGCTACGCCGGCTTCCGCTATCACCGCTTTCCCAGCTGCTTCGTGTGCGGTACCGCCCGGGCCCGCGGGGACGGCATGCGCGTCTTCGCCGGCCCCATTCCGGAACTGGAACTGGTGGCGGCGCCCTGGGTACCGGATGCCTCGCTCGATCAGGGCGACGGCAAGGTGCGACCCGAGTTCATGGCCGCGGCGCTGGACTGCCCGGGGTATTACGCCGTCGCGCCCGATGACGGCATGCTGCTGCTGGCAGAGTTCACCGCGCACCTCGACCGCCGCGTGCACGTCGGCGAATCCTGCACGCTCACCGGCTGGTCACTCGGCATTGAAGGCCGCAAGCGCGCGGCCGGCACCGCGCTCTATGACGGTCGCGGTCAGCTGTGTGGGCGGGCGCGGGCGTTGTGGGTCGAACCGAAGCGCACCCCGGCGGCATAGGCGCCGCTAGCCCTGCAGCAGCCGCATCATCGGCTCCGGGTAGCGCGCTCCGGCGCTCACCCCCGCCGGGAACACCGCCTCGATGGTGTCGAGGTCGACGGCGCTGAGCTTCACCTGCAGTGCCCCAAGATTCTCATCCAGGTTCTTGATGCGGCGTGTGCCCGGGATCGGCACGATGTGCGCACCCTGCGCCAGCACCCAGGCGAGGGCCAGCTGCGCGGGCGTACAGCCTTTGTCGTTGGCGAGCGTCTTTACCTTCTCGACCAGCATCAGGTTGCGCGTGAAGTTCTCACCCTGGAAGCGCGGACTCATGCGCCGGTAGTCATCGGCTGCGAAGTCCTCGATTTTGCGCAGGGCACCCGTCAGGAAGCCGCGGCCGAGGGGGCTGTAGGCGACGAAACCGACGCCGAGGCGTTCGCAGGCCGCGAGCACGCCCTCCTCAGGATCGCGCGTCCACAGCGAGTACTCGCTCTGCAACGCGCTGATCGGGTGCACGCGGTGAGCGCGCTCGAGGGTCGCGGCGGAGACCTCCGACAGCCCGAGGTAGCGCACCTTGCCCGCGCGCACGAGCTCGGCCATCGCGCCCACGGTATCCTCGATCGGCACCCGCGGGTCGGCGCGATGCAGGTAATACAGGTCGATCTGCGCCACGCCGAGGCGCCTGAGGCTCGCTTCACAGGCGGCGTGCACGTAGCCCGGGCTGCCATCGACGCCGCGCGCCGCGGGGTTGGCCGGGTCGCGCACCAGGCCGAACTTGGTCGCGAGGAAGGCATCCTGGCGGCGGCCGCGCAGGGCGCGGCCCACCAGCTCCTCGTTGCTGAACGGACCGTAGGCGTCCGCGGTGTCGAGGAAGTTGAGCCCGCAGTCGAGCGCGTGCTCGAGAGTCGCAAGGGACTGCGCATCGTCATGCGCGCCATAGAACTCGCTCATCCCCATGCAGCCTAAGCCCAGGGCAGAGACCGTCGGGCCGTCGCGGCCGAGCTTGCGGGATTGCATGGCGATTTCTCCGGGGGGCGCGAAGGTGGGAGCCGATTCTGCGCTGATGCAGCGGCGCTTCGAATACGCAATTCGGGAGAGGTGCGTACCGCTAACTGGGCTGCAGGGGGAGCAGGTGCGCGCGCCGCCAGCCGCCGAACTTGTAATAGAGGAAGGCGAGAAATGCCGAGAGCACCGAGGAGATCGGGAAGCTCCACCAGACGGCGTCCGCCTGGTAGCGCGGCAGGAACAGGACCGCCAGCGGGAAGCGCACCACCAGGAGTGAGACGGTCAGCACCACGAGCGGCGCGATCACCGCGCCGGTGGCGCGCACCACGCCAAACAGGGCCACCGAGATGCCGAAGAAGATGAAGGAGCCCGTTACGATGCGATTCATGTGGGAGGCGATGTGCAGCGCGTTGGAGCCGGCCGGCAGGAACAGGCCAAAGATATGGGTGTTGAGGACTTCGATCAGCAGCACGACTGAACCGGTGAGCATGACGCTGTAGAGCACGCCCACGCCTGCGATGCGGGTGACGCGCTCCCACTTACCGGCGCCGACGTTCTGCGCGCTCATGGCAGAGATCCCCATGCCGACGGCGAACGCCGGCATCTGGATGTAGTTCCAGATCTGCAGCGCGGCGCCGAACGCGGCGGTGGTGTCGACGCCGAAGCGATTCACGAGGGTGATCATGAACACCCCGCTCAGGGACACCACCAGCATCTGCGCGCTCATCGGGATGCCCTTCCTGATGAGCACGGCGATGATCGTCCAGTCGGGCTTGAGATAGGTAAGTTCGTGCTGGTGCAGCGCCAGGATGTGCCGGCGGCGGTACAGATGGCGGATAAGCGCGGTGAGGCTCACCGCCTGGGCTACGAAGGTGGCGAGCGCCGAGCCTGCGATGCCGAGGCGCGGAATGGGGCCAAAGCCGAAGATGAACACCGGGTTGAGCACGATGTCGATGCCGACCGAGAGCAGCATGAAATAGAACGGCGTCTTGGAGTCCCCCGCGCCGCGCAGCACCGCCATGACGAAGGCATAGAGGTAGAGGAAGGGCAGCGCCAGGAAGATCACACGCATGTACTTCACCGCCAGCTCGAGCGAATCAGGCGGGGTGCTCATCGCCAGGAGCAGCGGCCGCGAGAAGGCGAGCCCGGTGATGGCCATCGCCACGGAGATGCCGAGGAAGAAGGTGGCGCTGGTGCCCACCACGCGCTTGGTCTGCACGAGGTTATTGGCGCCGATGTTCTGGCCGATGAGGATGGTGGAGGCCAGTGCGACGCCAAAGGCCGCGCCGATCAGGAGGAACATCACCGTGTTGGCGTTGGCGGTCGCGGTGAGGGCCGCCTCACCGAGGAAGCGTCCCACCCAGATCGAATTCACCGAGCCGTTGAGCGACTGCAGTATGTTGGCGAACAGGATCGGCAGCGAGAACTTGAAGAGCACGGCCGGTATGGAGCCGTGCGTGAGGGAGCGTTGCACTTACTTGCGCAGTCCGTAGAGGAGCTGGGCGGCCCCGGCGGCGAGCAGCGTCCAGCCGAGCCAGGCATGGCCGCGCGCCAGCGCGAGCCAGGTGCCGCCGCCGATGAGGAGCAGCACCGCGAGCAGCAGCGCATCGCGGCGGCGCTGCATGCGCTCGAGGTCCTGGCGCAGCTGGCGCAGCTGCGCGGCCTGCTCCCGGGCTGCGGCGTCGGGCCGCTCGCGCAGCAGGCGCTGCAGGATGAGGGGCAGCGAGCGTGCCGCCGTCATGAGCTCAGGGGCCTGGGTGCGCAGGGCACGCAGCAGGCCCGTGACGCTGGTGCGCTCGCGCATCCACTCGCGCAGGATCGGGGTGGCGGTGTTCCAGATGTCGAGGTCCGGGTACAGGTCGCGCCCCAGACCCTCGACGTTCAGCAGCGTCTTTTGCAGCAGGATCAGCTGCGGCTGGATCTGCATGTTGAAGCGCCGTGAGATCTCGAACAGCCGCAGCAGGATGCGCCCGAAGGAGATGTCTTTCAGCGGGCGATCGAAGATCGGCTCGCACACCGTGCGCACGGCGGACTCCATCTCGTCCACGCGGGTATCCGCGGGCACCCAGCCGGACTCCAGGTGCAGCTGTGCGACGCGCCGGTAGTCGCGGTTGAAGACGGCGAGGAAGTTCTCCGCCAGATAATGCTGATCGCGCGGATCGAGCGTGCCGACGATGCCGAAGTCCACGGCTGCGTAGCGCGGACTCGCCGGGTTATCGATCAGAACGAAAATGTTGCCCGGATGCATGTCGGCATGGAAGAAGTTGTGCCGGAACACCTGGGTGAAGAAGATGCGCACCCCGTTTTCGGCCAGCCGCGCGATGTCGGCGCCCGAGGCCCTGAGGCGCGCCATGTCGCTGATCGGCACGCCGTGGATGCGCTCCATGACCATGACGTCGGTGCGGCAGTAGTCCCAGTAGACTTCCGGCACATACAGCAGGTCCGAGCCGGCGAAGTTGCGCTTCAGCTGCGAGGCATTGGCGGCCTCGCGCATCAGGTCGAGTTCATCGAGAATGGTCTTCTGGTATTCGTCCACGATCTCGCGCGGCCGCAGGCGTGCGCCCTGCGACCAGTAGCGCTGCGCCAGCTCCGCGAGCGCGTGCAGCACCTCGAGGTCGCGCTCGATCACCGCATGCATGCCCGGCCGCAGCACCTTGACGACCACTTCCTCGCCGCCGTGCAGGCGCGCCGCATGCACCTGGGCGATGGAGGCGGCCGCGAGCGGGGCCTCATCGAATGCGGCGAACACCTCGGTGACCGGCTTGCCGTACTCCTGCTCGATGAGCGCCCGCGCCGCGCTGCCGGGGAAGGGTGGCACCCGGTCCTGCAACTTCGCGAGCTCGTCGGCGATGTCCGTTGGCAGCAGGTCGCGCCGTGTGGACACAGCCTGACCGAACTTCACGAAGATCGGACCGAGCTCCTCGAGCGCCAGGCGCAGTCGCTCGCCGCGGCCCGCGGCACGCGCCCGCGTGAACCACACGCCCGGGGAGAGGATGAACAGAAAGCGCAGCGGGCGATACAGGTGCGTCGCGCGTATGTAGTCGTCCAGGCCGTGCTTAAGCAGCACGCGCTGGATCTCCAGCAGCCGCATCACGACCCGCAGTTTCACTGCGCGCCGCGCCGCCGCGCGATATTTTCCAGGCGGGCGGCGGCGCGATCGACGCCCTCGCGCACCGCGTCGACGCCGCGCAGAAACTGCTCTCCCTCGGCGCGTGGCACGAGATGGCCGCGCTCGTGGCCGAGGTATTCGGCCGCATTGTTGAGGCCGGTATCCGCGGCGCGGCGCGCGAAGTCGAGGCCGCGCCGCGCCAGGCGCGCCAGCTGGTGCGCCGGCACGTCGCCGATGAGCACCGACAGCTCCTCCTCGGCGTCGGGCCTGAGGAGCACGAGCAGTTGGTGGAATTTCTGCGCCAGTTCGGTGTCCCCGCCCATGGTCACCGCGCCACTTTGCAGCAGCGCCTGCGGCGAACCCCCGAGCAGGCCGAGCAGGCTCAGCGCGCCGCCCCTCAGGCTGGCATCCGCCGGCGCCGCGTCGCGCACCACTTCGAGGGTCGCGCCGTTACAGCGCAGGCGCAGGCGCGTGAGGTCGCGCGCCTCGATGGCGAGCGACTTGCCGCAGAGCTCCGCGCACAGCGCCCGCGCGCGCGGGGAGCGCGGCAGGCCGCGGTTGAGGAGGTTCTCGATGGCGCTGTTAAGCATGGCGCGGCTCAGTAGCGGTAGCCGCGGTGCACCGCGACGATGCCGCCACTTAAGTTGTGGTAGCGGCAGCCTTCGAGGCCCGCGCCCTGCATCATGTGGAGGAGCCCTTCCTGGTCCGGGTGCATGCGGATCGACTCGGCGAGGTAGCGGTAGCTGGCCTCATCCCCGGCGACGATGCGGCCGATGAGCGGCAGCACTTTGAAGGAATACGCATCGTAGAGGGGCTTGAGCCCGGGAGCAGTGGGGCGCGAGAACTCGAGCACCAGCAGCTGCCCGCCCGGTTTCAGGGCGCGGCGCATGGCAGCGAGCGCCGCCGGCTTGTCGGTGACGTTGCGCAGCCCGAAGCCGATGGTGATGCAGTCGAAGCTGCCGTCGGGGAAGGGCAGGCGCTCGGCGTTGGCCTGCACAAAGCGCACGTTGTCGATGCAGCCGGCATCGATGAGGCGGTCGCGCCCGCGGGCGAGCATCGCGGCGTTGATGTCGGTGAGCACCACGAGACCGCGGGCGCCCACCTGCTGCGCGAGCCCGCGGGCGAGGTCCCCGGTCCCGCCGGCCACATCGAGCGCGCGTTGTCCGGGCCGCAGGTTCGCCAGCGCCAGCGTGAAGCGCTTCCACAGGCGGTGCGAGCCGGCGGACATCAGGTCATTCATCAGGTCGTAGTTGCCGGCCACGGAGTCGAACACGCCGCGCACGCGGGCCGCCTTGTCCGCCTGCGGCACGCGCTGGAAACCGAAATCGGTGGAGCGGTCGTCTGTCATTCGCTGAGGCATCGGGTGGATTTCGGACGCATTCTACGCATCGGCACCCCGGCAGGGGTCCCCGGGCGTGCGAGTGGCGGTTGCATTTGCTGGCGCGCGGCGCGCAGAATCGCGGCCGTTAAGGGGGTCTTGTGATGAGCGGGCCGGGCAGCAATGTCCGGCCCCTTCCTTTTTAGGGGGCAGCACTTCTCGCCGGCGCAGCCTGCGCGCACCGCTCAAGGTAGCGCGCCCAGTTCTGCCCGTGTTCGCGTCCGAGTTCAGCCAGGTACTTCCAGGTGTAGAGGCCGGTGTCGTGGCCGTCGTCGAATACCAGTTTGACGGCGTACTGCCCCACGGGTTCGACCGCGACGATGAGAACCTGCCCCTTGCCGCGCACCAGTACTTCCTGCCCGGGCCCGTGTCCCTTGACCTCCGCGGACGGGGAGTGCACGCGCAGGTACTCGAAGGGCAGCTCGTAGCGCGTGCCGTCGCTGAAGGTCACCTCCAGGAGGCGCGACACGCGGCGCAGGCGGATCTGGGTCGGCACGGGGTCGGTCATGATCATGAAAGTATAGGCGGGACTGGACGCGGGCTTTGCTGCGGTGCAGCATATGTCAAGCCACCGCGCGGCCGCGCCTTGAGAACTGCCCCGGACCGACGATGAATTTCACCCGCGCGCCTCTATACTCACCATCCCTTTTTCGCCCCGAGGGCCCAGGGCGCACCCGCGCCGGGCAGTGAATGGAACCCACCGATACCTCGCACCCCGACTACTACCATAAAGTTGTGGACTGCCAGTGGGCCTGCCCGGCCCATACGGATGTCCCGGAGTACATCCGACTGATCGCTCAGGGCCGCTTCACCGATGCCTACATGGTGAACCGCGAGTCCAACGTCTTCCCGGGCATCCTCGGCCGCGTCTGCGACCGTCCGTGCGAGCCGGCCTGCCGCCGCGGTCGCATCGAGGAGAAGCCAGTCGCGATCTGCCGCCTCAAGCGCGTCGCCGCCGATCACCGCGACGACGTCTCGGGGCGGCTGCCGAAGGTGCCGAAGCTGAAGAACGGCAAGAAGGTGGCCCTCATCGGCGCCGGCTGCGCCTCCCTCACGGTGGCGAACGATCTTATGCCGCTCGGCTACGAGGTCACGGTCTTCGAGCAGTACGGGGAGCCCGGCGGCCTCATGCGCACCAACATCCCCTCGTTCCGGCTGCCCGCGGCCGTCCTCAACGAGGAGATTGCGATGATCACCGGTATGGGCGTGGACCTGCGCCTGAACACCCCGGTCGAGAGCATGCGCGGGCTGCTCGAGAAGGGCGGCTACGATGCGGTGTTCGTCGGCTCGGGCGCCCCGAAGGGCAAGGAGCTGACCCTCCCCGGTCGAGAGGAGGGCGCCGCCAATATCCACATCGGCATTGCCTGGCTCGAGTCGGTGGCCTTCGGCCACACTGACAAGATCGGCAAGCGCGTGCTCATCATCGGCGTCGGCAATACGGCGATGGACTGCTGCCGCACGAGCCTGCGTCTCGGGGCGGAGAGCGTGAAGGTCATGGCGCGCAAGCCGCGCGGCTTCTTCAAGGCCTCGATCTGGGAGCTGGAGGACGCCGAGGAGGAGAGCGTGCAGATCGTCATCAACCGCGCGCCCAAGGCCTTCGTCATCGAGAACGGCAAGCTCGCCGGCATGCTGTTCGACCAGATGGAGTACGAGCTGGACGCGCAGGGCCGCATCACGGCCGAGCGCGTCGCGGGCGAGGAGTTCCTGCCGGCGGACGATGTCATCCTCGCCATCGGCCAGGAGAACTCCTTCCCCTGGGTCGAGCGCGACCTCGGCATCCAGTTCGACAAGTGGGACGTGCCGGTCGTCGACAAGGTCACCTTCCAGTCCACCCGGGCGGAGGTCTTCTTCGGCGGAGACGCCGCCTTCGGACCGAAGAACATCATCTGGGCGGTCGAGCACGGCCACCAGGCCGCCATCTCCATTCACCGCTATTGCCAGGGCGAGGTGGTCGGGGAGCGCCTGGCGCCGGGAATGAACCTGGCGAGCCGCAAGATGGGCATGCACGAATGGAGCTACGCCAACGATTACACCGCCGTTGAGCGGCGTCTCATGCCGCACGTCTCCCTCAAGGAGCGCTTCAAGAAGCTCAATATCGAGGTCGAGCTCGGCTTCACCGCCGAGCAGGTGCAGCAGGAGGTGCAGCGCTGCCTCAACTGCGACGTGCAGACCGTGTTCAGCGCGAAGCTGTGCATCGAGTGCGATGCCTGCATCGACATCTGCCCGGTCGACTGCCTCACCATCACGCACAATGGCAGCGAGGCTGACCTGCGCAGCCGCCTCAAGGCCCCCGCCAAGAACCTCACCCAGCTGCTGTATGTCTCGGCCGGCCTGCCGCAGACCGGGCGCGTGATGGTGAAGGACGAGGACCTGTGCGTGCACTGCGGCCTGTGCGCGGAGCGCTGCCCGACGGCAGCCTGGGACATGCAGAAGTCCTCGCTGCACTGGCCGCACGCGCAGGCCGAAGCCCTCGCCATCGAGACGAAGAAGCCCAAGATCGCCTGAGCATGCGCCGCCGGGGCGCGCTGCCCCAAGGCGTGGCCAAGGAAACTCCGCCAAACCTATGACCCAGACAGCCCCAAGCCGCGTCAACGACTTCACCATCAAGATCGCGACCGTCAACGGTACCGGTTCCGCAAGTGCCAACACACTGCTCATGAAGTCGATCTTCCGCAGTGGTATTCCCGTGATGGGCAAGAACTACTTCCCCTCCAACATCCAGGGGCTGCCCACCTGGTACGAGATCCGCGTGACCCGCGACGGCTACGTCGCACGCGCCGGGCAGATTGACATCATGGTGGCGATGAACGCCGAGACTTACGGGCGCGACGTCAAGGAAGTCGCCCCCGGCGGCTACCTCGTCTACGACTCCACCTGGCCACGGCCCGGGCTGCTCAAGCGCGAGGACATCACGGTGCTCGGCGTGCCGCTGGCACGGCTGTGCAACGAGAACTTCAACGGGGTGCGCACCCGCATCCTGATGAAGAACATCTGCTATGCGGGGGTGCTCGTAGCACTGCTCGACCTGGATCTGGCGCGTATCCGCGAGCTCCTGGCCGAGACCTACGCCAAGAAGCCACAGCTGGTCGAGAGCAACATGAAGGCCATTCAGCTCGGCTATGACTATGCGCGCGAGCACTTCAGCTGCCCGCTGCCGCTGCACGTGGCGAAGCTCGACAAGACCGCCGGCAACATCATGATCGACGGCAACACCGCCGCCGCCCTGGGCTGCGTGTTCGCCGGCGCCACGGTCGCCGCCTGGTACCCGATCACCCCGTCCACGTCGCTCATGGACGCCTTCAAGATGTTCGCCGATCGCGTGCGTGTCGATAAGGAGAGTGGCAAGCGCAACTTCGCCTTTATCCAGGCCGAGGACGAGCTGGCCTCGATCGGCATGGTGATCGGGGCGATGTGGAACGGCGCGCGCGCCTTCACCGCCACTTCCGGACCCGGCATCTCGCTGATGAACGAGTTCCTGGGGCTCGCCTACTACGCGGAGGTGCCGGCCGTGGTGTTCGACGTGCAGCGCGTCGGCCCCTCGACCGGCATGCCCACCCGCACCCAGCAGTGCGACCTCATGGCGGCCGCCTACGCCTCCCACGGGGATACGCGCCACGTGTGCCTGTACCCGGCCAATCCGGAGGAGTGCTTCTACATGGCGGTGCAGGCCTTCGACCTCGCCGAGCGCCTGCAGACCCCGGTGCTGGTGCTCTCGGACATCGACATCGGCATGAACGACTGGATGTGCAAGGACCTCAAGTGGGACGACAGCTACCGCCCCGACCGCGGCAAGATGCTGAGCAAGGAGGAGATCCTCAAGCTCGAGAAGTTCTACCGCTTCGTCGACAAGGACGGGGATGGCATCACCTACCGCACGCTGCCGGGCGTGCACCCCAGGGCCGCCTACTTCACGCGCGGCTCCGGGCACACGCAGTTCGGCACCTACACCGAGGACTCGGCCGAGTACCAGCAGGTGCTCGACCGGCTGCTCGTGAAGTGGGCCACTGCCAAGAAGCTCGTGCCGCGCGCGATGATCGACGCCACCGCGGGCAGCAAGATCGGCATCGTCTCCATCGGCAGCTGTGATGGCGCGATCCACGAGGCGATCGACATCCTCAAGACCCGCGGCGTCGCCCTCGACTACATGCGCGTGCGCTCCTTCCCCTTCAGTGAGGATGTGGAGCGCTTTCTCGCCGCCCACGAGCTGCTGTTCGTGGTCGAGCAGAACCGCGACGCGCAGCTGCGCGCGCTGCTGACGCTCGAGACCGCGGTCGAGAAGGCCCGCCTGCGCTCACTCTTGCACTACGACGGCCTGCCAATCTCCTCCGCCTTCATCGTCGAGGGAGTGCTCGCCGAGCTGCAGCCGCGCGGCGCGGCGCAGCCCCGGGGAGCCGCCCGTGCGTGACCTGAGCTTTTTTGCTGCGGCGCTGAGACGGCACCGGAGAGCGATATGACGTTCCTTGCAAAACCCAAGGTGGCGCACCCGTCACTGCCCAAGAACAGCCTCGGCTTCACCCGGCGTGACTATGAGGGCGCACTCTCGACCCTGTGCGCCGGCTGTGGCCATGACTCGATCACCGCTGCGATCGTGGAGGCCAGCTGGGGACTGGCGATCGAGCCGCAGAACATGGTGAAACTGTCCGGCATCGGCTGCTCCTCCAAAACCACCGCCTACTTCGTCAGCGGCGGCCACGGCTTCAATTCGGTGCACGGCCGCATGCCCTCGATCGCCATGGGGGCCAACGCCGCCAATCGTAACCTCGCCTACATCGGGGTCTCGGGCGATGGCGACACGCTCTCGATCGGGCTCGGGCAGTTCTGCCACGCCATACGCCGCAACCTCAACATGCTCTACATCATCGAGAACAACGGTGTGTACGGGCTCACCAAGGGGCAGTTCTCCGCCTCCGCCGACATCGGCACCAAGGCCAAGAAGGGCGAGACCAACTTCCAGCCGCCCATCGATCCGGTGCTCCTGGCGATGACCCTCGGAGCCTCCTTCGTGGCGCGCAGCTTCTCGGGCGACAAGCAGCAGCTCGTGCCCCTCATCCAGGCGGGTCTCAAGCACCAGGGCTTCGCCCTCATCGACGTGCTCTCCCCGTGCGTGACTTTCAACGACCACGAGGGCTCGACCAAGAGCTATGCCTATACGCGCGAGCACTACGAGCCGGCGGTGCACGCCGACTTCGTGCCGCTCGAGCGCGAGATCACGGCCGACTACAAGGAGGGCGAGACGCTGCCCGTGGTCATGCACGATGGCAGCCGCATCGTGTTGCGCAAGCTCGACGCTGCCTATGACCCGACCAGCCGCACCGCCGCCGCCGCCCATATCCAGGAGCGCATGAAGGAGGGCGAGTACCTCACGGGTCTTCTGTACGTCGAGCCCTCGCAGAACGAGTTCCACGAGCTGAACCAGACGCCCGAATTCGCTCTCAACAGCGTGCCGTACGAGGCGCTGTCACCCGGATCGCAGGGCCTGGAGAAGCTGCTCGCGCGCTACCGCTGAGGGGTTGCCGGGAGCTTCAGCCCGCGCACCCGTCGCGCGGCGCGCGTATCAGCCCTGCAGCAGCGCATCCACGCGGCTGCGGTACTGCTGCAGCAGCTCGCTCGCGAAGTCGGCGAACACGCGCACCTTGGGCGCATCCTTGAGCGCGCTGCGGCACACCACCGAAATCGCGGCCCCGGGAGCCGACCAGTCCTGCAGCACTGCCTCGAGTCGCCCCGCCACCAGCGCTTCGGCCACCAGCAGGTCCATGCTCTGCAGCACGCCGGCGCCGCGGATAGCCGCCTGCACCTGCGCCTCGACGGAGTTGAAGGCGACACTGAAGGGCAGGCTCAGCTGTCGCTGTACCCGGCCGCGCCGGAACAGCCACTTGTAGGGGCGATGGTCGCTCGCGCCGAGGTGCGCGATGAGCTTGTGGCGACGCAGGTCTTCGGGCAGCTGCGGCGTCCCGTGCGCGCGCAGGTATTCGGGTGCCGCGCAGGTGATGAGGCGGGTGCTGACCACGCGCCGTGCGCTCAAGTGCGGCTCGCGCACGGAGCCCACCCGCACCACGAGGTCGACCTCCTCGGCGATGAGGTCGACCCGGCGGTCGTTGAACTGCACCTCCAGCTGCAGATCCGGATAGCGCGCCTGGAAACGCGGCAACGCCGGGGTGAGGAGCGCGCGTCCGAAAGCCATGGGCACGTCGACCCGCAGCCGCCCCTGTGGCTTGAGGCGCGTGCCGCGCAGGGCCTCATCGGCCGCTTCCAGGTCACCGAGAATGCGGCGGCAGCGTCCGAGGTACTCCGTGCCGTCGGTGGTCAGCCCCACGCGGCGCGTGGTGCGGTGGAACAGCTGGCAGCGCAGGTGCCGTTCGAGGTCCGCGACGTGGGTGCTGACGACGGCGCGCGAGATGCCGAGTGCATCGGCGGCGCGGGTGAAGGAGTGCAGGTCGGCAACCCGCAAGAAGGTGCGCATGCAGACCAGCTGGTCCATTGTGGCGATTGTACCGAATAGCAGAACAATCGCTTTCGGATTAGCTCAGGTTTAAGGATGAAGCGGCGTCCGGGGGCGCCCGCGAGCCGCGCCGGCGGTTGAAGCCGCCCGGTTTCTGCCCGGGGCCGAGGGTCGGCCCGGGGCACCCGGCAGGTGCGCCGGCAGGTTATGTTGGGATGCACCGCGGCAGGCCGGCGCGCCGCGCGCTGACACCCCCGTATGCTTGTGCGGCTACTCAGGACCGGTGTATCGTCCGCGCCGGATCGTGACCTTTCCCTTTCCTGCCGCCTGCCGCCCGCCTCGATTGCGAGTTGGCTTCCGAGTCTGAAAAGCCGAATCGTTCTCGACCAGGTGGCAGCGTGTGCGTAACCCCGATTTCTCGGCATGCACTCCTGCTAGTACTTTACGTATAGGAGTTGATTGCATGACGAAGATCTATGTTGGCAACCTGCCGTTTTCCGCGACCGACGCTGAGGTGCGCGAGCTGTTCGCTGCGCACGGCACCGTCGAGTCGGTGAGCATCATCACTGACCGCGACACCGGCCGCCCGCGCGGTTTCGGTTTCGTTGAGATGTCACGCGCTGATGCGTCCAAGGCCATCCAGAGCCTCAACGGCAAGGACCTCGGTGGTCGCCCGTTGCGCGTGAACGAGGCCCAGGAGCGCACCGGCGGCGGTGGCGGCAACCGCGGTGGCGGCGCCCCGAAGCGCTGGTAAGCCAATCGGCTGAAGACCGGGGGCCGGTCGTCAGTGCCTGCACAGGGCATGGGCGAACCGGCCCTTTTCATTGCGTACGAATCGGAGTTCTCTTATGGGTAAGGGCGATCACAGAAGCCGCCGCGGCAAGATCTATCAGGGGTCATTCGGCAAGACACGCGTCAAGAATCCGGCGAAGAAAAAGCGCCGTGCGGCCAAGAAGGCCACGCGCCGCTAAGGCCAGCGCTGCCGTTCTCGCGGCCTTAACTCAAAGGCCGGCGAAGGGGTCGGCGGCGGCGGGATCCTGCGGAGTGAGCTTGCGCCTGAGGCAGTCCTTGATGAGTTCGAGCGCGCTGCGCTCATTCGGCGGCAGCTCAACCGCCGACGTCCCCAGTGGCGCGGTGCGCTCACCCCAGCGCACCACGTGGGCGCTGTAGGAGAGTCCCCCGCCGAATCCGGGCAGCAGCAGCAGCGACCCCGGACGCACCCGCGCCTCTTCCACCGCTTCGCACAGCGCGATGGCCACCGTGGCCGCCGACATGTTGCCGTAGCGGCGGATGTTCACGAACACCTTCTCCATCGGCACCTGCGCGCGGCGCGCCACCGCCTCGATGATGCGCAGGTTCGCCTGGTGGGGCACCACGAGATCCACGTCCGCGGAAGTTAGGTTCAGGCGTGCGAGCGAGTCATCGCAGGCCCCGCTCATGCCGGCCACCGCGCGCTTGAAGATCTCCTGACCCTCGAACTGCCAGCGCACCACACCATAGAGCACTCCGTGGTTAGCGTAGCGCCCGCCCATGCCGGCGACCCGCAGGATGTCGCGCGCCTCCCCGAAGCAGCCGAGCTTCTCGGCGAGCACGCCTTCCTCGCGCTCGCTCGCCTCCAGCACCACTGCGGCCGCGCCGTCCCCGAACAGCACCGCGACGTCCCGGTCCGCCCAGTCCATGAAGGGCGAGATCAGCTCCGCGCCGATGACGAGCGCGTTCTTGACCACCCCGGTGCGGATCAGTGCCGTGGCCGCCGAGAGGCCATAGAGGAAGCTGGTGCAGGCGGTATTGATGTCGAACGCAGCCGCGGGCTGCGCGCCGATGCGCGCCTGGATGCCGGAGGCCATGTTCGGCACCTGGTCCTCGTGGCTGCAGGTGCCGAACACGATGAGCTCGATGTCGCGCCCGGCGCGGCCGGCGGCCGCCAGCGCGCGCATGCAGGCGACGTGGGCGAGCTCCTGCAGGGGCACGTGCGAGATGCGCCGTTCGCTGATGCCGGTGCGACTGAGGATCCACTCATCGCTGGTATCCAGGATCGTGGACAGGTCGTGGTTGGTCAGCACGGCCGGGGGCAGGCATTTACCCCAGCCGGTAATCGCCGCGTGAGTCACGCCGATAACCCCTTCGATGAGCGCGTGATAAGAATAGCAGGGCGGCGATACAATCGGCGGGTGAGCAACCCCACCTCCTATTCGCGCTGGCGCCCGCACCCCTGGCACGGACTCGAGCCCGGCGAGGATGCACCCCGGGTCGTAAACGCCTACATCGAGATCACGCCCTTCGACCTCATGAAGTACGAGGTCGACAAGGCGAGCGGCTACCTGCGCGTCGATCGCCCGCAGCGCACCTCCTCGCAGCCGCCGGCGCTCTACGGCTTCGTGCCCCAGACCTACTGCGGGGAACGGGTGCGCCAGCTCGCCCCGGGCTGCGAGCGCGGCGACGGCGACCCGCTCGATATCTGCGTCATCAGCGAGCGCCCCATCAACCACTCCGAGATCCTGATGCGGGCGATCGTGGTCGGGGGGCTGAAGATCATCGACCGCGGCGAGGCCGACGACAAGATCATCGCCGTGCTCGAGGGCGATTACGTGTGGGGCAATGCCACCGAGATCGATGAGCTCCCGGGAGCGCTCCTGGAGCGTATCGAGCATTACTTCTCCACCTACAAGCTGGTGCCGGGTGAGCCGCCCAAGATCGCCGTCACCGGCCGCTACGGCTATGGGCACGCGGCGGCGGTGATCCGCGCCTCCATCGAGGACTACCGCGAGAACTTCACCCAGCCCTGAAGGGCCGCCCGTCAGCGCCGCGCCACCACATCCGGCGCGTAGTCGAACGAGTCGAAGTACAGCCGCCCGGGCTCCAGGGCGTGACGCGGGAAGCTCGCGCGCAGCGCCTCGACCATCGCCGGGGGCCCGGCGGCGTAAACCTCCGTGCCGGCAAGGGAGGGGTGATCGGCGAGCACCGCCTCGTGCACCCAGCCGGTGCGCTGGTGGCGCGCCTCGATGCGGCTCGCCTCCGAGAGCACCGCCGTGTAGGTGAGCTGGGGGAAGCGCACCAGCCACTCGAGCACCTGCGCCTCCTCGTACAGATCCTCCTGATGGCGCGCCCCCCAGTAGAGGTGGACCGGGCGGCGAACGCCGGTCTCCAGCACGTGGCGCAGGATCGACTTCAGGGGCGCAAATCCGGTGCCGCCGGCGACCATGATGAGAGGCCCGGTGCCCTCGCGGTAGACGAACTGGCCGATGGGGCCCTCGATGCGCAGCAGCGAGCCGGCCGCGAGCGGCGCCCCGGCGGCCCCGTCCGTGCCCCCGAAGAGCCGCTCGGTGAAGCCGCCGCCCGGCACGCGCCGCACGTGCAGCTCGAGGAGCCGGGCATCGTGCGGAGGGCTTGCGATCGAGAAGCTGCGGCGCCGGCCGCCCTCCAGCAGCACGTCGAGGTACTGCCCGGCGTGGAAGGGCAGCCGCTCGACCGAGGGCAGCCGCAGCCACACCTGCATGACGTCGGGTGCCAGTGGCACCACGCGCTCGATGCGGCAGGGCAGGGTCTTCATCTCCACGTCGGCGACGCTGGCGATGAACCGGGCCTCGACCGTGACGTCGCTCGCCGCGCGCGCCTGGCACAGGAGCACGAAGCCCTCGCGCGCCTCCTCGGGGCTGAGTCCGAGCGGACGCTGCGCCGGGTAGCGCACCTCACCCTTGAGCAGCCGCGCGCGGCAGGAACCGCAGTGCCCGGACTTGCAGCTGTGGGGCAGGTTCAGGCCCGCATCGAGCGCCGCCTCCAGCAGTGGCTGCTGAGCCCCGACCTTGAGCGTGCGGCCCTGCGGTTCGATGCGGACAGTGTGTTCCTCGCTCAACGGCGCGGCCTCGAGTGCGGACCTGCGGGGGGTTTAGACTTCAGGAGTGTCGAGGATACCGAAAGGCCCCCGCGCTGCCATGTTCAAGAATCCCCCGGCCGAGAAGATCGACGCCCTGCTGCGCAGCGCCCGCGTCATCGCCGTCGTCGGACTCTCGGCCGACCGCACGCGCCCGAGCCACGGCGTGGCGCGCGCCCTGCAGCGCTTCGGGTATCGCATCATTCCCGTGACCCCGAGCGCCGAGACCATCCTCGGGGAGACCGCGGTTGCCTCCCTTGATCTGGTGCCCGAGGTGCTCGGACCCGGCGAGCGCGTGGACATCGTGGACGTGTTCCGCCGCCCCGAGCATGTGGCCGGGATCGTTGCGGACTGCATTCGCCTCAAGCTGCCGGCACTGTGGCTGCAGGACGGTGTCGTCGATACACAGGCCGCCGCGCGCGCGGTGGACGCCGGCATCTTTACCGTCATGGACCGCTGCCTCTTCAGGGACCGCGCGGCGCTGCGCTGACGGGCGGCACGCCCGCCGCCGCGCGGTTTCGGCTATGCTTGCCCCCGATGCGCATCGATTTCACGAAGATGCACGGGGTCGGCAACGACTTCGTCGTCTTCGATGCTCCCGCCGACGAATCCATCCTTCTGCCCGAGCGCCTGCGCACGCTGGCCGACCGCCGGACCGGCATCGGCTTTGACCAGGCGCTGGTGCTCGGTGGACCGAAGCGCGCCGACACCGCGGTCTTCTACCGCATCTTCAACGCCGACGGCGACGAGGTCGAGCAGTGCGGCAACGGCGCCCGCTGCATCGCCGCCCTCCTGCACCACCGCGGACTCACCCGCAACGGCGCCGTCTCCCTCGACAGCCCCGCCGGCGTGGTGCACGCGCGCGTGAGCGCGGCGCGCGTCTCGGTGGACATGGGCGTGCCGGACTTTGACCCGCGCGCACTGCCCTTCGAGGCCGCCCACGAGGCCGACCCCTATCCGCTCGAGGTCGCAGGTGAAACGCTGCAGATCGGCGCGGTCTCCCTGGGCAATCCGCACGCCGTGATGCAGGTCGCCGAGGTCGCCCGCGCCCCGGTGGCGACCCTGGGTCCTGCGATCGAGCATCACCCGCGCTTCCCGAAGCGCGTCAACGCCGGCTTTCTCGAGGTCGTGGCGCGCGCCGAGGTGCGGCTGCGCGTGTACGAGCGTGGCGCTGGCGAGACACTCAGCTGCGGCACCGGCGCGTGCGCGGCGGTCGCCATCGGGCGGCGGCGCGGGCTGCTGGACGCCCGCGTACGGGTGGCCACGCGCGGCGGCGAGTTGCAGGTAGACTGGGAGGGCCCGGGAGAACACATCTGGCTTACCGGTCCGACACAGATATCCTTTGAAGGTCACGTCGAGGTGTAACGCATGACGACACGTGAGGCCCGCGGGCTGGCCGCGGTGGATACCGAAGAGGAATCCATCGCCAGCTACTTGCAGCGCAACCCCGAATTCTTCGAACGCCACCAGGCGGTGCTGGCGCGCCTGAAGCTGCCGCACGCGCGCGGCGGCTCCACCATCTCCCTCGTCGAGCGCCAGATCGAGGTACTGCGCGAGAAGCAGGCGACGCTGGAGAACAAGCTCGCCGAACTGGTGCGCGTGGCGCGCGCCAACGACGCCATCGCCGAGCGCCTGCACCGCTTCACGCGCCGCCTGCTGCGCGGCGTGCCGCGGACGCTGGCCGTGGCCCACATCGAGGCGGGCCTGCGCGAGGATTTCGACGCCTTCCACGCCGCGCTGGTGCTGATCGGCGCGGAGCCCGACCCGGGCCTGCCCTCGTTCGTGCGCACGGTGAAGGCGGACGATGCGCACCTGAAGTCCTTCGAGTCGCTGTTCGCCAGCGGTAAGCCGCGCTGCGGTCAGGCGCGTGATTCGCAGCGCCAGTTCCTGTTCGGGCCCGAGGGGCTGGAGATGGCCTCGGTGGCGCTCGTGCCCCTGGGCGAGAAGGGCTCGATCGGGCTCCTGGCGCTCGGCAGCGCCGACCGTGACCGCTTCCACCCGGGCATGAGCACCGAATTCCTGGCGCGCCTGGCGGACCTGATCACCGACGCGCTGAGCCCGGCACGCTAGGGCGAGCGCAGCGCCCATGAATCCTGCGGCGCTGGAGTGGGTGGCGCGCTTTCGGCGCTACATGAGTTCCGAGCGCCGCCTCTCGAGCCACACCGACGCGAGCTACGCGCGCGACCTTGCGGCCCTTACGCAGTACTGCGAGCGCGCCGGGCTCAAGGACTGGGCGCAGCTCGACAGCCAGCACATCCGCGCCTTCGCCGCGCACGCGCACGCCGGCGGCCTCGCGCCGCGCAGCATCCAGCGGCGCCTGTCGGCGGTGCGCAGCTTCTATAATTTCCTCATGCGCGAGGGCGCGGGCGAAGCGGCGCGCGGCGCGCGGCGCGGCGCCCGCATCACCAGGAACCCCGGGCACGAGGTGCGTGCCCCGAAGAGCGCGCGGCGGCTGCCGCAGACCCTGGACGCCGATCAGATGGCGCGACTGCTCGAGATCCGCGCCGCGGATGACCTGAGCGCCCGTGACCGGGCGCTGATGGAGCTGCTCTACTCCTCCGGGCTGCGCCTGGCGGAGTGCGTCGGGCTTGATCTGCAGCGCCTCGACCTCAAGGACCGCACCGTCCACGTGCTTGGCAAGGGTGGCAAGTCGCGCATCCTGCCGGTGGGGCGCGCGGCGGTGGAGGCGCTCAAGGCGTGGCTCAAGGTGCGCGCCGGGATGGCCAGGAGCGATGAGCCGGCGCTGTTCGTGGGCAGGAACGGCCGGCGGCTCGGGGCGCGCGCCGTGCAGCTGCGGGTCGCCGCCTGGGCGCGCCGCCAGGGGCTGTCCATGCACGTGCATCCGCACCTGTTCCGCCACTCCTTTGCCTCCCACCTGCTGGAGTCTTCCGGGGAGCTGCGCAGCGTGCAGGAGCTGCTGGGGCACGCGAACATCTCGACCACCCAGATCTACACCCACCTTGATTTTCAGCACCTCGCCCGTATTTACGACGCAAGCCACCCCCGGGCGCGCCGCAAGGCCTGATGCCCGCTGCAGGTGAGCCCCTTTAAATTCCGGAGCTTGCGTCACCCCCATGTCCGAATCCCACGGCTTCAATCCGCACGGCACGACGATCCTCGGCGTGCGTCGCAACGGCAGCATCGCCCTCGGCGGTGACGGCCAGGTCACGCTCGGCTCGAGCGTCATGAAGGGCAACGCCCGCAAGGTGCGGCGCCTCTCCAATGACCGCGTGCTCGCCGGCTTCGCCGGTGGCACGGCCGATGCCTTCACGCTGTTCGAGCGCTTCGAGGCCAAGCTCGAGAAGTACGGCAACCTCACGCGCGCCGCCATCGAGCTCGCCAAGGACTGGCGCTCCGACCGCTACCTGCGGCGCCTGGAGGCGCTGCTGCTCGTGGGCGACCCGGAGAAGCTCTTCATCGTCTCAGGCAACGGGGATGTGATCGAGCCTGATCATGACGTCGCGGCGATCGGTTCGGGAGGCCAGTACGCGCTCGCCGCCGCGCGCGCGCTCGTGGACGGCTCGGACCTGGACGCCCGCAGCATCGTCGAGCGCTCGCTCAACATCGCCGCCGACATCTGCATCTACACCAACCGCAACCTCATCGTCGACGAGCTCAAGGCGCCCCAGGGCGTCCGGGTCTAAGGCATGTCAGCACTCACACCTCCGCAGATCGTTCAGGAACTGGACAAGCACATCATCGGCCAGGACGCCGCCAAGCGCGCGGTCGCCATTGCGCTGCGTAACCGCTGGCGGCGCATGCAGGTCGGTGAGCCGCTGCGCCAGGAGATCACCCCGAAGAACATCCTCATGATCGGCCCGACCGGAGTCGGCAAGACCGAGATCGCGCGCCGCCTGGCGAAGCTCGCCAATGCGCCGTTCGTGAAGGTCGAGGCGACCAAGTTCACGGAAGTCGGCTATGTCGGCCGCGACGTCGAGTCGATCGTCAAGGAGCTCGCCGATGTCGCCGTGAAGATGATGCGCGAGCAGGAAATGGTGAAGGTGCGCGAGCGCGCGCTCGATGCCGCCGAGGAGCGCGTGCTCGATACGCTGCTGCCCAAGCCGCGCATGATGGGATTCTCCACCGACGAGCCCGCGCACGCGCGCGATTCCGAGACCCGCCAGAAATTCCGCAAGATGCTGCGCGAGCACGAGCTTGATGAGCGCGAGGTCGAGATCGAGCTGCGCGCGCTGCCAAACGGCGTCGACATCATGGCGCCCCCGGGCATGGAAGAGATGCAGCAGCAGCTGCAGTCCATGTTCCAGAACCTCGGCGGCAACCGCACGCGCACCCGCAAGCTGAAAGTGCGCGAGGCACTCAAGCTCCTCATCGATGAGGAGGCCGGCAAGCTCATCAACGAGGATGAGCTCAAGATCCAGGCGCTCGCCAATGCCGAGCAGAACGGCATCGTCTTCATCGACGAGATCGACAAGGTCACGCGCCGCCAGGAGACGCTCGGCGCCGATGTCTCGCGCGAGGGTGTGCAGCGCGACCTGTTGCCCCTCGTCGAGGGCTCGACCGTCAACACCAAGTACGGCCCGCTCAAGACCGATCACGTGCTGTTCATCGCCTCGGGCGCCTTCAGCCTCTCCAAGCCCTCGGACCTGATCCCGGAGCTGCAGGGTCGACTGCCGATCCGGGTGGAACTCGACTCCCTCAAGGTGGGCGACTTCGTGCGCATCCTCACCGAGCCGGATGCTTCGCTCACCGCGCAGTACCAGGCGCTCATGAAGACGGAAGGGCTGGACGTGACGTTCGCCGCGGACGGCGTGCGGCGCATCGCCGAGATCGCCGCGCACGTCAACGAGCGCACCGAGAACATCGGCGCGCGGCGCCTGCACACCGTGGTGGAGCGGCTGCTCGAGACCGTCTCATACGATGCCGCCGAGCAGGCCGAGCGTGCCAACGGCTCAGGCGCCCGGGTGACGATCGACGCGAAGTACGTCGATGATCACCTCGGAGCGCTGGTCAAGGACGAGGACCTCAGCCGCTACATCCTGTAGGCGCTCGAGGTGGCGCGCCGGGGGGGCGAACAGCGCTCCCGGGCCGGGCGGGGCAGCAAACGGCGCGCGTCGTCGCTACTCCATGTGGGGGTTTCTGCACGACATGGCGCGGGTAATCTCCCGAGGGACCGGTCTGCATTCCGTCTGAGCACAACACCCGGAGCCGCCCATGGCCTACACACTGCAACAGCTTTCGGACCTCGAAGAAATCAAGCAGCTGAAAAGCCGCTATTGTCGCGCGACGGACCTGTGCGACGTCGCCCTGCTGCGTTCGATCTTTACCGAGGACGTGAAGGTGCGCTATCGGGGCGGGGCGTATACCGCTACGGCGGAGAATCTTAAGGAGATGCTCGATTTTCTCCTGAATGCCCATCACTCCGACATGATCACCATGCACCAGGCGCATCTGCCGGATATCGAGTTTCTGGGCGAGGATCGCGCCCGCGGCACCTGGTACTGCGAGGACTTCCACATCGCCCGCGACCGGGGCCAGATCACGATGGGATGCCTCATCTACCAGGACGAATACGTGCGCCGCGCGGGCCGGTGGCTGATCGCGCGCACTGAATACGACCGGGTGTGGGAGGCGTTCGAGCCGCTGCGTCCGGGGATTACCGTCACCGCACACGCCCTGGCGAGGAAGGGCCTAAAGCCCGCCGAGCGCCGCGACATCGGCCACCTGCTCAAGTGGAACGAGCAGCGGCCGTCGGCCTGATGAGAGACTCGCGGGCCTAAGCGAGCCTCAGAACTCATGCAGCATGCGGCCCGCCGGCCGCACGCTGCATGCCATCCGATTCAGCGCTCCCAGTGTCCGGGAACGTAACGCCACTGCGCGCCCGAGGCCTCCCAGCCGTCCGGGATCCACTGCGCGTGACGCTGTTCGACGAGGTAAGTGCCGGTGGTCCAGGTCCAGGATTTGCCATTCCATTCCCAGTGACCGGACGCCCAGACGTAGCCGTCGCGGTGCGGCACGTTCTCGATGCGCGGCGGCGGCGGGGCCACCTCGCTCACGGTGTTGGCGGCCGCGGCGAGTGCCGGCAGCGCCAGGGCGCCGATGGCGAGGCAGGTCAGAACGGGAGTTATCAGCAGGGTCTTGCGAACGGCGTTCATCGCGTGTCTCCTTGATGGATCTTCGTGCGGTCGTGAAAGCGACATCACTTTCACTTGATTTTTGTACCGTTACGGACAAATATAGTCTGCCTGAGGCCGACGGTCAACGGATTTAATTCAATATGGTACAAAATGCAGTCGTAGCGAAGCGCCGCGGGCGGCCGCGTGCCTACGATCCCGACGTGGCACTGCGGCAGGCATTGGAAGCCTTCTGGAAGGGGGGCTACGCGGGCACTTCGCTGGATAACCTGGCCGCCGCCACCGGCATGAACCGGCCGAGCCTGTATGCGGGCTTCGGCGACAAGCGGGCCATCTACCTCAAGGCGCTTGAGCACTACTGGCAGCGCAACCTCAAGGCGATGCGCAACACTCTCTCGGCCCAAAAACCCCTGCGCGAGTCGGTACAGAATGTCTTCGAGGGCGCTCTGGCGATCTACTTCTCGGGCAACGGCCCCCCGCGCGGCTGCTTTGCGGTCGGCACGGCGACCACGGAGGTGGTGGAGGATCCGGTCATCCGCGAGGCCTTCATCCACGGCATGCGCTCGCTGGATGAATGCTGGGAGACGCGCTTCCGCGCCGCGCGCGCCAGCGGCGAGCTGGCGACCGATGCCGACCCGGAGACCCTCGCAGGACTGGCCTCAGCGGTATTGAGCCGGATGGCGATCCGCGCGCGCGCCGGCACGCCGCGTGCCGAGCTGGCCGACTTCGCACGCAAGGCCGTGGTCACGATCTGCGGCAAGGGATGAGGCGCGGCTCGCTCGCGGTTCGATGCCCGCGCGCGCCCGGACCTCGCGCTCTTTAGGCTAGCGGGGCTTGCTGATGGTGGCCCTCGAGTCTGCGGCGTGGCGCATGCGCGCAAATCGCGGGACCGCAGCACCCGCTGCCTCGCGCACCCTCATATCCGGAATCTTTCCTTCAGCTCCCCTGCCATGCGGCGGCTGACCTGCAGGGGCGCATCGCAGCCGCGCAGGTGCACGAAGTACTGGCCGTCCGCGTGGCGCTCGATGCGCTCGAGGTACTTCACCCCGACCAGGGCATTGCGGTGGATGCGCACGAAGGTGTTGCCGAACTCGCCTTCGAGGAGCCTGAGCGAATCCTCGATCAGGTCCTCGCCCTTGAGGTGCCTGACGGTCGTGTACTTCTGGTCGGCGAGGAAGTACTGCACCTCCTCGAGCGGAATCAGCCGCAGCCCGTCACGGTTGCGCGCGGCGATATGGCTGCGGCGCTCGGCATCTCCGGCCGCCGCGAGCCGCTGCAGCTGCACGCGCGTCAGCCGCCCGGCGCGGGTCAGGGCGGCGGCCAGCTGTTCTTTGCGCACCGGTTTGAGCAGGTACCCGACCGCCTGCGCCTCGAAGGCCTCCACCGCGTACTGGTCAAAGGCGGTGGTGAAGATGACCGCCGGCGGCTCGGCCAGCACGTTCAGGTGGCGCGCCGCTTCCAGGCCGTCCATGCCCGGCATGCGCACGTCGAGCAGCACAACGTCGGGGACGAGGTCATGCGTGTGGCTCAGCGCTTCGCGCGCGTTGCTGGCTTCGCCGGCCACCTCGACGTCCTCGATCTCGGCGAGCAGGCTGCGCAGCCGCTCGCGCGCCGGCGCCTCATCGTCGACGATCAGTACCTTGAGTTTCGCCGGCGTGGCCATGGGTTCAGGCCGGCTGCGGCACGGCAGTTTCGGCGACGCGCTCCAGCAGCGGGAAGCGCAGCGTGACGATGTACTCGGCGTCAAAGCGCCCGGACTTCATGAGGGCGCGCTCGCCGTACATGAGGCTCAGGCGTTCGCGGATGTTGGCGAGCGCCAGGCGATTGCCCTCGCGCATTCCCGGGGAGGGATCGAGCGGGTTGCGCACCACGATGGTGATGAGCCCCGCGCTTACCTCGCCCGTGATGGTGACGAGGCCGCCTTCGGCGCGCGGCTCGATGCCGTGGTAGATGGCGTTCTCGAGCAGCGGCTGGATCATGAGGCCCGGCACCAGCGCGTTCGCCGGCAGCGCCTCGGTGCGCCACTCGACCTGCAGGCGCTCGCCGAGGCGCAGCTGCTCCATGCGCTGGTAGGTGCGCGCCACCTCGAGCTCCTCGGCGAGCGTGATGATGTCGCGCTTATCGCTCAGGGAGGCGCGGAACAGGTCGGCGAGATCCTGCACCGCCTGCTCGGCGCGCCGCGGGTTGCTGCGCGTCAGAGCGGCGATGGTGTTCATGCTGTTGAAGAGGAAGTGTGGGCGGATGCGCGCCTGCAGGGCATGCACGCGCGCGGCGGCGCGCAGCTCCACGCTGCGCCGCCAGTGGTGCGAGACGTAGAAGTAGCGCAGCGCGAGGCCGGCGATGATGAGGCCGATCCACAGGTTTCGCAGCGCGAAGCGCGCCGCATCCCCCGGAAACAGGTCGGCGGCGCCGAAGTCGACCACCATGGGGATGCGTCCCAGCAGCGCAGCGCACACCGACACGATCACGACCACGGCCGTGATGAGCGCCATGACGGCGGCGGAGCCCACGGCGACGTTCAGGCGGCACAGCCGGGTGCGCAGCAGGCACAGGAGCGCTGCGCACGTGAGGCCGATCCACAGGAGAAACATCGAGGTGAGCACCAGGTCGGTCCAGAAATCGCTGAGCGCGCTCTGGCGGGCGAGGGTGAGGACCAGCGCGGTGAGCTCGACGATCAGCACGATCGCGAGCGTGACGCGCGAGGTGCAGAAATCCGGCAGGTAGAGGGCCCGGTCGGCGGGCCCTGCCTCGGTCTTCATGCGTCGCCGCGCGCCGGGGCACTCATGATGTTGGTGCGCTCGAAGAGCTCGGACTTCAGGCGGTAGGTGGCCGAGATGTCCTCGTCCCCGAAGCCGCGCGCCACGAGCTCGGCGTACTCCCCGAGCATGCGCTCGACCACCGGCAGCTGCACCCCGAAGCGCGCCGCCATGTTGTGGCAGATGCGCAGGTCCTTCTCGTGCAGGCGCACGCGGAAGCCGGCCGGGTACGACCCGCGCACCATGTTGGGCGCGCGGTGCACGAAGTACCACGAGGAGCCGGCGCCCTTGCCGAGGGTGTCGATGAGTTTGTCGAGCGGCAGCCCCTGGGCGTGAGCGAAGGCCATGGCCTCCGAGACCGCCTCGATGATGCCGGCGCACATGATCTGGTTGGTGGCCTTGGCGGCCTGGCCGCTGCCGACGGGCCCGAAGAGGGTCACCGCCTTGCCCATCGCCTTGAGGATCGGCAGCGCACGCTCGAAGGCTGCCTCGCTTCCCCCGACCATGATGGCGAGCGTCGCATCGCGCGCCCCTTCCGTGCCCCCGCTCACCGGGCAGTCGAGGAAGTCGATGCCGCCCGGGCTCAGGATCTGCGCGGCGCGGCGCGCCGTGTCGGAGCTGATGGTTGAACAGTCGCACAGCAGCGTGCCGCGCCGCAGCGCCGGCTTCAGGCCCTGCGCGACTTCAAGCACGTCGGCGTCAGCGGAGACGCACGACACCGCCGCATCGACGTCGCTGCCGAGCGCGGCAAGCGTCGGGTAGGCCTTGACGCTGAGTTCCTGAGCGAGGCTCTCGGCCTTCTGCGGGGTGCGGTTGTAGACACCGGCGAGCAGCCCCGCCTTGCTCAGGTTGCGCGCCATGTTCGTCCCCATGGCACCGAGTCCGACAAAACCTACGCGCATGTGCTTCGTGCCTCGTTCGGCCGCGGAGGGCCGCGGGCGCCACTATAGAGCGTGCGCCTTGTCCAAAGGAATTGCGGGGCGCCCCCGACGGGCGGGCGTGCGACGCCTTATTCGGACGTGGCGTCGGCCGGGTTGACCTTGGGCTCGGGGATCGGCTTCGGTTCCGGGATCGGCGCGTTCGGATCGAATTCCGGCACCTTGCCGCACGCCGACTGCACGTCCTTGCGGGCGCCCTCGCGGTAGGCGTCCGCCTCGGCGTCCGAGAGGAACGTGCGCGAGCCGTCCGGGCCGTCCTTGTAGACGCGCCGCGAGACGACCGACTTCAGGTAGCGGTCGGTGGCCGCCTTGCACTGGGCATCGCGGCTCTTGGTGACGTCCTGCTGTACGGCGCGCGCGTTGTTCTGATCGGCGACCACCTGGTTGGCGCGGTCGGCGGGGTTAGCCGGCGCGCGGGCCGTGTTCATGGTGTCCGAGTCCGGGCGCACCTTGCTCGTCTTGATGACGGTCGAGCCCGGCACCCACTGGTCGCTGTAGTGCGGCACGCCCTTGTCGTCTATCCAGCGGTAGACGTCGGCGCGGGCCACGCTGAGCGTGCCCAGAAGAACGATGGTGGCAAGCGGTACGAGTCGCGACATAAAACGAGGCCTCCGCGACGCAGTATGGCGTCTGCTGCGGCGTGCGACCTTTGAACTCCGTCACACCCGCGCCAAGGCGCTGGCGCCCTTAAGGCTCATACCCTACAAAGAAGGGGCCCTTGGCGCCAGCGCGCTTGGGGGCCCTAATGAAGTGCCGATCGAAACCGTTACGGGTTACAGGTCATAAGCCCGCTCGCCGTGGGAGGTGATGTCCAGGCCCTCGCGCTCGGCTTCTTCGGGTACGCGCAGGCCTACCGCGGCCTTGACGATGTAGAAACCGACGAGCGCGACGACCGCCGTCCACACCACCACCAGACACACCGCCTTGAGCTGGATCAGGAACTGGGCGCCCACCCCCGGATAGCTCTGGGCCCCGCTGACGTAGTCGCTGATGCCCGGGCCGCCGAGGAAGGGCGCGTTGAAAATGCCGGTCATCAGGGCGCCGAAGACGCCCCCGAGCGCGTGCACGCCGAAAACATCGAGGGAGTCGTCGGCCTTGATGATTTTCTTGAGCCCCGTGACGCCCCACAGGCACACGAGCCCCGCACCGGCGCCGATCACGAAGGCCCCGGGAATGCCGACGTTGCCGGCCGCCGGGGTGATGGCGACCAGGCCCGCCACCGCGCCCGAGGCGGCGCCGAGCATCGAGGGCTTGCCCTTGATGAGCCATTCGGCGCCGATCCAGGAGAGCACCGCGCAGGCGGTGGCGAGGTAGGTGTTGAGGAAGGCGAGCGCGGCGGAGCCGTTTGCCTCGAGCGCCGAGCCGGCATTGAAGCCGAACCAGCCGAACCACAGGAGCGAGGCTCCCACCATGGTCAGCGTCAGGCTGTGCGGGGGCATCGGCTCGCGTCCGAAGCCGACGCGCTTGCCGAGGACGTACGCGCCCACGAGTCCTGCGACCCCGGCGTTGATGTGCACCACCGTGCCGCCGGCGAAATCCAGCGCCCCGGAGCGCCAGATCAGCCCCGCGGAGGCGTTGAGGGCGTCGACCTTGTCCGCCGAGGTGTAGGCATCCGCGCCCGGCCAGTACCACACCATGTGCGCGATGGGGCAGTAGCTGAAGGTGAACCAGATGACGAGGAACAGCAGCACGGCGGAGAACTTGATGCGCTCCACCACGGCGCCGAGGATCAGGCAGCAGGTGATGGCGGCGAAGGTGGCCTGGAAGCCGACGTAGACGAGCTCGTACAGCACCGTGCCCTTGGAGAAGGTCGGCACGGTGGCGAAGGCGCCACGCTTCGGGTCGAAGGTGCCGGCGAGGAAGACGCGCGACAAGCCGCCGATGAACGCATTGCCCTGCGTGAAGGCGAGCGAGTACCCGTAGATGCACCACAGCACCGTGATCAGCGAGAAGCCGACGAACACCTGCATCAGCACCGAGAGCATGTTCTTGGTGCGCACCAGTCCGCCGTAGAAGAGGGCGAGCGCGGGCACCGACATGAGCAGCACCAGGGCGGTGGAGGTGAGCATCCAGGCGGTGTCGCCCTTGTTCGGGGCCACGGGTTCGGCGGCGAGGGACAGCGCCGGGGCGAGGAGCGCGGCCAAGACGGGCAGCACTCGCCAGGGGTTCGGGTATCTTCTCGGCAGGGTCGGCATGCATCTCTCCGCGGCCTGGGTTCTGGCGCCCGCACGCTAAGGGCGCGGCCGCCGCCGCGCCCTGCGTTAAGCTATGCCGGAGCGCGCGCTGAGGGGTGCAGAATCCATGCCATCCGGGGTTTGGTGCATTTTTCCCGCAATTTCTGCACCGGCGGCGTGCCGTTGCTGCACCATTATGGTTCCCGAGAAAGCGGCCACGCCCCATTTGGGGGCGCTTGCGCCGCAGCGAGGTCGCGATGGATACACCGAGGATTGACGAGATCGCCCGCCGCCTGATGGAGCGCGTGCCGCCGGCGCTGCGCAGCGTGCAGGCGGACCTGGAGAGCAATTTCAAGGCCATCCTGCGCGAGCGCCTGAGCAAGCTCGATCTCGTCGCCCGCGATGAGTTCGACGCCCAGAGCAAGGTGCTCGAGCGCACGCGCGCGAAGCTCGAAGCACTCGAGGCCCGGCTGGCTGCGCTCGAGGGTGCGCCTGAGGAACCTGCGAAAACCGGCGGCGGCTGAAACGCAAACCGCTACTGCGCCATCTGCACCATGTGGTCGACGGCCTGCTTGACCAGCTCGTCGGAGAGGTCGGTGCGGCCGCCCTTGGCGGGCATGACCCCGCTCTTGCCCTGGAAGCCCTTGAGCGCGTGGTCGTAGAGCGTCGCCTTGCCCTGCGCGATGCGGGCGCCCCAGGCGGACTTGTCCCCGGCCTTGGGCGCCCCGGCGATGCCGGCCCCGTGGCAGGTGCTGCACACCTGCTGGAATACCTCGGAGCCGTTCTTCGGCGGCGCGGCCACCGCGGCGGATCCGGCGGAGCCGGCGTCGGCCTGGATGGCGATGGCCGAGTTGTCGTGACCGGCGATGGCCTCCTCGCTCGGTGCCGAGAGGCGCGCGGCGACGTTCTTGGCGTAGTCGCGCTCGGCGATGACCTGCTTGTCCTGCGTCTCGCTCGCAACGATGCGGGCAAAGGCGAAGATACCGACGGCGAAGGCGGCCAGCAGCCCGATGACCAGGCTGAACACGTTGATGAAGTGGGTATCCTGTTTGCTCACGATGCGCGCTTTCTGGAACGAACCGGGCGATTCGGCGGCGAAGTATAGCCGCGCCACAGCCCGCCCGGTAAGCACGCCGACACTGCCGGGTAGTTCAGAGCGTCTGCATCAGCTGCAGCCGCAGCGCTCCGGCTGCGCTCGGAAACGAGCCTCTAGTGAACCGCCGGGTCGAGCATTTTCAGGCTCGTGCCGAGGTTGTTGTTCTGCTGTCCCGTGGAATTGAGGTCCTTTTGGGAGTAGCTGGAGCCGGCCACACAATCGGCCTGCGGCAGGCGTGAAGCCGTGCCGCACGGGGGCTTCGTCGCCGCGGAGGCCGTGTCGGCGGGCTTGCTGGTCGTGGCGCACCCCGCCAGTGCCAGGACGGTGGTAATCAGCGCGGTTCTGAACATGATGTGCTCCTCAAGGCCCGGGCAAAGCCACTGTGCGCCTCATTGGATGGCTTGTGAAGATCGAAGGTTCCGGCGCGCATTTCCGGCCCCCGGAGGGAGCCGCGAATGGACGCCCGCGGCGGGCGCCGCGTATCATCGCCGCCCCCAACGCGCCCGTAGCTCAGTTGGATAGAGTGGCAGCCTCCGAAGCTGCAGGTCGCTGGTTCGAATCCAGTCGGGCGCGCCAATCAGCCTTAAGAATCAACTGCTTAAGTTCAAAGTTACGTGGGCAGGCCGCCGCCGGGGGCCGCCGGGCTACAGCCAGCCCTTGCGCTTGAAGTACACCCACGGAATGAGCGCCGAGACGAGCATCATGCCGGTTCCCGCCCAGATGCCCCAGCTCTCGTGCAGCAGCGGGATGTAGGCGAAGTTCATGCCGAAGTAGGCGCCGATGACGGAAGGGGGCAGGAGCAGCACCGTCACGACCGAGAAGATCTTGAGGATGTTGTTCTGGTCGATGGTCACAAGGCCGAGCGTGGCGTCGAGCAGGAACTGCGCCTTGCCGACGAGGAAGTTGGCGTGATCGCTCAGGGCCATCACGTCGCGTGACACGGTGCGCAGGCTCTGGCGCGCCTCCTGCGTCACGCGCCCGCTGCCGGTCTGCTGCAGGAAACCGAGCAGCCGCGTCAGGCTCAGCAGCGTCTCGCGCGCCTTGGAGATGAGTTCCCCGGCTTCCCCGATGCGCTGCAGCTCGCTTTGGTAGTTGCGGCTGGCCAGGCGCCGGCCGGCGCGCGGGAACACCCGCGTCGATACCGTGTCGATGTCGCCGCCGATGCGCTCGAGCACGTCCGCGATGCGGTTGACGATCGCCTCGAGCAGCCCCACCAGCAGCAGCGGCGCGGACGCACAGGCGCTCGGGTGGCTCTCGGCGTAGGTGACGAAGCCTCTGAAGGACAGAAGGTCCGCGTAGCGGTTGGTGATCAGCCGCGCGCCACTGAGGATGAAGGTGACCTGGGTGGTCTCGGGGAGGTCGGTGTCCACCTTGTAGACCACGGTGGTGGTGAGGTAGAGCGTGCCGTTTTCCTCGTACAGGCGGTTGGAGGTCTCGATCTCGCGCATCTCCTCGCGCGAGGGCACCTCGATCGCAAGCGCCCGCTCGACCTGCTTCTCCTCCTCGAGGGTGGGATTGAGGAGGTCGATCCAGACGGCCTGGTCCGGGATCGTCGCGGCGAGGCCGACCTCGACGCGCTCAAGCCCCTTAGGCCCGGGGAGGTAGACATTCAGCACGGCGGCTGATCCGAGCCGGCGGCCGCATGCGTGGCCACGGGCGCGGCGGCAGGCATCAGTGCCCGTGCTCGGCGGCGCTCAGGTCACTGATGAGGTCGATGAGCTTGGCCTCGCCGCCCGCCTGCGCCACATCGGTGGTGTACTTGCCGTTCACCACGATGAAGGGCACGCCCTGCACGTGGTAGCGGTTGGTCAGTTCCTCGGCGCGGCGCATGTCGGTGTTCACGCTGAAGGAGTTGTAGGCCTTGGCGAAGTCATCGGCGGCGACGCCGTGCTCGAGCGCCCACTTCTGCTGCAGCTTGAAGGACTCATCCTCGTCGGGGCTCGTGAGTGTGACGTGGGCTTGCGCGATGTCGTCGAAGGCCTTGGCGATCAGGTCCTGCCGTCCGAGCACCTCGAGGGTGTAATAGAGATGCGCATGCGAGCGGTGCATCGACTGCCAGATGACCGGCACGCGCACAAACTCGACGTAGGCGGGCTTCTTCTTCAGCCACCCCTGGAGGAAGGGCTCGAGCGCATAGCAGTGCGGGCAGGCGAGCCAGAACACCTCGAGTACTTCGACCTTACCCGGGGCGACGCTGGTGGGCTGCGCCGGCACCAGCAGCTTGTAGTTCTCACCCGATTGCCACTTGCCCGCTGGCAGCGCGGCCGGCGCGGGCGCGCCCGTCATCTGCTCGAGGGAGGCATCCGCGGGCGTGCGCTCGGCCTGCGAATCCCCGGACTCCTGCGAGTGCGTGGCCTGCTCGGTCTCGTTCTGCGCCGTCGCGGGGGGCGCGGGCGCGGCCGGCGGCGCCTCGGTGACCGGTGGCGGCGGGGTGACGGGCGCAGGCGTCGGTTCCTGGCGTGCGCAGGCGCACAGCAGCAGGAAGGCCATGGCGGCGAGGAGTCGTTTCATGGTGCGCCCCTTAAGAAGTCAGCGCATGCCCTGCACGTAGGAGGCGACGTCGCGGATCTGCTCGGGGCTCAGGCGCTTGGCGATGGTGAACATCATCACCGAGTTCGGGTCCGCCTGCGTCGCGCTCGCGCCCGTGTAGCGCGCATCGCTCGCGTAGTCCTTCAGCTGCTTCACCACGTACTCGGACTGCTGCGCGCGCAGTGCCGGGTAGCCCGCGGCGGGGTTGCCGCGCCCCACCGGCCCGTGGCAGGCGGTGCACGCGGGCACGTCGTGGGCAGAGTCACCACCGCGGTAGAGCGTCTGGCCGGACTGCCAGTAGGAGGGGTCGGCTTCCAGCCCGAGCGGGGTCTGCGCCTCGAAGTAGACCGCAAGGTCTGCGATGTCCTGGTCCGAGAGCGCACTCACCATCGGCATCATGACCGGGTTGGCGCGGATGCCGGACTTGAACAGGCGCAGCTGCGCTGCGATGTACACCGCACTCTGGCCGGCAAGCCTCGGCCACAGGGGATTGGTGCTGTTGCCGGCGACGCCGTGGCAGGCCGAGCACACGGCTGCCTTGGTGGCGCCGTCGGCGACCTTGCCGTGGGTGAAGGGGAAGGTGTCGGTCGGGGAGGCCGCGGCGGCCGGCGGCGGGGTCGCACCCGCGGCGGCAGCAGCCGGGGCCTGCGCGAGGCTCAGGGCCGGCGTCAGGAGCGCCGTGAGGGCAACAAGCGTGAGGCGACCGAGTCTCGAGGTCTGCGGCATTGCTGGTATCCGAAGTTCGTTTCCGCGGGGCGAGGGCGCGGAATTGTACACTACGGCCGTGCGCACGCTTCCCCGCCGGACCTGAGGGTCGATGAGCCGCTTCAGCCAGGCGAGCTTTCTCATCAGTGCCGCCGCAGCCGCGCAGTTTCCGCCGGATGTTGGCGCCGAGGTCGCCTTCGTCGGGCGCTCCAACGCCGGCAAGTCGAGCGCCATCAACGCCATCACCCACCGCCATGGCCTGGCGCGCACCAGCAAGATCCCCGGACGCACGCAGCTCTTGAACTTCTTCGAGCTCTACCCGGGCGCGCGCCTCGTCGACCTGCCCGGTTACGGCTACGCGGACGTGCCGGCCGCCCAGCGCCGCACCTGGCCGCCTCTCATCGAGGCCCTGCGCGAGCGGACATCGTTGCGCGGCCTGTTCGTCATCGTGGACGCCCGGCGGGGACTGAAGCCCTCTGATGCCGACCTTCTCGCCTGGGTCTCCCCGGCGCAGGGCGTGCACGTGCTGCTGTCCAAGGCCGACAAGCTCAACAAAGGCGAGGGAGCGGCGGCGCTGAAGGCTGCGCGCGAGGGGCTCGGCGAGCGCGCCACGGTGCAGCTCTTCTCGGCCCTGCGGGGAACCGGCGTGCGCGAAGCCGAGGACACGCTGGAGGGGTGGCTGCGCGGCTGAGGCGTGCCGCCTGAGCGCCCATAAAAAACCCCGGCGGTTTCGTTGGAAGCCGCCGGGGCCAGACTAACCCGGCACAGGTCTCGTGAACCGGGTTGACCCGCTCAGGGAGGGAAGCGGGGAGTGCTAGGCACTCAGTAGGTCAGACTTCGCACCCTCCGCGGAGTTCCGGCGTCGGGCCGAAAAAATACCTTTACAAATCATAAGTTTGGTAGCAAGTGTGTCTCATTCACACCACACTACCGGGCGCACGATCCGGATCTTCGCGGGCTCACTTGTTCGCAAAACACGGGGCGGCAGCCATATTCCCGCGCGCTGCGGCCAAGGCCCCGATGGGTCTGCGATTGTTGCCCGCCTGCCATCCGTGGCCGCGACGGGCTGTCGGGGGCGCTCTGAGGCCCCCTTAGTGCGCCTCGTCCCAGTTGGCTCCGGTGCCCACATCCACCCGCAGCGGCACGCTCAGGGCGGCCGCATTCACCATGTGCTCGCGCAGCACGGCCCCGAACTCGGCGGCGAGGGCCGCGGGCACTTCGAAGACGAGCTCATCGTGCACCTGCATGATGAGGCGGGCGGGGGAGGCGCTGCGGCGGGTCCAGGCATCGATGGCGATCATGGCGCGCTTGATGATGTCGGCGGCGGTGCCCTGCATGGGCGCGTTGATGGCGCTGCGCTCGGCGTACTGGCGCAGCTGCGGGTTGCCGGAGCGGATGTCCGGCAGGTAGAGCCGCCGGCCGAACACGGTCTCGACGTAGCCGAGCTCGCGCGCCTGGGCGCGGGTGTCGTCCATGAAGCGCCGCACGCCCGGATAGCGCTGAAAGTAGCGCTCCACGTAGGCGCTCGCGGCGCTGCGCTCGATGCCTAGGTTGCGCGCCAGCCCGAACGGCGACATGCCGTAGATGAGCCCGAAGTTGATCACCTTGGCGGTGCGGCGCTGATCGGCGCTGACCGCGGCGAGCTCCACCCCGAACACCTCCGCGGCGGTCGCCTGGTGCACGTCGCGCTCGTCCGCGAACGCGGCCTTCAAGGTCGCATCCCCGGAGAGGTGCGCCATGATGCGCAGCTCGATCTGTGAATAGTCGGCCGCCAGCAGCACGCAGCCTGGCGGGGCGACGAACGCCTGGCGGATGCGCCGCCCCTCAGCGCGGCGTACCGGGATGTTCTGCAGGTTCGGCTCGACCGAGGACAGCCGCCCGGTGGCCGCCACCGCCTGCGCGTAGCAGGTGTGGATGCGGCCGGTGCGCTCGTTCACCAGCTCCGGGAGCTTGTCGGTGTAGGTCGACTTCAGCTTCGCGAGCGCGCGGTACTCGAGCACGATACGCGGCAGCGCGTAGCTCGCCGCCAGCTCCTCGAGCACGTCCTCGGCGGTGGAGGGCTGTCCGGTCGGGGTGCGGCGGCGCACCGGCAGCTGCAGCCGCTCGAACAGGATCTGCTGCAGCTGTTTCGGCGACTCGATGTTGAATTCGTGCCCGGCCTCGCGATGCGCCTGCACCAGCAGTTCCTGCAGCTGGTGCGCGAACTCGCGGCTCTGGGTGCGCAGGCGTTCGCGGTCGACCAGCACGCCGTAGTGCTCCATCTTGGTCAGCACCGGCACCAGAGGCTGCTCGATCTGCTCATACAGGCGCGCCAGGGTCGGGATGCCTGCCAGCTGCGGCCACAGCGCCTCGTGCAGGCGCAGCGTCACGGCCGCCTCCTGCGCGGCGAACTCGGTCGCGCGCTCGAGGGACACCTGCTCGAAGGGGATCTGTTTTGCGCCCTTGCCGGCGACCTCGGTGTAGCTGAGCGTCTTCACGCCGAGGTAGCGCTGCGCATCCGCCTCGAGCTCATGGTTGGTGGCGACGCTGTTGAGCACGTACGACTCGAGCATGGTGTCGTAGCGCAGGCCCTGCAGCTCGATGCCGGCATTGGCGAGCACGTGGGCGTCGTACTTGAGGTTGTGGCCCGCCTTGCCGCGCGCGGGATTCTCCAGCAGCGGCTTCAGCAGCGCGAGTACTTCGGCGCGCGGCAGCTGCAGCGGCGCGCCGGCATAGCGGTGCTCGAGCGGCACGTAGGCAGCAAGGCCCGGCGCGACGCTGAAGCACACGCCCACGATCTGCGCCTGCATGTAGTCGAGGCTCGTGGTCTTGGTGGCGAAGGTGAAAAGGTCCGCTCCGCGCAGGCGCCTCAGCCATTGCTCGAGCTGCTCGAAGGTCGTGACCGTCTCGTAGTGCGCCGCCGGCGCGGGCGCCGCCGCGGGCGCAGCCTCAGTCGCGGCCGCCGCCGCCGCCAGGCTGGCAGCGGGGCTGGCGGGGATTACGGCATCGGGCGCCTCGAGAGCGCGCAGCAGCGCGCGCAGCTCGAGCCGCCCGTACAACTCGCGCAGCGCCGGCACGTCCGGTGCGCGCGGCGCGAGTTCCTCGAGCGCGAGGGGCAGCTCAAGGTCGGTGCGGATGGTGGCCAGACGCCGCGACAGCTCGAGCGTCGCCAGCCCGGCGCGCAGGTTCTCGCCCACCCTGCCGGAGATCTCGTCCACGTGCGCGATGATGCCGTCGAGGCTGCCGTACTGCTGCAGCAGTTTCGCGCCGGTCTTCGGTCCCACCTTGTCGATCCCGGGGATGTTGTCGGAGGAGTCCCCGATCAGTGCCAGGTAATCGATGATCTGCTCGGGGAAGACGTCGAACTTCGCCTTCACGCCGGCGCGGTCGAGCACCGCGTTGTTCATGGTGTTGATGAGCGTGATGGAGTCGTTCACCAGCTGCGCCATGTCCTTGTCGCCGGTGGAGATCAGCACCTGCTGGCCGGCGTGCGCGGCGCGGCAGGCGAGCGTGCCGATGACGTCGTCCGCTTCCACGCCCGGCACGCGCAGCAGCGGCAGGCCCTGCGCCTCGATGATGCTCAGCAGCGGCGCGATCTGCGCGCGCAGGTCATCGGGCATGCCGGGGCGCTGCGCCTTGTACTCGGCGAAGAGGTCATCGCGGAAGGTGCGGCCCGGGGCATCGAACACCACCGCGATGCGCTCAGGGTGATAGTCCTTGAGGAACTTCAGCAGCATGTTCAGGACCCCGAGCACCGCCCCGGTCGGCTCGCCGCGCGAGTTCGACAGCGGCGGCAGGGCGTGGAAGGCCCTGTAGACATAAGAGGAGCCGTCGACGAGAACCAGGTCCGGAGAACGCGTCATGCAGGGTGCGACCGTGAGCGGGCCGCGAGTATAACGGACCCGCCTCAAGGCTCCGGGCGTCAACCCCGGCCCCCCCGGCTGCGCTATGGGGGTAAGGCCTGAAGCGCTTAAGGACAACGCCATGCTGGATGAGGTCAGTGCCGCCATCGCCGCCAACCGCTTCGGGCTCGGTGCCCGTCCCGGGGAGCTGCGCTCCGTGGGCGCAGAGGCGCGCGGCTGGCTCGGCGCACAGCTGAAGGGCGGGCCGCCCCTGCTCGCGGCCGCAGATCTGCCCGCCTCGCAGGTGACGCTGGCGCGGGCGCTCGAGCTGCGGCGCGACCTGCAGGAGCAGCGTCGCGCCGGGACCGTGGACCCCTCGATGGCACAGGAGCAGCTGCAGAAGGTCGGTCAGTTCCTCAGGCCCATCTACGTGAGTGAGGCCACGGCGCGCTTCGCGCAGGCCGCCGGCAGCGAGCGCCCGTTCCTCGAGCGCCTCACGCAGTTCTGGAGCAACCACTTCGCGGTCTCGGTGGACAAGCAGTTCCTGGCAGGGCTCGCGGGGAGCTTCGAGCGCGAGGCCATCCGGCCGAACGTGCTCGGACGCTTCAGCGACCTGCTGGTCGCCGCCGAGTCGCACCCGGCGATGCTGCTGTACCTCGACAATCATCTCTCGGTGGGCCCGCACTCGCAGGCCGCGGCACGCATGGAGCGCCGCAACAGCGAGCGCAAGATCGGCATCAACGAGAACCTGGCGCGCGAGATCCTGGAGCTGCACACCCTCGGGGTCGGCGGCGGCTACACGCAGACCGACGTCACCACCTTCGCCGAGGTCATTACCGGCTGGTCGATCGGCGATGTGCGCAGGCGCTTCCCGGGCGGGGAGCCCGGCCGGTTCCTGTTCCGCCCGGAGCTGCACGAGCCGGGCGCCAAGGTGGTCCTCAACACGCGCTACCCCGACACCGGCTTCGGCCAGGGCGTCGCGGTCCTGAACAACCTCGCGCGCCAGGGTGCCACCGCGCACTTCATCGCCACCAAGCTCGCGCGTCACTTCATCGCCGATGACCCGCCGCCTGCGGCCGTGAAGCGCCTCGAGGGGGCGTTCATCGCCAGCGAAGGCGACCTGCCGACGCTCTACCGCGCGCTCATCGAGTCGCGCGAGGCCTGGAGCGAGCCGCTGTCGAAGTACAAGACCCCGAACGACTACATCGTTTCCGCCTGCCGCGGGCTGGCGCTGCCGGTCGAGGCCGGCAAGGGAGCGCTCACGCCCTTTGAACTCCTTGGGCAGAGGAACTGGCAGCCCGGCTCACCGGCCGGCTGGCCCGACAAGAGCGCCGACTGGGATGGCGCCTCGGCGCTCATGAAGCGCATCGAGTGGGCCGATGCCCTCGGCGCGCGCCTCGGCAGCCGCCTCGATGCCCAGCAGCTCGGCCCGCAGCTTCTGGGCGCGAATCTGACCGCCGCGACGCGCAGCGCGGTGAGCCGCGCCACGAGCGGCGCCCAGGCGGTGACGCTGCTGCTGGCCGCGCCCGAGTTCATGCGTCGCTAGAGATTCAAGGAGATGCCTGCCATGAAACGCCGCGAGTTCCTCTCTCTAAGCGCGCTCGGCGCGGGCGGCACCTTCCTTACCGGCGGACTCGCGCTCGCCGGGGTGAGCGCGCGCAAGCCGCGCTTCGTGCTCGTGATCCTGCGCGGGGCGCTCGATGGGCTCGCGGCCGTGCCCCCGTACGCGGATGCGGACTACGCAGGCCTGCGGCGCGAGGTGGCGCTCAGGGGCCCCGGGGCCGCCGGTGGTGCGCTGCCGCTCAACGGCTTCTTCGGGCTGCACCCCTCGTTCGGCTTCCTGCAGCAGAGTTATGCGGCGCGCGAGCTCATCGTGTTTCACGCCGTGGCGAGCCCCTATCGCGAACGCTCGCACTTCGACGGCCAGGACGTGCTCGAGAACGGCTCACTGAAGGCGCACGCCCTGCAGTCCGGCTGGCTCAACCGCGCCCTCACGCAGCTGCCGGGGCGCGTGCCGCGCGAGCCCGGCGTTGCGCTCGGTCAGAACGTGCCGCTCGTGATGCGCGGCCCGGCCGAGGTCACCTCCTGGTCGCCGAGCCGGATGACGGCGCTGGATGAGGACACCCTCGCGCGCATCACCGACCTCTATGCGCACGATCCGCTGCTCGCGGTGCGCCTCGCCGATGCCACCGCGGCCGACGCCATGGTGGCGGGCGACGAGAGTATGCAGGGGACAGGACTCACTAACCCGGCGGCGGCGGTACAGGCGGCCAACGCGCGTTACGCGCAGCTGGTGCAGGCCGCGGCGGGGTTCCTGCGCCAGGACGAGGGGCCGCGGGTGGCGGTGTTCGACACCACCGGCTGGGACACGCACGCCAACGAGGGGGGCGCCGAAGGCCAGCTCGCCGGGCGCCTCGGGGCGCTCGACAAGGGACTCGCGAGCCTGCGCGAGCAGCTCGGGGCCGCCTGGGCGGGTACCGTGGTGATGCTCGTGACCGAGTTCGGGCGCACCGCTGCCGTCAACGGCACCCGCGGCACGGACCACGGCACCGGGGCGGCCGCGTTCCTCCTCGGCGGCGCCGTCGCCGGTGGCCGGGTGATCGCGGACTGGCCGGGACTCTCGGCGCGGGCGCTCTACCAGGGGCGCGATCTCAATCCGACGCTCGACCTGCGCTCGGTGTTCAAGGGCGTGATGAGCGAGCATCTCGGCGTCAGCACGCGCGCCCTCGAGAGCAGCGTGTTCCCCGACAGTGCCGCCGCACGCCCGCTGCGCGGCCTCATGCGCGCCTGAGGCTCAAGAGGCGCTCAGCGCGGCGGCGGCGCAGTCTGATCCGGGTCGTCCGGGTCGTCCGGGTCGCCGGGCTTCTTCGGCTGCGGCGTCGCCGCGGGCGGGGGCGGTACCGCGGTGGCTGGCGCGCTCGTCACGACCGCGCCCTTGCTGTCCGGCAGGTACAGCGCTCCTTTCTGTCCGCAACCGCCGAGCAGCAGCGCCACGATACAGCCGCCGAGGGTGAGGGCTCTCATACGTACATCGGACGCCGGTCCTTGAGCGCGAGCCAGCCGCGCGCGACGCGATAGGCGATCCAGATGCCGAGCGCCACGTGCGCCGCGATGAACAGCGGGATGCCGATCAGTATCAGCATGAGCGGCACGGCCACCGCCCAGATCACGACACTCCACAGCACGGCGAACCAGAAGGTGCGGATCTGCCAGCGGAAGTGGGACTCGAGGAAGGTGCCGAGGGTGGCGGAGCGGCGTGCGTAGTTCATGATCACCGCGATGATTGAGGGCAGTCCCCAGATGAAGCTGCCGACGATGGTATGAAAGGTCGACAGCCCGATCAGCACCGAGAGCGCGTGCAGCGCGTAGATGACGTGGGTATAGGTGATGAGTGACTCATCGACCCGGGGGGCGTCCGCGGTCATCGGGGGCAGGGGATCGGACATGGGGGACCTCGTGTTCTCAGGGTGGAGGGCGTCGCTCGACGATGGCCATGGTCAGCCGCGAGACGCACACCAGGCGCCCCTGCTCGTCGCGGATCTCGATGCCCCAGACGTGGCTGCGCGCGCCGATGTGGAAGGGACGCGCGGTCGCGGTGAGGAGGCCTGAGGACATTGCCCGCAGGTGATTGGCGTTGATCTCCTGGCCCAGACACATGAACTTTTCCGTGTCCACGCACAACATCGCGGCGACGCTGCCGGCGGTCTCGGCGAGTGCCACGGAGGCACCGCCGTGCAGTACGCCGTAGGGCTGGTGGGTGTGGGGCGCGACCGGCATGGTGGCACGCAGGTAGTCCGGGCCGACTTCCGTGAACTTGATGCCGAGGTGCCCGGGCAGCGTCGCAAGCCCGCGCTCGGTGAGGAACTCGGCCGTGGCAGTGGCGTGCCAGATGCTCATGGTGAGGCTAGTCTAGCGGTTTGCGCAGTGGCAATCTCAAGGCCCGTGGGAGCGTGGCGGTATGGCGATGCAGAGCTTCTGTTTTCCGCCCGGTGAGCCGCCGAGCGTCGCCGTGGCCGCCAGCGAGGCACGGTTCCCCGTGCACCGCATCTACTGCGTGGGCCGCAACTACAGCGAGCACGTGCGCGAGATGGGCGGCGATCCTGCCAGCGCCCCCCCGGTGTTCTTCATGAAGCCCGCCGACGCGGTGGTCGACAGCGGCAGCGCCGTGCCCTACCCGCCCTCGACCACCGACCTGCACCACGAGATCGAGCTCGTGGTGGCGCTCTCTGGCGGCGGCCGCGACCTCGCCGCGCAGGCGGCCCTCGATCACGTGTTCGGCTACGCCGTCGGCAATGACCTGACGCGCCGCGACCTGCAGAACGCCGCCAGGGCACGCGGCCAGCCCTGGGATACCGCCAAGGGCTTCGATCACTCCGCGCCCGTGGCGGCGATCCGCCCGGCGGCGTCCGGGCACGTGACGGCGGGACGCATCTGGCTGAAGGTCAATGGCGAGCTGCGCCAGCAGGCGGACGTGAGAGAGATGATCATCGACGTACCGCACGTGATCGCTGCGCTCTCGAGGTTCTTCGAGCTCAGGCGCGGGGACCTGATTTTTACCGGCACCCCGGCCGGCGTCGGGGCGCTCAGGGCGGGCGATGCGGTGGAGGGCGCGGTCGAGGGCCTGCCGGTGCTGCGCCACACGATGGTCGCGCCGTGAAGCTGTACGGTTATTTCCGCAGCTCCGCGTCCTATCGGGTGCGCATTGCGCTCGCCTTCAAGGGCCTCGCCTATGAGGCGGTGCCGGTGGACCTGCGTGCACCGGTCAGTGCCCAGCGCACGGCTGAATTCCTCCAGCTCAACCCGGAAGGGCTGGTGCCGGTGCTCGTCGATGGCACCCACGTGGTGCGCCAGTCGCTCGCTATCATCGAGTACCTGGAGGAGATGCACCCCTCACCCGCGCTCCTGCCGCGCACGCCGCCCGAGCGCGCGCAGGTGCGCGCGCTCACGCTCGCGATCGCCTGCGACATCCACCCGCTCAACAACCTGCGGGTGCTCAACTACCTGCGCGCGCCCCTCGCGCATGCCGACGCCGAGGTCGACGCCTGGTACGCGCACTGGATCGAACGCGGCTTGCGCGCGCTCGAGGAGGAGGTGGGGGCCACGAGCGGCGACGGGCGGCACATGTTCGGCAACACGGTGTCGCTCGCCGACGTCTTCCTGGTGCCGCAGATGTACAACGCGCGGCGCCTGAAGTGTGATCTTGCGCCGTACCCGCGACTGCGCGGCATCGATGCGCACCTTGCGAGCCTGCCGGTCTTCGCCGACGCCGCTCCGGAGCGCCAGGCGCAGGCGCCCTCCTAGCGCGGCTCTCAGGCGGGCGGCGGGGTGCGGCGCAGGAAGCCGACGAAGCCGGCCAGGAACTGCCGCAGGGCCTCCTCGGTGGCCGCATCCTTGAGCACGCCCGACTCGTCGAAGACGTTGTTGGCGCGCGCTACCGCCAGGCGCCCGCCCGTCCACAGCTGCACCCCGAGCGTGCGCAGGACCGGCAGCCACGCCGCCTGGCTCAGGGTGGTGCCGAAGGCTCCCGGGGAGGCGCCGATGAGGGCGAAGCGCCGCCCGCCGAACACGCGGCGCGCATCGGCCGGCGGGCGCGACAGCCAGTCGATGCTGTTTTTGAAGACCCCCGGGATGCTGTTGTTGTATTCGGGGGTGACGAGCAGCACCCCGTCGGCGGCGACGATCGCCTCCTTCAGCTGGCTCACCGTGGCCGGGATCCCCTGCGCCTCGACGTCGCCGTCGTAGAGGGGCACGCCGCGGATGCTCGCCACCTCAAGTGCTGCCCCCTCGGGCATCAGCTGCGTGGCCGCCCGCAGCAGGCTTGAGTTGTAGGAGCCGCGGCGCAGGCTCCCGGAGATGCCGAGTACTTTGGTCGTCATGGAGGTCCTTTGCGGTGGTGGGCAGAAGCGTGCCTGAGCGGCGCGCGCGCCCGCAACCGGCGGCGCCGTCAGCCCTTGAGCTTTGCCGCCACGCGCCGGTAGGCCTCGCGGAACGGGATGCCCTCCGCCACCACCAGGCGGTTGGCTTCCTCGGCGGCGTGGATGCCCGGGTCGAGACGGATGGCCTCGGGCCTGAAAGTCAGGGCCGCGATGGCCGCGGGCAGGATGGCAAGCGTCGCAGCGGCGAGGTCGATGCCGCGGAACAGCGGGAACTTCAGCAGCTGCAGGTCGCGGTGGTAGCCGGAAGGCAGCTTGGCGCACACCGACAGCGCCTCGTTCAGGCACGCCTGCGCGCTGGCGCCGCGCCCGCGGATGAGCTCGAACACGTCCGGGTTGCGCTTCTGCGGCATGATCGAGGAGCCGGTGGTGAAGGCCTCCGGCAGCACCACGAAGCCGAACTCCTGGGTCGCGAAGAGCAGCACGTCGGCGGCGAAGCGCCCGAGGTCCTGCATCAGGAGCGTGATCTCGAAGAGCACCTGGGCCTCGGCCTTGCCGCGCGAGAGCTGCACGGCCGTCACCGGCTCCTGTACGCGCGCGAACCTGAGTGCCGCGCGCGTCGCCTCGCGGTCGATCGGCAGTCCCGGCGTGCCGTAGCCGGCCGCAGAGCCGAGCGGGTTGAGGTCGATGCGGCGCACGGTGGCGTCAAGCCCCGCCGCGTCATCGCGCACCTCGGCCGCAAATCCGCCCGCCCACAGCGCCACCGAGCTCGGCATCGCCTGCTGCAGGTGCGTGTAGCCTGGCAGCGCGGTGCCGGCCTCGCGCCGGCCGAGCTCATCCAGCGCCTGCGCCACGCTGAGCGCCTGCCCGCTCAAGCCTGCGACCGCATCGCGCAGGTACAGGCGGATGGCGGTGAGCACCTGGTCGTTGCGCGAGCGGCCGAGGTGGATGCGGCCGCCGGCCGCGCCGAGGCGCGCCGTCAGGCGCCGCTCGAGCGCGGTCTGGCCGTCCTCGTCCTGGAGCTCCACGTGCCACTCATGGCGCGCGTGTGCGGCGCCGAGTGCCTGAAGGCCCGCGCGGATCGCCTCGAAATCGGCGGCCGTGAGCAGCTGCTGCGCGAACAGCATCTGCGCGTGCGCCAGCGAGGCGGCCACGTCGTAGCGCACCAGGCGCTCATCGAGGGCATGGTCCTCGCCGGCGGTATACGCGAGCACCGCCGCATCGAGCGTGCCGCCCTTGTCCCACAGGCGCGTCATGAGGCGGACTGCTGCTCCGCCGGGGGCAGCGCATGGACGTCGGCGACGATCATGGTGCCGGTGCCCTCGTTGGTGAACACTTCGCCGAGGATCCCTTCCGGGGACTGGTAGGAGACCACGTGCACGCGGCGCACCCCGCCGCGCAGCGCATCCTCGATCGCCTTGGCCTTCGGCAGCATGCCGGCCGCGATGCGGCCCTCCTCGCGCAGGCGCCTGAGGCCTGCAAGGTCGGTGTAGGAGATGAGCGAGCCTGCGTCACTCACGTCGCCGAGGATCCCGGGCGCCCCGGTGCACAGGATCAGTTTCTCCGCCCCGAGGGCCGCGCCCAGGGCGGCCGCCACCGTGTCGGCGTTGATGTTGAGGAGCGTGCCGGACTCATCCGCCGACAGCGGGCTCACGACCGGCATCAGGCCGTTGTCGAGCAGCTTCTTGAGCACCGAGGTGTCGACCTGATCGATGTCGCCGACGAAGCCGAAGTCGACGATCTCGCCGCTGCCGGTCTTCAGGGGCGCGCGCCGGTGGGCGCGCACCAGGCCCGCATCCACGCCGCTGATGCCCACCGCCTCGATGTTCAGGTCGCGGCAGATGCCGAGCACGCGGGTGTTGATGAGGCCGTTGAGCACCATGGAGGTGACGTCGATGGCCTTCTGGTCGGTGACGCGTCGTCCCTCCACCATGCGCGTGGGCACTCCGAGCGCGGCTGACAGCTCGGTGAGCTGCGGGCCGCCGCCGTGCACCAGCACGACGCGCACGCCGAAGTAGTGCAGGATCGCGATCTGCTCTACCAGCACGCGCGTGGCGGCGGGGTCGGCGAACACGCCGCCGCCGGCCTTCACCACGAACGTCTTGCCCTTGTACATGCGGATGTAGGGCGCGGCGCTCTTGAGGGCGCGGATGGCGAGCGTCTGGTCGTTTCTGTGCATGATCATCGGAAGTCTTCCCTAACGGTGGCGGCTTTCAGGACCTGAGCATCTGGTGCAGCACCGCCATCTGCGCCGGCAGGCGGTTGTAGGCCTCGCGCTGCACGATGCTGCGCGGGCCATCGAGCACTTCGTCGGCGATGCCGGTGTTGCGTCGCACCGGCAGGCAGTGCATGAGGCGGCACTCGGGGGCTGTCGCGAACCAGTCCTCGCGCACGCACCAGTTCTTGAGGGCCGCGCGCAGGCGCGCATCCGCCGCCTGATCGCCGTAGGCCTCGGTGGCGCCCCATTCCTTCACGTACAGCACCTGGGCGCCCGGCAGCGCCTCGGCGCGCTCGGCGGTCTCGCGTACCGAGCCGCCCGCGAGCGCGGCGGCACGCCGCGCGCGCTCCATGACGGGGGCCGGCAGCGCGAAGCCTTCCGGGCGCAGCACCGTCACGTCCATGCCGCGCAGCGCCGCCATGTGCAGCGCCGCTGCCGGCACGGCAAGCGGCAGCGCCCGCGGGTGGTAAGCCCAGGAGAGCACGAAGCGCGCGTGGCGGGGCACCGACAGGTCATCGAGGGTCTTCCAGTCCGCGAGCGCCTGGCACGGATGGTTGAGGGCGGACTCGAGGTTGATGAGGGGCTTGTCGGTGAGGGCCGCCATGCTCTTGAAGTTCGTCTCCGCCAGGTCGTACTCGAGGTCCTTGCCTTCGGCGAACGCGCGGATGCCGAGCGCATCGCAGTAGGAGGCGAGCACCGGGATCGCCTCGCGTACGTGCTCGGCGGCGGCGCCGTCCATGACGACGCCGCTGCGGGTCTCCAGCTGCCAGGTGCCCTGGCCCGGGTTGATGACGAAGGAGTTGCCGCCGAGACGCATCATGGCCACCTGGAACGAGGCGAGCGTGCGCAGCGAGGGATTGAAGAAGAGAAGTCCGAGGATCTTGCCGGTGAGCGCGCGCGGCTCGGGCTGCCTCTCCAGGCGCCGCGCGAGCTCCAGCAGCGACAGCACCTCCTCGCGCGTGAAATCGTTGAGATCGAGGAAGCGCTTCACGGCGGCAGGTCCGCGAGCGCATCGCGCAGCATGTCGACGTGCTCCTCCTCGAGGATGTAGGGCGGCAGCAGGCGCAGGATGTGGGCATCGCTCGCAGTGCCGGCGAGGATCCCGCACTCGAGCAGCTCCGCCTGGATCTCCTTCGCCGGCCGCCGCGTGCGCAGGCCGATGAGCAGGCCCGCGCCCTGGTGCGCGGTCACCGGGCCGACGATGCAGTGCGCGCGGATGTAGGCACCGGTGCGGCGCACGCGCTCGAGGAGCCCCTCGGACTCGATGGCCTCGAGCACCGCCTCGATGGCCGCGCACGCCATCGGTCCGCCGCCGAAGGTGGTGCCGAGGGACTCAGGTTTGAGGGTCGCCGTCACCGCGGCCGTCATCAGCAGCGCCGCGCAGGGGAAGCCGTTGCCCAGCGCCTTGGCGCTCGTGAGCATGTCGGGCATGACCCCGTAGAGGTTGGCCGCGAACGGCGCGCCGGTGCGCCCGACCCCGCACTGCACCTCATCGAAGATGAGGCAGGCACCGACTTCGTCGCAGCGCGCGCGCAGGGCGGCGAGGAACGTGGCGCCGAGGTCCACCGCGCCGGCGAGCCCCTGCACGGGCTCCACGATCACCGCGGCGGTGTGCGGCGTCACCTGCGTGCCGATCCCCGCGAGGTCCCCGCGCGGCACGAAGCTCACATCGAAGGGCGTGCGCGGGAAGCCGTACCACTTCTCGCGCGCCCCGAAGGTCACGGCACCCGCCGCAGCCGTGCGGCCGTGGAAGCTGCCCTCGATGGCGACCACCTGCGCCCGCCCCGTCATGCGCAGCGCGATCTTGAGCGCGTTCTCGTTGGCTTCGGCGCCGCTGTTGACCAGGAACACGCTGGCAAAGGGCAGCCCCGAGAAGCGCACCAGGCGCGCGGCGGCGCGTTCGCGCACCTGCATCGCCACGGCGTTGGTCTGGAAGTTACAACGGTGCGCCTGGGCGGTGAGCGCCGCCGTGAAGCCCGGGTGGTCATAACCCAACCCTGCGACCGCATGACCGCCGTAGAGATCGAGCACGCGCTCGCCGCGGCTGTTGGTGAGCCAGACCCCGCGAGCCGATGCCACCTCGAGCGGGTACTGCGCGAACACGGGGGCGAGGTAACCTGCCGCCGGGGGCGGCGGCGCGTGGCTCTCGTCCTGCACGGGCGTGGGCACCTTCAGGTCCAGCCCGGCGCGGGCGCGGTGAGACCTGCGGTCTCGGGCAGGCCGAACAGGCGGTTCATCCACTGGATGGCCCCGCCGGCGGCGCCCTTGTTGAGGTTGTCGATCGCGCACAGCACCGCCACCGTGCCGCTCATGACCACCGCCGAGAGGTGCGCGTAGTTGCTGGCGACGACGTCCTTCACGCGCGGGGCGTCGGCGCTGACGCGCACGAACGGCGCCTCCGCGTAGTAGGCGCGCAGCACCTCGAGCACCCGCTGGCTGTCGGCTGGCCCGGCCAGCGCCGCCTGCAGCGTCACGTGGATGCCGCGCGCGAAGGGACCCGAGTGCGGCACGAAGGCGAAACGCCCCTCCACCCCGGAGGCGGCGAGCGCGCAGGCAGTCACTTCCGGCACGTGCCGGTGCACGAGGGTGCTGTAGCTGTAGAGGTCCCCGTGCCGCAGCGGATGGTGGGTGCCGGGCACCGGCTTCCTGCCCGAGCCCGTGCTGCCCGTGACGCCGCTCACGAACACCGCCGGCGTGATGAGGCCGCTCTTCAGAAGCGGCACGCTCGCCAGCAGGATCGCGGTGGCAAAGCAGCCCGGGTGCGCGATGTGGGGTGTGGGCGGCGCGCCGAGCTGCTCGGGCAGTGCGCAGGTGAACTGCGCGAGGCGCCGCGGCGCGCCGTGCGGGTGGCGGTAGACCTGCGCGTAGGCATCCGCCGTGCTGTAGCGGAAGTCGGCCGAGATGTCGACCACGCGCGGGGCGGTGCCGGCGGCGGTCGCGGCGCTCAAGAGCGCATCGATGAGGCCGGCGGACACCCCGTGCGGGGCCGCCGAGAACATCGCGGTGGCCGGGCTCTCGCACAGGATGCGGCGCACCTCCTCCTGGGAGCTGAAGCGCGTGCCGGGGTAGGCGCTCACGAGGTGCGGGAACGCGCTCGCCACGGCATCCCCTGCGGCGCTGTCGGACATGACCGCGGCGAGGGTGAACTGCGGGTGGGCGGCGATGAGGCGCAGCAGCTCGCCGGCCACGTAGCCGGTGCCGCCGAGCACTACGGCCGGGATGCGGGCGCTCATTGCACGGCCTGCGCTTTGAGGCCGAGGGCTGCGATCACCCGGTCCCCGAGGGCGGCACCGTTGCTCATGGCGTTGAAGGCCGGCACACCCATCTGGCTCTCGATGATCTCCACCCCGACCTGGTTATCGGTGGAGGGCCCGGTGACGACGCACGGCTCGATGCCGAAGCGCTCGCGCAGCAGCTTCACGCCCCCCCAGGCGGCGACCGGGTCGTTCGCCGAGAGGATGACGCCGCTCAGGGCGGCACGGATGTCGGGGCACTCGAGGATCGCGTCCACCCCGTAGGTGCCGAGGATCCCGTCGCCGAGCTCGAACACCAGCACGTCGGGCTTGCCCGCCGCGAGCTCGGTGAGCATCGTGCGGGTGAGCGCCGGGCCATTGGCGCGCGTCGTCGTGACGATGCCGAAGTCGGTGAAGATGGCGCTGTGGCGGGCGCCCGAGTCCTCCATGGCGAGGATGTCGCGGCGCAGCGAGACGCCAGTCGCTTTGAACGCGTCCACGGTGAGGCCGCGGTGGCGCATGCGCGAGATCACCGCGCAGGCCGCGGCGGTCTTGCCCGCCTCCATGCAGGTGCCGGCGAGCGCCACCACCGGCACGCCGCAGGTCACGAGCGGTGCGCCCGGGTCGAGCGGCTTGTAGCCGACGCGCGCCGGCACGCCGATGCGCTCGCCGAGGTAGGGGAAGTTGAGCGCCACGCCGATCACGCGGCAGTCGAAGGGCTTGCCCTTGTCCGGGTTCACCGAATCGCAGATGCCGAGCACGCCGCCGATGTTGAGCATCTGGATGACATCGCCCGGGGCTACCCGCTCGGGGACGTGCCCGGAGTAGCCGAACAGCGCCTTGCGGTGCCCGAGGGCCCCGGCCACGACGTCGCCCTTGCCAACCTTGGCCATGCGGCCGCTCGTGAGTTCGAGGGTGTTGTAGGTCGACTTGTTGTTGAGCACCTCGACCACCACCACCACGCCTTCCTCGGCGGGGATGTCGGTGGCGACGCGCACCTCGTGCGAGAGGTTGCAGGCCTGGGTGACGGAGGCGAGCTTGTCGACGACCACGCTGCGCATGCCGACCACGGCTTAAGTCTCCCCCGCGGCGGCGCGCTCGCCGGCGCGCGTGTAGAAGACCCCCGGCAGCGCGACGATGCGCGAGAAGCCGAGCGCGTCGGCCGCCGACCATTCCCCGGCCGCCTCGCCATAGACGCCGCGGGAGGCCGCCATCAGCGAGTAGGGCGACTCGACCCCCTCGATGAATAGGCTGCCGGTCTGCAACAGCAGGTGCACGTCGCCCGTCACGCGGCGCTGCGAGGACAGAAGCAGCGCCTCGATGTCGCGGCACACCGGGTCGAGCAGCTGGCCCTCGTGCACCAGGTCGCCGTAGGTCTGGGCCACGAGGTCCTTGATGCGCTGCTGGCGAGCGGTGAGTACCAGCTTCTCGAGCTCACGGTGCGCGCTGAGCAGCACCTCGGCGGCCGGCGCCTCGAAGGCCACCCGGCCCTTGGTGCCGATGATGGTGTCGCCCAGGTGAATGCCGCGGCCGATGCCGAAGGGCGCGGCGAGAGACTCCAGGGTCTCGATGACCTCGACCGCGGTGAGCGTCGTGCCATCGATCCCGCAGGGGCGCCCCTCGCGGAACGACAGCACGTGGCGCGCCGCCGGCCGCGGGGAGCGGAAGGCCTCGCGGGTGAGTATCCAGGCATCCTCCGGGATGCTGCCGGCGGAGGTGAGGGTCTCCTTACCACCGATGGTCACGCCCCACAGGCCGCGGTTGACCGAGTACCGGGCGCCCGTGGGCGGCAGGGGCAGCCCGCGCTCGGTGAGATAGGCGAGCTCATCCTCGCGGCGGAAGGCGTGGTCGCGCACCGGCGCCAGCACCTTCAGCTCCGGCGCCAGCGTGCGCAGCGCGACCTCGAAGCGCACCTGGTCGTTGCCCGCGGCGGTGCAGCCGTGCGCGATGAGGTCGGTGCCGAGGGTTGCGGCCATGCGCGCGATGGTCTGCGCCTGCATGACGCGCTCGGCGCCCACGCACAGGGGGTAGAGCTGGCCGCGGCGCACGTTCCCCATGATGAGGAAGCGCAGCACCTGCTCGAAGTAGTCCGCGCGTGCATCGATCTGGTGGTGCTCGATCGCCCCGAGCGCGCGGGCGCGCTCGCCGAGCTGCCGGGCCGTCGCTGCATCGATGCCGCCGGTATCCACGGTCACGGTGATGACGGGGCGGCGCTCCTTTTCCGCGAGCCACGGCACGAGGAAGGACGTGTCGAGGCCTCCGGAATAGGCGAGCACGATGGGCTGGGCGCCCGGGGCGGGGGTGTTGGCGGACATGATTTAGACCCGGAAGAGTGTGCGCAGGCGCGCGATGAGTTCCTGCTGCGCGCGCAGGGTGGCGGTGGCGATGAAGATGGTGTCGTCACCGGAGATGGTGCCGGCGACTTCGGGCCACTGCGCCTTGTCGATCGCCACGGCCACGCTCTGGGCGGCGCCGATGGTGGTGCGCACCACGGTCAGGGACGGACCGGCGCTCTTCAGGCCACGCACGAACTGGGTGAGGGTGCCGAAATCACCGTTGGCGCGCGTCACCTCATCCGGCGGCAGCGCGTAGCGGCCGCTCGCCTTGATGACTCCGAGGTCGCGCAGGTCGCGGCTGATGGAGGACTGCGTGACCTCATGGCCCTCTTTTTTAAGGAGGCGCACCAGGTCAGCCTGCTTGCGCACCAGGCCGTCCCTGAGGATGCGCACGATGGCGCCGCGCCGCTCGAGCTGGTGGGCATCCGTCAGCATGCTGTGTGATTCACTCGCATAAAGATGCGCATATTGTGCATTTTAATGCACTGAAGTCAAGGGTGCCGGCCGCGTGCAGCCATCCACGCTAGCGCGCGACTGTGACAGGCGTCGCGGGCGCGCCAGGGTGGCGCAGCAGGTACGATCGGCACGGGGCCGGGACTTCAGGGTGAGTGGATGCCGGATCTGGCGCAGCTGAATGAATTCCTGGCGCGCGACTTTCCGCAGACGCGCTGCACGGTCGTCGCGCTCGGGGAGCGCACCGCGAGCGTGCGCCACCCGGTCACGCAGGCCGAACTGCGCCCGGGCGGCACGGTATCAGGACCGGTGCTGATGGCGGTCGCGGATGTGGCGCTGTACGTGGCGATCCTGGCCGAGATCGGCATCGTGCCGCTCACCGTCACCACCCAGCTGAGCGTCAACTTCATGCGCAGGCCGGCGGCCGGCCGCGACCTCCTCGGGGTTTGCACGCTCTTGAAAGTGGGCCGCACGCTCGCCGTCGGCGAAGTGGCGCTCTACTCGCAGGGCGAGGAGGCGATGGTGGCGCACACCGTGGGCACCTACTCCATCCCGCCGCGCGCCGCGCCCTGAACGCCAACGCCCGGCTTACTTCGAGATGGTGTAGACCAGGTCCGCGCCCTGCGCCTGGCCGACCTCCGCCTTGATGGTCCAGTGATCCCCGAGCGTGTAGCGCAGCTTGAAGGTATTGAGCTGCTCGGTGAGGCTCACGCCGTAGCTCACGTACAGGCGCGGATTCAGATAGCGCCCGAGCACCACTGAAGTCTCGTTGTTGAGGTCGGACTCGAGGCTCGCCTCCTGGATGCCAAGCAGGTGGCCGTATTCCTGCGCCAGCATTGCTACCCCCTGTCCGAGTGCCACGTTGCCGCCGTGGCTCTGCGCGGAGTCGAGCGAGCCGCCGGCGAGGATCAGGGAGACGATCTGCGACTGTGGCAGCGGGGGCTCCGAGGAGAAGGACATCTGTGGCTGCAGCAGCGTGCCGCGCACCGTCACGTAGGCGGTGACGTCGGGGAACACCTTCTTCGCCCGGATCTGCAGCGCAGGGTTATCGAGCGGGCCGCCGTTGAAGCTCAGTACTCCGGAGTCGATGTCGAGCTGGCGGGCGTAGGCGGCGTATTTGCCGTCGAGGACGTTCACCGCACCCACCGCGGTCGTGATGGCGTCGTAGCCGCTCTTGACCGTGACGGTGCCGCCGAGGCGCGCGGTCAGGCCCATGGCATCGATGCTCACCTTGTCCCCGAGCTTGAGGCTCACGGTGGTGAGTACCTCGAAGCGCTTGCTCGGGTCGTCCACGTCGGCGCCGACGATGATCTCATCGTCCGAGGGACGCACGGCATTGGTGATGTCTTTGGGCTGGATCTTGGCGTACGGCACGAGCACGTTGCCCGTGACCTCGATCTTGCGCCCGCTGATGGCGAAGTCGAGATCCGGCGAGGCGTCGATCACCGCCTCCGGGATGTCCGCCACACGCAGGTTGGTCCCCTTGAGGTGGAACGTGCCGTAGGGCAGCAGTTCGCGCCACTCGAGGTGTCCGCCGGCGCTCACCGTGCCGGCGCCGGCGCGCGCGCTGCCCTTGAAGTTCAGGCCGGCATCCGAGAGCTGCGCCTCGAGCGCGATCGCCCGCAGCGCGAGATTCACCTGGTAGACGTCGATCTCCCCGTCACTCACCTTGACCACACCCCCGAGGCGCGGCGCGCCGAGTGTGCCCGCCACCTGGATGTCGGCGTTGAAGTGCCCGGCCGCGCGGTCGATGTCCGGCACGTACAGGGACACGAGATCGACGTCGGCGCTCTGCGCCTGGATCTCACCCGACAGGGGCATGTCGAGCCACGCAGGCGTGGTGCGCTGTGCGGTGAAGGCCGCGTGCAGGGTCCCCACCTGGCCGTCGCCGAGGTCCGCCTGGGCGGTGATCACCTGCGCGCCGAGCTGGATGGCGAGCGTGCCCGAGCCGATGCGCGTGTGCTCGATCTTCTTGCTCGCCAGACGGTGGGCGATTTCCGCATCGGTGAGCTGCGCCTTGAGCGTGCCCTGCATGCGTTGGCCGCTGTCCCCGAGGCGCGCCAGCGCGTTGATGGTGCCCACGTACTGCACCGAAGGCGTCATGCCGGCGGTGAAGGTATTGAGTGGCAGCTCGTTGGTCATGATCGTGGTCGCCCACGCCTGAGGAGTCCAGTCGCCGTCGGCGCAGACGCTGCCCGGGGATCCGATGAGGCACAGCCACTCGATGCGCAGATGCTCGAGCGAGGCGACGAAGTCGACGGGGCGGTCGAGCGTGAGGTGCAGGGCCTCGTTGCCGCTCAGGGCAAGCCCGGTCAGCTGGCCCCTGTAGCTGCGCGCAGCGTAAGCGCCGTGCGTCTGCACGCTGGCGCTCAGGCCCGGTGCGGTTGCGGTCAGGTGCACCACGTAGTTGCTCGGCGGACCTGCGAGGGTGAAGGTGGCCGCATCGAGCGTGCGCTGCTGGTAGCTGAGGCCATGCAGGCGCGCATCGACCTTCGAGTCCTTCGCGGTCGCATCCGGCTCGAAATCGATGTCGGCGTCGACTCCTTTTATCTTGATGCCCGAGTAGTCGATGTCGACCGCGTGCACGTTACCGATGACCGCAGGATCGGCGAACGTGCCCCCGAGGGTGCCCTGGGCGCGCAGCTGCCCGCGGCTGCCGGGGGAAAGCAGGTCCAGGTCCTGGGTGCTGAGCGCGAAGCGCAGTTTCAGGAGGTCATCGATCTGACCGTCCAGGGCGAGGTTCGTGGTGCCGAGGCCAACCTTCAGGGCATTGAACGTCCAGGTCTTGCCGGCATGCGCAAACGCACCGGCGCCGCTGGCGCTGGCGCCACGCAGCTTGCCGGTGAGGCCACTGAAGGCGATCGCCAGATCCCCGTTGGGCGTGAAGCCCTTTCCCGACACCGTGTAGTCGAAGCTTAGGCTCCCGGGAAGGTCGCTGCGCAGCTGTGCAGGATCGATGCCGGCGGCGTGCCCGCTGGCGCTGTAGGTCTCCTGCGCCCAGTTGACCTTGCCAGTGGCGCTGGTGTGGCCGCCGTAAAGATCAACGTCTGCGCGCGCAAACTCGAAGCTGTCCTTGCCGAGCCGGCCGGTCACATCGACCGGCATGACGGGCAGCTGCGCGATGCGCGCATCGCCGACCACGTGCGCGTCATAGGGCAGCACGCCCGTGAGCGTGAACGTGCCGCTGGCGCTGCGCATGCCCGGATCGCGCCCCGCGAGCGGCCAGCGGAACTCGCTCCAGCTGCCCTTCAGATCCAGGCGCGGCCCGTTGTCGATGATGGCGATCGTGCCGGAGGCCTGCGCGCGGGCACCCGAGTCGACGTGGCGCACGTCCACCCGCTGCGCGCTCAGCGTGTGCTGGGCGAAGCCGCCCTCGAAGAGCAGATCGAACACCCCGGCGCGCAGGCCCTGCGGGTTCACCGGGCCCTTGGCGGTGAAGGTGTCCAGGTCCCCCGCGCCGCTCAGGCGCGCCGTGATGTCTCCGAGCGGGGTGGTTACACCCCAGGCCCGCAGGTCCAACTGGTGCATGAAGACGCTCGCCACCCAGTGCAGGTGACCGGTCATGTCGATCAGCTGCCCCGTCACGTCGGCGCGGAAGGGACTCTCGGTGCGCGCCACCACGCTCAGGTGATTCAGGTCGCCGCGCGCCGTGCCGTCGAGCACGTAGGCGGGCTGCCCGGCGGGGTGCCAGTCAAGATGCGCCTTGGCCTGCAGCCCGAGCGGGTCCTGCGCCATGAGCTGCCCCGTGGCGCTCACGTGCGCGCCTTCCATGAGGCCCTGCGCCTGGAAGAAGCGGATGGTCTCGTGGCGCAGCACCGCCGCTCCGCTCAAACCTGCGAGCGCCAGGTGTGCGCCGTTGTAAACGCTCAAGCTGACCTGACGCACCTGCACGTCTTCGGCGCTGATCAGCAGCCAGCGCGGCAGGAAGCCGGGCGGGGAGGGCGTGGGCGGGTGTACGCGGCGCTTCACCGTGATCTCCGCCGTCGCGACGCTCGCGTGCGGGACGCGGATGGTCTGCAGGAGCAGCGGCGCGAGCGATGCCCGGCCGGCGATGTCGGTGAACTTCAGGTGCACCAGCTCATGGTCGATCTCCACCCGCTCCACGTGCAGCCCGTCGGCGACCGTGCCGGTGAGACCGACGATGTCGAGGGTGATGCCGGCCAGATGGCGCGGCAGGTGGCGCACCACGAACTGCGCCCCGGCGGTGGTGTAGAGCACCGACCAGCCGATGAGGAGCGGCGCGAGTATCAGGGTCGTGATCAGCACGATCCCGATGAAGAGCAGCGCCCGGCGCAGTATGAAGGTCTGGATCACAGCTTCGGGGAGAAGTTGATGTGCAGGCGCGGGCTGTTGGGAGCGCAGTTGGAGGCCGTGTATGGCACCTGGCACGGCTCGTACAGGGGCTGCGCGATATCGATGCCGAGGGTGAGCACCGGCAGCCGCACGCGCAGCCCGATGCCGACCGAGTAGGCGAGCTTGGTGTCGAAGCGGTCGAAGGCGTTGCCGTAGTCGAAGAAGGCCGCGATTCCGAGGTTGCGCGGCAGGTCGCGGATCACCTCGACCGTGCCGGTGATGATGTCCTTGCCGCCGACCTTGATGTAGGTGAAGGTCTCGCAGCCGACGCCGTCGGGCCGGTAGACGCTGCACACGTGCGTCATCTGCGTCGGCGACAGGTCGTTGTAGGCAAAGCCGCGGACGCTGTTGTCACCGCCGGCGAAGAAGCGGAACACGGTCGGCAGCTGGCTGAACTCGGACACCAGCGTCGCGCCCACCTCCCCGCGCAGCAGCAGGTGCCACTTCGGGGCGAGGCGGAACACGCGCTCGGCCTGCAGGTGCGCCTGGATCCAGTTGGAGTCCGAGCCGAGGGCGCTGTGCGAGCCCTTGATCTCCAGAAACAGCGGATGCTCGAACAGGGGCTCCCCGAGATAGCCCTTGGGCACGGAGGCGAGGTCGAGTTCGGGCACCAAGAGGCTGTCGGTCTGGTTCGCCGGCAGGAACACCGATTCGGTCGTGGTGCGCACCCCGTTGATGGCCCATACGTGCTGCCAGGCGCCGGTCAGCGCGGTCACGCTCGGCCCGACCGAGAGCGTATTGGTGGTGACGTCGCCCCAGTCACGCTGCTCGATGGAGCCGCGCAGGCTGAAGTTCTCCACCGCCGGGTCGCCGATCGGGATGGTGTAGCGGCTCTGCAGGCTGTATTTGGTGACCTGCGCGGCCTGCAACTCGACGCTGAACACGTGGCCGCGGTCATTGACGCGGTGGTCCTCGAAGCCGAGCGTGCCGCGCGGCCCGGTGTCGGTGGCGTAGCCGGCGCCGAAGGAATAACGGTGGCGGCGGCTGGCCTTGGCGCTGATGTTGACCGGCACCAGGTGCGCGTCGCGGTCCGGAGTGCCGGGCAGCACCTCGAGGTTGGAGAAGTACTGCGCGTCATCGAGCGCGAATTGCGTGCGCAGCACCTGTGTCAGATCGAAGTACTCGCCCTCGTGGTAGCGCAGGTAGCGCCGTACCAGGCTGTCGCGGATGACGTCCTGGCTGATGCTGGTCTTGCCGAAGCGATAGCGCGTGCCGGTGTCGAGTTCGAGGGCGATGTTGGCACGATGGTTGGGCGGGTCGACCACCATCTCGTTGCGGATCAGGCGCGCGTCGAGGTAGCCATAGGTGGCAGCCGTGCGCTGCAGGTCGGACTTGATCTCCTCGTAGGCCTTGTGATTGAGCACGTCCCCGCTCTTGAGCGGCAGCCGCCTGAGGATGCGCCGGAACAGCGGGTCGGTCTCCCCCGGGCCATCGACGCGCACGTCGATGTGATCGATGATCACCGGCTGCCCGGGCACGATGTCGATGACCACGTGCCACTCGCCATTGTCGGCGCGCGTCACCGCGGACTGCACCTGCGGCTCGTAGTAGCCGAAGGGCTTGAGCGCGGCGTCGACCTCGCGCTCCACGCGGTTGTGCAGGCGGTCCACGGTGTCAGCGGTGAGGTCGGAGGCACCCTTCTTGTAGCGCTCGAAGCTTAAGTACGCGAGCACGTTGTCGCGCAGCGCATCGTCCACGCCGCGCACCTCGACGCTCACCGCGTCTGCCCCGTGGCTGAGCGGGGCGGCGAGCAGGCACAGGAGAACCGCGTGGGTCCGCCTGAGTCCTCGACGAACCCGCCGCTGGTGGGTGCGCTGCGCCATCAAACCCCGTGCCTGGAGAAAGTCCTTGGAATTCTAGAGCCTTGCGGGGCATACCGCTTGCCGCTGTGATTCAGAGTGGCCCCGGGGCGGTGGGGTTCCGCGCGCGTCCTCAGGGCCACTCGCCCGGGTTCAGCGCGAATTCAGTTTCACCGCTGATGCGGCCTTCGTGATCGAAGCGTCGCTCACTGATGCGCAGCTGGCCGCCGGCCTGCAGCAGCAGCACCGTGGAGGAGCGCGTACCGTAGTCAGGATCGAGCACGAACGGCGAGGACAGCACCCGCTCCCAGTCGCGCGTCACGCCGGTTCGCGGCAGGAGCGCATCGTCGGCAACGCGGGTCCGGTCGGCCAGCAGCGCGAACAGGCCCGCGGTGTCCTGCGCCGGCCCGCCGAGCCACTCGCGAAAGCCCGCCCGCACGCGCTCGAGTTTCGGCCATGGCGTATCGAGCAGGCCGTTCGAGAGCCCATAAATCCCCGCCGGCAGCGGGCGCGCGAAGGGCTGCGCCCGGTTGCAGCCGTACCAGAGCGAACCGCCATCGGCCAGCAGCAGATTGAAGCCCGAGTAGCGTTTGGCCTCGGGGGCCAGGGTCGCGAAGAAGCGCGCCGGGTCGAGCTGCCGGGCGAGGTAGTGCGGGATGAGCTCACCCCGCGAGGGCGCGCCGGATAGCGGCGGCTGCAGGTCGCGGAAGTTGGTGACCACACCGAAGCGGCGGGCGCGGTCGAGCCCGAGCCAGGTGCCGCCGGCGCGCAGGTCGCGACCGGCGAGCAGTGAGAGTGGCGCGGGCCAGGGTGCGAGCGCGGCGGCGGGACGGTCGTGGAACTCGTCACGGTTCGCGGCCACCACCAGCGCGTAGCGCGGGTGCGCCTGCCAGGCAAGCACGAGCAGGCACATGGCCTACACCGCGCCCCCGAGCCAGCTCTCGATGAGGCGCCAGGAGATCGACTGCGTCGGCGGCGCCAGGGCCTCTCCGGAGGTGACTTGCGCGCGCGTGAACCAGCGTGCGTCCTCGAGCTCCCCGCCGACCCGCACCACGCTTCCCGGGGCAGCGCTGGCGAAGAACCCGAGCATCAGCGAGGAGGGAAACGGCCAGGGCTGCGAGGAGTGGTAGCGCACGTTGCTGACCACCACCCCGGTTTCCTCCAGCACCTCGCGCAGCACGGCGTCCTCCAGGCTCTCGCCCGGCTCAACGAAACCGGCGATGGTGGAGTAACGGCGCGCCGGCCAGCTGCCCTGGCGTCCGAGCAGCGCCCGCTCGCCGTCGCTCACCAGCACGATGATGGCCGGATCGATGCGCGGGAAGAAGTCCTGGGCGCAGGCCGGGTTGCTGCAGTGCAGGCAGTGGCCGGCGTGCGTCGGCACGGTTGCACTGCCGCACACCCCGCAGCGGCGGTGCCGCGCGCGCCAGGTCGAGAGCGCGCGTGCATAGGCCATGAGCGCCGCGTCCTGCGGCGGCAGCAGTGCCGTGAGCGGCCGCAGCTCCTCGAAGGCGGTGCCGGGCGGGGGCGCGAATGCCATGTCCACGGGCAGGTCGGCAAACACCAGGCGCGCGCCGTGCGACCAGCCGAGCAGCACCAGCTGTCCATTGCCCAGCGCCCGTACCTGCGGTGCGCTGTTGTCCAGCAGCGCAAGGCCGGGCGCGCTCCCGGTGCGCAGCAGCTGCGCGCTGCCGCGGCCGATCAGATAGCGCGTGCCAGGATCGGCGCGCGCGCTCTCGACCCAGTGCTCGTCCTCGCGCGCTTCCGAGCGCCGGTCGATGTAGGGACCGGACAGAAAGTTCGGCCGATGCTGATCCATGTCGCGTGCGCCCGCCGTTCAAGCAATGGCGGCGGATTCTAGCAGCGCTACCCGCCCGCGCAGTGCTGACAGGGCCGCACCCGCAGGGCGCACGGCTCACTCACCATGAGGCCGCCGCAGCGGTTGCACCAGCTAAGGCGCAGCTGCTCCGCCCGGCTGAGCGCGGCGGCCAGGAACACGGCGTGCTCGAAGGAGATCAGTGCCGCGCAGCGCGCCAGGCGGTAGGCCTCGAAAGCCGTGCACAGCAGGTCGCCGCGCGCGAGGGCCGCCTCCGAGCCGGGGGGCTCGCGCACTGCCGTTACCGGGATGACGCCGAGCAGCCACAAGCTCGTGCCAAGTGCCACCGTCTCCTCCTGCAGGCGCGCCGAGCGGGTGAAGTAGGCGATCTGGTGCGGCGACTTGCCGCGGTGGCGCGGCATCGCGCGGCGCGTCTCGCCGAAGTAGGAGCGGTAGAGCTTGCGGATGCGGTCATCGCTCAGGCCCGTCCAGGCACGGATGGTCTGTGTGCGGGCCTCGTGCCGCAGGAAGCGCAGCGCCAATTCCATGCGCCGGCGATCGCGGTGATAGCGGTCATCGAAGATGCGCATCGCTGCCAGGCCCTCGGGCTTTGCGGACCACTTTGAGTTTGGGAGAATTTGACCAATTTTCCTACAGAAGAATTTGGTAGAAAAGTACCAAATCTGGGGATGGTGTTTCACACCCCGGCGGTTAACATGCAGTGCCGGGTGGGAGACACGCCATGCTGCTGCAGTGCGAAAACGATGAGGTGGGCGCCGACTGCGTGGCCGGCTGGCTGCGCGCCGGCACGCTCAGCTGCCTGAGTGAGCTCAACGAGGAGTGCCTGGAGCTGTGTGTGGCGCAGGCGCGCGCCGGCGCAGCGCAGCCCCTGTGTACCGAGATCGCCCAGGCGTGGAACGGCCTCGATGCCGCCGCCCGGGGACAGGCGAGCGGCTGCCTGTACCTGCTGCTCGATGCAGGCCTTGCCCAGCTGACGCCCGGGCGCGCCGCCGCGCCCGAGGTCGGGGATGCCGGCGGACCCGGCTACGCGCCCTGGTTCACCGTGCCGGCGGTGCTGCCCCTGGCGCAGGCGGTCTTCACCTTCGCGTGGCACCTGGCGCGCTGCCAGGGGAGCGCGGCGCGCCTGCTGCTCGGCATGCCGGCGGGCGCCGTGGCGGAGCTGTGCGGCCACACCCTCGGGCAGGTGCGCGCGCTGGCGCAGCGCCACCCTCACTGGCTGCGGCCCCGTTGGTGCGCGCACCCAAGGATGTGGCGCGAACTGTTCGCGGCGGCCGCCAGCGGCGAGCCGCAGCGCCTTGAGCGTGCGCGCCTGCGCGGCCAGACCCTGCTCGCCGCCGAGACGCGCCAGTGCGGGCCTGGGCCTGGTGCGGGCAGGGGCGGCCAGCGGGCGCTGCGGGCCTTTGCAGGGGCCGCCGGTACCCCGTCCCTTTTTGAACGGTCTGAGTCTCTTTAGCCTGTGGAAGAGCGGCCGCTGCTGGATCAGTATGGTGTCCGAAATCCATCCATAGCCTTCGGCAGGACCCATGAAGCAGGCGCTACTCGTCATCGACGTACAGGAATCCTTCCGCCACCGGCCGTACTTCACCGACGCCGAGCTGCCCTCATTCCTCGGCAACGTGCAGTCGCTCATCAACCGCGCCGATGCCGCAGGTATCCCGGTGGTGCAGGTCTTCCACCGTGAGCCCGGCGCAGACGCCGGCAACCCCTTCACCGCCGCCTCCGGCAAGGTGCGCGCGCTGGCCGGCCTCACCGTGACCGCCGCCGCCGTCATCTACAAGGAGGTGCACTCGGCGCTGTTCGGGACCGCGGCGGACGGCACGCCGCTTCTTGAGTGGCTGCGCACGCGCGGCATCGGTGAGCTCCTGATCACCGGCATCCGCACCGAGCAGTGCTGCGAGACCACTGCGCGCCACGCCTCGGACCTGGGCTTCAGGGTGCTGTACGTGAGCGATGCGACCCTCACCTTTCCCATGCGGGCCCGCAGCGGCCGCGAGGTCTCGAGCGCGGAACTGCACGAGCGCACCGAGCTGGTGCTCGAGGACCGCTTCGCGCGCATCGTCGCCAGCGCCGCGACGCTCACCTGAACGCCACCGGGCCGCAGCCGATGGGCGCCGCGCGCGACGTGCTGTTCGTGGTACTGCCGCGCCTGGTGCTGCTCGACCTTGCCGGGCCTGCGGATGCCTTCCGCAACGCCGAGTCGCACTGTCCGGGCAGCTACCGCCTGCGCTTCACCGCGCCGCAGCCGCACCTCAAGGCCGCCGTGGGCCTGACCCTCGGGGACCTGGAGCCGCTGCCCGCGCAGCTCGCGCCGGGCTCGATCGTGGTACTCACCGGGATCAGCGCCGCGCGCATCGATCCGCAGCAGCCGGCGGCGCGCAGCGTCATCGAGTGGCTGCGCGCTACGGGGGCGCGGGCGGAGCTCCTGATGTGCGTGTGCGCCGGCAGCGTGCTCGGCGCGCACGCGGGCCTGCTCGCCGGGCGCAGTTGCACCACCCATCATGAGCACCTGGAGGAGCTGCGGCGCATCGAGCCGCGCGCGCAGGTCCTGGACAACCGCATCTTCGTCGAGGACGGGGCCGTCGTGACCAGCGCCGGAGTGACCGCGGGCCTGGACCTCGCCTTGCATGTCATCGGCCGCCAGCTCGGGCCGCGCGTGGCGGCCGAAGTGGCGCGCGACCTCGTGGTCTACCTGCGCCGCGCCGGCACCGACCCGGCGCTCTCCCCGTGGGTGATGCACCGCAATCACCTGCACCCGGCAGTGCACCGCGTACAGGACGCCGTGGCACGCGAACCCACGGCGCGCTGGAGCGCGCGCGAGCTGTCCGCGGTCGCCTGCACCAGCCCGCGCAATCTTGCGCGCCTGTTCGCCGCGCACGCGCGCTGCTCACCCCACGACTACGTGCAGCTGATCCGCTTTGCACTGGCGCGGCAGCTCGTGACGCAGAGCCGCCTCGACCTGGAGCGCGTCGCCTCGCGCGCCGGCTTTCGCTCCGCGCAGCAGCTGCGGCGGGTGTGGGCGCGCTGGGAGGCGCAGCCCCCGAGCGCCTTTCGCGGCCGGCACGCCGCGCAGGTCTATTCTCAGTAGATGGCGATGTCGCGGCGGCCGTTCGAGTCGCGCGCGCCGCGGAACATGCCCTCGGTGCTGAAGTCCATGACGATGCGCCCGGCATGATCGATCGCGATCAGGCCGCCATCCCCGCCGAGCTTGCGCAGGATCTCGTGCAGCATCTCGCGTACCGCCTCCTCGAGCGCAAGACCCCGGTACTCGACCGCCGCGCACACATGGTGCGCGGCCACCGCGCGGATGAAGTATTCCCCGTGCCCGGTCGCCGACACCGCGCACACGCCGTTCTTGGCGTAGGTGCCGGCACCGATGATCGGGGAGTCTCCGACGCGCCCCGGGCGCTTGTTGGTCATGCCGCCGGTGGAGGTGGCGGCGGCGAGGTTGCCGGCCGCATCGCGCGCCACCGCCCCGACCGTGCCCTGGCTCCTGGGCGGGACGATGTCCGAGACGTGTTCGCCGCGCTGCTCGAACAGCAGCTGCTCGAGGCGCTCGGCGGTGCGGAAGTACAGGTTCGGTACGAGGCTCAGGCCCTCCTCGAGCGCGAACTCTTCCGCCCCCGCCCCCACCAGGAGCACGTGGCGGGACTTCTCCATCACGTGGCGGGCGAGCTCCACCGGGTTCCTGACGTGGCGTACCGAGGCCACCGCGCCTGCGCGCATCTGCTTGCCATCCATGATGGCCGCGTCGAGCTCGGCGGCGCCGTCGCGGGTGAGCGCCGCGCCGTGCCCGGCGTTGAACAGCGGATCGTCCTCGAGGATGCGTACCGCGCAGGTGACCGCGTCCAGGCTGGTGCCGCCCTTCTCGAGCACCGTATAGCCGCCGTCGAGGGCGGCGCTCAGACCTGCGCGGTAGCGCGCTTCGCGCTCCTCGGACAGGGCGGCTCGCGGGACGGCACCGGCGCCGCCGTGGATGGCAATGGCATGCATAGGGTTCGATGACCTCTACTGGGTGTCGCGGTACATGGCGATCTGGCGCAGCCCGTGGCCGTCGCGCGCGCCGCGGAACATGCCGATGCTGTTGAAGTCCATGACGATGTTGCCGGCCGGATCGATGGCGATCACGCCGCCTTCGCCGCCGGCGGCGCTGAGCTTGCCGTGGATGACCTCGGTCACCGCCTGCGCCAGCGTGAGCTTGCGGTACGCCATCAGCGCGCAGATGTCGTACGCCACGACCTGGCGGATGAAGTACTCGCCGTGGCCGGTGCCGGATACGGCGCAACCGTCGTTGCGGGCGTAGGTGCCGGCGCCGATGATGGGGGTGTCCCCGACCCGGCCGCGGTGCTTGTTAGTCAGTCCCCCGGTGGAGGTCGCGGCGGCGAGGTTGCCGGCGCGGTCGAGCGCCACCGCGCCGACGGTACCGGTGCCGCTGCCCACGGCGGTACCGCGGTTCGTTTCCGCCTGCTGCGCCTCGGTGAGTTCGGCGATGCGCTGGTGGGTGCGGAAGTAGCCGCGCGGCACCAGCACCACGCCCTGCTCGAGCGCGAATTCCTCCGCCCCGTCCCCGATCAGCAGCACGTGCGGACTCCTCTCCATGACCAGGCGCGCAAGTTCCACCGGGTTCTTCACGTGCCGCACGCCCGCCACCGCGCCGGCCCGCGGCCCCCGGCCGTCCATGATGGCAGCATCCAGCTCCGCATCGCCGTCCTGGTTCAGCACCGCACCGCGCCCGGCGTTGAACTGCGGGTCATCCTCCATCATGCGCACCGCGGTGGTGACGGCGTCCAGGCTCGAGCCGCCGCGCTCGAGGATCGCGTACGCGGTATCCAGCGCCGCGGCCAGCCCCGCCCGGTAGGAGGCAGCCTTGTCCGCGGTCATCTTGGAGGCCTCGATGACGCCGGCGCCGCCGTGGATGGCGATGGCGATCGGCGGCGGCCCCGGGGGCGGCGCCGGCGGCGCGGCACCCCGCGCGCTGCCGCAGAGCACCGTCATGCACAGGATCGCAAGCAGGTTTGGGCGCGACATTTTCTTCTCCCCGCGGCTATGATCGGGTCGCACCCGCAGGTCACGCGCGATGCAGGCGTCCGGCGGGCTCGCCCCTCTTTCTGACGGTGAATCTTAGAGTGAAACCCGCCAGCCCGCAGCGGATCCGCAGCCTCTTGGTCGCCAATCGTGGCGAGATCGCCATCCGCGTCATGCGGGCGGCGAACGAGCTCGGCCTGCGCACGGTCGCCGTCTACTCGCACGAGGACCGCTTTTCGCTGCACCGGACCAAGGCGGACGAGGCCTACCAGGTGGGGGTCGGCAAGGGGCCGGTGGAGGCCTACCTCGACATCGCGGACATCCTGCGCGTGGCGCGCGAGGCCCGGGTAGACGCGGTCCACCCCGGCTACGGCTTCCTCGCCGAGAACCCCGACTTCGGCGAGGCGTGCGCGGCGGCCGGCATCATCTTCATCGGCCCGCGCCCCGAGACCATGCGCGTGCTCGGCAACAAGGTCTCGGCGCGCGCGCTGGCGGTCGCCGCCGGTGTGGACGTGATGCCCGCCACCGGGCCGTTGCCTGCGGATCCTGCCGCCGCCGTGCCGCTGGCACAGAGCATCGGCTACCCGGTGATGCTCAAGGCGAGCTGGGGTGGCGGCGGGCGCGGCATGCGGGTGGTGGAGAACGAGGCGCAGCTCCTCGAGGTGCTGCCCGTGGCGCGCCGCGAGGCGCACGCGGCCTTCGGCAACGACGAGGTGTACCTGGAGAAGCTGGTGCGCCGTGCGCGCCACGTCGAGGTGCAGGTGCTCGGCGATACGCACGGCAACCTCGTGCACCTCTTCGAGCGCGACTGCACGGTACAGCGGCGCAACCAGAAGGTGGTGGAGCGCGCGCCCGCGGTGTTCCTCAGCGAGGCGCAGCGCGCCGCGCTGTGCGGCGCGGGACTTAAGATCGCGCACGCCGCCAGCTACGTGAATGCCGGCACGATCGAGTTCCTGCAGGACGCGGACTCGGGGCGCTTCTACTTCATCGAGGTCAATCCGCGCATCCAGGTGGAGCACACCGTCACCGAGTGCGCCACCGGCATCGACCTCGTCAAGGCGCAGATCCGCATCGCGGGCGGGGCGCAGATCGGCACGCCCGAGAGCGGCGTGCCGGCGCAGGCAGATATCCGCATCAGCGCCCACGCGCTGCAGTGCCGCATCACCACCGAGGACCCGGAGAACAACTTCATCCCGGACTACGGCACCATCACCGCCTACCGCAGTCCGGCAGGCTTTGGCATCCGCCTCGATGCCGGCACCGCCTACACCGGCGCCATCATCACGCGCTCCTACGACTCGCTCCTGGTGAAGGTGACCGCCTGGTCGCCGACCGCGGAGGAGACCATCGCGCGCATGCACCGCGCGCTGTGGGAGTTCCGCATCCGCGGCGTGGTGAGCAACCTGCGCTTCCTCGACCAGCTCATCACGCACCCGAAGTTCGCGCGCGGTGACTACACCACGCGCTTCATCGAGGAGAGCCCGGAGCTGTTCCAGTGGCCGCGCAAGCGCGACCGCGCCAGCCGCATCCTGAGCTTCATCGGCGCCACCATCGTCAACGGCAACGCCGAGACCCGCAGCCGCCCGCCGCCGGCCGCGTTCGCGCCCGCGCGCCTGCCGAGCGGGCCGCTGCCACAGCCTGCGCCGGGCAGCAAGCAGAAACTCGACGAGCTCGGGCCCGCGCAGTTCGCGCAGTGGATGCTCGGGCAGGAGCGCGTGCTGCTCACCGACACCAGCATGCGCGATGCCCACCAGTCACTGCTCGCCACGCGCCTGCGCACGCTCGACATGACGGCGATCGCGCCCTACTACGCGGCTCTCCTGCCGCAGCTGTTCTCGGTGGAGTGCTGGGGCGGGGCGACCTTCGACGTCGCCATGCGCTTCCTGCGCGAGGATCCCTGGGCGCGTCTTGCGCAGCTGCGCGAACTGATGCCGAACCTGCTGCTGCAGATGCTGCTGCGCTCCGCCAACGCGGTCGGCTACGCCAATTATCCGGACAACGTGGTGCGCTTCTTCGTCAAGTGCGCGGCCGCGGGCGGCATCGACGTGTTCCGCATCTTCGACTCCCTGAACTGGGTCGAGAACATGCGCGTCGCAATCGATGCGGTGAACGACAGCGGTCGGCTGTGCGAGGCGGCGATCTGCTATACGGGCAACCTCTGCGACCCGGGCGAGAAGAAGTACACCCTCGACTACTACCTGAAGCTCGGCCACGAGCTGAAAGCCGCCGGCACCCACGTGCTCGGCATCAAGGACATGGCGGGCCTGTGCCGCCCGCGCGCCGCCTACGCGCTCGTCAAGGCGCTCAAGGACGAGGTGGGGCTGCCGGTGCACTTCCACACCCACGACACGAGCGGCATCGCCGCCGCGAGTGTGCTGGCGGCGGTCGCCGCCGGGGCGGACGCGATCGACGGGGCGATCGATGCCATGAGCGGGCTCACCTCCCAGCCGAACTTGGGCTCGATCGTCGAGGCGCTGCGCTTCGGGGCGCGCGATCCGCTCGTTGATCCGAAGAGCCTGCGCACCGTCTCGGCCTACTGGGAGCAGGTGCGCCGCTACTACGGCGCGTTCGAGAGCGACATGCGCGCCGGGGCGTCCGAGGTGTACGTGCACGGCATGCCCGGCGGCCAGTACACCAACCTGCGCGAGCAGGCGCGCGCTTTGGGTATCGAGGATGCGCGCTGGCCGGAAGTGGCCGCGGCCTACGCCGACGTCAATGCGATGTTCGGCGACATCGTCAAGGTGACCCCGACCTCCAAGGTGGTGGGCGACCTGGCGCTGCTCATGGTGAGCTCCGGCATCGGCCGCGAACAGGTACTGGATCCGGCCACCGAGGTGGCCTTCCCCGAGTCCGTGGTGCAGTTGTTCCGCGGCGACCTGGGTCAGCCCTACGGCGGCTTCCCGGCCGCCCTGCAGCGCAAGATCCTCAAGGGCGCCGCCCCGCTCACCGCGCGCCCCGGCGCCACGCTGCCGGCCGTGGATCTTGCAGCCGAGCGCGCCAGGATCCAGCAGCAGCTGCCGCGGCCGGCCACGGACGAGGACCTCGCCTCGTATCTGATGTACCCGCGTGTGTGGCTCGAGTACGCGCGCGAGCGGGCGCTCTACGGCGACCCTTCGATCCTGCCCACGCCGGTGTTCTTTTACGGCATGGAGCCGGGTCAGGAAATCAGCGTGAACCTCGAGCGCGGCAAGACGCTCATCGTGCGCTACCTCGCCAGCAGCGAGCCGCACGAGGACGGCACGCGCACGGTGTTCTTCGAGCTCAACGGCCAGCCGCGCTCGGTGCGCGTGCCCGACAAAAGCCAGGTGGCGCGGCGCTCGCCGCCACGCAAGAGCGATCCGGAGGCACCCGGGGAGGTCGGTGCGCCCATGCCAGGCGTCGTGGCGAGCGTGGCGGTGAAGCCGGGCCTCACGGTGGCGCAGGGCGATCTGCTCGTGACTCTGGAGGCGATGAAGATGGAGACCGCGGTGCGGGCGGCGCGCGAGGGCACGGTCGCGGAGGTGTTTGTACGCCCGGGCCAGAGCGTCGAGGCCCGCGACCTGCTCGTCATCCTGCGCTGAAGCGAGCCGCACGGCGCGGCAGGCGGCGTGCGCGCGTGACTTGCGCGGCCGTATCATCGGCGCCCCACTTGCCACCGCGGACCAAGGCGCCATGCTGCTACTGAAACCCTGGACCCTCGCCGTGACGTGCGGCGCGCTTACCCTGCTGGCCTGCGCCGCAGCGCTGCGCGCGGCGCCCGAGGCCAGCGCTGCCGCGCCGGCCGAGCGCGACGGCTCGCACGACTTCGATTTCGAGCTCGGTTCCTGGAACATCCACCTGAAGCGCCTGGCGCACCGCTTGAGCGGCTCGCACGAATGGGTGTCCTTCGATGGCACCTCCGTGACGCGCAAGGTGTGGGACGGGCGCTCGCAGCTGGAGGAGTTCGAGACCGACAGCGCCGGCGGGCACATCGAGGGACTGACGCTGCGCCTCTACAATCCGACCACCCACGAGTGGCGGCTCTACTGGGCCAACAGCAAGGTGGGCATCATGGACCCGCCCCAGGTCGGGCGCTTCAGCAACGGCACCGGTGAGTTCTATGCCACCGACACCTACGAGGGCCGTACGGTCCTGGTGCGCTTCGTGTGGACGAAGACTGACACCGCGAGTCCGCACTTCGAGCAGGCCTACTCGGAGGATGGCGGCAAGACCTGGGAGGTGAACTGGATCACCGACCAGACGCGCACCGGGCCGTCGCCGAAGTGAACTGCGCTTAAGCGTCCTTGAGCGCGATGGCCGGGTCGGCAAGCCGCGCCGGATCCGGGCGCGCGTGCGCGGCGATCAGCTTGCGCGCCGCCATCTGATCCTTCGGGGCGTTGATGCTGTCGATGGCGATGAGCTCCCCGGCGCGCAGGTAGCAGGCGCTGAAGCTGCGCGCCGCGGGCGCGCCGCGCATCACCACGCGGTCGTAGCCGAAGCCGACGCCGACGATGATGAGCTTCAGGTCGTACTGGTCGGACCAGAACCAGGGCACCTTGTCGTGCGGGGTCGGGGTGCCGAGCATGTTGAGGGCGACCGTGGTGCCCTGCTCGAAGGCGTTGTCGACCGATTCCAGGCGCAGGTGGCGCCCGTACTGGCGGTTGAGGTGACTGGCGCAGTCCCCGGCCGCCCAGATCGCCTCGTGGCTGGTGCGGCAGTGGGCATCCGTCACGACCCCGTTCTCGCAGTCGAGGCCGGCGGCGCGGGCCAGCTCATCCGCCGGCACCACGCCGATCCCGACGAGCACCAGGTCGGCGCGGTGCGCGGCGCCATCCTCGGTGAGGACCGACGCGACGCGCCCGCTCGCAGCATCGGCATGCAGCGCGCGCACGCGCGCGTTGCACAGGATGCGCACGCCGGCGCGCGCGTGCTCGGCGGCGTAGAAGGCGGAGACTTCCGGGCAGGTCACGCGGTTCATGACGCGCTCGGCCATTTCGAGCACCGTGACCTGCATGCCGAGCTCGCGCGCGGTCGCGGCGGCCTCAAGACCGATGTAGCCCCCGCCGATGACCACCAGGTGGCCCCCGGCGCGGCACTCGGCGCGGATGCGGTCGACGTCGGCGATGGTGCGCAGCGTGTGCACCCCGGGCAGCTGCGCCCCGGGCAGCTGAAGCGGACGCGGGCGGCTGCCGGTCGCGAGCAGCAGGGCGTCCCAGGGGATCACCTGCTCGTCATCCAGGCGCACGTGGCGCTCGTGCGGGGCGAGATCGGTCACCCGCCGGCCGAGGTGCGTCCTCACCTGGTGCTCGGCGAAGAACTGCGCGGGGCGGATCAGCAGGCGCTCGCGCTCGAGGCTCCCGGCGAGGTACTTCTTGGATAACGGCGGGCGCTGGTAGGGGAGCCAGGGCTCCTCGCCGATGAGCGTGATCTTCCCTGTGAAGCCGCGGCGGCGTAGGGTATCCACGGTCTGAACGGCCGCCTGGCCGGCGCCGACGATCATGATGTCCTGGTACATCGGCGCGAAGGATAGCCTAACGGGCTGCGCCCGCCGGGTGCACCAGGTGAGAGCGGCCCCGGCACGGGCTTGCCCCAGCATGGTGCGACCGCGGGGGCTGGGGCGGACTTCGCCGAGCGGCCCGGCGCGTGTTTTCGCTGCATTCGACGCGGTGGCATGAAAACTGCAAAATCCCTCGCGCCGCAAGTCCGTCCCACGTCCGGAGAACCTCATGAAACTCGTCACCGCGATCATTAAGCCCTTCAAGCTCGACGACGTGCGTGCCGCGCTCTCGGACATCGGCGTCTCGGGCATGACGGTCACGGAGGTGAAGGGGTTCGGTCGCCAGCGCGGCCACACCGAGCTCTACCGCGGCGCCGAGTACGTGGTCGACTTCGTGCCCAAGACCCGCATCGAGGTCGCCGTGCGCGGCGATCTCGTGGACCAGGTGATCGAGGCCATCATCAAGTCCGCCAAGACCGGCAAGGTCGGCGACGGCAAGATCTTCATCACCGACATCGAGCGCGTCATCCGCATCCGCACCGGCGAGACCGACGACGCTGCGCTCTAGCTTCTGCCCGCACCTCTAAGGGGGCAGGCGCTGCCGCAGAGGCCCGGCTATGCTCAGCGGCTATGCCAGTCGCCATCCGTTTCCATGAGCACGGCGGCCCGGAAGTCCTGCGCGTGGAGGAGTTCGACCCGGGCAAGCCCGCATCCCACGAGGTGCGCGTGCGGCACACCGCCATCGGCGTCAATTACATCGACGTCTACGACCGCACCGGTCTTTACCCGACCCCGCTGCCCGCGGGCCTCGGGCGCGAGGCGGCCGGCGTCGTGACCGCGCTCGGCCGCGGGGTGCGCGGCTTCAAGGTCGGCGAGCGCGTCGCCTACGTGTTCGCCTCCCCGGGCGCCTACAGCGAAGTGCGCAACGTCCCCGCCGAGCGCCTGGTGAAGGTTCCCCGCGGGGTCTCGGACGAGCAGGCGGCGGCCCTCATGCTCAAGGGTCTCACCGCGCAATTCCTGCTGCGCCGCACCTACCGGGTCGCCCGCGGGGATGTGATCCTGGTGCACGCGGCGGCGGGCGGCGTGGGAGTCATCCTGTGCCAGTGGGCGAAGTCACTCGGCGCCCGGGTGATTGGCGTCGTGGGGAGCGAGGCGAAGGCTGAGATCGCGAAGAAGCACGGCTGCCGGCACGTGCTGATCTCCGGGCGTGACGAGCTGGTGGCAGGCGTCAAGGCCCTCACCAAGGGCGTCGGTGTTGCGGCCGTCTACGATGCGGTGGGCAAGGACACGTTCCTCGATTCCCTCGACTGCCTGCGGCGCCTCGGCATCATGGTGAGCTACGGCAATGCCTCGGGAGCGCCGCCGCCGATCGCGCCGCTCGAGCTTGCCAGGCGCGGCTCGCTCTACCTGACGCGGCCCTCGCTGTTCAACTACATCGTGACGCGCGAGGAGCTGACGAGCGCGGCGCGCGAGCTGTTCGCGGCCGTGAAGTCGAAGAAGATCCGCGTCGTCATCGGCCAGAAATACCCGCTCGCCGAGGCCGCCGAGGCGCAGCGTGACCTGGAAGGCCGCCGCACCACGGGCTCCACGGTGCTGCTGCCCTGAAGCGCCCGGAGTGCGCCGGCCCTAGTGCGGGGCCGGCCCGAGCGTGCTCGTGATGGAATTGCCGAGCGTGGCACGCAGTGCCACGCAGTCATCGATGCTTTCCAGCACCCGGTCGACGGCGATCTGCCCGCCGTTGAGCGGGCGCAGCTTCGAGCCGAGCACGCCGTTGAACGACTCGCGTCCGGCGCTGCTGCAGAACACGTCCCCGAGCGAGGCGAAGTCGGCCTGGAACATGGCCGGCATGCGTGCCAAGAGTGCCTCCCGGTGCGTGCCGACCCAGCTCCACGCAGTCTCGCGGGTGTCAGGCTGCGAGACCTGCGCGAATACGATGCGTAACGTCGCTTCCGGCTCAAGCTTCGGGTCCAGGGTGAGGGCGAGCGCCTGCGGTGTCAGCGCGGCGGGCGCATAGCCGAGCGCGACGCCCGCATCCTGACGCAGCTGGGCGTCGGGACTTGAGAGCGCGAGCGTCTTCAGCGCGCCGAAGAGCGCGGCACCGCGCTCCTGCAGGCCGATCGCCCACACGCGCCAGCGCAGCAGCGGCTCCACGGCGGCGGGCTCCGCGACCGAGCGCGCCGCGATGTCCCCGAGCGCGCGGCGCAGCGCCTCATCCTTGCCGGTGATGCCGAGCAGGCTCAGGAGCGAGCGGCGCAGCAGCTGTTGCGCCGGCGGATCGGCGGCATAGCGTCCGGGGGCGGCGTCGTAACCGAGCCGCTCCAGCCTTGCACCGTAGAGGCTCACGAGCGCGCGCTCGAGCAGCGCGCGCTCCGCCGGCGTGGCCATGCGGTCATGGATGGACTCGAGGCGCTCACCGAGGCTCAGCGCGGTGGTGCGGTCAGGATGATCGGCGAGTGCGCGCGCGGCCTGGAAGAGCCCGGCGAAGGGCAGCCGCCCGGCATCGAAGGCCGCGGCCGTACTGTCGGCGAGCGTCATGGCTTCGCGGGGTTGCAGGCGCGAGGCCATCGCGAACAGCGACTGCGAGAGCTTCGGGTCCACGGTGAAGCGGTAGTAGCCGGCGCCAGCGGCGTTCGGATGCACGACCGCGCCGCGCAGCGCCGTTGGCACGGCGAGCGTGCCGCTCGCGGCCGTCAGCAGCGTACAAAGCTTCTGCGGCGGGGCGCTGCCGGCATAGAAGGCGGCACAGAAAGGCAGCTTCCAGGGCAGGTCGGTGCCGTGGGCACCGGGGCCGAGCGGCCGGTAGCGTGATTGGGTGAGCTGCAGCGAGCCGTCCGCCGCGCTCGCGACGCTCACGAGTGGCACACCGGGCTGGTTCACGAAGGACTCGAAGGCTGCGATCACTCCCGAATCGCCGCTGCCCTCGGCCATCGAGCGGAAGAATTCCGCCGCGGTGGCCGTGCCATAGGCATGACGCGTGAGGTGCAGCCGCACGCCACGCTGGAAGCGCTGCTCGCCGAGGTAGGACTCGACCATGCCGATGACACCGGCGCCCTTCTGGTAGGTGATGTCATCGAAGGTGGTGGCAATCTGTGCACTGGTGGCGATCGGCTGGTGGATCGGGCGCCCGGCGCTCAGGGCATCGGTGTTCATGGCACCGAGCGTGGACTCCAGCTGCTCCTGCTCGATGCCCAGCTGCGGTCGCCAGTCATTGGCGATCTTGCTGCCCATCCACTCGGCGAACGACTCGTTCAGCCAGATGTCATCCCACCAGGCCGGCGTCACCAGGTCGCCGAACCACTGATGGGAGAGTTCGTGCGCGGCCACGGCGCCGAAATTGCTCTGCTGGCGCGCCGTGGGCGCGGCCGGCAGCGCAAGGTAGCTCTCCGCGAAGATGATGGCGCCGGCGTTCTCCATGGCTCCGAGCTGGGTCGGGGAGGCGATCAGGTCGATCTTCGGGTAGGGGAAGGCGATGCCGAAGTAGTCCTCGAGCCGACGGATGAGATCAGGGGCCTGCGCGGCGACGAAGCTGAAGCGCGCGGCATCGCCCTGCACGCCGATCACGCGCAGCGGCAGCGGCTCGTGGCGCACCGCATTGGCCGCCACGGGTGTGGCCTCGACGATCTGCAGCGGGCCGACCGCGAAGGCGATGAGGTAGGTCGGCAGCGGCCTGGTGGTCTGGAAATGGTGCAGCGTCGCCGTCCCGGTGAGCGCGCTGCCGGGGAGTTCGGGGGCGTTGCTCACCGCCAGGTCCTTGCCGTGGGTGCGCACGGTGACGTCGAACGGGGTCTTGAAGCGCGGCTCGTCGAAGCCGGGGAACACCCGCCGTGCGTCGATCGCCTCCATCTGCGAGAACGCGTACCAGTCCTTGCCCGTGCGCGAGCGGTACAGTCCCTGCGGGGAGCTCTGAAAGGGCGCGCTGTACTCGAAGCGCAGCTGCGCGGCGCCTGCTGCGATGGGGCTCGCGGTCACGAGGCGCGCCACGCCGGTGACATGGTCGACTTCCTCGTAGCGCGCCGCCTGCGTGTGACCGCCCGCGCTGACGCTCGCCGTCTTCACCTTGAGGCCGAGCCCGTGCAGCCAGATGCTGCGCGTGGCGAGAGCGAGGGTCACCTCGATCTGCGCCTCACCCCGGAAGGTCGTCTGCCGCGGGTCGATGCTGAGATCCAGCCGGTAGTGCGTCGGCACCACCGTGTCCGGCAGCCGTCCGGGCGGCGCCGTGTCCTGTGCCTGGGAGGCGCAGGGTGCGCAGAGCAGGGCAACGAGCATGAGCACACGGCGCATGAGGGGTTTCCTTCACTTCAAGTGTCAGGTCAGCGGCCGCGGCGACGCCGGCCGTGCACTGATTGTCCCAGAAATCCGCCGCGCTGCGGCGGGTACGCGCCCGTCGCGCGCTGCGGCGCGTCAGGCCGTGACGGGCGCCGCGCGCGCCCGCAGCGGGCGGGCGCTGCGCGAGATGCCGAGCGCGCCGCTGCGCACGACTTCCAAAAGCTCCCCACGCTGCGCCAGCGCTTCGACGAAGCCGTTCACCTCGGCCTCGCTTGCGGTGAGCTCGACGATGAAGCCGTCCATCGCCGGATCCAGCACGCGGCCGCCGCTGCGCACCACCTGGCCGCGCACCGCGTCGGTCTCTCCGGGGGCGAGTTTGAGCTTCAGCAGCACGAGTTCGCGCTCCAGGTGCTCCCCGCGCGTCATGTCGAGCACGTGGACCACGTCCACGAGCTTGTTGAGCTGGTTGACGATCTGCGGGATGACGGCGTCCGAACCACTCGTCACGAGCGTCAGGCGCGACACCGTGGGGTCATCGGTCGGGGCCACCGAGAGCGACTCGATGTTGTACCCGCGCGTGGAGAAGAGCCCGGCGACGCGGGTGAGGGCCCCCGCCTCGTTCTGCAGGAGGATCGCGATGATGTGGCGCATGGAGCTCGGCGGCGTTAAGTCAGGCCTAAGGGGCCTGCAGCCAGAATACAAAGGATGGCGCTCAGTTTGCACCCCGACCCCAAGCTGCTAGGCTCGCTGATCCCTTGGCGGTTTTCCAAAACGGCTGTGTCTTGAGGCCCCGCGCGTCCATGACCGATACAGTGATCCAGCCCCGCGGCGGCGCCCACCCGCTCGCCGGGGAGCGCATGTCCGGCGCCCGCATGATCATGCAGGTGCTGGCGGATGAGGGCGTGAGCGCCATCTTCGGCTACAGCGGCGGGGCGATTCTGCCCACCTATGACGCGGTGTTCCTCTACAACCAGACGGCCGCGCAGCTGAAGCAGCCCCAGATCCCTTTGATCGTCCCGGCCAATGAGCAGGGCGCCGGCTTCATGGCGGCCGGCTACGCGCGTGCCTCCGGCAAGGTCGGGGTATGCCTCGTGACCTCGGGGCCGGGCGCGACCAACACTGTTACGCCGGTGCGCGACTGCATGGCGGATTCGATACCTATTGTCGTGATTTGCGGCCAAGTGGCGCGAGCGGCGATCGGGACGGACGCCTTCCAGGAGGCCCCTGTGCCCTCGATCATGGGGGCGGTGGCCAAGCACATCTTCCTCGTGACCGACCCGGAAAAGCTCGAGGCGACCGTGCGCACGGCCTTCGAGATCGCCCGCACCGGGCGCCCGGGGCCGGTCGTCATCGACATCCCGAAGGACGTGCAGAACTGGGAGGGGAGCTTCGCCGGGGAAGGGCTCCTGCCGATCCCCGGCTACCGCCGCCGCATGCACGAGCTGGCCGCCGCCCGGCTCGAGCCCGCCGCCGCGGGGCGCTTCTTCGCGATGCTGCAGGAGTCCCGGCGGCCGCTGATCTATGCCGGCGGCGGGGTGATCAACGGCAATGCCGCCGCCGCTCTTACCGGGTTCGCGGATGCCTTCGGCATCCCCGTGGTCACGACCCTCATGGGGATCGGCGCCTACGACACCACCAGGGCGGGCGCGCTGCGCATGCTCGGCATGCACGGCGCCGCGTTCGCCAACTACGCCATGGATGACTGCGACTTCCTCATCGCGGTGGGCGCGCGCTTCGATGACCGGGTCGCCGGCGTGCCGGACAAGTTCGCGCCCCGGGCGCTCAAGATCGCGCACCTGGACGTCGACCGTGCCGAGGTCAACAAGGTCAAGCGCGTGCACTGGAGCCACGTCGGGCTCGTGGCGCCGGCGCTCGAGATGCTGCTCGCGCACGGCCGCAGCAGCGGCTTCACCTGCGATTTCAGCGCCTGGGCAGCGGAAGTGGCCGCGCTCAAGCGCACCTACGCCATGAACTACGACCGTGCGAGCCCGCTCATCCAGCCTTACTACGTGATCGAGGAGATCAACCGCCACAGCAAAGGCGAGGCCATCATCGCCACCGGTGTCGGGCAGCACCAGATGTGGGCCGCGCAGTACTGCGACTTCGTCGGTCCGCGCCTGTGGCTCACCTCCGGCTCCATGGGCACGATGGGCTTTGGCCTGCCCGCGGCGATTGGTGCGCAGTTCGCCTCGCCGCAGCGCCTGGTGATCGACATCGACGGAGACTCGAGCATCCGCATGAACATCGGGGAGCTGGAGACCGTGACCACCTACGACCTGCCGGTGAAGGTGGTGGTGCTCAACAACCTCGGCGATGGCATGGTGAAGCAGTGGCAGAAGCTCTTCTTCAAGGGGCGCCTGTCGGCGAGCGACAAGTCGCTGCACAAGAAGGACTTCATCAAGGCGGCGCAGGCGGACGGCTTCCGTTACGCGGTGCGCCTGGAGAAGAAGGCGGACGTGCCGCGCGTGATCGCCGAGTTCCTCGCCTTCCCGGGACCGGCGTTCCTCGAGGTCATGATCGACCCGGATGCCGGCGTCTACCCGATGGTCGGGCCCGGGCAGTCCTACGACCAGATGATCACCGGTGACTTCATCCCGAGCCGGCACCCGGTCGAGATCAAGACCCCGGGCCCCTCGGAGATGTTCTAGGCGCGCGCAGCGCGCCGGGGGCGTACTGAAAAAAAGGCGATGCGATGAAGTACCTGCATACCATGGTCCGCGTGACCGACATCGAGGCCTCGCTGCGCTTTTACTGTGCAGGCCTGGGTCTGCGCGAACTGAAGCGCAACGAGTACCCGCAGGGGCGCTTCACGCTGCTGTTCCTGGCCGCTCCCGGGGACGACTCGGCGCAGGTGGAGCTCACCTACAACTGGGACCCGCAGGAGTACGGCGTGGGCCGCAACTTCGGGCACCTCGCCTACGAGGTCGATGACATCTACGCCGCCTGCCGGCGCCTGCAGGAACATGGGGTGACGATCCTGCGGCCCCCGCGTGATGGGCACATGGCGTTCGTGCGCTCCCCGGACAACGTCTCGGTGGAGCTGCTGCAGAAGGGCGCCGCCCTGGCCGCCGCGGAGCCGTGGAAGTCGATGCCCAACACCGGTGTCTGGTAGAGCGCCGGCGACCCACCACCCCGCCATGAAATCGATCCCGAGCCTGCTGATCGCGGCGGTGTTCGCCTTGCTGACGTTCGCCGTATGGGCCTACCTCAACCGCCCGACGAGTGAGCCGCCGTGGCCGAAGGTCGTATGGGGGTTCGCGTTCTCGCCGTTCCGCGCCAACGAGGACCCGACCCACAACATCCTGCCCACCGAGGCGGAGATCGACGCCGATCTTGCGCTGCTGGAGGGCAAGGTGCGCGCGGTGCGAACCTACTCGGTGCAGGGCACGCTCGCGCAGATCCCCGAACTCGCCGAGCGGCGCGACATGAACGTCGCCATCGGCGCCTGGGTCGATAACCACCCCGACAAGAACGAGCAGCAGCTGCAGACCGCCATCCACCTCGCCGACAGCCACATCAACGTGGTGCGCGTGTTCATCGGCAACGAGGTGCTGCTGCGCGGGGATCTGCCGATCGGGGAGCTCGAGAAGCTCCTCGACCGGGCGCGCGATGCCATCGAGCAGCCGGTGGGAACGGCGGAGACCTGGAACACCTGGCTCACGCACCCGGAGCTCGCGCAGCACGTCGATTTCATCGGCGTGCACCTCTTGCCGTACTGGGAGGGCGTGCCGGTCGAGCAGGCGGTCGATTACTCGCTCGCACAGTTCAAGCGCCTGCAGAAGGCCTTTCCCGGCAAGCCCATCCTGATCGCGGAGATCGGCTGGCCGAGCCGCGGCCGCACGCACGAGTCGGCGGTGGCCTCCGAGGCCAACGAGGCGCTGTTTCTGCGGCGCTTCCTGGCGCGCGCGCAGAAGGAGCAGCTCACCTACTACATCATGGAGGCCTTCGACCAGCCCTGGAAGGCGTTCATGGAAGGCGCGGTTGGTTCCTACTGGGGCGTTTACGACGTCAACCGGCAGCCGAAGTTCGAGCTCACCGCGCCCATCGTGCGGGTGCCGGAGTGGCACGTGCTGGCCGCGGTCTCGGTGGCCGTGGCGCTGGTGCTGCTGGGCCTTCTCTATCTCAACAGCGATGCGCTGCGTCACCGCGGCCGCAGTTTCCTCGCGCTCGTAGTGTTCGCGGCCGCAACGCTCGCGGTGTGGGTGATCTATGACTTCACCCAGCAGTACATGACCGTCTCCGGCGTCATCGCCGGGGTGCTGCTGCTGCTCGGGATGCTCGGCGTGATGCTGGTGCTGCTCGCCGAAGCCCACGAGTGGGCCGAGGCGCACTGGGTGAACTACCGGCTGCGCCTGGGCACTCCGGTCTACAGCCCGACCGCCGTGCCGCCGAAGGTCTCGGTGCATGTGCCGGCCTACAACGAGCCCCCGGGAATGCTCATCGAGACCCTCGATGCGCTCGCGCGCCTGGAGTACCCGGACTTCGAGGTGCTGGTCATCGACAACAACACCCGGGATGAGGCCGTGTGGCGCCCGGTCGAGGCGCACTGCGCCACCCTTGGGCCGCGCTTCCGCTTCTTCCACGTGGCGCCGCTCGCCGGCTTCAAGGCGGGCGCGCTCAACTTCGCGCTCGAGCGCATGGCCGCGGATGCCGAGATCGTGGCGGTGATCGACAGCGACTACGTGGTCGAGCCGAACTGGCTGCGTGACCTGACGCCGGCCTTCCACGATCAGCGCATCGCCATCGTGCAGGGGCCGCAGGATTACCGCGATGCAGGGCAGAGCGCCTTCAAGGCCATGTGCTACGCGGAGTACCGCGGCTTCTTCCACATCGGCATGATCACGCGCAACGAGCGCAACGCCATCATCCAGCACGGCACCATGACCATGGTGCGCAGCGCGCAGCTTAAGGACTGTCGCTGGGCGGAATGGTGCATCACCGAGGACGCAGAGCTCGGCCTGCGTATCTTCGAGCGCGGCTTCGACGCCAGCTACACCCCGGACAGTTATGGCCGGGGCCTCATGCCCGACACCTTCATCGACTTCAAGAAGCAGCGCTTCCGCTGGGCCTACGGCGCCATGCAGATCCTCAAGGCGCACGCGCGCGCGCTGTTCCTCGAGGGTGGCCCGCTGTCCCCGGGGCAGCGCTACCACTTCATCGCCGGCTGGCTGCCGTGGATGGCCGATGGCTGCAACCTGCTGTTCAACCTGGCAGCGCTCGGCTGGTCGGCCGCCATGGTGTGGGCGCCGCAGTCGATCGACCCGCCGCTGGTGCTGTACTCGGTGCTGCCGCTGTCGCTCTTCACCTTCAAGCTGGCGAAGCTCGTGCACCTGTACCACGTGCGCGTCGGTGCCAACGTGCGCCAGACGCTGGCCGCGGCGATCGCGGGACTGGCGCTCACGCACACCATCGGGCTCGCCTCCATCAAGGGGCTGCTCACCCGCAACGAGCCGTTCTTCCGCACGCCCAAGGGCGGCACGACCTCGGGCCTGTGGCACGCACTCGCCGCCGCCCGCGAAGAGACGCTGATGATGGCGGCCCTGCTGCTGTCGGCCTGGGCGGTGGCGCGCGGCAGCACGCCGCAGAACGCAGGTCCCGACCGCATGGCGTGGGTGATCGTGCTCATCATCCAGGCGGTGCCTTACGCCTCCGCGCTCATCGTCTCCCTCGCCAGCGCCTTCCCGCTGCCGGCGCGCCTGCTCGGCACCAGCTACCGCCCCTTGAGTTCCCCGGGGCGGCCCGCCGCGGTTGCTCCGGGCAAGCCCCCGGAAGCGGACCCGGCGGCCTGAAGCCTATGCGCGAGGGCAGACTGCGCGCGATGGTCTCGATGATCGTCGCGGTGGCGGCGTTCGCGGGCATGGATGCGCTGCTGAAGGGGTTCTCGACCAGCTACCCCGCCATGCAAGTGGCCGTGCTGCGCGGTGCCGCCTCGATCCCCTTCATGCTGCTGCCGGTGCTGTTCAGCAACCGCTGGGCGCAGCTGAAGCCGCGGCGCTTCCGGATGCATCTGCTGCGCGGGGCGCTGCAGGTGCTGGTGCTCGGCTGCTTCATCTACGCCGTGCGCATCCTCTCGCTCGCCAATGTCTACGCCGTGTTCCTCTCGGCTCCCCTCATCATGACCGCGCTTTCGGTGCCGATCCTCAAGGAGCGCACCGACGCCCGCGGCTGGTGCGCGATCGCGGTCGGCCTCCTGGGCGTACTGATCATGCTCAAGCCAAGCGCGGCGGGCCTGTTGTCGCTCGGCTCGCTGGTGGCACTCTTGGGGGGGTTCGCCTATGCGCTCGGCGTCATCGCGGGGCGCGTCACCACCCGCACCGACACCACCGCGAGTGTCGCGGTGTGGGGTATCAGCCTCATGACCCTGATGGCGCTCGCGCTGGCGCTGCCGCACTGGGTGGCGCTGCAGCCGCGTCACTACCCCTGGCTCGTCCTGCTTGGCGCGCTGGCGGCGGTCGGCACCTATGGGCTCACCGAGGCGTTCCGTTCCGCGCCGGCCGCGGTCGTGGCGCCGCTGGAATACACCGCGCTCCTGTGGGGCATCCTCATCGACCGCCTGGTGTGGCATGTCCTGCCCTCCGGCCGCGTCCTGGTGGGAGGAGCGGTCGTCATTGGCAGTGGTCTTTATATTATGTGGCGCGAGCGCAGCGCGCGCCCGCCGCGCAGCGGTGCGGCTGTCATGGAAGTACCGGTCGGGGCAGGGCAGAATGTCGCCCCGATCAGCGACCGTTGACGATGTCGACCGCCAACAAGAGGAAGACCCATGAGCAACGCCGAGGTCCGTGGACGATTCATCTGGCACGAACTGCTGACAACTGACACCGCTGCCGCCGCCACCTTCTACGCCAAGGTGCTGCCGTGGCGCACCCAGCCCTCCAACATGCCCGGCTATACGATCTTCATGGCCGGTGGCGCGCAGGTCGGCGGCCTCATGGCACTGCCGCAGGAGGCGGCGGACACCCCCGCCCACTGGCTGGTCTACGTCGGTACCCCGAACGTCGATGCCACCGTGACCCAGGCGCAGGGCCTGGGGGCGCGCCTGTGCAAGGCCGCCACCGATATCCCGAGCGTCGGGCGCTTCGCGGTGCTCGCCGATCCGCAGGGTGCAACCTTCGCGGTATTCACCCCGAGCGGCGGCCCCCCGCCGGCGCAGCCACCGCAGGGCGCCTTCTCCTGGCATGAGCTGCAGACCACTGACGTCGGGGCGGCCCTGCGCTTCTACAGGGAGCTCTTCGGCTGGAGCAAGGGGGTCGGGCACGACATGGGCGCCATGGGCATCTACCAGCTATTCGATCACGGGGGCACCGGGGTCGGCGGCATGTGCAACACCCAGGGCCCCTCGACGCCGCCCTCGTGGCTGAGCTACGTGCACGTCGCGGACTCCAACCGTGCCGTGGCTGCGGCGAAGGCGGCCGGTGGGCGGCTGCTGCACGGGCCGATCGAGGTCCCGGGCGGCTCGTGGATCGCGCTCTTCCTCGACCCGCAGGGCGGGGCGTTCGCGGTGCAGGAGGCCCCGCGTCCGGTGAGCGCCGCGACTCCGGCTGCGAAACCCGTCGCGGCGAAGCCCGCTACGGCCAAGCCGGCAGCGCTGAGCGCGCCGGCGAAGCCTGCCGTCAAGGCGGCCGCGAAGGCTGCGCCCAAGAAGGCCGCCAAGAAGCAGGCGGTCGTAAAGAAGGCGCCTGCGAAAAAAGCCCCTGGGAAAAAAGCGAAAAAGGCTGGCCGCAAGAAAGCCGCCCGCAAGGTCGCCACCCGCAAGGGTGCACGTCGGGCGGTGAAGAAGGCGGCGAAGAAGAAGGCCACGCTCCGGCGCCCCGCGCCGAAGAAGCGCGGCAGACGCCGCTAGCCGAGTGAGCAAGCCGCCCTCGCGCGAACCGCGCGGGGGCGGCCTACTCAGTCTGGCGCTCCGCGTCGGCTCGTTGCTGCTGCGCCGCCTGGGCGGCGGCGTCCAGCTGCTGACGCACCCGCTCCTCGGCGCCTCGGGCCTGCGCAGCCTCGCGCACCTGCGCCTGCGCGCCAGCCGCACCGGCGGCGCCCGTGGTACCGAGACCGCAGCCGCTCAGGGCGCCCAGGAGGGCCAGGGCAAGGAGGAACGCACGCATCGGGGAGTCTCTGCCGCAACGGGAGGTCAGGGAACTCTCGACTGACTCTGCGCCGCCCCGGCTGCAGCGCAACACCGGCCGTCGATCGTGGCACTATTCGCTCCATGCCCAAGCAGATCCTCAGACCGGCGCCGCTGGACACTCCGGCCCGCGTGCGGCGCGGCTATTTCGAGTGCCGGTACGGCCAGCTGCACGTGCACCACGCGATGCCAACCGGCGGTGGCTTCGAGGAGGGGACACCGCTGCTGTGCCTGCATGACTTCCCGGGCAGCGGGCGCTCCTTCGTACCGTTCCTGGCACTCGCCGGGCGCGACCGCTCGGCGTACGCCCCGGACCTGCCCGGGTTTGGGGAGTCGGATGCGCCCCCGGCCCCGCCGCCGCTTGAAGACTACGTGAGCGCGGTCGGGGACTTCCTGGACACCATGCGGCTGCGCCGCGTCGACCTCCTCGGCACCCGCGCCGGGGCGCTGATCGGCGCGGAGCTCGCGATCGCCCGCGGCGCCCAGATCGGGCGCGTGGTGCTGCTGTCGGTGCCCGTCCCGGCAGCTGCCGGGCGCGCCGCGTCCGCGGCGCCGCCAGCGCAGGCGCCAGCATGGGAGCGCCCACTGCTGGAGAGCCTGGCGCGTTACCCCGCGCGCGAGCGCCTGGCACGGCTGACCCAGAAACTGCTGGTGCTGCGAGCGAAGGATGACCTCGCCGAGGCCACCGCCCGCATCCGCGAGGTCCTGCCTCAAGCTCGCGTGCAGGACCTTGAGCTGTCGGGACCTGAACTCCTGGCCGCGGCGCCGCAGCGGCTGTTCGAGGCAGTTCGCGACTTCCTTCGCGGTTAAGAAAGATTTTCGGGATTCTTCTCACACATTTATAGGGGCGCGCGGGGGGCAGGAGTGCTGCGGCGCTACACTTTTTCGCCGCACATTACGGGGATCCTTAGGACAATCGATGAGTTCGCCGCTGACGCCGCCCCCGGTCTCCCCGGATGCTGACCTGGAAAGCACCGCCGAGCTGCCGGTGCTCGATCCGCCGCCAGCGGTGAATGTGGACGATGAGCACTCCTCTACCGACACCTGGGCCTCATTCCCACCACTGCGGCCCGAGCCCGAACGCCACCTGGAAGCCACGCTTGAGGCGATGTCCGCCGAGCTGCGCTCGGCGCAGCAGCTGCTGCAAGCAAAGTCAGACCGGCTGCTGCAGCTGGAGCGGGAGCGCGAGGAAGCGCAGGCCGGCACGCTCGCCGCGCAGGAACGCGCGCACGAGCTGAATGCGCAGCTGGCGCAGCTGCAGGCCGCGGCCGCAGGCCACGCCAAAGAACTCGGCGAACTCACCCAGGCACGCGCGGCCTCCGAGCAGCACGCCGCAGGCCTGGCCGCAGAACTTGCGCACCTGCGCGCGGGGGGCGACGCCGCCGCCGAGCAGCGCGCCGCGCACCTCGACGCGGAGCTCGCGCGCCTGCAGGCCGCCGCCACGGCGCACACGGCGCAGTTCGCCGAACTCACCCAGGCCCGCGCGGCGGCTGAGCAGCGCCTGGGGCAGCTTGCGGGCGAACTTGCGGCGGCGCGCGAGGAACTCACGGTCGTCAGCGACCGCAACGCACAGCTCGAGCAGCGCCTCACGCAGGCGGCGCGGGACGCCGAGCAACAGCAGGCGCGCGCCGCGCGCGCCGAGGCAGAACGCACACAGCGCGAGCGCGCCCAGGCGGCGCACGGCGCCGCGGTAATCACCGACCTGCACGAGGAACGCAAGCGCGCCATGGCGTACTTCGAGTCGCTGCAGACGGTGAATACCCGCCGCGACGTGTTCGAGAACCTCGTGACCGATCTCACCCAGGAGGCGCGGGTGCGCGAGAGCGATCTCACGCGCCTCGCCCAGGAGCTGGCGGCGCGCGAGGCACGCGTGCGCGAACAGGACAGCGAGCTCGCCGCGCGCGCCGCGCGCCTCACCCGGCTCGAGCAGCAGGTGACCGAATTCGGCAGTGCGCTCGCCGAGCGCGACACGCAGCTGCGCGAGACGCGCCGCGAAGGCGCCGCCCTGCAGTCGAGCATCGCGCGCCTGCAGGCGCAGCTGGAAGCGAGCGGCGAGCGCATACGCGCCCTGACCGCGGTCACCGAGCAGCACAGCACCAGCGAATCGCAGCGCAAGAGTGAGCTCGGGCGCCTGCTGGCCGAACGCGTGGAACTCACCACGGCGGTCGAGACCGCGCGCGCCGCCGCCAGCAACGCTGCGGCCCAGGCCGCCGAGCACGAGGCGGCACTCAACCAGCGCCGCGCCCGGGTCACGGAGCTGGAGACCGCGCTCGCCGCCGAGCGCAGACGCGCGAAGGACCTCGAGACCGAGCTCGCCGACGTGCGCGGTCGGATGGACGAGTGGGGCGACACCCTGAAGCGCGTGCACGAGGAACGTGCCACCTATCAGGGTACCGTCGGCGCTGCCGAGTCGCGGGCGCAGGCGGCCGAGCGGCGCGCTGCCGAGCAGGTCGAGACACTGAACACGGTGCAGTCACAGGCCGATGCCCACGCTGCGCGCGTGCGCGAGCTCGAGGCCGACCTCACCGTCGCCGAGGAAAGCGTGCATCGTCTCGAGTCCGAGGCGCGCAAGAACGGCGCGCGCCTCGAGGAGCTGGAAAAGGCGAACCAGCAGTGGCGCGCGACGCTCGAGGAGGTGCGCCACGGCAGCAGCGACAGCGGCGCCGACCCGGTGCTGCGCGATGCCCCGCGGCATGCCGAGGAATCCCTGCCCCCCGGCAGCCCGCTCCCCGACGGCGCCACCCGACTCCTCATCTACAGCGACGGCGGCCGCGAGGTCGTGCACGTGCTCGCCCGCAAGACCAGCGTCGGGCGCACCCCCGACAATGACCTGCAGATCGATGCCAAGTTCATCAGCCGCCACCACGCGGTGATCCTGGCGGGCCCTGCGCAGACCATCATCGAGGACCTCAACAGCACCAACGGGGTGCAGGTCAACGGCCGGCGCATCACTCGCCAGGCGCTCGAGGACGGCGACACCGTCTCGATCGGCCGGCAGCAGTACCGCTTCGTGGTACGCAAGGGCGGCGAGAAGCGCTGACAGCGGCGCACACCGCGGCTAAGCTTGTCGGCTCATCCCCGGCAGGAACACGCAGGCTTTAAGCGGTGGCCAGTCCCTACATCGAGAAGATCCTCAAGGCGCGTGTCTACGACGTTGCCATCGAGTCGCCGCTCGACGCGGCGCCGCGTCTGTCGCGACGGCTCGGCAACACCGTGCTGCTGAAGCGCGAAGACCTGCAGCCGGTGTTCTCCTTCAAGCTGCGCGGCGCCTACAACCGCATCGCCCATCTCTCGGAGGCCGCCGCCGCCCGCGGCGTGGTGTGTGCCTCTGCCGGTAACCACGCCCAGGGCGTGGCGCTCGCGGCGCGCCGCCGCGGCATCAGCGCCGTCGTCGTGATGCCGCAGACCACCCCGCAGATCAAGGTGCAGGCGGTGCTCGACCTTGGCGCGCAGCTGGTGCTGCACGGGGACGACTACGACAGTGCCTTCGAGCACGCGCTCACCCTGGCGCGCGAGCGCAGCCTCGTGCTGGTGCACCCGTTCGACGACCCGGACGTCATCGCCGGCCAGGGCACGATCGCCGTGGAGATCCTGCGCCAGTGCGGCGGGGCCCCGGACGCCATCTTCGTGCCGGTCGGCGGCGGGGGGTTGCTGGCCGGGATCGCGGTGTACGTGAAGTACCTGTATCCGCAGGTCAAGGTCATCGGCGTCGAGCCGCGCGATGCGGCCAGCATGCACGAGTCGCTGCGTGCCGGTAAGCGCGTGACGCTCGAGCGCGTGGGCATTTTCGCCGACGGCGTCGCGGTCAGGCGCGTCGGCGAGGAGACCTTCGCCCTGTGCCGCGGCCACGTCGATGAGGTCGTGCTCACCGACACCGACGAGATCTGCGCCGCCATCCAGGACGTGTTCGAGGACACGCGCTCAATCGTGGAGCCGGCCGGCGCGCTCGCGGTGGCGGGCCTGAAGAAGTACCTGGTACGCGAGGGCTGGAAGGGGCGTCGCGTAGTCGCCATCAACAGTGGCGCCAACATGAACTTCGACCGCCTGCGGCACGTGGCCGAGCGCGCCGATCTTGGCGGCGAGCGCGAGGCGCTCATCGCAGTGGTGATCCCGGAGCAGCCGGGCAGCTTCCTGCACTTCTGCGAGGTGATCGGGCAGCGCAGCGTCACTGAGTTCAATTACCGCTACGCGGGCGTGGAGAGTGCGCAGATCTTCGTCGGCCTCGCCCTCACCCAGGGACGTGCCGAGAAGGAGGCGGTGCTGGCGGGCCTGCGCGGCGCCGGCTTCACCGTCACCGACATGACGGACGATGAAATGGCGAAGCTGCACGTGCGCTACATGGTGGGCGGGCACGCGCGCGGCATCGTGGATGAGGTGCTGTACCGCTTCGAGTTCCCCGAGCGCCCCGGTGCCCTGCACCGCTTCCTGAAGGCCATCGGCTCACGCTGGAACATCACGCTGTTCCACTACCGCAATCACGGCTCGGATTACGGCCGGGTGCTCGCCGGCATCCAGGTGCCGCGGGCGGAGCGTGCGGATTTCCTGCTGCACCTGAACGAGCTCAACTACTCCTTCGTCGAGGAGACGGCGAACCCCGCCTACCGCATGTTCCTCGGCACCTGAGCCTGCGGCGCGGGCTCCTCCTGGCCGGTCTCGGCCAGCCACTCGCGCCACACCGCCAGCAGCACCGCGAGGATCACCGGGCCCAGGAACAGGCCCACGAGGCCAAACGCCGCCAGTCCCCCGAGCACGCCGAACAGCACGATGATGAAGGGGATCTGTGCACCGCGGCTGATGAGCAGCGGGCGCACGAAGTGGTCGGTCCAGCCCACGACGATGACCATCCAGGCGAACAGCGCGACCCCGGCCACCGTGTGGCCGGTGATGAAGAGCCACGCCGCCGCGCCGCCCCACAGCACCGGTACCGCGAAGGGGATGATGCCGCAGACGGTGGTCAGCGCGGCCAGGAAGATCGGCGCGCCGATGCCGGCGGCCCAGTAGCCGAGACCCGCCAGCACGCCCTGCACCAGCGCTGCGAGGCCGAGCCCGTAGATCACCGCCTTCACGGTCTGGCCGATGGCGGCGAGGTAGGCATCGACGCGCGGTCCGAGCACCTGCTCCAGGGCGCGCTGCATCTGCTCGGCGATCTGCTCGCCACCGCGGAACACGAAGAACAGGCTGAGGACCGTCAAGCCGAGCTTGACGACATTACGACTGACGTCACCGACGATGTGCGCGATCTGGTCGAAGGAGCGGTCGGTGAGCTTGCGCAGCTCGAGGCCGAGCGCGTGCGGATCCTGGGCGACACGCTCGCTCAGCTCCTTCAGCTGGTCGCCGATCCAGGGGAGCTTCAGGACCTGCGGCGGCAGCTGCAGCCCGCCACCGGCGAACAGGGCCTGCATGTCGTGGTAGCCACGCACCAGCTCGATGCGCAGCACCAGGGCGAGCCAGGCGATCGGCACGATCACCGCCGCCGACACGAGGATCGTCATGAGCAGTGCGGCGAGCGTCGCACGGCTGCCGAGCCTGTTGAGAAGCCACAGATAGGCCGGCCAGCTGACATAGGCGAGGATCGCCGCCCACACGATCGGCACGATGAAGGGCGAGAGCACGCGAAAGCCGAGCAGCACCAGGCCGGCGAGCAGCGCCACGGTGATGAGCCAGCGCAGCCACGGAGCAGGTACGAAGTGTTCCATCGGCGTCATTGTTGCCCTCAGGGGAGTCCTGCGCCATCGGACACGAACATCGTCAGCGCGAGCACCACGCAGATCGCGACCGAAAGCTGCCGGCGCTGGTTGAGGTACTCCTGCGGCAGCGCAGCGCCCAGCACGCGGTGTTCGTAGAGCCAGAAGCCCCCGAAGCCGATCACGAGCAGCGCGAGTGCGCGCTGCCCGCCGATGACCCCGGCGGCGCTGGCGAGCACGGCGGGCGCCAGGGCGCCCGCCATGCGTGCAGCGCTCCACGGCAGGCGTCCGGCGAGCGCGAGTCCCCAGTGCACCGCGCCGCTGAAGGCGAGCAGCGCGGCGCCCCAGGCGATGGTGGTGCGCTGCGCCAGCTCGCGTGCGGCGAAGTCCGGCAGCAGCCCGACGCCGGCCAGCCCCAGCAGCAGGGGCACGATGCACACATACCCGAGCCACTCGGCCGCGCTGCTCGCGCGCGGCCAGGGGAGGGCGCGGGGGTCGGGGTCGGTGTCCATGGCGGGGAGGATCATGCCACGGGGGCGTCGGCGCCAACGGCCCTTGACGCGGCAGCGGCGCCACAGGCAGGCTTCGCGCCTCGTGAGGTGTCTGTCCGACCAAGTGGCGGCCATGGGCTGTGGGCGCGCGCGGTGGGACGGAAAAACGGGAAGTCCGGTGAGGATTCGTCCAAGCCCGGCGCTGCCCCCGCAACGGTAACCGAGAGTTAAGCGGATCACATGGCCACTGCGCCCCCTTGAAGCGGGGTGTGGGAAGGCGATCCGCCGGAGAGTTCTCTCCAGCTCGGGAGCCCGGAGACCGGCCTCACGTATCACCGAAGGGTGTCGCGGCGGGCGATGCGGGTGGTCGGCATGCGCTGCTTCCCTCAGGCGTCCGCCGCACCTACCGGCTTTCCGTATCTGCCACGCGCCCTGCGGCACGGGTGTGTGCGCATTTACGGAGCTATTCACATGACAACAGGTTCAAGGCAGCGACGCGCAAGCGTGCGCGGGGCCGCGCTGTCGCTTGGCAGCGCGTTGGTCCTGACTCTCGGGGCGGGCGTTGCGGCTGCGCACGCGGCGGACGCGGAGGATCTGCAGCAGATCGTCGTCACCGCGACCCGCGTGCCGACACCGGTGCTGGAGGTGGCGAGCAGCATCACGGTGGTCACGGCGGCGCAGATCGAGGCGCGTCAGGAGCGCACCTTCACCGACGTGCTCAAGGACCTCCCCGGGCTCAACGTGGTGCAGACCGGCGGCCCGGGAGGCACGACCTCGGTGTTCATGCGCGGCACCAACTCCAACCACACCAAGGTGCTGGTGGATGGCATCGACATCAGCGACCCGAGCAACTCCACCGGGGCCTTTGATTTCGGGCAGCTCCTCACCCAGGACATCGAGCGCGTCGAAGTGCTGCGCGGCCCGCAAAGTGGCCTGTACGGCTCGGATGCCATCGGCGGGGTGATCAACATCATCACGAAGTCCGGTTCCGGACCTGTGAAATTCACCGGCGCGCTCGAGGGCGGCAGCTTCGACACCTTCAACCAGGCCGGCACCGTGAGCGGCGCGGCGGATGCGTTCAGCTACAGCGCGAGCGTTTCGCACTACCACGCAGGCTCGGTGCCGGTGACGCCGCTCGGGCTGCTGCAGCCGGGCGAGGCGCGCAACGACGACTACGATGACAACCTCACGTTCTCCACCAAGCTCGGTCTGGCGGTGACGCAGGACCTGGCGCTCGGGCTGGTGGCGCGCTACGGCGACGTGCACCTGCACACGACGGGCGAGGACTACAGCTTCGAGCCGCCCTACCTCGGCTACCCGGCGCCCGAGCAGACCACCGCCGCCACCACGGAGTACTTCACCCGACTCACCGGGCACCTCGTGTCCTTCGACGGCGCGCTCGAGCAGACCCTCGGGCTGGCCTACAGCCACCTGCGCACCTCGACGCTCGAGCCGCAGACTCCGGCGGTGCTCAACACCGGCGAGCGGCGCAAGGCCGACTGGCAGGGCAACATGAAGCTGGCGCCGACCGAGACCCTGGTGCTGGGGGCCGAGTACGAGCGCGAGGAGATCGAGCAGCCGATCGACGCCGACGTGCACATCGCCTCCGGCTACGCGGAGCTGCTGTCGCAGGTCGGCGCGCACTGGTTCTCCGCGCTCAACGTGCGCTACGACGATAACAGCCGCTTCGGCAGCAAGGTCACCTATCGCTTCGCGCCCGCCTGGCTGATCGCGGATACCGACACGAAGCTGCGGGCCTCGGTGGGCACGGGCTTCAAGGCGCCGACCCTGAGCGAGCTCTACCAGGACTTTCCGCCCTACTTCTTCGCCAACCCGGATCTCAAGCCCGAGAGCAGCACCGGCTGGGATGCGGGCTTCGAGCAGGGATTCGCGCAGCACGCCGTGCGCCTCGGCGTCACCTGTTTCTACAATCGCATCCGCGACCTCATCACCACCGATGTCACCGGCACGACCTACGCCAACATCGGGCGCGCCACGACGGATGGCATCGAGAGTTTCGTCGCCTGGCAACCGCTGCCCTCGCTCACGCTGCGCGCCGACTACACCTACACCGAGGCCACCGATGACGTACTGCAGCAGGAGCTGCTGCGCCGTCCTAAGCACAAGGGCAACTTCATCGCCGAGTGGCAGGTGCTCGAACCCTGGCAGGTCAGCCTCGATGTGCTCATGGTCGGCGGCTGGGTCGACGGCAACCGCGACTTCTCCATACCGCGCCTGGATGCCCCGGGCTACACCACGGTCAATCTCGCCACGAGCTACGACCTGACGCCGCACCTCTCACTCTTTGCCCGCGCCGACAACCTCTTCGACCGGCATTACGAGAACCCGATCGGCTTCCTGCAGCCGCGCTTCGGGGTGTTTGCGGGGGTGAAAGTGAAGCTCTAGACGATGGCGCGTGCGCGTTGCCTGAAATAAGGGGCGCGCCGGAGCCCCTTCGTCCCGCAGTGCTGCGGGCCACGCCGGGGTGATACGCTTCGGTGTGTCATGAGCGAACCGAGTGATACCCCGGCGCCGGGCGCCGCGCCGACCGAGAACGAGCGCACCTGGGGAATGCTGGCGCACCTGTCGGCGCTCGCCGGCGTGGTCGTATGGCTGCTCGGCTGTGTGCTGGGACCCCTGGCGGTCTATCTGTCGCGACGCGATCAGTCCGAGTTCGTCGCCGACCATGCGCGCGAGGCGCTCAACTTCAACATCACGGTCGCGCTCGCCGCGCTCGTGTGCATGGCGCTCACCGTGGTGTTCGTCGGCTTCATCTTGGGCACCGCGCTCTTCATCGGCTGGCTGGTGCTCACGCTGATCGCCGCAATTCGCGCCAGCGAGGGCGAGCGCTATCGCTATCCGCTGTCGCTGCGCCTGGTGAAATAAGCGCCTTTTTCCCGTTCTTCCCGCGCCAAGTTATCCTTGCCACGATGGCTGTATGGATATACAGTTCCGGGCATGGGTCGCGCACTCCTCGGCAGGCAGTCATTCAAAGGACGCGGCGCCCTGTCGAACCCGCCCGGGCGCTTCGATCTCACGCGTCTGGAGACGGTCGATGACGGCTGGTATGTCGAGGAGTCGCCGGAGAGCATCGCGACGACGCTCACGCCGGAGCGGGCGCGCGAGATCATCTGCACCAATGACTCCCCCGACATACCGTTCGAGCAGTCGATCAATCCCTACCGCGGCTGCAGTCACGGTTGCGTTTATTGCTATGCCCGCCCCAGCCACGCGTACATGGGGCTCTCGCCGGGTCTCGACTTCGAGACCCGGATTTTTTACAAGCTCGACGCTGCGGCCCTCCTCGAGAAGCAGCTGGCGCGGCCGGGCTACGTCTGCAAGCCGATCACGCTCGGCGCGAACACCGATCCTTACCAGCCCTCCGAGCGGCAGCTGCAGGTGACGCGCTCGATCCTCGAGGTGCTGCTGCGGGCGCGCCATCCCGTCACCATCATCACCAAGGGCGCGCTCGTGATGCGTGACCTCGATCTGCTCGCCCAGCTGGCCGCGCTGCGCCTCGTCACCGTGGGCGTGAGCGTCACTTCCCTGGACCCGCAGCTCAAACGCACGCTCGAGCCGCGCGCCGCGGCCCCGCTCGCGCGCCTGCGCGCGCTGCGCGAATTGAGTGCCGCGGGCGTGCCCTGCGGCGCGCTGGTGGCGCCGGTGATCCCCGCCATCAACGACCATGAGATCGAGTCTATTCTCGAGGCCTGCGCGCAGGCGGGTATCGGCTGGGCCGGCTACGTGCTGCTGCGGCTGCCCTACGAGATCAAGGACCTGTTCCGCGAATGGCTCGAGGAGCACTATCCGCAGCGCGCCGCCCACGTGATGTCGCTCATCCGGGACATGCGCGGCGGTCGCGACAACGACCCGCGCTTCGGCACGCGCATGAAAGGCACCGGCGTGTTCGCGCAACTCCTGCGCAGTCGTTTCCGCATCGCCTGTAAGCGCCTGAACCTCAACGGCGCAACCCGCGACCTCCTCGATACGAGCGCCTTCCGGCCGCCACCGCCGCCGGGCGGCCAGCTCACCCTGGGGCTCTGAAGGGTCGATCCGGCAGCGCGCCGCTGCCCAAAGCGGCGCGGCTGACACGCGCGCCCGGTGGCATACTAGAAAGCTCTTTCACCTCTCATCCGGCTCACGGCGGGCGGTGAGCTTTTTCATATCTCCGGGCGACGGGTAGCGGACTTGAACAAAGCAGCCACGGCGAACAACGGCCAGCCCCTGAAGATGCGCTACGTGCTGCGCGAGCGTCTGGGCGTGGGCGGCCAGGGCGAGGTATGGCGCGCCTTTGATCCTGAGGCGAACGCCGATATTGCCCTGAAGATCCTGCACCCGGCAGCCGGGCGCAGCGCCGCGGCCTGGGCAGCCCTCGTGCACGAGCACGAGAGCGCGAACCGCCTGGACCACCCGGGCATTCTCAAGGTCTACCCGCCCGAGCGGGACGGGAAGACCTTCCTCCTGCCGATGGAGCTGGCGGCCGGCGGGGATCTCAAGCGCCTGCGTGGCGCGGGCTACCTCAGCATCGTGCCGGTGCTCATCGAGGCGGCGCGCGCACTGCAGCATGCACACGAGCGCGGCGTGATCCACCGTGATCTTAAGCCGGGCAATGTGCTGTTCGATGAGCGCGGCCGGGTGAAGCTGGCCGACTTCGGGGTGTCGGGAAACTCGCTCGATCCGGGCACCGACTCGATGGTGCGCGGGCTGTCCCCCTTCACCGCCAGTCCCGAGCAGCTGCGCGGCGAGCCGGCGCGGCCGGCGGACGACATCTACGGGCTCGGCGCGCTGGCGTACGAGCTCCTGTCGCGCTACCCGCCGCACTATCCGCACTTCGACGCCCGGCGCGTGCAGGAGGAGGCGGTGCCGCCGCTGGTGCCGGCGCAGCAAATCCCTCCGCAGCTCGCGACGCTCGTGAGCCACATGCTCGAGAAGGACCCGAAGCGCCGCCCCGCCAACATGCGCGACGTCATCGACGAGCTGGACGCCTCGCTCAATGACACGCTCACCTTCGATTTCGACGAGGAGGCGCCGCAGGGCGCCGCCAACGAGACCGTGCCGCCGCAGGAGCGCATCACGCTGCCGCCGATCTCAGCGCACGCCGCGCCGCCCAAGGTGCCCATCGACGAGCTGCTGACCCCGGAACCTGTAAAACCAGAGCCGCTGAAGCCCGAGCCGCTGCCGGCGGTGGGAGCGCTCGATGGCCCGGCCATCTGGGAAGAGATGCGGGGTGCCTCGCTCCCGGGGCGCGCGCGCCTGGAGCCGATCCGCAGCCGCGTGCCGCGGGCGCTCGCCGTGATCGGGATCCTCGCCGCTGCGGCGTTTGCGGTTTATTACTGGCTGCCGCAGTGGCTGCCGCCGGGGTTCTCCGCACTGACCGGCGGCCCGGCAGCCCCCGGGGCGCCGAACCTGGCCGCCACGGTGCAGGCCAGTGCGAGCGCGAAACTGCAGGCCGACCGGATTCTCACCGAGCAGCGCATCAAGGCGCTCGCGGCGCGCGGCGCCGACATCTGGGGCGGAGCGGACTTCGCGGCCGCCAGGGCGAGCGCGACCGAGGCTGCCACCGCCGCCGATCCGGCCGCCGTGAGCGCCGCCGAGCAGCACCTCACGCAGACTCAGGGGCTGCTCGATAACGTCGAGCAGGCCGCGCCCGCCGCGCTCGCCGCGCAGCTTGTCGCCGGCGAGCGCGCACTCAGCGACGGGCAGCGCACCCTCGCACTGCAGGCCTTCGATCTTGCCGTGCAGATCGCCCCGCAAGACCAGCGCGCGCTCGAGGGCCGCGCGCGGGCCCGTGAGCTGCCGGTCCGTGGCCTCGCAGCGACAGCGGGCACGCCGGCGCCCGCGCCGACTGCCAGCGCCGCACCGCCGGCGCCGGTCACGATGGCGCCGCCTGCCAAGACGGACGCTGCGTTCGGCGAGGACCGTTACGCGAAGGCCGCCGGTGAGGGCTTCGCCGCGCTCGGCGCCGGACGTCTCGAGGAAGCGCGCGCCGCGTTCGAGCGCGCCCGCGCGGTGCGCCCGAACGGTGCCGAGGCGCACGATGGCCTCAAGAGAGTCGATGCCGCGATCCGCGCCCGCGGCTTCGGTTCGCTGCGCACCCGGGCCGAGGACGCCGAGGCGGACGAGCGCTGGGACGAGGCGCTTGCCGCCTACACCTCGATCCTCAAGTCCGATTCCTCGCAGGCATTCGCCCAGGACGGGCGCGCCCGCGCCCAGGCGCGCCTCGACCTCGACGATTCCCTGCAGGCGATCATCGACCGCCCGGATCTGCTGGCCGCGGCCGACGCGCGGGCGCGCGCGGCGACGCTGCTGCAGAGGGCCCAGGCAATCGACGCCCCCGGTCCGGTGCTGCGGCTGCAGATAGCGCGCGTCTCGGCACTCCTGCCGGAGTTCGAGAAGGCCGTGCACCTGTCGCTCGTGTCCGATGGCCTCACCCAGGTGACGGTGATGGGCGTGGGCACCTTCGGAGGCTTCACGCGGCGCGACATCGAACTCAAGCCCGGCCGCTATAGCCTCATCGGTTCGCGCGACGGCTATCGCGACGTGCGCCGCGACATCAGCGTCAGCCCCGGACAGACCCAGACCATCAGCGTCAGCTGCTACGAGCCGCTGTGAGCGGCGGCGCGCCGGGTGCGCCCTGGCGCCGCGCCAGCTTGCCGCGGCCGTCGCGCACTCCTAAGCTTGTGGCCGAGCCACAACCATCAGGCGGGCGGTGCTGACGATGGCCGACGCGGATACCAAAATCATATTGCTCGCGGGCGCCAGCGGACTCACCGGCCAGCGCACGCTGGACGCGCTTCTCGAGGCCGCCGACGTCGGCCGCGTCATCGCCGTGTCGCGCCGCGCGCTCGGGCGCGAGAACTCGCGCCTCGCCAACCGTATCGTGAAGTTCGACGCCATCGAGGCGCAGCTGAAGGGCGTCACCTGTGACGCCGCGCTGTGCTGCCTCGGCACGACGCTGCGCCAGGCCGGCTCGCGCGAAGCGTTCCGCGCCGTGGACGTCGGCGCCGTGCTCGCCTTTGCGCGCGCCGCAAAACAGGCGAACGCGCGGCGCTTCGTCGTGATCTCGGCGGTCGGCGCCGACCCTGACTCGAAGAATTTCTACCTGCGCACCAAGGGAGAGATGGAGCAGGAGCTCGAGGCGCTCGGCTTCGAGTCGCTCGACATCCTGCAGCCCTCGCTCCTCATCGGCTGGCGTGCCGAGATGCGGCCGCTGGAACTGCTGGGCGTGGTGTTGATGCCGCTCGTCAACCCGCTGCTCGGGGGCAAGTACCAGGAGTACCGCGGCCTCCCGGTGCGCACGGTGGGCCAGGCGATGCTCGGGGCGACCCGCTCGGGGCGCCGCGGCGTACAGCGCTACACCTATGCGGGGATCGAGGCGCTGTCGCGCCTCACCTCCGCGCGCGCCCGCGCGCTGCCGCAGGCGAAAGTCGCCGCGCGCGAGCGCTAGCGGCCATGGCCGCGCTGCTGCGCGCGCGCCGCTACCTGGTGTGCGCAATCGCGCTCGCGGCGCTGAGCGGCTGCAGTCTCGTGGCGATGCGGGCGCCGCGCTCCGGCGCGGCCGTGGCGAGTCTGCCGCCGGCGCCGCCGCCGCACAGCGCCGCAGGCGATGCGATCGCGGCCGCCGCCGCCGCGCTCATCGGCACGCGTTACGAGTTCGGCGGCGCGGACGTGGGCGGCTTTGACTGCAGCGGGCTTGCGCTCTACGTCTACGAGCGCGCCGGCATCAGCATCCCGCGCACCGCGGCCGGGCAGCAGCGCGCCGCGCAGCCCGTGCCACTCGCGCAGCTGGCGCGCGGGGATCTCGTGTTCTTCCGCCTCGGCACTCACCACATCGATCACGTCGGCATCTACATCGGCGGCGGGCGTTTCGTGCACGCGCCGCATGAGGGCGTCGCGGTGTCTGCGGCGGATCTTGCGAACGGCTACTACGCGCAGCATCTGGCAGAGGCCGGACGCTTCGTGAGTGCGTCCGTGTCGTCGCGTTGAGACATAAGACGGCGAAGCTTTCGCTCAGTGCGCGCGCGTCCTCTCACTTGAGAGACTGAACACATTTCGGCACTTGACTCCAAACCGCGACGCTTTGACACTCTCAATGCAGTGATAAGGGCAAACCCGTCGAAAGACGGGGACGCAAAGCCACCGGTCTAAAGGACGGGTTCCTATGACGGCGGGGCTGCCACGAACGCGCATCAGCGCGTACGTCCGCACTCCCATCGCCGTTGCACGAATCCACGCGCATCCTTCCACGACCGTTGAAGTCGAAGGTCTCGGTTTTCGGGGAAGTTATGACAGCAACGCCCAACTTCGCTACCGACGCGGCCGTCGGGGCAGCAGAGGCGGCGGTACCCACGGCCAACGTGGGACCGTTCGTTCTCAATCTGTGTTCGTCGACCACGCCCATGGCGCTGGCGCAGACCGATCTTGCGGAGCTCAAGCGCTTCACCTTCTTCGTCAGCCGCCGCTTCGAGGAAGGGCGCGAGCGCTTCCGCCTGCACATGGGTTATTTCGCCACCCTCGCCGAGGCCGAGGAATGGCTCAACGTGGTGCGCGAGATCTATCCGGGCGCCTGGGCCGGCGAAGCGCCGGGGCGCAAGTTGCGCGAGCGCGCCGCGGCCGCGCAAGCCGCGCAGGCGCAGCACGCCGCGGGTCCCCAGACGAGCGTGAGTCCGCCACGCCCGCTGCGTGCACCGGCGCCCGCTGCTGCGCCACCACCGCCACTCGCCCCACCCGAACCTGAGATTCCGCCCGGCATGTCACCGCTCGATGCCGCGCTCTCGATGCGCGTGCCGGTGCTGAAGGCCGCTGCGGCGCCCGAGCTGTTCGCGCCGGCCCGCCCGGCCCCGAAGGCACCGCCGCCGGCGCCCGCGGCCGTCGCCGCGCCGCCGCCCGCGCGCAAGCCTGCACCCGCGGTGCCGGCCGCGGCTGCACCGGCTGCGCCGCCACCGCGCAAGGCGCCGCCCGCCGCGGCCGCGCCCGCCGCCGTACCCGCCGTGCCCAAGACACCCGCCCCAATGCCCGCGGCGCCGAAGGCGGCAGCGCCCGCCTTGAGCGCGCGGGCGCCGGCTGCTGCGGCCCCGGCCCCGAAATTTGCGCCCGCGTCCGCGCCGGCCCCCACGCGCAGCGAGGCGCGCCCCGCGCCCGCCAGGAGCGAGCCTGTCCCCCAGGAGGGCAAGCCCAAGGGAGTATTCGGCGACTCCAACGTCCGCGAGGTGCTGAAGGCCCTGGGCGATGCGAGCGCCACCGGCGAGACGCGCCTGATGCGCGCACCCCCGCCGCTGCCGCCGGCCGCCGCGAAGGAGACCGCGCCGACGCCGGCGAAGAACTCACTGAGCGACACTCAGGTGCTGAAGCTCCTGGAGACACGCCGCCCGGCGGGCGCCGAGCCGCAGGGCGCAGATCCGGCCCACGGGGCCATCCCGCTGCTGAAGCCCGATGACACCGGTACCCGTGAGGCGCTCAAGGAGGCGGTCACGCAGGACGCGCCGGTACTGTTTGCCGTGCAGCTGCAGTGGTCGGTGCAGCCGGTGGAGCTCGACAAGGTGCCGCCGCTCGCCATCTTCAGCGCCTACACGCTCTACACCGTCGAGGGCAGCCGCGACGGCCGCAAGTGGTTCGGACTGCGCCTGGGATTCTTCAGCGACGCGATCTCCGCCAAGCAGGTCGCCCATTACGTGCGCTCGGAGTTCGCCTCCGTCGCCGTGGTGCCGGTCAGCGGGCAGGAAAAGGCGCGCGCCACCGATCAGGACAAGCAGGCCGCCACGCTCAGCACGCCGATGGCCGCGCCGGAACAGCCGGTCGATGAGTTCAAGCTGATCGACGATGACACCGCGCAGACGGAAGTGGCGAAGCTTCGTGCGCAGGCCCCGCCTCCCGCAGCCGCGGCGCCGAAACCCCTCACTGACGCCAAGGGGCGCGCGCTTCCCGGGCGCCCGGTGCCGAAGGTCGCGGTGGGTCGTGCGGTTACCCAGCCGACGGCTGCGCCGGCTGCACCCGCCGCCGCGCCCGCAGCGCCAGCGGCGGGACGCGCCCGCGGCCGCACCGCCGGGCGGGTGGGCGCCGGCGAGAAGCGCGGCGCGCAGTCACTCGAGGAGACGCTCGAGATTCTCGGCGCGAGCCAGCTGACGATCGACAACGGCAGCGGCGAGACCCTCAACGAGAGCGGCGTGCGCCATCTGCGCGTCGAGGTGCAGAAGAACTCCCCGTTCTCGAAGCTCCTCGAGCGCCTCAGTGAGCGGATGAAGAAGCCGTAGCCGGGCTGTCGAACTCGGCGAGCATCCAGCGCTTGTAGGCCTCGAAGTTGGTGTCGCGGCCGAGGAAGTCGTGCACCAGGCTCGCCGCCGGGCGCGAGGATCCCGGCGCCAGTACCGTCTGGCGGTAGCGCATGCCGGTCGGGCCACCGATCAGGTTCTGCGGCGCGAACTGCGCGAAGAAATCCAGCGCGATCACTTTGTCGACCACGTAGGTGTAGTAGTTGGAGCTGTAACCGTTCAGGTGCGTGAACGAGGCCCAGAAGTGGTCGCCGGGCACGAAGGCGGTGCTGTTGTAGGTCTCGAAGTCGCGCTGGTACACCTCATCGAAGTTCAGCGGCGCCGGCTTCATGGTGTGAAAGTCGAGCGATATGGCGGTGAACATCAGCTGGCGCTGCTCATCGCTGGCGCGGCCGTAAGTGTCGGCGCGCGTCATGCGCTCGTACAGCTCCCGCGGCAGCACCGCCCCGCTCTGGTACTGGTGCGCGAAGCTCGTGAGCACGCCGTAGTCGTGGAAGAACTCCTCCAGCATCTGCGAGGGGGCTTCGACGAAATCCCCTTCCACGAAGAAGGCGCCCTCGCCGGCGAAGCGGTTCTGGCCGCCGATGACGTGGTGCATCAGGTGGCCGAACTCGTGCAGGAAGACGACCACGTCGCCGTACTGCATGAGGCCGGGATCGCCGGCCACCCCGCCGGGGAAGTTGCACACCAGGGTGCCGTCGGGCAGCTGGCGGCCGTGCACGCCGGTGGTGAGCGGGGAGGTCGAGAACCACTTGTCCTTGCCCTCGCGCGGGTGCATGTCGAGGTAGATGGTGCCGAGCTTGGTGGCGCCGTCGAAGACCTCGTAAGTGGTGACGGAGGGGTGCCAGGTCTTGAGCCCCGTGACCGGCCTGATCTGCACATGGAACAGCTTCGAGGCGGTGTCGATCACGCCGCGCTCGACGGCGGCGTAGGGGAAGTAGGGCCGCACGCTCTGCGAGTCGAAGTTGAAGCGCGCGCGGCGGTACTGCTCCTGCCAGTAACGCGCATCGGCCGCGGAGATCTTCTTGATGGACGGGTCTTTCTCCTGCACGAATTTCAGCAGCGCCGCATCCTCGCGCGCGCCCGGCTCGCGCGAGGCGTCGTCCACCTTCTTCAGGAACTCGGCGAGCTTCGCCGGGGAGCCCATCATCTGGTCGGCCATGGCGTAGTCGGCCCAGGTCGCGTAGCCGAGCAGGTGCGCCAGGTCCTCGCGCGCCTGCAGCAGGCTCCTCAGGATCTCGGTGTTGGCGGGGAAGCCCACCGAATGGTCGGCCAGCCACAGCTTGTGGCGCAGCTCCGTGTTGTCGGCGAACTTGAGCACCGGGTAGGCATCCGGCGGATCGGTAGTGATCTTCACCTTGCCCGCGGCGTCGGGCTTGTGGGAGGCGAGGTAGTCCGGGGGCAGGCCGGCGAGCTGCGACTTGTCGGCCATGACGCTGCGCACGTCATCGTGGACGGTGCGCTCGAAGGCGAGCCCGCGCTCGGTGATCTTGTCCTGCAGTGCCTTGATCTTGGCGCGCGTCGCCTCGTCCTTGTCGACACCGGCCAGGCGGTACTCGAGCAGGGTGTGCTCGAGGTAGTGCTTTACGCCCGCATCGGCGGGAGCGGGTACCGCGCTCAAGGCCTTGTAGACGCCCGGGTTGAGGCCGAGCGCGGTGAGGGCAGCGCTGGCCGTCTGGGTGAGGGCCTGGGCCTTGTCACGCAGCTCCCTGGTCGCGCCCACCCCGTAGAGGACCTGGGCCTGCGCCTGCGCGTCGACGATGTCGCAGAAGGCGTCGTCGTAGGGCCGCAGCGTGTTTTCCACCGTGCGCGCCCCGCTGACCGCCAGCAGCTGCGCCACCTTCGCATCGGCGCTCTTGAGCTTCCCGTTCACCCAGGTCTCAAGGGATGCAGGGGTGTCGCCGGCCTCCCAGGCATGCTGACCCTGCGGTGCTGCCTGGGGCGCGGTGGCCGCCAGGGCGAGGCCCGGGAGCGCCACGGCGGCGAGGACTAAGGCGCGCACGAGCATGCGCGGGCGGACGATGGGATCACTCATGAGCCACGACTCCTGGCGCCATGCAGCGCGCCCAGCAGGCCGCCGCAGGCTCGGGTTGGTTATTCTTCGAAGTCTAGCGCGAAGGCGCGGCCGCTGCGCCGTCCCGGTGCCCGGGCGCGACGGGGCGAGGCTTTTTCAGGACTTGCCGAACAGCCGCTCGAGCTCGCTTTTCGCCTTGTCGACCTCCGCCGTGTTGGGCGGGGTGTAGGCGGCGGGGCGGGGCTTGAAGTGGTCGCAGAAGTTGGCGTGCGTCTTGTCGCTGACTTCTTCGGCGGTCGGCTCGCGGCAGTGCTTGGCGACGCGGGTGTCGTAGTCGACACACATGCGGCACACGTGCAGCTCGGTGCGGCAGCTGAGGCACTCCTCCAGGCGCCGCAGCGGCAGGCTCAGCTCGGCGAGCGAGACGCCGCATTTCCAGCAGACCAGATCGTGTGCCATGAGCGTGGGGGCGGATTCTACTGCGGCGCAGGCTGGGCGTGGGCGCCGGCCGGCAGGCGCTGCATGCGGTAGCGGGCGAAGGTGGACCAACTGCCGTCGGCCTGCGCCGCCTCGATGAGCAGGGTCGCGCTGGCGGAGTCCGGGGCGAGTGTCAGCGTGTCGCGGAACGCGCCCTCGGCGTAGGGGAAGTTCAGCACCAGGGTGCGCTCGTGGCGCTCGCCGGTGGCGACCACGCGCGCGCCCGCCGCGCCGAACAGATCGAGCCAGTGCCCGATGTAGTCGTGGGCCTTGCCGTCGTAGCTCAGGTACAGCTGCGCCGCGTAGCCGGGCGGGCGCGCGGCGTCCAGCATCGACAGCTCGAGCCACGCCCCGTTGAGCACCCAATGCCCGCGCGCCGCATAGCGCACCGGCTTGCCGAGCACGGTGCCCAGCATCTGCCACTCGCCCGCGAGCTGGCCGAGGAAGCGCGTGTCCGCGGGCGGCTCGGCCGCCGCCGCGCGCCACAGCGCGGTGCCCGCCAGCAGGAGAAGACAGGCCGGTGTCCTCATGACGTACTCCCGTGAGTGAGCCCTAGGCGCTCGCCGCCACCGGCAGCGTGCGCTCACGCAGGAACGCATCGAGCACCCGCCCGGTGTGCGAGTGCGCGCGGCGGCGCGCGACCTGCGCCGGCGTGCCCTGTGCCACGATGCGGCCGCCGCCCTCGCCCGCCTCGGGGCCGAGGTCGATGATCCAGTCGGCCTCGGCCATGATATCGAGATTGTGCTCGACGACGACCACGGTATTGCCCGCGGCCACCAGGCGGTGCAGCACGTGGGTGAGCTTCTCCACGTCCGCCATGTGCAGCCCCACGGTGGGCTCATCGAGCACATAGAGCGTGCGGCGCGTCTTGTGACGCGGCCCGCGCGCGACCTCGTCGCGCACCTTGGACAGCTCGGTGACGAGCTTGATGCGCTGCGCCTCCCCACCCGAGAGGGTAGGGCTCGGCTGCCCGAGCGTCAGATAGCCGAGACCGACGTCCTGCAGGAGCTTGAGAGCGTGGTGCACGCGTGGGTGCGCCGCGAAGAAGCCGACCGCATCGTCGACGTTCATCGCCAGCACCTCCCCGATGCTCTTCTCGCGCCAGCGTACCGCGAGCGTTTCGGAGTTGAAGCGCGCGCCGCGGCACACATCGCACAGCACCTTCACGTCGGGGAGGAAGCTCATCTCGATGGTGCGCACGCCCTGCCCCTCGCAGGCCTCGCAGCGGCCGCCCGCGGTGTTGAAGGAGAAGCGGCTGGTGGTATAGCCGCGGATGCGCGCTTCGGTGGTGCCGGCATAGATGCGGCGGATCTCATCCCAGAAGCCTATGTAAGTGGCAGGACAGGACCGCGGCGTCTTGCCGATCGGGGTCTGGTCGACCTCCAGCACCCGCTCCAGGTGCTCGGTGCCGCGCACGGCGCGGCAGCCGAGCGGGTCGGCGAGCGCGGTGCGGCGCTTGCGCCGGGCGGCGTGCGTCGGCTGCTCGCTGAGCAGGTGCTTGAGGTTCGCGTACAGCACGTCGCGCGCGATGGTCGACTTACCGGAGCCGGAGACGCCGGTGATGACCACCAGGCGTGCCAGCGGGATGCGCACGTCGGTGCCCTTGACGTTGTGCAGCGCGACGCGCTCGAGTGTCAGATGCGCGGTAGCCGCGCTTACCGCGCGATACGGCTGCGCAGGGTGCAGCAGCGGCGCGCGCAGGAAGCGCCCGGTGGTGGAGCGCGGGTTGCGGATGAGGTCCCTGACGGTACCCGCGCCCACCACCTCGCCGCCGCGCACGCCGGCCTCGGGGCCGAGATCGAGCACGTAGTCGGCGCGCCGGATGGTCTCCTCGTCGTGCTCGACCACGACCAGGGTGTTGCGGTGGCCGGCGAGCTCGGTGAGCGACTCAAGCAGCACCTCGTTGTCGCGCGGGTGCAGGCCGATGGTCGGCTCATCGAGCACATAGCACACCCCCTGCAGGTTCGAGCCGAGCTGCGCGGCGAGGCGGATGCGCTGCGCCTCACCGCCCGAGAGCGTCGGCGCGGCGCGGTCGAGCTGCAGGTAGCCAAGACCCACCCGCTCAAGAAACTTCAGGCGCGCGCGGATTTCCGCGAGCAGATCGCGTGCGATCTGCTTCTCGCGCGCCCCGAGGCGCAGCCTGGCGAAGAACTCGGCGCTGGCGGCGACCGGGGCCCCGGCGAGCGCGGAGATCGAGCGCTCGCGGAAGCGCACGCTCAGGGCCGTCGGGTTCAGGCGCCCGCCCTGACAGGCAGGACAGGGCTTCGGCTCGCGCGCATACCACTCGTTCCACCACAGCTCCTCGCCGCTTTGCTGCGCATCGAAGCCGTCCATCTCGACCCCGGTGCCGAAGCAGCCCTCGCACCAGCCGTGCTTGGAGTTGAAGGAGAACAGGCGCGGGTCGAGCTCCCCGAAGCTCCTGCCGCAGGCGGGGCAGGCGCGCTTGGTGGAGAACACCGTGACGCGGCTCGTCTTGGGCGCCAGGACGTGCACCAGCCCCTTGCCGAAGTCGAGCGCGCGCGTGAGTGCGGCGCGCAGCGCCGTCTCGTTCCTGACGCTGACGTCGACCTCGGCCACGGGCAGCTCGATGGTGTGCTCGGCAAAGCGCGACAGGCGCGGCCAGGGCGCGCTCGGCATGAGCTCCCCGTCGACGCGCAGCTGCCGGAAGCCCTTCTTGGCGGCCCACTTGGCAAGATCGGTGTAGTAGCCCTTGCGGGCGATGACGAGCGGGGCGAGCAGCGCGATGCGCCGGCCCTTGTAATCGCGCATGAGGCGCGCGGCGATCGAGGCGGGGCTCTGCGGCTCGATGGCGACGTCGCAGTCCGGGCAGAACTGGGTGCCGAGCTTCACGTACAGCAGGCGCAGGAAGTGGTAGATCTCGGTGAGGGTTGCCACCGTGCTCTTCCTGCCACCGCGGCTGGTGCGCTGCTCGATGGCGACCGTCGGCGGGATGCCGAAGATGGCGTCGACGTCGGGGCGCGCGGCCGGCTGTACGAACTGCCGCGCGTAGGCGTTCAGGGACTCAAGGTAGCGGCGCTGGCCCTCGTTGAAGAGGATGTCGAAGGCGAGGGTGGACTTGCCCGAGCCTGAGACCCCGGTGATGACGGTGAACTTGTCACGCGGGATCTCGACGTCGATGTTCTTGAGGTTGTGCTCGCGCGCGTTGTGGATGACGATCGAGTTCCTGGCGCGCGCCGGCTGCGGCGCATAGGGCGCCGCCGGCTCGGCCGCAGCGGTGGCCGGGGCGAGCGCTGCGGCGTAGGCGGCGAGCGCCTGGCCGGTGAAGGAGCGCGGCTCGGCGCGCACCTCGGCCGGGGTGCCGGCGCACACGATCTGCCCGCCACGCTCGCCGCCTTCGGGACCCAGGTCGATGACCCAGTCGGCCGCGCCGATCACGTCGAGGTTGTGCTCGATCACGAGCAGCGAATGCCCCGCCACCAGCAGCTTCCTGAAGGCGCGCAGCAGCTTCGCCACGTCCTCGAAGTGCAAGCCGGTGGTCGGCTCATCGAAAAGGAACAGCTTGCCGCGGTGAGTGGTGCTCGAGAGCACCGAGCCGGCTTCGGCGAGGTGCCCGGCGAGCTTCAGGCGCTGCGCTTCCCCGCCCGAGAGCGTCGGCACCGGCTGCCCGAGCTTCACGTACTCAAGGCCGACGTCGGCCAGGGGACTTAAGCACTGCGCGACGTCGGGGACGTCGGCGAAGAAAGCGCGCGCCTCGGTCACCGTGAGTTGCAGCACCTGCGCGATGTTCAGGCGCCGCCCGTTGGCGCCCTCGCGGCGGATCTCCAGCACCTCGTCGCGGTAGCGGCGGCCGTCGCAGTCCGGGCAGCGCAGGTAGACGTCCGAGAGGAACTGCATCTCCACGTGCTCGAAGCCATTGCCGGTGCAGGTCGGACAGCGCCCGTTGCCGGAGTTGAAGCTGAAGGTGCCGGGGGTGTATTTGCGCTCCTGCGCGGCGGGCTCCGCGGCGAACAGCGCCCGGATTGCATCGAAGGCGCCGACGTAGCTGGCGGGATTGGAGCGCGTGGTGCGGCCGATCGGGTTCTGGTCGACCATGACCACGTCATCGATGAGCTCCGCCCCGGTGAGCCCCGCGAAGCGGCCCGGCGCCTCGGTGGGCTTGCCGCGGTACTTAAGGAGCGCCGGGTACAGCACGTCCTCCACCAGCGTCGACTTGCCCGATCCTGAGACGCCGGTGACGCACACCAGGCGCTTCAGGGGAATGCGCACGTCGAGGTTCTTGAGGTTGTGCTCGCAGGCGCCTTTAAGCTCGAGCCAGCGGTTGGAGCGCGCCTCGGCGATGACCCCCTGCGGCGACGGCGCCCGCACCTGCGCGACCTCGTTCGCCGGGGTCACCGACTTTGCACCACTCAGATACTGCCCGGTGAGGGAGCCGCGGTGGGCGCGGATCTGGCGCGGGCTGCCGAAGAATACGATCTCCCCGCCGCGCTCACCGGCCCCGGGACCCAGATCGAGGATGCGGTCGGCCTCGAGCATGATCTGCGGGTCGTGCTCGACCACGACCAGCGAGTTGCCGGCATCGCGCAGGCGCTTCATTACGCCGATGACGCGCTGCATGTCGCGCGGATGCAAGCCGATCGAGGGCTCATCGAGCACGAACAGCGTGTTGACGAGGGAGGTGCCGAGCGCGGTGGTGAGGTTGATGCGCTGGACCTCGCCGCCCGAGAGCGTGCGCGACTGGCGGTCGAGCGTGAGGTAGCCGAGGCCGACGTCCACAAGGTAACGGAAGCGCCCGCGGATCTCCCCGAGCAGCAGCTCGGTCGCCTCATCGAAGGGGGGCGGGAGCTTCAGGTTGCCGAAGAACTGCGCGCTGCGCTCCACCGGCAGCAGCATGAGGTCGTGCAGCGTAAGGCCCGGCAGCTGCGCGAGCACTTCCGGGCTCCAGGCCACGCCCTGCGGCATGAAGGGTGCAGCGCCTGCCAGGACAGCCGCGGCGAGCGGCGCATCGCCGATGCGCCACAGCAGCGCCTCGGTCTTCAGGCGCGCGCCCGCGCAGGCTGCGCAGGGCGTGTAGGCGCGGTAGCGCGACAGCAGCACCCGCACGTGCATCTTGTAGGCGCGCGTCTCGAGCCAGGCGAAGAAGCGCTTCACGCCGTACCAGACCTTCTTGCTCCACGCGCCCTCGCCCTCGATCACCCAGCGGCGCGCCTCGCTGCCGAGCTCGCGCCACGGGGTATCGAGCGGGATGCCCCGCAGCTTCGCGAACTTCTCCAGATCCTCCTGGCACTCCGCGTACGACTTCGTCTGCCAGGGCTTGATGGCGCCCGAGCGCAGCGACTTCGTCTCATCGGGAATGACGAGTCCGTAGTCGATGCCGATGGTGCGCCCGAAGCCGCGGCAGGTATCGCAGGCACCGAGCGGGGAGTTGAACGAGAACGCGCTCGGGGCGGGTGTCTGGTAGGGCAGATCACAGGCCGCGCAGTGCAGCTCGCTCGAGTAGCGCCAGCTCGAGTGCGCGCGGGGCGGGTCGGCGTCGTCGACCTGGTGCAGATTGACGCGGCCACGCCCCACCCGCAGCGCCGCCTCGAGCGATTCGAGCACGCGGCCGCGCTCGGCGCTGCCGGCGCGCAGGCGGTCCTGCACGACCTCCAGCAGCAGGGCGGGCGCAGCGGCGGCGGCCTTGCGGGCGCCCTTTTTCTTTTTGGGCGCGGGCGCTAGCGCGGCGGCGGCGGCCGGAACCGCCTCGCCGAAGTAGCGCGTGTAGCCCTGGCGGGCGAGTAGCTCCTGCACTTCCGCGACGCTGAAGTTCTCAGGCACGGCGACCGGGAAGGTCATGAGGAGGCGCGGGTCGCCGGCTGCCGCGGCGCGCGCGGCAAGGTCTGCGTAGATGCTCTCGGGGCTGTCCTGGCGCACCGGGTGCCCGCAGCGGCGGCAGTGCAGGTGCGCGACGCGCGCGAACAAGAGCTTCAGGTGATCATTGAGCTCGGTCATCGTGCCGACGGTGGAGCGCGAGGTGCGTACCGGGTTCGTCTGGTCGATCGCGATCGCCGGCGGGATGCCGCTGATCGCATCCACCTGGGGCTTGTCCATGCGGTCGAGGAACTGGCGCGCGTAGGGCGAGAAAGTCTCGACGTAGCGGCGCTGACCTTCCGCGTAGAGCGTGTCGAACACGAGCGAGGACTTGCCGGAGCCCGAGACGCCGGTGACGACGATCAGCTCGTTGAGCGGGATGTCGAGGTCCAGGTTCTTGAGATTGTTCTGTCGTGCGCCGCGCAGGCAAATGGCGTCACGTGAGGCGTCGGTCATTCCGTCACCGTATCTCTGGGCAGTGGTGGAGCGCTTAAAGGGGGAGCAGGCGCAGGTGGAGAAATTCTACGCGAAAGTGCCGCGGCTGCGCCCGGCGCACGCGCGTGGCAGCGGCGGTGCAATCCAGTAGTACCAGGCCCGGTCTACTGTATGGCGCTTATCGAGCGCTGCGGGTTCGCTGCGGGAAATTGCGTTGGAACCTAAGGCCTTACGCAGCTTCCGGCCGCCCGGGACCACCCCGGTGCACAAGGCGTACAATCCGCGGTCGATCCCACGCCATCTGTAAGGAGACTGCCGAATGAATTCAAAAATGCTGTCCCGTGTTGCCCTCGCTACGGCCGCTGCCGTGATGTTTTCCACCGCCGCCATCACGACCGCCAGCGCCGATGACGCCAAGGTGAAGTGTCAGGGCGTCAACTCCTGCAAGGGGCACTCGGCCTGCAAGAGCGCCAACAATGCCTGCAAGGGCCAGAACTCCTGCAAGGGCAAGGGGTTCGTCGAGATGACCCAGGCCGATTGCGACGCGGCCAAGGCCAAAGCCAAGTAAGGCCTGGCGGGCCGGGCGCGCCGCGCCCGGCCCGCCCTTCTCCTTAAGACAATGCTCACCCGTCCCGCGCTCGGCTTCGGCCTCGGCCTCAGGGTCGAGCACTACGAGGCGATCCTCGCCGCGCACCCGCCGGTCGACTGGTTCGAGGTGCTCACCGAGAACTACCTGGTCGGCGGCGGCAAGCCGCTTGACTACCTGATGCGCCTGCGCGAGCGCTACCCGCTCGCCATGCACGGCGTGTCGCTCTCGATCGGCAGCACCGCGCCTTTGAACCACGAGTACCTGAGGCAGGTGAAAGCGCTCGCCGCGCGTGTCGACCCGGTGTGGGTGTCTGATCACCTGTGCTGGACCGGCATCGGCGGCACCAATACCCACGACCTGCTGCCGCTGCCCTACACCGAGGAGGCGCTCGAGCATATCGCCGCGCGCGTGCGCACCGTGCAGGACGTCCTCGGGCGGCGGATCCTGCTGGAGAACGTCTCCAGCTACGTCACCTTCCGCGACTCGCGCCTCACCGAGTGGGAGTTCCTGGCGCAGCTTGCCGCGCGCGCGGATTGCCTGATCCTGCTCGACGTCAACAACATCTACGTGAGCGCGGTCAACCACGAGTTCGATCCGCTCGTATACCTTGACGCCATACCCGCCGCGCGCGTGCAGCAGATCCACCTCGCGGGGCATGAGAACCACGGCGACTACCTCGTCGATACGCACGACCACCCGGTGGCAGATCCGGTGTGGGAACTGTACGCACACGCCGTACGCCGCTTCGGGCCGGTCTCGACCATGATCGAGCGCGACGACCACATCCCGCCCCTGGATGAGCTGTGCGCAGAGCTTGCGCAGGCGCGCGCGCTGAGTGCGGCAGCGCTCGCCGGCGCGCCAGGGCGAGCGCTGCCGCAGCAATCCCGCGCGGTGGCCCGGTGAGCGAGCTCGCCACGCTGCAGGGGGATTTCCAGCAGTACCTGCTGCGCGGTGACCCCGCCATCGGGGCCCGCGTTACCGGCACCGCGCGCGTGCCGGCCGCGACGCGCCTGGCGGTCTACGGCGGCGCCTACCGCGCGCGCCTCGCCGAGGCGCTCGCCACCACGTACGCTGCGCTCGCCAAGCTGCTCGATGCGGACTTCGAGGAGCTCGCGCAGGCCTACGTCGCAAGCCACGACTCGCCGTACTTTTCCGTGCGCTACTACGGGGAGGACCTGGCGCGCTTCCTCGAGAGCGAGGAGCGCTATGCCGCAGCGCCCCTGCTGGCAGATCTGGCGCGCTGGGAGTGGGCGATGACGGCAGGTCTTCGACGCCGCCGATGCCACCGCGCTTGAGGCCGCGGCACTCGCGCGCGTGGCGCCCGATGCCTGGGCGCGTCTGCGCTTTGAGTGGCACCCGAGCGTCACGCGCCTGGACCTGGCGTGGAACGCACCGCAGGTCTGGCAGGCGCTCACCGAAGACTCCGCGCGCCCGGCCGCCGCGGTCACCGCCGAAGCCACGCCCTGGCTTCTGTGGCGCGAACGGCTCACCACCTACTTTCGTTCACTGAGTGCCACCGAGGCGCGCGCGCTCGATGCCGCGCGCCGCGGCTGGCCGTTCGGGGAGCTGTGCGAGCTGCTGTGCGAGCAGGTCGGGGAGGATGAGGCGCCGCTCACGGCGGCCACCTTCCTGCGCGGCTGGGTGGGCGCAGGACTGATCACCGCCACGGCCTGAAGGCGCAACCCCGGCGCGGCGACGCCCGCTTGCGTACAATCGGCGGCTGTCCCACGCCCCCAGGCTGAAGCCCATGGCGCCACCGACCTACACCAACGTGCTCGCGATGATCGGCAACACGCCGCTCATGGCGGTGCGCCGCATCGACACCGGCCCCTGCGAGCTGTTCCTCAAGCTCGAGAACCAGAACCCGGGCGGCTCCATCAAGGACCGCGTCGGGCTGTACCTCATTCAGGAAGCCGAGCGCGCCGGCAAGCTCAAGCCCGGCATGACCCTCATCGAGGCCACCGCCGGCAACACCGGACTCGGACTGGCGCTCGTGGCCGGGCAGAAGGGTTACCGGCTGCTGCTCGTGATCCCGGACAAGATGAGCCAGGAGAAGATCTTTCACCTCAAGGCGATGGGCGCGGAAGTCGTGATGACGCGCTCGGACGTGAGCAAGGGCCACCCGGAGTACTACCGCGACGTCGCCGAGCGCCTGGCGCGCGAGACGCCCGGCTCCTACTTCGTCAACCAGTTCGGCAATCCTGCCAACGCGCTCGCGCACGAGCAGACGACGGCGCCTGAGATCTGGCAGCAGATGGGCGGGCGCCTGGACGCGGTGGTGTGTGGCGCCGGCACCGGCGGCACGCTCGCAGGACTCACGCATTTCTTCGCGCGCACGGCCCCTGAGGTGCAGCTGGTGCTCGCCGACCCGGCAGGCTCGGGCCTTGCCAGCTACGCCACCACCGGCACTCTGCCCGAGCACATGAGCCCCTGGCTGGTGGAGGGCATCGGCGGGGACTCGGTGCCCCCGGTCGGGGATTTCTCGCGCGTGGCACAGGCGCTCTCGATCCCGGATGCGGAGGCATTCCGCACCTGCCGCGAGCTTCTGAAGAAGGAGGGGGTGATCGCCGGCACTTCCACCGGGACGCTGCTGGCGGCGGCGCTGCGCTACTGCCGCGCGCAGCAGCGCCCGCGCCGCGTCGTCACCTTCGTGTGCGACAGCGGCAACAAGTACCTCTCCAAGGTCTACAACGATTACTGGATGCTCGACCAGGGCTTCTCCGAGCGCGCCGAGCTTGGGGACCTGCGCGATCTCATCGCACGGCGGCACACCGAGCGCGCCGCCATCACCGTCAATGCCACCGAGACCGTCATGGCGGCCTACCGGCGCATGAAGCTCTACGACGTCTCGCAGATCCCGGTCATGCAGGACGGGCGCATCGTCGGCATCGTCGACGAGGAGGACATCCTCGTCGAGGTGCTGGAAAATCCGGCGCACTTCGGCGAACCGGTGACGCGCGCCATGACGAGCCACCTCGTGACCGTGCCCGCGGATGCCTCCGTCGCGCAGCTGATGGAGATCTTCAAACGCGGCATGGTGGCGATCGTCATGCACGGCAACGAGTTCCAGGGGCTGATCACGCGCATCGACCTGCTCAACTGGCTGCGCCGCCGGCAATGAGCGCCCGCCGCGCGACTGAAAAATTCAAGGTGTCTGCCGCATGACCGATGAGACCGAGGCCCTCGCGTTTGCCACCCGCGTGATCCACGGCGGCCAGCACCCCGACCCGCTCACCGGGGCGGTGATGCCGCCGATCTATGCGACCTCGACCTACGTGCAGTCGAGCCCGGGCGTGCACCAGGGCTACGAGTACTCGCGCACCCACAACCCGACCCGCGACGCCCTGCAGGCGGCACTCGCGAATCTTGAGGGCGGGGCGGCCGCCTTCGCCTTCGCCTCCGGCATGGCCGCGAGCGCGACGCTGCTCGAGCTCCTCGATGCCGGCTCCCACATCATCGCCATGCACGATCTGTACGGCGGCAGCTATCGGCTGTTCGAGAACGTGCGCAAGCGCTCGGCGGGGCTGCAGGTGTCGTTCGTGGACCTCTCCGACCCGGCCGCGCTCGCCGCGGCGCTGCGCCCCGCGACCCGCCTCATCTGGGTGGAGACGCCCACCAACCCGCTGCTGAAGCTCGTGGACCTGAGCGCGGTGGCCGATGTTGCGCGCCGGCGCGGCATCCTCAGCGTGTGCGACAACACCTTCGCCACGCCTTTCCTGCAGCGCCCGCTGGAGCACGGCTTCGACATCGTCATGCACTCGACGACCAAGTTCCTGAACGGCCACTCCGACTCGATCGGGGGCGCGGCCATCGTGCGCGAGCGCGGCGCGCTCGCCGAGCGCATCGGCTACCTGCAGAACGCGCTCGGGGCAGTGCCGGGACCCTTTGACTCCTTCCTGACACTGCGCGGCATCAAGACGCTCGCGCTGCGCATGGAGCGTCACTGCAGCAACGCCCTCACCGTCGCGCAATTCCTCGAGGCGCACCCGGGCGTTGAGCGCGTCTACTACCCCGGGCTTGCGAGCCACCCGCAGCACGCGCTCGCGCGGCGCCAGATGCCAGGCGGCGGTGGCGGCATCGTGACGGCCGTGCTGCGCGGGGGGCTCGAGGCCGCACGCCGCACGCTCGAGCGCTGTCACCTGTTCTCCCTCGCCGAGAGCCTAGGGGGGGTCGAGAGCCTGATCGAGCATCCGGCGATCATGACGCACGCCTCACTCCCGCAGGCCACGCGCGATGCGCTCGGCATCGGCGCCGGCCTGATCCGCCTCTCGGTCGGCGTCGAGGACGTGAACGACCTCACCGCCGAGCTGCGCGCAGCGCTCGGCTAGCTACTCGGGCACTCGTCGCCCAAGCCGACGCTCGCAGCCGGCGCGGCTGCGTCCGGCGCCGGCCACGCCTCGCGGAACGTGAAGGCCTGCGGCCCGGCGCCGCGCTCGCGCAGTCTCTCAAGCCGCGCCATGGCTTCGGCGATGCTGGGCCGGTGCCCGCGCGGTACCCACCACAGCACCAGGAACGCCTGCGGCAGAGGCTCGAAGAACTCGCGCCGGCGGCGCATGAGCTGCACATGTTCGGAGTGGTACACGTAGCGGCGCAGCGATTCCACATCGCGCCACACCGACATGTTGACCAGCAGGTTCGCGTTCTCGAAGGGGCGGATCGCCGTGGCGTCCCCGTCTTCGGTCTGCAGGCGCCACACGAAGCCCGCCGAGCGCTCGGCGAGCGCATTGATGCGGGCGAGGGCGGCGGCGAAGTCTGCCATCACCGGGGAATCCATCGCTCCCCTGATGATGCCGATGTTCAGCTGCGCGAGCTCATAGGCGCAGCGGGTCTCGCTCTGATCGTGGTGCGGCTCGCGCGTCATGCCAGAGGATCCGCGCTCTCAGGGCACGGCCGTGGGGTTGCCCTTCTGCGAAGGCCAGGTCCCGAAGGCCAGCCAGTAGGCGAAGATCACGTTGACGAGGGGGACGAGGCTCAGGAGGCTCATCCAGGGGTTGTGCCCGGCGCGCTTGCAGATCTGCCACACCGGGATGACGAACAGGATGGCGCCGATGAGCCCGAAGGGTCCCCACCCGTAGTGATGATGACCGTACATGAGGTGCGCTCCTTCAGGGTTGCCGGTGACGGCTCATCAAAGGCCCGGGCGCCACGACCCGTCAAGCCGCGCTCGACGATCCGAGGCGGTGGCGCGCTCAGCGGCCGCCACGCTCGCGCTGCAGGATGAGGAGGTCGAGCGGCTCGGGCTCACTCACCCCCAGGCGCGTGAGAATGGCGTGCGCCTGGCCGCGGTGGTGGGTCTGATGATTGAACAGGTGGGCGAGGATGTCGCGCCGCCGCTGGCGCTGCGGCGCACCGCTCAAGGTGTGGTAGTCCCACTCCTCCTCAAGCTGTGCGGCGCTTAAGGACCCCAGGTACTCGATGAGGCGGCGGTCTTCCGCCTCGCGCGCCGCGTGCAGGGGGCCCAGCTCGTCGAACAGGATCTCGTTCAGTGCGGCGGGCTGCGGGCCGCTGCCCGTGAGGCGCTTAAGCCAGATACGGTCGGCGACCAGGAGGTGGTTGAGCGTGCCGTGCAGGCTGCCGAAATAGGCGCCCGCATCGCGGCGGTAGTCCGCCTCCGCAAGGCGCGCCGCCATGCGGTAGAGCCGCGCGTTCGCCCAGGCGTTGTAGTCGGCCATGAGGGCGACGTGCCCCTTCACGGGCCGCGCCGGCGCAGGAACACGTGGCTGGCGCGCTCGCCCTGCACGTAGCGCGCGCACGCGTACCCCAGGGCGTGCGTGTCGATGCCTTCGAACAGCGACTCACCGCGCCCGAGGAGCACGGGCCGCTGCGCCAGATGCAGCTCATCGATGAGCCCGGCGCTGAGGAACTCCCGGATGGTGGCCACGCCGCCGCCGAGGCGTACATCGCGGGCGCCGGCGGCATCCCGGGCGGCCTCGAGCGCGGCATGGATGCCGCCGGTGATGAAGTGGAACACGGTGCCGCCTTCCATGACGAGCGCTGCGCGGGCGTGGTGCGTGAGCACGAACACCGGCACGTGATAGGGCGGCTCGGCACCCCACCAGCCCTTCCAGCTCTCATCCGGCCACGGCCCGCGCACCGGGCCGAACATGTTGCGACCGAGGATCCAGGCACCTATGCCTTCGAAGCCGAGCGCGGCGATGTCATTGTCCGTGCCGCTCTCGCCGCCCTCCTGGCCGTGCATGCTGCGCCAGACGCGGGTGTGGAAGAACCACTCCATGAGCTCGAGCCCGCGCGCGCCGATGGGATTTTCCAGATCCTGACCTAAGCCTGCGCCATAGCCGTCGATCGAGACCGCGAAGCTTCGCACATACAGTTTCGGCACGATGTCCCCGTCAGTGGCTTTGAGGCGGGCCGCGACGCGCCCCGCAGAAGGGCAGTTTAGCGTGGCGCGGCGGCGTCGGCAGGCGCGGTGGCGTCGCGCGCATCGACGTACACCCACGCCTGGACGCCGGAGGCGAGCGTGACGGCGATGCGGCGATAAGCGGCCACCTCGTAGCGGTCGGCACGCGCCAGTTCCGCGTCCGTCACCTCGAACACCGTGCCCGGCACCTGACTTGAGGCGTTGCCGCTGAAGCGCACGATCGGGTGGTGGGTCAGCCCGCTCGTGGCGAGGACCGCTGCGTCCTCGATGCGCACCAGGTTCGCCTCGAACCCGACCAGGGCATCGCTTGCGCCCGCAAGCTGCCGCCCGAAGGTGGCGCGCTGCACGTCCTCCTGCTGCAGGGTGCCGTATGAAAAGAGGAGCGGCATTTTCCCATCCCTCGCACTGCCAGAATACCGCGCAATGGTAGTGCACGGCGCGACGTTGCCGGTAGCGCGCGCCACGGCCGACCGGGCGGCACGCGAATCAGATGAGCCAGCGCGGCGTGCGCGCCCGGTAGGCATCCCACTGCCCGCCGAACTCGCGCGCCACCCATTTCTCCTCGAGCCACAGCACGCGCGTGAAGAGAATGCACAGCGTCACCACCGCGTAGATGCGCAGCCCGGTCGAGTCCCACAGGGTGCACCAGCCGGCCAGCACGAAGGCGACGCACAGGTACATGGGATTGCGAGTGACGCGGTAGGGTCCGGTGGTCACGAGGCGCGTGGGGCGCGCCCAGGGCGCGAGTGTGCCGCGTCCGGTGACGTAGAACTCCCGCACGCTCCACACCAGGACGCAGGTGCCGGTCGCGATCAGCGCGAGCGCGAGCGGCACGTGATGCGCGACCTGGTGGGTGGCCGTGCCGATGATGGCGGGGATCAGATAGCCCGTCAGGCCCGGCAGGGCGACGAAGGCCGTGATGGCGCGGGCGAGCATGTCAGTGACTTAGTCCCGAACCCACCGCGCGAGCGGCGCGCGCCGCGGCGGTGCGGGCGCTGCAGGCTTACGTCTGCCCGCCGCCGCGTCGCTCAAGTCACGGCCGTAGCGCCCGATCACTGCCAGTCCCGGGTAGGCACGCACGCGGTATTGCGGGACGCTGTCGTCACGGCCGCAAAAAGATACTTCAACCCCTGCAGCGATGCCACCGACGCCGTGGCGCCGGCGCGGCCGGGTCGTCATCTTTCCGGCCCGCGCGGATCTCACACGCCAGGCAGCACGCGCGCCGTCACCACGATCGTCGGGCGGTCGTCATCGAACGCGGCGACCTTGGGCTTGTCGGAGAGCTCGAAGATCACCCCGAACGCATAGGTCCTCTGAGGTCCGCCGCTCGTCACCCAGTCCGCCGGCAGCTCAAAGCGCTCATCCGCGAGCAGTTGTCGGGCGGAGTCATCGAGGAGCGCGCCGGCTGACTCCACCACCACGATGCCGTGGGCGCGGCCCTGGGCGTCGATGGTGCAGGTCAGTCCCACGCGCCCGGTCAGCCCGCGCTGCTTAGCGGCCGCGGGGTAATACGAGTGGGCCGCCTCGAGCTTGAAGGGCGGCGGCCCGCCGAGTGCGACCGGTTCGTCAGCCGCTAACCAGGGACTCGCCGTCCCGAGTGCAAGCAGCGCCGCCATCGGCAGGCTGAGCGGGCGCAGCAGCGCTACGAATCTCAGCATGCCGGCGCCCGGACGACGGACTCAGCCGCCGCGGGAGCGCGCCGTGTCCGCGGACCTCACGGCACGCCCTCGATGATGCGCAGGTCACGCTCGGCACCGCCGGCGAGGGCACGCAGGGCCTCCTGGTACCCGGGACTGTCGTGCGCGGCGATGGCCTGCGCGACGCTGTCGAACTCGATGAGGACGGTGCGCTCGGGGAGGCCGCCCTCATAGGTGTGTGCCGGGAGCCCGCGGGCGAGGAAGCGCCCGCCGGCGCTCTGCAGCGCAGGACCTGCGAGCCGCGCGTAGGCCGCGAGCGCCTCGGGATCACGGATCGAGCGGTACGCGGTAATCCAGTATGCCTTGGCCACGATTTGCCTCACACAGGGTGCCTGGGCGCAAAATGATACCAACTCCGGTCGCGCGATCGGGACACGGCCGATCCCTCACGCGACCCACACGTCTTAAGCCGGCGCCAGCGTCTTCGCGAGCAGCTGCACGGTCCGGCCATCCTGCGTCTCGAGCGTCGCCCGCGGCGTAAAGCCGAGCGTCTGATGAAAAGCCAATGAGGCTGGATTCGCCGGCCTGTCATTCACCTCGCAGCACATAAATCTCGTGCCGCACCGCCTCGCGACTGCCTCGATCGTTTCATACAGGGAACGGCCGGTTCCCGTGTGCCGGAACCCGGCAGCGACGGCCACCTGATCGACATAGAGATAGGGTCCGCTGAGAAGCTCGCGGAACGCCAGGAACTCTTCCCCGTCGCAGGGCGCATGGGAGTGGAATGCCAGGAGCTAGCCCACGACCTCAGGGCCGTGCAGGGCGACGAGATGCGCCTGCGAAAGAGTGCGCAGGCGCAACAGTTCAGCCTCATCCAGGGGCGCGACGCCGGGCCGGCTGGCACGGTTGATGGCGAGCACCTGCGCAGCGTCCCGTGCGTGCATGGCGCGAGCGCGCATCATCTCCCGCGCTCAGCCCGTGCGGCTGGACTGGTACGCCTTGATGAGGGGCAGCAGCACCTGGCGCCGCTCGAGGCTCGCCGGCGACCAGTACTGCTCGCGGTCGTAGTACTCGGGCACGGCCGGCGTGCCCGGCGGCAGCAGCACCCAGGGCTGCTTCGACTGCGTGAAGATGTGGATGTCCGGCGGCAGCAGGTCGGGCGTGTCGAGGGTGCCTACGCGCACGAAGCTGAGCACCGGGCCGCCGGCGTAGTGACTCCACAGCGCAATCCGGCACACGGGGCAGCGCGCGATGAGCTGTCCCTTGCCGCTGTTGGACGGGGTGGGAACGAGCTGCGGTTCAACCCCGAGGTTCGTCACGCGGTCCGCCTCGATCAGGGCGTTCAGGGCGAACGCCGCCCCGGACTCGCGCTGGCACCAGCGGCAGTGGCAGCAGTGCACGATGAGCGGCGCCGTGTGCATGCGGTAGCGCACCGCCCGGCAATCGCAGCCCCCCTCGATCGGGAACACTCCGGGATTCGTCACGATGGATCTCCAGTACGGTTTGCGAAGGGTCGGATAATGGCGCGAGCCTCAGCGGCCGGCAGCATGTTTCGCGAGGAGCGTCTTCGGTGCAACCAGCCGCCAGGCGCGCTCGATGAGGCCGGGCAGCTCGCGCGCCTCAACTGCCGCGTAGCGCACCAGCACCCAGGGATAGTCCCGGTAATGATCCGTGATGAAGAACGCGCCCGGGGCACACTGCAGCATGATCTGCCGGTCGAGGAAATCCGCGCGCAGCACCAGGCAGTCAAGGTCCTGGTGCTGTCTTGCGAGGAGTTTGCCGCGCACCTTGAGGGCGGGGGTGCCGTACGAGGCGCCATCCTCCACCCCCGGGAAGGTGAGCGCCACCGCGCGCACCTGCTCGAAGGTGACACCGCAGGTCGCGCGCCGCGGCCGCCGCCGCGTCATCCGCGCGCTCGCGGTGGGCCGTGGCGGCTGACGTTTCATGGCCTCTCCCACCCCCCGTGCCGCGCCTGTCACGGCGTGGCGGGAAAGTGCTGCCCGACGAGGAACACCTCGACGCCGCTCGCCGAGCGCTCGGCATGCGAGGCGTCGTTCACGGCGATCACCTCGAGGGTGCTTCCGGAGGTCTTCGTATGAATGATGCGATGCACCTGCCGGTAGAGGTCCTTGCCGATCTTCTCGGAGGCGATCCGGATCACACGCGTCTTCGAGAAATCGATCGTGCCGTAGTCCGCCACCCCCGCGTTCTTGAGCGTGGCCTGGCTCATGCTCGCGGCCCAGTTCCCGGGGCCGTCGCAACGCGGGCTCCCCGCCTGGGCCGGAAGCGCCGCAAGGAACGACAGGCTCAGCGCGATTCGTAGCATCCGATCCTCCAGGACGTGCGGCAGCGCGGGCGCCTTGGCGCTCAGGCCGTAGGTGCACGCGCCGTCACGATGTAATGCTGGACCCGCGGCTCAAACTCCAGAAGATAGCCCTCGTCTTCCGGATAATACTTGGCCTTGAGCGGCTCGGCGCCGGCAAAGGCACGGATGCTGCCCTCGCTGTCCCAGTGCGTCACCGTGAGGAAGTGTGTCACGTCGCCCTCATCGCGCCGCAGGATGGCAACGCTCAGGTTACCGGGAACTGAGCGGTAATCCGGAATTGCCCGCCGTTCGAGGAAGGCGGCATACGCGGCGGCCTTGTCGCGCGCCGTTCGTCCGTGCCACATCCGACAAATCATGCGTGCCTCCGCCTAAGGCCTGGTGCGCCACAGATATATCACCCTCTGACATGGAGCGCGCAGTTGGGGGGCAACGCTTGGGCCCGAAGCTCAACGCCCGGACGCAAACCGGACTCTCCTCACAGCGGCCGAGTTTCCCGCGGCGGCGCAGGACCGTTAGAGACGCTCTGTGCGATGACCTGAGTCCCCAGGGTCCAGCCACGCCTCGATGTCAGGATCCGGCGGATCCAGGCGCGGCGCGCGTGCGCCAGCGCAACGATCGCGCATGGCTGGTGTACCTCGCGGCACGACCGGAATGGGGAGCAACGCCTTGAGGCTGTACCCCACGTTCCTTAGGAGCGCGCTTTCACCGTCCTGGGTTGGCCTCGTTGCTTGATGCGGGCTGCGACGATTCTGGCAATGAGCGCGTGCGGCATGGGCTGCGACAGCGGGAACTGCAGGTTGCCCTTGGCGCCGGCGTAGCGGGCGAGCAGCGGCTTCAATGATTTGTCGCGTAGCGGCGGATAGAAACCGATGTGCTCTTTAAATGCCCCGAAATAGACCAGTACTCCGCCCTGAAAGTAGGCCGGCATGCCATAGCTGATGCGCTCTTCGGCCGCGGGCGCAGCGTTACGCACCGTGGTGCGAATCGCCTCCAGGATGGGCCGCACTGCTTGAGGCGCTGCCGCAATGTACGCATCGACGGATTCTGGAGCGGGCATGGGGCGCACACCTCAGTGGCAGCAGGCGAGCGCCACGGTCCCGCGGGCGCGCGGCGCAGGCACCGGCACGACTCCCGGCCGTACCCGGCCCCGGGCGTCCCGTGCTACCTGATGTAGTAGCCTGACACGTGCCATTGGCGGTCCGAATCCAGCATGGGCGTGACGGTCTCCACGGCACTCGCCTTGTGCTCAAACGACGAATCGAACTGGAGCACCACGTAGTGCCCGTCCGGCGCGCCGGGCAGAGCGCTCTTTGCGGTAGCGGAGCGCAGCTTGCGCGATTTCAGGGCGCCCAGGGGAACACGAGTGCCCGATGCGGCGGTTTGCCACTGCGCTGCGGAGACCTTCTGACGAAACATGGAGGAGGCGCTGCTCCAGCTCTGCGCGTAGTCACCGGCGTCAACGAGCGCGAGCCAGGCCAGCGCGGCGGATGCGGCGGCCTCCTCGGGCGCGACAGACGGAGGGGCGGCGGCCGGGACCGCGGCTGCCCACAGCAGGAGGGTGCACAGGGCCAGAGCGATCTTCATGGCATGACCTCGGTGTTTTCCGGCCGGCTCAGCGCACGGCGCTGGCTACGAAATTGGGATTCTCGATCAGCCCCAAGCGGTTGCCGAAGGGGTCCACGACCGCCGCGACCCGGATGTCGCCGCCGACATCCGTGACGGGATCAAGTGGCGCTGCGCCGAGGGTGATCAGCCGTGCATGGGCCGACGCAATGTCCGCAACTCCCCACAGCGGCTGCGGTCCGGCAGTCCCGGGTACACCGTCAGGGATAAGCCCCAGCTCAAACCCACCCACCGAGAACCCGACGTAGAACGGCTCATTGAAATAAGGGGACACGCCGAGCACTTCCGCGTACCAGCGCGCCGCCGCCGCCAGATCAGCCACCGGATAAAGGGCAGTTCGCAATCCAAGAATCATAAGTCGCGGTCCTGAGGTTCGGGCAAGCGCAGTGCCCTTCAGGTTCTCATGCGCAGTTTGAGCGCGCGCCCGACGCTGTTCAACCCGTGACGCGGGAGCGTGTCGTGACCGCAGTAGCTGGCGTGAGTCGGACCGGTATCGCGCACGCTGCAGAGCGTCGAGGTCGCGGCGGCGCACGTTGTCGCGCACACTACGGTCGCTCCTGCTGTGGCTTCGGCCGCACGGATGTCGCCCTGTCCAATGAGACGCGCAGTGCGTTGTCGCTGCCCCTGACGGCTACTTGCTTCGAAACGTAGCCGGCGGCGGAGACGACCACGATACCGCTTGGCGGCAGTGATTCGTAAGGCGCGAGCACAAAGAGGTGTGTCTTGCGCGTAATGGGCTCCAAAACGAACTGTCCGTCGGCGTTCGTTTGCGCGAACAAGCCCGGATGGTCCTCCAACGACACCGCAGCCCCCTGAATGGGCTTCTCAGAGGCGGCATCTAATACCGTACCTGACGCCGAGGGCGACACGTATGTCGTTATCTCAATGCAGCTGCTCAGCGACATGAGCAACGGCACAGTGGCGGCGTACAGCCACTTGCTCATGTGTGTGCCAACGATGAGCGCGAGCGGCCGCGTGCTGCCATGAAATAAACGCCCACATTGCCCATACGACGTCTCCCATCGTGCGCAGTCTCAGCTGAGCGCTGCACCACGCCGCGGCATCAGAAATGCCAGTACACCTGCGACAATCAACAGCGCCGGAACGTCTCCCCAGAGGTGTCCGACGTGCTCGGGGTACGCGATCGCCTGGGCCGCCATGATTGCGCCGTGCACGATGCTCGACCAGACGGTAAACCAAATCAGGCTCCGGTGAGCGAGCGGGTCTCGGGATGCCATGAGGAGAAACACGCCCAGGGTCGCATACACCCCGAGAATCATTTGCAGATACAGAGACTGCCCCGTGTGATGCCAGGCCCAGCCCGCCGGCCACACGAGCGTGAGCGGGCACACGCCCAAGAGAAAGATGAGACCGACCACAACTAAGGCGATCCGCAGGAATTTCACGCGATCTGAAGCGTTCATAACTCGACCCTACCTTCCCCTAAGCGCCGCGAGCACATACGCTCTCTCTGTGCTCGCGAGCCAGCAAGTCTCACCCATCAGGGCCGCTCGAAGCACCGTTAGACGGCGTTTGGACCCCGTCTTCAGAGAAAAATATGTATCCCTTCGGCGCCCCCAGAATCCGGTGCCACCAGGACAACAGGCCGATCGTGTCGATGGTCAGGTAAAGCATCCCGCTACGATTTAAAGATGCATTGAGTCCGGAGTGCCAATCTGAGCGAACGAGTTCGACCGCACGTTCTTGTGCCTCAACAGGATCTCGAGCGGTGACTTGGACGAGCCGAAAGAATCCGACGGCGACGGAACCCTGAATCGGTACAGCGATGCCTCTGCCCTGAACAGTTACTTCGTATCTCGGCACATCTAGCCGTCTAACGATGAGCTCGAGCGGCTGCGTGCGGACGCCACTAGACGATGTCTCACGGCCGCTCCAAGCGAGGGTTAGAGTCCATCAAAGGCCGCCACCGCGGCCGGCGACCGCTTTCATAACGTTCCAAACGAGCCCTGCTGAGGCAGCCAATGGCAGGAGCAGGGCGCAAAGGGCAACCCTGGGACCTGTCTCAACGAGGGTAAGGCTCGGCGAGATCTTCGGGAAGATAAGAGACAGAATCCAAAACGGCCGTACGGCAACGAACAGGGGGCGCACCGCGCCGAAGAAGTGGCGGAGTTCAAATGCCAAGATTAGAAGCACAAGATCGAAGCCAATGAAGTCGAGCCAAAGCAAAAGAAGGCGTATTTCGGGATTAACAACAAAGAGCAGCGCTACAGCTACGACCAGCGAGGCGAGAACCAGTCTCGTGCGACACAGGCGCCGCAGCCATTGGGCTATCGTTGCGTAAGCGGAGGGCACGAGAGTTCTGTTTGATGGACTCTAACGGTGAGCTTGAGCGGCCGTCAGCCGCGGTCCAAAGAGCAACGCGAGCACACACTGTTTCACTGTGCTCGCGGCGCACTTAATCTCACGCATCACGGCCGCTCGAAGCATGGTTAGGGGGTATAGATATAGCCCGCAGAAATAAACCACAAAGAGATCGCTGCACCGAACAACCCATCTGTCGCATCGCGCGGGACACTCTCACCTCACAGGTCGACAGGCTACAAAACAGTCGCGGCACGGCACTTCGCGAACAGCCTGGAACGCGGATAACGAGCGCGAAGCCACTATACTCAGCACGTGGCATACACCGTTGAAGCCGCGTTCGATACCTTTTATGAGGCAATCAACCTCGGCGGTGATCATCGAGAAACAGCTCAGCCTGTTCCCATACCTGAGCGGATTATAATGGCGCTGTGAATTATGTCGTTATAGGGATAGCCCTGCTAGTTGCAGCTGGCTACGTAATTCTGTGGATTCTAAAAATCGTTAGTGAAATCCTGTCTGCGGGGGCGAGCGCACTTGCTGCCACAGGACATGCGGCATCGAGTGGAACTCGATCAACTGGACAAACAATACGCCAATATCTGCGGCATCGGCTAAGCCCGCGGATAACCCAGTTGATACCAGAAAACATCGATGAAAACGAACAATCCATTGTTGCAACTGAGGCGATGATCAAGGTTGCAAGTAATTGGAAGATTCCGAAAGTTGTTCTGGATGACTTTAGACCACCGATATTCCAGCAAATTGAACTGCCCGCTGCCAGAGACGGCAACACAACGACGATCGTTCTTGATCACTTTAAAGAGATCTGCACACGCACAAATCCCGCCCCGACTAAAACGATTCGCCAATTGGCTCAAGATAAGTGTCTATTTCAAGTTTCAAAGCCGAAGGCAAGGATAACGGGAATCGGATGGCCCGAACCCATAGCGCCACTATCCATATCGTTCAACGAACCCATTTTCCAAGTTCGCAACGCCGAGTCAGTTCTCGGCCGCTTGGCGCGGCGGCTGTACTTACAGGAACTCAGTGATGTTAACGCCGCCCGTACACGGATTGCCAAGCTGATTCCCAGAATTTCAGATGCAAACAAAAACGTTTTGCTTATTCAACAGAAGCTAGCTCAACAGAAGATCACGGTTGAGAGAGCCCTAATCGAGGGACAGGAAACGCTCAACGCAGAGTATCAAGCTGCATCTGATGCGTATCGTAAGGCGTGTTCTGAATATCGTCAGGTATACCGCCAACTACTAATAGGTTATCAACGCAGAGATACGGAGGGGCTATCTGCGTACTTTGGAGCGATCGGGAGACTGATTGTCCTCCCCGATTGGTGCGAACAGCGCTTTTTGGTAGGAACTGACCAATCTGGCGAGACTCTGATCATCGAGGTTCGCTTGCCTGTCCTCCGTGAACTTCATGTGATGAAGGTGTCACAGGCAAAGCGACCGAATATTGCTCCATACAGAAATCTCAAGAATGCAACAAAGCGCGAGACGGAAGACGTGCTCGATGAAGTTTACTCCCGCATCCTACTGCGAGTAGCGGTTGAGTTCGCGGCGGCAGATTTTGGTGATCACCTTAAGGCTATAGCAGTCAATGGCTGGGTTAAATTCAAGTCGAAGACGACAGGCAAAGAAGAAAGTGCATTTGTTGCTTCGCTAATGGACACACCTCAGAATTTCCGTGAAATCAGCTTGCCTGATATTGATCCCAATCCTTCATTCAAGCATCACAATGGACAATCGGCGCATGTGATCGATGAGGTAGTTCCGATCCGGCCCCAAGTGGTGATTGACACGAGCGACCCGAGGTTTGTGGCAGGCCAGGAAGTATTTGACACAATGGCGGACGGTATGAATCTCGCGACAATGGATTGGGAGAAGTTTGAGCACCTGATACGCGAATTGTTTGAGAAAATGTTTGGCGGCGATGGTGTCGAGGTAAAGGTAACGCAGGCGAGCCGAGATCGTGGTGTTGATGCAATGGTTCTTGATCCTGATCCAATCAAAGGAGGAAAAATCGTCATTCAAGCAAAGCGCTATACCAATACGGTTGATGTTTCATCTGTCCGTGACCTGTATGGCACGGTAATGAATGAGGGCGCGAACAAGGGAATTCTCGTCACTACGAGCACTTTCGGACCCGATGCATATTCATTCGCCAGCAACAAACCCTTGACACTGGTAAATGGAAACGAATTGCTTGCGATGATGAAGCAGGCAGGTAAAAATGTTCGTATCGATATGGAGGAAGCCCGACGCTTCGGCCTAGGTGCGATGGCCGGGAGGAGCGCTGGGATCAAGGGGTACTGATCTGCGGGTGACCTTTTGTCCCCGCCTGAGCGCCTCAGAGATTTTTGGTTAATGCCTCTCCAGCGTTGCCCCGGTCGCGCCCCCCCAATCATGTTGTTTATTTCGGTGGGATATATCTATACCCCCGAAGCATGGTTAGATGATCTAGCGGTAGATATCTCTTCGGTGCCCGACCTTAAAGATTGTCACGTGGCGCTGCGCGTCGTCGATGAAATAGACGATGCGATACTGGCCTTGGCGTATCCGATAGCGGTCGTCGTACCCGGCAAGTTTCTCGGTCTGCTGTGAGCGAGGGTTCTCGGCCAAGGCGGCAATTCTTGCGACGATCCGGCGGCGGTCTGCCTTAGAGTCGACGGCGTCGATTTCCTTAGCTGCCGAAGCTTTTAGAAAGATCTTATATTCGGCCACGGCGTTTCAGGCCGCTAACAAAGCTCTCAAACGACACACTCTTCTCGGCGTGGCGGTCCGCAAACGCTTCGAGGTCGGTGGCGTCTTCGGCCAGCGCAGCCCGCACTGCGTCATTAACCATATCAGAGATGGAACGGTCCGAAGCTGCCGCACGAAGGCGCAGTGCCTTGTGAACTTCGGCGGTGAAGTAGACGGTAGCGCGCTTAGAATTCTCCATGCCACCATTATGACGTTAAGACGTCACAACGTCAAGACGTCTCTAGATCATCTAACGGTGAGCTTGAGCGGCCGGCCGCCGCATCTCGATAAGCGACGCGAGCACACAATGTTGCGCTGTGCTCGCGTCGTACAACGTCTCAACCATCACGGCCGCTCGAAGCATTGTTAGAGGTCATTCGCCTTCAGCGCCTTAGCAAAGTCGTCTAGGAATGTGGCCGGGGGAATGTCGCGGTCCGTTGCCAAGTAGTACATAAGAAGGCGTCGTTTCCCAACCTCGAACTGAGTGACTGCACTGCTGTAGCGCACGCCTGGGTTGTCGAGCATCAATGGGCATACCCAACGTATCTCAGTAATGCCGCTCGGCCATTCGCGCGTTGTCTTTTGAAAGGAGCCGCATGCTTTGTCTTTGCTCAGGTCAGGTGGACGAGCAGGACATCGATGACTGTCCGAGTCGTCACACAGGTTAATAGTGACCCAAGGCATCACCGCTGGATTAAAGACGGGAGAGAGTGAAGCCATGAGCGCGTAATGGCCGTCGGTCTTGACGGTCCATGTGGCCGGAAGCTGAAGCGAAATACCGGACAGCGTGACCTCCTGAGTGGCCTGAGGTGCCGATGCTGTGAGAACGAGAGCTGCTGTGGCGAGCCATTGCACGGCGAGTCTCCGGAATGACCTCTAACTATGTTTAGGCGACCGAAGATTCCAAATTACGCCGTTTCGGTCGCATGCCATCCGTTGATAGCTGCATATCTCCCAGGTTGGATCAGCGGGCTTGCTGCAAGCCAGCCTGGGTGGTCAGATAAACCGCGAACGTCCCGAGCCAGTGACCGCCCTCGTAGTACTCGCCCGTGACGGCGGGCAGGGCGGCTTCAGCGTGCTGTTTGGCGGTGGCAAGCAGCGCGGGGATGCGCACATCGCCGCGCGGCAACCCTGCTGCGATCCCGTCAAGCATCCAGGCACGGCTGAGGTTCAGGCCGTCGACATGAGCGAGCTTCGGATCGGAACGGTCGGTCACCACGCCGGGCGACAGCCACGTCCGGCCGTTGGCATTTTTTGGAATCTGCGGCAGGAACCTGGTGAGCCAGGCGGCGAATGCCGGCGGCTCGAGCACGCGACGCATGAAATCAGCTTCCGCGAGGCAGGGTGACAGGAAGTCCTCGCCCGAGGGCTCATAGGCAAGCGGACAGTCACGGTCGCGGCGGTAAAAGCGCGCGGCGGCATCACGCAGCACCGTGCGCATCGATTCATCGTGGGTGAGCGTCGCCCAGTCCCATATGAGTCCGAACGAAAATGCGGTCTGATCGTGCTCGCCGACCCTGATGGGGTAGTGAAGCTTGGGGACCCAGCTGGCGATGCGCGCGGCGGCTTCGGTTTCCAGCGGCGCGAGCGTGGCGCTCCAGGCACGCGCATCGGGATCATCCCAGCGTCGCAGTTCCGCGCCGAGCTGCAGGAGCCAGGCAAGCCCGTAAGGGCGCTCGAATGAGGCGCGTCCGGCTCCTCTTAAATACGAGGTTTCCGCATCAATGTTCTGCGGCGTGAAGCTGCGGGCGAGCTCGGCGCGTGCCTGGGCGGCGAACGGCGCCCCGGGGTAAAGGCGCAGCAGCCGCACCAGGAGCCAGTGGCCGTGCACGTCCGAGTGCCAGTCGAGGCAGCCGTAGAAGGCCGGCGTGAGCGAGTGCGGCGGCCGGGCGTCCGCGTCGCTGTTGAGCGTGAGCGAAACGTGGTTCGGGTATTCCTGGTGCAGGCACTTGAGCGCCAGTGCCGCAAAGCGTGCGGCCGCGGCCGCATCGAGCGGCGGCTGCGAAGTCGCACCGAGTGCTGCCCCGTGGGCGAACGCTGCGCCGGCAGCAAGGAGCAGCGTCGCGATACGGTGTCTCATATGCGCATGTTACCCTTCGCTTCGTGAGCGAGTCCCTGCCCGTAGTACTTATTCCCGGACTGCTGCTGTCGGCGCGCCTCTACGCGCAGCAGCTCGAGGTGCTCTGGCCCCGGGGAGGGGTGATGCTCGCCAACCATACCCGCGATGAGAGCATGGCGGCGCTCGCGCGGCGCATCCTCGCGGAGGCGCCGGCACGCTTCGCGCTCGTGGGCCTGTCCATGGGGGGCTACATCGCCTTCGAGATTCTCAGGCAGGCGCCCGAGCGCGTGGGGAGGGTCGCGCTCCTCGACACGATGGCGCGCCCGGATACCCCGGAAGCGAGCGCCGCGCGGCGTGTGCAGATGGAACTCGCCAGGCGCGGACCCTTCGCCGGCGTCGTCAGCGGGCTCATTCCCCGCCTGGTGCATGACGGTCGTCTCAACGACGCGGAGCTCACCGGGCTGATCATGAGCATGGGCGAGGAGGTGGGCGTTGCGGGCTATCTCAGGCAGCAGACCGCGAACATCGGACGCATCGATTCACGGCCGACCCTGAAGGACATCCGCTGCCCGGCGCTGGTGCTGGTCGGAGACGGCGATCAGCTCACCCCGCCCGAGCGCGCCGCCGAGATCGCCGACGGCATCCCGGGTGCCAGGCTCGTGGTCGTGCCCGAGTGCGGGCACCTTTCGACCCTGGAGCGTCCGGCTGCCGTGAACGACGCGCTGCGGGAATGGCTTGAGCGCTGAGGCGGGCATGCTTGAAGGTTCAGCGCAGTGGTCGATCCTCGCGGCTCACCCGGATACGCCTTGCGAGGCGGTCGCAGGACTTACCGTGGAGGCACGGCTGGCGGCGCGCGCCGTGCTGGTGTGCGAATACACGCTGCACGCGGATACCAGCCGCCTGCGTTTGCCCGAATCTCACGGGGGCGAACGCCACGATGAGCTGTGGCGGCACACCTGCTTCGAGGCCTTCGTGAGCGTCCCGGGGGTGCCGGGCTACTACGAGTTCAACTTCTCGCCCGCCGGTGATTGGGCGGCCTATCACTTCGACGATTACCGTCGCGGCATGAGTGCGGTGTACCTGGTGCAGCCGCCCGCGCTGCATGTCCAGGTGCGCCCGGCGCGGCTGGAGCTGTTCGCGACGGTGGAGCTCGCCGGACTGCCGGACCTGGATCCGGCGCAGCGGCTGCGGCTCGCCCTCGCCGCCGTGGTCGAAGACGGGGAGGGCGCCCTGTCCTACTGGTCGCTGCACCATCCATCCGGCAAACCCGATTTCCATCACCCCGATGCCTTTACGCTGGAGCTGTGCGCACCGTGAAATTCGGTATCGACCGCCTGCTCGAGGAGCCGGCACTGCGTGAACCCCTGGCCGGGCGGCGCGTGGCGCTGCTCGCGCATCCCGCCTCGGTCACGCGCGAGCTGCAGCATTCCCTGGATGCCCTGGCAGCGCTCCCCGACGTGCAGCTGAGCGCTGCCCTCGGCCCGCAGCACGGCCTGCGCGGCGACAAGCAGGACAACATGGTCGAGTCCAGCGACTACGTTGATCCCGTGCTGGGCATTCCGGTGTTCAGTCTCTACGGCACCGTGCGCCGGCCGACCCCGCAGATGCTCGCAGCGTTCGACGTGCTGTTCGTGGATCTGCAGGACCTCGGCTGCCGCATCTATACCTTCGTGACCACCCTGCGCTACGTGCTCGAGGAAGCCGCGCGCACCGGCAAGAGCGTGTGGGTGCTGGACCGGCCCAATCCGGCGGGACGCGTGGTGGAGGGGCTGGCGCTGCGCGCCGGGTGGGAGAGCTTCGTCGGTGCCGGGCCGCTGCCGATGCGTCACGGGCTCACGCTCGGGGAGTTGGCGCGCTGGTTCGTGAGCACGCTGCGACTGAACGTCGACTGCCACGTGGTATCGCTGCTCGACTGGCGGCCGCTCAGTGCTCCCGGCTACGGCTGGCCGCTGGGCGAGCGAACCTGGGTGAACCCGAGCCCGAACGCTCCGAACCTGTGGATGGCGCGCTGTTACGCCGGCTCGGTGATGCTCGAGGGCACGACACTCTCGGAAGGCCGCGGCACCACGCGGCCGCTGGAGCTGTTCGGCGCCCCGGACCTGGACGTGCCGCAGCTGCTGAAGAAGATGCAGGCACTCGCGCCCCATTGGCTCGAGGGCTGCCGGCTGCGGCCCTGCTGTTTTGAACCCACCTTCCAGAAGCACGCCGGGAAGCTGTGCGCCGGCGTTCAGGTACACGTCGAGGATCCGCTCTACTACGATCACGAGCGCTTCCGTCCGTGGCGGCTGTTCGCCCTCGTCTTCAAGGCGCTGCGGCAGCTGCGGCCGGACTATCCCCTGTGGCGCGACTTCCCCTACGAGTACGAGGTCGGACGGCTCGCGATCGATGTCATCAATGGCAGTCCGCTGTTGCGCGAGTGGGTCGATGACCCGGCCGCGACGCCGGATGATCTCGAGCAGCTCACGGCGAAGGACGAGGCCGCCTGGCAGCAGGAGCGCAAGCCCTACCTCGGCTACTGAGGCGCGCATCCCGAAGCTTCTCGCATGCGCCGTGCCCTAAAGCGCGCTTAGCCTCCTGAGTCTGGCGCGGCACGTGCGCCGGCCGATGCGCGGTCGAGCAGCACGATCAGGAGCGCGCTCGCGGCAAATTGCGCAAAGCGCGTCGGCCAGGCGCCCTGCAGTGCCGCGAGGACTTGCGCGCCGACGAAACTCAGCAGCAGAAGCGCAAGGCCGATGAGCTGCGTGCGGCGTCCGAGGAGAAGCAGGGCGCCGAGAATTTCCGCGCTGGCCAGAGCCAGGACGTGGGGTACCGCCTGCTGCGTCACCAGGGTCTGCACGCAGGCCACCACGAGCAGCAGGCAGAACGTGCCGCGGTAGAGCCCGAGCAGCGCGCGGGCGCTCACGGGGGCGGGTGCGGCAGGAGAAACGTGCCGCGGGCGAGCGGGGAGGTCAGCCGCTCGGGCGGGTACCAGCGTCCGAGCAGTCCCTTATCGAAAAGGTCCGGGTTGCGGGAGGCAAAGCCGGCAAACTCCACGTCCTCCCCGTCGGCCATGCGCTCGCCGATCAGCGCCAGGAAGGCGAGCGTGATCGTCAGGCTGAAGGCCTGCGGGTGTCCGGCCCGGTCCGCGATGACGCGCAGCGCCCCGGAGTAACGCTGAGCCGACTCGAGGAAGTCGTGGCGGCGCAGGATCTCGAACGCCATGCGCACGTGCTCCCGATGCGGAAGTTCGGCCGCGGGGACGTCGCCGCGCAGGAAACGCTCGAGGTCGCGTTCCTCAGCGCTCACTGTCCTCGACCTCACGCAGCTGGTGCGAATCGCGCGCCACGAGATCGAGCCCGTAGACCCCGCGCAGCGCCTTGATCTTCTTGAGCGTCGCGGGACCAAAGGGCGCCTTGCCCTCGAAGGCATGCAGGACGACGCCCTCCAGGAGATCTCCCAAGGACATGTCGAGGTCGGTCGCCAGCGCCTTGAGCACCTTGAGCAGGCGGCTCTCCAGGCGCACCCCGGTCTGGGTGCGGGTGATCGTTTTCATGGGACGAATGTTACCACGGTAACTTGGTAACACAAGGATCCTGCCCAGGAGGCCCCGGGAGGGCTGCCGGCCGGCTGTCGGACCGATGTGACCCGGCCGCGCGGGATCTGGTCTAATTTACGGTTCTATGGAAGCAGCGCGCGACATCTACGGCTATCGCAAGCACTGGGCGGAGCGCTTGGGCACCGCCCCGTTCCTGCCCATGTCGCGCGCGGAGATGGACCTGCTCGGCTGGGACAGTTGTGACGTCATCATCGTCACCGGGGATGCCTACGTCGATCACCCGAGCTTCGGCATGGCGATCGTCGGGCGGGTCCTGGAAGCCCAGGGTTTCCGCGTCGGCATCATCGCGCAACCCGACTGGCACAGCACCGCTGACTTCACTGCCCTCGGGGCGCCGAACCTCTTCTTCGGCATCACCGCCGGCAACATGGACTCGATGGTCAATCGCTACACCTCCGAGCGCCGGGTACGCAGCGATGACGCCTACACCCCCGGGGGTCAGGGCGGCCGCCGCCCGGACCGTTCGGTCATCGTCTACGCGCAGCGCGCACGCGAGGCGTACCGCGACGTGCCGGTCGTCATCGGCGGCATCGAGGCCTCGTTGCGGCGCATCGCGCACTTCGATTACTGGTCAGAGAAGGTGCGCCGCTCGGTGCTGCTGGATGCCAAGGCGGACCTCTTGGTCTACGGCAACGGCGAGCGCCAGATCTGCGAGCTCGCGCATCGCCTGGCGGCCGGGGAGGCGATCGGTGCGATCACCGACCTGCGCGGCACCGCGTTCGCGCGCCGCAGCCAGCCGGCCGGCTGGATCGAGATCGACTCGACCCACCTGGATGCCCCCGGCCCGCTGAACCCGCCCGTCGACCCTTACGCCATGGAAGGCGCAGCGCCCGCGGGCGCACCGGCCGCGCCCTGCGCGTCCGGGGCGGCGCCGGCCGAGAAAGTGGTGCGCTTCGTGCGGCGGGTGAAGAACGCCGAGCGCGATCACAGCGTCATCCGCCTGCCCTCGCACGAGGCGGTGGCGGCGGACCCGGTGCTGTACGCCCACGCCTCGCGGATCCTGCACCTGGAGTCCAACCCCGGCAACGCGCGGGCGCTGGTGCAGCGCCACGGCGATACCGACGTGTGGCTCAATCCGCCGCCGATTCCGCTCACGATGCGCGAGATGGACTGGGTGTACGAGCGCCCCTACAGCCGCGCGCCGCACCCCTTCTACGGGGACGCCGAGATTCCGGCCTACAAGATGATTCGCTTCTCGGTTGCCATCCAGCGCGGCTGCTTCGGCGGCTGCACCTTCTGCTCGATCACCGAGCACGAGGGCCGCATCATCCAGAGCCGCTCGGAGGCTTCCGTGCTGCGTGAGATCGAGGAAGTGCGCGACAGGGTGCCCGGCTTCACGGGCGTGATCTCCGACCTCGGCGGCCCGACCGCCAACATGTACCGCCTGGCCTGCAAGAGCCGCGAGATCGAGAGCGCCTGCCGCCGCCCCTCGTGCGTCTACCCGGGCGTCTGCCCCAACCTCAACACCGACCATACGCCCCTGATCTCGCTCTATCGCAAGGCGCGTGCGCTGCCCGGAATCAAGAAAGTGCTGATCGCCTCCGGGGTGCGCTATGACCTCGCGATCGAGTCGCCCGAGTACGTGAAAGAGCTCGCCCAGCACCACACCGGCGGCTACCTGAAGATCGCGCCCGAGGCGCTCGCGGAAGGCCCGCTCTCCAAGATGATGAAGCCGGGTGTGGGAGCTTATGACCGGTTCAAGGAGCTCTTTGAGCGCTACTCGAAGGAGGCCGGCAAGGAGCAGTACCTGATCCCCTACTTCATCGCGGCGCACCCGGGCACGACCGATGAGGACATGCTCGAGCTTGCGCTGTGGCTGAAGCGCCAGGGCTTCCGGGCCGACCAGGTGCAGGCGTTCCTGCCCGGCCCCATGGCCACCGCCACCGCCATGTACCACTCGGGCAAGAACCCGCTGAAGCGCATCACGCGTACGAGCGAGTCGGTCGTGATCCCCAAGGGCCTGAAGGTACGGCGCCTGCACAAGGCGTTCCTGCGCTACCACGACCCGGACAACTGGCCGGTGCTGCGCGAGGCGCTGCGCCGCATGGGGCGCGCGGACCTCATCGGCAGCGGCCGCTCGCAGCTCGTGCCCGCCTACCAGCCCGCCGGCGGCGGCGCGACGCCGCAGGCGCGCAGCGCCACCCGGCCGTTTCGCACCCAGCACACGGGCCTGCCGCGAACCCCGCGCGCGCCGCCGGCCCGGCGGCGTCCGAGGACGCCCTGAAGTCGCATTGCCGGTGCGCGCCCGAGGTGCCGTGCGAGCCCGCCGGCGCCCGGCGGCCCAGGCCCTCAAGCCCGTGAAGGACTTCGCGACCCTGCTGCAGCAGGGAAACTCCTGGCTGTTTTTGCCCAGCGCGATCCTGCTCGGCGCGCTGCACGGTCTTGAGCCCGGGCACTCCAAGACCATGATGGCGGCCTTCATCATCGCCGTGCGCGGCACGCTCGCCCAGGCCGTGCTCCTGGGCCTTTCGGCGACGCTCTCCCATACCGCGATCGTGGGGCTCATCGGGCTCGGCGGCATCTACTTCGGGCGCCGCTTCGACCTTGAGACCAGCGAGCCGTATTTCCAGATCGCCTCCGCGCTCGCCATCATGGGTGTGGCCCTGTGGATGATGCTGCGGACCTGGAACGCGCGCCGCCGCGAGACCGACGCGCGCGGTCATCTTCACTCCCACGGCCACGATCATGATCACCACGATCACGACCATCACCCTCACGAACACGGCACGGGGAAAGCCGCGGCAGCTGAGGGCCGCGACCTCATCGTCCCGGGCGGCACACTGCGACTCATGCTTGCGCCCTCAGGGTCCGGGGCACACTTCGTACTCGAGGCCGAGGAGGGCGTGCTGCCCGGGCCTGACGCCGTCAATGTCGTCACGGAGCGCGAGGAGGGCAGCTCGGAGATCTTCGGCTTCCACCGCGCAGGCGAGCGCCTGGTCTCGGCGCAGGCAGTGCCGCAGCCGCACGAGTTCATCGCGCGTGTGCACCTGCGGGGGGCGGGCGGTGAGCAGGATTTCGATGTCGAGTTCGTGCAGCCGCGGCATGCGCACGCCGTCGCGGATTACGCGGGCCTCGACGTCGCCGCGCCCGGCTACCAGGATCCGCACGAGCTGGCGCACGCGAACGATATCCGTCGCCGCTTCGCCAACACTCATGTGAGCACCGGCCAGATCGTCGCCTTCGGCCTCACCGCGGGCCTGCTGCCGTGTCCCGCGGCGATCACAGTGCTGCTCCTGTGCCTGCAGCTGAAGCAGTTCGTGCTCGGCGCGACGCTGGTGCTCGGTTTCAGCGTCGGACTGGCTTTCACCATGGTGGCCTCCGGGGCCGTGGCGGCTTTAGGCGTCAGGCACCTCTCTCACCGCTTTGGCAGTGCCTTCACCACGTTCGCGCAGCGCGCCCCCTACTTCTCGGGGGCGCTGATCCTGCTCGTCGGCCTGTACCTGGGCTACCAGGGGCTGCACGCGCTGACTTAATGCGGGCCTGGGTGCGCCGATTGCAGCTGGCGGCGCCGGCAGAGTAGGGTGTCGATGCATGAGGGTCCCGCGCGCGAAAGCTTCGGCCGCTGTGCTCGTGTGCGCGGCACTCAGCCTCGGTGGCGCCGCCGCCGCCGACCTTGCGGGCGATCCTTTGCCCCTGCCGCTGCCCCCCGCCGCGACGGCGACCGTGCTCGACATCCACGGCGCGATCGGGCCGGCCACCGCCCGCTACGTACTGCGCGGGCTTGAGGGCGCGGCGAAGTCGGGCAGCCGTGTCGTGGTGCTGGAACTTGATACGCCCGGCGGCCTGGACAGCTCGATGCGCGACATCATCCAGGGGATTCTCGCCTCTCCGGTGCCGGTGGTGAGCTACGTCAGTCCTCCGGGTGCGCGCGCGGCCAGTGCCGGCACCTACATCCTCTATGCGAGCCACGTCGCCGCGATGGCCCCCGCCACCAATCTCGGCGCCGCCACGCCAGTGTCGATCGGGGGTGAGCGCACCCCGGCGGCGCCCCTGCCCGCCGTGACGCCGCCGCCCAAGGAGGGCGCGCCCCCTGATGCGAGCGGCGGTGCCATGGAGCACAAGGTCGTGAACGATGCCGCCGCCTACATCCGCGGGCTGGCGGAGCTGCGCGGCCGCAACGCCGACTGGGCCGAGAGCGCGGTGCGCGGCGCGGCGAGCCTGTCGGCGGAGGCGGCGCTGAAGGAGCACGTCATCGACCTCATCGCCGCGGACCTGCCGCAGCTCCTCGAGCGCATCGACGGCCGCGAGGTGCACCTCGGGGAGCGCGCCGTGAAGCTTGCGACGCGGGACCTGAAAGTCGTGCATGTCCATCCGGACTGGCGCACCCAGCTGCTGGCCGTCATCACCAACCCGACGGTGGCCTACGGGCTCATGGTGATCGGCATCTGGGGGCTGCTGCTGGAGGGTTACAACCCGGGGGCCGTGCTGCCCGGCGTGGTCGGCGCCATCTGCCTGCTGGTGGCGCTGTTCGCGTTCCAGATCCTCTCGGTCAATTACGCAGGCCTCGCCCTGGTGGCGGTGGGCGTCGCCCTGATCGTCGCGGAGTTCTTCTACCCGGCCTATGGCTCCCTGGGTGTCGGCGGGCTCATCGCCTTCGTGGTCGGCTCGCTCATACTCTTCGACTCGGACATCCCGGGGCTGCAGGTGGCGCGTCCGCTCATCGGCGCCTTCGCTACCGCCGGCGCCCTCACTATCGGCGGCATCGTGTACCTCGCCAGCCGTGCGCTGCGGGCGCCGGTAGTGACGGGGGCGCGCGGCATGATCGGCGCCAGCGCCGAGGTCATCGCGGACTTCAGCGGCACGGGGCGCGTACGCTACGGCGGGGAGCTGTGGCGGGCCCGCAGCAGCGTGCCCCTTCGCGCCGGGCAGCCGGCGCGCATCGTGAAGGTGGAAGGACTAACATTGTGGGTCGAGCCGCAGTGAGTCATTGACAGCGTCGTCCGGAGAACACCCATGCCCTTTCTATTAGCCCTCCTCATCCTGTTTCTGGTGCTCGTGTTCAGCTCGCTGCGGGTGCTGAACGAGTACGAGCGCGGCGTCATGTTCTCCCTCGGCCGCTTCAGCGGCATCAAGGGGCCGGGCGTCATCATGGTGTGGCCGGTGGTGCAGCAGATGCGCAAGGTCGACCTGCGCGTCATCGTGCTCAACGTGCCCAAGCAGGACGTCATCACGCGCGACAACGTCTCGGTCAAGGTCAATGCGGTGGTGTACTTCCGCATCATCGACGCCGGCAAGTCCATCATCCAGGTCGCGAACGCCCTCGACGCCACGAGCCAGGTGGCGCAGACGACGCTGCGCTCGGTGGTGGGCCAGCACGAAATGGACGACCTGCTGTCGCAGCGCGACAAGCTCAACACCGACCTGCAGCGCATCCTCGACCAGGCCACCGAAGTGTGGGGCATCAAGGTCTCGACGGTGGAGATCAAGGACGTTGATCTCGACGAGAGCATGATCCGCGCCATGGCCAAGCAGGCCGAGGCCGAGCGCACGCGGCGCGCCAAGATCATCCTCGCCGAGGGTGAGAGCCAGGCGGCGCAGCAGCTGGTGGAGGCAGCCAAGGCGCTGCAGGAGGCCCCGAGCGCGCTGCAGCTGCGCTACCTGCAGACCCTCGCCGACATCTCGCACGAGCGCACCCAGATCGTGGTGTTCCCGGTGCCACTTGACATGATCAAGCCCTTCCTCGGTCCGCGCGGTGAATAGCGCCCGGACGCTCGCAGTCGCCGGTCTCCTGCTCGCCCTCGCCACCGCCTGCGGCGCTTTTGGCGCGCACGCGCTGCGCGCCAGCCTCGCCCCCGAGCGCCTGGCGCTGTGGGAGACGGCGGTGCGCTACCAGTTCTTCCAGGCCCTGGGCCTCGTGGGCATCGGGCTGGCGATGCGCAGCCTCGATGGCAGCCTGCTGCGCACGGCCGCGCTCCTCGTCGTGCTCGGCATCGGTTTGTTCTGCGGCAGCCTCTACGCTCTTGCGCTCGGGGCGCCGCGCCCGACCGGCGTCCTCACACCCGTCGGCGGGCTTGCCTGGATCGGCGGCTGGCTGCTCTTCGCCTACGGCGCCTGGCGCCACTGAATCCTCACACGGAGTCGACACACATGCGGAACCGGATCCCCGCGGCGCCCCTGGGCGCGATCGCACTGACGCTGGTCACGGCCTGCAGCCACGCGCCGCTCTCCTCGGATGCCGCGCCAGCGCCGCACCCCAGGGGTCAGGCGGAGATTCCTCCCTGGGGCCTGGACCTGAACATGCGCGACCCGGCGGTACGGCCCGGCGATGACTTCTTCCGCTACGCGGACGGACGCTGGATGAGCGCCAATACCATCCCCGCCGACCGCAACAACTGGGGCTCCTTCGGGGAGCTCGACGAGCGCTCAACCCAGCAGCAGCTCGCGCTCGTCGCGGGGCTGCCGAAGGATGCCGCCGCCGGCAGCAATGCGCAGAAGGTGGGCGACTACTACCGCGCCTTCATCGACACCGCCGCCATCGATGCCCGCGGCCTCGCCCCGGCGCGCCCCGCCCTCGAGGCGATCGGCGCGGCGCGGAACCACGAGGAGCTGACGCGCCTCATGGGACGCAGTGACCTGGGACTCCTCACGCCGCTGCGCATCAGCATCGGCCCCGACCAGAAGGACCCCGACCGCTACGCGGTGGCCATCAGCCAGAGTGGCCTGGGTCTGCCGGACCGCGACTATTACCTGAAGGACGATGCCATCTACCGCACCCTGCGCGCGCAGTACCTCGCGCACATTACGCGCCTGCTCACGCTTGCGGGGGAAGCGAATCCGGCCGCCGAGGCCCAGGGGATCGTGGACGTCGAAACGCGCATGGCTAAGCTGCACTGGCCGGTCGCCAAGCGGCGCGACCGTGACCTCACCTACAACGCGCGCACGCGCGCGCAACTTGATGAGATGGCGCCGGGGTTCTACTGGGACACGCTCCTGTCCGCGCAAGGGCTCACCGCGCGGCCGCAGTTCGTGGTGCGCGAGCTCGACGCGGTGGCAGCCCTCGCCAGGCTCTTCCTCGAGGTGCCCCCCGATACCTGGCGCCCGTACTTCAAGTACCACTACCTGGTGAACGTGGCCGCCGTGCTGCCGCAGGCCTTCGACGCGGAGGTGTTCGACTTTTACGGGCGCACGCTGAGCGGGCAGCAGGAGCAGCGGCCGCGGCCCAAGCGCGCCATCGCCGCGCTCAACTCGGACCTCGGGGAAGCGGTCGGCGCGCTGTACGTCGAGCGCTACTTTCCCGCCTCCTCCAAGGAGCAGGTGCGGCAGCTGGTGGAGAACCTGCGGGCCTCCTACGCGCAGCGCATCGAGGCGCTGCCGTGGATGACCGCGGCCACCAAGAAGGTGGCGCTGGAGAAGCTCGCCGCCTTTCACCCGAAACTCGGCTACCCCGACAAGTGGCGCGACTACGCAGGTCTTAACATCGTCAGTGGCGATGCCTTTGGCAACGCCGAGCGCGCCCAGGTATTCGAGTGGCACCGCCTGGTGGCGCGCGTGGACAGCCCCACGGACCGCGGCGAGTGGGGCATGACGCCGCAGACCATCAATGCCTACTACAATCCGACCTTCAACGAGGTGGTGTTCCCGGCGGCCATCCTGCAGCCGCCGTTCTTCGATCCGCACGCCGACCCGGCCGTCAACTACGGCGGCATCGGCGCCGTCATCGGTCACGAGATGGGACACGGCTTCGATGACCAGGGCGCAAAGTCCGATGCCCGCGGGGTGCTGCACACCTGGTGGGACGCGGCTGACACCGCAGCCTTCAGGCAGCGCACCGATGCGCTCGCAACCCAGTACGACGGCTTTACGGTGCTGCCCGGCCTCAACGTCAACGGCCGCCTGACGCTCGGGGAGAACATCGGCGACCTCGGCGGCGTGTCGGTGGCCTATGAGGCCTACCACCGCTCCCTCGGCGGGCATCCTGCAGCGGTGCGCGACGGGCTGAGCGGGGACCAGCGCTTCTTCCTCTCCTATGCGCAGATCTGGCGCGCGCTCAGCAAGGATGAGTACCTGCGCAAGCAGGTGCTCTCCAACCCGCACAGCCCGCCGCAGTTCCGCGTCAATGGCGTGGTGCGCAACATCGACGCCTGGTACCCGGCGTTCAACGTGCAGCCCGGGGACAAGCTCTACCTGCCGCCGGACGAGCGCGTTCACATCTGGTGAGGTCCGGGCTGCCCATCGATGCGGCGCTGCCCGCACTGACGGCGGCCCTCCTCGAGCAGCGCGCCGCGGTGCTCGAGGCGCCCCCGGGGGCGGGCAAGAGCACGGTGGTGCCGCTCGCGCTGCTGCGCGAGCCCTGGGCGGCGGCCGGGCGCCTCGTGATGCTCGAGCCGCGCCGGCTCGCCGCCCGCGCGGTGGCAGGGCGCATGGCGCACACGCTCGGGGAAGCCGTGGGGGCGACGGTGGGCTACCGCATGCGCCTCGGCACCAAGGTGTCGCGCGCCACGCGCCTCGAAGTCGTCACCGAGGGTGTGCTCACGCGCATGCTGCAGGAGGATGCCGCGCTCGAGGGCGTGGCCGCGGTGATCTTCGATGAGTTCCACGAGCGCAGCCTGCAGGCGGACTTAGGTCTTGCGCTCACCCTGGATGCGCGCGCCAACCTCAATCCCGGGCTGCGCGTGCTCGTGATGTCGGCCACGCTCGATGGTGCAGCGGTGGCGCACCTGATCGGCGACGCCCCGCTCATCAGCGCCCCGGGCCGCAGCTTCCCGGTGAGCACCCGCTACCTGGCTTCCGGACTGCCGCTGCTCCCCGACGCCGGCGCCCGGCACGCCGAGACTCCCGAGCGGCGCGTGACGCAGCTCATCCTGCGGGCGCTGCGGGAGGAGCCGGGGGATCTTCTGGTGTTCCTGCCCGGCGCCCGCGAGATCCGTAGGGTTCAGACGGCACTCGCCGGCGCTGCCCTGCCGGCGCAGGTGCGCGTGCTGGCACTGTTCGGGGATCTGTCCGGCAGCGAGCAGGACGCAGCGCTCGCCCCGGCGGCCGCGGGCACGCGCAAGGTGGTGCTCAGCACCAACATCGCCGAGACCAGCCTCACGATCGAAGGCGTGCGGGTCGTGGTCGACTCCGGCCTCGTGCGCCGCGCGCGCTTCGATCCGGCCACCGGCATGAGTCGACTCGAGACCCAGCGCATCTCGCGCGCCGCAGCCGAGCAGCGCCAGGGGCGCGCGGGACGTACGCAGCCGGGGGTGTGTTACCGCGCCTGGGGCGAAGGCGCTGAGGCCTCGCTCGCGCCGTTCGCGCCGCCGGAGATCCTGGAGGCGGATCTGGCACCGCTCGCGCTGGAGCTTGCCGGCTGGGGAGCGCGCGAGGCGGGCGAGCTGCGCTGGCTGGACCCGCCGCCCGCCGCGCAGCTCGCGAGCGCCCGCGACCTGCTCGCAGTCCTGGGTGCACTGGACGGTGAGGGCCGCATCAGCGCCCACGGGCGGCAGATGCGCGCGCTTCCCGTGCACCCGCGCCTCGCCCACATGCTGCTCGCCGCCGCGCGGCTCTCCCAGGTGCCGCTCGCCGCCGAGCTCGCCGCGCTCCTCGCCGAGCGCGACCTGCTGCGCGGGGCGGGCGCGGCACGCGATGCCGACATCCGTACGCGCCTCGAGCTGCTGCGCGGGGAGCTGCCGCCGCAGGGGATCGATCGCGGCACGCTCGAGCGCGCCCGGCGCAGCGCCCGCGACCTCGCCCGCGCGGCGGGCGGAAGTGCGGGGCGCGGTGCCCCGGGCGATGCGTCCGCGGCCGGGCTGCTCCTCGCCTTCGCCTATCCGGACCGCATCGCCCAGCGCCGCAGCACGGCCGGGGGGCGCTATCAGCTCGCCAACGGCCGCGGCGCAAGCTTCACGGAGGCGCAGTCGCTCGCCCAGCAGGAGTTCATCGTCGCGGTCGACCTGGACGACGCCGAGCGCGACGCGCGCATCCTGCTCGCCGCGCCCCTGTCGCGCGCAGATCTCATGGAGCATTTCGCGCCGCAGCTGAAGCGCGCGCAGATCATCGCCTGGGACGCGCGCGCGCGCGCCGTCAGCGCGCGGCGCACCGTGTCGCTCGGGGCGCTGGTACTCGAGGACAAGCCGCTTGCAGACGTGCCGCTCGAGGCGGCGCGCGCGGCGATGCTTCAGGGCGTGCGCGCGCTTGGCCTGGCTGCGCTCCCCTGGGATGGCGACGCGCAGGATCTGCGCGCGCGTCTTGCCTTCGTGCGCGCCGCGCTGCAGGGCGATGCGGGCAGCTGGCCGGACGTGAGCGACGCGGCGCTGACGCAGACGCTCGGGGAGTGGCTTGCCCCCTGGCTCGAGGGAATCACCCGCGCCGGGCAGCTCGCCAAGGTTCCGCTGCTGCAGGCGCTGCGCGCCCGCCTGAGCCACGCGCAGCAGCGCGAGCTTGAGGCCTGGGCGCCGACGCACCTGACGATGCCAACGGGCTCGCGCATCCGCGTGGATTACCTGGACGAGAATGCGCCGGCGGTGGCCGTGCGCCTGCAGGAGGTGTTCGGGCTGGCGGCGACGCCCCGCCTCGGGCGCGCCCAGATCCCCGTCACCTTCAGGCTCCTGTCCCCGGCGCAGCGGCCGCTGCAGGTGACGCGCGATCTTTCGAGTTTCTGGCGCGGGGCGTACGCACAGGTGCGCAAGGACATGCGCGGGCGCTACCCGCGCCACTACTGGCCGGAGGATCCGCTGCAGGCGCAACCGACGCGCGGGGTGCCGCGGCGGCGCTGAGGCCTGCGCCGGGGGCCGGCCGCCGATCGGGTATATTCGCGCCCACAAGACCACAGAAGGAAGTGACGCCACATGATCTCGGGACGGGAGGCGCTCCAGGCGCTGCGCGAGGGCAACCAGCGTTTCGTCAGTGACCAGCGCCGCGACTACGGCGACAACACCGCACGGCGGCGGGCGCTGGTGGCCCAGCAGGAGCCCTTCGCCATCATTCTCGGCTGTTCGGACGCGCGCGTGCCCGCGGAGCTGGTGTTCGACCAGGGGCTCGGGGACCTGTTCGTGATCCGGGTGGCCGGCAACATCGTCGCGCCCTCCCAGGTGGGCAGCGTTGAGTTCGCCGCCGAGGCGTTCGGCACGCGCCTGGTGGTGGTGCTCGGGCACACGCACTGTGGCGCCATCCACGCCACCCTGCAGCAGCTGGCGCGGCCATGGCGCGAGCAGTCACGCAACCTGAGCTCCATCGTCGATCGCATCCGCCCGGCGGTCGAGGACCTCCTGGACGGCAAGCTCGCCGATGTCGCGGAGCTTGAGCGCCGCGCGGTGCGTGCCAACATCCGCATGTCGGCGGATCACCTGCGGCACGGCTCGGAAGTGCTCGAGCAGCTGATCCGCAAGCAGGGGCTGCTGGTGGTCGGGGCCGAGTACTCGGTGGACAGCGGGGTGGTGGAGTTCTTCGACGGCGTGCCGTCGGGCTGACGGGTCGCGCGCACGGCGGGGGCGCACGCCGCACTTCTTGGGGAGGTCCCGGTGCGGCGGCTGCGGGGCCGTCGCACCGGGTGGGGGCCGCGCACCGCTGCAGCAATCCTGCGGCGCGCGCCCGGGTCACGGACCGGAGGTCCGGATTACTTGCCCATCTTCGCCTTGGCGGCGTCGCAGTCCGCCTTGGTCATCTCCATGAAGCCCTTACCCTTGCAGGAGTTCTGACCCTTGCAGGCGTTGTTGGCGCTCTTGCAGGCCGACTGGCCCTTGCAGGAGTTGACGCCGTCGCAGTGGATCTTGGCATCCGCGGCGGCGGCGGTGGTGATGAGCGCCGAGCCGAAGAGCATGGCGGCGGCGGTCGCCACGGCCACGCCGGAGTTTTTCAGTCGCATGATGTAACCCTCGTTCAAGTTGATTTTCCGGGCGAGCCCGGGCATGGCAGTAGACCGGCGCGGTGTGACATTTGTTACGCCGGGGGCCGCAGCGTCGCGCCCGCGCCGGCCGTTCCCGGCCGCCGGCGGCGCAGCCAGCCCTCCAGCCAGTGATCGAGCGACAGCGCACCGGCGCCGGCGATCGCCAGCCACAGGAAGAGGGCCAGGTACTCGGTTTCATCGAACCCGAGCAGGGTCTCCAGCGAGTCGACGTCCGCCCACTTGGCAGACTTGATGGCGACCAGCATGGTGATGCCGAGCGCCCCGGCGGAGATGCGGGTGAGGAGGCCCAGGAGCAGGAACAGGCCGCCGAAGAACTCGACCCCGGAGACGAACGGGGCGAGCAGGTGCGGTGCCGGGATGCCCCAGCCCACGAAGTTCTCGGTGACCGTGGGCAGGTTCATGAGCTTGCCCCAGCCACTCAGGAGGAACACCCAGCCCACCACGAGGCGCGCAAACAGCGGGGCGAGCCAGGTGAGATGTCCTGCGACCCGCCGGGGCCACTCGATCAGCCACTCCACGAGAAACGTCAGCATCGGGGACTCCTGTCGCGTTTAGTGCACGGGTTGCCGATTAGACCGGCGCCCTGCCGCTGATATTGCCGGAAGGGCCGCGGCGCCATGCGTATAATCGCGCGCGGCTAAACCTCCAACGCCATGCGCAATCCTGAAGCCGAATCTCCGGTCTTATCGTTAGGCGGGCGACTGCCCGGCGCGGATCCGGGTGCGCCCATCACGCGCCTGTTTGAATCGCTGCGCCCGGACCTGCTGCGCTTTGCGCAGTGGCTGGCGCGCGACCGGGCCCTCGCGGAGGACATCGTGCAGGAATCTCTGCTGCGCGCCTGGCGCTATCGCGACGCGCTCAAGGACCCGGCCGCAGCCCGGCCCTGGCTCCTGACCATCGTGCGCCGCGAGCATGCGCGCCTGTACGAGCGCAAGCGCCTGGAGCTCGTGCCGCTCGAAGATATCGCCGATACCCACGCGGAGCCGAAGGCCGCGGACACTGAGGATGACCTGTTTGCGTTGCGTCACGGAATCATGAAGCTGCCGCTCGAATACCGCGAGCCGCTCGTGCTGCAGGTACTGGGCGGCTTCTCGACCGAGGAGATCGCACAGGAGCTGAAGCTGTCTTCGACGGCGGTGCTGACGCGCCTGTTCCGGGCACGCAACAAGCTGCGGGTACTGTGCGGCATGGCAGGCGTTCCCGAGGGCGCGGCGGCGCAGGCAGGCGAGCCGTGAACTGCGAACAGGCCCGGCTTTTGATCGGCGCCGACCCGCGCGGCACCTCAGCGCAGCTCGCCGCGCACCTGAGCACCTGCCCGGCCTGCACGCAGCTGCGCGCGCAGATGCTCGCCTTCGATGCGCGCATCGAGCAGGCGCTGCAGCGCCCGCCGGACCTGGCCCGCGCCCGGCCGCGCCGGCACCTTCCGTGGCGCGAGTGGGCGCTGGCGGCGAGCGTGCTGCTCGGCATGGCGGCGCTCCTCGGGGTGTGGCTGCTGCGCCCAAGTGACTCGCTCGCCCACGACGTGGTGGTGCACGTGCAGCACGAGCCTGACAGCTGGCTGTCGGCGCAGCAGGTGAGCGCGCCGGGCATCGCCGCGGCCCTGCACGGCGCGGGCGTGGCGCTCGATCTCACCTCCGACAAGATCACCTACGCGCAAAGCTGCTGGTTTCATGGCCACTACGTGCCGCACTTGGTGGTGCAGACGGCGCACGGGCCGGCCACGGTGCTCATCCTGCGCCACGAGCAGGTCTCCGGCGCCCGCAGCTTCCAGGAGTCGGGCCTGAACGGCGTCATCGTGCCCGCCGCGGGCGGCCGCGGCAGCATCGCGGTGCTCGCCCACGGCGCCGGCGCCGCGGCCGTGGCGCACGAGATGCAGCAGGACGTGCGCTGGCTCCCGGAGTCCCCATAGCCGCGCGGCGCTCAAGCGGCATGGAACCGAAGCTCGTCACCGCGCGTGCCCAGCGCGGCGTGCTCGCCGAGCTGCGCGATCTCGAGCCGATCTTCCATCGCCCGCAGTACTTCGCCTCGAGCCGCGCGCTCGCACACCTGATGAGTCCGCAGTTCTGGGAGATCGGCGCGTCCGGCCGCCGCTACAGCCGCGCCTACGTGCTCAGGACCCTGGCGCAGCGCCGCGCCCGGGGCGCCGCGGACCCCTGGGAGACGAGCGATTTTCACTGCCGGGCGCTCGCGCCCGGGGTATTTCTGCTCACCTACACCCTGAAGCAGGGGCAGCGCGTCACGCGCCGCGCGACGCTCTGGCAGCGCCGCGCGCACCAGTGGCGCATCCTCTTTCATCAGGGCACCGTCGTCGAGGAGCCATAGGAGTTGCCGGATGAGGGGTATCAATCGTCGCGAACTGGTGCTCGGTACGGGGAGTCTCGTGGCGACCGTGATGACGCGCGGATCGCTCTCATCCACTGACCCCATCCCGCCGGCCCCGGTCGCGCGGGTGGCGGTGGTGAAGGACACCTATTTCGGGGAGACGCTGAGTGATCCGTACCGCTGGATGGAGAACGATCGCGACCCGGAGTGGCTGCCCTTCCTCAAGGGGCAGAACGCGCACGCGCGGGCGGTGCTCGCCCGCATTCCGGGGCGCGCGGCGCTCCTGAAGCGCATCGAGCAGCTCTCCGGCGACACCGCGGTCACCCGCCACGTGCAGCGTGCCGGGGGGCGGCTCTTCTACGAGCAGCGCCCGGTGGGAGCGGACAACTTCAAGCTGTTCGTGCAGGAGGGCGGGGTGAGCCGCGTGCTCATCGACCCGACGCTCAAGTCCAGCGCCAGCTCGCACCTGTCGCTCGACTGGTGGCGCGCCTCGCCCGATGGCCGGCGCATCGCATACGGCCTTTCCAAGGATGGCAGCGAGGACTCGGTCCTGCACGTGCTAAACGTCGCCGCGGGCCACGACCTGCCGGAAACGATTCCCGACGCCGAGGGCGCAGATCCGAACTGGCTCGATGACGGCAGCGGCTTCTTCTACAACCAGCTCACCGGCAAGGTCGACACCCCGGAGCGCTACCTCGACAGTCAGGCGCGCTTCCACCGCCTTGGCACGGATCCGGCGAGCGATCCGGTCCTCATGAAGCGCGGCCTCGACCCGCAGGTCGCGTTCGAGCGCATCCAGATGCCGGCCATCGCCACCTTCACAGGCTCGCGGTACGTGCTGCTCACCCTGGCGGACGTGCGCAGCGAGACCCGCATCCTCATCGCCCCACTCGCCGACGTGCTGGCGCACAAGGCACACTGGGTGGCGGTGGCGGATTTCGCCGATGAGGTGACGGATGCCGAGATCGACGGCGAGACGCTGTATCTGCTCGCCAATCGCGAGCGCCCGCGCGGGCGCGTGCTGAAGACCTCACTCGCCGCGCCCGCCATCGCCAGCGCCACCGAGGTGGTGCCCCAGGGCGAGTGGGTGATCGAGCATCTTGCGCTCGCGCATGATGGGCTGTACCTGCCCATGCTCGACGGCGGACTCGCGCGGCTGAAGCGCCTCGGGCGCGACGGCCGCCTCACGGAGATCGCGCTGCCCTTCGATGGCACGCTCGGGGCTTTCTCGAGCGAGGCGACGCTCGAGGGTGGCCTTTTTTCCCTGACCGGCTGGCTGACCCCGTCCGACATCTGGTCGGTGAACGCCGCCGGCAAGGTCGCCGCCACCGGCCTGACACCGAAACCGCCGATCGACGTGAGTGCCTACGAGAGCCGGCGCCTCTTCGCCACCGCGCGCGACGGCACCAAGGTGCCCTACAGCATCATCTACCGCAAAGGGCTGAAGCTCGATGGCAGCACGCCGGCCTGGATCTGGGCCTACGGCTCCTACGGCAGCGTCGCCTACACGCCCTCTTTCGCGGGGCGCACGCTCGCCCTCATGGATGCCGGCTTCATCGTCGGCTACGCCTACGTGCGCGGCGGCGGTGAGTACGGCCGCGACTGGCACAAGGCCGGGCAGCTCGCCAACAAGCCCAACACCTGGCGCGACCTGATCGACGTGTGCCTGGACCTGTGCGCAAAGAAGTACACCTCGCCGGCGCGTCTTGCGATCAGCGGTCGCTCGGCCGGTGGTATCACCGTCGGGCGGGCGCTCACCGAGCGCCCCGACCTCTTTGCTGCCGTCACCGACGGCGTCGGCTGGTCGAACCCTTTGCGCTACGTGGCCGAGCAGAATGGCTACGGTGAGGAGCCCGAATGGGGCCGGATCGACGAGGAGTCCGGCTACCGGGCACTGAAATCGATCGACAGCTACCAGGCGCTGCGCCCGGGCACCGCCTACCCCGCGGTGCTCCTGACGACCGGCGTCACCGATCCGCGGGTGGCGCCTTTCCACGTCGGCAAGATGGCCGCGCGGCTGCAGGCCTGCACCAGTTCCGGCAAGCCGATCCTCCTGCGCGTGGAATTCAGTGCCGGGCACGGCATCGGCTCGACGCGCTCGCAGCAGGACCAGGAGGCCGCGGACACCTACGCATTCCTCCTGTGGCAGACGGGCGTGAAGGCCTACCAGCCTGCCTGACGCTGCAGTTGCGCCACCTGCGCCCCGCTACCTCAGGACAGGGAGATCGCCCCGATGCAAAGAACCCTCGTACTCGCCGCCGCGGCAGCCCTGCTGTGCGCGCCGGCAGTCTTCAGCCAGGACGCCCTGAGCTTTGGCCTCAAAAGCCAGCAGCTGCTCGCCGAGAACGACAGGGTGCGGGTGATCCGCTTCGCGCCCCAGCCCGGGGACAAGACCCCGATGCACTCGCACCCCGACTATGTCGTCTACGTCATCAAGGGCGGCAAGATGAAGTACACGCTGCCGGATGGCACGACCACGGTGAGCGAGCTGAAAGCCGGGCAGGTGCTGCTGAAGCCCCCGGTGGTGCACGCGGACGAGGCCATCGATGCGGTCGAGACCCTCATCGTGGAGCTGAAGAAGTAGCCTGCGCGGGCGCCAAGGCCTCGTTGGCGAGCGGCAGGATGAGCCGGCTCGGGTGGCGCGCGTCGTGGAAGATGTTCACGTGCGCGACCCTGGCATCCTCAGGACGCTCGTAGCCGATGCGGCCGCCGGTGTTGTAGTTCTTCTGGTAGGCGGGTGAGTTCAGCGGGCTCACCACGAGGCGCAGCCGCGCTCCGGCCGGGATGCGCCACGCGGCCCAGTTGAATACAAAGGGGATCTGCACCACCTCGCCCGCCCGCAGCAGCTCGGGCTTGAAGACACTGTTGCGAAAGCGCGCGCGGCGGATGTCCTGTCCGAGCTGCACCGCCGAGCCATCGGCGCGGATCATCATCACCTGCGCGGACAGGTCGAAGTCCGGGGCGTCCGCCGCACACTCGAGCACCAGACGCATGTGCCCGGCGAAGGTGGTGTCGCTGGCGAAGGGCTCGGAGTGGAACACGAGCGCGCGCTTCTGGTAGGCGCGGAAGGTGCTCAGCAGGTTCTCGTCGGCGGCGTAGCGGGCCACCTCGAGCTCGGGCAGCTCGCGCGGATCGCTCACCAGCTGCGCCGGCGGCTCGGCGCGCGGCGCGGCCGCGGCGAGTCTGCCGGCCTGGAACACCCCGCGCGGCGTGCCTTCAGGGTCACTCAGGCGCAGCACCAGTTCCTTCCCGGATGAGGCCTGTTCCAGCGTCGGCGCGTGTCGCCAGGCATTCTCGCCCATGACGTAGAAGGCCACGCGCTGCGACTGGAAGAACGCCGGCAGCGGGGCGCGCCCGAGCGCCCAGTCGTACCAGTCCGCGTGCAGCTGCTTCATGTCGATGACGGCGTTCGCGGGGATGGCGAGCCCGTCGATGTCGCTGGCCGGCACCTGCGTGCCGCCGTGGTCCCAGGGGCCAATGACGAGGTAGTGCTTGGCGACCGCCGCCGCCGGGGCGTGACCGACATGACCGCGGTAGTAGCGCAGCGCCCCCGGCTGGTCGTCATCGAAGAAGCCGGTGGCGGTCAGCACCGGGAATTCCATGGTGGCGTAGTCCTGCGCCTGCGGCTCCGCGGCGAGGTTGAAGGCCTCATCGCCCACATGATCGAGCCACACCCGCATCATCGGCGCGTGGTTGCCGTGACTGTCGGGCATCCACCAGTCATCGGCGGCGATGCCGAGCGCGCCGTCGAGCTCGGTGAAGGGGCGCTCGGCGGCGTACTGCTCCAGCATCTTTCCCGACCAGTACGCGGGGTTGCCGATGAAGCCCGGGTTCAGGCCACGCCCGGAGGTGTAGCCGAGGATCACCGCGGTCCAGGCCTGCGGGATGCCGTTGGTATTGGGCACGTCCCAGCCCGGGTAAATCGCGACGTAGGGCGCGATGGCGGCGAGGTGCGGCGGGTGCTGGGCGGCGGTGTGCCACTGCGTCATGCCGACGAACGAGCCTCCGTACATGACCACCTGGCCGTTGCTCCAGGGCTGGCGCGCAATCCACTCCACGAGGTCGTAGCCATCACGCCCCACCTGCAGGCCCAGGCTGTCATTCTTGTCGCCCCCGGAGCGGCCGCGTCCGCGTACGTAGGCCTGCACCCACACGAAGCCGCGCTGCGCGAAGTAGGGTGGTTCGCCGCGCCGGCTGCCGTCGATGTCGTACTGGGTCAGCGTCAGGATCGCCGGCGCCTTGGCCTCAAGGTGCGAGGGCTTCGTGATCCACGCCTCGAGCGGCACGCCGTCACGCATGGGAATGAGGCGGCTCAGCTCGATGTCGTAGCCCGGGCCAACCTCGGCCGCGCAGGCGACGCTAAGCAAGCTCAGGAGGAGCAGTGCAGCGCATGGCAACAGGCGCATAGGGTTCCTTCTTACAGTGCTGCGCGGATCAGCGGCGTCTTTATAGTGGCTGCCGCAGCCGGCTCATCTTATTTCACAGGCGCGCTCCGGCGCCAAGGGATCGCGCATATCGGTTTGATTGCGGCGCGCCGCGCGCATACCCTCTGGCACTGTGCCGCGAGGAGAGCTCTGACGTGACAGGCATCAAAAGACCGACCCTTGGCGCGGCGCTCGTCCTGCTGCTGGCGGGCTGTTCGACCTCATCCCACGTGCTGCTCGGCACGCCGCGGCCGCCGATCACACCGGATCAGGTGCGCATCTATTCCGCACCGCCGGCGCGCTATGAGCAGATTGCCTCCATCAACGCCAACAGCAGTGCCTCGCTCGCACTGACCGGGCAGCAGAACATGGACAAGGCGCTGGAGCGTATGAAGGCGGAAGCCGCCAAGCTTGGCGCGAACGGCATCCTGCTGCAGGGTGTCTCGGATGCGCAGACCGGGTCGATCGGCACCGGAGTCGGCAGCAGCAGCTACGGTCCGCACAGCTCAGTCGGCGGCAGCGTCGGGGGCTCCTTCGCGCTCACCAGCAAGGTGACCCAGGGACTTGCGATCTATGTGCCGGCGGATCAGGGCAGCGCTCCAGGCGCGCCATTCCCGCTGATGGCACCACCGCCGCCGCCGCCTCCGGGTGCGGCACCGCCCGCGCAGCCAGCGCCGCACTGAGGGGTCACGCCGCGCTCGTGCGGCGCTGACACCGGTTCGCAGGTTAGGTATGGGCCCGGTAGGATTCGAACCTACGACCAAGGGATTCACTTCGCCCCGCGGTTTCCCGTGGGAGTGGACTATCTCTTCACCCGTGCACGTGGGATGTGCGTGTGGGTGCGGGATGCTCAAGCCTGTCATGAAGGGCGCTGCAGCCCTCAGGTAGTCTCTGCACCTTCCGCCGGTGTACCGGCGGCTCGGCTCAGGATTGCCATGGGCGCTCGCCGCCCGAAGGTTTCCCTGAATTCATCCCGTCCACTTCGCGCGTTTCCGCGCGAAGGCACCGTATCGATGAGTCCCCTGCACTAACCGCTGTGCTACAGGCCCAACCGCTCCGGATTGTAGCGGGACGCGCCCCGGTCGCGAAGCGGCGGGTGAGCGTAGGGACAGGCGGGGCGCGAAAAGGCCTCATCGAGCGTCCCCTGGAACCAGTTGATCTCCCCGGGTGCGGCCGGGGCGTGCGCCGGCACCTCGTGCCGGGGATGAGCGGCGCCGCCGAAGTGCAGGGTGGCACCCGCGGAGGACTGCGGCCCGGGCACGGGCTGCTGGTACGGGCAGCCGCCCACAGCGATCGCAGCGGCGATGAGTGTGGGTGTGATCAGACGCGACCTCATGGCATTCCCCTCTTGCCATCGCTGCCGGCAACGTTAGCATGGCCCTCCCGCGGCGCCTATGACAGGCCAGCGGGGCGAACGGGCAGCCAAGGAGTGACCGATGAAGCTCTACTATTTTTCCGGTGCGTGTTCCCAGGCTTCCAACATTGCACTGCGGGAAGCGGGCCTGAAGTTCGAACTCGTCAAGGTCGACCGGCTGACCCGCAAGGCCGCGGATGGCCTCGATTTCAACGAGGTGAACCCCAAGGGCTACGTGCCGGCGCTGACTCTCGACAGTGGCGAGACGCTCACCGAGAACATCTGCGTGCTGCAGTACATCGCTGACCAGAACCCGAGCGCGAAGCTCGCGCCCCCCTACGGCACCATGGAGCGCTACCGGCTGATCGAGTGGCTGTCCTTCATCAGCACCGAGCTGCACAAGCAGTTCGGGGTCATGTTCAACAAGGAGTCGGGCGAGGACGCGCGCCGCACGGCCCTGGCGGCCTTAGGCAAGCGCCTCGACTATACCCAGCGCGCGCTCGGCTCGAAGACCTTCCTCATGGGCGAGCAGTTCACGGTGGCCGACTGTTATATGGGCGTGGTCCTGGGCTGGTCCGGGCACGTGAAACTCGATCTGGGCAAGTGGCCGGAGCTTAAGCGCTACGTGGACCGCGTCCAGGCGCGACCGCACGTGGTGCAGGCGCTGAAGGCCGAGGGGCTCATCAAATAGCTTTTCCGGCTGGCGGGCGGACCGGCGCGGGGTTAGCGGCGGTTTGCTGTTACCATCAACAGCGTGCGAAATGCACGTGAGAGGACATGAATGGCTACCAAACTCAACAAGCTGCTGAAGCGCGAGATCGAAGTCGACGGCAAGCCCTACATGGTTGCGCTCTCCCCCGAGGGGCTCAAGCTCACCGAGAAGGGCAAGCGTCTCGGCAAGGAGATCACCTGGAAAGAGCTGGTCGGCGGGGATGCGTCCTCCTCCGGCAGCGGCCTGCCCCTCGGCGGCGCCACCTGACAGCGGCTTTGCGGCCATGGATGAGGACAGCAGCCTGCAGGCGCTCCTGGCGCGGGTGCAGCAGCACCTGAGCAGCGGCACACCCGTGGACAGCGGTACCCGCAGCCAGCTGCACACGGTGCTGCGTGAGCTCGAGGGCGGTGGCCCGCAGCCTGCGGCGCCCAGGCTCGAGAGCCTCGCCGTGAAGTTCGAAGCGAGCCACCCGGCGCTTGCCGAAACCCTGCGCGAAGTGATCGACGCACTCGGCAAGGCCGGCATCTAGGCTCGAGGGGGACCGTAGCAAAAGGCCCGGTGTTGGTGACAACACCGGGCCTTTTGCGTTACGGCGACAGCTGCGGCCTTCGCGCTTCAGTCATCCATGAGGAAGCTGCGCAGCTGCTCGCTGCGGCTCGGATGACGCAGCTTGCGCAGCGCCTTGGCCTCGATCTGGCGGATGCGCTCACGGGTCACGTCGAACTGCTTGCCGACCTCCTCCAGGGTGTGGTCGGTGTTCATGTCGATGCCGAAGCGCATGCGCAGCACCTTGGCCTCGCGCGGCGTCAGCTGCGCCAGCACCGAGTGCGTGGTCTCGCGCAGCGACTCCATGGTCGCCTGGTCGATCGGGGAGGCGACGGAGGTGTCCTCGATGAAGTCCCCGAGGTGCGAGTCCTCGTCGTCCCCGATCGGGGTCTCCATGGAGATCGGTTCCTTGGCGATCTTCAGGACCTTGCGCACCTTGTCCTCGGGCATCTCCATGCGCACCGCCAGCTCCTCGGGCGTCGGCTCGCGGCCCATCTCCTGCAGCATCTGCCGCGAGATGCGGTTCAGCTTGTTGATGGTCTCGATCATGTGCACCGGGATGCGGATGGTGCGCGCCTGGTCGGCGATCGAGCGCGTGATGGCCTGGCGGATCCACCAGGTCGCGTAGGTGCTGAACTTGTAGCCGCGGCGGTATTCGAACTTGTCGACCGCCTTCATGAGGCCGATGTTGCCTTCCTGGATCAGGTCCAGGAACTGCAGGCCGCGGTTGGTGTACTTCTTGGCGATCGAGATCACCAGACGCAGATTGGCCTCGACCATCTCCTTCTTGGCGCGCCGCGCCTTGGCCTCGCCGATGGAGACCTCGCGGTTCACGTCCTTGATGTCGTTGATGGTCAGGTGATAGACGACCTCGAGCTGCTCGAGCTTCTTCTGGCGCCGCTCGATCTCGTCCTTGAACTTCGCAAGCGGAGCGGAATACTTCTTGCCGCCCTTGACGTGCTTGGTCAGCCAGCGCGGATTGGTCTCGTTCTTGGGGAACGAGGCGATGAAGTCCTTGCGCGGCATGCCGGCGTCACGCACGGCGATGACCATGATCTCCTTCTCAAGCTGACGCACCTCGGTGATGTGGGTGCGCAGGTTCAGGATCAGTGCATCGAACATGCGCGGCGAGAGCCGCAGTTCCATGAACTCATCCGAGAGCTTCTTGCGCTGGCGCAGCGTTTTTACGTCCTTGGCGCCGAGCTTGGCGATCGAGCCGAGCACCTGGGCGTGGATCTTGGCGATGGAGGCGAAGCGCGTGGCGGCCTCGAGCGGATCCGGTCCGGTGTCGACGGCCTCCTCTTCGCTGTCGTCGCCTTCCTCGGTCTCCTCTTCCTCCTCGGCCTTCTCCGGCGCCGCGACCACTTCGAGCTTGGTCGGGTTCTGTGGCTGGGCGATGACGTCCGGGGCGTTCGGGTCGATGAAGCCGACGATCACGTCGACCAGGCGCCCCTGGCCGGCCTTGACCGGCTCGTAGGCGCGCAGCAGGTAGTCAAAGGTGGCCGGGTACATGGCGAGCGCGCGGCGCACCGTATCCAGCCCCTCCTCGATGCGCTTGGCGATGCGGATCTCGCCCTCGCGCGTCAGCAGTTCCACCGTGCCCATCTCGCGCATGTACATGCGCACCGGGTCGGTGGTGCGGCCGAGCTCGGCATCGAGAGCGGCGAGCGCCGCAGCGGCTTCCTCGATGGCTTCCTCATCCGCAGGAGCGGAGGGCTCGGTGGCGAGCAGCGACGCGGTATCCGGTGCCTTCTCGTACACCGGGATGCCCATGTCGTTGATGGTATTGACGATGTCTTCGATCTGCTCCGGATCGACGATCTCGGAGGGCAGGTGGTCGTTCACCTGCGCGTAGGTGAGGTAGCCCTGTTCCTTGCCGCGCGCGATCAGCAGCTTCAGCTGCGACTGGCGATCCTCGGGCATCGCCGGCACGCGCCGCTCGATGCCGAGCGGACGCTTGTCGGCTGCGGCCTTGCCACCGGCGGCGCGCGGCGCCTCGGCAGCCTTGCCGTGGGCCGGGGCGGGGACGGCTTTGGCAGCGGGCGCACCCTTCTTAGCGGCGGGTGCGACCTTGCCGCGCTCTTTCTCCCGCAGGCTTGCCACTGCGGCGACCGCCTTATCGGTGGCCACCGATTTCACCGGCTTTGTGGGCTTTTCTGCGGGGCGCTTCTTATGGACGGTCAGGGGCTTTTGCTTGCGTGTCATGTATTGCCGGCGTAAAGGTGGATGCACCCTATGTGCTGCCCGCGGGCGGGCGGCTCAAGGGGGCGAAGGCAAAGCGCGCAATTTTATTTGACGGCGTCGGAATCACCAAACGAAATTACCCGCCGCGCGCATCGCGGGTCCTCAGTTTCACGATAAGTGTTTGAAATTCCTGAAGTTCATCAGCTGAAAGAGTTGCGGAGCGGCTCTTGGCCTCCAGGGCTTCCAGGCGCCGGCCCGCAGCCTGCTCGGCGAGCTTCACCAGGGCCCCTCTGAGCTCCCCGGCCGCCCCCGGGGCATCGGTAAAGACCTCCTCGCGCTCCAGGAGTTTCTGCAGCGCCTCGGCGCCGTCGCGGTCGGCCCAGCGCTGCACCACCTGGGCCGGGATCTGTGCGGGGCGCGCCTGAAGCTCATCGATGAGCTCGCGCAGGAGCGCCACGCCAGGCTCCTCGTTGGCCTCAAGTCCCAGGCGCTCCTGGGCGCTCACTTCGGCGGCAATCTGCGGATGGTGCAGCAATCGTACGATCGCCTGGCGCACGAGGCTCCCGCGCCCGGCGCCGACCGCGGTGCGCGCCCCGTTGCGCCGCAGGGGTACGGGTGGCGCGGCCTGCGCCGGGACGGGGGGTGAGGCCGCCGCGCCCCACAGCTCTCCGAGGCGCTGCGGCCCGAGACCCACCACTTCCGCCAGGCGCTCGAGCAGCAGCTCCCGGTACACCCCCTCGGGCACCTTCAGGAACAGCGGCCGGGCATTTTCGGCAAAGCGCGCGCGCCCGTCCGCATGGCTGAGGTCGCTCTGCTGCGAGAGCTCGCGCACCAGGTACTCCGACAGCGGCAGGGCGGAAGTGAGGCGCGCCTCGAAGGCCTCGCGGCCTTCCTCGCCCACCAGGCTGTCCGGGTCATGCCCGTCGGGCAGGAACAGGAAGCGGATCTCGCGTCCCTCGCGCGCCTCGGGCAGCGCCTGCTGCAGCGCGCGCCAGGCGGCGGCGCGCCCGGCGCGGTCACCGTCGAAGGCGAACACCACGGAGGGCACCAGCCGGAACAGGCGCCGGAAGTGCTCGGCGGTGGTTGCCGTGCCGAGCGTCGCGACGGCGTAGTCCACCCCTGACTGATGCAGGCGCACTGCGTCCATATACCCTTCGACGATGAGCAGGCGCGTCAGGTTGGTACGCGCACGGCGTGTCTCGTAGAGGGCGTAGAGCTCGCGGCCCTTGTGGAACAGCACGGTCTCGGGCGAGTTCAGGTACTTCGGCTCCCCCTGGTCGATGATGCGGCCGCCAAAGGCGATGACGCGGCCGCGCGCATCGCGGATCGGGAACATGATGCGGTCACGGAAGCGGTCGTAGTGGCGCTCGCCGTCGCGCATCTGGCCGCGCTCGCGCTCGATGATGAGGCCCGCGTCCTGCAGCGATTTCCGGGCGCTGTCGCTCGCCCCGAAGCGCCGCAGCACCTCGTTCCAGGAGTTCACGGCATAGCCGATCTGGAAGCGCTCGAGGGTCTCGCGCGTGAGGCCGCGGCGCGTGATGTAGTCGCGCGCCCGGGGCTCGCGCGCCAGGCACTCGGTGTAGAAGTGCGCCACTTCCTTCATCAGATCGTAGAGCGGCTCATCGGCGCGTTTGGGGACATTGTCGGGGCCGCCCTCGTGCGGCACCTCGAGACCGAGGCGCGTGGCCAGTTCCTCGACCGCCTCGGGGAAGGCCATGTGGTCGTGGTCCATGAGGAAGCCGAGTACCGTGCCGTGCTTGCCGCAGCCGAAGCAGTGGTAGAACTGCTTGTCCGGGCTCACCCAGAAGGAGGGCGTCTTCTCGTTGTGGAACGGGCAGCAGGCCTTGAACTCGCGCCCCGCCTTCTTCAGCTGCACCCGTGCGCCGATGATCTCCACGATATCGGCGCGCGCGATGAGCTCATCGATGAAGTGCTGCGGGATGCGTCCCAAGTGCCGACCGCCCGGGCGTTGAAGCCCACTGCCTTGAACGGGTAAGCCTGACACGGCGGTGAGCGCCGTGGCAGAGGGGGAAAATCAGCCGAGTTTCTGCTTAATCCGGGCGCTGAGGGCGCCCATGTCGGTGCGGCCCTGTGCCTTGGACTTCACCACCGCCATGACCTTGCCCATGTCCTTCATGGTGGTGGCGCCGGTGGCCTGGATGGCCTCCTGGATCAGGGCGTCCACTTCCGCCTCGCTCAGCTGCGCCGGCAGGTACTGCTGCAGCACGCTGATTTCGGCGGTTTCCTTGGTCACCAGATCCTGGCGGCCGCCGGCGGCGAACTGGGTGATGGCTTCGCGGCGCTGCTTGATCATCTTCTCGAGCACGGCGAGCACCTGGCCGTCATCGAGGCTCACGCGCTCATCGACTTCACGCTGCTTGATCGCGGCCAGCGCCAGGCGGACCGTGGCGAGCCGCTCCTTGTCGGCAGCCCGCATCGCAGTCTTCATGTCTTCGGTCAGTCGATCCTTGAGCGCCATGCGCTTAAGCGAGATCCCTTACCGGGAGGTGCGGATGCCGTCGCGGGAGACGCGCTTCATGTGGCGCTTGATGGCCGCGGCCTTCTTGCGCTTGCGCTCCTGGGTCGGCTTTTCGTAGAACTCGCGACGGCGGAGCTCCGTGAGGATGCCGGCCTTCTCGCAGGCGCGCTTGAAACGCCGCAGGGCGGCATCGAAGTACTCGTTCTCACGCACACGGACGCTCGGCATCGAAACCTCAAGTCTTTGATCAGGTTGAAGATCTGACTGTCCCCGGCCGACACCAAAGCAAGCCACGGCCGGTCGGGGGCGGGGGATTCTAAAGGAGCGCGGGGCATAAGGCAAAAGGCCGGCAGAGATCCTTCAAGGGACCTTCAGGGGCTGATGCCGTAGCGGGCGGCAAGCTCGCCGATGTTCGGTTGCAGCGCCGTGGCAGCAGCGATATCGCTCTGGCCCGCGCCTGCCATGCCCTTGTGCATCCTGGCGAGCCCGCGTCCATAGAGAGACCAGGCGATTTTCGGCTGCTGACGAAGGGCGGCGTCGTAGTCCGTGATCGCCTTGTCGTAGCTGCCCTGGCGCACATAGACCAGTCCGCGGCTGTCGAGAAAGGCAGCGGTGCCGGGCCGTGCGTGCAGTGCAGCGTTGCAGTCCGACAGCGCCTGATCGAGCCCTTGCCCCACCAAGGCGCGCGCCCAGCAGCGGGCATTGAGGGCGTGCGGCATCAGCAGGTTGTCGCGCGGGTGGGAATCGATCCACTTGGAGTACTGCACGATCGCGGCGGCGGGCTCCTCGATGTACTCGTACAGGTTGCCGATCTGCATGTGGGCATCGGCTTCCCTCGCAGCGGCCCGATCCGCCGCCTCCAGGTCCGCGGCAATGGCTTCTGGTGGCGCATGCTGGCTGGCGCGCAGCGAGCCGCGCGCCAGCAGCGCATCGAGGTTATCGGGCCTGAGCTTGATGGCTTGGCTGAAGTCCGCCAGAGCCAGATCGGGCTGACGGTTCTCCCAGTACACCCTGCCGCGCTCATAGAAGTAGCTAGATTCCCCGGGCGCGAGTTCGCAGGCGCGCGTCAGATCAGCGATGGCGCGAGCATAGTCATCCGGGCCGCGGAGGCCGCGCCACGCCGCGCAAACCCGACGCATCGGTCGGGTCGTCGAATCGCGCGTCCGCGCTCGGCGTGCATCTCACTCGGTGCCGCTCCGGGAGCGGCGTCAGCACCACTCGCCCCAGTCTCAGGAGTTGGCGCCGTACGCAGGTCAAATACCGGTCCGCCGTTGTAAGTGAAGTACATCTTTCTCTGGCTGCTCGCCACGTAAATGCGGTGCGAAAGAAAGAAGTCCGGCCCTATGAGCATGTCGTTGCCCACAAGATTGACATCGCCGAAGCGCAGGCGCGCGTGCTGGATCTCCTCGTCGCCGATCTTGAAACTCGCGAATGTCGCGATCCAGGTCTTGACTATCCGATGCCCGAATCCAAGGTAGATCTCCCGCGTCGACGACTCCTGCGCTGCTAGGGCGTGATGCCGGCGCGCTTGGCCGCAGCCAGCGTTATTGTGGACATGCCGGCGCCGGTATCGAACATCGACGCGAATTTTTTCCCCGTTGAGGTACGCAATCGCCGACCGTATGCGGCTCATGCGCGGTTGCAAAATCAATGCTCGAGCGTCGAATAACTCCTTGTGTTCGGCCTGCGCCCAGTAAGCGAGCGGTATGTTCTTGCAGTCCCTGGGCTGCGCCAGGCGTATGACCCCATTGGCCAGGTCGTATTCGACGTCCGCGATCCGGAATACGTTTTGACCCAGCAGACCCATCGACCCCTCTCCAAATAACTTCCGGCAACTATGAAGTCGACTTTGGAAAGTTGTGGCCGAGGAGTGTGAACGTTTTTGCGCGCGCGATCGTGGGCGCTTTCGACGCCCCCGGCCCCCATGAGTAGAGATCCCTGGTATCTCGGATCGATGCGCAGCTGGAATTCGCTGACGGCGGCGGGCTGACAGTGCTGAAGTACATGCCGCTGTCAGCGATGAACAAGGCATCCTTGCCGTTGAGCTGTGCATGCACGAGCGGCCTGCAGGTCGCGCATCGTCACCTCGAGGGGCGGCAGCAGGCCTAATGAACATTTGGCCGCGAACGCCGGCGCCGCGCCGAGAACCGACATCGCGCACGCCAGCGCTGGGTGGTGCGGCGAAGTCCCGGGTGGGTGGGGCGCTCTGCCGGGCGGCATGTTGGATCGGTGCAAGCGTTCCGCGCTCCGCGGCCGTCTTGAGCTCAAACTATAGCATTGAGCCCTGACACGCCGGTCCGCCGCGCCGCATATGTCAACCGGGCGAACCTACTCGGAACGCTGCGCGGCGGTGAGCACGGCAGCAGCTCCCGGCGCGCAGCCGTACCGGGTGCGCTACAGTTCCTGACATGCGTGTCCTCGCAATCGAATCCTCCTGTGATGAGAGCGCCGCCGCGGTGCTCGATGACCGCGACGGCCTGCTCGCGCACGGCCTTTTCAGCCAGATCGAGCTACACCGTGCGCATGGCGGAGTGGTGCCCGAGCTCGCCTCGCGCGATCACGTGCGCCGCCTCCTGCCTTTGGTGGACTCGGTGCTGCAGGAGGCCCGTGCGCGCGCGCCGGGTGAAATCCAGGGCGTGGCTTACACGGCAGGGCCCGGGCTCATCGGGGCGCTGCTCACGGGCGCGGCCCTGGCACGCAGTCTCGCTTTCGCCTGGGGCGTGCCGTCACTCGGGGTTCACCACCTCGAAGGGCACCTGCTCGCGCCGCTGCTGGAACCCGAGCCGCCGCCGTTTCCGCACGTGGCGCTGCTGGTGTCCGGCGGCCACACACTCTTAATAGAGGTGTCCGGGATCGGACGCTACCGGGTGCTCGGGGCGAGCCGCGACGACGCAGCGGGGGAAGCATTCGATAAGACCGCGAAGCTTCTGGGGCTGCCTTACCCGGGCGGACCGCAGCTCGCCGAGCTTGCCCGTGGGGGGCGCCCGGGACGCTTCAAGTTCCCGCGGCCGATGCTCGATCGGCCCGGGCTCGAGTTCAGCTTCTCGGGACTCAAGACCGCGGTCCTGCATGCGGTGGCCGGCCAGGAGCTCACCGCGACGATGCGGGCGGATGTGGCACGGGGGGTCGAGGATGCGATCGTGGACACTCTCATTGCCAAGTCGCTGCGGGCGCTCGAGGAGACCGGGCTGCAGGTGCTCGTGGTGTCGGGGGGCGTGAGCGCCAACCGCTCGCTGCGCGAGCGCCTGGCGGCGGCAGTCGGCGCCATCGGCGCGCGCGTGTACTATCCGCGCATCGAATTCTCCACCGACAACGCGGCGATGATCGCGATCGCGGGACTGGCGCGTCTTAAGGCCGGCGAGCACGACACGCTTGCCATCGGCGCGCGCGCCCAGTGGCCGCTCGAGTCGCTGCCGGCGCTGGCTGACCCTTCCCCCACTTAAAGAGCCCTCGCACGCACCATGACCGACACGCGCAGCTGCGACGATCGCATCTTCCTGCATGGACTCACGACCGAGTGCATCATCGGCTTCATCGACTGGGAGCGGCGCGTCAAGCAAACCGTGGTGCTCGACATCGAGCTGCCGGTGGACTGCCGGCGCGCAGCCCTCAGCGATGACGTCGCCGACACGCTCGACTACAAGAAGGTCGCCAAGCGCGTGCTGTCCTTCGTGGAAGGGTCGCAGTTTCAGTTGGTCGAGACCCTGGCGCACCGCCTGGCCCTCGTGATCCTGGGTGAGTTCGAGCTCGGGTGGGTGCGTATCACGCTCAACAAGCCCGGCGCTATCCGGCATTCGCGCGACGTGGGCGTCGTCATCGAGCGCAGCCGCGCGGATCTTGAGTCCGCCGCGCCGCCGCGGAGCTGAGAGTGCCTGCGGTCTACGTCGCCGCCGGCAGCAATGTCGAGCCGGAGAACAACATGGCACTCGCGGTGCGCGAGTTGGCCGCGGCATTTCCGGGCGCGCGCTTCTCACCCTGGTACCGCAACACCGCGGTGGGCTTCAGCGGTGATGACTTCATCAATCTTGTGGCCGGCTTCGACACACAGCTGGCGCTTGCGGACGTGCTGCCGAGACTGCACGCGATTGAAGAGCACTGCGGCCGGCCGCGCGGTGCGCCGCGCTGGGCACCGCGCTCGATGGACCTCGACGTGCTGCTCTACGGGGACCTCGTTGCCGAGGAGCCCGGCGTGCGGGTGCCGCGGCCGGACCTGCTGAAACGGGCGTACATGCTCGGGCCGCTCGCGGCCCTGGCGCCGCAGGTCGTGCACCCGACCGAGCAGTTGACGATCGGGGAGCTGTGGCAGCGCTTTGACCGCGTGAGCCACCCCCTGGTGGCGCTGCCGCGCTGAAAGGTTCCCGCGCGTGTCACCAACCGATGCTGCGGCCGCCGTCGACGGCCAGCACCTGCCCGGTGACGTAGGGCGCGTCGGCGGCAAAGTACAGGCAGGCGCGTGCAACCTCGTCGGCCGAGCCCGGGCGCTTGAGCGCAGTGCGGCGGATGATCTTCTCCTGCAGCTCCTTGTCCAGACCGTCCGCGGGCCACATGACGGGTCCTGGGGCCACGGCATTGACACGCACGTGCGGGCCCATCTCGCGGGCGAGGGACTTGGTGAGCATGATGAGGCCGGCCTTGGCGATGCTGTAGACCGGGTAGCGCCGCAGCGGCCGCAGGCCGTGGATGTCGGCCACGTTGAGAATGAGGCCGGCACGTTCACGCAGCGGGGCGTTGGCGGCCTGGGCGAGAAACAGCGGCGCCTTGAGGTTGGTGCCGAGCAGGTCGTCCCAGTCGATCTCGGTGATGTCGCCCATCGGTGTCGGGTAGAAGGTGGAGGCGTTGTTCACCAGCACGTCGAGGCCGCCGAAGGCCCGCAGCGCGCGCGCGATGAGCGCCGGAAACTGCGTCACGTCGAGGAGGTCGCATTCGGCGGTCTGGGCCGAGTCCGGCCGCAGCGTGTTGAGCTCGGCGGCGAGCGCCGCGGCATCCTCCGCGGAGCTGCGGTAGTGCAGCAGCACGCGCGCACCGGCGGCGTGCAGTACGCGCGCGATCTGCGCTCCGACGCGCTTGGCCGCCCCGGTGATGAGCACGCTCTTGCCGCTGAGGCTCTGCGGGACCGGGCGGGGGGTGTTGGCTGTCATGGGGGCCGATTATGAGGGCATCGCCGCAGGAATTGCTGCCGCCGCTCTCGGCCGATGAAGCGCGTCACAGTGAGGCGCTCATGAGCGTGATCCGCGCGCAGCTAGAAGCCGGCGGCGGCTGGTTGAGCTTCGAGCGCTACATGGAGCTTGCACTGTATGCGCCGGGGCTCGGCTACTACAGCGCCGGGAGCCACAAGCTGGGAGCCGGCGGGGACTTCGTCACCGCGCCGGAGGTCTCGGACCTCTTCAGCCGCTGCGTGGCGCGTCAGTGCGCGCAGGTCCTGAGGGTGACGGGCGGTGAGATCCTGGAGCTCGGCGCCGGCACGGGAGCTATGGCCTGCGCGCTCCTGAGCGAGCTTGCCGCCGCCGGCAGCCTGCCCGGGCGCTATGCGATCCTCGAGGTCAGTGCCGACCTCGCGCAGCGCCAGCAGGCGCGCGTGGCGCAGCTGCCGCGGGCGCTGCGCGAGCGCATCGTCTGGCTGACACAACTGCCGCAGGAGCCGTTCGCCGGAGTGCTGCTCGCCAACGAGGTCGCCGATGCCCTGCCGTGCCGGCGCTTCATCCTCGAGGGTGGTGGGGTGCAGGAACTCGGGGTCGGGCTCGATGCTGCAGGAGCGCCGGGCGATGCCGCGGCGGCGCCCGATGCTGCGCTCCAGAACGAGTGCGCGCGGATCTTCGCGGACCTCTCGACGCCGTTGCCGCTCGGCTACGTGTCGGAAGTGTGCCCGCGGGCGGATGCCTGGATCGCAAGCCTCGCCGCGTCGCTTGAGCGTGGTGCGCTCTTGCTGTTCGACTATGGGCTGCCGCGGCGGCACTACTATCACCCGCAGCGCGCGACGGGGACGCTGCGCTGTCACTTCCGGCAGTACGTGCACGATGATCCCTACCTCAACGTCGGCCTGCAGGACATCACCGCGTGGGTCGACTTCACGCGCCTCGCGCAGGCGGGTGTCACGGCGGGGCTCGAGGTCGCAGGCTTCGCGACGCAGGCGGCATTCCTGCTGGCGAGCGGCATCGAGGCGCTGCTGAGCGCGGCCGCGAGCGATCGCGAGCGCGTGCGCCTGAGCGGCGAAGCGCGCCGCCTGATGATGCCCGAGGAGATGGGCGAGGCGTTCAAGGTGCTCGCGCTGACGCGCGCGCTCGACACGCCGCTCACCGGCTTTGCGCTGCAGGACCTGCAGCACCTGCTCTAGGCGGGCGCGCCACCGGATGCCGGCACCGTGGCCGCCCTGACGGCCGCCACGGCATCCAGCCGCCGCCGCCGCAGCGCCTCCCCGATCGCAGGCCCGGGCAGGCCCTCACGTTCCAAAGCGCTCAGGGTCGCGGCCGCCGCGGCGTCGAGCGCGGCGCGCAGATACGCGGCCTGCGGGTACGGCTCCGCCTCGCGTCCGGTGCGCCCGCGGGCGTCGCACTCACAGGCGAGCAGCAGCTGCGCGAAGCGCTCCGGGCGGCGGAACGCATCGCAGGTCTCCAGCAACGTGAGCACGGTGCTCGCTTTGAGCTCCAGCGCGCGGTGCACCAGGGTGTGATGACGCGCGGTGAGTATCGCCAGCTCGCGATGGGCGTTCGGCACCTTGAGGCGATCGCACAGGTCCTCGATCAGGGGCACGCCAAACTCCTCGTGCCCGTGGTGACTCGGCCATTTCTCCCTGGGAGTTGCGGCCTTGCCCAGATCGTGGGTGAGGACCGCGAAGCGCACCGTGCCTGGCGCGTCCTGGTCGGCGGCGTAGCGCAGGGCGAGCATGACATGCAGGCCGGTATCGATTTCGGGGTGCCAGCGCGGCGGTTGCGGCACGCCAAAGAGTGCATCCACTTCCGGGAAGATGACCGCGAGTGCGCCGCAGTCGCGCAGGGTCTGGAAATAGACTTCCGGGCGCGCTTCCCCGAGCGCCCGCTCGGTTTCCTGCCAGACGCGCTCGGGGACGAGCGTGCGCGCCTCGCCGCTGGCGCTGATCTGGCGCATGAGCGCAAGCGTCTCGGGCGCCACGCGAAAACCTAAGGGCGCGTAACGTGCGGCGAAGCGCGCCACGCGCAGGATCCGCACCGGATCCTCGACGAATGCCTCCGACACGTGCCGCAGTGTGCGCGCGGCAAGGTCGGCCTGGCCGCCGTAGGGATCGATGAGCGAGCCGCGCTCATCCTCGGCCATCGCATTGATGGTGAGGTCGCGGCGCTTGAGGTCCTCCTCGAGCGTCACCGTCGGTGCGAACTGCGTGGTGAAGCCGCGGTAACCGGGACCGACCTTGCGCTCGAGGCGCGCGAGCGCGTGCTCCTCGTGTGTCGCAGGATGCAGGAACACCGGGAACTCGCGCCCCACCGGCTCGTAGCCGAGCGCCACGAGCTGCTCGGGCGTGGCGCCGACGACCACCCAGTCGCGCTCGTGCACCGGCCGCCCGAGCAGGCGGTCCCGGACCGCGCCACCGACCAAGTAGACTCGCATGATGCGCATGTTAACCGAGACCCCGGGGCGCGGCGCGCCGGCCCTGCGCACCGCGCTCGCAGCGTTGCTCGCCCTGTGCCTCGGCGGCTGCGGCACGCCATACCTGATGCAGGCGGCCTCGGGGGAGTGGCACGTCATGCACGCGCGCCAGCCGATCGCGCAGGTGATCGCGGATCCGAAGACCGCGGCGGCGCTGCGTGAGCGGCTGACCCTGGTGAATGAGGCGCGCGGGTTCGCGACCCGGGAGCTGAAGCTCCCCGACAACCAGAGCTACCGCAGCTATGCGGACATCGGCCGTGACTACGTGGTGTGGAACGTGGTCGCGACGCCGGAGTTCTCGGTGGTGCCCCGGCACTGGTGCTTTCCGGTGGCCGGCTGCGTCTCCTACCGCGGCTACTTCCACGAGTCGGCGGCGCGCAAGTTCGCGGCCGAGATGGCGGGCCAGGGATTGGACGTCGCGATCGACCCGGTGCCGGCGTACTCCACCCTGGGGAAGTTTGCCGACCCGGTGCTGTCCTCGATGCTGCGCTACGGGGACGATGAGCTCGTGGCCACCATCTTCCACGAGCTGGCGCACCAGCTCCTGTACGTGAAGGACGACTCGGCCTTCAACGAGGCCTTCGCGACGACCGTCGAGGATGCCGGGCTTGAGCGCTGGCTCATGCAGCACGACTCGGCGCAGCGCATGCAGACATTCCGCGCCGAGGCCGCGCGCGAGGAGGCGTTCCTGAAGCTCCTCGCCACGGCGCGCGCGCAGCTCGCGGCGCTCTACGCATCGGGCGCCGCGCCCCCGCAGATGCGCGCCCGCAAAGAGCAGATCCTGGCCGCGCTCGGGGATGAGATCCACGCCTTCGAGCAGCGCGAGCATGTGAGCTACCCGCTCTACGATGAGTGGATCCAGGCGGGGCTCAACAACGCGCGCCTTGCTTCCGTTGCGACTTACTACGACTGCGTGCCTGGCTTCAGGCATCTGCTGGCGAGGGAGCACGGGGACCTCCCGGCCTTCTACGCCGCCGCGCGCGCGCTTGCGCAGCTGCCGCGCAAGGAGCGCCACCAGCGCCTGTGCGGGCCGGCGGCAGCGGCCGCGGATGCCGAGGAGGACTGAAGAGGCCGCTAGCGCAGCGGGATGAGGAGCACGCTGTTGCCGCGGCGTACTTCGAGCACCAGCACGACGACGCTCTTGGCGCGCTCGCGCAGTTCGCGCACGCTGCCCACGCGGCCGCGGTTGGCGCCGACGATGACGTCATCGGCACGCAGGCCCGCCTGCGCGGCGGCGCTGCCGGCCTCGACGCTCTTCACCAGCGCGCCGCCGGCATCGGGTGCGTCCTCGAGCGTCGCGCCATCGAAGGCCTTGTGGATGCTCGCAGGTCCGCCGCTGGCCTCCGCGGCGGTGTCGGCGATGATGGCGGTGACTTTCAGCGGCTTGCCGTCGCGCACCAGTCCGATCTCGACCTTGTCGCCGACGCGTCTGAGGCCGATGGTGTTGCGCAGCTCGCTGTTGGACTTGACCGGCTGGCCGTTGACCGCGGTGATGACATCTCCGGTGCGGATGCCGGCCCGGTCGGCGGGTGAACCCTCCACCACCTGCGACACCAGCGCGCCGGCGGCGCTCGTCAGGCCGAGGGAGTGGGCGATGTCCGGGGTCACGGTGTACATGCTGACGCCGAGCTGGCCGCGCTTGACCGCGCCGAAGCGGATCAGCTGCTCCATGACGCTGCGCGCCATGTTGACCGGGATGGCGAAGCCGATGCCGATGTTGCCGCCGCTGCGCGAGAGGATCGCGGTATTGATGCCGATGAGCTCACCGCGCAGGTTGACCAGCGCACCGCCCGAGTTGCCCGGGTTGATGGAGGCATCCGTCTGGATGAAGTCCTCGTAGCCATCGGGGTTGATCCCTGAGCGCGACAGGCCGCTGATGATTCCGGAGGTGACGGTGTGCTGCAGGCCGAAGGGGTTGCCGATCGCCACGACGAAGTCCCCGACCTCGACCTTGGCCGAGTCCCCGAGCGCAATCTGCGACAGCCCGTCGGGCTTGACCTTGAGGACGGCGATGTCGGAAGGGGCATCGCTTCCCACCACTTCGGCCTTCAGATCGCGCCCGTCCTGCAGGGTTACCGTGATCTCGTTGGCGTTCTCCACCACGTGCGCGTTGGTGAGGATGTAGCCGGCCTTGGCATCGAAGATGACGCCTGAACCTGCGCTCTGAAACGGCCGCTCGCGCGGCCCGGTGTCGGGAGGGACGTCGAAAAAGCGCCGGAAGAACGGATCATCGAGCAGCGGGTTCTGCTGGCCGCGGTCGCGGATAGTGCCGCGCGTGGCGATGTTCACCACCGCCGGCGAGACCTTCTTGATCATGGGGGCGAGAGTCGGCAGCGGCGCGTCGCCGACGATGGGCGGCAGCCCTGCGGGCGCTGCGCCAGCGGCGCCGAGCAGAATCAGCCCGAGGAGGAAAGCAGGGCACTTCATGCCCGCAGGATACTAGCCCAGGGCAGGACCTTGAGGCCCGGTGGAAACGCGGAAAGCCGGCAGCGCTTGCTGGCGCTGCCGGCTGTCCTTGACCGTGAGGGCCTTTAGGCGGCCTGTACGGTGATGCGCCGCGGCTGCTCCTGCGGGCGCTTGGGGATCGACAGCTCGAGCACGCCGTTCACGTGCGTGGCCTTGATGGCCTCGGCGTCGGCACTCTCGGGGAGCGTGAAGCGGCGCAGGAACGTGCCGCTGGCACGCTCGACGCGGCTGTAGCCCTCACCGTCGGTCTTTTTCTCGGACGAGCGCTGGCCGCGCACCGTCAGCACGCCCTTTTCGGCCGTGATTTCGATGTCCTTGCCATCGACGCCCGGCACATCGGCCGTCACGACGAAGCGCTCGGCCTCTTCGCGGATGTCGACCTGCGGGATCCAGCTGACGTTCGACTGGGCGCTGTCCGCGTCCTTGTTCAGGGCCTGATCGAGCTGCTGCTGAAAGCGGCTCACGAGCGCCCAGGGCTCGTAGCGAAGAATGGTCATGAGAAATCTCCTCTCGAAGTTAAGTTGCAAAAAGCGCTGCGCATTCGTGCGCCGATGAACCCGATGTGTGTTCGGCCGCGGAAAGTTCAAGTGCGTTTTCGCGAAGTCCTGCGCGACGGCGGTTGTGTTCGCCGCCGGGCGCCCGCATTTACAGGGCAGGGCGCACGAGGGCGTGCGCTGGCTGACGTCGTGGGTCCCCGAAGCGGGTCTTTCGAGCGTCGCGGCCCGTTTCTGCCTCTGCCGCCTGTGGGCAGCTTGTGCAAAACCTGTGCTCGACCTGGGCACAAGATATTGGGGTCGACGGGGGGCGATGAAAGCGACCCGTTTTTACAGAAATTGGTGGGGATCTTACGGCGCATAACGTCGTAACTTATTGAAGATGCATAATAAAATTGACGTTACAAAATCTGGCCGTGACGCTTGACGCTCCCCGGCACCGTCATTAGGCTTTTGACCCCGACACAAGATCTTGTGTTCGCGAGGAGCGATCAGAGGTCACGCGGTCGGGGGGAGGTTTCAGGGACCTGACTGTCAGCACAAGGCAGCAGGTACCGGTCAGGCGCGCGAGGCTTTGAGGCGTCACGCGCTTTCTCGGCATCCCTGCAATCCGTTGGGCAAGGCGTAAAAAATTTCGGAGCGCCACGGATTAATGAACACAGTCGTGAAGATCGAACCCAAAGACGTCGATGCGATTCCGTTCCAGGAAGCCTCGCTCGAGATCTGGGACAAGAAGTATCGCCTGACCGCCAAGGACGGATCGCCCGTCGACAAGTCGATGGACGATACCTACAAGCGCGTCGCCCGGGCCCTCTCTGACGTTGAGCGTGAGGAAGTGCGCGAGCACTGGAACGAGCGCTTCCTGTGGGCGCTGCGCCGCGGGGCCATCCCCGCCGGACGCGTGACCTCGAACGCCGGGGCGCTCGAGCACAAGCCGGCCACCTCGACCATCAACTGCACGGTCTCCGGAACCATCCGGGACTCGATGGACGACATTCTGAAGAAGGTGCACGAGGCGGGGCTCACGCTGAAGGCCGGTTGCGTCGCCCCCGGCACGTGGGTATCCACGGAACATGGTCTCGTGACGGCCGATCAGGCAGTAAGCGAAAAGCACCGGGAGATCCTGTGCTATGACGTAGATGCTCATCGCTTCGAAAAGCGATTGATCCTGCGGCACCTGACGACCCATGTGCCGCAGTCCGAACAGATCCGCATCACGTCCAGAGGAGCGACGCTCACGACGTCGATCCGCCATCCGGTGCTGGTATACCGAGCGGGCGAACTCGGTTACGTGCGTGCGGATGAAGTCACCACGGCCGATGCGCTCGTGCATCACCAGCTGCAGTGGCGGAGTACCTCGCAGCGTTGGCTTGAGGCATGGTTCGCCGGAGCGCACCTGGGAGATGGCAGCGCTTATCCGAAGCAATTCGCGTACAAGACCACACAGCCTGCCTGGGCAGCACGTGCCCGCGCGCTAGGTCAGCGCCTGGTCTTCAAGATCCGTGCTGCCGAACGGGAAGTGGTAGAACGCTACGCCGAATTTTTTGCGACCTTGGCCCACTCACGTGCCAGACCCGTGGCATCGATGACGCGGCGTGGAACACCTGTATGGGACTACACGGTTGCAAGCTTTGAAGCCAATCGCGCGGCCGCCCTGATCGACGGTCAGATCGGAAAGAAGTCGGCGACCTTGCGCGTGCCGAAGTGGATTGCGCGTGAGCCTGAGCGATTCTTTCTGCCTTTTCTGGCTGGGTTGATCGATGCCGACGGCACGGTTGGCACCGAGCACGGCAGCGCCACTATCGCGACTGCCTGTCACGAGTTTGCTGCCGAGATTCAGTCGCTGTTGGGGCTGTTCGGCGTACATGGCTCGGTCACGCTACGCAAGCCACGCGATCACGTATTCAATGGCCACGTGGTCCGTGATCGCGGTGGCGCGATGCTCAAGATAAGTGATTCGGGGTTCCTTGCAGTCATTGCCGAATACATGGCTGACACTCCGAAGCGCAGTCGGATGCACGCTTGCGCGTCGACACCAGGGCAGTACGACGTTTTTCAGATGCCGCTAACGCTGCGTGCAGAGTTAGAGAGCGCGACGGCACATCTTCCCCATCATGAGAAGCAGCAACTCGGCGTCTATCACGGATATCACCGGCAACAGCGCGTCAGTCGCGTGTGGCTTGATCGATGGGCCCTGCGCTTTCCCGCACTGGCCGAGCTGATTGGCTTCGCGCGGAGCCTGCGTCCGGTCGACTCCGTAGAGCGCAACCTGTCGCTGCCCGAGACCTTCTTCGACTTTACGGTCGAGCGGCACAATAACTACCTGGCGGGTAACAAAGGCCTCGCCGTCATTCACAACTGCGGTATCGGGTACGAGCACTCGACGCTGCGGCCGCGTGGCGCCTACGTCTCGGGCGCGGGTGCCTACACGTCCGGGCCTCTGTCCTTCATGGATATCTTCGACAAGATGTGCTTCACCGTCTCTTCCGCCGGGGGGCGGCGCGGGGCGCAGATGGGCACTTTCGACGTCGGGCATCCGGACGTAATGGAATTCGTGCGCGCCAAGCGCGAGAACGGGCGCCTGCGCCAGTTCAACCTGTCGCTCCTGATCACGGATGAGTTCATTCAGGCGGTGCGCGAGGACCGCGACTGGAAGCTCTCTTTCCCGATATCGAAGAAGGAGGTTGATTCCGACCAGCCCGATCTTTCGGATGTCACGAAGTTCCTGTGGCGCGAATGGCCGGTGCACGAAGGCTACGTCGTCAACGATGAGGGCTTGGTCGCCTGCAAGATCTACAAGACCCTGCCCGCGCGGCGCATGTGGGACGTGATCATGACGTCCACCTACGACTTCGCAGAGCCGGGCTTCATCCTCATCGACCGCGTCAACGAGATGAACAACAACTGGTGGTGCGAGAACATCCGCGCCACGAACCCCTGCGGCGAACAAGCACTTCCGCCGTACGGCTCCTGCCTGTTGGGTTCGGTGAACCTGACACGCTTCGTGAAACACCCGTTCGGCGATTTCGCCGAGTTCGACTGGAACGAATACCGCGAGGTGGTGCGCGTGTTCACGCGCATGCTCGACAACGTGGTCGAGGTGAACGGACTACCGCTCGAGCAGCAGCGCGGCGAGATCATGCGCAAGCGCCGCCACGGTATGGGCTTCCTCGGCCTGGGCAGCACCATGACGCTGCTCAAGATGAAGTACGGCTCGCCCGAGGCGGTGCAGTTCACCGAGGAAGTCTCGCGCGAGATGGCGGTGGCGGGGTGGGAAGCAGCACTGGAACTCGCGCGTGAGAAGGGTCCGGCACCGATCATGAACGAGGAGTTCACGGTCACCAAGGAGATGCTGCGCAAGCGCCCCGAGATGGCGAAGGATGGCTGGCGCGCGGGCTCGAAGATCGCAGGCCGCCTGCTGCACGCCAAGTACAGCCGTTACATGCAGCGCATCGCCCAGGTGGCGCCGCAGCTCGTGCACGAGCTCGCCGAGACCGGCGCGCGCTTCACCCACCACACCTCGATCGCGCCCACGGGCACGATCTCCCTGTCACTTGCTAACAACGCTTCGAACGGAATCGAACCCTCCTTTGCTCATCATTACTTCAGAAACGTGATCCGGGAAGGCAAGAAGTCCAAGGAAAAGATCGACGTTTATTCCTTTGAGCTGCTGGCGTATCGCGAGCTCGTCAATCCGAATGCCACACCTGGAGCCACCACCGATGCTGAGAGACTGCCGGACTACTTCATCTCCGCGGACAACGTCACCCCCAAAGAGCATGTCGAGGTGCAGGCTGCATCCCAGAAGTGGATCGATTCATCGATTTCTAAGACGGCGAACGTGCCTACGGATTTCCCCTATCCGCAGTTCAAAGACATCTATCTGTATGCACACGAGCAGGGCCTGAAGGGCTGCACCACGTTCCGCTTCAACCCGGAGGCCTTCCAGGGCGTGCTGGTGAAGGAGCAGGACCTGAAGAACACGCTCTACAAGTTCACGCTCGAGGATGGCTCGGTGGTCGAGGTACGCGGGGATGAGGAGATCGACTACGACGGCGAGATCCACACTGCCGCCAATCTGTTTGACGCCATGAAAGACGGTTACTACGGGCGCTACTGAGTGCGCCCCTCTTGCGAGCAGGAATTGCCAACATGACCATCAAGATCGACCGGAAAATCGTCAAGTACGCGGTGCAGAAGCCGGAAGACAAGCCGATGGAAAAGGCGAGCGACGCCAAGGTGCTCTCGGCCGAGGGCGAGACGGTGCGCGACCGCAATGGCCACATGGCCAAGGTCATCCGCATGCACGAGAAGCTCGAGCGTCCGGAAGTGCTGATCGGCTCAACCTACAAGATCAAGACGCCGATCTCCGACCACGCCATGTACGTGACCATCAACGACATCGTGCTCAACGAGGGCACCGAGTACGAGCAGCGCCGCCCGTTCGAGGTCTTCATCAACTCGAAGAACCTCGATCACTTCCAGTGGATCGTGGCGCTCACCCGCATCATTTCGGCCGTGTTCCGCAAGGGCGGCGACGTCACCTTCCTGGTCGATGAGCTCAAGGCGGTGTTCGATCCGCGCGGCGGCTACTGGCAGCCCGGCGGCAAGTTTATGCCCTCGATCATCGCCGAGCTGGGCCACGTCATCGAGAAGCACCTCTTGACGATCGGTCTGATCCGCAAGACGCAGCTCGACGTGCACCAGCAAAAAATGGTGGACGAAAAGCGCGCCGAGTTCGAGGCGCGCAGCAAGCAGAGCGACGCGTTCGCCAAGTCGCACTTCCCCGAAGGGGCGCAGCTGTGCGGCCGCTGCAGCACGGCGGCGGTGGTGATGATGGACGGCTGCATGACGTGCCTGAACTGCGGTGATTCAAAGTGTGGGTGAGTCCGATCTGATGACAGCGAGCTGACAGACTTTCTGGGACACCCTTTTGAGGCGGCCACCGGGCCGCCTCTTTTGTTTTCGCCCGCCGTACCCGTCAGCGCCCGGGCGGCAGGGTCCAGCCAAGCTCGTTCTCCAGCTCCACGCTCCCGGGCGCGGCGAGTCCGCCGAAGCGGCGGTCGAGCGCAAGCAGCGCCTCCTGGGCCTGCGCGCGGTGGCCGGCAGCGATCAGTGCGGCTACCCGTGCCAGCTCCCCTGCGACCCTTTTTCCGAGCGCGGCATTGCAGTCCTCGAGCTTCGCCGCCGGGACCGCGGTGCGGTCGAGCAGCTCGCGTAGCGCGCCGGCGAAGGCGGTGGGCCCTGCCACCTCGTGCGCCACCTTAGGGGTGATATCGGCGTGGTAGTCGAACTGGCAGAAGCGCCGCAGCGACTCCTGGCTGTCGGCGTCCCTCTCAAGGTGCAGGTGATCCTCCTGTCCCGTGACGTACACGATGCGCGATCCGCTTTGGAACGCGCGCAACAGCGCGCTCGGCGGCGGGCTCGGCGGCCCCGCATCGATCGGGTCGCTGCCGGCATTGAGCAGCGCGCCGTGGAAGACGTCCGGATAGGCGAGCGCCAGGCGCAGCGCCACGCGCGCCCCTCCGGAGAACCCGCCGACGTAGACGCGCGCCGCATCGATCGCGTACTGGCGCTTCAGGTTCGCCGCCGCCACGAGCGCGAGCGGCGCGCGCCGCACAAGATCGCTCGCCTCGTTGCCGCTGCCGGCGGCGCTGACGAAGATCGTGCCGTAGCGCTCGAGGGCCTCCTGCCAGCCTGGCGGCAGCGTGGCCTGCGGCCAGGGCGGGATGAACACCAGGAGCGCGTAGCCGGCGTCCGGCGCGTGCGGCGGCACGAACACCGTGAAGTGCTCGCCCGTCAGGTCGAGCGAGGCGGCGCGCAGCGCCTGGTGCGACGCCTCGAGCGTGCGCTCGATCTGCCCGGCCGCGAGCGGCGTCAGCAGGCGGCGCACGATCTCGGCCCCGGAAGCCTCGCTCGGGTAGTCGCTGAAGGTGAGGTCCGTGTACAGCCCAGCAGGGCCGCCCGCGGTCTGTGCGGCGCAGGAGGCACTGAGGAGGAGGCCCGCGAGAAGGCCGCAGGAGCGCATGCGGGAGGATTCTAGCGACTTCGCCGCGTGTCCCCTGAGGCGATACGCGCGCAAAAAAACCCCGCTTGAGGCGGGGTGGTCGCTTGCTTGTGTGTGGAGGAGTGTCTTCTCGTTATTGTTATAGGGTCAGGCGCGGTGTCCGGTCGAGCCATCCTTCAGCTCCGACCCGATTTGCGCTCTTGTTTGCGGTTATCCCGTGGCTTCGGCTTCCTTCCCGGCGGTAATCCCGTCGGTGAGGGGATAAGAGCAACACTCATGCCAATACGCAGCCGGGCCCGTTGCGGGCGACATCTTCCGCATCCGGATGCTGCAACTGTGACGCAGTGCGCACTTCGCACCCCTGCGGCAGGTCATAACGGCGCGCGGGCAGGGCAGCGCCGCAGATGCCGGCAACGACTTTGCGGTCGCAGTGTCAAAATAGTCGACGTAATATCCGCAGCACGAGCGTACGCGCTGCAGTTACAGAGCTTCGCAACCCTCTGAACGGACGAAGGAACCCGGATCGATCCCCAGGTGTAAATGAACCCGACAGGACGTCTTAAGTACAATCGCCGCCCGCTCGCCCTCTGGGCCCTCGCCATCAGCGCGTTCCTTGCGCTCGCTCCGGTCTTTGCCGCCGAAACCCCCATGCCGCGTCCGCCGGAGCTTGAGCGTGACGTGCAGTTCTGGATCCGGGTGTACACGCAGCTCGACACCAACTCCGGCGTGCTGCACGACCAGTACAACCTCGGCGTCGTATACGAGACCTTGCACTTTGCGCCCGATGCGCCCCCGCACGAGCGCCAGCGCCAGGTGGACGATGCACGCGAGGCTTTGGGCGCGGCACTGCGGCGCATCTCCGAGGGCGGGGACGCCCCGCTCTCGCCCGAGGATCAGCGCATCAAGGACCTGTGGGGGGCCGAAGCCACCCCGGCGCAGCTGCGTGCGGCGGTGGATGACATCCGTTTCCAGCTCGGGCAGTCCGACCGCTTCCGCGCCGGGCTCATCCGCTCGGGTGCCTGGGAGACGCACATCGCCGAGACGCTCGCCAACCTCGGGCTGCCGGCGGAGCTCGCGGTGCTGCCGCACGTGGAGTCCTCCTTCAACCCTTCGGCCTACTCCAAGGTCGGCGCGGCCGGACTATGGCAGTTCATGCGCTCCACGGGCCGGCGCTACATGCGCATCGATGGCGCGGTGGATGACCGGCTCGACCCGTTCCGCTCCACCGAGGCCGCCGCCCAGCTGCTGGCCTACAACTACCGCCTGCTGGGCACCTGGCCGCTCGCGCTCACCGCCTACAACCACGGCACCGCCGGCATGCTGCGCGCCAAGGAGAGTCTCGGCACCGATGACATCGTGAAGATCGTGCGCGGCTATACCGGGCGCACCTTCGGCTTCGCCTCGCGCAACTTCTACGTCTCCTTCCTCGCAGCGCTCGAGATCGACCACAACCCGGAGAAATACTTCGGGCCGCTGCCGAAGGAGGGCGAGGCGCATTTCCGCGAAGTGGCGCTGCCGGCCTACGTCCCGGTGAGCGCGCTGGCGCGCACGCTGAAGATCGACAGCGACCGGCTGCACGCGCTCAATCCGGCGCTGCTGCCGCCGGTGTGGAGCGGTGCGCAGCGCGTGCCCAAGGACTATCGCCTGCGCCTGCCGCTCGGACCGGATGCCTGGACGAGTGAGCTGCTCGCGCAGCGCCTGGGGTCGGCGGAGATGTTCTCAGGCCAGCGCGGGCCGCGGCGTTACAAGACCGAGAAGGGCGATACCCTGGTGAGCGTGGCGGGGCGCTTCGACGTGCCGGTGGAGACCCTGGCACGCGTGAACCGCCTGCGCACCAGCGCGCACCTCTCACCCGGGCGCGTGCTCACCCTGCCCGAGCCTGCAGGCCCGACCCTCGCCGCCGCGGTAGCCGCCGCGGCAGCCCCTGCCACCGCGCCCGCCCCGAGCGCCCCGGCCGCCGCCCGGGTGGCCGCCACGCTCGCCCCGCCCTCCCAGGGCGGGGCGGTCACCCCGGACGTCGCGCTGCGCGAGAGCGCCGAGGACGCCGCCGCCGCGGAGGCCGCCAAGCACGCGCGGCATTACTCGATCACGGTCGAGGTGCTCTCCGCGGCGCAGGCGGACGCGGTGAGCCCCGCGCTCGGCCCCGGCGCCGATGCCGAGCAGAGCGCCGACCCCACCGACTACTCCGTGGCTCGCGATGACAGCATCCGCGTGGCTCCCGATGAGACCCTGGGCCACTACGCGGACTGGCTCGGCGCCAATTCGCAGCACGTGCGCGACCTCAACCACTTCAGCGCCAAGCGCGGGGTGCGCGTCGGTGAGCGCCTGCGCCTGGATTTCCGGCAGGTGAACGCCGAGACCTTCGAGAGCCGCCGCCGCGAGTACCACCGCGCGCTGCAGGCGAGCTATTTCGCCTCGCACCGCATCGTCGGCACCGAGGTTTACATCGCCCGCACCGGGGACTCGGCCTGGACGCTCTCGCAGCGCGCCAAGGCGCAGCTGCCCCTGTGGCTGCTGCAGCAGTACAACCCGGAGGTGGACTTTGCCGAGCTGCGCCCGGGAACCCAGATCGTGATGCCGCGGGTCGAAGAGGTGAGCGGCAATGGCTGAGGGCCGCACCCATCGAGGCCGCCGCTGTGACGCGCGTACCTGCCGCGGCGCACGCCGCGCGCCTATAATTCGCGCCAGCGGGTCGGAGCATCTGCGGAATATGAAGTCTTTCAGCATCTTGGCTGCATTTCTGGCGCTTGGCGCCACGGCGGCGCTCGCCGCGGATGCACTGCCCGAGACGCAGCCGGCCATGCTCACGCCCCCGGCTGCCGACAAGCTGCCGAGCGTCGACCGGGTCGTGGTGCGCAAGTCCCAGCGCGAGCTTGCGCTCATGCACGGCGGCAACATCGTGCGCGCCTACCACGTGCAGCTTGGCCTGAACCCGGTCGGGCAGAAGGAGCGTTCCGGGGACTTCCGCACCCCGGAGGGCAGCTATCGCCTGGAGCGCCGCAACCCGCGCAGTGACTTCTTCCTGTCGCTGAAGGTGTCCTACCCCAATCCACAGGACATGCGCCGCGCACACGCGCATCATTGGGAGACCGGCGGCTCGATCATGATCCACGGGCTTCCCAACACGCTCAGGCACGAGCCTGACTACTACGAGAGCCATGACTGGACCGACGGCTGCATTGCCGTCTCCAACGCCGACATGGTGGAGATCTGGATGCTGGTTCCCGACGACGTGCCGATCGACATCCTGCCGTAGCAGCTTAAGTGGCCAGCGATTTTTCAGAGTTCGTCGACGCGCGCGTCGGGCCGCGCGGCAGTCTCGAGAACCTCTCGCAGAGCGAGATCGAGAAGCTCCTCGACACCGGCCAGGGCGGGGTCTACCCGCTGTTCCGCCGCTGCGCGCTCGCGGTGCTCAATTCCGGCGCCCCGACCGATAACGCCAAGGACGTTTTCGAGCGCTACCGCGACTTCGAGATCCGCATCGTGCGCCATCCCTGGGGGGTGAAGCTCGAGATGCAGAACGCCCCGGCGGCCGCCTTCGTCGACGGCCAGATGATCCGCGGCATCAAGGAGCACCTGTTCGCCGTGCTGCGCGACGTGGTGTTCATCGCCAACGAGATCATCGCCAGCGGCCGCTTCGACCTCACCGATTCGGCCTCCATCACCAATGCGGTGTTCCACGTGCTGCGCAACGCACGCCTGCTCGACTACAAGGCGCGCCCGAACCTAGTGGTGTGCTGGGGCGGGCACTCGATCAACGGCGCCGAGTACCAGTACACCAAGAACGTCGGCTACGAGCTCGGCCTGCGCCACCTCGATGTGTGTACCGGCTGCGGGCCCGGGGCCATGAAGGGGCCGATGAAGGGCGCCACCATCGGGCATGCCAAGCAGCGCATCGAGCACGGCCGCTACATCGGCATCACCGAGCCGGGCATCATCGCCGCCGAGCCGCCGAACCCGATCGTCACGCAGCTGGCGATCATGCCGGACATCGAAAAGCGCCTCGAGGCGTTCGTGCGCATGGCGCACGGTATCGTGGTGTTCCCAGGCGGCGCCGGTACCGCCGAGGAGATCCTCTACCTCGCCGGGATCCTCCTGGATCCTGCCAACCGTGCCCAGCCGCTGCCGGTGGTGCTCACGGGACCGAAGGACAGCGCGGCCTACTTCGAGCACGTGCTGCGCTTCATCGCCGACGTCCTCGGGGAGGAGGCGGTGCGCCGCTTCACCGTCATCGTCGATGACCCGCCGGAGGCCGCGCGGCGCATGGTGCGCGGGATGGACGCGGTGCGCGAGTTCCGCCGCAAGGCGAGCGACTCCTACAACTTCAACTGGCTGCTGTCGATCCGGCCCGAGTTCCAGCGCCCGTTCGAGGTCACGCATGCCAGCATGCGCAGCCTCGACCTAAAGCGCGGCCAGCCCCCGCACGAGCTCGCCGCCAACCTGCGGCGCGCCTTCTCCGGCATCGTCACCGGCAACGTGAAGGAAGCGGGCATCCAGGCCATCGAGGCGCTCGGGCCGTACGAGCTGAGCGGTGATCCGTCCATGATGCGCGCGCTCGATGAGCTGCTCGCCGCCTTCGTCGCGCAGCAGCGCATGCGCCTGCCGGGCAGCGTCTATCGCCCGGTGTACCGTCTGGTCGCCTGACAGTTCTTCGCGGTGACATAACGCTCTCACGCGCCGCACAGTTTGTGCAGCGCGCCGCCAGCCCCCGCTCGCGCCGTCCGCCATAGGCGACATGCCTGTGAACCAGTTCCTGCGGCGCCCCCGGCGAACACGTACTCTCGATTCATACCTTCAGGAGCTTCTCCATGAGCTCGAGTGACAGGGGCCGCGACGAGCCGCCCGGAACGCCACGCGAAACGCCCCCCAGCCCGACGGGCCCGGGCGGCGCGGATGCGTACGCCAACTGGCTCGACCGGATGCAGCGCGCCCGGGCCCGCCAGGCCGCCATCACCCGCAACCTCTATACCTGGTCGAACTACAAGAGCTGGGCGGAGCAGGTGCGCGGCTCCTGGGATGCCAGCGACAGCCCCGGCGCGAACACCGCGAACAAGCCGAAGAAGTAACTGCTTTCTCTTCGGAAGGCCGCGCCCGCGCCGGCCTTCCTGCCCCCGCACCGGACGCGCGCCGCGCGTCCGCACCACTGATCCCGCAACGTCCCCCTGAGGTCCGGCAGGTACCCCTTCGCCGGGCGCCGTATCGCTCAGGCGTTGGAAACCGCCTGCGGCAGGGGTGGCAGCTCCGCCAGGGCCTTCTCCAGCGCCGGCTGCGTGCCGGTGGGGGAGGGGTCCGGGGCGGCCCCGCCCTCGGCATTCGCCGCACTGCCCGGGTCCTGGGGCTTGGCGGCGGCCGGCTTCGGGCGGCTGAGCCATTCCACGAGCGGTGCCCACTGCTCGGTGTCGTCCTTGACGACGTAGGCCTTCATCTCGTGCACACCGACGCCCAGTTCCGCCGCGCGGACATAATTCTGCGAGTCGCGCAGCGTTGCGACGATCGGGATCCCGAGGGTGTGCAGGAAACGGATGAGTGACTGGTAGGTGAGGGTATTGCGCCGCACGCGGTTCGCGATCACCCCGATGCGGTCATCCTCGCGGCGGATCTTGGCCACCAGCAGCAGGTCACGGATGCAGCGCGAGCAGGTATGGATGTCGATGTCCGAGGGCAGCACCGGCACGATGATCTTGGCGGCGTCGCGCACCATGTCGGGCAGCTGCGCCGGGGTGAGGGCGGCCGGGGTGTCCACGATGACGTGCGAGGCGTTGTCGGGGGGTCGCAGCTGGAAGGCGCGCGTGGTGCGGGTGTCCTTCTCGAAGGCGGCGATGACGTGGATCGGCGCCTGGGCGGGCTTGCGCTTCTTCACCCAGCGCAGCGAGGAGCCCTGCGGGTCGTAGTCCATGAGGACCGGGGTATGGCCGCGGGAGGCCAGATAGCTCGCCAGATTGATTGCGATGGTCGTCTTGCCGGACCCGCCCTTGGGGTTCAGGACGACTATGCGCTGCATGATTCCCTTCGCCTGACGCGTCCGCGTGACGCGGGTCGCAGCCAAGCCTACGCACGCCTATTAAGTCCTGCAAGCGCGGCCGGCAGTGTGAGCGCGAGCACGGCAGGGCGCGCGCACGGGCCGTAAAGTGCGCCCCGCCATGGAAGAATCCTTTCTGCACCTGTGGGACGAATTGGACGATGTCTGGTGCGCCTGTCTGCACGTGGCGACCTGGGCAGCCGCCGAGACCCTCGCCACGGCCGCACCCTTCATCGCGGCACTGCTCGGCGGGGCCGCGAGCCTCATCCTGACCCGCCAGGCATTCCTGCCGCTCGCCTGAAGGCTCCCCTTTGAGCCTTGGCGCGCCGCGGCACACGCGGCGCTTGAAAATCCCGCGCCGATTCCCAAGATCGCAGGTCCAGAACGGGCCACTTGAGGCCTGCGCGAGGCAGAAAGGCCCATGGCAGAAGAAACCCTGAAATCCCCCGCAGAGGCGGGCCTGAAGGAAACCCACGGCTTCCAGGCCGAGGTGCGTGAGCTGCTGAAGCTCATGATCCACTCGCTCTACAGCCACCGCGAGATCTTCCTGCGGGAGCTCATCTCCAACGCCTCGGATGCCTGCGACCGGCTGCGCTTCGAGGCCATCGCCACGAGCGCGCTGCTCGCGGATGACCCCGAGCTGTCCATCCGCGTCGACTGCGATCCCGCCGCCGGCACGGTGACCATCACCGACAACGGCATCGGCATGACGCGCGAGGAGGCCATCAAGAACCTCGGCACCATCGCGCGCTCCGGAACCGCCGAGTTCTTCCGCGCGCTCTCGGGCGATGACCAGAAGGCCTCCGCCCTCATCGGCCAGTTCGGCGTCGGCTTCTACTCTGCCTTCATCGTGGCCGACCGGGTCGAGGTGCGCTCGCGGCGCGCCGGCCTTGACGCCTCGCAGGGGGTGCGCTGGGAGTCCGGCGCCGACGGCGAGTTCACCATCGAGACCGTCTCCCAGGCCGCCCGCGGCACCAGCGTCACGCTGCATCTGAAGGCCGACGCCAGGGAGTTCGCCGATGCCTTCCGCCTGCGGGGCCTGATCCGTCGCTACTCCGACCATATCGGCTTCCCGGTGCGCATGCCGAAGGAGGGCGAGGCCTCGATCGAGTACGAGGTGGTGAACCAGGCACGGGCGCTGTGGACGCTGCCGCGCACCGAGATCAAGGAGGAGGAGTACCGGGAGTTCTATCAATACCTCGCCCACGACTTCACCGACCCGCTCGCCTGGAGCCACAACCGCGTCGAGGGCAAGCGCGAGTACACGAGCCTGCTCTACCTGCCGGGCAAGGCCCCCTTTGACCTCTTCCAGCGCGAGGGCGCGCGCGGGCTGAAGTTGTACGTGCGGCGCGTCTTCATCATGGACGACGCCGAGCAGTTCCTGCCGACCTACCTGCGCTTCGTGAAGGGCGTGGTCGACTCCTCTGACCTGCCGCTGAACGTCTCGCGCGAGATCCTGCAGCAGGAGCCGGAGGTCGAGGCCATCAGGGGCGGCCTCACCAAGCGCGTGCTCGACCTCATCGGGCGCCTCGCCAAGGACGAGCCGGAGAAGTACACGACGTTCTGGAAGGAGTTCGGGGCGGTGCTCAAGGAGGGGGTGGTGCAGGATGCGGCCAACCAGGGCGCGATTCTCGCGCTGCTGCGCTTCGCCAGTACCCACAGCCCCGAGAACACCCCGCACGTGACGCTCGCCGACTATGTCGCGCGCATGAGTGCCGCGCAGAGCCGCATCTATTACGTCATCGCCGAGAGCATCGAGGCGGCGCGCGCGCACCCGGCGATCGAGCGCCTGAAGGAGCGCGGGCTCGAGGTGCTGCTGCTCGGCGAGCGCATCGACGAATGGGTCATGGGGCAGCTCACGCAGTTCGAGGGCAAGCAGTTCAAGGATGCCGCCCGTGGCGACCTCGACCTCGGCGGCCTGGCGAGCGATGCCGACCGCGAGGCGCGCGAGGCCGCGCTGAAGGAGAGCAAGGGCCTGCTCAAGCGCGTCAAGGACGTGCTGGGCGAGCGCGTCAGCGAGGTGCGGGTGAGCGAGCGCCTGCTCGACTCCCCGGCCTGTCTCGTGCTCGGGGAGCACGACGTCGGTGAGCAGATGCGCCGCATCCTGGCGGCCGCCGGGCAGAAGATCCCGGCGGCGCAGCCGGTGCTGGAACTGAATGTGTCGCACCCGCTGGTGAAGTTCCTGGATGCCCTCACCGACAGCGCGCAGTTCGCCGAGCTCGCGCAGCTGCTGTACGAGCAGGCGGCGCTGGCGGAAGGCACGCCGCTCGAGAACCCGCCGCAGTACGTCGCACGCCTCAACCGCCTGCTGGTGCGGCTCGCCGGCGGCAGCGCCCCCCCGGCGGCCTGAGGCCGTGCTGCGCGCCCCGCGCGCTGAGCGCCTCGCGATCGCAGGTCCTGCGGGGGACCTCGAGGCGCTCATCGAGACCCCGGTGCCGTCGGCGGCGAGCGCGGCGGCACCGGTGAGCGCCTTCGGCGTCATCTGCCATCCTCACCCGCTCTACGGCGGCACCATGGACAACAAGGTGGTACACACCCTGGCGCGGGCCTTCGGGGAGCGCGGCGCCCCCGCCATCCGCTTCAACTTCCGCGGCGTTGGCGCGAGCGCAGGCAGCTACGATGACGGGCGAGGGGAGACCGACGATGCACTCGCGGTGATCGCCTGGGGGCGCGCGCGCTGGCCGCAGGCGGCGCTGTGGCTCGCCGGGTTCTCCTTCGGGGGTGCCGTCGCGGTGCTCGCCGCGGCGCAGGCGCATCCCTCGCGGGTCGTGCTGGTCGCCCCCGGGGTGACCAAGATCGACGTGACGCGGGCCCCGCCGCCCAAGTGTCCGTGGCTGATCGTGCAGGGGGACGCGGATGAGGTGGTGCCGGCGCCGTTCGTGCTCGAGTGGGCGCAGACCCTGAAGCCCGCCCCGCAGATCGCGCTCATGCCCGGCGCCGGGCACTTCTTCCACGGCCGCATCAACGAGCTGCGCGAGCTCGTCGTCGGCTTCGACCCGGCCTGAGCCCCGAAACCGCTGCCCAATAAAAAGGCCCGGGGGACGTGAATCCTCCCGGGCCTTTGCGCGCCCGAAAACTAGCGCGTTAGACCGAATCTCAAGAGTTGACCATCGCCTTGAGGCTCTTGAGCGGCATGACGCGGACCTTCTTGCTCGCCGGCTTTGCCTTGAACATCATCTTCTCGCCGGTGAAGGGATTTACGCCTTCGCGGGCCTTGGTCGCGGGCTTCTTCACGACCTTCATCTTCAAGAGGCCCGGCATGGTGAACAGACCGTTGCCGCGCAGGCTCTTCTTGATCACGCCGCCCAGCGAATCGAAGACGCTGCCGACCTGCTTGCGGGACAGTCCCGTGTCTTTGGAGATGTGTGTCAGGACTTCCGACTTCGTCGGTGCGCCACCCTTTTTCGCCATTTTGCGCTACTCCTCGAAAAATTTAGTTTGATATACGCGGTTGTCAGCTCACCGCGCGATGAGAATCGGCGCGGAAAATAGCACATGCGCACACTTTCGCAAGAGCTTTTTTGCATTCGGGTGTTGCGCAAATACCTTTTTTCTTAGGGTTTCGACGCGCACGAAGCTTGCATCGGGGCGCGGACGTGAGCGCTGCACCGCTGTTCCACGTTGCACAATGCTCTGATTCTCGGTGCGAAGTCGCCGCTAAGCGTGTGTTTCCGCATGCCCGGCAACGGCCGCGCGGCGCCGCCCGGCGCGTGTTTTTTTCAGTTGTTTTGCTAGAACAGCAGCGGCAGGTGAATCAGGATCTGGATGAGCAGCCCCGCCCACAGGGGCGAGAGGTCAAGACCGGCCACCGAGGGCACCGCGCGCCGGATCGGCCGCAGCACCGGTTCGCACAGCGTCGCGAGCACCGACTGCAGGGGCGAGTAGCCGCTCGGGGCGATCATGCTCAGCAGCGCATAGAGGATGATCGCGTAGAAGTAGGTCCACAGGACCATGTAGAAGATCTCCCCCGCGATGGCACTCGCCCAGAGGATCCCGGTGTGCATGCCGCTGCCGAGGAAGGGGGCCCCGATGCCCTCATCGTTCAGGGCATGCGCCGCTACGCGCACCGCCGCCACCAGCAGCACCGCCACCACGGAGGCCGTGTCGAGCTTGCCGATCGGCGGCAGGATGCGCCGCAGCGGCAGGATCAGGGGGTTGGTGATCTTCACGATCGCCTGGCACAGCGGGTTTCTGAAGTCGGCGCGGGTCAGCTGCAGCAGCAGGCGCGCGATCACGACAAACAGCGCCAGCGCCAGGAGCGGATCGACGATGTAGCTGATGACGAAGTTGATCAGACTCATGGGGTTGCACCTCGCGTGACGGTCACGCCTTGGGGGGTGCGGCGAGCTCGCGCCCGCGCAGCGCCGCCGCCGCCAGCGCGCGCGCGAGCAGGGCCCGCAGTCCGCCAGCCTCCAGGGTGCGCACCGCGGCGTCCGTGGTGCCGCCGCGCGAGGTGACTTCCGCGCGCAGCTTCGTCAGGTCGGCGCCGGGAGCGTGTGCCAGCAGCCCCGAGCCGTGCAGCGTGGCGATCGCCAGGCGCTGTGCCACCGAGTGTTCGAGTCCGAGCTGCGCGCCGGCCTCGGCCATGCACTCGGCCAGCAGGAAGAAGTAGGCCGGTCCGCTGCCCGAGAGCGCCGTCACGACATCGAGGGCGTCCTCGGTCGGGACCCACACCACCTCGCCGACCGACTTCAGGATCTCCTCGGCCGAGGCGCGCGGCGCGGCCGGTACCAGGCGCGGCGCGTAGAGGCCGCTGATCCCTGCGCCGACCAGCGCCGGGCGGTTGGGCATGGCGCGCACCACGGCGATGTCGCTCCCGGACCAGGCCTCGAGGTCCCGCACGCGCGTACCGGCGCAGACCGAGATGAGGAGCGGCCGCTGCGTCGCCAGCGCCTTGGCGAGGGGCCGCAGCACCGCGGCGGCGTCCTGCGGCTTGACGGCCAGCAGCACGACGTTGGCCCCCGCGAGCGCCGCCTCGTTGTCGGCGCTCGCGCTGATGCCGAGCTCGCGCGCCAGCAGCTCGCGCGCCGCCGGCAGGCTCTCCCCGACGCTGATGGCTTCCGGGCGCGTGCCCGAGCGCAGCAGGCCACTGATCAGGGCGCGGCCCATGTTGCCGGCGCCGAGGACACACAGACGTCTGGTAGTCATGAGGGCCGCTATTGTACGGGTCTTGGGCCGAACAACACCGTACCGAGGCGCACCAGGGTCGACCCTTCCGCGATCGCCGCCTCGAAGTCATCGCTCATACCCATCGACAGGGTGTCGAGCTGCGCGCCGCGCGCATTGAGCGCAGCCTGCAGGCGGCGCAGCTCTCCGAACCAGTGGCGCTGGCGCGCCGGATCGGTCTCCGGCGGCGGCAGGCACATGAGGCCGCGCAGCTTAAGCCGCGGCAGCGCCGCCACGGCCTGCGCCAGGGCGCCGGCCTCCTCGGGCGGGACGCCGCCCTTGCTCGTCTCGGCGCCCAGATTCACCTGCAGGCACACATTCAGGGGCGGGGCATGGAACGGGCGCTGCGCGGCGAGGCGCTCGGCGATCCTGAGGCGATCGAGTGCATGCACCCAGGCGAAGTGCTCCGCGATCGGGCGCGTCTTGTTGGCCTGCAGACGGCCGACGAAGTGCCAGGTCAGCTCACGATCCTGCAGCGCCGCAATCTTCTCCAGCGCCTCGTTGAGATAACTCTCCCCGAACTCGCGCAGCCCCAGATCGGCCGCCGCCGCCACCGCCTGCGGCGGCTGCGCCTTGCTCACCGCCAGGAGTGTGACCGACTGCGCATTCCGGCCGGCCGCCTGCGCGGCCCGCGCCATGCGGGCCCGCACTTCCTGCAGGCGCTGAGCCAAATTCTGCGGACCCATTAACATATTGGATGTGTGACCCCTCCGCTATACTGCCCGCGCGTTCGAGGCGCAGGCTGCACGTCGCTATTTCCTGCACTTTCCGCGCCGCCCCAGGGAGCATCAATGGCCGTCGATATCGCGCAACTCCTGGCATTCGCCGTAAAGAACAATGCCTCGGACCTGCATCTGTCCTCCGGCGTTCCGCCGATGATCCGTGTCGACGGCGACATGAAGCGCATCAACATGCCGGCGCTGTCGCACAAGGAAGTGCACTCCATGGTGTACGACATCATGAACGACAAGCAGCGCAAGGCATACGAGGAGTTCTTCGAGACCGACTTCTCCTTCGAGATTCCAAAGCTGGCGCGCTTCCGCGTCAACGCCTTCAACCAGAATCGCGGCGCCGGCGCGGTATTCCGCAACATCCCGAGCACCATTCTCTCCCTGGATGACCTCGGTTCGCCCAAGATCTTCCGCGACCTGTGCATGCTGCCGCGCGGCCTGGTGCTGGTGACCGGACCGACCGGGTCGGGCAAGTCGACGACGCTCGCCGGCATGGTCAACCACTGCAACGACAACCGTCCCGACCACATCATCACCATCGAGGATCCGATCGAGTTCGTGCACGAGTCCAAGCGCTGCCTGCTGAACCAGCGCGAGGTGCACCGCGACACCCTCGGCTTCAGCGAGGCGCTGCGCTCAGCGCTGCGCGAGGACCCGGACGTCATCCTGGTCGGCGAAATGCGTGATCTTGAGACCATCCGCCTGGCGCTCACCGCCGCGGAGACCGGGCACCTGGTGTTCGGCACGCTGCACACCAGCTCCGCCGCCAAGACCATCGACCGTATCGTTGACGTGTTCCCGGGCGAGGAGAAGGACATGGTGCGCTCGATGCTCTCCGAATCGCTGCGCGCGGTCATCTCGCAGACCCTGATGAAGAAGAACGGCGGCGGCCGCATCGCCGCCCACGAGATCATGATCGGCACACCGGCGATCCGAAACCTCATCCGCGAGGGCAAGATCGCGCAGATGTACTCATCCATCCAGACCGGGGGCGCGCAGGGCATGCAGACCCTCGACCAGTGCCTGACGGAGCTGGTCGCCAAGGGCGTGGTCAGCAAGGAAGAGGCGCGCTACAAGGCGCAGAACAAGGACGCGTTGTAACGCTAAGGGTAGTGCGCCATGGATCGTGACCAAGCCATCAAGCTGATGCAGGACCTGCTGCGCCGCGTGACCGAGAAGAAGGCCTCCGACCTCTTCATCACCGCCGGTTTCCCGCCGGCGATCAAGATCGACGGCGAGATCCGCCCCCAATCCGAGCGCGCCCTCACCCCCGAGCAGTCGGCGACCCTGGTGCGCGCCATCATGAACGACCGGCAGACCAAGGAATTCGACGCCAGCAAGGAGTGCAACTTCGCCATCGCGCCGCCGGGCATCGGGCGCTTTCGTGTCTCAGCCTTCGTGCAGCAGGCGGCGGTCGGGTGCGTGATCCGCCTCATCAACGCCAAGATCCCGACCTTCGAGGAGCTCGAGCTGCCCCCGGTCCTGAAGGAAGTGGTGCTCTCCAAGCGCGGCCTCGTGATCATGGTGGGCGGCACGGGCTCGGGTAAGTCGACCTCGCTCGCCGCCATGGTCGGCTACCGCAACGAGAAGACCCGCGGCCACATCGTCACCATCGAGGACCCGGTCGAGTACGTGCACACCCACAAGGGCTGCGTCATCACGCACCGCGAGGTGGGGGTGGATACCGACTCCTGGCAGGCGGCGCTGAAAAACACGCTGCGCCAGGCCCCCGATGTCATCCTCATCGGTGAAATCCGCGACCGCGAGACCATGGAGTACGGCATCCAGTTCTCCGAGACCGGCCACCTGGTGCTCGCAACCCTGCACGCCAACAGCGCCAACCAGGCGCTCGACCGCATCATCAACTTCTTCCCCGACGAGCGGCGCGACCAGCTGCTCATGGATCTGTCGCTCAACATCCGCGGCCTGATCTCCCAGCGCCTGATCCCGCGCGAGTCCGGCAGCGGCCGCATCGCGGCGATGGAGATCATGCTCAACTCGCCCCTCATCCAGGATTTGATATTCAAGGGCGACGTCGCCAAGATCAAGGAGGTCATGTCCCGCTCGAACCGCCTGGGCATGAAGACCTTCGACCAGGCGCTCTACGAGCTGTACGAGACCGGCTTCATTTCCTACGAAGATGCCCTGCGCAACGCCGACTCCAAGAACGAGCTGCGCCTGCGCATCAAGCTCGAGAGCAAGCGCGAACAGAAGAATGTCGATGACGGCGGAGCCCTTAAGATCGTCGAGGAGCAGGAAGGCCGCAACCTGTGAAGGCTGCCAAAGAGGCGCTCGTGGCTGCTGAGCCTGGCGCCGGCGCGGCTGTGCCCACGAGTACCGTGGATGCGGTCACCGCCGCGGTCACCGGGCGCCACCCGACCCTCAACACCAAGCCGCTCTTCAAGCTGATGGTGGAGAAGAAGGCTTCCGACCTGTTCTTCACCTCCAACGCCCCGATCAAGATCAAGATCGAGGGCCAGATCCTGCCGGTCAACAAGCAGGTGCTGACGCCGGAGACCGTCCGCCAGACCTCCTTCGCGCTCATGTCCAACGAGCAGCGCGAGCACTTCCTCAAGGAATGGGAGCTCGACTTCGCGGTCTCCGAGCCGGGGCTCGGGCGCTTCCGCGTCAACGTCTTCATGCAGCGCGGCTATCCGGCCATGGTGATGCGCTACATCACCGCCGACATGCCGCGGGTGGAGTCTTTGGGGCTCCCCGACATCGTCTCGGACCTGATCCTGATGAAGCGCGGCCTGATCCTCATGGTCGGCGCCACGGGCTCGGGCAAGTCGACGACGCTCGCGGCGATGATCAACTACCGCAACGAGAACTCCTCGGACCACATCGTCACCATCGAGGACCCGATCGAGTTCCTGCACACCAACAAGCGCTCGATCGTCAACCAGCGCGAGGTGGGACTCGACACCAAGAGCTATGCGCGCGCCCTGCGCGGCGTGGTGCGCGCCGCTCCCGACGTCATCCTCATCGGCGAGATCCGCGACAAGGACGGCATGGAGGCGGCCATCAACCTCTCCGGCACCGGCCACCTGGTGCTCGCCACCATGCACGCCAACAACTGCGCCGAGTCGCTCGACCGCATCATCAACATGTTCCCGCGCGAGCAGCATGCACAGATCTTCCTCGACCTGTCGCAGTACCTGCGCGCCATCATGGCGCAGCGCCTGGTGATGGGCCGCGACAACCGCCGCCTCGCCGCCGTGGAGGTGATGCTCAACACCCCGCACATCGGCACCCTCATCAAGAAGGGCGACGTGGTTTCGATCAAGGAAGCCATCAACTTAAGCGGCGACAAGGGCATCCAGAGCTTTGACGCCGCGCTGCACGAGCTCTTCAAACAGGGGCGCATCAGCATCGAGGAGGCGCTGCTGCACGCCGACTCGCGCGCCAACCTCGAGGCCAAGATCAACTTCGGCTAGCGGCCTGATGCGGGCGACGCTCAAGCGGCCGCCGCGTCAGTAACCAAGGATATTACGTACCTCCCCGAGGTAGCGCTGCACGTCCTGGTCGAGGCTGGCGCCGCGCTGCTGCTCGAGCCAGGTGCGCAGCGCGCTGGCCGCCGCAGTGTTGGCCGCGGGCTGCTTCTGACCTGCCGGGGTGCGGGCGAACTTCACCACTTCCTTGAGGTCATCGCCGCTGAGTCCCTGCGGGTTGCCGCCGTTGGCGAAGTACTCCCCGCCCGCATCCGTGCTGGCAAACCCGGCGATCTTGCCGAGCTCGGCATCGCTTAAGTCCGCCCCGTACGCCTCGGCCCACACCCGCGCCGCCTGCGTCGTGTCCGGGAGGGTGCGCGCGGCGCTCACGAAGCGGTCGGTGGCGGCCTCGAAGCGGCTGCGCTGCTCGCTTGAGAGGCGCGTGAGCGCCTCGCCGTACCCTGAGCGCACCTTCTCGATGGCGCGATGCGCCTGCGCGAGCGCCTCGCTCTGCGAGCGGTTCACCATGCTGTCCACATCGTAGGAATGCACCAGCTGCGCGAGCGAGACCTGACGCGGCGGCGCTACCTGCGGGGCGCTGGCGCACGCGACGCACAGCGCGGCGAGACCCGCGAGGAGGGCGCTGCGGATCAGGGTGAGGGAGTGCATGGGATTCGGGCGCACGCCCTAGTGCAGCGCCCTGAAGAACACGGTGTGGGCCTCGAACACCGGGCCATCCACGCACACGCGCTTCATGGCCGTGCCTTCCGCGGTGCGCACCTCGACCGTGCAGCCGGCGCAGCCGCCGACCGCGCACGCCATGAACTCCTCGAGCGATACCTGACAGGGGACGCCGTGGCGGCGCGCCAGCGCCGCCGTCGCCTTGAGCATCGGCGTCGGCCCGCAGGCGAACACCTCGACCTCGGTGCGCTGTGCGTCGCTTAAGGACTCAAGCCACTCGTGGGCGAGCTCGGTGACGAAGCCCGAGTAGCATCCGGGGAAGTCCGCGCGGCTCGCAAGACGGCTCGGCACGCCCCACTCTTCAAGGAGCGGCATGCAGGCGATAGTGCCGGCGGGCATGCCGGCGATGAGGGTCGCGGAGGGGCGAGTGCGGAACGGGAACGGCACCTCCGAGCCCATGAGCACGAGCGGGCGGAAGGCGGGGTCGGCCTTGAGACGCTCGGCGAGGAACACCATCGGCGGGATGCCGACGCCACCGCCGATCAAAAGCGCCCGCGGCCGCTCGGGGTGGGCGATGAAGGGCTTGCCGATGGGCCCGAGCACGCTCACGGTGTCGCCCGCCTTCTTGGCGGCGAGCGCGTGCAGTCCTGCGCCCACCACCTTGTAGAGGATCTCGATCCAGCCGGCCGTGGGGTCCACGCGCATGATCGACAGCGGCCGGCGCATCGGAATGGTGGGATCGCAGGTGAGGTGCGCGAATGTCCCAGGCTGCGCGTGCGCCGCGCACTTGGGCGCGCTTAAGCGCAGCACGAACTGCTCGGCGTCGTAGGCGAGGTGCGAGAGCACCCGCGCCTCTTCCAGGAAGATGGTGCCGCGGTCCGCGCGGCTCACGCGGCACCGCCGCGCGTGGTGAGCACTTCCGCCAGCACCGCCATGCGCACCGCGACGCCGTTCCTCACCTGGTCACGGATCACCGACTGCGGGCCGTCAGCCACCGCGGAGTCGATCTCGATGCCGCGGTTCATCGGCTGCGGGTGCATGACGATGGCATCCGCGCGCGCGCGCTTCAGGCGCGCCTCGTTCAGGCCCCAGGCCTCGAAGTACTGCTCGGCGGAGGGCAGGTCCGCCTCCCCCATGCGCTCCTTCTGGATGCGCAGCATCATGATGACGTCCGCCGCCTCAAGTCCCGCCGCGAGGTCGGTGTAGCGCGTGCAGCCGGCGAACTCCTCGGCGGCGGGCATCAGGGAGGGCGGGGCGAGGATGCGCAGGTCCGTGACGCCGAGCGTGCGCAGCGCGTGCCAGGCCGAGCGCGCCACGCGCGAGTGGCGGATGTCACCCACGATCGCGACGCTCAGGCCCGCGAAGCGCTGCTTCCTCTGCAGGATGGTGAGCGCATCGAGCAGGCCCTGGGTCGGGTGCGAGACGTGCGCCTCGCCGGCCGACAGCACGCTCACGTGGGGCGCCACGTGCGAGGCGACCAGCTGCGGCACGCCCACCTGCGCATCGCGGATCACGAAAGCGTCCACGTGCAGGGACTCGAGGGTGTAGACGGTATCGAGCATGCTCTCGCCCTTGACGCGCGAGGACAGCTGCAGCTCGAGGTTCACGACCTGCGCTCCGAGGCGCTTGGCGGCGAGCTCAAAGCTCACGCGCGTGCGGGTGGAGGGCTCGGTAAAGAGGTTGGCGACCGTGTTGCCGGCGAGCAGCTGGCTCATCGCCGGGCGGGCGCCGAGCGGGCGCACCAGGCTCTGGGCCCGCTCGAGCAGCCGCTCGAGCTGCGGGCGCGGCAGGTCTTCCAGGGTGATGAGGTGGCGCAGCGAGCCATCCGCCCGCAGCTGCCCGTGCATCGCCGCATCCGCCGTCTTCACGTCAGTTACCTTCACCTGCCAGAAAGCGCCGCAGGATCACCACGGCGGCCGCGCTGTCGATATCCGCCTTGGTCACGCGCCGTCGCCGCGCGCCGCTCGCGCGCTGTTCCTTGAGCGCCGCGGTCGCCTCGAGCGAGGAGAAGCGCTCATCCACCAGGTGCACGGGCAGGGCAAAGCGGCGTTTAAGTTCGGCGGCGAAGGCGCGCGCGGTGGCCGTCATCGGCCCCTCGCTCCCATCGGCATTATACGGTGCCCCGACGATGAGCCGGGCGGGGCTTAGGGCGTGCACTTCGCGCGCGATGGCGGCCCAGTCAGGTCCGGCCGCGCCGCTCACCGCTGCCGGCCGGGGAGCCGCGCCGCGGGTGAGGGTGTCGCCGCTGGCGATGCCGATACGCTTCAGACCAAAATCGAAGGCGAGGAGGGTCTCAGGCTCGCTCATGCCCCGCAGGTCAGCCGCTCAGGCATGACCGGCTTCGGGACTCAAGCGGTCGACCTCGATCCCGAGCAGGCGCCAGGCGCCCGCCCAGCGCTGCTCGAACGGCAGCTCGAACACCACGCGCGGATCCACCGGGACCGACGCCCAGGCGTTGTCCTTCATCTCCCGCTCGAGCTGCCCGGACTCCCAGCCGGCGTAACCGAGGGCGATGAAGGCATCGGAGGGGCCCTCGCCCTTGGCCATGGCGGCGAGCACGTCGCGCGAGGTGGTCACCTGGATGGTGTCGGAGACCTTGTGCGTGTGGTCCCACTGCCCACCCGGCCGGTGCAGCACGAAGCCGCGGTCGGTGTGGACCGGGCCGCCGCGCAGCACGGGCTGCCCGGCGATGGTCTCGGTGGCCGGATCGAGCTTCATCTGCGAGAGCACGTCCGAGAGCTTCATCGGCAGGGGCTTGTTGAGCACGATGCCGAGCGCCCCCTTGTCGGTGTGCTCGCAGATGAGCGCCACGGTCTGGGCGAAGTTCGGATCGCTCAGCTGTGGCATGGCGATCAGGAGGTGATTGGTGAGGCTTCCGGGGGGGCTTTCGGCGAACGGGGGACCGCCTGCTGTGTCTTCTTCCAGCTCAGGCTCTTCGCCGGGGGTCTCCGGGCCGTGTTTGCTGCCCATGGCCACAGTATGGGCATGCCCCGTGGCAGTCTCAAGGAACCGATACGCTGCCACGGCCGGCCCCGGCGCCGGTGAATTGCCACTCGTACGCAAAGGCGAGCGCCGGATGCTGCTTGGCGAGCTCCGGCGGAAACGGGTCGAAGGGGCTGGCGAGCTTGAGGATCTCGAGCGCCGCCTGGTCCAGCGCGGCGCTGCCGCTGGAGCGGCGGATGAGGGCGCGCGTGAGCTTGCCGTCGGCTGAGATCCCCACCTCGACCACCGGGGCGGAGGCCGCCGCGGCGACCTTGGAGACGGTCGGGTAGTTGAGCGTGCCGATGCGCTCGACCTTGCGCCGCCAGGCATCCAGGTACGGCGCGAGCATCGAGGCGCGCGTGTCCGGGGTCACCCACAGCTCATCGCGCTTCGGCCCGCGCAGCTGCGCGGGTCCTGCCTCATCGGGGCCGGGCTGGGCGGTCTCGGGCTGATCAAAGAGCAACGGCTGATCGCGGGTCGAGCCCTCGCCCCCTTCCGCGGCAAGGTAGCGGATGCTGGTGCTCCAGCCGACCGTGCTTAAGACCCGCTCATCCTCGGTACTGCCGGCGTGCTCGCCTTCCTCCTTGAGGGAATTGCCCTGCGGCGTGCCCTTGTGGTGCAGCGAGGGCAGGGAGGCGGCGCGGTTGCGCGGCGCCACGGACTTTCGGGTATTGCCCGAGCCGACCTGGGTGCGCTGCGCGAGGTAGGTCGCGGTCGGGTTCTGGTCCGAGGTGGGCAGTTCATCGGACACCAGGAGTACCTCGAGACCCGGCGCCTCGGCTTTGTCGTGGGCGGCGGCATTGAAGGTGAGGCCGACGATGATGAGCCCGTGCAGGAGACCGGCGAGGAACACCATGGTCAGCAGCCGGTCCCACACCGGCGCGACACCCTCCCGCATCATGAGCGCGCGCCGCGCCATGGCCGCCCCTTCAGCCCCGCCGTGCGGCCAGGCGCCGCTCGAGGGCCGCGATGAACAGCTCCCCGATGCGGACGGGGAACTGCTTCTCGAGCTCGCGGATGCCGGTCGGGCTCGTGACGTTGATCTCCGTGACGAAGCCGCCGATGACGTCGAGGCCCACGAACAGCATGCCCTGGGCGGCCAGTGCCGGGCCGATTTGACCGGCGAGCCAGCGATCGCGGTCGTTGAGCTCGCGCCCGACGCCCTTGGCCCCGGCGGCGAGGTTGCCGCGGTGATCCTCGGCGGCGGGGATGCGCGCCAGCGCGTAGGGCACCGGCTCCCCGTCGATCAGGAGCACACGCGCATCGCCGCTGACGGCGATCTCGGGCAGGTAGCGCTGCACGATGGCGAAGCGGTGGCCGTAATTGGTCAGGGTCTCGAAGACGACGCGGGCGTTGCGGTCCTGCTGCTCGAGCACGAAGATCGAGCGCCCGCCCATACCCTCCAGAGGCTTCACCACGATCTTGTCGTGCTCCCTGAGAAAGGCCGCCATGTCGCCCATGTCGCGGGTGATCAGCGTCGGGGCGCAGCACTGCGGGAACCAGGCCGTGTAGACCTTCTCGTTCATGTCGCGCAGGCCCTGCGGGCGGTTGGCGACCAGCACCCCGGCGCCTTCCGCCCGCTCGAGGATGTAGGTGGTATAGATGAACTCCATGTCGAAGGGCGGGTCCTTGCGCATCAGCAGGCACTGCAGCGCCCCCAGCGGCTCCACCTGCGGCTCCCCGAGACTGAACCAGCCCCGCGGGTCGGCGGCGACGGTGAGTGGCCGCATGCGCCCGAAGGCGACGCCGTCGCGCACGAAGAGATCCTGCTGCTCGAGGTAGCTGAGCGCGAAGCCGCGCGCCTGGGCCGCCAGGAGCATCGCCAGGGTGGAGTCCTTGGCATAGTTGATGGAGCCGATCGGGTCCATCACCACGCCGAGTCGCTGCTGCGTCGTCATCGCATCCTTCAGGGTAAGCGCAAGCTCGGAATGCCGATTATGGCGAGTGCGCCGCGAATATGTCTGCCCCGGGCTTATTCAGGGGCGCGCCACGCCCGCGACCTTCGAAAAACGTGACGTGCATGGCATAGCCGGGGGTATACCGATATGTTAAAACCGCGCTGCGCTTTCCCTTGTGTTTTCAGGGGCCGCGAGACGCATCTGGTTCCCCGTGGCCGTGGCATGGGGCGGCCACGGTTCGTTTCGCCGCAGAGGCCTTAACGGAAGGAGTCACTCGATCGTGACCGGCAGCAATACCAAGCTCCAGGGTCTTAAGGTCCTCGTCATCGACGACAGCAAGACCATCCGCCGCACGGCCGAGACACTGCTCGCCAAGGAGGGGTGCGAGGTGTTCACGGCGATCGACGGCTTCGACGCCCTCGCCAAGATCGCCGACCATCAGCCGGATATCGTGTTCGTCGACATCATGATGCCGCGCCTGGATGGCTACCAGACCTGCTCGCTGATCAAGCACAACAAGGTTTTCCGCTCGATCCCGGTCATCATGCTGTCCTCCAAGGACGGGCTGTTCGACCGCGCCCGCGGCCGCATCGTGGGCTCGGAGCACTACCTCACCAAGCCCTTCACCAAGGACGAGCTGCTGTCGGCGATCGAGACGCATATCGGGAGATGATGGCGATGCCCCTGATCCTGATCGTGGACGACTCTCCGACCGAGCTGCACGTGATGCAGAAGGCGCTCGAGAAGCACGGCTTCCAGACCGCCGCGGCGGTCGATGGCGCCGAGGGGGTGCGGCTGGCGCGCGAGATCAACCCCGACCTCATCTTCATGGACATCGTGATGCCGGGCATGAACGGCTACCAGGCCACCCGCGCGCTCGCCAACGACCCGCGCACCAGTTCCATCCCGATCATCATGGTGACTTCCAAGGGCCAGGAGACCGATCGCATCTGGGGCTTACGCCAGGGCGCGATCGACTACATGGTGAAGCCGGTGTCCCCCGATCAGCTGGTCGCCAAGGCGCAGGCGACGCTGTCCTCGTGAACGCCCCCCGCACGCGGGTGCGCCTTAAGGCCGAGCCGTCGATCTCATGAGCGAACCGAACACCGCAACGCAGGTTGAGCTGAAGTCCCTCCGGGACCGCCCGTTCGAGCTGCTCGCAGAACTCGAGCGCCGCGGGCGCGCGGTGTCCGCGCAGCTGAACCAGGAGGCGGCGAGCGGCCGCGAGTGGGTGGGGGTGGCGCTGCGCATGGCGGGGGACCTGTACCTCGTCGCCCGCGAGGAGACCCGCGAGGTGCTCGGGGTGCCCGCGAGCACCACGCGCGTGCCGGGCGCCAAGCCCTGGATCAAGGGCCTCGCCAACGTGCGCGGGCAGCTGCTGCCGGTCATCGACCTGCGCCAGTTCCTCGGCTCCGGGGTGACCCCCGTCACCCGCAATACCCGCATCGTCGTGGTGAATCACCGCGAGATCCCCGCCGGCCTCATCGTCGATGAGGTGCTCGGTTTCCGGCGCTTCGCGGAGAATGAATTCTCAGGCGATGCCCCGCCGACGGTGGCGCGCTGCGAGCGCTACCTCGCCGGTGCCTTCCGCCGCGCCCAGGAGCAGTGGCCGGTCTTGAGCCTGCGTACAGTGCTCGAAAGTCCCGCCTTCGCCGAGGCCGCGGCATGAGTCGCACCGCCGCCGCCGCTGCCCCGAGCGCACTCGCGCTGCTGCTGAGCCTGGCGACGCTGCTCTTGATCGGCAGCGGCATCGCCTACTGGTTCGCGCTGAGCCGGCCGGCGGAAAGTCCCGCCCACGCCGTTCCTGTGGAAGCCCTCTACGGGCTCGCCCTGGATGCCGACGGCGCGGTCGCCGGCGATGCGGCGGCGCTCGGGCGCTTCCAGGACCGTCAGAAGCAGCTCGAGGAGGCCGCCGCGAAGGATCCGGCCGCGCCCTTCACCTCCGATGCGCGCTTCACGCGCCTCATGAACAACGCCACCGCCGTGCTGCGCGCACGCAGCGCGCTCAGCGATGCCGGCGCGGCCGCGCACGACACGGCGACCCTGGTGCCGAAGCTCGTAGCCGAGGCCCAGGCGCTCGCTCAGACGCTGCCGCCGCCGGGCGCGACCCCCTCCAGCGGCGCGCTCGAGCGCTTCGAGTCGCGTGCGCAGCGCCTGCAGCTGGATGTCAGCGCCCTCACCCAGGGGGCGGCGGATCCGGCGCAGGCCGCGCAGCACATCGCCGAGAGCAGCGATTACCTCGGCCAGGTGATCTCGGCCCTCGCCGGGGCGCCCTCGGCTCTGGCGCTGCCGAAGGTGACGACGCCGGAGGGCCTCAAGCACCTGAAGAACCTCGATACCCTCTACCAGGAGCTCACCGCCACCGTGAAGCGTGCGGTCGGTGCGGCGCCGGCGCTGCCGGCGGCCCAGGGAGCTGCGCGCGCCATCACCGCGGACGCACGCGACCTTGCTGCCACGCAGCCGGCCCCGGCGGCCGCCGCCACCCCGCCGGCGCTCCGGACCTGGCTGCCCCTCGTGCTGCTCGCCCTCGGGCTCGCCTTCCTCGTCGCCGCGCTCGCGTCCGCGCTGCGCATGCACCGCACGGTCGAGCGCCAGCGCGTCTCCGCGGATGCGCAGCGCAAGGAGACCGACCGCAATCAGCAGGCGATCCTGCGGCTCCTCGATGAGCTCTCGAGTCTGGCCGATGGTGACCTCACGGTGCAGGCGACCGTCACCGAGGACATCACCGGGGCCATCGCCGACTCGATCAACTACGCGGTCGATGCGCTGCGCGGGCTCGTCACCACCATCAACGGCTCGGCCATCCAGCTCGACTCCGCCACGCGCCAGACCCAGGCGCTGTCGCAGCACCTCGCCAAGGCGAGCGGCGCGCAGTCCAAGCAGATCGCCTCGGCCACCGAGTCCGCGGCCAGCATGGCGGCCTCGGTCGAGGAGGTCTCCGGTAACGCCGAGCGCGCCTCGGACGTCGCGCGCCACTCGGTGGAGGTCGCCCACAAGGGCGGCGATGCGGTGCGGCGCACCATCGATGGCATGAACACCATCCGCGAGACCATCCAGGAGACCTCCAAGCGCATCAAGCGCCTCGGGGAGAGCTCCCAGGAGATCGGTAACATCGTCGAGCTCATCAACGACATCGCCGAGCAGACCAACATCCTGGCGCTCAACGCCTCGATCCAGTCCTCCATGGCCGGCGAGGCCGGGCGTGGCTTTGCGGTGGTGGCGGATGAGGTGCAGCGCCTCGCCGAGCGCGCCGCGAACGCCACCAAGCAGATCGAGGTGCTGGTGCGCACCATTCAGACCGACACCAACGAGGCGGTCGTGTCGATGGAGCGCAGCACCACGGACGTGGTCGGCGGCGCGCTGCTCGCTGAGAACGCGGGTGCTGCGCTCGAGGAGATCGAGCAGGTCTCCAACCAGATCGCAAGCCTGGTGCAGAACATCTCCGGCAGCGCCCGCCAGCAGACCGGCGCGGCGCAGAACATCGCCCGCAACATGCAGATCCTCAAGGAGATCAGCGCCCAGACAGCCGAATCCACCACCGCCACCTCGGCGGCCATCGCGAAGCTCGCCGAGCTCTCGGCGGGCCTGCGCAAGTCGGCCGCCGGCTTCCGCCTGCCCGGCAGCGGCGGGGAGCGCGCCCCGAGCGGCAACGTCAAGCGGGTCGAAGAGGCTCCGCTGAGCACCATGAAGGTGCGCCAGATCTCTGCCCTCGGCGGCAGTTAAGCTCCTCCGGGGAAAGTCACTGCATGCCTGAAGTCGTTTCGCAGACATTCGACCTGGTTGGTCGCGAGGTCAACACCACCCTCGGTGAGGCGCGCGGCGCGCTCGAGACCTACGTCGAGCAGCCCGACGACACCGCGCTCCTGGAGAAGTGCGCGCAGGACCTGCACCAGGTGCAGGGCGTGCTGCGCCTGCTCGAGATCTACGGTGCGGCGCTGCTCGCCGAGGAGATGGAGCACGTCACCCAGTACCTGATCGCGACCCACAGCGAGAGGAAGAGCCAGGCGGAGAGCCTGGACGCGCTGATGCGCGCCATGGTGCAGCTGCCCGGCTACCTCGAGCGCGTGCTCGCCGGCGGCCGCGATCTCGCCCTGGTGCTGCTGCCGCTGCTCAACGACCTGCGCGCGGTGCGCGGCAGCTCGCTGCTCTCGGAAGGCACGCTGCTCGTCCTGAACCTCAAGTCCGACCAGCAGCCGCAGCCGGCCGATGCGGTGCCGGGTGAGGCGCCGATGACGGTGGAGCAGTGGGCGCGGCGCCTGCGGGCGCGCTACCAGGTCGGCCTCATCGGCTGGATCCGCGGCGAGCGCATCGAGCAGAACCTCGAGACCCTCGCCAACGTCGCCAAGAAGCTCGAGCAGATCGCCACACGCCAGCCGGTGTTCCAGCTGTGGTGGGTGATCGGCGCCGTCATCGAGAGCCTGCAGCAGCACGGTCTTGAGAGCGGGCAGTCGGTCAAGCGATTGCTCGGCCTCGGCGACCGCGAGATCCGCCGCCTCTACGAGCAGGGCGAGGCGCGCTACGCCCAGTCCCCGGCGGTGGAGCTCCTCAACAACCTTCTTTACTACGTCGGCCGCTCGGAGTCTTCGGGCCCGCGGGTGCAGGCGGTGCGCGCCTCGTTCCGCCTCACCGAGCTCCTGCCGGTCGATGAGAGCATCGAGCAGGAGCGCGAGAACCTCTCCGCGCCCAGCATCAAGCTCATGCAGACCGTGGCCGCGGCCATCCGCGAGGACCTCGCCAAGGTCAAGGACGTCCTCGACATCTTCGTGCGCCGCGGCGCAGGCCAGCCGCAGGAGCTGTTCTCGCAGGTTGAGCTGTTGCGCAAGATCGGCGACACCCTGGGCGTGCTCGGCTTAGGCGAGCTGCGCGCCAAGGTGCAGTTCGAGACCGAGCGCCTCGGCAAGATCGTCGATGGCTCCCTCAAGGCCGACGAGTCGCTGCTGGTGGAGATCGCCGCCACCCTGATCGGGGTGGAGGACCGGCTCGATGAGAGCCTGGTCGGCATGATCCTGCCCAAGGACAAGGACGCCGCCGTCGCCCCGCAGGGCGAGGACTCGGAGTTCCAGCAGGTGCAGGCCGCGGTGCTGCGCGAGTGCATCGTGAATCTGGCGCGCATCAAGGAGGCCGTGACGCAGTCCGTCGGCGGCACGCTCGATGCGGCGGGCCTGGACAGCTGGCAGGACCTGATGCGCGGCATGAAGGCCGGGCTCTTGCTGCTCGGCAAGGCACGCGCGGTGGATGTGATCGAGGCGATCACGAATCAGCTGAAGCGCGTCATGCAGCCCGGGGTGCACGTGCTGCCGCCGGGCTTCATCGACCGCCTGGCCGATGCCATCGTCAGCCTCGAGTACTACATGGAGACGCTGCAGGCCGGGCGCGCGGATCCCTGGTACATGCTCGACAACGCCCAGGCGTGCGTGCAGGCCCTCGAGCAGCAGCCGACGCCCTCGGTGCCCACCGTGCCGCCGCTCGAGCCGGGTGCCTACGCCAAGACGGTCCAGATCACGAGCGTGCCGACCGCCGCGCAGCGCGCCGACATCGCCGGCCTCAACGCCGCCGCGCCAGTGCTCGCCGCGCAGCCCCCGCAGGCCGGCGCGCTCGCCGAGCACGCCGATCCTGAGCTGATGAAGCTGTTCATCGAGGAGGCCAACGAGGAGTTCACCAAGATCCAGCAAGGCTTCCCGGTCTGGGACGAGAATCCGCTCGAGCGTGACGCCCTCATCACGGTGCGCCGCTCCTTCCATACGCTCAAGGGCTCCGGCCGCATGGTCGGGGCGCGCGACCTCGGCGAGTTCGCCTGGTCGATCGAGAACCTGCTGAACCGCGTGCTCGACAACACGCTCACCCGCTCGCCGGCGATTCTGGAGACGCTGCGCGCGGCGGTCGCCGCGCTGCCGCAGCTGATCGAGCAGCTGGACAAGGGCAACCCGGTGACTGCCGACGTGGTGGGCATCTCCTCGCGCGCGCACGCGCTCGCCGCCGGCAAGCCGAGCCCGCCGGTGCGCGCTCCCGGCGAGGAGGAGACCGCCGAGCGCCAGCAACTGGCCGCGAGCGGCGCGCGCCCGCAGCCCCCGCCGCCTGCGCCCGCCACCGCCAGCGCGCCGCCGCCCAAGCCGGCCGTACCCGATGACACGCTGCGCGACATCTACGCGCGCGAGACCGCGACCCACGTCTCCACGGTGCGCGCCTGGCTCGGGCGCGAGGAGAAGCTGCCCGAGCCGCACACGCTCCCGGAGGAGGTCTACCGCGCCTGCCACACGCTCTCGGGCAGTTCCAAGATGGCGCAGGCGCGCCACGGCATCCGCCTCGCCGAACCCCTCGATCACTGGCTGCGGCGCGCCTTCGGCTCAGGGCTCGGGCTGGCGACCGAGGATCTGGCGCTGCTGTCGGACTGCATGTCCGCCATGGAGTCGGTGGCCACGCATCTCGATGAGTCCACCGGCTACTTCGTCAACCATTGGCAGCTGCTCGAGCGCATCGAGCGGGCCGACAAGGGCCTGGAGCAGCGTATCGCCGCGGCGGCCGCCGCGGCGCGCGCCGCCGAGGAGGCCGCCGCCGTACCGGCGGCTGCCCCGGCCGAGGTAGCCGCAGAGGCGACCGAAGCTGCGCAGGAGGCGGTCGACTTTGATCCTGAAGTCGCCGCGATCTTCACCGACGAGGCCACCGAGCTCATCGAGGCCTCCGAGCGGGCGCTGAGTGAGTGGCGCAGCCAGCCGAACAGCCAGGACCTGCGCCTGGGCCTCAAGCGTCCGCTGCACACGCTCAAGGGTGGCGCGCGCATGGCCGGCATCATGCCGATGGGCGACGTCAGCCACGAGCTCGAGACGCTCGTGATGATGGTCGACAACGGCACCGTGACCGCCGATGGCGCGCTCTTTGATGCCATCCAGGCGAGCCTCGATGAGCTCGCGCGTATGCGCGAGCAGGTCGTGAATGGCCGCCGCGTACCGCCGGCGCGCGCCATCATCGCGCGCCTGCAGACCTTCACGCGCCCGCTCGCGGCCGCCGCGCCGGCGCCGTCGGCAACACCGCCCGCGAGTGCGCCGCTGGCGGCCCCGGCCCCCGCGCCCGAGCCGCCGCCCCCGGCCGCGCTCACCATCCCGCCGGTCACGCCTGCCTTCACCCTGAGTGAGCCCGAACCCTCGCAGACGCAGCTGGCGCGCATGAACGCGGAGCTCATGCGGGACGAGGAACCCGAGGCCGCTGCCGCACTCCCCGCAGCCGTGCCCGCACCGCCTGCGGAGGCCGGCTGGTCATCCGCGAGTGCGCTCAGTGCCCAGTCGCCCTTTGCGCGCGCCCGCGCCGAAGCCGAGGAGGGCCTGGCGGCGCCCGCGCCGGTGCCTCCGGGGCGCGAGCCCGTCACCGGCGGGGAGCGCCAGGAAATGGCGCGCGTGGACGCGGACCTGCTCGACCAGCTCCTCAACATCTCCGGTGAAGCGAGCATTGCGCGCGCCCGCCTCGAGCAGCAGCTCGGCAGCTTTGACTTCAACCTCGGCGAGCTGTCGCGCACCGTGACCCGTCTGAAGGAGCAGCTGCGCAGCCTCGAGATCGAGACCGAGGCGCAGATCCTGCACAAGCACGAGGACGAGGGGGGCTCGCACCGCAGCGAGTTCGACCCGCTCGAGCTCGACCGCTACTCCTCGATCCAGCAGTACTCGCGCGCGCTGGCCGAGACGGCCAACGACGTGGCGAGCATCCAGCAGCTGCTCGAGAACCTCGCCAAGGACACCCAGAACCTGCTGCAGCAGCAGGCCCGCACGATCACCGAGCTGCAGAACGGACTCATGCGCACGCGCATGGTGCCCTTCCAGCGCCACGTGCAGCGCCTGGCGCGCATCGTGCGCCAGGCCGCCTCCGACACCGGCAAGCGTGCCGAGCTCACCGTGGAGGGGGCTTCCGGCGAACTCGACCGCCAGGTGCTCGAGCGCATGCTGCCGCCGTTCGAGCACATGCTGCGCAATGCCGTCGTGCACGGCATCGAGAACCCCGAGGACCGCGTCAAGGCCGGCAAGTCCGACACCGGGCGCATCGTGCTCGAGCTGCACCGCGAGGGCGCCGAGGTCATGGTGCGCCTGACGGATGATGGCGGCGGCATGAACCTGAAGGCCATCCGCGACAAGGCGCTCGCGCTCGGCATGATCTCCCCCGGCAATACGCTCTCCGATGAAGACGCCATGCAGCTCATCCTGGAGCCGGGCTTCTCCACCGCCGGCGCCATCACCCAGCAGGCCGGCCGCGGCGTCGGCATGGACGTGGTAGCGACCGAGATCAAGCGCCTCGGCGGCGCGCTGCACATGGAAACCAAGCAGGGCGAGGGCACGGTATTCACGATCCGTCTGCCGCTCACCCTCGCCATCAGCCACGCGCTCGTGGTGCGCACGGACGAGGAGTACTACGCGCTGCCGCTGCCGACGGTCGAGGGCGTGCTGCGTCTCTCCAAGGCCGAAGTGGCCGCGCACCTCGGCCGCGACGCTGCGGCCTTCGACTATGGCGGCCAGAAGTACCGCTTCCAGCACCTGGCGACCTTCGTCGGCCTCACCCCCTCGGAGCTCCCCGGTCAGGACGTCACCATCCCGGTGGTGCTGGTGCGCGCCGGCGAGCATTCCACAGGACTCGTAGCCGATGAGCTGGTCGGCAGCCGCGAGATCGTGGTGAAGTCGGTGGGCCCGCAGATCTCGGGCATCCGCGGCATCTCCGGAGCCACGATCCTCGGCGACGGGCGCATCGTCATCATCCTGGACATCGGGGCGCTGGTGCGCGCCGAGTGGCGCACCCGTGCCCAGGCGCCCGCGCCGCCGCGCGAGCGCGGCGACCGGCGCACCTTCGCGATGGTGGTGGACGACTCGATCACCGTGCGGCGCGTGACGCAGCGGCTGCTGGAGCGCAATGGCATGCGCGTGCTCACCGCGCGCGACGGCATGGACGCGGTGGCGCTGCTGCAGGAGAACATCCCCGACGTCATCCTGCTCGACATCGAGATGCCGCGCATGGACGGCTACGAGGTCGCCGCGCACGTGCGCAATGACCCGCGCCTGAAGGACGTGCCCATCATCATGGTGACCTCGCGTGTCGGCGAGAAGCACCGCGCGCGCGCCATCGAGCTCGGCGTCGATGACTACCTCGGCAAGCCCTACCAGGAGGCCCAGCTGCTGGATGCGATCGCCCCGCTCGTGGAGCGCCGCCGGGAGCGGGCCCGCTATGCCGCCGGATCGGGGAGCTAAGCCGTGACCGAACGCGTCGCCGAGATCTACAGCCTCCTCATCCCGCTCGTCGACGGGCGCCTCATCATCCCGCGCGCCTGCGTCGCCGAGGTGATCGGCTTCCAGACCCCTTCCGAGATGACCGGGGCGCCGCCCTGGTACATCGGCACCGTGCCCTGGAACGGCAAGGCGGTACCGCTGGTGTCCTTCGAGGGCGCCTGCGGCCAGATGATCCCACCGGCCTCGGGCCGCACGCGCATCGTGATCCTGCATGCGCTCGGCACCCAGGTCGAGGGCGGCAACTTCGCGCTCATCAGCCAGGGGTTCCCGCAGCTGGTGCGGGTGAGCTCTGACGTCGTGCGCCCGGACAACTCGCGGGTGTTCCCCGAGCGCGCGCCGGTCATCTGCCAGATCCGCATGGTCAACGAGACGCCGCTGGTGCCGGACCTGCAGCGGCTCGAGGAAATGATCGCCGAAGAGACCAGCATCGGGACGGCCTGAGGACCGCTCGACCTCAGGGGCCGCCGCGGTGAAGGTGTCCCGCTCCATCCTCCCCGCGCTCGCGCTGCTGAGCGCCGTGCCCGAGGCATCAGAAGTCTCCGAATTCCCGCTGCAGCAGCGCCAGCGCGGTCAAAGCCGCCGTCTCGGTGCGCAGCACCCGCGGCCCCAGGCGCACGCCGGTGAACCCGGCCGCGAGCGCCTGCTCCTGCTCGGGGACGCTCAGTCCCCCCTCCGGCCCGATCAGCACCATGACGCCCGCCGTCGGCCGCGGCACGTCCGCCACGCGCACCGCGGCCGCCGGTGACAGGAGCAGTCGCGTGGGGACGGTGAGCTCTGAGCGGATGAACTCGCGGTAGGGCGCTGCGGGGAGCACCTCGGGCGGGCGGTTCCTGCCGCTCTGCTCGCAGGCCGCGATCGCGATCGCGCGCCAGTGCGCAAGCTTGCGCGCCACCTGCGCGGCATCGAGCTTCACCACGCTGCGCTCGGTGAGCACCGGCACCAGGCGCGTCACGCCGAGCTCGGTCGCCTTCTGCACGGTGAGGTCCATGCGCTCGGCGCGTGACACCCCCTGCACCAGCACCAGGGGGAGCGGGGACTCGCGGTCGACCTCGCGTGCCGCCCCGACGTCCACCGTCACCGCAGCCGCGCGCGCCTGCACGACGGTACCCTCGTACTCCCGGCCCGTGCCGTTGAAGAGGGTGAGCGTCTCGCCCGGCTTCAGGCGCAGCACCCGCGTCACGTGCCCGGCGGCGCTCCCGGTGAGCGTCGCGCGGCGGCCGTGCTCGAGCGGCGCGTCGAGGTAGACGCGGTTCAGTCGCACGTGGCGAGCCTGATGCCCTCGGCGGCCACCTCGACCATGAGGTCGATCTCCCCTGGCGTGACGATGTAGGGCGGCATGAAGTAGACGACGCTGCCGATCGGGCGCAGCAGCACGCCGCGCTTGAGCGCATGACGGTAGATCGTGAGCCCGCGCCGCTCGCTCGGCGGGTAGGGCGTGCGGCTTGCCTTGTCGCGCACCAGCTCGGCGGCGACGATCATGCCGCACTGGCGCACTTCCGCGACGTGCGGGTGCTCTGCGAGCGCGCCGGCGCGCGCCCCGAGGTGTGCCGCGAGTGCCTGGTTCTGCTCCAGCACCTGCTGCTCGCGGAACAGGCGCAGGCAGGCGCGCGCCGCGGCGCAGGCGAGCGGGTTGCCGGTGAAGCTGTGCGAATGCAGGAAGGCATTCAGCTTCTCGTACTCATCGTAGAAGGCCGCGTAGATGTCTTCGGTCGTGATGACCGTGGAGAGCGGCAGGTAGCCGGCGGTGAGGCCCTTGGACAGGCACATGAAGTCGGGGCGGATGCCCGCCTGCTCGCAGGCGAACAGCGTGCCGGTGCGCCCGAATCCCACCGCGATCTCATCGGCGATGAGGTGCACCTGGTGGCGGTCGCAGGCCTCGCGCAGCAGCGTGAGGTAGACCGGGTCGTACATGCGCATGCCGCCGGCGCACTGCACCAGGGGCTCCACGATCACGGCACAGATCTCCTGCGCGTGGGCCTCGAGCGTTGCCTCCATGTGCGCAAACTGCGCACGGCTGTGCTCAGCCCAGCTCACCCCGGGGGCGCGCCCGAAGCAGTCCGGGGAGGGCACCGTCAGGACGTCCATGAGCAGCGGGCGGTAGATCTCCTTGTAGAGCTCGACGTTGCCGACCGCGAGCGCGCCCAGGGTCTCGCCGTGGTAGCTGTTGGCCAGGGTCACGAAGCGCCGCTTGGCGCTGCGGCCGACGTTGCGCCAGTAGTGAAAGCTCATCTTGAGGGCGACTTCGATCGCGGAAGACCCGTTGTCGGCGTAGAAGCAGCGGCTGAGTCCGGCCGGGGCGAGCGCGGTGAGCTCCTCGGAGAGCGCGATGACCGGCTCGTGGGTGAAGCCGGCCAGGATCACCTGCTCGAGCGACTCCAGCTGCGCGCGCACCGCGGCGTTGATTGCAGGATTGGCGTGGCCGAAGAGGTTCACCCACCAGGAGCTGACCGCATCGAGGTAGCGCCGGCCGTCGTAGTCCTCGAGCCACGCGCCCGCACCGCGCCGGATCGGGATGAGCGGAATCGCGCCCTCGTGGTCCTTCATCTGGGTGCATGGATGCCAGACGTGCTTAAGATCGCGCCGGATGTAGGGGTCGTTGGCTGAGCTCATGCGGGCAATTGTGTCAGAATCGCGCACCGCAGCCTCACGGCCGCCGCCGGAAAGCCGCTTTAGAGCCGTACGATGTCCGTCCCCGCCGCTGCAACCCTCAGGGTCGAGACCGCCACCGGCCTCCTCACGGGCGTGCGCCAGGTGCTCTCTCCGTACTGCAACGCGCGCCCGCCCCAGAGCGCGCCCGAGCTGATCGTGGTGCACGGCATCAGCCTGCCGCCGGGGGAGTTCGGGGGGCCGTGGATCGACCGGCTGTTCACCGGCACACTCCCCTGGGACGAGCACCCGTATTTCAAGCAGATCGAGGGCCTGCGCGCCTCCAGCCACGTACTCATCGCGCGCGATGGGGCGCTCACGCAGTACGTGCCCTTCGGCGAGCGGGCCTGGCACGCCGGTGTGTCGGAGTACCGCACGCGCACCGGCTGCAACGATTTTTCCATCGGCATCGAGCTCGAGGGCGAGGACGCGACGCCTTATACGGATGCGCAGTACGCAGCGCTCACCGAGCTGATCGCGGTGCTGCTGAACGCCTATCCGTCGCTCGCGCCCGAGCACATCGTGGGCCACAGCGACGTCGCCCCCGGGCGCAAGACCGATCCGGGACCGGCGTTCGACTGGCAGCGGCTGCGCGCGCTGCTGCGCGCGCGCCTGCGGCCGCAGGGCTAGGGGGTCCTTGCGGTTACTTCGGGCGCTCGTGCCGCCAGAGCACCTCGGTGCCGCGCTCGTGGCGCGCCAGCACGCGCGCCATCACGAACAACAGGTCCGAGAGGCGGTTCAGGTATTTCACGACCTCCGGGCTCACGCTCTGCGCCCGGGCGAGCGTCCACACGCGCCGCTCGGCGCGGCGTGCCACGGCACGGGCCAGGTGACAGGCGGCCGCCGCCGCACCGCCGCCGGGCAGGATGAACTCCTTCAGGGGCGGCAGAGCGTCATTGAAGGCGTCGAGCTCCTGTTCCAGGCGCGTGATCTGGCCGGCGCGGATCGCCGTGTGGCCGGGGATGCACAGCTCCCCGCCCATGTCGAAAAGCTCGTGCTGCACTTCCGTCAGGCACTGGATCACCGCCGCCGGCAGCGCCGGCTGCGCGAGCAGCACGCCGATGCAGCTGTTGAGTTCATCGACCGTGCCGTAAGCCTCCACCCGCGGGCTGTCCTTGGCGACGCGGCTGCCGTCGCCGAGGCCGGTAGTGCCGTCATCGCCGGTGCGGGTGTAGATCTTGCTGAGTCGGTTGCCCATGGCGGCGCAACTTTACCCCAGAATGCGCACGCCGAGGCGCCGCGGTGCCGCCGCCGTGCTTGCCGTGGCCGCCGCCCGGAGGGGACACTGCGCAGCTGCGGCGCAACGCCAAAGAGGGACGGATGAGTACAGTACTGGTAACCGGGGGCTCGGGCTTCATCGGCAGTCATGCCATCGTGCAGCTTTTGAATGCCGGCCATGTCGTGCGCACCAGCGTGCGTGACCTGGCGCGCGAGCCGCAGGTGCGGGCGCTCGTCAAGGCCGGCGGCGCCGACCCGGGTGGAGCGCTGAGCTTCGTGCAGGCCGACCTGCAGCAGGAGGCCGGCTGGGCCCAGGCGGTGGTGGGATGCGAGTACGTGCTGCACGTGGCTTCGCCCTTCCCGCTCGCAGCGCCGCGCCACGAGGATGACCTCATCCTGCCGGCGCGCGAGGGCACGCTGCGCGTGCTGCGCGCGGCGCGTGACGCGGGCGTGCGCCGCGTAGTGCTGACGTCCTCCTTTGCCGCGGTCGGCTACGGCCACAAGAACCGCCGCGCGCCCTACGACGAACGCGACTGGACCAACCTCAGCGCCCCGCTGTCGGCGTACGTGAAGTCCAAGACCCTCGCCGAGCGCGCCGCCTGGGACTTCATCGCCCGCGACGGGGCGAGCCTTGAGCTCGCCGTGGTGAACCCGACGGCCGTCTTCGGGCCGGTGCTGGGAGCGGACTTCTCGACCTCGATCCAGATCCTTAAAGCCATGCTGGACGGGGCCATCCCGGCTAACCCGCGGCTGCAGTTCGGGGTGGTGGACGTGCGCGACGTCGCCGACCTGCACCTGCGCGCCATGACCCATCCTGCCGCGCGCGGCGAGCGCTTCCTCGCCCTGGCCGGGGCCGCCCTGTCGCTGGCGCAGATCGCCCGGGTACTGAAGGACAATCTCGGCGCGCTCGCCGCGCGCGTGCCGACGCGCGAGGTGCCCGACTGGCTGGTGCGGCTGTCGGCGCTGAGAAACCCCGCGGTGCGCGAGATCCTGCCGCAGCTCGGGCAGCAGAAGAGTGCGAGCAACGAGAAGGCGCGGCGGCTGCTCGGCTGGCAGCCGCGCTCGAACGAGGAGGCCATCCTCGCCACCGCGCGCAGCCTGCAGCAGCTCGGGTTGCTGAAGGCTGCGGCGCGCGCCACGGGCGGCTGATGGCCTCGCGTGAGCTCGCGGCGGCGATCGAGGCCGCGCAGGCGGCCGCAGGAGTCATCCGCTCGCTCTACCGCCGGCCGCTTGCGGTGCGCATCAAGGCGGATGCCTCCCCGGTCACCGAGGCCGACGAGCGCGCCGAGGAGGTGATCCGCACGATCCTGCACCGCCAGTTCCCCTCCTACGGCTTCTACGGCGAGGAGGGCGGGGCGCACGATATGGGGGCGGAAAGCGTGTGGCTGGTCGATCCGCTCGATGGCACCAAGTCCTTCGTGCGCGACACACCGTTCTTCTCCACGCAAATCGCGCTCCTGCGCGCCGGGGAGCTGGTGCTCGGGGTCTCCAGTGCGCCGGCCTGCCAGGAGTTCGCCTGGGCAGAAGCAGGCAGCGGGGCGTTCCTCAACGATGAGCGGGTGCGGGTCAGCACGGTGCGGGAGCTAAAGGGCGCCTTTATCTCCACCGGTAATCTCAAGGCACTGAGCGCCGAGGGTGCGCGCTGGGGACGGCTCGGGAAGCTCATCGGCGAGGTGGGTCGCATCCGCGGCTACGGTGACTTCGTGCATTACCACCTGCTGGCGCGCGGCGCGCTCGAGGCGGTCATCGAGACCAACGTCAACATCCTGGACATCGCCGCCCTCACGGTGATCGTGCGCGAGGCGGGCGGCGTGTTCACCGACCTCGAAGGCGCCCCGGTCGGCCTCAAGACCACGAGCGTGCTCGCGAGCAACGGCGCGCTGCACGCGACGCTGCTGAACGCCCTTACGCCGTGACGAACACGCGCCGGCCGTCCTGGCCGAGCTCGATCATGGGGGTCACGTAGAGTTCGCTCAGCGCCTGCGCGGTGAGGGCGCTCTTCACCGGGCCGAGCGTCCAGCGCCCGTCCCCGAACAGCAGCAGGACCCGGTCGGCAAAGCGCGCGGCGAGGGTGGGGTCGTGCAGCGTCGTGATGACGGTGCTGCCGGCGCTCGAGAGCGCGCGGAACAGCCCGAGCACCGCCAGCTGGTGGTGCGGGTCGAGGTGATTGGTGGGCTCATCCAGAAGATAGGTCCGCACCTGCTGCGCCAGCAGCGCCGCCACCGCGACGCGCCGCTGCTCGCCGCCGGAGAGCGTGTCGGTGCGGCGCGCTGCGAACTCACTCATTTCGACCTGCGCCAGGGCGGCGCGCGCGATGCGCTCATCCTCGGCACTCTCCCATTGCCACAGCGCCAGGTGCGGGTGACGGCCGATCAGCACGCTCTCCATGACGGTCGTGACGAAGGCATCCTCCAGGTCCTGCGGCAGGAGCCCGAGGCGCTGCGCCACCGCGCGGCGCGACAGCTGCGGCAGCGGGGCGTCCCCGAGCAGCACTGAGCCTGCCGCCGGGGACCGCAGGCCCGCCAGCGTGTGCAGCGTCAGGGTCTTGCCCGAGCCGTTGCGGCCGAGGATCGCCACGAGCTCCCCGGGAGCGAACTCGACCGACAGCTCGCGCACCAGCTCGCGGGCGCCGGCGCGCACGCCGACACCGCGCGCACTCAGGGCCGCAGCGCGCGCGCTCACGGATGCGTCCACCGGATCTCCAGCGCGGTCGCCGGACCCACGACGACGTGAGCCAGGCTGCGTGGTATCTCCCACTCGTGCGCCGACAGCGGCCGTCGCCCGGCCATGATCTCGGTGTCGGCCTGCGGGAAGAGCGGCTGCTGCGCAGGATCGGCATAGCCGAGCGGATACAGCGGCGCGCCATCCTGCAGGTCGTATTTGTCGCTGGCGCCGACCGTGTGCAGAAACTCGTGCGCGATCACCATGGCGTTGCTGCCGCCCAGCGCCTCATCCGCGAACGCATGCACCACCGCCACCAAGCCCTTCTGCAGGCCGTGTGAGTCCGGCACGTCCGGCAGGTTCTGCGGGTCGTAGTAGAGGACGAAGATGCGCACGCGCGCGGGCGCCTGGCCGGGAAAGTCGCTGTGGCGGAAGGCGAACCAGCGCAGCCGCAGGGACCACCAGGCGATGCCTGCCGGCCCGGCATCGCGGGGCAGCACCGGTGGCAGGTCCTGACCCTGCGGATACAGCTCGATGTGCACCGGGGTCTCCAGCGCCACCCCGTAGCGGTGCGCCTCGCGGCTGAAGAAGGCCTCGATGCTCGCGAAGTCCTTCGGCGTGAGCGAGGCAATGTACTGCTGCGCGGCGGGGGAGTCGTCGGCGTTGAGCGGGAAGATGCCGACCCACAGTGTCTCCTTCCAGCTCTGGGTAGCCACGCGCTCGAGCAGCTGCTGGCCGGCGACGAGGCCGAGCAGGATGAGCAGCACGCTGACACGGACGGTTTTCCACACGAAGCGGCCTGCAATGCCTTCAGGGCGTCAGTACGAGCGGCTTCAAGGCTGCAGGCGCGTCGCCGACCACGCTCCGGCCTGGAACGAGCCGTCGCTCTGGCGGGCAAGAGCGCGCGTCCAGCGCGCCCGGTCATGTACGCGCGCATCGCCCTCGACCCACAGCTCGACCGCGTCGGCCCACAACCGGTAGCCGCCCCAGTGTGGCGGGCGCGGCACCTCATGGTCCTCGCCCGCGCTGGCATCCGAAGCCCCCGGCACCGGCGTGCCGAAGCGCTCGGCGGTGTCGGTGAGGGACTGGATGAGCGCTGCGCGCGAGCTGAGCGGCTCACTCTGCAGGCTCGCCCAGGAGGCGATGCGCTTGGGCCAGGTACGCGCGGCGAAGTACCGATCGCTGTCGGCGGCCGGCGTGAAGGTGACCGGGCCCTCCACGCGCACCTGCCGGTGCAGCGCATCCCAGTGGAGCACGGCCGCCGCGCGCGGATTGTCCTTCAGCTGCTTGCCCTTCATCGACAGGTAGTTGGTATAGAAGACGATGTAGCCGGGCTGCGGCACGATGCCGCGGCACAGTACGACGCGCGCGGACGGGCGGCCCTCGGGGGTGCTGGTGGCAAGCACCATGGCGTTGGGATTGGGCTGCTGGTGCGCATCCCAGGCCTGTCTGAGCCAGTCCTCCGCGATCAGCAGGGGATCGGCCGGCAGGGGCTCGGGGAGTATTTCGGTGTGCTCGCTCATAGGGCGCCCATGGTAGGGGGTTTTGGCCGCCGCTGTCCTGCGCCGCAGGCGCTGCGGTTAGAGGCGCGAACCCACGTGACCGGTGGCGGGGACGGCTTTGCGCAGGCCTTCCTGGCACTGATGCAGGTAGCCGTTCTTATCGCTGGCGAACTTGCTGCGATCCTTCCAGTTCTCCACCAGCAGCTGGTCGGCGGCGCCGTCCTGGTAGGCGATCGAGATGGTGACCGGCTGCGCGTCATAGAAGGCGGCGAACAGGCGCGCCCCGGCGTCCGTGTCGATGAGCGCGCGGATCGCATTCGCAGCGAGGGGTTGCCCCACGATCCGCGCACTGATGGGCGCAGCATCGCCGGCCACCGTGAAGCTGAGTGCCACGATGGGCGGCCGCGGCTGGCGATCCTGGTGCCGGTCCTTGCTCGTGACCAGGAAGGCGCCGGCACTGACCCCGACCACCACCTGGCCGTCGGCGGGCAGCTGGTCGATGTTCAGGTCCCACTCCGGGCGGGGTACTTCGCCGCTGAGGTGGTTGCCCTCGATGTGAAATCCGCACATCGTCTCCTGGTATTTCGTGCCCGTCTTGGCCACGCGCCACTGGAACCAGACGTCGTTCTCGGAGAGCTTCACGGGCGCCGCTGCGGGTGGCGCCGCTGCGGGGGTCTGGGCGGTGCCGCTGGCGGCGACGAGCAACAGGAAGGGCAGTGGCGCGACGCGACGAATTTTCATGGTGATCCTATGGCTGTTGGTTATTCCGCGGGAGCCCGGGCCGGGCTTTGGCCGGCACGCTTGATAGCAATCATAGCGTGGGCAAAACGGCGCCTCCGGGGCATTCCGGACGGGCGGCCCTTGCGGCGCCGCAGTGACCCCGATAGAAAGGAGGCAGCCCGAGGAGGCCCGTTTTCCCATGACCCAGGACACCGTTACGCTGGATGATCTGCGCCAGCGCGTCACCGACATCGACCGCCAGCTGATCGGGCTCGTGGCCGAGCGCAAGGCCGTGAGCGAGGAGGTCGCGCGCGTGAAGCGCGCCACCGGCAAGCCGACCCGTGACTATGAGCGCGAGCGCGACGTGATCCTGGGAGTGCGCGGGCTGGCGCAGGAGCGCGGCGTATCGCCCGAGCTCGCCGAGCAACTGCTGCGGCTGCTCATACGCTCCTCCCTGACGACCCAGGAGCATGCGAGCGTCGTGGCGCATGGCGCCGGCAGCGGGCGCCGCGCGCTGGTCATCGGCGGCGCCGGCAAGATGGGCGGCTGGTTCGTGAGCTTCCTCGCCTCGCAGGGTTTCGCAGTGGAGGTGGCCGACCCGTCCGCCACCCCGGAAGGCGTGGAGCGGATCGCGGACTGGCGCAGCACCGACCTCAAGCACGACTTCATCGTGCTCGCGACCCCGCTCGGGGCCACGGATGCGATCCTCAAGGACCTGGCGCTGCGCCGGCCACCGGGGGTCATTTTCGACGTCGGCTCCCTCAAGTCCCCGCTGCGCGCGGGCCTCCTGGCGCTCAAGTCTCACGGCTGCAAGGTCACCTCCGTGCACCCGATGTTCGGGCCGGACACGGAGCTGCTCTCGGGGCGCCACGTGGTATTCGTGGACCTCGGCCACGCGGCGGCGCTGGCGAGCGCCCGGGAGCTGTTCGCGCACACCATGGCCGAGCAGGTGGTGATGAGCCTCGATGATCATGACCGCCTGATCGCCTACGTGCTGGGCTTAAGCCATGCGCTCAACATCGCCTTCTTCACCGCGCTCGCCGACAGCGGCGAGGCGGCGCCGAAGCTGGCGCGCATGTCCTCCACCACCTTCGATGCGCAGCTCGACGTGGCGACCCGGGTCGCGCAGGAGTCCCCGGAGTTGTATTACGAGATCCAGAGCCTGAATGACTACGGCGCCGAGTCGCTGGAGGCCCTGTCCCAGGCGGTGGAACGCCTGCGTACCGCGGTCCTGACACAGGACCATGCGACATTTGTTGCTTTGATGCGCCGCGGCCGCGATTATCTGGAGGACCGGCGCAGCGTTGCAGAACGGCGCGCCTGAACGGGATCTGAAGCGCAGAAAGGACGCCTCGCGCGATGCCCAGAAACCTGCCGGAGGCGGCGGCGACGGACAGTGCCGGCACGGATGGCGCCGCGCTGGCAGCCGAGAACCGCCTGCTCAAGAGTCGCCTCGCCGCCCTCACCGAGGAGGTGAGCCGCAACGAGGCGCTGCTGCGCAAGACCCAGGACCGCGAGCTCGAGCTGCTGCGCGCCGGGTCTCTCACGCAGCTGTTCGAGCGCCTGATCGCGGGCCTGCGCATCTCCTATCAGCTCGATGGCGTGTCGCTCATCATTAATGACCCGCAGCACGAGATCCGCCATCTGCTGTCCGGGGACGGTCTTGAGCTGCCGGGCATCTCCTTCGTCGACGCGCTGGTCACGGTGGCGCCGCAGCTGCCGAACCTCGACCGGCCCTGGCTCGGCCCCTACCAGAAGGCCGATCACGAGCTTCTGCTGCCCACCGGGCCGCGCCCGGGCAGCATCGCGCTCATCCCGCTGCGCCGCCACGAGCAGCTCGATGGCGTGCTGGTATTCTCCAGCGCCGACCCGTTGCGCTTCACGCACGACCTGGCGAGTGATTTCCTCGCGCATCTCGGCGTCGTGGCGGCGATCTGCATCGAGAACGCGGTCAACCGCGCCCGCCTCTTGCGCAGCGGGCTCACCGATTTCCTCACCGGCTTTCATAACCGCCGCTACCTGCACGCCCGCCTGCGCGAGGAGCTGGCGCGGGCGCAGCGTGCGCGCCAGTCGCTCGTGTGCCTGATGATCGACGTCGATCACTTCAAGCGCATCAACGACCAGTACGGCCACCTCGCCGGCGACACGGTGCTGCGCGAGGTCGCGCAGCGCATCGATGCGGAGATGCGCATCTCCGACACCGGGGCGCGCTTCGGCGGGGATGAGTTCGCGATCGTGCTGTCGCAGGCCGACGTCGCCGACGGGGAGAAGGTTGCCGGGCGCGTGCTGCACAGCGTGCGCAACCACCCCATCCCGATCAGCAAGCAGGCGACCGAGACGGTGACGCTCTCCATCGGCGTCGCGGCGGCGCATCCGGGGCCCGGCACGCGCGACTACAAGGTGCTCGCCGAGCGGCTGATCGCCGAAGCGGACGCGGCGCTCTACCGCGCCAAGAGCGCCGGCCGCAACCGCCTGGCGACATCGCCGAACGTCGTGAGCTGAAGCGCTCGCAACGCCCTCAGGGCGCCGCTGCCGCGGCCGCACTGACGCGCGTCATCGGACCCAGGCAGCGCTGCAGCGCCGCATCGAAGCACAGGAGGAACCCGCCGCGCAGCGGCGCCAGATACAGCGTGAAGGGCTTGCCGAGCGGGGTGAGCTGGCCGCTGCAGTCGGGCTTGCCGTTGGTTTTTCTGAGCGTGACGGTGAGTTCGTAGAAACCCAGCGCGCTCGGCTGCGCCGCCACCTCGTAGTCGGTGTCGGTTTCCTCGGCGGCACTCACGGTGTGCGAGGTGCCATCGGCGCGGTAATCGTAGGTCTCCACGCACTTGGCGCCCGGCAGCACCAGCTCCCAGGTGCCCACGAGCGGATGCCCTGGGGGTGGCGCGCCCGCGCGGCAGGCGGCGGCGCCGAGGATAAGGGCGCACAGTCCGACACCGCGGCGCACGCAAGTCCTCAGCCGCGCTGGCGCAGCAGCACCACGAAAAGTGGTGCGCCGACGAGTGCCATGATGGCCCCGACCGGCAGCTGGCGCGGTGCGGCGATGGTACGCGCCACGAGGTCGGCCGCCGCCAGCAGCATCCCGCCGCTGAGTGCCGCGGCCGGCGCCACGATGCGGTGGTCGCTGGTGCGGAAGGTGAGGCGCACGGCGTGCGGGGTGATCAGGCCGACGAACCCGACCGTGCCGGCGCTCACGACCGCAAGTGCAGTCAGGGTCGCGCAGCTGATGAAGAGCAGCGTCCGCCAGCCCTCCAGCGCGAGCCCCACACTGCGTGCGCGCAGCTCCCCGGCGGCCAGCACGTTGAGCGGGCGGGCGAGCACGATCGCCGCGGCCACCGCGAGCAGCGCCGCGCCGGCGCTCAGCCACGGACGCACCGCCCATTCCAGGTCCCCGGCGAGCCAGAACACCATGCCACGCACGCGTGAAGAGTCCGCGAGCGCGAGCAGCACGCTCACGAGCGCGCCGCAGGCACTCGCCAGCACCACCCCGGTGAGCAGCAGCCGGGGGGTGCCCCCGCCGCGCGCCAGGAGGTACACCAGCCCCACCGCCCCGAGTGCCCCGGCAACCGCTGCCGACTGCACGATGAAGGCGGCGGCGCCCGCGATCATGGCGAGCAGCGCCCCTACGGCCGCGCCCCCGGAGACGCCCAGGACATACGGGTCGGCGAGGGAGTTGCGGAACAGCGCCTGCAGCAGCACCCCGGAGAGCGCCAGCAGGCTGCCGACGCCGAAGGCGGCGAGCACGCGCGGCAGGCGCACCGCGAACAGCACGTTGCGGGTGGCCTCATCGCCGGAGCCGCTCAGGGCCGCGAGCGCCTCGCGCACGCCGATGCGCGAGCTGCCGATGAGGAGGGCGGCGGCGAACACCAGGGCGGCCAGTACCAGCAGGATCACGAGGCTGCGCCAGCGGCTCGCCGGAACTGCGACAGAGTCCAGGGTTGCTGCGTCGGCCAAGCCAGGTCCTCGGGGGGTGAAGGGCCGCTAGCCTCGGTGAAATTGTTGGAAAACGCCATCCCCCGCGCCTGTCGCGCTGCGGTCTCCGGTAGCGGCCGCACTGTGGCAGACTCTGACCCGCCCTATGAGTGACGTCATCGACCCGGATGGTTTTCGAGCCAACGTCGGCATCGTGCTGATGCAGGGTGAAGAGGTGTTTCTCGGCCGGCGCACGGGCGGCAAGGGCTGGCAGTTCCCGCAAGGGGGGCTGCGGCGTGGGGAAACGCTCGAGGAGGCGCTGTACCGGGAGCTGCACGAGGAGATCGGCGTGCGCCAGTCGGCGGTGCAGCTGGTGGGGCAGACCGATCGCTGGCTGCGCTACCGCCTGCCGCCACGTTATGTCAGACGCAACCAGCACCCGCTGTGCACCGGGCAGAAGCAGCGCTGGTTCCTGTTGCGGCTGCTGCACGAAGTGACCTTCGAGTTCGGCAACACCAGCGAGCCGGAGTTCGACCAGTGGCGCTGGAACTCCTACTGGGAGCCGGTGCGCGAGGTCATCTACTTCAAGCGCCCGGTCTACATCCGCGCGCTCACCGAACTCGCCTCGCTCGCCTTCCCGCGCGGCAAGCAGCCGCCGTTTCCGGACTGGTGGGAGGAGTACACCAGGCCCGATCCGAAGGCCGAGTCCGAGTCGCCCGACTGAAGCCCCCTTGCGCAGGCTCGCCTCCCTCATCGGCAGGAAGGACGGTACGCCCCAGGTGGTGCGGGCCCGGGCGCCGGCGCTGCGTACGGCGCTCTTCATCGCCGCTCTGTTCGTTGGCCTGTTCGCGGTGTACGTGGTGTACGAGCTCGGCCGCTATAACGCCGGTTACGACCGTCAGGCCGTGGCGCAGCAGCGCACCGAGCTGGAAGTGAAGATCGAGCACCTGGAGAAGGACAACCGCGAGATGCGCACGCAGCTCGCCGAGCTCGACACGTTCCGCGTCGGGCGTGCCCGCGAGCAGGCGGAACTCGCCAAGAGCATGGGTGAGCTGCAGGCGCAGGTGGCGCAGCAGTCCCAGGAGCTGGCCTTCTACCGCGGCGTGGTCGCGCAGGGCGCCGCCAGCATCGGCATCAAGATCGAGCAGGTGCGCATCACCGCGACCGAGCACCCCGGCATCTTCAGCGTGCACCTGTCTTTGCTGCGCTCCGGGCGCGCCGATACCGATGCGCTGGGGAGTCTGCTGCTCGGGCTCGACGGGGCCGACGGCGGGGAGGCCAAGTCGCTCGACTTCGCCGCCCTCACCGGCGGCCGTACGCACGAGCTGCACTATAATTTCCGCTACTTCCAGGACTTCGACCAGGAGCTGCGGGTGCCCCCGACCTTCAAGCCCGAGCAGCTGGTGATGGAGCTGCATTCGAGTAAGAAGGACGTGCCGCCGCTGTCGCAGTCCTTCCTCTGGACGGTCGAGTCGACTCCCTGACATCCTTGCCCGGAAAGCCCAAGCGAGAGCCTCAAGCCATGTTCACGCGCGATTCCAAGCAGCCCCGCATCGACACCCTGATCGGCAAGTCCGCGAAGGTGCACGGGGATCTTGAGTTCCAGGGCGGGATGCACCTCGACGGCCAGGTGCTCGGCGGCGTGCGCTCGGACGAGGCGCGCGATTCGAGCCTCTTCGTGAGCGCCAGCGGCTCCATCGACGGGCCGGTCGCGGTGCCGAACGTGGTCCTCAACGGCAGCGTGCGCGGGGACATCCATGCCCGCGAGCGCCTGGTGCTCGGGGCTACCGCCAAGGTTGAGGGCAACGTTTATTACGGTGTCATTGAAATGACATTGGGCGCCCAGATAGTGGGGAAGCTGGTGCGCCTGGAGCCTGACGGGCGCGTTGCGGCCTCCCAGGAGGCCCCAGGGTGATTCGGGCCGTCCGTGAAGTGTGCACTTTGACCTGACGGGGCGCGCCTTCTAGACTGGGGCGAGAGGACTTATGAGCACCACCGAAGCGCTGCAGGACGCACCTGCGCTCCTTTTCACCGATGCGGCCGCCCGCAAGGTCGGGGACCTCATCCGTGGCGAGGGTAATCCGAAGCTCATGCTGCGCGTGTTCGTGCAGGGCGGGGGCTGCTCGGGTCTGCAGTACGGTTTCGAGTTCGACGAGCAGGTGCAGGAGGGCGACACCTGTGTCGAGAACCTGGGCGTGAAGCTGCTGGTCGACCCGATGAGCGTGCAGTACCTGACGGGGGCTGAGATCGACTACCGCGAGGGCCTCGAGGGGGCGCAGTTCGTGATCCGTAACCCCAACGCCGCCACCACCTGCGGTTGCGGTTCGTCCTTCGCGGCCGCCTGACCCTCAGCCGCGCGCCGTGCCTCCGGCTGCCACCGCCCGCTCCGCAGATCCAAAACCCGCCGCCCGCTCCGCACCCCGACCGGTCCCGGGCGTACTCGCCGCGGTGGACCTCGGCTCCAACAGCTTCCACATGGTGGTCGCGCGCTACTCGCACGGCCAGCTCGTAATCATCGACCGCCTGCGCGAGATGGTGCGGCTCGCGGCCGGCGTAGCCGAGAACGGCCGCATCGACAAGGACGTCGCGGCCCGCGCGCTCGCGTGTCTTCAGCGCTTCGGCCAGCGCCTGCGCGACATGCACGCCGACAGCGTGCGCTGCGTGGGCACCAACGCGCTGCGTCTTGCGCACCGCAAGCAGGTCTTCCTCGAGCGCGCCCGCGAGGCGCTCGGCCATCCGATCGAGATCATCGCCGGCATGGAGGAGGCGCGCCTGATCTACGCCGGCGTCGCCCACACCATGCCCACCGAGCCGGGCAAGCGCCTGGTGGTCGACATCGGCGGCGGCAGCACCGAGCTCATCGTTGGCGAGGGGCTGACGCCGCTGGAGCTGGAGAGTCTGCAGATGGGCTGCGTCGCCCTGAGCGAGCGCTTCTTCCGCGATGGCAAGATCTCCGCCAAGCGCATGGAGCGGGCGCGGCTCGCGGCCCGCATGGAGCTCGAGCCAGTGCAGGCGGCCTTCCGCCGCCGCGGCTGGGACCACGCGGTGGGCAGCTCCGGCACCGTGCGTGCCATCGCGGATGCGATCCGCGCGCTCGATCCGCAGGCGCTCACCATCACCCCGGCCGGCCTGCAGCGGGCCATCGACTACTGCATCGACGCGGGCCACACGCGCGAGCTGAATCTTGAGCCCATCACCGAGGACCGCCGCCCGGTGTTCCCGGGGGGCCTGGCGATCCTGGCGGAGGTCTTCAGTGTCCTCGACATCAAGGAAATGCAGATCGCCGAAGGGGCGATGCGCGAGGGGCTCCTCTACGACATGCTCGGTCGCTACAAGCGCGAGGATGCCCGCGAGCGCACGGTGCGCGCGATGCAGCAGCGCTACCACGTCGACACCCAGCAGGCCGAGCGCGTGGAGGCCACGGTGCGCGATTTCCTCGAGCAGACGCGTGACACCTGGAAGCTCGAGGAGCCGCTGGCGCACCTGGCGCTCAAGTGGGCAGCGCGGCTGCACGAGATCGGGCTCGACGTCTCGCACAGCGGCTACCACCGCCACGGCGCCTATCTGCTCGAGAACGCCGACATGCCCGGGTTCCCGCGCGAGGAGCAGCGCCTGTTGGCGCGCCTGGTAGGGGCCCACCGCCGCAAGTTCACCCTCGATCGCATCGAGGAGCTGGTGCCACCCTGGGACCGCAGTGCGGTGCACCTGATCGTGCTCTTGCGGCTGGCGGTACTGCTGCACCGCGGCCGCAGCACCACCGCGCTGCCGCAGATCGAGCTCGCGGCTACGCCGAAATCGCTCGAAGTGCGCTTCCCGGCGCGCTGGCTCAAGGACCATCCGCTCACCGCGGCAGACCTGCTGCAGGAGGTCGACTACCTGCGCTCGAGCGGCTTCCGGCTGCGCGTATTCAGCGGCGGGCGCGGCTGATCACACGCTCCGGCAGCGCCGCGCGCGCTGCTGCCGCCCTGAACATCGGGATGTTGGCTCGTGTGAGCTCGGGTTCGTGCTAGGCTTTTGCGGCGCGGCCCTGCCCTGCACGGAGAACGCCCTGGCCAACAACAGTGTCTGCATCATCGGTGGCGGCATCGCGGGGGTGGGCCTGTGGTGGAGCCTGTCGCAGTCGAAGGCGCTCGCCGCTGACTGGGACGTCACCATCATCCACGACGGTGTGAGCTTCGGGGGCCATGCGCTCACCGTGCCCGTTGAGCATAACGGCGCCACCACGCTGGTCGACACCGGCGTGCAGTTCTTCGTGCCGCTGTTCTATCCGAACATCAGTGCACTGCTCAAGCAGCCGGGCGTCGGCGAGCAGGTACCGGTCGTCCCCTATGACCGGCTGCAGGTGGCCTGCGGCTTCCCGCCGCTGCAGGGCGCACCGCAGAACTGGGGTAACTTTCCGGCCTACCGCAGCGGGGCGAACTTTGCGATGTACACGGACGCCATGTACCGCAACGCCCAGCGCTTCCAGGATTTCATCGACGTGGCGCTGTTCCAGGGCTGGGGTGCGAAGACGCTCGCGGATTACTTCAACAGCCTCGCCGTGCCTTACGAGAACCAGGCGGACTTTCTCAACTACTTCATCTACCCGTACCTGAGCATCATCAACGGTTACGGCGCCTCGCTCGCCGACCAGGTGACGTTCGAGGACCTGGTGCCGCTCTTCGCCAACATCCCGGGCAAGTACCCGGGCCTTGGCAGCTTCACTAACCCCGGCGCCGGCTACGGGCGCTTCGTCAATGGCGCCTCGTCCCTCGTCGCCGCGCTTGCCACGCAGGCACAGCAGCTGATGCCGGCCACCGTCTACCTGAACAGCGCCGTGGTGACAGTCGCAGCGGCCTCGACGCTGCCAGGCCCGGTGGCGGTGACCTGGAAGTCCGGGAACGCAGCTGTCGTCAGCCGCCAGTTCGACAAGGTCGTGATCACGACCGACATCCTTACGGCAGCCGGGCTGCTCAACAACCTGAACAACCAGGGCCTGTGGGAAAGCCTGTATTCGAAGTACCTGTCGAAGTCGCAATGGCCGCTGCTGCCGGGCAAGTGCTACATCCACACCGACGTGAACATGCTGTCGCCGGACCTGCGCCAGCAGCAGGAGACCCTGCAGTTCACCGCCTACTACGCGCCGCAGACGCAGCCCCCGTACTACACGATGTTCAAGACCTACACGACCTACCTGCAGCAGAACATCCACAACACCGCAGCCGCCGCCGGACTGTACCTCACCATGTACGGCTACATCCCGGGCGCGGGCGACACGGTGCCGGCCCCGGACACGGTGCTGTTTGAGGAGGAGTGGCAGCACGGCATGTGGCTGCCCACCTTTATGCTTGAGTCCAAGCGCAACCTGCACATGGCGCAGGGCAAGGGCGTCGCGCGCAGCTACGCAGGGCAGCTCGACACCGGCATCTACTTCGCCGGCAACAACACCACCGCGGACTCGCTCGAGCAGGCGTTTATCTCAGGAGAGGTAATCGCCGACTATGCCTTCGGCGCGGGCTTCCCGATGAGCGGCTTCCACCCGGTGGCGTTCGCCATGTACGAACTGTTCTACAATGAGTTCATGTTCCCGACGGGCAGCGTCTCGACCCGTCTGGCGCACATCACGCAGGGCCTGGGCGCCTGAAGATCCGGCCCGCGGCGCATGCACTTCCTGTCCGATGAACACTTCGCCGCCGCCACGGCCGCCTTTGCGGCCGATGAGGAACTCGTGCGCGAGGCGCGCGGCGTGTCCCTTGCCATCGTCTACTTCGTCAGTGCCGCCCCGGGCGGAGACTTCACCTATCACCTGCGCATCACCCAGGACCAGGTGGTGATGGCGCGCGGGGAACTCCCCGAGTGCGATGCGGAGGTGCGCAGCAGCTACGATACCGTGGCGCAGATGGCGCGCGGGGAGATCGCCAACCAGACCGCGGTGATGCTCGGCAAGGTGCGGATCAAGGGCGGCATGATGACCCTGCTGCGCCACCAGGGTCTGCTCAACCGCGTGCAGGTCGTCTCCTCGGCGCTCGACCTGACCTACTGAGGCTCGGACAAGAGCAGCTGCCGCAGCTCGCTTACGGTGAGGGTGCGTCCCTGGGCCGCGAGCTCATCGACACGCGCCGGGGTGAGGCTGTGGCGCACCCGCTCCCAGGCCTCAGCGCGGATCTGCTGTCCCCACCAGATGCCGGCAAATCCCAGGCGGCGTCGCAGCTCATCCATGGCCGCGAGCGAGCGCACCGCATCCTCAGCGCGCGCACCCTGCGCCCAGTGCCAGGCGATGAGGTCCGCGGCAATCACCCGGAACCAGGGCATGATGTCGGTCTGCGCCTCAGCGGTCAGTGCCTCACGCGCGCGAGCCAGGGAGCGCACCGGGTCGCTGTGCCGGAAACCCGCCGCCGAACCGCCGAGTGCTGCGATGGTCACCTGCGGCATCGCCTCGCCGGCGAGCTCGATGGCGCGCGCGAACTCCGGCTCGCACTCATTTGTCCGCCCCTCGAGCATCAGCGTCGTGCCGATCAGCATGTGCGCGACGCTCACGAACAGGTCCATGCCGAGGGAGCGTGCCTGCTGCAAGGTCGAGCGGGCGTGCTCCAGGGCTTCCGCCGGCTGCAGCTTCAGTATCGAGGTGAGGGCGCGCGCACGCAGGCTCAGGAGTGAAAAATCATCGCCGGGCTGCAATACCGCAGCGCCCGCCTGGCACAGCGCCAGAACGTCCTCGGCGCGCCCGTCCATCTCGGCGACCGCCGCCGCGACGTAAAAGTAGTAGGGGGGCAGCTCGATCGCGTGCGCGGCGGCGGCACTGTGCGCACGCTTGAGCAGGGCCACTGCCTGCGTGGCAAAGCCGAGGTTGGAGAAGAAGCTCGCCGCCTCGAGCAGCGTCAGGAAGCGCACCTCGGGGGCGATCTGCTCCGCCACCGCCATCAGTTCCTCGAAGCGGCGCCGCCCGCTGCCCGGGGCGCTCAGCTGCCAGAAGAGGTTGAGGGCGACCACGAGGGTCGCCTTCTCGGTGTGCTGGCCCTTGGCGCCGAGCCGGTCGAGCGCGGCGTTGAGGTTGTCGATGTCCGAGAGCAGCGTGCCCGAGGCGCCGCGCGTGTCGCTCCTGATGCGATCGCCGAGGGACTGCGCCTGCGTGGAGAAATGCCGCACGTGCCGATCGAAGAACTCGTCCTGCTCGCCTGCGGCCTCGAGCTTGCGCGCCGCGTACTGGCGCACCGTGCCCATCATCTGGTAGCGCGTGGCGCCGCGCGCCGCGCTCGCCTGCACCAGCGACTTGTCGACCAGGCGGTCGAGGAGTTCCACCACCTCCTCGCGCCCGATGCCCGTGCCGCTGCAGACCCGCTCGGTCGAGGGCAGGTCGAAGGAGCCGACGAACACCGAGAGGCGGCCGAGCAGCAGCCGCTCTGGGGCCGTCAGCAGCTCGTAGGACCAGGCCACCAGCGATTCCAGCGTCTGGTGCCGGGCGGTCCTGCGGTCGGTGGCGCGCAGCACCCCCATACGCTCGTTGACGCGCGCCAGGATCTCGGCCGGAGTGAGGGAGCGCACGTGTCCCGCGGCGAGCTCGATGGCGAGCGGCACGAAGTCCAGCTGCCGGCACAGTTCCCGCACCGCGGGCCGGTCGGTGTGGATATCGATGCGCGTCTGGGCGGCGCGCTCCTCGAACAGCGCCACCGCCGCGGCCTCATCCAGCCCGGGCACGCGGATGATCTTCTCCCCGTACACGCCGAGGGGTTCGCGGCTGGTGCTGAGAACCCTGACCCCCGGTGCCGTGGCCGTCACCTCCTCGACGAAGGCGGCGATGGCCGGCGTGAAGCGCTCGCAGTTGTCGAGGATCATGAGCAGCTCGCGCTCGCGCAGCGCGTCCACGAGGGTCACCGCGAGGTTTTCGCTCGAGTACTCGCGGATGCCCAGGGTGCGGGCGATGCCCGGCAGCACGTCCCCCTCGGTGCCGAGGCCTGCGAGCTCGATGAACCACACGCCGTCCCGGTAGTGCTCGGTGAGGGCGCTCGCCGCATGCTGGGCGACGCGCGTCTTGCCGATACCACCGAAGCCGGCGAGCGTCACCAGCGGGTGCTGCCCGAGGTCGGCGAGCACGTGCGCGAGGAGCTCGCCGCGCCCGATGAGGGCGGGGAGGTTGCGCGGCAGGTTGCTGCGCCGCAGGGTTGCGGTGGCGGAAGCCTCGCGGGGACGGGCGCCAGCTTCGGCAGGCGCCGCTGCTGCCGGCGCCCCCTCGAGCAGCGGCTGCAGTGATGCCAGCAGGCGATCCATGTCGCGGTGGAAGTCCGGATCCGGCCGTACCGCGGTCCCCTGGCGGAACGCGAACGCGGCGAGAGTGTCGGGCAGCTGAGCCGCGGTGGGCATGGCAGCCCCGGCGACCAGCACCGGAATCAGCGGGATGCCGCGCGCCAGCGCCGCTTCCAGCTCGATACGCACGAAGTCGTCGCAGTTCTCGAGCCGGCGCGCGCCGCTCTCGTCGCGCGCCTCGAGCCAGTACGGGCCGACGACCGCCAGCACCGCGCGGCACTGACTTACCACGGCGTTCAGGTGCGTGCGGAAATCCGTGCCGAGCGGGATCGAATCGACATCCTTGAAGACCGTGTCCTTGCCGAACTGCAGCGTCAGGCGGTCGTACAGCCGCCCGGTGTACGCCTCGCTGTCGCTGCGGCGGTAGGAGATGAACAGGGCTTGCATTGAACGCCACTGTAGCGCCCGCTCACCCGTCGCGCGAGGGGCGGTCGGGTTCGTTCTGTCGCGGCCGCGGCGAGGGGGGATGCCTTCCCGGGTGCCCCGCGGGTTGCCTACTGCCCGATGACCACGAACGACCAGCAGCGCGGCACGGGGTTGCGCGGGTCCGCCTGCTGCGCAGCAAACACGATGCGCGTCTGCAGGTTGAAATCGACGACATCGGCGTCGCTCTTGTGCCAGACATCCGCGTCCACCGGGTCATCCGTGGGCAGCGCCCGCTCGGCCGGCGGCAGCGTCGACCAGTCGCGGGCATCGGCCGCATGGCGGTTGCATTCCGCAAGATGCGCGGCCGGGTTCGCGTACACCTGCAATGCGGCAGATGCCAGGCTGCGCGCGTGCTCCTCGGGGACCTCGCCGTGCGAGATCGCCTGCAGGCCCTGGGTGCGCCCGCCCGGCTGCAGGCGCACCGCAAACAGCTGCCGGAACTCGCCCTCCCCGCACGACCATTTCATGAGTCCCTTGCGGCAGGTGTACTCCCACCATTGCTCGGCTTCGCGGGTGCGGGTACGGGAGGTGGCGATCCAGGCGTAGCTGTCTTGCGGGGTCACGCAGCGCTCGATGATCTGGAACGTGACGGTGCGCGGCACCACGGCGCCGGCGGCCGCGGTGACGGCCAGCTCGTCCGCGGGGCTGAGACTGCGGCTGGTGCACGCCGGGGCTGCGCCCGCGGCGGCGCGGGCGGCGCCTGTGCCCGCAGCGAGGAAGAGGGCGCAGGCGAGGAGCGTCAGGGGGCGCACCGGCAGTGTCACGGGCATGTGGTTTGGCGGTGTTCCGGCGGCGCGGCTCTTAAATGCCGGCGCCCGCGCCGGCGGCGTAGGTCGCCAGCAGCTCCGCCTGCACGTTCACCGGCTTCGCCGTGCCGCGCTCGATGCGCTCGTAGCCGCCATCCGGACACAGCTGCCAGGACTGGCAGTTGTCCGCCAGACACAGGTCGAGGTCGCGCAGGATGCGCTCGCGCTGGTTCTGCACGCGCACCGGGAAGGCGACCTCCACGCGGCGGAAGAAATTACGCTCCATCCAGTCGGCGCTGGCGCAGTAGAGCTCCGAGTCGCCGCCGTTCTCGAAGTAAAAGACCCGCGAGTGCTCGAGGAAGCGCCCGACGATCGAGCGTACTGTGATGTTCTCCGAGACCCCGGGGATCCCGGGCCGCAGCGCGCACACCCCGCGCACGATCAGGTCGATCTTCACCCCGGCGCGCGAGGCGCGGTAGAGCGCCTCGATGGCCTGGGCGTCCACCAGGGCGTTCATCTTGGCGATGACGCGCGCCGGGCGGTCCGCACGCGCATGCTCGGTCTCGCGCGCCAGCTTCGTGAGCACCATCTCGTGCATGCTGAAGGGGGATTGCACCAGGCGCTTGAGCTTCGGGGTCTGCGTGAGGCTCGTCAGCTGCAGGAACAGCTCGTGCACGTCCTGCCCGATCTCGTCATCGCAGGTGAAGAGGCCATAGTCGGTGTACTGGCGCGCGGTGCGCGGGTGATAGTTGCCGGTTCCGAGGTGGCAGTAGCGGCGGATGCCATTGGCCTCACGACGCACCACCAGGGCGAGCTTCGCGTGGGTCTTGAATCCCACCACCCCGTACATGACGTGCGCGCCCGCCTCCTGCAGGCGGTTGGAGAGCTCGATGTTCGCTTCCTCGTCAAAGCGCGCCCGCAGCTCCACGATGACGGTGACGTCCTTGCCGGCATTGGCCGCCGCCACCAGGGCGTCCACGAGCGGGGAGCCATGGCCGGAACGGTACAGGGTCTGCTTGATCGCGAGCACCTGCGGATCGGCGGCCGCCTGGCGCAGGAAGTCCATCACCGGCACGAAGCTCTGGTAGGGCGTCTGCAGCAGGATGTCCTTGTGGCGAATGGCGGCGAACATGTCGGGGTTGCCGGTGAGGCGGCGCGGGATGCCGGGGGTGAAGATCGGGTACTTGAGATCCGGCCGCTGCACCAGGTCGTACATGGCCGAGAGGCGGTTCAGGTTCACAGGTCCTGCCACCGAGTACAGGTCGAGCGTGGCGGAGGCGAACTGCCCCTGCAGGAACTTCACGAGGTCCTCGGGGCAATCGTTGGAGGTCTCCAGACGCACCGCGGCGCCATAGCGGCGGTGAGCGAGCTCGCCCTCGAGCGCACGCCTGAGGTCATCGATCTCTTCCTCGTCGACGAACAGGTCGCTGTTGCGCGTGATGCGGAACTGGTAGCAGCCGATCACCTTGATGCCGCTGAAGAGCTTGGGCACGAAGGCCTGCACGATCGCCGACAGGAGCACGCAGCCGCGCCCGGCCCCGACTCCGGGCAGCGGCACGACGCGCGGCAGCGAGCGCGGCGCCTGCACGATGGCGAGTTCGCTGTCACGGTCGAAGGCATCCTTGCCCTCCAGCCGCACGATGAAGTTCAGGCTCTTGTTCTGGATGCGCGGGAAGGGGCGCGCCGGGTCGAGCCCCAGCGGGCTCAACACCGGCTCGACCTCGCGCTCGAAATACTGCTCAAGCCAGGCGCGCGCCTCGGCATCCCACTCGGCAGGCCCGAGTAGCGGCACGCCCTGGGCGGCCAGGGCCGGCAGCAGCTGCTCGTTCAGACAGCGGTACTGGTCCGCTACCAGGCGCGTGGCGCGCTCGTGGATCGCGGCGAGCTGCTCGGGGATCGACAGTCCGTCGGCCGCCAGCTGTCCGCTGCCCAGTTCCTGCAGCTGCTTTAAGCCCGAGACCCGGATCTCGAAGAACTCATCGAGGTTGCTGCAGGAGATGCACAGGAACTTCAGCCGCTCGAGCAGCGGCACGCTGGTGTCCAGGGCCTGATCGAGCACGCGCTGGTTGAACTCCAGGAACGAGAGTTCACGGTTGATGTAGTGCTGCGGTGCCTTTAGGTCCGGCGCATCCATGAGAGGGGGCCTCGCCGCCCCCGCGGACGGCATTGCAGGCATGGTACCAGCGCGAATGCTGAGGAACTGTTAAGGCGTGCCGTCAGCGCGAGACCAGCACCGGGCCGGAGGCGGGCTCGAGCGAGGCCAGGAGCGGGGCGGACTTGGCGAGGAAGTCATCGCGCCAGCGCGCCTCGATCGGGTCGGCGCCGGGAAGCACCACGGTCTGCGGGTTCTTGAATACCCCGTTGACGCGGTACTCGTAGTGCAGGTGCGGGCCGGTGGCAAGGCCGGTCATGCCGACGTAGGCGATGACGACCCCCTGGGTCACGTGTGCCCCGACCCGGGTGCCGTGCGCGAAGCGCGACAGGTGGCCGTAGACGGTCACGACGCTCGAGGAGTGTTCGATCTCCACGACGTTGCCATAGCCGCCCTTGAGGCCGGCGAAGCGGATGCGGCCATCGCCGGCGGCCTTGACCGGGGTGCCCATGGGGGCGGCGTAGTCGACGCCCTTGTGGGCGCGGATCAGGTTCAGGATCGGGTGGTAGCGGGCGGAGTTGAACCGCGAGCTGACGCGGGTGAACTCCACCGGCGCGCGCAGGAAGGCCTTATGCAGGCTCTTGCCGTCGGCGGTGTAGTAGTGCGAACCGCCGTCCGGGTCGGTATAGCGCACCGCACGGAAGGTGCGCCCCTGGTTCACGAACTCGGCCGCCTGGATGGCACCGTCGCGCACGTACACCCCGTCCCGGTAGATCTCAGGATAGGTGACCACGAAGGCATCCCCGGGACGCACGTCGAGCACGAAGTCCACGTCCCAGGCGAAGATGTCGGCGAGGGCCACGGCGGTCTGGTCGTGGGCACCGGAGGCCTCGACGGCCTCGAACAGCGAGCTGTCGATCACCCCGCGCACGGTGCGCATGCGGGTCTCGAGCGGATTCTGCAGCACGTCGGCCTTGAGGCCGGCGGCCGGATCGCGCGATACCTTGAGGGTCTCGCTCTCGTTGAGGCGCCGCTCGAGTCCGTAGAGGGAGCCGTCCTTGTGCTCAAAGTGCAGTGACTCCCCGGGCTTTAGCGAGTCGAGAGCCTCGCGCACCCGCGGCAGGCTGCGCAGCGAGGCAAGATCGGCGAGGTTGAGCTTCAGGCGCCGGAAGATGCGGTCGAGGGTGTCGTTACGGGCGACGATCACATCGATGCTCGAGAGCGCCGCGCTGCCGAGGGAGGGCACGGCGGCCAGCTGCGGCGTCGCGGGCGGGGGTAGGGGGGTGCCCGGGCGGGCGCTGCTGGCGGGTGGCGGAGGCGCGGGTAGCTGCGGGGCCACCGAGAGCGCGCCGTGGACCAGCGACCAGCCGACGATGGCGAAGGCACCGGCCTGCAGCCAGAAGCGGGCCGAGGGCCAGCGCACCTTGAAGAAGCCATTGCTCGGCGGCGGGGTGTTCGGGTCCATCGACTACACTTAGTGGGATGCGGTAAAAGCGCGCACCGTACCGGGCCGCGCCGTCGGGGTCAATGTATGTTAAGTGCCGAAACGGGCACTTACGGCTTAACTTACATCCGTCCGCTGCGCTGCTTCAGGACGGATTTCACGGGAATCAAATGAATTTCGAGGAACAGATTGCAGAGCTGCACCGGGGCACGAGCGAGGTGCTCATCGGCGCCGACCTCGTCAAGAAGCTCAAGCGCGGGACGCCGCTGCGCGTAAAGGCCGGCTTCGATCCGACGGCGCCTGACCTGCACCTGGGGCACACGGTGCTCTTGAACAAGATGCGCCAGTTCCAGCAGTTCGGGCACGAGGTGACCTTCCTGATCGGGGACTTCACCGGGATGATCGGTGACCCGACGGGGCGCAATGCGACACGCCCGGCGCTCACGCCCGAGGAGATCCAGTTAAATGCGCACACCTACGAGACGCAGGTGTTCAAGATCCTGGACCGCGAGCGCACCAAGATCGATTTCAACTCGCGCTGGCTCGGCAAGCTGACCTCCACCGAGATGGTGAAGCTCACCGCGCACTACACAGTGGCGCGCATGCTCGAGCGCGATGACTTCTCCAAGCGTTACAAGTCCGGACAGCCGATTTCCATCCACGAATTTCTCTACCCGCTCGCGCAGGGCTACGACTCGGTGGCAATGCGCGCGGACGTGGAGCTCGGCGGCACCGACCAGAAATTCAACCTGCTGGTGGGGCGCTCGTTGCAGGAGGCGTACGGCCAGGAGCCGCAGGTGGTGGTGACGACGCCGCTCCTGGAAGGCACCGATGGCATCAACAAGATGTCGAAGTCACTCGGCAACTACATCGGCATCACGGAGGAGCCCGACAGCATGTTCGGCAAGCTGATGTCGATCTCCGATGAGCTCATGTGGCGCTACTTCGAGCTGCTCTCGTTCCGGCCGCTCGCGCAGATCGCAGCGCTCAAGGCGGCCGCAGCTGCCGGCCGCAATCCACGCGACATCAAGTTCGAGCTCGCGCGCGAGATCACCGCGCGCTTCCACGATGCGGCGACCGCCGAGCGCGCGCACA
>CAWGPF010000001.1:0-1387500 GCA_963824395.1 uncultured Pseudomonadota bacterium | reverse complement strand
CTCAATCTGGCGGATGATATAGTCCGATCTGCATAGCGATATGCAGGAAGCGGTCAGGTCCGAAGCCTGATTGTCTTCGCGAGCAGCACGCGTCCGCGAGTTGTTCGAAACATATTGAACGGTCCTAAGGTAGCGAAATTCCTTGTCGGGTAAGTTCCGACCTGCACGAATGGCGTAACGCTGGCCCTACTGTCTCGACCCGAGACTCAGTGAAGTTGAAATCGCTGTGAAGATGCGGCGTAGCTGCGGAAAGACGGAAAGACCCCGTGAACCTTTACTACAGCTTTACACTGAACTTTGACCTTGTCTGTGTAGGATAGGTGGGAGCCTTTGAAGCAGGGGCGCTAGCTCTTGTGGAGGCAACGTTGAAATACCACCCTGATAATGTCGGAGTTCTAACCTTGGTCCGTAATCCGGATCGGGGACACTGTATGGTGGGTAGTTTGACTGGGGCGGTCTCCTCCTAAAGAGTAACGGAGGAGTGCAAAGGTACGCTCAGCGCGGTCGGTCATCGCGCATAAGAGTGCAATGGCATAAGCGTGCTTGACTGCGAGACTGACAAGTCGAGCAGGTGCGAAAGCAGGTCATAGTGATCCGGTGGTTCTGTATGGAAGGGCCATCGCTCAACGGATAAAAGGTACTCCGGGGATAACAGGCTTATTCCTCCCAAGAGTCCACATCGACGGAGGAGTTTGGCACCTCGATGTCGGCTCATCACATCCTGGGGCTGTAGCAGGTCCCAAGGGTTCGGCTGTTCGCCGATTAAAGTGGTACGCGAGCTGGGTTCAAAACGTCGTGAGACAGTTTGGTCCCTATCTTCCGTAGCCGTTGGAGATTTGAGGGTGAGCTGTCCTTAGTACGAGAGGACCGGGATGGACGCACCTCTGGTGTTCCGGTTGTCACGCCAGTGGCACTGCCGGGTAGCTATGTGCGGACGGGATAACCGCTGAAAGCATCTAAGCGGGAAGCCCCCCCCAAGATTAGATCTCCCTGGGAGCTCGACTCCCCTGAAGGGCCCACGAAGACTACGTGGTTGATAGGCTGGGTGTGTAAGGCCAGTAATGGCTTCAGCTAACCAGTACTAATTGCCCGTGAGGCTTGACCATATAACCTCAAGTGGTTTGCGATTCCACGAGAGGATTGATGCTGATGGATTGATTCCATCATCGAACGCGACAGGCGTCGAAGCAGAAACTAACCAGATTGGAGGCGTGTGAAGCCGGGCCGCGAGGCCCGGCTTCATAAACCTCAAACAGTTTGCCTGGCGGCCATAGCGAGTGGGTACCACCCGATCCCATTCCGAACTCGGAAGTGAAAACGCTCTGCGCCGATGGTAGTGTGCCTTTCAGGCATGCCAGAGTAGGTCACCGCCAGGCTTCAAAACAAAAGCCCCTGAGGTCGCAAGATCTCAGGGGCTTTTTCCTTTGGAGGCCAGCGTGAACGGTTGCGGGGGCACCGCGATGCTCAGCATGGCGGATCATGGGCTGGACAGCGCTGGCGCTCGCATGGCAGCGCAGCGCCCTGCACGCCGTTTGGCGCGCGGCGGCGAGTGGCATCCGTGCTGCCTGCACACCTCAGTGCTTGCGAATAAGTATGTCGAGGTCCGGGTCGAACCAGCCTTCATGCAAATCCGGTCTGACCTTGCGCAAGAGCGCCTTGTAACGGCGCGCAAGTCCGGACATGCGTATTTTTCGCCGCCATCCGAAATGACTGCTCAGGCTGCTGACGGTCGTTAAGCTCTGCGTCGGCGCGATCGCGACATCGATCTCGTGGTAGCTCGCTCCCCGGCCGCGACGCAGGAAGTGACTCATCATCTCGTCGCTCGCGGTTCGATAACTGTCCTTAAAAATCTCCTTCGAGCTGAAGCGCGAATAAGTGAAAGCGAGATCGTCCGGAAGCCAGTTGTAGAAGGGCAGTCGGGAGGTGTGGTGGTCGAAGAACCAGAGCCGGTTGGGTGTTTCGATTATGGCGAACAAACCGCCGCTTGGGAGGATCGACCAGGCATCGGCCAGGGAGCGTTGTCGTTCGGCCTGGGTCATGTGTTCCAGCGCGGCGAAGTACAGTACGGCGTCCACCGGTCCGTATTCGAGCAGGTGTTCCGCGTTAGCCTCTCTGATTTCGGCTGTCACACCGTGCGCGCGGCAACGCTCGCGCGCTACTTCAAGGGCAGGTACATCAATATCGAGGGCTATCACGTGCGCGCCCTGTTCGGCGAGGGCGACTGTCGAAGCGCCGGTGCCGCAGCCGATCTCCAGTACACGCAGGCCCTTCAGTGGGCGGGCGGCGCTCAGCCAGGGAATTACTAATCGTCGATCGCTCGCGAGTCGCAGATGCAGGTGGGCGTTAAGGTCGTGTTGGTAGAAGGCTTCGGAGTAATTCTCCCTGCCTCGCCAGCCTTGGTGAAAATGACTCTGAATCGCTTCCTGCACGCGCTGGATCCCGGCCGCGCCGGGCGCGGTATGGCGGCTGCGCAGCTGAGAGGGAACGGGATAGAGGATGCTTCTGACGAGCGCCTTCATTGAATAAATCCAGCGCCTGATTGAAGGCGTTGCGCTGACGCACCCTAAGGTGACAGTACCGGATCTGTCCTTGGGCTAGCCGGCGTCCGCTTTCTTTTCCAGCGAGGTTGTGAACCGAAATCTCTTCAGCCCAAGTTCGATGACGTCACCGTCAACAAGGCGTGCATGGCGGATGCGTTGCCGGTTCACACAGACACCGTTTACGCTACGGACGTCCTCGATAAACGCGCCTTTCGGGCCAACCGTCACGACGGCATGGCGACGACTCACGGATGAGTCTACAAGGCGCAAGTCGCTCTCGGGCGCACGACCAATGGTTGTGTGGCGGCCCAATCGCAATGGCGGCGCGTCGCTGTCATCGAGCGGCACGAGCGTAGCATCCTCCGCGGAAACTTCGGTCACCACCGGAATTGATGTGATGCTCTCTCTGTCGATGTTGACTTTGATTCGACTCAAGACCTGTGCGCTGCTGGTCGCGTAACGCTCAAGTCGCCGCAGCTGCAGGTCGCGCTCCCCGAGTGCGCCGCGTGCGCGCTCGAGCTCCAGAGCAAGCTCGCGCTGCGAGCGATCCAGTGCGCTCGCATGCCCAGTCTCCGCTTCTAGCTGGGACTGGACGTCCTTGAGCGCTTCTTCCAGCGCGGTCCTGGAGACTGCCGCCCGCTCCGCGTTCTCCTGCGCCTGGAGCAGGTCCGCCTTTATATTGGCTAGCAGTTCTGTCCGTTGCGCCGATTCGCGCTCAAACGCCGAGATGCGCTCGCGACTCGTCGTCAGTTCCTCCAGCGTCTTAGCCAGTGCGGCGTCGCTGGATTGAAACGCCGCCGCGCCATCCGCGGCCCGGCGCGTTACCACCTGCAGCTCGGTCTCTAAAGCCGCGACGCGTGTGCGCTCGCCGGCTAGTTCAAGGACGCGAGCGTCCAGTGAGCCGTTCACGTGTGCGGTGGCCTCGATCTGGGCCTGCAACGCGCTACTGAGGTTGCTCACGACCGACTCAAGCTCGGTGACGCGTGCCGCAAGACCGGAATTGGTGGTCTGCGCATTCTGCAGTGCTTGTTCCAGTGCCAGGCGAGCATTGCGTGACTCGCCAAGCTCTGCTTCCCGGGCGGTCAGTGCCTCAAAGCCGCGCCGGCGCTCGTGCTCGGCCGCGTGGATCTTTGCGGCGAGTTTCTCGGCGTGATCGCGCGATTCCTGTGTGCTCGCTGCGTAACGTACCTGCTCCTGCGCGCGTACCGCGGCGATCTCCTCCAAAGCTCTCGCCTGGGCGGCTCGCTTTTCCTCCAGGTTCGCGATCGTAACGTCCCGTGCGGCGAGCTCCGTCTGCAGCTTCGCGGTGCCGGCAGTCAGTTTCGCGCACTCGGTCTCGAGGCGTCCCGCCAAAGTATGTGTACCAGCGAGCTGTGTCTCGAGTTCGTGCCATACGCCTTCCCAGACCTGCCGCTTCCAGTCCTTTGATTGCGCATTTTCAAGCAGACAGGCGACGCGCGCGCCCAGTTCCTCGCGCTCCTGCGTGAGACCCTCGGTGATGGTGCGCTGGTGTTCGTGAGCGTGCTGAAGTTTAGCGATCTGTTCAGAGCGCTCCACCAGTTCATACCGGTATTCGGCGATGCTGACGCGCAGCTTGGTGAGCTCGCTCTCCAACTGAGAAACTTTATCGGTGCGCTCTTCGAGCTTTTGCTTGATCTGTACTTCGCGTTGCTGCTGTGTCTCTCGGTCGCGTGCTGCGGCGGCGAGCGATTCGCGTAAGCTCGCGGCGTCTGTGATCGCCGTGGCGAGCTTTTCGCTGACGCTCGCCAGTTCCCCTTTGTTCTGTTCCAGGTCGGTCCGCAGCTGGACGATGCGAGACTCGGCGGTGCGCAGCGCCGCGTCGCCATCCTGGGCGGCACGCTCGCTGTCGTTGGCACGTGACAGGGCGGACTGCAGAGAGTTATGTGCTACCTCAAGTTCAAGAGCCAGAGTCTGCGCACGTGCCTGCGTCTCGGTTTGCGCGGCTAGTGCTTCGGCCAGAGCGCGTTCGTAGGTGCGCGCGCGTTCATTCTGGGCTGCGATCCAGGCTTCGACATCCCGTAGGGTTTCACTCGGAGGTTGCCCGGGCAGGGGCAGCGGCCGGGTCTCTTCCAAGGCAGGGTTCGAGACTTCCCGTTCGGCGGGGTCCCCGTCGGGGCTATGCACGCGAAGTGCAGCCTCGTACGCTGCAACATCGAGCACCGGTAGTTCATCGGTGCTATCGAGGTCTGTTTTTCCTTCGTCAGCCTGTTCGCTTTGCCGCACCATGCTCAGCTTCCTTTTCTTTTGTGCAGCTCAGGTCGATGCTCCCGCGCTGGGGACCGTGTGGTCGGTCTCTGGTTCTTCCTAGGACAAGGGTGCCCCCACAACACCGGGTCGTCAACCAGACACGGAGCAAGATATGGCGGGTGGCAAGCAGGCCTGCACGTTCGCGCGGGGTAGCGCTGGGAGCGTGGATTGGGGACTGTCGGACGAGTTTACATAGGCGCGGTTCCCTGGAAAGGCAGAACTCCGCTAGATCAACGGCTTATCTTGTCTGGCATATCGTGTGCATCGTTGAGGTGCCGGGGGGCGCCACACCGTGCTCGCGCCAGAATAAGAAATATGACCGACGCGCGGCGCTGATCTTCCCCGGCACCTATATCCTCGCGGGCGTCGCCGACGGGCGGCGCCCGTGCCTTGGCGACGGCCCGGCGCATCGGCCGCGCCGCGAGGTTTCCGAAAGGTCGTGTGATGCCGGTGGCGGGTCATGAGTCAGCCGTGGAGTGCCAATCAGGCTTACGCTCCTGGGGCGTTCGAGCTTTTGCCGTCATCGTCACTTTGAGCGCCGCGATCGCCCTCGCAGGCGGCAAGCATCCCTTTGAATACCTTGACGAGCAGACCGGAGCGACTATTTCGGTCGTGGGTGAACCGCTGGTATTCGCACACGATCGCTCGAGCGCCCCTGGTCCCGGAGACTACGTCACGCTGGTTGCGGCTGCGGTGGACCAGAGCGGTGATTTTGGATATGTACTGATCAAGTATTGCTGGTCCGTGGGTGCTCTCCAAGCATCCGGAGCCCAGCAGTGCGCCACCGCGCCGCTCCTGCTCCAGGCGGATGACAGGCGTATCGAATTGGTGTTGCGCCAAGGCTCGGCTCGCGATGCGGGCATAGGTGTGGCCGTGCATCGGCCACCATTTGGAACCGCGACGCCGTATATCTACACCACCGATCTAGCTACCATGCGACTGATTTCCGAGTGCCATCATCTGTCGCTTCGCGTCGGCGGCGGTGACCCGCCCTTCAGCTATGAGCTCTTCGAGGATCGGCTCAGCTCACTGCGGGAGTTCGTTCGGCACATGTCCGCCAACAACTGAAGGCGCTTCGGAGGGTCGTTATCGCGGGTAACGAGCCTGTAACGATCAGCTTACGGCTGTTCGGGACTCACAGCGTCGATGCCGTGTTTGCGAAGCAGTTGCTCGTAGCGCTCGCACCGATGCTGAAGGTCGAGTGCGAGGCGCATCGCACACACGAGTCCAAGCGTTCCGAAGAGCGGGAGCGACAAGCGCTGGAGCGGCGAATAGCCGTACTCACTGGCGACTGTAATTGCGTAAATCGCCGCAACCAGTCCCGCGCCCATCCCGATTCCGAGCGTGCTTGCGTTGAACTTCACGCTGCCTCAGCTCTCGCCAGGCAGCCGACTAACCCGCAACAGGCTGATCAGCCAGGGACTGAGGTCCCTTAGCGCAATCGCGCCGGGAAGGAGCGCCCACAGCCCCATGTGTTTCGCCACCAGGACCGTCGTGAGGAGCCACGCGGCCAGATAGCACGATCGTACTAAGACTTGACGGTATGCTTCCGCGCGAAAGTCGCTCACGCTCGCCTCGGCAGGCCCCTTGGGGGCTCTTGTTTATTCCATAACTCTACCCCTACTCGGGACCGCAAGCAAAGCCGGGCCGTCTCCCAGCGGCTCGACGCGGGGCGGTCCGAACTCGATAGCTACGTTCAGGGACCAGGGAGGGGGAGGACACTTGTCCCGATCTGGCGCGCGTTTCCCGCGCGGGCCGGTTCAGGATCTCCATCCCGAAGCGTCCCCCTCATCTTGGACCCGTGGTCAACCTTTACCGCTGGCGCCCGACGTCCACCGGTGGCAACTGCTGCGTCGCTTCGGTTCGCCGGCGAGCGCGGGATGTGACTTGTCGTGAGATCTCTCTCAATACGATCCAGCAGAAAACCAGCAGTGCAGACAGAGCACACCAGGTAAGCATCGCCTTCAATAAAAAATGCCACACGGACGTCTCTCGCACACGTTTTAGCCATGATCATCAGGCTCCGCGGTCCGCCCGCGGGCCGTGACCGTCATCACGGTTCCGCGTGCATGAGATGTGCAGCGCGGCCTACTGCAGCCAGATCGCCGCCGCTTATGTCACGTAACTTACAGACTCGCGCCTGCGGTACCGCCATACAACTGTCAGGAGCGCTCAGTCGTGTCACGCCCCCATGCTCGCGCGCTGCACTGCAAGGTGGTCGCGCAGCTCAACTCAGCTGTACAGTTATGCCACAGCAATGGCAACGATCTGGAAATCGCGCGGAGTAGCGGGTTCTGAATCAGCACTCATAGGCACGGATATGCCGCTGGCTGTGATTGATGAGCGCGTGGGTGATTACCGGTTGCGGTACCTTGGCGAGCAGCCAAGACCGCTGGGTGTCACGGGTTCTCGTGTGGTCGAGATCGTAATCGAGGTGTCCGGCTTCGACGAAACGACCTGGCGATTTCCGCACCGCGGCTTCTACCAGGTCATCGGATTCAGTACGGAGCAGGCCCGTTCTCTGTTGGCCCCGGCTTAGGGCGTCCTGCCAGGCCATCATCATGCACGGCGGACCGTGAAGGCTCCCATTGAGCACGGCCAACTACAGACGGTACACGCGGTGCCAGATCTCAAGATTCAACAAGCACCACAGCAGCTTCTCGTGATTCTGGCGGCCGCCGATATGCTCCTGCAGCACGCGCTGCAGCGTTGCGGGGCGAAAGTATCCGCGTGTACGTGAGTCACTGCCCGTCAGGTGCGCCATCAGGTACTCGCGCATGGGCCCGCGGAACCACTCATTCACGGGTACCCTGAAACCAACTTTAGGGCGTTGCAGAATGCGTGGCGGCAAGAGTCGCCGCATCGCCAAGCGTAAAATGCGCTTTGTGGTGAGGCCGCGCACCCGCCAGCTGTCCGGTAGACCTGAGACAAATCCAGCAAGCTCGTGATCCAGAAACGGCATGCGGGCCTCAATCGAGGCGCCCATAGTCATACGGTCGCCTCGCTCGAGCAGGTTGTCCGGAAGCCAGCTCATCTGGTCGAAGAATAATATCGCGCGCAAAGCCGAAGTGCCGGCCTCGGCATGTGCGAGCTCGCTGTGACGGCCCGCAGGGACGAGGCTCGGATCGAGCAGCTGCGCGCAATCCTCCTCGGTCAGTGCTCCGAACCAGCGACCCATGCGCTCACTCTGCGACTCGATGCCGAGGTTCACGATGGCGGTCTTGGCGCGACGGAAGCGGTACGGAAGGCCCCGAATCAGCGGCTCGATCGCGCGGTGACGCAGCCAACCGGGGATATGCTGATAAGCGGCGACGTAGCGCTCGTAGACATGCTTCGGGTAGCCGCCGAGCACCTCGTCAGAGCCCTCTCCGGTTAGAACCATCTTGACGCTGCGCTGTGCCTCCACTGCAAGCAGGTAGATCGGGATGTCTGAGGGTTCCGCGATGGGTGCGTCGCGAAAATGCGTGAGCTTGGGCAGGTGCTCGAGCAGGTGTGCCTGCGACACCACCAGTTCGTGGTGCTCGGTCCGGAAATGCTCGGCTATGACCCGGGCGTAGCTCAGTTCGCTGTAAGTTGACTCCGCAAAGCCCACGGAAAAGGTCTTGACCGGCAGATTCGAATGCCGCGCCATGAGGCCCACTATCGCTGAGGAATCAATGCCACCGGACAGAAACGCTCCGAAGGGGACGTCTGACACCATCCGTACACGCACCGACTCGTCGAGGAGGTTCAAGAATTCTTGCGTCGGGTCGCCGGAAACGGGAGTGGGCTGCCAGGGCTGCCCGTCAGGCGGCAGGTAGTAGCGCGCCTCGAACATCCCGTCCGCGTCGCACTTAAGATAGCTGCCAGGCATGAGCTTGCGCACACCTGAGAACAGGGTGGCAGGAGCCGGAACATAGCGATAGCGAAAATAGTCAGCCAGTGCAGAGTGATCGACGGCCGGACTCAGCCCGGGAAATTGCAGGAGCGCCTTGATCTCTGAGGCGAACACCAGCGCGCCGTCAAGTTGCGCCACGAACAACGGCTTCTTGCCGAACCGGTCGCGCGCAAGAAAGAGCTGGTTACGGCGCGCATCCCAGATGGCAAAAGCAAACATGCCGCGTAATCGCGACAGGCAGTCTGGTCCCCATTCGTGATAAGCATGCAAAAGCACTTCCGTGTCCGAGCGGGTGGAAAACACGTAGCCGCGCTTGATGAGGTCGGCGCGCAGAGACTCGAAATTGTAGATTTCGCCGTTGAAGACGATTTGCAGGGACTGGTCGGTATTGCCCAGTGGCTGATGCCCGGTAGCCAGGTCGATAATTGAAAGCCGGCGGTGACCCAGGCCGACGCGCACGCTCCCATCGCTGCCAATGGCCTCAAAGTAGCCGGCATCATCCGGACCTCGATGCGCGATGCTCGTGGTCATGCGCCGCAGCGCCTCGCCCAGGCCTTCTCGCGGGCGGGTCACGAAGTAGCCGGCAATGCCGCACATAAACTTATTATTATGTCTTACGGTTCACGGGTCGGTTCCCGGGCCGCACTGGATCGTATCTCATATCGCTATGCGCCATGATAAGCTGATTCGAGGGTTGACAGCGGTTAAGAAGACTGTGCATGTGACGTTACGGTCTCTTCTCCTCACTATTAAAAGAAGAAAATCCGTCGTGTGCGCACGACTCGTCGCGTGTGTTCCTTGAGATCCGCAACTGTCGCAGACGACACAGCGCACATTCCATCTCTGGATGGGATCCGCGCGGTGGCTGCGATCATCGTATTCGTCTCGCACGCAGGCCTTGACGCGTACGTCCCGGGCGGCTTCGGAGTCACTGTATTCTTCTTCCTGAGCGGATTTCTCATCACGACGCTGCTGCGTCGCGAATACGAGCAGAGCGGAACGATCAGTTTGGGTCGCTTTTACCTGCGGCGCGTCTATCGCATTATCCCGCCTCTGTATCTTGTGTTGCTGCTGTTGCTACTGCCTCAGGGTTGGGCGGGCGACCATACTCCGCCGAGCGGCGCAGCCGTCGGCGCGCAGTTCGCGCAGCTCACCAATTACTATCTGCTGTTCGGCAGCCACAAAGTGATTCCGGACAGCGTACCAACCTGGTCGTTGGCGGTGGAAGAGCATTTCTATCTGATTTTCCCGCTGCTGCTGTTGGTACTCCTGCGACGCACTAGCTATCGAGGTGTCGCACTTGCGTTCGGCGCATTATGCGTCGCGGTGCTCTTGTGGCGGATGTGGCTCGTTGCCGTACAGCACGTCTCCGCTGATTACACTTTCATCGCGACCGACAGCCGACTGGATTCGCTGCTTTTCGGTTGCATCCTCGGTATCGGGTTGAACCCGACGCTCGATCGGGGTCTGCCGCGTCTGTCCACTGCCGGTTGGGGAGTGGTGCTGTTGGTTGCAGCTTCGCTGCTGACCCTCAGTTTCCTGGACCGCTCGGAGTTTTTCCGTGCGACCTGGCGCTACAGCCTGCAGGGGCTGGCGCTCATGCCGGTTTTTTTTACCGCCGTCGCCAACAGCGATTGGGTCATCTACCGTTGGCTCGACAGCTTGCCGATGCGGTACTTGGGATTAATTTCGTACACGTTTTACCTGGTGCATCTGAGGGCGATAAGGCTCGCGGCCTATTACATCGGCGGCTCACGACTGCTTGATGCGATAGTGGCGTTTGTGGCAGCAGTGGCATTTGCGGCCGCAATGTACTATCTCGTGGAGCGACACTTGGCGGCGTTGCGTCGCCGACTGCACCGGCAAGGCGACCGGCCGGTTGATCCAGCTCCTAGCGCCGTGCATGTAAGTGATGTGTCGCGGTGAGCTCCGGTCAGTCACTCGCAGGGATTCATCACGTCAGGCTGGCAGTCGCTTTTTACTACGTGTGCGGGATTGCCCTGCACCACGGAACGAGGCGGCACGTTGTCGGTGACGACAGCTCCAGCGGCGAGCCGGCTGCCATGACCAACCGTCACGGCGCCCAGCACCACCGCGTGCGGGCCGATGCATACTTCGTCCTCGATAGTCGGATAGCCGATGTCGCGGGCGCCGTCGCGACCGATGCGATCGCGCCGTCCGAGGGTCACGCCGTGAAACAGGGTGACGTTCTTCCCGATCCGCGCCCCCGCGCTAACCACAAGACCCCAGCCGTGATTGATGGCGAGTCCAGGTCCTATCACGGTGCGGCGTGGCAGGTCGATGCCCGCTCGTGCGCACGTGAAGCGGTGTAAGGGGGCGGCCATTGCTCCGCAGCGGCTCTGGCACAGGCGAAAGGTCAAGAGCACCCGGTACGTGCGGCTCGATAGGATCGAGCTCAGCAGGAGTAGCCACGACCAGCGGCCATGGATTCGGTGTATGTCGGCCTTGAGAGTCGCCAACAGCACTCTACCGGGCCCCTATCCGCAGTGCCGGTGTCGGGGCCCTATGAGGGCAGGGAGGGTGCCGCGGCAGGCCGGTCGGGTGACATATGTCGCTGACTTCATACACTTGGCGCACATTTGCAGTGGACGCTATAGTGCCGTCAAGTTTTGGCAAACCCGCAGAAATGCGGGGGCGCAAAGCCTCCGGTCCTGAGGTGCTGACGCCATGGATAGCGGGGTTGCCGGCGCGCGTGGCGCTGCAGTCACATCTATCCGTCAACAGTCGCCTCCTCATTGGGCTTCGCGCTTCGATTTCGCCTTGCGGAATCAGCGTCCCTGGCCCGGTCTTAAATGACTCGCGTCTCGAAATTGTACGCTGTCAGGCTGTGAGTGGCTAAGGTGAGCGATCGCTGTCGACGGGAGATATGAGTATGAATTTGAGTCGGATGATGCACCTGTCTCTGGGGCTACTCGCACTGGGCGTCGCTGGCGCGGCTTCTGCGAACGATATTTACGTTTCTCCATCAGGAGACGACAGCAGCTCGGGGAGCAGCGCCGCAGCGCCCCTGCGCACTATTGCCGCGGCCTCCAGCCGTGCTGCGGCGGGCGACACCGTTCATTTGGCGGCCGGTCAGTACAGCGAGACCGTCGTGCCCGCGGCGTCCGGCACTGCTGGCGCGCCCATTACCTACAGCGGTTCCGGCCAGGCCGTGATCTCAAACGTTCAAGTCGGGATCCTGGTGAGTTCCAAAGCTTACATAGTCTTGGACGGCATCAGCGTCAACGGCCAAAGCTCCGCACCGAATGCGACCGTACGGACATTTGCGGTCGTACAGAACTCCAATCACATCACGATTCGCAACGCAGTGTTTCGGCACGCGGGAGACTGGGCGGGGGTCGACATCTCGTCTTACTTCTCTGCGGATGGCCGTTACTATGCGTACATCCCGAAGGGCTCTTGGCAGCTGGGCTCCACGAGCAATGTGACGATCGAAGACAGCACTCTGGACGATGTCGGCAACTATGCGTCCGCATACGGCGACGTGGTTCAGGTCGGGCCAGGCACGTCTCACATACTGATCCAGCGCAATACCATCACTCACGGCGGCCACGACTTAGTAGAGTTTGATTCAGACTTCGGAGTGCTGCAAAACAACACCCTAAATAATAGCTACTCCGATGTTGTGGGGGGTGATACCGGATATCGCAGCATTGAGGTGCAGGGGTCCTTCAACGTGATCCAGGGCAATCTGCTGACGGGCGCTAGGCAGGGTGGCCAGGCACGTGTGCCGCCGTTGGCATCGGTTCGTGGGAATTCTAACATCGTGAGACAGAACGTCTTCAGCAACGGCATCGCACAGGGCGAAGTCACCTGGTGTGGCACGGGACAGACGCCGGTGATGAATGAGCGTATTTACAACAACACGATGTACCGTCTTGGTTCCGCGGCATTGAGTATGTGGGCCTATACCGGCTGCACTACAATCGGAAATCTGGTGTTCGCCAATAATCTTGTGGTGCAGTCGCGGATTGCACCCGGGACCCTGTCCTGGGCCCAGCATGGCGCGACGCTGCCGGACGCCGATCTCTTTTTCTCAGTGACGGGCGGAAGCGGGGTAGTGGATGTCGGCCTCGGACCCACCGCGCAGAGCGTGGTTAAGGGCAATCTGTTCCTTCCGAGCGCCGGGGGTCCGGCTTATGTAATCACCGGGGTGGATGGGCGCATCACCCTGGCGGCCGCTGCGGCCAAGTATCCACAGTATTTCAGCGGTAACGTCGAGGCGCGTGCGGCTTTCATCGTCGCGCAGCCGCTCGCGGCAGCCGACTTCCGCCTTGCTCCGGGTAGCCCCGGAACGAGTGGCGGTGTCTTCCTGACTCAGGTCGCGGGGGGTGGCACCGCGAATCGTCTCGTCGTAAAGGACAGCACTTACTTCTCCGACGGGAATGGCGTGACCGCCGGAGACACCATTCAGCTTCAGGGTTCCACGCAGATCGCCACTATCGTCGGCATCGACCGAAACTCCAATACGCTCTCGCTGTCGGGGACGCTTACGTTTACCGATGGGCAGGGAGTCGCTCTTCCATATTCCGGGGCCGCCCCGGATATTGGATCGGGCGCAGTCACAGTGCAGCCGTCGTCGCCGAGGAATTTTGGCATTCAGCGCTAGTCGACGGTCCCCGATTTAGCCGCACGAAGGCGTGCGACGCACGCCGGAGTTGCATCGCAGCGCAGTTCACGCGATTCTTGCGTGGCACGGATTTGCCTGCCGCAGCACCGCGGGCTCGGTATTACAATAATGAGAATAACGGTCTTTGGCTTGGGCTACGTCGGCGCGGTATCGGTTGCCTGCCTGGCCCGCGACGGTCACTCGGTAATCGGCGTCGACCCAAACCCGGTGAAGGTTGCCTTCCTGAGCGAAGGTAAGAGCCCAATTGTTGAGCCGGGTCTTGAGCCCCTGATCGCCGCCGCCATCGCCGCCGGTCGCTTAACTGCCCACGCCGATCATACGGCTGCCGTCGCGCACGCTGAGCTGATGTTTGTATGCGTGGGAACTCCCGGCCAGGCAAACGGCAGCCTGGATCTGACGCACGTCCGACGCATCGCGCAACAAATCGGCGAACAGCTACGCAGCAGCGATTACTTCAAAGTAGTCGTAATCCGTAGCACCCTGCTGCCTGGTTCTATGCACTCGGTGGTTATTCCGACACTCGAGCAGTTCTCCGGTCGCAAGGCAGGTCACGATTTCGGGGTATGCATCAACCCGGAGTTCCTCCGCGAAGGCAGCGCAATATACGACTACGATCACCCGCCCAAGACGGTGATCGGAGCCGGCGATGAACGCACCGCCGCAATGCTGCGCAAGCTGTACTCCCATCTGCAGGCGCCGTTGATTGTGACTGACCTGCGCACCGCGGAGATGGTGAAGTACATCGATAATTCCTGGCATGCCCTCAAAGTGACATTTGCCAACGAGATCGGTCGCCTGAGCAAAGCAATGGCTGTAGATGGCAGAGACGTGATGCGCTTGTTCTGCATGGACACCAAGCTGAACATATCCGAGGCGTACCTAAGACCCGGATTCGCTTTTGGAGGCTCATGCCTGCCTAAGGACGTGCGCGCCCTTACCTATCAAGGGCGCTTGCTAGATGTCGACACACCGGTTCTTAGCTCGATACTCTCCAGTAATCAGCTCCACATCGCGCAGGCTATGGCTATGATCCGGGCAACGGGTCTGCGTCGAGTGGGCATGCTCGGTCTCAGCTTCAAAGCGGGCACTGACGATTTGCGCGAGAGTCCTCTGGTGACGCTCGCCGAACTGCTAATTGGCAAGGGGTATGAGTTGGCCGTTTACGATGCCAACGTGAGACTCGCAAGCCTGCTTGGGGCAAATCGCGAATACATCCTCACGCACATCCCGCATATCGGGCGGCTTCTTGTGGACAGTGTCGAGCAATTGTGCGAGCAAAGCGAAGTAATTGTGCTCGGGACCGCCGACCCCCAGACTGTCGAGCTGCTTGCGCCGTTACTGCAGACCAGGGCAGTAGTTGATCTGGTCGGATTGCTTCCTAGAACTACTACGAACGGAGGCACAGCGCACGGCTATGAAGGCATCGCTTGGTAAGTGGCGTGTCCTGATCATCGTCGAGAATCTGCCCTGTCCATTTGACCGTCGCGTCTGGCAGGAGGCTCTCGCGTTGCGGGCGCACGGACACGAGGTGAACATTATTTGCCCGAAGGGTCGCGGTTACGAGCGGCGCTATGAGGTCCTCGAGGGCATACATATTTACCGCCATCCGCTACCAGTGGAGGCCGATAGCGCCCTGGGCTACGGACTGGAGTATGGCCTGTCACTGCTCTGGGAATTTGCGCTGGCGCTGCGTGTGTCCGTGACGCGCGGTTTCGACGTCATACATGGCTGCAATCCTCCAGATACCATCTTTCTGGTCGCGCTCTTTTTTAAGATGTTCGGCAAGCGCTTCATCTTCGACCATCACGACATCAATCCGGAGCTGTACGAGGCGAAGTTCGCCCGTCGTGACGTCTGGTACCGACTGCTGTGTCGTCTAGAGCGCTGGACGTTCAGGTCTGCCGACGTCAGCATTGCGACGAACGAATCATACCGGCGTATTGCGATTGAGCGCGGCGGCATGGCGGAGTCGCGCGTATTCATTGTGCGCAGTGGTGCGGACCTTTCGCGAGTGCGTTGCGTGGCAGCGCGCCCTGAGCTGCGACGCGGCAAGCGCTATCTGGTGGGGTACGTCGGCGTCATTGGCAAGCAGGAAGGCCTCGATCTTCTGCTGCACGCCATCGCCGAATTACGCCGTATACGCGACGACGTACATTTCGCGATTGTGGGTGATGGCACTGAACTTGCTGCTCTTAGGCAGATGAGTCGCAACCTGAATCTGGATGACTGCGTGGAGTTCGCAGGTCGCGTGTCAGACGAAGTGCTGTGGCAGATCATGAGCACGGCCGACGTGTGTGTAAACCCGGACCGCGCCAACGAAATGAATGACAAGTCAACGATGAACAAGATTCTCGAGTACATGGCACTCGGTAAGCCTATTGTGCAGTTCGACCTGACGGAAGGCCGCTTTTCGGCCGGCGGTGCGTCGCTGTATGCGCGCAAAAACGATCCGCAGGACTTCGCGGCCAAGCTGTGTACGTTGCTGGATGATGCTGAGCAGAGGCAGATGATGGGAGCGCTCGGCCGCGCGCGCGTGGAAGCGGGCTTGGCGTGGCATCACCAGGTGCCGAACCTACTACGCGCCTACGAAACCGCGCTCGGAATTGGCTGCACCCCGGCGCCGTCGGTCGACCGAGCTGGGCAGCCTCCCTGAGCCACATGCTTAAGGAAGGTGCGGCGGCAGGCATGCCGGCCCGGCGCTTGCGGCCTGGGAACGGAGCCGCAGCAACCTGCGAGGTGCCGGCTGTGCTGCTCCTTGGTCCGGCGCGCAGCGCCGCCAGTGGTGTCGCGACGCATATCAATCAGCTGTTCGGCTCGGCATTGTCGCAGCGCTTTCGCCTGAGCCAGTTTCAGGTAGGAAGCGAAGGGCGCGGCGAGAGTCGCCGCGATGCCGCCGTGCGCCTCGCGCTGAGCCCCTTCGGCCTTATCGTACGTTTGGTTCGACTGCGACCTCGAATCGTACATATCAACACTTCGCTCGACCTGAAGGGCTATTGGAGAGATCTGGTATATCTCGTAGTGGCCAAAGCCCTCGGCCATAAGGTGGTCTATCAAATTCACGGTGGCGCTCTCCCGGCGCAATTCTTTGCGCACAGCAGGCTGCTGACTGCGCTGTTGCGCCGCGTATTAACGTGGGCCGATGTCGTAGTGCTGCTGGCCAAGTGCGAGGTGACTGCTTACGAGCAGTTCGCCCCGCGCGCTCGTCTGATACGCATTGCCAATTGCGTGGCGATCGAACCAGGGCACGGCGCTGTCCGCGGCAATCCCACCGGGTTGCTAACGATCGCGTACATTGGGCGCCTTACGACCAGCAAGGGGATCCTTGAGACGATCGAGGCGGTGCGGATACTGCGAGACCGCGGTGTCGAGGTCCGGATGACCATCGCTGGCGCCGGCGAGGCCCTGGATGCGATTCAGCGTGCCATCTCGGCGGCGGGCCTTGCCGCCCAGGTAAGTCTCGTCGGCGAAGTATTTGCGGAGGCGAAGCATCGGCTGTGGTGCCAGACCGATGTCCTGGCCCTCCCGAGCTACCACGAGGGTCTGCCTTACGCGTTACTGGAGGCCATGGCATGCGGCGTGGTACCGGTTGCCTCGCCTGTGGGCGCCATTCCCGACGTGATGCAGGATCGGGTGCATGGACTGCTGGTGCCGGCCAGGCAACCGCAGGCCGTGGCCGAGGCACTTGAGCAACTTGCCCGCGATCGGCTACTGCTGCAGCGTCTTTCGCACGCCGCGCGCGAGCGGATCGTGACGCGCTACTCGATCAGCCGGCTTGCCGACCAGTTCACGGAGCTCTATCGAAATCTGTTGATTGGCGGCAACTGAAGGCCCCGACGATCCTTCTGCAGGCTCAGCGCGATAGCGGGCGCAGCTGGGACAGATGCGTTGGGGATGCTTGCGCTGCGAGCGCGAGGCGCATCCGCTGTGCGGCGATCAGACCGGAAATGTAAGCGTACAGATAGGTAAGCGATTCAATGAGGTGCACGCTTTTGTAGAAAGTCGCCAGCATCATTACCAGGGTTACCCCAACCCAGCCAACCGCCACAGCGCCAATCAGAGTCTGATCGCGCCCGGCGAGGACAAAAGCGTCGCGCATTATCAGCAGGAACAGTGTGAGCGCCAACGACAGACCCAGCACTCCGGTTTCGACGATAAAGGCGGCCGCCGAGGTCTCGATGGTGTAGCGGCCGAAGAGCGAATAGTACTGTCCGGTAAAGCTGGGACCAAGCGACGACGGGCTGCCGTTGCCCAAGCCAACACCGAACATCAGACGCACCGGGTCCGACGCGAATGCCTGTAGTGGCACAACCAATGCGTCCCAACGACCCGCTTCACGTCGCGAGCCGAGGTCGGTCTCCTGGTCGACGTACTGCTGAACCGTGTTGCGATCACTGAAGAAATCCTCGACCGTGTACGGGTACGGATTGTTGAGTGACGCGTAGTAGTCGTAAACCGGTACATATAGGGCACCGAACAGCGCAAACAGGGTGATAGCCAAACCGCCGACACGAAGGCGCTTTCCGGCCGGCGCTCCCAGCAGCAGTGTTGTTAATAGGCCAACCGGTAAAAGCAGCACGGTGCTTTTGGTCTCATTGATGGTCGTGGGGATGATGAGCAATGCAAACAGAATCAGGAACGCAACCTTTCCCAAGCGCTGGCGTAGCGTGAAGCCCGCCGCGACGCAAATCACCGCAATGAGAAAGATTGACATAACCGAAGAGATCATGAGAGTGCCGTAGACGGGGTCGCCACTCCAGTGGCCCATCTCTGTGACCATGTGACGCTGATAGACGCTCACCGGTACCTGCAGCAGTGCGATCCCGAGCAGCAGACGCAGCTGCGTGCGGATCTGATCCTCGCGGAATTCCCATACTGCGGGGAGGAAGAACATCGGTACCGCGCGGACGTAATACCTTAGTCCGCCGATGAAGGTGCCGGGAGACACGGCGTTTGTGAGTACCCCTGCGAGAATGACGGCGGCGGCAGCGGCAAAGGCCATCCAATAGGGCGCGGCGACGAAGCGAAATCGGTCACGTGCGCCTAAGGCCAGAACGCAGACTGTCGTGAGCAACGACAGGAACTCCGGCAAGAACCTGAGTGCTGCGGGAGCGATGTGCAGTTCGGTGACATAGGACGCAAGTGTTGCGGCAACGATGATGGCGAGTGTCAAGAACTGCATGAAGACAGGTCCTCTCCGATATTACTCGGCGTGCCCGGCGTGACCGAAGAACGTCACGACTGACAGGTGGTCGACGACCAGCGCGACGTGCGGCTGTACGGATTTGAGCTGCGACAGCAATGTTGTGAGACGCGCAGAGTAAGTCACGAGATAGGTCTGGCGTTGCGAACCTATCAGCGCTTCGAGTTGTGCCGTCGACTGCAAGAGTGGGCGGTTGCTCCAGCGGTCGATCGTCCCGTAGCGGCATGAATATGACTCGAAATTGAAGTCGGCGCGATCGACATAGAAGTATTTGACCCGCGGATCATAGTACTCGAAGCCCTGTACGGCACTCACGATCGTAGATTCCGGGGCGCCGTCCTGCCGTCCAAGCCATTGCACAATGGCGCGCAAGTCATCGCGAACTACCAAATGCGATTGCTGTGCAGTGGACAGGCCGCGACGAAACAGCGCCGTAGGTTGATCGATTCGAAGCAGGTGCAGCGGTCGGAAGTCTTCGCTTAGCGTGAATAGACCGAGGCAGGCGCACGCCGCGACCAGAGGCCCAGCTTCACCGAGCGTCGGTCGCTGCATGAGATGGCCCACAGCTGTAAAGGCAAGAACGAGCGCGATGGGATAAAGATAGAAAAGGTAGCGCGTCTCATGTCGCGGGGCGTCACTTGCACAGGTGGCCAGGAGCAGCAGCACAAACAGTATCAGCAGAGCGCGATTGGCTGAGATTCCCGGCTCGTTCTGCCGTAGCGTTTGCCATGTGGCGACGCCGAGAAGAAGTAAGAGTCCAACTCCAAGGCGCGGTACCGCGCCCCCCCACGGGCGCAGCACCTGGCTAACAACATCGGGGAAGCTAATCAGCGGATAGAGAAAGGACAGCGGCAAACGCTCCAGTCCGCTCGCCTCCGGGGCCGTCCAATGCAAGTAGGAGAGAGCGCCCCAGAACATGGCGCAGACTGCGATGGCTCCATAGACGCCGCGGGCAGCGGGAGTCAGCAATTCGCGCACCGAAGTGAGCCGAACGAGCGCCGCCAATAGCAAAAGCGCGCCGCAGATCACGAACTGATGAGCGAGGGCGCTCACCACAGCTGCAGCCAGCACGACCCCTGCCCAATCAGCTCTACGCCGCGACCATAGACCGCGCAGCGCCAGCAGCGTCGCAACTAACGGTATGCCGAAGAGCGCGAGCCACGCGGGCCGTGCCCGCATCAGCTCCCATAAGGAGGGAGTCGCCTGCGATGAGTCAAGAAGCAGATCGCCCGTGCCGGCTGGATAGTCGCTCGGGAGCGGCGGAACCGACTCGAAAAAGCGGAACTCGCTGGTGTCAAACCAATAAACCACCGTGAGCAGCAGCACGAATGCGGTGAGTTCCCGCCACTCGGGCATGCTGAGTTTCAGTGACCGCCGCCGAATTAGAATTGGCAGTAGGTTCGCCAGCGCCAGCAGAACCCCGCCCTCCCAGAGGAGTGCACCCACGACCGTGAGCAAGGCCAGCCACAGCGCGGCACGTCGATCGCCATCGATCGTTCGCCGCAGAAAAAACACCACGTACCACACCAGCACGGCCTGAAACGGTGCATACATGCGCCCAAAACGACTCAGCTCTATTTCCCACACCGAAATGGCGAGCGCTATCACCACGAGCAGGCCAGTGTTTCGCCCACCGACTCTCGCCCCGATGATGTATGCCGCTGGCATCATCACGAGGCCACACACGGCGCTCACCCACCGCGGCGCGATCTCGGGAGAGACTCCGCAAAGATTCAGAAGCGCGGCCAGGTATTGCAGCAATAATCCGCGGATGTATAGGCCGCCGCAATCGAACATCGGCAACCCATGGTGCAGCAGATTCTGCACTGAGCGCACGATGAAATACTCATCGACCACGAGTGGCGCGGCACCGAGCGAGCGCAGGCGTGCAAAAGTCCCGAAGGCAACGGCGCCTGCCGTTAACAGCAGTAATGTGACCCAGGCGACCTCCGGGGGTCGCCGGGACGCGTCATCCGCGTGGCCGACTTTTGGCGCTGCAGACACTGCGTCTGCGACTCACCCCGCAGCGATTTGGCCGCGCGGTGCGGCCGGCGCAGAGGTTTCGGAGTTGCGATCCGCGAAGTGGATAACGCTTTCGACCTGATAGTCCTTGATGTCCCGTGCGTGCGTAAAGATGATCAATTCGCCGAGCAGGCCCAGCGCGAAAAGCTGCAGGCCGAGTACCAGCAACAATGAGCTCAGAAGCAACGCCGGACGGTCTGCGAGCGGGTGATCGAAGCCGATTCGAGCTATGAGCAGAGCCAGCAGCAGCAGCGTGCCGAGACCGGCCAGAAACAGCCCTATCATGCCGAAAAAGCGCAGCGGCTTTTTTGTGAAGCGTACGAGAAAAAGTACGGTCATGACGTCGAGCGCGCGATGTGCGTATTCCCGCGGACGATAGTGACCTTCGAAGCGATCTTTGGGCGATTGCTTGACGCGCACCTCTGTTACGCGAAAGCCCTGGCGGTGGGCCAGAACTGCCATGAAGCGGTGCTGATCGCCATAGAGAAAAACTTCATCGACGACGCGCCGCTTCATAGCGCGCGCACTGCAGCCCAGGTCGTTGAACGCGAATCCGGTCATCAGGCGTACCGCGCGATGGAACAGCGTGCGCCGCAGCGACTCCAGCATTCCACCTGCCCGCGGCCACCGGCGCGCTATGGCGACATCACTAGTGGCCAGAGCTTCCACGAGCTGCGCGATCCCGCTGCTTTCGATCTGGTGGTACGCCGGTAGGGTGAGTAGCACCGCGCCGCGCGCACGCTCAAATCCGGCCATGAGCGCTGTCGCTTCGCCGAAGGATTTGGTAAGGGTCACACTGACGATGCGCTCACCGTCCAGTCGAAGCTTCTCAAGTGCGGCCGCAACTTCGGCGTTCCGTCCGTCGAGCACGAAAATGACCTCGTACGGGCGGCCGAGCTCTTCGAGCCCCGCCTTGTAGTCGAGGAATAGCTCGCGGATATCCCCATGCCGCGTGCCGACCGGCACTACGGCGGATACCTCCACGCTGAACTGTCGCTCACTCATACATGCCTCCCTGGCGGTTCCTCGGCACCTGATAGTTGCTCGGTGAGTCGAGCGAAATCCCGCTCGCGCAATTCCCCAAGTTTGACCACGAGCTCTGCAATTGCGCCGCTCGAGAGGAGCATTACGGCACCTGCTGCGAACACGAACGCGGAGCCGGCGAGCGGCAGGGGTACGTGAGCGCCGCGGACGATGACTTCAAAGGCCGTGTAGGCCATTGCCACCAAACTGAGTGCCATCGCGGGTAATCCTAGTAGAGCGAACCACAGTAAGGGCCGTGAGACGAAGCTGGCGACCGTCTTAATGACAAGCAGATCCAGGAAGACTTTATAAATGCGCGACAGGCCATACTTCGATTGCCCAAAGCGTCGGGGGTGATGTATCACTTTGATTTCGGCGATTCGTGGTCCCGCCATCGAAGCCATGGCCGGTATGAAGCGGTGCATTTCTGAGTAAAGCGGTATGGCCTTGATGACCGAGGCACGGAAGGCCTTGAGCGAACAGCCATTGTCGTTGATGGGCACTCCGGTGACTTTGCCGATTAGCCAGTTGGCGACACGCGAGGGCAGTTTGCGCGAGAGCCAACGGTCTTGTCGTTGAAAGCGCCATCCGACCACGATGTCGTAGCCTTCGTGGATTTTGGCAAGGAGCTTAGCGATATCGATGGGATCGTTCTGCAGATCGCCGTCCATGGTCACCAGCACGGCGCCACGTGCGTGCTGGAGACCGGCTGCCATCGCGGAGGTCTGACCGTAGTTGCGCCGGAACTTGACGATTCTTACCCGCGAGTCATTCATGGCGACCGCGATGGCGCGCGCACATGTGCCGTCGCGGCTGCCATCGTCCACCAGCACGATCTCGAACGGTATGTGCAGAGGCTCTACGGCCGCGACGATTGCACGATGCAGGGGTTCGACATTGGCCTCCTCGTCGAACAGTGGAACGATGACTGACAGCTCCAATGCAACCGCCGCTGGCACCTCATCGACACGGGAAGCCACGACCGGACGGGGTAGTCTTGGGTCGCTGCGGCTGCCGAGGTCGGCTGAATGGGGCATTGGGCGCGCTCTTCTTATGTCAATCCGGGCACGGATTGTCGTGACGCTGAGGACGAAATATAACTCACCGCCAGCGCATTTGCCTGTGCGGGCGCGCACAGCCGCCGTTCGCCGGCGGCGCGCTTGCGGGCCCAGAGTCTATATGCTTCCATCGCCCCTGTTCCCGCCGCTGCTGCTGGCAGCTGAACCATGGCCAACGATAACTCTGAACACCCCAGGACGGCCGACCGAACCTGCATACCCGAAGCGCAACGAGCCCATCTGAGGCGCTACGCTACGTGGCAGGATTTTCACCGTGGAGTGCGAAGACGCACCGGGGCGCTGCTCGAGGGCCTGCCCAGATACCCCGATTGCGTGCTGGTGGCCGGGTGTCAGCGATCCGGCACGACTATGCTCACGCGCCTGATCGCCGCGGCACCCGGTTTTACGCGGCTAGCACTCACGGCAGACGATGAGCTGGACGCCGCACTGGCGCTCGCTGGGCTCATCGATTTGCCTCTGAAGGAGCGCTACTGCTTCCAGACCACATATCTAAATGAGAGCTACGAAGAATATCGGACCCTTGGCCCTGGGCAACGGCTGATCTGGGTACTGCGCAATCCCTATTCGGTTGTCTATTCGATGCTACACAACTGGCAGCGGTTTGGCCTCAATGAACTCTATGAGGGCTGCGGTCTGTCAGATGCCTCGGACCCGCGTCTGCGGCGCACGCGGCTGTTTTGGCCATTTGGTCCGTCGCGACTCGAAAAGGCCTGCCTTGCCTACCGAGGCAAGGTTGCACAGATTCGCGCAATCCGGGAGATGCTGACCCCGGAACAGCTGCTCACGGTCGATTACGATTTGCTGGTGAAGGCTCCTGAGCATTGGTTGCCGCGCATATTTGACTTTGCCGGAGCCCCCTACGATGCGAGCTATGCACAGCTGGTACGGCGCGCGCCCGCCAATAAGGCGCGCCGGCTGTCGGCTCGCGCACGACGCCTGGTCGAGCAGCTAGCATTGCCGACCTATCGGGATTGCCTCAGGTTCTCTGCCGGCCATCAGGCCGGGTAATCAGGCCAGCCATGGGTCTCTACAGTAGGGAAAAGGCGCGCCGGTCCCTTTTCAACACCATTGGCTACCGCGCCATCTCTCAGGTGGCCACGCTGCTCGGCTACGTTGTGATCGTGCGGGCGCTGAGCGAACAGTCCTTCGGCGTACTGAGCCTGTTGTACGCGTTCATACCAGTGGTCAGCACGCTGGCCTCCCTCGGCCTCGAGCAGACGCTGCGCCGCTTCCAACCGGAGTATCTGCGTTTCGGTAATACCGCGGCCGCCGCTTGGCTGGTGCGATTTGTGTCACTCGCGCGTCTGATTTCCAACGCACTCATCGTGGCGGCGATCCTGCTGGCATGGAAATTCGTTGCGCCGCTCTTCCAACTGGGGCCGTACCGCGAAGAGTTCGCGCTGTTCAGCGTGCTGGTGCTGCTGTATTTCCAGGCGCGCGTATTGGAGTTCGCGCTCGCATCCCACATGCTGCATCGATACGCGGTGGGTTCGACGGTCTTGTTGTCGGTCGTAAAGCTGGCCGCATACTTGATACTAGCGGCCTTGAAGCTGCTCACACTGCGCACGGCGATTCTCGTCGACACACTGGCGTATGTGTGTGCGTTTCTGTTTCTACGCTTTGCCTACCAGCGTTACGCGGTCGCTGACGCACCTGGGCACTACGATCCGCCACCGAGCGAACGGCGGCGCCTGTGGCGCTATGGCCTGTTCAACAACTTCAACGATGCAGGCGGGATCCTTCTCTACGTGCAAACCGACAACTTCTTCATCGCCGCGCTGCTCAATCCCATCGCTGTCGGTGCCTACGCTTTCTACACCCGCGTAAATGCCATGGTGTCGAACCTCACTCCAATGCGACTGTTGGAGAACGTGGTGCAGCCACTGTTCTTCGCCGTGCCGGCCGCGGATGCGGGGATGCGCATTCCACGATATGTGACGCTCCTCATGAACTGCAGCCTCATCGTCCAGCTGCCTCTGATCGCCTACACCAGCGTCTATCATCGGGAGATAGTGGGTCTGCTGCTGGGGGGTAAGTATCTGGAGCTTTCGTGGCTACTGCCCGTCATCATTGCGTTCGGCACAACCTCCAACGTGATAGCGATTCCCGTGACTTGTGTGGCGCAATATCAGGAACGGGCCTCGCTTATTTTGGTCAGTCAATTGTTCGGGCTGTACCAGATTTTGGCGATGCTGGTACTCGTGCCGCTCCTCGGGCTTCTCGGTGCCGCCGTGGCGACCGGCACGTTCCATTTGTTCCGCAATTTGTTCGTGTGGTGGCGAGTGCGTGATCAGGCCAGATGGCTCAATTTTCAAGCTGTGGTGCTGAGCGGTACGCTCGTGTGGGGCACGGCAGTCTTGATCTGTATGGGTGCGCGCAGCCTCTCGGCCTCGCCTCTAGCGGCGATGGCTGGTGGACTCCTTATCTGCGCGCTGGCGATGCTGGCATATGTTCGCAGCCCCGCGCTGTCGCGCTCTGATCGCGAACTGTTAGCGCAGCTGTTTCACGGACGCGAGGCGCGCCTGTTGCATACCCTCGGAATTCTGCCCCGACTCGGGCACGTCTGAGCTTGCGCCTGCGCATGTGTCCAATGCCTCGATGATGAGTCTGCGCTGGCGGGTCAACCGGGTGCGGGCCATGGGCGTCCGGGAGCTCGTGCACCGTTGTGCACGTTACCTGCAGACCCGACTGGAATGTCTCGGGTTGGGACTCGCTGTCCCGCCGGTTGCTGACGAAGGGCGAGGCAAGGCGTGGGTCATGCCGTTGCCGCGTGCCATGTCGAGCTCGCAGTATTGCGCGGCGGCCGACCGCATTCTCGACGGGCGCTTCAGCCTGTTTGGCTACTATGATTACAAAGCTGAGTTTCCCCCGACCTGGAATCGCGATCCGCGGACCGGCGTAGGGGCTCCGGCTGTCTTCGGAAAGACGCTCAACTATCGTGAAGCCCGTGTTGTCGGTGATATCAAGTATCTTTGGGAGCTCAATCGGCATCTAGAGCTCGTCACTCTCGCGCAGGCATGGCATCTAAGCGGCGACTTGCGTTTCGCGGTCGGTTGTCGCGTCCTGCTGCAGTCGTGGCTGGATCAGTGTCCGTATCCAAAAGGACCCAACTGGACGAGCAGTCTGGAAGTGGCCTTGCGGTTGATCAATTGGTCTTGCGCATGGCATCTACTGGGCGGTGAAGAGTCACCGCTATTCGCGACTCGGGAGGGGGGGATCTTTCGACGGTCGTGGTTGGATAGCGTGTACCGGCACTGCCATTTCATTGCCGGGAATTTGTCCGAGCATTCGTCGGCCAACAACCACCTTCTAGGGGAGCTGCTCGGTTTGATGATCGGCTCTACTACATGGCCCTGTTGGCAGCAAACGCGTCATTGGAAAGTGTGTTCGCAACAGCGATTCGCCGAGCAGGCGCTGTTGCAAAACGGCGCCGACGGTGTGAACCGTGAGCAGGCGTTCTGGTATCAACACGAAGTCGCCGACATGATGATCCTTGCCGGTCTTACCGCGCGAGCCAACGGGTGCGATTTCGAGCCCGTTTACTGGCAGCGCTTGGAAGCGAGCTTGGCCTGCATCGCCAGCTGTCTAGATAGCGGCAGCAACATGCCCGCGTTTGGCGATGCTGATGATGGAGTGATTGTGCGCTTCTCGCCGGATCCACAGGAGAACGTTTATTGTTCGTTGCTCGCGACCGGCAGCGTGCTATTCAGTCGCGGTGACTTCCGTTACAAAGCACGACGTTTCGATGATAAGACTCGCTGGTTGCTGGGGGATTCAGCCGCGGAGCGCTTTGATCAGCTGATGCCCGACGCCGGCGCGCGGAGTTTGCCACGGGCCTTTCCTATTGGGGGTTACTACGTTCTCGGCAGTGACTTCGAGGGCGCAAATGAAGTGCGCCTGGTAATCGACGCAGGACCGCTTGGGTACCTCTCGCTGGCGGCGCACGGGCACGCGGATGCGCTATCGTTTACGCTTTCGGTCGGCGGCCAGCCGATTCTCATTGATCCGGGAACCTACTGTTATCACACGGAGGAGGCTTGGCGCGCCTACTTTCGGGGCACGGCGGCGCACAACACTGTACGCGTTGACGGCTTGGATCAGTCCGTACCAGGGGGGAACTTCCTGTGGTTGCGGCACGCAAACGCACGTTGCCTACTGTTCGAGCGCGAGAAGGCTGAACAACGAATCATTGCGGAGCACGATGGGTACCTCCGTCTGCACGATCCCGTCCGACACCGCCGGGAAGTCGCCTATCAGAGTGACATCGGACAGATCACCGTGATTGACACGCTCGAGTGCCGGGGAGCTCATCGGCTTGAATGCTTCTGGCATTTTGACGAAAGTTGCACGGTGGTGCTTGAGCGCGCGCAGGCGCGCATAAGTCACGCTAGGGGCGGCCTGACGCTGCGGTGGCCCCACGGCCTGCAGGGCCACCTCGGTCGCGGGCAACTTGAGCCGCCGCTCGGATGGCGCTCGCATCGGTTCGGGGACAAGGTGCCCTGCGTTTCATTATGTATCTCGGGCGAAGTGGCCGGTAGTTGGCGCGGCACAACGGTCATTCGCCTGTCTGCCAACGGCTGACCATGCCGCGCACACCCATTCGGATGCTGTTCTTCGTGCGCGAGCCGTTTCCTACTTTCAGGCCGGACGTAGCCGTGCTGTTCGGTGACGAGCTTTTGGCACGTGGACACGAGATAGATTTCGTCATGCAGGCGGCTCTGGATTCCGATCCGGTGGGACCGACTGGCTGGCACGGCCGAACGGTGTGGGTCGGACCCACCGACTGCAGTGATGGGTTTCTGCATCGGCTGCGTAAGCACGCGCGGGCGCTAAGCCACGATCTGCATCTGCTAAGAGAAGCACACGTGGGACGCTATCGAGCAGTGCAGGTTCGTGACAAGTTCCTTGTGGCGGCCCTTCTGGCCTGGTTGGCGCCCCGCCGAGGACTGAAATTCTTCTACTGGCTGTCTTTCCCAGAACCTGAATCGCTGCTGGTACGCGCACGCGATGGAACGGCCCGCTACCCGCTCGCATCCTGGATCCGCGGCACGGTGTTTTCGATACTGCTATATCACTGGATACTCCCGCGCTGCGACCATGCATTCGTCCAGAGTGAGCAGATGCGTAAGGACCTTCGCGCGCGGGGCATCAACCCGTACAAGCTCACCCCGGTGCCTATGGGCATCTCGGCGACAGATATTTCTGCTACGAATCTTGACCGACGGGCTTCGACCGGCGCGCTCACTCTCGCCTATCTCGGCACCCTCAGCACGCAGCGGCACCTCGAGATGTTGATCGACATGCTGGCGTTGTTACGTCAGGGCGGGCTGCCCGCACGGCTGTTGATGATCGGTGGCGGCGATGAGGCTGGTGATCTTCCGAGATTGCAGCAGCGTGCAACCGATCTTGGTGTATGCGCCCACGTGGAATTCACCGGCTTACTGTCCCGAGAGGCGGCCCTGGCGCGCGTGCGACACGCCGATATCTGCCTGTCTCCGTTTTTTCCAACGCAAGTTCTGCGCTCCACCTCGCCCACGAAGTTGGTCGAGTATCTCGCTCTGGGACTACCGGTAGTAGCCAACGATCACCCGGAGCAACGGTATGTCCTCAAGCAGAGTGGGGCCGGATTATGCGTTCCGTGGGGCGCGAGACACTTTGCGCGTGGCGTCCGATGGCTGGCGGCGCGCAGCGCCACTGAGCGTCAGGAGATGGGTGAGCGGGGCAGGCAGTGGGTGTTGGCCCACCGAGTTTATCCCCGAATCGCTGATGCGGTCGAAGCCAAGTACCGAGAGCTACTGGGGCCCGAAGCCTGCGTCGACGGCGGAGTGCACGAATGACACGGGTTTGTGTGGTCGTCGAAAACCACCCGAGCGTCGTCATGGGCGGTGCACAGTATCAAGGTCATCTGTTGGCCGCTGAGCTCGCGGGTCGTACGGGTGTGGAGGTAACTTACCTCGCGCGCGATGTTCCGCAACAACAAAGCACGACGGCGGCGGGCTACGCCCTGCAGAATATCGGCACCAGCGCCGGGATCCGGCGCCGCGCCGTGCTGTTTGACGCGATGAAACTACGGCGGGTGCTGAAAGAGCTGCGCCCCGACGTCATCTATCAGCAGATGCGCCAGAGCTATACTGCCGTATGTGCGCACTACGCCGCGCACGCAGGCATTCCATTCTTCTTTCAGGTCGCGAGTGATATTGACCTCGATTCGCGCTGGATGCGTACCAGACTGTCGGGAAATCTTCCGTTTGACCTCGCGGAGACCGTGCTCGGCGCCTGGGGCTTGCGGCGCACGAGCCATATCATCGTGCAGACTGGCCGGCAGGGTCGAGTGTTGCAGGAGCGCTTTGGCCAGGCGGCGGCAGCCGTGGTTCGTAATTTCCAGCCGCTACCTGCGAGTCTGCCCCGAAAGGCGGATACGCCGGTCGAGGTGTTCTGGGTGGCGAACTTCAAGCAGGTAAAGCGGCCGGAGCTATTCGTCCGCCTGGCGGAGCACTTCGCGGCGCGCAATGACTTGCGTTTCACAATGGCGGGTCGACCGTCTGCCCCGCGTGATTTCGCCCCATTGCTCAGCAGAATTCAGAGCACTCCGAATCTTCAGTACCTGGGTGAGCTGCCGGTGGCGGCGGTTGACGAGCGGATGGCCGGCGCCGCAATTCATGTGAACACCAGCAGCTACGAGGGCTTTCCCAACACCTTTATCCAGGCGTGGGCGCAAGGTTGTGTAGTCGCCGCCCTCGCGGTGGATCCTGATGAGGAGGGCATGGAAGCGCTCGGCATTGGCTTCTGTGCCGGCACGTTTGAACGTCTGTGCACTATCATCGATGAACTTGCGCGCTCGCCCGATCGGCGCCGGGCGATCGCCGAACGAGCCTTTGCCTTCGCGCATGACAATCATTCCTTGGTGCACGGCGCGCGACTCGCCGACATGATGTTGCAGGCCGCAAGCGACGCGCAGCGCGTGCGGTCGGCGACGCAGGCAAGACGCTGAATCAGCGTCACTTGGTCGCAAAGCTACTCGAGCAGCAGTTTCGGTCGGCGCAGTAGTCGCAGCAGCAAATTCCGCCCGGCCCGCATAATAGGGTAGCTGAAGCGCGCGACGGTTGGCTGTCTGAAGGCGAGCGCGTTCAGACGATTGAAGAGCCCGGAACCGGTGCTGAGAAGGGCGAGCAAATGCAGGCAATCGACACCGTGGTAGCCGCGCCCACCGTAGAACAGCACCATCCCCTCGTCCAAGTCCAGGCCGGCGCGTACCACCCGATCAACCCACGGACCGCCGTCGCGTGCATTCACCAACAGTAGCGCGCCAGCCGACTCTCTGATCCTTACGTAGCGCACATACTGGCTGCACACCGGGCAAGCGCCGTCGTACACCAATACCGGCTGCGCGCCTGCCGGTTCGGATGCGAGAGTCATTCCGGCTCCGCCGCGGGCCGTGCGGGCGGGGCGGCTACTGCGATCTGTGCGTTAGCGAGGCGCGTCAGTGCGGTCGTCCAGGGGACATACACACATAGCAGAGCGATCCATTGCGGAAAGGGTGCATCCAGAACGAGATAGTTGCCCAGATGAAATGCCAGACCGAGAGGCAGATAGATCCAGCGCAAGCGTGGCCAGGGTACTACGGCCCAGTACGTGCACTGGTAGAGAAGCACGACGTATTGCGCTAGCAGAATAAAGACGTGGAACTGGGACGCCCACCAGGCGAGCGGTACGTCCTTACGGATATGGTCCTGAATCAAGTAGTACTGCAGCGTGAAACCATTGGCCCAGTCGAGCGAGTAGTGGTTGTAAGCGATCTTGGCAACCGCCGCCGAAAGGTAAATCAGGGGAAACAGACACTGCACGAATCGCACAGGCCAGCCAGCGTAGTTGCCACTGTAGCTAAGAAGACCGACCCACCTGACAGGGTCGTGACGGCGTGTCTGCCAAAGACTGTCGAGGCTGAGCACTCGACCGCACGGTCCGAGCGATACGGCAAGGAGTGCCAGCAGCAAAATCGCTTCGGGATGGTGATACTGCTGAAAGGAGAATACGAATGCTTGTAAGAACAGGCAGCCGACCGCGAAGAGCACGAGGCTCACGTTGGTGAACAAACCCACCAATCCCGCGAAGCCACAGATCAGGCACAGCGCATATATCGCGAATACGACATGGGAGCTTGGCGGAGCTGAGAGGCCCTGCGGCCCCACGAAGAGCCGAAGCAGCGGTAGCGGCCTGTAGACGTTATCCGGCAACCCGTACACGTACTCCAGGTCCGAGAACTGCTCATTGACCATATAAAACAGCTGGGTGCCCACGGCGATGATGCGTAGCACCGCGAGATCTAGGTAGGAAGCCGGGGCAAACCAGAATCCGTTCCACGAGGATTTGAGATTCATAGGAACCTCACGAAAGTGGAATCGTCATGACGATCTCGGAGCTTATGGGCTTCGGGCCGCCGCGGGTCAGTTGAACCGGATAGTTCTTGATGCGTAGCTCGCGTATCAACCCTGCGCCCGGCACGTGCTCGCGTACCAGTCCTGTGAGTACTCCAGTGGCTACGCTGTCGTGTTGCAAGGTTGACTGCACGATGTTCACGAAGTCGAAGATGTCCACCTGCAGCTGTTCGCGCGGAATGATGACGGTTTTTCCGTCCGCTAACGCGCCCTCGAGCAGCCATGACGCCGTAACCCGCTCGCCTTCGTAGTGCGCGGGCGCGTACATGGGGTACTCGAGGATCGGGAACATCTTGCTGCGCAGAAAAGAGCCGTGCTGTGCCGTGACGATCAGCGTGGCCGCCTGCGCACCGAGCACTGCGGCCACGAAGACCGATACGCCTGTGCGGTAGTAGAACTGAGCGCCCGATTTATCCATGTTACTTGTCTCCGGCACCTTGACGCCCTGAACGCCGAGTAAGTTCGGGCCGCCGTCCGCCTCTCGGGGCGGATACGGGTCAGAAGAGATTAGCATCGCGCTCGCCCGCGCGCTCAGGGTCGCCGCGGCTTATCGATTCACCGCGGCCGCAGCGGAACTGGAGCGTTATGTCATCGATCTGGGGACAAGGGAGGCAGCATGCCCTGCGACCGGTACCATTCGGCCGTGAGCCGTGCACCGGTGGCAAAATCAGTGGTCGCGCGAAAGCCTAGTATCTGCTGAGCCGCCGCAGATGAGAATTGGAACGATTTGCGGAAGAAATCCAAACGCCGCTGGTGCAGCAGCGGTCGCAGCCCAAAGGGCGGCATGAGGGTCTCGCACAGGCTAGCCGCGGCGCTAAAGGGCCACAGGGGTACATGGCGAGCCGGCCTCGCGTTACCCACCGCAGTCCCGATCGTGGCGATCATTTCATCGGTGCTGAGCACCTCGGATCCGGCCAGCAGGACCGTCGTCCCCGGTGCGCTACCCTCCTGCATCGCTGCGAGCAGTCCTGTCGCGAGGTCAGTGACATAAATGAGCTGATGGAGGTTGCGTCCGTCGCCGAGGGTCGCATAACGTCCACTCTGGACTGCTCGAAACAGCTTCAACAGCCGCATGTCGCCCGGGCCGTAGGTCTCCGAAATGCGCACTATGCATAGCCCGATGTGCGCCGCAAACTCGCGCGATACGCTTTCCGCAGCGGCCTTGGTGCGCCCGTATGGGTTGTCAGGAGCGAGGGGGCTATTTTCGTCCAGGCACGCTCGTGGTTGCGAGCCATAGACACCTATGGTGCTGCCATACACGAAGCGTGCAACGCCGGCGCGAACTGCCAATTCGAGCACCGTGCGAGTGCCGTCAACGTTGATTCGGCGGAAGTGCGCCTCCGAGGCGCCCGCCTCGTGCTGCGCAGCGGCCAGGTGGATCACGGCTTGCTGACCCACCAGTAATGGTTCGAGCGCCGCCCGATCTTCGAGCGCGGCGACGACAACCTGAACACCCGCGTCTGCCAGGCGCCGACAACGTGCGCGCTCGACGTCATTGTTAACAGCCGTCACCGCGGTGACCTGGTGCTTGTGCAGCATCGCCGTCTGGGCCAGCTCGCAGCCGATGAATCCCGACGCTCCGGTGATCAGGACGCGCGTCATGCGAGCCTGATCGGCACGTCGCGGCGCGCACTCTGCGCGGAATGTGACGGCTCGCGATCGCGTGCCAAATAGCGTTCCAGATGATCCTCAACTGCTGCTCGCTCGGCGCTGGCGCGCTCCCCCGTCCAGCCACCCAGCGTTCGCATGAGTTGCTGCAACTCATCAAGCGCCGGGCCACCCGGATTGGCCGCCGTTCCGAGATCGGTGCGGCGGAAAACGACGTCCGCCATCCGCATGGCCATTTCTTCGCGCATCGCATACGCGACTTCCGCATGGCTCACGTGGCTGTGTGGCAGGCAGCGTTGCAGATTGGCATCAGTCTCACCCAGAGCGATGATGCGATCGACGTCGCGGCCGTAGTTCTGAGCGAGGCCTTCGCGAGCGGTGTGTGGCAGCCAGCGTGGCCAGCGCGTGCGCAGCTCGTCCATGAAGCCCTCGAAGTCCTCGATATCTCCGCCAGGCACAGGCTGCCGGGCGGATGCCGCGGCGCTGCCGCGTGCACCGAGCTGCTGATCTACGGCATCCAGTACGGCCGCAGCATCGCGTCGAGCCACGGTGTAGCGAACGCTGATAAGGGTGATGAGCCCGGCGAGGCCCTGAGTGCGGTGATCGATGAGACGTGACTGCTTGCCGAAACTCAGGGCTGTGGGTTGCTGACGTGCGGCGTCGCCGAACGGCACCAGTCCGAATCCGGCCATACTGACCTCGGCTTCGCTTAGCTCTAGCGAGGGATAGCAGGCATTGATCTCGTTTAGGAAGGTACGCAGCTCATCGCGAGACAGGCGTGTATTGTCCGGGTCACGATCGACTACGCGGTGCCACACGCCCACCAATGTGTGTTCCCGCCAGGGCACGAGGAACAGATGACGCGCGTCGCGGGCCAGCAACGCATCCGTGTCTCGCGTGAGTCCCGGGACGGCCAATGCCATGCGTGCAGCGGCGCGCCGCGCCACCACAAAACAGGCATCCCGCGAATAAGTGCCGGCGGGAGCGGAAACGACGCCGGCTGGCTCGCGGATCAGGCTCTCGGCCCACGGACCGGCCGCATTGACGACCAGCCGCGCTCGAATTTCAAACGCTTCGCCGGTCAGGCGGTCGCGCACCGCGGCACCTACAGCCCGCCTGCCCTCGTACAGCAGCCGTTGGGCCTCGACGTAGTTGGCGACACTCGCGCCGAGATGCGCGGCGGCAGCCACCAGTGCCAATACCAAGCGCGGCGGGTTGTACATCTGGCCGTCCTCGAAGACGGCTGCGCCCGTGAGATTCGGCGCGTCGATGCCCGGAAACGTCTGCTGCAGGTCACTGCGACCCAGAAACCGCGTGGCGCGCACTCGCCGGGCGGCGTCGGGAATGAGCGAATTGAAGTCGCGGGTCAGGGCGTCATATACACCCATGCCCGCACCCAGAAACCACTTGCTTCTGCGACCCCAGCCAAAGGTCGGCACCACGAACGGCAGTGGTGCGACCAGGTGCGGCGCGATGCGAAGCAGGATTGCACGCTCGCGGCAGGAGGCACGCAGGCGAGCGATATCGCCGTGCTGCAGGTAGCGGATACCGCCATGGACTACTTTGAAGCATTGGGCGGAGACACCCGAACCGAAATCATCACGTTCAATTAGCGCGGTGTGAAAGCCTCGCAGACTCGCTTCACGGGCGACAGCCGCTCCGGCGGCCCCGCCGCCTATCACGAGGATGTCATATTCCCGATCGCCGAGATCCGCAAGCGTGCGCTGCATTACCCCGAGATGATACCCCGGCGAGCCACGAGGCCGCTCGCACAACGGTCGCGACGCGATAGGTGAATTATTAGTCGACCACAGCGGATATCTCGCGTGTCAGCGCGCTTTCCACGCCTTGCGAGTTGTAGTCGGCCAGTGCGAAGTAGTAAGTGCCGGGTTGCAGATTTTGCACCACGTAGGTAGTTAGGCTCGGATTCGCGATATCCAGGACCGAAGTGTAGGTGCCTGATTTCTCGCCGTAGTAGAGCTTGTAGCCTTTAAGATCGTTCAGCGACGAACCGTCGGTGTTGTCCGTGGGAGCATCCCAGAACAGCGTCAGGGATCCGGACGAGCCGCTGGCGGCGGCCGCAGCGGGGACAGCCTGTGTAGCGCTGTCCGTTGAATTCTGGTTGCACGCGCTAGACATTGCGCCGATTCCTAGCAGTGCCACGACGTTGAGACACAGCGCTGCCGTTCGATTTCGCATCATTCCCGCTCCCCGTATAAAAACCTGCGTGGCAGACCCACAGCGCAACAGCGCTCGGTCATACGGGTGCGAGCTGAAGACGTAGGATTGCTTGAAATGCGGTCAGACCGCTTTCACTAACGAGATCGCGTGTGCAGCGAACCCGGCAACCCCGCTGTCGTAGGCACGTCGGCCCTTAGACCGGAAGCTTTGCGCCCCCAGCCTTTCAGCTGGGTTTGCCCTTTCGGAAAGGCGACGCCACTGGTATCCCCTGCGTCGCCGTCGACTAAACAATAAGCAAGTCTCGTGCCATGACTCTAAGTAACTGTATTAGTTACGTTTAGCGGGAGGCTAACTTGGCGGCATCTCCGCAAGTGTCGCTATATACCGACGGTAGGCAGTCCTCACCACGGCTAAATGCGAGTAAGTAATTGATTATTATTAAGAAAGCATTTGTCTGGGCGGCGCGACAATAACGAGCACATGTTGACCGGTCTCGGGCGAGCCAGCGCTAGGGGTTCCGGAGGCCTGTGCGCTTTTCAGCCGCTCGCGCGCCCGGGTCAAGGGGGTTCTTAGCGAACGCCCGGGATCGTTCAGGGAGGCTGCGGCAAGATCTAAGGTGCGGTAACTCAGGCGCCAGGCGACAGGTCCGTCGCCCTGCGAGCGCCGCCTCGCCGTTCGGTGCCTTGCCACGTCGCCTGCGGTGTTCCCTGTCTGTCACTGCGGCGGCGGCGACTTAGACGCCGATCGTCATAATGCTTGTACGCACAGCTGCACGCATCGCGGCTGCACATCGGCAGGGGCAGCGGCGGGGCGTCCTTAGAGAGAAATCGTCTTTGGCGCAGTTCCCGTGCTGTCGGGCATGCCCCGGGGCCGGGGATGATCGAGATCGCATGGTAGGGATTGCTCAGGCGGTAGTGGGGCACGTGCGCCCCGTCCCACGGGTTCGATCCCCGCATTCGTCTTACCGCAGATTTCAGTATCCGCCACATGGTCTTCACATCTGGTTACAGTTTAGGCGCCCTTGGGCGCCGCCGGGAAGACAGCAGCCCACTATACTTGTGTCAGACAAGAACACAGGCCGTAGAAAACGGCTGGATTGAATCCTTGGAAGAGCTGGCCAAGTCATACCACGTCAAGCCCTCGCCTCTGCTGGCGCTGCTGCGGGTCGTCGGCCGGCTTATCCCCGGTGACTGGCTCAAGACATTTTTCTATTTGAACTGTATCGCCGCGCCACGGCGGATGCTAAGGCGTGCCCTGTTCGCCTTCTATCGATACGACCACGTGTACACGGTTCTGGGTGGCTTTCGCTCGGTCCCTGGTCAATTTTCGGTACTCGAGTTCGGGACTTCCGCCGGATACTCCTTCGTCAAGCTGCTCTACGCAACGCGCTACCTCGGCATTGCCGATCGCGTTACCGTTCACGGCTTCGATTCATTCGAGGGTCTACCGCCGACGTCAGATCCCCGCGATGCCGACCTTACCGGGAACGATCAATGGATAGCCGGACAATACCGCGGCGACTACGACCGCCTCCAAGGCTATTGCCAGGCGCGCTATCACAACTTCTCTCTGCATCGGGGTCGCTTCGAAACCACGCTGACAGCCCAGTTTTTGGACACGTTGCGCACGCAGCAACCGATACTTGTGTGGATCGATTCCGACTACTACACCTCGGCGCGCACCGTTTTGGAGCGTCTTATTCCTTGGCTGCCGTCCGGCTGCGTCGTGTACTTCGATGAGCTGGATACAACTAATTTCGGCTCACGGTTGACCGGCGAGGCGCGTCTCGTCCATGAGATCAACCACGGTCAGTTGGGTGAGGGGCTGGAACTTGTGGTCGATCCTGAGCTTTCGTTGAATTCGAGCCGCGTGTATCGGTTCGTGCGTCTGGGAACGGGCCCCCAATACAGCGCGATGCCGGATGACAATGCGGCGGACTTGGTCCGCGCACCGACGAACGGCTCGCCGCTACCCTGAAGACGCAATGTCGATGCTTGGCCAAGCCACACGCATCATTCATACCTGAAAATATGCGTCACTTCGCTGCCTCATTAAGTCAAATTGCGGCCCGAACTAGTTTGCAAACCTCGCTCCGGGGTCAGCATAATGCTGCGTGTGCGATAGGCGTCTGCGATCGCACGCAAAACTAGCGCTAACGCGCTGCAACAATAAGAAGAACCGGATGAATGAGCCGGTATTACAAAGGTCTTCACCGCTGATTGGCGCCGTCGTGGCGCTACAGGCAGTACTGCCCGCGGCAATCGCGGCAGTCTCTCTGCTTGTCGTGACGGCGATCGCGAATGTCGAGTTCGCGCGCTACATCTACGGGATGGCACTGGTCGTGATCGTCCTGTGCCTGCTGCTGGTGCGACCCAGAACAATGTTCGCGGGCGGCGTGGCGGGCGATCTCCTTCCGCTGGCGATTTCAGTGACGATGCGTTGGCTGATGGTTCTGGCGCTGCTGCTGGCACTGGCGTACGTGACCAAAATTTCCGCGATTTACTCGCGGCGGGTGGTTCTGACGTGGGCGGCCGTCACGCCGCTTCTCATGGTGTTGGGTCTAAAGCACGTGCAGGGGATGCTGCGAGCGCTACTGCGTGACCCTGCCAACGCGCGTCGAGCAGTAATCGCGGGCTGCACCGATTCAAGCATGACCCTCGCAAAGCGTCTGCGTAGCGGCAATGATTTCTGCCTCTCGGTCGTCGGATTTTTCGATGACCGCAGTCGCGAGCGTCTGCATGTCGCCGACGACGTAGATGTACTCGGCAGACTCGAGGACCTACCAGAATTCGTTCGCACCAAACGTGCCGAAGTTGTTTTCGTCGCGCTACCTCTCCGGCATGTGGAGCGCGTCATGCGGCTTGTAGATGCGCTGCACGACTCAACCGCGTCAATTTATTACCTTCCGGACATATCGGTGTTCGATCTCATTCAGGCGCAGAGTGGAGTGATCGAGGGCGTGCCAGTAATCGCGATGTGCGAGACACCGTTCGACGCGCACCGCGCCGTGGCGAAGCGTCTCACGGACATCCTTCTGACGACCCCACTGCTCATCTGCTTTGCACCCGTGATGCTGGCAATCGGACTCGCCGTGCGCCTCACTTCCCGAGGGCCGATCCTGTTCAAGCAGCGCCGCTACGGCCTGCTTGGTGAAGAGATCGTCATCTACAAGTTCCGCACCATGACAACGAGTGACGACGGTGCGGTGATCCAGCAGGCAACCCGTGGCGATCAACGCCTCACTTACCTGGGACGCTTCTTGCGCCGCTACTCGCTCGACGAACTGCCGCAGCTTATCAATGTCCTTCAAGGCCGCATGAGCCTTGTCGGGCCACGCCCTCATGCGATTGCTCACAACGAGACTTATCGCAGACTCATCAAGGGCTACATGCTCAGGCACAAAGTGCTGCCGGGCATTACGGGGCTTGCCCAGGTGAACGGCCTGCGCGGCGAGACGCGCACGGTCGAGCAGATGGAAGCCCGGGTTCGATACGATCTTGAATATCTGCGAACCTGGTCGCTGACACTCGACATCGAGATTCTGGCGCGTACCGCGGTACGGATGCTCAACGATTCGCAGGCGTATTGAAACAGGGAGACCCATGCGCAACAGACCGACATCACTTGGAAGCGCTCGTCACTACTTGGGCATCGCCGCCGCAGGCCTGTTAGTGAGCGCGTTCACGCCCAACGTTGAAGCCCAGGAGCAGCCGGACTACACCCTCAACGCAGGAGACACGCTGGATATTTCGGTCTGGAAGGAAGACCAGCTCACGAAGACTGTTATCGTGAGGCCGGACGGCAAGTTCTCCTTCCCGCTGGCTGGGGAAATCACCGCCGTGGGACATACGGTTGCGCAGATTCAGAAGGAGATTGCCTCACGCCTGAAAACATACATGCCCGAGCCGGCCGCGTCGGTGTCCGTCAAGGCGCTGGATGGATGCCGCGTGTACATCATAGGACAGGTGACGAAGCCCGGGTCGTTCGTCATGAATCCTCGCATGAGTGTGCTGCAGGCACTAAGCCTGGCTGGAGGGATGACGCCGTTTGCATCGGTGAACGACATTATCGTGCTGCGCGGCACTGGGTCTGCCCAGACGACGCTATCGTTCCACTATGGCGAAGTCAGCAAGGGGAGAGCATTGAATCAGAACGTGCTCCTCGAGGCCGGTGATGTCGTCATCGTCCCGTAGTTCTGGAGCTCGGCACTCGGCGATGCGAACGGCCGTTCTGGCGCTGGCGCTGGTGGGTAGCGCAGCGAGCGCCCAGCAGGTTGTCTTCGTGCCGGAAATGCAGCTCTGGGCTCAATATGACTCGAATCGTCTGTTGGATCCGGTGACGCCACGCAGCGCCGAAACGTACTGGATGCAGCTGGCGGGAGACCTTAAGAGCATCAGCGAGCGCTCGGATGTGGAACTGCGGCCGCAGCTGACGCTGCAGGATTCGACCCTTAGCAGCGTGGATCGTTTCGAAGCATTGGTCGACCTGAAAGCGAATTACCGCACGCTCCGCAGCACATGGTCGATCTTGAGTGAATACCACCGCGAAGATGCCTCCAACGCGCAATATGGGGTGGCTGCCTTCAATCCACTCAACCCCAACGCACCAGACACGGTGGGCACTGGCGATATCGTGACCGGCCTGACAAAAACGACCTACTCCGTCGAGCCAGATTTCACTTATCAGGCCACGCAACGCTTCAGTGTGGAAGCAACCACACGCTTCGATGCAGTGCGCTATGACGTCGAGGTGCCCGACAATTTCGTCAGTTATAACAATACCTACGCCGAGCTCGACGGCTATTGGTCCGTCAGTCAGCGTGGCCAGCTGGGCTTCGGCCCATACTATGCACTCTATGACCCTCGTGAGAACGACGCGGCGCGCGTCAACAGCTACGGCGTCGATTTGAGCTACCGCTTCAATTGGACACGCATCGATCGCTCAACGTTCTCACTGCGGGCGGAGCACGACACGTTCACCGAGAGCGGAGTGGCAGACCAGTCGAAGAACACCTTCGGCATCGAATGGGTTGGCTATCACAAGCTACAGGCCGGTATGGTGCAGTACGCCATCGGCCGCTTCATGGAGCCGAGCAGTGTCGGCAGCCTGGTGGGACTGAACCAGATTCGTGTCCAATATCGGCACGATTTTAACGCTCGGGTGGAATTTGTCGGCTCGGTGCGCCTCAGTCGCAGCGATGATCTCTCAGACGGCTCCCACGAGGACCGTGCAATTCTCCAAGTCGCGCTGGTGCGCCGGCTCACTGAGTTATGGTCGGTGTCGGGGGGCTACCGCTTCGCTTATCAGAAGCTCCGCGAGCTGGACTCTGGGGTGATAGTCACTGACCCTGCCGCGCGCAACAACGGTGTTTTCATCAACGTTGCCTATCACGGGCGCGAACCGCAAGAGGACTAGCACGACCATGGCGGATCGAGTAAGCACTCTGGCAGAAGTGCGGCGGATGCTCAGTCGTCGCTGGCGCTATCTCGCTGCGATACTTCCGGCGAGCTTGTTTCTTGCAGTGCTGATCGCGTACTGGTTGCCGCCGAGCTATCGAGCAACCAGCACCATCATGCTCGAGCCGCAGTCGATCCCGAAAGAGATGGTTTCAGCCACCGTTCGCGGCATCGAAGACGTCGCCATTTATGCGCAGAATGAATTGGAGCTGACCCGTCGACGCGTGATGACGCCGGATCGGTTGATCGAGATTGTCAAAGCCGTCGATCCGTATCCTCGCCTGCACAATGTAACGGCTGAGGCGAAGGCGCAGCTATTAGCTGCCAATACGACGGTGGAGAGAGTCGACCCGATAACCCTGAAGCCGCTTGACCAGTCAGCGGCGTTCTCCATCTACTACGACAACCCGGATCCAAAGCTGGCCGCCGCCGTCGCTGCGCGGCTTAGCGATCTGTATCTCAGCTACAACCGGCGAACGCGCACCGAGCAAGCGTCGGCGGCCTACGATTTCCTTCAGGGCCAGTCGCGTGAAGTCGAGTCGTCCATGGCTGAGATGGAACAGCGACTCGCAAAGTTCAAAGCGCAATACGGTGCCGCACTGCCGGAGATGCAGACTCATAACATGACGGAGATTGACCGGGCGCAGCACGATATCGAGTCGATTCAGCAACAGGAGCTGATAGCGGAAGAGAAAGAATCGCAACTGCAGCTGCAGCTGAATAGTCTCAGTCCTACGCTGACCGGGGCCGTCAGCGATTCACGGACGGAACTCGCGAAGTTGCGTGCGGAGCTCGCGGAAGCCCACCAGAAGTACACCGCCGAACATCCGGAAGTGAAGCGCCTCGAACGGGCTGTCGCCGATATGACTGCGCAGAGCGCTGCCAGCCTGCAGCCCGGCGCAGGCAAGCCTGACAACCCGGAGTACCTTGCCGTCGCGGACCAGTTGTCGGCGGCACGTCATCAGCTCGCCGCCCTACGTGCGTCCGAGATGCGCGAGCGGCACGATCGTCAGACCTACGAGGAGCATCTACAAACGACCCCGAATGTCGAGCGTGAATACACTCAATTGCAGCGCGAATATGCGGCGGCGCGCGACCGCTATGACGACATACAAGCCAAAATGAAGAATGCGGCTTTGGCGCGCACCATGGAGTATGAGGATCGCGGTGAGAAGTTTTCGATGCTACACGCGCCGACCGTGCCGCAACGTCCGTTCTTCCCCAACCGAATCGGCATCATCCTGCTGGGATTTCTGCTGGGTTGCGGCGCTGCATTCGGTGCCGCAGCACTCGCCGACGCTTCTGACCCCACTGTTCGCGGTCCGGAGGACCTTCAGGAGATCATGGAGTCCACCACGATTGGCTCCATTCCGGTTCTGCTGACGGCGCATGACCGGCGACTGTATCGGCTGAAGTGGAGCTCAGCGATGGCAGCCTATTCGGCTGCCGTCGTGCTCATGGCGTTGACTATCTATATAAGGACTTAGCTGCTCCGATCACGATGGCGGTGCACCAAAAGGAACATATGGTAATCGAGAGAGCACTCAAGAAACTGAAGGAGGCACAGGGCGCCAGTGCGCCAGTTACGCCGGCGGCACAGCCTGAAAGCCGCGCACCCGAACCTGCGCAGCGCGACGTGCCGCATTTGGCTCGGCCGCTGCTTCCGATACTGGAGGTAGATCGCGAGCAGGCGCAGGCGAGTCGCATCGCGCTGCCGGACTCGCCACTGGCCGGCGATGAGCGAGTCTCGGCAGCGTATCGTATGGTGCGCACGCGGCTGCTGCAGCGCATGCGCACCAATAACTGGTCTACCGTGGCGATTACCAGTCCCGAGGCGGGTGAGGGCAAGTCCGTAACCGCAATAAACCTCGCGCTCAACATTGCGCGACACGCCGGTCACAATGTTTTCCTGCTCGATCTCGACATGCGTAGCCCGAGCGTTTGCGCCTATTTGGGAGTGCGACCTCCGCATCAGCTGAGCGATTATTTCGCCGGAAGCGTGCCGGTAACCGACGTCTTCTTTGGCGTAGGCCCGCAGAACCTGGCGATAGCCGCATGTACCAATGGCACCGCGCTGGCGTCTGAATTGCTCACACACGCCAAGGTGGGTGAGCTGATCGCCTACATAAAGCGTATTGCTCAGAATCCGATCGTGCTGATTGACTTGGCGCCGATCACGGTGACCGACGAGGCTCTGGCGGTGGCCCCGCATGTGGACGCGATGCTGCTGGTGGTCGCGGAACGCAAGACACGTCGTGACAGCTTGGTACGCGCGAAACAGCTGCTTGCCGATTTCCCCAGCGCTGGGATCGTGATGAACCGCTCAACTGAGGCGAGCGGCGGGGGCGGTTACTACTACTACTACGGGGGAGACACCTAGGCCGGAACCTGAGCTACTGCAGCGATCTTCTTGCTGAGCACGCGCACCTTTTTGCCGTACAGCCGGTAGATGATTCGCATCGACCATTCCATGAGAGTAGTTGCCAGAAGACCGACGTAGTTGAAGGGGTTTCGCCAAAAAACATACAGCTTCAGCGGAAAGACGCGGATCTTTGCGAAGCCGCCGAGCTGCAGAAGTTGCGTCAGACTATATTCAGTAACGTTGTAGAAATGGTCGATGTTGTGGGACAGATTTTCCGAGCCCACCAGCGGATTGGCGCCGTTCATGGCGTACACGACCACGCGCCCGTCCTTGCGCAGAGCCCGACGACAGACCCGCAAGAACTCTATGGTTTCCTCAAGCGTCAAATGGTTTAGCTCTTGTTCCGGAATAATTACATCAAACCCCTTCGTGCTGCTCTCGAGAAATTCGAAAGCGTGCGCGACCTCGCACGGCAGGCCGTGCCGCCGCGCAATCTCCACCTTAGCGGAGTCCGAGTCGATGCCGATGACGTCGGTATAGCCACAGTCTTTCAACATCTTTACGAGATATCCCGGTCCGCAACTCACAACGAGAATGGGTGCCGCGAGGTTAGCGGGCATAACGGGCAGATAGTTGGCACGGTAGTACGCCACGAAGGATCTAAATCCAGCTTCGGCGTCCTGGGGCGCCTGCCAGTAAGAGTCAAACGGCTCCAGGCGCGCAGCCAGAGAGCGATGCGCTGCTGCAGTCCTCGATGAGAACACCTGGTCGTGCAAGTCGGCGCTCATGCGCGATCTCCTCGGAACTGCCGGGTTATACAAGGCTGCACCCCTCGTGCAGAATACACGCAATCCCTCAATCCACGATAAACATTGCGAATTCTACTTTGCAACTTTGAGTATCCGCCGCTCGGCGGTGGTGGCGGGGTCGTGATGGCGGCCATGGCGCGCACGCTGGCGCGCCGCCATGAAGTGACGGTCCTGAGCTCGCGGGCTGCCGGGTTGCCGCCCGAGGACACAGACGGCGGCGTGCGCGTCGTGCGCGTCCCGGTGTTGTTTCGCAGAAAGCTGGCGGTGGCGAACCTTGCGTCGATGGCTGCGTACCTCCCGACGGCAAGTTGGCGCGGGCTGAGGCTGGGTCGCGGTCTTGGATTTGACGTAATTAATACCCATTTCGTGGTGCCCACCGGTCCGGTCGGAGCCTGGTTGGCGCATCACCTTAAGGTGCCGAACGTCTTGTCGGTACACGGCGGGGACCTCTACGATCCTTCAAAGGGCAGCTCGCCGCACCGCCACGCGCTGCTGCGCTGGTCGGTCGGACATCTGCTGCGTCGGGCCGACGTCGTGGTCGCCCAATCGCGTGATACCGCACGCAACGTCGCGACACTCTATGGCGTGAGGCGCCCAGTCGAGCTCGTGCCGCTCGGCATCGACCGGCCTCCAATCTCCCCTCGTGGTGAACGCCAGGAATTTAACGTCCCCGAGAATGCCTATGTGCTGATTACGGTGGGAAGGGTTGTCGCGCGTAAGGCGAATCTGCAACTCATTGACACTCTCGTCTCGGTGCCTGAGGCGGTTCTGCTCGTGGTCGGTGATGGACCCGAGGCGGGCGCTCTCATGAGTCGCGCGACTGAACGTGGCGTTGCCGAGCGGGTGCGCATGCTGGGTCACGTCAGCGAGGCGATCAAGTACCGTGCTCTCAGCGTGGCTGACGTATTCGTATCCACGAGCCAGCACGAGGGTTTTGGCCTGGTCTATCTCGAGGCCATGGCGTTCGGCCTGCCGATCGTGTGCTATGACCGCGGCGGTCAGACCGATTTTCTCAGCACGCCAGCGACTGGCTACGTCGTCGCGCTCAATGATCTGGATGCCTTTAACGCGGCAGTGGCATCGCTGCGTGACTCGCCACAGTTGCGCACGGCGATTGCGGGTCACAACCTCGCGGCGGTTGAGGAATATTTCATTGAGCGCTGCGCGGAGCGCTACGAGCGGCTGTTCGCCGATGCGCTGACACGTCCCGCAAGGCTTGCTGGACCCCGGGTCGCCGTCTGACCATGTGCGGGATCGCTGGCATAGTTGCGGCTGCCTCACCACTACGGCGCTCTAGCATGCGGCGCATGCTCGATGCATTGAGCCATCGCGGACCTGATGGGGAAGGCATCGAAGAGGATGAGCAGGTGATCCTCGGCCATCGGCGCCTCTCAATCATCGATCTCGAGGGCGGACGTCAGCCACTGGTAAACGCCGACGGCTCGATCTGGCTGGTCTGCAACGGCGAAATCTACAACTATCGTGAGTTGCGTACCGAACTCGAGGCGCGCGGCTATCGCTTCCGCACCGACAGCGATTGCGAGGTCATCATCGCGCTCTACGAGTTCTTCGGCCATGGGCTCTTCAAGCGTGTGCGCGGCATGTTCGCGTTCGCACTATGGGACGCGCGCCGGCAACGCCTGCTCTTGGCGCGCGACCACCTCGGTCAGAAGCCTCTTTACTATGCCCAAAGCGGAGCCGGCGTCGCGTTCGCCTCGGAGATCAAGGGCCTCCTGGCCTTCGATGCGCGACTGCGGAATCTGGATCTCGCGGCACTGGACGAGTATCTGGCGCTGCGCTTCATCGCGCCGCCGCGCTCGATGTTCCAGGGGATTCGGAAGTTACCGCCGGGACACATGCTGACCCTGGAAGTGGGACAAGAGCCGCGCATCGAGCGCTACTGGAAACTTGAATACCTGCCGAAGCATGTCGGCTCGGAAGAGTCGCTGCTCGATGAATTGGAGGCGTGCATCGAGGACTCGCTAAAACTGCACCTGGTGAGCGATGTGCCGGTCGGCGCATTTCTGAGCGGTGGACTGGACTCGAGCCTCTTGGTGGCAATGCTTACGCGGCGGCTGGGCGTTTCGAATCTGCCGACCTTCACAGTCGGGTTGCCACATCAACGCTTTGATGAAGCACCATACGCGCGCCTGGTTGCGCGCCTCTGCGGTACGCAGCATCACGAGCGCACCCTGGCGCCGTCGCTGATTCGGCTATTGCCGCAGCTGATTTACCATCTTGACGAGCCATCGGACCCACTGTCGCTGTGTACCTACCACTTGGCCGAGCTGGCGCGAAACTTCGTCAAGGTGGTGATCGGTGGTGACGGAGGCGATGAGCTATTCGGCGGTTACGACCGCTACTACGGCAACAGCTACGCAGGTCACTACGCACGCGTGCCCGCGGCGGTGCGTCGCGGCTTGTTAGGGCCGGCATTGGGCCTGATTCCGGAGGCGGGCTGGTACAAGAGCGTCGGCCATCAGCTGCGCTGGCTGCACCGACTGTCCTTTCTGTCGGGCGGCGATCGGTATGCCGCGAGCCTCAGCTATTTTCATTTTGATCCGCTGCAGCGCGCGGCGCTTTTCACGCAGGAGGCGCGGCAGGACCTGCGGGATGAGTGCGCGGAGGATGCGATCCGCATGCCTTTCGAGGCGGCCAGCGGGGATGCGCTCGATCGCATGCTCGCAGCCGACTGCGCCGTGCGGCTGCCGGATCACCCGGTCATGATTACCGATCGCATGACGATGGCCCATGGCTTGGAGGCGCGTAGCCCATTCATGGATCACCGCCTGGCGGAGTTTGCGGCGCGGTTGCCGTCGGGACTGAAGGTACGGGGCCGGTCGCTGCGCATCATGCAGCGCAAGCTTGCCGCCCGCTATCTGCCTGCGGAAATTCTCGCGCGCCCCAAGCAGGGTTTCGCCTCCGCTCTGCCATACCTGCTGCGCGCAGAGTATCGACTGCTGTACGCGCACTTCCTGGGAGATTCGCAGCTGGTCCGTGCGGGCGTGCTGGCGCGCCCCGCTCTCGAGGCGCTCCTCGGCCAGCACCTCGCCGGTCGCGCCGACCACGGTAATCGATTGTGGCTGCTGATCAACGCCGAGCTGTGGTACCGCATGATGATCCAGGGATGCGACCGGGAATCTCTGAAGGCGGAGCTCGACAGCCTGAACGGACTGGCTGTCGCGGCATGAAGCGCGTCACCCGCGTGCTCCTGCGTCAATTCGCGCGGGCCGCTCGTCCCTATCTTGAGTCTCAGGGTCTGATGCGGACCACCAAGGTGTTTAGCACCTCGGCGCTCATCTGGGAGCCGGGAGCCGAGCGGCTGCTGGTGCTGGCCCCGCATATGGACGACGAGACCATCGGCTGCGGGGGCGCCTTGGCGCGCCATATGCGAGCGGGTGCCGAAGCGCGCGTCGTATTTCTCACCGACGGGCGCAACGGGAGCAGCAACGCTCGCCAGCTGAGCGCTGCCGCCCGACGTGACGCACAAGCGCAGCTTGTCAGCACGCGTAAGGAGGAAGCGCGCCGCGCGCTGGCGATTCTCGGCGTCGAGGCGATCTCATTCTTGGATGCCGAGGACGGAATGCTGGCTCAAGATCGCGCCGTCGCAGTAAAACTGCGTGAAATCCTGAGAGCCGAGCGCCCCGCACTCATCTACGTGCCGCACTTCCTCGAGCAGCACCCCGACCACGCGGCCGCCAATGCCGTGCTGTTCGAGGCACTGAGTGAACTGTCGTTGAGCGCGCAGGTGCTTGCGTACGAGGTTTGGACACCGCTGTTTCCAAACTGTGTAGTCAAAATCGACGACGTTCTGGAGATCAAGAAGCGAGCGCTGGCCGAATACCGCAGTCAGCTGGCGGAATTCGACTATCTGCACACCGCGGTCGCGCTGAACGCTTACCGCTCGGCGGCTTTCAGCGGACAGCACGGACTGTATGCGGAAGCTTTCTGTTCCCTCGGCCTGCGGGATTACGAGCGCATGTACGCAGCCTACCGCGGCACGTCATAGCCATGCGCATTGGGGTAATGCTGCGTCACTATGACCAGCACGGTGGGGGCGTACGCGTCTATACACGCGGATTGTTAGATTACCTGGTGCAACACCCAGGCGGTCACGAATACGTTCTGTTCTACAGCAACCCCGCGCTGCTCGGAACCTACGGTGGTCAGCCGCATGTCCGCGAGGTGTATGTCCCCAGCCATGGCTCGGTACTACTGTGGGATCAGGTGAGTCTGCCGCGCGCACTGCGACACGCTGGGGTCGACGTACTGTTCAATCCCAAGTACTCACTGCCGCTTACGGGACGTTATCCGGCCGCATGGGTTTGCCACGGTCTTGACTGGTACGTGCTGCCCTGGGCGTCGCGCGCAGTGGACCGGCTCAGCCATCGCTTCTTGGTGCCCCGCTATGCCAGGCGGGCGAGTGCGGTGATTGCCGTCTCGGAAATCACCCGCGAGCACGTGATGCACTACCTGCGCATGCCACCGGAGCGCGTGTGGACCGTTCACACGGCCATCGACGACGTGTTCCGCACGCCGCTGAGCCCGGCCGCGCTCGACGCGGTACGCGAGAAATATCAGCTGCCCGAACGCTTTGTGCTCTATTCCGGAGCCGTTTATCCCCCCAAGAATTTCACGCGTATGGTGCAGGCGTACGCGCGTGTCGGCCCGTCGCGCGATGTGTCATTGGTCATCGCCGGCGGTGAAAATCGGTTTTTGTCTGCGCACGAACTGGGCGAGCCGACCCGCCAGGGAATCGATCGCTGGGTTAAGTGGACCGGCTGGGTGGATGCCAGCACGCTAGCGGCTTTCTACCGCATGGCCGAGGGGCTGCTGCTGCCTTCGCTCTTTGAATCCTTTGGTTTACCGATCGTGGAGGCTATGGCCTCATCCTGTCCGGTGCTCACATCAAACCGGTACGGTTCGCAGGAGATCGCCGGCGGCGCTGCACAACTGGTTGATCCAGAGTCAGTCGATGCCATCGCCAGTGGCATCGATGCGATTTTGTCCGACAGCGCGTTGCGTGCGCAGCTGATCGAGCGGGGGCGCGTGCGTTCCGAGCAATTCACCTGGGCCAAGTGCGGAGAAGCCACCCTGCGTGTATTGGAGAGTCTGGGCCCGCGAATTTGACGCCGCGCCACGAAGCACGATTTCTTACACTCTCATGCCTTAACATAAACCACGTGAGTTTCTGCTGCGCTGTAGCAGATGTTCGCGACTACGCTATACTCTGACCGTACGCAATTCCGGGACTTGTCGAACATTAAATAAGAGTCTCGGGCGGTCGCGGCGATTTATAGAACTCTAACTGGCGCCGCCGCTGCTGAGGTACCGAGCCGCAACGCGAGATGGCATCGACTGGTAACTGTCGCGCGAGCGGATCCGCTTCCGAAGTGTTGGGAAAAGTACAACTAAGGTGAAAACCATGGACTCTCGCAAATTTCTGCGCTCGCTGCTCGTTACCTTGTGTGCATCATTCGCGTTGAGCGCCTGCGGCGGAGGCGGCGGCGGCGGTAGCTCAAACGTAACGGTGCCAAACGTTGTTGGCTCGACGCAGTCTGCCGCCAACTCGGCGATCACGTCAGCCGGCTTGACCGTCGGCTCGACGGGTATGGTGGCCAGTTCAACCGTTGCTGCGGGAAGCGTAATCAGCGAGGCGCCGGCTGCGGGCTCGAGCGTGGCCTCCGGTAGTGCCGTTAACCTCACCGTGAGTAGCGGGCCGAGCACCGTGAACGTGCCCAACGTGGTTGGTGCCACGCAAGCGGCCGCGACCACCACTCTCACCGGGGCGGGGCTTAAGGTTGGGACCGTCACCACCGCAGTCAGCGCCACGGTGGCTGCTGGGGACGTCATCAGCGAAGTTCCGAGCGCTGGAACGAGCGTTACCTCCGGTACCGCTGTGAATCTCACCGTGAGCAGCGGCTCCGGGAAGGTGAGTGTGCCCAATGTGGTTGGTGCGACTCAGGCGAGCGCCAGCACGACCATCGTAGGCGCGGGACTTAAGGTCGGCACGGTAACCACCACCAGTAGTCCGACGGTCCCGGCCGGGGATGTAATTAGTGAAGTACCCGCTTCGGGCACCCTGGTCGCGCCCGGCTCGGGCGTGAATCTGACGGTGAGCACCGGCCCGGCACCCGCGAACACGTACGCTTACGTGGCCAACAATGCCCCGGACGGCTCAGGTAATGGAATCCTTTCGGGGTATTCGCAGGACAGTACTGGCGCGCTGACTGCGCTGACAGCCCCTGTATTGGTGCCGGGAGTCGCCGGGTTTGGAGCGATCAAGTTCGACCCCTCGCACAAGTTCCTTTACGTCGTGAATTCGGGCACCGACAGCACCGTCGGGCGCGGCGTTTACGGCTTCGCCATCGCCGCGGACGGCTCACTCACTGCCACCCCCAGCTCGCCCTATCAGACTGACCATCTGCCGGTCTCACTGGCGTTCGACGCGTCTGGCACACACCTGTACGTGTCAAATCAAGGGGACAGCAGCATCTCGGCCTTTACTCTCAATACGGCCACGGGTGAGCTCACCGAACTGGCGGCTTCGCCATACGGAATAGCCGTCGGCAACCATCCGGCGGAGATTGCAACATCTGGCAACTTCCTCTACGTATCGGAGACTGGCTCGAGCTCTGTGGAAGTATTCGCCATCGATCCGAGCACCGGCGCGCTCACGGAAGGTTTGATGGGATCGCCCTTCGGCACGGATCAGCATCCGTTCGCGCTCGCCATTAATCCGGCTGGCACTATTCTGTACACCGTAGCCTTGCCGAGCGGGACTAGTACCCGGGTGATTTCGGCGTTCACTATTAATTCGGACGGTACGCTGACCGGTAACGTCAATAACCCGCAGCCCATTCCTGCCAAGAATTACATTGCCTTCGACCCGTCCGGGAAGTTCCTGCTGGTGACCGAAGCAGCCGGTATCGACGTCTACCAGTACGACCCGTCGACGGGTGACACTGGCACGGCGATAGGTGGCTCGCCCTTCGCGGCAGGCTCCAATCCTGAATCCTTCGCGATTGACGCTGCAGGCCACGTCTACGTAGGTAATGACACCTCCAACAACGTCTCGGAGTTCACGCTGAATAGTACGACCGGGGTGCTCAGTCCAATTACCGGAACGCCGGTGGCCGCAGGGACCAACCCGGACTATCTCGCAGTCCAGTAAGGCCTAAGCGGGAGCGTGGTGCCAGGACGGCACCACGCTCCCGTCATACCTGCAACTCCCGACACAGGCGCTCGTAGCGCCTCACGACCCCATCAAGTTCGTAGGGTTGGATTGCCTCGCGTGCGCGCTGCCCAATATCGGGCCAGGCGCTGCGTGCCGCCAGGGCGGTTTCGATGGCGGCCACCATCGCAGCCGCATCCTGCGCCGGAAAGGCGAAGCCCGTCTCGCCGCTTCTCACTAGCTCGCGTGCGACCCCGACGGGCGTACTGATTACGGGTGTACCGGCGGCCAGGGCCTCTATAAGTCCGACGCCGAAACCCTCGTAGTCGCTCGGGAATATGCACAAATCCGCGGCTTGGAGGTAGTCCGGAACCCGATCTGTGGCCGGGTACATGAGCACGTCGCGCCCGAGTCGGTGCGTACGCACATAGTCGAGGAGTTCGGTTTCGCAGTCGTCGAATGAGCCTTTTCCGCTACCGACGATGACCAGGCACAGTTGCGGATCGCCCGCCAGCAGGTGCGGCGCCGCTTGCACCAACATGGCGACTCCCTTGGCCCGGGACAGGCGACCGATGTAAAGAAGCAGCGTGCGTTCGTATGGCAGCCCGAGCAGTTGCCGCATTTCACGCTTGCGCTCCGGAGTTGCAGGTGAGAAGCGCCGCGCATCGACGGCGTTGGGAATCGTCACGATGCGCGCCGTCGGCACGGTTGCGCGTAACAACTGCTCAACCTCCGGCGATATGGCGATGACGCGGTCCGCAGCCCGCAACGCTGCGCGCTGCATCCGCGCCAGCGAATCTTGCAGCCACGCGCCAAGCAGCCGCATCTCGCCGCGGCTCTGCGCTGACAGAGGTTCCTGCAGCTCGAAGGTCGATTCAACGCGGATGACGCAGCGCTTACGGACAAGTCTACAAAGCGGCACGGCAACCAGCGGAATGATCTTCATTCCCGAGACTATGACTACGTCGTATCCGTGTCGCTCGCGCGCTAGAAGTCGGGAAAGCCTCGACAGGTATCCCAGCATGCGAATGATCGCCCGCCAGCCGGCGCCTTTGATCTGTCCAGATGGCGGAATGCGCCGCACATGTACCGCGCCGATAGTTTCGGCTGCAGGACTGGGAGGAACGGTCTGCCGGGTTATGACGTGTACGCCGAGGCCGCGTTGAGCCAAGCCCTGCGACAGCAGGGAGACCATGATCTCCACGCCACCAATCTGCGGAGGAAAAAATTCTTCTGTCAGCCAGTAGATTTGCGGCGCACGGGCACTCACTTGTTATAGAAGTCGTAGGTGTGCCGATATGGGGTGTCGGTGAGGTAGCGCCACCCGCCGAGCGGGGAAACGGTACATTTCTTGAAACGATCAAAGGCTGCGATCTTCGCGAGCGGTACGGGGTCGCGGGCCGGGATATCGTTCCAGCCAAAAACGAAATATCCGCCATCCGCTAAGCGCAGGTAGCACTGCTCGAAGGCAGCTTCACACTGCTGCGGCGCATCGAGACCGAAGCCATAGACGCCATTGCATATGATCAGATCAAAGTAGGCTTCTGGAAAGTGCTGGGCGAGCTGCTCCAGGGGGGCATGGACGTGCTGAGGTGCACCGAATCTTCGAGCCTTGGCGCTGAAGTCGATTGTCCAGTAGTTCTTATCCTTGAAAAAGGTGCGTCCGTAGTGCTTGGTGTACCAATCGCAGCCGACGAACAGCACGTTGCGAATTTTCGGCAGCGTCGCGAGGTAGGGAAAGATCACGCGCTCCAGCACGCGGCGGTCTTCGGTTTGCATGCGTACCGGCATGCCGCACGCGTAACGCAGTGCGCGCCAGGCAAAACTCGGATCGGTGAATAGCCGGGCGAGTTTGCTTCGTGTGCCAGCCTCAGTCGCCAAGCGGGCGTTACCAAGGTACACCTGATCCTCGCGCAGCTGCGGACGACGCTTATCCATTTCGCGTCACTTCCAGGGGGTCGAGCGCAGCGGATTTCGCGTGTACCTGGCGCAGTAGCGGGCTGGTTCCTCGTCGGGGCACGAGGCCCAGCATCGCGCAGCTGAGTGGAGCAATCCCACACGCCAGCAGCGCGTTCAACCAGGGCGAGGCGCCCAGTCGCCCGGCATAGTCAAACACCAGGACGGTGAAGGCGAGTGCTAGCACCGTACGCAGCGCAGCCCCGACAAAGAGCGAGGAACGAAGTCGGGAGCGCAGTGCGTACACACAAAGTACGTCGACCACCAGCGAACTGGCAATTGCCGCGAGCACCGCTCCAAGGATCCCGAGGCGCGGGATCAGGAGGATATTGAGGACAGCGATTACTAGGGTTCCGATAAACAGACACCGAACATAGAGCGTCTGACCGTGCAGGCTGTAAAGTAGTCGATAAAGTGCAATTTCACCACCCTTAACCAGGGCGAGTGCGCCGAACCACGGCAGCAACGGTACTGCCGGCTGGAAATCCTGGCCGAACACGAGCGGCACGAGAAGTGGCACCAGGCAACCGATTCCCACGGCAAGCCATACGGCGAGCAGGCAGATTAGATGCACTACGTCGCGAGCGGCGCGCTCGAATTGCACGGGATCTTCAGCGGCCAGCCGACTCAGTAATGGATAGGCCGCGGTTCCGAACAACAGCAGTGGAATCACTCCGACTTCGACAAACTTTGCGCCCACTGCATACAGGCCAACTTGAGTCGTGCTGAGGAGATAAGCGATGAGCAGCAGGTCGGTCCGCGCATACAGCTGATTCAGCAGGTCCGACCCCACAAAAGGCGCCGTGCCGCGCGAAATGGCGAGCGTTGCGAGCCACGACGATCCGGCGCGGGGCGGCGCCCCATGCCGGGCGGCGTTGCGCGCCGCGACCAGCACCATGGCCGCGCCCGCCAGCGGGAAGCCGAGCAGCACCACTGGCAGTGAAGCATGGAGGTGCAGCAGACACAGCGCGACCATGACCGCCGCAAGACGAGACCCAAGGTCCGTGAAGGAGGGAGCGACCATGGCCTGAGCGGCCATCGCCGGAATAAAAAGTGTGTGCGCCACGCCCCAGCCGACAAGGAATAATGACAGTTCCGTGATCATGACTTCGCGGCTGGCGGTCTGCCCCGCCAGTACCAGGCACACAGCGAATATGAGCACTGCTATGCCTAGCCGCCGCCACTGCGTCGAAAGAATGTCGCGCCACAGTCGGTCCCGGGCCGCGGGCGGCAGAAGAACGTACTGACGAATGCCGTATTCTTCGAATCCCCCGGTGGCGATGAGCGCAGCGAGGTTGCCGAGAGCGAACGCGTAGGCGTACTCGCCGGTGCCGCTCGGGCCGAAGACGTGTGCGATGTCTGCAAAGAGCACAAAGCTCAGCAGGTCCGCTCCGACTCTGCAAAGTAGCATCCAGAAAGCGTTACTAATGATCCTCATGAACTTAGCGGGCTGCGTTGCGGTCGGTTCTGATAGCTATGAACTCTGCCCGGCCCGGGAATAGTAGCCCACTACGGAAGGTCCGCTCCGAGTACCTTTAAATTATGTCAAAGTATGGGCGCAGGGAAACACGCTGCCGAGGGCACGGAGTAGGGCGAGCGCGTGCCGGCGCTTGCCACAGGTATATTCGCGCTTCGCTCGCCGGAGTCGACTCGATGAATAACCGCGGGTAGGTATGACCAGAGCCGAGAGCGCCAGACGCCAAATTGAGGCCCGCATTCATCGGAGTGCCATCGGGGCGCCTCCTGTGAGCAAGTGGAAGATGCTGCTCCCCTTGCTCGTTGAAGCCGGCTTTGCGCGTCGCGTACTGCGCAAGCGGCTCGGATTGCATACCCCACTCAACACGACGGATCGGCAGGTCCTCGAGCAGGTGATCTTCCCGCACTTCAGCTCTTTGGCGGGCATCAAAACAGTCTTATTCGTCGGCTGCGACACGTATACGTCTCATTATCAGCGCTGCTTTTTTCCGGAAGCCAATTACTGGACGCTGGAGCCTGATCCCTCGCTGCGACGATTTGGGGCCACCCAGCACGTCGTAGCGCCGTGCGAAGAACTTGCGCGGCACTTCGACGAAAACTACTTCGACCTGGTCATCTGCAACGGTGTCTATGGCTGGGGTTTGGATCGCCCGGAGCAGTGCGAAGCGGCGTTCGCCCAGTCCTACGCATGCATTCGCGCCGGCGGATTCCTGCTATTTGGCTGGGACGATGTGCCACTGCGCACCCCTGTTTCACTGGAAACCATCCCGAGCCTGAATCGCTTCAGCCGCTACAGGCTGCCGGAACTGGGCACCTGGCGCTACCTGACGGCTACTCCCTACCGTCACACGTACGATTTCTATCAGAAGTAGCTGACCACGCATTGGAGCTCGAGCTGGAGCCGCCGGGTGACGGATGCCTGACGTCGCAGAGGGCCTGCGTTTCGGAGTCCGCGCACCTAACGGCGCACCTGCATTCCCTTGGATTCGTGGCGGATCGAGCGCAACAGGGGCGGCCCGGATCAGAGTTCGGCGCCCCCCAAGCTTGCGCCCGGGGTCAAATCGGCCGCCGCGTCCGCAGGTAGCGCAGCCCGCTCTTGAGCCCCCCGCCTTATGTCAGATTCAAGGTTCGCTTATGCGGTGCGTCGTGACGCGGCACACGTTACTATCCCTGCAAAACCACAAGCGCCTAAGCGGCACGCGCCGCCCTAGCCGCCAACGCCGATGCGGGACTTCAGGGGACCCTAACGAGCTTATGCCAGGCCTACTCGTGCTGAGATCGCACATCGTGCGATCGCTCGGATCAACTCTCATTCTGTCTGCGCTGCTGAGCGGGTGCGGCGGCGGCGGCGGTCAAGATTCTGGCGGAGGCCCAGCGCCCGTCACGATCTCCACCACTTCGCTGCCGGATGCGCAGGTCGGCGTCGCCTACGATGCGGCCCTTGCGGCGCGCGGCGGAACGGCGCCCTATATTTGGTCGCTCGCCGCGGGGAGTCTGCCACAGGGTCTCTCATTGAATGCTGACGGTACGTTGGCCGGATCGCCGTCGGCCTCTGCCTCTGACGTGCCGCTTACCTTCAAAGTGCTCGATTCCGGTGTGCCGCAGCAGAGCGTCACCGCAAGCCTTCCGCTAACCGTGCGCCCTGCAGCGCTGCTGACCATCACGAATTCGGCGTTGCCGAACGCGCAGGTCGGCAAGGCCTACACGACTACGCTGAGTGCCACGGGCGGCAGCGAGCCCTACACGTGGGCGCTCGCCAGCGGGGTGTTGCCGGCTGGGCTGGTGCTCAACACGGGCACCGGCGTGCTCTCCGGCACACCGTCGGTAACCGCCGCCGGCACACCGCTCACCTTTACCGTTCACGACGCGAGTACTCCAGCGCAGTCCCAGAGCGTCAGTTTGGCCCTGAACGTGAGTCCCGCTGCGATCACGGTCTCTATTTCACCCCGACGTGCCGCGCTGACGGTCACGCAGACCCTCAACCTGGTGGCCAGCACCGATGATTACGCGGGCGTGGTCTGGAGCACCAGTTCGGTCGCTGCCGGGCTCAGCGCGCATAATAGCGCCAGCGGCACTCCGGTTGTCCTGACTGCGCCCTCGGACGCCGGAGTCTATACAGTCACCGCGACCAGCGTGACTGATGCGACCCAGAGCGCCGTAATCACGATCGGGGTTAGCGATCTCGCAGGGGTGTACACGTATCACGGCGACGCTGCGCGTGACGGCGCGAACACCCACGAGTACGCGCTGACACCGGCTAATGTAAACACGACCTCGTTTGGCAAGCTGTTCTCCTGCAGCGTGGATGGCGCCGTCTACGCGCAGCCGCTCTGGGCGGCAAATATCAATTTCGGTGGCACGCAGCATAACGTGCTGCTGATCGCGACCGCACACGACAGCGTATATGCGTTCGACGCGGACACCACACCCTGCAATACCCTGTGGCACGCAAATCTGATCGATGGAGCGCACGGCGCGTCCTCGGGTGAGACGAGCGTACCTTCCGGCATCGGGACGTCTTACATCGGTCAGGGGTACGCAGACATAACCCCCGAGGTGGGCGTGATCGGCACACCGGTCATTGATCCGCAAGCCGGTATCGTCTATGTCGTGTCCAAGTCGATGAATGCCGCGGGCACCGCTTTCTACCAGCGTCTGCATGCCATAGACATCATCACCGGTACGGAGAAGGCGGGCTCTCCCGCGGTGATCTCCGGCACGTTTCCTGGTAGCGGCAGCGGCGGTTCGAGCGTGGCCTTCAGTGCGCGCCAGCAGAACCAGCGTACCGGTCTGGCGCTGGTCGCTGGCACGGTGTACGTCGCATGGGCCTCGCACGAGGATGCCGCGCCGTGGTACGGCTGGATGATGGGCTATTCCTACGCGGGGGCTGCCTTCACTTCCGCCGGGGTCTTTAACACCGCGCCCAATCACGCACCGCCGCACGGCGGCGCGGGAATCTGGATGAGCGGGGGTGCACCCGCGGTGGACAGCAACGGCAATATCTACGTGACCACCGGCAACGGCTTGTTCGACGTGACGAACGCCAGCGGTCCGCATAACGATTACGGCGACAGCTTCCTGCAGCTCACCGCGGCACTCAATGTGACGTCGTGGTTCACTCCTTCGGACCAGGCGGCAGATGACGAGAATGACGACGACCTCGGTGCCGGCGGTGCGGCACTCGTGATAAACCTTTCCAGCGGCCCTCTGCGTCACCTGTTGGTGGGTGGCGGTAAGGACGGGGGGCTTTATCTGCTGAACGGCGACAGCATGGGCGGTCTGGGCGACGGCAACGCGTTACAGACGTTCAACGTCGGCTACCCAATCTATGCGACGAGTGCGTTCTGGAACAATACCTTGTACCTCGCGCCCGCCGGCGCAGCGCTGCGGGCGTACGCGTTCGATCCCGGCAGCGATCGGTTCAACGCGGCGCCGAGTTCGCAGTCACCGAGCGTTTTCGCGTGGCCCGGATCCACGCCGACGATCTCTGCCTCCGGAAGCAGCAATGCCATTGTCTGGGGTCTGGATACGTCGCGGTTCTGCACCCCGTCAGCCAAATGTGGCCCCGCGGTGCTGCATGCCTACAACGCCACATCTCTGGGCGCTGAGCTCTGGAACAGCTCGATGATTGCAGCCGACGCCGGCGGAAATGCAGTGAAATTTACGCTGCCGACAGTGGCAAACGGCAAGGTGTATATCGGGACCCGCGGCAACAATACCGGCGGTGTACCGGGCTCGACCTCCAGCAACGGAGAGGTAGACGTGTACGGACTAAAACCGAACTGAGAGGCAGCGGCGCCGAGGTTGCAGTGTGCTGCAGCCTCAGAAGAGCGCTGCGAGCAGCATCAGGAGCGCCCAGAAAGACACGCCCCATACGAGCGAGCGCAGGTAGGGAATGCCTATGACGTAGACGGGCAGGTAGACCAGCCGCGCCCAGAAGTAGATCTGCGCACCAAGCGCGGTGTGGGGCGAATCCACCTTCAGCAGCACGACCGCCAGCACCGCCGCGCCGAAGAACGGGAATGTCTCCATGAAATTGCGGTTGGCGCGCTGGGCGCGCCCGGCAGCTCCCGAGAGGCGCGGCGCTTCGCCGTCCCGATTTCCGACATTCCAGCTCAGGCCGCGCGCGGAGGTCGTAAGGGTGGCGGAGACGAGGAGATAGACAATGCCCAGACAAATCGACCACGCAAGCATTCTGATTTCAACCGGCATGCCAGCTACTCCGTACCTGTTGGTATCGGGCATTCCCCCCGCGGTTCGCAGCATCCCCGGGGGGATGTCCGTGGTCTACAGTTCGCGATAGAGACTGTCTGACGTGATTGTGCGGATCTTATCGAGGCCCGCAAGCCAGGCAGAGAACTCCGGATCCGCAGCCGTCTTCGTCTGGCCTTCGGCGAATGCCGCCCAGGTGGGATATTCCTGACTCACGATAACGGTGCCGGTGTTTGGCCCAGCGTATGTGGCGCGCCAGACACGCAGCGTGGTTGCCACCCCGAGGCGCTTCAGCATCGCCTTGCCCTTATCCAGCTGCTGGATGTAGGCGGCCACGTTGTCGGTCTTTACTGAGATGACCCGCAGCCACGTGGTGCTAGCCGCGAAGGCGTTGCCGCACAGCGCGAGAGTGAGGGCGGCGGTTGCGAGAAGCTTCGTTATTCCCTTGGTCATGGTTCGATCCCCCGGATGTTAGGTTTGGTGTTGTATTCGAACTGACCTGCTGTCAGCACATACCCCGCGGGATCTAACGCTCACCCGCCGCGCTACGCAACTCAAACAGCTGACGCATCGCAGCAATGCCGGCACATACGCTGCCCGACAAAAACAAAGCCCCCGAACGGTCGGGGGCTTTGCACTCAACGCGCGCGTGCGAGTGTGTCAGGCCTTCTTGACCCACACCTTGCACCAGCCGTTCTCGGCGACGAGTTTGCCGGCGAAGATGTTGCACGTGCGCCAGGGTCCGGTTCCACCCGCTTGCGCACAGGTGCTGCACATCTGTCCGGCCGCGAAGCTGGAGAATTCCTTAACGTCGACGGCCTTCGCGCTTTCGTGGTAACCGAGCGCCTGTGCGGTCGGGTCCGTGGGGCTCAAGTGCGGCATATCCGCACGCGCCACGCGCACGGAAGCCGCGGTGCCCGCGGCGCCCACCACGATGGCGATTCCCTTCAATGCGTCGCGACGTGAAAACGACTGGCTCATCGGTTTATCCCCTGGTTGTTGATAGGTGCTGGGTGCAATTCTCAACGACTCGCGCGTGCGCGTCCATCGATGCGGGCGGCGGAAATTGCGCGACTAAACCAGCCGGCTTCCAGATGAGATCAATTATCATTTCGCACCGGTTCGCATTGACATGCGCTGATCACTGTTGCGCGGCTGCCAAGCTATCAGCTCATGCAGCATCCACGCCCGGGAGTCGTTGACCTGCGCCACGGTCGCCTCAAAGCGAGGCCATCGCAGGGACACGAGCGCAGCCGAAATTCCAGGTCACCCGAAGGTTGTCGAGTGCGGTCCGAGGTCAGTGAAATGCCGATGCAGTCGCAGCCAGAGGAGCAGGGCACACCGCGGCTACGGCGAGCCCGGCGGCAACGGCCACCGCGCCGGCGACTGGGGTCTGGGCGGACCGGCCCGGAGGTGATTGTCAGGGCGACGCGCGCCGGCCGTCGGCGCCGCTGGTGGGCTGGTCACCCGCACGGCCGTACAACCCCGCCTATCCGGATGGCGGGGGCACGGCGGCCGAAAGGGTCATGTCGGTGCAGATGGATTGGAAATCGACTGGGCGCCCAAACGGCGGGCTCGCCGTGGGCCCCGGGTCGCCGGGGAAGGCGGGCACGATCGAAGCATGGGTGAATGTGGCGGTGCAGCAGTACCTGGGTTGCGCTGCGTCGCGCCACCCGAGAGACGCCGGGTGAGGCGGGGAGAGGTGCTGGCCCGGACAGGGCGGTAGGCTACTTACGGCCCGCCTTAGAGGGCTTAGAGGGCTTGGTGGCCTGGTTGTAGGGGTCGTATCCCGTGCCGCTCCCAGGCTCAGGCATGATCCGCAGCTCCTCGTCCTGGGAGTCCTCGATCTTCAGCTCTGGCGCCTCGAGCTTCTTTAGCAGTCTCGAGGTCGCCTCCAGCGCGATGCGACTGGTGGTGGCGAGGAAGTCCCATACCGCGTTACCCCGCTCGTCATGAACGACGCGGCCACTGCGGCCACTGCCGCTTTTGCCGGGCCCGCCGCCGGCACCCGCAGCCGAGCCGGCCGCCGCTGGGGCAGGCGCGGCCGGCCTCGGAGCCGGAGCGGAGCCCGGACGAGGAGCGGGTCTGGGTGACTTCGGGTCGTTCATAGCAACAGGAACTGGAGTTTTCCTAGGCTGAGACGGCACTCATGATGTACCTGGGCATTTAACGATGCAGTGTCCCAGTCGGCGCCGGCCATTCCAGGATTTGTGAGGGGTCTCACATTTTCCGCGCCAGCACCCGGCCAGGCGCCCCCCGCCGGCTCGCGTTCAAGGGGATAACCCCTGGGTACCGCGGATACCCCCAGATAGGGCGATTAGCGTCCAATATTGCGGGGAGGCTTCAGTTTATTGCTTAGCTTGCACCCAGTGGTGTCGCGGGCAGAAACTCAGCTTCGGGGGCCACGTTAAGTATTCACAAGAAACAGCTGGCGGGGGGCGCGTGCACTTCCAAGCATATAAGCACGCACGGCTCATGGAGGAGTCCGAGTGGCGTGTCGAGGTAGCGGCGGGTTCGGACTCGCCGGAGGATCTCCTCATGCGCCGTGTTCTTGAGAGCCCGGGGGCGTATCGCCGCTGGGCCTGCGAACACGGCTGGCTGCTGCGCAGTGTGTCCTCGCAGGGTCGGCTCGAGACCCAGGTCGTAGCCCTGCGTTCGGCGGCGATGAACCTCGTGCATCGCAAGGCGTTGTTTGAGTACCTTCGCAAGCGGCCGCTCACGGGGCGTAAGCGTCGTCGGCTGTTTCAGCTCTTCTACGGCAATCGGGATTATTCCAACGCCGTGCTGACGGAGCACGGCAACTACTTGCGCTGCACTTCAAGTTACGTCTGCACGCAGTATCTTTCCGAGCAACTGATGCACGATGCGGCTGCGGCTGAACCGATGCAGCTTTACGAGGAGCGCTTCGGAGAATTCTTCCGCGCTTTCTGCGACGGCGAACTTGCCGAGACGGAGGCGGAAAGGCTCGCGGCCGAGCCCCTTGATGCCCTGCGCCCGCTGCTGAAGCTCCAGCTAGCCGAAGCCCGGCAGGCAATCCTGCGCATGCCGCTGGCACCGGCGCGCGAGTGGCGCGAAGTGGCGATCCGTAAGCCCACCGGGGATACCCAGCGGATCCGCGTGCTGTCGGGCGTTGATCTGCCGCGCTGAACGCGGGATGGCGCCGGCGAGCGTGACAGGTGACCCGGCCGCAGCGCGCCGTTAGACTTTCCCTCCCGCTTCGGCACCCTCAGTCCGAGAGAGATTCGATCATGCAGCGCTTCCTTCTGGCGAGCTTCTGGGCCCTGACCGTAACCACCACGCTGGCCGCCGCGCCTGCGCCCTACGATGAGAAGGCCGATGCCGCAGCCGATGTGCAGCACGCCCTGACCAGCGCGCAGGGCGATCATCGCAAGGTGCTCCTGGTGTTCGGCGCCAACTGGTGCGGCGACTGCCGCGCGCTCGACCAGGCGTTGCACGGCAGCAGCGGTCCTCTGATCGAGGGCAGGTTCGAGGTCGTCAAGATCGACGTCGGCAACTTCGACAAGAACCTCGACATCGATGCGCGCTACGGCCATCCGATCGGCAACGGCATACCCGCCGTGGTGGTCGTCGATGCCAGCAACAAGATTCTGTATTCCACCAAGGGCGGCGAGCTCGCGAACGCCCGCAGGATGGGCGACCAGGGAATCTACGACTTCCTCGCCGCCAAGGTCGCGCCGCACCCGGCCAGCTAGGAAGCCGACGCCGGGCGCTTCACTGCCAGCCCTCCGTGCGCGCCGTGAAGTCAATGTAGAAGGCGTGCGCGGTGAAGAAGCCGATGCCGATGATGCTCTGGGTCGTGGTGGCCCCGAGCATCACGTTTATGGACTCCGGCGTCAGCGGCCCGCTGCCATAGGGCGGGCCTGCAGTGAAGGTGTAATCAAATCCTGACGGAGTGGCGACCGTGACCGGCGCATTCAGCGGCACGCGGCCGGGGAAGGTGCTGCCCGGGGGCACGGCGAAGCTCATGTACGGCGTGCCGGTGTCGAAAACCACGCTATCCCCGCCCAAGACCCCCGGCTCGCTGCCGCCGACCGTGATGAGGGCATCGGCGATGGCGGCCTGGCAGACCGCGAAGCCTGCGATGGCCGCGGGCCCCGCATAGCCTTGCGGTGGGCAGGTGAGCTCGCTTGCGCTGAACATGGCCCGAGATGCGGCGCTCAGCCCCACGCTCAGCAAGGGCACCGGCCGGCAGTCGCCGGGCACCGTGATATCACACACCTGCAGCGGCGCCGGATGCAGCAGGAAGCCCGCATGCAGGCCGGCGCCGAATTCCAGGTATTTGAGGACGCTCGCCACGTAGCAGCTGCCGAGGGAGTCGGGGCCGCAGGCAGGGTAGCCCTCCGGGGGCGCCGCCGTGCCTTCGTCGATGAGGTTTGCGCCGTCGTGCACGCCGAACCAGCCGCGCTCGGGCGGTACCGGGACCGGTTGGCCGGTCGCATTATCGAGAATCTGATAGTAGAGGAACACCGGCATGACGGCGGTGGTGAGCTCGCTTGCACTGTCACCGAAGCTGACGGTGGCATAACCCAGATTGCCCACCTGCGTGTGCCCAGCCGCGGCGCCGCCGAAGACGCGCCGTCCTTGCTGGTTGAGCACGGTGATGCCGCCGTAGCTGAAGGACGCCTGGGTCCCGGTGAACACGAAACCCGAGGACGTGACCATGCTCTGCGGAAAGATGTCAGGTGCGTAGAGCGTGATGCCCGCCGAGCCCGTGTCGAAGGCGAGCGGCATGTTCACCGGCGTTTCCCCGACGGCCGTCACGAAGACGAACAGGCGACTGCCGGCAGCGGAGGACTGGACGGGGTAGAGGTTCACCGTCACCGGTGCCATCGACAGCGTCTGCTCCGGCGATGAGCTGCCGCCGCAGCCGCTCGTGAGCATCAGCAAGAGTCCCGCCGCCCCGCTCAGCAGCCTGGCCGCGAACTCACCGAGGCTGTCAGCCCTTTGCATGTGTGCGGCGCTCTCCCTGCCACCGCCTCAGCGTCCTTATCCCCGCACCGAGCATAGGCGCTGCTGCAAAGCGCTGTCCATCGCGCGCAGCTCACCGTCAGGCGCTGCGCAGAGCGCAGCGCAGCGCGAGCGTTCCCCGGCGCAGGCCGCGCGCGAGCTGCAGTACGCTGCAGGCGCCCTCGCCGGTCAGCCACGCAGCCAGTGGCGCAAACAGCGCCTCGGCGAGCTGCACCGCGGCCAGCCGGCGCGGCAGCCGCAGCGCCAGCCGCTGACCGCGCAGGCGCTCCTCGATCAGCCGCACGAGCACCGCCACCGCATGCGCGCGCAGCGCGCCGGTGAAGAGGCTGCGCGCGCGGGCGCGGTTGTCCCAGAAGTGCCGCAGTAATGATGTCAGCGCGGCAGTGTTGTCCGTCTCCGTGACGGTATCGGCCAGCACCCCGAGCGGACCTGCGAGGCTTGCCGCGAGCAGTCCGCGCTTGCCCGCAAAATGCTCGTAAAGCGAGGAGCGTGCCACGCCGGCGCGGGCCGCAACGCTCTGCACGGTGATCTCTTCGTAGGGCTGCGCGAGCAGGAGCTCGAAGAAGGCAGCGAGCACTCGCTCGCGGGTACGTCGCACGCGCGCATCGGCGCTCTCGGTCACGGGGGCTCCGGGGCGGACAGTCGGGGCGCGCTGTCCGCCCACGGCGGCGCGCGCGCGGCTATCGTAGTGGAAATCCGCATACGGGGAGAGTGTCATGGTGCAGAGGCTGGGGGTGGCGCAGGAGCGCGCAGCGGGCGCGACACGGATCGCGGCGTGGGTACTGATCGCGGCACCGCTGCTGGAAATCGCGACGATGGCCCATCACCCGAGCATCAGCAGCGCTCAACCTGCGCAGATTGTCACGCAGCTGCTCGCACTCGCGGCGCTCGATGCGCAAGTGCACGGGATCCTGATCGGCCTGCTCTACGCCGGGCTCCTCGCCGTGATGCAGTTCGCCACCGAGCGCGGGCTGACACGCGCCGCCGTGCGCTGCGGATTACTCGCCTACGCGGCCGGGGTCATCATCATGACGCCGGCGGGCCTCGTCGATGGCTTCATCGTGCCGCGGGTGGCGCTGGTGCTGCCCCGGATCGCCCCTGCCGAGCCGGCCCTCATTGCGCAGTTCGCAGCCTTCGCCATGCTCTTCAACCAGGCGTTTGCCAAATGCGCGGTGCTCCTCATGTCAGCCGGGATCGCCGCGTTCTCCCTCGACCTCGTGCGTGATGCGCGCTTCGGGCGTGCGCTCGGGATCTTTGGTCTTGCCAGCGCGCTCGGCTGCGCGCTGGCCATCGGCACCGGGTGGTTGCCGCTTAACGTGCACGGTATGAGCGCCGTGGTGCTGCTGCAGGCACTGTGGACGGTGGGCGCGGGGGCGCTGCTGCTCTGCGGTGCGCGGGCTCACCAGCCGATGCCGTAGTCCTCGCCGTGATTGCTCGAGCCGCCCCACAGAGTGCCGTGCGTCTGGTCCACCAGAATCGCGTTGATGGGCCCGGAGCTGCGCTCCTCGTAGTTGAGCGTGTAGCCCATGCGCGTGAGCGCCCTGCGCACGGCGGGCGGGGTGGAGCTGTTGAGCGTCAGTCGCCCGGGGAAGGACTCGTGGGCGCCGAAGGAGTCGCGCATCTGGTAGCTCGTGATGTTGGCGGCCTCGGTCGCCTCCTGCACCGTCATGCCGAACACGACCACGTCGAGAAAGAACTGCAGCAGGTTCTGATCCTGGGTATCGCCCCCCTGCACCGAGAAGATGAGGAGGGGCTTGCCTGCCTTCAGGGCGAGCGTCGGGGTGAGGGTGGCGCGCGGCCGCTTGCCGGGGGCGAGCACGTTGAAGGGGTTCTCGCTCGCATCCAGCACGAAGCTCTGCATGCGCTGCGAGAGGCCGACACCGGTATGCCCGGCAATCACCGCCGGCACCCAACCCCCGCTCGGGGTCACTGACACGGCCCACCCCTCCGCGTCCGCCGCCTCGACGCTCGTCGTGCCGAGGCGGAAGGAGCGGTCGAACTCGGCGAGCGCGGTCGGGGTGGTGGCCGGCATGCGGCTGTGCCAGTTGCGCAGCGTGGCGGCGAAGGGATTGGTGCCGCCCTGGTAGGGGTAGGGATCGCCCGGGCGGATGTCCGGGTCGTTATGGTCAGGGCGCACCAGCTGCGACCGGGCGCGCGCGTAGTCCTTCGACAGCAACCCCTGGATGGGCGGTGCGGGCGGGAAATCCGGGTCACCGTAATAGAAGTCGCGGTCCGCGTAGGCGAGATTCATCGCCTGATAGAGGGTGTGGATGTAGCGGGTAGAGTCGTAACCCATCGACTTCAGGTCGAAGTTCTCCAGGATGTTGAGCGCCTGCAGCATCACGGGCCCCTGCACCCAGGTGGTGAGCTTGTAGACCTCGATGCCCTTGTAGCTCGTATGCACCGGCTCCTCGATCTTCACCTTCCAGTGATCGAGGTCCTCAAGGGTGATGAGGCCCCCGGCTTGCTGCACGCCGCGGACGAACTCGCGTGCGATGTCGCCGCGGTAGAAGCGGTCGTAGGCGGCGTAGATCGCGGCGCGGCGGTCCTTGCCGCTGCGCAGCGCGCGGCTTTCGGCCTCGACGAGCTTGCGCAGGGTCGCGGCCAGCTCCGGCTGGCGGAACATCTCGCCGGGCTCGGGCGCCTCGTGCGCGCTGCCCGGATGAATCAGCATGACGCGCCTCGTGTCCGGCCACTGGCGGATGCGATCCTGGTACTTCTCGATGGTGTGCACGAGCTCAGCCTCGATCGGGTAGCCGTCCGCCATCTCGATCGCCGGCGCCAGCACCTGCTTGAGGCTCATGGTGCCGTACTCGGCCAGCAGGGTCATGAGGCCCCCGGGCGTGCCGGGGGTGACCGCGGCCAGCGGTCCGTACTCTGGCGGGAACTTCATGCCGAGCTTGTGGAAATACTCAGGCGTCGCCCCGCTCGGCGCGACGCCAAGTCCGTTGATGCCGATCACCTTGCCGGTATGCGGGTTGTAGAGGAGGGCCTGGGTTTCTCCGCCCCAGGAGAGCGTGTCCCACATGGTGGAGGTGGCCGCGATCATCGCGCAGGCCGCATCCACCGCGTTGCCGCCGCGCTCGAAGATCGTGGCGCCGGCGGTGGCGGCGAGTGGTTTGCCGGTGACGGCCATCCAGTGTGCCCCGTGAAGTGCGGGCTTCTGGGTGCGCGCCGCGGCGGGGGTGGTGGCGGCGCCGAGGGCGAGCAGGGCGGCGGTGCAGGCGAGCGCCAGGCGCGCGGGGTGACATGGGCGCAGGGCACGGAGGGGAGGGCTCGGGCGCATGCCTTCTTCCTTCTTTGCGGTGGCGGCGGCGCGCGTGAGCATAGGACACAAGTTCCCCCGGGCGCACGCGGTGGCCCGCGCTGCGGGAATGGGGAGTACGCACTCGCGCGCGAGCGGTGGCTCAAGAAGCCTCAAGAGCCGCGCGGCCGGCCCTTGGACCACTGCCATGGCGCCCGCCCCCAGGCTTCGGACCTGCAGCCTCCCGGGGAGCGCCGAAACTGTGCGCAGCGCCCGAGTGCCCCCGGCACCCATGCGCCACACTCCATGAGACATTTCCGGGGCAAAGTGTGAACCAGTTGGCATTCGGTATTGGGGCGCTCGCCGGCCTGGCCGGCGCGGGCATCGTCCTGCTGCTCCTGCGGCTCCTGCGCCCCGCGGCACCCGCGTGGCTGAAGAGCTATGACGCGACCCATCTCGCGGCCTTCGAGCAGTGGCCCATCACCGCGCTCGTGCTCGACCCGGGGAGCGAACGCGTGCTGGCGGTGAACCCGGCGGGCCTGCGCAGCCTCGGCTACAGCCTCGATGAGGTGCGTGCGCTCACCTTCAGCGAACTGTTTGGTGCCGAGGGTGTGGACGCCCGGACGCTGGTGAAGCGCTTGCGGGACTCGAGCTCGCGCACGCCGGTGGAGATGCAGCAGCGCTGCAAGGACGGCGCTACCCGCAGCGTCGAGGCCAGCTGCTACCCCTTAAGCCTCGGCAACCGATCCGTGCTCGCGGTGGCGATCCACGACGTCTCGGTGCGCCGCAGCGTCGAGACCCACCTGCTGCAGAAGCACCAGCAGCTGGATCACCTGGCGCACCACGACCAGCTGACCGGGCTCCCCAACCGCCTCTATCTGCAGGCGCACCTGCCGGAGGCCATCGAGGAGGCCAAGCGCAGCGGCACGGTGCTCGCAGTGCTGTTCCTCGACCTCGACCGCTTCAAGCACGTCAACGACTCACGCGGCCATGAGACCGGCGACAAGCTGCTGAAGACCGTGTCGCAGCGCATCCGCTCGACCATGCGCGTCGAGGACGTCGTGGTGCGCATGGGTGGGGATGAGTTCGTCGTCATCCTGAAGGCCGTCAAGGGCTCTGACCAGGTGAGCGAGGCCGCCAGCCGCATCAACCATGCGCTCTCGGCGCCGATGGTGGTGGACGGGCGCACGCTCGTGACCACCGTGAGCATCGGTGTCGCGCTCTATCCGCACGATGGTGCGGACATGGGCGAGCTGCTGCGCCACTCCGACACCGCCATGTACCAGGCCAAGGATCGCGGCCGCAACAATTTCCAGCTCTTCAGCCCCGGCATGGACAAGCGCCTAAAGGAGCGCATCGCGATCGAGTCCTCGCTGCGCACCGCGCTGTCCTCGCGCCAGCTCGACGTGCATTACCAGCCGATCGTCGACATTGAGTCCCAGCGCGTGGTGGCGCTCGAGGCGCTGCTGCGCTGGAAGCACCCCAACCACGGTTACGTGCGCCCGGAGCGCTTCGTCTCCGTGGCCGAAGAGGCCGGCCTCATCGTGCCGATCGGTGAGTTCGTCATGCAGCGTGCGATCGAGGACACGGTGCGCTGGCGGCAGGCCGGCGGCACCATCGTGCCGGTGGCGATCAACGTTTCGGCCGTGCAGCTGCAGCGCTCCAACCTCGCCGAGAGCATCTCGCGCCTGACCAAGCAGCATGGCCTCGACCCCTCCATGCTGCAGGTCGAACTGACCGAGAGTGCGGTGTTCGAGCGCCGCGAGGCGCGCGCCCGGGAGGCGAGCCAGGACACGGTCGCAAAGCTGCGCGAACTCGGCGTGCACATCGCCATCGATGACTTCGGCACCGGCTACTCGAGCCTGTCGTACCTGAAGCGCTGGCGCGTGGATACCCTGAAGATCGACCGCAGCTTCGTGCGCGACCTCGTCACCGACATGTCCGACCTTGCCATCGTGAGTGCCATCATCGCGATGGCGCGCTACCTGCACATCAAGGTAGTGGCCGAGGGCATTGAAGGCTGGCCGCAGCTGGAGAAGCTGCGCCAGCTCGGCTGCTCCTATGCGCAGGGCTACCTGTTCGCGCGCCCGGCACCGGCTGCGGACTGCCTGCGTTACCTCACCGGCACGCCGCTCGACCTCACCCAGCGCCTGCCGGTCCTCGACATGCTGGAAAACACCGGCAGCGGCGAACACGTGCGGGCGCTGCGCGCCTAACCCCCGGGGAGCGCCCGCGCACCGGCACTGACCGCAGCTTCGGGTACGGGAGGCCGACACGGAACGTGCGAGAATGGGGGATGCCGTCCCTTGCGCAAGTGCCGACCCGACCCGTGCCGCCGCGCCAGCAGTGTGCGGACGCGGTGCTGATGGTGCGGCCGCACGCCTTCGGCTTCAACGCCGAGACGGCTGTCAGTAACACCTTCCAGAAGGCGGATGCGGCAGGCGCGGCGCAAGCGCAGTCCCGGGCGCTGGCGGAGTTCGAGGGGCTGGTGCGCGCGCTGCGCGGGGAGGGGATCGCGGTGGGCGTGGCGGAAGATTCGGCGCAGCCGCCCAAGCCCGATGCCGTATTCCCCAACAACTGGGTGAGCTTTCATCCCTGCGGTACGCTCGTGCTCTACCCGCTGGCAGCCGCCAGCCGTCGTCCGGAGCGCCGGCAGGCCGTCATCGATGCCGCGCTCAGCACCTGCGGATTCCGCCTCACCCACCTCCTCGATCTCACCTGGCACGAGGCCGAAGGGCGCTTCCTCGAAGGCACCGGCAGCCTGGTGCTGGACCACGTGAACCGCATCGCCTACGCGTGCGCGTCGCCGCGCACCGATGCGCAGCTGGTGCGCGAATGGGCGCGCGAGCTTGACTTCGAGCCAGTGATCTTTCGGGCCGCCGACCGTGCCGGGGTGCCGCTCTACCACACCAACGTGTGCCTGTGGATCGGCTCGCAGGTGGCGGTCGTGGCAGCCGAGGCCATTGCCGCGTCCGATCGCGAGGCGGTGCTCGCAAGCCTCAAGTCCACCGGGCGCGAGGTGCTGCAAATCGGGCAGGCGGAGCTTGAGCACTTCGCCGGCAACATGCTCGAACTCGGCACCTGGGATGAAGCCCTGGGCGACTCGCGGGTGCTGGTGATGTCCGAGCGCGCGCGCCGTGCCCTGTCGCCGCCGGTGTTCGCACAGCTCTCCGGCTGCGTGGACACGGTGCTGTCGGTGCCGGTGCCAACCATCGAGGGGCTCGGGGGCGGGAGCGTGCGCTGCATGCTTGCGGAAGTGTTCAGGCCCTAGGTGAGCGAACTCCTCATCAAGGCCGTACTCGCCTATTTCCTCGGCGCTCTTGTCGGCAGTCTCCTCATCGGGCGCCTGCGCGGCGTCGACATCCGCACCATGGGCAGCGGCAACGCGGGTGCCACCAATGCCCTGCGCACCCAGGGTAAGGCCATGGGCCTGACGGTGCTCGTCATCGACCTGGCGAAGGGCTGGGTCGCTACAGCCTGGCTCGCGCACTGGAGCCTTCCCTGGATTGTGCCGGCAGGAGTCGCGTTGTCCGCCTGGGCGGTTCCCGTATGCGGTGTTGCGGTCATGCTCGGCCACGTCTATCCGGTGTGGTTCGGTTTCCGCGGCGGTAAGGGTGTGGCCACGCTCGTCGGCGTGCTGCTCGGGATCAGCGGCTGGCTGCTGCTCGTGTTCCTCGGGGTGTTTCTCCTCACCGTCATGGTGTGTGGCTTCGTGGGCTTGGGTTCGATGCTGGGCGCGGGCGCGGTGGTACTGGCCGTCGCCGTGGGACATCTCCCGCCGCGCACGCCGCTCCTGACTTTCAGCGTCATCGCCGCGCTCCTCATCCTCTATAGCCACCGCGGCAACATCGCCCGCATGCGCGCCGGCACGGAGTCGCGTGCCCGGCGACTGTGGCTGCTGCGGCGGGGTGCCGCGTGATGACGCAGAGCACCGCGAACGTGCCCGGGCGCGGCGCCGCGCCGCTCGCCGCGCAGGTGTTCGCGGCGCTCAGCGACGGGCAGTTCCACTCCGGTGAGGAACTGGCCGGGCAGCTCGGCGTCAGCCGCAGCGCCGTGTGGAAGGCGGCCGGTGTGCTGCGCGAACTCGGCGCAACGCTGCACGCGGTGCGCAACCGGGGTTATCGGCTGGCCGGCTCGGGCGAGCCTCTGGATGCGGCCAGGATCCGCGAGCGCCTCGACTCAAGCGTGCGCGGCCAGGTACGCAGCATCGAGACTGCCTGGTCACTCGATTCGACCAATACCGTGCTGCTCGCGCGGCCGAACCCGCCCCCGGGGGAGAGCGACGTACTGCTCGCGGAGTACCAGACCGCGGGCCGCGGGCGTCGCGGGCGCACCTGGCTCGCGCCCCCGGGCGGCGCCATCTGCCTGTCACTGAGCTGGACCTTCCGCGAGGTGCCCCCGGAACTCGGGGCACTCAGCCTCGTGGTCGGGGTATGTATCGTGCGGGCGCTGCGCGAGCTGGGCCTCGCGCAAGTGCAGCTGAAGTGGCCGAACGACCTTCTGGTCGCCGCCCGCAAACTCGGCGGGGTGCTCATCGAACTGCGCGCCGAATCCGCAGGACCTGCGTACGTCGTCATCGGCGTCGGACTGAACGTGTCCCTGGGCGCTCAGCTGCAGGAGAAGATCGCGACCACCGGCATCGCCGCCGCGGACCTGAAGAGCGCAGGTCTCACCGACGCGTCGCGTAATCGTGTAGTGGCCGCTGTGGTGAGCGCTTGCCTGCAGGGCTTACTCGAGTTCGAGCGCGCAGCCCTCAAGCCTTTCATCGAGGAGTGGCGCCATGCTGATGCCCTGTGCGGCAAGGCCGTGAACGTGAGCGGCGCGCAGGGCAGCGCGCACGGCATGGCCCGGGGCATCGACCTGCACGGCGCGCTGCTGCTGGAAACCCCGCAGGGCGTGCAGCGCTTCATCTCCGGGGACGTCAGCGTACGGCCCGCCTAGATGACGCAGCTACTCATCGATGTCGGCAATACCCGCATCAAGTGGGCGCGCCTCGGGCCCAGGGGCTTGGGGCGCGCGCAGGCGGCGGTGCACGCCAGCTGGCGCTCCGCGCAGTATGCGCGACGCCTCATCGGCTCCGTGCCACCGCAGCGTATCCTGGTCTCAAGCGTTGCAGGTCCGGGCGTGCGTGCGGCACTGAGGCAGATGGCGCGCACGCAGGGCGTACCCATTTCCTTCGTGACGGTGCCGGCGCGGCGCGCAGGCATCACGGTGGGCTATGCGGAGCCCTGGCGCCTCGGCGTCGACCGCTTCATCGGCATGGTTGCCGCGCACCATCTGTTCAGGGGCGTGCCGGTGTGCGTGGCGGGCATCGGCACGGCCCTGACCCTGGACCTCATCGCGCGCAACGGCCGGCACTGCGGTGGCGCGATCATTCCCGGCCCCGCACTCATGGTCGATACGCTTCTTAGCGGCACTTGGGGAATCCGGCGGCGCGCGCGCGGCGGCCGGCGCACCGGCCGCGGGCCGTTCGGGCGCTCCACGCGTGATGCCCTCGAGGCGGGTGCGCATTACGCGGCCGCGGCACTGATCGACCGCGCGGTGGACGAGGCGATCGCGCTGGTGGCACGGCCACCGCTCGTGGTGCTGACCGGCGGTGCTGCCGCCGCAGTACGCCCGCTCGTGCGCAGCCCCGCGGTCGGCGTGCCGGATCTCGTCCTGCGCGGCCTTGCCGTACTCGCAGCGCAGCCGCGGGCGCGTTGATCTAGAATCCGCCCACCGTGCGTCGCGTCTTCTTTGCGCTCCTGTTTGCCAACCTTGCCTACTTTGCCTGGGCGCTGTGGGTTACCCCGCCGCCTTCGCTGCCGGTCAACGAGGCCGTCGCGCGCCTGCCACCCCTTAAACTCCTCACCGAGCTGCCCGCCGACCAGCGCCCCGACCCGGATGCGCTGCCGAAGAACCTCGAGCCCGTCGTGACCACGGCGTGCATGTCGGTCGGGCCGTTCCCGGATGTCACCAACAGTGCACAGGCGGCGGCGATCCTGAAGCAGAAGGGTTTCGACCCCAAGCAGCGCGCGGCCGAGGGCGACACCATCCAGGGATTCGGGGTCTTCATCGGCGGTATGAAGTCGGAGGCCGAGACCGATAAGGTGCTGGTGACGCTCGAGCACAACGGCGTCAAGGACGCGCTCGTGATGCCCCTCAGCGCCGAGGCCGGACGGCGCGTGTCGCTCGGCCTGTACACCGAGCGCGCCCGCGCGGAGCGGCGTGCGGAGGCGGTGCGCGCCATGGGGCTGAAGCCGGACATTGCGGAGCGCAAGATTCCGGGGACTCTCTACTGGGTGGACCTCGCGCCGCAGCCAGGGATGACGAGCGTGCCGCTGCAGGACCTGTTCGCGGAAGGGGTCAGTTCCAAGGTCTCGGTGCAGCCGTGCCCGCCGACGAATGCGGCAACCGCCGCCGGCAACGCCGCGCCGAACGCTGTCCCGCCGGCGACCAATGGCGCCGCGGCGGCGCCCGCGACTGGGCCGCCCGCAGCGGCGCCCAAGTCACCCTGAGATTCTTGCTAAGGCCCCTCGCGTGCGAGGTCGCGGCGGACCGCCGGGCGCCATGCGCATGTCACGCGTTCGCTGGCGATCGGCCCGGGGCCAGCAGGGGCGAGGGTGGTGCCGCCGGTCTGAATCGAACAGACGACCTGCCGCTTACAAGGCGGCTGCTCTGCCAACTGAGCTACGGCGGCGGCGGGGGTATTGTACGCCACGTCGGTATATTTCCCGACTGCAGGGCGCAGCGCGGGGTCGGCTGATATCGTCGGGCGGCACGCGGAGTTGAGAATGCCCAATCCAGGATATGCCGCCTATCGCGCGGCCGAGCCGTATTTCAATCTGGTCCTTAAGGCACTAGGCGGACTCGTTGCGCGCGCGCCAACGTGAACGCGACTGACCACTCCGGGAACAGCGTGCTTATGCATGCGGCGGCAGGCGGTAACGCGCAAGCGGTGGAGCGCCTGCTCGCAGCCGGCGCGAACGTTTCGCTTCGAAATCGCCAGGACTGGTCGGCTCTTGATTTCGCCGAAGTTGGAGGTGCCAGCGAGGCCGCCGTCCGCCTACGAGAGAAAGGCGCCACTGCATTGCACCGTAGCGCGGAAGTAACGCCCACTGCACCCACCACAGTGCAGCACGCCAGCCCCGGACAGCGCGATCTTTACGCCGGCTGGCCAGACCTCGCGGTCGCCGCTGAGCGTGATGCGCCGACGCTGTGGCAGTCACTGCTCAAGCGTGGCGCAGACCCGAATGCCAAGACCCCGGAGGGCACGCCAATCCTCTCGGTTGCTGCTGTCAGCGGGCCGCCGCTGCTCGTTGAAACCCTGCTACGTTCCGGGGCGCAAGCGCAGGCCACCGACGCGCGGGGCGGCTCGCCGTTGCTGAGCGCGGTCCGTGCCGGGCGTGCGGATGTCGTGGCGGCGATGCTCGCCCAGGGGGCTTCGCCAGATGGGCAAAAAAGTGGCCAAGAAGCCCCGTTGCTCGTCGCCGCAGCGGCTGGCGATGCCGCCATTGTGCAAGAGCTGCTCGCGGCGCACGCGCAGCCTGACGTGCGCGATCCTCGCGGAACCAGCGCGCTGATGTTGACTGCGCGCAGCGACGACACGGTGACTCTCAGGCGACTCCTCGATGCCGGTGCGGCGGTGGATGCGGTGGACAACGAGGGTCGCAGCGCTCTGTGGCACGCGTCCCGGTCAGGACGTACGGATGCGGTCCGCATACTGTTACAGCGCGGTGCGAGCACCGAGCGTGCCGATACCAGGGGTCAAACCCCGCTGACGGCGGCTTGCACTGCAGGTTCACCGGCAGTGGTTGAGGCACTTCTCGCCGGGGGTGCCCACGTCAATGCCCGGACCGCCAATGGCGATACGGCACTCCTGATCGCCACCAACCTGAGTGCCGCAGCGGTAATGGAGAGGCTGCTTGCTAACCAGGCAGATAAGGACGCGCAGAATGAGTTCGGCGATACCGCCCTCATCATCGCCAGTCGCAACGGCAATCTGGCGCTGGTGCGCCGCCTCCTGGATGCCGGCGCCAGCACACGTCTGCGCAACAAGGACCGACTCACCGCGGCCGATGTCGCTGCCGCCCGCGCATTGCCGGAGCTGGCGGACCTGCTGAAGAGCACCTGACCCGGATACCGCGTCCGGTCGCGTATACCGGTGGACGTGAGCTCGCCCCATTCTCGCGCGGACGCAGCGAGGCATTATTGACTTGGATCTAAGCTCAGACTCAGGTCCAGTGTGCGACTGAGCGAAAGGCAAACGCTTCGGAGGGGAAGCTCGCGAACGCTTTCGACGTGAGTTGTCCCATCTCTCCGCTCGAAACCTCTAATCCGCGGGTTCGCCCTTCCAGCGATGCATCACCAGCAGGATCGCCAGCATGCCAAAGAAAAGCCCGAGGCTATGGAGCCCGTGCTCGCGACTGCGCATGTACGGCGTCAGGGCAAGCCAGACTGCGAGCCATGTGCCGTCTGCCAGCCAGCCTTCCCAGGTCACCGGCAGCCGGGCCCCAAAACCCCATTGCGGTGCAGAGAACCAGTATCGAGTCGTGTCCATGGACGATGTCCGCTGATTACCTGATCAGGCCTGCGCTAGAAAGGTACTGGGGGTCCGCAGGATGCGGCGCGATCCGGCTCACGGCACGCCGAGGAACAGCGCGCCGTGGCTACGAATCGTGATGCGACTCTCAGTGGCGCGCTCCCACCCAACGCGAGCTACACCGAACATAAAAGGGACGCGCCCACAACGGCGCCGCAATTGGGGCGCTGTTTGCCGGCGTGACGCCGGCGCCTTAGCATGCGTTTTATGGCTGATCTGAACCTGCAGATGATGGATGTGAACGGCCTGCGCGTGCGCGTGGCCACGCAGGGGTCCGGCCCGCTCGTGCTGCTCTGCCACGGCTTCCCTGAGTTGTGGTGTTCCTGGCGGGCGCAGCTCACGGCCCTGTCCGCGGCCGGTTACCGGGTCGCCGCACCCGACATGCGCGGCTACGGAGGCACGGACGCACCTGCAGACGTTGCTGCCTATACGCAGCTGCACCTGGTCGGGGACATGGTCGAGCTGGTGCGCGCGCTCGGGGAACGCGAAGCCGTGATCGTTGGCCACGACTGGGGCGCGCCGGTGGCCTGGCACTCGGCGCTGCTGCGGCCCGACCTGTTCCGGGCCGTGGTCGGTCTGAGTGTCGTGTTTGCCTCCCCGTCGCGCGTGGATCTGCTCTCGGCCTTGAGGCAACAGGGCATCAACGACTTCTACATGCAGTACTTCCAGACGCCCGGAGTTGCCGAGGCGGAACTCGAGCGCGATGTCGAGACGACGATCCGGCTCATTCACTTCAACGGTTCCGGCGATGGACCAGACCGGGTGGCATTCGGACGCGTGCCCACTGGGGAGGGCTGCCTCGATCACCTGAGCGAACCGCTCGCGCTGCCTGCATGGCTCAGTGAGGCGGACATCGCTGAGTACGCCGCAGAATTCTCGCGGACAGGATTTCGGGGTGGCCTCAACTGGTACCGCAACATCGTGCGCTCCTCTGAGCTGCTCGCACCCTGGCGGGGTACCACGATCCGCCAGCCCTCGATGTTCATCGCCGGCGCCCGCGACGACGTTCTGAAATTTCCAGGCACGCGCAAGCGCCTCGAGACCCTGGGACAGGTGCTGCCGCAACTGCGCGGCTGCCATATTCTCGAGGGCGCCGGCCACTGGATACAGCGCGAACGCGCCGCCGTGGTGAACGAGCTCCTGGTGGGGTTCCTGCAGAGCCTGTGAGGCGTTTCGCGCGGGCTGACACCCGCTGAGCGTCGGCCGTCCTTAAATGGCGATTTCCCGCCCCAGCTCGACGACCGAGTCCGGGGGCAGGCGGAAGTAGTCGCTCACGTGCGAGGAGTTGCGCTGCAGATAGGCAAACACGCCCTCAATGAAGCGCGGCAGGCCCTTGCCATCCCGACGGTGGATGACGGTCTCGTGGCCGACGTAGTAGGTCACGTCCTGCAGCTCGAGCGTGCAGCCGAGCACGTTCGCCTGACGCAGGAGTTCAGGTACGTCGGGTCGCTCCATAAAACCGAAACGCGCAGTGGCCCGCCACATTCCCGATCCGAGGGCGGCCACTGCTAGCCGCTCGCCCACGTGGATGCGCGGCACCGGCTCGATGAGGGTGGTGAGGATCAGGACGCGCTCGTGCAGGGCGCGGTTGTGCTTCAGGTGCCACACCAGCACCGGGGGTGCGTCCTTCTGCGTGCGGGTGAGAAAGACCGCCGTGCCCGGCACGCGGGGTATTTGCTGTGTCTTAAGCTGCGTGAGCAGGGCGTCGATCGGCGTCATGTAGTCCTGGATGCGTGCCCACTCGGCGCGCGCGCCGATGTGCCACACCCACATGACGCCGTAGACCGCCGCGGCGAGCAGCAGCGGCACGTAGCCGCCTTCGCTGAGCTTAAGGAGATTCGCCGCGACGAAGGTCGCATCGATGAGCATGAAGAGTCCGGCCACGGCGGCGGCCGCCGGCAGGCTCCAGCGCCACACCTCGCGCATGGCGATGAAGAGCAGCGCCGAGGTCATGAGCATGGTGACCGACACCGCAATGCCGTAGGCGGCAGCGAGGTTGTCCGACTTGCCGAAGCCGACCGCCAGTGCCAGCGTGACCAGCATCAGGAGCCAGTTCACCGGACCCACGTAGATCTGGCCGTAACCCTCGCTGGAGGTCTGCTTGATCGGCAGCCGCGGCATCCAGCCGAGCTGGATTGCCTGGCGGGTCATCGAGAAAGCGCCGGTAATGATCGATTGGCTGGCGATGATCGTGGCGACGGTCGCCAGGACAACCATCGGCAGGAGCATGACGGGCGGACAGAGGCGGAAGAAGATATTGTCATTGGTGGGCGCTCCCGAGAGAACCAGCGCCCCCTGGCCCGCATAGTTCAGTACCAGGCACGGGAAAACGAGCACGCTCCAGGTCAGCCGGATCGGTTTGGCGCCAAAGTGTCCCATATCGGCGTACAGGGCTTCGGCGCCCGTCACGCACAGGAACACCCCGCCGAGCACCACGAAGCTCGTGACACCCCCTGAGAGCAGGTAGCCGATCGCGTGCCGCGGATCGAGGGCCCACAGGACCGCTGGGTGTTGCAGGATTCCCCACGCTCCGAGGGCGCCGATGACCAGGAACCAGAGCGTCATGATCGGGCCGAAGGCCCTGCCGATTCGGGCCGTCCCCTGGGGCTGGATGGCGAAGAGGAGGATCAGCACCGCGACGGTTGCCGGGAGCACGTAGGGGTTGAATGAGGGCGCCACCATCTTCAGCCCCTCGAGCGCCGAGAGTACGGAGATCGCCGGCGTGATCGCGCCGTCGCCGTAGATGAGGGCGGCGCCGAACAGACCCACGGCGATGATGACGGGACGGTGGCGCCCCTTTACCCCCAGGAGCGACATCAGCGCGAGGATGCCGCCTTCGCCGTCATTGCCGATGCGCATCGCGAAGCCCACGTACTTCACCGACGTAATGAGGATCAGCGTCCAGATCACCAGCGACAACGAGCCGAGCACGGTGAAGGAGTCGGGCCGCCCGCCGGCGAGATTGAGCACCGTCTTGAGCGTGTAGAGCGGACTCGTCCCGATGTCCCCGAACACGACCCCGAGCGCGGCCACACTCAGGGAGGCGAGACCTGCGCTGATCGGCGGCCGGCTGCCGTTGGCGGCGCCTTGCGGGGACGGCGGATTCTGAGGGGCAGCGGGCTCAGCTGCAGCCATGCGTTTCCCCACGCAACGGATCAACGACGCCCTGGCCTGGGGCACGCCCGGCACGACACACGGCCGCCCTCGTGCGCGCCGTCGCCGTCGTCGACAAGATTGGTGCCATAGGCGTGGCTTTCAGATCAGCGTCAATTGCGGCCCCGCCGCAGGGTTAGCACCCGGGCCGCGGCCTTCGGGTAGCCGCGGTTATTTGCCTCATAGTGTACGAGTGCGCGTGCGGTCAGATCTACCGTGACCGAATCGTTCGGCGCTTGGGTCGCGGCAGCGCCAAGCGACCGCTCTTTCGCTTCGCATACGTTGCGGGGAAGCTTAGCCGGTCCATGTGACCGACTCTCGGAGCCTACGTTCCTTGGTCTTCCGGAGCGCAGCGTCTTGGCAGCGCTGACTGCGGCGTGCCACCGGTGCGCAGTCACTCGCGCAGTCCGTTGATCCTTACTCCACCGAGCACTGCACGAGAACGGTCGACTTCAGCCCCTCCGCCGCGATGGCCTCGGTCGACTGCACCTGCTGGCGGTGGCCGACCAGCACCTTGATGCCGCGCGCCGCCATGAAGATCTGTGCGACCTCGCCCCGGACGGCGAAGTTCACGTTCTGCGGAACGTTGCCGGTGAGGGCGGCCACCGCCAGCGACGCGGTGCTCACCACCACTCCGATCACCTGGCCAAACTCGTCCAGGGCCGGCCCTCCGCTATTCCCAGGCTGGATGGGGGCGGATATCTGCAGCAGTGTGTAGTCATTGTTGACCCCGGCTACCGAGTTGACCTGGCCAAAGGTCGCCTTAGGCTCGCTCGAGAGCAGCCCGGTCAGTGGATAACCGATGACTCCCACCGTCTCACCCAGCCGTGCCGGATCTGACTGCACGCGAAAATGCGCAGGCTCCCCTAGCGGGGCGTCGAACGCGATCTTCAGAATGGCCAGATCGTTCTTGGGGTCGACCCCGAAAATCGAAGCATCGAAGAGGTCGCAGTCTTGACGCTGATGGATTTGCAATGGTTGACGACGTGGCTGGCGGTGAGGATGTCGCCCACGCCATCTACCACGATGCCCGAGCCGCTCGAATTCCTCGGCTTCTGTTCCGTCGCGGGAGTACCCGCCACGGCGGCCGCGCACACCATGGTGAGCGCGCGGTTGCTCAGGCCGTCCGCGCCGATCGGTTTCATGGTCGTGCGCCAGTTGGCATTTTCAGGACTCGAGCCGACGCGCTTCTCGCCGAGGTAGGCGACCACCTGCACGCTCTGAAAAGTCCGGTCAGCGCAGTTGAACGCCACCTTGTTCACGCGCCGATCGTAGGTGATGTTGTGAGCATTGGTTTGTGGGGCGCTGGAGAGCGTCATGACATTGGCCAGCCGAAAGTTGTCGGCCTTCCCGATCGAGTCAGCGTCAAGCAGTACCTTGTCCGTGGACACACCGGCGTTGCCGATCTCGACCCAGCGGGAGGCATGACAGGGTAATGCTGCGCATAGCAGCGCGAGAAGCAGACTCAGTCTGCGCAGCCCAGTGGGCAAGACATACTCCGCTGCCAGGATGTTGGAATCCACGAGCGGATCGTCCCGCAATGGCGTTGGCCATACAAGCTGGCCGCTGGCGTCTGGTTCCGTGCGCACGACCCGGGCAACGGCCGCCGCCCGCCGGCGTGCCGGCCTTCCTTACAATCGGGCACAATTCGTGGGGGTGCGCCGCGATCCCCTGCGGGTCGCGGTCAACCCTCGCGCGACGAGAACCGACGAGGGGCGGCGTTACAGTGCGGTGGCGAGAGCGCTGATTTCAGCCGCGCCCACCGGAGATCCGCTGAGTTTCGCGGCGTAAATCGCCGCGCCCGCGTGCGGTGGCAGCTGCGCTTCGCGGAAATGATATGCCCGCGGCGCGCGCCCGAGCTCCGTTGCGAGCTGTGTCAGTATGAGTCCGCCAGGTTGAAACAATCCCCCCGAATAGGAGACCGGTAGCAACACATCGCCTGGCACGCCAAGATGCGTGCGCACGGCATCGATCATCTGCGCCAGCTCTTGCACGGCCGAGCCGAAGAGGGCCAGGGCCTCGCGGTCACCTGAGGCTGCCGCATCGGCCACGAGCTTCGACAGCTGCGCAAACTGGCTGCGCTGGCTGAGTTCGGTGCCGTAGATCGCGGCACACAGCTCCAGATCGTCCTGAAGTCCGAAGTGCTTGCGTACGCTTTGGTACAAAGGCCCGCGCGCCGCGCGGCCATCGCTCATGCGCGAGAACAGGCGCAGCCCCTCGCGCGCGAACCAGTATGCCGAGCCCTCATCGCTGAACAGCTCGCCCCAGCCACCGGCGCGTGCGCTGCGGCCCTCGAACTCACCGTACGCTATGGACCCGGTGCCGGCGACGATATTGATGCCGTCCGCACCCGCGAGCGCTCCGGCCCAGCCGCACACCATGTCGTTACCGCAGCGATAGCGGCCATGCGGCAGTGCCTGCGCAGGTGCGGCATCGAGGGCGGCGAGAATCCTGGCATCCTCCCCGTAGGCCGGCAGTCCGGCAAACGCGTACGTCAGGTCGTGCTCCGAAACGCTGCCCTGTCTTAGGGTTTCCCGGATGCCGCGGGTGAGCATCGCGCGCAATGCATCGATACCGATCTCCAGGTGGTAGGCCGGCCCCTCCAGGTGCGACCCCAGTACCTTGCCGAGCTCATCGATCAGCAGGAAGCGTGTCTTGCTGCCCCCGCCGTCGATGCCGAGGAAGGTCTTCACACGCTGCCGGGAAAGGGATAAATGGACACGCCCTGCACGACGCGACTCACAGTCCCGGCAAGGTTCGGGGTGTCGGGCGAGAGGCCAAAGGACATTGAGCGCAGCAGCGCCAGAGTCTGGGCGGCCATCGCATAAGGCAAACACAGCTCCAGGTTCGTCGGCGAGGAGCCTGGATTGGCGCCCGAATGAGGATCCTGGGTGGCACCGACTACCAGCGTATCCGTCTCTGCGGCGTCCGCCGCAGCTGCGCTCAACGCGATCACGCGCCCGGCCACCGCCTCGCGCCGCAGTTCCTTGACGAGGTCGAGGTCGTAGCGCCGCGAATAAGGGTCAGCACTGAGGAACGTTACCACCAGCGTGCTGCCGTTGACGATCGTCTTTGGCCCATGACGGAACCCGAGCGGTGAGTCGCCGACGCTCACGACCCGGCCGTCAGTGAGCTCGAGCATTTTGAGTGCCGCCTCGGACGCAAGCCCCTTGAGCTCGTTGCTGCCGAGGTAGACGACCCGGTCGAACTGCGCACGCACCAGGGCGGACATGACCGGGGCGTGCAACCGCAGCACGTCGGTGCCCATCTGACGCAGTTGCGAGAGCCGCCCTTCCCCGGCGGGTATGACGTTCAGCGCCACGGCAGCCGCGAGCAGCATGCCGGTGAAGCTCGAGGTCATCGCGAAGCTCTGATCGTTGCAGGCCTCGGGCAACACTACCGTGTGGGCGCGCCTGACGGAGGCCGCACGCCGCTTAAGCTCGCCGTCGGGGTTGCAGGTGACGATGAGGTGCGCGCAGTTTGGGAGAATTCGCTCGGCGAGCTCCAGAGTTGCGACGCTCTCGGGGCTGCCGCCGGAGCGCGCAAAGTGCACCATGAGCGTCGCGCTGCCAGGTGGGAGCGTGCTTGCGGGACCTGCGACGATGTCGGTCGTCGACACGGCAGTGACCTGCCGTCCGGCTTTGCGCAGGGCTGGCTCGAGGCAGCTGCCGATGAAGGCCGAAGTCCCGGCACCGGTCAGCACGATCCGCAGGGCGGGATCTGCCAGCAGGGGCGCCAGGAACTGTGACAGTTCCCGGTCCGCGCCGATGCCACGCGCGATCTGCGGCCACAGCGCCGGTTGCTGGGCGATTTCCCGCGCGGTCCAGTACGCGCCGGCTGCTTGGATCTGCGCAGCGCTCAGGCCCGGGAATTCTGCGGAGTCACTCACCTTTCGTAGTCCATTCAACGCCGCCAGGAGAAGCCAAGCAGATAGGAGCGACCGTAGGCACTGTAGCCATAACCCACGCCGCTCTCGCTTTGGCCAACCAGCTGCCCCGGCGCCCAGGGCAGATACGGATTGCCGTTCAGATAAGTGCGCGCAATGGCATTGGTGAGGTTCTTGCCCTCCCAGTACACCTCGAAACCGCGGCCGAAGCGGTAGTGCAGGCTCGCGGTGACCCAGTCGAAGGCATCGGAGATCGCAGGCCAGCCGGGGACTTCCGTGCACTGTGAACAGTAGGCGGTATACCCGGACTGGTGGTCCCAGTTGACGTCCGCGCTGAGCGGGCCCTTGTCATACAGCAGGCCGATCGTCCACGTGGTCGGGGGGGCGGCATTCAAGGCGCCCACGAAGTTACCGAACTGATCGTAGCTGCGGGTGCGGGTGGCGGTGTACTGCATGCGCGTGCCGAAGCCATTGTCCATGAGGTACTGCCAGGTCAGTTCAACGCCGGAGAGCGTGGTCTGCGCCCCGTTCGCCGGAGCGGTAACGGTCCACAGGAACGGCTTACCGACCCCGGTGCCCGGCGGCCCGCCGGTGTACTGGGTTGTCCCAAGGTCAACGCTGGTCTCCACCGCCGTGTAGATATCATCCTTGATCTTCTTCAGGAACACCGCGACGGTGAATGCTGAATGCTCGGCGTAGTACCACTCGAGCGACAGGTCCGCCTGGTTGGCGCGGATCGGCTTGAGCCCCGCCGTGCCGGCATAGTCAAGCTCCGGGGTGCCGTTGATGGCGTTGTTCGAGGAGGTCGGCGCCAGCTGGTCCAGATCCGGCCGGGCCATGGTCTCGGCGAGGCCGAGGCGTGCCTGCAGGCGGTTCGGGATCACCCAGTAGGCGAAGTTGAGCGAGGGCAGCGCCATCGTGTAACTGCCACTCGCGCCGATCGGTTGCGAGTTCCCGTACTGAACGTTCCACGTCTCCGTCCCGGTCGGAACCTTATCCGGGGTCCACAGCGACACGGGGACCGCGGAGGCGGTGTCCGCCGAGGTCGTGGTGTGCACCACGCGCACGCCCACGTTCCCGGACCAGCGCGGCGCGGCGAAGTCTGCCTCGAGATAAGTCGTGAGCGTCTTCTCCGTCACCGAGTAGGAGTTGTAGGGGTTGATCTGTGGCTCGGTGAGTGCGTAGTTGAACGGGTTAGCGCAGGGAAGCGTCGAGCAGAAGAACGGGTTGGCCTTGCCATTCAGGCTCTTGAGGAAATTGATCAGCTGCGGGACGTTCAGGACCGGGAGCGTCGTGGGATAGGAGCCTCCGGCGCCCTGCATGAAGTTCGGCAGCGTCATCATCGAGACCACGTTGAACCCCTGCGAGCCGAACGAGTAGGGGCTGCACTGCACCGGGCAGCCGGCGGTCTGATAAAGAGTGCCGTATTGCCCGGAGCCGTTGGTCCAGTCGTTGCTGCTGTCCACGCGCTCCTTGTCGCGATCGGTGCCGCCGACGCCGACGAGCAGCTGATCGAAGACGCCAAGCTCCGCCTTCCAGGCACCATCGAGGGTGAGGCCAGTGATCTTGTCGTGCACCGAGTAACCATTGAGACCCACGTAGTGCGTCGACCAGTACTTGTTATTGTTGAGGTAGCCTGAGTTCATCAGCGCCGTATACGAGCAGTAGCCGGGGTTGGTGGCGCTCGCCGAACCTGCCGGGCAGGCCGCGAGCCCGAGCTGGCTCGGCGGCAGCACGACGTTGAGGCTTGGCAGGCTGTGGGGCAGATCCGTGACGTTCAGGATGTCCTCGGCCACCGGGGAGTTGTTGACGAGGCCTGCGGTCACGAACGTGTCCTGGCCGCCCTCTGGACGGCTGGCCGTGGAGCGGTACAGGTCCATGCCGAGGGTGAACCGGTCGGTAGGCTTCCAGCTGGCATTGAGGCCGTAGAGGAAGGTATCCACCTTGCGGTTGATGGTGTTGTTCACCATCTCGGGTTGGAACTCATTGACCGAGACGGAGGTGATGGTTCCGTTGCGTACCACCGCGTTGTTCTGCCACGGCGTGCCATCCGGATTGGCGGGGAAGTAGTAGGACTCGTTGTAACCGATCTGCGGGTCGTTCAGGTGTGTCCACAGCCCGTCCGCCGCCAGCCTGAAGGTATCGTTCGGGCGCCACTCGAGGCTGCCGCTGAGCGCATCACGTTTTTTGTCGTCGAAAATCGAACCGAAGGTGATGCAGCAGGGGGTCGCGGAGAGGGGCACTGATCCCGCACCGCCCGCGTAGGGGTAGGTGGTCGGCCCGTAGATGTTCTGGTTGTATGCGTTCAGGGAATCGGTGCGCAGGTTGTTGTCCGAGTGCACCCCGCCGAGCACGAACCCGAGCGTGCGGTCCTCGTTGGTGTTGGTCACGAAGAGCGAGTACTTGCTGCCGTGCAGGTGCGACATGTCATTCCAGTCGCCTTCCGCGTCCGCTCCGGCATGGAAGCCTGGATTGTCGAAGGCGCTCACGGTGTGCAGGTTGACCGTGCCGCCGATGCTGCCCTCGACCGCGGAGGCCTGGGGTGACTTCAGCACGTCCGCGCCCGAGATGAGCTCCGCCGGCAGCACGTCGAAGGCCATGTCGCGGGTGTCATCGTCGCTGGCGAGAAGGCGGTTGTTGAGGGTGACGAGGTTGTAGTCCTTGGCAAGACCTCGGACGCTGATGCTTGAGCCCTCACCTCCGGTGGTGCGGTTGATCGTGATGCCCGGCAGGTGCTCCAGCGAGTCGGCGACGTCGGCATCCGGAAAGCGCCCGAGCTCGGTGGAATCGATCGAGTCGAGAACCACCGGGGCATTTTTCTTGATTTCGAGCGCCTTCTCGAGGTTCGCCCTGATGCCGGTGACCACCACTTCCTGGAGCGGTTCGTCCTTGTTGGCTGGTGTCGATGCCGTGCCGGATGCGGCATCACTCGCGGCGGACTCATCGGCTGCGTACGAGGCACCGAGTCCTGCGAGCTCGAGGGCGAGGAGGACCGCGCAGACGCGGGCCGCAAGCACCGGGATGAAGGTCGTCTTCATGATGCGGGTCTTTCTTGGCTGGTGGCTTGGTTGCATGCCGTCGCGTACTGGGCGAGGACCTGTCGGATGTGATGGATGACTAGCGCGGGTGCTCGCGCGGAGAGCTCACCGGCGCGCACGGCCTGGTAGGCTGCGGGCAGATACTGAGAAAGAAGTGAGAGCGGGACGGTGCCACGCTCGAAGGCGCCCGCCATGCGCGCCAACGCTGCGGCCACCGCAGGGTTCGGCCAGTAGTAGCGGATGCGGTCGCTCAGGCTGTATTCGAGCTGCAGCTCGAGCTCATGCCCCGTGCCGTGGTAGTACTTGCGCCAGTGCACCGGATCGGCGCGCATGATGCCCAGGATAGTGGCGCGCACGTGCGAGCTGTGCGCCTCGCCCAGCCATTCGCGCTCGATGCGATCGAGCGCCCAGATCGCCTCGCGCAGCGCGAAGGTCACGCCCGGCCCGACCTTGAGGATCGCGAAGTGATCGCGCACCAGGGCTGCGAGACCGGCCGGGCTCTGGTAGTCGGTGGAATGCGCCTCGAATACCAGGCCGGGGATTTGGCTGATGCAGCGGCTCAGGCGCTGCGCCTTGTGCGGGTCATAGTCGATGACGCGGTCGTGGTCGAATTCGACCCCCGGCTGCACGACGAGGCCGATGACGCGCTCCCAGGCAGCCTCGAGGTTGCGCCGGGCGTACGCGGTCCGATGCGCGGCCACGGTGGCAAGTGCCGCCTCCGGCTCGGTCACGGCGAGCTCCTGCAGCTGCTCCTGCGCGCCGCCTGGCACCGGCACCTCGGTGCCCACGACATACACCGGCGGCTCGCCGCCGCACTGCTGCCAGGCGATCTCCGCCTCGGCGCACAGGAGCGCCGTGCGCGCGGCGACCACCTCATCGGTGAGCGTGCGCGGATCGTCCGCGCAGGACATCGAGCAGTCGAGATGGATCTTGCGAAAGCCGGCCTGCACGTACTGGGCCACCAGCACCGCTGCCCGCCGCAGGGCTTCCTGCGAGGACAGGGACTGCCAGACGTTGGGGCCTAAGTGATCCCCGCCGAGCAGCACCCGCTCGCGCGCAAGCCCCTCCTCGTCGGCCATCCCCAGGACGAGATCGCGAAACTGGGCGGGCTGGTGCCCCGTGTAGCCGCCGTCCTGGTTCACCTGGTTGGAGGTCGCCTCGATCAGGGCGTACCCGTCCGTTGCCCTCGCGTGTCTGAGCGCGGCCCGCAGCGCCAGGGGATGGGCGGAACAGACCGAGTAGATTCCGAGCGCGGCCCCTGAGCGATGACGGCGCACCAGGTCGAGGAGGACGTTCACGTGTGTTCCTCCGGCTCGATCGCCAGGAGCGCTGCGGCCAGGAAGGCGAGCACGATGCCCACTACCTTCAATGGCTGGGGCACGAGGCCCAGCAGGGCCAGCGCCAGGAGCGCGGTGATCAGCGGCGCGCCGGCATTGGTCAGGGGCGAGACGACGATCGCCTTGCCGTAGCGAAATGCGTAGACCAGCGTGAGCGCGCCTACGGAGTTCAGGATCTGGGTAATGGCGGCGAGGTATGGACCGTTCAGGCCGTAGTTGATCGGTTGCGAAAAATCGGTCATGAACAACGCGACCGGGATCAGGGCCAGCCCCATGAGTGCCATGTAGACAAAGATCCCTTCCGCACTCATGGTGCGGTTGGCGAGCTTGATGAAGAAGGCCTGCACGCCCCAGGCAACGAGAATCACCAGCGAGTAGAAGAACCACGCCACGCCGTGGCCGAGGGCCGCCTGTCCGGGCTCGTAGTCGAACAGCGGCAACGAAGCCAGCGCCAGCACGATGCCGGCCGCGCCGATCCAGCTGGTGCGCTCGTTCAGCCACAGGAGCGAGAGCGCGATCGTCACCACGGGTGAGAGCGCGATGAGCGGGAAGATGAGATAAGTGGGGCCGGTGTGAACAGCGTGAAACAACAGCATCTGACCGCCAGCACCGGTGAGTCCGATGAGCGCCCCCAGAAGCACCGAGCGGCGATCCCTGGGCAGCTGCCAGCCGCTGCGCGCGAGCGCATAGAGCGCCGGCGGGATCATCGTGACCGCCCACACGACGTAGATCAGCGTCTCGGGAAAGCCGTGCTCGGCGGGCAGTCCGGCGAATGCGCCCCACACGCCCCAGAAGGCCGTGGTGATGAGCGCGTACATCAGCCCTGCGCGACGGGTCACGCTGCGGACCGGTGTGCCGGGAATGAGGGGACCCTCAGGGCCCGCTGCGGCGATCGACTCAATGTTTCTCCCCTGCAATCGAAAGAAATCGAAAGTACAGCCACGGCTTGTATTTTCGTTTTGTTTTATTCACTATTTCGTAATCTTTCGAGCATGTCAAGAACCCTTCTCAGAGCGGCGTCACGAGCCAGGGTCCTGGATTCACAAGGGACCGAAGGGTCGCAGCGGCGCTTGGGTAGACTCTCTAGAAACCCACAAAAGCGGGGGCCTTGAAACGGCGTGAGCCGCGGTAACACCAGTCGTCGTCGATTCCTGGAGCTCATGGCAGGCGCTGGAGTTGCGCCTTACGCGCTGGCTCCGGTTAACGCCCGCGCCCGTGATGTGCCGGCTGCGGAAGCCGCCCCGTCCGTGATCGGCGATGGGGTCTTGCAGCTGGAGTTTGATCACGAGCTGCGCTCACGCGTGTCGCACGTGCGCGGCGCTGAACGGCTGCCGGTAACGGCCTGGGGCGTGAGCGAATCACTGCTGCTTGCCGGCGGCACGCGGATCGAGCGCTTCACATTCGAGCAGGTGCAGCACGAAGCGCTCGCCGACCCTGCTGGCAGGGGCGTGCGCCTGATTCTCGCCGGCATCGGCAGTCCCGTCGGCGATGCATCGCTGCGGATCCGCAAGACGCTTCGCGTTGAGCTCTACGAGCGCTATCCCGGCTTTGCGATTTACCGCGTCGAATACCAGAACCTCTCCGCAACCGCCGTGAAGCTGCACGGGTGGCGGAGCGCCGAGGTCGAGTTGCTTTCCAGCGCCGCCTCGACGGGAAAGCCGGCGTCCGAGCCGCCATTCTGGTCCTACTGCGGGAGCACGCATGAGGACCGGCGCGACTGGGTGCAGCCGGTGAATGCGGGGTTCGCTCAGGAGAACTTTCTAGGAATGACCGCATCCGACTACGGTGGCGGCATTCCGGTGGTCGACGTGTGGCGGCGCGACTGCGGCATTGCCGTCGGTCATCTCGAATCTGTGCCGCGGGCGCTGTCGGTCCCGCTGAAGCGCACCCAACAGGGCGCCCGGTTGGCAATCACCGGCACCCTGGAAACGACGCTCGCGGCGCAGGAGAGCTTCACCACGCCCGCGACCTTTCTTGCCGTTCACACGGGGGATTATTTCCGCGCACTCGACACCTATCGCCGGCGCATGAGCGAGGCGGGGGTGTGTGCACCGAAGCCGCCGGATGCGGCGTACGAGCCTATCTGGTGTGCCTGGGGCTACGAGCGCCAGTGCACGGTGCCGCTCATCGAGGGCACGCTGCCGAAGGTCAGGGAACTTGGACTGGGCTGGGCGGTGGTCGATGATGGCTGGCAGACGAACGTTGGCGACTGGAACCTGAATCCGTCCAAGTTCCCCAGAGGCGATGCCGACATGCAGCAGCTGGTGGCTGCCATCCGTGCGCAGTCACTCAAGCCGCGCCTCTGGATTACCCCGCTCGCCGCTGCCCCGGGCTCGGATCTGCTGCATGATCACGCCGACATGCTGCTTCTGGATAAGGACGGCGCGCCGCAGCTCGTCTCCTATTGGAACTGCTTTTATCTGTGCCCGGCCTACGCGAAGACGGTGGCCTATACCGAAGAGCTGGTAGCCCGCATCATCGGCACCTGGGGATACGCGGGACTGAAGGTCGACGGCCAACATCTCAACGCAGTCGCGCCCTGCTACAACCCGGCGCACCGCCATGCCCGTCCTGAGGAGTCCGTCGAGGGACTGCAGAATTTCCTTCTGGCTATGTACGGCACCGCGATGAGGCTTGATCCGCAGGCGGTAATGGAGCTATGCCCCTGCGGCACGGGATTCTCGTTCTACAATCTCGCCGCCGCGAATCAGGTGCCGGCGTCCGACCCGGAGTCATCCTGGCAGGTGCGACACAAGGGCAAGACGCTCAAAGCGCTCATGGGCCCGAGCGCAGCCTTTGCCGGTGATCACGTCGAGTTGAGCGATGGCGGTGATGACTTCGCTTCCACCGTCGGTATCGGCGCCATCGTGTCCACCAAGTTCACCTGGCCGAAGGACCCGAAGCCCAAGGACTCCTTCCTCCTGACGCCGGAGCGCGAGCGGCTCTGGCGCAAGTGGGTTGGGCTCTACAACGAACGCATGCTGTCTCAGGGCACCTACCGCGGCGAACTTTACGACATCGGCTTCGACAAGCCCGAAACCCACGTGGTCGAGAAATCCGGGCGCTTCTACTATGCCTTCTACGCCCGCAGCTGGAACGGACCGGTGACGCTTCGCGGGCTGGCCCCAGGTCGCTATCGCCTGCGCGATTACTTCAATGAACGCGACCTGGGTGAAATCGCAGCTCCACAGCCATCCGTACAGCTAACCTTTGAGCGCTTCCTGGTACTCGAAGCGGTTCCGGCCTGATGGCGACCCCCACGGAACACGGCCTGCTCATCGAGGAGCGCCGGCGCCGCATCTGCGAGCTGCTAAAGGAGGAGGGGCGCGTCACGGTCGACTCGCTCGCGGCGCGCTTCGGCACCTCGCAGGTCACCATCCGGGCTGATCTGTCGATGCTCGAGACGGCCGGCGCGCTGACACGCACGCACGGCGGCGCGCTCAGCGTGCCGGAGACGGACCAGTCACTCAACGTCAAGCAGTTGCAGCATCACGCCGAGAAGGTGCGTATCGCGGAGGCCGCCGCGGGGCTCATCCGCGACGGCGAGACCATCATCCTCGACTCCGGAACCACGACCGCGGAGATCGCGCGCCGCATCCGCACGCTGTCCTTGAAATCTGTAAATGTCATCACCAACGCGCTCAACATCGCAGCGCTCCTGGTCGATGTTGTCTCGGTGCGCCTGATCGTGCCCGGTGGCATCCTGCGGCGGGAGTCGAACTCGCTCTCCGGGCCCATGGCGGAAGCGGCCCTGGGCACGCTGCAGGCCAATCGCCTGTATCTCGGCGCCGATGGCGTGGACCCGCAGATCGGGGTGATGACACCGCACCTCGCGGAGGCCGAGCTCAACGCCAGGATGATCGCCATCGCGCGCGAAGTGGTGGTGGTCGCCGATGCCTCCAAGTTCACGCGCCGCAACATCTCCCTTATCGCGCGCGTGGAGCAGGTGAACATGCTGATCACCGACCGCGCCGCGCCGCCCGATGCGGTGGAGCAGCTGCGTCAGCGCGGCGTGGAGGTGCGCTTGGTATGAGCCGCCGCCGCAGCTGTCTGGGGGCCCTCGTGGCCGTTGTGCTGGCCCTGGCCGCTGTTGCGCAGGCGCACGAGGCCATCGAACGGCACTACCGGAGCGAGGATTTCAGCCGGGTCGCGAAGATCGACGCGCACATGCACGTGCATGGCGTCGCCGAGCAGCTGATGCGGCAGGCGGTGGCGGACGACTTCCGCATCCTGACCATCGACGTCGACTATCCGGATTACCCGCCGCTCAGCGAGCAGCAGCGCGATGCCGTAGCGCTGCGCCAGCGCTATCCGGGACGCGTCGCATTCGTCGCGACCTTCTCGGTCGAGAACTTCCAGTCGGCGCGCTGGAGCGCGGACACGGTGCGCGATGTCGCAGCCGCCGTCGCGCAGGGCGCGGTCGGGGTCAAGATGTGGAAGAACATCGGCATGACGCTCCAAGACCCGGACGGTCGCTACGTGATGCCCGATGATGTGCGCTTTGGGCCGCTGCTCGACTATATCGAGCGGCATCACCTGGTGCTGCTCGGCCACCAGGCCGAGCCGCTCAACTGCTGGCTGGCGCCCGAGAAGATGACGGTACGCTCGGACCGGCAGTACTTCGAGGAGCACCCGCAGTACTACATGTATCGCCACCCGGAGATGCCCTCGCACGCGAGCATCCTCGCCGCGCGGGACCGCATGCTGCAGGCGCATCCGCGACTGAGGTTCGATGCCGTGCACCTCGCCTCGCTCGAGTGGGACGTCGACAAGGTGGCCGACTTCCTGAATCGCTTTCCGGGTGCACGCGTCGACGTCGCGGCGCGCATGGTGCACTTGGAGTACCAGGCAAGCATCGCGCCGCAGAAGGTGCGGCAGTTCCTGATCCGCTATCAGGACCGCATCCTCTACGGCAGTGATGAGGCGTACGGGCCTGACGATGGCGATGCCGCCGCAGTCGCCGCCGTGCATCAGGCGTGGCTGGATGACTGGCGCTTCCTCGTGACCGCCGATCCCATGCACTCGGAGGACTTCGCGGCACCCTTCCACGGCCTGCAGCTGCCGCGTGACGTGGTGGACAAGATCTTTCGCCGAAACGCCGAGAGGCTCTTTCCCGGCGCCTGGTCAGCGTCTGCGGGGCGTGATTCCCGTTAGCGCGCTGCCACTGTCGAACACGACAGCCATTAGGCTCGAGCCGAACCCCGGCGCAAGCGGGGTTCAGGCACGTTCCGCCACCTGCGGATGGGCTTCGACGATGCGACCGAAGCGGCGTTGCCGGCGCGCAAACTCCTTGAGCGCCCGGGAAAAGGCGGCCGTATCGAAATCTGGCCACAGACAGTCAAGGAAGTGCAGCTCGGCATAGGCGCACTCCCACAGCAGGAAGTCGCTCAGGCGGCGCTCCCCGCCGGTACGGATGAGCAGGTCGACCTCAGGGGCGGCCGGTTGCGAGTGGTCCGCCTGGGCCAGGAAGTTGAGGTACTGGGAGACATCCTCGAGCGGATGGTCGCGCAGGCGGCGGCCGGCCTCGATGAGTACCTGGCGGCTGGAGTAGTCGATGGCGAGGCGCAGGTGCAGTCCGGTGCAGTGCGCCGTCAGGCGTTCACTGCGCTCGACCTGCAAGAGCAGCGCCTCACTCAGCCGGTCGCGCCGGCCGATGACGTTCAGACGAATGGATTCGGTGAGGCAGCGCGCGGTCTCAGCGATCAGAAAGCGCCGCAGCAGCTCGAACAGGCCGTCGACCTCGGGGCGCGGCCGCTGCCAGTTGTCGCAGGAGAAGGCATACAGGGTCAGCGTGCCAACCCCGCGGCGCGCGGCGGCGCGCACCAGCGCCTCGACGGCGCGCGCGCCGGCGCGATGGCCGGCGTGGCGCGGCAGGTTACGCTCGGTGGCCCAGCGGCCGTTGCCGTCCATGATGATTGCGATGTGCATCGGTAGAGTACTTTGCAGTGCGGAGTTTATGGACAAAAAAACTCACTCCCCGCGCGTCGCCTTGATGACTGCTTCGACGTGGTCGAGGTAGCGATTGAGGGCGGCGCGCCCCGCGGCCGTGATGCGGTAAACGGACTTCGGCCGGCGGCCCTCGAAGGTCTTCAGGCAGCTGACGTACTTGGCTTCCTCGAGCTTGCGGGCGTGGGCACTCAGGTTGCCGTCGCTGACATCAAAGAGGGCCTTCAGCTCGCTGAAGGTGAGTTCCTCGCGCACCGCCAGCGCGCTCATGATCCCGAGACGCACGCGCTCGTAGACGAGGCGGTCAAAGCTCGAGTCCTCCGCGCCCTGGCTGCCGCCGGGTACGACCGCCGGCTTTACCCGCCGCGCAGCGGGGGCATCAGCACGCATGCGGGGGCTAGCTTTCGTGGCCATGTGCTTTTAATCCGATGAAGATCCCGAATGCCAGGTGCAGGGCGCCAAAACCAACCCCGAGTGTGATCAGCTGCAGGCCCTGCGGCAAGAGATAAGCGGGGATCGCGAGCGCTCCGAAGAGCGCGCCGAGCACTGCCACGCCCCGCGTCGTCGGAGCGCTGGCGGCCACGAGTGCACAGCCATAGAGAAGCAGCCAGGTACCGGGGACGTCGCGCAGGTCGCCGCTGTGCCATAGCACTAAGGTGAGCACCGCCCCGGCGAACAGGCCGGGACTCAGGCACAGCAGGAGCTTGCGTACCGGGGCGCCAAAGAAGGTGAAGCCCTGCAGCGCCGCCTGACGCGCCATCACCAGGCCACCCAGCGCAGCGGCCACGCAGGCCGCGCTCAGCCACACGGCGAGCCAGTGGGCTCGAAGCGCCGGGGTCTGTGCCAGGACAGCGGCCGCCACGCCCACGAGGCCCATCGCGATGCCCGCGGAGCCGGGCACCGTGAGCGTCGCGGCCGCCTCCATCGAGGCGCGGATGTAGCGCAGGGTTGCCGCGGCGTGCGAGTCGAGCGCGGTGGTGTTGGGGCGCATCACAGGCACCATACCCGGGCCCTCCGTGCGTCGTCAAGTACTCTGCATAGCAGAGTCTGCCGCGCTCAGCGGGGCGGACGCGGGTCCGCATCCGGAGTGTTCAGCCACGGCTGACGGTGCGGCTCAGCCGTCCCAGGATCAGTCCGAGCACGGCGGCGAGTCCGGAGGCCACCAGCACCGCGAACTTGGCCGATGCGAGCAGCACGTCATCCTCGAAGGCGAGGTTGGAGATGAAGATCGCCATGGTGAAGCCGATGCCGCCGAGCAGCCCGAGCACCAGCATGTGACGCCAGGTCACCCCTTCGGGCAGCGTGCACAGCTTCAGTCCCACCGCCGCAAACGCCGCCAGCACGATGCCCACGGGCTTGCCGAGCACTAGGCCTGCGACGATGCCGCTGGCGACACTCAGGGGCCTGCCGGATGAGAGGTTCACGCCCGCCAGGCTCACGCCGGCGTTCGCGAGGGCAAACAGCGGCATGATCCCGTAGGCGACCCAGGGGTGCAGCTGCGCCTCGATCTGCTGGACCGGGGCGAGCGCGGTCGGATCGACACAGCGGTGCCGGCCGAAGTTGGCGGTCGCCGGAGTCAGCAGTCCGAGGATCACGCCGGCGAGCGTCGGATGCATGCCCGCGCGCAGCATGCCAAACCAGGCGAGTGCTCCGGGCAACACGTAGAAGAGGGCACTGCGTATCCCGAGGCGCTGCATCACGAGCACCAGTGCCACCGCCGCGGCGACGAGGATGAGCCCGGCGTAGTCGATGCCACTCGAGTAGAAGAAGGCGATGACCAGGATCGCAGCGATGTCATCGATGATCGCCAGTGTCAGGAGCAGCATGCGCAGCGCGGAAGGCACCCCCTTGCCGCATAAGGACAGGATCCCGACCGCGAAGGCGATGTCGGTGGCGGTCGGGATCGCCCAGCCGGCGCGCGTGTCGGGTGCGTGGTTGACGGCCACGTAGACGAGCGCCGGCACCAGCACGCCGCCGACGGCGGCAATGATGGGCAGGGTCGCCACGCGCGGATCCGAGAGTGAGCCGTCGTGCATCTCGCGGCGGATCTCCAGCCCCACCACGAGGAAGAACACCGTCATCAGCCCGTCATTGACCCAGAAGTGCAGGTCGTGGTCGGGCAGGTAGCGGGCGATGCCGAAGCTTAGCGGCAGATGCCACAGCGCCGCGTAGCTCGCCGCCCAGGGCGAGTTGGCCCACGCGAGTGCCAGCGCCGCTGCGATCAGCAGCACGACGCCGCTGAGGGCCTCGACGCTGATGAAGCGCAGGGGCCAAAGGGTCGGGTGCTGCGCGTGGTGGGTGGCCATGAGCCTCAAATGTGCACAGGAGCCCGGCCCGATTTCAACCACTTTCAGTGACTTACCGCCCGGTGAGAAAAATGCCGGCGGACCGTCGTCGATCCTGTGCTTTCTGGTTCGTCGTACTCATAAGGACGGCGGACACGCGCGCAACGCCGGCCGCCGGATGTAAGCCACCTAAAAGGAGATGCGTCATGCGGGTCATGGTAATCGTCAAGGCCACCGAAAGTTCCGAGGCCGGCACGCTGCCGAGCGTGGAGGAGCTGACTGACATGGGCAGGTTCAACGAGGAGCTGGTCAGGGCGGGCGTGCTGCTCGCCGCTGAGGGGCTGCAGGCCAGCGCGAAGGGGGTGCGCGTCAGGTTCGGTGGCGGCAGGAGCACGGTGATCGATGGTCCATTCACCGAGTCCAAGGAGCTCATCGCGGGCTTCTGGCTGTGGCAGGTCAAGTCCATCGAGGAAGCGGTGGAGTGGATCCGGCGCTCACCCTTCATGAAAGGCAGCCAGACGATCGAGATCCGCCGTGTATTCGAGGCGGAGGACTTCACCCACGTGACCCCTGAACTCGTGGCGCAGGATCAGCGCCTGCGCCGCGAGAGTTCCGGCAACTGAAACCCCGTGCAAGCCATCACCCGAGGAGTAAACATGCAAGCCAGTGCGCACCTGCTCTTCCAGGGGCGCTGCCGCGAGGCCTTCGATTTCTACGCCCAGACCTTCGGCGGCCGCATCGCCTTCGCGATGACCTTCGGGGAGTCTGCGGCGGCGGGCCAGACTCCGCCCGGGATGCGCGACCAGATCATTCACATGCGCTTGGAATTCGGTAACCAGGCCATCATGGGGTGCGATGCACCGCCGGAGCGATACCTCAAGCCGCAGGGCTTCACGGTGCTGCTCACCGTGCCGGAGCCCGCTGCGGCCGAGCACGTCTTCGTTGCCCTGGCGCACGCGGGCAGCATCACCATGCCGTTCGCGCAGACCTTCTGGGCCTACCGCTTTGGCATGTGCACGGACCGCTTCGGCATTCCCTGGATGGTCAACTGCGAGCAGGCGCCCTGAAGCCTGCGGAATGCGCTTGGCTTGCACAGCCTTAGTCAGGATGGTGTCATCCGAGACCATGACGGTCACGGACGTCCATCGCACCATCGATGCGGTCTGGCGCATCGAGTCCGCGCGCCTGATCGCGGCCCTCACGCGCCGTGTGCGCGATGTCGGGCTGGCCGAGGAGCTGGCGCAGGAGGCACTGCTGAGCGCCCTGGAGGCGTGGCCGCGCAGCGGAATTCCCGACAAGCCCGGCGCGTGGCTCATGGCCACTGCGAAGAACCGGGCGATCGACCAGCAGCGCCGGGCTCACCTGCTCTTACACAAGCACGCCTTGCTCGGTCACGAGCTTGAGATGGAGCAGCAATTCGGCGGCGATACCGTGGAGAACCAGGCCGGGCAGCCGATCGCCGACGACCTGCTGCGCCTGATGTTCATCGCCTGCCACCCGCTGCTGTCGCGAGAGGCGCGCACCGCACTCACCCTGCGGCTGATCGGGGGGCTCACGACCGCGCAGATCGCGCGCGCCTTTCTCGCCTCCGAACCCACCATCGCGCAGCGCATCGTGCGCGCCAAGCGCACCCTGAGCGAGGCACAGGTGCCCTTCGAGCTGCCGCCGCGCGCAGAACTCACCGCTCGGCTCGCCTCGGTGCTGGAGGTCATTTACCTCATCTTCAACGAGGGCTATTCCGCCACGGCCGGGGAGGACTGGATGCGCCCGGGACTGTGCGAGGAGGCGCTGCGAATCGGCCGCATCCTGGCCGAACTCGTTCCCGATGCCAGCGAGGTGCACGGGCTCGTCGCGCTGATGGAGATCCAGGCCTCGCGGCTGCGGGCCCGCAGCGGTGCACACGGCGAGCCGGTCCTTCTCATGGACCAAAACCGCGCGCAGTGGGACCGGGTCCTCATCCATCGGGGGCTGCTCGCGCTGGCGCGCGGCGAGGCGCTCAGCAGTGTGCGCGGCCCCTACCTGCTGCAGGCGGCAATCGCGGCCTGCCATGCGCGGGCGGCGCAGGCCACCGAGACTGACTGGGTCGCCATCACCGCACTCTACGATGAGCTGGCGCGGCTCACCGCCTCCCCGGTCGTCGAACTCAACCGCGCGGTGGCCGTCGCCATGGCCTACGGGCCGGCCGCAGGTCTTGCGCTCGCGGACGCGCTGCTCGAGGGGGGCGCTCTGGCGGGCTATCATCTGCTGCCGAGCGTGCGTGCCGATCTGCTGCAGCGCCTCGGGCGCTGCGCGGAGGCCCGCGCAGAGTTCGAGCGCGCCGCGCTGCTGACGCACAATGCACGCGAGCGGGCGCTGCTCGTGCGCCGCGCCGCCGCCTGCCTGCCGCAGCGGCCTTCCTGAGCCTGCGACCACACCCAAGGAGCGAACGCCATGGCCTATATGCTGTTGATCCTCGAGCCCCCCGGCCAGCGCGCGACGCGCAGCGATTCGCAGGGACGTGACGCGTATCAGCGCATGCTTGATTACAGCGCGGCGCTGCGCAAACGCGGGGTGCTGATTGCAAGTGAAGCCCTGAAGAGCGAGGCGGTGCGCTTCGGACAGTACAACGGCCACGCCCAGCGCCGCGACGGCCCGTTCACCGAATCCAAGGAGCTGATCGGCGGCTTCCTGCTGCTTGACTGCCACACGAGCGAGGAGGCGCTCGGGTTCGCGCGCGAGTGCCCGGCCGCCGCCTGGGCCACGATCGAGATCCGCGAGCTCGGCACCTGTTATGAATGAGGCGCGTTCACCCGGCCGCTACATCTGTGCGGCCCAGGACGAGCACCACCCGGCCGCCTTGACGTCCTTGCCCGGGAAGAGCTGACAGGGCCCCTGGGCGGCTCCTGCTGCGCCCTGATAGAGCGCGCAGGAGGCGCAGCTGGCGCCGGACCCGGACGCCTTGGCGGTCGCGGCATTCTCGGTGTACTGCACGGCCTTGGCTTCCGGGGCCGCGGGCGACAGGAGCGGCGCCGCGGCGGCCCGGGCACGGCGTGCCACGAGTGCGCCGAGCGGCACGAGCGCTGCGAGCCGTCCGAGCAGCTGGCGGCGTGTCATGGAGCAGATGGCAGGCATCGCGACACTCCTCTTCTTGCGATTCCGGACCGGAATCGATGGGCCAGGAGCGGATGGTACGCGCGCGTGGGGTCGCAGGGGGAGCGGGCGCTCCACGCCCCCGGGGGCGGCGCGTTCGCGGCAGCGCTATCATTGCGCACCGTGACGGGCACGATCCAAGTACGCAGCCTGCCGAGTCTTGAGGACAGCGAGATCGCGGGACTGGCGCAAGTCCTCCATGACTGCGTGCACGGTGGCGCCTCGGTGAGCTTCATGCTGCCCATGTCACTGTCGAAGGCGGCCGCCTACTGGCGCGGCGTTGCCGCGCAGGTTGCCCGGGGCGAGTGCCTGGTGCTCGCAGCCTGCGATGCCGGAGCAATCCTCGGCACCGTGACCCTGATCCTCAAGCAGCCGGAGAACCAGCCGCACCGGGCAGACCTCGCCAAGATGCTGGTGCACCGCCGCGCGCGCCGCCGCGGCGTGGGCGCAGCGCTCCTGCGGTCCGCGGAAGCCGCAGCGCTCGCTGCCGGCAGGACGCTCCTGGTGCTCGATACCGCGAGTGCGGATGCCGAGCGCGTGTACACCCGCGGCGGCTGGCAGCGACTCGGTGAGATTCCGGACTATGCGCTGTGGCCGGCGGGCGGCTATTGCGCGACGACGGTGTTCTATAAGCAGCTGCGCCGCGCGCCCTGAAGGCTCGCGCGCACCCTCAGCTCGAGGCCTGCGCGAAGCTCTCCATCATGAGTCCGGTGCCGCCGCGCGAGACGTGGGCGACCACGGCGGTGCGCCGATGCAGTTTGGTGATCGTGCCGAGATTGATCGCAAAGGACAGCACCACCTGCTGCCCCTTGCGCAGCCCGAGATTGGTGGTCTCGATGAAAACCCCGGTGGCGGAGAGGTTGAGTGCCTTGCACAGCTTGCGTCGCCCACCCGGTACGGTGATGTAGACGATGGTGCGGGCCCGATGCCTTGTATGCAGACGGCGTTCCACGTGTTCGCGCTCTCGACGGCGTCTCGTTTTTCTCGTTTGTCCGGCGACATTATGCATGGGCGCGGGGGCGGCCCCGGGGGTGACTGAACTTAATTCAGGTTTTGTTGGGAGCGCAACTGCGGGCCCCCGCAGCGGCAGCGGCGCCCGGATCAGAATCCTTAAGAAAGGTGCCGATCTCAGCGCCGAAGGTCTTCAGATCCACGAGGAATGCATCGTGGCCCTCGATACACGGCAGCGGCGCGAAGCGCGTGGCGACGCCGGCACTGCTCAGGGCATCCGCGACCGCCTGCTGCTCGCTCACCGAGAACAACAGGTCGGTCTGCACGCCGATGACGAGCGCGGACTCGAGCCCGGCGCTTCTGAACAGGGTCACCGGATCCCCGTGCCTGGCCAGCTCGAAGCGGTCCATGGCACGGGAGATGTAGAGGTAGCAGTTCGCATCGAAGGCGCTCACGAACTTCTGCGCCAGGGACTCAAGGTAGCCCTGCACCGCGAACTCGGAAGCGAACGGGTCCCCGCGTGCCATGTCGGCGCGGATGGGCTCGCGCCCGAAGCGTTGCTGCCACTCGGCCGCGGAGCGGTAGGTGATGGTGCCGAGCTTGCGCGCCAGGCGCTGTCCGGTGACGGGCGGCGCCTCCAGAGTGTAGTTTCCGCCCGCCCAGGCCGGGTCGGTGGTGATGGCCTCGCGCTGGATCGAGCGCAGCGCGATCGCAAACGGCGCCGCGGCGGCGGTGCCGGAGATGCACAGCAGGCGCCGCGCCGCGCGCGGGAACAGGGCCGCGAAGGCGAGCACCACCATGCCCCCGAGCGAGGGCCCCATGACCGTGTCGAGGCGCTCGATGCCAAGTGCGCGCGCGGTCTCGTAGCCGCCGCGCGCGATGTCCTCGACCGAGAGGTCCGGAAAGCTCAGGCGGTAGCGCTCCCCGGTCGCAGGATCCTCGGAGGCGGGACCGGTGGAGCCGAAGCACGAGCCGAGTGAGTTGACGCAGATGACGAAGAAGCGGTCGGAGTCGATCGCGAGGCCCGGGCCGATCATCCCCTGCCACCAGCCATCGGCGCTGTCCTGCGCGGAGGCAGCCGCGTGGGCACTCGGGGACAGGCCGGTGAAGAGGAGGATCGCGTTGCTGCGCTCGCGGTTCAGCGTTCCCCAGGTCTCGTACGCAATGCGCGCACCGTGCAGCGCCCCGCCGCGCCACATCGGGAACGGGTCCGGGAGCGTCGCGTAGCGGCGCGCATCCATGGGATCGGCGCTCGTTCGGGCTGCGCGCGGACAGTGACCGGGGAGCCCTCAGGGCTCCGGGTCGCTGCCCTCGGCGATACCCTCGAACAGCGGCGTCGAGAGGTAACGCTCGGCGGTGTCCGGGAGCATCGCCAGGATCACCGACCCCTGCGGCGCCTCGGCTGCGACCTTGAGCGCCGCGGCGAAGGTGGCTCCGGAGGAGATGCCGCAGAAGATGCCTTCGCGCGCCGCCAGTGAGCGCGAAGTCTCGATGGCTTCCTGGTCGGTCACCGGCAGGATCTGGTGGGCGACGTCCTTCTTCAGCACCGCCGGCACGAAGTCCGGGGTCCAGCCCTGGATCTTATGGGGCGCCCAGGGTTTGCCGGCCAGCAGCTGCGCGGCGGCAGGTTCGGTGGCGATGATCTTCACCTCCGGGCGGCCGAGGCGCAGCATCTGCCCGACGCCGGTGAGCGTGCCTCCGGTGCCCCAGCCGGTCACAAAGTAGTCCAGGCGTCGGCCGGCGAAGTCGAGGAGGATCTCAGGCCCGGTCGTGTTGCGATGGTAGGCGGGATTGGCCTCGTTCTCGAACTGCCGGGCGAGGAACCAGCCGTTCTTCTGCGCCAGTTCCGCGGCCTTTTTCACCATACCGCTGCCGCGCTCGGGCCCCGGGGTGAGGAGGACCTTGGCGCCGAGGAGCCGCATGATCTTGCGCCGCTCGACCGAGAAGGTCTCGACCATGACCGCAACGAAGGGATAGCCCTTGGCGGCGCACACCATCGCCAGCGCGATGCCGGTGTTGCCGGAGGTGGCCTCGACCACGGTCTGTCCGGGCTTGAGGGCTCCGGAACGCTCGGCGTCCTCGATGATGGCGATCGCCAGGCGGTCCTTGACCGAGGAGAGGGGGTTGAAGAACTCGCACTTGACGTACATCGTGACGTTCTTCGGTGCGAGACGCTGGATGCGCACGATCGGAGTCCTGCCGATCGTGCCGAGGATGCTGTCATAGATCATGGTGAGCCCTTCTACGCCCGCGGCGGCGGACCCGGCAAGGATCGCCGCGATATTTATCTAGATCGCATGGTTATGATCGCATGATCAGATTGCAGAAGCTCTTGGCGGGGGCGGGCCTGGGTTCGCGGCGCACGGTGGAGGAGTGGATCCGCGCGGGCCGCCTGAGCATCGGCGGCCGTACCGCCCAGCTCGGGGACCGGGCCACCGCCGAGGACGATATCCGCCTCGATGGCCGGCGGCTCGAGCTTGGCGCAGCGCAACCCGGCAACCGCGAAGTACTCCTTTATTACAAGCCCGTCGGGGAGGTCACGACCCGCAGCGATCCGCAGGGGCGTCCGACGGTGTTCGAGCGGCTGCCGGCGCCGGCGGCCGGGCGCTGGATCAACGTCGGACGGCTGGACGTGAACACTTCCGGGCTCCTGCTCCTGACCACCGACGGGGAGCTGGCCCACCGCCTCATGCACCCCTCCAGTGAGGTCGAGCGCGAGTACCTGGTCAGGCTGCGGGGGCGCCCCGGACCACAGGTGCTGCGGCAGGTCCTTGCCGGGGTGCCGCTCGAGGACGGTCCGGCGCGCTTTGACGCCCTTGCCCCGGGGGAAGGGCCGGACGACCCGCCCGATGCCAGCCACAGCACCTTCCGGGTGGTGCTGCACGAGGGGCGCAATCGCGAGGTCAGGCGGCTGTGGAACGCGGTGGGCTTTGAGGTGAGCCGCTTGCTGCGGATCCGCTATGGCCCCATCAAGCTCCCGCGCGACATGCGCCCCGGGACGGTGCGCAAGGTCGAGCCGGAGGGGCTCGCGCGCCTGGAGCAGGCCGCCGCCGCCAAGACCCCCGGTGCCGTCACCCCGAAGGCCCCCGCGGCACCCCGCCGGCCCTCGGGACGACCCCCGCGCGGGCCGAAAAGCCTCCGCCCAAGCAAATAACGGGCCAATGATGCATTGACACTCCGAACCTGCGAAATCACAATACGCGGCTCGTTTTGAGGAGGGGTACCCAAGCGGCCAACGGGAGCAGACTGTAAATCTGCCGGCTTACGCCTTCGAAGGTTCGAATCCTTCCCCCTCCACCACTTGGGTCGGGGCGGAGGAGAACCTTAGAGCGCTGAAGGGGGCCGGCGGAGGGCACCATCAGCGCGGGTGTAGTTCAATGGTAGAACCTCAGCCTTCCAAGCTGATGACGTGGGTTCGATTCCCACTACCCGCTCCAGCGTTTGCGTGCGACCAGATCTGAGCTCGAGTTTTTAAGGGCCCATGTAGCTCAGTCGGTAGAGCACGTCCTTGGTAAGGACGAGGTCACCGGTTCGATTCCGGTCGTGGGCTCCAGTTGATTCGGTTCGAGTGTTTGTAAGGTGTGTCGGGATTTCAAGCGCCGCGCCCGATGAAGCGTGGCGGACTATTTCGAGGAAACTTCCATGTCCAAAGAGAAATTTGAGCGCAGCAAGCCGCACGTTAACGTGGGCACGATTGGTCACGTGGACCACGGCAAGACGACGCTGACGGCGGCGCTGACGAAGGTGATGGCCGAGACCTACGGCGGCACGTTCATGGCGTACGACCAGATTGACAAGGCGCCTGAAGAGAAGGCGCGCGGCATCACGATCTCGACGGCGCACGTGGAGTACCAGAGCAAGAACCGGCACTACGCGCACGTGGACTGCCCGGGGCATGCGGACTACGTGAAGAACATGATCACGGGAGCTGCGCAGATGGACGGGGCGATTCTCGTGGTGTCGGCGGCGGATGGTCCGATGCCGCAGACGCGCGAGCACATTCTTCTGGCGCGCCAGGTCGGGGTTCCGTACATCGTGGTGTACATGAACAAGGCCGACATGGTGGACGACAAGGAGCTGCTCGAGCTTGTGGAGATGGAGGTGCGCGAGCTCTTGACGACCTACAAGTTTCCCGGCGAGAAGACTCCGATCGTGATCGGGTCTGCCTTAAAGGCGCTCGAGGGTGACAAGAGCGACATCGGGGTGCCCTCGGTGGTGAAGCTGGTCGAGGAGATGGACCAGTACATCCCGGTACCCAAGCGCGAGGTGGACAAGCCCTTCCTGATGCCGGTGGAGGATGTGTTCTCGATCTCCGGGCGCGGCACGGTGGTGACGGGACGCATCGAGCGCGGCATCGTGAAGGTGAACGATGAGGTGGAGATCGTGGGGCTGAAGGCCACGACCAAGACCATCTGCACCGGGGTGGAGATGTTCAGGAAGCTCCTGGACGAGGGTCAGGCGGGTGACAACGTCGGGGTGCTGCTGCGTGGCACGAAGCGCGAGGAAGTCGAGCGCGGCCAGGTGCTGGCGAAGCCCGGTTCCATCACTCCGCACACGAACTTTGAGTGCGAGGTGTACGTGCTGTCCAAGGAGGAGGGCGGGCGCCACACGCCGTTCTTCAAGGGCTACCGGCCGCAGTTCTACTTCCGCACGACGGACGTGACGGGGCTGATCGAGCTGCCGGCGGGTGTGGAGATGGTCATGCCCGGGGACAACATCAAGATGGCGGTCGAGCTGATCAGCCCGATCGCCATGGAAGAGGGACTGCGCTTTGCGATCCGTGAGGGCGGCAAGACCGTCGGCGCAGGCGTCGTCTCCAAGATCCTGAAGTAAGAGTTGCAACGCAGGCCAGTAGCTCAATTGGCAGAGCGGCGGTCTCCAAAACCGCAGGTTGGGGGTTCGATTCCCTCCTGGCCTGCCATCGGTTGACATGACAGACGAAACGAAGATACCGGACACGGCGAGTTCCGCGGACATCGCCAAGCTCGTGGTCGCGATCCTGTTCGTGATCGCAGGCATTGCGGGCTACTACCTGCTCGACAACCTGTGGCTGCGCTGGGGCAGCGTGGTTGCCGGTCTGGTGCTCGGTGCGGTGGTGGTGGCCTTCTCCGGCTACGGGCGGCGCCTGTGGGCGTTCTCGGAGTCCGCGCGCGTGGAGCTGCGCAAGGTCGTGTGGCCGACGCGCGACGAGACGACCAAGACCACGATCGCGGTGGTCATCTTCGTGACGGTGGCGGGAGTGTTCTTCTGGGTGCTGGATCTGGTGCTCGCCTGGGCGACACGCTTTTGGACGACTCCGGGGGGGAGCTGAACGTGGCGCTGAGATGGTATGTGGTGCACGCCTACTCGAACTTCGAGCATCGCGTGGCGGAGTCCCTGAAGGAGCGCATCGCGCGCGCCGGTCTTGAGCCGCGCTTCGGGGAGATCCTGGTGCCGACCGAGGAAGTGGTCGAGATGCGCGACGGCCAGAAGCGCAAGAGCGAGCGCAAGTTCTACCCCGGCTACGTGCTGGTGCAGATGGAGATGGACGAGGAGACCTGGCACCTGGTGCGGGATGTCCCCAAGGTGCTCGGCTTCATCGGCGGCACGTCGGAGAAGCCGGCCGCGATCACGGACAAGGAAGCCAACCAGATCCTGCGCCGCGTCGAAGAGGGCGTGGACAAGCCGCGGCCGAAGGTGCTGTTCGAGCCAGGCGAGGTGGTGCGCGTGGTGGATGGGCCCTTCAACGACTTCAACGGGGTCGTGGAGAGCGTGAATTACGAGAAGAATCGCCTGCAGGTGGCAGTGCAGATTCTCGGGCGTTCGACGCCCGTGGAGCTGGATTTTTCCCAGGTCGAAAAGGCCTGACGAGCGAGTGGGTGCGGCGCTTAAGCCGCGTGTTTGAACCTTAATTCCTTATAAGGGAGCCGCGAGGCGCTTAGGACCTTAAGGAGAGGGAATCATGGCCAAGAAAGTACAGGGTTACATCAAGCTGCAGGTCCCTGCAGGCTCTGCGAACCCCTCGCCCCCGATCGGGCCGGCGCTGGGACAGCAGGGCGTCAACATCATGGAGTTCTGCAAGCAGTTCAACGCGCAGACCCAGAAGATGGAGAAGGGGTTGCCGATCCCGACGGTGATCACCGTCTACAGCGACCGCAGCTTCACCTTCGTGATGAAGACCCCGCCGGCGGCCGTGCTGATCCGCAAGGCGATCGGCATTGAAAAGGGCAGCGGCACCCCCAATACCTCCAAGGTTGGCAAGATCTCGCGCAAGCAGCTGGAAGAGATTGCCAAGATGAAGCAGCCCGACCTTACCGCCGCCGATCTGGATGCCGCCGTCCGCACCATTGCGGGCAGCGCGCGCAGCATGGGCGTCGACGTGGAAGGGATGTAAGTCATGGCAGTCGCAAAGCGAATCAAGGCCTGGAAAGACAAGATCGCCCCAGGCAAGCAGTACCCGGTCGAGGAGGCCCTGAAGCTGGTGAAGGAATTCGCCACGGCCAAGTTCCCCGAGGCCGTGGATGCCGCCGTGAATCTCGGCATCGACGCCAGCAAGTCCGATCAGCAGGTGCGCGGCTCGACCGTGATGCCCCATGGCACCGGTAAGACCGTGCGCGTGGCGGTGTTCACCTCTGGCAAGAACCAGGAGCTGGCCAAGGCGGCAGGCGCCGACATCGTGGGTCTTGAGGACCTCGCCGCCCAGGTGAAGGCCGGCGAGATCAACTTCGACCGCGTGATCGCCTCTCCGGACGCGATGCGTGTGGTCGGGCAGCTCGGCCAGATCCTAGGGCCGCGCGGGCTGATGCCGAACCCCAAGGTCGGCACCGTGACCCCCGACGTCGCCACGGCGGTGAAGAACGCCAAGTCCGGCCAGGTCACCTACCGCGTCGACAAGGCCGGCATCGTGCACTGCACGATCGGCAAGGCGAACTTCGAGGTGAACGCGCTCAAGGAGAACCTGAGCGCGCTGATCGCGGACCTGCAGCGCGCCAAGCCGGCGTCCTCGAAGGGTGTGTATTTGAAGCGCGTCACGCTGTCCTCGACCATGGGGCCGGGCGTGATGGTCGATCAGTCGAGCTTAAGTTGATGAGTAGTCGCGGACCCTTGCAGGGGCCGCGGCGAATCCAAGTTTGATGCGGGCCGGCGCGCTTACAGGCGCCGGCCATCATCGAAGACCGCAGGCGAGGGAACCGGCCCTCTTAATGGAGCGCCTGCGCAGATGGTGAACCGCTTTTCGCATCGAGGAACTCCTCGAGGCGTGGAGGTCACCGTCGATAGGGGAAGCCGTCCGAAGGATCCGGGCAGCTTCAGTTGTGATCTTCAGGCGAGAGGAGAGATTGAATGGCACTCAACCTGGAAGACAAGAAGGCGCTCGTCGCGGAAGTGGCCGAAGTGGCAGCAACTGCCCAGTCGGTCGTGGCCGCCGAGTACCGCGGGCTGACCGTCGGTCAGATGACCGAGCTGCGCAGCAAGGCGCGTAAGTCGGGTGTGTACATGCGTGTGGTCAAGAACACGCTGGCACGCAAGGCACTCGCCGGCACGTCGTTCGAATCTGTCGGGCCGAAGCTCAAGGGGCCTTTGGTGCTCGCTTTCTCGAAGGACGATCCGGGCGCGGCGGCGCGCGTGGTGAAGGACTTCGCCAAGGCGAACGACAAGCTCAAGGCGACCCTCGTGTCACTTGGCGGGCAGGTACTGCCGGCCGGGGAGCTCGAGAAGGTGGCGAGCCTGCCGACCCGCGAACAGGCGCTGGCGATGCTGCTCGGTGTCATGAAGGCACCGATCCAGAAGTTCGTCGGCACGCTCGCGGCGCCGGGGTCGAAGCTCGTGCGCACCCTCGCCGCGGTACGCGACCAGAAGCAGGCCGCGGGCGCTTAACTGTCTTAGAACCTAATTAGGAGTACTTGAAATGGCTGTCAACAAAGACGAAATCCTCGATGCGATCTCCAAGATGTCCCTGATGGAAGTGGTCGAACTGATCTCCGACATGGAGAAGAAGTTCGGCGTCACCGCCGCCGCCCCCGTGGCGGTGGCCGCCGCCGGCGCCGCCGGCGCTGCCGCTGCCGCTCCTGCCGAGGAGCAGACGGAGTTCACCGTCACTCTGAAGGAGTACCCGGCGGACAAGAAGGTGACCGTGATCAAGGTGATCCGCGAGCTCACCGGCCTGGGCCTCAAGGAAGCCAAGGACCTGGTCGAGGGTGCCCCCTCGACGGTCAAGGAAGGCGTCAACAAGGCCGATTCCGAGGCGATGAAGAAGAAGCTCGAGGATGCTGGCGCGAAGGCGGAGGTCAAGTAAGACCGCCGTGCGCCTGAAAACCCCTCCCCGCACTGGCGGCGTGTGCTGCGCCGCAGGCGGGGAGGGGCTGTTTTGTTTGATTTCGATTTAGACGACGCGCCCGATACTTTTTCTAAGGCGCCGCCCCCATAAAGGGCGGCCAGCCGAACCTGAGGTGACCCGACGATGGCTTATTCCTTTACCGAGAAGAAGCGCATCCGCAAGAATTTTGGCAAGCAGGCGAGCATTCTGGATACGCCGTACCTGCTGGCCATCCAGCTCGACTCCTACCGCAAGTTCCTGCAGGTCGACAAACCTGAGGACAACCGCGACCAGATCGGCCTGCACGCGGCGTTCAAGAGCGTGTTCCCGATCTCGAGCTACAGCGGCAACGCCTCTCTCGAGTACGTCAGCTACCGCCTCGGCGAGCCGGTGTTCGACGTCAAGGAGTGCCAGCTGCGCGGCCTCACCTACGCCGCGCCCCTGCGCGTCAAGGTGCGCCTGATCGTCCTCGACAAGGAGGCCGCCGGCGCCAAGAAGCCGGTCAAGGACGTGCGCGAGCAGGAGGTGTACCTCGGTGAGCTGCCGCTCATGACCGACAACGGCACCTTCGTGATCAACGGCACCGAGCGCGTCATCGTCTCCCAGCTGCACCGCTCCCCGGGCGTGTTCTTTGACCACGACCGCGGCAAGACCCATTCCTCCGGGAAGCTGCTGTTCTCGGCGCGCATCATCCCCTACCGCGGTTCCTGGCTCGACTTCGAGTTCGACCCCAAGGACTGCGTGTTCGCGCGCATCGACCGCCGGCGCAAGCTGCCGGTGACGATCATCCTGCGCGCGCTCGGCATGAACGAGTCGGAGATCCTCGCGACCTTCTTCGACACCAATACCTTCTTCATCAGCCGCGACGAGGTGGCCCTGCAGCTCGTGCCGCAGCGCCTGCGCGGCGAGACCGCGACCTTCGAGATCCGCATCGGCGATACGGTGATCGTGGAAGAGGGGCGGCGCATCACCGCCCGCCACGTGCGCCAGCTGGAAGACGCCAAGGTCACGCGCCTGCGCGTGCCGCGCGAGTACGTGTACGGCAAGGTGCTGGCGCACGACGTGGTCAACACCGACACCGGCGAGATCCTCGCCAAGGCCAACGAGGTGCTGACCGCGGCCTCGGTGGAGAAGCTGATCGAGGCGGGCATCCCGCAGGTCAACACGCTCTACACCAACGACCTCGACCGTGGCGCCTACATCTCCGACACGCTGCGCGTGGACCCGACCAAGACGCGCCTCGAGGCGCTGGTCGAGATCTACCGCATGATGCGTCCTGGCGAGCCGCCCACCAAGGATGCGGCCGAGAACCTGTTCGCGAACCTGTTCTTCAACCCCGAGCGCTACGACCTCTCCGGGGTGGGGCGCATGAAGTTCAACCGCCGCGTGGGCCGCAAGGAAATCCTCGGTCCCGGCATCCTCTATGACTTCAAGTACGCCGGCACCCGCACCGATGAGCTCTCCAAGCGCCTGGTCGCCGAGTACGGCGACATGTCGGACATCATCGACGTCCTCAAGGTGCTGATCGACATCCGCAACGGCAACGGCCAGGTGGACGACATCGACCACCTCGGCAACCGCCGCGTACGCTCGGTCGGCGAGATGGCCGAGAACGCCTTCCGCGTCGGCCTGGTGCGCGTCGAGCGCGCCGTCAAGGAGCGCCTGACCATTGCGGAGACCGAGCCGCTGATGCCGCAGGAGATGATCAACGCCAAGCCGGTGGCGGCGGCGGTGAAGGAGTTCTTCGGCTCCTCGCAGCTCTCGCAGTTCATGGACCAGAACAACCCGCTCTCGGAAGTCACCCACAAGCGCCGCGTCTCGGCACTCGGCCCGGGCGGACTCACGCGCGAGCGCGCCGGCTTCGAGGTGCGCGACGTGCACCCGACGCACTACGGGCGTGTGTGCCCGATCGAGACGCCGGAAGGCCCGAACATCGGCCTCATCAACTCGCTGTCGGTCTACGCGCGCACCAACAACTACGGCTTCCTCGAGACGCCGTACCGGCGCGTGGAGAACGGCCGCGTCACCGACCGCATCGATTACCTCTCGGCGATCGAGGAGGGCGAGTACGCGATCGCACAGGCGAACGCGGTGCTCGGGCCGCAGGGCGAGCTCACCGATGAGCTGGTGTCGTGCCGCTTCCAGAACGAGTTCACGCTCATGCAGCGTGAGCGCATCAACTACATGGACGTCTCGCCGAAGCAGATCGTCTCGGTGGCGGCCTCCCTGATCCCGTTCCTCGAGCACGACGACGCCAACCGCGCCCTCATGGGCTCGAACATGCAGCGCCAGGCGGTGCCGACGCTGCGCTCCGAGACCCCGCTGGTGGGTACCGGCATGGAGCGCCCGGTCGCCATCGACTCGGGCGTCACCGTGGTGGCGCGCCGCGGCGGCGCGGTCGACTCGGTCGATGCCTCGCGCATCGTGGTGCGGGTGAACGACGATGAGACCATCGCCGGCGAGCCGGGCGTGGACATCTACAACCTCACGAAATACACGCGCTCCAACCAGAACACCTGCATCAACCAGCGCCCGCTGGTGAACGCAGGCGACGTGATCGCCCGCGGCGACGTGCTGGCGGATGGCCCCTCGACCCACCTGGGCGAGCTGGCGCTGGGCCAGAACCTCCTGGTCGCGTTCATGCCCTGGAACGGCTACAACTTCGAGGACTCGATCCTGATCTCCGAGCGTGTGGTGCAGGAAGACCGCTTCACGACCATCCACATCGAGGAGCTCACCTGCGTCGCGCGCGACACCAAGCTCGGGCCTGAGGAGATCACCGCCGACATCCCGAACGTCGGCGATGCGGCGCTCGCCAAGCTCGACGAGGCCGGCATCGCCTTCATCGGCGCGGAAGTGAAGGCCGGCGACATCCTGGTCGGCAAGGTCACCCCGAAGGGCGAGACCCAGCTGACCCCGGAAGAGAAGCTGCTGCGCGCCATCTTCGGCGAGAAGGCCTCCGACGTTAAGGACACCGGCCTGCGCGTGCCCCCGGGCATGGATGGCACGGTGATCGACGTGCGCGTCTTCACCCGCGACGGCGTGGACAAGGACTCGCGCGCGCTCTCCATCGAGAAGGCCGAGATCGAGCGCGTCCGCAAGGACTTCGCCGACCAGCAGCGCATCCTCGAGGACGACCTGTTCCAGCGCGTGCAGGGGATGCTGCTCGGCCAGTCGGCCGCCGGCGGACCAAAGAAGCTCAAGTCAGGCTCCAAGATCACTGCCGAGTACCTGGATGAGGTGCCGCGCGAGGAGTGGTTCGAGATCCGCCTCGAGGACGAGGACGCGAACTCGCAGCTGGAGCAGGCCTCCGAGCGCCTGAAACTGCAGCGCAAGGCTTTCGAGAAGCGCCTCGATGACAAGAAGGCGAAGATCACCGCGGGCGATGACCTGGCTCCTGGCGTGCTCAAGATGGTGAAGGTGTACCTCGCCGTTAAGCGCCGCGTGCAGCCGGGCGACAAGATGGCCGGTCGTCACGGCAACAAGGGCGTGATCTCCACCATCGTGCCGGTCGAGGACATGCCGTACCTCGAGGACGGCACCCCGGTGGACGTGGTACTGAATCCCCTCGGCGTGCCCTCGCGCATGAACGTCGGCCAGGTGCTGGAGACGCACCTGGGCTGGGCGGCCAAGGGCGTCGGGCTCAAGATCGGGCGCATGCTCGAGCAGCAGGGGCAGCTGCAGGAGATGCGCTCCTTCATCAAGCAGGTCTACAACGAGACCGGCGGCCAGAAGGAAGACATCGACAGCCTCAACGACGGCGACCTGAAGCAGTTGGCGAAGAACCTCTCGAACGGCGTGCCGATGGCGACACCGGTGTTCGACGGCGCCAGCGAGCAGGAGATCAAGCGCATGCTGAAGCTCGCCGATCTGCCGCTCAACGGCCAGACGTACCTGTTCGACGGCCGCACCGGCGAGCGCTTCGAGCGCCAGGTGACGGTCGGTTACATGTACATGCTCAAGCTCAACCACCTGGTCGATGACAAGATGCACGCGCGTTCGACCGGCCCGTACAGCCTCGTCACCCAGCAGCCGCTCGGTGGCAAGGCGCAGTTCGGCGGCCAGCGCTTCGGCGAGATGGAGGTGTGGGCGCTCGAGGCCTACGGCGCCGCCTACACGCTGCAGGAGATGCTGACGGTGAAGTCCGATGACGTGAATGGTCGCACCAAGATGTACAAGAACATCGTCGACGGCAACCACCAGATGGATGCCGGCATGCCGGAGTCCTTCAACGTCTTGGTGAAGGAAATCCGCTCGCTCGCCATCAACATGGAACTGGAGCAGGACTAAGTTATGAAAGATCTACTGAAACTGTTCAAGCAGCACGCTCCGGTCGAGCACTTCGATTCGATCAAGATCGGGCTGGCGTCACCGGAGATGATCCGGGCGTGGTCGTACGGCGAAGTGAAGAAGCCGGAGACCATCAACTACCGCACCTTCAAGCCCGAGCGCGACGGCCTGTTCTGCGCCAAGATCTTCGGGCCGGTGAAGGACTACGAGTGCCTGTGCGGCAAGTACAAGCGCCTGAAGCACCGCGGCGTCGTGTGCGAGAAGTGCGGCGTGGAGGTGACCCAGTCGAAGGTGCGCCGTGAGCGCATGGGCCACATCGAGCTCGCGAGCCCGACCGCGCACATCTGGTTCCTGAAGTCGCTCCCCTCGCGCATCGGCCTCATGCTCGACATGACGCTGCGCGAGATCGAGCGCGTGCTGTACTTCGAGGCCTTCGTGGTCATCGACCCGGGTATGACCCCGATGCAGCGCGGCCAGCTGCTCACCGACGAGATGTACCTCGAGGCGATCGAGGAGCACGGCGATGAGTTCGACGCGCGCATGGGCGCGGAGGCCGTCTACGAGCTGATGCGCACCATCGACCTGCCGAACGAGATCGTGAAGGTCCGTGAGGAGATGGCGGGCACCTCCTCCGAGACCAAGCTCAAGCGCCTCTCCAAGCGCCTCAAGCTGATCGAGTCGTTCGTCGAGTCGGGCAACAAGCCCGAGTGGATGGTGCTCACGGTCCTGCCGGTGCTGCCGCCGGACCTGCGGCCGCTCGTGCCGCTGGATGGCGGGCGCTTTGCGACCTCGGACCTGAACGACCTGTATCGCCGCGTCATCAACCGCAACAACCGTCTGCGGCGCCTCCTCGAGCTCAACGCGCCCGACATCATCGTGCGCAACGAGAAGCGCATGCTGCAGGAAGCGGTCGATGCGCTGCTGGATAACGGCCGCCGCGGACGCGCCATCACCGGCACCAACAAGCGCCCGCTGAAGTCGCTCGCCGACATGATCAAGGGCAAGCAGGGGCGTTTCCGCCAGAACCTGCTCGGCAAGCGCGTCGACTACTCGGGCCGCTCGGTCATCGTGGTCGGCCCGCAGCTGCGCCTGCACCAGTGCGGCCTGCCGAAGAAGATGGCGCTCGAGCTCTTCAAGCCCTTCATCTTCCAGAAGCTGCAGCTGCGCGGGGAGGCCTCGACCATCAAGGCCGCCAAGCGCCTGGTGGAGCGCGAAGGCCCGGAAGTGTGGGACATCCTCGAGGAGGTCATCCGCGAGCATCCGGTGCTCTTGAACCGTGCGCCGACCCTGCACCGCCTGGGGATCCAGGCCTTCGAGCCGCTGCTCGTTGAGGGCAAGGCGATCCAGCTGCATCCGCTGGTGTGCACCGCGTTCAACGCGGACTTCGACGGCGACCAGATGGCCGTGCACGTGCCGCTGTCGCTCGAGGCGCAGCTGGAAGCGCGCGCGCTGATGATGTCCTCGAACAACATCCTGTCGCCGGCCAACGGCGACCCGATCATCGTGCCCTCCCAGGACGTGGTGCTCGGTCTCTACTACATGACCCGCGAGCGTATCGGCGCCAAGGGCGAGGGCATGCACTTCACCGACGTCGGTGAAGTGCACCGCGCCTACGAGAGCCGTGGTGTCGACCTGCAGGCCAAGTGCAAGGTGCGCCTGCGCGAGAGTATCCGCGGCGAGGGTGGCACGCTCACCGAGCGCACCCGCGTGGTAGACACCACCGTGGGCCGCGCGCTGCTGTTCGAAATTCTGCCCAGGGGCCTGTCGTTCGACCTGATCAACCAGGACATGACGAAGAAGGCGATCTCCGCCACGATCAATGCGTGCTACCGCGCGCTCGGTCTGAAAGAGACCGTCGTGTTCGCCGACCAGCTCATGTACACCGGCTTCCACTACGCCACGCGTGCCGGCGTCTCCTTCGGTATCGACGACATCGTCATCCCGGAGCAGAAGACGCGCATCGTCACGGCCGCCGACAACGAGGTGAAGGAGATCCAGGACCAGTACGCCTCGGGTCTCGTTACCAACGGCGAGCGCTACAACAAGGTGGTCGACATCTGGTCGCGTGCCAACGACCAGGTGGCCAAGGCCATGATGGAGAAGCTCGGCTCGGAGGACGCCACCGACACACGTGGCAAGCAGCACAAGCAGAAGTCCTTCAACTCGATCTTCATGATGGCCGACTCCGGCGCCCGCGGTTCCGCGGCGCAGATCCGCCAGCTCGCCGGCATGCGCGGTCTCATGGCCAAGCCCGACGGCTCGATCATTGAGACCCCGATCACGGCGAACTTCCGCGAGGGTCTGAACGTTCTGCAGTACTTCATCTCCACCCACGGCGCCCGCAAGGGTCTCGCGGACACGGCGCTGAAGACTGCGAACTCCGGCTACCTGACGCGCCGCCTGGTCGACGTCGCCCAGGACCTGGTGGTCACGGAAGTGGACTGCGGTACCACCGCAGGCCTTGCCATGGCCCCGCTCGTTGAGGGTGGCGACGTGGTGGAGGCACTCGGTGAACGCGTGCTCGGGCGCGTGCTGGCCGAGGACATCATGAAGCCGGGCGCCCCGAAAGAGGTGCTGATCGAGGTCGGGACGCTGCTCGATGAGAAGCTGGTGCGCCTGCTCGAGACCGAGGGCGTGGACCAGATCAGCGTGCGCTCCCCGATCACCTGCAAGACGCGCTACGGCGTGTGCTCGCGCTGCTACGGGCGCGATCTGGCACGCGGCCGGCCGATTTCCATCGGCGAGGCCGTCGGCGTCATCGCGGCACAGTCGATCGGCGAGCCGGGCACGCAGCTGACGATGCGCACCTTCCACATCGGTGGTGCGGCCTCGCGGGCCGCGGCGGCGAGCTCCGTCGAGGTGCGCAACCGCGGCGTGATCCGCTTCCATCACATCAAGACTGTGCAGCACGAGAAGGGCCACCTGGTGGCGACCTCGCGCTCCGGTGAGCTCGGCGTGGTCGATGACTTCGGCCGCGAGCGCGAGCGCTACAAGATCCCCTATGGCGCGGTGATCAGCGTCAAGGAAGGTGCGACCGTGGGCTCGGGCCAGGTCATCGCCACCTGGGATCCGCACACCCATCCGGTCGTGACCGAGGTCGCCGGCATCATGAAGTTCCAGGACTTCGTCGATGGCCTGACCGTTACCTCGCAGGTTGATGAGGTGACCGGCCTGTCATCCACCGTGGTGCTTGATACCAAGCAGCGCGGCGGCAAGGACGTGCGCGCCACCATCAAGCTGGTGAACAGCAAGGGCAAGGAAGTCACCTTCGCCAACACCGAGATCCCGGCCGTGTACACCCTGCCCCCCGGGGCGCTGGTGTCGCTCGAGGACGGGGCCCGCGTCTCGGTCGGCGATGTCATCGCCCGCATCCCGCAGGAGTCCTCCAAGACCCGCGACATCACCGGCGGTCTGCCGCGTGTGGCGGACCTGTTCGAGGCGCGCAAGCCGAAGGACCCGGCGATCCTCGCCGAGAAGTCCGGTACCGCGAGCTTCGGCAAGGAGACCAAGGGCAAGCGGCGCCTGATCATCACCTCCGACGATGGTGAGAAGTACGAGGAGCTGATCCCGAAGTGGCGCCAGCTCAACGTCTTCGAGGGCGAGACCGTGGAGCGCGGCGAGGTCATCGCCGACGGCGAGCCGAACCCGCACGACATCCTGCGCCTGCAGGGAGTCGAGGCGCTGGCCAACTACCTGGTGCGCGAGATCCAGGACGTCTACCGCCTGCAGGGCGTGAAGATCAACGACAAGCACATCGAGGTGATCATCCGCCAGATGCTGCGCAAGACCGAGGTGCAGGAGGCCGGCGAGACGGCGCTGCTGCGCGGTGAGCAGCTGGACCGGGCACGGGCGCTCGACATCAACGATCGTGCCACGGCCGACGGCAAGGCGGCCGCCCGCCTGCAGCCGGTGCTGCTCGGCATCACCAAGGCCTCACTCGCCACCGAGTCGTTCATCTCCGCGGCCTCCTTCCAGGAGACGACCCGCGTGCTGACGGAAGCTGCGGTGCGGGGGCTGAAGGATGACCTGCGCGGGCTCAAGGAGAACGTCATCGTCGGCCGGCTTATTCCGGCGGGCACGGGCTTCGCCGCCCATGCCTCGCGCCGGCGCAAGCTCGAGGGTTCCGACCGTCGCAGCTTCATGGACGTCGGCGGCGGGCTGCCGGACGCCGAGGAGACGAGCGTCGGCGAGGAGTCTGAAAGCGCTGCTAGCTGATCACCGGCGACGGGCGCCGGCGCACACGTCAAGGCTGCGGGCCTTAAGGTGCGGTACCATCCAGCGGGCCGGGGGGCGTCCTCCCGGCCCGTTTTTTTTGAATAACACGAGGTTGCCCGGTGACGGATGCACCCCTGCTGGAAGGTTCCTACGTCCGCCTCGAGCCGCTCGCACCAGCACACATCCCGGCCTTACTGAGCGCCGCGCAGGCCGAGGAGGAGCTGTTTCGCTGGACCACCGTGCCGACTACGCTCCCGCAGATGACCGAGTACGTGCAGACTGCGCTGCGCTGGCGTGCGGAAGGCACCGCGCAGCCGTTCGCCACCGTGCGCAGGAGCGACGCCACGGTGGTAGGCAGCACGCGCTTCTTCCTCATCGAGCGCTGGCCGTGGCCGGCGAGCGCAGCGGCCGCGCACCCGGGTCCGGATGGCTGCGAGATCGGCTACACCTGGCTGAACTCCAGCGCCGTGCGCACCCCGCTCAACACCGAAGCGAAGCTGCTGATGCTGCGCCAGGCGTTCGAAGTCTGGGGCATGCAGCGCGTGTGCTTCCACACCGATGCGCGCAACGAGCGCTCGCGCAACGCGCTGCTGAGAATCGGCGCGCGCTTCGAGGGGGTGCTGCGCGCCCACCGCCTGGCGGCGGACCTGAAGCCGCGTGACTCGGCGCGTTACTCGATTCTCGCCGCCGAGTGGCCGCTGGTGCGCGAGCGCCTGCAGCGGCGGCTCGCCGCCCCGCCGGACTCATGAGCGCGGACGAGGACTGGCAGGCCTGGGGCGAGCGCGACCCGTACTTCAGCGTGCTCACCCACGAGCGTTTCCGGCGTGCGCAGCTCACGCCCCAGGAGCTCGAGGCTTTCTTCCGCATCGGCCGCCAGGAGTTCGCGGAGATCCTCGCCGAGTGCCGCGCCCAGGTGGGCGAGTTTTCGCTGCAACGCACGCTCGACTTCGGCTGCGGTACCGGGCGCCTGCTGATCCCGCTGGCGGAGCTCTCGGGGACCTGCGTCGGCGTCGACGTCTCGGATGCGATGCGCGCCGAGGCGGCGCGCAACTGCGCAGCCTTCGGCTGCACCAATGTGCAGCTGGTGCGCAGCGTGGAGGAGCTGCCGGCGGCCGCCGGCGACTTCTCCTTCATCCACTCCTACATCGTGCTGCAGCACATCGCGCCACAACGCGGCCTGCGGATCCTCGCGGCGCTACTCGCGCGCCTTGCCCCGGGCGGAGCCGCCGCGCTGCATGTCACCTTCGCCCGCAGCCGCTACCCCCGTACGCTCGGCATGCAGCCGGCCCTGCGGCGCATCACGCGCGAGCTCGGGCGACCGTGGCGTCGCCTGGTGCACCGCCTGCGCGGCGATGACCCGAAGATGCCGATGCACGCTTACAGCATGAACCAGGTGCTGTACCTGCTGCACCACCACGGCGTGCGCTGCGGTGCGTTCCGTTTTACCGACCACGCCGGTCACCTCGGCGCGATACTGTTCGTGAAGCGCGGCTGAGGCTACCTGCCGGCCTGCCAGATCTTCATCATGTCGGATGAGCCCTGTTCGCGTACGCCGTTGTCGGTGAGGATCTCCTCGGTGGCCGCCACCAGCTTGGCACGCGGGAACACCAGTCCTTCGCTTACCAGGCCATCGAAGTTGATGACCACGTACTCGTCCTTGAGGTCGCGCAGATAGGCCACCAGCTGCGCGAGGCTCTTCACCGCCACGCCGTTCACCGAGTCGACGATCTGGCCGCTCGGGTTGGAGTAGCCCTTGGAGAGCGCGTGCGGAAACAGCGGCGAGGCAATCATGACGAGCTCGGGGCGCTCGGCGGTAGGCGGGTCGGCGAGGCGCGCCAGCACCGGACTGAAGCCGCCGCGCTGGCGCGCGAGCGCCAGCGACTCGAGCGAGGCCCGCGAGAACACCAGGGGCCCATAGATGAAGTAGGAGGGGTACTGGCCCTGCAGCCCCTCGACCAGCAGCGGACGGTGCGTGGGCACGGGCATCGCCACGGTCAGCTTCTTGCCGGCGCGCACCAGCGACAGCGGCACGGTGCCGTTGTGCGCCGTCTTCTGGATCATGTAGAAGAAGTTCACGCGCAGGTTGTTCGAGATCTTCACCATGCCCTCATCGTCGATGTCGGTGTCGCCGATGCGGGTGATGACGTCCCACTGCTTGAGCGGGTTGCCCTCGACGCCCGCATCCGGGCGGCTGACGATCATCCCCTTCACCGCCGGCTCGAGCTTGAGGTAGCCGCGCAGTGCCGGGTTCTCGAGCGTCTGCAGCGTGTCGTACATGGCCGGCTTGCCGTCGTACTTGCCGTCGGCAATGTCAGCCAGGAACAGGTCGATCTCCTCGTTCGGGATGATGTAGCTGATGTTCTCCGAGCCCTGCAGGTGGCTGAAGGCGAGCCCGATCATCTTGCCGTCCGCGACCGCAGGTCCGCCGCTGTTGCCGGGATTGAGCGCCGCGTCGATCTGGATGCGCAGCCCCGAGGTGAGGTAGTTGTAGGGCACGAACTCGATGCGCGAGACGATGCCGCGGGTGATCGAGAGCGAGGCGCCACCGGTCGGGAAGCCGTAGGCATACACCGCATCCTTCACCTGCGGCAGGCTCTTGGCGCGCGGCAGCGCCGGGCGGTCGGTGAAGAAGGACTCGTCCTCGAGCTTCAGCACCGCAAGATCGATGCCCGGGGCGAGAAATTCGACGGTGGCCGGCACCTTGTCGCCTGACTGGTTGCCCTGCACCTGTACCTGGCTGGCATAGCCGACCACGTGGGCATTGGTGAGGATGCGGTGGCCGGCAATGATGACACCGCTGCCGGTGGCCTCACCCGGTGCCTGCTTCGCCCAGGGCTTCGCGACGTCGGGACGCCGCATGGTGGAGAACACCTTGACTACCGCCGCTTCGGCGGCCTGGCTGATCGACTCCTCGGGCGCCGCCTTGGTGGCGGCGGTGGCCTGGGTGACGCCGCAGAGGAGGAACAGTGGCAGGACGAGGTGCGCAACGCTGCGTGTCATGAGAGCTCGTTTACAATCCGAAACTGGAGTGGGCGGGACGCGTGCGGCGAATTCTGACACAGAAACGGCACCGCTCCCGTTCCCGTCGCATCTTACTTATCCTCGGGACTGCTAAAGTGCCGGGTGGATTCTCACGGAGACCCAACATGTTCAAGACATCGATGCTCGCGAGCGGCGCCGCGCTGATGGCACTCGCAGCGCTCGGCGCCCAGGGCGCGCAACCTGCATACATCACGGCAGCGGTGTCCGACAGCGCGCGCCCCGAGGCCGACACCGCGCGCGATGCGCAGCGCAAGCCCGCCGACATGCTGGCGTTCGCCGGCGTGAAGCCCGGCGCCAAGGTGGTCGACCTGCTTCCCGGGGGCGGCTACTTCACGCGCCTGTTCAGCGTCGCGGTGGGGCCTAAGGGCAAGGTGTACGCGCTGGCGCCCGCCAAGGCCGACTCGGCGCCTGCGGACGCGCCCGATCGCGCGGCTGCGGTCAAGGCGATCGCCGCCGATCCGCACTATGGCAACGTCACGGTGGTGGCGCAGCCGGCCAAGCAGTTGCTGCAGTTCACGCTGCCCGAGCCGGTTGACGTGGTATGGACCTCCCAGAACTACCACGACCTGCACAACATCCCCGATGCCAGCGTCGCCGACTTCGACAAGGTGGTGTTCCAGGCGCTGCGGCCCGGCGGGGTGTTTATCGTCCTCGATCACTCCGCGGAAGCCGGCTCGGGTTTCCGCGACACGTCCACGCTCCATCGCATCGATGAGCAGGCGGTCCGCACCGAAGTGGAGGCGGCGGGCTTCAAGTTCGAGGGCGCGAGCGAGGTGCTGCGCAACAAGGACGATCCGCGCACCGCCAAGGTGTTCGACGCCTCGATCCGTGGCCATACCGACCAGTTCATCCTGAAGTTCCGCAAGCCGAAGTGAGCAGCTCACGGGTGCGGGGGTCCTCCTCACCCGCGAAGTATCGCGTGAGCGCCGCGTGCCAGGGGCCGTCCGGCTCCGCGTGCGCGAACAGCGTCATGCAGGAGCGGAACTTGAGGTCATCCGGATAGCCGAAGACCTCGTGCGCGGTGCGCCCCGAAAGCTCCAGCACGCGCTGCGTGCATTCGCGCAGCCGCGCGCCAAGCACTGGGTGCGCAAGGTAGACGCGCGCCTCGGCGAGCGAGCCGATCGCGAAGGCGACGGCCGTGGGGCTGCTCCCCAGGCCCTTCAGCTGCGGGAAGATGAACCACATCCAGTGCGAGCGCTTGGCACCCTGGGTAAGCTCGGCGAGCGCCTGCGCGTAACGCGGCTCCTGCGCCCTGACGAAACGCTGCAGGTCGTAGGGATCTTCCACGCGGTCTCTCCGGCGCATGCTGATGCGATCCGGCGATTCTACGATCTGCCGCGGCGGATTCCTGCCGCGCCCCGAAAGGGGCGGTCGCGTCAGTCGACCTTGCGGAACACCAGCACGAAACGGTCGGTCTTGCCGACCATGGGGCCCTTATAGGTGATCTGGTCGCGCGCATCGTCCGGCCGGCGCAGCGCATCGGTCTTGCCGATGAGCCTGAAGCCGTGCTTCTGGAAGTCCGCCACCGCGTAGTTCTCATCGATTCGGTGCAGGTCGCCCGCGGCCGAGCTGCCGGTGCCCGGCTTGGCCGAGTGATCCTCGACCACCAGGATGCCGCCGGTCTTCAGGACCCGCGACACCTCGCGCAGCACGCGATCGACGTTGAACTTCGGCCAGTGATCCTTCGGGTCATCATCGACCCAGTACAGGTCGTGGTAGACCTTGATCATGAACAGCGCATCGAGCGAGCGGGGGCGCAGGTCGAGGTTCTCGAAGTTGACCGTGCGGTGCTCCACGTTCGGCAGCCGCCCGTCGATGCGCTCTTTCCAATGACCCTCGCTCCAGTCGTCGTAGGCGACGTTGTTGAGCAGATACACATGGCCGCGCGGGCCGACGACGTAGCTGAGCAGTTCACTGTAGTAGCCGTTGGCGCCCATGAAATCCCCGACCTTCCAACCGGGCCCGATGCCGGAGAGGCGCAGCACCTGCGCCGGCTGATCGACGGTGTCACGCTGGAGATCCTTGTCGGAGCGGCCCTTATGGGCCACTGCATCGTCGTAGATGTCGGCCCACAGGCTGGCGCTGGCAAGGCAGGCCAGGGTCAGGAACGCGGCGAGGAGCGGCAGGCGGTGCGGTCGATGCGCGGCAGTCATGGAAAGCTCCGTTGCGTTTTGATGCCGCGATTATGGCGGGGCACAGCCGGCGGCCGAGCGCCCGATGCGACAGAGCGAGCGCTGCGAGCGGTCGGGCCCTCACAGGGCCTTGTCGAGGAGCTGGTAGTCCGCACGGCCGCGGTAGCCGCGACGCTCGTAGAAGCTGCGCGCCACGGCGTTTTCGACCCCGAGCTGCAGCTGCAGGCGCACGCCACCGCGCTGGCGCAGGGCTCCTTCAGCCGCGGCGAGCAGCTGCCCGCCGACGCCCTGTGCGCGCGCCGCCGGCAGCACGAAGAGCTCATCGATCTCGGCCATCAGTCCCCCGTGCTCCAGGCTCAGCACGTGCACCAGCACCAGGTAGCCGTGCAGTTCCGCGCCGCTCGCGGCCACGAAGACCTGGCCGAGTTCACCGCCCGCGACGAGCCGCTGCAGGAGCAGCTCCAGGCGCAGGGCGTCAAAGCCGGCGATGCCCTCGAATTCCCAGTAGCGGCGCACCAGGGACAGCAGCGGCGGCACATCGCTCGCCACGGCGGTGCGGATCAGCACGGCCACGCCCTCAGGCCGCGAGCGAGGCGGCAACCTGGACCTGGTTGCGCCCGGAGCGCTTGGCGGCGTACACCGCGGTGTCGGCGTGCGCGATCAGGTGCTGTCCCCACACCTCGAGCGTGTCGGAGGCGGCCACGCCGATACTGCAGGTGAGCTGTACCGCCGCCCCGAAGCCCTCGATGCGGATGTCCGAGACGCGCCGGCAGATGCGCTCGGCGATCGGATAGGCGGCCGCCGCATCGGCGCCGTAGAGGATGACCACGAACTCCTCGCCTCCGTAGCGGCCGATGACGTCCGACTGACGCAGCTCCGCCTGGATCGGCGGGATGATGCCGGCGAGGCAGGCATCTCCGGCGGCGTGCCCGAAGGTGTCGTTGATCTGCTTGAAGTGGTCGAGGTCCAGGAACAGCACCGAGATCGGCAGGCCGCGGGCGCGGGCCCGCACACAGGCGGCGTCGAGCCGCTCGATGAGCGAGCGGCGGTTGAGGACCCCGGTCAGAGGATCCGTCTGTGCGCGCCGCTCGGCATCGGTCAGGGCCAGGGATTGCTGGCGCACGTGATCGGAGACGCCGAGCGCGATGAGCACCGCCGCGGCCACCATTGAGGGTGCGAGCCCGTAGTACACCAGGCCTTCCGCGCTGTCGGCGCGCGTGTAGAGGAGGCGCAGCGCCGTCAGGATCTGGAAGATGCACAAGAGGCTCCAGGCGATCAGGAACCAGCCGGCCGCCCGGTTGCCACCGCGCCGCCATGCAAGGTAGGCCACGACCATGGTGAAGATCGCAGACCCCACGAACATGAGGTCCCCGGTGCGGGCGATCAGCATGCCGAAGCCGAACGGGCGCAGGGCGTTGGAGAGCGTCAGCACCCCAAAGGCGAGCGCAAGCCAGCCGAAGGCCCGGTAGATGCGCGGCGAGAAGACCTTGAGGTTGGCAAACTCCCGTACGAACAGCGCCGCGGCTGCCGCGCTCACCGCTACCGGCACGTTGTAGGCATAGTTGGCGAACGGGCGCGCCCAGCTCAACAGCGGCCAGCTGAAGCCCTGGCCGGAGAAGTAGGCGAGGTAGATGGCCTGCAGCAGGAACACGGTCCCGTACAGGGGGTAGATCTGGTCCTTGAGCACCAGGCGGATCAGCAGCGCCGAGACGGCCATCGCCATGAGGGCCCCGAAGGCCAGCGCGATCGCCCGCGCGTGAGCTGCCGCCCCATCCAGCACGCTCGTCAGGGTCGAGGCGGAGAACTGCAGGTCCGTGACCGCCCGACCGCTGCGGGTGACCCGGGCGTAGAGGGGTTGGCCGGGGTCAAGCCCCGAGGGCAGGGCGAACACCTTGTCCTCCGCACCGCCGAACTTCGGCACGGTGCTGGTCAGCCCGAGCGCGACCGGGACGCCACCCTGGCGTCCGAAGACTTCCACGGCCTGATCCATGCCGGAGCGGGCCACCAGGACCGGGGTGGTCCCCGGTGCCGTCGGGGCGGGGGGCTCTATGCGGAACCATTTGATTCCAGTAAGGAAATGAGAGCCCTGACTGGAAAAGGGCCCGAAGCGGTCCTCAAGCGACCCGGTGGCCAGGGCCTCGGGCCCCCGGACGGGGACCTCGGGGTCCAGAATCCGCGTTGCCAGGGGGATCTGGCCCGTCGGGGCGGGTGGCGGGCCGGCGGAAGTGCCTTGCGGGGCCGCGGCGAGGGCCCCATATAAAGGAATCGCGGCGGCGAGGCTCAGGAGCCAGCCCGCGAGGAGCGGTTTACGCACTTAATCCCTGTGACCCCATGCGAGGCTGAATTCGTTTGGTTCTTGCCCCGGGGTGGCTGCGTCTTGAGGCGCCTGCGCCCGGTAGACTCATTATCCTATAAATGGGATTTTGCTGCCGGTTGACACTCACTAGGGTCATACCTAGAATCGCCGGCCTTTGTCGGGCCGGCCCTTCTTAATCGCCGGCACCGGAAACAGCGACTTCCAGACGACCGGGCCGCCTCACGCAGGCGGCCCGGTGTTCTTCGGAAGTCGCTTTATCGCGCGAGTCCGACAACTCCCGCAGCGCTTTGGAGAGTAAGAGAAAGATGGCGACCACGGGTCAGCTCATCCGGCAACCGCGCCGGACGAAGGCAGAGAAAACCAAGGTACCGGCGCTCGGGGCATCCCCCCAGAAGCGCGGCGTCTGCACGCGCGTCTATACCACGACGCCGAAGAAGCCGAACTCGGCGCTGCGCAAGGTGTGCCGCGTGCGGCTCACCAACGGCTACGAGGTGACGAGCTACATCGGCGGCGAAGGCCACAACCTGCAGGAGCACTCGGTGGTGCTCATCCGCGGCGGCCGCGTCAAGGACCTGCCTGGCGTGCGCTACCACACGGTGCGCGGCACGCTCGACTGCGCCGGCGTTGCCGAGCGCAAGCAGGGTCGCTCCAAGTACGGCGCCAAGCGCCCGAAGAAGTAAGGGGTACTCAAGCCATGTCCCGTCGTGCCCAAGCCCCGGTCCGCACCATCCTGCCGGACCCGAAGTTCAACAACGAGATGCTCGCGAAGTTCATGAACGTCGTCATGAAGAGCGGCAAGAAGTCGGCCGCCGAGCGCATCATCTACGGTGCCCTCGACCGCATCAGCGAGAAGACCGGTAAGCAGGGCGGCGAAGCCATCGAGGTGCTCGCCACCGCGCTCGACAACGTGAAGCCCGTGGTCGAGGTGAAGTCGCGCCGCGTCGGTGGCGCCACCTACCAGGTGCCGGTTGAAGTTCGCTCCACTCGCCGCCAGACACTGGCCATGCGCTGGGTCATCGAGGCTGCCCGTGACCGCAGCGAGCAGACCATGGCATTCCGCCTGGCGCACGAGCTGATGGACGCCTCCGAGAACCGGGGCGCGGCCGTCCGCAAACGCGAAGACACGCATCGTATGGCGGAGGCCAACAAGGCCTTCGCCCATTATCGCTGGTAAGCGAAAGGCTTCTTGAACCGTGGCACGTGCTACGCCCATCGAGCGCTATCGGAACATCGGCATCTCTGCTCACATTGACGCGGGCAAGACGACGACGACCGAGCGCATCCTTTTCTACACGGGCGTCTCGCACAAGATCGGTGAGGTTCACGACGGCGCGGCCGTGATGGACTATATGGAGCAGGAGCAGGAGCGCGGCATCACCATTACCGCCGCTGCCACCACCTGCTTCTGGAAGGGCATGGACCAGTCCTTCCCCGAGCACCGCATCAATATCCTCGACACCCCGGGGCACGTCGACTTCACCATCGAGGTGGAGCGCTCCCTGCGCGTGCTCGATTCGGCCGTGGCGCTGTTCTGCGCGGTCTCCGGCGTGCAGCCGCAGTCCGAGACGGTATGGCGGCAGATGAACAAGTACGGCGTGCCGCGCATCGCGTTCGTCAACAAGATGGACCGCGCCGGAGCGAACTTCTTCCGCTGCGTCGACCAGATCAGGTCACGCCTGCGTGCCAACCCGGTGGTCATCCAGATCCCGATCGGCGCCGAGGACAATTTCGAGGGCGTCATCGACCTCATCCGCATGAAGGCCATCTACTGGGACATGGCCACCCAGGGGATGAAGTTCGAGTACCGCGAGATCCCGGCGGCCCTCAGGGCCGAGGCCGAGGAATACCGCACCAAGATGATCGAGTCGGCGGCCGAGGCCAACGACCGGCTCATGCAGAAGTACCTCGAGGGCGAGGAGCTCTCCGAGGCGGAGATCCGCGAGGGCCTGCGCGCGCGCTCGATCAGGAACGAGATCGTGCTGTGCATGTGCGGCACCGCCTTCAAGAACAAGGGCGTGCAGGCGCTGCTCGATGCGGTCATCGAGTTCATGCCGAGCCCGATCGAGATGCCCGACGTCAAGGGCCTCAATGACCGTGGCGAGCCGGACACCCGCAAGGCGAGCGATGCGGCGCCGTTCGCCGCGCTCGCCTTCAAGATCCTGAACGACCCCTTCGTCGGTAACCTGACCTTCTTCCGCGTCTATTCGGGCGTGCTCAATTCCGGCGACACCGTGTACGTGCCGACCAAGGGCAAGAAGGAGCGCATCGGACGCCTGCTGCAGATGCACGCCTCCGACCGCACCGAGATCAAGGAAGTGCGCGCCGGCGACATCGCCGCGGCGGTCGGGCTCAAGGACGTCATCACCGGTGACACGCTGTGCGACCTCGAGAAGGTCATCACGCTGGAGAAGATGGAGTTCCCGGCGCCGGTGATCTCGGTTGCCGTGGAGCCCAAGACCAAGGCCGACCAGGAGAAGATGGGACTCGCGCTGCAGCGCCTGGCGAAGGAGGACCCCTCCTTCCGCGTGCACACGGACCAGGAGTCCTCGCAGACCATCATCTCCGGCATGGGTGAGCTGCACCTGGAGATCATCGTTGATCGCATGAAGCGCGAGTTCAGCGTGGATGCCAACGTCGGCAAGCCGCAGGTCGCGTACCGCGAGACCATCCGCGCCAAGGTCGAGAGCGAAGGCAAGTTCGTGCGCCAGTCCGGTGGTCGTGGCCAGTACGGTCACGTGTGGCTGAAGATCGAGCCGAACGAGCAGGGCAAGGGCTACGAGTTCATCAACGGCATCGTCGGCGGCGCCGTGCCACGCGAGTACATTCCTGCGGTGGACAAGGGCATCAAGGAAGCGGTCGATACCGGGGTCATCGCCGGCTACCCGGTCGTGGACGTGAAGGTCACCGTGTTCGACGGCTCCTACCACGACGTCGACTCGAACGAGATGGCCTTCAAGATCGCAGGCTCGATGGGCTTCAAGGAAGGTTTCAGGCGCGCGAAGCCCGTGTTGCTGGAACCCATCATGAAGGTCGAGGTCGTAACCCCGGAGGAGTACTCGGGGGATGTAATCGGTGACCTCAACCGCCGGCGCGGTCAGATCACCGGCATGGACGAGACGCCCTCGGGCAAGGCGATCACCGCGGACGTGCCGCTGTCGGAGATGTTCGGCTACGCCACGACCGTGCGCTCCATGAGCCAGGGGCGCGCCACGTTCACGATGGAATTCGCGAAGTATTTGGAAGTGCCGCCGAACATCGCCGACGGCATCATCAAGAAATAACTGGTAAGCAAAGTTAAGAGCCGAGGAAGTACGCCATGTCCAAAGAGAAATTTGAGCGCAGCAAGCCGCACGTTAACGTGGGCACGATTGGTCACGTGGACCACGGCAAGACGACGCTGACGGCGGCGCTGACGAAGGTGATGGCCGAGACCTACGGCGGCACGTTCATGGCGTACGACCAGATTGACAAGGCGCCTGAAGAGAAGGCGCGCGGCATCACGATCTCGACGGCGCACGTGGAGTACCAGAGCAAGAACCGGCACTACGCGCACGTGGACTGCCCGGGGCATGCGGACTACGTGAAGAACATGATCACGGGAGCTGCGCAGATGGACGGGGCGATTCTCGTGGTGTCGGCGGCGGATGGTCCGATGCCGCAGACGCGCGAGCACATTCTTCTGGCGCGCCAGGTCGGGGTTCCGTACATCGTGGTGTACATGAACAAGGCCGACATGGTGGACGACAAGGAGCTGCTCGAGCTTGTGGAGATGGAGGTGCGCGAGCTCTTGACGACCTACAAGTTTCCCGGCGAGAAGACTCCGATCGTGATCGGGTCTGCCTTAAAGGCGCTCGAGGGTGACAAGAGCGACATCGGGGTGCCCTCGGTGGTGAAGCTGGTCGAGGAGATGGACCAGTACATCCCGGTACCCAAGCGCGAGGTGGACAAGCCCTTCCTGATGCCGGTGGAGGATGTGTTCTCGATCTCCGGGCGCGGCACGGTGGTGACGGGACGCATCGAGCGCGGCATCGTGAAGGTGAACGATGAGGTGGAGATCGTGGGGCTGAAGGCCACGACCAAGACCATCTGCACCGGGGTGGAGATGTTCAGGAAGCTCCTGGACGAGGGTCAGGCGGGTGACAACGTCGGGGTGCTGCTGCGTGGCACGAAGCGCGAGGAAGTCGAGCGCGGCCAGGTGCTGGCGAAGCCCGGTTCCATCACTCCGCACACGAACTTTGAGTGCGAGGTGTACGTGCTGTCCAAGGAGGAGGGCGGGCGCCACACGCCGTTCTTCAAGGGCTACCGGCCGCAGTTCTACTTCCGCACGACGGACGTGACGGGGCTGATCGAGCTGCCGGCGGGTGTGGAGATGGTCATGCCCGGGGACAACATCAAGATGGCGGTCGAGCTGATCAGCCCGATCGCCATGGAAGAGGGACTGCGCTTTGCGATCCGTGAGGGCGGCAAGACCGTCGGCGCAGGCGTCGTCTCCAAGATCCTGAAGTGATTGAAGTCGAACTGCAGCGAGTGGAGTGAGCAATGGCTAACCAGAACATCCGTATTCGCCTCAAGGCGTTCGACCATCGCCTGATCGACTCATCTGCCCGCGAGATCGTCGAGACGGCCAAGCGCACGGGTGCCACCGTCAAGGGCCCGGTGCCGCTGCCGACCAAGATGGAGCGCTTCACCGTGCTCGTCTCCCCGCACGCGGACAAGGACGCGCGCGACCAGTTCGAGCTGCGCACCCACAAGCGCCTCATGGACATCGTGAACCCCACGGACAAGACCGTGGATGCGCTCATGAAGCTCGAGCTGCCGGCGGGTGTGGAAGTGAAGATCGCGCTCAACTGAAGGGGCGCGCGGCCGGCGCCCGAGGGCCGGCTCAGGTTGACGAACGCGCCGCGGTCTCCCGCGGCGCGTTCGTTTCTGGCAGTGCGCAATTGAGTCAGTGACTCGCTGCGCTACCCGTTGCCTGCGGCGGCAGCGCGAACAGATCGCCGTTCCATGCGCGCGACTTGCGATAAAGCGCCAACCGTTCTTCCATCCACTGCGTGTTCCAGTTCAGTTCCTTGCCGCGTTTAACGGCAGTCCATTGGGCGTTCCCAGCCTTCCAGTAGTCTGCGTTGGCCGCGTCTGCCCATCCGACCGCGGCTCCCGCGTCCTTGGGCTGCCCCTGCGCCTGTGTGGCCATAGCGCCCAGATTGAATTGCGAGGGCGCATCCCCAAGGGCGGCCAGCCTCAGGAACTCGCCGCGGGCCACATCGTAGTTGCCCGCATTGTAGTCATTGACAGCCTGCGGGAAATCGGCGGCCGCGGCTGCTGCCCATAATCCGCAAAACACTCCGAGATACCGGACAGCTCGCGCGGACATCCGACCCTCTCGCTTTGCGCGCTTCTTGCGTCGCGGTACTCGGGCCTGATCTTAGCGTGCGGGCAGAGCTACCCCTCCTGCGGAAGCCAAGATCGAGCTGAACTGGCTCCTTGTTAACCGGCCGGGACCTCTTGTGTCCGGGCCGCAACCCTCCTTGTTATGTCAGGCCGCGGTCTTGAGGCGACTCCCCCCTTCTGGAACTTGAGCCGCAGCGTGGGAGTATCATTCGCTCCAAGACAGAAATAGGCGGGCGTAACGCCCATTAGTTCTGGAGTTGCCCGGATGCGACGCATCATCCCGACACTGACCGCGTTCTGCGTTCTTGTTCCTCCTCTGGCGCTGGCCGATGGCGCGAATTTCGATGCCGCTGCAGCCTTCGGTGCGCGGCAGAGCGTCATCAACCTCAGCCTATCGCCGGATGGCCAGAACCTGGCCTGGATCGGCCCGACTGCCGGCCAAGGAGCGGTGGTCTACACCCTGAGTCTTGCCACCAAGGACGCGAAGCCGAAGGCTGCGCTGTCCGCCGCCGGCAGCCCCGAGCGGCTGGAATCGTGCGGGTGGGTGTCAAACGAGCGCCTAGTGTGCCAAGTCTACATCCTCGCAATGGATGTGCAGTTTGGTCCCGTGCCGTTCACGCGCGTCGTGGCCGTCAATGCCGACGGCTCGGATCCCAAGACACTCAGCAAGGAGCAGACCCAGAGCACCCACGGTCTGCTCACGTACGGCGGGGAAGTGATCGACTGGCTCCCGGACACGGAGGCCTCCGTCCTGATGACGCGCGCGTATCTCCCGAACGACAAGATCGGCACTCGTTTCGGCTCGACGGAGGCCGGCCTCGGGGTCGATATCGTCGATACGCGTACTCTGCAGAGCCATCGCCTTGAGCCCGCGCGTCGCCAGGCCGGCGGCTATATCAGCGATGGGCGTGGCCACGTGCGCATCGTCGCCGACCATGAGCTGAACGCTCGCGGAATGACCGGGGTGCTCCAGTACGACTTCCATCCGGTGGGCTCCGAGGACCTGCAGCCGCTAAGTACGTACCGGACCACGGACGAGACCGGCTTCGCGCCGGTAGCGGTTGATCCGGAGCAGAACCTTGCCTATGGGTACAAGAAACTCGATGGCCGGCTAGCGATCTACACGATGGCGCTCGACTCCGGGCGTGCCGAGCAGCTCGTTTACGCTAACCCCGAGGTCGATGTGTCGCACCTCATCACGCTCGGGCGTCAGCATCGTGTGGTCGGAGTCAGCTACGTGACGGCGTATCGCCATGCTGAGTACTTCGCCCCCGATATCAAGGCGCTGATGGAATCCCTGAACCGGGCACTGCATGTCCCGCTTAACGTCATCGACGCGAGCCAGGATGAAACCCGCATGTTAGTGCTGACGAGCACCGACGTTGATCCCGGCGTCTATTACCTGTTCGATCGCAAATCGCACCAGCTGCAGGCTCTGCTGCTGGCGCGTAGCCAGCTCGAGGGCGTGAAGCTTGCCACTGTGCGCCCGGTGACCTACACGGCAGGCGACGGCACGCAGATTCCCGGCTACCTGACCCTGCCCCCGGGAGCGCAGAGCGTCAAGGGCCTGCCGGCGATCGTCATGCCGCACGGCGGCCCGAGCGCGCGCGACGTCTGGGGGTTCGACTGGGTCGCACAATTCTTTGCCAATCGCGGCTACGCCGTACTGCAACCCAATTTCCGCGGCTCGTCGGGCTACGGGGATGCGTGGTTTCGGGACAACGGCTTCCGTGCCTGGAACGTAGCTATCGGCGACGTGCTCGATGCCGGGCGCTGGCTGGTCAAGGAGGGGGCCGAGCCTGCGAGACTCGGGATCGTCGGCTGGTCCTACGGGGGCTATGCGGCGCTGCAGTCGGCCGTGGTGGACCCTACGCTCTTCAAGGCGGTTATCGCGATCGCCCCGGTGACCGACCTTCCTGCACTCCGTGAATCGTACCGTCGCTGGAGCAACTTCGATCTGGCCAGCGATTTCATCGGGGAGGGGGCGGCTGCGCGTGAGGGCTCTCCGGCCGAGCACGCCGATCGCATTAAGGCACCGGTCCTCCTCTTTCACGGGACAATGGACCGCAACGTCAGCATCGAGCAATCCCAGCGCATGGATTCGGCCTTGAAGTCCGCAGGTGGCAAATCCACTCTGGTGACCTGGGAGGGGCTCGATCATCAGCTGGATGACTCGAAAGCCCGGGCGGAACTGCTCTCGCGCAGCGACGCCTTCCTGCGCGCCGCCTTCGGCATGTAGACGCGCCCGGCAACCCTCGTGCGAGCCCCGATCCGGGATTGATTACGGCACGGGACGCGCCTATACTTCGCGCCCTTTTTAGCCCCCGCCGCAAGGTGGGGGCAGTCGCTTGAAGCGGCATCGGGCGAGGTTGGAGCTTGAGCTCCAAGACCACTCGAGACTGACGCGGGCCTCCCGGCTTTGCGTAAATCTCTTGTTGTGTCAGTAGCTTACGCTCGGTGCCAGTGGCCCCGGGGCGCCAATCGCAGCGCCCCACGGGATTGAGAGAGGAAGGATATGGCAATCGGACTGGTCGGCCGCAAAGTCGGCATGACCCGCATCTTCACGGATGCTGGTGAAACAGTGCCCGTCACCGTGATCGAGGTTCTCCCGAACCGCGTCACCCAGGTGAAGGGCAAGGACAAGGACGGCTACCGTGCGGTGCAGGTCACCTACGGGACCCGCCGGCCCTCGCTCTATTCCAAGGCCGTCTCGGGGCACTACGCGCGCGCCAGCGTCGCTCCGGGTAAGGGCCTCGTCGAGTTCCGCCTGACCGAGGCCGACAAGACCGAGGTTGCCGCCGGCACCGAGTTCAAGGTCGACCTGTTCAAGGAGGGCGAGAAGGTCGACGTCACCGGGACCACCATCGGCAAGGGCTTCGCCGGCGTCATGAAGCGCCACAATTTCGGCGGCCTGCCGGCGACCCACGGCGTGTCCGTGTCGCACCGCTCCCCGGGCTCCATCGGCCAGCGCCAGACCCCGGGACGCGTCTTCAAGGGCCGCCGTATGTCCGGCCACATGGGCGTGGTGCGCCGCACCACCGAGAACCTGAAGGTCGTGGGCGTCGACCTCGACCGCAACCTGCTCCTGGTGCGCGGCGCGGTCGCCGGTTCCGAGGGTGGCCAGGTCATCGTGCGCGCCTCGCTCAAGGCCGGGCGCCGTGCGAACCGCAAGACCGTGGCGCCGCTGAAGGTCGGCAGTGCCCCGTCGAAGGACCCGGCCAAGGCGGGAAAGAAGTAAGCCATGAAACTGAAGCTCGTCAACGGCTCGGCCGCGCTGGAAGTTTCCGAGGCCGCCTTCGGCCACAAGTTCAACGAAGCCCTGGTGCACCAGGTGCTCACCGCCTACCGCAATGCCGGTCGCGCGGGCACCAAGGCGCAGAAGTCGCGCGCCGAAGTGCGCGGCGGCGGCCGCAAGCCGCACGCGCAGAAGGGCACCGGCCAGGCGCGCGCCGGCTCCAGCCGCTCGCCCATCTGGGTCGGTGGCGGGCGCACCTTTGCGGCCAAGCCGCGCGACTTTGCGCAGAAGGTGAACCGCAAGATGTACCGCGGCGCCATCCGCTCGATGCTCTCGGAGCTCGCGCGCACGGAGCGCCTGCTGGTGACCGACGGCATCGCGCTCGAGGCGCCCAAGACCCGCCTGCTCGCCAATCAGCTCAAGGAATGGTCGCTGTCCTCGGTGCTGATCGTGGTCGAGGCGACGGACGAGAAGCTCTACCTGGCGGCGCGCAACCTCGCGCACGTCGAGGTGATCGAAGTGACCGCGCTCAACCCGCTGGCGCTCGCCGCCTACGACAAGGTGCTGATGACCGTCGGTGCGGTGAAGCTGATCGAGGAGCGCCTGCAATGAACCGCGAGCAGCTGATGAGCGTGCTGATCGCTCCGCACGTGACCGAGAAGACCTCGCTCGCGATGCAGAACCACAACCAGTACACCTTCAAGGTGCGCCGCGAGGCCACCAAGACCGACGTAAAGAAGGCCGTCGAGCTGATGTTCGACGTCAAGGTCGCGGGCGTGCAGGTCGTCAACGAGCCTGGTAAGACCCGTCGCTTCGGCAAGACCACCGGCCGCACGCAGGACTGGAAGAAGGCCTACGTGAGCCTCGTCGCCGGGCAGACGATCGACTACGAAGCCCGCGCCAAGGCCTGAAGGACCCACCATGGCTCTCATTAAGTACAAGCCAAGAACCCCGGGCACGCGCGCGCTCACCAAAGTCGACCGCTCGCACCTGCACAAGGGCGGCCCGCTCGAGTCACTCACCGCGCACCAGAACAAGACCGGCGCGCGCAACCACTTCGGCCGCATCACCACGCGCCACCACGGCGGCGGCTCGCGCCAGAAGTACCGCATCATCGACTTCAAGCGTGACAAGGACGGCGTCGCCGGTGTCGTCGAGCGTCTGGAGTACGATCCGAACCGCACCAGCCACATTGCGCTCGTGAAGTACTCGGACGGCGACTGGCGCTACATCCTCGCCACCAAGGGCATGAAGCCCGGTGATGAGGTGCGCTCCGGTGCCGAGGCCCCGATCAAGTCGGGCAACGCCATGACGCTGCGCCACATCCCGGTCGGCTCGATCATCCACAACGTGGAGATGAAGCCCGGCCGTGGCGGCCAGATGGCGCGCAGCGCCGGCTCCTCGGTGAGCTTCACCTCGCGCGAGGGTATCTACGCGTACCTGCGCCTGAAGTCGGGTGAGACCCGCAAGGTGCACGTCGACTGCCGCGCCACTATCGGCGAGGTCGGCAACGATGAGCACAACCTGCGCAGCTACGGCAAGGCCGGCGCCAAGCGCTGGCGCGGCATCCGCCCGACGGTGCGTGGACTGGCGATGAACCCGGTCGACCACCCGCACGGTGGCGGCGAGGGCAAGTCCGGCCAGGGCAACCCGCATCCGGTGTCGCCGTGGGGGCAGCAGACGAAGGGTCTGAAGACGCGTCACAACAAGCGCACGGACAACATGATCGTCCAGCGCCGTAAGAACCGCATCCGTTAAGGGGCGTAAGTACACATGCCACGTTCACTGAAAAAGGGTCCGTTCGTTGATCTGCACCTTGCCAAGAAGGTGCAGGTGGCCTCTGCCAAGAACGACCGCAAGCCGATCAAGACCTGGTCGCGCCGCTCGATGGTGGTGCCGGAGATGGTGGGACTGACGATCGCCGTGCACAACGGCCGTCAGCACATCCCGGTGCTGATCAGCGAGAACATGGTGGGCCACAAGCTCGGCGAGTTCGCGCCCACCCGCACCTTCAAGGCGCACTCCGGGGACCGCAAGGTGGAGGCCTCGACCTAAGGGTCCGCAGGAACAACGATGCAAGTGACCTCGAAACTGCGCTACGCGCGCATCTCCCCGCAGAAGTGCCGCCTGGTGGCGGACGTCGTGCGCGGCCAGCCGGTGGGCAACGCCATCTCGACGCTCAAGTTCATGCCCAAGAAGGGCGCGGAACTGGTGCGCAAGGTGCTCGAATCCGCGGTCGCCAATGCCGAGCACAACCACGGCGCCGACATCGATGAGCTGAAAGTCACGCTCATCCACGTCGACGCCGCCCCGGTGCTCAAGCGCTTCGCCGCCCGCGCCAAGGGCCGCGGCGCGCGCATCGTCAAGCGCAACAGTCATATCACCGTCAGCGTCTCTGACGGCAAGAAGGATTAACGCATGGGTCAGAAGGTCAATCCGCTGGGCATACGCTTGGGGATCACCCGCGACTGGACCAGCCGCTGGTATGCCGGCAAGAAGCAGTTCCCGGAGCACGTGCACACGGACTTCCGCGTGCGCACCTTCCTCAAGGAGCGCCTCAAGGAGGCCTCGGTGAGCCGGGTGCTGATCGAGCGCGCCGCCAAGAAGGTGAATATCACCATCCAGACCGCCCGCCCCGGCATCGTCATCGGCAAGAAGGGCGAGGACATCGAGAAGCTGCGCCAGGAAACGGCTGCGCTCTTAGGGATGCCCGTGACTGACGTGCGCCTGAACATCGCCGAGATCAGAAAGCCCGAGCTCGACTCGCAGCTGGTCGCCGATTCCATCGCGCAGCAGATCGAGAAGCGCGTCATGTTCCGCCGCGCCATGAAGCGCGCCGTGATGAGCACCATGCGCTCAGGGGCCCTCGGCGTGAAGGTGCGCGTCTCCGGGCGCCTGAACGGCTCCGAGATCGCGCGCACCGAGTGGTACCGCGAGGGCCGCATCCCGCTGCACACCTTCCGCGCCGACATCGACTACGGCCTCTCCGAGGCGCAGACCACCTACGGCGTCATCGGCGTGAAGGTGTGGATCTTCAAGGGCGAGGTGTTCGACAAGGCCCAGCTTGCGCAGCAGGCCGCCGCGGCCGCCCCGGAGGGTGAGGCCGCTGCCGCGCCCGCCGCCGCCGGTGCGCCCCCGGCCGTGACTGCCCCGCCCGCGGCTCCCGAGGCCGCTCCGGCGCAGGCTTAAAGGCGACTAGATCATGCTCCAGCCCAAACGCACCAAGTACCGCAAGATGTTCAAGGGCCGCAACGGCGGCCTGGCCCAGCGCGGCAGCAACGTGTCCTTCGGCGAGTTCGGCCTGAAGGCCACCAGCCGGGCGCGCATGACCGCGCGCGAGATCGAGGCGGCGCGTCGCGCCATGGCGCGCTACGTGAAGCGCGGCGGCCAGATCTGGATCCGCGTGTTCCCGGACGTGCCGATTTCCAAGAAGCCTCTCGAAGTGCGCATGGGCTCGGGTAAAGGCAACGTCGAGTACTACATCGCGCGCGTGCAGCCCGGCAAGGTGCTCTTCGAGATGGAAGGGGTGGATGAGACGACCGCGCGCGAGGCGTTCCGCCTGGCGGGCTCGAAGCTCTCCGTGTCCACGTCCTTCGTGAAACGGCAGGTGCGGTGATGAAGATCGGACAACTGCGTCAGTACCGCGAGAAGCTGCAGAAGCAGAGCCCGGCGGAGCTCGCCGAGGAGCTGGTGAAGCTGCGCAAGGAACAGTTCTCGCTGCGCATGCAGCGCGCGACGGGCCAGAACCCGAAGCCGGATCAGTTTGGCATTGCGCGCCGCAATATCGCGCGCGTGAAGACGATGCTGCAGAAGCAGCGCGCGGCGAGCGCCGGAGGCAAGAAGTGAGCGCGGAAGAGAGCAAAGTGGAAGCCAAGGGCGCACGCACGCTCACCGGCCGGGTCGTCAGCACCAAGATGCAGAAGACCATTGCGGTGGAGATCGAGCGCCTGGTGAAGCACCCGACCTACGGCAAGTTCATCCGCCGCACGACCAAGCTCCTGGCGCACGATGACAAGAGCGTGGCCAAGGACGGTGACCTCGTGATCATCACCCCGTGCCGGCCGATGTCGCGGCATAAGTCCTGGGCGCTGCTCGAGGTGGTCGAGAAGGCCAAGGGTCGCTGAAGCGCGCGAAGAGCAGGTAACGAACCATGATCCAGCTGCAGACAATGCTGAATGCCGCCGACAACAGCGGCGCGCGCACCCTGATGTGCATCAAGGTGCTCGGCGGCACGCGCCGCCGCTACGCGACCGTGGGGGACGTCATCAAGGTGAGCGTCAAGGACGCCATCCCCCGCGGCAAGGTGAAGAAGGGCGAGGTTTACGACGCGGTGGTGGTGCGCACCAAGCGCGGCGTGCGCCGTGCGGATGGTTCGCTGATCCGCTTCGACGGCAATGCCGCGGTGCTGCTCACGAACAAGCTCGAGCCCATCGGCACCCGCATCTTTGGACCGGTGACGCGTGAGCTGCGCAACCAGCAGTTCATGAAGATCATCTCGCTTGCACCCGAGGTGCTTTAGATGAAGAAGATTCGCAAGGGCGACCAGGTGATCGTGCTCTCCGGGCGCGACAAGGGTCGTCGTGGCGCTGTGATCCAGGTGCTCCCCGACGGCCGCGTGCTGGTGGAGAGCGTGAACATGGCGAAGAGGCATACCAAGGGCAACCCGCAGACGGGCAAGCCCGGCGGCATCATCGAGAAGGAAGTGCCGCTCGCGCTGTCGAAGGTCGCGATCTGGAACCCGGGCGCCAAGAAGGGCGACCGCATCGGGGTCAAGACGCTCACCGACGGTAAGCGGGTGCGCTTCTTCAAGTCGAACGGAGAGATGCTCGACGCCTAACTAAGCGTCAAGTGAGTGGTTATGGCGAGACTCCAAGAAGTTTACCGACAGACGATCGTGCCGAAGCTGCGCTCGGACCTGAAGATCGAAAACGTCATGCAGGTGCCGCGCATCAGCAAGATCACGATCAACATGGGCGTGGGCGAGGCCGTGGCCGACAAGAAGGTGATGGACGCGGCCGTGGCCGACCTCACCAAGATCACCGGCCAGAAGCCGCTGATCACGAAGTCACGCAAGGCGATCGCGTCCTTCAAGATCCGCCAGGGGCTGCCGATCGGCGCCAAGGTCACCTTACGCGGCGCGCGCATGTACGAGTTCCTGGACCGCCTGATCTCGATCGCGATGCCGCGTATCCGCGACTTCCGCGGCGTGTCGCCGCGCTCCTTTGACGGGCAGGGCAACTACTCCCTCGGCGTCAAGGAACAGATCATTTTCCCCGAGATCCAGTACGACCAGGTCGACCAGATCCGGGGCATGGACATCACCATTACTACGACGGCAACGGATGACCGTCACGGCCGAGCGTTGCTCGAGGCATTCAACTTCCCGTTCCGGAAGTAACAGGACTAACTAAGTCTATGGCTAAGACGAGCATGGTCGAGCGCGAGAAGCGTCGCGCCGGGATCGTGAAAAAGTACGCGGCGAAGCGCGCGAAGCTCAAGGAGCTGATCAGAAGCCCCAAGAGCTCGCCCGAGGAGCGCCAAGCTGCGCAGGCGGATCTGCAGAAGCAGCCGCGCGACGCCAGCAAGTCGCGCCAGCGCAATCGCTGCGCCATTACCGGGCGCTCACGCGGCGTGTACCGCAAGTTCGGGCTTGCGCGGGTGAAGATCCGCGAGGTCGCGAGCCGCGGCGAGATCCCGGGTCTGTCGAAGGCGAGCTGGTGAGGAACGCCGCATGAGCATGACCGATCCCATTGCCGATCTCCTGACGCGCATCCGCAACGGCCAGACGGCCGGTAAGAGCGAAGTGCAGCTCGCGTCCTCGCGCCTGAAGACCGCCATCGTCAAGGTGCTGAAGGATGAGGGCTACATCGCCGACTTCCGTCTCGATGCCGAGGCCGGCAAGCCGCGCCTGACGATAGGGCTGAAGTATTTCGAGGGCCGTCCCGTCATCGACCGCCTGGAGCGCGTCAGCCGTCCCGGACTGCGGATCTACCGCGGCAAGGACGAGCTGCCGAAGGTCCTCGGCGGCATGGGGACGGTGATCGTCTCGACGCCCAAGGGCGTCATGACCGACAAGCAGGCGCGCGCGAGCGGGCAGGGCGGCGAAGTGCTCTGCATCGTCGCCTGACGCGAAACCTTAGAGACCAAGCATCATGTCGAGAATTGCCAAAGCTCCGGTCGACCTGCCTTCGGGCGTGACCGCGACCATCGCCGCCACCCAGATCACCATCAAGGGCGCGAAGGGCTCACTCAGCCTGCCGCTCGGCCGCGGTGTCTCGGTAACGGAGAAGGAAAAGAAGCTCGAGATCGAGTTCGACGACCCGGGCGCGGCGCGTACCATGGCCGGCGCCACGCGCGCGCACCTCGCCAACATGGTGCAGGGCGTGACCAAGGGCTACGAGAAGAAGCTCGAGCTGGTCGGCGTCGGCTTCCGCGCTGCCGTGCAGGGCAAGAGCCTGAACCTCACGCTCGGCTTCTCGCACCCGGTCAACGTACCGATCCCGGAAGGAATCAGCATCGAGACCCCGACCCAGACTGAGATCCTGATCAAGGGCATCGATCGGCAGAAGGTCGGTCAGATCGCCGCCGAGATCCGCGATATCCGCCCGCCGGAGCCCTACAAGGGCAAGGGCGTGCGCTACGCGAACGAGAAGATCACCCTGAAAGAGGGGAAGAAGAAGTGATTATCACGAAGAAGCAGCGGCGCCAGCGCCGCGCCGTGAAGAGCCGGGCGCACATCAAGCAGCTGACCGTGGCGCGCCTGAGCGTGCACCGCACGCCCAATCACATCTACGCCCAGGTGACCGATGCCGAGGGTGCCAAGGTCATCGCCGCGGCCTCCACCGTGCAGGAGAAGGTGCGCGCGGGCCTCAAGGGCACCGGCAACGTGGAGGCGGCCAGAGCCGTCGGCCGCGCCATTGCCGAGCGCAGCAAGGCGGCCGGTGTGAGCAAGGTCGCCTTCGACCGCTCCGGATTCCAGTACCACGGGCGCGTCAAGGCGCTCGCGGATGCAGCCCGCGAAGCGGGTCTTGAGTTTTAGGCAGAGGCACAGCACATATGGCAAGACCTGAGAAAGGCCAGCCGGCGGACGAGTTCGTCGAGAAGCTCGTGGCCGTCAACCGCACCGCCAAGGTGGTGAAGGGTGGCCGGCAGTTCGGCTTCACGGCGCTCACCGTGGTCGGGGATACCTCCGGCCGCGTCGGCTATGGCTTCGGCAAGGCGCGCGAGGTGCCGGTGGCGATCTCCAAGGCCATGACCCAGGCGCGCAAGAACCTCATCAACGTGTCGCTGCGCAACGATTCGCTGCACTACGCGGTCACGGGTAACCATGGCGCGACGCGCGTGTACATGCAGCCGGCCTCCGATGGTACCGGCGTCATCGCCGGCGGCGGCATGCGCGCGGTGCTCGAGTGCGCCGGGGTGCGCAACGTGCTCGCCAAGAGCTACGGCTCGCGCAACCCGATCAACGTCGTGCGCGCCACCATCAACGCGCTGGCGAAGATCCGCTCGCCCGAGGACATCGCGGCGAAGCGTGGCAAGACGCTGGACGAAATCACGGGCTGATGTGCCATGGCTGACAAACAGATCAAAGTGACGCTGGTGAAGAGCCTCAACGGGCAGCTGAAGAACATCGCCGCCTCCGCGCGCGGCCTGGGGCTGCGGCGCATCCACCAGAGCGTCACGGTCAAGGACACGCGCGAGAACCGCGGCATGATCAACGCCGCCGTGCACCTGCTGCAGGTCGAGGAGAAGGGCGCATGACGATGCGACTGAATTCGATGAAACCCGGCCCGGGCGCCAAGCGCCCGCGTCTGCGGGTCGGCCGCGGGGCCTCCGCCGGGCAGGGCAAGACCTGCGGCCGCGGCACCAAGGGCCAGCGCGCGCGCAAGGGCGGTTACCACAAGGTCGGCTTCGAAGGCGGCCAGATGCCGATCCAGCGCCGCATGCCGAAGGTGGGCTTCCGCTCGGCCATGAAGAGCACGCGCGCGGAAGTGCGCCTGGATGAGCTCGCCAAGGTCGAGGGTACGCTCGTGGATCTGGCGGCCCTTCTCAAGGCGCAGGTGGTGCCGGTGGGTACCGAGCGCGCCAAGATCATCCTCTCGGGTGAGTTCAAGAAGGCCGTGACGCTCAAGGGCATCGCGGTGACCAAGGGTGCGCGGGCGGCCATCGAGGCGGCCGGCGGCAAGATCGAGGCATAGGCGTAAACGAGCGTATGGCCACCACGGTGAGCAGCACGAGTTCTTTTGGCGACGTCGCACGCTCCAGCGAGCTGCGCGGCCGCCTGCTGTTCCTGCTCGGCGCGCTTATCGTCTATCGCATCGGCACTTTCATCCCGGTGCCGGGCATCAACCCTGCCGAAGTGGCGCGCTTCTTCGGCGACCGCTCGAACACGATCCTCGGGATCGTGAACATGTTCTCCGGCGGTGCCCTGTCGCGCCTGTCGATCTTCGCCATGGGCGTCATGCCCTACATCTCCGCCTCCATCATCATCCAGATGATGTCGATGGTGGTGCCGACGCTCTCGGAGCTGCGCAAGGAAGGCGAGTCCGGGCGCCGCAAGATCACCCAGTACACCCGCTACGGCACCGTGGCGCTGGCGCTGGTGCAGTCCTTCGCCGCGGCCGGCGCCCTCGACAAGGGCGGCCTCACCCTGATCCATGGCTGGCCGTTCATGCTCACGGCCACCGTCACCATGACGACCGGCACCATGTTCCTCATGTGGCTCGGCGAGCAGATCACCGAGCGCGGCATCGGCAACGGCATCTCGATGATCATTCTCTCGGGCATCGTCGCCGGGCTGCCGGGCGCGGTCGGCAACACCTTCGAGTCGGTCAGCAACGGCGAAATGCAGGGTCCGGTGGCGCTGGTACTGCTCCTGGTCGTGATCGCCACCACCTACTTCGTGGTTTACGTGGAGCGCGCGCAGCGCCGCATCCCGGTCGACTACGCCAAGCGCCAGGTGGGCCGGCGCATGTACGCCGGGCAGACGAGCCACCTGCCCTTCAAGCTCAACATGTCGGGCGTGATCCCGCCGATCTTCGCCTCCAGCCTGCTGTTGTTCCCGGCGACGCTCGCCAGCTTCGCCGGCACCGGCTCGAACACCCGCTTTGCGACCTTCATGCAGAGCGTGGCGGCAGCGCTCGGCTACGGGCAGCCGCTGCACCTCGTGATCTACGCTGCGCTCATCATCTTTTTCTGCTTCTTCTATACCGCGCTGGTCTTCAACGCGCGCGACACGGCTGACAATCTCAAGAAGTCCGGCGCCTTTGTGCGCGGCATCCGCCCGGGCCAGCAGACGGCCGAGTACATCGATGCGGTGCTCACGCGCCTGACGCTGTGGGGCGCGCTGTACGTCACCGCGGTGTGCCTGCTGCCGGAGATTCTCGTTTCCTGGAAGGGTGTGCCGTTTCACTTCGGTGGCACCTCGCTCCTCATCGTCGTCGTGGTGGTGATGGACTTCATTGCGCAGCTGAACGCGCACCTGATGTCGCATCAGTACCCGGGACTTCTCAAGAAGGCGAACCTGCTCGGCTCCGGCCGACCCGGTTCGGGTGGGTAATCATGAAAGTTCGTCCGTCGGTCAAGAAGATCTGCAAGAACTGCAAGATCGTGCGCCGCCGCCGCGTGATCTACGTCATCTGTTCAGATCCGCGTCACAAGCAGCGTCAGGGTTGAGGTACTAAAGCATGGCACGTATCGCCGGCATCAATATCCCGATGAACAAGCACGTGTGGATCGGGCTCACGCAGATCTACGGCGTGGGTCGCACGCGTGCGCGCGCGGCCTGCGCGGCCGCAGGGGTCGCGCCCACCACCAAGGTGAAGGATCTCACCGAGGCGGAAGTGAACGCGATCCGCTCGCAGATCGCGAAGTTCGCGGTCGAGGGCGACCTGCGTCGCGAGGTCTCCATGAACATCAAGCGCCTGATGGACTTAGGTTCCTGGCGCGGCATCCGCCACCGTCGCGGACTGCCGGTGCGCGGCCAGCGCACGCGTACCAACGCCCGTACCCGCAAGGGTCCGCGCAAACAGGCGGTGAAGCTGAACGCACCTCCTGGAAAGGCATAAGGCTTAGAAAGACATGGCTGAAGAGAAAGCAAAGCAGGGCGCTTCCGCCGGCAACGCAGCTGCGGCTGCCGGTGGCGCCAAGAAGCCGAAGAAGGCGCGCAAGAACGTGCTCGATGCGATCGCGCACGTGCACGCCTCCTTCAACAACACGATCATCACGATCACCGACCGCCAGGGGAACACCCTCTCCTGGGCGACCTCGGGCGGCTGCGGCTTCCGCGGCTCGCGCAAGTCGACCCCGTTCGCCGCCCAGGTGGCGGCCGAGAAGGCCGGCGTCGCTGCGCAGGAGCACGGCGTGAAGAACGTCGAAGTGCGCGTCGGCGGCCCAGGCCCCGGGCGCGAGTCGGCGGTGCGGGCACTGAACAACTGTGGACTGAAAATCACCAGCATCTCGGACGTGACGCCGATCCCGCACAACGGGTGCCGTCCGCCGAAGAAGCGTCGGGTCTGAGGGTTAGAGAATATGGCGCGATATACCGGTCCGAAGTGCAAGCTCGCCCGCCGCGAGGGCACCGATCTTTTCCTGAAGTCGGGCGTCAAGCCGCTCGAGAACAAGTGCAAGTTCACCGTGCCCCCGGGAGGGGTCAAGGGTGAGCGGCGCCAGCGCCTGTCGGACTACGGCCTGCAGCTGCGCGAGAAGCAGAAGCTGCGCCGCATGTACGGGGTGCTCGAGCGCCAGTTCGGCAACTACTACACCGAGGCTGCGCGCAAGGCCGGCGCCACGGGTGAGAACCTGCTGAAGCTCCTCGAGTGCCGCCTCGACAACGTGGTGTACCGCATGGGCTTCGCCGCCACGCGCTCGGAGGCGCGCCAGCTGGTCAGCCACAAGTCGATCACCGTGAACGAGAAGCCGGTGACCATCGCCTCCTACCAGGTGAAGGCCGGCGATATCGTGCAGGTGCGTGAGAAGTCGCGTAAGCAGCTGCGCATCACCGCCGCCCTCGGGATCGCCCAGCAGGTGGGCCTGCCGGACTGGGTGGACGTGAACGGCGAGCAGTTCCGCGGGGTGTTCAAGTCGGCCCCGGGGCGCGATGACATCCTTCCCGACATCAACGAGAACCTGGTCGTCGAGTTGTATTCGAAGTAATCGCATCCGCTTGAATTGCGGGGGCTTTGCCCCCATTTGAGCGGGTCCTACCGTGTTCCTTTTGCGCCGGTCACAGTTGCCGGCAAGGTGAGACTGCAATGCAGGGTTCTGTAAGCGAGTTCCTGAGGCCGCGTGTGGTTAAGGTGCAGCCGGTGGCGCCGCGCCAGGCGCGCGTCGTGATCGAGCCGTTCGAGCGGGGCTTCGGCCACACGCTCGGCAACGCGCTGCGTCGCGTGCTGCTGTCATCCATGCCAGGCAGCGCGGTTACCGAAGTCGAGATCGACGGCGTCCTGCACGAGTACACCAGCATCGAGGGTGTGCAGGAAGACGTGGTCGACATCCTCCTCAACCTGAAGTCCGTGGCGCTGCGCATGCATTCGCGCGACTCCGCGGAGCTGCGACTGCACAAGAAGGGTCCGGGCCCGGTCACCGCCGGTGACATCCAGACCGACCACGACGTCGAGGTGGTCAACCCCGAGCTCGTGATCGCCAACCTCACCAAGGCGGGCGAGCTGTCCATGACCCTGCGCGTCGAGCGCGGCCGCGGCTACCGCCCGGCGGCTACGCGCGTGGCCTTCGAGGAGCAGACGCGCCCCATTGGCCGCCTGCAGCTCGATGCTTCGTTCTCGCCGGTGCGCCGCGTGACCTACTCGGTCGATGCGGCGCGCGTCGAGCAGCGCACCGACCTCGATAAGCTGGTCATCGACATCGAAACCAACGGCACCATCGATGCAGAAGAGGCGATCCGCCGCGCCGGCAGCATCCTCAAGGACCAGCTGTCGGTGTTCGTGGACCTGCAGGGCGAGGAAGAGACCTCGACCAAGGTCTCCGAGATGCAGTTCGACCCGATCCTGCTGCGTCCCGTGGACGAGCTCGAGCTCACCGTGCGCAGTGCCAACTGCCTCAAGGCCGAGAACATCCACTACATCGGTGATCTGGTGCAGCGCACCGAGGTCGAGCTGCTGCGTACGCCGAACCTGGGCAAGAAGTCCCTCACCGAGATCAAGGAAGTGCTGCAGAGCCACGGCCTGATGCTCGGCATGCGCCTCGACGGCTGGCCGCCGGCCGGGCTCAAGCACGACGACGAGCGCGACGTGATCTGAAGTTGAGCGCGGGCCGCACGGGCGGCCCGCACTTTCCGCCCCGCCAGGCGCCAGTGAGTGGCAGGGGGCGAAAAGTCGAAGTGGAACGAGCGAAGGGTTATTTATGCGTCATCATCTTTCCGGTCGGCAGCTGTCGCGTAACAGCACGCACCGGCATGCGCTCATGCGCAATATGTCGGTCTCGCTGCTGCGCCACGAGACGATCCGCACCACGCTGCCGAAGGCCAAGGAACTGCGCCGCGTGGTCGAACCGTTCATCACGCTCGCCAAGATCGACAGCGATGCCAACCGGCGCATCGCCTTCTCCCGGCTGCGCGACGTGCAGATCGTGGAGAAGCTCTTCACGGACCTGGGTCCGCGCTTCAAGACGCGCCCGGGTGGCTACACCCGCATCCTGCGCATGAACCCGCGCCCCGGCGACTCGGCACCCATGGCGCTGATGCTGCTCGTGGACGGCCCGCAGGCCATTGCGGCCGAGGAGCCGGCCGAGGGCAAGAAGAAGGGCGCGCGCCGCGCCAAGACCCCGGCGAAGGTCAAAGCCAAGGCGCAGCCTGAAACTGCCGAGGCCGCCGCGGCCCCGAAGAAGCGGACCCGCAAGAAGAAAGCCGCCGCCTGAGGCATCGGGCCTGCGGTTTTCACAGTCCCTGAACGAGGGCCGCCCGGTACCGGGCGGCCCTCGTCGTTTGCGCCCCCAGCCGGCTGTCGCTACGCTGACGTGAGACCGGTGGGTCGCGCCGGCGCCTAAAAAACCAAATAAAGGGGAGGATACCCAATGAGTTTCGCATCAGAATTCAAAGAGTTCGCCATGAAGGGCAACGTCATTGACCTCGCGGTCGGTGTCGTCATCGGCGCCGCGTTCGGCAAGATCGTAAGCTCCCTGGTGGGGGACGTGATCATGCCGCTGCTGTCACCACTCATCGGCAGCATCAACTTCAGCGACCTTGCCGTGAGGATCGCCACGGACGGCGCCGGGAAACCGGTGCTGCTCAAGTACGGCTCTTTCATCCAGATGTGCTTTGAGTTCCTGATCATCGCTTTCGCCATCTTCCTGGTCGTGAAGGGGATCAACCGTCTGAAGCGGCCACACCCGAGCGCCCCGCCGCCGGCACCCTCGAGCACCGACACATTGCTCATTGAAATCAGGGATATCCTGGCAAAAAAGCCCTGATCTGTATCTCAGGTGATTCAATCGGGGGCCGACTGGGCCCCCGATTTCATTGGCCGGCTGCTCGTCCGCTGGGTCAGGTCCGGGTGCTCGCGAATGCCTCCCGCGTGAGGTTCTCGCAGCCGCCCGCGCGCACCGCCAGGTCATCCTCGATGCGGATCCCCCCGAAGCGTGACAGCTCCCCGACCCGGCTCCAGTTGATGAGGCTGGCGCGCTCATCCCCCCGCGCCTTCGCGAGCAGCTGGTCGATGAAATAGATCCCCGGCTCCATGGTGACGACGAAGCCGCTCTCCAGCTGCCGGGTGAGCCTCAGGTAGGGGTGACCGTCGGGCCGCGCGATATCACCGCCCTCCGGCGATGCCATGAAGCCGCCGACGTCATGCACCTCGAGGCCGAGCAGGTGCCCGATCCCGTGGGGGAGGAACACGCTCGTGACGTTCTTCTGCACCGCTTCCGCAGGCGAGCACAGGATCAGGTCCGCCTCGCGGAGCACCTCTGCGGTGAGCGTGTGTGCCCGCAGGTGAATCTCGCGCCAGTCCGCACCCGGGCGTACCTCGGCGCACAGGGCCTGCTGCATGCGGTCCATGCGGCCGATGAGGGCCGCGAAGTCCGGATCCTCGGCCGAGTAGGTGCGGGTGATATCGCTGGCGTAGCCGGCAAACTCGGCGCCCGCGTCAATCAGCAGCGAATAGCGCTCCGGCGGGGAGTGCTTCTGCAGCACCTGGTAGTGCAATACCGCGCCGCCGGCATTGAGCGCGATGATCGGATTGTAAGGAAGTTCCTGCTCGCGCAGCCCGCAGGCCCCGAGGAAGGCGAGCTCGATCTCGAACTCGGAGGCGCCGGCCCGGAATGCCCCGGCTGCCGCCCGGTGCCCTAGCGCGCCCAAGCGGCTCGCCTCGCGCAGGCAGACGAGCTCGTATGGGGTCTTCGCCGCCCGGGCATAATCCAGCCGCCGCATGAGCGCGGGCGGGTTGATGGCCCCGAGCCCCCAGGCGCCCAGGTCCGGCAGCGGATCCCCGATATAGGCGCAGCCAGACAGATCCTTCGGCAGCTGCCCGCGTGCTGCGGCGCGGTCCGGGACGCTGCGCAGGTCGAAGCGGGAAACCCAGTAATCCTGAGGGATTTCCGCGCTCTTGTACCAGTAGTCCTGCGGCTGGTTGAGGATCAGGCGTGGCCGCGCGCCGGCCTCGAACCACACGAAGCTGTCGGGCGCATCCGCCAGCGGCACCCACACCTTGAACGGCGCGTGGGCCTCGAACGGGTAGGTGCGGTCGTCCTCAAACACCTCCAGGAGCGCGCCGGAGTGCACCAGGAGCGAGGTGTAGCCGCAGGCCTCGAGCGCCTGGGCGGTGCGCGCGCACAGGGCCTCCAGGTGGGGCCCGAAGGTGTCGGCAAGCTGTGCAGCGAGGGGTGCGGACATGATTCCAACCTCTTGTTGACTTGCGCCACGCGCGAGTGTCGTTTCAGGCCGACAGCAAACGAGGGGCCGAGAGTTTCCAATCGTACCGGGACTTCTATAGAATTTGCCTCCCGCTGCTGCCGGAACGGGGCACGGAACGACCTGGAAAGGTCGTCGTCTAATCCTCACAACTGCTTCCTTCGGGGTACCGATCGATGAACACCAAACTTGCTCTTAGCGCCGTGGTTGCCGCGCTGATGCTGACGGCCTGCGCGAAGCAGGAATCCGCAGGCACCGACGCTGCCACTCCTCCTGCTGCCCCTGCCGCTGCTGCCGCTGCGTCCGACGCCGCTCAGCAGGCTGGTCAGGCTGCGACCAACGCTGCCGACGCTGCCGGTAAGGCCGCGGGCTCTGCTGCCGACGCTGCCAGCTCCGCTGCGCAGACTGCCGGGCAGGCCGCGTCCGATGCCGCCAAGGCCGCGTCTGACAGCTCGACGCCGCCGAAGCAGTAAGCTTCACGCTTACGGCTGAAAACACGGCCCGGACGGTTCGCGGTTTGCGAGCTGTCCGGGCCGTTTCTTTTTTCCGGATCGCCCGCGCCTGAACTTCATGGATTGAGTTGCCTATGATCGTCGCCGCAGTGAGTGTGCGCGATGCCCGGGCGGCCCCCGCCGACCGCCTGTGGATCCAGAGCGTCTACCGCGACTATCTCGATGACCTGAACCCCGGCACGGGTCTGTTCCCGCGGCTCGGGGAGATCGGTCATCGCGAGCCCGATCAGATCGCGCACTGGTTCGGCGATCCGAACACCTACCCGCTCGTCATCATGCGCGGCGATGAAACGGTGGGCTTCGCGCGCGTGGTGCGGGTGTTGCCGACGGCGCGGCAGCCGCGCATCGACTATCGCCTGGCGGAGTTCTTCATTGCGCGCCCGCGGCGGCGCCTCGGGATCGGGCAGACGGCGGTGCAGCTGATACTCAGCCGCTTCGCCGGCCGCTGGGAGATCACCGAGTACCTGAGGAATGCCACCGCGGTGAGCTTCTGGCGGCGCGTCGTCGGCAGCTACACGCAGGGCAGCTTCACTGAGCGCGTCACGAACGGCGAAGTCCACCAGGTGTTTGTTTCCGGGAAGCCGCGCTCGTAGCAGTGGGCGCGCACGCCGCGCAGCCGGCGGCGAGCTTGGCGATCGCGTGTGCGCGCAGCGCCTCGAACCAGGGAGCGGTGCCGAGGCCCGGCACGCGTGCCAGGGCGTCCATGACGCGCACCCGCAGGCGCGCCGGGAACAGACGCCAGGCGCTGTAGAGCGCACACAAGAGCACCACTACCGTCACGATCAGCCCCTGCAGCACGCCGCTCACGCGGGCGTCCCGCCACCGAATGCGAGTGCCGTGCGGTAGGTGATGAAGGCGCCGAGGTAGGCGAGCGCGAAGAGATAAGCCGCCATGTAGAGCGGGTAGCGCCAGGAGTTGGTCTCGCGCCGCACCACGGCGAGCGTCGAGAGGCACTGCGGCGCGAACACGTACCAGGCCAGCAGCGAGAGTCCCGTGGCGAGTGACCAGCTGCGGGCGATCACCGGCGTGAGCGCGCCGGCGACGTCCGCCGTGCCGCTGCCGGCCATCGCGTATACCGTGCCGAGCGCGCTCACCGCGACCTCGCGTGCGGCCAGTCCCGGCACGAGCGCGATCGAGATCTGCCAGTTGAAGCCGATCGGTGCGAACAGGTATTCGAGGCCGCGGCCGAGGTAGCCGGCGATGCTGTACTGGATCGCAGGCCCCGTGGCGCCGGCCGGCGGTGCGGGGAAGCTGGCGAGGAACCACAGCACTACCATGAGCGTCAGGATGATGGTGCCGACGCGCGTCAGGAAGATCTGGGTGCGCTCCCACAGGCCGAGAACCAGGTTGCGCAGGTGCGGCAGGCGATACTCGGGCAGCTCGAGCAGCAGCGGGCGGTAATCCTCGCGCGCCGCGGCCGTGCGCTTGAGCACCAAGGCCACCGCGAGTGCGCTCAAGACGCCGGCGAGGTATAGCGCAAACAGCACCAGGCCGCGCAGGTTCAGGAACCCGACGGTGCGCTGCGGGATGAGGGCGCCGATCAGGAGCGCGTAGACCGGCAGGCGCGCCGAGCAGGTCATGAGCGGGGCGATCATGATGGTCGCGAGCCGGTCGCCACGCGAGGGGATGGTGCGGGTCGCCATGATCCCCGGGATCGCGCAGGCGAAGCTCGACAAGAGCGGGATGAAGGCGCGCCCGGAGAGTCCGACACGGCCCATGAGGCGGTCGAGCATGAAGGCCGCGCGCGGCAGGTAGCCGGAGTCCTCCAGCGCCAGGATGAAGGCGAACAGGATCAGGATCTGCGGCAGGAAGACGAGCACGCTGCCGGTGCCGGCGATGATCCCGTCGAGGATGAGGCCGCGCAGCGGGCCGGCGGGCAGGGCGCCGCCCAGGGCGGCGCTCACGCGCTGCACGCCCTCGTTGATCAGGTTCTGCGGCACCTTGGCCCAGCTGAACACCGCCTGGAACATCAGGAACAGCACGAGCGCGAGGAGTGCGGGCCCTGCGACCGGGTTGAGCACCACCTGGTCGAGGCGCGTCAGTGCGGCGACCCGCGCGGGTACCTGGTAGCCGGATTCATCGAGCACGCGCCGCACCTCGCGCTGCGTCGCCTCGATGTCGCGCGCCGTGGCGGCCGGCGGCGCAAGGCGTCGGCGGGCACGTTCGAGGGATTCGGGACCAAAGTCATAGGCGTCGATGGCCTCCACCAGCGCGCGCTCCCCGCCGGAGCGCACCGCCACGGTCGGGATCACCGGCACGCCGAGTGCGCGCTCGAGCGCGGCGCGGTCCAGACGGTAGCCGCGCTGCTCGGCGACGTCGCTCATGTTGAGCGCGACGATCATGGGCCGGCCGAGGCGCTTCAGCTCCAGCACCAGGCGCAGGTTGAGGCGCAGGTTCGTGGCATCCACCACACACACCAGGAGGTCCGGCGGCGGCTCGCTCGCATGGCGCCCGAGCACCACGTCGCGCGCGATGGCCTCATCGAGGGTGGCGGGCTCCAGACTGTAGGCACCGGGGAGGTCCACGATGCGGTAGCTGCGCCCGGTGTGCGGCCCGAGGAGGCGTCCCTCCTTGCGCTCGACGGTGACGCCCGGGTAGTTGGCGACTTTCTGGCGGCTGCCGGTGAGGCGGTTGAAGAGTGCGGTCTTGCCGCAGTTGGGTACGCCGATGAGCGAGAGACTCAGCTGCGGCGCGGCTTGCGCCGCGGCCGCGGCGGCGTTCATGGCGTCGGTGCGGAGCGGGAGATTTCCACCCAGACGCTCTGCGCCTCGCGACGTCTCAGGGCGAGTGTCGTGTGACCGATGCGCACCACGAAGGGATCGCGTCCCGGGCGCGCCTCGGCGAGGATCTCGACGTGCTCGCCGCTGATGAAACCGAACTCCAGCAGCCGCCGCTCGAGTGCGGACAGCGTGTCACTTTGCGTGCCGACGCTGACGATGCGCCCGCGGGTCCCGGGCGGCAGGGCCGCGAGGCTCGCAAAGCCCGGTTCCAGCGACAGTCCGGTGGGGGAGGCAACGGCGTCCATGAGATCGAGTATGGATGAGAACGGTTCGCATTTGCAATCGTATTACTACGTATCCGTGACGGGCGTGCGAACGCTCCCCGGGGTGGGCCGTGGCGGCTGGGGAAAAGCCAGCCTGAACAATCATTTATGCGCGTCTGCCGCAGTCTGCAGGGGCTCGGGCGCGGGGAAATGCAGTTGGGCAATCAGGGCCTTGAACCCCGGGTCGTCCGCGATCCGTTCGAACAGCGGATCCACCCGGATTCCCTGCAGTCCCGGGTCACCCGTGCGGCGCGCCCGCCCGAGTGCCTCGAGCGCGCGGTCGGGATCTCCCCAGGCGGCGTACACCTCGGCCTGCTGATAGCTCGCCGCGTCGCCGTATTTGTGGATGAGCTCGGCCAGGGCTGCTTCGGCCTCGGGGTGCTGGCCCAGACGCTCGTAGACGATCGCAAGGCACGTGAAGCTCACCCACTGCATCTTCTCGGCGGCGCAGGCCTCACGGGCCGCCGCGTAGTTGCGCAGCTGGAGGTAGGCGAAGCCCTGCCAGCCGCGCGAGCGGGAGAGGTCCCGACCCAGCTCCTGGCTGCGACTGGCGGCGGCGAGTGAGTCCGGGTAGCGCCGCGCGTAGTAGTACACGTACTGCAGGGTCTCCCAGGCTTTCGGGTTGAGCGGGTCGAGCTCGGTCGCACGGCGCGCCTGGGCGATCGCCGCCTCGAAGTCCCCCATGCTGACCGTGAACCCCGCCGCTTCACGATAGACGCGCACGTCTCCGGGGGACAGCTCGAGCGCTTCGCCGTATTGCGCCAGCGCACCGGCATAGTCCTGCTCGCCGGCGAGCGCATTGCCGATCACGCTGTGGGCCGCGCCGAGTGCCGGTGCCAGCTCCGCCGCCTTGCGGGCATCGGCGAGCCCGAGATCGGTCAGCCGCCGCACCTCGGGTGGGGGCAGGTCGGAGTTGAAGGCGTAGTCGATGCGTGCCGCGGCCCGGCCACGCAGCGCATTGGCATAATTCGGATCGAGCGCGAGCGCGGCGTCATAGGCGCGCAGGGTGTCCTCGCCGACCTGCGCCGAAACGTTCGGACGGCGCGCCAGCTCCTCAGCGCGCAGGTAGGCATCGAAGGCCTTCGGGTTCTCCGTGCCGCCAACGTCGCCGCCGGCATCGCCCTGCAACAGTCTCACCTTGAGCGCACCGGCCACCGCGCCGGCGATCTCGCTCTGCAGCGCCAGCACGTCCTTCAGGTCGCGGTCGTAGGTCTGGGACCAGCGCTGGAACCCGGTTCCCGCATCGATGAGTTCGGTGGAAATGCGCACGTGGGACTTGTCGCGACGCACGCTGCCTTCCAGCACCGTCGCAACATTGAGCTTGCGCGCGATCTCGCCCACCTCCTCGTTCTTGCCTTTGAACGAGAATGAGGAAGTGCGCGCGGCGACCTTGAGGCCCGGTACCGCGGCGAGCGTGTTAAGGAGTTCCTCCGAGAGGCCGTCGGAGAAGTAATCGTCGTGCGGATCGCCGCTCATGTTGGTGAAGGGCAGCACCGCGACCGAGTGCGCGGGGGCTGCGGCAGGCGCCGCGGTGAGGGGCGGCGGCACGGGCGGGGGCGGGGTCGCGCCAGCGCCGCTCACGCGCGGTCCGCGCAGGAAGAGAAACGCCGCGACGGCAAGCACCCCGAGTACCGCAATGATCGCCAGCCCCGTGCGCGGCAGACCCGCGGTCCGCGCTGCGCTCGGGATCGCCATGCTGTGGGCGGGCGTCGCCGCCGGCGCAGGAGCGGCACCGGCCGCCGTCGGCGCCAGCAGCTGGGTCACGCGACTGACGAACGCGGGTGTGGGCGCGGCCCCGGGCAGGTGGGTCCACTGCACGGCGCGGAAGGCCTCTGGAACTTCCGCCTGGCGCTCGTCGATGGCATCGATCGTCACCGGCACGATGAAGGCCTTGCCGTCGGCCATCAGGTGCGAGCGCTCCACCGCGAGGCGCCACTCCAGGCGGAAATACCCTTCCAGCCGCGTCTGGGTGTGCGCTGAGATCACCGGCACGAACAGGCGGCACTCGCGGATGCGCCGCCTGATCAGCTGGTCCCAGGCATCCCCGCCGCGCAGCTCGCTCTGGTCGAACCACACCTCGAGGCCCGCGGCACGCAGCGCTTCGCCGATGCGCGCCGCGGCGGCGGCATCCTGGGAGGCGTAGCTGAGGAAGATGCTGTGCGCAGAGTCGGTCATGGCCGCGCAGGGTACAGGGGTCCGCCGCTGTTGGTTATTCGTAGGGCGGCAGTCTAGTGCAACCGCGCGGTGCGGGCGCGCGCGTTTCGCGAGTGCCGGAAGGTCAGGTGCCGGTTTGCACGGCCCGCGGCGCGATGGTCCCGGGGGCGGGCAGCGCGGCGCGCGCCAGGAGCGGCGCCAGGAAGCGCCCGGTCCAGGAGCGCGGGTTGGCGGCGATCTCCTCGGGTGTGCCGATGGCGATGATCTCGCCGCCACCCTCGCCGCCCTCGGGTCCGAGGTCGATCACCCAGTCGGCGGTCTTGATGACGTCGAGGTTGTGCTCGATGACGACCAGCGTGTTGCCCTCATCGCGCAGCCGATGCAGCACGTGCAGCAGCTGCTCGACGTCGTGGAAGTGCAGCCCGGTGGTCGGCTCATCGAGGATGTAGAGCGTGCGCCCGGTGGCGCGCTTGGCGAGCTCGCGCGAGAGCTTCACGCGCTGCGCCTCGCCGCCCGAGAGCGTGGTCGCGTTCTGTCCGAGGCGTACGTACGACAGTCCCACCTCGCTTAAGGTCGTGAGCTTGCCGGCCACCGCGGGCACGTTCTGGAAGAAGCGCGCCGCTTCCTCCACGGTCATCTCCAGCACCTCGTGGATGTTCTTGCCGCGGTAGCGGATCTCGAGGGTCTCGCGGTTGTAGCGCTGGCCCTTGCACACGTCGCACGGCACGTACACGTCCGGCAGGAAGTGCATCTCCACGCGGATGACGCCATCGCCCTGACACGCCTCGCAGCGCCCGCCCTTGACGTTGAAGCTGAAGCGCCCGGCGTCGTAGCCGCGCGCACGCGCCTCCGGGACGGCCGCGAACAGCTCGCGCAGCGGCGCGAAGAGACCGGTGTAGGTGGCGGGGTTGGAGCGCGGCGTGCGGCCGATGGGGCTCTGGTCGATATCGATGATGCGGTCGATCTGGCCGAGTCCCTCGATGCGCTCGACGGGGGCTGCCTCGAGGCGCGTGCCATTCAGGTACGCGGAGGCGTGGCCGAAGAGCGTGTCGATGACGAGCGTGGACTTGCCCGACCCGGATACCCCGGTGACGCAGGTGAGAAGGCCGAGCGGAATCTCGACGTTCACGTTATTCAGGTTGTTGCCGCGGGCGCCGATGATTCCGATCTGGCGGCCCGGGTCCGGTCGCATGCGCAGCGCCGGTACGGCGATGCGCCGCTTGCCCGAGAGGTACTGGCCGGTGATCGAGGCGGGGTTGGCCTCGATGTCGGCAGGGGTGCCCTGCGCCACCAGGTGTCCGCCGTGATCGCCCGCGCCGGGACCCAGGTCCACCACGTGGTCGGCCTCGCGGATCGCCTCCTCGTCGTGCTCGACCACGATCACGGTGTTACCGAGGTCGCGCAGCTGCTTGAGCGTGCCGAGCAGGCGCTGGTTGTCGCGCTGGTGCAGCCCGATCGAGGGTTCATCAAGGATGTACATGACGCCCGTGAGGCCTGAGCCCACCTGGCTTGCCAGCCGGATGCGCTGCGACTCCCCGCCCGAGAGCGTCTCGGCCGAGCGATCGAGGGTGAGGTAGTCGAGGCCCACGTCGGTGAGGAAGCGCAGCCGCTCGATGACGCTCTTGACGATCTTCGCGGCCACCTCGCCGCGCCAGCCGGCGACCTGCATGCCGCCGAGGAACTCGAGCGCCCGCCCGACCGTGAGGTGCGCGACCTCCGGCAGCGGCTTCTCGGCGACATAGACGAAGCGCGCGGCGCGGTTCAGGCGCGTGCCGTGGCATTCCGGGCACGGCCGCATGCCGAGGTAGCGGCTGAGCTCCTCGCGCACCATCGGCGACTCGGTCTCGCGGTAGCGGCGCGTGAGGTTCGGCACGATGCCCTCGAAGGGGTGGCGCTTGCGGGCTTTTTTGCCACCATCACCGCGGTAGGAGAACTCGATGGCCTCGGTGCCGCTGCCGTTGAGGAGCACCTGCTGCACGTGCGGCGGCAGGTCGGTCCAGGGCGTCTCGATGTCGAAGCCGTAGTGCTTCGCGAGCGACTGGATCAGCTGGAAGTAGTGATCGTTGCGCCGGTCCCAGCCGCGCACCGCGCCGCCGGCGAGTGACAGGTGCGGATGCAGCACCACGCGCTGCGGGTCGAAGAATTCCTGCACGCCAAGACCGTCGCAGCTCGGGCAGGCGCCGGCGGGGTTGTTGAACGAGAACAGCTTCGGCTCCAGCGGCGGCACGCTGTAGCCGCACACCGGGCAGGCGTGGCGGCTGGAGAACACCAGCTCCTCGCGGCTGGGTTCATCGAGGAAGGCGAGGCGCGCCAGCCCTCCGGAGAGCCGCAATGCCGTCTCGAAGGACTCCGCCAGGCGCTGCGCGCCGTCGGCGCGGATGCGCATACGATCGACCACGGCCTCGAGCGTGTGCTTCTTCTTGCCGTCCAGTTCCGGCAGCGCGTCCATCTCGTGGATGCGCCCGTCGATGCGCACGCGCACGAAGCCCTGCGAGGCGAGGTCCTCGAGCAGCTCGTGGTGCTCGCCCTTGCGGTCGGTGAGCACCGGCGCGAGCAGTACGGCCGCCGTGCCCTCGGGGAGCCTCAGCACCTGGTCGACCATCTGGCTGACGGTCTGCGCGGTGAGATCGATGCCATGCTCCGGGCAGCGCGGGATCCCGGCGCGCGCGTACAGCAGGCGCAGGTAATCGTAGATCTCGGTGACCGTGCCCACGGTGGAGCGCGGATTGTGAGAACTCGCCTTCTGCTCGATGGCGATCGCCGGCGAGAGCCCCTCGATGGCATCCACATCGGGCTTGTCCATCGTGGCGAGAAACTGCCGCGCGTAGGCGGACAGGGATTCGACGTAGCGCCGCTGTCCCTCCGCATACAGGGTGTCGAAGGTGAGCGAGGACTTGCCGGAGCCTGAAAGTCCGGTGACCACGATCAGCCGCTCGCGCGGCATCTCGAGGCTCAAGTTCTTCAGGTTGTGGGTGCGCGCGCCGCGCACGCGGATGTGCTGCATTGAACTCTTAATGGTACGCGTGCGGCCCGGCCAGACCCAGTTGCCGCACGCAGGACCTCTTACATGGGGGCGGATTCAACGCCCCTGAATGGGGTCTTGATTATCGTAGGAGATATCGTATGATATATCTGTCAATAACAAGGAGGTGCCCTGTGCATCGTCATTTCGGCCGTCGTCACGGCCACTACCACGGCTACAGTCATTTTCATGGCGAAGGCCAACATGAAGAATTCGATCCTTCCCTGCATGCGGGGAGCCGCCACGGTCACGGCCGCGGCTTTGGCCGCTTCGGCTTCGGAGGCGGCCTCGGCATGGGTCCTGAGTCCTTCCGCGGCCGCAAGATGGGCTCGGTCGACCTGCGCCTGGTGCTGCTGACACTGCTCGCCGAGCGTCCGAGCTACGGGTATGAGCTGATCAAGGCGCTCGAGGACCGCTCCGGAGGTTTCTACAGCCCAAGCCCCGGGATGGTGTATCCGGCGCTCACCTGGCTCGAAGAGGTTGGCTACGCCAGTGTCACGGCCGAGGGCGCGAAGAAGCGCTACGCCATTACCGACGCTGGTCGGGAGTACCTGGCGCAGCACCAAGCGGCCGCCGACTCGATCCTCAGCCAGCTTGAGCACATCGCGCGGCGCCTCGGGCGGATGCGCGAGGCGTTCTCCGGCTTCGAGGAGGACGAGGAGTCGGGCAATTCCCGGGACCTGTGGCAGGCCCGGCGCGACATCAAGGACGCGCTGCGGGCGGTGTACGGGGCGAGCGAGGAAGAGAAGACGCGCGTCGCTGCGATTCTCAAAGAAGCGGCGGCCCGGATCCGCGGCAAGGCCTGATGGCCCCGCCGGACGGCTTGAGCGCCGCCTCGGGCCGCGAGCCCGGGGAGGTGCTGCGCGATGCGCGCGTCTCCGCGGTGATCACCCGCATGCTCGCAAGCCGCAGCCGGCCGGCCGGTGGCCCGCGCACGAGCGCCGGTCATGACCCGCACGCCTACGCCGGCTACGGCTTCTCCATCCACCCCGACCAGGGCGATCTGCTCTACCTCCTGTGCCGTGCGCTCGGTGCCCGGCGCGTAGTGGACTTCGCGAGCTCCGTGGGCTTCTCCACCCTCTACCTCGCCGCGGCCATGCGCGACAACGGCGGCGGCCAGGTGATCGGGGCTGAGATCGTGCCGCAGAAGATCGCCGCCGCGCAGGCCAACCTCGAGGCCGCAGGGCTTGGCGCCTTCGTCCAGATCCGCGCCGGGGACGCGCGCGCGACGCTGCGCGATGTGGGCGGGGACATCGATCTGGCGCTGGTCGATGGCTGGCCGGGCGTCACCGGGCCTTCGCTGGCGCTCCAGGTGATGCAGGTGCTCGCACCGCAGATGCGCCGCGGGGCCATCGCGGTGAACGACAACGCCGAGGAGGACTACCTCCTCTTCGTCCGCGATCCGCAGGGCCCGTTCCGCTCGATGACGCTGCCGCTCAAGGCCGGCACGGAAATCTCGGTCAAGGCCGCCTAGCGCCGACGGCAACAAAGCTGCGCGATCGGGGCCGAAATGCGGTTCGCGCCTCCGCGGCGGCTCCTCTAGAATATGCGCCAACATCGGCGGCGCCCTCCTGAAGGTGACCGCCCCATCCGGAAGGACACCCCATGGCGCGCGGCATCAACAAAGTCATCCTCATCGGCAATCTCGGCGCGGATCCGGAGACGCGCGCGATGCCCTCCGGCACCACGGTGGCGAACCTGCGCGTGGCGACCAGCGAGAGCTGGCGCGACAAGCAAAGCGGCGAGCAGCAGGAGCGCACCGAGTGGCATCGCGTGGCGCTGTTCGGCCGCCTGGCGGAGATCGCGGCGGAGTACCTGAAGAAGGGCTCGCAGGTCTACATCGAGGGAAGCCTGCGCACGCGCAAGTGGCAGGACAAGCAGGGCAACGAGCGCTACTCGACCGAGATTATCGGCAACGAGCTGCAGATGCTCGGCGGTCGTGGCGGCGGCGGGGGTGGCGCCGGCGGCGCAGAGCGCGGCGGCAGCGCGGCGCCCGCCTATGCCGAGGAGAACGCCGGTGGCGGTGGCGGTGGCGGTGGCGCGGGCGGGGGTGGCGCGCGCGGTGAGGAATTCGACGACGATATCCCGTTCTGAGGCCGCGCTCTCAGCGGTCGACGCTGGCCATCATCGCCTCGCCGTAGCGGGCGCCGGAAATCTTCCCCGCAGCCAGTGCCGCATCCAGGGCAGCCAGCTGCGCAGCGCTCAGCTTGAGGCTTGCGGCCGCCACGTTCTCCTCCAGGTAGCGGCGCTGCTTGGTGCCCGGGATCGGCACGATGTCATCACCCTGCGCCAGGAGCCACGCCAGCGCCACCTGCGCGGGCGTTGCACGAAGCGCGGCGGCGATCTCGCGCACTGTCCCGGCCGCCTTCACGTTGGCATCGAAGTTCGCGCCCTGGTAGCGCGGGTCCTTGCGGCGGTAGTCCTCCTCCGGGTACTCCTCGGCGCGCTTCACCGCACCCGTCAGGAAGCCGCGCCCGAGCGGGGAGAAGGGCACGAGGCCGATGCCAAGCTCACGCAGCACCGGGATCACGTCGGCCTCGAGGTTGCGCTCCCACAGCGAGTACTCGCTCTGCAGCGCCGTCACCGGGTGCACCGCGTGCGCGCGGCGGATATTGACGACCCCGGCTTCCGAGAGGCCGAAGAAGCGCACCTTGCCAGCGCGCACCAGTTCCGCGACCGCACCCGCCACCTCCTCGACCGGCACCGCAGGGTCGATGCGATGCTGATAGAGGAGATCGACATGGTCGGTGCCGAGGCGGCGCAGGGAGCCCTCGAGGGCCGCGCGGATATGCGCCGGGCGACTGTCGCGCTCGCCGCCCACCATCTTGCCGTTCTCGATGCGCCAGCCGAACTTGGTGGCGATCACGACCTGCTCGCGGCGCCCCTTGAGCGCACGGCCGAGGAGTTCCTCGTTGGTGAACGGCCCGTACACTTCTGCGGTGTCGAGGAAGGTGCAGCCGAGCTCGATGGCGCGGTGCACGGTGGCGATCGATTCGGCCTCATCGGCCGGGCCGTACGACTGGCTCATGCCCATGCAGCCGAGGCCGATCGCGGCGACCTCCAGTCCCTGGCTGCCGAGCCTGCGTGTGCGAAGGTTCATGGACAGATCCTCAGGTGGGGGAGCGCGAGCACCCGCGCGCGGGGTTGCGCGGCGTCGTATCCGGCACTGATCTTAGACGACCGGCGGCGGGGGTGTGAGCAGCGCGCTAGTAGCTGTCCATGAGGAGCGGATACTCGGCCACGCGGCCGACCCCGCTGATTGCCTGCCGCACGTCCATGCGGTTCACGAGCGCGCGCCACCGGGCGCGCTCCTGCACGACCGCGTCCGGCTGCGCATCCGGTGCATAGATCTGCACGGCCAGAAGCGCGGCGCTGCGCAGCTGCGGGTCGCGCAGGCGCTCGATGAGGAGCGCGGCGCCCTCATCGTCGCGGTGCATGGCGAGGAGCGCTCCCTGGTAGGTGCTGAGGGCGTCGTCCCGGTGGCTGCGCAGGTAGTCGAGCGAGCGCAGCGTCGTGCGCTCATCGTGCAGGGCGAGCGCCACGTTCAGCCGCTCGCTCTCGAGCTGCATGCGCCCGTAGGGGCTGAGGTCGGCCGGCAGCACGCGCTGCAGCGTCGCGGCGGCCTGCTGGGTGTGGCCAAGCTCGTTGTACATCCCGGCGAGGTTGATCGTGGCGCTGACGTTGGCGGCGGGCGCCGGGTGCAGGTGGCTGGCGGCCTCCATCTGCGCGACCGCCGCCTGGTAGCGGCCGAGGCTGTAGAGGGCCGTGGCACGGTTGATCAGGATCCAGTCGTACTGCGTGTCGGAGTCGTTCCAGGCGCCGCTGCCGTGCTCGTCCTGCTGCTCGATCGCCGCATCCGTCACCGACAGGGCCTGCTGCTGGCGCAGGCAGCTGATGAGGATCTCGGCCAGGTGGTTCATCGGCTCCAGGCGCTCCGGCGTCGCCTGCGCATAGCGCAGCTCGGCCTGGATGCTCTGTTCGGCGGCCTCGGGGACCGAAGCCAGGGCTCCGGGCTCGGCGTGCACGGTATCGAAGCGCCGGTCGGCCTCGATGCTGATGATGACGTAGGGGTCGGTGATGCGGGCGAGTGTCTGCACCGCGCTCAGGCGCTCCCCGCGCGCGAGCTGCAGCAGCGCAAACTCGCGCCACCATTCCCCGCTGCTGCGCGGCTCGTCTAGAAACTTGATCTTGTGCAGCGCCGCCAGCAGCTCGTAGCGCTCCGCGTCTGATGCTGCGGCCCGACGGTCGTTGCGCATGACGGACTCGATCGGGTCGTAAGCCGGCAGCTGCGCCAGCACCTGCGGCCAGCGCTGCGCGAGGGTGGTGAGTGCGTAGAGGGCATCCTTCGGGTCCGCCGCGGCATCAGCCGCGCGCATGCGCGTGAACCAGTCACGCGCGTCGCTGGCCGCGAACGCGCAGGCGCGACGGCTTAGCGTGAGTGCCCGCGGCGGGTCGCGGTTCTGCAGGGCGGCGAGCGCCGCCAGGCCGATGAGCCTGTGCTGCTGCGCGTACCCGAGGCGGCCGAAGTCGGCGCGCGCGAGCGAGCGCTTCAGAAGTGCGTCGGCCTGCGCCCACTGCGCGTCCCCGACGAGTCTCTGGGCCGCCCTGATGTCCGCCGTCGCATCGGCGCTGGCCGGTGCGGGCACCGCGGATACGGCAGCCGGCGCGCCGCGCGGCTGCGTCGCGCAGCCCCCGGCGAGCAGGCAGGCGAGCCCGAGGAGTGCGGGAAGTTTCATACGCAGTACTTGTCTCACGGCGAGAATTGTCCGGTCCCGTGACCCCGGGTGCACGCCGTCAGGCGTGTCGGCTCTCTCAACATCATGAAATAGATGGGGTTTTTCATATTTGAGGCGCGGCCGTGCGGGGGCCGTCCCGAGACCGTAAAATTCGCAGTTCCCCGTATGCCACGCCATTACTTCATTAAGACCTTCGGCTGCCAGATGAACGAGTACGACTCCGCGCGCATGGCGGACGTGCTCGCCGCCGGCGCCGGCCTCACCGCGACCGCGGACCCCTCGCTCGCGGACGTGCTGCTGATGAACACCTGCTCGGTGCGCGAGAAGGCCCAGGAAAAGGTGTTCTCCCTCCTCGGGGAGTGGCGGCTGCTCAAGGCGCAGCGTCCGGAGGTGATCATCGGCGTCGGCGGCTGCGTGGCGAGTCAGGAGGGCGAGGCGATCACGGCCCGCGCGCCGTTCGTCGACCTGGTGTTCGGTCCGCAGACCCTGCACCGCCTGCCGCAGATGATCAGCGAGCTGCGCCGCAGCGGGCGTGCGCAGGTCGACGTCAGTTTCCCGGAGGTCGAGAAGTTCGACCAGCTGCCGACGCCGCGGGCCGCAGGCGTGCACGCCTACGTGTCCGTCATGGAGGGCTGCAGCAAGTACTGCAGCTTCTGCATCGTCCCTTACACGCGTGGCGAGGAGGTCAGCCGCGGCTTCGAGTCCGTTCTCGGGGAAGTACGCGCGCTTGCCGCCCAGGGAGTGGCCGAGGTGACGCTGCTCGGCCAGAACGTCAACGCCTACCGCGGAGCGATGGCCGATGGCATGGCGGTGGACCTTGCGACCGTAATCCACCACGTGGCGCGCGTGCCGGGCATCGAGCGCATCCGCTTCACCACCTCCCACCCGCTGGAGTTCGATGACAGCCTGATCGAGGCATTCGCGAGCGTCGACAAGCTCGCCAATCACCTGCACCTGGCGGTGCAGTCCGGTTCTGACCGCATCCTCGCGCTCATGAAGCGCGGCTACACGGCGCTGGAATTCAAGGACAAGGTGCGGCGCCTGCGCGCGGTGCGCCCGGATATCGTGATCTCCACGGACTTCATCGTCGGCTTCCCGGGCGAGAGCGAGCGCGACTTCGAGGCGACGCTGGCGCTCACCCGCGAGGTCGGCTTCGACCAGTCCTTCAGCTTCCTCTACAGCCGTCGTCCCGGCACGCCGGCGGCGGCGCTGCCGGATGAGGTGTCCGGGCCGGTGAAGCAGGAGCGTCTCGCGCGCCTGCAGGCGCAGCTGGACGCGCAGGCGCGCGTCATCAGCGAGCGCATGGTGGGCAGCGTGCAGCGCGTGCTCATCGAGCGCAGCGCGCGGCGCGATGCGGGGGAGCTCGCCGGCCGCACCGCCAATAACCGCTGGATCAATTTCGCCGCGCCGGCGCGGCTCATCGGCACTTTCGCCGACGTGACCGTCACGCAGGCGATGGCCCACACCCTGCGCGGCCGGCTCGCCGCGCCGCTGCCGGCTGTCTGCGCGCGCGCTGCGGCAAGCGCCTGATGGCCGCAGCCGCTGAAGCCAACGAGGCGCCGCGGGAATTCGATCTCGTGCCGGCCGACAACGCGCGCCTTGCGAACCTGTGCGGGCCGCTCGATGAGAACCTGCGCCTGCTCGAGACGCGGCTCGAGGTCCGCATCCAGCGCCGCGGCGATGCCTTCCGCGTGAGCGGCGCACAGGCGGCGCGCGCCGAGGAGCTGCTGCGCGAGCTCTACGAGCTCACCCTGACCGAGGATGTCACGCCGCAGCGGGTGCACCTGGCGCTGCGCGCGCACGAGGCGGGCGCCGCGCCGAGCGCCGCCGAGGAGCAGGGCGTGCGCGTGCCGCGCGGTGGCATACGTGCCCGCGGTACCCACCAGCGCGACTACCTGCAGCACATCCGCAGCCGCGACCTGACCTTCGGCATCGGCCCGGCCGGCACCGGCAAGACCTACCTTGCCGTGGCCTGCGCGGTCGAGGCCCTGCAGGCGGACAGCGTACGCCGCCTGGTGCTGGTGCGCCCGGCGGTGGAGGCCGGCGAGCGGCTCGGGTTCCTGCCCGGGGACCTCACGCAGAAGGTCGATCCGTACCTGCGGCCGATGTATGACGCGCTCTACGAGATGATGGGCTTCGATCGCGTGGCGCGTTTCATGGAGCGCAACGTGATCGAGGTGGCGCCGCTGGCCTTCATGCGCGGCCGCAGCCTCAACGACGCCTTCATCATCCTCGATGAAGCGCAGAACACGACCGTCGAGCAGATGAAGATGTTCCTCACCCGCATCGGCTTTGGCTCCAAGGCGGTAGTGACCGGCGACGTCACGCAGACCGACCTGCCGCCCGGGCGCCAGTCCGGGCTCAGCCACGTCATCGAGGTGCTGCGCGCGGTCGAGGGCGTGGCCTTCACCTTCTTTGATGCCCAGGACGTGGTGCGCCATCCCCTGGTGCAGCGCATCGTGCGCGCGTACGAGTCCCGTGGGGGCGCCTCGTGAGGCGCGCGCCGCGCCGCCGGCGCAGTACGCGTGCGCTCGCGGGCGCGCTGCAGCTGCAGCTGCGGCGCCGCGTGCGCGGCTGGGCGCCGAGTCGCCGCGAACTGATGGCGTGGGCCGGGGCGGCGCTCGGGCGGCGGGCGTCGGGGAGCGAGCTCGGCGTCGCCGTCGTCGGTGCGCCCGAGAGCCGGCGCCTGAACGCGCGCTACCGCGGGCGCGACTACCCGACCAACGTCCTGTCGTTTCCGGCGGCTGCCGCCGCGGCCACGGTGCGCCCGCGGCCGCTCGGGGATCTCGTCATCTGCGCGCGCGTGCTGCGCGCCGAGGCGCGCGCCCAGGAGAAGACCCTGCGGGCGCACTGGGCACACCTCGTGGTGCACGGCGCGCTGCACCTCATCGGCTACGACCACAAGGGCGGCGCGGATGCGCAGCGCATGGAGCGCCGCGAGATCGCGGTGCTGCGCCGCCTCGGCTTCGCCAACCCCTACCGGAGCGCCTGAGACTTGGCCAAGGACCTGAACACGACCGGACGCTGGCTGAAGCGCCTCACCCAGGGGCTCACCACCGAGCCGCAGGATCGCCAGGAGCTGCTGAGCGTGCTGCGCGAGGCCGGCGAGCGGGGCCTGGTGGATGCGGATGCGCTCACCATGCTCGAGGGGGTGCTCGAGGTCGGGGACCTCAAAGTGCGCGACATCATGGTGCCGCGCGCGCAGATGGTCTTCGTGCGCAGGAGCGACCCGCCGGCGCGCATCCTGCCGGTGGTGGTGGAATCGGGACACTCGCGCGTACCGGTGATGGATGAGGACCGCGACGATATCGTCGGCATCCTGCTCGCCAAGGACCTGCTGCGCCTCTCCACGCAGGCTCTGCGCGAGCGCTTCGACATCCGCGAGTACATGCGCCCGGCGGTGTTCGTGCCGGAGTCCAAGCGACTGAACGTGCTGCTGAAGGAATTCCGCCGCAACCGCAACCACATGGCCATCGTCGTCGATGAGTACGGCGGCGTCGCCGGCCTGTGCACCATCGAGGACGTCATCGAGCAGATCGTCGGTGACATCGACGATGAGTTCGACGTCGAGGACGACCAGAACATCCGTCGCGACGCGGAGCGCCAGTTCACGGTGCGCGGCGTCACGCGCATCGATGAGTTCAACGAATACTTCGGCGCGCAGCTCTCCGAAGAGCAGGGCGTGGACACCGTCGCCGGGCTCATCATGAAGCAGCTCGGACGCCTGCCGCGTCGCGGCGAGAGCCTGAGCATCGATGGCTTCGAGTTCCGCGTGCTGCGCGCCGACCGGCGACGCGTCGATGCGCTGCGCGTATTGGCGCCGCGCGACGTGCTGCCTGCGCCCGATGACTCCCCGCCCGGCGGCGCGAGCTGAGCCTCATGTCCAGCACCGTCCCCACCGCCCGTGGCACGCCGGCGGCTACGACCTGGCGCGCGTCGCGACTGGCGAACCCGCGCCTGCAGCTGCTCGTTGCCGCGCTCGCCGGCGCTGCGCTGGCGGCCGCGTTTGCGCCCCTGAACCTGTGGCCACTCGGGCTGCTGTGCCCGGCACTGCTCATGTGGCTGTGGCAGGACGTGTCGCCGCGCGCGGCCGCGCGGCTGGGATTCGCCTTCACCACTGCCACCTTCATCGCCGGCACCTACTGGCTGTACTTCAGTATCCACGTGCTGGGGCAGGCACCGATCTGGCTCGCGCTGTTCCTGATGCTGGCGCTGGCTGCGATCATGGGGCTGTATCACGCGGCGCTAGGTTTTGCCGTCAACCGCTGGCTGCCCGCGCGCGGCGCAGTGCGCTGGCTGCTCGCGCTGCCGGCCGCGTGGCTCCTGGTGGAATGGTGGCGCGGCTGGTTCCTCGGCGGCTTCTCGTGGTTGTCGCTCGGCTACTCGCAGAGTGACACCTGGCTGGCAAGCTTCGCGCCGCTCGCCGGTGTCTATGGCATCAGCGCGCTGCTGCTCGTGGGAGCCGGCGCGCTCCTGACCCTGCTGCTGGGCACGCGCCGCGAGCGCCTCGTGGCGCTCATGGTGCTGCTGCTGCCGTGGGGCTGCGGGGCGGCGCTCTACTGGCACCTCTGGACCTCGCGGGCCGGACCTGCGGTGTCGGTGGCGGTGATCCAGGGGGCCATACCCCAGGATGAGAAGTGGCTGGAGAGCAACCGCGACACCACCCTCAATCTCTACCAGTCCCTCACCGAGCAGGTGCTCGGCACGCGCCTGATCGTATGGCCCGAGTCCGCGCCCGCTGATCTTGCCAACCAGCTGGTGCCCTACATCACCAATCTCTACCGCGAGACGCGTGCGCATGGCTCGACGCTCGTCATGGGCGTGCTGCGCGCCGAGGGTGACAACGACTCCGACACGCGCTACTACAATTCGGTGCTGGCGCTGGACGCAGCGCCGGCCTGGTACGACAAGAGCCACCTCGTGCCGTTCGCGGAGTTCTTTCCGGTGCCGGGCTTCGTGCGCACCTGGCTGCGGTTGCGCAGCCTGCCGTACTCGGACTTCACCCCGGGGGACGCGCAGCAGCCACCCCTGCCGGCGGCGGGACTGAAGCTCGGCACGACGATATGTTATGAGGATGCCTACGGCAGCACGATGCTCGCGGTGCTGCCGCAGGCGGACGCGCTGGTGAACGTCACCAACGATGCCTGGTTCGGACACACCAGCGCCCGTCACCAGCACCTGCAGATCTCGCGCATGCGCGCCCTGGAAGCCGGGCGTTACATGGTGCGGGCGGCCAACGACGGCATCTCGGCCGTCATCGGTCCGCACGGCGAAGTCATCGCCCGCGCTCCGGAATTCACGCCCGCGAAGCTGCTCTCGAGCATCGTTCCCATGCGCGGGCTCACCCCCTATGCCCGCGTCGGCAACTGGCTCGTGGTGAGTCTGGCCGCGCTGGCGCTGGCGTACGGCCTGTGGGTACGGAATGATAGGCGGCGCAAGCCCCAAGGCTAAGTATCGGCCCTTGTTTGACCCCAAGCGGAAAGTGTTCATGACTGCCAAGTTCGATCCGAGTCTCGCCCCGCCCCTGCCGCGCCTCGCGGCCGTGCTCGCCATGGCGGTCGCGCTCACGGCCTGCTCGCGCGATCTGCCGGCGCAGTCGGCGCACGCCACCGCGGCACCGGTGGCCCAGGAGAGCACCGCGGCTGCGGCGCCGGACGCGGCCGCCGATGGCACGGTGCGCGCGCTGCCGGACTTCTCGCAGCTGGTGGACCGCTACGGGCCGGCCGTGGTGAACGTGGAGGTGGTGGAGAAGGCGCCCACCGGCGGCGCGCCCGGGCTCTCGCCCAATGACCCGTTCTACGACTTCTTCCGCCGCTTCGGCATACCGGCGCCGCAGCAGGGGCCGCGCGGCCCGGTGCGCGGCGCCGGCTCGGGCTTCATCGTCAGCGCCGATGGCTACATCCTCACCAACACCCACGTCGTGGCCAATGCGGATGAGGTCACGGTGCGCCTCACGGACCGGCGCGAGTTTCCGGCCAAGGTGATCGGGGCGGATGAGCGCACCGACGTCGCAGTGATCAAGATCAGCGCGAGCAACCTGCCGATCGTGAAGCTCGGGGACCCCGCAAAGCTCAAACCCGGGCAGTGGGTGCTGGCGATCGGCTCGCCGTTCGGGTTCGAGAACAGCGCCACGGCCGGCATCATCAGCGCCACCTCGCGCTCGATCCCGGGCGAGAACGCCGTACCCTTCATCCAGACCGACGTGGCGGTGAATCCGGGTAATTCCGGCGGACCGCTCTTCAACATGAACGGCGAGGTGATCGGCATCAACTCGCAGATCTTCAGCCGCACCGGCGGCTTCATGGGCGTCTCCTTCGCGATCCCCATCGACGTGGCGCGCAACGTCGAGGAGCAGCTGGTGAAGACCGGGCGCGTGGTGCGCGGTCGCATCGGCGTGACCATCCAGGACGTGAACGCGCAGCTGGCGGAATCCTTCGGGCTCGACCGCCCGCGCGGCGCGCTCGTATCCTCGGTCGACAAGGACGGCCCCGCCGCCAAGGCCGGCGTCGTCCCGGGCGACGTGATCCTCGCGGTCGGCGGCCATCCGATCGAGCGCTACGGGGAGCTCTCCGGCGCCATCGCCGCCATGAAGCCCGGCCAGGATGCGACGCTCGAGCTGTGGCGCAACGGCAAGGCGCAGAACGCGAGCGTGCGCATCGAGGAACTCAAGGAGCAGCCGCAGAAGGTCGCCGACCGCGAAGGCGGGAGCGCCGCCCGCCCCAAGAGCGTCGACCGCGCCACGGCGCTCGGCCTGACCGTGCGACCGCTCGAGCCGCAGGAGAAGGCGCGCGCCGCCACCACCGGGAGTCTCGTGGTCGAGGAGGTCGCCGGTCCCGCCGAGGATGCCCAGGTGGAGCCCGGCGACATCGTGCTCGGCGTGAACGGTAAGCGCGTGAACACGCTGAAGGAGCTGCAGGATGCGGCCAAGAACTCCGGCAAGACCGTGGCGCTGCTGATCCAGCGCCAGGATGCCCAGATCTTCATACCGCTGCGCCTGCCCTGACAATGCAAGAGAGCTACGAACCCGCGGCCGTCGAGCGCGCCGCGCAACAGTATTGGGATGAGCATCGCGTGTTCGCCGCGCGCGAGGATGCCGCGCGCAAGAAGTTCTACTGCCTGTCCATGTTCCCGTATCCGTCCGGGCGGCTGCACATGGGGCACGTGCGCAACTACACCATCGGCGACGTGCTGTCGCGCTACATGCGCATGCAGGGCTACAACGTGCTGCAGCCGATGGGCTGGGACGCCTTCGGCCTGCCGGCCGAGAACGCCGCGATCAGCAACAACGTGCCGCCGGCGAAATGGACCCGCCAGAACATCGCTTACATGCGCACGCAGATGCAGGCGCTCGGCTTCGCGATCGACTGGGACCGTGAGATCGCCACCTGCGACCCGAGCTACTACCACTGGAACCAGTGGCTGTTCCTGCGCATGCTCGAAGCGGGCATTGCCTATCGCAAGACCGGGGTCGTGAACTGGGACCCGGTCGACCAGACCGTGCTTGCCAACGAGCAGGTCATCGACGGCCGGGGCTGGCGCACCGGGGCGCTCATCGAGAAGCGCGAGATCCCGATGTACTACCTCAACATCACCCGCTACGCGGATGAGCTGCTGGAGGCGCTCGACTCCCTCGGCGGCTGGCCCGAGCGCGTGCGCGTGATGCAGGCCAACTGGATCGGCCGCAGCGAGGGCTGCGAGGTGGCCTTTCCCTACGCCCCCGACACCCGCGCTGCGCTCGCGGCGGATGGTGCGCTGAAGGTGTTCACCACGCGCGTCGATACGCTCTTCGGCACCACCTTCCTCGCCATCGCCGCCGAGCATCCGATCGCGCTCGCGGCCGCCCGCGCGGACGCACAGCTGGCGGCCTTCATCGATGAGTGCCGCCGCGGCAGCGTCATGGAGGCCGACGTCGCCACCCAGCAGAAGAAGGGTATGGCCACCGGGCTGCACGTGCTGCACCCCTTTACCGGCGAGCAGCTGCCGGTATGGGTGGCGAACTACGTGCTCATGGGGTACGGCGAGGGCGCGGTGATGGGCGTCCCGGCCCACGATGAGCGCGACTTCGAATTCGCCACCCGCAACGACCTGCCGATCCGCACCGTGGTGCTCCCCGCGGATGGCTCCTGGCAGCAGGTGCAGGCGCCCTGGCGCAGCGCCTACGCCGAGCACGGTGTGACCGTGAACTCGCGTGAATTCTCGGGCCTGGAGTTCCAGGCGGCCATCGCGGCCATCGCCGCGGCGCTCGAGCAGCGCGGCCTCGGCAAGAAGCGCGTGCAGTACCGCCTGCGCGACTGGGGCATCTCGCGTCAGCGCTACTGGGGCTGCCCGATTCCGCTCATCCACTGCGAGAAGTGCGGCGTGGTGCCGGTGCCGGACCAGGATCTGCCCGTGCTGCTGCCGGAGGACCTGGTGCCCGACGGCAGCGGCAACCCGCTCGCGAAGTCGCCGGCCTTCTACGCCACCACCTGTCCACGCTGCGCAGGCCCGGCGCGCCGCGAGACCGACACCATGGACACCTTCGTGGATTCCTCCTGGTACTTCCTGCGCTATGCCTGTGCGGACGATGCGCAGGCGATGGTCGACCGGCGGGTCGACTACTGGCTGCCGGCGGACCAGTACATCGGCGGCATCGAGCACGCGATCCTGCACCTGCTGTACTCGCGCTTCTGGACCAAGGTGATGCGCGACTTCGGTTCGCTCAAGTTCGGCGAGCCCTTCACCAACCTGCTGACGCAGGGGATGGTGCTCAACCACGTCTATTCCTACCAGGCGCACGGGGAGCGCAAGCGCTACTTCAACCCGGCGGACGTCGACGTGCGCCGCGCCGGCGACGGCACGCAGGTGTACGAGGTGACGACGGCCGACGGCGGCACGCTGCCGGTCGTGCACGAGGGCCTGGGCAAGATGTCCAAGTCCGAGGGCAACGGCGTTGATCCTGAAGGGCTGGTCGCACGCTTCGGCGCCGACACGGCGCGCCTCTTCATGATGTTCGCCTCTCCACCGGAGCAGACGCTCGAGTGGTCGGACGAGGGGGTGCAGGGCGCCGCGCGCTTCATCCGCCGCCTGTGGAATGCGGTTTACGAGCACGCCCGCGGCGGCAGCTCACCGGCCCTCGAGCTCGCAGGCCTGAGCCCGGCACAGCGCGAGCTGCGCCGCGCGGCGCACCAGACGCTCGCCAAGGCCACCGACGACATCGGTCGGCGCCGCAACTTCAACACGGCGATCGCCGCGGTGATGGAGCTGTTGAACGCCGTGCAGCGCTTCAGCGCTGCGAGCCCGCAGGGACGCGCGGTGCGCCAGGAGGCGCTGGAGATCGCAGTGCTGGTGCTGTCGCCGATTACCCCGCACGTGTGCCACGCGCTGTGGCAGGGCCTGGGCAGGCAGACTGCACTCATCGAGGAGCGCTGGCCGGCCCCGGACCCCGGCGCGCTCACGCAGCACACGCACGAGATCGTCGTGCAGGTAAACGGCAAGCTGCGCGGCCACGTGAGCGTGCCCGTCGACAGCGACGAGGCGGCGGTGCGTGCCGCGGCGCTCGCCGATGAGCGCGTACAGAAATTCATCGCCGACAGGCCGGTGCGGCGCGTGATCGTGGTCCCCGGCAAGCTGGTCAACGTGGTGATCTGATGCGGCCGCGCGCGGCAGTTGCGCTCGCCGGTGTCGCGCTGCTCGTCGGCGGCTGCGGCTTTCACCTGCAGGGACACACCCCGCTGCCGGCGGTGGTGAAGACGCCCTACGTGGAGGCGCCCGATCGCCAGTCGGACTTCGTCGCGAGCCTGCGCCATGAGCTGCTCACCAACGGTGCGCAGCTGATGCCGGAGAAGGGTAAGTCCTCGGCGATCATCAGCGTGCTGCAGGACCAGATGGTGCGGCGCGTGGTGTCGGTGTCGGCTGCCAACCAGCCGAATCAGTATGAGATCACCTACACGGTGCGGGTGTCGGTCACGGCCGGTGAGAAGGAGCTGCTGCCCGCGCAGGACGTGATCGAGACGCGTACCTACAGCTTCAGCGAGCCTCTGCTGCTTGCCAAGGGCCACGAGGAGGACGTGCTGCGCGAGGACATGGCCCGGGCGCTGGCGGACCGGGTGATGCGCCTGCTGTCGCAGCTCTAGGCGCTTTGCGTGGCAGCCTGTGTGCACGAGCTCGGCACCGAGGTGCTGCGGGTGCAGGACGTCGGCGGCGGTGCGCTCGCGGAGCTTTTCGCGCGCTATGGGCTGCAGCTCGTCGTGCTCGCCAGGGACGTGCCGATACCCGGGTCCTACTGGGGCGCGAGCGAGGCGGGACTCAGGGGCGAGCGCCTGCTGGTGCGTCCTGATACGCCGATCCACTCCGCGCTGCATGAGGGCAGCCACTTCATCTGCATGAATTCTCTGCGGCGCGCTGCGCTCGATCGCGACGCCGGCGGCGATGATCTGGAAGAAGCGGCGGTGTGCTACCTGCAGGTGCTGCTCGCGGCGCAGCTTCCCGGTGTGGGCGGCGCGCGGCTGATGCGCGACATGGATGCGTGGGGTTACAGCTTCCGGCTCGGCAGCACCCAGGCGTGGTATCAGGCCGATGCTCAGGACGCGCGCGACTGGCTGCTGCGTGCGCGCATCATCGATGCAACGGGCGCGCTCACCGGGCACGTGCGCGCCTGATACCTCCCGCGTTCGCGCAACGGCCTGGGACAGATCCCTGCTGCACTGCGACAGGATCCGCCCGCCGATCCCTTTGAAGTGCATCGCCGGTGATAGCATCGCCGGCGGTCGCTTGCCCTGCGCCGCGGTGCAGGGCTGATCAGAACAACAGCCCGAAGTCTTCTGCAGGATCCAACATGAAATTTCGTTCCTGCCTGCTGCTGGCAGCGCTTGCACTGCCTGCTTCCGTCGCACTGGCCGCCGCGGCGCTGTCGGACCCGGACACGCTTCCCAAGGTGTCCTGCACCGAGTTCACCTACAGCTCGACCTTCCTGGCGCGCTACCCGAAGGCGCCGGCTGCATGTCAGGAGGGCCGTGTTGCTAACGGGGTCAAGTACGCGAAGTTCAATGCCAAGGTCTACCTGGCAAACCCGGACTTCATCACCGTGCAGCTGCTCAACGTCGCCGGTGACATGATCTCGACCTTCAGCTTCAAGCCCGCTGCTGGCGCGAAGATCACCGTCAACGGCAAGGCCGAGGCCTTCTCGGACCTGAAGGTCGGCGACCCCATCACGTTCTGGCTGCCGGAGAAGAGCCTCAAGGCCCGCGCCCTGCCGGGACCCACCAAGGACGCCTGGCGCGTTCTGCCGCCGCAGTAAGCGCCGAGGCAGTAATGACGCGCGTCGTGCCGGAGCTGAACTCCGGCGCGACGCGCTGTCTTCAGAAGCTCTTCGAGACCCCGGCGAACACGCCGCGCCGCGGTCCGTACTGGGGCGCGCCGACGCCGACGCCGGTGCCGTCGCGGATCTGGTACTTGGTGTCGAAGGCATTGATCACGTCCAGCCGTACGAGCAGGCCGTTGATGCCCTCTCTGTCGAAGTCATGGCTGACGCCGAGGTTGACCTGCCGGTAGTAGGGCAGGTGCGCGCCGTTCGGGATGCTCGAGCCATCCGCCAGCACCAGGTCGCGGCGCAACCCCGACCCCACCAGGATGTCGCCGCTGAAGCGCGTGCCGCGCCACAGGTACGACATCCCGCCCGACATCGTCACCTGCTGCTCGTGGTCGAGATGGATGTAGTGGTCGGCGATGTAGGCCAGATCGTCAGGGCTGAAGGTGAACTGGCTCGAGACGATGCCCTTGCCGATCGCGCGCTGCAGGGCGACGTTGCCGTAGGCCTGGAAATGGCCGGCTGAGTAGTTGCCGGTGAATTCCACGCCATACACCTGGCCGTAGCGGTAGTTGAACGGCGTGAGGATGATAGGCGCGCCGAACTGGCCCTCATCGATCAGGTCCGTGGCCTGCTTGTAATAGCTGTCGAGTCCCACCGTGAGCGCCTTGCTCAGGGTCTGCTGCACACCGAGGTCGTAGTAGTTCGAGCGCTCGGGCTTCACCGCGTCGTCCAGCGGGCTGTTGGGGGCGTTGGTGGTGTACTCGAACTTCTGGATCGTGCCGTTGCCGACGAGCTCGAAGGGCGGCGGCGAGAAGAAGCGCGAGTAGCCCGCGTGCACGGTGGTGCTCTCGGTGGCCTGCCAGACCGCGTTGATGCGCGGGCTCAGCTGGCTGCCGCTCGAGAAGGCGTTGTAGTGATCGAAGCGCAGCCCGTAATTGAGGGTAAACACCGAGTCGAAGCGCCACTCGTCCTGCAGGTAGAGGCTCTCGATCCACTGGGTGTTCTGCGTATCGTCCACGATGCCGAGCGGCATGTCGCTCGTGGGCATGAGCACGTCCGGCAGGAATTGCGAGTCGATCGGCAGCACGGCGGAGCTGGTGTTGCTTGTGAGGTGGTCGGTCTGCACATACAGGCCGGCGCGCAGCGTATGCGCATCGTTGATCTTGTAGGCGCCATCGCTCTGCAGCGCATAGGCCACGTCGCGCTTGTAGGCCTGCTGCGAGACGCCGTCGAAGAACAGGTCACCGTAGGCCGGATCGGGCGCGAAGTTGAGGCTCGAATAGCGCGCGGTGAGTGAGGTCTGCGTTGTCAGCGCGTCCGCCGAATGCTGCCAGCTGAGCACCGCGAAGTCGGTGATCTCGCGCTGGCGCTCATCCAGGTTGTCGCTGAGGAAGTTGTCCTGGCCGTTGACGACGATATAGGGATTGACGTCGCTGGAGTTGAGGCCGCGCACGTTGGGAATCTCGAAATGATCGTCCGACAGGCCTGCGATCAGGCTGACGCGGTTGTGCTCGTCGATGACGTGCTCGAAATAGCCGAAGGCGTGGTACTGCTGGGTGTGATCGTGCAGCGGCGTGGACGTGCCGTCGGGGGACTCGATGCCAAGATCGTTCTGGATGTAGTCAGCGGTGACAAAGAAGGTGTTGCTGCCGCTGACGCCGGCATAGTTGAAGCTCGGTTCGAGCGAGTCGTGGCTGCCACCGTAGAGGGACACCTCGCCGCCGGGCTGCAGCGCGCCACCCTTGGTGGTCAGGTCGACCACCCCGGCACTGCGCAGGCCGTACTCGGCCGGCAGGCTGCCGGTGATGAGTTTGAAGGTCTCGATGAGACGCGGCGGCAGGGTCTGGCCGAAAACGCTGATGCCATCGGGCAGGATCACCCCGTTCAGGCGAAACTGCAGGCCGTTGTGATCGCCCCGGATGTGCAGCTGCCCGAACGAATCCTGTGCGGCGTCCGGTACCTGCAGCATCACCTGGTTCAGCTGCACGTTGTCGCCCCCGGGGGCCGCCTGGATGTCGGCGGCCGTGAAGGTGTAGGTGGAGGCCCCGGTCTGGGTCTCGATGCGCGAGCGCTCCTCGTTCAGATGCTGCGCGGTGACCACGATGGTGGGCAGTTCGGCACCGGGCTGTTCGGCGACCTGGGCGATTGCGGCCTGGGCCGCCAGGATCAGCGCGGTGGCGACGCCGCAGCGCCGCGCCTGCGTTGAGACTTTCAACATGAACGAAATTCCCCCGGAACCCGTCACTGCCGCCTGGCCGAACGCCCGTGAGGCGCGGCACCGGGAACGACGGTGACCTGAAAGGCGTTCACCGTCGCGGCGGGCGACCCCTGCAGGGGCGTGCGCGGCCGGTGAGTCAGATCAGCGCGGCAGGGCGGGGAGGGCCGCGGGGAAGGTGCAGGCCGCCGGGCGGCCCTGCCGGCAGGACGAGGCCTGCGGGTAGGGCGGCGAGGCGGCATACGAGTACCGGCTTGCCGATGATCTTGACCTGGGCCGGTGCGCCGGCGCTGCCGCTGAAGTGCACGCACAGGTCGCAGTGCTCGTGTTCGTGCGCACGGTCACCCAGGCCGTGCGCCGAGTAGACGGCGGCACTGATGATCAGGGCGAGGGTCGCGAGGACTGCGACCAGCTGAGGTCGGCGCTGGCTGCGGCTCAAGTACTTCAGATCCGTTTAAGCGAGGCGGCAGGGTAGCCGGCTGCCTCCACAGGGGCAACAACTTCGCTTGCCGATATGGTTAATAATAATGAGACGCCGTCAGCGAAACGACCAGTAACCCCCTAGTCCCACTTGAAAGTCACCGCCGACTCCCTCGCCGCCCAGCTCGCCCAGCAGCTGCGGCCGGTCTATCTGGTATCCGGTGACGAGCCGCTGCTCGCCGCCGAGGCTGCGGATGCCATCCGCGCCCGGGCCCGCGCGCAGGGCTTCAGCGAGCGGGAGGTGCACTTCATCGAGCGCGCCTCCGACTGGGAGGACGTGCGCGGCGCCACCGCCAACCTGTCGCTGTTTGGCACGCGGCGCCTGGTCGAGATCCGCCTGGCGAGCGGCAAGCCCGGCGTCGCCGGCAATGCCGCCCTGGTGGCGCTGCTGGAGCGCGCCGATCCTGACACGCTGTTCCTCATCCTCGCGCCGCGCCTGGACCGCGACGCGCAGGGCGCGGACTGGGTGCGCGCGGTCGAGGCCCGGGGTGCCTGGGCACAGATCTGGCCGGTGGACGCGGCGCGGCTGGTGGGGTGGCTGAAGGCGCGGGCGGCGCGGCTCGGGCTGAACATGAACGAGGAAGCCCTCGAACTGCTCGCCGCGCGCACCGAGGGCAACCTGCTGGCAGCGCATCAGGAGCTGGCGAAGCTCATGCTGCTCGCCGGCGGCGCGGGCGTGTCGGCCGATGCGGTGCTGGCCAGTGTCGCCGACAGCGCGCGCTTTGATGTCTTCCAGCTCGGCGAGGCAGTGCTCGCGGGTGAAACCGTGCGCGCGCTGCGCATGCTCGCGGGGCTGCGCGCGGAAGGTACCGAGGCGACGCTGGCGCTGTGGGCGCTCACCAAGGCGGCGCGCGACGTCTGGAATGCCCGGGCCGGGGCCGCGGCGCGCGCGCCGAGCTGGCAGCGCCAGGCGGCAGCGCTCGCGCAGGCCCAACGGCGCGCACCGCAGCTCTCCTTCGGCCGCCTGGCGCGCCGCGCCGCGCGCGCCGACCGCATGATCAAGGGACGCCTGGGCGGGGATGCATGGGATGAGATGGCACTGCTGGCAGCGGATCTGTGCGCCCAGCCGACCTTCCCCTTGCCGGCGAGCGCGCAGTAAAAGGCACTGATGCAACCTATCGGTATTTTCGGTGGCACCTTCGACCCGATTCACTGCGGTCACCTGCGCACGGCTTTCGAGCTGTGGCAGGAACTGCATCTGGCGGAAGTGCGGCTGCTGCCCGCCGGGCACCCGCCACATCGCGATCAACTGTACGCCAGCGCCGAGATGCGCCTGAAGATGGTGCGCGCCGCGGTGGCCGAGCAGCCGAGCTTCGTGGTGGACGACCGCGAGGTGCGACGCACCGGTCCTTCCTACTCGGTCGACACGCTCACGGAGCTGCGCGGCGAATTCCCGCAGCGCTCGCTGTGCCTGCTGCTGGGCATGGACGCGTTCCTGGGACTGCCGCAATGGCATCGCTGGCGCGACCTCCTGACACTTGCGCACATCGTCGTCGCGCACCGCCCCGGCTGGCGCGCCCCGAGCAGCGGACCGCTCGGGGAAGTGATGGTGGACCACGGCACCAGCAGCATCCGCGAGCTGCACCAGAAGCTTGCCGGTTGCATCTACGTGCACGCCGGCACGCAGCTGGAGATCTCCTCGACCGAGCTGCGGGCACTCTTGGTCGCGGGCCGTGATCCGCGGTACCTGGTTCCCGAGGAGGTGCGCCAGATCATCTTCGAGACGAGATGCTATGCTCCGCAGCACCGCACGCCGCACCGCTGATACCCCTGCCGCAGGAGCAACCAACAAAACGCATGGCCACCCGCAAACGCCCGCGCCCCGCTGCCGAACGCGACTCGAAGCTGCAACAGGCGGTGACGAGCGCACTCGAGGACATGAAGGCCGTCAACGTCCGGGTGCTAGACGTGCGCGGTCTCACCGACATCGCCGACACCATGATCATCGCCTGCGGCAACTCTGACCGGCACGTGCGCTCGATCGCCGAGCGCGTGGCTCGCGAGGCCAAGGAGGTCGGCTGCCGCCCGCTCGGCACGGAAGGGGCGCGCGATGGCGAATGGGTGCTGGTCGACCTGCAGGACATTCTGGTGCACGTGATGCTGCCGCGGATACGCGAGTTCTATGGCCTCGAGAGTCTGTGGGAAGGCGGCCCGGTGAGCAGTGCCGCGAGCGCACCCGCCAAGGCACGCGCCCCGGCGCGGCGGCGGCGCGCCGCGCGGTAGCTCGCCGCGTGCGCGTGCGCGTGATGGCCGTGGGCACGCGCATGCCCGCCTGGGTGAAGAGCGGCTGCGATGACTACCTCAGGCGGCTGAAGCCCGGACTTAACGTGTCGTTGCAGGCGCTGGAGTCCGCCACGCGCACCGCCGCCGCGGATCCGCGGCGCGCCGTCGCCGAGGAAGGGCGTCGCTTCCTCGGGGCGCTGCGCCCGGGTGAGTTCGTGGTGGCGCTCGATGAGCGCGGCACGCAGCTGTCCACCCGCGAACTCGCCGCCTGGCTGAAAGGGCGCATGCAGGAGGGCGCGGACCTGGCGTTCCTCATCGGCGGCGCCGACGGTCTTGCGCCGCCGGTGCTGCAGCGCGCCGACTTCAGGTGGTCGCTGTCGCGCCTGACGCTGCCGCACGCCATGGTGCGGGTGCTCCTGAGCGAGCAGCTCTACCGCGCCCACAGCATTCTCGCGAACCATCCCTATCATCGCGACTGATGGACACGCAGCAAGAGAGCGCGCCGCGCCTGTGTCTGGCCTCGATGTCGCCGCGGCGGCGCGAACTGTTGCACCAGATCGGCGTCAGCCACAGCGTGCGCGCTCCCCACATCGATGAGGCGGTGCTCGCCGGGGAGGCGCCGGCGGACTACGTGGTGCGCATGGCGCGCAGCAAGGCGCTCGCGGGCGGCAGCGCGGCGCAGGGACTGCCGGTGCTCGCCGCCGATACCATCGTCGTCATCGATCAGCTGATTCTCGGCAAGCCGGCGGGGGCTGCCGAGGCCGTCGCCATCCTCGAGCGCCTCTCCGGACGTACGCACGAGGTTCTTACCGCCGTGGCACTCGCCAGCGGTGCAGCCCTTGCGCATCGGCTAAGCGTCAGCCAGGTGCGCTTCCGTCACCTGAGCCGTGCCGAGTGCATCGCCTACTGGCACAGCGGTGAGCCGCGCGACAAGGCCGGCGCCTACGCAGTACAGGGCCGGGGCGCGGTGTTCATCGAGCACCTGAGCGGCAGCTACTCCGGCGTCATGGGGTTGCCGCTGTACGAGACCGGGCAGCTCCTGGCCGAGGCGGGCGTGCCCTGCTGGCTGGATGCCGCGCGCCGCGAGCTGCCCGCATGAGCATCGAGATCCTGGTCAACGTCGCGCCCCGGGAGACGCGCGCCGCCATCCTGGAGAACGGCGTGGTCCAGGAGATCCACATCGAGCGCACCAGCCGCCGCGGGCTGGTGAGCAATCTGTACAAGGGCCGCGTCTCGCGGGTGCTGCCGGGCATGCAGGCCGCGTTCGTCGAGATCGGCCTCGAGCGCACTGCCTTCCTGCATGCCGCCGACATCGTGGCCAAGAGCGATGACACGCTGCTCGGCGCACCCGGGGCTGCCCCGGTGGAGGACATCCGGCGCCTCCTCAACGCCGGCGACGACATTCTCGTGCAGGTCATCAAGGATCCGATCGGCACCAAGGGCGCGCGTCTGACGACCTTCATCGCCCTGCCGTCGCGTTACCTCGTGTACATGCCGCGCGGTCAGGCGATCGGGGTGTCCGCACGCATCGAGGATGAGGGCGAGCGGGCCCGGCTGAAGGGCGTGCTGCTGGGACTCGCCGAGGGCGTCGCGGAAGGCGGCTACATCATCCGCACCGCCGCGCAGGGGGCGAGCGCGGAGCACCTGCGCGAGGACATGAACTACCTCGCGAAGCTCTGGGGACACGTGCGCACCAGCGCGGCGGCGGCGCGCGCCGGTTCCGTGGTCCACGAGGACCTGCCGCTGGCGCTGCGCGTGCTGCGCGATGAGCTGTCCCGCGGGGTGAGCCGCGTTCTGGTGGATGCGCCTCGCGAGTTCGAGCGCATGCGCCAGTTCGCCGCGGCCTTCATGCCCGAGTCGGCCTCCGCCCTCGAGCTGTATGGCGGCCCGCGGCCGCTGTTTGACCTGAACGGCACCGAGGAGGAGATCGCCAAGGCGCTCGACCGCAAAGTGCCGCTGAAATCCGGCGGCCACCTGGTCATCGACCAGACCGAAGCGATGACCACCATCGATGTCAACACCGGTGCCTACGTCGGCCACCGTAACCTCGAGGAGACCATCTTCCGCACCAACCTCGAGGCGGCGGTGAGCATCGCGCGGCAGCTGCGCCTGCGCAATCTCGGCGGCATCATCATCATCGACTTCATCGACATGCGCGATGAACCGCATCGGCGCGCCGTGCTCACGGCGCTCGAGCGCGCGCTCGCCGGCGACCGCGCGCAGACCCACATCGTCAGCCTCTCGCCGCTCGGGCTGGTGGAGATGACCCGCAAGCGCACGCGCGAGAGTCTGGAACATCTGCTGTGCGAGCCGTGCCCGAGCTGTGAGGGGCGCGGCTTCGTGCGCACCCCGGAAACCGTGTGCAACGAGATCTTTCGGGAGATTGTGCGACAGAGCCGGCAGTTTGCCAGCCGTGAGCTGCTGATACTGGCGCAACAGGACGTCGTGGACCGCCTGCTCGATGAGGAATCCGCGACGCTCGGGGAACTGGAGGCGCAGGTGGGCCGTCCGATCCGCCTGCAGGTCGAGGCGCTCTACGGCGTCGACCAGTACGACGTCGTACTCGTTTGAGGCGGAAGGTGTGCGCGAGAAGCCCGCAGAGCCTGCTGTCGCGCCGGCCGGCGCCGCTCCCGGCGGCGCTGCCACGCTGCGCCTGCTCGCCGCGGTCCTCGGCAGCGCGCTCGCCCTTGCCGTCCTGCTGCTCACCACCCGTGAGCTGATCGCGGCGCGCGTTCCTGAGCATCGCGCCGCGCTCCAACAGCTGATCCGCGAAGCGACCGGCCTCGAGATCACCTTCGGGCGGCTGGCGCTGCGCTGGGGCTGGTACGGCCCCGAGGCGGTATTCAGCGACGTGTCGCTCGGGGAAGCTGCCGGCTCGCCGCTGCTGCATGCCGCCCAGCTCACCGTCGGCCTCGACGCCTGGCGCAGCGTGCGCAGCGGGCATGCGGAAGCCGGTCGCATCACCCTGACGGGCGTCGACCTTGATTTCGCCGGGCAGCCCTCGGGCGCCGCACCCGGCCCCTCGCGCGCATCCCAGGCGAGCCTCATCGCCGCCGCACCGCGCCTGCTCTCTCGCTGGCGCGGCGGCCGCATCGATGTCGAGGGCGCGAGCGTGCGCCTGGCGGGTGATGCGTCGGACCCCGTGAGTGTCAACGTGACGCACGCGCAGCTGCGGCGCCTGGGCGCCCACTGGAGCGCCCAGGCACAGCTGCTGCTTGCGGGGAATCCCGCCGAAGCGGCGCTGCTGTCGCTCGAGCTCACCGGTGATCCGGCACAGCGTCGCAGCCTGGGTGGCGCACTGACCTTCAGTGGCGCGCAGCTGAGCCTCGCACGCTGGCGCCCCCTCTTGCCGCCGCTGCGGCCCTATCTGCCGAGCGCCGGCTCCGGCAGGCTCGAATTCACGGCCACGCTTGCCGGGGGTACTGCGGTACGGATCGCCGGCGAGTTCGCCGCGCGGGCGCCCGAATGGGAGGCGCGCGCCGCCGGTGGCGCGCCGCTGCAGCTGCCGGCGCTGCAGGCCAACTGGCAGCTGACGCGTACCGATGCGGGGTGGCGCCTGGCGGTGGGATCACTCGGGACCGGGACCGGCAGCCCGCAGGCGAGCGCGCGCCTCGTCCTCTCCGCGGGCCGTGCGCACGGCACGGTTCACGCGCTGGCACTGCCGGCCCTGCAGGCCCTGGCGCACTGGTATCTCCCACAGCTGCCGCTTGGCACGGTGACAGTGACGGGCCTTGCACAGAACGCAGAATTCGACTGGGACGGCGCCCGGGCGCCGGGCGCACGCCTGCAGGGGCAGGCCGTCTTGAGCGGGCTCACCCTTGCCTGCCAGGCCGCGGACCTGCACCTTGCAGGTCTCAGCGCGCGGGTCGGCTTTTCCGAAACTTCTCTCGAGGCGCAACTTGCTGCCTCCGCGGCCACCCTGGTGCTCACTCGGGCGACGCCAGTGACGCTTGAGGGCCTCGAGGTGCATGCGGGGCTCAGCGCCGGCTTTGATGGCGCGCGCTGGAGCGTGCGCAGTGACGATCTCACGCTCGCTGCCGCGGCAGCGCGGCTTGAAGCGCGCGTGGTGCTCGCCGCGGCAGTTGCGGAGGCGCCGCCGCGGCTCGTGGCGCGGGTGCGGATCGTCAATGCCGACGCAGCGCAGCTCGCATCACTCCTGAATCCCGGGGCGCTCGCGGACCTGGCGCCCCTGATCGGGCGGCTGCGCGCCGGGCGCATCGAGAGTGCCGACTTCGAGCTCACCGGCATGCTGAGCGCCCCGGCATCGCTCGCCTCGCACGGCAGCCTTGCGCTCACGGATGCAGCGCTGGCGGCGGACGCGGACTGGCCTCAGGTGCAGGACCTGGCGGCCCGCATCGAGTGGCGCGACGGCCGCGTCCGCGCCAGCCTGAGTGGTGCGCGCAGCGGCGCGCTCGAACTGAGCAGCGCCGAGGCGAGCTGGGATGCGTACGGCGCGCAGGCGCTGCGCGTGCACGCGCGCCTCAAGGGCAATGCGCGCGAAGCACTCGCCTGGCTGCGCGAGCACCCGCGGCTCATCGCGGCGGCGCCCGGGGCTGCGAACCTCGACCTGGACGGGGCGCTGCGGGCCGACCTTGACCTGGTGGTCCCGGGAAGCGCGCCGCACCAGCCTGTCGCGCGCCGCGAGCTGCGCGCGCTCCTGCAGGGCGTACGCCTGCGCGTGCTGGCGGGGCTGCCCCCGGTGGAGGGGCTGCAGGGAACGCTGGCTTTTGCGGCCGGACGGCTGCAGCGCTCAGGCCTCACCGGCCAGTGGCTCGGCGGCCCGGTGACGCTGGCGTTGAGCGAACGCCACGCGGATGCCGCCCTCCTCATCGCGGCGCGCGGGGAGTTCCCGGTACGCGAGGCGCTGCTCGCAGGCGGCATCGATGCGCCCGTCTCGCCGCTGACCGGCGCTGCCGAATGGAGCGCACAGCTGACGGCGCGCACCGAGTCGGCTGCCACCGAGCCGCGCTGGCAGGTGCGCGCCGACTCGAGCCTCACCGAAGTGGCCAGCGTCCTGCCCGAGCCGCTGGCCAAGAGCGCCGGCGGCGCGCTGCCGCTGCACCTGGAGGCGCACGGTGGCGGGCTCGCAGCGCAGCTGCAGGTGAGCCTCGGGGAGCGGCTGCGGGCGCTCGCCGTGCTCGAACGCCGCGGCGAGCGCTGGCGCATCGAACGTGGCACGTTCGCCCTGGGCGATGAGTTTGGCGCACTGCCGGCGACGCCGGTGCTCGCGCTGCAGGGGCGGATCGCGCATCTTGACCTGCCCTCCTATCTGGCACTGTGCCGCCTGGCGGGGCGCTCACCGGTCCTGCCGCCGCTGGAGGCACACCTGAGCGCCGCCGAGCTCACTTTCGGGGCGCGCAACGTCAGCGGGGTGGACGTCAACGCCCGGGCGGACACCAAGGGCGGGGAACTCGAGGTGCACGGTGCGGGTTTCGACGCTGCCTTTTCCTGGCCTGCCGTGGCGGACGCTGCCGATCCGGCGCGCGCGCACCTGGTGCAGTACGGGCTCGCGCAGCCGCAGGATGCGGTCTTCGCCGCAGCGCTTCCCGCAGTGCTCGGCGGCCCGGTGCGTCTGAGCGTGGATGAGCTGCGCCTGCAGGGACAGACCCTCGGCGCGCTCGTCGCCGACCTCAGTCCGCAACCCGGTGGCGCTCTGGCGGCGAACGTGCGCCTCGGGGGGGCGGCCCAGGAGCTGCAGGCCTCCGGCCGCTGCGTAACCCAGGGCTCCTGCCGCATACGCTTTGATCTCGACAGCACCGACCTTGCGGCAACGCTCGCCGCCTTCGGCCTGCGGCCCGATCTGAGTGCCACGGCGGCGCATCTTGGCGGGGAGCTGACTTGGTCCGGGAGCCGGGGCGTGCCCCTTGCAACCCTCGGCGGACATCTCCATATGCAGCTGCAAGAGGGCGCCACGCGGGCCGCGGCCGCGGCCCCCGGGGACACCCCGCTGGCGCTTCTCTTGGTACCGGCCCTGGCTAGCGGCATGGCTGCGCCGTCGCCGCCCGCGAGCGCGTCGCTGCGCTTTGCCCGCCTCAGCGCCGACTACGAAATCGAGGACGGCGTGGCGAGCACTGCCAACCTGCACGTGGATGGCGACACGGAGATGGTGGTGCGCGCCCGGGTCGGACTCCTCGAGCGCGACTACGACGGCGAAGCCTTCATCCTGCGCGGCGAGGAACGCCTGCCGGCGGCAGTACGGCGCCTCGGGCCGACCCCGAAGATGGCCGCTCTGTGGCTGTCGCTGCGGGGCTGGCTGACGGGGGCGGCCGCGGACGGCGGTCGCACGGTACTGCGTTTGCGGGGCGGCTGGAACGACCCCATAGTGGTACCTGCGGAATGAGGCCCAACCGACTCATGACAGTCAAAGTCGCAGCGCTGCAGATGACATCCGGCCCGGATGTGGCCGCGAACCTCGCGCAGGCTGGGGCGCTGATCGAGGCGGCCGCCGCCGCGGGCGCCCGGCTCGTAGCGCTGCCGGAGAACTTCTCGTTCATGGGACTGAAGGATGCCGACAAGCGCGCCGTGGCCGAGAGCGCCGGCAGCGGGCCGGTACAGGACTTCCTTGGCGCCACCGCGGCGCGCTTGAAGGTGTGGCTCATCGGCGGCACGACGCCGCTGCGCGCCGGCGCCGACGGGCGTGTCGCCGCAGCGTCCCTGGTGTTCGATGCGCAGGGCTGCCAGGTGGCGCGCTACGACAAGATCCACCTCTTCGATGTGGATATTCCCGGGCGCGCGGAGAGCTACCGCGAGTCGGCGCACGTCGCCGCCGGCTCGCACGTGCAGGTGATCGACACCCCGGCCGGCCGGCTGGGCCTCTCGGTGTGCTACGACGTGCGCTTCCCCGAGCTCTATCGGCAACTAAGCGCCGCCGGGGCGCAGCTTTTGGTGGTGCCGTCGGCCTTCACCGGTCCGACGGGGCGCGCGCACTGGGAGACCTTGCTGCGGGCGCGGGCGATCGAGAATCTCTGCTACGTTATCGCGCCGGCGCAGTCGGGCTTTCACCCGAGCGGGCGTGAGACCTACGGCGACAGCATGATCGTCGACTACTGGGGGCGGGTGCTCAAGCGCGTGCCGCGCGGCACCGGCTACGCCCTCGCCGAGATCGACACTGCCCGACAATCCCAGGTGCGGGAGAGCTTCCCCGCGCTGGGCCACCGAGTCTTTTGCGAAGGAACCGTGCCCTCATGAGTGACCCTGCCGCCGCCGATCCGCTGCACCTGGCGCGTGCCCTGATCCTCGCCCCCGGGGGCCTCGATGAGCACCGCCTCGACCAGGTGTTCGGCCACGTGCTCGCGCACTCGGTGGACTTCGCGGACCTGTATTTTCAGCTCTCGCACCAGGAGTCCTGGTCGCTCGAGGACGGCATGGTCAAGGACGGCAGCGCCAGCATCGAGCAGGGCGTCGGCGTGCGCGCACTCGCCGGGGAGAAGACCGGCTTCGCCTATTCGGACGAGATCGTGCTGCCGGCACTCGAGGAGGCCTCGCGCGCCGCGCGCGCCATCGCGCTCGCAGGACCTGAGCGCAGCGTCAACGCCTGGCAGGCCCGCAGCGGCCATCGTCTGTACCTGCCGCAGGATCCCGCGAGCGCGCTCGAGACGCACGACAAGGTGGCGTGGCTCGAGCGCGTCGACCGCGAGGCGCGCAACTGCGATCCGCGCGTCGTGCACGTGTCGGCGAGTCTCGTCGCGGTGAAGGAGGTCGTGCTGATAGCGACCAGCGACGGCGAGCTCGCCGCCGACGTGCGCCCGCTGGTGCGCTTCAACGTCTCGGTGCTGGTCGAGCAGAACGGGCGCCGCGAGCAGGGCTACGCCGGCTGCGGCGGGCGTTTCTCGCTCGCCGACCTGGTCGCCGACGACAAGCCGCTCGCGCTCGCGCGCGAGGCGGTACGCCAGGGACTCGTCAACCTCGAGGCGCGCCCCGCACCGGCCGGTCCCATGACCGTGGTGCTCGGGCCCGGCTGGCCTGGCATCCTGCTGCACGAGGCCATCGGCCATGGCCTCGAGGGTGACTTCAACCGCAAGGGCACGTCGGCCTTTGCCAACCGCATCGGCGAGCAGGTCGCAGCCCCGGGCTGCACCGTGGTCGATGACGGCACGCTCTCGCGCCGCCGCGGTTCGCTCAACATCGATGACGAGGGCACGCCCACCCAGTGCACGACGCTCATCGAGAACGGCGTGCTGCGTGGCTACATCCAGGACCGCTTGAACGCGCGCCTCATGGGGGTGAGTCCGACGGGCAACGGCCGGCGCGAATCCTTCGCGCACCTGACGCTGCCGCGTATGACCAACACTTACATGCGCCCCGGCCCGCACGCCCCCGAGGACATCATCGCCTCCGTGGAGCGCGGCATCTACGCGGTCAACTTCGGCGGCGGGCAGGTGGACATCACGTCCGGCAAGTTCGTGTTCTCCGCGAGCGAGGCCTATGCGATCGAGAACGGCAAGATCGGCGCGCCGCTCAAGGGCGCGACGCTCATCGGCAACGGCCCCGATGTGCTGACGCGCGTCTCGATGGTCGGCAATGACCTGAAGCTCGATGACGGCATCGGCACCTGCGGCAAGGACGGGCAGAGTGTGCCGGTGGGTGTGGGCCAGCCGACGCTGCGGATCGACTCGCTTACGGTCGGCGGCACGGCCTGATTTGACGGAAAGCCCTGACCCCTGTCGTCACATCCTGACGCATGCGCGCCGCGGTCGCGACGACATAATGCCGCGGCGTGCCAAGTGTGATTCTCCACACGCCCGCTGCGCTCTTGAGTCCGTAACGTTGCGCTGGCCGACAAACCAAGCAACGTTGAAGGACCTTCGATGATGTTCTCCGAAGACGCGACGATTGAGTCCCCGCAGCTGAAGCTGCCCGCCGAGCTGGTAGTGGAAATGAGCCGCCGCAAGAAGCAGCCGACCGACTACGGAGTGGACGGCTGGAAGCCCGGGCTCCTCGAGCGCCTGGCGCGGATGTTCGGTCTGGGCTGAAGCGCGGCTGCGACCACGGCCGCGGCAATCCAACACGCCGTGGTACCAAACACCGGGTCGCCGGGGTTAGGATGGAGCGCATGCCGCAGCTGTCGCGCCCCATCTACGAAGGCCTGCCCTGGTTCTACATAATCTGTGGGCTGGCGGTGCTCGGCGGCAGTTACCTGCTCGCCGCGCACGGGATCCTGAGCCTGCTCGTGGGTCTGATCGGATTCCTGCTGCTGCTCGGTGGCGTGGTGCTCGTGCTGCGGCGGCGCGACTACCGCGAGCTGCGCTCGCAGTACGCGGATCCTGACTCCCTGGAACCCGGCAAGGACCCCTGAAGGGTCTCACTTCTCGAGGGGCGTCCCGGCGTCGTCCTCTTCCTCGTCACTCTCCGCCGCCTGCGCGGCGCTGTCGCGCAGCACCTGCAGCTCGGGCAGGGTGTCGGCAAGGGTGTTGCGGGCACGCCCGGCGCGCTCATCGACGTAGATCAGCTCGTGCTTGCCGATGAGCACCACGTCGCCATCGTTCAGGTAATGGCGTCGCACGCGGTTGGATTTCACGAAAATGCCGTTGGTACTGTTGAGGTCCTCGATGACGCAGGAGTGGGGCGTCGTGATGACCTGGCAGTGGTGGCGGCTGATGAAGCGGCTGTCGATGTGCAGGTCGTTGTCGGGGGTGCGCCCGACGATGACGCGCCCGGTGTGCAGCGGGATCTCCTGCACGGTGCGGCCGTCGGTGGCGACCAGCAGGCGCGCCAGCGCCGGCCGGCCGCCGCTGCCGGCAGCCGCCGGCGGCGGCGCGAGGCGCTCGGCCTCGGCGGCGTGGTGGTGCGGGCGGTGCGCGAAGTCCACCCACTGCAGCTCCTGCACGGCGCTCAGGATGTCGGCGCGCGTCACGGTGTCGCGGTCGGCGGTGAAGGCCGCCATCATGGCCGTGTCGCACAGCGTGTTGATCAGGCGCGGCACGCCCCCGGCGTAACGGAAGATCTCCGCGTAGGTGTCGGAGGCGAACAGCTCGCGGTCCCCGGCGCCGGCGACCTCGAGGCGGTGCTGGATGTAGCCGCGCGTCTCGCTCTCGGAGAGCGTCTGCAGGTGAAAGCGCAGCCGCACGCGCTGCGTGAGCTGCTCGAGCTCGGGGGCATCGAGCTTGTCGTTGAGCTCGGGCTGGCCGGCCAGGATGATGCGCAGCACCTTCTCCTTGGTGGTCTCGACCCCCGAGAGCATGCGGATTTCCTCGAGCACGCGCATGCTGAGGTTCTGCGCCTCATCGACGATCAGCAGCACCCGCCGTCCGGCGGCATACTGCTCAATGAGGAAGTTGTTGAGGGTTGCGATCAGTTCGGCCTTGCGCATCTTGAAGGGCGAGAAGCCAAACTGCGCCAGCACCGACTGCAGGAAGTCGATGGCCGTCACCTGCGTCTGGTTGATCTGCGCCACCACCACGTCGGCGGGCACTTCCTTCAGGAACGACTCGATCAGGGTGGTCTTGCCGGAGCCGATTTCGCCGGTGATGACGACGAAGCCATCCGTGAACCAGATGGTGGACTCCATGTACGCCTTGGCGCGCGCGTGCTGCTTGGAGAGGTAAAGGAACTGCGGGTCCGGGCTGAGCCGGAATGGCAACTCCTTGAGTTTGAAGGGTTCTAGGTACATGCGAGTTGGCTCGTAACCGATGTTACGGGAAGCCAACGCCTGCGGCCAAATCCTCGAGTAACCCCAGGGCCCGGGCGTCGCGCCGCGCTGCGGAAGTCTCCACCAGGGTGAGGTGGCCGACCTTGCGCCCGGGGCGCGGCTCCTTGCCGTAGTCGTGCAGGTGCAGGCCCGGAACTTCGAGGAGCCTGGCGGCCGGCGGGATGCTGCCGATGAGGTTGATCATGGCGCTGTGGCCGGTGGGGCGCGTGCTGCCGAGCGGCAGATCGAGGATGGCCCGCAGGTGGTTCTCGAACTGGCTCGTGACCGCGCCCTCGATGCTCCAGTGTCCGGAGTTGTGCACCCGCGGGGCGATCTCATTGGCGATCAGCCGCCCGCGACGCACGAAGAACTCGATGGTGAGGATGCCGGCATAGCTGAAGTGCTCGAGCAGGCGTGTGAGGTAGCGCGCGGCGCGCGCCTGCCAGGCGCCCGGCCCGTAGGGGGCGCGCGTCAGTCGCAGGATCCCGCGGGCGTGCACGTTGCCGCACAGCGGGTAGATGGCGAGCTGCCCGCTCGGGCTCCGCGCCCCGATGATCGAGACCTCGCAGTCAAAGGGTACGCGTTCCTCGTAGATGAGGGGTGCGTCGCCCAGCCGCGCGAAGGCGTGCGCGGCGTCGGCGGCGCGGGCGATCACCGCCTGCCCCTTGCCGTCGTAGCCGAGGCGGCGCGTCTTGAGCACGCCCGGCACGCCCACCGCCTGCATGGCGCGGGTGAGCGCGGCGCGTGAGTCGACCGCACGCCAGCGCGTGGTCGGAATGTGCAGTTTCTCGAACAGGCGCTTCTCTGCCACCCGGTCCTGGGCGGCCGCGAGCGCGGCCACGGGCGGTGCGATGCGCGCGCCGTGCGCCGCACGCACGGCCCGCAGGCTCTGCACCGACACGTTCTCCCAGTCGAAGGTCACCACCTCGCAGCGGCGCGCGAGCCGGCGCAGCAGCGCGCGGTCGGTGAAGGCGCCCTGCAGCAGCGGGGCGACCTGGCCGGCCGGTGCGTGCGCTGACGGGTCCAGGCACAGGAAGTCTAGGCCGAGCGGATAGCCCGCCAGCGCGAGCATGCGGCCGAGCTGGCCGGCACCGACGATGCCAACCGTCATGAACGCGGCGTCGTGCGCGGATCGGGGTTGCCGAGAACACCGGCCGTCTGGCGAGCGCGGAAACCCTCCAGCGCGCCGGCGACGGCGGGATACTTGTTGGCGAGGATGGCGGCCGCGAACAGCGCGGCGTTGCTCGCGCCGGCCGGCCCGATCGCGAACGTGGCGACGGGCACGCCGGCGGGCATCTGCGCGATGGACAGCAGCGAATCGATGCCGCCCAGGGCCTTTGACTGCACCGGTACGCCCAGTACCGGCAGGCGCGTCTTGGCGGCGGTCATGCCCGGCAGGTGTGCCGCACCGCCGGCGCCTGCGATCAGCACTTCGAGCCCGCGCTCGTGGGCGCCGGAGGCGTATTCAAACAACAGATCCGGGGTGCGGTGCGCGGACACCACGCGCACCTCGTAGGGCACGGCGAGTTTGTCCAGCTGCTCGGCGGCGCACTGCATCGTCTCCCAGTCGGACGATGATCCCATGATGATGCCGACCAGCGGTTGCATCAGGGCATTGTATCGAACAATGCTCGTAAAGCGCGAAACAGCTCCCGCGAGGCGCCATGGCCGTCGCCGGCAGTGCGCTCGTGCTGCGCCGAACTGACACGACGCGCCCATTCGGTCTGGTCGATGTCCGGCCGCCAGCGTGCCAGCTCGGCGAGTGCCGTGGCACCCTCGCGAATGAGGCGCTCGCGCCAGCCCTCGACGCGCTTGAAGCGCTCGGTCTCGCGCGCATCCGCGGCGCTGCGGGAGTTGAGCGCGGCGCGGATGGGCTCCGGGTCCACTTCGCGCATGAGCTTGCCGATGTACTGGCGCTGGCGCGCACCGCCGGCGCGGCTGGTGATGCGCCGTGCCAGTCGCACCGCCTCCTTGAGCTGCTCCGGCAGGTCGAGAGCCTCGAGCTGCGCCTCGCGCAGCCGCACCAGCTCCTCGCCGAGGTCCTGGGCGGCGTGTGCGGCGCGCTTTCTGGCGCTCTTGCTCGGGCGCTCCTGGGCCTCGGCGGCCGGGTCTTCGGGGTCTTCTGGTGTCGACACTGCTCTGCGGGCCGCGGTTGAAATGGCGCTGACTGGTACAATTTAAGCCCAACCACCCCCACGAATCACGCCCGATGAGCCGATCAGCCGATCCCAGCCCCGCCACGCGGCCGCTCGCCGAGGTCGCGGGCCTTGCCCTCGAGGAGGCGCGCCGCCAGGGCGCCACCCAGAGCGAGGCCGACGTCTCGGTCAGCCAGGGGCTGTCGGTGAACGTGCGCCTGCGGGAGGTCGACACCATCGAATACCAGCGTGACAAGGGCCTGGGGGTCACCGTCTACTTCGGCAAGCGCAAGGGCTCGGCCAGCACCGCTGACCTGACAGCCGCCGCCGTGCGCGAGACGGTGCACAAGGCGTGCGCGATCGCCCGCTACACCGCCGAAGACCCCTACGCCGGCCTCATCGACGCGGACCTGCTGGCCCGCGAGATCCCCGATCTGGACCTCGATCATCCCTGGGAACTCTCGCCCGAGCGCGCTATTGAGCTCGCCCGCGAGTGCGAGGCGGCAGGCCTCGGTGTCGATGCCCGCGTCAACAACTCCGAGGGGGCCGCGGTCAACACCCACCGCGCCACCGGGGTGTACGGCAACTCGCTCGGGTTCCTGGCCGGCTACTCCTCGACCAGCCATTCGCTCAGCTGCTCACTGGTGGCGCAGGAGGGCGATGACATGCAGCGCGATCACTGGTACACGGTGGCGCGCGACCCGCGCGAGCTGGAGGACCCGGCGAGCATCGGGCGCACCGCCGGGCAGCGCGCGCTGGCGCGCCTCGGGGCGCAGCGCCTGAGCACGCGCAAGACTCCGGTGGCCTTCACGCCGGACCTGGCGCGCGGCCTGTTCCGCGCCTTCATCGGTGCCATCTCCGGCCCGAGCCAGTACCGCAAGTCCTCCTTTCTCCTCGATGCGGCCGGCGAGCAGGTGTTTCCCACGTTCCTGTCGATGCAGGAGCGCCCGCACCTCGCCAAGGGTCTCGCCAGCAGCCCCTTCGACCAGGAAGGCGCGGTGACGCGCGACCGTGAGCTGGTGCACGCAGGCGTGCTCGATGGCTACGTGCTCGGCAGCTACTCCGCGCGCCGCCTGGGACTCAGGAGCACCGGCAACGCCGGCGGCATCCACAACCTCATCGTCACGAGCTCCGCCGGGACCCTTGATGAGGCGGCCTTCCTGCGGCGCATCGGCACGGGACTGCTCGTGACCGAGCTCATGGGCCAGGGCGTGAATGGCGTGACCGGGGACTACTCGCGCGGCGCGAGCGGCTTCTGGGTCGAGGGCGGCGCCATCGCCTACCCGGTGCAGGAGATCACGATCGCGGGCAACCTCAAGCCCATGTTCCGCGACATCATTGCCCTCGGCAGCGACGTCGATGCGCGCGGCAGCATCCGCACCGGCTCGGTGCTCATCGGCGAGATGACGATCGCGGGCGAGTAGGGCTCAGGAGCCCGTGCCGCGTGCGACACTCAGCTGCGGGCGGGGTACCTCATCTACCAGGTCACGCAGCGTCAGGTCGCCGCAGCGATGGCGGCGCAGGTCCTCGAGCTGTGCCAGCAGCCGGTCGACCGCCGGGATCGGCACGTTGCGCGGCGCGACGTGGCCACTCGCCTGGCGGCGCGCGATGTCGAGGATCTCGTAGACCTGGATGCGGCCGATGTCGCGCGAGGGCACGAGCTCATCGGCCTCGGTGCAGATGACGATCCCCGCCGCCTCGAGCGCACTCGCCATCTGCGCCACCGCCACCCCGGGCAGCCCGAGCTCCGTGGCGAGCCGGTTTACGGTCCAGCGCCGCCCGCCGGCGACGTGGGTGCGGCCCACGAGGTACATGAGTTTCAGCGACAGCTGCTCGAGCTCGATGCTCGAGAGGCGCAGCTGCTGCAGCCCGAGGCGCAGGTAGGTGGGATTTTGCACGTAGAAGGACAGCTGCGCGCCGGCGAGCAGGATCAGCCAGCCGAAATAGGTCCACAGGAGCGCCGCGACCACGAACGCAAAGCCGGCATAGACGATCGTCAGGCGCGTCGAGTAGACCACGAAGGCGGTGAAGATCTTGCCGGTGGCCGCCCACAGCACACCACCCACCAGCGCTCCGGTGAGCGCGGCGCGCCAGTGCACGCGCGTGTTGGGGATCATCATGTAGAGGGCCGTGAAGAGCGCCGTCACCATCGCGAAGGGCGCGAGCGCGAGGCCGACGCCGCGCAGGCGCTGCAGCAGCGGCAGGTGCACCATCTCCTGCACCGGACCGGTGGCGACGGCGGCGTGCAGCAGGCCGACGAAGCCGACCAGGATCACCGGGGCGGCGATCAGGAGCCCGGTGTACTCGGCCACGCGCCGGGCGAAGCTGCGCGGCTGCTCGACGTGCCACAGGAAGTTAAAGCTGTCTTCGACCTTCTTGATGGTGCCGACCAGCGTCCAGGCGAGCAGCGCAAGTCCTACCGAACCCACCACGCCCGAGGACACCCGTCCCGCAAACTGCAGCACCCGCGTGGTGAGCTCCTGCGCCGCCGCGGTGCCGAGCGGGCGGAAGAACTCGAATACGATCGGCTCAAGGTCGCGCCGCGCGCCGAAGATCTTCAGCACCGCGAAGGTGAAGGCGAGCAGCGGGATGATCGACAGCAGCGTCGTATAGACGAGGCTCATCGCGCGCAGGTTGATCTGCCCGCGCGACAGGTCCCGCAGCACCGCGTAGGGATAGCGCAGCACGCGCAGCGTCGCGCCGAGGAGGCCGGGACGTGCCGACGCCTGACCGAAGAAGCACCAGTCAAGAAAGGCCCAGATGCGCACCCACATGCCTTAAGGATACAGTGCCGGCCGGTGCGGCGCGGTGCTTCATGAGCCTCAACTCCAGCTTCCCCGAACGAATCGTCTGCCTGACGGAAGAGACCACCGAGACGCTCTACCTCCTCGGTGAGGACTGGCGCATCGTTGGCATCTCGGGCTTCACGGTGCGCCCGCCGCGCGCCCGGCGCGAGAAGCCGCGTGTCTCGGCGTTCACCAGCGCGCGTACCGCGCGCATCATCGGGCTCAAGCCCGATCTCGTGCTCGGCTTCTCCGACCTGCAGGCCGACATCGCCGCGGAACTGGTGCGCGCCGGCCTAGAGGTACACCTCTTCAATCACCGCAGCATCGGGGAGATCCTGCGCATGGTGCGCATGCTCGGCGGCATGATCGGCTGCGAGGCGAAGGCGCGCGCGCTCAGCGAGGAGCTCGAGTCGGGCCTGGCGCAGGTGTGCGCGCGCGCCGCCGCGCTCACCCGGCGGCCGCGCGTGTACTTCGAGGAGTGGGACCAGCCCCTGATCTCAGGCATCCGCTGGGTGTCGGAGCTGGTGACGCTCGCCGGCGGCGATGAGTGCTTTCCCGAGCTTGCCGCCGAGCCCCTGGGCAAGAACCGCATCATCGCCGATCCGCTGGAGGTCGTGCGCCGCGCCCCGGACATCGTGCTCGGGTCCTGGTGCGGCAAGAAGTTCCGCCCGCAGGCGGTGGCCGCGCGGCCCGGCTGGCACGAGGTGCCCGCGGTGCGCAGCGGCTACCTGCGCGAGATCAAGTCCTCCCTCATCCTGCAGCCCGGGCCCGCGGCGCTCACCGAGGGCGTGCGTGCCATCCAGGCGGTCATCAGCGAGTGGGCCGGGCGCCACTAGCGCAGGCCGCGCTCCACGCGGATCAGCTCCCACGCCTCGATGATCTGCTGAGTACGCTCCTTGGCGTGCTCGATCATGGAGTCCGGAAGACCGTTCGCCTTGAGCTTGTCCGGATGGTGCCGGTGCAGGGCGCGACGGTAGGCCTTGGCCACCTCTTGATCGCTTGCGGCGGCGGAGGTCTCCAGCACCCGGTAGGCGGCGGCGACTGAGGTGTCACGCACCGCACCGCCGGCACCGCCGCCGGCGTTGCCGGGCCGGAAGGCGCCGCTCTGGATGCGCAGCACCGCCTCCACGTGCGCAAACTCGAACGCCGAGACGCCGAGCACCTGCGCCACGCGCTGCATGCGCGCGCGTACCGCGCCTTCGAGGTTATTGCCCGCCAGCGCCGCGCGCACCTGGATCTCGAGGAAGATGCGCGTCAGGTCCGGGCGCCCGTGGCAGGCACGGCTTAAGGCGGCGAGTTCTCCTTCGAAGTCAAAGTCCGGCTGCTTGCCCTCCCCGAAACGCTCGATCGCCTCGCGCGTCTGGCTGGCATCCAGGCGCAGCTGGCCCATGACCGCGCGGGCGGCGGCGATCTCGCGTTCCGAGACGCGCCCGTCGGCCTTGGCGAGGTGGCCCATGATGCGGAACGTGGCGCGGAAGAAGCGCTCGCCGATGAGCGTGAGGTCCTCGCTCCCCGGCGGCAGGGCGGCCGGTGCGCCGTCCTCGTCGAACTGGTGCCCGAGCAACACCCCGAGTGCCGCCCCGAGCGGGCCCAGGACGAGGCCGCCCAGGACGCCGCCGGTGACTTTGCCGATCCATTTCATGAGGCCGGGAGCTTGCCGTGTGCGCGAGGTTTGATGAGGGTGCAAGGCTCGCTATAGTACCAAGCATGTCAGCGGACACCGTTTTTCGTACCCAGCTGTCGGGCCTCGAGCGCATCCACGAGGGCAAGGTGCGCGACATCTATGCGCTCGATGCGCAGACCATGCTCATCGTCACCACCGACCGCCTGTCGGCCTTCGACGTGGTGCTGCCCGACCCGATTCCCGGCAAGGGGGAGGTGCTCAACAGCATTTCCAACTTCTGGTTCGAGCGCACGCGCGCGCTCATACCCAATCACCTCACCGGCCGCGATCCTGCGAGCGTGGTCCAGGATCCGGCCGAGCGTGCCATGCTCGCCGGGCGCGCGGTCGTGGTGCGGCGCCTCAAGGCGCTGCCGATCGAGGCCGTGGTGCGCGGCTACCTGATCGGTTCGGGGTGGAAGGACTACCAGGCACGCGGCAGCATCTGCGGTATTGCGTTGCCGGAGGGCATGCGCCAGGCGCAGCGCCTGCCGCAGCCGATCTTCACGCCGGCGAGCAAGGCTGCGGCCGGCGCGCACGATGAGAACATCACCTTCAGCGCCGTGACGCAGCTCCTCGGCGAACAGCTCGCCGCACAGGTACGCGACACCGCGCTCGCGCTCTACAGCCTGGCGGCCGGGCACGCGCGCCGCCGCGGCATCATCGTGGCCGACACCAAGTTCGAGTTTGGGGTCGACGCTGCCGGGCGCCTGACGCTCATCGACGAAGTCGTAACCCCGGACTCCTCGCGCTTCTGGCCGGCGGACACCTATCGGGAAGGCATCAGCCCCCCGAGCTTCGACAAGCAGTACGTGCGCGATTACCTGGAGACCCTCGACTGGAACAAGAAGGCCCCGGGACCGAGGCTGCCGCCGCAGGTCATCGAGCACACCAGCCAGAAGTACCGCGAGGCGCTGACGCGTCTCACAGGTCCCGAGCGAGCGCTCAGGTAGACTGCCGCGCATCATGGCGAGCCCCTGGATTGCCCCGTCGATTCTGTCGGCCGACTTCGCCCGCCTGGGCGAGGAGGTCGATGCGGTGGTCGCGGCGGGGGCCGACCTCATTCACTTCGACGTCATGGACAACCACTACGTGCCGAACCTCACCATCGGGCCGATGGTGTGCGCAGCGCTGCGCAAGCACGGGGTGAGTGCCCCCATCGACGTGCACCTCATGGTGCGCCCCGTGGACCGCATCGTGCCGGACTTCGCCCAAGCGGGGGCCACCTACATCAGCTTCCATCCGGAGGCGAGCGAGCACATCGACCGCACCATCGCGCTCATCCGCGAGAACGGCTGCAGGCCGGGGCTGGTGTTCAACCCGGCGACCCCGCTCGATTACCTCGATTACACGCTCGAGTACCTGGACCTGGTGCTCATCATGTCGGTGAACCCGGGCTTCGGCGGCCAGCAGTTCATCCCGACGACCCTGCGTAAGCTTGCGCAGGCACGCTCGCGCATCGAGGCGAGCGGGCGCCCGGTGCGCCTGGAGGTGGACGGCGGCATCAAGGTCGACAACATCGGGGCCGCGGCGCAGGCGGGCGCAGACACCTTCGTGGCAGGCTCGGCGATCTTCGGCAGTAAGGATTACCGGCAGACCATCGAGCAGATGCGCCGGGAGATCGCGAAATAGGGCGGGCGCGCCCGCCGGCGCGCGCGCGGGGACCTACTCGTCGTCGTCCTCATCATCATCATCATCGTCGTCGCGGTCGATCTGGGCTGAGGCCTTGGCGGCGCCCGCGCTTGGCTTGGCCGGCACGATCACCGGGCGGGTCTTCATCTTCGGGCGCGCGTTGAAGACGACGATCGTCTTACCGGTCGCCCGCAGCAGACCCTGCTCCTCGAGCACCTTCAGCACCCGGCCCGCCATTTCGCGCGAACAGCCGACCAGGCGCGAGAGCTCCTGGCGGCTGACCTTGATCTGCATGCCTTCCGGGTGCGTCATGGCATCCGGCTCGCCGCACAGGTCCATGATGGCGTGGGCGACGCGGCCCGTGACGTCGACGAAGGCGAGGTCACCGAGCTTGCGGTTGGTGCGGTCGAGGCGGGTGGCGAGCTGTGTCGCGAGCTCGAACACCAGGCCCGGGCTCTCCGCGGCGATCTGGCGGAAGCGCGGGTAGGTCATCTCCGCGAGCTCGCACTGGTTGCGCGTGCGTACCCAGGCGCTGCGGGTGGGCTGCTCGTAGAACAGCCCCATCTCACCGAAGAACTGGCCGCGGTTGAGGTAGGCGAGCACCATCTCGTTGCCCTCCTCGTCCTCGATCATGACTTCGACCGAGCCGCTGATGATGTAGTAGAGAACGTCCGGCAGATCTCCCGCGTGGATGACGACCGTCTTGGAAGGCACCGCCCGGATGCGGCAATAGCTCAGAAACCGATTGATCGCAGGAATCTCGCTTAACGGCTTCACGTTCTCTTCCATACCTGCTCCCCAGAATGACCTTAATGTACACGCACCCGCTTAGCTTGCGGGCTTAATCAGATCCAGTACGCCGCGCCCGTCATCACGGCGGCGGTGCGGCGCATGAGCGCGCGCACGGCGCGCGGCAGCGGCACTCCCCCGGCGCGCGTGGCGCTCGCGCCGTGCGCGATCTCCTCCGCCCTCATGGTCTGAAGTATCGCACGGCTGCGGGCGTCGCCTTCCGGCAGTCGGGTCAGGTGTGCATCGAGGTGCCCCTCGACCTGCCGCTCCGTCTCGGCGACGAAGCCGAGGCTGGCGTGGTCGCCGGCCAGCGCAGCCACCGCGCCGATGGCGAAGGAGCCGGCATACCACAGGGGGTTGAGGACGCTCGGCCGGGATGCCAGTTCCCTGAGGCGCACCTCGCACCAGGCGAGGTGGTCGGATTCCTCACGTGCGGCCTGCAGGAGCAGCTCCCGCGTCGCGGCGGCACGGGCGAAGAGCGCCTGGCCGTGGTAGAGCGCCTGGGCGGCGAGTTCCCCGGTATGGTTGACGCGCATGAGCCCCGCTGCACTGCGGCGCTCGGCCTCCGAGAGGGGCGCAGCGGCTGCCGCGGGGGCAGGGGTGGGCCGACTTGCCCGGGCCGGTGCAAAGACAGCGCGCAATGCACGATCGGCGGCGGCAATGGCAGAGTCTAGAGGGCGACCTGACTCCATATCTAAGGTGTGCATTATAGGGGTATAACGTGCCCCGGGCCCCCTCCGCAGGGGTACCCGGGACCGGGGCGCCCCGCCGCTTTGCATTGGGGCACCCGCTTGAGTACACTTGCCCGCCTTTTTTTGGGCCCGGAAGCGCGGCAGGGGCTCCCCCCGCCGGCACCGACTGGCCACAGCCACGAGTGAGTTATGAAGACCGTATTTGCCAAGCCCGGTACCGTCCGCGGCGATTGGTTCCTCGTCGACGCCAAGGACAAGACCCTCGGGCGTCTGGCGTCTCAGATCGCCCATCGCCTCAAGGGCAAGCACAAGGCCGACTACAGCCCGCACGTCGACATGGGCGACCACATCGTCGTGGTGAACGCCGAGAAGATCCGCGTCACGGGCCGCAAGCTCACCGACAAGATCTACTACCACCACAGTGGCTACATCGGCGGCATCAAGTCGATCGCGCTCGAGAAGCTGCTCGCGGAGCATCCCGAGCGGGCCATCGAATTTGCCGTGAAGGGCATGCTGCCGAAGAACCCGCTCGGGCGGCGCATGTTCAAGAAGCTGCACGTGTTTGCCGGCGGCGCGCACCGCCACCAGGCACAGCAGCCCAAGCCGCTCGAGATCCAATAGGACAGAACGTTACATGCCAGCGACCCCGAATCACTACGGCACCGGCCGCCGCAAGACCGCCACGGCGCGGGTGTACCTCAAGCCCGGCAAGGGCAGCATCACGGTCAATGACCGCACGCTCGATGACTTCTTCGGACGCAAGACCGGCCGCATGATCGTGCGCCAGCCGCTCGAGGCGGTGAAGCTGACGAGCATGTTCGACATCACCGTCAAGGTCGACGGCGGCGGTATCACCGGCCAGGCCGGCGCCATTCGCCACGGCATCACCCGCGCACTCATCAAGCACGATGAAGCGCTGCGCAAGCCGCTGCGGGATGCCGGCTTCGTCACGCGCGATGCGCGCGAGGTCGAGCGCAAGAAGGTCGGCCGCCGCAAGGCCCGCCGCGGACCGCAGTACTCGAAGCGTTAAGTTGGCGCACGGACCGCGGGAGTAATCCTGCGGTCCGTCCTCGATGTGCTATGCGCCCCGCACTTGGGGGATCGTCTAGTGGTAGGACAACGGACTCTGACTCCGTTTACCTAGGTTCGAATCCTAGTCCCCCAGCCAAAACCAAAGGCCCGCTCATCCGAGCGGGCCTTTTTGCATGGCGGCCTGCGCCGACAGCCCCCGGAGTGTGAAAGCGCGTACACCTCGAGCCTTGCGCCAAACGGAGGATCGCTATGCCACGCGGTGACAAGTCCAAGTACACGCCCAAGCAGAAGCGCACGGCGCGTCACATCGAGCAAAGCTACGAGGCGCACGGCCTCGACCCGGCTGAAGCCGAGGCGCGCGCCTGGGCAACCGTCAACAAGCAAAGCGGCGGCGGTGGGCGGGCTGGCAGCGGCCGCAAGACCTCCGCTGCGCGCAAGGCGCAGGCGCGGGAGGATTCGGCGCGCCGCGCGCTGGCCACCAGGCACGGCCGCTCGCCGGACCACGGGCGCCTGAGCGCACGCCGCACCCGTCACGCCTCCGCCTGAGGCGCGCACGCGGTCAGGATCGAGGGAGGGCTGCGCGCTCGCGCAGCCCTCCGCCCCCCGCAACGGCCAGCGCGCCGCTCCTCAGCGGCGCAGGAGCGCGGTCTGCAGCGAGCGGCCGCCGTCGGCTTCGATGGCGCTGAGCGTCGGGCTGTGCACCGCGCTCACGGCCTGACCCACGGCGCTGTGCACGCAACCGCGCCACTGCGTCTGCTCGGCGAGGCTGCGCCCCTCCTCGCCGCACACGAAGTGTGCTGCACCCGTCAGGCGCTGGTAGAGCGCCGTGGCGCCGGCCGCGGTGCTCACGTCCAGATCGCTGTAGCGCACCTTCAGCTGATGCACGCCGGTGCTCGTCATGTCCTGGGCCTGCGCGAGGCTCGCGCAGGCGGCCGTCGCGGCGAGGGCCGCGGTCCACAGTGAAAGGCGTCGGGTCTTCTTGAACGTATCCATGTGCAGTCCTCCGGTTGTCGTCGTCGGGGACCGCGGGGTGGCTGCGCAGTAACGCTTCGTCACGCACAGGTTCCTCGTGGTCCTGTGCTTGATTGGATGCTGCGCAAGTGAAAAAGGACAAAGCTCCGGCGCGCAGCGGGGCCGGATCCGGCGCGAGCGGGACAAAACGCGTCCCGAGCGGCGCAGGCGTCACGGATGTGCGCAGGCCGGCGGCGACGGGCTAAACCGAACCGCCCGTTCCTGCATCCAACACCCGGTGCGCGCTGCCGCCCTCAGTTCTTGTCGACGATGATGATCGGATCGACGACGAGGTTGCCGACCGTCACCGTGTACTCGTAGTAGGGGGCCTGGGCGGCTGCCGCCACGGGGGACGGCCGCAGCTGGATGCTCTGCACGTCATCGGCGGGACCGGTGGAGGCGAGCGTCGGCAGCGGCGCGTGGCTGCCGCCGAGCTGCCGGAAGCTCACCGTGAAGGGATGGCTGCACTTCCAGTACACCACCGAGCGGGGCGGCGTGCGCAGGGCGCCGGCGTTGGGTGTGCACCAGATGGTTCCCTGGCCGACGTTGACCTGCACGGTCTGCACTTCCGTGAGCGGGTCGATGGGGAGGAGTGACAGTTCGGGCTTGGACATGGGTGTGCTCCTTGGGCTTGGGTGGGGGCTGCCCTCTTTGAGTCATGCGGGGGGTGGCTTGTCGGACGTGCCGACGAGCTTGCGGAAACGGCTGTCGTTGCGCAGCGGCGCGAAGTCGGGCGCCGCCCGCACCAGCTGCGCGGGGTAGCCGAGCTCGAGCGCACGGCTGAGCGAATCCATGGCGCCAGTGGCATCGCCGCGCTCGAGCGCCACGAGGGCTGCGTAGTAGTGGACGTACTCATCGTCCGCATCGAGCGCCAGGGCCCGGCTCGCGTAGCGCGCCACCGCCTCGTTCTGCCCGGCGCGCGCGCAGTAGTAGGCGAGCTGCATCCAGGAGATGCCGTCCTTCGGGTCGACGTCGAGGCTGCGCTGCGCGAGGCTGATGGCGCGGCGGTAGTCGCTGCGGGCTTCCTGGCGGCTGCTGTCGATCTGCCACAGGGCATCGGCGAGGTTCCCCCAGACGCGATGGTCCTCGGCGGCCAGCTCGGTGGCGCGCCCGAACATGCGCGCCGCGTCCGCGTAACGGCCAAGGAAGTAGTACACCGTGCCGAGGTTGGAGTAGGCGCTGCGGGTTGGCTCGAGCGCGAGCGAACGCTCGAAGGCGGCCGCGGCGCCGCCGAAGTCCGCGGTCATCTCGAGCGCCGCCCCGAGGTTGTTGAAGGCGAAAGGGCTGGCGGGGATGAGCTCGGTGACGCGCCGGTACACCGGGATCGCCGCCGCGGCGCGGCCGTGGCGGAACAGGAAGTTCCCGAGCGCCGTCTGAGCCCCCCAGTAGGTCGGCTCGACGTCGACGGCGCGCCGGAACGCGTGCTCGGCATCGGTGCCATGCTGCTGCCCATCGAGCGCCGCGCCGAGCCCCATGTAGCCATCGGCGTCCTCGGGATCGCCGCGGATGGCGTCCCGGTACAGCGCGGCCGCCTGCTGCGCGCGCCCGCTGACGAGGTAGAGGTGAGCGAGGGCGGCGGACACCTCGCGCAGCGAGCCATCGAGCTTCAGCGCCGCCCCGCAGGCGCTCTCGGCCTGGGCGATGAGCGTGGTGCTGCGGGTGTTCTCGTACTCGATGATGTAGCGCTCGCACAACCCGGCGTAGGCGAGGGCGAACTTCGGGTCGAGCGCCAGCGCCTGGCGGAAGCTGTCCGCGGCCGCCTCGAGCTGTGTCGCGCGTCCGGGCCCCTGCAGCTTCGCAAGCCCCGCGAGGTAAAGATCGAAGGCATCGACACGGGTGGTGGGCGGGTGCGCGGCCTGCGCCACCTCGCTCGAGAGCACCACCTGCAGCGTGCCGACGATGGAGCGGGCCACTTCGTCCTGGATCGCCACCAGGTCCTGCCAGGTGCGGTTATAGGTCTGGGACCAGACGTTGTAACCGGAATCCGCATCGACGAGCTGCGCGGTGACGCGCAGCTGGTTGCCCTGGCGCATGACGCTGCCCTCCAGCACGTGCCGCACGCCGAGCGTCTGCGCGATGGTACGCACGTCCGCCTCACGGTCGCGGAAGGCGAACGCCGAGGTGCGCGAGGCCACCCGCAGCCCATGAATGCGCGCCAGGCGCGCCGACAGCTCCTGCGCCAGTCCGTCCCCGAGGTAGGCATTGCCATCCCCGGGAGTGACGTCCACCAGCGGCAGCACCGCAATCGTGTGGGGTGGGCGCACCAGGACCTGTGCGCCATTGGCTGCCTGCCCGGTGCGCGCTCCGCTGAACAGGTGCGTCGCGGCCCACGGTACCGCCAGGAGCGCGAGCACCACGAGCGTGCCACCCGCGAAGGCGAGCAGCCCGGGTTTCGGGGCGGCGGGCGGTGCGGCGGGCGCGGTGCTTGCTGCGGTCGCAGCAACGCTGCTGCCCTCGCTCACCCAGTACGGGGTGACCGGCTCGCTGCGGCGCCGCTCGGTGAGCGGCCGCACGGCGGCCACCATGCGGTAGCCGCGCCCCCGCACGCCGCCGATGTAGCGCGGCGCCTGCGGATCGTCGGCGAGCGCGGTGCGCACGAGCTTGACGCGCTGGCTGATGGTCTCGGGAGTAATGACCAGCCCCGGCCACACGCGCTCAGTCAGCTGCTCGAAGGTCACAAGGTTCGGGGCGGCGCGCGCCAGCGTCACGAGCAGTTCGAAGGACAGGTGCGGCATGGGAATCTCGACCCCGGCCCGGGTCACGCGCTGTTGTCCGATGTCGACGGTCAGGTCATCGACCTGGAAGCCCGCCTGGTCCGGTTCGCTCGCCGCTTCGGTGCTCTTGTCCATGCCCGGCCGCATCTCCGGGACGGGTTTACTGCGTGCCCGTTTTCCAATGATGTTACGCCCGAACGTGGCATGGCGCTCACCTGCGGCGGCGCGCCCGTGCCCGGGGCTGAGCCGCCCCGGGCGCGGGCACCGGCCCTCAGCTCACTTCTGCAGCATGGCGACCGACAGGTCGGCCGGGCGGCCGGTATGCACGGCGGTGAGCAGGGGACTGCCGACCTTCGCGACGGCATCGGCAATCGCACCGCGGTAGCAGCCGTTCCAGAAGGCCTGGTCGGTGAAGGAGCGCCCCTCGTACCCGCAGACCTCGCGGGCCGCCGCGGAGATGCGCCCATAGAGGGTGCGGGCGCCGTCGAGGGTGGCGAGGTCAAGGTCGTGGTACTTCACCGTCACGCTGTGCTGCTCGGCGGCCGGCACCGGCCCGGCGGTGAAGAGCCCGATCATGGCGACCAGGGTGATCGAGACGGGGGAGGAGCGGTGGATCGACTTGAGGATGTTCATTGCGGTTCTCCGGGTTGGGGTGGATCGATGGACCGCTGCCAACCTATGCGCCGTGTGTCCGCGGCGCATGAAGAGGGGGTGAAGCCGCGTGAAGATTGGGTGATGAATGGCCGCGGGGACCGCCGCCGGGGTGAAGGGCGCCGGGCGCGGGGCGCAAAGCGAGGTGCGCGCGGGGCAGCGCCGGCCTTTTGCAGGGGTGGCGGCGGAGCGGCGCGCGCTTCAGCGGGTCTCGACGCCCTCGGGCCTGCCGACCAAGAGCACATCCGCGGGGCGCACCGCGAACAGGCCCACGGTGACGACGCCGGTGATCTGGTTCAGCTCACGCTCCAGGGTGACCGGGTCCTCGATGTCGAGGTCATGCACGTCCAGGATGTGGTTGCCGTTGTCGGTCACGCAGGCGCGCCGCCACACCGGGCGGCCGCCGCGGGCGTGCAGCTGCCGGGCCACGAGCTCGCGCGCCATCGGGATGACCTCGATCGGCAGCGGGAAACTGCCGAGGCGCTTGACGATCTTGCGCTCATCGACGATGCACACGAAGCGCCGCGCGGCGGCCGCCACGATCTTCTCGCGCGTGAGCGCCCCGCCTCCGCCCTTGATGAGCTCGCGCGCCGGCGTTGCCTCATCCGCGCCATCCACATAGAGGTGCAGCTCCGTGAGGTCGTTCAGGTCGAGCACCTCGATCCCGGCGGCCTTAAGGCGCGCGCTGCTGGCGTCGGAGCTGGATACCGCGCGGCGCACGCGTCCGGGGTCGGCGGCCAGGGCTTCGATGAACAGATTCACGGTGGACCCGGTGCCGACGCCGAGCACCGCGCCGGGGGGGACGAGGGCGAGCGCTGCGAGAGCGGCGTTCCGCTTCTGGGCTTCCGTATCGGTGGCCATGGTGATCCCGTGTGCGCAAAAAGCGACTTCCAGAAACGACTGTGCCCGCGTCAGCGGCGGGCACAGTCTTCGAATTTGACTCGGCGATCGCTTGCGCGATCGCCGAGTTAAGGCCGACTACTTCTTCTTAGCAGCTTTCTTCTTGGCCTTCTTCTTTGCCTTCGCCATGTTGGCTCTCCAATTAGAGACGGGTTAGTCCGGGGACCGAGTATATACACGCGAATCGAAATTACAAGCGAGCACACATGCAAGTGTGCTAGGTGCGAGGCGCGACCACGCGGCGCATGAGTACCGCGGCGTGCGTCATTCGAGCGCGAGGATGAACTTCCAGTGCGCCGCTTCCACCGGCGTGATCGACAGGCGGTTGCCCCGGCGCAAGAGCGCCATGCCCTTCAGTTCCTTGTTCTCATGCGCACGCAGCTCCTCGAGCGTGATGGTGCGCGCGAGACGGCGCTTCAGCTGCACGTCCACCATGAACCAGCGCGGGTTCTTCGGATCACTGTCCGGGTCGTAGTGGTGGTGCTTCTTGTCGAAGGCGGTGGGATCGGGGTAGGCCGCTCTGACGATCCGCATGATGGCGACGATGCCGGGGACCTCGGTGCTGGAGTGATAGAGGAACGCCTCGTCGCCCTTGTGCATCTGATCGCGCAGCATGTTGCGGGCCTGGTAGTTGCGCACCCCGTCCCAGGCCGTGGTGCGCCGCGGCGCGGCGGCCAGGTGCTCAAGACCGAAGGTGGAGGGCTCGCTCTTCATCAGCCAGTACTGCATTGAATGACCCCTTCATCGGTGATGACGGCATCCATGCGCACGTCGTGTGCGGCCGCCTCGATCTGCTTCAGTTCCTGGAAAGCGTAAGCCAGTCCCACGAGGCGCGGTGCATGCCAGGCATGGCGGTGGTTACGGAAGGCGAAGGCGCGATCGTAGAAGCCCCCGCCCGTACCCAGGCGCACGCCGCTGCGGTCGAAGCCCACCAGCGGCAGCAGCACCAGGTCCAGCCAGCGGGCGGCGATGCGGGTGGCGGCGGGCCCGGGTTCCTCGATGCCGAGGCGATTGCGCCTGAGGACCCCATCCATCGCAAGGAAGCGCATGCCGCGCGCGCCGCGCGGTCGGTCGATGCGTGGCAGGTACAGCTGGCAGCCGCGCGCCCGGGCGAGTTCGATGAGCGGGGCGGTGTCCAGTTCACTCGGCAGGCTTGCGTAGATCGCGATGCGGGCGCCGGCGTGCAGGGGGAGCGCTTGGCCGGCGTAGTGTGCGACCTGGCGCGCGGCATGCGCGCTCTCGGCGGGGGTGAGGCTGCGGCGGCGGCCCGCGAGGCGCGCCCGCAGGGCTCTGCGGGCGGCATCGCGCGCGGAATCAGAAGGCGTCACCCGCCTGTGCCGGTGCGAACCGTTGCTCTCGAACCAGAGCAACAGGTGGGACAGTCTGCGGCAGGTAAGGCTTCCCGCTCAGAGGCGGACGTGCACAGTGCTGCGCGCAAGACCGAGTCCCGAGGGTGCACAAATTAGGGTCCGAGGTAACCCGGTCCACGTGTCGAACACCGCAGGTGACGCCGGATTCACTCTACACCATGGACCGGTCATGTGGGTGTAGGGGAAGCACGACTTTCTCACAGTTCCAGCTGCTGGCCCTTCTCGAGCGCGCCCTCGACGCGCTCGCGCAGCGCCCGCACGCGCGGCGTGACGCCGCTGTCGAGCTTGCTCTCGCGGTCGCGGCCCTTGAGGAACTCGTGCGCCAGGTTGAGCGCGGCCATCACCGCGATGCGGTCGTGCCCGACTACCTTGCCGCTGTCGCGGATGTCGCGCATGCGCACGTTCAGGAACTCCGCGGCGTCCAGCAGCGCCGAGCGCTCCTCGTAGGGGCAGGCGACCACGTACTCCTTTTCCATGATCCGCACGCTCACGCGCGCCGGCTCGCCCTGGCTCACGTACCGTGCTCCAGGGTCTTCAGGCGCCCGATCATGGCCTCTACGCGGGTGCGCACCTGCTCGTTCTTGTGCATGAGCGAGGCACGCTCACCGGCGAGGGACTCGTGGCGCGCCCGCAGGGCGCGGTTCTCGTCCTTCAGATGCTCGAGCACTGCCACCAGTTCGTCGATGCGCTTGGTGAGGCGAGTGAGCTCAAGATCCAGTTGTGTTTTTGTAGTGTCGCTCATGGCAAAGAACTATAGAGCGGCGCTCTTTCGGCGGTCAATCATATAATGTCCCGCTTAACATGATGCAGCCCGACTACACCCGTATCGAGCAAGTGCTCGCGCACCAGCACTCCCTCGCCGACGCCGCCGAGGCGCACGGCACGCTCGCCGGCTGCCTGTGCGGGGTGTCCGGCTACCGCTTCGAGGACTGGCTGAGGGAGATCCTGCCGGAGGGGCGCGCCGGCGGCAGCGCCGCCGGCGCGCTGCGCGAGCTCTACGATGCCACCGCCGCCGCCCTGATCCAGCCGGACATGCAGTTCGAGCTGCTGTTGCCCCCGGACGAGGCGCCGCTGCCGGAGCGCACGCAGGCACTCGCGCAGTGGTGCCAGGGCTTCCTCTACGGCCTGGGCGCGGGGCGCATCCAGGACCCGGGGCAGCTGCCGGGGGAGGTCGGGGAGATCGTGCGCGACTTCATCGAGATCTCACGCGCCGGCGTCGAGGAGGACGCAGCCGATGAGGGTAACGAGAATGCCTACGCGGAGCTGGTGGAGTTCGTGCGCGTCGGCGTGCAGCTGCTGTTCGAGGAGCTCGGGGTAGCGCGGGCCCCGGTCGCGCCCACCGCCGGGCCGCTGCATTAGGCCGCATGAGGCGCCATGGCGCGGGATGAATTTGCGCGGCGCCGCCGGGCGCTCCTGAAGCAGATGGGGCGCGATTCGATCGCCATCCTGCCGGCGGCCCCGGTGCGCCTGCGCAACAACGACGTCGAGTATCCCTACCGCCAGGACAGCGACTTCCAGTACCTCACCGGCTTCAACGAGCCCGAGGCGGTGGCCGTGCTGGTACCGGGGCGCGCTCAGGCGGAGTACATCCTGTTCGTGCGCGAGCGTGACCCGGAGCGCGAGACCTGGGACGGGCGGCGCGCCGGTCCTTTTGGTGCCAAGCGCGACTACGGCGCCGACGATGCCTTTCCGGTCACCGACATGGACGAGATCCTCCCGGGGCTCCTGGAGAACCGCGAACGGGTGTTCTACACCATGGGGGCCTATGCGGATTTCGACCAGCGCGTCGTCGGCTGGGTGAACGGACTGCGTACCCAGGCGCGTAACGGCCGCCACCCACCGCAGGAGTTCGTCGCGCTCGATCACGTCCTGCACGACATGCGGCTGTTCAAGTCACGCGCCGAGATTGACTACATGCGCACCGCGGCGCACATCGCCGCCCGGGCCCACCAGCGCGCCATGCGCTTCTGCCGCCCGGGGGCCACCGAGTACCAGGTGATGGCCGAGCTCGTGCACGAGTTCCGCCGCCACAACGCCGATACCGCCTACCCGCCGATCGTGGGCGCCGGGGCCAACAGCTGCATCCTGCACTACCGTGATAACGACCAGCCGCTCGCCGCCGGCGATCTCATCCTGATCGATGCGGGGTGCGAGTTCGAGTGCTACGCCTCGGACATCACCCGCACCTTCCCCGTCAACGGGCGCTTCACGAGCGAGCAGCGCGCGGTTTACGAGGTAGTGCTCGAGGCTAACCGCGCCGCGATCGCCAAGGTGCGGCCCGGCAACCACTGGAACGACCCGCATGAGGCCGCGGTACGCATCATCACCCAGGGCCTGGTGAAGCTCGGGCTCCTCAAGGGGCGCGTGCCGGCCCTGATCCGCGCGGGCGCCTACCGGCGCTACTTCATGCACCGCACGGGTCACTGGCTCGGCCTCGACGTGCACGACGTCGGCGACTACAAGATCGGGGATGAGTGGCGGGTGTTCGAGCCGGGCATGGCGCTCACGGTGGAGCCGGGCATCTACCTGCCCGCCGGCGCGCGCGGCGTGCCCAAGCGCTTCCGCAACATCGGCATCCGCATCGAGGACGACGTGGTCGTCACCAAGAAGGGCGCGGAGGTCCTCAGCGCCCGGGCGCCCAAGGATGCGGACCAGATCGAAGCGCTGATGGCGCGCGGCTAGCAGGAGACTCCTCTGTCGCCAGCGCCGCAAGAGAGCACCGAGGTCGATGTCGCCATCGTCGGCGGGGGGCTCGTCGGTGCCAGTCTTGCGGCCGCGCTCGCCGCCAGCAGCGTGCGCGTGCTGCTGCTGGAGAGTGTGCCCTTCGGTGCCGCCGGGCAGCCGAGCTTCGATGAGCGCACCACCGCGCTCGGCAACGCCAGCCGCCGCATCTTCGAGGCCCTCGGGGTGTGGCCAGCGCTGCAGCCGGAGGCTGCCGCCATCCGTTCCATCCACGTCTCGGATGCCGGCCGCTTCGGCTTCGCGCGCCTTGAGGCGCAGGAGCAGCGCATCGAGGCCTTCGGCTACGTGGTGCCCAACCGCGCGCTCGGGGCGGCGCTGTGGGGGAAGCTGCGCGCGGCACCCCACCTGAGCCTGCGGGCGCCGGCGCGTCTTGCGGCACTTAACATCAGCGCCGCGGGCGTGCGCCTGGAGGTCGAGGCTGCCGGTGCGCGGGAAGTCTTCAGTGCACGCCTGCTGGTCGGCGCCGATGGCGCGCACTCGCAGGTGCGCACCGCCGCCGGGATCGAGGCGGGCGTTGAGGACTATGAGCAGGTGGCGGTGGTCGTGAACCTCAGGAGCGATCAGCCCCATGAAGGGCGCGCCTTCGAGCGCTTCACGCCCGCAGGGCCGATCGCGCTGCTGCCGCTCGCCGGGGGCGGCCGTGCCGCCATCTGGGCGCTGGCGCCGGCGCAGGCGCAGCGGCTGCTGGCGCTCGAGGATCGGGCCTACCTCGACGCGCTGCAGGCCGCCTTCGGCTGGCGCGCGGGGCGTTTCACGCAGCTCGGGCGGCGCGCCTCCTACGAGCTGCGGCTGACGCGCGCGGCCGCGCCCGTGGGCGTGCGTACCGTGCTCATCGGCAACGCCGCCCAGGCGCTGCATCCGATCGCCGGTCAGGGCTTCAACCTCGGGCTGCGCGATGCGGCGATGCTCGCGGAGGTCATCGCCGCCGATGCGGGCGATGCCGGCGCGCCCGAGCGTCTGCAGCGCTTCGCCGCCTGGCGCTCCCGCGATCGCGCCGGCGTCGTGCGCTTCACCGACTCCCTCGTCAGGCTCTTCGGCGACACGCGCCCCGGGGTGGGGCTCGTGCGCAACCTCGGCCTGCTGGCGTTCGACCTGTCTCCACAGGCGAAGAGCGCGCTGGCGCGGGTGAGCGCCGGCTTCGGCGGGCCGGTGCCGCGCCTGGCGCGGGGACTGCCGGTGCGGCCATGAGCGACGTCGCGATCATCGGCGGCGGCCCCGTCGGGGCCTGTGCCGGGGCGCTGCTCGCCCGCGCGGGTCTTTCGGTCACCCTGCTCGAGCCGCGTCCGCCGGCCCCGATTCTTCCCGGCAGTGCGCCGGATGTACGGGTGGTCGCCCTGTCACGCGCCAGCGAGCGCACCCTGCGCGCCGCCGGGGCCTGGCCGGCGCTCGCCGGCCCGCGCCTGTCGCCCTACGAGCGCATGCGCATCTGGCACGAGAGCCGGCCGCCCGCCGCCGCCCTGGTGTTCGATGCCGCCGACGTCGGTGAGCCCAATCTCGGCTACATCCTCGAAAGTCGCCTGCTGCAGCGGGCGCTGCTGGACGCCTTCACCGCCGCCGGCGGGGAGCTGCGCCAGGCCGCGTTCACCGCGCTCAGTGTGACCGCGCACGGGGTCGTGCTCGGCACGGACGCCGGGGAGCTTGAGGCGCGCCTGCTGCTCGGGGCCGATGGCATCGAGTCGCGGGTGCGCGCGGCCGCGGGCCTCGGCGCCACGCAGGGCAACTACCACCAGAGCGCCATCGTGGCGCGTATCGGCAGCGAGCGCCCCCACGAGCACACCGCCTGGCAGCGCTTCATGCGCGACGGCACGCTCGCCTTCCTGCCGCTCGCGGACGGCTCGAGCTCGATTGTCTGGTCGGCCGACACGGCGCGGGCTGAGGAGCTCATGGCGATGAGCGCCGCCGAGTTCGCCGCCGCGCTGGCGCGCGGCGCCGACCGGGCGCTCGGGGACATGCAGCTGCTGAGTGAGCGCTTCGCGGTTCCCCTGAACCGGCTTACGGCGCAGCGCTACGTCGCCGAGCGCGTGGCGCTTCTGGGCGATGCCGCGCACGTGGTGCACCCGCTCGCCGGCCAGGGTGTGAATCTCGGACTGCTCGATGCCGCGGCCATCGCTGAGGTCGTGGCGGCCGGTTGCGCCAGGGGCGAGGATCCGGGTGCGCTCGGCGGGCTGCGTGCCTACGAGCGCTGGCGCAAGAGCGAGGTCGCGGTCATGGGCGGCGCCATCGAGGTGTTCGACCGGCTGCTGGCCCACGGCAGCGGTCCGCTGGCGCGTCTTGCGCAGGCGGGACTCGGTTCCGTCAACCGCAGCCAGGAGCTGCGGCGTTTCTTCATTCGCAGGGCGTTGGGTACGAGCGGGGAGCTGCCGCAGGTCGCGCGCTGAGGGGCGTGCGCGTGGCGAGGTAGACCCCGAGCGCCGCGAGCACGATGCCCAAGGCCTGCACCAGCGTCAGCGGCTCGCGCAGCACGAGGTAGTCCATGAGCGCGGTGACCGGCGGGATGAGAAAGAACAGCGCCGCCACCTGGTTCACCGCGCCGCGCCGCAGCAGCAGGAAGAACAGGCCGAGGCCGCCCATCGCGTTCACCCCGATGAGCCAGCCGACACTCAGCAAGAGTGCGGGCGAGCCGTCGGTGTGCAGTCCTTCGCGCAGCGCCAAGGGCAACAGCAGCGCTGCGCCCACCGCGTGCTGCAGCGCGAGCCCGCTGCGCGGGTCGATGCGCGAGGCGAAGCGCTTCTGGTACACGGTACCGACGCTGATGCCGAGCAGGCTTGCGAACATGGCGGCATAGGCGGCAAAGCCTGCGGACGCGTCGAGGCGGATGCCGGCGCTGACCGCGAGCGCCACGCCGCTGAAGCCAAAGGCGAACCCGAGCCACTGGCGCCGGCCCACCGGCTCCCCGAAGGCGAGGCCGATGAGCGCCGTGGCGATCGGCATCATGCCGGTGACGAGGGCGATGAGGCCCATGCTCACCCCGCGGGCGGCGGCGAAATACACGCCCCCGAACTGCAGCGCGAGCGAGGTCGCGCCGACGAAGGCGCTGTGCAGGATGTCGCGCCGCTGCGGCCAGCCGGCCCGGCCGAGGAGGGCGAGGAGGGCGAACAGGAGGCCCGCGCCGCAGAAGCGCAGCTCGAGGAGCGTGAAGGGCGGGGAGTGCCCGAGCGCGAGCTTGCCTGCCGGGTAGCCGGTGCACCACACCAGCACGAACGCCACGCCGAGGAGCGCGGCCGGTGCGCGCCCGGCAGCATCAGGCGGATTCGGCGTGCCGCGCGGCACGGTCAGCTTAGGGGAATGAGGTCGATCTTCGCGGCGCAGACGAAGTCATTCTCGGACAGGCCGCGCACCGCGTGCGTGGTGAAGGTGACGCGGCAGTAGTTGTAGCCGATCTCGAGGTCCGGATGGTGATCCTCGATGTTGGCAACGTGCGCCAGTGCGTTCACGAAGCTCATCGTGCGGTAGAAGTCCTTGAAGCGGAACTCGCGGCGGATGGCGTGCGCGTCCTCGCTGAGCGCCCAGGCGTCCCCCACCTCACGCAGCAGCTCCTCGGCACGCGCCCGCGGCAGGGGCGGCGTGCCACCCTCGCACGGCTGGCAGCGGCGCTCGGCGAGCGCGCTCACGCGCGCTCCAGGGGTGCGAAGTGGCGCGCGACGTAGGCCTCGACCAGCTCCTGGAACTCCTCCGCGATGCGCTCGCCCTTCAGCGTCACGGTCTTCTCGCCGTCCTCGTACACAGGCGCCACCGCGCGCTCCCCGGTGCCGGGCAGGCTGATACCGATGTTGGCGTGCTTGCTCTCGCCCGGGCCGTTCACCACGCAGCCCATGACGGCCACCGTCATTTCCTCGACGCCGGAGTACTCGCGCCGCCACTGCGGCATGCGGTGACGGATGTGGCTCTGGATGCTCTGCGCCAGCTCCTGGAAGAAGGTGCTGGTGGTGCGTCCGCACCCCGGGCACGCGACCACCATCGGCGTGAAGGCGCGCAGCCCCATGGTCTGCAGGATCTCCTGCGCGACGATCACCTCCTGGGTGCGGTCGCCGTTGGGCTCCGGGGTGAGGGAAACGCGGATGGTGTCGCCGATGCCCTGCTGCAGGAGCACCGACATGCCCGCCGTGGAGGCGACGATGCCCTTGGAGCCCATGCCGGCCTCGGTGAGCCCGAGGTGCAGCGGGTAATTGCAGCGCGCGGCGAGGTCCTGGTAGATGGCGATCAGGTCCTGCACGCCGGAGACCTTGGCGGAGAGGATGATGCGCTCGTGCGGCAGGCCGAGCTCCTCGGCGCGGGCGGCACTCGAGAGCGCCGATTCGACCACCGCGGCACGCATGACCTGCTGGGCATCGCGCGGCGCGGCGAGCCTGGAGTTCTCGTCCATCAGGCGTGTCAGCAGCTCAGGATCCAGGCTCCCCCAGTTGACGCCGATGCGCACCGGCTTGCCGTAGCGGCAGGCGGTCTCGATCATCTGCGCAAACTGTGGGTCACGCTTGCTGCCGCGCCCGACGTTGCCCGGGTTGATGCGGTACTTCGCGAGCGCCTCGGCGCAGCCCGGGTACTCGAGCAGCAGCTTATGGCCGTTGAAGTGGAAATCCCCGATGAGCGGCACGCGTACCCCGAGGGCATCGAGGCGCTCGCGGATCGGGGCGACCGCGGCGGCGGCTTCGGCACTGTTCACGGTGAGACGCACGAGCTCGGAGCCGGCGCGCGCCAGCGACTGCACCTGCTTCACGGTACCGCTGATGTCGGCCGTGTCGGTATTGGTCATCGATTGAACGACGATGGGGGCGCCCCCGCCCACCCGCACGGGGCCGATGATGACTTCGACTGAGGAACGACGCGCGCTTGTCATGAATGCTTCAAATTCAGGCTGCCGGGACTGCGAATTCTGCCACGCTTGGGCGCGACGAATCAGGGCTGCTATCATGCGCCCGCCCGAATCAGTCTGTTCGGAGAGTGTCCGGCCGCGGGGCCGGGACGCCGAAGGCGCAATTTCCGCCCGGAAACGCTCAGGCCCAAGAACGGCAGACGGCGGCTTTGCGGCCGCGGGGCTTCTGGAGAGCGGCCGATCCTGCGCAAGGATCGCCCACCGAAGGGGAGCGGCACGCCCGGCATGGGGCGGCGCCTGATCTCTCAGGTCACAGGACAGAAGGGCGGCAGGCACCTCGGCCGGGGGTGGCCCTGCCGCTTGACTTTGGCCGCGACCGATTCGGAGTACTACGTGGGAAGACAGACCCCGCTCTTCAGGCTGCACCAGGAACTCGGAGCCCGCCTCGTCGATTTCGGCGGCTGGGACATGCCGGTGCAGTACGGCTCGCAGATCGGGGAGCACCACGCCGTGCGCCGCGCCGCGGGCGTGTTCGACGTCTCGCACATGTGCGTCATCGACCTTGGGGGGGCGCGCGTGCGCGCCTTCCTCGAGCGGCTGCTCGCCAACGACGTCGGGCGCCTGCGCAGCCCCGGCCGCGCGCTCTACAGCTGCCTGCTCAGCGAGAGCGGCGGCATCCTCGATGACCTGATCGTGTACTACCTCGGCGAGGAGTTCTTCCGGCTGGTCGTGAACGCTGGCACCCGCGACAAGGACCTCGCCTGGATCCGCACCCACGCGCAGGCCTTCGGTGTCACGGTGCACGAGCGCACCGACCTCGCCATGCTCGCGGTGCAGGGCCCGGAGGCGCGTGCCAAGGCGGCGCAGCTCCTGGCGCCCGCCGCGGCCACGACGGCGCTGGCGCTCGAGGTCTTCCATGCCGCCGAGCTCGGGCAGTGGTTCGTGGCGCGCACCGGCTACACCGGCGAGGACGGCTTCGAGATCATGCTGCCGGCGGCGGATGCCGTGCCGGCCTGGCGCAGCCTCAACTCCCTCGGGGTCGCTTCCTGCGGTCTCGGGGCGCGCGACACGCTGCGCCTGGAGGCGGGGATGAACCTCTACGGCAACGACATGGATGAGAACACCCAGCCCTTCGAGTCGGCGCTCGGGTGGACGGTGGCACTCAAGCCCGCGGGGCGTGACTTCATCGGCCGCCGTGCGCTCGAGCCACTCATCGCCACGGGCTCGCCGCGCAAGCTCGTCGGCCTGGTGCTCGAGGACCGCGGCGTGCTGCGCGGTCACCAGAAAGTCAGCGTGCCGGGCGTCGGCGAGGGTGAAATCACGAGCGGCACCTTTTCCCCGACGCTCGAGCGCTCGATTGCCTTTGCGCGCGTGCCCGCCGCCACGGCCGATGCGGTGCAGGTGGAAATCCGCGGCAAGCTGTTGCGGGCGCGCGTGGTGAAGCCGCCGTTCGTGCGCTTCGGGCGCCCCCTCATCACCTGAATCAATCCGCTTAAGGACACTCATGAGCAAGCTTCCCGAGGATCTTAAGTACACCAAGTCGCACGAGTGGGTGCGCACGCTCCCTGATGGCACGCTCGAGATCGGCATCACCGATCACGCGCAGCACGCGCTCGGGGATCTGGTATTCGTCGAGGTGCCCGAGGCGGGGCGCAGCGTGCAGGCGGGCGAGGCCTGCGCGGTAGTCGAGTCGGTCAAGGCGGCCTCCGATGTCTACGCACCCATAGCCGGTGAAGTCACCGCCGGCAATGCGAAGCTCGCCCAGGAACCTGAGGCGGTGAACGCCGATGCCTACGGCGCCGGGTGGCTGTGGCGCCTGAAGCCTGCGGCCGGCGCGGTGGCCGCGGCCGCGCTGCTGTCGGCGGCCGAGTATCAGCAGGTCCTGGACGCGGAGGGCGGCTGATGGCCTTCATTCCCCACACGCCGCAAGACGTCACGGCGATGCTCGCGGCCATCGGCGCGCGCAGCGTGGACGAGCTGTTCGATGAGATCCCGCAGGAGCTGCGCATCCAGGCGCTCGAGCGCATCCCCGAGGCGCTGAACGAGATGCAGGTCGGGCGCCTCATGAGCGAGCGGGCCGCCGCCGACGGGGTGCTGCTGAACTTCATCGGCGCCGGCGCCTACGAGCACCACATCCCGGCCGCCGTGTGGGCGATTACCACGCGCGGGGAATTCTACAGCGCCTACACGCCCTACCAGGCTGAGGCGAGCCAGGGCACGCTGCAGCTCATCTACGAATTCCAGACCATGATCGCGCGCCTTACCGGCATGGACGTGGCGAACGCGTCGATGTACGACGGCGCCTCGGCGATGGCGGAGGCTGCGCTCATGGCGGTGCGCGCCAACCGCAAGTCGAAGTCCGCGCGCATCCTCGTGCCGACGAGCGTGCACCCACACTACCGCCGGGTGGCGCTCGCCAGCACCCACAACCAGGGCCTGAAGTTCGAAGAGCTCCCCTACGGGGCGGCCGACGGGGTGCTGTCGCCGGCAGCGCTCGCCCGCCACGAGGCGGATGACGCAACCGCGCTCATCATCCAGCAGCCGAACTTCTTCGGCCGCCTCGAGGACGTCGATGCCCTCACCGACTGGGCGCACGCGCGCGGCATGCTGGTGATCGGGGTCGTCAACCCGACCTCGCTGGCGCTGCTGAAGCCCCCCGGGCAGTGGGGCACGAAGGGCGCGGACATCGCGGTCGGGGAGGGGCAGCCCCTCGGGGTGCCGCTGTCCTCCGGCGGCCCGTACTTCGGCTTCATGACGAGCCGCATGGAGCACGTGCGGCAGATGCCCGGCCGCATCGTCGGCCGCACGCTCGATGTGACCGGCAAGCCCGGCTTCACGCTGACGCTGCAGGCGCGCGAGCAGCACATCCGCCGCGCCAAGGCGACGTCCAACATCTGCACCAACCAGGGGCTCTTGATGACTGCGGCCACGATCTACCTGTCGCTCATGGGGCCGCAGGGCCTTGAGCGCACCGCGGCGATGAGTCACGCGCGCACCCGCGAGCTCGTCAGCCTCCTCACGCGCCTGCCGGGCGTGCGCAGCGCCTTCGCAGGAGCTGTGTTCCACGAGGCGGTGCTGCAGCTCGACCGCCCCGTGGCGCCGGTGCTCAAGGCGCTCGCCGCGCGCGGCATCGCCGGGGGCCTGGACCTCAGCGGCCTCTACCCGGAACTCGGGCATGCGCTCCTGGTTTGCGCCACCGAGACCAAGACCCAGGCGGATCTGGAGCGCCTGAGCGGCGCCCTCGCCGAGGTGCTGCAGCCGGCGCGGGCCGCCTGAGAACACGAGGAACGCCAACCATGCGCGCAACTGAACCGGTGATCTTCGAGTACTCGACCCCCGGGCGCGGGGCGAGCGACCAGTGGCCGGCGGAGACCCCCGCCGCCGCCCTTGCGGACCTGCCGCCGGCGCTGCGGCGCCAGGCGCCAGCGCAGCTGCCGGAGGTGGGCGAGCTCGAAGCGGTGCGCCACTTCACGCGCCTCTCGCAGCTGAACTTCTCCATCGATACGCACTTTTATCCGCTCGGCTCGTGCACGATGAAGTACAACCCCAAGGCCTGTAATCAGTACGCGATGCTGCCGCAGTTTCTGGCGCGCCATCCGCTCGCCCCCGAGTCGCACGGTCAGGGGTTCCTCGCCTGCATGTACGAGCTGCAGGAGATGCTCAAGGAGGTCACCGGCATGCAGGGTGTGGCGCTCTCGCCGATGGCCGGCGCGCATGGCGAGTTCGCCGGCGTCGCCATGATCCGCGCCTACCACCGCGCACGCGGGGACCTGAAGCGCAACGTCATCATCGTCCCGGAGGCCGCCCATGGCACCAATCCGGCCACCGCCACCATGTGCGGCTGCGTGGTGCGCGAGATCCCGGTGGACGCGCAGGGGGATGTGGATCTTGAGGCGCTGCGCGCCGCGGTCGGACCGAGCACCGCGGGCATCATGCTCACCAACCCCTCCACCCTCGGGGTATTCGAGCGCCACATCAAGGAGGTGGCGGGCATCGTGCACGACGCGGGCGGGCTGCTGTACTACGACGGGGCCAACCTCAACGCGATCCTGGGCAAGGTGCGCCCCGGGGATATGGGCTTCGACGTCATCCACATGAACCTGCACAAGACCTTCTCCACCCCGCACGGCGGCGGCGGCCCCGGTGCCGGTGCCGTCGGGGTCGGTGCGCGCCTGCTGCCGTTCCTGCCGATCCCGCTGGTGACGAAGGAGGGCGAGCGCTACCGCTGGCTGAGCGAGGCCGATCTGCCGCAGTCGATCGGCCGACTCTCGGCGTTCATGGGCAATGCGGGGGTGCTGCTGCGCGCCTACATCTACATGCGCCTGCTCGGGCGCGAAGGCATGCAGCGCGTGGGCGAGTACGCCACCCTCAACGCCAACTACCTGCTGCGGCGCCTGCAGGACGCCGGCTTCGATGCCGCCTATGCGCAGCGACGCGCGAGCCACGAGTTCATCATCACGCTCAAGCGCCAGGCGCGCGAGCTGAACGTGACGGCGATGGACTTCGCCAAGCGGCTGCTCGATTACGGCTTCCACGCCCCGACCACCTACTTCCCGCTGCTGGTGCCGGAGTGCCTGCTGATCGAGCCGACCGAGACCGAGAGCCGCCAGGTGCTGGATGCCTTTGTGACGGCCATGTCACAGATCCAGAAGGAGGCCGAACAAGAACCCGGGCGTGTGACCAGCGCACCGCATACCATGCCGGTGCGCCGCCTCGATGACGTCCGGGCGGCAAGGCAACTGGACCTTACATGGAAGCCGACGGCGCCGCCGCAGACCGCTACAAACCCCGGGGCCTGACACGCGTACTGCGGGCCTTCGCCTCCAGCTGGTACGGCCTGAAGGGGGCCTATCGCGAGGAAGCCGCGTTCCGCCAGGAACTTGCCCTCGCCGTCCTCGTCATACCGCTGGGACTGTGGCTCGGCCACGGCCCGATCGAGCGGGCGCTGCTGGTGGCGCCCGTCTTCATCATCCTCATCGTGGAACTGCTGAACAGCGCCATCGAGGCCACCGTTGATCGCATCGGACTGGAGCGCCACAAGCTCGCCGGGCTCGCCAAGGACATCGGCTCCGCGGCGGTCCTCATGTCCTTCGTGCTGCTCGGCGTGGTGTGGCTGATCGTGCTGCTTGGCCGCTAGGAAGGCCTTGAATCTGATGCGACGCCTGCACCCCGCGTGGCTGAGTCTCCTGCTGCTGTGTGCAGCCAGCCTGTGCCAGGCGGCGGGCCCGGTTCCCTCTCCCGCGACCCCGAGCACCGCGCTGCCGGCGCCGCCGCCGGCGACCGCGCCCGGTCCGCCCCCGCCTGGGGGTGAAACCGGCCAGCCCAATGCCGCGCAGGCCGCGGTGGCCGTCGAGGGCAACCCCGACTGGGCCGTCACGCTCGAGCGCATCGCCCCGAGCGTGGTCTCCATCGACGTCGACCAGACGCGCGCCTTCGACACCGAGTGGAACACGACCGCGCAGGCGACCGGCTTCGTGGTGGACGCCGAGCGCGGCCTGATCCTCACCAACCGCCACGTCGTGACCCCGGGACCGGTGACCTCGGAAGCCACCTTCCTCAACCGCGAAGAGGTGCAGCTGTATCCGGTGTACCGCGACCCGGTGCACGACTTCGGCATCTACCGCTACGACCCGAAGAAGCTGCGCTTCATCCGGCCGAAGGCGCTGCCGCTGTCCCCGGAAGGGGCGGTGGTGGGGCGCGAGATCCGCGTGGTGGGCAACAATGCCGGCGAGCAGCTCTCGATCCTCGCCGGGACGCTGGCGCGCCTCGACCGCGACGCGCCCGACTACGGCATCACCAAGTACAACGACTTCAACACCTTCTATCTGCAGGCCGCCTCGGGCACCTCCGGCGGCTCCTCCGGCTCCCCGGTCATCGACATCCGCGGGCGCGTCGTGGCGCTCAATGCGGGTGGCGCGAGCGGGGCGGCCTCGAGCTTCTACCTGCCCCTCGGGCGCGTGAAGCGGGCGCTCGAGCTGATCCAGCAGGGCAAGCCCGTGCCGCGCGGCACGCTCTACTCGGTCTTTAACTACACCCCCTACGATGAGCTCGAGCGCCTGGGTCTTGCGGGCAGCACCGAGGCGGCCGTGCGCCGCGACTTTCCGCGCAACACCGGGATGCTCGTGGTGAGCGAGGTGCTGCCCGGCAGCCCGAGCGAGAACGTGCTGCAGACCGGGGACATCCTCGTGAAGGTCAACGGCCGCTACATCACGCAGTTCGAGCCGCTCGAGGAGATCCTCGATGACGCGGTAGGCGCGCAGGTGGAAGTGGAACTCGAGCGGGGGGGCAAGGCGCTCTCCGCCCGGCTCCCGGTGGGCGATCTGCACGCGATCACGCCGAGCGCCTATGCGGAGTTCGGCGACGCGGTGGTGCACACGCTCTCCTACCAGCAGGCGCGGCATTTCAACGTGCCGGTGCGCGGGGTGTTCGTCGCCAATCCCGGCTACGTCTTCAGCGCCGCGGGCATCCCGCGCGGGGCGGTGCTGCTTACCCTCAACGGCAAGAGCACCGACACGCTGAAGTCATTCGAGGAGGGGATCGCCGCGCTCGGCGACGGCGAGCGCGCCTCGGTGCGCTACCTGACCATCGACGACCCCAACAGCACCGACCTGCGCACCATCCGCATGGACCGGCTGTGGTTCCCGGCGCACCACTGCACGCGCAACGATGCGAGTGGCGTGTGGGACTGCAGCGACCTGCCGGCCGGTCCTGCGCCGCGGCCCGTGGCGGTGAGCGCCACGCAGTTCCCGAAGTATCCCGACCCGCGCATGACCGCGCTCGCGCCCTCGCTCGCCATGGTGACCTTCGACATGCCGTACTCGGTCTCGGGCATCACCGAGCGCAACTACCACGGCACCGGACTCGTGGTCGACGCACAGCGTGGCCTCGTCGTGGTCGACCGCAATACCGTGCCGGTGGCGGTCGGGGACGTCACCATCACCTTCGCCGGCACCGTGCAGGTGCCCGGGCGCGTCGTGTACGTGCACCCGCTGCACGACTTCGCCGTCGTCGCCTACGACCCGAAGCTCATCGGCAACACGCCGGTGAAGTCAGCGCGCCTCGTGGCGCGCGAGATCGTCCCCGGCGAGCGCATCTGGGTCGTGGGGCTCACCGGCGACAACCAGCTGCGCGCGCGCAGCACCGAGATCGCGAGCCTCGACCCGCTCGAGCTGCCGCTGTCGCGCACCATGCGCTTCCGCGACAATAACATCGAGACGGCGCAGCTGGTGAATCCGCCGCTGGAGTATGACGGCGTGCTCGCGGATGAGTCGGGCGGCGTGCTCGGCACCTGGTCGAGCTTCGCCTACGAGAACGGCCGCGAGATCGCCCAGGACACGCGCGGCGTGCCGATCGACGTCGTGGCCGACATGCTCGACCGGGTGCGCACCGGGCGGGTGCTGCACTCCCTCGAGGCGGAGCTTGGCGTCACGCCACTGTCCGCGGCGCGCGAGATCGGCCTCACCGACGCCTGGATCCAGCGCCTCGCGGCCCATGCCCCGAGCCGCCGCCAGGCGCTCACCGTGGTGCGGCTCGTGGGCGGTGCGGACGCCGCACGGCAGCTGCAGCCCGGGGACCTGGTGCTGGCGATCGACGGCCAGGTCGTGACGCGCTTCCGCGAAGTGGAGCGCGCCGCCGCCGACAGGCAGACCGTCGCGGTCACCATCTGGCGCAACCGCGCGGAGCAGACACTCAGCGTCGAGACGGCAGCGCTGCCGGGCGCGGACGTCGAGCGCATCGTGCAGTGGGCGGGCGCCACACTGCAGGCGCCGCACCGTGCCATGAGCAGCCAGCGCGGCGTCGCCCCCGTGGGCGTGTACGTCGCCTATTTCGCCTACGGCTCACCGGCAACGCGCCACGGCCTCTATCCCGGCCGGCGCATCGTCGAGGTCGATGGCGTCCCCACCCCGGACCTGGATGACTTCCTCAAGGTGGTGCTCGGGCGGCCGGACCGCTCCTCGGTGCGCCTGAAGACCATCACCTGGAACAACGCGCCCGAGGTGATCACCCTGAAGCTCGACAAGCACTACTGGCCCGCGTACGAGCTTAACCACACCGACGCGGGCTGGGTACGGCGGTCGCTCGAGTGAGGGCACTCACGGTGCGGCGCGCTTAAGTAAAGGCCCCGCGCCGGCCGTGGCACAGGCAGGGTGCGGACGGCGTGACGCGCTCGCCGTTTCGCACCACGGTGGTGGCGGCGGCGTCCGGTGAGCGCCGCGGCGCTGATGCTTTCGCACAACACGCGGTGCTCATCCCCGGTGGCTTGGTAGAATCTGTCCGATCTATGGTGCGAACCCTCAGAGCGACTCAGGTCGAGCTCGAATCCGCCGTGCAGGCGCTGCGCGACGGGGAGCTCGTGGCCTTCCCCACCGAGACCGTGTACGGCCTCGGCGCCAACGCGCAGAACCCGGCCGCGGTGCGCAAGATCTTCGAGGTCAAGGGACGCCCCGCCGATCATCCGGTGATCGTGCACCTGGACAGCCCGCGCTACCTGCACCGCTGGGTGCGTGAGGTCCCCGAGCAGGCCAACCGCCTGGCGGAGGCGTTCTGGCCCGGCCCCCTCACCATGGTGATGCCCAGGGCGCCGCACGTGCACGAGCTGATCACGGGGGGGCAGGACACCATCGCGATCCGCGTGCCGGCGCACCCGATGGCACAGCAGCTGCTGACCGCCTTTGGCGGCGGGATCGCCGCGCCCTCGGCGAACCGCTACGGGCGCCTCTCGCCGACGCGCGCCGAGCACGTGCGCGAGGAGCTCGGCGAGCAGGTGCGGGTGATCATGGACGGCGGGGAGTGCCAGCTCGGACTGGAGTCGACCATCGTCGCCTTCGAGGGCGAGCAGGTGCGCCTGCTGCGCCCGGGGAGCGTCACCGCCTTGCAGCTGCGCGAGGTGGTGGGGGAGCTCGCTCTCGGCGCGCAGCGCGACTCCCCGCGCGTGCCCGGCGGCACGCCGAGCCACTATGCCCCGGCGACGCCCGTGACCATCGTGCCTGCAGGCGAGATCGATGCGCAGGCGGATGCCGCGTCCGCAGGCGGACGGCGGGTGGCGGTGCTCGCGCAGCGCCTGCCGCTGCGCTCGCACAAGTACGTCACCTGGATCAACGCCGGCCGGCGAGCGGATGTCTACGCGCGCGAGCTCTACAACAACCTGCGCACCCTCGACCGGGCTGGCTGCCAGCGCATCCTGGTGCAGAACGTGCCCGACGGGGACGCGTGGGAGGCGGTGGCCGACCGCCTGGTGCGCGCCGCCACCAGCATCGCCGAGAGCGACGACGGCACCGGCACGATGGCCGTGCTGCCCTAAACTCCCGCTCCAGGTGCACCGCCCGCGATTCATCGATCCGTTCCAGCCCGCGCACGTGCGCCGCCTGGTACGCGAGTTCGGCTCCCCGCTGCTGATCCTCGACTGCGAGCGCGTGCGCGTGCAGTACCGCAAGCTGCACCGCGCGCTGCCGCACGTGGACCTGCACTACGCGCTCAAGCCCCTGCCGCACGCCGCCGTGGTGCGCACGGTGCTCGAGGAGGGGGGCTACCTCGACCTTGCCACGACCGGCGAAGTGCAGCTGGTGGAGCGCCTCGGAGTGGACCCGGCGCGCTGCATCCACACGCACCCGATCAAGCGCCCCGCGGACATCGCCAACGCGCTGCACTTCGGGGTGCGCACCTTCGTCGCCGACAACCCCGACGAGGTGCGCAAGTTCTCCCGCCTCGGCGGCCAGGTCGAGCTGCTGCTGCGCGTCTCCTTCCGCGCCCCGGGGGCGGTATGCGACCTGTCACGCAAGTTCGGCTGCGACCCGGAGGACCTGCTGAGCCTTGCGCGCCTGGCGGCCGAGCTCGGCGTGAGCGTGCGCGGCCTGTCCTTCCACGTCGGCTCCCAGACCCCCGACGCCACCAAGCACGTCGAGGCACTCACGGCCTGCGCGCGGCTGCTGGCCGCGGCGCGGCGCGAGCGCCTCGGGGTGCTCGACACGCTCGACATCGGCGGCGGCTTTCCCATCGACTACGCGACCCCGGTGCAGGACATCGCGCGTTACTGCGCGCCGCTGCGTGCCGCCCGCCTGAAACTCCCCAGGCGCGTACGCGTGATCGCGGAACCGGGGCGCTACATCGCCGGTCCCGCGGCGATCGGCGTGGCCTCGGTCATGGGACGCGCGCAGCGCGAGGGCCACTGGTGGTACTACCTCGATGACGGCCTGTACGGCTCCTACAGCGGCCAGCTGTTCGATCACGCCCGCTATCCGGTGGAGCCGCTGCGCGATGCTGCGGAGCGCCTGCCGGCGGTGCTGGCGGGCCCGACCTGCGACAGCATCGACGTGATCGCCGAGAATCTCATGCTGCCGAAGCTCAAGACCGGGGACCTGGTGGTGGGGCGCGCCATGGGCGCCTATACCCTGGCGAGCGCCACGGACTTCAACTTCTTCCCGCGCGCGACGGTGGTGGCGGTGAACCAGCGTCCCGGGGATACGGGCAGCGTGACGCAGGCGTGAGCGCCATGCCCGAGGGTGCGATCACGAGCATCGTCTTCGACATTGGCTGGGTGTTCGTACGCCTCAACTACCGCCCGTTCCTCGAGTTCCTCGGCGCGCGCGGCGCGCACGCCCCGGACATGGACACGGTGATCGGCGGCATTGCCCTCAGCGAGCACGAGTGCGGCCGCGAGCATGGCGCGCAGCTGCTCGCGCGTCTAGCCGCGCTCGCCACCGAGCCGGTGGCGAGCGCGGAGCTGCACGCGCAGTGGGTGGGCATGTTCGAGCTCGACGCCGCCATGGTGGCGCTCGCGCACCGCTTAAGCGAGCGCTACCGCGTGTACCTGCTCTCCAACATCGGGGATCTGCACTGGGCGCACCTGTCGCGCGAGTTTCGGCTGCACGGCATAGGCCACGGTGCGCTGCCCTCCTACCTCGCCGGCGTCATGAAGCCCGAGGCCGGGATCTACGCCGAAGCGGAAAGGCGCTTTGCGCTGACACCGGCGCAGACGGTTTTCATCGATGATCGCGCCGAGAACATCGCGGCCGCCCGCGAGCGCGGCTGGTTCGGCATCGTGCACCAGGACCACGCGGGCACGCTCGCGGGCCTGCGTGCCCTCGGGGTTGCGTGCTGATGACGCGGCCGCGCCTGCCGGAGTTGCCCGCATGAGCCCATTCGCCTCCGCCACCCTGAGCGCGACCCTGCTGCTCATCTGCTCGAACGTGTTCATGACGTTCGCCTGGTATGCGCACCTGAAGAACCTCGCCGGGCGGCCCTGGTACATCGCCGCGTTGGCGAGCTGGGGCATCGCCTTCTTCGAGTACCTGCTGCAGGTGCCGGGCAACCGCATCGGCTACACGCAGCTGTCGCTGCCGCAGCTGAAGATCCTGCAGGAAGTGATCACGCTGGGCGTATTCGTGCCGTTCGCGGTGTTCTACATGGGCAAGCCCTTCAAACTCGACTACCTGTGGGCGGCGCTGTGCATCATGGGTGCGGTATATTTCGTATTCCGCTCCCCGGGTCATGCATGAAGAACAGCGAAGTCGCCGCGGACGCCGTCACGGCCATCCACTCCCAGGTCAGCGCCGCCCGCGAGGGGCGCGATCCGAAGGTCATCGCGCGCCTGTTCAGCGGCTGGGCGGTGTTCGGGGAGCGCCAGTTCGTGCGCGGTTACGCGCTGCTCTTGCCCGACCCCGTCGTGCCGAACCTGAACGCGCTCGGGGCGCGCGAGCGCATCGCCTTCCTCTCGGACATGTCGCGCCTCGGGGATGCGCTCCTGAAGGTGACCGGGGCGCTGCGTATCAATTACGCGATCTTCGGCAACCAGGAGCCGGCGCTGCACGCGCACGTCATCCCGCGCTACCTCGAGGAGCCCGAGGCGCTGCGCACGCAGCAGCCCTGGGCCTATGACTGGAGCGCCGCGCCCGCCTTCGACCGCGCTGCCCAGGCGCAGCTCGCCGAGAGCCTGCTGCGCGAACTCACGCGCTTAGGGGTGACCAAGCCCATGCGTTACAACCCCGGCGAGAACGCGGAAGCCTGAAACGAGAGCGGGCCCTGCCGGGCCCGCTCTCTCATCATCCGCGCACGTGGACGGTCGGGGGCCGCGCGCCTTACTTCGGCGGTGCCGGGGTGGTGGCCTGCGCCGGGGCGGCCTTGGAGCTCAGGAGCTCGACTTCGAACACCAGGAGCGAACCGGGCGGGATCCCGGGGGGCGACTGCGTGTCGTAGGCGAGCTGCGGGGGCACCCAGAACTGGTACTTGGCGCCGGGCTTCATGAGGGCCACGCCCTCGGACCAGCCCGGGATCACGTGGTTCAGGGGGAACTTGGCCGGCTGGCCCCGCTTGTAGCTGCTGTCAAATTCCTTGCCGTCGAGGAGCGTGCCGCGGTAGTTGACCGTCACCTCGTCGGTGGGGCCCGGGGAGGCGCCGCTGCCGGGGCTGAGCACCTGGTACTCAAGGCCGCTGGCGGTGGTGATGACGCCGGGCTTCTTACCATTGTCGGCGAGGAACTTCGCGGCGGCGCGGTGGTTGGCTTCCGCGCCGGCCGTGGCGGCCTTGGTGATCAGCTGCTGGATGGCGCTCTGGTCAGCATCCGTGAGCGTGGTCTTGCCGCTGAGTGCATCGCGAACGCCCTGCCCCAGAGCGGCGGTGTTCACCGAGTCGGCGGTCACGCCGTTGTTCTTCAGCTGCGTCCCCATCGAGACCCCGAGGCTGTAGCTCGGCGAGCGCGCGGCGGGGGCGGCCTTGGCCGCGCTCGTCTTGGCCGGCGTCGCGGTGGCAGCCGGGGGCTGCTGCGCGAGCGCAAGACCGGCGCACAGGGTGGCGGCCGTGACGGCGAGGAATCCGATCGTTGTCCGGCCCTGGCGGCGGGACGCTGGCAGTCTCATGGCTGACCCTTCATTTGCGATAAGGCATGCGGGCCGCGCCTTCGGGCGCAGCTTTAGGGATCCGCAGCGGGTGCGCAGTTTCGCTGATCGCGCGCGCCGCTGCTTACCTTTTTGGCCGCCGCTCAGGGCAGTTCGAGGGGACCCCCGACGCTCAGGGCCCGCTGGTAGGCCGGGCGCGCGTGGATGCGCCCGAGGAAGCCCTGCAGCTTCGGCCCCAGGGGGATCCCGGAGCGCGCGCTGGCGGCTTCCACGGGGAAGCTCATCTGGATGTCCGCGGCCGTGAAGTCATCGCCGGCGAACCAGGGATATTCGCTGAGGCTCTTTTCCCAGAACCCCATGTGCATGGCGAGCTGCGGATCGATGTAGCTGCGCTGCGCGCCCGCGGCGATGGCGCGCACCAGCGGGCGCAGCAGCGCCGGCACCGGGCCCTGCGGCAGGCGCTGGAAGATGAACTTGAGCAGGAGCGGCGGCATCCCTGAGCCTTCCGCGTAGTGCAGCCAGTAGGTGTAGCGCAGATGCGCCTCGCTTGCGGCCGCCGGGCGCAGGCGCCCCTCACCGTAGCTGTCGAGGAGGTACTCGATGATGGCGCCGGTCTCGGCGATGGTGCGCGGGCCGTCGGTGATGACCGGAGACTTGCCCAGCGGGTGGATGTGCTTCAGTTCCGCGGGCGCAAGATAGGTCTTCGCGTCGCGCTGGTACTTCTTCAGCTCGTACGGCACGCCGAGCTCCTCGAGGAGCCACAGCACGCGTTGCGAGCGCGAGGCATTCAGGTGGTGCAGCGTCAGCACGGGCGTCTTCAGTTCCCGGGGCCGCCGGCCTGCAGGAAGTCCTGCGCCTGCTGCCACGCCGCGCTCACGACGTAGAGGCGCGACGGGGCGGCCTGACCAAGTACCCCGGCATCAGAACTGACGCGCACCTGCATGCCGGCCGCGCTCAGCACTTCGGCGAGCGACTGGGCACTCGGCAGGTCAGGCAGCGTCGTGAGCAGGCGCCAGGCGGGGTCCGACATGACACTACAGTGCCAAAGCGCGGAACTTTCTACAATGCACGCCGGCAGCAGGGCAAGCCACGGCAGGTCAGATGCTTTACATCGAAAATCTGTGCAAGAGCTTCCGCGAGGGAACGCGTACACACGTGGTGCTCGAGCATGCCACTGCGCGCATCGAGGACGGCCAGATCGTCGCCGTCACCGGGCGCAGCGGCTCAGGCAAGTCGACGCTCCTCAACCTCGTGAGCGGCATCGACAGCGTCGATGCGGGGAGCGTCGAGCTCGACGGCACCCGGGTGAGTGCCCTCGCTGAACCGGCCCGCACGCTCTACCGCCGTGCGCACGTCGGCTTCATCTACCAGTTTTTTAATCTCATCCCGACCCTGAACGCCCTCGAGAACGTGGCTCTGGTGCTGGAACTCAATGGGGTGGGCGGCGCGGCTGCCCGCGTGCGCGGCTACGCCGCGCTGGAGGAGGTCGGTCTTCACACGCGCGCCACGAGCGCGGTGGATCAGCTCTCCGGCGGTGAGCAGCAGCGCGTGGCGATCGCGCGCGCCATCGTCAACGCACCCAAGCTGCTGCTGGCCGACGAACCGACCGGCAACCTCGATGAGGACACGGCGCGCGAGGTGACCCCGGTGCTGCTGCGCCTGGCGCGCGCCCGCGGCGCGACGCTCCTGATCGTCACCCACGATGCCGCGCTCGCGGCGCGTGCCGATCGGGTGCTCGAGCTGCGCAGCGGCACGCTGCACGAGCTCTCCGCCGGGCAGGCCGCGTGAGGCTGCTGCGCGCGGCGAGCCTCGGGCACCTGGTGCGCCACCCGGTGCAGCTCACCCTCGCGCTCCTCGGCCTGACCCTCGGCGTCGGCACCATCGTGGCCGTCGACATCGCCACCGCGAGCGCCCGGCGTGCCTTCGAGCTGTCCCTCGGGGCCGTCAACGGGTCGGCGACCCATGAGCTCACCGGCGGCCCCGCCGGGATCGACGAGGCGCTGTACGTGAGCCTGCGCACTCAGCCCCTGGTGCCCGGGCTGCCGCAACCGCAGCTGGCGCCGCTCGTCTCGGGCTACGTCGTGATCGGCGGGCGCACGCTCGAGCTGCTCGGGATCGATCCCTTCGCGAGCGCGCAGCTGGGCGAGGGCGCCGCCGCCGCGCCGGCGCAGCTGCTCGACGGGCTCGCGCAGGCACGGCGCTGGTTCGGGGAGAAAGGCGCGCTCGTGATGGCCGCGGCCACGGCCGCGCAGCTGCACCTCGCCCCGCACACGCCCTTCGTGGCCGAGGTCGCAGGCGTGCCGCACGCGGCGCAGCTGCTCGGCACGCTCGGCGGGCAGACGCCCGGCTTTGATGCGCTGGTGCTCACCGACATCGCCCAGGCACAGGAGTGGCTCGGCGCGAGCGGCAGGCTGTCGCGCATCGACCTGCGCCTGCCGGGCGGTGCTGCCGGTGTGGCTCTTGAGGCCGCGCTGCGCGCGCGCCTGCCGGCCGGGGTCGAGCTGCACACGACGCGCGCGGTGGCACGCGAGACCTTCGCGATGACGGACGCCTTCACCACCAACCTTGAGGCGATGAGCCTGCTGGCGCTCCTCGTCGGCACGTTCCTCATCTATGGCGCGGTGAGCTTCGCGGTCCTGCAGCGGCGCCGTACGCTCGGCATCCTGCGCGCACTCGGCGCCACGCGCGCCGAAGTACTGCGGCTGCTGCTCGGGGAGGCTGCCCTCCTCGGAGTCATCGGTGCGGCGCTCGGGGTGCTGCTCGGGCTCCTCATCGGCCGCGGCCTGGTGTCACTCGTCTCGCGCACCATCAACGATCTGTACTTCGTCGTCGCGGTCAACTCCATCACACTGCCGCCGCTGACGCTCGCCAAGGCGCTCCTGGCAGGGGTCGCCACGGCGCTCGTGGCCGCGCTCCTGCCGGCGCTGGAGGTCGCAGGCGGCGCGCCGCAGCTGGGCCTGGCGCGCTCGGTGGTGGAGGCCCACGCGCAGAGCCTGGCGCGGCCCCTGCTCGTGCTCGCGGCCGGCTGCGCCGCCGCCGCCGCGCTCACCGTCACCTGTTCCGCGCGCAGCCTGCTGGCCGGGTTCCTCGCGCTGTTCCTGCTGCTCCTGGCGGTGGCGGCGGCGACGCCGGCGGCGCTGCGCGGGTTTGCGGCCGGCGGTGCGCGCGTGCTGGGCGCGCGCAGCGCGCTCGTGCGTCTTGCGCTCAACGACGTGGCGCGCTCCCTCAGCCGCACCGCGGTCGCGGTCGCCGCCCTCGGCATGGCGCTCGCGGCAATGATCGGGGTCGCGGTGATGGTCGAGAGCTTCCGCGGCTCGCTGCGCGAGTGGCTCTTGCAGACGCTGCGCGCCGACATCTATGTCAGCGCCCCGGGCCCGAGCGACGCGCTGATGCGGCGCCTGGACCCTCAGGTGCTCTCGAGCCTGCTGGCGGTGCCGGGCGTCGCGGCGCACAGCGAGGCGCGTCGCTCCGTGGTGCGCTCTGCGTACGGGGAGCTCGACCTCAATGCGTTGCGCCTCGGCCCGGCCGGGGGCGAGGCGTTCCGCCTCACCCAGGGCGAGCCGCGTGCCGCCTGGGCCGCCTTCGGCGCAGGTGCGGTCCTCATCTCCGAGCCCCTCGCCTGGCGGCTCGGGCTGAACCGCGGTGCGACGCTCACCCTGACGACGCCGGCAGGCCCGCGCGGCTTCCCGGTCGCCGGGGTATACCGCGAGTACGGCAACGACCGCGGCGAGGTGCTCATCGAGCTCGGTACCTACCAGCAGCTGTGGCGCGACACTGCCATCGGCGCACTCGGCCTGTACCTGGCGCCGGGCGCCGATCTGCCCGCCACCCTCGCGCGGCTGCGCGCCGCCGCGGCCCACCGCCAGGACCTCTTCATCCGCTCCAACGCCGACATCCGCGAGCTGTCGATGCAGATCTTCGAGCGCACCTTCGTCATCACGCGCGTCCTTTACTGGCTGGCTGCCGGCGTCGCCGCCATCGGGCTCGTCAGTGCGCTGTTCGCCTGGGAGCTCGAGCGTGCGCGCGAGCTGGCGCTGCTGCGCACGCTCGGAGCGACCCCGCGCGCCACGGCCGCGCTCATTCTCGGGCAGACCCTGTTCATGGGCCTCGCGGCTTACCTGGCGGCAATCCCCGCAGGAGTGCTCACCGCGCTGCTCCTCACCCGGGTGATCAACCGCCGCGCCTTCGGCTGGCAGATCGATCTGCACCTGAGTGCGCCGCAGTTTCTGAATGCGCTCGTGCTGGCGCTCAGCGCCGCCCTGGCCGCCGGGCTCTACCCGGCCTGGCGCAGCGCCCGCGCGCCGCTCGCCGCCGGGCTGCGCGCCGAATGAGTGCCCTGAAGCTCGTGGCGGCCATCGCCGCGGTCGCGCTCCTTGCCACGCGCGCGGCCGCGGGGGCCCCGCCTGCGAGCGTGGGCGGGATCCTGGATGAGCCCGCCGCAGGGTTCGCGCAGGTGAGCGGGCCACGCCCTTTCAGCTTCCCGGCCGATGCCGGCCCGCATCCTGAGTTTCGCCAGGAGTGGTGGTACACCACGGGAAACCTCGAGGCGGCCAATGGCGAGCGCTTCGGCTTCGAGCTCACCTTCTTCCGCTACGCGCTCGCACCGCCGGCGGCGCTCAGCGCCGCCGGCCCTTCGGCGTGGCACGCGAACGAGATCTACGTTGCGCATTTCGCGGTGACCGACGTGGCGGAGCAGCGCTTCCGCTACGCCCAGAAAGTCTCGCGCGCCGCGCTCGGCCTGGCGGGGGCCGCGGCCGATCCGCTGCACGTGTGGGTCGAGGACTGGTACCTGAAGCCCGCCCCCGGGGTCGCGACCTCCTGGCTCGTGCATGCCGCCGCGCAGGGGTACCAGCTCGACCTGGAGCTGGATGCCTCGGGCGCACCGGTGCTCAACGGGGTCGAGGGCTTCAGCGTCAAATCGGCAACGCCCGGGGATGCGAGCTACTACTACTCGCTGCCGCGCGTCGGCGTGCGCGGCCGCCTGCTGCGCGAGGGTCGCGCGCTCGCGGTGACCGGGCTCGCCTGGTTCGACCACGAGTGGGGGAGCGGCGGCCTCGGGCGCGGTGAGGTCGGCTGGGACTGGTTCGCACTGCAGCTGCAGGACGGCTCGACCCTCATGTTCTATGCGCTGCGCGATGCGCACGGCGGCATCGATGCGCACAGCGCCGGCACCTTTGTCGACCGCGCCGGAAACGTGCAGTCCCTGAGCGCGCGCGCGGTGTCCGTTCAGGTCACCGATCACTGGAAGAGTGCCGGCGGCGTGCGCTACCCCTCCGGGTGGCGCATCGCGGTGCCGCAGCTCGGGCTCGACCTCACCGTGCGCCCGCTGCTCGCCGACCAGGAGCTCGGCACGACGCCGCGCTACTGGGAAGGCGCGGTCGACGTGCGCGGCACGCGCGCCGGGGAGGCCCTCGGGGGCCGCGGCTACGTGGAGCTCGTCGGCTACCGGCAGGAACGCTGAACTTAAGTCACGCCACTGGCGTGCGGGGGCGCCTTGGCCGATGATGCCCGGCATCCAGCGACCCGATGGAACCAACCGATACGGGAGATGTTCATGCGACGCTCATTCACCGCCGCCCTGGCGGCGCTTCTGGTACTGCCGGTGTATGCCGCGCTGCCCAACGGCACGCGCGCCCCGGACTTCACGACGGATGCGACGCTCGCCGGCACGCCCTTCAAGTTCTCCCTGGCCGAAGCCCTCAAGAAGGGCCCGGTGGTGCTGTACTTCTATCCGAAGGCTTTCACCAGTGGCTGTACGGTCGAGGCGCACGACTTCGCCGAGGCCACCGACAAGTTCAAGGCGCTCGGCGCCACCGTCATCGGCCTGTCCCACGACTCGATCGACACGCTCAACAAGTTCTCGGTGGCCGAGTGCCGCAACAAGTTCGCGGTGGCGGCCGACCCGGACGGCCACATCATCAAGGCTTACGACTCGGTGTTCCTCGGGCATACCAACTACGCCAACCGCACTTCCTACGTAATCGCCCCGACCGGGGAGATTCTCTACTCCTACACCGCGATGGATCCTGACAAGCACGTCGAGAACACCATGGCGGCGGTGCAGAAGTGGGTGGACGCGCACCCGAAGAGCTGACTGCCCGCGGGCCCGCCGCGCGCGTGGCGGCCGGCGCTCGATCAGGCGAGGTCGGCGAGCGCTGCGGGCACCTGGCGGCGCAGCAGCGCGTTCTGCGCCTGCCACTGCTGCGGGGGCGCGAGCTCGGCGAGGAAGCCGACCTCGCCGCCGGTGAGGAGCGCGATCGGCACCCCGTCCCGGTAGAGCACGCGATTGCCGCTCAGTGAGGGCAGGCGCGCCCCGGGGGTGAGGATGCCGACGAGGTTCAGGGGGTCGGCGCCGCAGACCGACACCAGCTGGCCCTCGGCGCTGCGGCGCCGCGCCTCGCGCAGCAGCGCAATCGCCTCGGGCAGTGCGTACTGCTCGCCGCTGAAACCGGCGACGAAGCGCCCGCCGCGGATCTCCCCGCGCGCCTCCAGCCGGCGGCAGCAGGCGAGCAGGTCACGCCAGGGCGGCAGCCAGTCCGCCTCGCGCGCCAGCAGGCGCCAGAAGATCACCCCCCAGCGCTTCAGCAGCGTGCGCACGATCTGCTCGGTGGTCTCATCCTGCTGCGCACGTGTCGGGGTGTCGTCGGGCGCGGCGCGCGCGATGCGCGACCAGCGCCCGGCGGCGTCCATGCCAAAGAGCGCAAGGCGGCGGCGACGGCGGCCAGCCGCCGGCCGGCGCCGCTCGGCCGGCACCAGGAGTGCGCGCAGGCCGGCGAAGCTGTCGGAGTTCACAACGCCGAGCGCCACGAGCTCCGCCAGCGCTTCCTCCGCCTGGGTCGGCAGCAGGCTGCTGCCCGCGGCGAGCTCATCGAAGAACGAGGCGCCGTGACCGGCCAGGTAGTGCGCCACGCGTTGCGCAGCCGCGGACAGATGCACCGCGTCCGTGGCGCCGGTGAGCGAGGACCAGGCGCGCACGTTGCGCCGCGCCAGGAGCACGATCGGGGTCGCGCGCACCGGCGCTGCGCCGCGCTGCGGATCGGCGCGGCGCGGGGCGAGCCGCGTCCACACGAAGCGCCCCGCCAGGCACTGCTCATCGAGCCAGGCAGGCTCGTACTCGCTGATGCGGGCGGGGAGGATCTCGGTCTCCCAGGCGCTGGCGGCGGCCTCGAAGCCCTCCAGCTGCGAGAGGATCGCGCCCACCGCATCCGGGCCCTCCATGCGGCCGCTGGCGCTCACGCGCTGCCAGTCGAACAGGAAGCGCAGGAAGTCGCGCGCCTCGATCGGCTCGATCTCCGCGCGCAGGCGCTTCACGGTGTAGCGGTGGATACGCGCGAGCAGCCGCCGCTCGCACCACTCACTCCCCGCGTCGGCCTGGGCGCTGAAGGCGCCGCGCATCGCGAACCCTTCCGCCTGCAGCGCTGCGAGCGCCGCATCGAGGTGCGCCACGGGCAGGGCGAGCGTGGCGGCCAGTGCTGCGGCGGTGACAGGTCCTGAGCCCTCCAGGCGCCCGCGCACGATCTCGATGAGGGCAGCCTCGGGGCCGCGCGTCTGCTGGTGCGCGGCCGGGGTCAGCACCCCGGGCGTGGCGTGCGCCGCGGGGAACAGGGCCTGAAAGAGTGGCAGCCGCTCGGCGGTCACCCACAGCCCCCCGGCGCCCGCATCAAGCCGCGTGACGCGCCGCTGCGCGCTCAGTTCCTGCAGCAGCGCCGGCCAGGCGGCCTGGGCGGTGGCCTCGGCGGCGGTGAGATAAGTGAGCCACAGCAGCGCGTCGTGCAGCTCATCGGCGCTCGTGGCATCGGGCCAGGCCTCCTCGCGCACACGCGCGATCGCCTGCGCATCGAGCTGGCCGATGTCGGCAGCGCTCTGCGGGTCGAGCCAGCGGCGGCTGACGACCGCCTGGGTGCGCCGCTCCTCGAGCGGCGCGTCGTCGAGGTAGGCGTAGGGACGCGCCGAGAGCACCTCGAGTGCGAGCGGCGAGGGCTCGGTGAGGTCGCGCGCCAGCACCTCAATCGCGCCGCCTTCGAGTGCGCGCAACAGCTGCTCGAACCCGGCGATGTCCATGGCGTCCTCGAGGCAGTCCCGGATCGCCTGGCGCACCAGCGGGTGCTCGGGGATCTGCAGCTCCCCCGGGAGGTTTTCGGCGCACGCCACCTGGTCGGGAAACACCGCGCTCAGCAGGTCCTCGGCTGCCATGCGGGCGAGCGGCGCGGGCACCTTCCTGCCGCCGCGCATCCTCGGCAGGGCGAGCGCGATGGTGGCGCTCCAGCGCCAGCGCACCGGGAACATGGGCGCGGCGCACAGCGCCTGCACCAGCAGCGGCCGCGCCGTGTTCGAGTGCAGGTAGCGCGCGACGTCGGCGAGCTCGAAGCTGTGCGCGGTCGTGAGCGAGAGCACGATCGTGTCCTCGGTGGCGGCCGCCTGCAGCTCGAAGTTGAAGGTGCGGCAGAAGCGCTTGCGCAGCGCGAGACCCCAGGCGCGGTTGATGCGGCTGCCGAAGGGGGAGTGGATGACGAGCTGCATGCCCCCCGCCTCATCGAAGAAGCGCTCGAAGATGATGCGCTGCTGCGTGGGCAGCGCGCCGAGGGCAGCGCGGCCGGCGGCCAGATACGCCACCAGCTGCACGCTCGCCGCCGGCGAGATGCCGGTCGTTTTCTGCAGCCAGGCACCGGCGGCCTCCAGTCCCTCATCGAGGTGTGCCTCGAGCTCGGCGCGCAGGCGCGACACCGACCCCGACAGCTCAGCGGAACGGCCCGGGGCTTCCCCGAGCCAGAAGGGGATCGAGGGCGGCTCGCCGCGCGCATCCTCGACGCGGATGCGGCCCTGCTCGACGCGCAGGATGCGGTAGGAGATGTTGCCGAGCTGGAACACGTCCCCCTGCAGGCTCTCGACCGCGAAGTCCTCGTTCACCGTGCCGACGAACTGCGCCTGCGGCTCGAGGATCACCTGATAGTCTCCGGTGTCGGGGATGGTGCCGCCGCTGGTGAGCGCGGTGAGGCGTGCGCCGCGCCGGCCCTTCACGGTGCGGTTGACCGCGTCGTGGTAGAGGAGCGCGCCGTGGCGGCCGCGGCGCGTGCTGTAGCCTTCGGCGAGCATCTTCAGGACCTCGTCGAATTCCTGGCGGGAAAGTTCGCGGTAGGCGAAGGCTGCGCGCATGAGCGCGAACAGCCCGTCCTCGTCCCACTCCCGTGCCGCACACTCGGCGACGATCTGCTGCGCGAGCACGTCGAGCGGCTGGCGCGGCATCGTGAGGCGATCGAGCTCGCCGCGGCGCACCGCGGCGATGAGGGCGGCGCACTCCACGAGGTCATCGCGCGACAGCGGGAACAGCCGCCCCTTGGGCGTGGCGCCGACCGAGTGCCCGGAGCGGCCGACGCGCTGCAGGAAGGCGGCTATCGAGCGCGGCGAGGCGAGCTGACACACGAGGTCGACATCACCGATGTCGATGCCAAGCTCGAGCGAGGCGGTCGCCACCAGCGCGCGCAGCTGCCCGCCCTTGAGGCGCTGCTCGGCGCTCAGGCGCGACTCCTTCGCCATGCTGCCGTGGTGAGCGGTCACGTGCTCCTCGCCCAGGCGCTCGGAGAGGTGGCGCGCCAGGCGCTCGGCCTGGCGGCGGGTGTTGACGAACACGAGCGTCGTGCGGTGCTCGCTCACGAGCTGCGCCAGGCGGTCGTAGAGCTGCGTCCACACCTCGCCCGACATCACCGACTCGAGCGGTGCGGGCGGGATTTCCAGCTGCAGGTCGCGCTCGCGCACGTGGCCGGCATCGACGATCGCGCACGCGGCGCTGCCGTCGGCGCGCAGGTTGCGGGTGCCCACGAGGAAGCGCGCCACATCCTCGATCGGCTTCTGCGTGGCGGACAGGCCGATGCGCGTCAGCTGGCGCCCGGCGAGCGCCTCGAGGCGCTCGAGCGTGAGGGCGAGGTGCGCGCCGCGCTTGCTGGCGGCCATGGCGTGGATCTCGTCCACGATCACGGTACGGGTGCTCGCGAGCATCTCGCGGCCGGACTTCGAGCCCATGAGGATGTAGAGCGACTCCGGGGTCGTCACCACGATGTGCGGCGCACGGCGGCGCATCGCGGCGCGCTCGTGCTGGGGCGTGTCACCGGTGCGCACAAAGGTGCGAATGTCCGGCTGCGGCAGGCCGAGCGCACCGAGCTCGGCGCGGATGCCCTCGAGCGGCGCCTCGAGGTTCTTGTGGATGTCGTTGGAGAGGGCCTTCAGTGGCGAGACGTACACGACGCTCGTCTCATCGGGCAGGCCGTGGCCCGCGATCCCCTCGCGCACCAGTTCATCGATGACGGCCAGGAAGGCGGCGAGGGTCTTGCCCGAGCCGGTCGGCGCGGCGATCAGCACGTGCTGCCGCGCCGCGATCAGCGGCCACGCCGCCTGCTGCGCGGGCGTGGGCGCGCTGAAGGTACGGCGGAACCAGCGGTCCACGGCCGGATGGAAAGCGGCGAGCATGGGAGAATTGAAGCACACCTGAAGGGCGCTTAGGAGCGTGGCGGCAGGACTTTCCCGCGCCCGTACAGGTGCGCGCACGTCACCCCGCTGTATGGGGGTGCGGCTGCGCCCGCGCCGACCCGGCCGCACTCACCGTCCGACAACCTGACAGAGCCGCGCTGACACCGGCGGCGCCAAAAGGGGAGTAAAGTCTCAAGCCCCCGAATGATGCGAGGGTGCAGGGATGTGGGAAGACGATCTGGAGGCCTCGGCACGCCGCAAGGTGGTGTGGCTGGCAGGCGGCGTGGCCGCGGTGCTCGCAGCCGCCGGTGCCTGGTACTGGTACTCGAGCCACGAGGCGGGGGCGCCGCCGCCGCCGGCGGCGACCCCGCGCCCGGCGCCCGCCGCGAGCAGCGAACCGCAGATCTCCCACCCGATCCCGGCCGATAACGATGCGAGCGCGCTGCCGGCGCTCAACGACAGCGACCAGGTGGCCCACGACTCCCTCGCCGGCGTCATCGGTCACGATCCGGTCGAGCAGTTCCTGGTGCCGCAGAACATCGTGCGGCATATCGTCGTGACGGTGGACAACCTGCCGCGCAAGAAACTCGCGGTGGACCTGCGGCCGCTGAAGCCGACGCCCGGGCAGACGGTCACCGCGAGCCAGGGCGACATCGTCACCCTCAGTCCCGAGAACTTCGAACGCTACACCCCGCTCATGCGGGTGCTGGAGAAGACCGACGTGAAGGCGCTGGCGGTGGTCTACGAGCGCCTCTATCCGCTCTTCCAGCAGTCGTACGAGGACTTAGGCTACCCGGGCAAGTACTTCAACGATCGCCTGGTGGAGGTCATCGACCACCTGCTGCAGACCCCGGAGGTCACGAGCCCGATCCAGCTGGCGCAGCCGAAGGTATTCTACGAGTACGCGGACCAGGAGCTGGAGGGTCGCTCCGCGGGGCAGAAGCTGCTGATCCGCATGGGGCCGGCCAACGAGCGCCTCATCAAGGCGAAGCTGCGCGACTTCCGCGCCGAGATCGTCAAGAAGAAGTAAGGGTGTTTCCTTGAGGGGCGGGGCGTTGCGGGTACCACTGACATGAGCGATGCGCCGGGGCCTGAGGCTGCCGATGTTGCCGGGCCGCTCGGGCAGCTGCGCGGCGTGCTGATCCCGGGCGAGACGCTGGAGGCCTTTGCCATCCAGCGCCGCCTGTTTGCGCTCACGCACCGCCGCATCCTGCTGGCCGCCACCAGCGGCCGCCTGGTGGTGCTGACGCGCAAGCTCCTCGGGGGCTTCGATGTCACGACCATCCGCTGGCAGGACCTCGAGGAGGTCACGCTCCACGTGGGCATGCTGAGCGCGGATCTGTCGCTGCGCGCCGGCAAGGCGACCGACCTCGCCTCGCTCGCGAGCCCGGGCAGCCAGCGGGTGGAGTTCCGCGGCCTGCGCCAGCAGCAGGCGCAGGCGGTGTACCGCATCTGCCAGAGCCAGGACCAGGCCTGGCGTGAGAAGCGCCGCGTGCGCGAGCTCGAGGAGCTGCGCGCCCGCGCCGGAGGCATCCAGGTGAGCGCAGGCCCGGCCCCGGCCGCGGCCGGCGATGATGCGGTGCGGCGCCTGCAGGAGGCCAAGCAGCTGCTCGACGCCCGCCTCATCACCGACGCCGAATACGAGGCCATCAAGGCGAAAATTGTCTCCTGAAGATGCGCTGTGCACAGGTAATCCACAGGCGATCCACAGCGCGGCTGCGCTAGGCTTGACCCATGGCCATACGTTTCCGGCGTCGCCCGCCCGCAGATAACGAAGTTCTGGGCGTGTATGAATTTCCCAGCCGCACGGTGCGGGTGCTGAAAACTCAGGATGACAAGATCCTGTGGACCTGTGACTGCGAGCGCTTCCAGCGCCAGTCCGAGCAGCGCGCGCCCCTGTGGTGCAAGCACATCGCCAAGGCCGCGGCGCGTCGCTCACTCGAGCGCATGACGCGCCGCGTGGCGGTGGGGCGCAACCTCGAACCCTGAGCGGCGCTCGCCCGCGCCCCAGGGGCACTATGCCTCGATCAGACCCTGGCGGATCGCGATCAGCGTCAGCTCCGATTGATTCGCCACGCCGAGCTTGTGCTTGATGTTGTAAAGGTGCGTGCCGATGGTGGAGGCGGAGAGCTTCAGGTCCTCCGCGATACGCTGCACGGTATGCCCGCGCGCCAGGCGCACGAACACCTCGAACTCGCGCTCCGAGAGCCGCTCGAGCGCCGAGTGGCCGCCGCCCCCGGCCTCGGTGAGGGCGAGCTTGGCTGCCAGCTGCGCATCCAGGTAACGCTCGCCGGCAGCCACCGTGGTGATCGCCTCCAGCAGCGTCTCCGGCGCGCTGCGCTTGGAGAGGAAGCCGCACGCCCCTTCGCGCAGCGCGCGCTGCGCGTGCTGCGGGTCATCGAGTGCGGAGAGCGTGAGCACGCGCGCCTGCGGGTGGTGGGCGCGGATGCGCCGCAGCGCCTCGAGCCCCCCCATCCCGGGCATCGAAAGATCCATCACCACGACATCGGGGGCGAGCTCGAGGAAGCGTTTGTAGGCACTCTCGCCGCTGTCGGCTTCGCCGACCACCGTGGTGCCCGGGTGCGCCTGCAGCAGCAGCCGGAAGCCGGTGCGCACCACCGCGTGATCATCGACCAGCAGCACCCGGATCATGTGGCCCCCAGCGGGATGTCGGCGGCGATAGCGGTGCCGCGCGGCTCGCGGTTGCGTACGGTGAGCGTGCCGCCGAGGCGCTCGACGCGCTCGGCGAGTCCGCGCAGGCCGAAGTGCCCCGGACGCTGCCAGTCGGCCGGCAGCCCGACGCCATCATCGAGCACCGCCACCGAGAGCCTTCCGTCCGCGGCGCGTACCTCGATGGTGACCTCGTCCGCCTGCGCGTGCCGCACGGCATTGACCAGCGCCTCCTGCACCACGCGGTAGGCCGCGAGCGTCACGCTCGCCCCGAGCGCCGCGGGCAGCTCGTGGCTCAGGCTGAGACGCGGACGCGGGTGGCGGCGCTGCCAGTCGCCCACCAGGTTCTCCAGCGCCTGCGCGAGCCCCAGGGAATCGAACGACAGCGGCGTCAGGCGCGGGATGAGACCGTGCATCGCATCGTAGAGGCGCGCCGCCTCGGTGCCGATCAGACGCGCCGCCTCGGCCACCGGCGGCTCGCCCGCCTGGCCGACGATCGCCATGGCGAGCGAGCGGATCGCCGTGACCGACTGGCCGAACTCATCGTGCAGCTCGTGCGCGATCTGGCGCCGCTCCTCCTCGAGGCTCTGCTCGATGAGGAGCGCGAGCTCGCGTCGTTCCTCGAGCCGGGCGCGAGCGTCCTGCGCCTCGCGCTCGGCCTGCACGTTGCTTTGCACGCTCTGTGCCATGCGGTTGAAGGCGTCGCCGATGGCGTGGGCTTCGGCGCCCGGCAGCGCTGGCAGCCGATAGGTGAGCTCGCCGTGCTGCAGCCGTTCTAGGCCGCCGACGATGACGCCGAAGGGCGCAAGCGCCCGTCCCACCAGCCAGAAGGCGAGCGCACTCACCGCCGCGAGCAGCAGCGCTGCGATGGTCACGAGGCGCGTCAGCTCGTCCCAGGCATCGACGATGGCGCGTGAGGGCTCGGCATCGATCGCCAGCTGCGCGCCGTCCGGCAGCGCGAACAGCTGCCGGGCGCTGTGCGGCGTCAGCAGGCGCGCGAACCACGCGGGCGCATCGCGCCCCGCCTTATAGGAGGCCGGCGGGGAGCGGTACAGCACCACCCCGTCCGGGCCGCGCAGGGTGATGTCGTTGGCGCGCACGTGACCGAAGTGCGCCAGCAGCTGCTGCACGGCCGGGGTACCGCCGCTGTCGGCGTAGGTAAGGGCCAGACGCCCGAGCATCTGCGCCGCGACGCGGTTGGCCGCCTCGATCTCCTCGCGGATGGAGGAGCGGGTGGCGCGGATCTCATCCAGCACCAGCACCACGATGAATACCGCCGTGAGGCCGGTCAGCACCAGGTTGAGGCGCGTCCGCAGTTTCATCAGGGGGTTAGCATTGCCTGCCCGGGTACGGCGGGGGACCTTGCGGGGGTGGGATTCCAGAAAATCATGAAACTGGCTCCCGGACCGGCTGCGGGGCATCCGCGGGGGCGTGGGCGAGGATACACTGGCGGCGTCGATAGTGAGCAACCGGCTTTCAGGAGCTTCAACCATGCGTTGGGAAATGCCACAGGCTGTTGATTTCCGTTTCGGTATGGAAATCACGATGTACATCGCGAATCGGTAACAGTCAGATTCGGGCTGGGAGCCTGGCATGCAGGCTCCGTAAGCCCCTGCAGAGGGCGCACGACCCGGGTGGCGCCTGAGCCTCAAGCGTGAAAATTCGGGTACTGGGGTCGGCTGCCGGAGGCGGGTTCCCCCAGTGGAACTGCAACTGCCGCAACTGTGCTGGCCTGCGCAATGGCACGCTGCGGGCGAGCGCGCGCACCCAGTCATCCCTGGCCGTGCGCGGCGCCGATGAGCGTGCCTGGGTGCTCATCAACGCCTCCCCCGACATCCTTCAGCAGCTGCGTGCGAACCCGGTGCTGCAGCCGGCACGCGCGGCGCGTGACAGCGCGATCTGCGCCATCGTGCTCGTCGATGCCCAGATCGACCACACCACCGGCCTCTACATGCTGCGCGAGTCGACCCGCGCGCTGCCGATCTGGTGCACGGACAATGCCTACGCGGACCTGACGCGCGGCAACCCGATCTTCGGGGTGCTCGCTCACTACTGCGGCGTCGAGCGCCACGTGCTTCCCACTGGCGGCGGCGCTTTCGCCATCGCCGGAGTCACCGGCATCCGCTGGCAGGCGATCAGCGTGGCCTCCAAGCCCGCGCCTTACTCCCCGCACCGCGAACAGCCACAGCCCGGTGACAACGTCGCCCTCGTCCTGCAGGACGAAGCGAGCGGCCGCTCCCTCGTATACGCCCCGGGACTGGGTGCAATGGAGGCGGGCGTCTGGGCTGCCATGCAGGAGGCTGACTGCGTCATGGTGGACGGTACCTTCTGGTGCGACACCGAGATGCCCGACCTCGGGCTGTCGAAAAAGCGCGCGCGCGAGATCGGCCATCTGCCGCAAAGCGGCGCGGGCGGCATGCTCGAGTGGCTGGGGCGGCTGCCCGCACGCACGCGCCGCATCCTGGTCCATATCAACAACACCAACCCGATCCTCGATGAGGACTCCGCCGAGCGCGCCACGCTCAACGAGCGGGGCATCGAAGTGGCCCACGACGGGCTCGAGGTGCAGCTGTGAGTGCGACGCCCTGGACGCACGAGGAGTTCGAGCGCGAGCTGCGCGAGCGCGGGCGTGCCTACCACATCCATCACCCCTTCAACGTGATGCTCAACACCGGCAAGGCGACGCCGGAGCAGATCCGCGGCTGGGTGGCCAACCGCTACTACTACCAGATCAACATCCCGCTCAAGGACGCCGCCATCATCGCCAACTGCGATGAGCGCGCGGTGCGCCGCAACTGGGTGCAGCGCATCCTCGACCATGACGGTCACGGCGAGGATGCCGGCGGCATCGATTCCTGGCTGCACCTGGCGCAGGCGGTGGGTCTGCAGCGCGCCCAGGTGGAGAGCCTGGAAGCGGTGCTCCCCGGGGTGCGCTTTGCGGTGGACGCCTACGTCAATTTCGCGCGCCGCGCGCCGTGGCCCGAAGCGGTGTGTGCCTCCCTCACGGAGCTGTTCGCGCCCGAGATCCACAAGCAGCGCCTGGCGACCTGGCCGCAGCACTACCCGTGGATAGAGGCCGCGGGCCTTAAGTACTTCCAGAGCCGCGTGAGTCTGGCGCGCCGCGACGTCGAGTTCGGGCTCGCCGTGACGCTCGAGCGCTTCCGCACGCGCGCGCAGCAGGAACGGGCACTGCAAATCCTGCAGTTCAAGCTCGACGTGCTGTGGCAGATGAACGATGCCATGGGACTCACCTACGGGGTGAGCGCGTGAGTGACATCGACGGGAGCCTGAAACCGGCAATCGCGCACGGCATGCGCCTGCAGTGGGAGGCGGCGCAGGCGGCGCACGTGCTGCTCTACCCGGAAGGCATGGTGAAGCTCAATGGCACCGCCGGCGCCATCCTCGCCCGCTGCGACGGCGTGCGCTGCCTCGATGACATCGTCGCGGACCTGGAACGCACTTACGGGGCGAGCGGCCTCGGCGCGGACGTGAACGCCTTCGTCGCCTACGCGCTGGAGAAGCGCTGGCTGGAGCTGCGTCCGTGAACGCCGCCAGCGCAGCCGCCGGCAGCGCGGCGAGCGGCGTCGGGCCGCCGCTGTGGCTGCTGCTCGAGCTCACCTACCGCTGCCCGCTGCATTGCGTGTTCTGCTACAACCCCACCGATTTCGCCACCACCGCCGCAGAGCTGCCCACGGCGGAGTGGCTGCGGGTGCTGAAGGAAGCGCGCGCGCTCGGGGCGGTGCAGCTCGGGCTGTCGGGCGGTGAGCCGCTCGTACGCGAGGATCTGGAGGAGATCGTCGCCGGGGCGCACGAGCTGGGGTTCTACATCAACCTCATCACCTCCGGCGTCGGCATGACCGCGACGCGCATCGCGGCGCTCAAGCGCGCCGGGGTGGACCACATCCAGCTGTCCTTCCAGGACAGCACGCGCGAGATGAACGACTTCCTGAGTAGCACGCGCACCTTTGACCTCAAGGCGCGGGTGGCCGAGCTCATCCGCGCCCACGGTTACCCGATGGTGCTCAACGTCGTGCTGCACCGGCATAACATCGACCACGTCGGGGAGATCCTGGCGATGGCCGAGCGTATGGGCGCCCAGTACGTCGAGCTCGCCAACACCCAGTACTACGGCTGGGCGTGGCTGAACCGCGACGCGCTGCTGCCGAGCCGCGCGCAGCTTGAGCGCGCCGAAGCGGTCACGCGCACTTTCCGCGAGCGCCTCGGCAGTCGCATGAAGATCTACTTCGTGGTGCCCGACTACTTCGAGACGCGTCCGAAGCCGTGCATGAACGGCCTCGGCTCGGTGTTCCTCGCCCTGACCCCGGATGGCACGGCCCTGCCCTGCCATGCGGCGCGTATGCTGCCGGGACTTGCGCTGCCGAACGTGCGCGCGATGAGCCTGCGCGAAATCTGGTACGACTCGCAGGCCTTCAACCGCTTCCGCGGCCAGGGGTGGATGAAGGAGCCGTGCGTCAGCTGCCCGGAACGGACCAAGGATTTCGGCGGCTGCCGCTGCCAGGCCTACCTCCTGACCGGGGATGCGGACAACGCCGACCCGGTGTGCGCGCTCTCACCCCACCACCACCTGGTCACCGAGGCCGTGGCGCGGGCCGAGCAGGCAGCGCACGCCCCGGCGCGCGAGCACGTGCTCAGATTCCGCGACCACCGCACGTCCATCGCGCTGCTGCCGGGCGTGCCGCCGGGGACCGGTTCGGGCTAGAGTTGACCGCATGGCGGTGCGGCGGGTTCTGCGGATGGGCGAGCCACTCCTTAGGGAAGTGGCGCAGCCGGTGGCGCGCTTCGATCGCGCGCTGCTGGAACTCGTAGCGGACATGGATGACACCATGCGCGTCGAGCGCGGCGCCGGCATCGCCGCCCCCCAGATCGGGGTCGGCGCGCGCGTGGTGATCTTCGAGCTCAAGGACAACCCGCGCTACCCGCACATCAAGCCCGTGCCCTACACCGTGCTCGTCAACCCGGTCCTCAGCGTGCTGACGCAGGAGCAGGATGAGGGCTGGGAGGGGTGCCTGTCGGTGCCGGGCATGCGCGGCCTGGTGCCACGCTTCACGCGCCTGCGCTACCAGGGTTTCGACGCCCACGGCACGCCGCTGGATCGCACCGTGGAGGGCTTCCATGCACGCGTGGTGCAGCACGAGGTCGATCACCTGGACGGGATCCTGTTCCCGCAGCGGGTGCGGGACCTGCGAAACTTCGGCTTCGAGGACGTGCTTGCCGCACAGATGACCCCGATGCCCGACTGAGCGGCGCCACCGAACACCGACCCTAAGGAGACTGCCATGAGTCAGCGCGCCACCGGATCCTTCGACGTCAAGGTCACCCCGCAGAAGCCGGATACGCAGGTCGCGCGGGCCGCGAACCTGAGCCGTCTCACCATCGACAAGCGCTTCCACGGCGACCTGGAAGGCATCAGCAAGGGCGAGATGCTGGCGCTGCAGACCGAGACCAAGGGCTCGGCCGGCTACGTCGCGCTCGAGCGCGTCACCGCCAAGCTCAAGGGGCGCTCGGGCAGCTTCGTACTGCAGCACTGCGCCACCATGAACCGCGGCGAATCGAGCTCCGAGATCACCGTGGTGCCCGACTCGGCCACCGGGGAGCTGCGCGGCCTGAGCGGCAGGATGAACATCAGCGTCGGCGCCGACGGCGCGCACGCCTACGAGTTCGACTTCAAGATCGACACCTAGGCGCACCCGCCGCGGGACGGGCCGGGACTTCACGGCTCGCCGCGCGCCTCGGCCGGACGCACGTCGCGCTTGAGGCGGATCGCCGCCTCCACCCCCTGGTAGTAGCCCGGCACCTCACCGCTCTCCTCGTAGCCAAGCGCGGCATAGAAGGCGCGCGCGCCGTGGTTGCCGGCGCGCAGCTCCAGCGAGATCACGAAGGTGCCCGCGGTGAGCGCGCTTTCCTCAAGCCAGGTGAGGAGCCTGCGCGCCACGCCGCGGCGGCGGTGCCCGGGGGCCACCGCGAGCAGGTTCAGGTGCGCACGCTCATCGCCATAGCGCATGATGGCGAAGCCTGCCAGGTCGCCGGCGTGGCGCGCCGTGAGCACCACGGACTCCGGATCGCGGATGTGCCAGGCGATGCGCACTTCGCCCCAGGACGGGCGCAGCCCCGCCTCGATGAAGCGCTCCGACATCTGGGCGAGAGGCGTCGCGTCGGCGCGCCGTGCCGGTTGCATGCGGTAGTCGTGTACCGTAGCCAAGCTGGTGCGCCGTGCCGTAGCTTCAGGCGAGGGTGTGGAACACCTTCTGCACGTCATCGTCCTGCTCGAGCTTGTCGATGACGGTGAGCACCTCGGTGGCCTGCGGCTCGGGCACCTCGGTGGGCACCGTGCAGATGTATTCGTGCTCTGCCGACAGGGGCGTGATGCCGCGCGCCTCGAGAGCCTCCTGCAGGCGGCCGAAGTCGGCGAACGCGCCGCGGATGACGAGCTGCGGCTCCCCCTTCTCCCCGGTGCTCTCACCCATTTCGTCCAGGCCATGGTCGATCAGATAGAGCTCCAGGTCGTCCTGGTCGATGCCCTGCGGATTGAGGCGGAACACGCCCATCTTGCGGAACAGGAAACTGACGCTGCCGTTGGTGGCGAGGTTGCCGCCGCCCTTGGTGATGATGTTGCGTACCGAAGCGACCGTACGCGTCGGGTTGTCGGTCGCCGTCTCCACCAGGAGTGCTACGCCGTGCGGCGCGTAGCCCTCGTAGAGCACCTCGTGGTAGTTGGTGGCGTCGCGGCCGGCGGCGCGCTTGATGGCGGCCTCGATCTTGTCCTTCGGCATATTGACGGCGCGCGCATTCTGGATCGTGCGCCGCAGCGTCGGGTTGGCGGCCGGGTCTGCGCCGCCGGACTTGACCGCCATGGTGATGTCCTTGGCGATGCGGGCGAACTGCTTCGCCATGCGGTTCCACCGCGCGAACATCGTGTGCTTGCGGACTTCAAATATGCGCCCCATGGCGCGCATGGTGCACCAAGCATCAGGGGCGTGCCAGAGCCGCGGCGGCGCGGGCCCGCGCAGGGGTCGCGTGGTTGGTGAGGAGAGGAGAGCGCGACGCGCGCGGCGCGCCGCGCGCGTCTCAGGCGAGCTGGGCGTGCAGGATGCGCAGCCGCCGGCGCTGCAGGTTCAGGCGGCGCTCGATCTCGCGCAGCTTGCTCTGCAGGTCGACCTGGTCCCACTGCTCGAGCACGGCACGCTTCTTCTCGCCGAGCCATTCCTCCTTGACGCGTGCCCACTCGGCAATCGCGGTGAGGAAGTTCTCGTACTCGTGCGCTAGTCGCGCCCGCAGCGGCTCCAGGTGCGAATGGGTCTCGGCCGGATAGCGCGCAAGGCTCGCCTGGGCGCGCGTGAACTGCATGGCGAGCAGCGCCTTCTGGATCTGGAAGGCGGGTGTGCGCTTGAGGCGGTGGGTCAGACCCACGAGGCTCAGGGCCCCGATCAGCCACTTGGTCGGGTCCCACTGCCACCAGCGCACGCCGTTGCGGTAGTCGTGCGCGAAGATGTGGTGGAAGTTGTGGTAGCCCTCACCATACGTGACCACCGCGAGCACCGGGTTGTCGCGCGCGGAGTTGTCCTCGGTGTAGGGCCGCGTGCCCCACATGTGGGCCAGGGAGTTGATGAAGAAGGTGACGTGGTGGCTCCATACCAGGCGCATGAAACCGGCGAGGATCAGCATGCCCCACACGTCCCCGAACACCAGGCCAGCCAGCAGCGGCAGGCCGAAGTTCAAAGACACCGCCAGCAGCACGTAGTGGCGGTGCTGGAAGGCGAGCAGCGGGTCGCGCTTGAGGTCCGGGATGTTGGTGAAGTCTTCCTTGCCGCTCGGGTATTCGCGCAGCATCCAGCCGATGTGCGAGAACCAGAAGCCGCGCCGCGCCGAGTACGGGTCGAGCGCCTCATCGTCGACATGCAGGTGATGGGTGCGGTGCCCGCTCGCCCAGGCGAACACGCTGTTCTGCAGCGCCATGGTGCCAAACAGCAGCAGCGCCCAGCGCACGCTCCAGTGGGCCTCGTAGGTCTTGTGCGCCCACAGGCGGTGGTAGCCGGCGGTGATCGCCATACCGTTGGCGCCCGCCAGCAGCACCGCCACCACCCAGGTCGCGGTGGTGAAGCCGTGGGTGAGCCCGTACCAAGGCACGGCGACGAGCGCGATGGCCCCCGTCAGCACGAACATCAGTGTGTTGGCCCAGATGAGCGGCGGCTTCGGCTCGCGCAAGGTGGCAGTACTCATGTTTCTGGCTTGTAAGTACGTGTCAATTTAAGGGGGCGGCGTAACTTATCACGCCCATCCCCCTTAAGTGGGACTTGCGTACGTCTTTGGCAAGGCCTCATTGCCCGGCGGTGCAGCCGGCTGCCGCGCTGGCGGGGAGGGGGGCAAGACCCGCTCTTTCAGGGGGTCGCGGGATGACGGTTCCGTGACCTTTGACCTTGCGCGCGGCCCGAAGGCCGCCGCCCACGGCCGCCGGGACGCATGCTACCGTTGCGACCCCTTTCGCAAGCCTGGCAGAGGCCCCCGTGATCCTGAGCCGACTGTTCGCCCGCCTGAGCGTTTTCGCCGCGACCGCGGCCGCGGCAGCCATCGCTGCGGCGCAACCCGCCGCACCCGCCGCTTCGATACCCGCGGCGGTGGACCGCGCGGCGCGAGTCTTCATTACTCAGGGGGCGCTGCAAGGCCCGATCCGCTTTCTCGCCTCAGATCTGCTCGAGGGCCGAGGTCCCGCCTCGCGTGGGGATGAGCTGGCGCGCCTGTATCTGCAGACCCAGCTCGAGGGCATGGGCTACCAGCCGGCCTTCGCCAACGGTGCCTGGCAGCAGCCCTTTGACATCGTCGGCATCAAGTCGCAGTTCCCCAAGACCTGGAGCTTCACGGGCAAGGGTGGCGCGGTGGACCTCGCCTGGCACGACGACTACGTCGCCTTCAGCGGCCAGCAGAAGCCGCAGGTGAGCATCGCGAACGCGGAGCTCGTGTTCGTCGGCTACGGCATCCAGGCGCCCGAGTACCAGTGGGACGATTACAAGGGCGCCAATCTTGCCGGCAAGATCCTCGTGATGATGAACAATGACCCCGACTGGGACCCGAACCTGTTCGCGGGCAAGCGGCGCCTCTACTACGGGCGCTGGGACTACAAGTACGAGAGCGCCACGCGCCAGAAAGCCGCCGGCGCCATCATCATCCACACGACCCCGTCGGCCGGCTACCCGTTCCAGGTGGTGCAGAGTTCCTGGGGCGGGGAGCAGTTCGAGCTGCCGGCGAGCAACGAGCCGCGCATGAGCGTGCGCGCCTGGGCCAGCGAGGATGCGGTGCGCCGGCTGCTGAAGTCCGCCGGCTACGACCTCGACAAGCTCATCGAGTCGGCGCACTCGCGCGACTTCAAGCCCGTGCCGCTGGGACTCACGACCTCGCTTGCCTTCACCAATACGCTCTCGCGCGTGAAGACCGCCAACGTCGGCGGCGTGCTGCCCGGGAACGACCCGAAGCTCGCCCCGCAGGTGCTGATCTACAGCGCCCACCACGACCACTTCGGCATCGGCGAGCCGGACAAGAGCGGCGACAAGATCTACCACGGCGCGGTCGACAACGCCTCCGGCTGCGCCCAGGTGCTCGCCGTTGCGCGCGCCTTCGCGGCCCTGCCGCAGCGCCCGCGCCGCACGATCATGGCGTTGTTCGTCGCCGGTGAGGAGCGTGGTCTGCTCGGCAGCGCCTACTACGCGCAGCACCCCTCCGTGCCCGCCGGCCGCATCGCCGCGAACATCAACATCGACGGCGGCAACATCTTCGGCCGCAGTCGCGATGCGGTGGAGATCAGCTACGGCAAGTCCTCGCTGGACGCCGTGGCCGAGGGCGTGGCGAAGTCGCAGGGCCGCACGCTGGTCGGGGACCAGTACCCGGACCGCGGCTATTACTACCGCTCCGACCAGTTCTCGTTCGCCAAGATCGGGGTGCCGGCGCTGTTCTTCAGCGAGGGCACCGACATCATCGGCAAGCCCGCCGGCTGGGGTAAGCAGCAGCACGATGAGTGGGAGCTGAAGAAGTACCATCAGCCGGGCGACAAGCTCGAGGACAGCTGGAACTTCGATGGCATGATCCAGGATGCGCAGCTATACCTGCTGACGGGCTGGCTGATCGCGCAGGCCGACGCGCTGCCTACCTGGAAATCCGGCGATGAGTTCGAGGCGGCACGCAAGCGTGCGCTGGCGGCCGCGGCGGCGAAGAGCAACTGATCCAATTCGGAGGACGGCGCGATGTTCGAGGCTCTGGAGCTCATCACTGCGGATTCGATCCTCGGGCTGATGGCGGCGTTTCGCGCCGATCCTGATACCCGCAAGGTCGATCTGGGCGTCGGCGTATACCGCGACGACCACGGCGAGACGCCGGTGCTCGAGTCGGTGCGCAGGGCCGAAAACGCGCTCATCGCGCAGCAGACCACCAAGAGCTACGTCGGGCCGGCGGGTAACCCAGGCTTCAACGCCGAGATGGAGAAGCTCGTGTTCGGGGCCGCGCACCCGGCACTCAGTGGGGCGCGCGTGCGCACCGTGCAGACCCCCGGCGGCTGCGGCGCGCTGCGCTTAGGCGCAGACCTCATCCGCGCCGCCGCCCCCGCCACGGTGGTGCACGTGAGCTCCCCCACCTGGGCGAATCACGTGCCGCTGCTCTCCGGGGCGGGACTGAAGCTGGAGCGCTACCCCTATTTCGATCCGCACACCGGCGGGGTGCAGTTCGCGAACCTGCTGGCGGCGTTTGAGAAGCTGCCGGCGGGGGCGGTGGTGCTGCTGCACGCCGCCTGCCACAACCCGACTGGTGCGGATCTTTCGCAGGATGAGTGGCGGACACTCCTGGAAGTGGTGCGCCGCCGCCGCCTGCTGCCCTTCATCGACATGGCCTACCAGGGCCTGGGCGAGAGCCTGGATGCGGACGCCTTCGGGCTGCGCCTGTTCTGCGCGGAGCTGCCGGAGGTGGTGTGCGCCGTGTCGTGCTCGAAGAACTTCGGGCTCTACCGCGAGCGCGTCGGTGCGCTGCACGTCATCACCGAGAGCCCCAAGGCTGCGGATGCGGCGCTCAGCCAGCTGGTACGCCTCGGGCGCGGCATGTGGTCAATGCCGCCCGATCACGGCGCGGAGATCGTGCGGCGGATCCTCGCCGATGCCGGCCTGCGCGCGCAGTGGCAGCAGGAAGTGCAGGGCATGCGGGCGCGTATCCAGGGACTGCGCCACGACTTCGTGGACGAGCTCGCCCGCCACTGCCCGCAGCGCGACTTCGGCTTCATCGCGCGTCAGCGCGGCATGTTTTCTTTCTTCGGTATCAGCACCGCGCAGGTGCAGGCGCTGCGCGCCGCGCACCACATCTACATGACCGACGACAGCCGCATCAACATCGCCGGCCTGCGCAAGGACAACCTCGCCTACGTGGCGCGCGCCACGGCGCAGGTGCTCGCAGCCTAGGGGCTCTCCGGCACGATGAGGCGGTGCGTGGACTTCACCTCCTCCATGACGAAGTAGGTGTGCGTCTGCTGCACGCCGCGCACGGATGCGATGCGGTCGCCGAGGAAGCGGCGGTAGCTCTCCATGTCGGTGACGCGCACCTTGAGGAGGTAGTCGAAACCACCGGCCACCATGTGGCACTCCATTACCTCATCGTGCGCCAGCATCACCTGCTTGAAGCGCTCGAAGGCATCCGGCGTGGTGCGGTCGAGGGACACTTCCACGTAGGCGAGGAGTCCGAGACCGAGGCGCGCCGGGCTCAGGCGCGCAAAATACCCCTCGATGTAGCCGGAAGTCTCCAGGCGCCGCACGCGCTCGAGCGTCGGGGTGACGGTGAGATGCACTTCGCGCGCCAGCTGCGCCACGGGGGTGCGCCCGTCCTGCTGCAGCCGCACCAAGAGCCGCCGATCGATGCGGTCGAGGCCGCGCTCTGCGGTGGTTGCGCCGGTCGCCTGGGGTGTTTTCTCGGCCATGGCAGTCGAATCGACTATTAAAGTGCCAAAAACGTATAAATATGCTCTGCAAAAGACATTAGCATGAGCACAATTCACTGCCAATTCCCACGAGAATCCCATGAGCATTGCTGCCCCGAATGCCCCGTCCGCAGGCGCGCAGCTGTCTGAGCTGCGCGAGCGGCTGCGCGCCGCGACGCTGCGCCCGGAGGAGGACGCCTCGGAGGAGATCCTGGCGAAGCTCGGTGCGAGCGAGGCGGCGCTGCGGGGCGCGCAGGCCCGCGCGGCACGCTGGGTCGAGGTGGCGCGCGCCGACACACGCACGCGGCCGCTCGTCGAGCAGATGCTCGAGCAGTTCCCGCTCGACAGCGCGCAGGGCAAGGCGCTCATGGGGCTCGCGGAAGCGCTGCTGCGCACGCCCGATCCGAAGCGCGCCGACCAGCTGATCGCCGAGCGCCTGGCCACGGTGCGCGAGGCGGGTGTCCCCGGCAACACCGCGCTCATGCTGCGCACCGGCTTCGTACTGCTCGGGGCCGCGGGCCGGCTGCTGCCGGATGTCACCCAGCAGCTCAGCGGTGAGTTCACGGCGGCGAGCCTCGCGGCCCCGCTGGTGGCGCCCATCGTGCGCGCCGCGATGCGCCAGTCGATGCAGATGATGGGGCACGCTTTCATCGTCGGGGACTCGATCGAGGCGGCACTGGCGCGCACGCGCTCGGAGCCGGAGCTCGCGCTGTGCTCCTTCGACATGCTGGGGGAGGGCGCCCGCACGGGCAGCGACGCCGAGCGCTATTTCGCCTCCTACGCGCACGCCATCGACGTGCTCGGGCGGCAGAGCGCGCGTGGCACCTATGCGCGCTCGGGGATCTCGGTGAAGCTCTCCGCGCTCGAGCCGCGCTACACGCTGCTGCAGAGCGCGCGCGTCAACAGCGAGCTTGCGCCGCGCATGCTCGAGCTCGCGCGCCGCGCCGCGCGCGCCGGCATCGGCTTCACCATCGATGCCGAGGAGGCCGATCGCCTCGACCTGTCGCTCGATATCGTGGAGACGCTGGCGCGCGATCCGGTCACGCGCGACTGGGACGGCCTCGGGCTTGCGGTGCAGGCCTACGGGCGGCGGGCACCAAGGCTGCTCGACTGGGTGGCGGCGCTGGCACGTGACAGCGGCCGCCGCATGGGAGTGCGCCTCGTGAAGGGCGCCTACTGGGACAGCGAGATCAAGCGCGCCCAGGAGCGCGGACTTGCGAGCTTCCCGGTGTACACCTCCAAGGACGCCACCGATGCGAGTTACCTGCAGTGCGTGCAGGTGCTGTTCGCCGCCGGTGCTGTCATCTATCCACAGTTCGCCACGCACAACGCCTTCACGGTCGCCGCCGTACTGGCGCTCGCTCCCGCCGGGGCGAGCTACGAGTTCCAGCGACTGCACGGCATGGGCGAGGCGCTGTACGCGGCCGCCCGCGCCGAGCTGCCCGACCTGCCGCCGGTGCGCGTCTACGCCCCGGTGGGCTCGCACGAGGACCTCCTGCCCTACCTCGTGCGGCGCCTGCTCGAGAACGGTGCCAACAGTTCCTTCGTTCATCAGTTCCTGAACCCGCAGATGCCCGTGGCCGACGTGGTGCGCGACCCTTTGACTTCACTGGCAGCAATCCGCCCGGCGATCCGTATCCGCGAGCCGCAGGCGCTCTACGGGGCCGAGCGTGCCAACTCGGTCGGCGAGGACTTCGGCGATCCGGCAGCACTCGCCACGCTCGAGACCCAGATCCAGGAGCACGCCGAGGCCCCGTACCGCGGTGGTCCGATCCTCAACGGCGAGCCGGCGGCGCGGGCGGACGTGGCGGTCGTATCCCCTGCCGACACGCGCGTCATCGTCGGCTACACGCGCGATGCCACGGCCGCAGAGATCACGGCGGCGATGGATGCCGCCGCGGCCGCCCAGTTTGAGTGGGAGACGACGCCCGCCAGCGAGCGCGCGGCATGCCTGGAGCGGGCCGCCGATGCGCTGCAGGCGCGGCGCGGTGAGTTCCTGAGCCTCCTCGTGCGCGAGGCCGGCAAGACCGTGCCCGATGCGCTCGCCGAGATGCGCGAGGCGATCGACTTCTGCCGCTACTACGCGGCGCGCGGGCGTGAGCTGTTCGGCGCGCCGCAGCTGATGCCCGGACCTACCGGGGAGCGCAATACGCTCTCGCTGCACGGGCGCGGCGTGTTCGTGTGCATCAGCCCCTGGAATTTCCCGCTGGCGATCTTCACCGGGCAGGTGAGCGCGGCGCTGATGGCCGGCAACGCCGTGATCGCCAAGCCCGCACCCGCAACCCCCCTGATCGCGCATGCCATGACGCGCCTGCTGCACGAGGCGGGCGTGCCGGGGGCGGTGCTGCAGCTGACGCCCGCCGACGGGCCGCCCTTTGGCGAGGTGGTGCTGCGGCACGCGGCGCTTGCGGGGGTCGCCTTCACCGGCTCCACCGCCACCGCCGCCGGCATCAATCGCACCCTCGCCAGCCGCGAGGGCGCGATCGTGCCCCTGATTGCCGAGACCGGCGGGGTGAATGCCATGGTGGTCGATGCGACGGCGCTCCCCGAGCAGGTGGTGGACGATGTCATCACGTCCTCCTTCACCAGCGCCGGCCAGCGCTGCTCGGCACTGCGGGTGCTGTACCTGCAGGAGGAGATCGCCGAGCGCACCATCGAGATGCTGATCGGCGCGATGCGCTGCCTCGTGATCGGTGACCCGGGCAATCTTGCCACGGACATCGGGCCCGTCATCTCCTCGGCCGCACGCGAGCGGCTCGAGCGGCACGCGCAGCGCATGCGCCGCGAGGCGCAGCTCCTGTACGCCTGCGAGCTGCCCGCGGGCCTGGAGCACGGCTACTTCTTCGCGCCGCAGCTGTTTCAGCTGCACAGCCTCGACCAGCTGCGCAGCGAGGAATTCGGGCCGATCCTGCACGTGGCGCGCTACCGCAGCGGCGAGCTGCCGAAGGTTCTCGAGGCGATCCGCCGCACGGGCTTCGGCCTGACACTCGGCGTTCACAGCCGCCTGGAGAGCGTGGCCCAGCACCTGTTCCGCTCCTTGCCGGTGGGCAACACCTACGTGAATCGCAACATGATCGGCGCGGTGGTGGGGGTGCAGCCCTTCGGTGGCCAGGGGCTCTCGGGCACCGGGCCCAAGGCCGGTGGACCGCATTACCTGCTGCGCTTCGCCACCGAGCGCACGCTGACGATCAACACGGCCGCCATCGGCGGCAACGTGGAGCTGCTGTCCTAGCCCGACGCTTGCAGCATAATGCCTGCCTCCCCTGACGCGGGCGCGGCCGGCCAGGCTGCGCTGAAGGCCGACATGGAGCAGTCCGACAACAGCTTCGAGCAATGCGACGTGGTCGTGATTGGCGGCGGTCCGGCCGGCAGCACCGCCGCGGCCCTGCTGGCGCGCCGCGGCTACAAGGTCATCGTGCTCGAGAAGGAGCGCCATCCGCGCTTCCACATCGGCGAATCGCTGCTGCCGATGAATCTGCCCCTGTTCGAGCGCCTCGGCGTGCACGAGAAGGTTCGCAGCCTCGGGGTCTACAAGCGCGGCGCCGACTTCGAGTCCGACAACCCGCAGGGCTACCACACCTTCGCCTTCGACCGTGCACTCGGGTCCAGTCCACCGCACGCCTACCAGGTATACCGCCAGGACTTCGACCAGATGCTCTTCGAGCACGCGCGCGCGTGCGGCGCGGATGCGCGCGAGGCCGAGGAGGTGCTGGCCGTCGAGCAGTCCGGCGCACGCGCCACGCGCGTGCAGGTGCGCCGCGCGGATGGCGCCCGCTACCTCATCCAGGCGCGCTACCTCATCGATGCCAGCGGCCGCGACGCCTTTCTCGCCGGCAAGCGCCAGCTGCGACGCAAGAACCCGGACCACCAGAGTGCGGCGATCTTCGGGCACTTCCGCGGCGCGGTGGCACGCAGCGGTGCGGACGCGGGCAACATCAGCATGTACCGCTTCCCGCACGGCTGGATGTGGATGATCCCGCTGCCGAACGACGTCATGAGCGTCGGTGCGGTGTGCTGGCCGGATTACCTCAAGCAGCGCAAGGGACGCACGGTCGAGTTCCTGCTGGAGACGCTGCGGCAGAACCCGGACCTGTGGCAGCGCCTGAAGGGCGCCGAGCTGATCGGCGATCAGGTGCGCGTCACGGGCAACTACTCCTATGACTCGCGCAGCATGGCGGGCGCGGGCTGGATCCTCATCGGGGACGCCTTCGCGTTCCTCGATCCGGTGTTCTCGACCGGCGTGTACCTGGCGATGACGAGTGCCGAGCAGGCAGCGCAGCTCGTCGACACCGCGCTGCGCGAGCCGCAGCGTGAGCGGACGCTGCAGCGGCGCCTGGAGCGGCGGCAGCGCACCGCCATGCGACGCTTCTCGTTCTTCATCTACCGCTTCAACGGCCCGATCATCCGCGACATGTTCCGCAACCCCCGCAACGTCTGGCAGCTCGAACAGGGCGTGGTCTCGATGCTGGCCGGTGACCTGTTCGAGTCGCCGCGCGTGGTATGGCGGCTGCGTCTCTTCCGGCTGGTCTACGGCCTGGTGGGGCTGCGGCACTGGCGCGACTGGCGCGCCGGTCACGCCTATCGCATGGCGCAGGCGCGCGCTCAGTTCAGCGGCGGCACCACCCCCCCCGACAAGGTCTGAGCCAGCCGCGTGACGCGAGCGCGGCACAGGTGTGTCAGAAGCGGGCCGGCCTTTCTAGCGCCGCGGGCGGGGGTTATGCTGCGGGCCGACAAAGGGAGGATCGAATGAAACTACAGCTACTGGCACTCTTAGTCGGCGCGGCGCTCCTGCAGGGCACGGCGCTCGCCGCTCCGCCCCAGCCCCTGCGCGTGGTGGAGTCGGTCGAAATCAAGGCGCCCCCCGATAAGGTGTGGGCGGCCATCAAGGACTTCGACGGCCTCAACAAGTGGCACCCCGGATTCTCAGCAGACGAGATCGTCTCCGGCGGCAACGGCCAGGTGGGCTCGGTGCGAAAGCTCACCATCAAGGACGGACCGTCCTTCACCGAGAAGCTGCTCGCCTTCGATGATGCGGGTCGCAACTACCGCTACCAGATCGTCGAGTCGCCGCTGCCGATCACGCACTACGTCAGCAAGCTCACGGTGCGCTCCGCCGGTGGCGGCATGACCAAGGTCATCTGGAGCGGCACGTTCCAGCGCAAGAACGCCTCCGACAATCCTCCCGAGGCGGAAAGTGACGCGGGCGCGATCAAGCTCGTCAAGGGCGTGTATCGCGGCGGCCTGGACAACCTGAAGAAGATGCTCGAAGGCTGAACAGCGCTCCGGGACGGTGCACGGCGAACGTGAGCCGTCCCGGAGGCTGCCGGCGCTTCAGGCGCCGGACGGCTCGCGCAGCTGCGCGATGAGGGCGCTGAGGGATTCGAGCGGCGCCGAGCACACGCTCCCCTGGCACAGGTACGCCAGCACGCCCGTGCCGGCGCTCTTGTCGGCGAGCGCTGGCGGCAGGTCGGCGGCGCCTGCCGGCACCGCGAGCACCAGGCGGCGCGGCGCATAGAGGTGCGCGAGTTCCTGCTGCCACGCCGCGATCGCAGCCGCCTCGCCGCGGATGATCACGATCTGCGCCGGCTGCAGCAGTTCCTCGAGCGCCGTCAGCAGCGTCCCCTGCGACTGCGGGTAACGGGCAAGCTCCCCCCAGGCCGCGCGCAGCGTGCCCTCGGCGGCCGCCAGATAACGCGGCTCACCGAGCAGGTGCCCGTAGCGCTGCAGCGCGCACGCCGCTACGCCGTTGCCCGAAGGGGTGGCATCATCGCCGAAGGACTTGGAGCGGTGAATGAGCTTCTCGTGGTCGTCGGAGGTGAAGAAGAAGCCCCCGCCACCGGGGTCCGCGAAGTGCTGCAGCGCCACCTCCAGCAGCTGCTGCCCGAAGCGCAGCTCGTCGGCGCGGAAGCGCACCTGCTGCAGCTCGAGGATGGCATCCGCAAGGAAGACGTAGTCATCGAGGTAGGCGTTGAGGTGGGCGCGCTCACCCACGGCGGTCGCGAGCAGCCGCCCCTTGACCCACAGGCGCGTCCGGATGAAGTCGAGCGCCGCGGTCGCCGCGGCTGCGAGCTCCGGGCGCCCGAGGGCGCGCGCTGCGATCGCGAGCCCGCGGATCATGAGTGCGTTCCAGGAGACGAGCACCTTGTCATCGCGCGCCGGCGGCACGCGCTGCGATCGCACCCGCAGGAGCTTGTCGCGCGCCGCCTCCACGAGCGTCCCCACCTCGGCGGCCGTGCGGCCGAGGGCGGTGGCGAGCTCCTCGAATGAGGCCTTGACGTGCAGGTGCCAGCGGCCCTCGAAGTTCGCGGCGCCGTCCAGGCCGTAGCGCGGCGCGAACGCCGCGAACTCCTCGGCGCTGAGTACCGCGCGCACCTCCGCGGGCGTCCAGACGTAGAACTTGCCCTCGTGACCCTCCGAATCCGCGTCAAAGCTTGAGTAGAAGCCGCCCTGCGGCGACTGCATCTCGCGCAACACGAACGCAGCGCTCTCGGCGGCTACGCGGGCATAGGCCGGGTCACCGCTGGCGAGCGCCGCCTGCGCATAAAGGCCGATGAGCGCGGCGTTGTCATACAGCATCTTCTCGAAGTGCGGGATCATCCACTGCTCATCGACCGTGTAGCGGTAAAAGCCGCCACCGAGCTGGTCATTGAGGCCGCCGTCCGCCATGCGCGTGAGCGTCAGGGTCGCCATGTAAAGGGCGCTCAGGTCAGGCTCTGCCGACTCCGTGCTCGCTCGCCAGTAGCGCAGCAGTCGCGTCAGCATCGCCGGCTGCGGGAACTTCGGTGCGCCGCCGAAGCCGCCATATTTTGGGTCGAACAGGCGCGCCAGGTGCGTGCGCGAGGCGCGCAGCGGGGCATCGTCCAGGGTGACCTCGGCGGGCGTGCCGGCGTCATTCATCTGCTCGAGTGCCCGCACCAGCGCCTCGTTCTGGGTGCGCATCTCCTCGGGGTGCTCGCGGTAGAACTGTGCGACGCGCAACAGCAGGTCCTTGAATGCCGGCAGCCCGAAGCGCGCTTCCTTCGGGAAGTACGTGCCGCCGAAGAAGGGCCGCTGGTCGTCGTGCGCGAGGAACATGGTCAGCGGCCAGCCGCCGCCGCGCTGGGTGATCATCTGCTGGGCGATCTGGTAGATGCGGTCGATGTCGGGCCGTTCCTCGCGGTCGACCTTGATGTTGATGAAGTTATCGTTCAGTACCTGCGCGGTAGCCTCGTCCTCGAAGCTCTCGTGCTCGAGCACGTGACACCAGTGGCAGGCGAGGTACCCGACGCTCAGGTGAATGGGCTTGCCCTGCGCGCGCGCCTGCTCGAGCGCCTCGCTCCCCCACGGGTACCAGTTGACCGGGTTATGGGCATGCATGCGCAGATACGGGCTCGTCTCGGCGGCGAGGCGGTTGGTGTACCTGGGGCTGCCGTCGGGACGGCGATGGGCGATCTGCATGAGTTGTCTCCTGAAGGCGATTGTATACTTCATCCCCGCCTCACCCCCCCCCGGATCCGAGCCTTGGCCCTCACCTCCACACTCGCCGAATCTGCCCGCGCCGCGCACGTCCTGCGGCTGAAGCGTGGCGAGGAGCGGCGCCTGGCTTCCGGTCACCTGTGGGTGTTCAGCAATGAAGTCGACACCGAGGCCACGCCACTTGCGGCCTTCGCGCCCGGTGCGCTTGCGCAGCTGCGCTCGCAGCGCGATGCCTTCATGGGCTACGTGTGCGTGAATCCGCACGCGCTCATCTGCGCGCGCATTCTCTCGCGCGATGAGGCGCGCCCGGTCGACGAGGCGCTGCTGGAGGCGCGCCTGCGCGCCGCGCTGGCGCTGCGCGAGGGCCTGGCCCGCGGCCCGTACTACCGCTGGGTGTTCGGTGAATCGGACCTGCTGCCGGGGCTGGTGCTGGATCGCTACGGCGACGTCATCGTCGGACAGATCGCCACCGCCGGGATGCAGGCGCTGCAGGCACAGATCAGCGCCGCGGTGCGCCGCGTGCTGAACCCGGCCGCTCTCTACTGGAAGAATGACTCCGGAGCCCGCGACCTCGAGCACCTGCCGAAGGAAAGCTTCGCCGCCTTCGGCGCCGTGCCCGGGGAACTCACGGTGCAGGAGGGGGCACTGCGCTTCGCGGTGCCGCTCGTGGCCGGGCAGAAGACCGGCTGGTTCTTCGATCAGACCGAGAACCGCGAACGCCTGAAGCGTTATGTCCCCCGCGGCGCCCGGGTGCTCGATGTGTGCTCGTACGCCGGGGGCTGGGCGGTCGCGGCGCTCAGCTGTGGTGCGCTCAGCACCCTGTGCGTGGACGCCTCCCAGGCGGCGCTCGACTGCGCGCGCGCCAACGCGGCGCGCAACGGCATGCAGCTGGAGGCGATGTGCGCGGATGCCTTCGATGCGCTCCGGCAGCTCGCCGAGCGTGGCGAGCGCTTTGATGTGGTGATTCTCGACCCGCCGGCGTTCATCAAGCGCAAGAAGGACATCCCGCAGGGCCAGGCGGCCTATCGCAAGCTGAACCAGCTGGCGCTGGCGCTGCTCAGTGAGGGGTCGCTCCTGGTGTCCTGCTCCTGCTCCTACCACCTCGCACCCGAGGAGCTCTTGGGTGCTATCCAGGCAGGGGCGCGCCACAGCCAGCGCTTCGTGCAGATCCTGGAGACCGGGGGCCAGTCCGCCGATCACCCCATCCACCCCGCCATCCCCGAAACCAGGTACCTGAAGGCCTTCTTCTGCCGCGTCACACGCGAGGTCGGCTAAACTTCGCGCCTCATGCTGACCTATCCTGGCTTCAATCCCATCGCCTTCGAAATCGGCCGCGTCAAGGTCCACTGGTACGGGATCATGTACCTCCTGGGCTTTGCCGGTGCCTGGTGGCTCGCGCGCCGCCGCGCCGCCCGGCCCGGCTCGACCTGGAAGGCCGACGACGTCGATGACCTGATATTTTTCTGCATGCTGGGCGTCATCCTCGGCGGCCGCATCGGCTACGTGCTCTTCTACGGGCTGAAGTTCTGGGCCGCCGACCCCTGGTACCCGTTCAAGGTCTGGGAGGGCGGCATGGCCTTCCACGGCGGCCTGCTCGGCGTCATCGCGGCCATGACGCTCTTCGCCTGGCGCCGCCGCCGCAATCCGGCCGACGTGTTCGACTTCACCGCGCCGCTGCCGGCGCTCGGGCTGTTCTTCGGCCGCATCGGCAACTTCATCAACGGTGAGCTATGGGGCAAGGTCACCACCGTGCCGTGGGGCTTCAAGGTCAATGGCGAGGTACGCCATGCCTCGCAGCTCTACGAGGCAGGTCTCGAGGGGCTGCTGCTGTTCGTGTTTCTGTGGTGGTTCACCTCCACGCCGCGGCCGCGCCTGGCGCCCTCCGGGGTGTTCCTGCTGGTGTACGGCCTGGCGCGCTCACTGGTGGAGTTCGTGCGCGTGCCGGATGAGCACATCGGCTACCTCGCCGGCGGCTGGTTCACTGAGGGGCAGCTGCTGTCGATCCCGATGATCATCGGCGGACTTGCGCTCCTCGCCTGGGCCTACCGGGCCCGCGAGCCTTCGGGCAACTACGTGCTGGCGCAGTGAAGCAGTACCTCGACCTCCTGCGTCTTATCCGCACCGAGGGCGCGCGCAAGAGCGACCGCACCGGCACCGGGACGCTCTCGGTGTTCGCGCAGCAGCTGCGCTTTGATCTGGCGCGCGGCTTCCCGCTGGTGACCACCAAGAAAGTGCACCTGCGCTCGATGGTGTACGAGCTGTTGTGGTTCCTGCGCGGTGAGACCAACATCGCCTGGCTGCACGAGCACGAGGTCTCGATCTGGGATGAGTGGGCGGACGCCGACGGCGAGCTCGGGCCGGTGTACGGCAAGCAGTGGCGCGCCTGGCATACCGCCGACGGCCGCAGCGTCGATCAGATCGCCCAGGCCGTGCAGCTGCTCAAGAGCAATCCGGATTCGCGCCGCATCATCGTCAGCGCCTGGAACGTGGGCGAGCTCGAGCGCATGAGTCTCATGCCCTGTCATGCCTTCTTCCAGCTGTACGTGTCCGGCGGACGGCTGTCGTGTCAGATGTACCAGCGCAGCGCGGACGTGTTCCTGGGGGTGCCGTTCAACATCGCAAGCTACGCGCTCCTGACCCACATGTTCGCGCAGCAGTGTGATCTTGAGCTTGGGGAATTTATCTGGACGGGCGGGGACTGCCACCTCTACCTGAACCACCTCGCCCAGGCGGACCTGCAGCTCTCGCGCGCCCCCTATCCGCTGCCGCAGCTGCGCCTCCGGCGCCGGCCGGAAAGCATCTTCGATTACCAGTACGAGGACTTTGAATTCGTGAACTACCAGCATCACGCAGGCATCGCGGCGGCGGTGGCCGTATGAGCGCGGCGCGTCGCACGTCGGCGAGCGTCGAGGTACGCGATTCGGCGCTGCACGGCCTGGGCGTGTTCGCCACCCGGCGCATCAAGAAGGGCACGCGCGTTGTTGAATATCTCGGCGAGCGCGTCTCGCACGCCGAGGCCGACCGGCGCTACGACGACAAGGACGAGAGCGACAACCACACGTTCCTCTTCATCGTCGACGGCCGCACGGTCATCGACGCCGGCGTCGAGGGCAACGAGGCGCGCTTCATCAACCACGGCTGCGACCCGAACTGCGAGTCCGTCATCGAGCAGCGCCGCGTCTTCATCGAGGCGATCCGCGACATCGCTCCCGGGGAGGAGCTCACCTATGACTACCAGATCCAGCGCGAGGCCCACGATCCGCCGAACATCGACGTGATCTTCGCCTGCCGCTGCGGAGCGGCCACCTGCCGCGGCAGCATGCTGTGGCCGCCACCGGTGCCCAAGCGCGCGCGTGCGTCGCAGCGCGCCCGGCGCCGCTGATCCGGGCGCCGCAGGCTCGATGAACAACCCCCGCCGCCTGAGCCTCTCGGCGATCGTCGGAGCCACCGGCATCGTCTACGGCGACATCGGCACGAGCCCGCTCTATACCCTCGATACCGCGCTCGGCGCTGCGGGCACGTTCAACCGCGAGGCGGTGATCGGGGTGCTGTCGCTGATCTTCTGGGCGCTCGCCATCTCGGTGACGCTGAAGTACCTGGTCGTCATCATGCGCGCCGACAACGACGGCGAGGGCGGGATCCTCGCGCTGTTCGCGCTGGCGCAGCGCCGCCTCATCATCGGCAGCCGCTGGGCCAAGGTGGCGGTGGGGCTGGCGTTGGCCGGGACCGCGTTCTTCTTCTGCGACGCGCTCATCACCCCTGCAATCTCGGTGCTCGGTGCGGTCGAGGGCCTGGAGGTGCTCGACCCGGACTTCCAGCGCTTCGTGATCCCGGCGACCATCGGCGTGATCATCGCGCTGTTCGCCTACCAGAGCCGTGGCACCGCCAGGGTCGCGAGCCTGTTCGGGCCGGTGATGGTGCTGTGGTTCATCGTCATCGCCGTGATCGGCGCCATCCCGCTGGTGCGCAACCCCCAGGTGCTCGAGGCGCTCAATCCCTACCACGGAGTCGCGCTGCTCTTTCACCGCCCGCAAGTAGCGCTCGCCATCATCGGCGCGGTGTTCCTCGCCATCACCGGCGGGGAGGCGCTGTACGCGGACATGGGCCACTTCGGCAAGCAGCCGGTGCGGGCGGCCTGGTTCGCGCTCGTCGGCCCGGCGCTCGTCATCAACTACTTCGGCCAGGGCGCGATGCTGCTGGAGCTCGGTCACCCCGTCGCCCACCCGCTCTATCACCTCGTCTCACCCCAGGTGCTGCCGTGGATGGTGGTGCTCGCCACCTTCGCCGCGGTGATTGCCTCCCAGGCCACCATTTCCGGGGCCTTCTCCATGGCACGCCAGGCGGTGCACCTGGATCTCTTGCCGCGCCTGCGGGTCCTGCAGACTTCCGCGCACGAGCAGGGCCAGATCTACGTGCCGGTCGTCAACTGGCTGGTGTTCCCGGCCGTGGTGCTGTTCGTGATCGGCTTCGGTTCCTCCGACGCTCTGGGCGGCGCCTATGGCGCGGCCGTGGTTGGCACGATGGTGGTCACCACCATCCTTGGCGCCTTCGTGGCCGCGACGCAGTGGAACTGGCCGAAGTGGCAGGTCGGGGGGCTGTTCGGGCTGATGCTGGTCACCGACCTTGCCTTCGTCGCCGGCAACCTCACCAAGGTGCCCACCGGTGGCTGGATCCCGCTCTCCCTCGGGGCCGTGCTGTGCCTGATCTTCATGACCTGGCGCAACGGGCGCCTGGAACTGCGCGCGGCGCTGTCGAAGATGGCGGTGCCGCGCAGCGAGCTCGGCAAGCTGGTCGCCGGCGTGCATCGCGTGCCCGGCACCGGCGTGTTCCTCGCCAGCAACGCGAACCTCGTGCCCTCGGCCCTGATCCGCAACATCGAGCACAACTGCGTCGTGCACCAGCGCGTCATCATTCTCAACGTCGAGATCGCCGACACGCCACGCCAGGACCCGGTGCGGCGCCTGCGGATCGAGGAGCCGGTGCCGGGCGTGCACTTCATCACCGCGCGCTTCGGCTTCATGGAGACCCCGGATGTCGCCGAGTCCCTCAAGGCGTGCCGCGCGCGCGGCCTGCGGGTGTTCACCGAGGACAGCTCCTTCTTCGTCGGCCGGCACGTGGTGCGCGCCCGCCCGCTGCCCGGCCTGCGCGGCCTGCAGCGGCGGCTGTTTGCGCGCATGCAGCAGTACAGCACGCAGGCGGCGGAGTTCTTCCGCATGCCCTTCCGTGACGTCGTGATCCTCAATACCGCGGTCGAGATCTGAAGGCCGTGGCGCCGCGCGTCTCCCTCATCGTGGCGATGGCGCAGAATGGCGTCATCGGACGCGGCAACGGCCTGCCGTGGAAGCTGCCCGAGGACCTCAGGCGCTTCAAGGCCGCCACCATGGGCAAGCCGCTGCTCATGGGCCGCAAGACCTACGAGTCCATCGGCCGGCCGCTCCCCGGTCGCCAGAACATCGTGCTCACGCGTGCTGCCGGCTGGAGCGCCCCGGGCGTGACGGTCGTACACACGCTTGATGAGGCGCTCAGCGCTGCCGGCGATGCCAGCGAGCTCATGGTGATCGGCGGTGCGGAGATTTACCGCCTGGTGATGCCCTTCGCGCGCCGCATCTACCTCACGCACGTGCATGCGGAGGTTCCCGGCGACACCTACTTCCCCGCCTTCGATCCCACTCAGTGGGTCGATGTGGAGTGCGATGCCTATCCTGCCGATGAGCGCAACGCGTTCCCTTTGACCTTCATGACGCTCGAGCGGCGCAGCGCCCCCGAGGCGCCGCGCCAGCACTGAGCACGCAACTTGCGGGCGGATCCTGAAACAGCCGCGCTCCGGGAGGTGCCCATGAAAGCCGTATCACACGCCCGCTGGCTGCCGGCCCTCGCCGCGCTTCTCGCGCTGCCGGCTGGTGCCGAGGAGACCCCATACTCGCAGTACGTTTCGCCCTGGAAGACCCCCTGGGATTATCAGGGCGCGCGCGGGTACGCGCACTGGAGCGAGCTCGACCCGGAGTACGCCGCCTGCAACCGCGGCAAGGCGCAGTCCCCGATCGACATCCGCAACCCGCGCAAGGCCGACCTGCCGCCGCTCACCTTCGCGTACCTCGACGAACCGGTGGGCTACGTGATCAATAACGGCCACACCATCCGGGTCAACTACCACGCTGCAGCGGGCGCGGGTAGTGCTCTTTTGGTGCAGGGCAAGCGCTACCTGCTCACGCAGTTTCACTTTCACCGTCCGAGCGAGGAGCTCATCGCCGGCAAGCGCTACGCCATGGTTCTGCACCTGATGCATACCGCGAGCGACGGCGAGGTCGCCGGGGTTGCAGTGCTGCTGCGTGCCGGCCGGGCGAACGCTGCCATCGGCGCGCTGTGGCAGCACCTGCCGCCGAGTGAGGGCCAGCTGGCGGCGCAGGATCTGCGCATCAATCCGTCGGCGATGCTGCCGCGCAGCGCCGGCTACTACGCCTACACGGGCTCGGTGACGGCCCCGCCGTGCACCGAGGGGGTAAAGTGGTTCGTGCTCAAGGAGCCGGTTGAGGTCTCGGCGCAGCAGATCGCCGCGTTCGCGCGCCTGTATCCGGATGACGTGCGGCCGCCGCAGCCGCTCAACGGCCGCAGCGTGCTCGAGAGTCGCTGATGCGTCTGGCGCGCGGTGGCCGCTAGCGCAGCGGCGCGAGGCGCTCGGTCACGAGCGCTGCGGCCTGCGCACCGTGCGCGTCCGCACCGTCACGCTCGAGCTCTTCCAGCAGCTGCGCCTGCACGGCGCCGCGGCGCAGGGCCTGCGCGTAGCCGATCTCCGGATGGAACATCACCATCGAGTAGCGCGGGATGAAGCGCTCCGGAAAGCGCTGCTCGAGCTGCATGGCCAGGGCCTGGCGGCGCCGGAACTGCGCATCGCGCACCGCCGCACGCATCTCGGTGTAGTTCTCGAGCGCCATGCGCGCGATGGCCTCCGTGTTGGGGCGGCGCGCAGCCTCGAAGCGCGCGAATACGCCCGGCCAGTCCCCGCTCTCCCCGAGGAGCTCATCGAGCACCAGGCAGTCCTCGAACGCGGCGTTCATTCCCTGGCCGTGGAAGGGCACGATCGCGTGCGCGGCATCGCCCAGCAGCAGCACCCGGCCTGCGGCCTGCCAGGGCGCCGCGTGCACGGTGCCAAGTTGCCCCTGCGGATGGGTGGCGAACTGCCCGGCGAGCTCGGGCACCAGCTCGAGCAGCTCCGGGAACTCGCGGGCGAAGAACGCGCGCACCGCGGCCGCCGTGGCGAGCGCTGCGAAGCTCACGGGGCCGGCGCGCGGCAGGAACAGCGTCGCGGTGAAGCTGCCGTCGGTGTTCGGCAGGGCGATGAGCATGAAGCCGCCGCGCGGCCAGATGTGCAGCGCATGCGGATCCAGTGCCGCCGCTGTGAGCGCCGGCACGGTGAGTTCCTTGTAGTCATGGTCGAGCCACTCCTCGCGCACCTTGATGAGCCCGGCGCGCTCGAGGCTGGCGCGCACCGCGGACCCGGCGCCGTCGGCGGCAATGGTGGGGGCAAGCTCGATCTCACCCACGGTGCCGCGCTCGCTGTCGCGCAGCTGCAGTCGCCCGGCGGCGACCTGCACTCCCAGGCACTGCTGGTTGAAGCGCACCCGCACGCCCGGGTGAGCGGTGGCGGCGGCGATCAGGACGCGGTTGAGCTCGGCGCGCCCCACCGAGTAGATCACTTCCCCGGGCCGCTGGCCGTAGGGCTGCAGCACGGGCGCTGCCTCGGGCTCATGCACCATGCGGCCGCGCATCGGGATCAGCAGCGGGCGCACCGCCTCCATGACGCCGGCGCGCTCGAGCGCCGCGATGCCGCGCGCGGCGAGCGCAAGGTTGATGGAACGCCCGCGCTCGGGTGCCGCCTGGCGCGGGTCGGCGCGGCGCTCGTAGAGCGCGGGCACGAAGCCGCGGCGCGCCAGCAGCACCGCCAGAAGCGTGCCGGCGAGGCCCGCGCCGACGATGTTCAGCTCGCGCTCCGGGGCGCTCAAGCGCGCAGCACCTGGGCGAGCGCAGCGGTGAAGGTGAGGGCGTCCTCGAAACCGTTGTAGAGCGGCACCGGGGCCACGCGGATGGTGTCCGGTGCGCGCCAGTCGACGACGATGCCGCGGGCCCCCAGCGCTTCGAACACCGCGCGCCCGCGGCCCGCGCCCCCCTTGATGCGCAGCGACAGCTGGCAACCGCGCCGCTGCGGCTCGCGCGGCGTGATGATCTGAACGTCCGCGGCCAGCGGCGCGAGCTGCGACTCGAGGAAGCCGGTGAGCGCCACCGATTTGGCGCGCAGCGGCGCGATCCCGGCTTCCCCGAAGATCGCGAGCGACGCGAGCAGCGGCGCGGCGGCGAGGATGGCGGGGTTGCTCAGCTGCCAGGCCGCCGCCCCGGCGGCGGCCTGGAACTGCGGCTCCATGAGGAAGCGCGTCGGTTCCTCGTGCCCCCACCAGCCGGCGAGCCGCGCGCCCGGCAGGGCACCGGTGTGGCGGGTGCGCGGCTGCGCCTCGACGTGCCGCTGGTGCACGAAGCAGCCCCCGATCGCTCCGGGACCTGCGTTGAGGTACTTGTAGCTGCACCACACCGCGAAGTCGGCATCCGACTCGTGCATGGCCAGCGGCAGGTTGCCGACCGAGTGCGCGAGGTCGATGCCCGCGATGCAGCCGTGGGCGTGCGCCGCACGCACGATGCGCGCGACATCGAAGGCCTGGCCGGTACGAAACTGCACCCCGGGCCACAGGATGAGGGCGATCTCTTCGGCACGCGCGGCGAGGGTGGCCTCGATCGCGGCCTCGGCTATGGTGTCCTCCCCGGGCGCGGGTGCCAGCTCGATGAGCGCGCTCTCAGGATCCAGGCCCCGCCAGGCGATCTGGGAAGCCACCGCGTGGCGGTCCGAGGAAAAGGCGCCGGCCTCCATGAGGATCGAGCGGCGCCGGCCCTGGGGGCGGTAGAAGCTGGCGAGCATCAGGTGCAGGTTCGCGGTCAGGGAGTTCATCGCGATCACCTCCGCGGGCAGCGCCCCGGCGATGAGCGCAAGACCGGCGGTGAGGTTCTCGTGGTAGGGGATCCAGGGACGGCGCGCCTGCTCGTGTCCCGCCACGCCGAGGTTCGCCCAGTCATCGAGTTCCTCGAGCACCCGCGCCCGCGCAGCCAGCGGCATCAGTCCCAGGGAGTGCCCGCACAGGTAGGTCAGCGGCGCCCCGTGCGCACCACGCGGCGCGGCAAAGCGGGCGCGGAAGGCGCGCAGCGGATCGGCCGCATCGCGCGCGCGCGCCTCCTCGCGTGCCGCGGCGGCGCTCATCGCGCCACGACGCCGAGCGCGTACAGCAGCGGCCGGCTCGGCACCGCATCCCCGCCGAGCGCCGCCACCTGCAGCTCAAGGAGGTAGGCGCCGTCGGCCGCCGCCTCCGGGACATAGGCGAGCTCGGTGACCGTGGCATCCGGGCGTGCCGCGGCGGCGAGCGCGGTGGCGCCCTGGGGCAGGCCGAAGAACAGGCGGTGTGCGCTCAGGCGACCGCCATCGTGCTCGCGGTCGATGGAAGGCAGATCGACGATCAGGTGCACGATGCCGCGCTCCACCAGCAGCCCGGCAGCCTCGCGCGACAGATACGGCGGCGTGGTGCCCGAGTAGTCGCGGCTGCGCTTGGCCTCGCTGTTCGGCAGCGTGCGGATGATGAGGGCGCGCGGCTCGAAGGGCGCGCGCTGCCAGGCCCGCTCCAGGGCGCGGCGCGTGACCAGCCGATCGGTAGCTGCGGGTGCGGGGTCGGAGCCCTCGAGCGCGGCCGCGGCTCCTTCCGGAGTGACCGAGACCAGGATCGCCGGTATGAGTCCTGCGGGCACCACCCGCCAGGCATCCAGCCGCTCGCGCGTCAGGTGCCCGACGCACTCGGTGTGCGTGCCGTTACAGTGAGGACTGAGCGTCACGACCTCGCAGTTGCAGCTGGCGCCGCTCGTGACGGCGCCGCTGAAGTCGCCCACGTTCAGCGCGGTAGCGCTTGCGGCGGGCGCACCGAAGTGGCGCGGCTGCGGGCCATGAAAGTCAAGCGGAATCCCTAAGTCCCAGGGCTGCGCGAGATCGATGCGGACCTCACCCGCGGCGAGGGCGATGCGGGCGTGCATCGCTTACGCGCGCTCCATCACCGTGCCGCAGCGCGCGCAGGTGCGCTTCTGCAGGTTGGCGAAGAAGCGCTCGAATACCGGCGGGAACTGCCTCTCGATGTCGGTGAGCGGGAAGAACTCCTCGTACAGCAGGTGCCCGCAGCGCTCGCAGTACCACTGGAAGCCGTCGAGCTCCGCGGGCCGCCGCGCGCGCTCGATGACGAGGCCCACGGTGTTGGCGGGGCGCTGCGGCGAGTGCGGCAGGCGCGAGGGCAGCAGCAGCACCTCGCCGGCACGGATCGGCAGGTCCACCTGACGCCCGTCCTGAATGGTCTTGAGCACCATGTCGCCCTCGAGCTGGTAGAAGAACTCCTCGCCCGGGTCCACGTGATAGTCCTTGCGGGCGTTGGGGCCGCCCACCACCATGATGATGAAGTCCCCGTCACGGAACACGCGCTTGTTGCCGACCGGGGGCTTCAGCAGCGCGCGGTTGGCGTCAATCCACTGGCGGAAATTGAAAGCGTGCAGGGATTCCATGTGCCCTCCCAGGCATTCGCGTATGTTACGCGCTGCCGCAGGCAGCGGCAGGAGGGCGCTGATGCGGTTAACGTCAAGGGGTTACGTGGTGCGGGGCACCGCCCTGGCGCTGGCGCTGGTGCTGAGCGGCGGCTGTTCCCACCTGCAATGGCCGTGGCACCGTGCGCCGCCCCCGCCGCCCGTGCCCGTGCACGAGGTGGATCTGGCGGGTGCGGGGGCCGAGGGCTTTGCGCAGTACTGGAAGCGCAACACGCTGCTCATCGACCTGTCCGCCGCCTCTGGCAGCGGCACCGTCACGGTGCAGCCGGTCGCGGGCACCACCTGGCCGGTGCGGCTCGCCCTGCGCGTGCGCCCCGGCGCGATCGGCTCGCTCGAGGTGCGCGGGGAAGAGCGCGTCAGCCTGCCGATCAGCGCCGCCGCAGGCACCGCGGTCGATCTGGAACTGCCCCCCGGGGTGTACACGCCCAAGACGACGCAGCTGACGCTGAGCTGGGGGCCGGCCGCGGCGCCTTAGGGTGGCGCGGAGCTGCGCCCCGCTCAGCCGCGCGTGATGCGCTGGTAGGCCGCGCACCCGACCGACAGCGGCGCGCGCGGCTCATCCAGATCGAAGGCGGTGAGGGCACCGCCCCACACACAGCCGCTGTCCAGTCCGATGAGGTTCGGCCGCAGCACGAGGCCGAGTGCGGACCAGTGCCCGAAGATGACCCGTGCGTCGCGGCTGCGACGCTCCTCGTGTTCGAACCAGGGGCGCCAGGGCGAGGGCGGCGGGGCGGGCTCGCCCTTGCTGGCAAGATCGATGCGACCGGCCGCCGTGCACACCCGCAGGCGCGTCAGCACGTTGATGATGAAGCGCAGCCGCGCGTAGCCTCTGAGCTCCTCGTCCCACTCATCGGGCTCATCCCCGTACATGTGCTCGAACAGTCCGCGCGCATCCCTGGCGAGCGCCGCGCTCACCTCCGCCGCCAGGCGCAGGGTCAGGGGCATGCTCCACTGCGGCACGAGGCCAGCGTGCACCATGAGATCGGTTCCCGCGGCGTGGGCGAGCGGGCAGCTGAGCAGCCACTCGAGGAGCGGCTCGCGGTCCTTGGCGCTGAGAATCTCATCCAGGGTGTCGGACTTGCGGCGCCGCTGTGCCCCGTGGGCGACCGCGAGCAGGTGCAGGTCGTGGTTGCCGAGCACCACGGCGGCGTTGGCGCCGAGTGAGCGTACGAAGCGCAGGGTGGCGAGCGAGCCGGGGCCACGGTTGACCAGGTCGCCGACGAACCACAGTTCATCGCGATCGGCGCGGAAGCCGATCTTCTTCAGCAGTGCACGCAGCTCCGCATCGCACCCCTGTAGGTCGCCGATGGCATAGCGCGTCACTGCAGGATGCCGGGCATCGCCAGGCGGAACGGCTCGATCGCAGCGTCAAAGTGCGCCCCGTCATCGGCGAGCATCTGGTAGCTGCCCTGCATCGAGCCGACCGGAGTCTCGATCACCGCGCCGCTGGAATAGCGAAAACCCTGGCCGGGCTTCAGGTACGGCTGCTCGCCGACGACACCATCGCCGCGCACCTCCTCCACCTTGCCGTTGGCATCGGTGATGAGCCAGTGGCGCGCCAGCAGGCGCGCCGGCACCTGGCCCTCGTTGCGGATGGTGATGGTGTAGGCGAACACGTAGCGCGCCTCGCGCGGGTCGGACTGCTCGTCGAGGTAGCTGGTCTCGACGTCGACGCGGATCTTGTGCTCCTCGCTCATGGTGCCGGATTCTACCTGAGGCCGCCGGCGCCTCAGCCGCGCGCGGCGCGCATCGCCAGCACGTCGCAGGGCGCGGCGTGCAGCACGGTGTCCTCGGTGAGGTTGACGAGGATCGACAGGCCGTGGCGCTCGCGGCTGCCGAGGATGATGAGGTCGGACTTGCGCTCGCGTGCGACGCGCACGATCTCGCTCTTGATGTTACCGTTCTCGACCCGGCAGGCGGCCCCGCTCAGGCCAAGTTCGGTGGCGAGCGCCGCGAGGCGCTTCTCCGAGCGCTCGATCAGCTCATCCTGCATCTGCACGGCAGGCATGAGCGTCTCGCCCATCGGCTCCACCGGTACGAACTCGACCACATGCAACAGCTCGACCTCGGCTCCGAGCGCCTGCGCGAGCGCCTGCGCCTTGCGGCCGATGGCGAGGCTGTCCTCGCTTAAGTCCACCACCAAGAGGATGTGACGGTAAAGCGCCATCACGCGTCTCCTGTAAAGCCTGTCCGTTAGCTGAAGACTAGCCGCACCGCCCGCCGCGGTCGAGGGTGCGCGCGAGGGTGTTGAAGTCCTGGGGTGTGAGCGTCTCAGGCCGGGCGCCGGGGTCGATGCCACAGGCGCTGATCTCATCGCGCGTCAGGAACCCACCGAGCGCGTTGCGCAGCGTCTTGCGGCGCTGGCTGAAGGCTGCCGCCACCAGCGGCGCGAAGTGCGGGCTGACCTCGAATAGCGGTACGGCGCGCGCGCGCAGGCGCACCACCGCCGACCAGACCTTCGGCGGCGGCTTAAAGGCGCCCGGTCCCACCTCGAACAGGCGCTGCACCTCGAACAGCGGCGTCAGCATGATGGTCAGGCGTCCGTAGTCCTTGCCGCCGGGAGCGGCCGCCATGCGCGCCACCACCTCCCGCTGCAGCATCACCTGCAGGTCGATGAGCACGTCGCCGGCGGCTGCCAGGTGGAACAGGAGCGGGGTGGAGATGTTGTAGGGCAGGTTGCCGAGCACGCGCAGTCGGCCGCCGCGCGTGGCGGCGAGCTGTGCAAAGTCGAAGTCGAGGGCGTCCCCCTGGTGCAGGCGCTGGCGCGGCGGGGCAAAGTCGGGCGCCAGCCGAGCGGCGAGGTCGCGGTCGATCTCGATCGCATCAAGCGTCACGTCCGTGAGTGCCAGCAGCGAGCGGGTGAGCGCCCCGGGGCCGGGGCCGATCTCGACCAGGTGGTCCCCGGGGCGCGCATCGAGCGCCTCCAGCATGCGCGCGATGACCGCCGGGTCGTGCAGGAAGTGCTGCCCGAAGCGCTTGCGCCGTGGCGGCCGGTGCGCGGCGCCTGCCGCCCTCACAGTCGCTGCGCGGCGAGGCGGCTCGCGAGCTCGACCGCCGCGGTGATGCTGCCGGCGTCGGCGCGGCCGGTGCCGGCGAGGTTCAGAGCCGTGCCGTGGTCGGGCGAGGTGCGCAGCAAAGGCAGGCCGAGGGTGACGTTCACGGCGCGCTCGAAGCCTGCGTACTTCACCACCGGCAGACCCTGGTCGTGGTACATGGCGAGCACGGCGTCGAACTTCTTCAGGATCTGCGGCACGAAGGCGGTATCGGCCGGCAGCGGCCCCTCGGCGCGGATGCCGTCGGCGCGCATGCGCTCGATCGCCGGCCCGATGATGCGGATCTCCTCATCCCCCAGGTGCCCGCCTTCGCCGGCGTGCGGGTTCAGGCCGCACACGGCGATGCGCGGGGCGCGGATGCCCCACCAGCGCGACAGCGCGTGGGCGAGCGTGGCGACCGTGCGGCACAGGGACTCGACGCTCAGCGCATCGCCCACCGCCCGCAGCGGCAGGTGCGTCGTGGCGAGCGCCACGCGCAGCTCACCGGTGGTGAGCAGCATCACCGGCGGACCGCCGCCGACGCGCGTGGCGAGGTACTCGGTGTGGCCGCTGAAGGCGATGCCGGCATCGTTGAGAAGGCTCTTCTGCACCGGAGCCGTGACCAGCGCCGAGAATTCCCCCGTCAGGGCGCCGTCGATGGCGAGGTCGAGGAGCCGCAGCACGTAGGCGGCATTGCGCCGGTCGGGGCTGCCGGCAACGCTCGGCACCGCGAGTGATTCATGGGCCACGGCGAGGCGCCCGGGGACATGCGCTGCCGGCGCGACGGCCGGGTTGTAGGGATACAGCTCGATGGCGAGCCCGAGCGTGCGGGCGCGCTCGGCGAGCAGCGTGCGGTCGCCGAGGCAGATGAGTTCGCAGGGCAGCGCGCGTGCGGCGAGCGCCAGGCACAGTTCCGGCCCGACCCCGGCCGGCTCGCCGGAGGTCAGCGCGATGCGCGGCAGCTTAGGACTTGTACTCGACGTAGGCTTCGTCCCGCATGCGGCGCAGCCACAGCTCCGTCTCCTCGTCCGCCTTGCCGGCGCGGATGGCTTCCATTGCCTGGCGGCGCTTCATGTCCTGGGTGTTGTCGACGCGGCGGTGCCCGAGGACCTGCGCGATGTGCCAGCCGAACTGCGTCTTGAAGGGCTCGCTGATCTCGTTGTCCTTGAGCGAGCTGATCGCCGTCTCGAACTCCGGCGCGAAGGTGCCCGGGCCCGACCAGCCAAGGTCACCACCGTCGACCGCAGAGCCCGGGTCCTCGGAGGTGGTCTGCGCGAGGCCTGCGAAATCGTCGCCCTTGAGGATGCGGTCGCGCAGCGTGTTCAGTTTCTGCTTGACGGTGGCATCGTCGGCGAGCTCGTTGGTCTTCATGAGGATGTGGCGCACGTGCACCTGGTCTTCCTCGGCTTTCTGCGAGCCGCCGCGCACCTCGTTGAGACGGATGATGTGGTAGCCGGTCGGCGTGCGCAGCGGCTCGCTCACTTCACCGGGCTTGAGCTTGGCGATGACGTCGGCGAGGAAGGTGGGCAGCTCGCTGCCCTTGCGCCATCCGAGCGCACCGCCTTCGAAGGCGGTCTGGCTGTTGGAATACGCGACCGCGAGCTTGGCGAAATCCTCCCCGCCCTTGGCGCGCTGGTATACCTCGTTGGCCTTCTTGGCGGCGGCGTCCAGCTGCGTCTGGGTGGCCTCCTGGCCGATGGCGATCAGGATGTGCGACACGTTGTACTCATCGCGCGCCGACGGGGTCTTCGACTGCTTTTCGAGGAACTGGTCGATCTCGCGGGGCGTCACCGCGATGTGCTGCATGACGTCGCGCTGGCGCAGCATCTGCAGCATGATCTCGCGGCGGATCTCCTCGCGGTAGGTCGGATAGTCGACCCCCTGGCGCGCGAGCGCCTCGGGCAGCTGCGTGAGGGTCATGCCGTTGCGCTTGGCGACGTCCTGCAGCGCCGCGTTGACGTTCTCATCGGAGACCTTGACGCCGGCCTTGCCGGCGCGCTGCACCTGGATCTCCTGCAGCACGAGGCGCTCGAGCACCTGCTGGCGCAGTACGTTCTGCGGCGGCAGCTCGAGCTTCTGTTCCTTCAGGCGTTCGGTCACGGCATTCACTTCAGCGTCCAGGTCGCTGTTGAGCACCACGCCGTCATTGACGATGGCCACCACGCGGTCGAGGAGCTCTCCCTGGGTGGCCAGTTCGCGCGTCTGGGCGTGGGCGGCGCCCCCGCCGAGGGTGATGAGCGCCAGGACGATGCCGGACGCGACAAGAGTGAAAAACCGCATAGTGCCTAAATTCCTTACCTGATGCTCTGAAGCGGGCCCTGGTAGCGCGTAATGACCGCATCGGGGGGTCTGTAGCCCCGGATTTCCTCGGTGAGGAACCCGTCCGACGCCGATCCGACACCCGCCAGACCTGCGAGTTCCAGCTGCAGCCAGATTCCGGTGTCCTGGCTGCCGTCGTGGTTGTTCACGAAGCGGCGGACGCCCAGGCGCAGCCGCCAGCAGCAGGAGCGGTATTGTATGCCGACAAAGCGCTCCAGTTCCCCGTGAGTTTCCTCGACCGGGGCCCCGGCCTGGGTGCCGATGGGGGAGTAGTCCCGCAGCGCATAGACGTCGCGCAGGAACAGGTCCCAGTTGTTGCGGATCGGCCAGGCCCCGGAGAGCTCCAGCTGGTCAAAACCCTGCCAGTAGGGGGTGACCCCGGGCTGGTCGGGGTCCGGCTGGACGTACTGGAAGCGCTCGTAGCGGTAGGCGAAATTGATGATCTTGTTGTCGGCGGGCTTGTACTGCACGTTCAGGAGCGTGCGCTCGCTGCGCTGGTTCTCCGGGTCCCACTGCACGCCGATATCGGCCCCCCAGTCCTGGAAGGCGGTGAGGGAGACCTGTGCCACGAAGTCCGAGCGCTTGCCGGTCGCCGGGGCCTCGAACGGCAGGGTCACCCGCGGCGTCGAGAAGTAATAGGACTGGCCGATCGTTGCGGCGATGAACTGCCGGCCGTCACCGGCATCGAGCAGGCGGCTCGTGACCCCGACGCTCACCTGGTTGGCATCGCTCATGCGGTCGGCGCCGACGTAGCGGTTATCGCGGAACAGCTCCACCGGGTTCAGGTCCGGCACCGCGGTGTCGAACACCGGCAGCTGGTCCTGGTTACGGTAGGGCACGTAGAGGTACAGCACGCGCGGCTCGAGGGTGAGCTTTCTTTGGTCGCGCGAGCCGGTGTACTTCTCGAACTTGAGGCCGGCATCCACGCTCGCCACCGGCAGCGCGCGCGAGGGAGCGCGCTCGTACTGGCCGGGCCCGAGGCTGTCGAGCTCGTACTGCGTGAGGCGATAGGCGAGCGCCGGGCGCAGGAAGTAGCCCGGTCCGCTCACGTCGAGGGCGGCGCGCGGCATCGCGTCGGCGCGCCAGCCGTTGGTGTCCGGGACGTCGATGTTGCGGTGAAAGTCGACCACCTCGGAATCAAACCCGTAGCGCAGCACGACGCTCGAGCCGACGCTGTAGTCGGCGTCCGCGATGACGCGCGGCAGGCGCGCATAGGGACGTTGCGACTCGGCGAGGTTCACGATGTCGATGGTCTGGTACTGCTGCACCTGGCCATCCACGCGCCAGTGCTCGGTGCGGTAGGTCACATCGAGGCTGCGGTTGAGGAACGCGGTGCTCGCCCCTTCCGGGCCCTGCGAGAAGTCCTCGAAGTACTGCGTGTCGCTCACGTTTTCGGCATCCACCGTCAGGCGCAGCTCCTCGGGCAGCTCGGCGACGTCCTTCAGGCGCACGCGGCTGCGGCCGGCCCCGAAGGTGCTGTCGTAGGGCAGGTAGTTCCAGTCGAGCTCGCCGTGCTGGTTGGCGCTGAGGAAGCGCAGGTCACCGCCGACGTCCGGGCCGCGCTTGGTGTACTCGGTGGGCTCGAAGGTGAAGTCGGCGTTCGGGGCGATGTTCCAGTAGTACGGCGCGCTCAGCTGCACGCCCCCGGTGGAGGTGTTGCCGATGCTCGGGAACAGGAAGCCGCTCTTGCGGTCGCTGCTGAGCGGGAAGGACAGCCACGGCAGGTAAATGAGCGGCACCCCCATGAAATTGATGCTGGCGTCGCGCCCGGTGCCGATCTTGGTGCGCGTGTCGAGCGTGATGTCCTTCGCCCTGAGGAACCAGGAATTATCGTTCACGGGGCAGGTGGTGAAGGTCACGCCCTTAAGATCGAGCACCCCCTCGGGCGTCAGCAGCATCTGCTGTGCGGTGCCGCGGGCATTACGTTGCGCGAGGCTGAACTGCGCGGAGTTGAAGGCCGCCCCGCCGGTGGGGGAGTAGCTGCCGTTGGCGCCGGTGACGTGCACCAGCGGGTCCTTGAAGTCGATCGCCTCGTCGGTCTGGATGGAGCCGGCAATGCGGTCGTACTGCATCTGGTTGGCGTGGATCTGGCGGCTGCCCTGCTCGACCTCGACGTTGCCGCGCAGTGTCGCCTTGCCGTCGGCCCCCAGCGTAGCGGCATCGCTCGTGATGTTGACGATGCTGTCGGCCGGATTCGGCGCGGCGGCCGGGGGCGCGCCGCCCGGGGGCGTCGTGCCGGCAAGATTCAGCTGCGAGGGGCAGGGCGGATCGGCGCGGGCGCTGCCGGCGAGGATGCCGGATGCGAGCAGCGCGAACAGGAATGGGCTCGGACGCGGCATGAAGGGCGGCATTATAATGGCGTGCCACAACAACGCGGGCCGAAAAACCTCGCCGCTGCAAATGCCTGAATCCGACGCGCGACTCGCGCTGATTGCCGCCTGGTTGCGGGACACGCTGCACCTGAAGGTGCGCGCCCTGGAGCCGGCATCGAGCGATGCCAGCTTCCGCCGCTACTTCCGCGCCTACCTTGCGCACACCACCTACATCGTGATGGACGCCCCGCCGCACAAGGAAGACGTGCGGCCGTACCTGAAGGTGACCGCGCTGCTGGAGCCCCTGGGGGTGCACGTGCCGCACGTGCACGAGCGCGACGCATCGCAGGGACTGCTGCTGCTGGAGGACCTGGGCACGACGCAGTACCTGAGTCGACTCGCTGCCGGGGATGATCCGGATGCGCTCTACGCCGATGCGCTCGCGGCGCTGGCGAAGATCCAGGTGCTCGGGGCCGCGGCGAGCCTTGCGCTTGCGCCCTACGGGCGCGCCGAGCTGCTGCGCGAGCTGGCGCTCATGCCCGAGTGGTTCCTCGGCCGCCACCTCGGGCTGAGCCTCGCGCCCGCGCAGGCGGCCCTGCTGGAGGCTACCTTTGAGTTCCTGATCGCCGAGGCGCTGGCGCAACCGGCCGTATTCGTGCACCGCGACTACCACTCGCGCAACCTCATGCTCACCGGGAGCGCCAACCCCGGTGTCATCGACTTCCAGGACGCGCTGCGCGGGCCGATCGGCTACGACCTGGTGTCGCTGCTGAAGGACTGCTACATCGCCTGGCCGCGCGCGCGCGTGGTGGGCTGGGTGTGCGCCTACCGCGAGCGGCTGCTGGCGGCGGGCGCCACCAGTGCCGGGGCCGATGAGGCACAGTTCCTGCGCTGGTTCGACCTCATCGGCGTGCAGCGTCACGTGAAGGTGCTCGGCATCTTCTGCCGCCTGTGGTACCGCGACGGCAAGGCCGGTTACCTTCAGGACCTCGAGCGCACGCTCGGCTACGTGCGCGAGACCTGCCTGCTCTACCCAGAGCTTGCTGCCTTCGGGGGCTATCTCGAGACGCACGTGGCCGCAGCGCTCGCGCCCGCCAACGCCGCAGCGCTCGCCGGGGCGCGCGCATGAAGGCCATGGTGCTCGCGGCCGGGCGCGGTGAGCGGCTGCGGCCCCTCACCGACTCGGTGCCGAAGCCCCTGATCGAGGTCGGCGGCCGCCCGCTGATCGCCTGGCATCTCGCGGCGCTCAGGCGCGCAGGTGTCACGCAGGTGGTGGTGAACCTCTCCTGGCTCGGCGAGCAGCTGCGCGCGGCGCTCGGCGACGGGCGCAGCTTCGGTCTTGAGCTGCGCTACACGGACGAGGGCCCGGTGGCGCTCGAGACCGGTGGCGGAATCCTCAATGCGCTGCCGCTGCTCGGGCCTGCGCCCTTTCTCGTGGTGAGCGCGGACATCTTCACGGACCTGGACTTCCGGCAGCTGCATCTTGAGCCAGGAGCGCTCGCGCACCTGGTCCTGGTGCCCAATCCCGCCCACCATCCGCGCGGTGACTTCGCTCTCAGGGGCGATGTCGTGGTCGAGGAGGGCGAGCGCCTCACCTACGGCAACGTCGGTCTCTACCGCCCCGAGTTCTTCGCTGGCTGCACGCCCGGGCGCTTCCCGCTCGTGGAGCCCTTAAGGCGCGCCATCGCCGCCGGTGCCGTGCGCGGGGAGCTCTTTCGCGGCCAGTGGTGGGACGTGGGCACCCCGCAGCGCCTGGCGCAACTGAGCGAGCGGCTCGCTCAGGTACAATGAGGGCCCATGCCGAGCCTCAAGGGCATCCCCGTAGTCGCGCAGGACGCGCCCGTCCGTAGCGGCGAGAAATACGTTACGCCTCAGGGCTTTACCGCGGTCCGGGACGGCGTCAAGGCGCGCACGGCGCAAGCCGCGGCGCCCCCCCAGCGCAAGCCCCCGTGGCTGCGGGCCCGCGCCCCTGCCGGGGCGGGATTCCAGGGCGTGCGGGCCCTGGTCAAGGAGCACCGCCTCGCCACGGTGTGCGAGGAGGCCAAGTGCCCGAACATCGGGGAGTGCTGGAATGCCGGCACCGCGACCTTGATGCTGATGGGCGCGGTATGCACGCGCGCCTGCCGCTTCTGCTCGGTCGACACCGGCAACCCGCGCGGCTGGCTCGATCCGGCCGAGCCTGAAAATGCCGCCCGCACGGTCGAGCTCATGAGGCTTAAGTACGTCGTGCTGACCTCGGTCGACCGCGATGACCTCGCCGACGGCGGGGCGGCGCATTACGCGGCGTGCGTGCGCGCCATCAAGCGCGTGAATCCGGCGACGGCGGTGGAGGCGCTGACGCCGGACTTCGGTGGCGTGCTCGCCGACGTTGCCACGGTGGTGGATTCAGGGATCGAGGTGTTCGCGCAGAACATCGAAACCGTGCGCCGCCTGACGCACCCGGTGCGCGATCCGCGCGCCGGCTACGAGCAGACCCTCGCGGTGCTGGCCGGCGCGAAGGCGCACCGCGCGACGCTGCTCACCAAGAGCAGCCTGATGCTCGGTCTCGGGGAGAGCGGCGCGGAGATCGAGGCCACCCTGAGCGACCTGCGCGCCGCGGGCGTCGACATCGTGACGCTCGGGCAGTATCTGCGCCCGACGCCCCATCATCTGGCGGTGGAGCGCTTCGTGAGCCCGGCGGAGTTTGATCGCCACCGCGCGACCGCGCTCGCGCTCGGATTCCTTGAGTGCGTCGCGGGTCCCTTGGTGCGCTCGAGCTACCGCGCCGAGCAGGCGCTCAACCGCAACAACGCGGGGCTCGACAACGCCTCGCTCGACGCGTGAGCACGGCGTCCCTGGCCGCCTGCGCCGCCGCGCTGCCGGCGCCGCGCATCCGCCACCTCGGTACCGTGCCCTACGAGCCGACCTGGCAGCGCATGCAGCAGTTCACCGCCGAGCGCGATGGCGCGACTGCCGATGAGATCTGGTTTCTCGAGCACCCGCCGGTGTTTACCCTCGGCATGAACGCGAGCCGCGCGCACCTCATCGCCCCGGGCGACATCGCGGTGGTGCAGATCGACCGCGGCGGCCAGGTGACCTACCACGGCCCAGGACAGCTCGTGGTGTACCCGCTCATCGACCTGAAGCGCGCCGGGCTGTCGATCCGTGACTTCGTGGGGGCGCTCGAGCGCGCCGTCATCGCGCTCGCCGACGCCTACGGCATCCGCGCCACCTGCCGGCGCGGCGCCCCCGGGGTGTACGTCGGAGAGGCGAAGCTTGCCAGCGTCGGGGTGCGGGTGCGCCGCAACGGCAGCTACCACGGCCTGGCGCTGAACGTGGCGCTCGATCTTGAGCCCTTCAGCCGCATCAACCCCTGCGGCTACCAGGGCCTCAAAATGACGCAGCTGTCCGAGCTCGCGGGCCCCGTGAGTGTGGCGCAGGCGGCGCGGGCACTCGAGCCGCTGCTGCTCGGTGAGCTCGGTTTTGCTGCTGTAACCGCCGCGTAACCGCGGCGTGACTGACAGCGGCAGGGTTTTCGTGGCTAGATCGCGGGCATGAATGCCCGCCTGCCCCGCCGAGCCGTCCTCACCGCCACCCTCGGCGCCGCCGCCGCGCTCCTCGGGCTTGGCGGCTGCCAGGAGCGCGGTGGCGCGGCCGGCTCGCGCGTGACGCTGCTGAACGTCTCCTACGATCCCACCCGCGAGCTCTACAGCGACTACAACGCCGCCTTCGCCCGCTACTGGAAAAGCACGCACGGTCAGGACGTGCGCGTCGACCAGTCGCACGGGGGCTCGGGCAAGCAGGCGCGCTCGGTGATCGATGGGCTGCAGGCGGATGTCGTGACGCTCGGCCTCGCCGGTGACATTGACGCGATCGCGAGCTCCGGGAAGCTCCTGCCGCTTAACTGGCAGAGTCTGCTGCCGGACAACAGCTCCCCCTACACCTCCACGATCGTGTTCCTGGTGCGCAAGGGCAACCCCAAGGGCATTCACGACTGGGACGACCTGGTACGCCCGGGCATCCAGGTCATCACGCCCAATCCGAAGACCTCAGGCGGGGCGCGCTGGAATTACCTGGCCGCCTGGGCCTGGGCGCTGGCGCAGCCGGGCGGCAGCGAGGCGAGTGCGCGCGACTTCGTGCAGCGCCTGTACCGCAACGTGCCGGTGCTCGACACCGGGGCGCGCGGTTCGACCACGACCTTCGTGCAGCGCGGCCTGGGCGATGTGCTCATCGCCTGGGAGAACGAGGCCATGCTGGCGCGCCAGCAGCTCGGCGCCGACCAGTTCGAGATCGTCATGCCCTCGGTGAGCATCCTCGCGGAGCCCCCGGTGGCGGTGGTGGACACGGTGGCCCTGCGGCGCGGCACGCGCGAGGTGGCGCAGGCGTATGTCGCCTATCTCTACAGCAAGGAGGGGCAGGAGATCATCGCCAAGAACTTCTACCGGCCGCGCGATCCTGAAGTCGCGGCCCGCTACGCGCAGCAGTTCCCGCAGCTGAAGCTGGTCACCATCGCCGACTTCGGCGGCTGGAGCGGCGCCCAGGGCACGCACTTCAAAGACGGCGGGGTGTTCGACTCGATCACCGCCCCCGCCGCTACTCCACGATGAGCTTGTAGCCGGCCGCCGCGGTCAACAGCAGCGCCGGCGCCGCCGGATCCGTCTCGATCTTCTGCCGCAGCCGATGCACGAGCTGCTTGAGGAGCTGGCGGTCGCCGCCGCTGCGGTGGCCCCACACCTGCACCAGCAGGCGGTCCGAATTGACGGTGTGGCCGGCATTGGCGAGCAGCATCTGCAGCAGGCGCAGCTCGAGCTTGGTGAGGCGCACCGGCGCCGCGCTGCCGATGCGCGCGGTGTACTCCTCGAGATCCAGCGACACGCGCCCGGCGCTTAAGGGTGCGCTCGTCTCCATGCCGGCGCGCCGCAGCAGCGCCTTGATGCGCGCCAGCAGCGTGCGCGGACTGAAGGGCTTGTTGAGGTAGTCATCCGCGCCGAGCCCGAGCGCGCGCACCAGGTCCTCTTCCTCGCCGCGTACGGTGAGCATCATGACCGGCACGCGCGAGCGGCGCCGGATGGCCTCGCACGCCTGGAAGCCGGTCAGTCCGGGCATGTTGATGTCGAGCACCACCAGGTCCGGGGACTCCTCCTCGAAGCGCTTGAGCGCGCTGGCCCCGTCCTGGGCCTTGATGACGAGGTAGCCGGCCTGCGCGAGCGTGAAGCCGATGAGCTCGCGCAGGTCGGCGTCGTCATCGGCGATCAGTACCTTCATGTTTGCGGTTTCTCCAGGGGGAGTATCAGCGTAAAGCGCGTGCGGGCGCTGGCGGTGCGCTCGAACGCGACGCTCCCCCCGTGGCGCTCGATGATCGATTTCACCAGCCACAGCCCGAGCCCCATGCCGGCCGGCTCAGGCTCGGTGCCGCCGCGCCGGAAGCGGTCAAAGAGCGCGGCGCTCTCGCCGGCGAGCGGCCCCGGGCCCTCATCCTCGACCCAGGCGCGCACGCTGGCACCCTCCGTCACCGCGCCGACGTGCACCGTGCTGCCCTCGGGTGAGAACTTGTTGGCATTGGCGATCAGGTTGACGAACACCTGGGTCAGGCGCGTCTTGTCGGCGTTCAGCAGCGGCAGCCCGTCGGGCAGTTCCACGGCGAGGGACTGGCGGCGCTGGGCGAGGAGCGAGCCGACCAGCGTCTGCGCGTCCTCCACCACTTCCATGAGCGATACGCGCTGGCTGCGGATGGCGAGCTGGCCGGACTCGATGCGCACGCTCTCCAGGAGGTTGTCGATGAGCTGCGTCAGGCGCTGCGTGCCGCGCTCGAGCGAGGCGACCAGCTCGCGCAGCTTCGCCGCTGGCAGGGTATCGAGGCCCGCGGACAACAGCTCGATCGAGGCCAGCTGGGCGGCAAGCGGCGTGCGAAACTCGTGGCTGATGTTCGCGAGCACCGAGTCGCGCGCGCGCCGTACGGCCTCAAGCTCGGTCTCATCGCGGATGACCTGCACCTGCAGGCCATCCACCTGGGCGGCGCTCGTGATGACGGTGGTGCGCGCCTCGCCCGCCGCGTCCAGCAACTCCACCGCCTTGGCGCTGCCGGCGGCGCGGGCGGCGACGATCGGGCAGCGGAACTCGCACGGGCGCCGCCCGTCCTCGGTGCGCGGCTTGAGCACGTCGCCACAGAAGCGCCCGACGGCGGCTTCCGCGGTGACGCCGAGGAGCTTGGCGGCGAGCGGGTTCAGGTAGCGGATGTGGCGGTTCTTATCGACCGCGTACACGCCCTCCACGATCCCGGAAAGCACCGCCTGCGCCTCCGCCTCGCGCCGCCGCAGCGTGCTCGTGAGCTCGATGAGATTGCGGCGCATATCCTCCATGGTGCGCGCAAGCGTGCCGACCTCGGCCGCGCCGCCCGGCGGGATGGAGGCCGAGAAGTCACCGGCCCCGAGCCGCCGGGCGGCGCCGGTGAGCGCGCGCACCGGGCCCACGACCATCTCCCCGAGCACCGCGCCGGCCAGGAGCGCCAGCAGCCCCAGCACCAGGGTTGCGATCAGCAGCTTGTGCACCAGGTGGCGCGCCGGGGCGTCCACGGCGCTCGTTGGCAGGAGCGCCTCGATGAGTGCGATGGCCTCACCACTCGGGGCCGACACCGGCGCGCTCGCCGCGTAGACGTCCTGCGCATCGATGCGCTGCACGGCGGAGTGCCCGTCGGCGAGCGCGGCGGAGTAGAGCGCGGTGAAGGCATTGACCGGGGCGCTGGTGTAGTCGCGGTAGTCGATGAGGCGCACCTCCGCGCCCACCTGGGCGCTCAGGGCGCGCGCCAGGCGCTCATCCAGGCGCCGCACGACGTAGACGGTGAGATCGCCGTCGGGGAGGCTCGCGCGTGCCCCGAGCAAGGGCACGCGCTCGGTCGCCGGCAGCGCCATGAAAGTACCGCCCTGCTCGGTGCCGGCGGTGACGATCTGCTGCCAGTCGAGCGCGGGACCGGAGACCGCTATCACGGTCTTCCCGGAGAGCACCGCGCAGGCATCGACCCCGCCGGCCTCGCACCAGTGCCGCAGGAACGGCGGCAGCGCCTCGCTCTGGCCTTCCGCGAGCAGGCGCTGCAGGGTCGGGCGGTCGGCGAGCGCGCGCGCGGTGGCGTGGGCATCCTCGCCGATGCGCCTGAGGTCCTCGCGCGCGGTGGTGGCGGCCAGCTGCACGCGCGCCTTGCCCTGCTGGTCGGCCAGATCGTGCAGCATGCCGCTTGCGTACCAGGCGATGCCGCCGCCGACGAACAGCACGAGCGCGAGCTGGATCGCGGTCAGCCACCAGCCGAGCCCGGTGCGAGCCGGGTCCGGCAGGCGCGCCGTGAGCCACTGTATGAGCGTGCGAGCCATGTCTAGCGCCGCCGGTAGCCGGTGCGCTCCACCAGCGTCTTGACGAGCAGCGTCAGCGCGGCGAGCAGGGTGAGGAGCGAGGCCACGGCAAACGCCCCGACGAAATTGTACTCGTTGTAGAGGATCTCGATGTGCAGGGGCATGGTGTTGGTGAGCCCGCGGATGTGTCCGGAGACCACCGACACGGCGCCGAACTCGCCCATGGCGCGCGCGTTGCAGAGCACCATGCCGTACACCAGGCCCCAGCGCACCTTGGGCAGGGTAACGCGAAAGAACGTCATCCAGCCGCCGGCGCCGAGGGTGATGGCCGCTTCCTCCTCGTCGTTGCCCAATTGCTGCATCAGCGGTATGAGCTCACGCGCCACGTACGGGAAGGTCACGAACATGGTCGCGAGCATGATGCCGGGCAGGGCGAAGATGATGCTGATGTCGTGCGCCTGCAGCCACACCCCGAACCAGCCATGCAGGCCGAACAGCAGCACGAAGATCATGCCGGAAATCACCGGCGAGATCGCCAGCGGCAGGTCGATGAGCGTGATGAGAATGCTCTTGCCGCGGAACTCGAACTTGGCGATCGCCCAGGCGGCGGCGAGGCCGAACACCGTGTTGATGGGCACCACGACGGCGGCCGTGAGCAGCGTCAGGCGAATCGCGGCCAGCGTGTCGGGGTCTGAGAAACTGTGCAGATAGGCGGCGATACCTTTGGAGAACGCCATGACGAACACGGTAGCGAGCGGGGCCAGCAGCACCGCCGTCAGGAAGGCGAGGGAGACCGTGATGCACAGCCAGCGCACCAGCGCCTGCACCCAGGTGTGCTGCCCGGGGCGGCCGACCTCTTCGGCGTAAGCGTCGGTGGCGGCCATCAGTTCGCGGCCCGCACCTGGCTGCGCCGTCCCCAGGCCTGCAGCAGGTTGATGGTCAGGAGCATCACGAAGGAGATGACGAGCATCACGAACCCGAGTGCCGCGGCGCCCTGGTAATCGAACTGCTCCAGATGCACGACGATCAGCAGCGGGGTGATCTCGGTCTTCATCGGCAGGTTGCCGGAGATGAAGATCACCGAGCCGTACTCGCCCACCGCGCGCGCAAAGGCCAGCGTGAAGCCGGTGAGGAGCGCCGGCAGGATGGTCGGCAGGATGATGCGGCGGAACGCGTAGAAGCGCCCCGCGCCCAGGGTCTCGGCGGCCTCCTCAAGGTCACGCTGCACCTCGAGCAGTGCCGGCTGCACCGCGCGCACCGCGAAGGGCATGCTGATGAGGGTGAGGGCCAGCGTCACGCCAAGCCACGTGTAGGCCACCTTGATACCGAGTGGCTCAAGGTAACGCCCGATCCAGCCGTGCTGCGCGAACACGGTGGTGAGGGCTATACCTGAGACCGCGGTGGGCAGGGCAAAGGGCATGTCGATGAGCGCATCGACCAGCTTGCGCCCCGGGAACTCGTAGCGCACCAGCGTCCAGGCGATGATGAAGCCGAACACCAAGTTGATGGAGGCCGCCAGGAGCGAGGCCCCGAAGGAGAGGCGGTAGGAGCCGAGCGCACGCGCCGAGAATACCGTCCTGACGAAGTCGCTCCAGTGCATCGAGGTCGCCGACAGCACCAGCGCCGCCAGCGGCAGGAGCACGATGGTACTGAGAAAGACGGTCGTGAACCCGAAGGTGAGGCCGAAGCCTGGAAGGATGCTCGGGCTCCTGAAGCTCACGCCACACCCCGGTGGACGATGAGCACCGGCCAGCGGCCGCCCTCGAGCAGCGCGCGGAAGCGCGCGGCGAACCCCCCGAGGTGACTCACGCCGATGATGAGCATCTGCCCGGGGCTCTCGGCGAGGCGGCGCGCGAGCTGCTGCTCGACGTCCCCGAAATGCAGCTCGGTACGCATCTCCAGGCCATGCGCGGCCTGTGCCTCCGAGCGCGCATCGAGTAGCTCGCGCATCCCCTGTGGCGGCGCGCTGCCTTCCGGACCGGCGAAGATCCCGACATAGACGGCCTCCGCCGGCACGTGCCGCAGCACGCTCGCCGACACCGCGAGCGTTGCGCTGCGCGCCGCCTCCCCGATCCAGTGGATGAGGACGCGCTGCGGTGCCTCGGCGCCTTCGGGCAGCACCAGCAGGTCGCGTGCCCCGCGGCGCAGCAGCCACTCGGCGCGCTGCGCGGCGTCGCGATCGGCGCCAATCACGGTGGTGCCGACGAAGGTGTCCGCGCCCTGGCAGGGGGCTTCCGCGAGCCCGAGCTGCGGCTCGACGCGCGTCGCGATGCGGGTCTTCATGCGCGCGGCGAGCTCGGCGAGCAGCGGCTGGCGGCTCAGGGCTTCCGCCAGCGACGCGCTCATGGCGCAGGCGGTGAAGCTCGAGAGCGGCGTCGGCAGCACGTGCACGCGGCGTACCCCGACCGCCACGGTCTGCCCGGGGCGCACCTCGTAGGTGCGCTGCTCGTGCTGGGTACGCGTCACCAGCAGGGCGGCGTCCGCCTGCCCGTCCCCGTAGGCGAGCAGCGGCGTGAGGGCGCCATCCTCCAGGCGCAGCCGCAGCCGCTCGAGCGCGCCGGTGAACACCACCTCGTCCGCCACCGCGCGCGCCAGATACCCGGAGCTGAGCTCCTCGCGGCTCGCGGCCACCTCGATCTCCTCCGGGCGCACCACCGCCACCACCTCGTTCTCGCGCGCGCCCGCGGCGCGCTCGGCGGGCGCCACCGTGGTCGCGCCGACCTGGATGCCATCGGGGGTGCGCCGCGCCAGAATGAGGTTGGCGGCGCCGAGAAAGGTGGCGACGAAGCGCGTCGCCGGGCGTGAATACAGGTCGTGCGGCGCGCCCATCTCCAGCAGCCGCCCGAGGTTCATGATGCCGATGCGATCGGCCATGGCGAATGCTTCCTCCTGGTCGTGCGTGACCAGCACGGTGGTGATGCCGAGCTCGCGCTGCACCTGGCGGATAGTGCGCCGCAATTCCTCGCGGATCTTGGCATCGAGTGCCCCGAAGGGCTCATCGAGGAGCAGCACCTCGGGCTTGTGGGCGAGCGCGCGCGCCACCGCCACGCGCTGCTGCTGGCCACCGGAGAGCTGCGCCGGCAGGCGCTCATCCATGCCCTCGAGGGCCACCAGGCGCAGCAGCTCCTGGCGGCGCTGGCGGCGCGCGCGGGCGCGCATGTGGCGCACGCGCAGCGCGAACTCGATGTTCTCGGCTACCGTCATGTGGCGGAACAGGGCGTAGTTCTGGAACACCAGCCCGACGCCGCGCTTGCGTGCGGCGACGTGGGTGACGTCGCGCCCGTGCAGCGCGATGCGGCCGTGATCGACGCCCGAGAGCCCGGCGATCGCCCGCAGCAGCGTGCTCTTGCCGCTGCCGCTCGGGCCGAGCAGCACGAAGAACTCCCCGTCGCCGATGTCGAGGGAGACGTCGTTGACGACCGGCACGCCGCCGTAGTGTTTGGTGACCTGGTCGAGGGTGATGGACATGCGCGCGATGCTACCGGGCCTTGGCCTCAGGCGTCAGTGCCTGAGTCACTGCCGGTGCGGTAACAAACCGGTTACAGCGGCGTTGCTCCCCCTAGAGGAGCATCAACACCCCGTCGCAGGCCTTCAGCTCCGCCACCAGCGCCTCGATCTGCTCGCGGCTGTGCGCGGTGAGCAGGTAGGAGATGGCAAGGTAGTTGCCGTTGGCGCTCAGGCGCTCGCTGAGACGCGCCGGATCGTGTCCGGGCGCGTGGCGCAAGACGATCGCGTGCACGCGCTCGCGCAGATCACCCCCGGGACGCCCGAGGATCTTCACCGGGTAGTCGGTGGGGAAGGTTAAGCCGCGCGGCTCGCTCACCAGGGGGTGCCGGCGAGCTGCGCCTTGTAGCGCTGCAGCTGCGCGTACATGCGGGTCCACAGGGGTCCGGGGCGGCCGCCGCCGACCGCGTGGCCGTCGAGGCGAGTCACCGGCTGCAGCTCGCGCGTGGCCGCGCTGAGCCAGATCTCATCAGCGGCCCGCAGCTGCGCCTCGCTCACCGCCGTGACGCGGCACGGGATGCCGGCGCGTGCGGCGAGTTCCTCCACCGCCGCGCGCGTGGTGCCGGGCAGGATGTGCTGCGAGTTCGGCGGCACCAGCACCGCGCCCGCTTGCACCACGTGCACGGAGGAAGCGGAGGCCTCGGTGAGCTCTCCTTCGCGCAGCAGAATGGTCTCGCTGGCGCCACTGTCGGCGGCCAGCTGCCGCAGCAGCACGTTGGCGAGCAGCGCGGTCGACTTGATGTCGCAGCGCGCCCAGCGCGTATCGGCGGCGGTGATGCAGGCGACGCCCGCCTCGAGCACTTCGGGTGAGTTCACCGGCAGCGGGGCGGCGAAGGCGAACACGGTGCGCGGGATGTTGGGGAGCGGCGCGTGGTTGCGTCCGTACTCCGCGCCACGCGTCACCTGCCAGTACAGGTACTGATCGCCACCGCCGTTCTTCTCGATCAGCGTGGCGAAGATGCCGCGCCACTGCTCGCGAGTGTGTGGATCTGCCATGCCGATGCCACCCAGGCTGTGCGCCAGGCGCGCCAGGTGCGCATCGAAGCGGAACGCGCGTCCGCCGTAGACGGGCATTACCTCGTAGACCGCATCCGCGTACAGGAAGGCGCGGTCGAGGGGCGAGACGCGCGCCTCCTTCAGCGGCAGGTACTCCCCGTTCAGGTAGCAGATCGGCAGCGGCTCGCCCATGGCCCGTCCCTCAAGGTGCCGGCACGGTCAGTGGAACCACAGAGCGATGCTGTCGGTCATACGCGCCCACAGCCCCCCGAGCGGCACCTCGGTGAGCGGCACGAGCGGGGCGCGCGCGATCACCGCTCCGGTGGCATCGGCGACGGTGAACTCGCCCACGGGCTTGCCGGCGGCGAGCGGGGCGATCAGCGGCTCGGTGTTGAGATGGGTCGCGGTCCTGAGCGCGGCGCCCTGGCCGCGGCCCACCGTGGCGTAGAGCGCCACGGGAAGTCCAAGGTCGGCGAACTCCGTGGCCGACTTGTAGACCCGCGGCTTGAGGATGGTTTCCCTGGCCGCCTTGACCCGCACGGTCTCAAAGAAGGTGTAGCCGTAATTAAGGAGCGCGGCGCTGGCGTCCTCGCGCGCCTTGATGCTCGGCGCGCCCATGACGACGGAGATCAGGCGCATGCCGTTGCGATTGGCCGAGGTGGCGAGGCAGAAGCCGGCGCTGTCGGTGTGGCCGGTCTTGAGCCCATCGACGGTAGGATCCTTGCTGAGCAGGCCGTTGCGGTTGTCCTGGCGGATGTTGTTCCACATGAACTGCTTGAGGCTAAAGAGCGAGTAATACTGGGGGAACTCGCGGATGAGAGCCGCGGCCAGAATCGCGATGTCGCGGGCGCTGCTGTAGTGGTTGGCGGACGGCAGCCCGTCGCTGTTTTCAAAGTTGCTGTTCGTCATGCCGAGGCGGTGCGCGTACTCGTTCATCATCTGCGCGAAGGCTGCCTCGGTGCCGCCGACGCGCTCGGCGAGGGCGATGGTGGCGTCATTCCCGGACTGCACGATCATGCCCTTGATGAGGATGTCGGCGGGGATCTGCGTGCCGACCTGCACGAAGGTGCGCGAGCCTTCCGCGCGCCAGGCATGCTCGCTGATGGTGATCATGTCGGTGAGCTTCAGGCGGTTCTCCTCGAGCGCCCGGAACACCACATACGCGGTCATGAGCTTGGTGAGGCTCGCAGGCTCGGCGCGGTCGTCCATATGCGACTGCGCCAGCACCCGGCCGCTTTGAAAGTCCATGAGGATATAGGCGTGCGCATCGACGCCCGGAGGCGGCGGGATGGGGGCCGCGGTGCTGGTGGCGGCAGCGTTGGGAGCGGCCGCGGCGGCGGGTGCAGCGGCGGCGGGAACCGGCGCGGCGGGCGCGGCCGCCAGGGCGGCCGTGGACAGGAGTGCAAGAAGCGCGCTGAGGCATGAACGAAGCACGGGTGCGGGTTTCCTTAAATGGTCGGTGATCAAACTGTCTATCTTAGCCGAGGCAGGTCGCCGCTTCAGTCACTCGCGAGCCGGGCGTCGCGGATGCCCAGAGCCGTGAGGCGTGCCGCCAGCTGGTCAAAGTCCGCGACGCTCGCCACGGGCCCTAAGCGCACGCGGTAGAGGTGCGACTTGCCCTCCAACGGGGAGAGCACGAAGGCGCTCGGAAGTCCCGCGGCATGCAGCCGCTCGTTCAGGCGCTCGGCATTCTGCTGATCGGCGAAGGCGCCGGCCTGCACGTAGAGCGTCGGGGGTGGCAGCTGTGCCGAGCGCGTGAGCTCATCGGGGACGCCGGGTGTCAGCGCGCGCACCTCCACCAGCGTTGTGCCCTCGCGCAGCATGTCGAGCTTGGTGGCGGCCGTGTAGGACAGGTCGATCAGGCGGTTGGCGACGAACGGGCCGCGGTCGTTCACCCGTACGACGATGCTCCGGCCGTTCTTCAGATTGGTGACGCGCACGTAGCTCGGCAGCGGCAGCGTCTTGTGCGCGGCGGTCATGCCGTACATGTCGTACTGCTCACCGCTCGAGGTGCTGCCGCCGTGGAACGTCGGGCCATACCAGGAGGCGACGCCGCGCTCGAGGTAGCCATCGGCGGCCGCCAGCACGAAGTAGCGCTGCCCCATGACGTCGTAGAAGGGCGGGTTACCGTGCGCACTGCGCGGCTCCTGGCGCGGCACGGCGTCGGGAATGTCCTCGGGGCTTGCCGGCGGCGCAGGCGTGACGGGCGCGGGGGCTGCGGGCGTGGTGCGGCGCGGGCCGAGCGAGCAGCCGCTCAGGGCGAGCGCGCCGGCCGCGAGCAGCGCCGCCGCAAGGCAGACAGTCCTCACGGGGCTGCGGCCGGCTGGCGGGCGCGCTGCGCGACGGCCTGCGCAAGATCGTGCACCGCCATGACGTAGCGGGCACTCGCGTTGTAGCGGCTGATCACGTAGAAGTTATGGAAGCCGACGCGGTAGGCCGGGCCGTCGCGCTGCTCGGCGGAAATGAGTACCGCCGGGGTCTCGGGGGCGAGAGGCATGTCGGGGCGCACTCCGCGGCTGGCGAGGCTCGCGACGGTCTCGTTCAGCTCGAGGTTGTGCGGGTCGATCTGGAAGGACGGATCGGGCTCCAGCATCGCCTCGGTGAGCACCGGCGCACCTGGCGTCCAGCCCTTCTCGCGCAGGTAGTTCGCGACGCTCGCGATCACATCGTCCCAGTCGCCCCACAGGTCGCGCTTGGAGTCCCCGTCGGCGTCCACCGCGTAGCGCCGGTAGCTCGAGGGCATGAACTGCGGCGCACCGATGGCGCCGGCATAGGAGCCGACCAGGGTAAGCGGATCGAGTTTGTTCTCGCGGGCGAGGATCAGGAACTGCTCGAGCTCGCTTCTGAAGAAAGCCTGGCGGGTGGGATAGTCGAAGGCGAGCGTGCTCAAGGAATCGAGCACGCGGAACTTGCCGAGCACGCGTCCGTACTTGGTCTCCACCCCGAGGATCGCGACGATGTACTCCGGGGGTACCTGATACTGCGTGGCGATGCGCTCGAGGGAATCGCGGTGCTCGTTCCAGAACTGCACGCCCTCATCGATGCGCTCGGGGGTAAGGAAATGGTCGCGGTACTCGAACCAGGGCGCGGCCTTCTCCAGCGGCCGGTTCATGAGCTCGATGATCTTGGGCTGCGGCTGTGCGGCCTTGAGGAGCGCCCGCACGTCCTTCTTGCTATAGCCGTCGCGGGCGGCCACCTCGTTGATGAAGGCGGCGATCTCGGGGCGCTTGAGGTCGAAGGCCGGCGCGCTGGCAGGCTGGGCGAGCGCCGGGACGCACACCAGGGCGGCCAGCAGCGCGAGGCGGGTTGCTTTCACTAAGATCCGATGAGTTTTCGCCGTGAATACAGCGCCATGAGAATACCGAACCCGGCCAGCAGCGTCACGACCGAACTGCCCCCGTAACTGACCAGGGGCAGCGGCACGCCCACCACGGGCAGCAGGCCCGTCACCATGCCGGCGTTGATGAATACGTAGACGAAGAAGGTGAGCGCCAGGCTCCCGGCGAGCAGGCGCGCGAAGGTGTCCTGCGTCTGCGTCGCCAGGTACACCGCGCGCGCCACCACGAACACGTAGAGAACAAGGAGTACCAGCAGGCCGAGCAGGCCGAACTCTTCGCCGATGACGGCGAAGATGAAGTCGGTGGAGCGCTCGGGCAGGAACTCAAGCTGTGCCTGGCTGCCGTTCATCCAGCCCTTGCCGAACACCCCCCCCGAACCGATCGCGATCTGCGACTGGATGATGTGATAGCCGGCACCGAGCGGGTCGGTCTGGGGGTTGAGGAAGGTGAGCACGCGCTTGCGCTGGTACTCATGCATGAAGCTCCAGCCGAACCAGGCGCCGATGGCGCCGAGCACCAGCATCGCGGCCATGACACGCAGGCGCAGGCCCGCGAGCACGATGACCAGGGCGCCGCCGGCGGCGATCAGGGCCGCGGTGCCCAGGTCCGGCTGCACCACCACCAGCGCCACCGGCACCATGATGAGCGCGGCCAGCACCGCAAGGGACGTCCAGCTCGGGGGCAGGGGGCGCTCGTGCAGGTACCAGGCGCACATCATCGGCACGGCGAGCTTCATGAGCTCGGAGGGCTGAAAGCGGATCAGCCCGAGGTCCAGCCAGCGCTGCGCGCCGAGGCCGATGTGGCCGATGGCGGCCACCACCAGCAGCAGGAAGCAGCCCGCCACGTACAGCCACGGCGTCGAGCGGCGCAGGAAGTTGGGATTGATCTGCGCCAGCAGCAGCATCGCGGCGGTGCCGAGCGCCAGGCGCGCCGCGGTGCGGTAGATCGTTGGCATGCTCTGGCCGGAGGCGCTGTAGAGCACCACCAGGCCGTAGGCGGCGATGAGGGCGAGACCGATGACGAGCGGCCCGTCGATCTTCAGCGCGAACAGCACCCGCGCCGCCCCGGTCAGGGTGCGCCGCGTGCGCGAGCCGGTGGCGACCTCCTCGTACATCATGTGGCCGGCTTCACTTTGCCGTCGGCATCGAGCAGGTAGGCATCCAGCACCTTGCGCGCGATCGGGGCCGCGGCACTGGCGCCGGCACCGCCGTTCTCCTGCAGCACCGCGACCGCGATGCGCGGCTCGTCGGCGGGCGCAAAGGCGATGAACCAGGAGTGATCGCGCAGCCGCTCGTTGATCTTGCTGGCGTTGTACTTCTCGTTCTGGGCGACGCTGAACACCTGCGCGGTGCCGGTCTTGCCGGCGAAGATGTAGGGAGCATGCAGCCCGATCGCCGCCGCGGTGCCGTGCTGGGTGACGCCGATCATGCCGTGCACCACGCGTTGCCAGTCCTCATCCGATACTCCCTTCACCTCGCCCTCGGCTTCCGGGGGGACGGGCTTGATCTGGCCGGTGTGCGGGTCGCGGTAGGCGGCCACCAAGCGCGGCTTCCAGATCTTGCCGCGCATGGCGATGATGCTGGCGTAGTGCGCCAGCTGCAGCGGCGTCACGGACAGATACCCCTGGCCGATGCCGAAGTTGACCGTCTCGCCGGGGAACCACATCTGGTCGGCGGGCTTGGTGAACACCTTGGCCTTCCACTCGCGCGACGGCAGGATCCCGGGCTTCTCGCCGCTGATGTCGATGCCGGTCGGGCGGCCGAAGCCGAAGGGGGCGAGAAAGGCGGCGATGCGGTCGACCCCGAGCACGTCGGCGAGTCCGTAGAAGTAGACGTCGCACGAATGCGCGATGGCGTCGTCGAGGTCCACCCAGCCGTGCTTCTCGTTGTGGTACTCGCGGAACATGCGCGAGCTGCCCGGCAGGTGGAAAGAGCCGGCGCAGTACTTGCGCGTCGCCGGGTCGACCACGTGATACGTGAGGCCGGCGAGCGCGATGCCGGGCTTGATGGTGGAGCCTGGCGGGTAGGTGCCGCGCAGCGCGCGGTTGAACAAGGGCCGGTCGATGTCATTCTGCAGGGTGCCGTACTCGGCGGCGGTGATGCCGCGGCCGAACAGCGTCGGGTCGAAGCCCGGCAGTGACACCAGCGCCAGCACGTCGCCGTTGTTCGGGTCGATCGCGACCACCGCACCGCGGTGGCCGGCGAGCGCGGTCTCGGCCACGCGCTGGATCTTAAGATCGATCGAGAGCACCAGATCATCACCGGCGACCGGCGCCTTGGTGTGCAGCTTGGGGACGAAGGCGCCCTGGCGATCCACCGAGCGGCCCTGGGCGTTGACCAGCACCTCGCGCGAGCCGTTGGTGCCGTGCAGCTTCTGCTCGTAGGCACTCTCGACGCCGAGCTTGCCGATGAGGGAGGTGCCGGCGTAGGTGGCGCGGTCGATGTGCTTGAGGTCCTGCTCGCTGATCGCGCCCACGTAGCCGAGCGCGTGCACCGCGAGATTGCCGTTCGGGTACCAGCGCGTCTGGCGGGTCTTGATGTCGAGGCCGGGGAACTCGAAGCGCCGCACCGCGAAGCGCGCCACGTCCTCATCCGACATGCGCAGCCGGATCGGCACGGAATCGAAGCTGCGGCTGGAGTCGATGGTGCGCTCGAGCTCATCGACGTCCTCGGCACGGATCAGCCCGATCTCGACCAGGCTCTGCAGCGTCTGGGAGATGTCGGGCACCTCCTCGGGCACGAGCTCGAGCTGGTAGGCCGGCTGGTTGCCGGCGATCACTTCGCCTGCGCGGTCGAGGATCAGGCCGCGCGCCGCCGGGATGGGCTCGGTGCGCACCCGGTTGCCCTGCGACAGGTCCGAATACAGGTCGTGCCGCGTCACCTGCAGCAGGTACAGGCGCGCGATCAGGCCCACGGTGGCGAGCGCCATGAGCACCGCGCACACGAGCGAGCGCTGGTCGAAGAGGCGCTGCTCGCGCCAGTGGTCCTTGATGCGCACGGCCGGCATGGTTTGTCAGTAGCTCAGAGTAAGCCGGCAGCCAATAGTGCCCTTCACGCGCGCCGGCCCGCGCCGTAGGCAAGGATAGCCGCCGCCACCGGCCAGATCAGGGCGCCCGTCACGGTGTGGATCCAGCGCAGCGGGCTCGTCACCGGGTGCCCCGTCCAGCCATCGATGGCGAACAGCACGACCTCGTAGGCCACCAGGGCCGCGAACACGATCAGTGCCTGCTGGAACAGGGGCTTGGAGCGTATGCGCTGGTGCTCGCGCACGAAGATGTAGGCGGCGAGCGAGAGCGCCAGGGCGTGCTCCCCGAGCACCGGGCCCTGGAAGATATCGAGCATGAGGCCGGCGAAGAACCCGAAGGCGATGCCCCCGGTACGCGGCGCGTTGACCGACCAGTAGAGCACCGCGAGCACCAGGAACTGCGGGCGCACCAGATCTGCCCATGCGGGCAGCGGCAGCACCGTGAGCACCAGTGCCACGAGTGCGCTCAGCAGCAGCCGGCCCAGGGAGTCGGTGCTCATGGGGGCTGCCCGGGTGCGGTGTCTGCTTTCGGTGCAGCCGCGCCGGGGCTGCTCGGCACTGGCTGCGGTGCGGGCTGCGCGGCGCCGGGCGGCTCGCCCGCAGGCGCGGGGCTGGGCGCCGGTGCCGTTGCCGGCGCCGGCGCCGGCGCCGGCGCCGGCAACGGAGCATGCTTGGCCACCTGGGGCCGCATGGCGGGGTCGCCGCTCTTGAGTTCCCCTAAGGCGTCCGCCTTGCCGCTGAGCACTGGAGCGGCGGGCGCGGCCGGGTGGTCGGCACGGAACCACACCAGCATCACCTCGCTGTCGGTATCCAGGTGCGCAAGCGGGGCAGCCTTCACCTGAGCCAGCGGCGTGATGGCGTCGCGGTTAACGCTCGTGACGCGTGCGACGGGATAACCTTCCGGGAATACGCCGCCGAGGCCTGAGGTGACCAGGAGGTCGCCGGTCTTGATGTCGGCGTTGCCCGGCAGATAGGGCAGCGCGATCGAGGTCGTATCGCCGGCACCGACGGCGATGGTGCGCAGGCCGGTGCGCTCGATGCGCACCGGCACGGCGTGCTCGGGGTCGGTGATGAGGATCACTTCGGCGCTCCAGGGCCCCACGTGCACCGTCTGGCCGATGAGGCCCTTGTCATCGAGGACCGCCTGACCCTTGAACACCCCGTTGGTCTGCCCGCGGTTGAGCAGCAGGCGCTGGCGCAGGCCGTTCACCTGCACGGTGACGATTTCGGCGGCGAGCCAGCGATCGGCGACCGGCGGTAGCGCCCCCTCCAGTCCACGCAGCTCGCCGTTCTCGTGCGCGAGCGCCTCGTAGCGCATCGCGCGCAGTTCCAGATCGCGCTGGGCGTTGCGCAGCCGGGTGTTCTCCGCCTGCAGTGCCTCGCGGGTCTGGAAGCTGTCCTTCAGCCAGCGCCAGGCGGCGGGCGGGGAACTCACGGCAAGCTGGATGGGGTAGGCGGCGCCCTGCAGGACGTAGCGGACCTGTTCGAGGTAGTGGCCGCGCTGGTCGAAGTACATGCACACGACCGACAGCACGGCGTAGACGGTGAAGCGAAAGCCCGAGCCACCCCGCTGCAGCGGTCTGCTGGCTCCTGTCCCGAAGGCCGCCACTTTAGGCTTGCGCGCTCCTTGCGCTACTCAAGGCCGAAATGACCCGGGCCCAGCTCGTCCATCAGCTCCAGGATCCGGCCGCCGCCGCGCGCCACGCAGGTGAGCGGGTCATCGGAGACCACCACCGGCAGTCCGGTCTCCTCGGTGAGGAGCTTGTCGATGTCCCGCAGCAGCGCGCCGCCGCCGGTGAGTACGATGCCGCGCTCGGCGACGTCGGCGCCGAGCTCCGGGGGGGTCTGCTCGAGCGCCTGCTTCACGGCGCTCACGATGCTCTGCAGCGGCTCCTGCAGGGCCTCGAGGATCTCGTTGCTGTTGAGGGTGAAGCTGCGCGGCACGCCCTCGGAGAGGTTGCGTCCCTTCACCGACAGCTCGCGCACCTGCTGCCCGGGGTAGGCCGAGCCGATCTCGATCTTGATGCGCTCGGCGGTGGCTTCCCCGATGAGGATGCCGTAGTTGCGGCGCACGTAGTTCATGATGGCTTCATCGAAGCGATCGCCGCCGATGCGCGCAGAGTTCGCGTACACGACGCCATTCAGCGACAGTACGGCGACCTCGGAGGTGCCGCCGCCGATGTCGAGCACCATCGAGCCGCGTGCCTCGTGCACGGGCAGGCCCGCACCCACCGCCGCGGCCATCGGCTCGCTCACGATCGCGACGTTGCGGGCGCCGGCGCCTTCGGCGGACTCGCGGATGGCGCGCCGTTCCACCTGTGTCGAGCCGAACGGTACGCACACCAGCACCCGCGGGGAGGGCTTGAGCATGCGGTTGCCGTGCACCTTATTAATGAAGAACTGCAGCATCTTCTCGGTATAGGTGAAGTCGGCGATCACGCCGTCCTTCATGGGCCGTACCGCGGTGATGTGCCCGGGGGTGCGCCCGAGCATGGCCTTGGCCTCCGTGCCGACCGCCACGATCACCTTGCCCCCGCGCGAAGGTTCGTCCTGCACGGCGACGACCGAAGGCTCGTTGAGCACGATGCCCTTCTCGCGCACGTAGATGAGCGTGTTGGCTGTCCCCAGGTCGATCGACAGATCGCTGGAGAAATATCCGCGCAAGCGTTTGAACATGAAGCGACCGGAAAGTGTGCGGCGGGAGACCCCAGAAAGTGGCGCGTAATCTAGCAACCGACAGGACATTCAGCAAGGCAACATGTATGATTTTGCGCTGGTTTTCTCAGTTCACCGCGCATATCGCGAACCCCTATGTCCCTGACCCGCGAGCAGCTCGCAAGCATCGCCGCCCTGGCGCGCCTCGATCTCAGTGCCTCCGAGATCCCCGTGTACCAGCAGAGCCTCTCGAGCATCCTCGATTTCATCGGTGCCCTCGACGCGGCGGACACCGCCGACGTCAAGCCCATGGCGCATCCGCTGCCCGGCCTCTCGCAGCGTCTGCGGCCGGACGTGGTCACCGAGAGCGACCGCCACGAGGCCTACCAGGCCAATGCGCCGCAGGTGGCTGCCGGGCTCTACCTCGTGCCCAAGGTCATCGAGTGAGGCACCCGTGAGCGACCTGCACCGCGCCTCTCTCATCGAGCTGGCCGCCGGCCTGCGCGCCCGGCGCTTTTCGAGCGCCGAGCTGGTGCGCGCCTTCCTGGAACGCATCGACCAGCACCAGGGGGGCCTGAACGCCTTCATCTCGGTGACGCGCGAACAGGCGCTCAAGGATGCCCAGGCTGCCGACCGCGTGCTCGGCGCCGGGGGCGGTGGCGCGCTCACCGGAGTACCGATCGCCCACAAGGACATTTTCTGCACCCAGGGGGTGCGGACCACCTGCGGCTCACGCATGCTCGACAACTTCGTCTCCCCTTATGACGCCACCGTCGTCGCGAAGCTCAAGGCCGCCGGGGCGATCATGCTCGGCAAGACGAACATGGATGAGTTCGCGATGGGCTCCTCCAACGAGACGAGCTTCTACGGTCCGGTGCGCAACCCCTGGAATCCCTCGCTCGTGCCGGGCGGTTCCTCCGGCGGCTCCGCCGCGGCGGTCGCGGCGCGCCTCGCGCCGGCGGCGACCGCCACCGACACCGGTGGCTCCATCCGCCAGCCGGCCGCGCTCTGCGGCGTCACCGGCATGAAGCCCACCTACGGGCGCGTCTCGCGCTACGGCATGATCGCCTTTGCCTCGAGCCTCGATCAGGGCGGGGTGCTCGCCACCTCGGTCGCCGACGCCGCACTCGTGCTGCGGGAGATGGCCGGCTTTGACGCCAACGACTCCACCAGCGTCGATACGCCCGTTCCCGACTATGTGGCGCAGCTGGAGCAGCCGCTGGCCGGGCTCAAGGTCGGGCTGCTGAAGGAATTTTTCGACAAGGGCCTGGAGCCTGAGAACGAGCAGCGCATCCGCGAGGCCCTGCGTATCTACGAGGGCCTGGGGGCGAAGCTCACCGAGGTGAGCCTGCCGAACCTGCCGCTCTCGGTGCCGGTCTACTACGTCGTGGCTCCGGCGGAATGCTCCTCGAATCTTGCGCGCTTCGACGGCGTACGCTTCGGGCACCGCTGCGAGAACCCGAAGGATCTGCAGGACCTGTATCGCCGCTCGCGCGGCGAGGGCTTCGGGGCCGAGGTCAAGCGGCGCATCATGACCGGCACCTACGTACTTTCGGCCGGCTACTACGACGCCTACTACCTTAAGGCGCAGCGCGTGCGTGCGCTGATCAACGAGGACTTCATCCGCGCCTTCAAGAGCGTGGACGTGCTCATCGGGCCGACCACGCCGACGCCGGCGTTCGCCATCGGGGCGAAGACCGCAGACCCGATCACCATGTACCTCAACGACATCTACACGATCGGCGCCAACCTCGCCGGACTGCCGGCGGCCTCCATCCCCTGCGGCTTCGTCAACGGCCTGCCGGTGGGACTGCAGGTGGTCGGACCGCACTTCAGCGAGGCGCGCGTGCTGGCCGTGGCGCATGCCTTCCAGCGTGCCACCGACTGGCACACGCGCGTCCCGCAGGGCTACGCATGAGCGGCTGGGAGACCGTCATCGGGCTGGAGATCCACGCCCAGCTCGCCACGCGCTCGAAGATCTTCTCCGGCTCTTCGACCCGCTACGGCGCGCCGCCGAACGCCCAGGCCAACCTCGTGGACCTCGGCTACCCCGGGGTGCTCCCGGTGCTCAACGGCGAGGCGGTGCGCATGGCCGTCAAGCTCGGACTCGCCCTCAACGCCCGCGTCGCGTCCCACTCGGTGTTCGCGCGCAAGAACTACTTCTACCCGGACCTGCCCAAGGGCTACCAGATCAGCCAGTACGAGCTGCCGATCGTCGCCCAGGGCGCGCTCGAGATCGTGCTCGAGGATGGCAGCGTCAAGCGCGTCGGCGTGACGCGCGCGCACCTGGAGGAGGACGCCGGCAAGAGCCTGCACGAGGGATTGCCGGGGGTAACCGGCATCGACCTCAATCGCGCCGGCACGCCGCTCGTTGAGATCGTGTCCGAGCCCGACCTGCGCTCCGCCAAGGAGGCGGTGGCGTACATGAAGAAGGTGCACACGCTGGTGCGCTACCTGGAGATCTGCGACGGCAACATGCAGGAAGGCTCGTTCCGCTGTGACGCCAATGTCTCGGTACGCCGCCTGGGGACGCAGCAGTTCGGCACCCGCGCCGAGATCAAGAATCTCAACTCCTTCCGCTTCGTTGAACGCGCCATCAACTACGAGGTCGAGCGCCAGATCGAGCTCATCGAGTCCGGCGGCAAGGTGGTGCAGGAGACGCGCCTCTATGACCCGGACAAAGGTGAGACGCGCTCGATGCGCTCCAAGGAAGAGGCCAACGATTACCGCTACTTTCCGGATCCGGACCTGCTGCCGGTGGCGCTCGATGAGGCCTTCATCGCCGCCGTACGCGCCACCCTCCCCGAACTGCCGGACCAGAAGGCGGCGCGCTTCGTCTCCCAGTACGGCCTGTCGGCCTACGATGCCGGGGTGCTGACCGCGAGCCGCGATTACGCCGACTTCTACGAGAGCGTGGTGGGGGAGGTGCCCGGGCACTCCAAGCTCGCCGCCAATATGGTCACCGGGGATCTGGCGGCGGCGCTCAACCGCGAGAACCTCGACGTCTCCGCCAGCAAGATCTCCGCGGCGCGGCTCGGCGGGCTCCTGCAGCGTGTGGCCGACCAGACGATCTCCGGCAAGATCGCCAAGGAGGTGTTCGAGGCCATGTGGAATGAGGGCACGAGCGCCGATGAAGTGATCAGCGCCAAAGGGCTGCGGCAGATCACCGACACGTCTGCGATCGAGCGCGTGATCGATGAGGTGCTCGCCAAGAATCCCGGCCAGCTCGCCGATTACCGCTCCGGCAAGGACAAGCTGTTCGGTTTCTTCGTCGGCCAGGTCATGAAGGCGACCGGCGGCAAGGCCAATCCGGCCCAGCTCAACGAACTGCTGAAGAAGAAGCTGAGCAGCTGATCCGCAGCGTCGGGGGCGGGAGACAAACCATTGAGATGGTCGCCGCGGGCCCCATTCTCCCGGCCATGCAAACCGATACTCCAATGATCAGCGACCAGGTGCGTCGCTTCATCCTCGAGCAGCGGCCGGTGCGCGGACACTGGGTGCACCTGGAGAGCGCCTGGCGGGAGCTGCGTGCGCATGCCAGCTATCCGGCCGCCGTGAACGAGCTGCTGGGACAGGCCGTGGCTGCGGTCGTACTTCTTTCTGCCACGCTCAAGTTCCGCGGCACCCTGACTTTCCAGCTGCAGGGCAGCGGGGCCGTCAACCTGCTGGTTGCCCAGTGCACGCACGACTTTCACCTGCGTGCGGTGGCGCGCTGGGATGACACCGCTCTGGCTTCGCTGAACGGAGGCGGGGGCTCCGGTGCGCTGTTCCGCGAGCTCGTCGGGGCCGATGGCCGCGTCACGGTGACCATCGAGGCGGAGGAGAAGAGCCTGCGCTACCAGGGCGTGGTTCCCCTCAGCGGCGACTCGCTGGCCGCGTCGCTGGAGGCCTACTTCGCTACTTCCGAGCAGCTTCCGACCCGCGTGGTGCTGGCGGCGGATCAGGAGCGCGCGGCGGGTCTGCTGGTGCAAAAGCTGCCAGGCCGGGAGGCTGAAACGGACGACGAGGGCGTACCGGCCTGGCAGGAGGCACAGTCCGCGCTCGCCGGCGTAGCCGCGCGGGAATTGCTGCATGCCCCGATGGAGGTGCTGCTGGCGCACGCCTTTGCAGGCCTCGATCTGCGGGTGTTTCGCGGGTCCCCGGTATGCTTCGAGTGTCGCTGCAGCCCCGATCGCGTTGCCGGGGTTCTCAAGGCCCTGGGCGCCGGGGAGATCCGGGACGTCCTGCGCGAGCAGGGATCCGTCACCGTAACCTGCGAGTTCTGCCAGCGCCCCTACCGCTTCGACTCCATCGACATCGAGGCCCTGTTCACCGACGTTCCAGATTCGGACCAGCCACCCGCCGTCCACTGATGACTGTTTCTCCGGTGATCCAATAGATTTTGGCCGAGTGCTCGGACCGGCCGGCTTTTGCGGCGTTGAGGCGAAACTTAAAGACTTGTACAATAGTGGAATGGAGCGGGTCAATGCCCCAAGGATGATCGAGTGGCTGCGCGCGGCAGGAGAACCCACGCGGTTGCGCCTCCTGGCCCTGATTGGCCAGGGTGAACTCAGCGTCTCGGACCTTGCCAGGAGCGTCGGCCAGAGCGAACCGCGGGTGTCGCGCCACCTGCGCATCCTCGCCGAGGCCGGCCTGATCGAACGGGAGCGACAGGGCCAGTGGGTTCACTACCGCATTCCCGCCGGCGCCGAGACCACGAGCTTCGTGCGCGGACTGCTCGCGCAGCTGGATGGTCGCGATGAGCAGCTGACGCAGGACAGGTCGCTGGCGCGCTCGGCGCTCGTCACGGACGCCGCTGCCGCGGGCACTGAATCGCGCCTCGGCAGGGCGCTGGCGGCCTTGGTCGCGGCGGCCCCGGCGGCCGCCCGCGGGGCGGCGCTGGTGGTCGGTGTCACGCACCCGGAGCTCCTGCATGCGAGTGCCGCGGGCATGAGGTCCTGCGTAGCTCTTGCAGGTTCACGCCGCGCGGCGCAGGCCGCGCGCGCATACGTGCAGCGGCAGGGGCTCGCGTGCCGCGTGCTCGAGGCAGGCGCGCTCGACGGGGTTGCAGAGACCGATATGGCGCGCGCCGGCGCGCGCTTCGATCTCATTCTGCTCGACCGGCCGGCCGCCGATGACATCTCGCTGACGCGCACGCTCGATGTGGTGCGACGGGCGCTGTCCAGCGAGGGGCGGCTGTGGCTCTTCGAGCGCTATGAAGCGCTGGAGAACGCGCGCGCGCGCGTTATCGAGCACCCGCTGGCGCGTCTGCGGCGTCTGTTGGGGGAGAGCGGACTTACGTGTGAGCGCATCAGTCCCCTCGAGGCGGACGGCGAACACGTACTGGCCGCGAGCGCGCGGCGCGCAGGTACTGCCGAGGCGCGCCAGGCGGCGCGCGGGGGCACCCCGGCATGACGGCGGCGCTGCGCGTGTCGTTCGAGTTCTTTCCGCCGGCGGACCCGCAGATGGAGGACACGCTGTGGAATTCCGTCCAACGCCTGGGCCCGCTGGCACCCTCCTTCGTGTCGGTCACGTACGGCGCGGACGGTTCGACGCGCGAGCGCACGCATCGTGTCGTAACGCGCATCCAGCACGAGACGACGCTGGTAGGCGCGCCGCACCTGACCTGCATTGGCGCCACCCGCGGGCAGATCCTGGACGTGGCGCGCGCCTACTGGGACGAGGGTGTGCGCCATATCGTCGCGCTGCGCGGGGACCTGCCGCAGGATGCCGGCTACCGCGCGCCGGCCGGCGGTTTCCGCTTCGCCTCCGAACTGGTTGAGGCCCTGGCGCGGCTTGCGCCTTTCGACATCTCGGTAGCCGCGTATCCGGAGGTGCATCCGGAGGCCGGCTCCGCGCAGGCGGATCTTGAGAACCTCAAGCGCAAGATCGACGCCGGTGCCAGCCGTGCCATCACGCAGTTCTTCTACGACACCGGAGCGTTCCTGCGATTCCGTGACCGCTGTGCGGCCGCGGGCATCGCCGCCACCATCGTTCCGGGCATCCTGCCCATCACGCGCTTCGCCCAGGTGACGCGGTTCGCCGAGCGTTGCGGTGCCAGCATCCCCGCGTGGCTGCGCGAGCGCTTCGAGGGGCTCGATGAGGATGCCGAGACGCGCCGCATGATCGCAGCGAGCGTCGCGATCGAGCAGGTACAGGAGCTGAAGGCCCACGGGGTGAGCGAGTTCCACTTCTATACCCTCAATCGCGCCGAGCTCACCTACGCAATCTGCCATGCCCTCGGGCTGCGCCCCCAGACACGGGCAGCCGTCCGGCCCAGGCTCGCACCCGCATGAGTTCCTGCGTTCACGCCGCCGCGGCGCCGCGTGCCGATCGCGACCCGGCGACCGGCGCGGCGCAGGCGTCGGCTGCGCCCTACGCGATCGAGCCGCTCGATGAGACGGCGCGGCGCACGCGGATCGAGCGTCTGCGCGAACTGCCCGGGGAGCGCGTGCTGCTGCTCGATGGCGCCATGGGCACGATGGTGCAGCAGCGCCGCCTCGATGAGGCGGGCTTTCGCGGCGCGCGCCTACGCGACCACGGCCGCGACCTCAAGGGCAACAACGACATCCTCACGCTCACGCGGCCGGAGGTGATCGTCGCGGTGCACAGCGCCTATCTGGAGGCCGGTGCCGACATCATAGAGACCAACACCTTCAATTCGAATGCCGTCTCGCAGGCCGACTACGGCACGGCGGCGCTGGTGCCGGAACTGAACTATCGCGCGGCGCGCCTCGCGCGCTCCGTGGCCGACGAGTTCGCGCAGCGCACCGGCACGCCGCGTTTCGTCGCCGGCGCCCTTGGGCCCACCAACCGCATGGCCTCCATGTCCCCCGACGTCAATGACCCGGGTTTCCGTGCCGTGACCTTCGATGAACTCGTCGGTGGCTACCTGGAAGCCGCGCGTGGCCTGCTCCTGGGCGGCGCCGATTTTCTCCTGATCGAGACGGTCATCGATACGCTGAATGCCAAGGCGGCGATCTACGCTGCGCTGTCACTGTTCGATGAAACCGGGGTGACGCTGCCGCTGGCCGTGTCGGGAACCATCACCGATGCCTCCGGACGCGTGCTCTCGGGCCAGACGGCGGAGGCCTTCTGGAACTCCGTCCGTCACGCGCAGCCAATATTCGTTGGCCTTAACTGCGCGCTGGGCGGTAGGCTGCTGCGGCCGTACGTGGAGGAACTCGCGCGCGTCGCCGATACCTATGTATGCGCCTACCCGAACGCCGGCTTGCCGAACGCTTTCGGCGAATACGACGAGGGACCGGCCGAGACCGCCGAGATCCTGCGCGAGTACGGCGAGTCCGGACTCGTCAACATCGTGGGCGGCTGCTGCGGGACGACCCCGGAGCACATCAGGCTGATCGGCGAGAGCCTGCGGGGACGGGCAACGCGCAGGCTGCCGCCGCACGTCATCAAATGCCGGCTCGCCGGGCTCGAGCCGCTCAACATCGATGCCGACAGCCTGTTCGTCAACGTCGGTGAGCGCACCAATGTCACAGGCTCCGCGAAGTTCCGCAAGCTGATCGAGGCGGGCGACTACGCCGCGGCGCTGGAGATCGCCCGCCAGCAGGTCACAAGCGGCGCACAGGTCATCGACATCAACATGGATGAGGGTATGCTCGACTCGCAGGCGGCCATGGTGCGCTTCCTCAACCTGATCGCCGCGGAACCCGACATCGCCCGGGTACCGGTGATGCTCGATTCCTCCAAGTGGAGCGTGATCGAGGCGGGTCTCAAGTGCGTGCAGGGTAAGGCCATCGTGAACTCGATCAGCCTCAAGGAGGGCGAGGCCACCTTCATCGAGCACGCCCGCAAGGTACGCCGCTACGGAGCCGCGGCGGTGATCATGGCGTTCGACGAGCAGGGCCAGGCCGACACGGTGCAGCGGCGCGTCGCGATCTGCGCCCGTGCCTACCAAATCCTGACCGAGCAGGTGGGGCTCGCGCCCGAGGACATCATCTTCGACCCCAACATCTTCGCGGTCGCGACCGGGATCGAGGAACACAATGGCTACGGCATCGCCTTCATCGAGGCCACCCGGTGCATCAAGGCGCAGCTGCCCTACGCCCTGGTGAGCGGCGGCGTCAGCAATGTGTCGTTCTCGTTCCGCGGTAATGATCCGGTGCGCGAGGCCATGCACTCGGTGTTTCTCTATCACGCCATCGCCGCCGGCATGGACATGGGCATCGTCAATGCCGGTCAGCTGGCGATTTACGAGCAGATACAGCCGGAGCTGCGCAGTGCGTGCGAGGACGTGATCCTTAACCGGCGCCCCGATGCCACCGAGCGCCTGCTCGAGATCGCGGCGCGCTTCAAGGGCGAGGGTGGGGCGCGGCGCGTCGAGGACCTCGCCTGGCGGGACCTGCCGGTCGGGAAGCGCCTCGAGCACGCCCTCATCAAGGGTATCGACGACTACATCATCGAGGACACCGAGGCCGCGCGCCTGAGCGCCGAGCGACCGCTGCAGGTCATCGAGGGGCCGCTCATGGACGGCATGAACGTCGTCGGCGACCTGTTCGGAGCCGGCAAGATGTTCCTGCCGCAGGTGGTCAAGAGCGCGCGCGTCATGAAGCGTGCGGTGGCCCATCTCGTGCCCTTCATCGAGGCGAGCAAGGACGGTGGCGGGCGCCGCAGCAACGGGCGCATCGTGATGGCCACCGTCAAGGGCGACGTGCACGACATCGGCAAGAACATCGTCGGCGTCGTGCTGCAGTGTAATAACTTCGAGGTCATCGACCTCGGCGTCATGGTGTCGTGCGAGAAGATTCTCGATACCGCCCGGCGCGAGCAGGCGGACTTCATCGGCCTGTCGGGCCTCATCACCCCCTCGCTCGATGAAATGGTGCACGTGGCCAAGGAGATGCAGCGCCAGGGCTTTACGGTGCCGCTCCTGATCGGCGGCGCCACCACCTCGCCGGCTCACACCTCGGTGAAGATCGCCCCGCAGTACGGCGCGGCGGCCATCTACGTGAAGGATGCCTCGCGCGCCGTCGGGGTATGCCAGACGCTGACACAGCCGCAGGACCGCGGTGCGTTCATCGCCAAGATCGCCGCGGAGCACCAGCGGCGGCGCGAGCAGCACGCGGCCAAGACGGTGAAGGTGCCGGAACTCACACTGGCCGCGGCACGCGCCAACCGGCGCGGCATCGACTGGGGTTCGTACGTGCCGGTGCCGCCGCGCGTCCCCGGCATCCAGCGTTTCGATGACTATCCGCTCACCGAGCTTCTTGGCTACATCGACTGGATGCCGTTCTTCAATGCCTGGGAGTTCTCCGGCAGGTTCCCCGACATCCTCACCGACCCGGTGGTGGGCGAGGCGGCCGGCAACCTGTACGCCGACGCACGCCGGATGCTCAAGACACTGATCGCGGAGCGCTGGCTGCGGGCGCGCATCGTGCTCGGTCTGTTCCCCGCCAATGCCGTGGGAGATGACGTCGCGCTGTACGAAGACGAGTCACGCGAGCGGGTGCTCGGCACGCTGAACTTCCTGCGTCAGCAGAAGGGCAAGCCGCAGGGTCAGCCGCACGAGTGCCTCGCGGACTACGTCGCGCCCCGGGAGAGCGGCGTGCATGACTCCTTCGGCGCATTCGCCGTCACGGCCGGCATCGGCATCGAGGAGCACCTGAGCCGCTTCGAGCGCGCCCATGATGATTATTCGGCCATCATGCTCAAGGCACTGGCGGATCGGCTGGCCGAGGCGGCGGCCGAGCACTTTCACGAGCGCGTGCGGCGCGAGCTGTGGGGCTATGCAAGCACCGAGGCACTCACCAACGAGCAGCTGGTGCGCGAGGAGTACCGCGGCATCCGACCGGCGCCCGGCTACCCGGCGTGTCCGGACCACACCGAGAAGCGCAAGCTGTGGGAGTTGCTCGACGTGGAGCGCAACGCCGGCATTCGCCTGACCGAGTCCTATGCCATGTACCCGACGGCTGCGGTGAGCGGCTGGTACATCGCCCATCCGCAGGCCCATTACTTCGCGCTCGGCAAGATCGATCGCGACCAGGTACAGGACTACGCGCGACGCAAGGGCTGGAGCATGGCAGAAGCTGAGCGCTGGCTGGCGCCGGTGCTCGGCTACGACCCCTGATCCAGACACGCGCCCTTCAGGGCGTGCGCGGTCGCTCTTTCTCCAGCGCCTTGAGATAGGCGGCGCCACCCAGATCGCGCATCTGCGCGAGTATCCAGTCACGGCGCTGCAGCACGTAGCGTGAGGGATGGTCGGCGTGCAGCCGCAGTGGATTCGGCAGCACCGCCGCCAGCAGCGCGGACTCCGCGGAGCTCAGTGCCAGCGCGGGCTCATGCCAGAAGCGCTCGGCCGCTGCCCCCACACCATAGATTCCGTCCCCGAACTGGGCGATGTTCAGGTACATCTCCAGGATCCGCTCCTTTGGCCACAACGCCTCGATGAGCACCGTGAAGTACGCCTCGAGTGCCTTGCGCACGAAACTGTGCCCCGACCACAGGAACAGATTCTTGGCGACCTGCTGCGAGATGGTGCTGGCGCCACGCAGCCGCTTGCCGCGCTCGCTGGCGCGCACCGCCTCGCGGATGGAATTGAAATCGAAGCCGGCGTGGAACGGGAACAGCTGGTCCTCGGAGGCGATCACAGCGATGGCCGCATGCGGGGAGATCTGCTCAAGACTCGCCCAGCGGAAATCCGTGCGGTAGTCATGCTGCTGTTCGGCCCAAGCGCCGAGTCGCGCCTCCGCCATGACGGCGCTGGTGAGCGGGTTAAACCAGCGCAGCAGCAGGACCGCGAGCACCGTGAACAGCAGCCACGCCACGAGCGCCGCCGCCAGCCACTTCAGCAGCCGCGCGGCTATGGCGCCCTGCTGGCGGACACGCGGGCGCGACGGCCGACGCTGCCAACACCCTCTTGGCGTGCGGCTCCTCAAGGCTGCGGGGACTGGAGCTATTTCTCGGGCAGGCGCCGCGCCGAAGTAATCACCACGTCCTCAAGCGGTGCGTCCGTGTAGCCCTTGCGGCGGCCCGTACCGACCTTCGCGATCTTGTCGATCACGTCCATCCCCTCGGCGACACGCCCGAATACCGCGTAGCCGTAGTCGCGCGGACCGTTGTCGAGGAAGGCGTTATCGGTGAGGTTCACGAAGAACTGCGAGGTCGCGCTGTTGACGTCGCTGGTGCGCGCCATCGACAGGCTGCCGCGGGTGTTCTTCAGGCCGTTCTTGGCCTCATTGCTGATCGGAGCGCGGGTCTGTTTGTTGCTGAAATCCGCGGTCAGGCCGCCGCCCTGGATCACGAAGCCCGGCACGATGCGGTGGAAGATGGTGCCATCGAAGAACCCATCGTCGACGTAACGCAGGAAGTTCTCCACCGTGACCGGGGCCTCCTTGGGGAACAATTCGACCGTGAAGGGGCCGTGGGAGGTCTCAAATCTGATCATTTCGTTGTCCTTCCGTAGTGCGCTCGTGTCCGCCGAGGTCGCGGTGCGAGCGTACGTGACGCAAGCCGGCGAGGACAAGCTCGTCCCGCAGCTGTGCACCCTGCGTGCTTCCGTGTTCGAGTACCAGCCAGCCCCCGGGCCGCAGATGCTGTGCTGCGCCCTGCGCCAGGGTGCGCAGGGCGCGCAGCGCGTCGTCGCCGGGTGTGAGTGCCATGACCGGCTCGTGCCGCAGCGCCTGCAGCGCCGGATCGTCGGCCGCCACGTAGGGGGGGTTGCTGAGCAACAGGTCAAAGCACTCGCCCTCAAGGGGGGCGTACCAGTCACCGTGGCGAAACTCGACCTGTGCACCGAGCGCGGCAGCATTGCGTCGCGCGACGGCGAGTGCCGCCGCGGAGGCGTCGGTCGCCACCACCTGCCACTGCGGCCGCTCGTGGGCCAGCGCGATGCCGATCGCGCCCGAGCCGGTGCCAAGATCCGCAACACGAGCAGTGAGCTGCGGCCGCAACGCCAGCGCCCGCTCCACGAGCAGCTCCGTCTCGGGCCGCGGCACCAGCACGTCCGGGGTCACGGCGAGATCGAGCGACCAGAACTCACGGCGCCCGATGAGGTAGGCCAGGGGCTCGCCGTCTGCGCGCCGTGCGAGCAACGCACGAAAGCGTGCGGCTTCTTCGGGCGTCACGCTGCGCTCTGGATGCGCCGTGAGCCGCCAGCGCTGCGTCCCCATGACGTGGGCGAGCAGCAGTTGCGCATCGAGCGCCGGCGGTGGCGCAGTGGCGGGCGCATGAGGCTGCGCGAGCAGGGTCGCGACATTTAACGCGGTGGTCATGGGCTTCCAAAGCGCGGCAGCGCTAAGATACTGCCATGCCCAACATAGCCTACCCGCCCCGCCGGTCGCTGTCAGTGGGCGAAGTACTGGATCTGACCTTTCGTATCTACCGTGCCACCGTCATGCGCTGCCTGCTTTTTGCCGGCTTTGGCGTGCTCGCAAGCCAGCTGTGGCGCATCTATGCACTCGTGCGTGGCCTGCAGCTGACGAATCTGCAATCACTGCTGGCACTGCTGCGCGATCCGCGCTTCTCTGCGCTGTACATCGTGGGTGCTCTCGTGCAGGCAGTGCTGCTGTCGGCGGTCATACTGCGTCAGTACCGCCTCATCACCGGCCCAGACCCCGGAGGGGAAGTCCGCGAGGCCACTCGTCGCCTGCCTGCCATCATCGGCTTCGGCCTGCTCTTCAGCCTCACCTGCGGCGTCTGTTTTGTGCCGGTGCTCGCGGGTGGAGCGCTGCGTCCGCTCTTCATCCTGCTCGGGTTCGTAGCCGTGAGCTATGTCATCATCGCGTTGCTGTCGGGTCACACGATTCTGCTCACCGAGCGCGCTGGCCCGCTGGCGAGCTACCAGCGCAGCTGGCGGCTTACCTATGGCAGTTTCTGGCGTCTCAGCCTGATCTATTTCATCGCCATGGTGATACTGCTCGCGATCTACTTCGTGCTCCTGTTTGTCATCGGGGTACTCGCGGTCATCCTCGGCAGGGGAGATGTTGCGGTCATGACCGCTTCGGAGGCGGTGCTGGGAGTCGCGCTTGGCGCCCTCGTCTTGCCCTTCTACACGGCGCTGTCCATCGCCATCCTCGGGGATCTCAAGGTACGCAGGGAAGGCTCGGATCTCGAGCAGCGAATCGCCGCCTCGGCGTGATCCAGTGCGGCCCAGTCTTTCCGCACTGTTGCTGCTTCTTGCAATACCCCTGGCGCATGCGAGCGATGCGCTTCAGGCCATCGATGCCTGCCTTGCCCGCATCGACGGGGTCATGGACGTGGGCTATGAGCGCATCGCCACACGTTGTCCGGACCTGACCGCGGCGCTGTCGAGCGGTCCGGCGGCCGCCTGGCTGCCCCCGGACTGGAAGCAGCCCGGCAACGCCCTGTCCTCGCGCAGTCTCGCAGATCTGCGGGCATTGCTGGTGCGCGAGCTGGCGCCGCACGAGCCACGGCAGGCTCCCGATACCAGGCGCGTTGCCACCGTGCTCGCCGCCGTGACCGAAAGCGAATCGAGCCAGCGCAGCTGGTGGGCGCGCCTCAGGGCCTGGCTGCACGAGGCGCTCATGCCGCACGCGCAGTCGGCTGATGAGAGCTGGCTGGAACGCTGGGCCGCCGGCGTGAATTTACCCCGGGCGGTGCGCCATCTGATCGGCTGGATGGCGCTGGCTCTCATCATAGGAATCGCAGTGAGCGTCATTCTCAACGAACTGCGCGTCGCGGGGCTGCTTACCCGACGTGACCGGCGCGCGCAGGGCGCAGGCGAGGGGCTCGCCCGGCGCGGCTCCCTGAGCCTGGCGGACATCGAGAACGCCGAGGCGAGCGCCCGGCCCGGCCTGTTACTGGAACTCATTGCGAGTCGCCTCGCGGCGCAACACCGTCTGCCGGCGGCACGGGCGCTGACGGCCGGGGAGCTATGGCGCCAGGCCCGGCTTCCCGATGAAGGTGAGCGCACGCATCTTGCCGAACTCGCCGGGGTGTGCGAGCGCCTGCGCTTCTCGGGCACGCCCGTACCTGCGGGGAGTCTTGCGACGGCAGTTCTCAACGGCCGCAGTGTGCTCGCGACACTGGATGCCATGGCGGCGGGCGCCGCCGCGAGCGTCTGAGCATGCGTGAACGTCTGGCCACCCTGCTGTGCGCGCTCGGGGCACTAATGGTTTTTGCGACGCTGTTCTGGCGCGGCAACGGCAGCTCCGAGGAACGGGTGTCCCGACCTACCACCGTAGAGCGCGGGGACAACGGGTTGCTCGGCGCAATGAGCTGGCTACGGGAGGAGGGGGTGCGCACGCTGTCGCTGCGTGAACGCTTCAGCGCGCTCGCGCACCACGGGGAGCTGCCTGCCACCGGCAACCTCATGATCCTGACCCTGCCGGCTTCGAGTCACTACGGCAATGCCGAGGTCGTGGCCCTCGACGCCTGGATCCGCCGCGGCAATTCCCTGTTGGTGCTCGCCGCCTTGCAGGACCGGCCGCGCTGGGCGCCCCTGCCGCATCTGATGGACCAGGATCTGCAGCTGCTGACCGGCCTTGAGTCGGTGAGCGCAAGTGCGCCACAAGCGGCGCCCGCTTCCAAGGCTGCAGCGCAGCCAGACGGCAAGAGTTTTCCGGCACCGCGTGTGGCCGTGCGCCTTCCCGATGAGCCCTTGTTGCAGCCGCAGCGGCTGTCCTTGGTGCCCAATCGGGAGCACCGCTACTTCGAGCACGTGGGCAGCGCCGTCGCGTTTTCCGACTACCGCGTGCACCCGAGTACGCTCGCCGTGCCCCGCGATGGCTTCGCGCTCGCGCTTGCGCACGCGGCCGCAAGCGGCGCGCCGGCGTTCTGGCTGCGCGCCGACGGTGCGGGCGCGATCCTGGTGAGCGGCTTTTCCACGCTGTTCACCAATCGGGCGCTCGGCGCGGCCGACAACGCGCGCCTGCTCGCTAACATCGTCGCCGCGACCCTCGGCCCGCAGGGAGTCGTGCTGTTTGACGATCAGCATCAGGGATTGACGGCCGCGTATGACCCGGCGAAGTTCTATAAGGACCCGCGGCTCTACGAAACTATCGGCGTGCTGGCGGCGACATGGCTGGTCTGGGTCCTCGGTGCCACGCGTCTCAAGATGGCACCCGCAGGCCGCAGCGCACCGCGCGAAGCGGATCTGGTGCGCACTACCGGGTTATTCCTTGCCCGCGTATTGCGACCGGCGGCGGCGGCGCGGCAGATGTTCGAGAATTTCTTCCGCCAGCTGCGCCTCGGTGCGCAGCCCGTGCGACCCGACCCGGGGCGGCTGTGGGAATGGCTTGAAAACCACCCACGCGTCTCCCGTGCTGACGTACAGCAGCTGCAGCAATGGTATGCGGCGGCCTATGCCGATCAGCGCGTACCGCTGGTGCGACTGCACAACCTCATCCTCGCGACAGAAAGGCACATTGCCGCATGAGCACTCCAATCCGCCGGCTGCATGACCTGCTCACGCGTGAACTCGGACGCGTGGTGATTGGCACCGGTTCGACCGTGGATGCACTGGTCATCGCGCTGGTGGCGCGCGGTCATGTGCTGGTGCAGGGGGTGCCGGGGCTTGGCAAGACCTTGCTGGCCAAGGCACTGGCCCGCACGCTTGGCGGGCAGTTCAAGCGCGTTCAGGGAACGGCGGATCTGATGCCGAGCGATATCATCGGTGTACACGTGTTCGATGAGGCAGCGCGCAGTTTCGTGTTTCGGCCCGGACCGCTGTTCGCCGATGTCGTGCTGGTTGACGAGATCAATCGCGCCGGGCCAAAGACGCAGTCGGCACTGCTCGAAGCCATGGAGGAACGCCAGGTAAGCGTGGAGCGCACTGCGTGGGAGCTGCCGGCGGATTTCCTGGTACTGGCGACGCAGAACCCACGCGAGTTCGAGGGCACATTTCCACTGCCGGAGTCGCAGCTCGACCGTTTCATGCTGCGCGTTGACATCGCCTATCCCGAGCGCGACGCCGAGAGCGAGATCCTGGCTCGCTACGGCGGCGTGCTCACTGCAGCGCAGGATGCGCTGCAGTCCATCACGGTGATCGAACGCGCGCTGCTCGCCGAGGCCCGTGCGGAAGCCGAGCACATCCATGTCGCCGAACCCCTGAGCGGCTACGTGCTGGATCTGGCGCGCGCCACGCGCGAGCATCCGCGGCTGAGTCTTGGGCTTTCAACGCGTGGCGCGCTCGCGCTGATTCGCGCCGCGCGCGTGGCAGCCGGACTGCGCGGTGCAGACTTCGTGATTCCCGATGACGTCAAGCAGGTCGCACCCTGGATCATGGCGCATCGCATCGTCCTGAGCCCGGAGGCGGCGCTCGAGGGCGCCACGGATGCCGAAGTCGTGACCGATCTGCTGACCACCACGCCCGTGCCGCGCTGACTGGCCGCGTTTGCATCTCGCGCGCCGCAGCTACGTTCTGGTGACGCTGGCCGCCGTGCTGGCGATACTCGGCATCTGGTCGGATGAGCGCGAGCTTGGGTTTCTGTGGCGTATCCCGGTGCTGCTGCTGTTGCTTGGACTTGCGATCGAAGCTGCCCTGGTACGGCGGCTGCGGCCCCGGGTGCGACTCGTCACCGCGGCGCGCGCCTTCCTCGGCCGACTGCAGCCGGCAACGCTGGAGTTCGTCAATGACAGTGCGCGCGTACTGTCGCTGGAATACGCGCCTGCCATGCCCTCGGGCGTGCAGTCGGACGCCGCGGTGCGGCGGGTCAGTATCCCGCCACGCGCCAGCCGCGAAGATGCGCTCACGCTGCTGCCGGTGACGCTCGGTGTACAGCGCTGGCCGATGCTGCCGGCCCGGATCCTCGGGCCACTGGCCCTGGCCTGGTGGGGAGCGTCGCTCGAACTGCGCGAGGAATTGCGGGTGGCTCCCGAACTCCTGCGCGCGGGGGCGCGGGTCCGCGGCCTGGCCGGCGGCGCGCGTACGCGCCGGGTAGCGGGTGCCGGCCAGGAGCTGCACCAGCTGCGCGGCTACGTGCGTGGGGACCCGCTGGCGCGGGTCGACTGGAAGGCCACCGCGCGCAGCCGCGCGATCGTGACACGCGAGTATAGCGAGGATCAGCACCTCGACATCTTCGTGGCCATCGATGCCGGGCGGCTGAGTCGCGTACGCGACGGCAGCCTCGAGCGCCTGGGAATCTACAGCAACGTGACGGCCGGCTTCGCGGAGCTGGTCACGCACAACGATGACCGTATCGGCCTCGTCGTGTACGCGGATGAGGTACTGGTGAGCTGTGCCCCGGCGCGCGGCCTGCCCGCGGTCACACGGGTGCGACGCACGCTCGAGGATCTTGCAGTGCGACCGGCGGAGTCGGACCCGACCGCCGCCGCCATGAGCATACGACGCCTGCTGCGGCAGCGAGCGCTGGTGGTGGTGCTCACCGACCTTGATGACGCCAACGTATCCGCGGCGCTGCTGCGGGCGGTGCGCCTGCTGGCCCCGCCGCACCTGGTCATGGTCGCCGGCGTGCACAGCGGCGAGGTGGGGGCGCTGGCACGGGCCGAGGCGCGCGAATGGCACACCCCGTGGATCGCGCTCGCTGCCAGCGAACACGAACGGCGCGCGGCGCAGCAGCGTGCCTTGCTGCGGCGACGCGGCGTTGAGGTCGTCGCCGCCTCTGCCAATGGTCTGCAGGCCGCGCTGTTCGAGCGCTACGAGGCGCTGCGCCGTGCGCGCCGCGTCTAGATGCGCCGCGCCACGGGGCGGCGACCGAACAGCCAGCCGCTGAGCAGCAGCAGCATCACCAGCCAGTAGCCCACGCCGATCGCGACGCGCGACGCCAGTGAAAACCGCGGGCTGGGCGATACGAATCCTTCGATGATCCCGGCTCCGACCAGTAGCAGTGCACAGGCGAGCAGCACCACGCCGGAGCGCATCGCGGCGGCGCGGAAGGATTCCATGCGCCCGGCACCCCAGGGACGGATCAGGGCATCGCCCACCGCGGCGCCGGCGGCGCCCGACAGACACATCACGGAGAGCTCAACGCAGCCGTGTGCCACTATGAAGCGCAACAGCCCGCCCGCCAGGCCGTGCTGGCCGACGAAGGCGAACACGGCGCCGAGCATGAGGCCGTTGAGTCCGAGGATGTAGAGGGTGCCGAGCCCGAACAGGAATCCCAGGCAATAGGCGAACAGGCTGACGACGATGTTGTTGGCGAGTATCTGCACCGACAGCACCGATGAGGGGACGACGTTGAGGAGCCCCTCCGTCCAGAGCTTGCCGCGCTCGACGCTCGCGATCATGTCCGGGCCGGCGAACAGCGCGATGAGGTCCGGGTAGCGGCTCACGAGCAGGTAACCACCGACCGCGGCCAGCACGAAGATCAGCGTCGTCCACCACAGGTACGGCAGCAGCCAGCGCATCGCCGCGGGCAGCTCATCGCGCAGCAGGCGTAGCAGAGCGCTGCTCAGGTGCTGCGCACCCTGATGCAGGGTGGCATGGATCTGGGCGTAAGTGTTCTCCAGGTACTCGCGCGTGCGGCTGGCGGGCAGCAGCTCGCGCGCCCGCGCCAGGTCATGTGCCAGCAGGCGGTAGTCATCGGCGAGCCGCGCGGCGTCGGTGATGTCATCGGTACGCGCGTGCGCCAGCCGCCGCGCTCGCTCGCGCGCCTGCTGCCAGTCAGGCGCGCGCGCCAACAGCGCTGTGGCAAGGGCTTTGCGGCGAGCGCTGTCGTCCACGACTCTAAGATCCGGGCCGCGTCAGGCGCTCGAGGCGCGCGCGCCACTGCAGCTCGTCGCCGTCCGTAACATCCGCCCGCTCACCGAGATAGCGCAGCAGTAGCGCACGTGCGAGGCGCTTGCGCGCCTGTGGCTCAAGTCCCGGCCAGCGCTCAAGAAGATCGGCGGCGATCTCGGCGCCCTCGGAGTCCAGGGCCCCGAGACGCTCCGCTGCCGCCTGTGGGGGGCGTTCGTCGCGCACGTCGCGCTCGTAGACGAGCACGGTCCCGGCAGCCATGTCGCCAACGCGCAGACTCTCCTGCGAGAACATCATGACCCCGAGGCCAACGCCATAGAAGCCCGGCAGGGAGTCGATGAGACGGAAAACGTTGCGCACCAGCAGGGCGCCGGCCGCCGGCGGGCCGCCCTGGCGGGTTACCACACGAATGCCGACGTGGCGCTTCCCGGGCGTGCGTCCGCGCATCACCAGCTCCACGAGCGGGTGATAGAGGAAGTAGATTGCAAGCGCGGGCAGCACCACGAAGCCGAACCAGCGGCCGCTGTTGTTCAGCGGCACGTTCAGCGCCAGCCGTCCGTTGTAGATGACGGCGCCGACCACGTACCAGGTCAGCGCCAGGATCAGCCGGATGTGCCAGTCGATGACGAAGGCGAAGGAGCGCGCCCCGGGACCGGCGAGCGCCAGTGACACGTCGATGCCGGTCACGCTCTCGACGCTCAGTTCCGGTGCGAGCGTGCCGCTCACACTTCCTCCGCCAGCTGCTCCGCCTGGTACTCCTGCTGCAAGGCATCGATCAGCTCGTCGATCTGTCCGTCCATGATCTGCTGCAGCTTGTAGAGCGTCAGATTGATGCGATGGTCGGTCACGCGCCCCTGGGGGAAGTTGTAAGTGCGGATGCGCTCGGAGCGATCACCGCTGCCCACCTGCAGGCGCCGCGAGTGCGCCTGCGCGCTTTGCTGCTTCTCCTGCTCCGCGGCCAGTAGCCGCGCCTTCAGCAGCGCCATGGCGCGCGAGCGGTTCTTGTGCTGGGAGCGCTCATCCTGGCATTCCACCACGATGCCACTCGGCAGGTGGGTGATGCGTACTGCGGAGTCGGTCTTGTTGACGTGCTGGCCGCCGGCCCCGGAGGAGCGGTAGGTATCGATGCGCAGGTCCGCCGGGTTGATCTCGACCGTGTCTACCTCATCGAGCTCCGGGAGGATCGCTACCGTCACCGCGGAGGTGTGGATGCGACCCTGCGCCTCGGTCGCCGGCACCCGCTGCACGCGGTGCGTGCCGGACTCGAACTTCAGCCGCGAGAACGCGCCCTTGCCCGCGATGCGGCTGATGATCTCCTTGTAGCCGCCGTGCTCACCCGGGCTCTCACTGAGAACCTCGGGCACGAGCCCCTTGGATTCAGCGTAGCGTGCGTACATGCGGTAGAGGTCGCCGGCGAAGATCGCCGCCTCATCGCCGCCGGTGCCGGCGCGCACTTCGAGGAAAATGTTCTTGTCATCGCGCGCATCCTTCGGCAGCAGGAGCTTGCGCAGCTCCTCTTCCTCCGCGCCGATGGCGCCGCGCAGCCGCAGCGCCTCCTCGTCACCGAGGATGCGCATGCCAGGGTCGGGGTCGGCCTGCAGGTCCTGGGCGGCGGCGAGGTCGCGCTCTAGCCCGTGGTAGCTGCCGAAGCGCTCGGCGAGCGGCTGCAGGCGCGAATATTCCATCGACAGCTCGCGGAACTGCTGGGAGCCCCCGGCGATCTCATCAGTAGCCAACAGACGGCCGACCTCCTCGAACCGATCGGAGAGTTTCTGCAGGCGCTGTCGGATGGATTCCTTCATGGGCATTGGGGGTCGCGCATTCTCCGGGATGTCCGTACTTTGTGACAAGTTGCGCAATGCGCGCCCCCGGCACACGGTCTATAGTGGTTTCAGTATGATCAATCGCTTGCGTAACTTAATACTGCTGATGCTGTGCGCCACCCTGCTGGGCGCCTGTGCGGCCCACCGCCCGGCCGGCGAGCAGTCGGCCCCGCCCAAGCCGCCCGCGGCGGATACTGCGGCCCTGACGGCGAGTGCCGATGCTGCCTTAAAGCGCGGCGACTGCCGTCAGGCCTCCGAGTCCTACGCCAAGGCGGCAGCAGGCGGGGACGTGCAGCTGGCCCGCCGTGCCACCCAGGTCGCCATGGCCTGTGAGCACCTGCCCGCCGCCTGGCAGTCCGCCAGCCGCTGGCGCGCGCTCGCACCGAGTGACCGCGAGGCCAACGCGCTGTATGCGGCCATCGCGCTCAAACTCTACCGCACCGCCGATGCGCGCGTGGCCATCCACGAATTCTGGCGCGTCGAGGAACAGAGCAACGCCGCCCCGGCGCCCAAGGCCGACGGCGCCGCATCCCCGGCGCCGCGTCACGCCGAGGAGCGCACGGCGCGCAGCATGACCGAGCTGACCGCGCTGCTGCTGGAAGAGTCCGACGCTTCGGCCGTGCTCATCGCCATGAGCGGCGCGCTGGAACCGAGCGCCAATTCCACCGATACGCTGACGCTGCTCGGAGAGCTTGCGCTGGCCGCCTACGATGGGCAGCGGGCGGCGCGTTACGCGCAGCAGGCGCTGCAGCACGACCCGCAGGACATCGCGGCCACCCGTATCCTCGCGCGCGCGTATGTCATGCGCGGCGATGCTTCGCAGGCGCTCGCCACCGCGCGCCAGGCCAAGATTCACGACGCGCAGCGCGGCGGGCTGGAGCTTGCCGAGGTCTTAGCCTCGCTCGATCGCAGTGAGGAGGCGCACCAGGAACTCGAGCAGCTGCGCGCGACGGGTGGGCCGCAGGCTGAGATCGACCGCCGGCTGGCGCTGCTCGCCTACAGCTCCGGTGATTACAAGGAGGCCAAGCAGCGCTTCAGCGAGCTCGCCTCGAACGGGGAGGGAAACGATGGTGCGCAGCTGTATCTGGCCGACATCGCCGCGCGCGCTGGCGATCCGGACGCTGCCATCGCGGCCTACCGTCGTCTCTATGACTCCTCGGTCGCATTGTCCGCGCGCTCGCGGGCGGCCTCGCTCCTCCTGGACCGGCACTCGCGCACGGAGGCGCTCGCGCTTCTCGATGACTATGCGGCCGATCATCCCGAGGATGAGCTCGACCTGACCCTCACCAAGGCGCGGCTGCTCGCCGACCACGGCGAGGCGGACGCGGGACTGGAGATTCTGAGCGCGGAGCTGGTGCGCCACCCGCAGCATCCCTCGATCGAGTATGACCGCGCGGTGATACTCGAACAGGGCGGGCACGTGCACGAATCGGTGGAGGCGCTGCAGCAGCTGCTGGAAGTGCGCCCGGATGATCCGACGCTCCTCAACGCGCTCGGCTACACGCTCGCCGATCACTCGATGGAACTGCCGCACGCGGAGACCCTGATCCGCCGCGCGCTGACCGTAATGCCTGACAGCCCGGCGGCGCTCGATAGCCTCGGCTGGGTGCGGTTCCGCTCAGGCGACATGAAGGGCGCGACCAGCACCCTGGAGCGCGCCTACTCGCTCGGTCATGACGGGGAGATCGCCGCGCACTGGGGTGAGGCGCTCTGGAGCAGCGGCAACAAGCCCGAGGCACGCCGCGTCTGGGCCGCCGCCCTGGCGCGCGAGCCGGATTCCAAGCCGCTGAAGGCAACGATCAAGCGGTTCCTGCCCGATGCGCCGTAGCACGGCGTGGGTCGGGGTTCTCCTGACCCTGGCGGCACTCACCGGCTGCCGTACGCTGCCGCCGGCCCCCCTGGGAACGTCCGCACCCTGGCCGGAGCGGCGCCCGCAGCTGCAGGCGCTGGCGCACTTCCAGCTCAAGGGGCGCGTTGCGCTGTCGGCCTCGGGCAATGGCTTCAACGCCAACCTGCGCTGGTCGCAGCAGCAGGCGCGCTCCCAGATCGCACTCGAGGGGCCCCTCGGCGTCGGTGGGATGCAGATCATCGCCAACGGCAGCGACCTCGACATCGTGACCCCGCATGGCGAGCGCATTTCCAACGAGGCGGCCCACGCGGAACTCAACGCGCGCCTGGGATTCGACGTGCCGATCGAGCGTCTGCGCTACTGGGTGCTCGGGGCCCCCGATCCTCAGCAGCCGTCCGAGGAGTCTGTGGATGCTTCCGGGCAGCACCTGGCGAGCCTGGTCCAGGATGGCTGGCACATCGATTACGACGCCTATACGAGTGCGGCCGGGCAGACACTGCCGGCGCGCATGACCCTGCAGCGTGAGGCCGTGCGAGTGCGGCTGCTGGTCGAGGACTGGCGGCTGTGAGTGCGCCTGCAGGCGCCGCCCAGCGCTGGCCGGCACCCGCGAAACTCAATCTCTTCCTGCATGTGACCGCCCGGCGGCCCGACGGCTATCACGAGCTGCAGACGCTCTTTCAGCTCATCGACCTGGCCGACGAGCTCACTTTCACGGTGCGCCCGGACGGTGAGGTCCAGCGGCCCACGGGTGCAGCCGGCGTGCCGCAGGAGGAGGATCTGGTCGTTCGGGCGGCCCGGGCGCTCAAGGCCGCCACCGGTACCCCCCTCGGGGCGCAAATCGAGGTCCGCAAGCGCATCCCGCTCGGGGGTGGCCTCGGAGGCGGAAGTTCGGACGCCGCCACCACCCTCTTGGCCCTGAATGAGCTGTGGGGCTGCGGCCGGTCGCTGTCCCAGCTGGCCGCCATTGGGCTGCCGCTGGGCGCGGATGTGCCTGTTTTCATTGGAGGTTCGTCGGCCTGGGGGGAGGGGGTCGGTGAGCGCCTGGTGTCGGTCCAACTGCCCCCGGCCTGGTACGTGATCGTGCACCCGCAGGTCCACGTGAGCACCGCCAGGGTATTCCAGAGCCCTGAATTGACACGAAATTCTCCCCTGATCACAATACGCGCCTTTTTTGAGTCGGGTGGCCGCAACGACTGCGAGCCGGTGGTGGGCGCGCTGTTTCCCGAGGTCGCCGAGGCCCTGGAATGGCTCGGGCGCTTCGCCCCGGCCCGCCTGACCGGTACCGGGGCGTGCGTGTTCGCCGCCTGCGCGAGCGCCGCAGAGGCCGAGCGCCTGGCGGCCCGGGTGCCGGAGCGCTGGAAAAGTTACGTCACGCGGGGCCTTAACACCTCGCCCGTGCATCAGCTTCTCAAGCACGGGCAGCGCGCCTGACACGGCTGTAAGATGCGCGCCCGCACGCTTTTCCGCGGGCGGACAGATGCTGGGGTGTCGCCAAGTGGTAAGGCAGCGGGTTTTGATCCCGCCATTCGGAGGTTCGAATCCTTCCACCCCAGCCAGTTCATGGGGCCGGCGCTTCGAGGGCGCCGTTACGCTCCGGCGATGGCGCCGGTGGAAGCTGCGCGCACATAGAGTATGAGTACGAGCGACACACTGGCCCTGTTTGCAGGTAACGCGAATCCGGCGCTGGCGCTGGACATCGCCAAGCACCTGCAGACCCCGCTCGGACGTGCCTATGTCGGGCGCTTCAGCGATGGCGAGATCAACGTCGAGCTGATGGAGAACGTGCGCGGGCGTGACGTGTTCATCCTGCAGTCGACCTGCCCGCCGGCGAATGACAGTCTGATGGAGCTGCTGGTGATGGTCGATGCCTGCCGCCGCGCCTCCGCAGCACGCATCACCGCGGTGGTGCCGTACTTCGGATACTCGCGCCAGGACCGGCGGCCGCGTGCGACCCGCTCGGCGATCACGGCCAAGCTCGTCGCCAACATGGTCTCGAGCGCCGGAGTGAACCGCCTGCTGACGGTCGATCTGCACTCGGATCAGATCCAGGGATTCTTCGACATCCCGGTCGACAACGTGTACGCCTCGCCGGTACTGCTCGGGGACGCCTGGCGGCAGGCATATAAGGACATGATCGTCGTGTCGCCCGACGTCGGCGGCGTGGCGCGGGCCCGGGCCTTCGCCAAACGCCTGGACGACACGGAACTGGCGATCATCGACAAGCGGCGGCCGCGCCCTAACGAATCGAAGGTGATGAATATCATCGGCGACGTCGAGGGCCGCACCTGCATCCTGATCGATGACATGGTCGACACCGCCGGCACGCTGTGTCAGGCCGCGCAGGCACTGAAGGACGAGGGCGCGGTCAAGGTGGTCGCCTACATCACGCACCCGGTGCTCTCGGGAGCGGCGGTGGAGAAGATTTCGAAGTCGGCGCTCGATGAGCTGGTCGTGACGGACACGATCCCGCTGGGCGCCGCCGCCAAGGGCTCGAACCGTATCCGCCAGCTGTCGGTGGCGGCGCTCTTGGCGGAGACGATCCGTCGCATCCGCGACGAGGAGTCGGTGAGCTCGCTGTACGTCGACTGAGCGCGACGCGGCGGGTGCTGAAGCAGTTTTTTGGGATGTGCCGGTTGGGTCGCAAACCCGGCACGCGTTGTAGTAACTACTGGAGATCTTGAGTCATGCGTATTTCATTCACGTTCGGCGCGGACGCCCGCGGGACGCAAGGCAAGGGTGCGAGCCGCCGCCTGCGTCACACGGGTAAAGTCCCCGCCATCCTCTACGGCGCTCACAAGGACGCCCAGGCATTGGTGCTCGACCAGCAGAACCTGCTGACGATGATCGCGGACGAGCGCTTCTATTCCTCCATCGTGCGCCTGAAGATCGGCGATGCCACACAGGAGGCGATCGTCAAGGACGTGCAGATGCACCCGGCCAAGAACCTGGTGGTGCATGTGGACCTGCAGCGCGTCATGGAGAACGAGGCCATCCGCATCCGCCTGCCGATCCACTTCAAGGGCGAGAGCATCTCCCCCGGGGTCAAGACCGAAGGCGGCGTCGTCTCGCACATGCTCTCGGATGTGGAGATCACCTGCCTGCCGAAGGACCTGCCGGAGTTCCTCGAGATCGATCTTTCGGGCATGCACCTGAACGAGACCAAGTTCCTCGCCGACGTCCCGGTGCCCCCGGGCGTGACGATCCCGGAGCTTGCGCACCGCAATGCGCCGGTGGTCTCGATCCACGCGCCGCGTGCCGAGGAGCCCGAGCCGGTGGCCGCGGAAGCTGCTGCCGTACCCGTCGAGGGTGCCGCACCGGCTGCCGGTGCCGCCGCCGCTGCCCCCGGGGCCGCTGGCGCACCCGCTGCGGCTGGCGATGCGAAGAAGGGCGAGGACAAGAAGGAAGCTGCTCCCGCCAAGAAGGAAGGCGGCAAGAAGTAACCGCACCGGCAGCCGTCCGACTGCCCGCCAGCCGCTGTGGAGGCCTCGCCTTCGTGCAGCGGCTGGCGGTATTTGTGGCCGGGAACCAATGCTATGGCAGGTGAGCCGCTCAAGCTGATCGTCGGGCTCGGCAATCCGGGCACCGAGTACGCGCGCACGCGCCATAACGCGGGGTTCCAGTTCGTCGATGAGCTGGCGCGCCGCTACGGCGCTACGTTCCGCAGCGAGCCGCGGCACCGCGCGGAACTCGCCCGGGCGCGGATCGGCGAGGCTGACCTGTGGCTGCTGAAGCCGATGAGCTACATGAACCACAGTGGTGATCCGGTGCGCAGCGTGGCGACTTTCTACAAGGTGGCGCCGTCGGCCCTGCTGGTCGCTTACGATGAGCTGGATTTCCCTGCGGGCGTGGTGCGCATGAAGCAGGGGGGCGGAGCCGCCGGGCACAACGGCATGCGGGACGTCATCGCACAGATCGGTGATGGCTTCTGGCGGCTGCGCATCGGCATCGGGCACCCGGGGGATCGCTCCCGGGTGCTCGACTACGTCCTCGGGCGCCCCGGTCCTGCAGACGCGCCACTCCTCGAGGCGGCTGTGAAGGCGGCTGCCGACAGCGTACCGGTGCTCCTGAACGAGGGTGCGCAGATCGCCATGAACCGCCTCCACGGGCGCGACCCGGCGCCCGCTGCGCCGCCGGCCGGTCAATAAAGGAAGGACCTCTTAATCATGCCTATTCGCTGCGGCATCGTAGGTCTGCCGAACGTCGGCAAGTCGACCCTGTTCAATGCGCTCACCCGCGCGCAGATCGCCGCGGAGAACTATCCGTTCTGCACGATCGACCCCAACATCGGGGTGGTTCCGGTCCCGGATCCCAGGCTCGAACAGCTGGCGGCGATCGCGCACCCGGAGAAGATCATTCCGACGACGGTCGAGTTTGTCGACATCGCCGGCCTCGTCGCCGGCGCCTCTCAGGGCGAGGGGCTCGGCAACCAGTTCCTCTCGCACATCCGCGAGGTCGATGCCATCGCGCACGTGGTGCGCTGCTTCGAGAATGACGACGTCATTCACGTCGCCGGTCGCATCGACCCACTCTCGGACGTCGACATCATCGATACCGAGCTGGCGCTCGCCGACATGTCGACCCTCGAGAAGGGCCTCGATCGTGCCATCAAGGCTGCCAAGGGGGGCGACAAGGACGCGATGCGGCGCCGCGCGCTGTTCGAGCGCGTCAAGGTGCAGCTGGACGCCGTGAAGCCGGTGCGCGCCATGACGCTCACACCAGAGGAGCGCCGCGACCTGCGCGACCTGCAGCTGCTCACGGCGAAGCCCGTCATGTACGTGGCCAACGTCGCCGAGAACGGCTTTGAGAACAATCCGCTGCTGGCAGTGCTCGAGAAGCGGGCTAGCACCGAGGGTGCGATCGTGGTGGCCGTGTGTGCGGCAATCGAGGCGGAGATCGCGCAGCTGGAAGAGGCCGAGCGCAGCGAGTTTCTGGCGGAGCTGGGATTGAAGGAACCGGGCCTGAACCGCGTGATTCGCGCCGCCTATAAGCTGCTAGGGCTCGAGACGTATTTCACCGCGGGGCCGAAGGAAGTGCGCGCCTGGACGGTGCGGATCGGGGCGACGGCGCCCCAGGCGGCCGGCGCGATCCACACAGACTTCGAGCGTGGCTTCATCCGGGCCGAAGTCATCGCGTTTGTCGACTACCTCGCCGGCAAGGGTGAGGCGGGTGCCCGGGATGCCGGGAAGCTGCGGCTGGAGGGCAAGGAATACGTCGTGCAGGAAGGTGATGTCATGCACTTCCGCTTCAACGTTTAGGCCCAGACCCCGGGGAATTCGGGTCGGAAAACGGGCTGTTTGACACTCCGGGGGGTGGCTGAGGACAATGCGCCCCCCTTGGGGAAAGGTAGCTCAGCTGGTTAGAGCACGGCACTCATAATGCCGGGGTCGAGGGTTCGAGTCCCTCCCTTTCCACCATTCAGATCAACCACTTCCGCTTGGGCCCCACCGCGCACAATCGCCAGTGCGGGACTTTTGCGGGACTCTAGCTCGCACACCTTCTCGGAAGCTTCAATGAGGGATCCGATCTCCGGTGCTGAGTAGTGCGTAGTGACATGATCCGATTTGTGGCCCAAGAGAAGTTTTCGATCCTCGAAGCCAACCCCCGCCGCGCGAAGCCGATGGCCGTAGGTGTGCTTGAGGTCATGAACCCGTACGGAACGAAATCCGGACGGGCATGACCTTCCAAGCTGCGCCGCGTAGTACTTCGCAGCTCTTCGCCGCGCAGCCTTCCACCCCGAGTTGTTTATTCGCGCGACCGGCTGACCTGCACGCGTGAATACAAACTCCGAATGCTCTCCGCGACAGCCTTCTACGACGGACCGTGCGACTCGGTTCAAGACCACATAGCGGTCAAGTCCGTTTTTCACATACGCCCGAGGAATAATGAACACTGACGTTTCGAGCTCAGGCACGCGCGCCTCCCAAGTCCAGCGCAGATTCACAACTTCCTTCTCTCTTAAGCCCGTGTTCACCTTGAACAGCGCCATTCTGGCTAGGTGACCAGCGAGCTGGGAGAAGAGGAGCCGCTCTTCCTCGATCGACAAAGGATAAGGCGATCGCTTGTTCGGATGACGCTGCATTTGAACCAGCGGCGGCACTTCGAGCCACGAGCGATCTGATGAGTCGCGCCAGAGCCGCGCGCTCAGATTCAGAATCCGACGCACAACAGCGAGGTCGCGGTTGATTGTCCCCGGACTGATACCGGCACCGAGTCGCGCCACGATGAACGGCTGCAATGTGTCGTGGTGAACACGATGCAGTGGGAGCTTCCCGATGTACGCATCCAGAGTCGCCAATCCTCGCGCATCCCGTTCCAGGCTGCGTTTGTGTTGGTGCTCTTCCAGATACTTCGTCGCCGCTTCGCGAAAGGTGTGCTCCTGCCGAGCGCCAAAGAGTCGAGTTGCCCTTTCCGCCTGAAGCCGACGGATCAAGAGCGCTTCGGCTTCCTCGCGATCGCTTGTTCCAGTGCTTTCGCAAACGCGCGTGCCGTGTATGACTTTGTCGATGTGCCAGATTCCGCTCCGAAAGAGGAGTCCTGACATTCGTCTGCTGTTTCGTCCCATAGCTGTTTCTTCCTTCCAGCCGCGGGACGCCCGTTGCGCGACATATAGTCCTCGGCGGCGGCTTCCATTTCAAGCCGATCGAAGGCGCGGCCCTGCTTGCCCACGCGAATCTCGGTGAGTTGCGGCCGGATTTCGCGATTGAAGCGGTTCTTGTCCATGCCAAAAAAGTAGGGCGCATCGCGAAGGCGAATAAGACGCGGCAGTAAGACTCGGCCGGCGTATCGCGAGACGGGCCCAAGAGCGCCTTCGCTGAAACCATGTCCTTGTTGTTCTGCGGAGTTTTTCATCGGTCGCCAGTCCGTACAGAGGAAAGTTCGGCTGACTATCATAGTGCAACAGGCTTGGAGCGATTGCAAGCGCGTGCAACCGGTTCTAGACTAGCCTCCTTGACGGCGGAGACATCTATGAAGACCGACAACCTGCGAAATTTCACCGTCCGATTTCCGGAGTCCGCCCTGCAGCGAGTGGAGTCCACGGCAAAGCCGTTCTACGGCGGCCGTCTGAGCACTGGGGAGGCAATCCGCCGACTCGCTGAAGAACGGCTGAACGAGATAGAGAGCGATGCGCCTGGGGAGAGGACGAACGAGGCGCTGCTGCGGATCGTGGCCTTGTCGCGCTCCGGGATGGCGCTGGCGCTTGCTGATCTGCGGTTCCTGGCGGAATGCGCGAACCAGACGTATCAGCGCTGCCGACGAGCACAAGTTGCCAAGGACCTGCTGGTCGCTAATGTCAGTGCCTTCCGGGATGCCGTACGTGTAGCCGCCGGCGGCAAGACCAAGGCCATTGGACCTGAGGAGCGGTACTTCTTAGGCAACCTCCGTACGCCGAAAACCATAGACGCCAAGAGTGTTTCTGAGTACGTGGACAAGTGGATCGCGCTTCTTCCCGCGCGCCCCGATCCGGTGCAAGCCGAGTTCGCCAGCCGCAACCTCTTCGCCTACTTGCGAGATGAGGAGTTTCCGGACGAGTCGCAGTTGGCCAAGGCTCTCGCCCAGTACGTGCCGGAGTTGCTGCTGGTCGCGATCCGCGGATATTGGGACCGAGAGGGTGTGCCACTGATCGACCGGGCGCAGGGGTCACCGCCTCCTTCACCGTCGCGTGTGGCGAGTGCTCTTCCCGTCGGGAACGTCACCCTGGTCCCTTGGGCTCGGGAGGAGGGCATGGGAGCCTCGATCGAACTAAAGGCCCATAACAGCGCCGTGGTGGTTCGGAACCTCGTGGACCTGGAAGACCTTGCCGAGCTCACACGTCTTGCGGGGACCGGCGTTGAGGCGCAGGGGGGTACTTTCGAGTGGCTTTTGGGAAGCGAGAAGCCCAAGACCTTCATGCTCAGTACGGCTGGCGCGTGGTGGCGGCTGGATGCGAAAGACTTCGAGTCCTTCGCGGAAGCGCTGGACTCGCTGTTCCGCCTGCCGTCCGTGGCCGCCCTCGTAGAACGCCTGCGGTACGCCTATGGCCGTATCTAGCGTCACGCTGAGCGTCAGCGCAGTGCGGTCGCCCAGGACGGGGCTTCGCCCCGAACCCCAAGGGGTGCGCACCCTGGCCGCTGGCGCGGCCCTGGAGCCGGGAGCTGAGGCCAGGCGTCGAGGTGGATCCGGCAAGGGCGTATTCGACAGACACAGCACGCAATCTTCGATTGCTGCGCGGCTGCGCCGCGATCGTAAGAGATTCAGGGCCTTGCGCGTAGACCGAACTGTCTACACGGACGCTAAGCCCGTCTACAAGTCCGCCGTGGCAAACACGCAAGTAGCTGAATACAGGCTATGTACTCCGTATACGGCATCACTTAGGACTGGGGTGCCCCGGGGCTAAGGCGTCGCTATGAGCACGGAAGTCGCCAGCACCCGTCTGCCGCGAGAGATCGTCCGGGAGCTCGATCAGGAGGCGGCGGCGCGCGGTATCTCACGCAGTGTCTACGTCGCCGGGCTGATCGAGCAGCGCGCCTCTAACAGGGGGTCTACCGGCGGAGGCATAGAGGCTGAGGCTTTGGCGGCCGCGCTCGCCGGGGAGTTACGGGAGATCCGGGAAGGTCAGAGGAGCCTCGCTCGCGCGTTACGGGAGATCCAGACGGCACTCGCCGGGAAAGGTACCTCGGCTGCTCCGGATTCGGGGTCGCCGCTCTTGGAGCGGCTGACGTTCTCTGCGTTCTTCTCCGAAGCCCTGATCAAGCGGGTGAGCGCGCTGCTCAACCGGCATCCCGGTGAGCTCGGCCAGGTCGTTCGGGAAGCCCGCGAGCAGGCTGACGCCGAAGTGAAGCTGTGGCGCGAGCGCCTCCAGGAGAACACCAATGGGAAGGGTACGGCGTGAGTCGGGCCACGGCCGCTACTCGATTGGGACTTATGGGGGTTGCGACCGCCACCTGCTTCTTCGTGGCCTGCAGCACACCCTGGCAACGCATCGCGGCGTCAGCCGAACTCCTGACTGCTTGGCCCATGACGGCCCAATGGCGTGTGCCGGTCGGCAGCACTCACAACATGCAGCCAGCAGCGAGCGTGATCGCTGCGCTGTCGGCCTACCCGCAAATCGGAGAAAGTACGAGGCTCCTTGCTCTCGAGTCTTTGCTATTCGCGGCGTTTCTATGGGCGCTCCTTTACGGGGTGCTGCGGCATGCTCTTTGGGCACCCCGTGAGGCTGACGTCCGCCGCATCGGGCACGGCCCGCGCCTGAGTCCGACCTATCCGGAGGCTCCGTGGGCTCGCTCCATCCGACGAGTGCTGCTCATCGCGGTCGGCCTCACCGCACTCTCCTGGCTCATCTCCGCACGCGCCCGATATGGCGTCGGCGACTTTGCAGGCACGGCGTCAACATTCCTGGCGACGCTTCAAGTCCCCGCGCTTCAGCGTGAGCTGATCGTCAGTTTTGCCGCTGCCTGCTTGGTCGTCGGAACTGGGTTTCTGATTGCACACGTTGGTGGCCTTTGGACAAAGCTGCGCACGAGCTTAGGCGGAGGACGAGTCCAGCTGGCCGGCATCGCGCTTCCGCGTGAGCTTGAGACCAATCACTTTCTACTCGCAGGCTCAACGGGAACGGGGAAGACCGAGCTCGCGCTGGGAATGGCCCGCATTGTTGCCGAGCGCGGCGAGCGGGCAGTCTTTATCGACTACGGCGCGATCTTCCTCTCGCGCCTGGGTCGCGCGGGCGACTTCATTCTCAACCCGTTCGATCAGCGCTCCGTCTGCTGGTCACCATGGCTCGAACTGCGAAATGAATCGGACTACATGATGATGGCGCGCGCGATCGTGCCCGACGGATTTGGAGAGTCCCGCTCCTGGCATGGCTTGGCTCAGCAGCTGCTCGGCGCGGGCCTTCGGGCGTGCGTGGAGAATGGCCGCAATACGATCCGGGAGTTTCTCGCACTGCTGATCACGTCCCCGGAGGAACTCGCCGTCTTTGCAGCCGGCACCCCGGCCTCGGTGATGACCCAGAAGGGCAACGAGAAGATGTTTGCGAACACCCGGAACGTTCTCATGGAGTACCTGGAGCCCTGGCGGTTCCTGGAAGACCCCGAACCAGGCACGAAGGGTTTCTCGATACGGACGCTGATCGAAGGAAGGTACGACCGCAAGACCAAGTGGGGGCGCACGTTGCGGCCCTGGCTCTTCATGACCTTCCGGGATGATCAGCGCGCGGCCATGCAGTATCTGTCGGCAACCTGGATGGAACTCGCGATCCGGGCGAAATTAAGTCTCCCTGAGGACCGCAAACGGCGGATCTGGGAATTCGTTGATGAGCTCGCGGCCGTCAAGCGCATCCAGAGCCTGCCCGAGGAACTCGCCTTCGTGCGCAAGCGAGGCGGAGCTGCGGTCATTGGTGTGCAGGACGTGGCGCAGATCCGCGCCCTCTATGGCCCGGAAGTCGCTCAGACAATGCTCCAGAACCTGAAGACGAAGGTCATGCTGGCGTGCGCAGATCCAGATACCGCGCGGTACTTTTCCGATGTGATGGGCGAACAGCGGATCCTCAGACGCAAGAAGACCACAACCCCTCCCAGGGCTTTGAAGGGAGTAAGTCGGATATCAACCTCCTGGGAGCCGGATTCGCACCGGCTGGTAACCTATTCCGAGATCATGTGCCTACCGGTGCGGCGCGGGTACTTGCGGCTACCAGACGGCTTCGTCTACCCGATCAAAGTACGGCTCACACATCTTAAGCCGGGCATCCCAGCCTTCGTAGAGCGCTAGCGTGGCTCTGGCTCGCAACATCGGCGCGCGTCACGCTTCGACCTATTACGAGAAGGACGACTACTACACTCGCGATCATGCGCCTAGTGAGTGGCACGGCGAGGCGGCTCGCGCGCTCGGGCTTATGGGGCCCGTGGATCGAGAGGTCTTCGCCAGCCTTGTCGAAGGACGGATCCCCGGCGGATCGGCGCTTCATCGCGGCGGGGGCCCTCGCCGTGGAGGCACCGATTTTGAGTTCTCCGCGCCTAAGTCATTCAGTATCCAGGCCCTAGTGAATGATGATCGACGTCTGATCGACGCGCATCGCGCGGCCGTGGGGGTCGCACGAGATCGCCTCGAAGCCACAATCGCTACACGGGTCACGGAGAAGGGCGCCACGCGCGTGGAATTCACGCGCTCGGCGGTGATTGCGCAGTTCGAGCACGCTACCAGCCGCGCGGGTGACCCGGATCTTCACAGTCACGTCGTGGTCCTAAATATGACGCGGCGTGCGGATGGCCAATGGCGCTCGATTGAGAACGCTGAGATGTTCAAAGAACAGCGACTGATGTACGAGACGTACCTATCGGAACTTGCCAAGGGAGCTAGAGATCTCGGTTACGGTATCGCAATCGGTAAGTATGGAAATCCAGAGCTCGCACATATCACGCGCGAGCAGATAGAGCATTTTAGCCAGCGCTCGCGTGACGTGGAGAGGACGCTCGAATCGAAGGGGCGGACTCGGGAGACATCTACCGTCGCGGCGAAGCGAGCAGCCGCGCTTTCGACCCGCGAAGCAAAGCAAGACTACGACCACGCAGCACTACGAGCGGAATGGGTTGAACGGGGCCAGAAAATCGGGCTGCTCCAATTTGTACCCTCGGAAGGCCTGAAGCTCTCGGCCGCTGAGGAAGCCGCGCATGCCAAGGTGGCCGTCGGATTCGCTGTTGAGCACTTGAGCGAGCGGCAGGCGGCGTTCGGGCGGGATGAACTTATCGTGGCGGCGCTACGAGCCGCGCGCGGCTCGGCCGCCACTCGCGCGATCCGCGTTGAGCTGGAACAAAGGATTGGTGAAGGTGGCTTGGTCTCGAATTCGCCGGGCCAGTGGCTCACGACACGTACCGCGCTCGAGGCGGAGCAGCGACTGCTGTCCATTGAGGAGAAGGGCCGCGGGGCCGTGTCGGCAATTGCCGCGAACGTGGACCTTGGCGCAGAACCAACGGCTCGGAATCTGAATGGGGGTCAGCGCGCGCTTGTTGAGAAAGTATTGAGCAGCCGGAACCGGGTCATTGGCGTCCAGGGACTGGCGGGCACTGGCAAGACGACAGCCCTCACGATTGCGCGTGAACTGGCAGAGCGCGAGGGCTTGAGTTCAGAGGGCTGGCGCCATCACACAGTGCAGTGCGAGCACTCAAGAACTCAGGCATCGAATCGGAGACCGTCAAGCGCTGGATGCTGAACCCGAAGGCCAGAGCCCAGCTGTCGCCATTCTCGGTTGTTGTGCTGGATGAAGCTGGGCTTGCCGGAACCGCTACGCTTCGCCAGGTGCTCGAACGCGTGGAAGCGGCGGGAGCACGAGCGGTGTTGATCGGCGATACGCATCAATACGAGTCCGTTGAGGCTGGGGAAGGGCTTCGCGCAGCTGCAGGAGCACGGCATGGAGACCTCGCAGCTATCTCAGATGGTCAGGCAGCGCGATGTCAGGTTGGCCGAAGCTGCACGACTCGCAGTCGACCGGCCGGCGGAATCTCTTGGCTTCCTCCCCATAATCGAGGACGCGGATCCTGCTTCGCGTCACGCACGGATCGCACAAGACTTCGGCTCACTTTCACCCGCCGCGCAGGCTGACACGCTACTGCTGACCGGTTCTCATAAGGCGCGCCGCAGTATCAACGAGCGAGTTCGGGCTGAACTCGGAATGGGGGGATCAGGAGCAAATGTCCGAGTGTTCAGAATCTTGGACAAGACCGCCGCACAAAAAAAGCAGCTTGGGTCATATCAACCCGGACTCACCGTTCGCTTCGAAAAAAGCTATCGAAGTCTCGGCGTTCGTCGAGGTGATACGGCGCAGATCGAGCGGGTGTTTGCGGATGCCCTAACTCTAAAGCTACCAGACGGCACTCGTCGAACGATGTCGCCAAATCGCCTTAGCGGCAAGGGTTGGTCGATTGGAGTATCGGAGAATCTCGAGATGAACGTCGGAGAGCGCGTCCGATTCACCGGGACAAACCCTCGGGCGGACTACCGCAATGCCGAGCGCGGCGTAGTCGAAGGGCTCAGCGCTGACGTGCTAGTCATCCGACGTGCGGACGGTCGAATTCTCAGCCTCGCACGTGACCAGGCGCTGTCACTCGACTACAGCTACGCCGTGACTGGGCACAGTGCGCAAGGACTGGACGCATCGCGCGTCCTCCTGGATCAGGACACGGCTTCCCGCACCACAAATCGGCGCTCATTCTATACGGACCTGACGCGCGCTCGACAAAAGGCGATTGTAACGACTGATTCGATTGCCAGGCTCACGCAGCGAGTCAGATTGAACAGCTCCAAGGTTACGGCGCTCGAAATCGAGACTTCGTCTGAGTGATTATCCGGCCTCAGAGCTGTAGCGCGACGAAACGGTTCGGAGGCAGACGCCCGATCGAATCGTCCCACGCCGCCTGAATGTAGGGGCGAGCGATATCCATATCCGTAGACACCGTGATACGTGATGGAAACTCGGTGCTGGCACGCTCTTGCATCTCAACAATGGCGCGATCTTGCTTCGCTATCCGGGACACAAATGGCCAAAGTAGCGCCCTAATCGCCCAAGACGGAATTCTGCGACCTTCCAAGTGGAGCGAAGCAAAGACGTGGGTGGTTCGCGCGGTTTCGGGAGTGCAATAGAGGGTAATCCAGGCAGTCCATCCCTTGGCGTACATGAACTCCAGTTGGGCGACCGCGCACCGAGAGAAGTAGGCGCGCTCGCGAGTCCTCGGCGATTCGAACAAACGGAACAGCCACCCCGATTGCTCCGGTTGACCGAGATAGTCCACTTTGAATCCGTCATCCTCGACGCACAGGGCTGCCTGAACGGGTTGGCGTCTATCGGAACGGCGTACCAGACCGGGATGTATGAAGTGAGTATGAAGTGCGTCCAGGAAGTTTTCCTGGATACTGACAACTCCGGCGGCCCAAGTCGTGTGCCAACGAAACCTGCAGTTCCCGGGATTGAGCGCTATCACCCGCTGTGGCAACAGAGCGTTGTCGCATTCTGATACCCATACGAATCCATCCCGTTCCCACACCTTGAGGCTCGGAACGCGGACTGCGCATAATGGGCCGCCGGCGGCCGTCCCGGGAATCTCTACGCAGTAACCGTCCGCAGAGAAGCTCCAGCCGTGGTACGCGCACCTGATGAATTCACCCTCCACCGCACCTGCCGATAGGGGAACACCACGGTGTGCGCATCGGTCCTCCAATGCAGCGACGTGCCCGGCACGCGTTCGGAATAGTACGATGGGCCTATCAAACAGCCTAACCCGTAGCGGCCTAGCTCTGATTGAACTGGACTCTGCCGCGACAAACGCATGGGATTTGAGTGAGACGGTCGGCTGCTTCAAAGCTTAAACCTGCGCATGATTGGCACGCCAATACGACGCGTCGCAAAGCCCAGGCCGCTCAAGGCACGCCGTGCTCTCGCCGGTAGATGCCGAGTATATACGGCGCTATATTCGATCTCGCCCACCCCGCCACGCAGACGCTTGAATTCCGCCACTCCGGCGCTCAGGTTTACGCGCCGCCCTGTGAGCCCGGCCGTCATCAACACCTTGGCCGCAAGTATCCGATATAACCCGTCCGTTTGTGGCCGCGCCGTGTTGTAGCCCACGATCGGCGACGAGATTGTCAATTCATCGGAGAACATGCCCACTACTCCCTGCAGCTCTCCCGCGGAGTCGCGGTATCCCACGAGTTCGAGAAGGCCGGCCGCGTGCCATAGGCTCAGGAATTCTGCGGAATATGCTGGATTGAGCGTTGAGTATTTCTCTGTGTAAAGAAGCGCATAGAGACTGGCCGCGCGCTCGAAGTCTCCCGGCGTCCAGGTATCGGCAGTTGAAACCGACAGGCGAGTGGTCTCTAACAGGCGAAAGTCCCGTCGCAGATCGGGGGGGTGCCTGGCCTTTGGGTCGATTCTGTCGAAGAGATATACCTGACGGCTTGGAATGAGGACGCAGCCTAGCTCAACGAGCGCCCCCAGCCAGTCCGCCGTGTAGCGAGCATTGAGAGAGCGAAACCAGATTGCATGGCGCGGCCAGCGATCTAGTGATTCACTTATCAAGGAGGCTACGTTATACGCGCCTGCCGGCGGGTAGAGATTTGTAGAGATCAGCCAGTTGTTCACGGCGACGGCGCGGTCAATCCCATTGTTCTTCAGGTAGTGGCCCAGAGCCGTGCATAGCCCCTGCAGTGGACTACCGAGAACCGGCAACCCGAAGCGGCTGAGTTCCTCTTTGGCATACAGTGCATAGGTCGTGTGAGGCGAGCATATCCAAGCATTGCCGTGTTCTGAGTGATTGATCGTCACCGGCAGTCTGCGCGTTCCGGAGCCGACGGCTTCGATCCCCGTCACCACGTTGTCAATGGCGCGGACAGAGCCGGCACCAACAGCCAGGAACGCGTTAACCTTAGTGGCGAACGGGTCGTCGAGACCATTCCTTGGGGCGGCATTCATACTGGCAGATCCTCGCCGTCCCATTCCGAATCCCTCGTGGCCGCGGCGCGGACCGAGCACCTGTGACGTAGGGCCGACCCGCAGTACGCCGAGAGGTCGGTGAGAACTCCGGAGATGGGCAACCGATCTCCGGGTCGACCCAGTACGTCACGCGCGCGCCTCCAGTCGTTGCGCCATTGCGACAGCGCTCCAGAGCGAAGTGCCGCTGGGAGACCAAAGAGAACCATGGCAGCGGCCAGCATTGCGGGCTGGTCGGACTCGGGAGAGAGCTGCGCGGTCAGCAGGCCCAAAATGGCCTCTGGGACCGCGTCCTGCTCCGCATACAGATGCAATCCACTCACCGCGCGCGGATTGCACTCCAGCGGCACGGCGTCGCCGGTCTCCGATACCATCCAATCAAAGGAGATTTGGCCCGTATAGTTCAGCGTCTTCACGATCCTTGAGACGTAACTCGCAATCTGCGGCACAGACCGCATCTCGAAGTAGAAACTGCTGCTGCGGTGCAGGCGATATATCGGTTCATACACCACGTGAGCAGTGATCCGGCCCTGCACCGCGATGCTGTAGGAACACAGCTCCCGACCCGTCATCAATTGCTGAACTACCCAACGAGCGGCGAACGGAAGCTTCGTTGCGTCCTTCGGGATACCCGCACTATAGACTCTCGCATAGACTCCAAATCGCGAATACTCCGGCTTCACTACCACAGAGCGGCCAACGGCCCATTCACGCGCCGAATCAATACTCGTTACCACTTCGGACTGCGGCGCGGGGATACCGCAGCGCCCTGCCAAGACAATGAATCGAGCCTTGCTATGCAGCTCGTGCAATTGTTCAAATTGTGCGACAAATACAGAGCATTCGGCGGGAAGGCGTGCGCGCACGGCGCTGACGTAGAAGCTCTCCTCGCACGTCGGCACTAGTAAATCGATCTGATGCACAGCGATCAGATCCGCAAGCTTGCGCGCGAACTGGTCCAGCGCGTACCTAGGCGGTGGAAGCCAGAAAGAGTCTTCGACTGAGCGGGACCACGCCGAGACGCGATAAGAGATGCTGTCGGCGACAAAGACCTTCCATCCTTGAGCAGCAAAGCGCCTCGCGTGGTCTAAAGCTACGGGCGCACGGGCACCAAGAATCAAGACGCGCATGACGCTCTCGCGAGTCCCCGCACGCGCCGTTTCTTGGCGGAGCCTGGCGCCGTGACCTGAGAATCAATCTGCAGCAGAGGAGATTCCGCGCCCAGAGACGAGGCTAACGATGCCAGCTCGGTCTTCAGGCGCGCCTGGATGTCTCGGGGAGGAGTTGGCTGTACTCCCACTCTCCAGTGGCCCTGGTTGAGCTCGACGATCTCGTAATCATCAAGCAGCGGTACGCAGCGAATGATCGTACGCGTGAGGAGATCCGAAAACACCGGAATAGCTTTGCCATGCTTGCCTCGAAGCCACAGCAGGTCGTCCGACGCCCTTCGATTGCTTCGACTCCAATCGCAGTGTGGCCGCAGGGGCATGGCGTCTTGCGCACTCGCAGGACGTCGTTGAGACGGTAGCGGATCACCGGCTGGGCGCGGCGCCACAGGTCCGTGATTACCGGGACGAATCTTGTCTGCTCCGCGTCTTGCCATTCGGCCCGATCAAAAGGTGCGGCTCATTGAGGTGGATGGTCCCGGATTGGCACGAGGTGCTGAGTAGCCCCTCAGTCGCTTGGTAGATCTGCTCAATCGGTACGCGGAAGCGCTGCTCGAGGCGCGCACGGTCTAGTTCGTCTAGTACTTCCGCGACCGAGATCACGCCGGACTCGGGGCAAGGGAAGCGGGTGTGTCCGTGAGGACCCGCAGTACTTGTGGCTGGGCCACGAGGATCGAGGGTCGAAAGCGGCATATGCTTCGGACCGTTTCCTCCCACGGAAGCGTCTGGTCGAAGAATCGGAACCGGACCCCCAGAGCCGCGACTGACTCATAAAGTGGGCCGCCGGCGCGAAAGACGAAACCAACGCGCTCGCGAGAGAGCAGACCCTTCGGGAGCATTTTGGCAATCAGTGTCGCGGCCCACTGAGTCCGCTCACGCGTGCTGACCAGAAATAGACCCCGGTGAGTACCGACGTGCCAGTTGAGAGGCCTATGGTATGACCGTTCCATGTCGGCGAAAAATCTCTCGAGGCCTCCCGCACGCGCCGCCATCGCGGCCAGCGTGCTCAGCTGTGCTCCGACGGTGTTGATGCGGTCGATTCTCCCATCCACAGAGCTTTGTCCACGACCGGCCACTCTTGGATTGGTGCGCCCGCGTAGCGTTCGTAGAATGGCGAACGGCCAGATACGAAGCGTTGTAGCTCCGAGAGATCCCGCGCCGTGATCCACTGAGAATGTCGAAACGATCCGCCAAACCATCCCTGTGCCGCCCTATCGCATAAGCGGAAATGAACGTCCCAAGGCGGCTTAAGCTCATCAGCGAAGCTCGCGGCAGTGGGCTGGGACCAAGATGACGTTGAGCCGTTCCGCCGCTGTGCCAGCGCATGTAGAGAGGTCAAGGTTCGGCGGTAGGCGTGCGTATCGCCAAGGATCGCGGTGGCCCATGCCCCGGGGGCGGGGAATTGTCTTCGATGAGCTTTACGCGACCAGACGGCATCGGCGACTAGGGAAAACCCAGTCGACCGACGCTAGAAAGCAGATTCCGAAATGGCCGACAGCGTGCCCGGGAAGCGCAACGGCAAGTATAGACTCATCTGCAAAGAGGTGCCCTGTCCCTCGCCGAAGGGAGCGAACTCCGATGGCAATCGAACTGTGGGCAGGTCCTCGAAGAAGCGCAGCTTGCTGACATCGGAGTCCGGGATCAACTTCAGGCAGCAATCCCTTCCGAAGTGCAGACCACCGTGAACGGCCGCGCATATCCGCAAGTGCGGCACGTGAGCACCAGCGAGTGGAGGCGGGGAACTCGGGGAGTGAGCCTATGTGATTGGCAGGAGTCTGGAGGTGCGACAGCAGGACGTTCGATATCGAACGCGGCTCAATGCCATTTGCCAGTAGCTGCGCGGCGACGGACTGCTCCGGACGCCATGTCACAGGAGTGACGACGCGATACAGGCGTTCGGGCAATCCTCGGGTAGCGTCCATGAATGGTTGCCCGTAGCCCGTATCGAACAGAATCCATCCCAGCTTCGGGATGACGCAGCAACGCCAGTAAGGCTGGAAACTCGCAGGCGCGCCAACTGCCTCCCTGGATCGACGACGCCTCCGGATGCGTGCAGTGGCCCGTCGTGAAGAGCCTGTATTCGATGGTTATCACTGCGCCGAGATCCCGAGTGCATAACGGGCAAGCCCGGCATCGATGGAGACCTGTGGTTTGTACCCGAGAGCCTCCCGCGCAGCAACGATCGAGAGGGTCTGGGAATATCCTAGAAGGCCGATGCCGTAGAGTTTAGCGCGTCGAGTCAGGCTTTGCCGGGTAGGTGCCGGTGGTAGACCTCGTTGACCGACCCAGAGAGACCGCTAAGGCCGCCCATCGGGGTATGTTAATGAAGCGCGTGTGGATGCGAAGGGCCGTGAGCAGCCTGGTTAGCAGGTCGTGGACCTGCAGCGGGCTATTGTTCGTGATGTTGAATGCCCGGCCTTCATTGACAATAGGCGATTTGAATGCGGCTTGGACCGCGAGAACCACGTTGCTGACCTCCGTGACGTCCGTCCATGCCCTGCCGGCTCCCGGGAGGGGAAATCTCCCGCGCCTGGCAATGGCTACCAGGCGTGGCAGGATCGACTGGTCCGCGGCCCGAAGACCGCTCGAGGTCTTAGTACGATAGGCCCTAGATCACGCGCCTCCTGGACGCGACACTCCGAGATCCACTTGGTCTCCGCGTAGTGGGTCGGCCAGCATGCCCGTGGCTCGAAGGCCTCGCCTCGATTCAGCTGATCGCGCCATGAGAAATAGATGCTCGGGGAGGTATGTACGAACCGGAAACGAACGTTGCATGCTGCCGCAATTAGACGCTCGGTGGCGACCACGTTGTGGTGCCAGAACGCTGCCCTCTCGCCCCAAGGAGAGGCCAGTGCGGCGCAGTGTACGATCGCCTCGCAGCCCTTCACCAACGGGAGCAGCGGTTCGCCAGTTAGATCGGCGGTTATCGGTATGCAGCCGAGCGCGGTCAGGCGCTCCAGCGCCTTTTGATTGCGTCCACCAGCGACCACCTGATGGCCAGCGCGAGCGAGCGATTCCGCCACATGCGAGCCAATGAATCCGGTGGCGCCCGTTCGACGACCTTCAAAGGCTAATACCTGAGAATGGCGCCGCCGAATGAAAGCCCGGCGCCACTGCCTAGGAGGGCAACTAGGTTCCCGGCGAACAATGCGGCGTTTGGTAACTGCCGCGTGTAGGGCGGCGGGAATCGATGCGGAGATTTGATTACCGTGAGTCTCGAGCGTCAGAACCATACGATCGCGCGGAATATTCAGTGCATCGGCGAGGTGTTCGATTGCTTTGCCGCTGGCCTGGTGCGGAACCCATACGTCGACATCTGCAACCCGGACGTCGGCACGTCTACATAGGCAGGCGATGAACTCCGGGTACCGCTCGGCCGCCATGCGATAGGTCGCCCGGCCTTGCATCTCGAAGTACGTGCCCCCAAGGAAGGCCTCCAGATCCACGCGAGGGTGGAGCTGTGTCCCACCTGCCCGCACCTGACAGTACTCGGCGCCGTCGGAGTAAGTCCTCAATTCCGTTGCGAGCAGACGGCAATCTGACTGCGTCGACGCACCCACAACAATGGCCGCGGCGCCGTCACCGAACAGCCCGGCCGTCAGCGGATCGTCCGGGTCGACGCCGGCAGCGGCCAGTTCGCTGGCGACGATGAGGACTCGCCGGAACCGCCCCGTCGCAATACTCTGCGCTACCAGGTCTAGGGCTACGAGGAAACCCAGACAGGTGGCGTTGACGTCGAAGGCGGGTATTCCGAGCTCACTAAGTCCCAATTCCCGCTGAAGGAAGACGGCCGTGCACGGGATCGCCTGGATCGGTACGCTGCCGACGGCGATCACCGCATCGAGCTCGTGCGGTGCGATGTCCGCACTGGAAACCGCTTCTCGGGCAGCCGCGGCGCCCATGGTCAGCAGGTCCTCGCCGATCCGGCGAATGCGCGTGACTTAACGCCAGTGTGACGCTCGGTCCAGCCAGCGGTGCGCCCGAGCCGTCCATCTATCGTCTCGGAACTGACTCTCTTGCTTGGGATGAACTCTCCCGTTCCGAGGATTTGCAGTCCGATTGGCATCTCCCTCATTGCGCACTCCTGGAAGGCGTAAAGCTCATAAGCCGGCCCAGCCCACCCACGGTTAAGCTGACTGAAGCCTGAGCGGTCTGGACTGGTGTCACAAGTGCATAATCCGCAGTGACACCGTGGGATCCTGTGAGTATCATTTGGTAATACTGAGGGCAACTCACAATGTCCGCGACTTCAACGGTCTTAATAGGGCTCAAGTCGCTTCTACGGTCGCGAGGAATTACCTATCGCGAGTTGGCGCGGCAGATAGGTGTAAGCGAACCTACGATTAAGCGGGACTTGAGTAAGGGGAATTTTTCACTCAAGCGACTTGATCAAATCTGCGTAACACTGGGCATCACCCTTGCGGAACTAGTGCAGTCCCCTGCAGGAGCGGGTTTGGTAACGCAGCTCACAGAGTCGCAGGAGCTCGCACTTTCCGGCAATCCCAAAATACTTCTCGTTACCTATCTCTTGGTGAACGACTGGAAATTCCGCGACGTCGTAGATGCCTTTCGGATGGACGAGAACGAGCTCATAGAAATTTTGCTCCGGCTAGACCAGCTTAAGATCATCGAATTCCGACCGCCCCACCGGGTGCGCAAACTGACGTCGAGAAACTTTGCCTGGCGCAAGGACGGTCCGGTCCACGGATTCTTCGTAAGGCGATTCGTTCCTGAGTTTTTTGAGGCGGAGTTTAACGGCACTGGCGATGCATTTCGGTTTGTCGGAGGACTGCTGTCGCCAGCATCCCTAGCGCAATTTCGGGCGTCTCTCGAACGCTTGGCCGGAGAATTCGAGGAGTTGGCGAAGGGTGACGCCCGCTTGGCTCTTGCCGAACGAGAAGGGTGTAGCGCGATCCTTGCGGTGAGGGCGTGGGAGTTCTCCGAGTTCACTCGTTTACGGCGCGTTGCAACGGCAAGATCGCGCTGATACTTCGCTCTAAGAGCTCTCGTGCTGCTCGGCGCTGGCTACTCTGGGATTATTGGGAATGCTGCGGCCGGGTTCTCCCTGACGCATCGCGCGAGAAACAATCCGCGAATCTCGCAGCCCGGGAAATGCTCGGAGATGAGAGCCTGCGCAACCTTGAAATGCTTGCCGCTGTTTAACACGTCATCGACCACCACGACGATTGGCCTTGGAGGCGCGGGAGAAGTGTTTCTCAGCCGCGACGCAGCGAGCAGTTCGTCATAAGCGAGTCGTTCTTCTGTCTCGTGGTCTGCTCGAGTGCTTTCCGCGAGTTCGAGCATAGGACGTATGTCGACTTTCCATTCTTGGAATGCTCGTTGGAGCACTCGAAGCATGCGGTCATCGTAGTCGGGATCACCCACCGCCTTAGAGCCTGGGATCGGAACAAATGTCGCGTTTTTTTCCGCGTACGTCTGGGGGAGGAAATGGCGGAGAGCCGCCGCCGCATGACTGATCGCCTCTTCTTTGTAGTAGTTGCGCTTGGGGGCCTGAGCGATCCGAGTTGGTTTAATCTTGAGGTTTGCGATCAGCGAGTTTGTCGGACTGAAATCGTACCGCTTGCCGGCGGTGTACTCCCAGACGTAATAGCAGCGGTCCGTTTCGCGAAGAGAGAAATGGCCGCCGACCGTAGACTCGTCAATCTTCCACAGTTTTTCGGGAATTGGCGGGAGCAAGGTGCCTCTTAATATCTTCGTAGTCTGAGACTCGAATCGCACCTTGACGTGCGAATGTTTCCGGCCAAGTTAGTCCGGAGGTCTGAAAGCAACTCTCCAAAATAAACAGTTTGCGTTTCTGTTTGAGCGCATGCCTGGCTTGAACCAAGGTGCCGGAGGTTTCTCCGGCCTCGACGATGATCGTTGCTTCAGTGAGCGCAGACATGGTCACGTTCCGCTCCGGGAAAAAATAGCTATTTGCGCGAACGTGTTGCTGTGAGTATCGAACGATAGGCACTTGGCTGATTAGAAGATGCTTATCCGCGATTTCCTTTTGAAGTTTGCGGTTTTCCCGTGGATAACTTTCGGTGATAGGTGTGCCCAAAACGCCAATGGTAAAGCCGCTAGCGGCAATGGCGGCCGTATGCGCGGCGGTATCGATCCCGCGCGCTAGCCCGGAGACGATCGTAAATCCATCGGCAACGAGTAACCGCGCAAGCTTTGCTGCACGGGAGACTCCACTTTCACTCGGCTGCCGCGTTCCAACGATCGCAACACTCCGAGTGTTGACGAGGTCCCAAAGGCCTTGGAAATAGAGAAGCTCAACCGGATGGTCGGCATCTCGAAGATTCTGTGGATATTCACCCGCGCCGTGAATCCGCACGCCGAAATGCTGAATTCCAGCACTACGAATGGCGCCCAGCGCCAGCCGGGCGTACCTCTCGATGTCCGCCTCCGGTACAAAATCAGAGGGTATGGCTCCGGGATGAGATCGGAAGCTCTCAGCGATCGATTTGAACCATGCACCCTCTCGAGCCCACATGGCTTCGTATGCGCCTAGTTCCCTTTTCGGCGAGATCGCGCGGTCCGCGAAATCGGAGCTCGCGACCGGTTGAGAAAACAGGTCAGTCATAACCCATATAGTAGCTCTATACTGTATATACGTACAGTAAGTGAAAGGTCCCGCACTATTCGCGAGTTATAGCGCGTTTCTCGACATGGCGAACGAGGGGTGATTTGTCTCAGGTTTCCAACCAAAATCTGTCTTCGCATGAAAAATCAATGATTTATCTATCCGGCGAGGCAGGCGCCGATGTCCGCGTGACTCTGGGTTCAAGTAGCCCGAACTATGCGCGTCCCATTATCGATCGATCGTATAGCCGTTCGTGATTACCTTCCCAACGATTCTGAGGCCTGACGGCCGACCATTTGTCGTGCAAACGCTGGTTCATCCGGCCGTGTGTCTCGATACCTGGGCAATTCGACACTTCGCTGATGCTCCGAGCGAGCGCGGCCGACTGTGCACTGCCCTGCGCGGACAGGTGGCACCTTGGTGCTCTCGAATCTGAACCTCGCGGACTTTTCCGGCTTAGGCGACCCGCGGCACGCAAGGAGCGCTGGCGCCACGCAGGCCCTGTTACGCGCAATTGTCTTCCGGATGCAGGGATACCGAATGGCAAGACTGAGCACCAACGACGCTATCTCGCGAGACGAGCTACTGCCAACGACGCTAGATTCAGTACCGGCAGCAACGCGGGGGGCGGCCTCGACCCACGCGGGAACCAGTGCGGCGGAGATTCGCAATCTGAAGCGCTACGTTGAGGGTCTTCTGGCAGAGCTCCTGGAGATCTCATGAGCGTGCTTGTAACCTGGACATCAGCCGCGTGACCTCCGATTCGCTCCCACAGCCGACCCGCGACGAAGCGATCGCCTTGCTCAGGAAAGGCCTCGACAAGGCACTCCAGACGGCGGCAGCGCAGCATGTCATGCCGATCTGCTGGATTGCTGCCGAGAAGGGTAAACCACTCATTCTTGGCAATGGGTCCGCCTTCATGCTGGATGCCGGGGCCGGGCCGTTCCTGGTCACTGCGGACCATGTATACGCTGAATTTCGCGCCGCGCGTGTGGCACGTCCGGACACCATATGTGTGCTCGGTGATATGGCGCGCTTTCCGCTTGAGCAGCGCCTCATTGCCTCCGATCCCGCCTATGACGTGGCAACGTTCAGGGTTACCGCTCAAGAGGTGGAGGGCTTCAGACACTACGGGAAGTTCGCCCTGACGGGCAGTCAGCTCAAATGGCCTCCCAATCCCCCTCAACCGGAACGTGGGGTCTTTTTTGTTGGGTTCCCCGGAGATGGTAGAGAGATGCGGCCTTACCGAGGAGGTAGCCTGGTCGAGGTTGACTGGACGGGCTATACGGCCCTCGCGATCGCGACCAGTGTGAGCGACGCGAATATCACTGTCTTACTTGAGCACGACGCTCACTATGATGTTGGAGGGCGTTCGCGGATCCCGCCAGACTGGGCACTTGGCGGCTGCAGTGGCGCGCCTCTCTTGACACTCGTCGACTACAACAATCTGTATAGCTGGCGTTTGGGCGGCGTGATTTACGAGTCCAGCGAAACCATCGTCAAAGTCGCAAGAGCGGACTGCCTCAATCCCGATGGTTCGATCAACCCATACCCGGATCCGATGGCCTACCGAAACCGACGCGACCGACTTAAGCGGTAACTAAGGCTCTCTGGCGATGAACATCACTGAATACGAAGCTGGCGGACACGCGCAATATGAGCGACTGGCTGAAACCGTCGCGGAGACGTTGCGCGCGGCGCTGCATCAGCAACCGGAGTTGCGCCTTCAACACATTCAGCGTCGCGCGAAGGCGACTCCATCGCTGCGACGGAAACTGGATCGTGCAGGAGCGCTTCAGACGGATAACATCTCGGCGGTCGCCAAAGATCTCGCCGGATGTCGGCTCGTTTTCTATACGAACTCCGATGTCGCCCGCTTTCAGTCATCCCCAATCATTACTGATAATTTCGTTGTCGATTGGTCACGGACGAAGATTCATCACCCCCACCCGGGGGCGACCGAGGCAGCTGAACTCTTCATCTCGAATAACTATGTGGTCCGCTTGAAGGACGCCCACGTCGAACGGGCAGACTACACCGAGCTGGGTGGCCTGTGGTGCGAGGTACAGGTTCAGACAACGCTGAATCACGCTTGGGCGGAGATGGCTCACGACACCGTCTACAAACGACCGGTGCTCGAGGGTTTTGGTCAGTCGCTGATGCAAGACATCGAAGGCCGCATGAAGCGGATCATGCGGGAATATCTATTGCCTGCCGGATATGAATTTCAAAAGGTCGTCGACGACTTCGAGCGGCTATCGAGCGGACGGCGACTGTTCGATGAGGGGGCGTTGCGTCAATTGGGTGAATGCCAGGATAACAACGCGCGGTACGAGCTTCTTCGCCGGTTTAAGGAATACGTTCTCCCGAGCTATGACGATTTGGAAAAGGTCCATAGAGAGGTACGGGCGGCAGTCGTCTCGACGGTGCTGCGAGCTTATGTTACCGAGACGCGGCCAATCGAAACTCCCTTCGGAAGCCTGCCAGGTCAGAATCTCGAGATGATGGTGTGCGTCGCGGCGGAAATATTGGACTACATTCGGTACTTCGACGTGGAGGCCGCATTTACCGCCATCGCCAGCCTCTTTGAGGCCGCTCCGAACGACAAGGTAAGGGAACGCCTCTTAAAGTCCGCCGAGACCCTGTCCGAGCATCAGATGGATGTCTGGAAGGAGGCGGGACCTCTCGTGCAGCTCCAACTGGTCGCGCACATCGAGAAGATGGACCGACGAGCCCTGGAAGCCCTCAGACCGGTGGTGATGAAGGTTCTGGGGGAAGCATTAAAGTCTGAAATCAGTGGCACCTCGGCCACCTATAACGCAGTGACGTTTCATCGAGGTGCCGCGATTCCGAGCGATACCTTGGATCAAGCGCGGCGGGGTGCAATCCGCATCCTTAAAAGACTCTTCTACGAGGCGGAATCGGATGATGGTCGGCTCCAAGTGCTTCAGACATTGTCTCGCGCCATGCAGCCGCCTGTGCGCGGTGTCAACGACGCGCTCGCTAAGATCCTTCTCCGCGACGCGGTCGATATTGTTGAGTTGTATATAGAAATCGCGCCGCAGCAGAGCTATGAGCTGCTCGAGCACATGGAGCACGTCCTGCTTTGGCAGTATCGGCACAAGGGAAAGTCAGGAATCAAAGAGGAGGATCGTGAGCTCGGCGAGCTTCGACGCGCCCTGTCCGAGCGAATATTCAAGTTCCGGGATCTAGTCAATGCCGATCGCACGTTCGTGACCTTCAAGACATTGGTGGGATTCGAATCGGTATTCCCTCCCGAGTGGGAGACAGATGCTCTCGATGTCAAGGCGCGTGAGGTCTACCGGAATGCTCGGATCACGGAGCTCGTCGCAGAGGTGACCGAAGATCGGGCAGACGAGTGGCTGGAGATGCTGTCTCGCTGCGCTCGGGCTGATATGAAAGATGGCGCCACGTTTATCAGCTTCAACAATTTCTTGGAACAGCTCGGAAAGTCGAACCCCGGAATCCTCATGTCCTATCTTGATCGACTAGATCTGCGTCTCGGCGGCTTTTTGCCGGCCATGCTGGGCGGGTTGGAGGTGGGCGCGGGGCGAGAGGCGCTACACCGAAAGCTTCTACATTGGATCAGCGAGCAGCGTTACATAGGGCAAATCGTTTGGTACCAACGCTATGCGGTCGAAGTCGATTCGCAGCTACTCGAGGCGGCCCTTGGGGCGGCAATTGCAAGTGGAGACGATGGGGTGTTACTGAAGATCGTCGCGACCTCCGTGGCGCGCCATAGCGATGTGGATGGCGGACTACTCCATCGCGTGCTCTTGCCGGCATTGAGATACCTGAGGGACAAGGGTGATGCGAGATGGGTAAACCACGTCGCCGTTCGCGCGACGGGAAGCTCTGTGTTTCGGGATCTGGAGCCAGACCAAGCCGACTTTGTCCTCGATACTCTCGTGGCGCGCTCACCAATCGACTATCGAGAGGAGGAGATCCTGAATGAGATCGCAAAGCGCCACCCGACGCGGGTCGTCGACTTCTTCGGCCACCGGCTCAGGGCAGAGCGCGGTGCGGCCGAGGGCAATCGATACGAGGCCGTGCCCTATGAGTTTCATCTGCTGAAGCCCTCGCTGGAGAGTGTGCCGGAGTATGCGGTGACCGCTGCACGAAATTGGTTTGCGGACGACCAGGAATTCTTCGAGTACCGTGGCGCACGGTTGCTCGCCAATGTGTTCCCAGTATTTACGCCGCGATACGAGCACGCCCTCCAGGCGATCTACGCGAACGGTACGAGTTCGGATCTAGAATTTCTGGTCCAAGTGCTCGCCAATTACAACGGACAGCCGTTCACCCACGCTCTCACCCAGTCGATTGTAGAGGCGCTGCCCGCCGATGATCCGTTGCTACGGCGGGTCAGCATGACGCTGGATTCTGTCGGTTTGCTGCGAGGGGAGTTCGGCCTCGTGGAAGCCTATCGGCACAAGAAGCAAGAGATGGAGTCGTGGCTCGCGGATCCGCGTGAGAAGGTGCGCGCCTTCGCTCAACGACATACTCACAGCCTCGACCTACAAATTGCAGCCGAGCAACGCCGGAGTGAAGAAGCTCTCGAATTCCGGAAACGCAGTTTTCCTCCCGCTGACCCGCAGTGAGCGTCCGCGCATTTCGCCTGGCGCGTAGGGGAGACGGCCGCGAAGTCAGGCGGCGGATTCGGTGATTGCGGACAGCGAACTGGGATCGATTTCCCACGCGCGATCGTCGGGGTCGGTTAGATCGAAGTAGGTACGAAAGTCGACACGCACGAAGTGCACCCACCAGGGAGAGATTGTGCTGGTCACGAGATAGACCTCGTCCGCGATCTCCCTCGCGCTAGTTTCCGCCTTGAGCAGCGCATCCGTTACCAAGTGCACATTTGTCAGTTGGATGTCATTTTGTTCAAATACCAACACGGTGCGCGCGTTGAAGTCTTGCTTCCACCGGGTCAGCTTCGGCAGCTTCTTCTCGAGAGCGGTACGAATTCGTGCTTCGCGCGAAGACTCGACGCCGCCGACAACATGAACAATCTGCAGCGATCCGGGTCTGACGAGCCCGACTGTGCGATGTAGTTTGACCTTGAACGGTACGCCGGCGACCGACGTCCACTGGACCGAAGTGTCATAGCGCCCCATCGGCGCGATGGGCAAGGACGGCCAGATGCTGACAATCCAAGAGGCAATCAGTCTGTGGACTTCCTCGAGACGCTTGCGGCCTAAACCCGCGAGCGCACCCGCCGGCAGATGAAGTTCAAAGTCCTCAGTGGCAGATAACCTGCCTTCGACCGCTCGGGCGATCGGATGGACCGCCATGGCCGCCGTCGCCTGGAGCTCAGTATGGCCTTCGAACGGTTCGATACCGGTATGCTCCATAGCGAACAATGTACCGGCGAGCTCGAAGGCGACCTCGATCGGAGCAGCGTGGCGCTCGTGCTCCGGAAAGCGCACGTGAGAGCGATTTGCCCTCCGACGGTGTTCCAGATAGCGGATCACCGCATCGCAAGCTCGGCCTTCGTTAAAGGGCTTCGGTCGTTTCATCGTTTCTGGCTATCAACGTTTTGTCACGGATGGATTTTCATTCATCTACCACCGGTCTCGGTTATGGTCAGCTGCACACAATCAGCGTGGCGTTTCGTCGAACCCTTGTGCAACAGCCGGGCTTACCGCAGTCAGGGTAACCTCCCGAGCTACAATCTCAATAGCGGCCGCGAAATTAGCACGATGCTAGCCGTCCGCCGCTTCCCGGTCGCTTTCGGGCGCCGCCGACACAGCCGAGGCCTGCCGGCCAGAACGCTGTGCGGTCTGCGCGCGGGGCTCTTCAGATTGCCTCACCCCTTCGGAGCCTCACGCGCACGATGATTGGTCTGCCGCGCTGATCGCGCCGCACGATGTAGAGGAGGTGGCTTGGGTCAAACGGTATACGAGTCATGACAATCTCCAGTTAAAGTCACACGACTTGACTTCACAACCTCCAAAGTCGAAATGCAAGCTCAATTGGCTGCAACAAAATTGCACTGACCGTCCCGCACGGGCGTCTCCCGAGCGGCATAAAATGACCCCGAGCTCCAAGATGCGTGTCGCCGCACAGATGACGCATGCGATGCGACCATCTAGAAGGACGTTACAGTGAAATCCAAGATCCTCGAGGAAACCGGTTACTTCTGGTGGAGTGATGTGCAGGTGCCTTCCGGCCTGGTTGCTCCAGAGACTGCTGTGGTGGGGAAGTTAAGCATCGACGACGACGGACAGTCGCGCCTGGAACTCGAAGGAGTGTTTCCCAATGAGCACGGTCCCTGGGCGGCATTGGTCGGCGGTGGGTCGCCGTTACCTGAGGGGAAATGCATCCACGGGATTTTGAAGGGAAGCAATAAGACGGTGCGATTGTCCGGCGTGCGTCGCAACGGCGGACAGTTCAAGACCAACGGAATATCGTTCGAGCGATATCTGGCCCTTCAGTGCCTATTGGGTGACGGTCCTTTTCGTGACTCGCAGGAGCAGATGGAATTCCCCCGGCTCACGGTGGAATTGAAGGGCTTTGAGGAATGGCTCTGGCTGCGCGGCATTGGCGCAGAGCGTACGGAATCCGGCATCGCGGCGGCTTATAGCGTCCCGGACAAACTCGTCTATCCGTTGGAAGACGGGCAGTTGCAAATCGTCTTTGGTGTCAAGGGTCCGTACCTGGGTAAGCACCGTGGCTCGCTACTGACGTTGACGGAGTATGCGGAAATCGTGCTGATTCCTCAGCGGCCGTTGCCGCTCGCGGCGATCCAAGCACAGTACGTGCTGTTCGCCGATCTCTTCGTGCTACTAACCGGATCCGACTATAGCCTGGACTGGCCGATGCTGACGTACGATGAGGGCGAGCGCCCGCAGCGCTTTCAACTTTACTTCGCCAGGCACATCAGTCGAGACAAGGAACCGCCGGGTCCGCGGGAATTCTGGGTCAGCTTTCCGCAGGTAAAGGAGAGGTTCGGTGAACTTTTCGGGAACTGGCGACTGCGCCGCGAGCGGTGGGGCCCCGGCGTTTACCTCTACCTCGGCACCCGGCGCAGTGTGTCGCTCTATGAGGAGCATCGATTCATCATGCTCGTCTGGGGGCTGGAATCCTTGCATCGCCGTCGTGGAGAAGCGGCCCGCGGCTCCGAGAAATTGCGGGCAAAGATTGCTCGAGTCCTCGCCCAGATCGAAGAGGGAAGGGACAAGCAATGGCTGGTGCGGCAACTCGAACACGCCGGCGAACCCTCCCTCGAGCAACGCATTTTCGAAACTTTGGAAGGTCTGCCGCTCGATTTGGAGAGGGAGGCCCTGCGCAAATTTGCGGCTGCGTGCGCCGAGAAGCGGAATGAGATTTCCCACTACGGAGGTCGCCGTCACGAGGGTAACTACGACAACGAACTGGAGGATTTGCACAAGAAGAGTGAGGCGCTATCGAATCTGTATCACATCCTTCTCCTTCGTGAGATTGGCGTCGACGACCAACGATTGCACGCGCTCGCTACTCGGGGGTTGCGCTCTTTCGAGATCAAGTCTTCCTTCGTGGAGGTCAGCCTGCTGCCCGCAAGCGCGCTGAAGGATCCTTCGGTCGACGCCGCCGTCGCCGCGGCGCGCGCGGCTGCCAACCCGAGAGTCGAGGGAGAAGTGGAGGACCCACCGTCACCTAACCCCACGAATTCTGCAACTTAGCCCCTTCCTGGAGATCAAGCGTCTTGCTTACGCCGTATCGCCGCTCGCGTACGCTAGGGCGGCCACAGCGTTCCTCGGACGGATTTGCTGCGGAGGTTCGAACGCGGTGGAAGTGGAAGCACTTTGTCGAAATCGATCGGCAGCTGGCGGATGAGTGGGCGGTGTACGACACTTCAGTCGAGTTCCTAGTTGCGTGCTATGCAGGAGGCGGCGTTGGGCAATCTCGGGGCACCGAGGTTGTGACCGGGGTGCGGGAGATTTGCGGGAGTCAGTAGTACTAAGTTGTGCTTCGTCGTGCCAGGCTGCAACGGGCGCCCTTGGCAAGTGATTGAAATTACAACACTAAATCTTCGGGGTCGGCACTCATAATGCCGGGGTCGAGGGTTCGAGTCCCTCCCTTTCCACCAATTTCATCGAAGCGCCTTGCATGCACGCCATAAACTACTTATGCCGCTCGAGGAAGTCGCGCGCGCGCTTGACCTCTGCGCGGTCAGACGAGGTGCAGTTCTCGGCGAGCATCGCGTAGAGCTGCACCGCCTTGCGTGAGTCGCCGGAGGTCTCGGCCGATTGCGCCGCGCCATAGAGGCTGTTGAATCGGTTGGGCGCCACGCTCAAAGACAACTCGTACTGCTGCAGCGCCTCGCCCGGCCGCCCCATCTCGCGCAGCAAGTCGGCAAGTAACTCGCGCGCGGGCAGTACGGCTCCCGGCGTTACCGGGTGCTTCCCGACGCGGTCCTCAAGGTCAGCTGCATTGCGCGCGAGACCGACGGCCTCGCTCTGGCGGCCCTCGGAATACGCAAGCCAGGCCGCAGCTGCCAGCCGCATGGACTCCACCTGTCCCGCCCAGTCGTAGGGTCCGGAAACCGGTGACTTGACCAGCACTGTGTGGATTTCTTCAAGGTTGGTGAGTGCCGCGTAAGCCCGCTTCGGCTCACCGCCGCGCACAGAGCCCAGCGCTTGCGCGAAATAGGTTATGGCCCGTGCGTAAGGGAAGTTCTCCCAGGCAAGGCTGGCATCAGGCGCTTCGAGCCTCGCAGCTTCATCCCAGCGACGACGCTCCAGGGCGAAGCGCGCCGGGATGGCGGCGAGCGCGTAGCCGGCAACGAAGCTTGGATCATCGAACTTCCTTGCAGTCGCCGCCTCCTCGCGCACCTGGCGCGCCTTTGGCTCGTTGCCGGTCTGCAAGTACGCATACTCCAGGTAATCGAGGGCGTGCAGAGTGTCGAAGGAAGTGGCCCCGGGATAGGTCCTGGCAACCAGATGCCGCGCGGCGTCGGCCGAGGCGAGGTTTGACTCGATCGACTCCGACCACAGCCCGAGCCGCGTGAAGATGTGCGACGGCATGTGCAAAGCATGCGGCGAGGAGGGCGCAATCTTCGCGTACGCCCGCGCCGCCGGCAGTGCCATCGCAGCGAGCGACGGGTAGTCGTAGGCGTGGATCAGGTAGTGGATCGCTCCGGGATGCTGCGGTTCCTTCATGAGAAGGCGGTTTAAGATTTCCGCCGCCTGCTTTTGAGCAGCGAAGGTCGCATCACCCGGCGGTGCCGTCCCAAGCAACGCCAGCGCGTAAAAGGCCGACGCCTCGTGATCATCGGGATAGCGGCGCGCCAGATCCTCCATGGCCTCTTTGTAACCGAGGGCGCGCGTGCGGTGATCGACCCGGCCGAAGTCGCGGTAGAAGGCGCCGATTGCGGTGATGTAGTGCTTTTCCCGGTCGCTCCTGGCACCTATGGCATCCGCACTGTCAGCTGCGGCCTCTCCGGCTGCGAGCTCGGCCGCCGTCGGCGGCGCCCAGATCGGGTGGTAGTAGGTCATGGCAATCCCCCAGGATGCCATTCCACAGCGGGGGTCTTGCTCGGCAACCTTCGCGAAGGACTTGCGGGCCTCTTCGTAGCCAAAGGAGTGGAGCAGCGCCACCGCCCGCGTGAAGGCCGCTTGGCTCCTCGCCTGACAAGTGACCGGAAAATGCACGCTCCCCAGCGCTTCGCTCTCGTCGTGATCAGAGTGCTGCTCTTGCGCGCCCGCGCCAGAAACGAGAGCTGCGCTGACGCAGAGAGCTGCAAGAGTTTTGACCGTCGGGCTCACTCGTCGTCGAAGCCGAGCGCGAATGAGGTCGCCGCGCCAGCCTCTTTCATTTTCTGCGTCGTTAATCGGACAATGCGATCGCCGATATTGCTCTTGGGCACGGTCTGGAGATTGTCGAAGTTCGCCGCGCAGGTGGTTGGTAAACCGTCGGCCTCTGTCAGGACGACCTCAGTGGGGATACTACGGATCGTCGAGGTGATCGGTGCAACGGTGACCGAGTGCAGCACGGCGATCGCGGAATCGCGTGTGAGGATCAGTACCGGCCGCTTCTTGTCTGGTGTCTTGAATGTGTACCAGCAGACGTCACCCCGATTCACGACGTACTCCAGTCCTGTTCGCTCAGCCAGATATCGAACTCACCGGGCGCAACTGGCTTGTGCGCGTAGCCCTCGGCGTGTCGGACCTCGTCCTCGCGAACTCGCTGTCGTCGGATCTCCGCCTCGAGAGCATCGCGAATGAACGCCGATCGGGTGGTTTTTCGGGCTCGGGTTATCTTGTCGACGACCTTGAGGAGACGTTCGTCGATGGTCATCTGGATCGTCTTCATCCCTGTGGACTCTAATGTGGACTTGGCTCCACACTATACACCACATCTGGTCATTGGCACCCGGACTGTTCGCTGCGGGAGTTTGCGGGAGTCGGTCGTGCCCAGTTGTGCTTCGTCGTGCTAAGTGCAACGGGCGCTCCTTGGCTAAGCTATTGAAATTGCGAGGTACCTTGACTCAACTACCCCTCACAATGCCGGGGTCGAGGGTTCGAGTCCCTCCCTTTCCACCAATCAGATCGCCAGCCAGCCCTCTACCCCGGCCCGGGGGGCCACCGAGCACATGGCCTGTTGTGGACCCTGCAGCGCGTGAGACAAGCGACCCGCACGTGAGCGTTTCGAGGGTCATTGGGCGTTAGCGGTCCAGTTTCTGGATCAGCTGCCGATACATGCGGCATGGATCTACCAGAGCTCGCGGACCGCAGTGTTGCCACTCCCCTCCAGGACACGCGCAACCGCACGGCGGGAACCCCCAGCGCGACGCGGAGCTTCAGACTGGCAATCGTCGTCTGTGCGCTTTCCGTTGTCGCGTTGATCGTTGCCGTCGCCGTGCTTGCCAAGATCCTCATTGGCAGCTTTGAAGAAATCGAGAGCGGGGAGATGCGTCAGAAGAGCGCGCAGATAATGCAAGCGCTCGACGCGGACCTGCGCCAGCTGCACGTCAGTAATCGCGACTATGCGGAGTGGGACGACTCGGCCGCGTATCTGGACACGCGTAACGCAGCTTACGTCTCCGCCAATTTCACGCGCGAAACCCTGGCGGGCATGCGCGTGGACGTGGTCTGGATGGTCGACAAGGACGGTCATGACGTTTACTCGTGCTATTACGATCGCGCCAAGCAGCAAGTAATCTCGCCCGCACCTGGCAGGTATCTCGAGCCGATTCGCCGTTTTAGCCGTCCTCAAGACGTCGCCAGGCAAAGCACGCGCAACCCGGCGCAGCTGCTGGTGAGCACGCCCCTGGGGCCCGCGGCCGTGGCCGCGCAGGAGATCAAGCGTACCGATGGCAGCGCTGCTACGGGCGCGATACTCATCTTCATGCGCTTCATCGCGAGCGAGGAAATAGAGCGTGTCAGACAAACGAGTCAACTGCCGCTGGCGATTCACTACCTGCGGACGCCCAACGATGTGGCCGACATGCCGGTTGCTGTGCAATCGTGGCTCGTGTCGGATGAGGCGGAGGACGACTCATTCGTCTGGGCGAAGGATCGCAATTCAATTGGCTCCTACCTTTTGCTCCGTAACATGGACGGCACTCCGGTGGCGCTCCTGTCGACCATTTCCGGGCGTGCCACCTATGCCTTGGGTTACCGCACGACCGCCTACCTTTTGGGTTTTAACCTCGTACTGACTCTCGCCTCGGGGGCTCTGGTGGTGTGGTTCGTACTGCGACTGCGGCGCAGTTTCGCCGCCCGTTATGCCGCCGAGCAGCGCTACCGCATGATCGGCGAGCAGCTGGAAGAGGATGTCATGCTGCTGGATGCGGCATCACAGCGCATCGTCGATGCGAACCAGACGGTACTGTCGAGCCTCGGCTGCACCGCCGAGACGCTCGCGAGCCACAGCGTGCAGGACCTCTTTCCCGACATCGATCCGGAGCGACTCACGCAGGTTGCGCGGCGGAAACGCCGCATGGTGTTGCACTCGCGCGCGCGCCGCGCCGGCGGGCGATGGGCGGACGTGGAGATTGCGGTGACGGCGGCCGAGATCGATGGTCAGCGGGTGTTGGCGATGGTTGGGCACGATGTGAGCCATCGCAGAGAGACGGAACGCCTGGAGCGCGAGCATCGCAAAAAGTTGCTGCGTGTAACACAGCAGGACGCGCTGACCGCGCTGCCGAATCGCATGTTCCTGGCCAGCCGCCTGCCTCGGGTTTTACGGCGTGTCTCCGGAGGCGGACGGTTGCTGGCGCTGATTGAACTGGATCTGGATGATTTCAAAAGCATCAACGACTCGCGCGGCCCACCCTGCGGCGATCAGGTGCTGCAGGTCGTGGCGCGGCGCCTGCGCGCTGCGGTCGCCGCCGAGGATGTCGTAGCACGTACGGGTGGCGATGAGTTTGTGGTCGTCGCGACATTGATGCCGGACTTGGCGTCAATCGAACAGCTTGCCATGCGTCTGCAGGCTACCGTAGCCGCGCCGATCATGATTGGTGATGACTCGCTGCATGTGACCGCAAGTCTGGGCATCGCTGTATATCCCGATGATGCGCTCGAGGCCGATCTGCTACTGAAGCGGGCCGCCATTGCTTTGACGCACGCCAAGGCGGCAGGCAAACGCTGTCATCGGCAGTTCTCGGCCGAAATGGGTGAGCTGGTCAACGAGCAGGCGGGACTCGAACAGGCGCTCCGCCAGGCGGTCGGCGGCGGTCAGATTTTCATGGATTACCAGCCGATAGTGGATTTGCCTACTGGCCGCATCGTCTCTCTTGAGGCTCTCATGCGCTGGAATCATCCCAAGCAGGGGGTCGTGGCCCCGGCGCGCTTCATACCGGTTGCCGAGCGTACCGGTTTGATCGTCGAGCTGGGCGAGCATGGCTTGAGGCTGGTGCTGCGACAGTTGCGCACCTGGCTCGACGCGCAAGTGCCGATCGTGCCGGTGGCGATCAACGTGTCGCCGTTGCAGCTCGAGCGGGTGGAGTTTTCTGAACTGGTCGTCAAGCTCGCTCATGAGGCTCGCGTCGAGATGAAATGGCTGCGCTTCGAAATCACCGAGTCTGCGGTACTGCAAGAGAGCGAGCGCCTCCGCCAGACGCTTGCGACGCTGCGGGCTCGGGGCGCACAGATTCTGATCGATGACTTTGGCACCGGCTACTCAAGTCTCAGCTACCTCAATGACCTGCCAATAGATGTTCTCAAGATTGACCGCGCGTTCATCCGGAACTTGTCCGAGGACAAGCCGGCGTCTCCCATAGTCACCGCAATCATCGATATGGCGCGGCGGCTCAAGTTGGCAACCGTAGCGGAGGGGATTGAGACGCCGGAGCAGGCGGCGCAGCTTTTGGGGCTTGGTTGCACGTTGGGCCAAGGGTATCTCTACAGCAAGCCGGTGAGCGTTGCGGCCATCACAGCGATGCTGCGGGAGCTGCGGTGCGAGGCACCACTCACGCAAACCGTGTTGATTCGCGCACTTGCACAGAGCAAGTCAGATGCGACAGCGGAACGACCGATGACGCGCGCCAGTGCCGGGCGGTAGCACTGGCCCTGATCGGGCCCCGCCGAATTGGCGAAGCGCTGGCTTGCCCGGCGCATTGGACTAGACGCTTACGCGCCGGCTAAGTGGCACCGGTCGCGCGCCGCGCCGCTTCGATTGCGCTGATATCGATTTTCTTCATTTTCATCATCGCCTCGAAGGCGCGCTTGGCGGCGGCACGATCGGGATCGGTCGTTGCGTCGAGCAGCGCCCGCGGGGTGATCTGCCACGACAAGCCCCATTTGTCCTTGCACCATCCGCAGGCGCTCTCTGTTCCACCGTTGCCGATGATCGCGTTCCAGTAGCGGTCCGTCTCGGCCTGGCTGTCGGTGATTACCTGGAATGAGAATGCCTCGGAGTGCTTGAACGCCGGTCCGCCATTGAGACCGAGGCAGGGAATTCCCAGCACCGTAAACTCGACCGTGAGCACCTGCCCCTGTTTGCCGTTCGGGTAGCCGCTCGGAGCCTTATGCACTGCGGTGACGGCACTGTCCGGGAAGGTTTGAGCGTAGAACATGGCGGCAGCCTCCGCGGTGCCGTCGTACCAAAGACAGATCACATTCTTGGCCATTGTCCGTCTCCGTTCTTTCCTCATAGAGCGATGTGTCTAGGCTACAACGAAACAGCGACCCGGTATTCGACGCGCGTTGCCGTTTAAATTCAGCGTGAACTCGGCAGGGTCCGAAGGCGGGCGGTCGCTGCCGTTACGGATCCGGCGCGGCGACTAAAGCAGCAAGGCGCATCCGCAAGCCGGACAGCTCCGCGGGGGCGGTAATCCGGACCCGCCATCGCCTTTAGTCTGTCGATGGAGGCGGGTATTCGTCATGACGACGCGGCCACGCGCGGTAACCTGCCTCGTTGCGACCTTCGGGGGAGAGGTCCAGGTAATGATGCGTGCCGAGGAGCATGTCGAGCCCTCGGGCGTACGTGGAGTAGGTGAGCAGGATCTGACCGGATTCATCCTTTAAGAAGACGCTGAGGCCCGGCAGCTCCTCACTCAGGTAGCGGTTATCGGTCGTGATGGTGCCGAAGTTGTAATCGACGCAGCCCTGGTCGAGCTGCTGTTTCGTGAAGGAGACGTGGAAATCGTAGTTGAAGTCACTGTCGAAGGAGGACACCCAGTCAAAGTGCCAGCCCATCCGCTTTCTGTATGCGAGTATTCTGGGCAGCGGCGCACGGGACACGGCCACAATCGTTATGTTGTGGTGGGGCAGGTGTCGTGCCGGACCGTCAATGTGCTCAGCCTGAAATGAGCATCCCGGACAGGCGGCATTCCAGTCGGGGGCGTACATGAAATGGTGCACGACCAGCTGCGTGCGCCCATCGAAGAGCTCCGCGAGCGTCCGGCGCCCCCGCTCGGTCTCGAACGTGTAGGGTTTGTCGATCCTCAGCCAGGGTAGCGCCCGCCGCTCGCTGGCGAGCCTGTCGCCGGCGCGCATGTACTCCTTTTCGCGCTCCAGCAGCGCCTTGCGCGCGGTAAGCCACTCCTCTCGTGAGACGAGCCGGTCAGGTGTCATGGCGCCTTCCTCGATTGCACACGTCTTACGACGATCGGCGCGGCTCAAGATCGACGCCTGCGCTTCACGTCATCGCCTTACCCCGTCAAACTCTCATGGATCCCACAGCCGCAGGGATGCGTCACTGACCGGACAGGCGCTTGCCGAACGAGACTCCGTAAGCCGGAGAGCGGAACAGCAGAATAGGATCGTTGGTCGGGGCGATACCGTCTGCCATGACCAGGGGATCGAAGTTGATCGGCTCGCAGGCCACGCCCTTTTGCTGCGGTGTCGCCTGGGTGATCTTCAGGGTGCCGGCGGTGAAGTGCCTGCGAGTTTCCGGCCACGCCAGCGTCGGGTTGTCCTGCGGATCTCCGGGTTCACCGACGTAGACGATCATGTCCCAGATCGCCGGCCCGGCAGCGGTGCGCTCGATGAGTTTCTTCTCGAGAAAATCATGGGGCGCTGCTTTGATTTCTTCAGCCGTCATTTCCTTCGTGCCATCCCGGGGCACGAATCGCCACTTCACAAGATGCTCGGCGCCTTCTGCATCGACGAACTTGAAAGTGTGAATGCTGAAGAAGGTGGTCTGGTAGTAGTTGGCCGTCGGCGTGTGGTGGCTCGCCAGCTGCGTCAGCGCCATCGCATCCGGGTGGGTTGCGGCGTAGGCCTTCAGCTTCTCGGGGTCGGGATGGCCCGTCTTCGGATCCGGCTTCGCGGCGACGATCGCATCGCGGAACGAGGCCGGCGATGCCGCGGCGAAGATTGGCACATTGATCATCGTGATGTGCTGCAGAGCGCCGCCCGGCAGATGGAATTCCAGCGCCATGCCGCGTGGGGCCGGCGCTGCGTCCGGAACGTCGGGATTACCGCCACCGAGTGAGAAGCGCGCGATCACCGGAATGGTGGCACCGGAAAAAAGCCTGGAGCGGCTGAGTGCCGCAGCGTCGCTCGTGCCAGCGAACTCGCCTATCGCGCAGGTACCCTTGATATGGTTCCGTCGCTGGCCGGGGTGTACGCCAAAGGTCCCCTCGAAGGCATCGATCATTTGTGGCGCGGTCACAGTCGGAGCCGTCGTGGGTTCACTCCGGGCGACCAAGGGAACGGCAACGGCCACCGCCGCTAGGCTGAAAATCGCCGATCGTGCGGCGCTGCAAGAAAACGACACCATTGCGCGAGACCTCGAGTGACTATCGAAGGCCCAACGATACTAGCGACTAACGGCTTTCGAAAGTCGCCCGCGCCGCCTCGCCACCGTGGATCTCATTGACAGCGCCCGGGGTCATCCATAGAGTTCACTATATGGTGAACTATACCGCCGCGAGGAGAAGCCCCATGCTGACCTGCAGCCTGATGACACTGCCGCCGAACTCGGGGCAGATTGCGCGGGCGCAGCTCAGGCCGGCAGTCAGGTGCGCGGTCTGGGGGCTGGCACTGCTGCTGGGTTTGATGGAGCCGCTCGTGGCGCAGGACGGCAAGGATAGCCAGGCTGCGGACAGGGCTCCGGTTGATCAGTACCGAATGGCAAGCCGCTCTGATGAGATTGCAATGGCCCGCAGCGCTGCACCCGCCGCGATCTCGGCCGATGCGGAGATTCTGGTGCTGGGCGATCACGGCTACGAGACCGCCGTGAAGGGCAAGAACGGCTTCGTCTGCCTGGTGGAGCGTTCCTGGTTTGCCTCCTTCAGTGATCCTCAGTTCTGGAATCCACGCATCCGCGGGCCGGACTGCCTGAACCCTGCGGCGGTGAGCTCGGTGCTCCCGGCCAATCTTGAGCGGACTCAGTGGGTACTTTCGGGTATTTCCAAAGCCGAGATGCTTACCCGCACCAAGGCCTCGGCCGCGGCACGCCAGCCGCCTGCAGCCGGGGCCTTGGGCTACATGATGTCCAAACAGGGCCATCTGTCGGATATCGACGGGCACTGGCACCCACACCTGATGTTCTTCCAGCCGCACACCGCGCTATCCGCGTTCGGCGCAAATCTCCCCGGCTCTCCGGTATTCGGGCAGGAAGGTGACCCGGGGGAGACGACAGTTCTCTTTGTGCCGCTGAGCAAATGGTCCGACGGTACCTCTGCGACGACAGACACGCACTAGCTGCAGGCCCCTCGGTTCACTAGGCGCCCGCGCGGCCAAAGAGCGCTTCCAGTTTGTCGAGTGAGCCGGCCCAGCCGGCCGCATGGCTGCGCCGGGTCTCTTCATCGTGCAGTCGTGAGTGCGAGAAAGTAAGCTCGGTTCCCTCAGGTACCGGGCGCAATACGATTTCGATCCGCGACTCGCCCGGGTCCTCCATGCCGCCTGTCCAGCGCCAGCTCATGACGACGAGCTGCGGTCGCAGAAGCTCCAGGTAAGTCCCGCTCGTCTCGTGTTCCGTGCCATCGAGCATGCGGAAGCGCAGCCGGTAGTGACCGCCGACCCGTACATCGGCCTCCGCGATCAGCACCGGACCTGCGTCCGGTCCCCACCAGCGTGCGATTCCCTCGGCCGTGGTGACGGCATCGAACACCACCGGCGGCTGCGCCCTGATGCGACGTACCAGCGTGACGCTCGTCAACGCTTGTCGCTCCGCGCTTCGGCTTCCTTGTCCTCCGCATAGCGGGCGAGCCGGTCCAGCCGCCCCGACCAGAAGCGCTCATAGTGCTGCAGCCAGTCTATGGCTGCGCGCAGGGGCTGTGCGCGCAGCCGCACGGTGACGACGCGTCCGCTTTTCGAGCGGGTGACGAGGCCCGCCTCCGCCAGCACATCGAGATGCTTCATGACGGCAGGGAGCTTGATAGGAAAGGGCGCCGCCAGCTCACTGATCGAGACGCCACCCCTGCGTTCGAGCCGCGCAAGGATGGCGCGTCGCGTCGGATCCACGAGCGCCGCGAAGGTTCGGTCAAGTTTTTCTTGATACTTCACCATATAAGAAAGTATCTGTGCGCGGCGGCCACCTTGTCAATGCTGCGCCGGAAAACCCGCAGCCCGCGCCTGAGTTGTATGCGAGCCGTACTGTGCTGCTCCAAGTCAGCCAAAGTGTACCGGGACTGTGCGATGTTGCCGGGATAGGTTGGGCATACCACCCTGAAGGATCGGGAAAATGCCGTGGAAACTGCGCTTTGAACTACTGACCGCCTGCCTCCTCCTGGGTGCGGCGAATTCTCCTGCTGCAGCGGACGCTCCGGCCGAGCCGCAGTGCCACGTCGGAACGTACCGTTTCGCGCGACAAGCGGACGTGGATATCGCTCCCGGCGAGCAAGGCAAGCTGCGATGGCGTCGGACGGACGGCACCACTGGCGAGCTCACGCGCGCAGGCGGTGGGGAGTGGACCAGCACGCTTGGGTGGACCGGGCGCCCGGACGGCATTCGCGTCAGCTTTGCTGCCTGCGGAAGCGCGGGCATTCGCTTCGCCGGCGCGCCGGGTACGCGGATCGCCCTGGATGTCACCGAGACGCGCTTCGCAGTGGAGGATGCCGTACTGGCGGGGCGCCTTGTGATGCCTCCGGGGGGCGGCCGGGTACCGATCGTGGTGCTCATCCACGGCTCGGAGCATGACTCAGCGCTCGATGATTACGCGCTGCAGCGCCAGTTTCCCGCATCCGGGATTGGCACCTTTGTCTACGATAAGCGCGGTACGGGGGCATCCACGGGTGACTACACCCAGGACTATCTGGTGCTCGCCAACGACGCCATTGCCGCCCTGCACGAGGCGAAGCGTCTCGCCGGGGCGCGCGCGGGCCGCACGGGCTATCAGGGCGGGAGCCAGGGCGGATGGGTCGCGCCGCTCGCCGCGCGCATCGAGCCGGTCGATTTCGTGGTGGTCTGCTTTGGCCTGGCGGTCTCCCCGCTGCAAGAGGACCGGTCCGCGATTGCACTCGACATCACTCGCCACGGCTACGGACCCGAGGTCATGGCTAAGGCCATGCAGATTGCCGATGCGTCGGCGGCGATCCTGAACAGCAATTTCCAGGATGGCTATGACGCGCTCGATGCGGTGCGCGCGCGCTACCAGGCGGAGCCCTGGTTCCGCGATATCCATGGCGATGTCACCTGGGTGCTGTTGGAGAAATCGCCGCAGGAGCTGCGGGTCGCGGGACCGAAGCTCTTCGCCGGCGTGCCGCTTCACTATGACCCGCTGCCGGTACTGCGCAATCTCGCGGTACCACAGCTGTGGATTTTGGGGGCGGACGATCTTGACGCGCCCAGCGCGGAGACCGCGCGGCGCCTGCGCGTCCTGAGCGCCGCCGGTCACCCCATCTCGGTCGCGGTATTTCCGCATGCGGAGCACGGTATTTACGAGTACGAGACGACCGCGGACGGGACGCGGCTTTCGACACGCCAGCCCGAGGGCTATTTCCGCCTCATGCACGACTTCATCGTCGCTGGCGCGCTCGGACCTGCGTACGGCACGGCGGCCCTCACGCGGTCCCCGGCGCATTAGAAATGCGTGGTCGTGCTGCCTTTCCTCGATCTCACGCCTCAGCAGATGAACGAGGAGTACCTCGCTGACGGCCTGACCGAGGAGCCGATCGACAAGATCAGTAAGATAAGGGGCGTTCTGGTGCCCCGCGCCCGCCGCGTCGTTCTATTTCAAGGGTAAGTAGCTGACCGGGGCGGAAATGGCCAGATCGTTGGGCGTGGCGTACGTGCTCGACGGCAGCGTACGCCAGTCGGACGCCACGCTGCGGGTCGCCGTGCGACTCATTCGCGCCGACGACGGTTATGTCGTGTGGTCCGAGACCTGCGATCGACAGCAAGCCGACAGGCTCGCCCTGCGGGACGACATCGCGAGCCAGGTCGCCAAGGCACTCAAGGCCTCCCTGGGCTGAGTAATCGCGGCTGCCGCCACGAATCCCCGCCGCTGTTGCCACCCGAGCTGCGCTCGCGGCCGCTGCGCACCGGCAATGTTGATATGCGCGACGGATATAACCGTGCAACCGCTTTGTGACCGACGAACGACTGACGCATAACCCCGAATCAGCGACGCTCTCGTTCCCGATTACGAGAAGTTGCAGCGCACAATGGTCGACAAGAACCACGACAGAATCGGTTTACAGGTCCATGCCCGTCTCGCCGCAGACAGACGCGGGCACATTTGCCGGCAGAACGCCTCACCGGATACGAGACGCGCGGCGCGGCCGGGCCTGGCGGGATATTGCCTGAGCCTGCTGTTCATTCTGACCTCACTTCCTGCGCAGGCCCAGCAGAAAACCGGGCCGGGCGTGCCCCCCGAGGACAGCCTGACCTGGCGGGGCATCACGCTTTATGGCGTCATCGACCTCGGCGTGCAATTCGATACCCACAGTGCGCCGTTCACCCCATATCGTCCTTCTGCCAGCGGCAACATCGTGCGATCGAACAGCCACCAGTCCGTAATCGGTCTGACGCCGAGCAACATGGGGCAATCGCGCATCGGCCTGCAGGGTCTTGAGCCGCTGACTGAGGATTGGTCGGCGGTCTTCCAGGTCGAGTCCTTCTTCAACCCGCAGTCCGGGCAGCTCGCGGACTCACTGCGCTCGCTGACTGCTAACAATGGCAAGGCGCTCGCCGACCAGAGTGTCGGTGTCGACGGCAGTTCTGCGGGGCAGGCCTTGCAGACGGCGTTCGTCGGCTTCAGATCGGAGCGCTTCGGCACCTTGACCTTTGGCCGCCAGATAACGCTTTTGTCGGAGGGAACCATCAAGTACGACCCGAATTATCATGCCAGCGCCTTCGGCCTGCTCGGCGCTTCCAACAGTTACTCCGGTGCGGGCAGCAGCGAGGACAACCGGCTCGATTCGACCGCCAAGTACGCGCTGAGTATCGACGACCGGGCGCATGTCGCGGGTCTGTACAAATTCAATGGCTCTAATGGCTCCGGGCGTACGGCGGTGCAGGCGAACCTCGGCGGCAGTCTCGCGGGCGCCGCCCTCGACGCCTATTACTCCAAGGTCAACAGCTCCATCACCGCCAGTGCACTGAGTACGTCCCAGGTTGCGCAGCTGCCGGCCGGCGACTCGCTGACGAACTCGCTGTCCGGCACGGTGTCCGACAATACGGCATATGCCCTGATGGGCTCGTACCAGTACGGCCCCCTGAAGCTCTTCGCCGGCTACGAGTACATCAAGTACACGAACCCAAAGAACAAGCTCAGCGACGGTTTCATCAACATCGGCGGCTATGTGCTGGCATTTGTGAACAACACGGCCTACACGGAGCCGAAGATCGTCCAGGTCTACTGGACGGGCGTGCGTTACGCGGTCATTCCGCATCTTGAGCTTACCGCCGCCTACTACGGCGTCCACCAGAGCGCCTACGGTACGGGTAGCCAGGCGGGGTGCTCAACGAACGCTCACAGTGCGTGCAGCGGCAACCTTGAGGCATTCTCGTTCGATGCAGACTACCGCTTCAACGTGCACTTCGACGCCTACCTGGGCGCAATGTACAGCGCTGTCCACGACGGGCTGGCCGCTTCCTACCTCAGCACCACCAATATCAACCCGACTATCGGCGTGCGCTACAAGTTCTGAGATCCGCAGCGACGCCGGTGCCCGACTCTGTCGGTTTCGGGCACCGGCTCGTGCGCGTGCGGGCACCCGCGATACAGCGCTCACCCTCTAGCCAGATCAAGGCCCCTGGTAGGCGCGCGGCCCCGGCTCGAACGCGATGCGCAGCTCCTTGAAGCCGTCCATGAAGATCGAGCGCGCCTGGCGCGGTGGTGCCAGGAGGCGTGGCCGCTGGATGCGGCGTGCGATCTCGCCAATCATCACCGCGAGGTTGAGACGGGCCTGCTGAATGCCCAGGCAGAAGTGCGGCCCGGCGCCGAAGCTGCGGTAATGTCGGCGAGTCAGTGCGACCGGTCGGCGGATGTCGAACTCGTCGGGGTTGGCGAAGAACTGCGGGTCGCGGTTGGGAGAACCCAGGACACACACCACTTTGGCGCCCTTGGCGATCTGCTGGCCGGCGAGCTGCTGATCCTGGGTGGCGGTGCGCCGCAGGTAGACGACCGGATTGCGGAATCTGAGGATCTCCTCGACGGCGTTGGGTACCAGTTCCGCATCCGCCTGCAGTAGCGCATATTGCTCGGGCCGCTGGATGAACTCATACATCGCCGCCGCCAGCGTGTTGCGTGTGGTCTCGGTCGCGCCCACGATCAGGTTGTTAAAGAGGCGTCCGAACTCGACATCGCTGAGCGCCTGACCCTCGGCTTCGGACCTGATCAGGTCCATGGTCAGACTGTCACGCGGCTGGGCCCTATGGCTGGCGGCGAGCGCGGTGCCGTATTCCATCAGCAGACCGGAGGCCACGAAGCCGGCCTGCCGGTTCTCGGCAAATTCCGGGTCATCCGCCAGAGCCAGGGTGTTGGTGAGGTCGGCTACGCGCTTGAAATCAGCCGCCGGGACTCCGAGAACGGCGAAGATGACGCGAGTCGGCAGCTGCATGGCAACCTCAGCCACAAACTCACACTCGCCCCGCGGCATCACTTCATCGAGGATGCTGCTGGCCAGTGCCCGCATCATCGGCTCGCGCACCCGCATGGCGGCGGGACGGAACGCGGGCTCCACCAACGCCCGGTACTGGCGGTGCCGGGGCGGATCCATGAACGTGAGGCTCTCCTGCTGCTCGCGCAGCAGTTGCGCCGGGAAGTCATCCAGCAGCGGCCCGAAGTGGCTGCTGAAGAGCGCGGGGGACTGCAGTACGTGGTCTATATCGCGCTGCTGGAACAGCAGCCAGTGCCCGCCAGTCACGAACTCGTCATCTTCCCAGAGAATGCGATGTGCGCTGCGCAATTCGCTGACCAGGCGCCTGGGTGTCCCGGCGGCAAATTTCTCGAAGTCGAGCAGGGGTTTGAAGGGACACTGCGTCACGCTTCGGTCTCCGGATTGGCGCCGCGCTGCGCGGTCGGGCGGTTCGCGGGCGCCCGGCCCTGGATCGGTCCGCCACCGATACTAGCGGAGGCCGGGGCATGAATCACCGCCCAGGTTCCGGCGCGGTGCCGCTGCCCCCGCCGGCACACCGCGGCGAGACAGCGGGGCGTCGCGGCTCTGCGCTACACTCCCGCGCGGTCGCAGTACCGTTTCCGGTGCGCGCACCCACACAACCAGGGGAGGACAATGACGGTCGGGGAAACACCGGGTCCGCCGGAGAACGTGCAAGGCGGCGAGCCCACGTCACCCGCGGTCGCATCCGCGCCGGTGCCGCATCAGCGCATCCCCGGAATGCCTGGTATCAGCCATCCACTCCTCGACCGGCTCAAGCAACACCACATCACCCGGGTCGCGCTGCTGTACGCAGGCGTGTGCTGGGTGATCCTCGAGCCGGTGCATGTGGTGTTCCACATGCTCGGCGTACCGGAATGGATCAACCGTCTGGTCGTGATCGTGATGGCGCTCGGGTTCCCGATCGCGATCGTGGCCGCCTGGATCTATGCGACTCCCGCCACCGCGCTCAAGCCCGATGCGCTGGACGCCCACCACTCGCTGCTCGGCCAGCAGAACCGGCGCCTGAACCGCGCGATCGCCTCGGTAGCGGTGATCATGGTGTCCTACTTCCTGCTCTATCACTTCTGGCTCGGCAAGCACATCACTGAGCCGATCAGTGACGAGGCCCGCGCCACGCACGAGGAGGGCTCGATCGCCGGTGCACCGGTACCGCTACGCTCCATTGCGGTGCTGCCGTTTGTCGACATGAGCCAGTCCAAGGACCAGCAGTACCTGGCGGATGGCGTGGCGGAAGAACTCCTTAACCTGCTCGCCAAGATCCCGGAGCTGCGGGTGGCCGCCCGCACCTCATCGTTCGCGTTCAAGGACAAGCCCGAGGACATGACGACGATCGCCAAGGAACTGCACGTGGCGCACGTCCTGGAGGGCAGCGTGCGCAAGGCCGGCGATCAGGTGAGGATCACCGCGCAGCTGATCCGGGCCGACAGCGGCTACCACCTGTGGTCGGAGACCTACGACCGCAAGCTCGACGACATCTTCAAGCTTCAGGACCAGATTGCCGGCTCAGTAGTCCAGGCGCTGAAGATCAAGCTCCTCGGCGGCGCACTGCCCGAGCGCGCGACACCGACGAACCTCGATGCCTACAACCTCTATCTGCAGGGCAGGTTCTTTGCCGGCCTGCACACGAAAGAAGGATTCGCGCAGGCGCTCGATTATCTGGAGCGGGCGCTGAAGCTCGATGAGCATTATGAGCCGCTGTGGACGGAACTCTCGATTGTCTACGGCGACATGGCGGCGCGCGGCTTCATGCCGCCCGGTGAGGCCCTGCCGAAAGCCCGCGAGGCGGTGCGTACCGCGCTCGATCTCGATCCCAAGAGCGCTCGCGCGCACGTCGCGATGGGCTACTTGCATATGAACGATGACTGGGACTGGGCGGCGGCAGACCGTGAGATCGGGGAGGCGCTGACGCTCGAGCCCGGCAGTGCCGACGTACTGCACGCGGCCGGCAGCCTGTACCTGGTGCTGGGACGCGTGAGCGACAGCGTCAAGATGTTCCTGGCCGCCCTGGTGCGCGATCCGCTGCGTGCCTCTTCGTACAGCAACCTCGGTGTCGCATATTTCGCCGACGGACGCCTTGACGATGCCGAGCGGGCCTTCCGCAAGTCCATCGAGCTGCGCCCGGCAGCCGGCTACACGCACAACGGGCTCGGTCTTGTGCTCTTGTGGCAGGGCAAGCTCGAGCCGGCGCTGCAGGCGATGACCCTTGAGACTGACGAAATGTGGAAGCTCGAGGGCCTGGCGCTGGTGTACTCCGCGATGCACCGGCGCGCGGAGTCGGATGCGGCGCTCGCCGAGCTGACCACCAAATTCCAGAAGGAGTCACCGTACGTGATCGCGACCGTGTACGGCTACCGCGGCGAGGTGGATCCGTCCTTCACCTGGCTCGAGCGGGCGCTTAAGGAGCGGGACTCGACGCTCACCAGCATCAAGAGCGATCCGCTGTTCAAGAATATCAAATCCGACCCGCGCTACGCGGCGCTGCTGCAGAAAGCCGGGCTGCCACCCTGAAGGAGGGTGGTGCCCGGTTCGGCAAACCTAGCCTCTAGCGCGTGGCCGGGATGGGCGCACGGCGGCGCCGGCTGAAGAGGCACAGACCGAGCGCGCCCAGGGCCGCCAGGCTCAGACCCGAGGGTTCAGGCACCGAGACGCCCGTGGAAGTGCCCGCGCTGGTCGTGATCCGTATCTGACTGGGATCGACTGGCACCGGGCAGCTCGTGGGGTAGGGCGGGTCGAGCTTGATGACCGGGTCGATGAGCGCTGAGGCGGTGTCGGTCGGCCCGTACTTGCCCTTGCCGGCCGCGGTCGCCGCCGAAATGGTGATGCTGTAGCTGTCACCGTTGGCAACGCACAGCAGATTCGTCAGCTCACTCCCCGGGGTGCCCCAGTCGCTGACGCAGGTGCCGTAGGCACAGTAGGCCAACAGGTCCAGCAGCGGCTTGGACGTGTCCTGAGGTCCCTCGCCGCGGATCACCAGGGACACCTCGGCGGTCGAGTTGCCGGCGACGGACAGCAGCGCGGTGCTGAGCACGTCGATCGGAATGTAGCTGACGCTGCTCGGACCGGAGGCCTCGAAGGAATAGGAGATCAGGGAGATCGAGTGCACCGATGAGCCGGATGTCCAGTTGCTCGCCGCGTCCGCCACGGTGCCGGTGCCGAGCGGGATGCCGCCCGGGGTGGCCGGCACGTAGCTCGCCGTGCCGATGCCGCCGGAGGTCAGCGCGTACCCAGGGCCGCTGCTCTCCGAGCCGCAGCTGCCGCCCCCGGCGCTGCCGCCGAACGAGGTGCAACCCGACACTACGGTAGTGCCCTGCGTGACGTCGAAGATGAAGGTTGCCGGCGGCAGCGGCACATCAGCAAAGGCTGGTGCGCCTGCCATCACGGCCACTATCAGGAGTACCGTCCGGTAAAAGGACGCTAACGCGGTCTGGTTCATTCTTCTTGCTCTCCGCTGCGCGTAATACGCAGTCCCCGGTTAATCACGACACGACGCACGGTCGTCTGCTGCGATGCATTGTGAGGGATTTGAGTTGCAGCCGCCATCAGACGCCGCGGCGCACCTTTATGTAAAACTGGCGCTGCCGTCGGCGGCGCCCAAGAAGCTGCGCAAGCACTGAGAAAGCTCAAGCTCATGCCCCGGGATGCCGGCTGCAGCGGATTCGCGCCAGGTCGCGGGGCTCCCCGCGCGCGCTGAGTGGCTTCGATGAACGCCAGCATTCCCGCGTGCCCCGTATCGCCTCATTCGATCAAGCGGACCTCGCGCGCTCGCAGGGCGCGCTCGCTGGCGCGCGGCCCCGGGGTTTCGGTGAGAGGGCGCAGCGTCGCCGGACGCCTGATCAGGCGGTGGTTTCGGGGTGAGCGGCTATCGTCCGTCGCCACTTGCCGTACCGGGTACAGTGGCGTTCTTCCGGGCATACCCCCGATTCGCTAGACTTTCGTAACGGAGCCGCCCTGGCTCGCGCCAACAGCAGCTTCCCGGGTACCCTCCTCAGCCTGTGACACCTTCGAACGTGAGCCAAGCGCTGCCTGCACCCTCCGGTGCGCACGGCATGACGTTCGATCCGGCACGCGCGCCGTCCGCCGCGACCCCAGCCGCACGCGGCGCCCTCCCTGGCGCCTCGGCACCGGCACTGCAGCCGGTGGTGATCCGTTTCGGGCGACTGGGGGACATGGTCATGCTGACCGCACTGCTAAGTTCCCTGCACCGCCGTTTCGGCACGCGCTGTCTGGTCCTGGCTGCCGGACCCTGGAGTCACCCGCTCCTGGACGGTCACCCGGACGTCGAACAGGTGTGGTCCCTGCCGCGTCACTTCCCCCTGGGGTTCAGTCCCGTCACGTGGCGTGCACTGCGGGCCGTGCGCAGCAGCAGGCCTGGCCCGGTCTATGTCTGCGAATACCAGCCACGCCAGGTGCGGCGCATCCGCCGTCTGCTCAGCTGGGGCGGGATCAGTCCCGGGCGGTGCCTCTACATCACCGAACAGCTCGCGGGCGTCCGTGGTCACTGGGTCGAGCGCCTGGTGCAGTTCGCAGCGCTCACGCCACCGGGCATTCCCGCCGCTGCGTATCCGTTACCAGCGCAGGCAGGGGTGAGCGCACCGCGGCTCGCGATATCGCCGGCCGAGCACGCCGAGCTCGATGCGTGGCTCGGACGTCACTCCTGGGCCGGCCGCAGACTGATCCTCATCCAGCCCGGGAACTTCCGCACCATGAGTCGGCGGCGCGAGCGCTGGGCGCAGAACCAGGCTGACGACAAGGCATGGCCGCAGGCAAACTGGGCCGCGCTCCTGCAGCGCCTGAGCGTGGCGCTGCCCGATGCTCTCCTGATTTTGTGCGGTGCGCCGCAGGAGGCCCCGATGCTCGAGGAAGTGCGGCGCAGTGCCAACTGCGAGCAGGTCGTGGTCGCCGAGCTGCCGGTGCGGCGCCTGCTGGCGCTGTGCGCGCGCGCCCACAGCATGATCTCGATCGACACCGGACCTGCGCACGCGGCGGCAGCCTGCGGACTGCCGCTCTTGGTCATGTATGGGGCAGAATCGCCCGGTGAGTGGCTGCCCCGCAGCCCCTCGGGCTCGGCAGTCGTGGCCCTGGGCGGCCCACCGCGTTCGCGCCGGGTCGATGAGCTTTCGGTGGCCGAGGTGTTTGGAGCCTGGCAGGCCATGACGTCAGGCCTGCCGCCGGCTCGCTCCTGAAGCGGGCCGCTGTTCCAAAAGGCTGTAACAGGACTCACGTTGAAAGCATCTGTGCCCCCGTTGGGTCCCACGGTCTTTTACTTCTGCCGACTCGGCGACATGGTCATGCTGACGCGGTTGCTGAATCTGCTGCACCAGCGTTACGGGCTTCCCGTGCAGGTGGTCGGCACGGGGTCGTGGACGCCGGCGATGTACGTCGGCAACCCGGACGTCGCACGGGTCTGGTCCTTCCACCGCCACCTGCCGTTTCTCCTGGATCCGCCGTGGTATGCCGTGCGCCGCGCGCTGCGCGACAGTGCCCCGGGCCCGGTGTACGTGTGCGAGCGCCACTACCGCCAACTGCCGCGGATTCGCCGCATGTTGCGCCTGAGCGGTATCGATCCGCGCCGTTGCGTGTTCATCAGTGATGAGCCCGAGGACCGCACGGTACACCTCGTTGATCGCCTGGAACGCTTTGGGGCACGCCCGCCCGCGGCTATCGCCGCGGCCGACTACCCGCTGCCGGCGCCCGCTGCAATTGACGGGCCGCGCCTCCACATCATCGACAGCGAGCGCGCTGCGCGCGACCGCTGGCTGCAGGAAAAGGGCTGGGCGGGCCGCGAGCTGGTGCTGATTCAGCCCGGCAATCACCGCAGCATGGGGCCGCGCCGCGAGCGCTGGCGCCGCCTTAATACCGATGACAAGTGGTGGCCGATCGAGCGCTGGGCGCAGCTGCTGCAGCGCATGCATGCGCAGCGCCCGGCGGCGCTGCTGCTGCTGCGCGGCTCGGTCGAGGAAGTGCCGATGCTGGAGGAGATCCGCGCTGTCGCCGGCCTGCAGGACGTGGCCGTGGTCGGCACCACGCTGCGCCAGCTGTTCGCGCTGTACGAGTCCGCCCGGAGCATGGTCTCGGTCGATACCGGGCCTGCGCACGCCGCCGCGGCCCTGAGCCTGCCGCTCGTGGTGCTGTACGGGGCGGAGAACCCGGCTTACTGGCTGCCGCGCAGCCCCTCGGGCTCGGCCGTCATCGCGGTCGGCGGGCCGCCGGTCGCCACGCGCGCCGATCAGGTGTCCGTGGCGACGGTGTTCGAGGCCTGGTGTGCGGCGGCCGGTTATGCGCAGGTCCCGCTCGGGGCTCAGCGATAGGGATCCTCGCGGGCCAGAAAATCGCGCACGTATTCAGCCACCCCGGCCTCAAGACTCGTGAAGGGCCGCTGGTAACCGGCCGCACGCAATCGCCCGATGCGCGCCTCGGTGAAGTACTGGTACTTCTCGATGAGCTGCGCAGGCATGTCGATAAACTCAACGCGCGAGGGCTGCTGGCAGGCCGCAAACAGCGCCTGCGCCAGGTCCAGCCAGGTACGCGCCGCCCCCGAGCCGACATTGAACAGCCCCGAGACGTGCGGGTTGTCGATGAGCCACATGACGACCTCGACGCAGTCCCCGACGTAGACGAAGTCGCGCAGCTGCCCGCCATCGACGTACTGCGGGCGATAGCTCTTGAACAGGCGCAGGGCCTCGCCGCGGCGCACCGCGGCGAAATTGCGTGCCACGACGCTTTGCATCGGGCCCTTGTGGTACTCGTTGGGTCCGTAGACATTGAAGAACTTCAGCCCCACGCACTGCGGCGGCAGGCCCGCGCCGCGCTGGCGCAGGCGCGCGATGCGCCGGTCGACGAGATGCTTGCTCCAGCCATAGGCATTGAGGGGTCGCAGCTGCGCTAGGTGCGCCAAGTCGGGTGCGTCGTCGAACCCGCCACCGCCATCGCCGTAGGTGGCGGCCGAGGATGCGTAGATCAGGCGTCTGCCGTTGAGCGTGCACCACTCCAGAAGATCCAGCGTGCTGCGGGTGTTCTGCCTGAAGATCAGGTCCGCGTCGGTCTCGGTGGTGGAGCTGTTGGCGCCCATGTGGACCACCGCTTCCACCTGCCCGGCATGTGCCTGCAGCCACCCCGGCAGCGCCTCGGGCGTGACGAGATCGGCGATCTCGTGGCGGGCGAGGTTGCGCCAGCGCTCGTCGCTGCGCAGCCAGTCGACCACGATGACCTCGGCGCCGCGTTCGGCAAGGCGCGCCACCACGTTGGAACCGATGAAGCCGGCACCGCCGGTGACGATGTACATGGGCAAGCCTTAAGCGGGGAGCACCCGGTGAGTTGCTGTCGGCGCGCCCTCGCCGAGCTGGGTCGTGATGCGCGCAGCCTCCAGCAGGCTCGCGACGACATAGTCAGCCTGCGTCTCGATGCCGTCGCTGGCGCGGCCGTCAGCCGAGACCAGCATCGTGAGCGCGCCGAGCCGCCGCCCGAGTTCCACGTCGCTGCTCTTATCGCCGATCACCACCGCGTCCTTGGGCGCGAAGCCATGCTCGGCGGCGGCCTGCTCGACCAGGCGCGTTTGCGGCTTGCGGCAGTCGCACCCTTCGGTCGGGCTGTGCGGGCAGAAGTAGATGCCATCCAGCGGCGCGCCGCCGGCGCTCAGCAGCTGCTGCAGCCGGGCATTGATTTCGACCACGCGCCCGGACGTCAGTACCCCGCGCCCGATGCCGGACTGGTTGCTGACGAGGATGAGGGGGTGACCGAGAGCATGCCATTGGCGCAGCCCCGCGAGCGCCCCGGGCAGCAATTCGACCTTGGCCGGGTCATCGAGGTAGCCGTGATCGACGATGATCGTGCCGTCGCGGTCGAGGACGATCGCCCGCCGGCGTGAGGCGGCGCTCACGGCTTGCCGCCCGCGGCGATGCGCCGCAGCGTGTCGGTGGTGCTGTGCGCGGGCAGCAACTGCGCCAGTACCACTTGCCCGCCGCGCCCCAGGACGACGTCAGCTCCCACCACGCTCTCGAGCGTGTAGTCGGCGCCCTTGACCAGCACGTCCGGCTCGAGCGCCTTGATGAGGGTGAGCGGCGTGTCGTCCTCGAAGATGACCACGGCATCCACCGCCTTGAGGGCGCTGAGCACCATGGCACGCGCGCCCGCGTCCTGGATGGGGCGCGAGGCACCCTTGAGGCGCTGCACCGAGCGATCCGAGTTCAGGCCGACAATCAGCCGATCGGCCGCCTGCCGTGCCTGACTGAGCAAGGACACGTGGCCCGGGTGCAGCATGTCGAAGCAGCCATTGGTGAAGGCGACGCGCAGGCCAAGGCGCCGCCAGTGGCTGAGCAGCAGCTGGGCGCGCTCGAGCGTGTAGTTGCTCTCGGCGGTGCCGGAGTCGTCCTCGCTGCGCAGGCGCGCGAGGATCTCGTCGGGACTTGCGGTCGCGGTGCCCTGCTTGCCGACCACGATGCCCGCGGCGATATTCGCCAGCCGTGCGACGGCGGCGATGTCGGCGCCGCCCGCCAGGCCCACGGCCATCGCAGCAACTGCGGTGTCGCCTGCGCCCGTGACGTCATAGACCTCGGTCGCGACGGTGCGGATGTGCACGGCGCTGCCGTCGGCGCTCACCACCGACATGCCTTCGCGCCCGCGCGTGGCGACCACAGTCGTGCAGATGCCCTGCGCGAGCACCAGGCGGGCCGCGGCGACTACCTGCTCATCGCTTGCGCAGTCGTGGCCACTGGCGCTCTGCAGCTCCTGCTTGTTCGGGGTGAGAACCGTCGCGCCGCGGTACTTGGCGAACGAGCGGCTCTTGGGATCGACCAGCACCGGTTTGCCTGCCGCGCTCGCCGCGCCGATGGCCTGCGCGGTCACCTCGGGGCTCAGTACGCCCTTGCCATAGTCGGACAGGATGACGATGTCGGCCCGCCCGAGCGCGGCCCGGTAGTGCGCCAGCAGCTGCTGCGCGATGGCAGCGGGCAGGGGCGCCGCGAGCTCCACGTCGGTGCGCAGGATCTGCTGGCGCTCAGCCACGTAGCGGGTCTTGGTGGTCGTCGGGCGCGTGGTGTCGGCCACCAGCTGCGCTGCGAGCGCCGGCAGCGTCGCGAGGTCAGCGCGCAGCTCGGCGGCGGCTTCGTCCTTGCCCACCACGCCGACGAGTTCGACGTGCGCACCGAGGGCGACCACGTTGCGGGCCACGTTGGCGGCACCGCCGGGCATGCTCACCGTGCGATCCAGCGCCAATACCGGCACCGGGGCTTCCGGGGACGTGCGCTCGACCGTGCCATAGATGAAGCGGTCGAGCATCACGTCGCCGAACACCAGGACACGCGCGCGCGCGAAGGACGCGAGGATGTTGAGCAGGACTTCGTCGCTCATCGCGTCCCCGCGATCACGGTGGCACCGGCGGCAGCGCAGCGGCGCGCGGTGCGAGGGGCGTCTGGCATGAGGATTGCGATCACTCCGTGGAAAGGTGCGGCGGACTCTTGGCGCAGGCAACCCTATCGTAAGACCGGGCAACCGCCAGCGCGGATGCTCTTTTGATTCAGGTGCTTATGTCAACGGGGCGGTCCCGGTGGCCGCCGGTTTCGGGCGCGCCGTGGGCAGCGCCGGCGTAGCATCCGCACCTTTGCGGCGGGAGGTTGCATTGCACACGCACCGAGATATCCGCAGCGGATGGGCTGCGTGCCCGGGCGCGGCGCTAGCGCCTTGAGCCCACCGGCGGCACCGGATCCGGCGTCCTGGATCGAGCGCGGCGCCCACGAGCACCCGCAGCGGGTCTTTGTGGATGCTCCCGCCGGGCGGCAGGTGACCTACGCCGCAGCGCTCGCCGAGTCCGGGCGCCTGGCTGCGGCGCTCGCGCAGTGCGGGGTGGGCGCCGGCGAGCGGGTGGCGGTGCGCGTCGAGAAGTCAGTGGATGCGGTGCTCCTCTATCTTGCGTGCCTGCGTTTGGGGGCGGTGTTCGTGCCCGCCAACCCCGCGGGCACGGCGCCTGAGTTCGAGCATGTGCTGCGTGACTCGCAGCCGCGCCTTGCCGTGATCGCTCCGGGCGATGAAGCGCTGCTGCGGCCCGCGCTCGAGCGCGCAGGCGTCGCCCGCCAGGAGACGCTCGGCACCGAGGGTGAGGGCTCGCTCCCCGTGCTTGCGGCGCGGCACGGGCCGCAGTTCCCCAGCGTCGCGCACGCCGCGCACGCCGTGGCGGCAGTCGTCTATACCTCCGGGACCACCGGTCGCCCCAAGGGCGCGATGCTCACGCGGGCGAACCTTGCCAGCAACGCCACCGTGCTGGCCCACGAGTGGCGTTTCAGCGGCGCGGACCGGCTGCTGCACGTGCTGCCGCTCTTTCACGTCCACGGGCTGTTCGTGGCGATCAATACGGTGCTCGCTTCCGGCTGCGGCATGCTGCTGTTGCCGAAGTTCGAAGGCGCCGCCGTGGTCGCGCAGCTGTCCGCGAGCACGGTCTTCATGGGCGTGCCGACCCATTACACCCGGCTCCTGCAGGAGCCGGGGCTCGATCGGGCGGCCACGGCCAGCCTGCGCCTGTTCGTCTCAGGCTCCGCGCCGCTCCTGCCCGAGACGCACCGGGAGTTCCAGGAGCGCACCGGGCACACGATCCTCGAGCGCTACGGCATGACCGAGACGCTGATGAACGCCTCCAATCCCTACGCCGGCCCGCGCCTGGCAGGCTCGGTCGGACCGGCGCTGCCGGGGGTGTCGCTGCGCGTCACCGAGCGGTCGAGCGGTGCGCCGGCTGAGCCGGGCAGCATCGGCGCGCTCGAGGTGCGCGGTCCGAACGTCTTCGCCGGCTACTGGGGCGACCCGGACAAGACCCGCGCGGAGTTCACCGCCGATGGCTGGTTCAGGACCGGGGATCTCGGGCGCATTGATGCGCACGGCTACCTCTGGATCGTCGGGCGGGCCAAGGACCTCGTGATCAGCGGCGGCTACAACGTCTATCCGAAGGAGGTCGAGACGGAGCTGGACGCGATCACCGGCGTGCTCGAGAGCGCGGTGTTCGGCGTGCCGCACCCGGATTTCGGCGAGGGCGTGACGGCGGCGGTAGTGCTCACAGGCGGCAGCGAACTCACCGAGTCCGCACTCATCGAGGCCGTACGCGGGCGACTGTCGGCATACAAGGTGCCCAAGCGCGTGCTGCTGCTGGCCGAGCTGCCACGCAATGCCATGGGCAAGGTGCGCAAGGAGGCCTTGCGTGCCACTTACGCGGAACTCTATCGTGCGCGCTGAGCGCACTGGAGGACGGCTACGAGTCCCGGCGGCGCGCGCTTTGGAAGGGGGATCCAGCCGTGAATACCACGAGCCTCGGCTTGGCGGATGCCGGGCAGCCGCTCAGCCGCGCCCAGGTGCGCGGCTTCTGGGCGGCCTGGGCGGGCTGGACCCTCGATGGCATGGACTCCTTCATCTTCGCCCTGGTGCTGACGCCCGCACTCACCGAGCTGCTGCCGAAGTCCGGCCTCGACGGTTCCCCGCCGCACGTAGTGTTCGCAGGCTCGGTGCTGTTCGCGGTGTTCCTCCTCGGCTGGGGCTCCTCCATCGTCTGGGGCCCGCTCGCCGACCGCTTCGGCCGGGCGCGCACCCTGGCTGCCGCCGTGGCCTGCTATGCACTCTTCACTGCCGCCGCGGCGCTCGCGCAGAACGTGTGGCAGTTGGGAGTGTTTCGATTCCTGGCCGGGGTCGGCATCGGTGGGGAGTGGGCGCTCGCGGGCACCTACGTTGCCGAGGTGTGGCCGGAATCACGGCGGCGCACGGGCGCAGGCTACCTGCAGACCGGTTACTACGTGGGCTTCTTCCTGGCCGCGGCGCTGAACTTCACCGTCGGGGCGGCTTTCGGCTGGCGCGCCATGTTCTGGTGCGGGGGTGCGCCGGTGGTGCTGGCGCTCTACATGCTCAAGCGCATCGGGGAGTCCGACCGCTGGAGCAGGGCGGCTCAGGTGGCGCACGCCAGGCGGCCGCTGTTGCAGATACTCTCAGCCCCGTTCCTGCGGCGCACCCTGCTGAACGCCGCGCTCGTAACCGTCTCGATCATCGGCCTGTGGGCAGCAGCGGTATACGAGCCCTCGGCCATCATCGCGCTCGCCAAGAAGGCGGGCCACACGCCTCCCGAGGCGGCGCGGCTGGCGTCCTACGGCACGGGACTGCTCTCGATCGGTACCGTGCTGGGGTGCCTCGCGGCGCCGGCGCTTGCGCAAGCCCTCGGCCGCCGCGCAGCGCTCGGGCTGTACTTCATCGGCATGGCGGTATGCATCTGGGTGAGTTTCGGCTGGGCGTTCTACCGGCCCGAAGGGCTCGCGGTTTTCATCGGGAGCCTCTTTTTCCTGGGCATCTGCGGCGGCAATTTCGCCCTCTACAGCCTGTGGCTGCCGGAGCAGTATCCCACCGTGGTCCGCGCCACCGCTTTCGCCTTCGTTACCTCGTTCGGGCGCTTCATCGGCGCCGGAGTGACCTTCCTCATCGGCGCCGCGGTACACGCGTACGGCAGCATTGGCATCCCGGTGGCGGCGACCGCGCTCGCCTTCATCCTGGGCCTCGTTGTGCTGCCGTTCTGCCTTGAGACCCGCGGCCAGGCACTGCCCGCCTGAAGGGTGAGCCCTCGCTGGCACGCCACTTCGCCTTCAGTGCGTGGCGTACATCTTCATGACGTCGCTGCGCAGGGCTGCCTGGCTTGCCGGGCGACTGTAGAACATGTGGCCACCCGGATATTCGCGCACCCGCACGCGCTGCGGGTTGCCCATCACCGGCATCTGGTCGACGATAAGCACCGAGGCCATGAACGGGCAGGACAGGTCGTCCCAGCCGTGCACGATCAGCACGTTGAGCTTCGGGTCGATCGCCACCGCCTGGCGCAGCTCCAGCACCGAGCCGCGCTCGAGGTCGCCAGGCACCCCTTTTTCCGCGTCCGCGCCGTCCGACCACAGCTTGTTCACTTCGTAGCTGAGCGCGTTGTAGCGGCCGCTGTACTTCCATCCCACGGTGCGCGTGATGAAGTCGACCATCGCTGTCGTCGTGGGAGCGATGATGCTGTCCAAGAGCGGATCGTTGGTGCGTTGCGTGGGGGCGAACGGGAAGGGATCCCAGGAGGTGACGTTGGAGTCGTAGCGGCTGCCGAGCTTGCCCTCGCTGCGGTAGACCTCGCGCAGGTATGCCTGGGTCTCGAGCCGCCCGCCGGAGCGGCGCACGAAGGTCGGATCGAGCCCGGAGAGCTCGGTGACGCGTGTCACGATGCGCTCGATGGCCTGGTCATCGGAGCGGCCCCTGAGCAGATCCGCCACGTAGTCGGTGCGGGTGTAGGTGACGATCTGGGCCATGGCGGCGTCGGAGAGCTTGCCCTGACGCTCGAGGTTCGCCGCCGCGATGCTCGGCAGCGTCAGCATCCACGGCAGCGGTGACAGGTCGCCGTTGTTGCCCGCCCCCGGGTCGAGGTACGGCGACACCAGCACCAGGCCATTCATGGCAACGCCGAGTCGGGTCTGCAGGAAATGCGTGATGCGCGGGCCGCGGAAGCCGCCGTAGCTCTCGCCCACCAGGTACTTCGGTGATGCCAGGCGCTCGTTCTTCACCAGCCAGTCGAAGACCACGCGCGAGAGGTACTCGACGTCGGCCTTCGGGTTGTAGAAGCGCTTCTTCGCCTCGCTCTCCCCGACCTGGGCGTAGCTGAAGCCGGTACCCACCGGATCGATGAAGACGAGGTCGGTGAAGCTCAGCCAGGTGCCGGCATTGTCCAGCGGCACCGCCGGATCCGAGGGACTGTCGCCTTCGGCACCGAACTGCACGCGCTTCGGTCCGATGGCACCGAGGTTCAGGTACACGGACGAGGCACCGGGGCCGCCGTTGAGGGCGAAGGTGACCGGGCGTTTTGCGCCGGCAACGGTGTAGGCGGTAAACATGACGCTCGCGATCGTCTTGCCCTTCTCATCCAGCACCGGCAGCGAGCCCACGGTCGCTTCGTACTTGAGTACGCGGCCATCGAGCACGATGCTTTGCGCGGTGCTCTTGTCAGCGGGGAACGGCGGCAGCTTGATGTCGTCGTCCTTGCCCGCCTTGTCTGCCTCCCTGGCGTCCTCCTTGGCCTTGCCGGCGGCAGGTGCTTCCTTGTCGCGCACTGGAGCTGCCAGGGCGGCGCCGGCACAGGCGAGCAGGAGTGCCGCTAACAGGGCTTTGTGCATCGAAAAATTCCTGGGGCTGAGGCGGGGCCGGACTTGTGCCGCCGGCTTCGGAAAAATGGTTGCACATCGCAGCCAGCGCGTCGAGTCTCAGGAGCTGCGCGCAGCCTTTGGCCCGCGGTGGCACGTCACCACGGCGCTGCCTCAAGAAGCCTCAAGAGGCGCGCCGCCGCCGTGTCTTAGGGCGAGCGCAGGAACAGGCCGATGGTGAGGGCAATGCCGATCGCAACCACCACCATGCGCAGCACCCGCTCGTTGACTTTGCGCAGCATCAGGCCGCCCACCACGCCGCCAATAATGGCCCCCGCTGCTGCCACCGCGGCCGCGAACCAGTGCACCTCCGGAGAGAAGACGAAGATCGCCACCGCCGAGGCATTCATGATCCCGGCCAGTACGTTCTTGGTGGCCCCGGCGCTGCGCATCGCCAGGCCGGCGGCGGTGAGCGCGGCGAGCATGAGAAAGCCGATACCGCCGCCGAAGTAGCCGCCGTAGATCGAGATGGCGAACTGGGCGCCGGCGGCGCCTGAGCGCGACAGGCGGCGCGGCGTCTCGCGCCTGGGGCCAAAGCTCCCCCAGGCGAACACGCTCGTGGCGAACAGCACCAGCCAGGGCACCAGGCGGGCGAAGAAGTTCGGCGGGGTCGACAGCAGCAGCAGCGCCCCGAGCGCGCCGCCGAGGAGGCTGATGATCATGAGCGCGCGGAACGACAGGTCGCCGGCACCAGAGACGTGCTGGCGCCCGGTCCATCCCGTGGCGAGCTGCGCCGGGAACAGCGCCACGGTTGAGGTGATGTTCGCGGCGCGCGCGTCCATTCCGGTGAGCATCAGGGACGGCAGGGTGATGAAGGAGCCCCCGCCGGCGAGGGCATTCTGGATGCCGGCCCACAGGGCGGCGACGAAGAGCACCACGAACGTCATAGAAGTGCGGGGCACGGAGTGTAGCGGGATACTAGCAAGCGTCCCGCGCGGGCCGGACGCTTTGTGAAGGCGGCGTCGCGGCGTGCGTCAGGGATGCTTGCCGATGACTTCGCTGAGTGGCGGGGCCGCTGCGGGAACTCCCTGGCGGTAATCCTGGCCGAGGAGCGCCGCCACGGTGGCGGCGATCTGCGCCTGGTGCACCTCGGGTGTGTTCGCACGCTCCCCGAGCGGCGCGGTGTCCGGTCCCATGACCGCGATCCAGATGTTCTCGGAGCCCTTTTCCTCCACCCCGTGTTCTTTCCACTCGCTCGGCCCGCTGCCGCGCCCGTGGTCGGTGGTGATGATGAAGGTGGTCGTGTTCTTGTACTGCGGCAGCGCCTGCAGTGTGTTCCACAGCTCCGCAACGAACTGATCGAAGTGGTGCGCACTGTGCAGCACCAGGTCATAGCGACCCTGGTGCGCCCAGTTGTCAGTCTCCCCATAGCCGACGAACAGCACGCGCGGCCGGGTGTGCGCGAAGGACTCGAGCAGCAGCACCTGCATGAAGGCGTCGTACACGTCCTCGCCATCGAAGCGTGTGGTGCTCGCGTAGAGGCGGTTCATCAGCTGCTGGCGCGGGGTGGCCGGGGAGCCAAACGGCGCGTCCCAGCCGACGGTCAGCGGCAGGTGACTGCGGCTCACGTTGAAGATGTCCTTGAAGGTGTTCCAGGTAGCGTGGACCGCAACCTTGCCGTGCAGCTGCGGCAGGCCGTTCAGCCACTCGAATACCGAGACGTTCGGGTTGGGGCCGAACTCGTTGGAGTTGATGCGCGGGTCGGGATGTCCGGTGGTCATCTCGTTGTAACCGGGGTAGGAGAAGGCAAACCCGTTGGTGACGCGGGCGACACTGCCTCGGGTCTGATTACCGAAGATCTGCCCGCGGGCGGCGACGGTGCCCCACATGAACGGGAACAGAAGTTTGCGCCGCTCGCCGGGGTCGGCGCGCCAGAACTCCTTCTTCAGGTCCTCTTCCTTGTCCCAGATGCCACCGTTCTTTTCGTTGAGGAGCGTGGCGTCGGCACCGCTGAACATTTCCTGCCAGCGCAGCCCGTCGCTCACGATCAGCACCACATTGCGGGTCTTGAGGCGTGCAGTGCCCTGGGCGAGCGCGGTGGCGCTGAGGGTGCCGAGCAGTACCAGTACCCCGGCGCAGAGGCCCGCGCGTGCAAAGCGTGTCGATATCCTCATCTGGCGGCTCCGGCACGACATCCGTCGGGCAGTGTTGAGAGGCAGGCCTCGGTTACAGCGCAGGGTAACGTGTCCGAAATTGCCGTTACAACTCCGCCGCGGGACTGCGTTGCCGCCGCGTGAGGCTTGACGGCGCGAAGCGCGGCGTAATACAAGCGTTCAACAAGCGCCTGTGCCGCCGCGCCGGCGCAGCGCGAGTCAAGGCCGACAAACCGCGCGCGGGCATCCCGGAAGGCCGCTGTCAGGCACGCGTGGGTTCGTTACAGAAATGAGTCATCAGGGGCGCCGCAGGGTGCTGCTGGCCGCGCTGCTCGGTCTCGCGCTCAGCATTGCCGCTGCCGATATCCACCGGTCCGTGCCGGCGGAATCCCTCAGCGTCGGTGGCATGACCTTGCATCGCTGCGATAGCGCGGCGCCCTGGTGCGGTACCCTGGCGCGCGCGCTCGACCCGTCGGGTGCGGTGGCGGGCACCGTCGGGGTGTATTTCGAGTACTGGCCGCACACCGGGGAGGGCGCTGCCGCCGGCACGCTGGTGGCCACCGAGGGGGGGCCGGGGTTCCCCGCGACTGAGTCGCGCGCGGAGTACCTGGCGCTTTTTGCGCCGCTGCGCGAGCGCTACGACGTGCTCATCATGGACAACCGCGGCACCGGGCGCTCCGGGGCGCTCGACTGCCATGCGCTGCAGCAGGCGAGTGTGCTGACGGAAGCCAACATCGGCGCCTGCGGTCGCTCGCTCGGCGAGCGCGTGGCATTGTATAGCACCGCGCTGGCCGCGGATGACCTGGCAGCAGTGCTGCAAGCGCTCGGGATCGAGCAGGTCGGGCTCTACGGCGACTCCTACGGTACCTACTTCTCGCAGGTCTTTACCCTGCGCCACCCCGAGAAGCTGCGGGCCCTGGTGCTCGACGGAGCCTACCCCCTGGAGGGCCCCGACTACCCCTGGTACCCGCACTACGCGCCGGCGATGCGGGAGAAGTTCGACCGCGTCTGCGAGCGCTCACCGGAGTGCAGTGCGCTGCGCGGCAGCTCGCTGGAGCACATCGCCCCGGCACTGCAGTCGCTGCGTGCCGAGCCCGTCGCCGCGCGGGTGCGGCTCGGTGACGGACGCACGCTCGCCTTCACGGCTGACGCCACGCAGCTGGCGATCGTGATGTTCGGATCGGCGCCGGCCTATGCCTCGGTGCGCGAAACCGATGCCGCGGCGCGCGCCTTCGTGGCCGGGGACTCTCTGCCGCTGCTGCGCCTCATGGCGGAAACCCGCGCCGGGGTCGACTCGCGTGATGCGACCCACAGCGTGCGTGCCTTCAGCGCCGCGCTCGCCGCCGCGGTCTCGTGCGGGGATCCGCCGCAGATCTTCGACATGACGCTGCCGCCCGTCGCGCGCGCGGCGGCGCGCGATGCCGCGCTTGCACGGCGCAGGTCCGAGGCACCCGACACCTACGCGCCCTTCACGATCGACGAATACCGCCGCATGCCCCTTGACTACGCCTTCCTTGATGAATGCGTGCAATGGCCGGCGCGCACGCCGGCGTGGCCGTCGGCTAATCTGGTTCCCGATGCGCCGTACCCTGACGTGCCGGTGCTGGTGGTATCCGGCGACCTCGACAACATGACCCCGGCAGCCGACGGCGCCGCCGCGGCTGCGCGCTTTCCCGCGGCTCACCACGTGGTGATCACCAACGGCTTCCATGTGAACGCCCTGCCGCATTCGCGTAGCGAGTGCGGCGCGCTCCTGGTACGGCGCTTCCTCGACACGCTCTCGACCGAGGATGACAGTTGCGCGGCCGAGGTGGCGCCGGTGCGCCTGGTACCACGCTTCGCGCGCCTGTCCGGTGAGCTGCCGGCGGCGCAGCCACTGCCCGGCAATCAGGCCGACGAGGCTGCATTGCGGGTCGTGACCGCGGCGCTGCAGACGTGCGCAGATGCCACCGTGCGTGCCAGCGACAACGGCGCAGGTCCTGGCGTGGGCCTGAGGGGCGGGTCATTTACGGTGCAGCCCGCGGCCACCGGCTACCACCTCGTGCTGCACCAGGTGCGGTGGACCTCCGACGTGCGGGTATCCGGGGACATCGACTGGCCGGGTCGCAGCGGCGTGGTGCACGCGGTGCTCGACGTGGCAGGGCCCGCCCATGGCAAGCTCGAGGTGCAGTGGACGGAGGGTGTTGCGCACGCGCGCGCAAGCGTGCGTGGCAGCTTTGGTTCGCAGGTCGTGGTCGCCGAGGCGCCCGCGCCCTAGCCTTGGGCGTGCGCCGGGGCCGCCGGCGCGGCGTTGCGCACCGGATTCAAGACCAGCCACGCAGCAGCGCTCGCCAGCGCGAATCCGGTGCCGATCAGGAACGCCATGGTCCAGGCGCCGTGGCCCGACAGATACCCGACGATCGGGGTCGCGACAATGCCGCCGAGGTTGCCGCCGGTGTTCAGGATGCCGCCCGCGGCCATCGTGTCCTCATCCCCCACGTACATGATCGCCGTCCAGTAGGGGCCCTCGTTGAGCTCGACGCAGAAGAAGCACAGGGCGAGCGCGGCGACGGCGAGATAGGCATTCACCGCATCGACGGCCAGAAACTGCAGCAGGCCTGCGGCCGGCAGCGACAGCAGCGGCAGGAGCCGCAGTCCGCGGTGTACCCCGTAGCGCCTGGCAAGCACCCCGGCGAGGTGACCGCCGATGCCGGCGCCGACGGCAGCCGCGAGGGGCGGCGCACCGGCGAGCCAGCCGCTTTCGAGGATGGTGAAGTGTCGCTCCTGCACTAAGTAGAGGAAGCACCAGTTGGCGAGCAGGTAGTAGACGTAGTTGAGGCACAGGTACGAGCCGGTCAGCAGCAGCAGATCCTTGTTTCTGAACAGCGCCGCCACCCGTGGCCAGGTGAGGCGCGGCGCGCTCAGCGCGTGGGCGCGCGCGCCCAGTTCCGCAAGTTCCGCCTCGCTGACGCCGGCATGCTCCTTAGGGGTGTTGCGGGCGTAGAACCCCCACCAGATGACGACGGCCAGCCCGGGAAGCGTGGTCCAGATCAGTGCGCGCTGCCAGTCGAAGTCGGTCATCAGGCGTGCGATCAGGGGCGGCGCGAGCGCGGCGCCGAGCCCGAGGGCCATGCTTTGCACTCCCTGCACCAGGGGCCACTGGCGCGGCGTGAACCAGGTCAGGAACACCCCGGCCGACACCGGGAAGATCGGCCCCTGGGACGCACCGAGCACGAACTGTGCAAGGAGCAGCGCCGCATACAGGGCTGTGCCGCTGAGCACCCATGGTGCGAGCGGGGTTGTGAGCGTTGCCGCAAAGGCGATCAGGCCGATCACCACGAACATCAGCCGCGCCCCCAGGCGCTGGCCGAGCACGCCGCCCGGGAACTGCAGCAGCGTGTAGCCGATGAGGAAGGCGGTCTCGAGGTAGCTGAGCTGCAGCTGGCTCATCCCGAGGCGCGGCATCATCTGCACGCCCGCCACGGTGATGCTGCGGGCCTGCACGTAGGCGATCATGCCGAAGGCAAACAGGAACAGGTAAATGCGCCAGCGTACGCGCGGGCGCTTCAGGGGCGGTCGCCGGGATGCGGGGATGACCCCGTCCGTCACGCGGCCCCGACGGCGTCGCCGATCCGCTCGAGGACGTAGCGCCGGATGTCGAGGTTGAAATCCTCCATCGGGGCATAGTACCCGCGTGTGTGCACGCGCGCGCTGATGCCCTGCTGCACCGCCTCGCAGATGGCCCAGTCCTGGCGGTTCACCAGATCCCAGAAGTCGCTGGCGTCGCGGTGATCGAACTCCACTTTGCTGAGCTCGTACGGCTCGAATAAGAAGTGGCACACGATATCGGTGCGCGCCGGCCCTTTGGGCTCGAGGATGAAGACGGCCGCATGGTCGCAGGCGAGGCTCAGAAACAGGTTCGGGTAAACGAGCTCACCCTTGTGGCGCACCTGTTCATCGGGGTCGAGGCCGGGGAAGGCGCGGCGCGCGCTGGTGCCGGAGGTGGTGAAGGTATAGGCGCCGGGGCGATGCGGAATGCCGCGCAGCCAGTCGAGGTTGGCGCCGCCGCGCTCCTTGAATGCGGGCACCACCGCGCACAGCTCGGGGTGCACACCCGCGCAGTGGTAGCACTCGTTGTAGTTCTCGCAGATCACTTTCCAGTTGGCGGCGACCTCGTAGCGGATGGTGTGCCCGATGCGCAGGTCGCTCAGCGGATAGCGGCCGATGCGCTCGGGGATGGGCCCGAGCTGCGTCGCAAGTGGCGTGGCGTCGGCAGGACTCAGGTTCAGGAACACGAAGCCGCCCCAGCATTCCACTGCGACCGGATACAGGCTGAAGAGCGACTTGTCGAAGCCGGCTTCCCCGGTGAGATAGGGCGCGGCGATCAGGCGCCCGTCGAGGTCGTAGCTCCACTGGTGATAGGGACAGGTGATGCGGCCGCCGCCGACGCCGCCGCCGAGGGGCGCATCGGCGCCCGCCGCGGTGCGGCACAGCCGCGAGCCGCGGTGGCGGCAGACGTTGTAGAACGCGCGCAGCCGGCCCTCACGGTTGCGCACCATGAGCACGCTCTCCCCGAGTACATCGAGCACCCGATGGGCGCCCGGTTCGGCCAGCTCCTCGGCGCGCGCGACGCAGATCCATTCGCGGCAGAAAATGCGCTCCTTCTCGATGGCGAACACCGCCGCCGAGCGGTACCAGCTCGAGGGCAGCGTCGGCTCAAGGCCGCTCACCGGCGGCGGTAGCTGCACGCTCACCACGCGCTCCCGAGCGCTGCGCCCGAGCGGGGGGCCGTAGGCTCCTCCCGGGGGCTAAGCGGTGCATCGCGCCGGTGGCCAAGGGTTTGCGGGTCGGCGTCGAGTTCGCGTGCGAAGCGGTGGCCGCTGTAGACCGCGTGCACGATCGCGCCCGGCGCGGCGGCATCTCCGATGCGCGTCACCGACTCGATGCCGGCGCGCTTGAGCTCGTCCGCACGCGCGCTGAGCGCCCCGTGAAGAAAGTCGTTGGCGAAGCGCGCGCCGACGATCACGAGCGAGCGGCAGGGGTGGCGCGTTTCAGCGTTGGTGAACTGGTTGGCCAGCGTCACTTCGCCGCCCTCGAAAGCCACCACGCGCGCCAGGGTGTGCAGGGTGATGCCAGCGGCGAACAGCGCGCGGTGAATCTGCGGCTGCTCGTTGCTCATGATGGCCCACGCCGAGGCGTGCCCGGCCGGGGTGACGTAGCGCACTTCGAGGCCCCCCTTGGCCAGGTGCTCGGCGATGACGCTGCCCATATAGTAGTTGTCGAAGTCGTAGACCGTCACCGGTCCTTCGAGTTTGGCGCCTTCGGCAATGTCATCGGGCGTATAGACGTTGGGTTCCTCCAGGCGACCGGTGGGCACTTCGAGCGGCGAGTACAGCAGGCGCGCCCAGCGCGCGCCCGTCGCGATGACGACATGGGTGTTGCCGAGTTCCAGGATGTCGTCGGCGGACAGCCGGTTGCCGCGATAGACGTTGACGTTGCTCAGGCGCTCGAGCTGCCCTCGGCGCCAGTCGAGTACCCGGCCCCAGCCGGCAAGCCCCGGCAGGCGCGTCTCAAAGCGCAGGCGGCCGCCGATCTCATCGGCCGCCTCTGCCACGGTGACCTCGTAGCCGCGCCGCCCGAGGGACAGCGCGCACTCAAGTCCCGCGGGGCCGGCGCCGACGATGAGCACTGAGGCGCTGCTGGTTGCGGGCGCGATGCGCTCCGGGTGCCAGCCGCGCCGCCATTCCTCGCCGATGGTCGGGTTCTGCGTGCAGCGCACCGGCACGCTGTCGTGCCAGCTCGAGATGCAGATGTTGCAGCCGATGCACTCGCGGATGTCCTGCTCACGCCCCTCGTCGATCTTCTTCGGCAGGAAGGGGTCGGCGATGGAGGGCCGGGCCGCTCCGATCAGATCGAGGACGCCGCGCTTGATCTGCCCGACCATCGTGTCCGGAGAGGTGAAGCGCCCCACGCCGACCACCGGCTTCGTGGTGAGCTGCTTGACGAAATCGATGATCGGCTCGTGACTGCCCTCGGCAGTGAAGCGTGAGGGCGCACAGTCGGTCGGGGAGGAGTCGAGCTTCACGTCCCACAGATCCGGGAGCTCGGCGATCAGGCCCACGAGTTCGTGGGCCTCGGAGGGCGCGACCTCGCTCGGGCGCCCCCGCAGTTCCTCGAGACTGATGCGCAGCGCGACCGCACACTTGCCGGCCACCGCCTCGTGCGTCACCTCGAGCAGTTCGCGCACGATGCGCACCCGATTGGCGAGACTGCCGCCGTAGGCATCGGTACGGGCATTCCACTCCGGCAGCAGAAACTCGTATGGCAGGTAGCCCATGCCGGCATACACGTAGACGATGTCGAAGCCAGCGCGCCGTGCCTTGCGCGCGGCCTCCGCCTGCCAGTTCAGCAGCTGCCTGATGTCCTGGGCTTCCATTACCCGCGGTCGCTGGTTGCCCATGAAGTTCACGTGGGTGGCCATCCAGGCGGTGCCGGAGGGGGACATCGGCGGGATACGGCTGGCGCGATTCATGACCGAGCCACCGCCGTGCCACAGCTCGATGCCGGCAAGCGCGCCTTCCTTGTGGACTGCGTCGGTCATGAGTGCGTGCGAGCGCACGTCATCCTCGTCCCAGAGCGTGGCGAAGGGCAGCGGCGCGTCATCGGAACTTGGGTCGATGGAGACGTAGCCGGTGCACACCACGCCCCAGCCCCCTTCAGCCTTGGTGCCGCGGAAGGCGGCGCGCATGTGCGGCATGGCGTTAGTCATGCCGGCGGCGTGCGGCACGGCATAGAAGCGGTTGCGCGCCGTGACCGGCCCGATCTTGACCGGTTCGAAAAGAACGTCGTAGCGCGGGTTGCGTGCCATTGGCAATCCAGTGATTTCGGGGGCGGCAGGTCTCGCGGGCGCGCAGGCCCTGCCGCCGGCGAGTCTGCCCGTAGTTGAGCGCATGTTCAATAAGTGGCGGCGAGCCGTTATGCTCAGTCGCGCCCGTGATCGCGGCCGCAAGCAAAGAGGGGCGCATGCTCATCAAGCCACGCATTCTCGTTACGCTGGTCCTCCTGTGCCAGGGGGTGTGCGGTGCGCAGCAGCCGCTGCCCGAGGCCGCCGAACCCGGTTCGGTCGAGGAGATTGCGCACGCGACGACCGAGCCGCGCTTTCTTTCGCCCTGGGTCGCCTACCTGCCCGCCTCTGCGGGCGTCGTTTCACCGCGCGCCTTCCTGCACCGCATCCCCGGGGCGCCCGGGGAGCTGGTGAATTCCGCGACCGCTTACGCTTACCTGCGCGCGCTCGCGGCCTCGTCGCCGCGCGCGCGCCTGTTCACGATCGGACGCTCCGAAGAAGGGCGCGACATCGTGCTGCTGGCCATCGCTGATGAGAAGGGCATTGAGGACCTGGAGCGTCTCAAGGCGGCGACCGCGGCGCTGGCGGACCCGCGGCGTACGGATGCGGCGCAGGCTGAGCAGCTCGTGGCGAGCGCGCGCCCGGTCTACTACTTCAACGCGGGGCTGCACTCGGATGAGACCGGGTCTACCGAATCGGTGCTCGAGCTCGCCTACCGCCTTGCCGTGTCCGAACAGCCGATGATTCGCCGCATCCGCGAGAACCTCGTGGTGCTCATCAATCCCGTCGCCAATCCCGACGGTCGCGACAAACAGGTGGAATGGTTCTATCGCTACCTCAAGGGCAAGACGGACCAGGCGAGCCTGCCTCGCCAGGCGCCGCCCTACTGGTCGCGCTACGCCTTCGTCGACATCAACCGCGATGCCCACCAGCAGGTGCACGAGACCACCAAGGCGGTCTTTCGCATGATGTTCGACTGGCACCCGCAGGTAATCCACGATCTGCACGAGAGCGTGGCGCTCTTGATGACCTGGAACGGCACCAACCCGATCAACGAGCACGTCGACCCGCTCACCTACGCCGAGCGCCTCGAGCTGAGCTTCCACGAGGTGCAGACGCTCACCGGCTTTGGCATGCCCGGCGTATGGACCTGGAATTTCGGGGATGACTGGGCGCACCTGTACCTCGACTCGATCGCCACGAATCACAACGCCGACGGCCGCGGTTACGAGACCTTCGGCAATGGCAGTGCCGAGACCATGCGTTCCGAGCAGCCGGGCGATGACGCGAGCGTGCAGTGGTATCGGCCACTGCCGCCGCCGGCGCCAAATTCGTTTCTGTGGTCGGCCCGTGACAACGTCAACTACAACGAGACCGCGATGCTCGCGGCGCTGGACGACACCGCGCAGCAGTCGAAGACGCTGCTGCGCAACTACTATCTGAAGGGCCTGCACTCGTACCGGCGCGGCCTCGAGCAGGCGCCCTACGGCTTCATCATTCCTGACGGGCAGGGCGATCCGCAGCGCGTGGCACAGCTGGTGGCGCGCCTCATGTCGCTCGGCATCGAGGTGCAGCGCGCGAGCTCTGCGGTCACGCTCAAGGAGGGCAGCTGGCCGGCGGGCACTTACGTGGTGCGTCTGGATCAGCCGTACCGGGACTACGCCGTCGACCTGCTTTCCGCGCAGCAGTACCCGAAGGATGCTCCCGAAGCGTACGACGACGTTTCCTGGTCATTCCCGGCGAACTACCATCTGACGGTGGTCGCGACGGCGGACCCTGCGGTTCGCACCGCTGCGCTGGCCCGGCTCACGGCGGCCCCGCATGCATCAGGTGCCGTGGCCGGCGGCGGACCCGTGTTCCTGCTCCGGGACTCCGGTCAGGAAGGGCTGCTCGAGGCCCGCTATGCGCTCGCGCGCTTCAAGGTTGCCATTGCCGAGCAACCCTTCCGCGCCGGTGACGCCCCTTACCCGGCCGGCTCCTGGATACTCGCGCCGCAGGCGGGGCTCGCCGCGGCCGCGCAGGAAGTCGCCCGGCGCCTCGGCCTGGACTTTGCGAGCGTGGCGCAGGTGCCCGACGTTTCGCGGCACGATGCCCCCGTGCCGCGCCTCGGGGTGTGGGTGCCCTGGGCCGACACCGACACGAGCGGCTGGGCGCGCTACTCGCTCGATCAGCGCCACATTCCGTACAGTTACGTGCGCGATGAGGACATTCGCGCCGGTAATCTCAAGGCGCGGTACGACGTGCTGCTCTATCCGCACGTGGATCTCGAGCTCGCCGAGCAGATCGAGGGACTCAACAAGAGCTGGGGGCCGATGCCCTTCAGAAAGACCGCCGCGACCCCGAGCTTCGGCACCCCGGCGGCCTCGGACGACATCACCGGGGGGATCGGCTACGCCGGACTTGGCCAGCTGCAGCAGTTCCTGGATGCCGGGGGTCTGCTGATCACGCTCGGTAACGGCTCGATGCTGCCGCTCGAGAGCGGACTGGTGCGTGGCATTCGCCGCGAGGCAGGCGGTACCCCGCGCAGCTCGCAGGGCGGCGGCGCGGCCGCGGCGGCGGCCGCACAGAACGCGGAGACCCGCACGCCGGGCGCGCACCTACGGGTCTCCTTCGCCCGGCCCGAGCATCCGATTGCCTATGGCTACGCGCCCCGCACCTGGGTATTCCGGCAGAATTTCGCGCTCTACTCCATCCCGCGGCGCTGGCTGCGCATGGCTTACTGCACGGTGTGCCTGGATGGCCCCATCGACCGCAGCAGCATCGTGCTCGAGTGGGGTGACCGGGAGGGCGCGCCTTTTGTGGTCAGCGGCCAGGCCTGGGGAGAGGACAACCTCATCGGCCGGGCGGCGATCATGGATCTGCACGCCGGCAAGGGCCACGTCGTCACCTTCAACTTCAACCCGCTGCATCGCGATCTGAATCGCGGCGACCAGCGCCTCTTGTGGAATGCCATCATCAACTGGCGGGCGATTCTCGCGGCGCCCTGAACAAGGTGTGGGCGTGCGACTTCAGGGAGCGCGCAGCGACGCGCCGAGGTAGCAGTCGAATTCCTCGACGAAGTTGACCGAGACCCGCGCATGCACGCGGCCCTGCCGATCGAGGAACTGCGCCTCGTGCGCGTGCGGCACGAGCGCGCCGTGCCACACGCTCGGATGCAAGTACAGGCCGCGTGCACCGTCGCACCAGAAGGTGACGAAGGATTCCGGTGTCACGTCATCGCCGGGCAGCGCCAGGGGCACCACGAAGCTTTGGCCGTTGAGCGGGTAGAAGAGCTGGCCGCCGTCGGGATGGTAGTTGGCGCGCCAGATCAGGGCACGTTCGCGGCTCCTGCCGGCGCCCGTCGCGGTGGCCTCCTCGGGCCAGGTGCTCCAGCCAAACAGGTAACTGTCGCCCACGGCATTGTTGCGTGCGAACAGCGTATCGCCGCGCCACGAAAACTCGAACAGGCCCTCGGTGATCCCGCCCTGATTACCGGTATTCGCATCGATCGGACGCCGCCCCTGCGCCGGCCAGGGCACGATCTCGATCTTGCAGGCCTTCGGGTCATCCACGAGGAAGCCGTAGCCCTCGAGCGCCGCGTCGCTTGCGATAACCAATGGCGTATCGTGAACACGGCGTGCGCCGGTGGAGGGTATGTAGGCGAGCGCGCCAGGGTCGATGTCCATCTGTGGTCCGTGGCCGCCAGTGTCAAGGCGCGGTCGCGAGCGAGTCTATGAGGGAGGTGTAGTCGCGCAGCACCGGGGTCTTAAGTCCGGCGACCTTGCCCTGGTCGTCGCAGCGCCGCACGATCACCGCTTCGCGGTAGTACGGCTCGGCCTCGAACTGTTCAATCTCAGCCGCCAGCATCGGCCCCCCCTGCAGCTTGAGGGTATGCACCGAGGCGGGGCTCAGCTGCGCGAAGTAATGCGTATCGGTTGCGCACAGGTAGCGCTTCGCCGGCACGTGCAGCCGCACCGGCTCCGACACCGCAGGCGCAAAACGCTGGGCCAGCCAGCGTGCACCGGTTACCTCGTGACGCGCGTCGCTGATCCAGTCTTCGATGGCCTCGGGGACGTCCTCCAGCAGATGCCCGACGTCGTGCAGCAATGCTGCGATCACGAGCGTGTCGGGCGCGCCCAGCACCCTGGCAAAGTGGGCGGCCTGCAGTCCGTGCTCCAGCATGGAGACGCGTTCGCCGAAATATGCGCCCGAGCCGTGCCGGCCGTAGATCGACAGCACTTCCTGCGCCACGCTCACGGGCCTGCCTGCCTGAGCTGGCGGCGCAGCAGCGCGGCCTCGCTGTAGACGCTGTCACGGCTGAGGTAGCAGCCGCGCAGGTGGCGCGGAAAGCGCGCCGAGGAGAACGCCGTGCGCCCGTGCAGTACGCGCTGGTTGTCGAACACCACCAGCTGGCCGGCTTGCACGTGCACGCGCAGCTGGAAGCGCGCCTCGCGCATGAGGGCGGCGAAGCTGCGATAGGCGGCGTAGAAGCGCCGCATGCGCGGCGCCGGCAGGTCAAGCGGGGCGATCGAGCGGTTGTTGTAGTGCACCGCGCTCACCTGGCCGCTGACGGACAGCTGGATGAGGGGGCGCTCCGCGTACAGCTCCGCATCCTTCGACTGGTAGAGGAAGGGCACCGGCGTCGTGGTGAGCTCCGCGAAGGCCTCCGGGGCCGTCGCGCGCAGGTGCTCGGCGAGCGCCAGGCCGTCGGCGAACAGGCTGTCGCCGCCCTCGTTGGAGGTGATGAGTGCGTGCAGGGCCTGGAAGCCGGGCACCGGTTCACGGTAGGGATTGTCGGTGTGCAGACCGAGTCCCAAGTCGGAGTAGGCGAGATTTTCCGGCTGCGGGACCGAGCGGACATCGAAGGTGAGCCCATAGTTGGTCTCGAGCACCCGGCCCACCAGCGGCATCGCCGCAAGCAGTGCGTTCTCGGTTGCCGGCATGCCCTCGATGAACGCCAGGCCGTCCTGCACGAGCCGCGTCAGCCAGTCAAGCCGCGCTGCCGGGGTATCCGCAAGGTTCGCCAGACTTGCCCAGGCGAAGTCGCGGCGCGCATCCAGCGTGGCGCCCGCGAGCCAGGGGCGCACCAAGAGCTCAGGCCGGCGCGGCGCGCGTCCGGTCGCGTGCGCGGCCAGCCAGTGCAGCTCGAAGCTGCTCGGTTGGCTGTCATCGTCCCATTCGACCTGCACGCACCCGTTGCGGCGGGTGGCACTGCGTATGCGCGGGGTCTCCGGAACGTCGAGGATGTCGATGAGGCGCTGGCCACTGTGCGCGTCGCGGTCCTGGTTGCGATTGTCTCGCAGCCACAGGCTGGTGAACTCGCTCACGCCCCCGTCTGCCCATTCCACCGTGAGTGCCTCGGGCATCGAGGCAATGCGGCGCACGTCTTCTGGCTCATTCATGGGTAGCTCCGGCTGCACGACGGTTGAGAACGAACAGGATCCCGGCACACAGGGCAGCGATGGCACTGATCACCGCGAGCGCGACGAACACGCCCTCCCAGCCGTACGCGCGCGCGACCCGAGCCATGGTATCGCCGGCCAGCACGCCGCCGATATAGCCGACCCCATCGATGATGCCGGAGGAGGCCGCGCTCGCCTGCTTGCCTCCGAAATCGAGTGCGAAGGCGCCTCCGAGGTAGGAGTACGGTCCGAGCAGGCAGAACGCGATGACGCCGATCATGACCACCGGGAAGACGGTATTGGTGGCGCCCGTGTGCACCCCCATGAGCACCAGGAGCGCCGCCGCCGCGCCGCTCAGGCCGAGGAACATGAGCAGGGCGCGTCCGTTGAGGCCCAGCCGGTCACTCAGCCACCCGCAGCCGAGGACCGACAGCACGCCGACCGCGGGGAAGATCGCACTGAGGCTCGCCGAGCGACTCACGCTGAAGCCGAGCTGGTCGTGCAGGTACTGCGGGTTCCAGGAGTTGAAGGTCTCGCGGATTATCGTGCAGCCGAAGGACAGGAGGCAAACGAGCAGGAAGGCCCGGCTGAACAGAAATGGCCGCAGCAGCGCCCACACACTCGCAGGCGGCGCCTCGGACCGTGCGAACAGGTTGAGGGGGTTCGGTGTCGCGGGCGTGTGTCCCTCGCCGATCCGCGACTCGCGCAGCCAGACAAGGCTCGCCAGCAGTGCGAGCGCCGCCACCGCGGCGGCGAAGACGAAGAGGGCACGCCAGCCGAACCCGTGGTCGATCAGCATGCCCATCTGCTGCCGCGCGAGCGCATCGCCGACCAGATAGCTGATGCTGAGGATGCCGATCACCGAGCCGTAGGAGGTGTAGTCGAACCATTTGGACGACACTTTGATCAGCCCCGCCCAGCCGACCGACTGAGTCAGGCGGTTGCCCACCCAGGTCAGTGTGAAGAGCGGCAAGGTGCCTGACAGGCCAAAGAGCATCGTGAAGAGCGCCGCACCCCCGACGCCGATCAGGAAATTGCGCCGGCCGCCCCAGTAGTCCCCGAGTCCGGTCAGGAAAAACTTGCCGAGTGCGTAGGCAAGCACGCCGAGGGAGCTGATCGACCCCAAGCGCACCAGCGCTTCGCCATGGCTCATGCCGCGCCGGCCGAGTTCATCGGCGAGCATGGGCGTCGCCACCGACAGATCCGAGCGGCAGTAGTAGCAGGCTGCGTAACCTGCGAACATCAGTACGATGGTACGTGCCTGACCGAAGCGCAACGAGCGCGGCGCGGAGGCGCTCACGGTGCGCCCGCGGCGCCATCGGGCACGACCCAGATCGGGTCGGTATAGGCCTTGCGCCCGGCCTGATCCTCGACAATCAGGGCGTACCAGCCTGCCTGCTGCGCGATCAGCCGGAAATCTACGTGCGTCTGCAGTGGCGCTGCCCTCAGCTCCCGGCTCTCGCGCGCCACACCCTGGCCGATCAGTTGCACTTGCTTGATCCCCGCGACGGAGCCGATGTCGAAGCCGAGCGTGAAGGATTCACCCTGGCGCAGCCGGAGCTCCGTGCCGAACATGGTGGCCGGATAGATGATCGGACCATAGGTGACATAGGCGTGGCCGTCCTTCAGGGCGGCGACAAAGGACTCCGCCGTCAGCGCGCCCTCTACGTGCGCGAACGCTCGCACCAGAGCGGACTGCTCGTTCCAGACGTCGTGGGTATCGCTTCCCGCGCTGAGGTAGTAGTGCTTGCCCTCGTTCCAGAATTGCCACAGGCGCGCGAGCACCTTGGGGTCGTCCTGGGGCACCGTTGAGTTTATTTCCACCAGATCGAACCCACCGTCGAATCCCCCGGGAGCGACACCAGCCGCCACACTCGCAAAGTAGCCGTAAGGGATGAAGGGATGATTAACCTGAATCACGCTGGCACCCTCACGCCGCGCTTCACTAAGGACCTCGCTGCTGCTCGCCGTGCCCGGGTCGATCGCCAGCTGTGCGCCCGGAGCGAGCGGATAGGCATTGAAGTGGCCCCACGAGGGTGACAGTTCCATTCCCGCTACGAAGGGGATGCCGCGGGCCGCCGCGATCTTGGCAAGCGCGGCGTGGTTGACGGTGGAGTCGTGGTCGCTGACGAACAGCACGTTGAGGCCGGCCGCCAGCTCGGAGCGCGCCAGGTCCTCCGGCGGCGTGACGGCTTCTGCCTGGTCGGCGTGGTGGTGCATGTCGGCGGCGTACCAGCCGCGTGCCGGGGGATCGAACAGCCTCCTGATGCTCACCTCGCTGCGGGCGGTGGCGCCGGGCCGCACCAGGACCGGCACTTCGATATCACGCGCCAGGACGCCTGCACCCGCCGACACCTTGAAGGTGTACGGCCCCGGTGCGATCGGCACGCTGACGTGCCCGGCGGGGGCGAGCGCGGTGAAGAAAGTCGTGCGCCCGAGGAACTGAACCACCGGCTTGTTGCCCGCGGCGATCACGATGCGCGCATCCAGGGGTGCGCCCGTTCGCGCGTCACGCACCGAGAATTCGATGCGGCCGGGCTCCTCAAGATCCGCGAAGTCCAGGTTCTGGTCGCCCCCGGCATCCACCGTGATGCGCCGCGCGCTGCTGCGCGAATAGTTGGCGCCCGTCGCGTACAGCACGTAGTCGCCGGCGGGCAGGCGGGTACGGTAGGCGCCCTCATGGCCGCGCGCCCAGGCATAGGGCCGGCCGGCCTTTTCGATCACCACTACCGGCTCCGCCAGAGACCTGCCGTCGCGGCTCTTCACCAGCCCGTGCACGCTGCCGGCCGGCAGCTGCTCTTGCTCGATGTCGGCGGCCACCACCGGCGACAGGTCACCGCTGGATCCGACCTGCAGCCAGCCATCGAAGGAGCGACTCTCCCCAGGTTTCAGCGTGTGCAGCCGGAACATGTCGCGCGAGCCGGAGCCGATGTGGTCGAGATACGGCGCGTGCAGCGTCACCGTCCAGTCGGCGTCGTAGGCGGTCACGCGGGACGCCAGTGCACCGCGGGTCGCGCCCTCGGTAACTCCCGCAAGCCCCGGGACGGCAAACAGGAAGCCGCTGTTTGGCCACAGGGTGAAGCCGGAGAGCAGGTCGGTCAGGGCAGTATCGCCCTCGTTCGTCATCGTGGTGCTGATGGCCACACGATCGGAGTCGGCGCGCAACGTGTACTCGGTCTGCACCCGCACCTTGCCCCAGTCGCGTACCGCGCGGATGCGCGCCTGCTGCGGCCCGCGCTCCAGGATCTCGACATGCTGGTAGGTATTGGGCCACGCCGACCAGTTGTTGGGAATGAAGTCGGCAAACACGACGCGATCGCGGCCGATTTCCCCGCGGCTGACCGGGGCCAGGTCGATGAGGGCACCGCGCGGCACGCCGTACGGGGCTGGTGTATCGACAGCCAGCGCGAATGCCAGGTGCTCATTGACGACGGTGATGTCCGCCGGTGCTCGGGCTTTGCCGTTGGGGATGGGGGAGGGGCCCACGATGACGCGGACCTCGGCGTGCGCCGTTGCGAAAGGGGCGAGCAGCGCCAGCGCCGCCAGCAGCATCAGCCGGGTGCCCATCGACGTCGACCCTCGTATGGCGTCGCTTCTCGGGCATGCACCTGAATTCAGGCGACTCGCGGGCGACGTTCGAATATGCGCTCTTGGATACTAGCTGAGGGTCGGCCGCGAATCACGCGTGGAGGGTCGGCAGCGGAATGCTGCGCGGCGCAGTGGCTGCCGCTGGGCGCCGCAGCTTCCCGGCTGGCGATTTTTCGGGAAGCTGCGACGACGGAAGCCGGGCTTACCAGCGGTGGTAGACCACCACCGGGGCCGGTGCAATGACACCGACTCTCACGTAGGGCCGCGGCGGACCCACGGGGGCGATGACACAGCCGGTCAGTGCGGCTGCGAACGCCAGCGCAATCAGCAATTTGACAATGGCACGCATGGGCTCATCCTTTCGTAATCACCTGAAACACAAAACGCGCAGCAGGCGATGACGCTGACAGGCCGCGGCAGCTGTGCAGGCCATTCAGGCTCGGTTAAGAACGGCAGGGCGGGGCGGCGGCCCTCACTAGCGGGGCGTACAAGACGGCTACCTCGAAGTAGCCGCAGCGGCGCGCTCGAGAACAAACAGGCGCGAGTCGCTTCCGTCGGCGGAGTACTGCACCATGCGCTCGAAGTGCAGCCCGATACGTTCCAGAATCCGGATCGAACGCATGTTGTCCGGAGCCGTGAGAGCCACGATCCGGTCCAGGACCAGAGTATTTAGGCCCCAGGACAAGGTTGCGACGGCTGCCTCCAGCGCAAGACCCTGGCCGCGCGCCTGCGGCAGGAGCGCGAAGCCGATTTCCACGTCCGGGTGGGAATCGCGCCGCAGCAGCCCGCACAGCCCGACCGCTGCCGAGGTCCGCTTCAGTTGCATCGCATTCAGACCAAAGCCGTGCCGCGCGTAGCTTGCGCCCGGGCCTTCGCGCAGGTAACGCCGCGCGTCTTCAAGACTGTGCACGCCGCGGTCACCCACCTGCGCGAGAAAGTCCGGATCGGTCAGCAAAGCGAGAATGAAGGGCGCATCCGCCTCTGTCAGCTGCCGCAGCAGCAGGCGTTCGGTTTCGATGACCCTCAGGGCGTTCACGGCGTTGAACAGTCCCGCACTACGGCACACACTGTATATAAATGAGGGACGCCAACCGTCAGGCCATTATTGCGTACTATTGCGCATACCGCATTGGACCCCGGGGCTGCCATGATCACTCTTTATCACCGGCCGAAAACCCGTTCATCACGCTTCATCTTCTTGCTTGAGGAGCTGCAGGCACCCTACCGCATCCAGATCGTGACGACCCGCACCCGCGATGGCAGTGGCCAGGTGGACCCTGCCAATCCGCACCCGCACGGTAAAGTGCCGGCCGTTTCCGATGCGGGGACCGTGGTGTTCGAGTCACCCGCGATTGCGCTTTACCTCACGGACAAGTTTCCCAAGAACGCTCTGGGCCCTCTGCAGCCGGATGCGCAGCGCGGCGCCTACCTGTCCTGGCTGGCCTATTACGGCGGCGAGTTTGAACCCTCCCTCATGTCCAAGTTCATGAAGGTCGAGGTGCCGCGCGGTACGGCTGGCTGGGTAGCGGTCGAGGAGATGATGCCAGTCCTCATCGGGCGACTGACGGCAACGCCATATTTTCTGGGCGAGAACTTCAGCGCGGTCGACGTGCTGTTCGGCACCACCTTTGCGCTCTTTGCCCAGAGTGAGGTCATGCCCAAGTCACCGGTGCTGGATGCGTACGTGCAGCGCATCGTGAGCCGTCCGGCCTTCGCGCGCGCGATGGCGCGCGATAACGGCTGACACGGCTGGGAGCCGCGCCATGATCCTGAAAGATGCCGCGCCGACGACTTACTGGCACGAGGTCGATACACCCATCGGTCCCTTGCTGCTGGCCGGCACTGCGCGGGGGCTGTCGTGCGTGGGGTTCCAGGCCGGTCCGCGCGTCATGCGCCCACACCCGGGCTGGGTCCGCAGCGCCGAACCCTTCAGCGCGGCTGCCTCGCAGCTCGCACTCTACTTCGCCGGCTCGCTGCGCGAGTTTCACCTCAACCTCGCGCCGCAGGGCACGCCGTTTCAGCGAGCGGTGTGGGAGGCGCTGCTGCGGATTCCCTACGGCGAGACCCTCTCCTACGGGGAGCTGGCGCGACGCCTCGGGCATCCGCACGGCGCCCGCGCGGTCGGACTCGCCAACGGCGCCAACCCGCTGCCGGTGATCGTCCCATGCCATCGCGTGATCGGCGCCGACGGCACGCTGACAGGGTTTGGCGGCGGCTTGCCGATCAAGCGCGCGCTGCTCGCACTGGAGGGCGCCGCCTGCGTGACCGACCTGTTCAGCGCCGAGGCCGGGCTGCGCGCGGCGCAGCTGCGGCATGAGCCGTCCGGGCGCGCGCCGTCCCGATGAGTCCCGCGACGGCCGATGCTGCGCCGCGCCCGCAGCGGTCGACCGTCGTGGGCGCGGCACTGCTCGCGGCGGCCTTGGATCTGACCTTCGCCTTCGTCTTCTATCGCTTCCAGGGTGCGACTCCGGCGGGCATTCTGCGCGGCATTGCCGCGGGTCTGATCGGGCGCGAGGCGGCGCGGGGCGGGGGCGCCTGGGTGCTCGTGCTCGGCGCCGCATCGCATTTTCTGATCGCCGGATGCGCAGCGCTCGCCTACTACCTCGCCAGCCGCCGCTGGCCGGCCCTGGTGCGCCATTGGGCACTCGGCGGCGCAGCGTTCGGGGTGGCGATGTACCTCGTCATGCACTTCGTGGTCTTACCGTTATCACGGCTGACCTTTCACCTGCCTTCGCTCCCCAATGTGATTGGCGAGCTGTTCTCGCACATCTTCCTGTTCGGGATGGTGATCGCTTATGGGGTGGCGCGCGCCAGTCGCCCGCCACCGGCCTAGTACGCCGGCGCCGCCGAAGCGCGCCTGCTGATGGATACCGTAGCCCGCACGGTGGCGCGGGCGGACATGCGTATGGACGATCTGGTGTCGGTAACGGTAATTTCCACGCATGACACCAGGAACGGGGATTTCGATGCCATATACAGCACCTACTTCCACACACGGTACGCCGCTCCCGGCTTCATCGGAGCCGGCGCGCTCGCCGGCGGAGCTCGCTTCGAGCTGCTCGCCGTGGCCAGCAGGCCGCGCTGGCTGCGGCTGTAATCTGCGGCGGGTGGCATGAACCGCCGCGAATTCTCCGCAGCCGTGCTGCTCACCTCCGGGGCATGGTTGGCACCGGGCGCTGCCCGGGCGGAGCCGTCCTCACCCAAGGTGAGCCGGCAGGCGCAGGCGCTCTACCGCCGCGCGCTGATCCTCGACTGCAACTCCGCGCCGCCGCTGCCGGAGAAGCTGCCGATGGCCCAGGCGGATCTCGACCTGGTACGCAACAGCGGCGTCAATGTGGTCAAGCTTTCACTCGGCGGCATCAACGCGAATTTCGCCGATACCGTGACGGAGATCGCACAGGTGCTGCGCCTGATCGAAGTGCATCCGCAATACTTCACGCAGGTGCGCGTGCCCGCGGACCTCATGCGTGCCAAGCACTCCGGGCAGCTGGGCATCATCCTGTCCTTCGAAAGCGCCGAGATGTTCGGGGGCAAAATCCAGAATTTCGAGGTGTTCCGTAATCTCGGCGTGCGCGTGATGCAGCTGTCCTATAACCGCCGCTCACCGTTCGCGGCCGGGGTCATGGAGCCGGACGGGGGCGGCCTGACTGCCCTCGGGCGCGAGGCCGTGCAGGAGATGAACCGGCTCGGCATCGCCATCGACTTAAGTCACGCCAACGCTGCCACGACCGCAGACGTGCTGGAGCTCTCATCCCAGCCCCCCATCATGACCCACACGGGCGCGGCGGCCGTGCACGCGCACCCGCGCCTCAAGAGCGACGCGCAGCTGCGCGCACTGGCCGCCAGGGGCGGGGTAATCGGGATTTTCGATCTGCCCTATCTCACCGCCTCGCCCCACCAGCCGAACGTCTCCGACTACCTCGCCCACCTCGAGCACGTCCTGAAAGTCGCCGGCGAGGACCACGTCGGTATCGGCAGTGACGTCGGTATCGAGCCCTTCGATACGAGCGCCGCGGGGATGGCGGAATTCCAGAAACAGCTGGACGAGCGCAAGCAGGCGGGCCTCTCGGCACCGGAGGAGGACCGGCCCACCTATGTCGAGGGCATGAATTTTCCCCGCAAGCTGGAACTGGTGGCCGATCAGCTGCTGCAGCGCGGTTATTCGGCGCAAGCCACCGAGAAAATCCTCGGGGGTAACTTCGCGCGCGTCTTTGGCCAGATCTGGAGTGTGTAGCCGGGCCCGTGGCGGCGCGCCTCGTATCGGGCTAACCCAGACGCTGACCCTAACGTGATAGGTGCACGGCGCGGCCGGTTTGATGCAGGCCGGGGCTAGGCTGCCGTATCGAGAGCCTCGAGGAGGAGCTTCGCGAACTGCGGCCCGGTGCCGGATTCTTCGTGCTTGAAATACACGAAGACGTCGCTGCACCAGGCGGCCCGTTCGCGGATCACCTGCGCCCAGCGCACCAGATCCTCGGGCCGATAACCCTCGTCACGCAGGCGGAAGTAGGCGTAGCGAGCGGTGATTTCCACCGGGGTCGAGAACTTCTCGCTGTCGGCCACGCACAGGGCAAGATCCCTGGCGCGCAGCCGCGCGAACACTTCCGGGTCGATCCACGAGGCATGCCGGAATTCGAACGCGGCGCAGCTGCCCTCGGGCAGCAGCTTCAGGAATCCATCGAGCACTTCCAGGTCTTTGCGGAAGTAAGGGGGCAGCTGGAAGAGGATGGCCCCGAGCTTCGGTCCGAGGGTCGCGGCGGTCTTGAGGAAGTAAGCCAGCAGCTCGCCGCAGTCGCGCAGTCTTGCGATGTGGGTGAGACGCTTGGGAGCCTTAAGGGTCAGTTTGAAGTTCTCAGGCGTCTCGGCGCTCCAGCCGGCAAGGATCTTCTCGTTCGGCGTGCGGTAGAAGGTGTAGTTGATCTCGACGCTTGCGAAGTGCTGCGCGTAGTAAGGCAACATCTTCGCCGCCGGCATCTTCTGCGGATAGAAAGTACCCTTCCACTCAGGGTAGTTGTAACCGGAGGTGCCGACCCACAGCTTCATGGGCGCAGCGCTCAGCGACTCTCGTGGCTCACCAGGCGCCGGTACTGCCCCAGGTGGCGGATGGCGTGCTGCGGCTTGCCGAGGGACTCGTAGAGGCGCGCGAGGTTGTAGTGGCAGTCGGCGAACTCCGGATCTTCCTCGAGCGCGCCCTGGTACGCCTGCAACGCGGCGCCCGCATCCCCGAGGTCCTCAAGCAGCACGCCCTGGTTGAAGAGCAGCAGCGAATCCGGCCCGGCGCGCTGCAGTGCCTGTTGGTACACCCGCGCGGCTTCCTCGGTGCGCCCCTCCTCGTGCAGCAGCCGTCCCCAGTTGGTCCAGGCTGCGACGTTGTCGGGCTCGGCGGCCACGGCGCGGGCGTAGGCTGCGAGCGCCCCCTCGACATCGGAGCCCTCGAGCGCCAGTCCCTTCGTGAACCAGTCCTCGGCGGTGCTCGCCGGGGCGGCGCTGGTGTCCTTGTGCTCCACCACGTGCAGCACGCCGTTCTCGAGCGTCACGTCCAGTCCGAGCACGTACTGGCCGCTCTCAGCCTGCCAGCGCGCATCGCCTTCGCGCACGACTACGTGGTCGCCGACGGCACTGATGGCGAGCCCGGAGAGCGGCACGGCCTCGGGAAGCTCGCGCCGCAGGCTCTCGAGCGAGCGGCGGATGCGCTTGGGCGGCACTTTCGCCTGCATGAGCGCCCGCGCGGTGCGCAGCACGATGAGATCCTGAAAGGAGAAGCGGAACTCGCGCCGCGGGCCACGTTCGGGGCTGACGAATCCGGCGCGGATCAGGCTGCGTGTGGTGGCGGGTGACAGCTCGAGCACCCGCTCGACGTCCCGCACGCTGTAGGAACGCACCTGGCCTCGCGACGGTCCCGTATACGCCTAGGCGTTGCGCTTGCTCGCCTTGCGCGCGACCTTGGCGGGTTCCTCGACGCGCTTGGGTGCCTTGCGGGGACCTAAACGGCTGACCTGCGCCTGTGCCTTCTCGCTCTTCTCGAGACTCGCGCGCAGGGCGTCCATCAGGTCGATGACCTTGCCCTCGCCGGGCGGAGCCTCCTCCGCGACCGAGATTTCCTGGCCTTCGACCTTCTTCTGCACTGCGGCCTCGATACGCCCGCGCACGTCATCCTTGTAGGCCTGCGCGTCGTACTTCGGCTGCGTCTGCTGATCGATCAGCTGCTGGGCGAGTTTCAGTTCCGCAGGCTTGACCTCCGGCTTCGGCACGTCGATCTCCGCGGCGCTCTTCACGTCGGCTGCGAAGTGCAGCTGCTGCATGGCGAGCACCTCGCCGATCGGGCGCAGGATGACGATGTAGCCTTTGCCGCGTGCCGCCCAGTGGCCCACGCCGCAACGCTTGGACTGCTTGAGCGCCTCGACCAACAGGCCGTAGGGCTTGGCCGCGCCCTTGTCGGGTGCCAGGTAATAGGTCTTATCGAAGTAGACCGGGTCGATCGATTCGATGGGCACGAACTCGGAGATATCGACCGAATGGCTGCCGACCTCCTCGAGCGCCTTGATCTCCTCCGCAGTGAAGCGCACGTACTGGTCCTTGGCGAACTCGTAGCCCTTCACCATCTCGTCGCGCTCCACGACCACGCCCTCCTTCTGGCAGAGGTACTGCTGGCGCAGACGCGACCCGCAGGTCTTGTGCAGCAGATTGAAGGAGATGGCATTCGCCGACTGCGTTGCCGTGTAGAGCTTCACCGGGATGGCTACCAGCCCGAATGACACCGTCAGGGACCCGATGGAACGTGCGGCCATGAATGCACCTATCCTGGATTACTTCTCACGAGCGACGCCGAAAGCCTTCGTAAGGCTCTGTTTTATCTCAAGTACATCATGCCACCGGTCGCCGGCCTTTTCCAACCGCGACGGTACGTCCTTGATTGTAAAGTCCATAGGCTCGGCTGCCTCGAGCTCCTCCCACGTCAGGGGCATCGATACCGGGGCCCCGGGGACCCCCCGGGGGGAATAGGCGACGTTCAGCGTCTTGCCCCGCACGTTCATGTTGTAGTCGATGAAAATCTTGTCGGTGCGCTTCTCCACGGCCCACTCCATGGTGATCTCCCGCGGATGCTCGCGCATCACATGGCGCCCCACCGTCTCACAGATGTGCCGTGCCTCATCGAAGGTAACGGTGCGTTCGATGGGTACGAACACGTGCAGGCCGGTCTTGCCCGAGGTCTTCACCACCGCCTGCAGCGACATCTGCTGCAGCAGGTCGCGCAGCCAGAACGCGACGCGCTTGCCCACCGCAAAGCCGCGCCTGCTGAGCTCAGGCTCCGCACCCTTGGCCTCCTTGCCGGAGTAGATGTAAGGGTCAATGTCGAACACCAGGTAGTCCGGATAGTTGAGGATCGAGGCCTCGAGGGCCGCCAGCGAGCCGGCATAGTCGGTGCTCGCGCCGGCGGCCTCCGGCAGGAGCGAGGCGCGCGAGTGCCACACGTGAAACTCAAGCGTCCCCACCTGCCCGAGCCACAGGAGCGTGGGGAGGTTGTTGGCGAGCAGATAGCGGTGCCGCTCATCCTTGGTCTCGGAAAACACCGTGACCGACTCGACGAAGTCCGGCAGCGACTGCGCCCAGTGTTTCTGAAAGAAGCGCTCACCGTTGATGCCCTCGGGCATGCGGATCATGGTGAGCGGGCGGTCGGCGAGATGCGGCAGCATGTAGCGCGCCACGCGCGCCAGGTAGGTCAGCAGGTCGCGCTTGGTGATGGCCTCGCGCCGCAGCTTCGGCTGCGCCGGCCAGTAGATGCGATCGAGGTTCGTCAGCTTGATACGCGCCCCGTCCACGCGCAGCTCCAGGTTCCTGGCGGAGGCTTGCAGCTGCGCCACGACCTCGGCGCCGTCGGGCCCCGGCGCGCGCAGCGCTGACGCTGCCGCAGCGCGCCGGCCACGTTTCGCAGCCGGCTGGGCCGCAGCGGCTGCCTGGCTGCGCTTCACGATGCTGCCCGCCGCCACGTCATCGCGCAGACGCAGAAACACCGGCGCCCGCAGCGCGCCTGCGGGCGTCCATTCGCTGTAGGTGACCTCGGCCACCAGTTGCGGCTTGAGCCACGTCGTCGGCCGGTGCAGCGGTGGCGGTTCGGCGAAGGGCGGGTTCTTGCGCTCGAGGCGCGCCGCGCGCCGGAGAAACTCGGCGATGCTCGCCTCTTCGAGTCCCGAGCCCACGTGCCCCGCATAGCGCAGCGCCTCGCCCTCGTAGTAGCCGAGCAGCAGCGCTCCGAGCGTGTCGCGGGCGCCTTTGCCGCGCGTGTAGCCGCCGATGACGAACTCGGCGGACTGCGAGGACTTGATCTTGAGCCAGGCGCGCGAGCGCCTCCCGGCCTGGTAGGTGCTGTCGAGCCGCTTGGCGATGATGCCTTCGAATCCCAGGGCGAGTGCCGCATCGTAGAGCTCCTGCGCATTCGAGGTGGAGTGCATCAGCTGCACATGTGCGGCAGGCAGCAGACACTGCGCCAGGTAGCGGTGTCTGTCGGCGTAGACCGCCTGGCGCAGATTCATGCCGGCAACGTGCAGCAGGTCAAAGCACACCAGCACGACCGGCGTGCTGCGCTGCGCCGCGGCGATTTCCGCGGCGGACTTCAGCTGCGCCCGGTTCTGCAGGGCGTTGAATGAGGGGCGCCCGGATGAGTCCAGCGCCACGATCTCCCCGTCGAGCATCAGGGTGCCTGCGGGGTGCGACGCCAGATCCGCGCTCAGCTCGGGAAAGAATCCGGTCAGGTCCAGGCCACGGCGTGAGCTCAGCCTCACCGCCGCATGCTCGAGCCAGGCGATGACGCGGTAGCCATCGAGCTTGGGCTCGTAACGCCACGCGGGATCCGCCGCGGCCAGGGTGCCGACTTCGGCGAGCATCGGCAGCAGCTTCTTTGGCATCACTTCCGCCGGCCCTGCTGGTGCCAGGCGCGCCGCCGGCAGCCGCTGGCTCACGTGGAGCGGCGCCACCTCGTCCAGGCTCGCTTGCGAGAGCACAGACCGGTGACGGGCGAGGAGATCATTGGCGTGCGCGAAGCGGTCCTTGTGCTTGATCAGCAGCCACTGTTTCGTCTGCGCGGTGCGCACGAGAGTGTAGGAGCCTTTGAGCTTCTCGCCGCACAGGAAGAAGCTCAACTTGCCCGCCGCGAGCTCGGCGCGCACCCGGGTCTGCGCCGCGTGGCGGTCGTCGAAGGCGTAGCGGCCACCCTCATCCGGGGAGTAAACGCCACAGTCCCACACGATCACGTTGCCGGCGCCGTACTGCTTCGCCGGAATGACGCCCTCAAAGGAGCCGTAGGCGAAGGGATGGTCCTCGACCTCGACCGCCATGCGTTTGTCCCCCGGGTCACTCGAGGGTCCCTTGGGTACCGCCCAGGACTTGAGCACCCCGTCGAGCTCGAGCCGAAAGTCATAATGCAGCGCGCGTGCGGCATGCTTCTGCACGACAAACAGCAGCGGACCTGCGCGCTCCACCGGGTGGGTCGGCGGCGGCTCGGGTGTGCGGGCAAAGGTGCGCTTGGATGCGTAGCGCTGCAGGGGCTCCTTACTCATGGCGGTGCATCCACGCGGCTGCCGCGGCCAGCAGGGCTTCCCGGACCGCCTCATCGCGCCTGCCGGTGCGCGCCGGCACGTGAAAGGAGTGGTCCGCATCGGCAACCCAGGTGACGCTGGCGCGCGCCCCGAGCTCCTCCAGCACCTGCAGCATCAGGGCGCGCTCGGCGAGCGCATCGTGCGTGCCCTGCACGAACAGCATCGGGATGCGCACCGTGCGCAGGTGTGCGGCCCGCTCAACACCGGGCTTGCCGGCCGCATGCAGCGGAAAGCCGAGGAATACGAGGCCGCGCACCCCGGGCAGCGGCGCCTGTGCCTGCGCCTGCGAGCTCATGCGGCCGCCAAAGGAGCGCCCGCCGGCAAACAACGGCAGGGCCGGGGCGAGCTCGCGGGCCCTCAGGACCGCGGCGCGTACGCACGCGTGGCACACAGACGGCGGGTCCGGTCGGCGTGCACCACGCTCCAGGTAAGGAAACTCGAAGCGCAGCGTAGCGATGCCGTGCGCGGCGAGCGTGCGCGCGGCGTCCCGCATGAAGGGGTGACGCATGCCGGCACCGGCGCCATGCGCGAGCACATAGCAGGCGCGCGCGCCGCTTGGCAGCAGCCATAGTCCCGACACCTGCAGCTCGGGTCCGAGAACGAGTGTCACGGGCTGCGCGGGGTCCGCGCTTGCGGCTGGGTCCGCCACGTCAAGGGCCTATTCGACCGCCCCGATCCAGGCACCGTAGGGGGGCAGCGTGAGGCGCGTGCCGGGCACGGCGATGTCGATTTCTCCGGGGCTTGAGAGCAGTGTGCGCAAGTGGTTGCCGGCAAAACCCGCAGCCACGCCGTTAAGCGTTACGGCCTGCGCCTGCGCCGCCATGTTCAGGCACACGAGGATGCCGGAGCCCTCGGTCGTGATGCGCGCGTAAGTCAGCACCCGCCCGTTGCTGGAATCGAGCATCACCAGGCGCCCCGTGCGCAGTGCCGGGTCGCCGCGCCGCAGCGCGATGAGCTTCTTGTGCCAGCTCAGCAGTGACTCGGCGTCCGCGAGCTGCGCCTTGACGTTGACCTCGCGGAAGTTCGCGGCAACCGGGAGCCAGGGGTGTTCGCTCGCGGTGAAGCCCGCCTGGGCTGTAGCGTCCCACTGCATCGGCGTGCGCTCACCATCGCGGCCTTTCTCCTTCGGCCAGCCGGTGATGCCGATCGGGTCGCGCACCTCCTCAACCCGCAAAGGCGTCCCGGTAGCCTCGCCAATCTCCTCGCCCTGATACAGCAGGGTCGCCGCGTGCGAGGTCAAAAGCAGCGTCGCGAGTATCTTGGCGATCTCAAGGTTGTGCACGCCGTCGCCGAAGCGGTCCCAGCTGCGCACGTTGTCATGGTTGTCGAACAGCAGCAGCGGTTGCGAGCCCTGCAGGCCGGTGGCGGCCTCGGTCAGGCGGCGCCGGAACTCGCGGGCATCGAGGCGCGTACCGAAGGCAAACGCTGTATCCATCGGCAGCTGCAGCTCGTCGTGTCGGGCCCCGCCGTACCAGCTGCTCAGCTGGGCCGTGCTCTTCACGTAGGTCTCGCCGATCAGTACGCGCTCGCCCGGATAGTGATCGATCATGGCGCGCATGCGCCGCAGCAGCGCGTGCACTTCGGGGAGGTTGTTGGTGTGGACGTCGCTCAGCAGCGGATCCCCCTGCGCGCTGCGCCCACCAAGTGGCGGCGCGCTGCGCAGCCGCGGATCCTTGTAGAGCGCGGTAATGGCGTCGAGTCTGAAGCCGGCGACCCCGCGATCCAACCAGTAGCGCATCACGTCGAACATGGCACGCTCGACGTGCGGGTTGCGCCAGTTCAGGTCCGGCTGCTGGCGGTAGAAACGGTGATAGTAGAACTGATCGATGCCCGGAACGTACTCCCAGGCCGAGCCGCCAAAGACGCTTACCCAGTTGTTGGGTGGTCGGTGTCGGCGTGCGGTGTCGGGCAGCCCGTTGCTCCAGATATAGAAATCGTGCGCCGCCGAGCGGCGCGAACGCGTGGCGTCGATAAACCACGGATGCTGATCGGAGGTATGGTTGAGCACCATGTCGATCACGACGCGGATGTTGCGCCGCTGTGCCTCGGCGAGCAGCCGGTCGAAATCCGCCAGCGTCCCGTACTGTGGGTCGACGTTTTCGTAGTCGCTGACGTCGTAACCGAAGTCGACATGGGGCGAGGGAAAGAACGGCGCCAGCCAGATGGCGTCCACGCCGAGAGACTCCAGATAGTCGAGGCGCCTGGTGATGCCATTCAGGTCGCCGACGCCATCGCCGTTGGAATCCTGGAAGCTGCGCGGATAGATCTCGTAGATCACCGCGTATTTCCACCAGGGCTCCGCGGCGGCCCGCGGGACCGGGGCGGCGGATGATGACTGCATGCACAGCAGCACGAGCAGCAACGCCAGCGCCACGTGCCACGACAGCACCGACGTCCCTGATTTCGCGACTGGAGGCATTACGCCATTGGGTTCCCGGCTCGCTCTGATCCCATAGTACCTGCAAACTCGCATTCGCAGCGTGCCGGCGGGCCGCCGTGAGCGCTCCAACTCACTCGCGCGGCGCACGCGTCAGTGCGCGCCGAGCATCGTTGCAAAGGCGTCCGCCACGCGTTTGAGGTGCCGCGCGGTGTAACTGACGCGGCTGTCAAACACGCGCCCGATCACGAGCCCCGTCAGGCAACAGTGCACGAAATCGAGAGCATCGCGCAGCTGCGCATCGTTGAGCCGTGTGTCGTGGAACACCGCGCGTACCGCCCGCAGGTGCGCGCGCCCCTGACGCTCTTCCCAGGCGCGGGCGCGCCCGCGGTGGCGCCCGCGGGTGGCTCTGAGTATCTCGAGGGACACGCGGTAATAGTCGCTCTGGTAGTGGGCCCACATGCGGCGCACGAACACTCCGGCGCGCGCGGCGCGCGCACGGTGCCGCAGCGGCGCCGCCCCCATCACAGCGATGAAGCGCGCATACGCGAGTGCGAGGATGGTCTCCAGGATCTGCTCCTTGGAGCCGAACTGGTGCTGGGCCGCTCCCCATGTCACGCCGGCGCGGCGCGCGATTCGCTGTGAGGTGGCGGCGGCATAGCCGTGCTCGCGGATCAGGGCCAGGGTGGCCTCGATGAGACGGGTACGCGTGCGCTGCGTCTTCAGCGCCTGGCGTCCGGGGCGGTCAAGGTGTGGGGTATTCATGCGCCTCATAAAAATATACACACCGGCGGACAACCGGACTACACTGTTGATGTAAAAACATTTTGAATGAAATGTTTTCGCATGGGGGAATCTCGTGACCCTGGAAGAGCGCAATAAGAAGCTCGTTCATGAATTCTTCGGACTGCTGAACCGCGGTGACGTCGCAGGGATCCTCGCTGCCTACGCGGTCGACGGGCAGTTGCAGACCATGGGGCGCACCCTGATATCCGGGCGCTTCACGCGCGCGCAGATCGAGGCTGCCGCAGCTCAGATCTACCAGGCGTTCCCGCACGGCCTGACCTTCGAGATCGATGCCATGACTGCCGAGGGCGAGCGCGTTGCGGTCGAGGCGCACTCGCACGGGCGGCACGCCTCGGGGGTGACCTACAGTAACGAGTACCACTTCCTCTTCGTGTTCCGCGACGGCCGGCTCGAACTGCTGCGCGAGTACATGGATACCGAGCGGGTCACCGACATCCTGTGCGGTGGTCAGCGTCCGGTCGGGACGGGCACCGCGTGAGCGCCGTCCGGCATGCTGCCGGCAGCGGGGTGATGCGATGAATGGCGCGCCCGGTGAGTCACCTGACCCGGTGGTGCTCGATCCGTACGATCACCGCTTTCACTGGGATCCCTACCCGTTTTACCGCGCGGCCCGTGAGCGCGACCCGGTGTACTTCTACGAGCCGGGCGGGTTCTGGCTGCTGACCAAGTGGGAGGATGTGAACCGCGCCTTCCGCGACCACAAGACTTTCATCAACAGCGGTGCCGTGGCACTGGAGAAGGATGCCAACGAGAAGCTGCCGTACCCGCTCTTCATCGGCAGCGATCCACCCGAGCACACGCGCCAGCGCGCGGTGCTGACGCCACTGATGATGCCCGGGGCGCTCTCAAGGCTGGAGGGCTTCATCCGCGCGCGTACCAAGGAGCTTTTGGCACCGCACCTGGGAAGCGGACGGCTCGATTTCGTCGCCGACCTCGGTTGCTACCTGCCGATGGATGTGATCTCCATTCTCATCGCCGTGCCGCCGGCCGATCGGGACAAGGTACGCGGCTGGGCCGATGACCTCATCGCGCGCGAGGACCGGCAGACGGACCTCGCCGAGCGCAACGTCGCCGGTTACATGAACCTTGCGCAATACTTCGAGGCGCACACCGCGCGGCACGCGGGGCAGCCTCAGGCGGAGAATCTCCTGGGCGCGATGCTGCAGGCGCAGTCCGCGGGTCTGATGTCGAACGCCGAGGTGGTTGGAAACCTCATTCTGCTCGCCATCGCCGGTAACGAAACCACCACCAAACTCATCGGTAACATGGCGTACCGCCTGTGGGAGCACCCGCAGCAGCGCCGCTGGCTGGTCGAGGATCCGGCCCTGATCCCCAAGGCGATCGAGGAGACCCTACGCTTCGATGGCTCCTCGCAGATACTGGTGCGGCGGGTCGGCATCGACGTGACGCTGCGCGGCAAGCTGCTCAGAAAAGGCGATCGCGTCGGCCTGTGCGTCATCTCAGCCAACCGCGACGCCGACAGATTCGCCAATCCGGAGGTCTTCGATATTCGGCGCGGCAGCAGGGACCACATGGCCTTTGGCTACGGGGTGCACGCCTGCCTCGGCGCGGCGCTGGCACGCCTCGAGACGCGCATCGTTTTCGAGGAGGTGCTGCGCCAGCTGCCGGACTACGCGATCGACGTGGCGGGTCTGCGGCGGGCCCACAACCCCAACGTTCGCGGCTTCACGCACGTGCCGGCGTCGTTCGCACCGGCGGGCGTATGAGCGCCGTCGCCGCGGGTGGCCGCGCTGGCGTGACCGGTGAGGGTCGGCTGCTCATTGACGGACGGCTCACCGAGGCGCGCTCCGGCCGACGTTACCCGAATATCAGCCCGGCGAGCGAGGAGGTGCTCGGGAGCGTCGCCGATGCAGGGCCCGAGGACGCCGAAGCGGCGATCGCTGCTGCCCGACGGGCGTTCGATGGGTCGGCATGGGCGAGTGACCGCAGCCTGCGTCAGCGCTGCCTCACCCAGCTGCGCGATGCCTTGCGTGCGCACAGCGCCGCGCTCTACGAGCAGATCGTCGCCGAGGCGGGCGCCACGATGGCGATCACCGCCACGGGACCCCAGGGCGCAGGTCCCATGGCGATACTCGACTATTACCTCGAACTCATGCAGCGCTACGCCTGGGAGCAGCGGCTGCCGGTGACGCATCACATGGGAGTGCCGAGCCGGCGGCTGATCTGGAAAGAGGCCGCAGGGGTCGTCGCGGCGATCACGCCGTGGAACTTCCCGTTCCAGATCAACATGGCCAAGCTTGCCCCGGCGCTGGCCGCCGGTTGCACCGTCGTCCTCAAGGCCGCACCCGAGACCCCCTGGACGGCTACGTTCATCGGTCGCCTGGTCGCCGAGCACACTGACACGCCGCCCGGGGTGCTGAATATCCTGACCTCGAGCGACCCCGCGGCGCTCGGTGAACAACTGGTCACCGATCCGCGCATCGACGTGGTGTCCTTCACCGGCTCAACCGCCACGGGGCGACAGGTCATGGCCCGCGCCGCTGCGGGCGTCAAGCGCGTGTTCCTGGAGCTCGGGGGCAAGTCGGCCACCATCGTGCTGGATGACGCGGACTTCAGCACAGCGCTGCTGGCGGGCTTTGCGGTCTGCTATCACGCCGGCCAGGGGTGCGCGATCGCTACGCGCCTGCTGTTGCCGCGCAGTCGCTACGAGGAAGGCATCGAATTCCTCGCGGCGGGGTTTGCGCGGCTGCAATACGGGGATCCGTTCGCAGCGGGCCAGATCATGGGCCCCCTGATCAGCGCGCGCCAGCAGGCACGGGTGCTCGACTACATCGACATCGGGCGTCGCGAAGGGGCGCGGCTCGTCTGCGGCGGACGCCGCCCCGCGCACCTGCCACGCGGTTACTACGTCGAGCCCACCGTGTTCGCCGACGTCACCAACGACATGCGCATCGCACGGGAGGAGATCTTCGGACCGGTTCTGGTCGTCATTCCCTACGACAGCGACGAGGACGCGGTGCGTATCGCCAATGACTCCATCTATGGACTCTCCGGAGCGATCATTGGCTCGCCGCCACGAGCCCTGCGGCTGGCACGTCAGATCCGCAGCGGGACGCTCAACATCAATGGCGCGAATTTCTTCGCGCCTGACTCGCCCTTCGGCGGCTACAAGCAAAGCGGGATCGGCCGCGAAATGGGCGAAGCCGGCTTTGAAGAGTACCTGCAGACCAAGACGGTCGCGGTGCCACCGGAGCTGGATTTGCGATGAGCGACTCCTATCTTAAGGGACAGGTCATCGTGGTCACGGGGGCCTCCAGGGGAATCGGCCTCGCCACCGCGGCGAGTCTGCTGCGCCGTGGCGCGCGCGTGGCACTCATCGCGCGCCAGCGTGCGACGCTCGAGGTCGCCGTCGCCGGCCTCAACTCGGAGGACGCGCTGGCCGTGAGCGCGGACGTCTGCGATCGCAGCGCGATCGGCGCGGCCATGGCGCAGGTCGCGGCGAGGTTCGGCCGTATTGACGGGCTCGTCAATAACGTCGGCTTCCAGTTCGCGCGGCGCCTCGAGGTCATGCCGGAAGCCGAGATACGCCAGCTGATCGACCTTAACTTCGTGAGCGCGGTGTTTGCCTGCCAGGCCGTCATACCGCATCTGCGGGCGGCGGGTGGTGGCCGCATTGTCAACATCTCTTCCTCCACCGTGCGCCACGAAAACGAGTTCTCGCACGTCGGGCTCTATTCCGCGAGCAAGGCGGCCCTGGAGCATTTCTCCCGCGAGCTGCGGCACGAACTCAAGCACGACCGCATCATGGTGACCGTATTCAGCCCCGGCGCCGCGGCGACCGGAAGCGTGGCTAACTTCGATCCGCAGGCGCTCAAGGAAGCGATGGCGGACTGGCTGACCAAGGGACCTGATTTTGACGGTGCGCTGCAGCCACAGACGCTCGGCGAGGCGATCGCCGCGTGCTTCGAGTTCCCGCCGGGCGCAGCGCCTGAGTTCGTCGAGGTGCGCCCGAGTGTGCCGACGCCGAAGATGCTCGAATCCGAGTGGAAGCAGGACCCCCCGTGAGCATCGGCTTTATTGGGCTGGGGAACCTCGGCGCGCCCATAGCGCGGCAACTGCTCAAGCTCGGCGAGGAGGTTGTCGTCCTCGATGTGGCCGAAGCCCGCGTCGCGGAACTCACCGACCAGGGCGCCCGCGCCGGCAGCATACGAGAGCTTGCGGAGGGCTGCCGCCTCATCGGGCTCTGTGTCCGCGATGAACCCGAGGTTGCAGGCCTGCTGCAGGGACCCGCGGGACTGCTTGCGCACCTGGCGGCCGACACCATCATCGCGGTCCACAGCACGGTGACGCAGGCTGCGATTCTTGAGTGGGCGCAGGCCGCGCGGCAGCGCGGAGTGCACCTGATCGATGCACCGGTCACCGGCGGGGCGGCAGCGGCACAAGCCGGGACGCTCACCTGCATGGTCGGCGGGGAGCCGGCCGTGGTGGAGCGCTGTCGGCCGGTCTTCATGAGCTTCGCGGCAAAGCTCATCCACGCAGGCCCGGTGGGTGCGGGTATTCTCTTGAAGCTGTGCAACAACCTCATGAGTTATGCCGCGTTCACGGCCATCCACGAGGCCGAGCGCCTGGCGCGCGCCGGCGGCCTCGATCCGGCGCTCGTGCTGGAGGTCGGGCGCAGCAACGGGGTGGTCACCGCGCAGATGGAGGCCTTCCTCGGCAACCGCGCCAAGCTGATTGCGGCCGGGCCGCAGGTGCTGCAGCAGATGTTCGCGCCGTTCGCCGCCCTGGCGCAGAAGGACCTGGCGGCCGCGCTGGCGAGCGCCCGCGCGCTCGGGCTTGAGCTGCCCGGCACGCAGTCGGTAGCCGAGCAGATCGCAAACGTGTTCCTCAACCAGGACAACTGACGGGGCGCCGATGAACGAATACGATCGCAGCAAGGGCGAGGCGAAATTCAACGAGGTCTACGGCAGCGATCTAGCGGCTCTGCCCGCGGCCGGTGCCTCGCCTTTCATCGACTACATGCTCGAGACGCTCTTCGGGGTGTTGTGGCAAGACCCCGCGCTCTCGGTCCGCGAGCGCCGCCTGCTCGTCATCGGCGTGCTCGCAGCGCAGGCAGAAGATGCGACGCTCGCGATCCAGCTGCGCTGCGCCCTGAATCGCGGTGAACTGACGGTGGCGCAGCTGCAACCGCTCGCCACCTTCCTGACGCAGTACGTCGGCTACCCGCGCGGTGCGCGCCTGCTGCGTGTGTGCAACGAGGCGGCAGCCGGCCGCTAAGGAGCCGCGCCGCTTGTGGGTCAGGAGGGCGGGGGACCCTCGCTGATGCGCACCAGATCCTTCGGCCGCAGCCATTTGCGGAAAGCGTCCTGCACCGCGCTACCGTCGAGGGTCACGAAGTGCTGCGCCGCCCGCGTCGGCTCATCCAGCGGCAGCCCGAGGTCGGTGCGGCCCAGCATGCCCTCGGCGATTTCCGTGACGCCAGCCTCTGACAGCGGTAGCTGGCGTACCAGGCAGGCCTTGGCACGCGTCAGCTCATCGGCGCCCACCGCCTTGTCCTGCATGGCCGTAATTTCCTGCGCCACGAGGGCACTGGCCTTGGCCACGTTCTGCGGGTCGCTCGCGTACTCGACCAGATAGACGCTGCGGGTGCGCCCGGCCTGCAGCACGGAGTTCACCGAGTACACGAGGCCGGCGTTCTTGCGCAGATCGATGCTGAGGCGTGTGGCATAGAAACTGCCGCCGAGAACCGCATTGCCCAGCTGCAGCGGATAATAATCGGGCTCGGCGCGAGTCAGCGCCAGAGTCTGCGCGAGCACTACCCGGTCCTGCACGCGGCTGGCATCCGGGACGGCGATGGTGCTCACCGGATTGTCCGGAACCGCCGGCAGGTCGATGTCCGGCGGCGAACCAGTTGCGCTCCAGGCGCCAAAGTATTTCTCGATGGTGGTGCGCGCAGCTTCCGGCGTCACCTTGCCGATCACCACCACCGTGCTCAGATCGGGGCGGAAGACGGCGGCGTAATAGCTGCGTACCGATTGCGCCGTCAGGGTCCGTACGCTCTCGGGTGTAGCCATGCGCAGTCCCGGGTCGCTCGCGGGGAAGAGCGCCTTGCGCAGCGAGCGCTGCGTGAGGAAGCCTGGGCTTTCGTTGCGGGCCGCGACCCCGAGTGACAGCTGGTTGCGTAGCACCTGCAGCGCCGCGTCCGGCAGCGCCGGATGCAGCTGGTTGTCGGCCAGGAGTTCCACGGCCCGGTCAAAATATTCGCTCAGCACCTGAGTTGAGAAATCCGTGCCGGCCTTCTCCTTGGCGCCGATCGCATCGAGTGCCTGCTGAAACTCCACCCGGCCGAGCCCCTCGCTGCCGTAGGTCAGCAAGCGGTCGAGCAGCGGCGCCACGCCTTCGGCGCCCTTGGGTTCCTGCATCTCCGGGCGATTGCGAATGTGCCCGTAGACACTCACCGTGTCGCTGACGTCCTCCGGCTGCACGATGAGCGTGAGGCCATTGGAAAGCCTGCTGACGACGGGGTGCAGGGTGGAGGGTGGGACCTCGAGGCGGGTGAGGGCCTTCTGCGCCCACGGTGGCAGCACGGTCGGATGCGCCTCGCCCAGTGAGATGCTCTCCTGGCCACCGAAACCGCCGCGCGCGGGGACCGGGGCGCCTGAGCCGCGCGGTTGCATCACGCCGGTGATCGCATGGCCCAGGTCCAGGTACTTGCGGGCGACGCGGTTAACGTCCGCCACCGTGACGCGCTCGATACGCTGCAGGTCCTCATCGGGGGAGCTCAGTCCGTAGAGGGCGATGGCGTCCGACCACACCGAGGCGAGTTCGGGGATCGAGTTGCGCTGCAGCTGGTCGGCGGCCCGTTCTTGCAGTTTCGCGGCCTCCACCAGTTCCTCGGGCACGCCCTCGCGGGCGACGCGCGTGAGGATCGCCCGCACGTCGGCTTGCAGCGCCTTGGGGTCATCCCCGGTAGTAAAGGAGAGCACTGCGTAGGCAAGCCCGGTCTGCGGCAGCGGATCGAGGGCGAACTCCGCACCGGTCGCCTTGCCCTTGGGCACGAGACCGTAGAGCTCGAAGCGCTTGCTGTTGAGCACGTCCGCCAGCACTTCGAGGGCCGCGAAATCGGGGTCCTGGGGGCCGGGCGTACGGGTGGCAATCATGAGCGTGCCGGAGGGCTGGTCCGTATCCACCGTGAAGGAGGCGGGCTGCACGGGTCGCAGGTGCACGGCAGGCTTCACCGGCAAACTCTTGGACGGAATGTCCTCGAAGAGCCTGCGGACCTCGCCGAGCGCTGCCTGTGGCTCGACGTTGCCGGCGATCACGAGGATCGCGTTGTTGGGCGCGTACCAGGTGTCATGGAAGCTCTTGAGCATCGCGGCGGTGGTCCTCTGGAAGGAGGGCCGCGTGCCCAGGGCGTCGTGCGCGTAGGGGGTGCCGGCGAACATGCGGGCGCGCAGTTTCTCGAACAGCGTGTAGCCGGGTTCGGACATGTCCTGCGCCACTTCCTGCTCGATCGCGCCGCGCTCGTTCTGCCATTCCTTGGGAGAGGCGAGCACCGCGCGCATGCGCAGAGCCTCGATGTGCAGCGCGATGTGGAGGTCCTCGGCCGGCACGGTGAAGAGGTACTGCGTCAGGTCCTCGCGGGTATTGGCGTTGAAGTCGCCCCCGAGGATGCTGCCGATATCGGCCAGCTGCTCCGCCGAGAGTCCGGGGCTGCCGCGGAACATCATGTGTTCCTCGGCGTGCGCGGTGCCGGGGAAGCCGGCCGGCGCCTCATCCGACCCCGCCAGGTAGTTGACCGACGTCGCGACCACCGGTGCCAGCGAGTTGTGCACGATTACCACGCGCAGGCCGTTCGCGAGCGTGGCACGCAGCACGCCGGGTTCGGCGTCAGCGCAGGCCGGGGCGCTCAGCAGTACGAGGGCGGCAAGGAGCGCTGCGGCGCTCAGCCGGCGTGCGGATGGGGCATGCATGTGCAGGGTCCTGATAGCGGGCAGACGAGCAGTATATGCGATGCCGGTGCCGCCACTTTTTGCCACAAAGCATCGTCCGAGGGCCTGTTTTGCGTCACCAGCGCGTCGGGTGGCGGGGTTGAACTGTGACTCGCAGGGGAAGCGCAAGTTCCGTTTCCTCGCACACAGCAACTCAAGGAGACAGACGATGAGCCCCATCACAGCAAGATCGCCGATCCGCGCACTGGGCCTGGCAGTGCTCAGCTGCGGCCTGACGCTCCCGGCCCTGGCAGCGGCCCCCGAAGGACCAAACGAACCCTCCAAGCAGTCCAACATCGGCGCCCTGACGGGACTCGCGCTCGGCGCGGCCGCGGCGGGGCCGGTCGGTGCGGTGGTCGGCGTCGTGGCCGGCGCGCTGATCGGGGACCGCTACCACCGCCAGAAAAAGGCGGCCGCCACACTCAGCGCGGATCTGGACAAGAGCGAGGACGAACGTGCTCGCCTGGCGATGAACGTGTCCGCACTCGATGCCTCGCTGGCTAAGGTGCAGGCGCACGACAGCGAGCTCGGGCAGACGCTGGCGCGCACCGACCAGATCGGCCTGGACGTCAGTTTCAAGACCAACGACGACTCGATCCCGGAACAGACCCTGGCACCGCTGCAGCGCGTCGCTGCGCTCGCAGCGGCGCTGCCGCAGACCGTGGTGCGCATCGCCGGCTATGCCGATCCGCGCGGCCCGGACGCCTACAATGATGCGCTGTCGCTGCGCCGCGCCCAGGGCGTCGCTGCGCTCATGACGGCCGCGGGCGTCCCGGCCGGCCGCATCATCATCGAGGCACACGGCAGCGGCGAATCGCAGAGCGAGCAGGGCGATCTGGATGCCTACGCGCTCGACCGGCGCGTCACGGTGCGCCTGGAGCAGCCCGGCACCGCACAGGTCGCGAGCCGTGACTAGCCTGACGGGCGTTTGCAGCCAGGGTGCGCCGCGGGTGAGGTCCGCGGCGCACGTTCGCGCTAGAATTTCCTGGCGTGACTACCTGTGCGGCACAGCTATGACAAGTACGGCAATCGTGAGACTCGATGGGACGGTGGCCGCGGAAGTTTCCGAGCCCGCCGCGGAGCGCTTGCTGGCGGGCAGGCCGCGACTGGAGGTGCGAAATTTCTTCGCCGATGCCGGTCAGCAGTTCTTCTGCGGGCGCTGGTCGGCCACGCGCGGCAAGTGGCGAGTGCGCTACAGCGAAAACGAACTGTGCGTCATGACGGCCGGGCGGGTGGTACTGCAGAGCGCCAGCGGTGAGCGCAGTGACTTCGGGCCCGGCGATGCGTTTGTGGTACCGGCCGGCTTCGAGGGAACCTGGGAAGTCGTCGAGGACTGCTCGAAGATTTACGCGATTTTCGAGGCACGCACCTGAAGCCCTGCCGCGGCGCGGCCACCTGACATAACACCCCACGGCTATGACGGCGGTCGCAGATTTGCGCGCGTCTTCTTCTGCGCATGCGCGCGCGGTGTGAACGTAGCTTCCTTAGCTTGTGCTCGTTCGGACCGGGAGAGGTGTCGTGGAAACCATTACCGTTACTGCCTCGCGTGGCAGCAGCATGATCAGCTTGTCAGAGATGGAGCTGCTCGTGGGCAGCGCCATGGTCGTCGTAGTGCTTGCCTGGCTGGTGCTCTCGCACATCCGCCGCGATCGCCACGACCCCCACGCCTGAGGCCATCGCGGCGCCGCCGGCTGCCTCGCCGCGACCCCACCCGGCCGTGCACAGGTGCGGCCACCGGCCGCCCTGGCCTAGGCCTGCGCGCGCAGCACCTCAGTAAGGGTGCTGAACATCTGATCGATCTGCGCCGGCTCCACGATCAAGGGCGGTGAAAGCGCGATGATGTCCGCCGTCTGGCGGATGAGCAGGCCGCGCTCGAAGCATTTGGTATACACCTCGAAGGCACGCGCGCCCACCTTGCCGGGGATGGACTGCAGCTCGAGCCCCAGGATCAGGCCGTAGTTGCGCACGTCGATGACGTGCGGCAGGCCGCGCAGCGCGTGCGCCGCCTCTTCCCAGTGCTTGGCGAGCGTCTTGGCGCGTGTCAGCAGGTTCTCGCGCTGGTAGATATCGAGCGTCGCCAGGCCCGCGGCGCAGGCGGCCGGATGTGCGGAGTAGGTGTACCCGTGGAACAGCTCTATGCCGTCCGGCCCCTGCATGAACGCTTCGTAGATCGCCTTACTCACCAGCACCGCTCCCATCGGGATGCAGCCGTTCGTGAGTCCCTTGGCGATCGTCATGATGTCCGGCTGCACGCCGAATTCCTGCGCCGCGAAGGGTGAGCCGGTGCGGCCGAAGCCGGTGATCACCTCGTCGAATATCAGCAGGATGCCGTGGCGGTCGCAGATCTCGCGGATGCGCTTGAGGTAGCCCTTTGGCGGGATGAGCACACCGGTGGATCCGGCGAGCGGCTCGATGATGACCGCGGCGATGTTGGACGGATCGTGCAGCGCCACGATGCGCTCGAGTTCATCCGCCAGCTGGGCACCGTGCTCCGGCATGCCGCGCGAGAAGGCGTTCTTCGCCAGGTCGTGGGTGCTGGCCAGGTGATCCACACCCGGCAGCAGGTTCGCCGACCAGGTCTTGCGGTTGGGTGCTATGCCGCCGACGGAGATGCCGCCGAAGCCCACGCCGTGGTAGCCGCGCTCGCGTCCGATCAGGCGCGTGCGCGTGCCTTCCCCGCGCGCGCGCTGATAGGCGAGTGCGATCTTGAGCGCGGTATCCACGGACTCTGAACCCGAGTTGGTGAAGAACACGTGGTCGAGGCCCTGCGGGGCGATCTTCACGACGGCATTGGCGAGTGCAAAGGCCGGCGGGTGACCCATTTGAAACGGCGGCGCGTAGTCCATTGTCTCCAGCTGCGACGCGACCGCCTGCGTGATCTCGCTGCGTCCATGACCGGCATTCACGCACCACAGCCCCGCGACCGCATCCAAGATCTGGCGCCCCTCAGGTGTCCAGTAATACATCCCCTTCGCCCTGGAGAGCAGGCGTGGCTTGGCCTTGAACTGCCGGTTGGGCGTGAAAGGCAGCCAGAAGGCTTCCATGTCTGAGCGGCTCAGCGGGGTGGTGGCGTTCATGATCGCGGGCTCGCGGAGGCGGTGGTGGGGAGGCGGGATGATAAATAAAGTGGACAAATCAGGCCACCGGCGCGATATTTCCGCCCCTCACGTCTATTATATTAAACACCATGAACATCGATGTCGGTGCCAGGCTGCGCAGCGTACGCACCACTTTCGGGCTCTCGCAGCGCGAACTCGCCCGGCGGGCGGGACTGACGAACGGCCTCATCTCCCTGATCGAGCAGAACCGCGTCAGTCCCTCGGTCAGCTCCCTGAAAAAGGTGCTGGATGGGGTGCCGATGTCGCTCGCGGAGTTCTTCACCTTGGACTTGAGCGCTGCCCCCCAGGCCTTTTACCGCGCGGAGGAACTCGTCGAGCTCGGGAACGAGGAGGTGTCGCTGCGCCTGGTGGCCGCACAGCGACCCGGGCGTCAGCTGACGCTCCTGCATGAGCGCTACGCGGCCGGCGCTGCGACCGGGGAGGAGATGCTGGCGCACCGGGGCGAGGAGGGCGGCGTCGTCGTCAAGGGACGCATCGAGCTCACCGTGAGCGGGGCGACGCGCGTACTCGGGCCCGGCGAGGCTTATTATTTCGCCAGTCAGCTCCCGCACCGTTTCCGCAACGTCGGACGCGAGGCGTGTGAGATCATCAGTGCCTGCACTCCACCGACTTTCTGAAGGTTCGCTCCGGATATGAACGCCAAACCCGAAACGATCAACTGGCACGAGCGTGCCCGCTCGCTGAACTTCCGCACCCAGGCCTTCATCGACGGTCGCTACGTCGACGCAGCCTCGGGCAGCACGTTTGACTCCATTAACCCGGCAACGGGGAAACTGCTGGCGCGCGTTGCCGCCGGCGACGCCGAGGACATCAACCGCGCCGTAGCCGCAGCGCGCGCCGTGTTCCGCAAGGGCAGCTGGTCGAACCTGGCGCCCGCGAAGCGCAAGCGGCTCCTGTTCCGCTTCGCCGAGCTCATCACCAAACACACCGACGAGCTGGCGCTCCTTGAGACGCTCGACATGGGCAAGCCCATCTCCGACAGTCTGAAGGTCGACATCCCGGGTGCGGCGCGCTGCATCAATTGGTATGCCGAGGCCGTGGACAAGATCTATGACGAGGTGGCGCCCACCGGTCCTGCGGCGCTGGCGACGATCACGCGCGAGCCGCTCGGTGTCGTCGGCGCAATCGTGCCCTGGAATTTTCCGCTGCTGATGGCGGCCTGGAAGATCGCACCCATCCTCGCCGCAGGCAATTCGCTGGTCCTTAAGCCTTCTGAGAAGTCCCCGCTCACCGCGCTTAAGATCGCCGAGCTCGCGGTAGAGGCGGGCATTCCCGCAGGCGTGCTCAACGTCGTGCCCGGCTTCGGGCAGACGGCCGGCAAGGCGCTGGCACTGCACATGGATGTTGACTGCGTCGCCTTCACCGGCTCGACGGCGACCGGCAAGACGATCATGCAGTACGCCGGGCAGTCCAATCTCAAGCGCGTGTCGCTTGAGTGCGGCGGCAAATCACCGAACATCGTGATGGCTGACTACCCGGACCTCGAGAAGGCGGCGACCGCGGCCGCTTACGCCATCTTCTATAACCAGGGCGAGGTATGTTCGGCCGGCTCACGGCTGCTGCTGCAGGAAGGCATCAAGGATGCTGTCCTCGAGAAGGTGCAGGCGATCGGGCGCACGATGCAGCCGGGTGACCCGCTCGATCCGGCGACGCGTCTTGGCGCGATCGTGGATGAGACGCAGATGAAGCGCGTGCTCGGCTACATCGATGCCGGACGCCGCGACGGTGCGCACCTGCGCTTCGGCGGCCGCCGCGTGCGCGAGGACAGTGGCGGTTACTTCGTCGAGCCCACGGTGTTCGAGGACGTGCGCCCGGCCATGGCGATCGCGCGCGAGGAGATCTTCGGGCCGGTGCTGTCTGCCATCACCTTCAAGACGGTCGACGAGGCAATCGAGATCGCCAATGACGTCGTGTACGGACTGGCATCGGCGGTCTGGACGCGCGATGTCACCACCGCGCACCGCGTCGCCCGGGCCATCCGGGCCGGCACGGTGTACATCAACTGCTACGACGCCGACGACCTCACCGTGCCGTTCGGCGGATTCAAGCAGTCGGGCATGGGCCGCGACAAGTCTCTGCACGCCCTGGAGAAGTACACCGAGCTCAAGACCACCTGGCTCGACCTGTCGTGAGGGCGCGGCCGCAGCCGCCGGCCGCGTGAGCGCGGCCTATCGATTTCTTGCGAGCGCGCCGCGCGGCTTCGCTGACCTGCTGAGCCGCGAGCTGCAGGCTTGCGGGGCCGTGGATACCCGCGAGCGCGCCGGCGGGGTCGCTTTCGGCGTCACGCTTGAGAGCGCCTACCGGGCCTGCCTGTGGTCGCGCATCGCCAACCGCATCTACCTCGAGGTGGCGCAATTCGAAGCTCGCGACACGGAGGAGTTCTATGCCGGGGTGGTGAGGATCGACTGGACGGCGCACCTCGCCCCCGGTGCGACCCTGGCATGCGAATTCAGTGGCAGGCATCCCGCGATCGACAACACCCACTTCGGCGCCCTGAAGCTCAAGGACGGGATCGTTGACGCACTGCGCGCCGCCACCGGTGCGCGTCCCGACATCGTGCTGGAACGGCCCGACGTACGCGTGCACGCGCACGCGCACGGTACGAAAGTCACCGTGTCGCTGGACCTGTCCGGGGAGAGTCTGCACCGCCGTGGCTACCGGGGCGCGGCGGGCGAGGCGCCGCTGAAAGAGAACGTGGCTGCCGGCGTGCTGATGCGCGCGCAGTGGCCGGAGCTGGCCGCGCAGGGGGCCGAGTTTCTCGATCCGCTGTGTGGCTCGGGAACCTTCTGCATCGAGGCGGCGCTGATGGCCACCAATCGCGCCCCGGGTCTGACGCGCGAGTACTTCGGATTCTTCGGCTGGCGCGGTCATGACGCGGCGCTGTGGGGGGCGCTGCGCACGCAAGCCGAGGAGGCCGCCCGGACCGGCAGCGGCACGCAGGTAGTGGTGCGCGGCCAGGATCGCAACGCCACGGCCATCCGCAGCGCGCGGGAGAACTCGGTGCGTGCCGGCGTCGATGACTCGGTGCGCTTCGGGGTCGGCGAGCTCAGTGGCGCGGCGCCGCTCGCGCCCCGGCCGCCGCTGCGCCCGGGGCTCCTGTGCACCAATCCCCCCTACGGCATACGCATGGAGGACCGTGAGGGCGCGCGGCTCATACATCGGGAGCTCGGCACCGCGCTGCGCGAACGCTTTCAGGGCTGGAGCGCCGCCATCCTGACCGGTGCGCCGGAGCTCGGGCGGGAGCTCGGACTGCGCGCCTACCGCACCCATACCGTCTGGAACGGCGGCATCGAGTGCCGGCTGCTGCGCATTCAGGTCGAGCCCGACAGCGAGCGCGAAGTGGGAAGCCTCGGCAAGGGCGGCGCCCAGCTGAAGGACACCCCCGGTGCACGCATGTTCGCGAACCGCCTCGCCAAGAACCTCAAGCGGCTGCGTGGCTGGGCGCGGCGTGAGGAGATCACCTGCTACCGTCTCTACGATGCGGACATGCCCGAGTACGCTTTCGCGATCGACCTGTACGGCACGCTCGAGCCGCCCGAGCAGTGGTTGTACGTGCAGGAGTACGCCGCGCCCGCCGAGATCGAGCTCGATGCCGTGCGACGCCGGCGCGGCGAGGTGCTGGCCTCACTGCCGGAGGCGACCGGCGTGCCTCAGGAGCGCATCCAGGTGCGCACGCGCCGCCGCACCAAACGCGGTGAGCAGTACGAGAAGCTCGACGCCCAGGAGAATTTTCACCGCGTTGCCGAGGGCGGCCTCAGGTTCCGGGTCAACTTCGAGGACTACCTGGACACCGGCATATTCCTCGACCACCGCCTGACGCGCGCACGGCTGCGGGCGGCGGCGCACGGCAAACGCTTTCTCAACCTGTTTGCGTACACCGGCACTGCCACCGTCTATGCCGCCGCCGGTGGGGCCACCGCCACCACGAGCGTTGACATGTCGCGCACCTACGTCGACTGGGCGCAGCGCAACCTGGCGTTGAACGGGTTCACCGGTGCGCAGCATCGCCTGGTGCAGGATGACTGCCGGGCGTGGCTGGCTGGCATGGCCCGCGCCGGGGAGCGCTTCGACCTGATTTTCCTGGACCCGCCAACCTTCTCCAACTCCAAGCGCATGGAGGGGGTACTCGACATCGAGCGCGACCATGTGCAGCTCATCGATGCGGCCATGCAGCTGCTGGCGTCCGCCGGCCTGATGCTGTTCTCCACCAACGCCCAGAAGTTCCGGCTCGATGAGCAGCTGACCGGTCGCTTCGCCGTCCAGGACCTCTCGGCCGCCACGCTGCCGGTGGATTTCGAGCGCAATCCAAAGATCCACAAGTGCTACGAGTTCCGCGCCCGCTAAGCGGCACGCGCTGACCGCGCGTTGCGGGACGCCGCGGCGGCTTCAGTAGGCGGTGAGCGCAACAGCGGTTGCTGCGATCACCGGCGCGCCGCCGAGGCCCGCAAATACCACGGGCACCGCGATCTCCCCCACGGGGGAGTTGCGCCACACCGCGAAGTGCAGGTGCGGACCCGAGGTAAAGCCGGTGTTCCCGGAATCGGCGATGTATTCCCCGAGTCTCACATGCTGGCCGATATGCACGCGGATCGAATCCCAGTGCAGGTGTGCATACACGGCGATCGTGCCGTCGTCGTGGAGGATTTCGATGACGTTGGCGCGATCAAGAAGGGTCGGGTCGAGCGCCCCGATGAAGGCGTCGTGGCGCAGATCGATGATGGTACCCTCGCGCGCGGCATACACGGGGGTGCCGTCCGGCAATGCGAAATCCACCGCGTAACGACTGTCGGGGCTGACATGCGTGATATGGCTTGGGTAGGCCTGCGTCACCATGAAGGTGGCGCCGAGAGCAAACGGCGCACGATACGGGCGCGGCGGATGATGCTGCGCCTCGGGCGAGCCGAGGCTCGCGTTCCAGCGGAAGCGCAGGACGTCCGCGCCTTTCGTCGCCGCCGGGGCCTCCACCAGCACGCGCGCCTCACCGGGGTTCAGCACCGCCGTGTAGCGGGAACCTGCCCGGACGTCCGCGATCGTGGACTGATCGATCTGCGCCTGCACACGCGTCACGCACAAACAGCGATTGGTCGCGAGCAGTCGCGTCTTGCCCGCAAGGTCCTCGCGCTGCACCGAGATGCTGACAGCCCCGGACTCGCGCGGCAGGTCCATAGCCTGCGCGGCTGCAGGTTTGCCGTTGCCTTCATCGGTGAAGATCCACTGACCGTTGGCGTCGCGATACTTGAATGCCGACTGTGCGAGGCTCGCCGCGCCCGGGAGCAGCAGCAGGGTTGCGCAGAGCAGTGCCGGTACGCGGCGCACGCTGGGCTCGCGGCCGCGCCGGCCTCAGCTGCCGCAGGCGGCGAGCATGGCGCGCCGCGCCTGCTCGCGCATCGCGTCCGCCTCGGAGTCGCTGTAATAGACGCGGTTGCCGTCCGCGTCGCGCTGGTAGATGCGGCCGGAGTCCTTGTAGTGGTAATACTTGTTGCGCGCGTTCTCGCAGTTCGCCTGCTGCTTGCGCTCGAGCGCGGCGTGATTCTTCGCTTCCGCGGCCGCCTGCTTCTCGCGCTCCCGGTCGCTGACGTTCAGGAGCTGCTGCTGCTTGGCGAGGCGCGCGACCTCGGCAGGATCGGGCTCGGTGACGTGCAACGCAGTGGTCGGGGCGTTCTTGGTCGGGGCGCGGTCGGAATACACGACGTTCCCCTGGGCGTCGACCGATTTGTAGACCTGTTGGGCAGGAACAGCGGCGCAGGCCAGCAACGCGACGCAGGAAACGCCACGCCAGAGACTGCTGCCCGTCGTCCGAAAGTACCGCATCGGCCCTCCAGAAGTTTCCCCAGCATACGATCAGACCCGGAGGTAACCGGTGACTGCCGTCACAGAAGACGGGTCGGCCGCCGCGGCGCAGTCCCGGCTCGGGCGCCTTTCAGCCCTCGACGAACGCCCGCAGCCTGCCGAGCACCTGGTCCCATTGGGCGGCAACGCGCTCAAGATAGTTGCGCAGCTCCTTCATGGGCGTCGGGTCGAGTTCGAACAGGCTCTGGCGCCCGGAGCGCGCGCTGTGGACGATCCCGGCATTCTCCAGGACCTTCAGGTGCTTGGTGATCGCCTGACGCGTGAGCCGTGAGCCTCCCGTAAGCTGCGCGATCGAGCGTGCCTCACCGTCGGCGAGCGTGCTGATCAGGGACAGGCGCGTCTCATCGCCGAGTGCGGCAAACACCGCCGCGTGCTGGCGCCGTTGCTGGGCGCTGCCCTCAAGCGCCGCGCGCGACATGCTGCTCGATGTTCTTCATCTGCTGCGCCCAGCCGCTATCGTTCATGCGGAATGCCTCGGCCCGGCGTCCGGCGGGCACGTGGTCGAAGCCGGTCTCGGTGAGGATAAGAAGCGTGCCGCCCGGTATTGCCGAGAGGCGAAATTCGACCAGCGTCGGCGCTTCCCGGGAGTAGTCCACCTTCGGATCGATGCCGTACGGATGCCAGGTGAAGCTGAAGAGCCGCTCGGGCTCGATCCTCTGGACCACCACGTTCCATACCACGTGCTGATAGCCGGGGTGGGTGATCCGCCCCCGGGCGGGTTGACCGGCGATGAAGGGCGCCTCGATGTCCACCTTGAACCAGGCGCCGAACTCGCGATGGTCGCTGATGGCCCGCCACACCCGCGCGAGGGGCGCCCTGAGCTCGATGCGTTTTTCGATGCGATTAGTCATGAATGCAACCTCCTGGTTGCATATTAGCGAGCGTGCTCTGAAATGCAACCAGATTGTTGCCCTAGGCTGCGCGGGCGGAACGCTGCGATTCCGGCCGTCCGGGGAGGCGGGCAGTCTCAGGGTGACGGCCCGTGCCTTTACAGGCAGCACCCGCGTAGGCTAGGTTCAAGAGACATGGACACGATGAAGCTGCGCACGATTACCACCAAGAAGCCCGCCCGCGGGCCTTCTGAGGATCGTGCGCGCTGAGGCACTAGCGAGCGCCGAACCCCCAGAGGCCCCGCCGGCGACGACGGGGCCTTTCGCGTTTATAGATCTGGAGAGCATCAAGCATGAGTGCGCGCACGTCCCCCTCCCGTCCGGTGGTGGCCATCGTCGGGGCCACCGGTGCGGTGGGTATCGAGCTGATCCGCTGTCTGGAGCAGCGACGCTTCCCTCTCGGGGAGCTGCGGCTGTTCGCCTCGGCGCGTTCGGCCGGCAAGAGCTTGCCTTTCAAGGGTGCAGCGTTGGCGGTACGGGAGTTGACAGAGTCGAGCTTCGCAGGCGTGGACATCGCGCTGTTCTCCGCCGGCGGCACCACCTCAAAGCGCTTTGCACCCCTCGCGGTACGCGCCGGGGCCATCGTGGTCGACAACTCGTCGGCTTTCCGCATGGATCCGAAAGTTCCGCTGGTGGTGCCGGAGATCAATCCGCAGGCGGTGCGCGGGCACGCGGGGATCATTGCCAATCCCAACTGTTGCGCCATCATCTCGATCACACCCCTGTGGCCTATTCACAAGAGCAACCGCATCGAGCGGCTGCAGATGGCGACCTACCAGGCAGCCTCGGGAGCCGGAGCTGCGGCGATGGAGGAGCTGCGTGAGTCCACCCGCGCCTACCTCGAGGGCCGCAGCTACGACAACAAGGTGCTGCCGCATCCCTATGCCTTCAACCTCTTCAGCCACAACACCCGGGTCGATCCTGCGAGTGGTTATAACGAGGAAGAGCTCAAGGTCATCCAGGAAACCCGCAAGATCTTCGGCGACACGCAGATCCGCGTCTCCGCGACCTGCGTGCGCGTGCCGGTGCTGCGCGCGCACGCGATGGCGATCACCATCGAATGTGCGCGACCGATCAGTGCCGCCGAAGTGCGCCAGCTCCTCCAGAACGCGCCGGGCGTCAAGCTCGTGGATGACCCGGAGCGCAATTATTTCCCGATGCCGCGCGACGCCACCGGCAATGACCCGATCCTGGTCGGGCGGATCCGGCAGGACCTGAGCGACCCGAGCGGGCGCTCGGTGTCGCTGTTCGTGGCGGGCGATCAGCTGCTCAAGGGCGCCGCGCTCAATGCGGTGCAGATCGCCGAGCTTTTGTGAAGGGCACGAGCGCCGGAACGCTGGCGGCGTAGTCTGGGTACTGCTGCGGGAACTTCGCGCGCATGAAGGTTTCTTCGATCCGCAGCTTGTAGAGAAACGAGACCAACACCAGCAGAAGACCGGCAACCGCGGCCGGGTCACCGCAGGCGATCGCGGTGCCCGTGAAGGCGAGCAGCAGCCCGGTGTAGATCGGGTGGCGCACGAGGCCATAGGGCCCGGAGCGGATCAGCTCGTGTCCCTCCTTGAGAGTGACCGTGCCGCTCCAGTTGCGCCCCAGATGTACGCGTGCCCAGACGGTAAGGGCGAGGCCCGCCGCCAGCAGCGCCAGCGCCAGGCGGTAGCGCAGCGGCATATCCGGCAGCAGCGGCGTCGCAAACCAGCCGAGGCGGTTGCGCGGCACCGCCATCAGCAGCGCTCCGGTCGCAAGCAGCAGGGAATAGAAGACCCGCGAGGCGGAGGACTCACGGCGCGCCGTGGTCTTGACGTTCTGCGCCGAGATGACCCAGTAAAGGCCCCAGGCGACCCACAGGCCGGTCATGAGGGCGCGCACGTTCAGATGCAGCGTCATGGCACTTTCCGTGGCGAAGCCTAGAGGAGGTCGCGCAGGCGAAAGTAAAGCATCGCCAGCACCAGCGCAGGGCGGCGCAGCGCCATCCCACCCGGAAAGTCGGCGTGCGGGATGCGCGCGAACACATCAAAGCGTCCGGCGGTGCCGGCCACGGCCTCGGCAACCAGTTTGCCGGCGATGCCGGTGAGAGCGATCCCGTGGCCGGAGAAGCCCTGCAGAAAATAGACATTGGGGGCGAGGCGCCCGAAGTTCGGCGCGCGATTGAGGGTGATGTCCACCTCGCCGCCCCAGGAGTACTCGATGCGCACATCCTCAAGCTGCGGGAACACCTTCAGCATGCGTGCGCGCGTGGCGCTCGGCGCGTCGAAGGACTTGAGCCCCGAATAGTTCACCCGGCCGCCGAAGAGCAGACGATGATCGGCGGAACGGCGGTAGTAGTCGAGCACCCAGTTCATGTCGCTGACGGCGGCGTTGTTGGCGATCAGCCGCTGCGCGCGCTGCTGGCCCAGGGGTTCGGTGGCGACGATGTAGGTGGCGACCGCCATGATCTTGCGGGCCAGCGCGGGAGCGGTGTCCCCGAGGTAGACGTTGCCGCACAACACCAGGTGCCGGGCACGCACCTCTCCTCCCGTGGTCGGGACGCGCACACCCGAGCCCCCGGCATCGGTGAAGGGCAGCGCGCGCGTACCCTCGTAGATTTGCGCACCGAGGGACTCAGCCGCCGCGGCGAGGCCGAGGGTGTAGTTGAGCGGGTGCAGGTGGCCGCTGTTGGAGTCGTAGAGCGCGCCCAGGTAGCGATCGCTGTCGAGCGTGGCGCGCAGCTCCTCGCGCGGCAGGAAGCGCACGCTCGGGTAGCCGCAGTGATCGCGCAGCTCGTGCAGCTCCGCCTTGAGCTCCCGGACGTGACGTTCCTTGACGGCCGTCAGCATGTAGCCGTCGACCCAGTCGCAGTCGATGCCAAAGCGCCGGATGAGCTGGCGCATCAGCGCCAGGCCCTCCACCGATACATCCCAGACCGTGCGCGCAGCTTCAGGACCGATCAGACGGTCAAGCTTCGCCTGCCCGGACGCGACGCCGTGGAGCGCCTGCGCGCCGCTGCGCCCGGAGGCCCCCCAGCCAACGCGGTGGTCCTCCAGCAGCACGACCTTGAGTCCGCGCTCGGCCAGATGCAAAGCGGCGGAGCAACCGGCGATACCCCCGCCCACCACGCACACGTCGGCGCTCACGGAACCCGCCAGGGCGGGGCGCTCCGGGGCCAGCCGTGCCGTGGCGGCGTAGTAGGAAGGCACGTAGCCCAGACGTCCCATAGGGTTTCCTTGATGGCCGCGGCCCCCGGAGTGTTTAAGATATTCTGACGGTCCCCGGGGCGGCCCATGAGAATAGCGAGGCAGGACCTGAGCCCGCAAATGTGCCTGCCGGGCGGGGCGGCGTGGCCCTCAGGGCCTTCAGTTTGGCCCCTAGCGGACTTATGTCGCGTGACGCATGCGCAGGCTTCTCCCCCCGACCTGTGCTCTAATAGGAGTCTACTTCGGAGATCTCGTGGGGCGGTTTGTTTAATATATTAAACACCGCCCGCAGCAAGCCGCCATGGCATCCGGCCGCCCGCTCATTGGTATTCCCGCCGACCGGCGCATGGTCGGTGATCATCCCTTCCACATGGTGGGAGAGAAGTACGCCCGCGCTGTGATGGAGGCCGCCGGTGCGGTGCCCCTCCTGATCCCTTCCCTGGCCGAGGAGCTCGGCCTGGATGAGCTGCTGACGCGACTGGATGGCCTGGTGTTCACCGGCAGTCCCTCGAACGTCGAGCCGCACCGCTACCAGGGCCCGGCGAGCGCTCCCGGCACGCTGCATGACCCGGCGCGCGACGCGACGACACTGCCGCTGATCCGCAAGGCGGTCGGGGCTGGGGTACCGGTTCTCGGGATCTGCCGCGGCTTTCAGGAGATGAACGTGGCGTTCGGCGGCACGCTGCACCAGAAGCTGCACGAAGTGCCCGGGCATCTTGATCACCGCGATGACACCAGTCAGCCCCTGGAGGTGCAGTACGGCCCGGCACACGAGGTCACGCTGGAGCCCGGTGGCGTACTGCGTGCCCTGAGCGGCACGGACCGGATCCAGGTGAACTCGCTCCACAACCAGGGCATCGAACGCCTCGGGGCTGAGCTGGCCGTGGAGGCACGTGCTCCCGATGGCGTGATCGAGGCGTTCCGGGTGCGTGACGCACGGGGCTTCGCGCTGGCCGTGCAGTGGCACCCGGAGTGGAAAGTGATGACGAATCCGTTTTCACGCGCGCTGTTTGCAGCCTTTGGCGAGGCCAGCCGCGAGCGTGCGCAGAGCAAAATGAAAGGCGAGTCGTATGGTGAGTGAGATCCGGCAATTCTTCCGTGATCACGGCATCTCGGAGGTGGAGGCCATCATTCCCGATATGGCTGGCATCGCGCGCGGCAAGATCATGCCCGCCGAGAAGTTTGCCGAGGACGGTGGCATGCGCCTGCCCGAGAGCGTGTTCCTGCAGACCGTGACCGGTGACTACCCGACCCACACCGGGGACGCCATGAGTCCGGCGGAGATCGACATCGTCCTGAAGGCCGACAGCAAGACCGTGCGCCGGGTCCCGTGGGCCGCCGAACCCACGGCACAGGTGATCCACGATTGCTTCTATGCGGACGGCCGACGCGTCTCGATGGCGCCGCGCCACGTGCTGCGCAACATCCTCGAGCTCTACGCCCAGCGCGGCTGGGAGCCGGTCATCGCCCCGGAGCTCGAGTTCTACCTCGTCGAGCAGAACCGCGATGCCGACTACCCGCTCAAGCCCCCGGTGGGCCGCTCCGGCCGCGCCGAGCCGGGCCGGCAGTCCTATAGCATCGCGGCGGTGAACGAATTTGATCCGCTGTTCGATGACATCTACCAATTCTGTGAGGACCAGGACATCGAGATCGACACGCTGATCCATGAGGACGGTCCGGCGCAGATGGAGATCAACCTGCTGCACGGACCGCCGCTGGATCTGGCAGACCAGGCCTTCCTCTTCAAGCGCACGGCGCGCGAAGCGGCGCTGCGCCATAAGATGTATGTCACCTTCATGGCAAAGCCGCATGCCAAGGAGCCCGGCAGCGCCATGCACATCCATCAGAGCGTGGTGGACATCAAGACACGCGAGAACATCTTCAGCAATGCCGACGGCACGCCGTCGCCACTGTTTTTCTCCCACATCGGCGGGCTGCAGAAATACCTGCCGGCGGCGATGGCGCTATTCTGTCCAAACGTGAATTCCTACCGTCGCCTGACGCGCTACCTGTCCTCCCCGATCAACGCACACTGGGGCTATGACAACCGCACGGCGGGCCTGCGGGTCCCGATGTCCGACGCCCAGGCGCGGCGCGTGGAGAACCGGGTCGGCGGGGCGGACGCCAACCCGTATATCGCCATTGCGGCCTCGCTCGCCTGCGGCTACCTCGGGATGATCGAGGGCGCGCAGCCGAGCGATCCAATCGTCGGCAGCGCCCACGATCTGCCCTTCGGACTGCCACGCTCTCTTGATGAGGCGCTGCGCGCCCTGCGTGCCTGCGAGCCGCTCGTCAAGCTCCTGGGCGAGCCCTTCGTCGAGGCCTTTACGATAGTCAAGGAAGCCGAGTACGAGGTGTTCCTGCAGGTGATCAGCTCCTGGGAGCGTGAGCACTTGCTGCTGAACGTGTAACCCAGAGCGGGTAGGGCGCGGGCCCGGCGGCAGGCGCCTTCTCAGGGCCGGGCCGCTGTTATATAACGAGGGCACGTGACCAGCGCCCCCCGATTCTCCCGCCTCAGCGCCGCCCTCGTGATGTCCGTGACCCTGGTCACGGGCTGTTCGCGGCCGGCCGCGCACCCGAATGCCGAGGCCGCCACGGCGAACGAAAAGATACTGAACGTCTACAACTGGTCGGATTACATCCAGCCCTCGGTTATCAAGGACTTCGAGAAGGAGACCGGCATCCACGTCAATTACGACGTGTTCGACTCCAACGAGATCCTGGAAACCAAGCTCCTTACCGGGCACACCAATTACGACGTCGTCGTGCCCTCGGCAGCCTTCATGGAGCGGCAGCTGCAGGCGGACATCTACCGCAAACTCGACAAGAGCCTGCTGCCGAACCTGAAGAACGTCGATCCGGGCATCCAGAGCGCGCTGGCGATCTACGATCCGGGCAACCAGTACGCCGTCGATTACATGTGGATCACTTCCGGGGTGGGATACAACGCCGCGGCCATCAGGCAACGCATGCCGGATGCGCCGGTGGACAGCTGGCGCATGATTTTTGATCCCGCGGTGATCTCCAGGTTCGCGGACTGCGGCGTGTCGGTTCTCGATGCGCCCTCCGAGGTGGTGGCAACCGCACTGCTCTACATCGGCAGGAACCCGAACAGCAATTCCCCCGACGACCTGAAGGCGGCCGAGCAGGTACTCAAGGCGATCCGGCCCTACATCCGCTACGTCGACTCCTCGCGCTACATCGACAACCTGGCCAATGGGGACGTGTGCCTGGCGATGGGCTGGTCGGGAGACATCAAGCAGGCCCACGACCGCGCCGCAGAGGCCAACAAGGGGGTGGACCTGGTCTATTCGATCCCGCGCGAAGGAGCCATCGTCAACCTCGACGTGCTGGTGATCCCTGCCGACGCGCCGCACGTGAGGAATGCGCACCTCTTCATCGATTATCTGCTGCGGCCCGAGGTGGCAGCGCAGAACTCCAATCTCATCAAATACGCGAACGCGGTGTCGCCGGACCTGCAGCCGCTCGACCCCCTGGTGCGCAACGATCAGGGCGTGTTTCCCTCACAGGAAGTTCGCGCACGCCTGACGCCCGAGCGACCGCGGCCACCGGAATACCAGCGCATGCTGACGCGCGCCTGGACGCGCTTCAAAACAGGCAAGTGACGATCAACTCCATTCCATGCTGAACACAGGTCCAACAAGGTGAGTACACCCGCCCCCCTCGTCGCTGCAGAGGCGGCGGCCTACGTCCGCCTGACCAACGTCACCAAGAAGTTCGGCGACTTCGTGGCGGTCGACAACGTATCTTTAGACATCCAGCGCGGGGAGATCTTCTGCCTGCTTGGCGGCTCGGGCTCGGGCAAGACGACCCTGCTGCGCATGCTGGCGGGCTTCGAGACCCCGACCTCCGGCACCATCCTGATAGACGGCGCGGACATGAGCACCATCCCGCCCTACGAGCGCCCCGTCAACATGATGTTCCAGTCGTACGCGCTCTTCCCGCACATGAGCGTGGAGAAGAACGTCGCGTTCGGACTGGAGCAGGAGGGACTGAGCCGCGCCGAGGTAGGCCGCAAGGTCGCGGAGATCCTCGAGATCGTGAAGATGGGCGGCTTCGGCGGCCGCAAGCCCCACCAGCTCTCCGGCGGGCAACGCCAGCGCGTGGCGCTGGCGCGCGCCCTCGTGAAGCGCCCGAAGCTGCTGTTGCTCGATGAGCCCCTGGCGGCACTTGACAAGAAGCTGCGCGAGCACACGCAGTTTGAGCTCATCAACATCCAGCAGCGCCTCGGGGTCACCTTCGTCGTCGTCACGCACGATCAGGAGGAGGCCATGACCCTCGGCACGCGCCTCGGCGTCATGAACCAGGGACGCATCGTGCAGGTGGGCACGCCCTCGGGGATCTACGAGTCACCCGCCAACCGCTTCGTCGCGGACTTCATCGGCTCGGTCAACATGTTCGAGGGCACGGTGAGCGAGGAGGGCCCGGAGGGCATCCGCGTGGACTGCGCCGAGATCGGCGCCACGGTGCGCGCCGAGCGCTCGGTGGCCTGCGCCCGCGGCGCCACGGTGTGGACCGCGATCCGGCCGGAGAAGATCACCATCCGCCGCAGTCAGCCGGCCGCGGCGGCCGGGGAGAACACGGTGCGCGGCACGGTGCGCGAGATTGCCTACATGGGGGATCTGTCGATTTACCTGGTGCAGATCGAATCGGGAAAAATGGTGCGTGTGACGCTCCCCAACACCCGGCGCGGCGGGGAGCGGCCGATCGGCCGCGAGGAGAAGGTGTGGCTGTCCTGGCACGGCTCAAGCCCCGTGGTGCTGACCGAGTAGCGCGCAGCCATGCGTTTGTCACAGTCAGGCGGAAGGCGGCTGGTCGCAGGGATCCCGACCCTGTGGCTGCTGGTGCTGTTTCTGATCCCATTCCTGATCGTCTTCCGCATCTCCTTCTCCGAAGTGCGTCTGGCGATCCCGCCCTACACGCCGCTCATCAGCTGGCATCACGGCTCGCCCGCGCTGGAAGTGCACTGGTCCGCGTACAAGTTCCTGTTCACGGATTCCCTCTACATCAGCTCGTACCTGTACTCGCTGAAGGTGGCGGCGGTATCGACGCTGTGCTGCCTGCTGCTCGGCTATCCGATGGCCTACGCCATCGCGCGCTCGGCGCCGGCGACGCGCTCGGTGCTCCTGATGCTGATCATTCTGCCGTTCTGGACCTCGTTCCTGCTGCGTGTCTATGCGTGGATCGGCCTGCTGAAGAACAACGGGGTCATCAACAACGTCCTGCTGCAGCTGCACGTCATAAGCAAACCGCTGGCGCTCATGCAGACGGACTTCGCGGTCTATATCGGCATCGTCTACTCCTACTTGCCATTCATGATCCTGCCGCTGTACGCCAATCTCGAGAAACACGATCCGGCGCTGCTCGAGGCCGCGGCGGACCTGGGTGCGCGCCCGTTCCGTGCCTTCCTGCGCGTGACCCTGCCGCAGTCGCTGCCCGGGATTCTTGCCGGCTCGCTCCTGGTCTTCATTCCGGCGGTGGGTGAGTACGTGATCCCGACACTCCTCGGGCGTACCGATCAGATCATGATCGGCAGGGTGCTCTCGGATGAGTTTTTCGAGAACCGCGACTGGCCGGTGGCGAGTGCCGTGGCGATCCTCATCCTGCTGCTGCTCGTGATTCCGATAATGCTGTTCCAGCGCGCGCAGCGGCGGGAGCTGGAGGCCGGACAGTGAAGTCGCGCGGCCTGTTCGCCCGCACCGCCCTCATAGTGGGGCTGATTTTCCTGTACGCGCCGATCATCTCGATGATCGTGTTTTCGTTCAACAATTCACGCCTGGTCACGGTGTGGGATGCGGCGAACTCCCCGACGCTCAAGTGGTACGGCGCGCTGCTGCACAACGGACAGATTCTTGCCGCCGCATGGCTGTCGATCCGCATCGCGCTGGTCTCGGCTACCGGGGCGGTGATCCTGGGGACGCTCGCCGGTATGGCGCTCGCCCGCTTCGGCAACTTTCGCGGGCGCACCGCGCTCGCCGGCATGACCACCGCGCCGATCGTCATGCCGGAGGTGATCACCGGCCTGTCACTGCTGCTGCTGTTCGTGGCGCTGTCGCAGCTGATCGGCTGGCCCAAGGGGGTCGGCGCGGTCACGATCACGCTTGCGCACATTACCTTCTGCATGGCCTACGTGACGGTGGTGGTGCAGTCGCGGCTGACCGGCTTCGATGAGTCCCTCGAGGAAGCGGCGATGGATCTGGGCGCGCGGCCGCTGAAGGTATTCTTCCGCATCACCCTGCCGCTTATACTGCCGGCCATAGCCTCCGGCTGGCTTCTGGCCTTCACGCTTTCCTGGGACGATCTCGTAATCACCCAGTTCGTCGCCGGCCCCGGATCGAGTACGCTGCCGATGGTCATCTTCTCAAAAGTCCGCTTTGGCGTGACCCCGGACGTGAACGCACTCGCAACCATCATGGTGCTGATCGTCGCGACCGGCATCGCGATCTCCACGGTGTGGATGCGCTACCGCGAGAAACGCCGGACGCGCGACCTGCAGCTGGCCGCCGCGGCCAATCTGTGAGCCGTGCATGGTTCGTGAAATCCTCGGCATAGATGTCGGCGGCTCGTCCGTCAAGGCGGCACGCGTTGACGTCGCCGCCGGCCGCGTGAACGGTCAGATGCACTCGGTCGTAACCCCGCGGCCCTCGACCCCGGCCGCGCTGGTGGCGGTCTTGAAAGGCCTGGCCGGCGCGCAGCCGCTGCAGGAGGGGCGCGTAGGCGTCGCCTTCCCGAGTGTCATCAAGAACGGCGTCGCGCTCACCGCGGCCAATATCGATCATGGCTGGATCGGCACCGATGCGGCGGCGCTGGCCGCGCGCGAGATCGGTCGGCCGGTGCTGTTCCTGAACGACGCCGATGCCGCCGGGCTCGCCGAAATGCGCTGGGGTGCTGGCATGGAGTGCCGCGGGGTGGTCATCATGCTGACCTTCGGTACGGGCATCGGCACCGCGCTGTTCAGCGCCGGGCGCCTGCTCCCCAATACCGAGCTCGGACACATGGAACTGCACGGCGTGGATGCCGAGAAGCGTGCGTCCGCGCAGGTGCGCACCCTCGAGAACCTCAGCTTTGAGGCATGGAGCGGGCGTGTCAATGAGTACCTGGCCGCGATGGAGGCACTCTTCTGGCCGGACCTGTTCATCCTCGGCGGGGCGGTGAGCGAGCGCTTCGCCGAGTTTGCGCCGCTGCTGCGGGCGCGGGCCCAGGTGCGTCCGGCGCAGTTCGGTAACCAGGCGGGCGTGATCGGCGCGGCGCTGGCGGCATCCGATGAGCAGTTTTAAGAGCAAGCTGCCCGAGGTTGGCACGACGATCTTCACGGTGGTGTCCCGCCGTGCGCGCGAGCTCGACGCCCTGAACCTCGGGCAGGGTTATCCGGACTACGAGATCGACCCGCGCCTGACGGAACTCGTCACCGACGCCATGCGTACCGGGCACACCCAGTACGCTCCCATGGAGGGGCTGCTGTCGCTGCGCGAGCAGATCGCCGCCAGCCTTAGGCGGCGCCTCGGGGTCGGCGCCGACCCGGAGAACGAGATCACGGTGACGCTCGGGGCCACGGAGGCCATCTTTTCGGCGATCCTCGCCACCGTGGACAGCGGGGACGAGGTGATTGCCTTCGATCCTGCGTATGACTCCTACGAGCCGGCGGTGCGCCTGGCCGGGGGCCATTGCGCGCGCGTACCACTGACGCAACCGGGATTCAGATACGACTGGGAGCGGGTGCGGGGACTCATGAACCGGCGCACCCGGCTCGTGCTTTTCAACAGCCCGCACAACCCCGCCTGCACCGTGGCGGGCGCCGCCGACATCGAAGCGCTTGCGGCGGTCGTGCGCGAGCACGACACCCTGGTGCTGTCCGATGAGGTGTACGAGCCGATCGTGTTCGATGGCGCGCGGCACCATTCGGTGCTGGCGCACCCGGAGCTTGCGCGCCGCAGTTTTGCGGTGTTCTCATTCGGCAAGACGCTGCACGCGACCGGGCTGCGCATCGGCTACGTGGTGGCCGCCCCGGTGCTCACGCGCGAATTGCGCAAGGTGCACCAGTTCAACACCTTCAGCATCTCGCATCCGGGTCAGCATGCCATCGCGGGCTATCTGGCGGAGCGGCCGCAGGCCGCTGCCGGGCTGGCGGCTTTCTTCCAGGCCAAGCGTGATCGGCTGCGCTCGCTGCTCGCGGACAGCGGCTTCGGGCTGCCGCCGGCGCAGGGTACGTACTTCCAGCTGCTGGATTTTGGTGCATTCGCCCCGCCGGACGATCTGGCGTTCGCGGAGCGCCTCTTAACCGAGGCGCGCGTGGCCAGCATCCCGCTGTCGCCCTTCTACGAGAAGCCCGAGCCGCTCACCTTTGTGCGGCTGTGCATCGCCAAGAAGGACAGCACGCTCGATGAGGCTGGCGCGCGCCTGGACGCCTTCGCGCGGCGGCTGCGGCAGCGTTCATGAGCGCGCTGCGCGTCTCGCTCGTGCAGCAGCCGCTGCTGTGGCACGACCCGCAGGGCAACCGCGCACGCTTTGCCGAGATTCTGGCGCCCCTGGCCGGACGCACCGATCTGGTCATCCTGCCCGAGACCTTCACCACGGGCTTCAGCATGGACGTCGAGGCGCTCGGGGAAGCCGCCGCCGGGCCGAGTGTTGAGTGGCTGCGCCTGCAGGCTGCCACGCTCGATGCTGCGGTCTGTGGCAGCGTCATCACGCGCGAGGACACGCGCTACTTCAACCGCCTGCTGTGGGCGCTGCCTTCCGGGGAGGTGCGCGAGTATGACAAGCGGCACCTGTTCCGCATGGGGCGCGAGCACGAGCATTTCACGCCGGGCGGCGCGGCGTGGAGCCTCAGCTGGCGGGGCCTGCGCATCTGCCCGCTGGTGTGCTACGACCTGCGCTTCCCGGTGTTCAGTCGCCGCCGTGCCGAACTCGATTACGACCTTCTCGTTTATGTGGCCAACTGGCCGACGGCGCGCGTGGAGGCGTGGCAGCTGCTGCTGCGGGCGCGCGCCATCGAAAACCAGGCCTACGTGGTGGGCGTCAACCGCACCGGGCCGGACGGCCAGGGCGTAGCCTATCCGGGCGAGAGTGCCGCCGTTGATTACCTCGGGCGCACGCTGGCCGCCCTGGAGGAGGCCGCCGGCGTGGTGACGGTGGCTCTGGATGCTGCAGCGCTCGCCGCCTTTCGCGAGAAGTTCCCTGCGCACCTCGATGCGGACCGGTTTACGCTCGAGCTTTGAGGTCGCGCCCTCGGTCCTGCCCATGAAAAAGCCCACCCGCGTCAACCATCCGCCCGACGTGCAGCCTTCCCCCGGCAACCGACCGCTGGTGGCGCCGATCTACCAGTCGGTAAAGTTCGAGTTCGAGAGCGCCGAGGAAACCGAGCGCTTCCTGCAGGGTGAACGTCCGGGATTCTTCTATTCGCGCACCGCCAATCCCACCACGCGCCAGATCGAGCTACTGCTGGCGGAACTGCAGGGACGCGCCGATTGTCTGGTGACCTCGAGCGGCGTGGGTGCCATTGCGCAGACCCTGCTGGCACTGACCAAGCAGGGCGATCACGTGCTGTGCTTCGTGGAGACCTACAATCCGACGCGCTATCTGGTTCGCCGCCTGCTCGGGCGCTTCGGCGTGACCCACACGATGCTGTCGATCGAGGACCTGGAGGGTGTGGAGCGCACACTGGCGACCCGATCCACGCGCTTGGTCTTCTTCGAAAGCCCCACCAATCCGGTCACCAAGATCGCCGACGTGGCCGCCCTTACGCGCCTGGCGCATGCGGCGGGCGCTCTGGCGGTGATGGACAATACCTTCGCCGGCTTCCATCAGCACGGCGAGTACGAGGTGGACCTGTTCCTGCACAGCCTCACCAAGTACGCCTCCGGTGCCGGCGACGTCATGGGCGGCGCGGTGATCGGACGCACCGAGATCATCCGCGCGATGCGCAACGACTTCGGTGTGCTCGGCGGGGTGCTCGATCCGCACGCGGCGTACCTCATCCTGCGGGGCATGAAGACCTATTTCGCGCGCTACCGCGCGCAGTGTGCGAGCGCGGCGCGCATCGCCACCTTCCTCGCGCAGCACCCGGCGGTTGCCCGTGTCCACTACCCTGGACTTGTGAGCCATCCGCAGCACGCGCTGGCCGCGCAGCAGATGCAGGACTTCGGCACGATCGTGACCTTCGAGCTGAAGGGGGACGCCGCAGCGGTGCGCCGTTTCGCCGACGGGCTGCAGTTTTTCGCCCTCGCGGTGAGCCTCGGTTCCACCGAGTCACTGCTCGTCACGTCGCAGATGATGGCGGGACGGGAGCTGAGCGCAGAGCAACAACGGATTTCTGCGATCACCGAAGGCACGGTGCGGCTGTCGGTGGGGCTGGAGGACATCGAGGACCTCCTGGAGGATCTCACGCACGCGCTCGAGGCCGCGCAGAGCTGAGCGCCCTGCGCGAAAGCTGTCCGCGCACGGTGGTCCTGTGCGGTTGGTGTCATAAAAGCGCAGCAATTCTGCGCAGGTGCGGGCGCGCCTGCGCGCACGGCAAGATCTGTGAAGAAACCTGCGGCGCGGGAACTGCACGAGGAAGTGCGGGTCCGAATCCTCACTGGATTCGAAACTGCTGGAAGGATGCCGCATGATGATCGAGTCGCCAGTGCTTCCCTACAATTTCGCCGACCTCGAGCCCGTCCTTTCGCGGGACACGCTCATGTTCCACTTTCTGCGCCATCAGCGCCTGTGCTACGACCGCCTGCAGGCGCTGGTGCGCGGCAAGGCGCTCGCCGAGCTGCCCCTGGAACAGCTCATTCGCCGCACGGAGCGCAATCCTGTCGAGCACGACGTGTTCCGCCTGGCCGCGGAGGTGTGGAACCACAATCTCTTCTGGCAATCCATGCGCCCGCGCGGCGGCGGCAGCGCTCACGGTGCAGTTGCGGACCACATCCGGCGCCGCTTCGGCTCCTTCGAGCGCTTCACGCGCGAGTTCCGCGAGGCCGCCAACGGCCACTTCGGCAGTGGCTGGATCTGGCTGGTATGGCGCCGCGATACGGTGCAGATCGTCTCGACCGGCAACGCCGGAACGCCGCTGGTGCGCGGCGATGTGGCACTCCTCGGCCTGGATCTGTGGGAACACGCCTTTTATCTGGACTTCCAGAACCGGCGCGCGGCGTACGTGAACGGCTTCCTCGAGGAGCTGGTGAACTGGGATTGCGCCAACCGCATCCTCGAGGGGCTGTCTGCGCCGCTGCACGCGGAGCGCCCGCTCGGGTTGGCGCAGCGCAGCGCGCTCTAGGGGAGCCTCACAGGCTCCCGGCTACCCGCACGCGATGCGGGTGGTAGGGCAGCACCTCGACGACCTCGCCCTCGCGCAGTCGCTGCTGCACGCCACGCCAGAATGCGGCGGTCAGGATCTCCCCGTGCATGCGCAGCAGGGCGGCGCGCTGGGAGTCATCGAAGCCGAGGAAGCGGATGAAGGTTTCCGGGAACACGTCGCTCTCACCGACGTAGAACCAGGCCTCGCCGCGCATCTCGTCCTCGTCATTGCTCGCCTGTGGCACATCACGGAATACACAGTCGGTGACCTGGCACAGCTCGTCATAGTCGTAGAAGATCACACGGCCGTGACGGGTAACGCCGAAGTTCTTCAGCAGCAGATCGCCCGGGAAGATATTGGTATAGGCCAGGTCGCGGATGCACTGGCCGTAGTCGAGCACTGCCTGCTCGGCGGCCTGAGGCGGCGCGCTGCGCAGGTACAGGTTCAGCGGAGTCATGCGCCGCTCGATGTACATGTGGTCGAACACCAGGTCTTCGCCATCGGTATGCACCGTCTGGGAGGTTTCGCGCTCGAGCTCCTCGAGCAGCTCCGGCGCGAAGCGCGCGCGCGGGAAGCGCAGCCGGCGGAACTCCTGCGCATCGACCAGGCGCCCGGCGCGGTCATGGATGAACACCAGGCGGTACTTCGCCAGCACCTCATCGCGCAGCACGGTCTTCGGGTAGGCGAACCGATCGCGGATGATCTTGAAGACCACGTCGAAGGAGGGCAGCGTGAAGCACACCATCACCAGACCGCGCTCTCCGGCGGCGTGCGTGAACAGGTCGGTGGTGTGCTGCATGTGGCTGATGAGCTCGCGGTAACGCTCGGTCTTGCCCTGCTTGGCGCGTCCGAGCACCGTGAACAGCTCGCTGACCGGCTTCCTGGGCATGATCGCCTTGAGGAACACCACTGCCTCGGCGACGCGTTCGAGGTCGACGTGGAAGTACGAGCGCGTGAAGCTGAAGACGATGCTGATATCGTCCTCCGAGAGCATCACGGCATCGACCAGCACGCCGCCATCGGTGTTCTTGAGGGCGATGACGAGGGGGAGCGTGAAGCGCGGCCCGACGATACGACCGACGATGTAGGCGCGCGAGATCTGGTAGAAGACCGGGCGGATCACCTCCACCTTTTCGACCTCGCGGCGCTCGCCCTGGGAGGCAAGGGCGGCGCGCACCTCACCGGCGACGTAGGCGACGCTCTTGTCCAGATCGCGCCACGGGGACCTGAAGCGCACATCCCCGAGCAGGTCCTCGAACAGCAGCGACAAGGAGCCGTGGTTGACGTAAGTATTGGTGCCGACCGAGCTGTGGTTGGCGAGCGGATCGAGGTCAGTCGCCACGAACTCGATGTCCGGTGCCACGCCGACGGTGCCGAACAGACGGCGGCTGATGGAACTGAAGAACGTTTTGGTGAACTCAGGATCGGGGAGCTCGACGATGCGGGCCGCGAATTCTTCGTGTATCTGCTTCCACAGCTCCCGCTCGAGTGCCTGCTCGCCGAGCTTGGTGCGCAGCTCGGCGACCGTCTGGTTCACGAAGCGATCGTAGAGCTCGATGCGCTCGACCGCGTCGTGCTGGCCGCCGTGCGCGTCGCGACTGTCGAAGCGCAGCGGCGCACGGCGCGTGATGGCGCGGAACTCCGCGTTGTAGCGCGCGAAGGCCTCCACGATCTGCGCGGCGCATTCGCTGGCAGCGGGGGTGGCGGCTACGGCGGCGGGGGCCATGCGCGGGTCCTAGTCAAAATCCGTCGGCAGGCCGCGCTGCAGGTGGTGCTGGTAGAGCCGCGCGATCTGCGACTCTAGAATGCGGCCGGGCGAGAGTTCCGGCAGGGCGTCCAGCGCAAAGAAGTCCACCGCGTCGGTCTCCTGGCTCACCGTGGCGCTGCCGCCCAGCAGTTCGCACAGGAACAGGAGTTTATAGATGTGGTGCACGCTCGGCGGGTGCGGATGGCGATTCTTGTCCAGCAGCGCTGCGAGTTTCACCGCGCGCGCGCGGTAGCCTGACTCCTCGAGGATCTCCCGCTCCACTGCCTGGGCGGGGGAGTCGTTTACGTCCACCCAGCCCCCTGGGAGCGTCCAGCGCCCGTCGCTGCGCTCGCGCACCAAGAGCACGCGGGCGTCGGCAAACACGGCACCGCGCACCTCAACTTTGGGGGTGGCGTAGCCGTACTCGCCTTTCCAGAACTCTGCGGCGTTTGCCTGTGGCACACCGAGTTCGCTGTGCAGCACGTTTTCGGCCAGCTCGTTGAGCTGGCGGTAGCGCTCGAGATCGTAGGGGTCCTTGCTGAAGGTGAGCCCGTTCTGGGCGATGGCGCGCACCTTGCGGGCCCATGCGAGGAGCGTTGCCGTGTGCTCAGGTGCGCTCATGTCGGCTTGCCGCGCCGCCGCGCACGAGCGCCGCGGCGCGCCGCGACCGCGGTGCGCGCGGACTTGCGGATCACGAGCTTCATGCCTGACCAGATCTCATCCACCGCATACCTTGATTCTGCGCGAGCGGCGTGCCGCAGTAGCCACTCATCGGGCCGGCTCAGTCAGACGGCGTGGCCGGGGCTCCGCGGCGCCGCACGGCTCTTCAGAGATTCCGGATCAGCGCGTCCGCGAATGCGCTCGTGGACACTTCCGTCGCACCCTCCATCAGGCGCGCGAAGTCGTAGGTCACGGTCTTCTGCCCGATGGTGCGGTCCATCGCCGCGATGATGGCGTCGGCAGCCTCGGTCCAGCCGAGATAACGGAACATCATCTCCCCGGACAGGATCAGGGAACCGGGGTTGACCTTGTCGAGATTGGCGTATTTGGGCGCGGTGCCGTGGGTGGCCTCAAAAACAGCGTGGCCGGTGAGGTAGTTGATATTGCCGCCCGGGGCGATGCCGATGCCGCCGACCTGCGCTGCGAGCGCATCCGAGAGGTAATCGCCGTTCAGGTTCAAAGTGGCGATGATGTCGAACTCGTCCGGGCGCGTCAGCACCTGCTGCAGGGTGATGTCGGCGATGGCGTCCTTGATGATCACCTTGCCGCTCTTTTTAGCCGCGTCCATCTCCGCGTTGGCTTCCTTCTCACCCCTGGCGGCCTTGGTGCGCTCCCATTGCTCCCAGGTATAGGTCTGAGCTGCGAACTCGCGTTCCGCCAGTGCGTAACCCCAGTTGCGGAAGGCGCCTTCGGTGAACTTCTGGATGTTGCCCTTGTGCACCAGCGTCAGGCTCTTACGCTTGTTCGTGATGGCGTAGTCGATCGCCGCGCGGATCAGACGCTCCGAGCCGTCCCTGGATACCGGCTTGATGCCGATGCCGGAACTGTCCGGGAAGCGGATCTTGGCGTAGGCCTTCGGGAATGCCTGCTTGAACAGCTCGAGGAATTTCTGGTTGTCCGGCGTGCCGGCCTCGAACTCGATGCCGGCGTAGATGTCTTCCGTGTTCTCGCGGAAGATCACCATGTCGACCTTCTCGGGATGCTTGACCGGGGAGGGTACGCCCTTGAACCAGCGTACCGGCCGCAGGCACACGTACAGATCGAGCATCTGCCGCAGCGCCACGTTGAGGGAGCGGATACCCCCGCCCACCGGAGTCGTGAGCGGTCCCTTGATGGAGACCAGGTATTCGCGGCAGGCCGCGACCGTCTCCTCGGGGAGCCACGTGTTGAAGAGCTTATTGGCCTTCTCGCCGGCGTAGACTTCCATCCAGCGGATGCGACGCTTGCCGCCGTAGGCCTTGGCGACGGCGGCGTCCATAACGCGCACCGAGGCGCGCCAGATGTCCGGCCCGGTGCCGTCGCCCTCGATGAAGGGCAGGACTGGATTGTCGGGGACGACCAGCTTGCCCTCCCTGATCGTGATCTTCGCGCCGTCGGCGGGGGGTGTGGCCTTCGGACTGGGCGCCGTGGACATGGAAATTCTCCTCAAGGATCACCGGCAAACGAGCGTCACCGGGCGCGCAATGCTAGCACAGGGGGCCGCAGCACCCGCGGCGCGTACCAAAGCGGTGCGCGGCTGTGCGAAACTCAGCTCTGGCGCACGCCTTGCGGAGGCGGCATAGCAACGAAAGAGCGCATGTCGAACGCTGTGAACGAGGGTGGTCCGGCGCCGGGGAAGCCCTCGATCCTCCGACAGATGTGCGCCGTGCGGCCGGTGAACCTGAGCAGGGACGCCGCCGGCGGGCGCCTGAAGCAGGTACTGGGCCCGTGGGCGCTCACCGCCATAGGACTCGGGGCCACGATCGGTACGGGCATCTTCGTACTCACGGGTACCGTGGCGGCCAACAACTCGGGGCCTGCGATAACGCTGTCGCTGCTGATCTCGGCCCTGGGCGCGGGACTTGCGGCCCTGTGCTACTCGGAATTCGCAGCCTTCCTGCCGGTGCCCGGCAGCGCTTACAGCTACACCTACGCCACCCTTGGCGAAGCCCTTGCCTGGTTCATCGGCTGGAATCTGCTGCTCGAGTATGCGATCTCCGCCTCCGCGGTCGCGGTCAGCTGGTCCGCCTACGTGGTGAACCTGCTCGAGGAGCAGGCGCACATCCACCTGCCGGCGCTGCTGGTCAACGCCCCCCTGGGGCTCGATGCCCACGAGCACGTGGTCCTGACGCACGCCATCATGAACGTGCCGGCGATGCTGATCGTAGCGGCGATGACGGCGGTGCTGTACTTCGGCGTGCGCGAATCCGCGAGCGCCAACACCTTCATGGTGACCCTGAAAGTGGCGGTGATCCTCACGGTGATCATCGCCGGGCTCAAGTTCATCGACACCTCCAACTGGCATCCGTACGTGCCGCCGAACACCGGCACCTTCGGGCACTACGGCTGGACTGGCGTCATGAAGGGTGCGGCGATCATGTTCTTTGCCTACGTCGGGTTCGACACGGCATCCACCACCGCGCTCGAGGCGCGCAACCCGCAGCGCGACCTGCCCATCGGCATCCTCGGCACGCTCGTGATCGCGACCATTCTGTACGTGGCCATGGCAGCGGTGCTGACCGGCATGCTGCCGCTGCCGAAGCTGGATACCGCAGCGCCGGTGGCGGTGGCGCTCGATGCCTATCCGCAGCTCGGCTGGCTCTCCTGGCCGGTCAAGGTCGCCGTGATTGCTGGCATGACCTCGGTCATTCTCACCTCGCTCCTCGGCCAGCCGCGCATCCTGCTGTCCATGGCGGATGATGGCCTGCTGCCCAAGTTCATGAGCCGCTGCCACCCGCGCTACAAGACGCCGCACGTCTCCACACTCATCACCGGAGTGTTCGCCGCCATCATCGCGGGCGTCTTCCCGCTCGATCTGCTCGCCGACCTTATCTCCATCGGCATCCTGCTGGCGTTCGCCGTGGTGTGCATCGGGGTGCTCGTGCTGCGCCGCACGCGGCCACACGAGTACCGGCCGTTCCGCGTGCCGTGGGCACCCGTCACCTGCGTGCTCGGCGCGCTGGTGTGCGCCGGCATGACGCCGTTCCTCTCCCCGGAAACGTGGCTGCGGCTGCTGATCTGGACGCTGCTTGGCATGTCGATCTATGGCCTGTACGGATTCCGTAACAGTCGCCTGCGCCGCCATGACCCGCACCCTTGAGAGCACCCCGGCCGCGGACGGCTTCCACATGCCCGCGGAGTTCGCGCCCCACGCGGGCTGCTGGCTGCTGTGGCCGGAGCGGCCCGACAACTGGCGCGACGCGGCGCGGCCGGCGCAGGCCGCGTTCGCGCAGGTCGCCGGCGCGATCGCCCGGTTCGAGCCGGTGAGCGTCGGAGTGTCGCGCACGCAATTCACGGCCGCGCGGGCCGCGCTCGCGCAGGAGGTGCGCGTCGTGGAGATGGCGCACGATGATGCGTGGATGCGCGACGTCGGGCCGACCTGCGTCGTCGGCCGGCGCGGCGAGGTCCGCGGGGTCGACTGGCACTTCAACGCCTGGGGCGGCCTTGAGGGCGGCCTGTATTTCCCCTGGGACCAGGATGATCTCGTGGCGCGCAAGGTGCTCGAGATCGAGCGCCTGCCGCGCTACCGGGCGCCGCTGATCAACGAGGGCGGCGCCATCCACGTCGACGGCGAGGGCACCGCACTCGTCACCGAGGAGTGCCTGCTCAACCCCAACCGCAACCCGCAGCTCGCGCGCGAGGACATCGAGAACCTCCTGAAGGCGTTCCTTGGCGTCAGCCACATCATCTGGCTCGGGCGCGGCGTCTTCAACGACGAGACCGGCGGCCATATCGATAACCTCGCCTGCTTTGTGCGCCCGGGCGAAGTGTGCCTGACCTGGACCGAGCGGCGACGCGACCCGCAGTACGCGATCTCGAAGGACGCCTGGGAGCGCCTGCGCGCTGCGCGCGACGCCCGCGGGCGGCGCCTGAGGGTGACCCGGCTGCCGATGCCGGGGCCGTTGAAGCTCAGCGCCCGCGAGGCCGCAGGCCTTGTGCCACGCGAAGGCACCAAGCCGCGTCGTCCCGGTGAGCGCCTCGCCGGCAGCTATGTGAACTTCTACATTGCCAATGGCGGCATCGTGATGCCACTGCTGGACGCACGCACCGACCGTCTGGCGGCGCAGCGCCTGAAGCGGCTGTTTCCCGCACGCCGCGTAGTGGGAGTGCCGGCCCGCGAGATCCTGCTCGGCGGGGGCAATATTCACTGCATCACGCAGCAGATTCCGCGCAGAACGCGAACCCCATCACCGTCTGCGCGCTAGGCACGGTTCGCCGCTGCCCCTTGCGGTATCGTTGCCGCCTATGCGTATGTTTTTCATACGATATCTGGGACTCACGCTCTTGGCGCTGCTTACCCCGGGGTTCGCCCTGGCTCAGCAGAACGGCGCCGAGCCGCAGCGTTTCATCGTCAAGCTGCACTCGGGTGCGGCCGGCGAGCTCGACGAGCTCGCGAGTCGCGCCGGCGGGGAGCTGATCGAGGGGCGGCACATCGCCGCCGGAATTCATCTGCTGCGCCTGCGCGCGGAGGGAACGACGGGGCAGACGCTGGCGCGGCTGCGCGCCGAACCTGAGGTGCAGTACGCGGAAGTGGACCAGCGCCGCTTCCCGCAGAGCACCCCCGACGATCCTCTGTTCGCCAGTCAGTGGTACCTGCAGAACGAGCAACCCGCGGCGGTGGACGCGATCGACGCCTGGAGCCAGAGCACCGGCAGCCCCGGTGTCGTGATCGCGGAACTCGACACCGGGGTGCGCTTCGATCACCCGGACCTGCGCAGCACGAACGTTAACCGGCTGCTGCCTGGCTACGACATGATCAGTTCGGTGCAGACCGGCAACACCGGTCTTGGGCGCAATCCGGACGCCTCCGACCCGGGCGACTGGGTGAGCTCGGCGGACACCAAGAGCGCGCTGTTCTCCAGCTGCACGGTCGGCAACAGCTCCTGGCACGGCACGCGCGTCGCCGGCATCCTCGGCGCCATCAGCAACAATGCCACCGGCATCGCCGGCCTCACCTGGAAGGGCTGGGTGCTGCCGGTGCGCGTGCTCGGCAAGTGCGGCGGTTATGACTCGGACATCCTCGCTGGCATGGCGTGGGCGGCCGGCTTTCCCGTCGACGGGGTGCCCGCCAACCCGTACCCGGCGCGCATTCTCAACATGAGTCTGGGTGCGAGCGGCAGCTGTCCGCAGAGCTACCAGGAGCTTCTCGATCAGCTGGTCAGCGCCGGCGTGCTGGTGGTCGTGTCGGCCGGCAACGAGGGCGGCCCGGTGGATGCCCCCGCCAACTGCATCGGGGTGGCCGCGGTCGCCGGCCTGCGCCAGGTCGGCACCAAGGTGGGCTTCAGCAGCCTCGGGCCCGAGATCGCCCTCAGTGCTCCGGCCGGCAACTGCGTCAACAGTGGCGCCGGGGAGCCGTGTCTGTTCTCCATCGAGACCACCACCAACAGCGGCACGACGGTGCCGGAGTCCAACACCTACACCGACGAATACAATTTCAGCGTCGGCACGAGCTTCTCAGCGCCGCTGGTGTCCGGGATCGCCGGCTTGATGCTGGCCGTCAACGGCAATCTCACCTCCGGGCAGCTGATTGCACGCCTGCAGCTCGGGGTGTCGACACCCTTTCCGGCGCCCGCAGGACTGCCTGCGTGCCACGTACCTGCCAGCCAGAGCGACCTGCAGACCAGCGAATGCGCCTGCACCGCCGAGGTGTGCGGCTCGGGCATGGCCAACGCGCAGGGCGCGGTGCTGCAGGCCCTGCGCCCCATCGCCGCCGTGGCACTGCCGGCCAAGGTGACGGCCGGTGCCCTGGTGAGGCTCGACGGCAGTGGCAGCGCCGCCGCCTGCGGCGCCAAGATCGTCAGCTACCAGTGGACGGTGACTGAGCCTGCCGGCAATCCGGGACTCATCAAGAACGCTGATACCGCGGCGGCGACCCTGGTCGCACCGAGCGGCTCGACGGTGTATCAGCTGATGCTGACCGTCACGGACGATGCGGGGCGCGTCGACAGTGCGCCGGTGATCGTCACTTCAGGCATGGCCAACTCCACCGCACCCGCAAGCGCCGGCGACAGCGCCTGTCTTACGGCGGTCAGCTACAGCGACGCGGCGCCGCCGACCGCGCAAGCCACCGGCAGCAGCAGTTCCGGCGGCGGCGGCGGCGGCGGCGCCACGGACCCCGTGACGCTGCTCGGCGCGATGCTGATGGCCGGGGTCGCAGCGCGCGGGCGCTACGTCAGGCGTTCGGCGGCCTCCAGCCACTCGCGCTGCGCGCGCCGGTAGTGCCCGGGCGCGATACGCGCCTGCTGCAGCAACTCGCGTGCGACCTTCTGTGACTCCTCGCGCTGTCCCTGGGCCTTGAGGAGCTGTGCGTAGCGCACCGCGGCCTCGGCACCGGGAAATGACCCGGCCACCGCGCGGTATTCCTCGAGGGCCTTGTCCATGTTGCCCTCGGTCTCGAGCGCGCGCGCATACAGCAGGTGCCCTGCCGGGGAGCGGAAGTCCGGATTCACGCGGATCAGCTCATCGAGCGTGGCGCGGGCCGCCGCCGCGTCGCCCTTGCCGAACTGCGCCTGCGCGAGCCCCAGCATCAGGTTCGGGTCGTGCTCGTAAAGCCCGCTCAGGGCCTGGCGGTACTGCGCGATGGCCTCATCGTAGCGCGCATGTCGTACCAGTTCCTCGGCGTAACGCTGGCGGCTGGCGACGTTGGCGCCGATGCGTGCCTCGTTCTCGTAGCGGCGCAGGTCGCGCTCCGGGTCCATTGCCTTGCGCAAGCCACGCGCAGTGCGCTGCGCGGTGCGGCTGCGGGTCAGCTCCGGCAGTATCTCGACGAAAAAATAGGCCAGCATGCCCACGAAGGCGAGACCCGGGATGATCAGCACCCAGATCCACAGCTGGTTGCGGCCGGTCTTGATGACATGAATGATGAAGGCCGCCTGGATCAGCAGGGAAACGATGAAGATCGCCATCGGGTCTCTCTTGTGCGAAGGCTAGTGGGGTGCGGCAGGCTTGGGCGGCAGCGCGAATGCCACGACGTAGTCACCGCGTGGCGTGCCGAGCGGCCCGTGGCCGCCGGCGCTGATGACCACGTATTGTCGCTGATCGGGGCCGGCGCGGTACGTCATCGGCGTGGCCTGGCCGCCGGCAGGGAGTTTGTACTTCCACAGTTCCCGCCCGGTCTCGATGTCGAAAGCGCGCAGGTAGCTGTCGATGGCGGCCCCGACGAACACCAGGTCCCCGGCCGTGGCGATCGGGCCACCCATGTGCGGCATGCCGAACTCGCGCGTAGGCACGAACCACGGTGTCAGACCTTCCGTGGAGCCGAGCGGCACCTGCCAGACGATGCGGCTGCGGCGCAGGTCGACGGCCACGAGCGTGCCCCAAGGCGGCGGCGTGCACGGCAGTCCGAGCGGCGACAGCAGCGGTTCACGGCGAACCCCGTAGGGAGCGCCGGCCTGGCGCGCAAACTCCGAGTGCGGGTAGTCCCCCGACTGCGACTGCAGCGCCAGTTGCTGCGCCGTGAGCAGAGTGACGACCATGGGCAGCTGGTTGACCGCTGCGATGACGCGCTGGCGCTGCTCGTCGAAGACGATCCCGCCCCAGTCGACGCCACCGATGTAGCCGGGGCTGAGCAGGGTTCCGCGCACATCCGGGGGCGTGAAGATGCCCTCGTTACGCAGCGAGCGGATGAGATCGCGGCACTTGCCGCGGTCCCAGAAAGTCAGCCCCCAGGCGTCCTCGGGCCGCACCGCGGCCTGCGCTACCAGCGCCGGCAGCGAGGAGAAGGGCTGCGTGCGTGCCGCCTGCTCGCCGGGCACGTGGCTTTGCGGCACCGGCTTCTCCGCGATCGGGAACAGCGCCCGCCCGTGGGTGCGATCGAACACGTACAGCATGCCGGTCTTGGTGGCCTGGATGACCCCCGGCACGGGCGCCCCGCCGAGTTCGATGTCCCCCAGCACCGGTTGCGCGGCGACGTCGTAGTCCCAGAGGTTGTGGTGCACGAGCTGCTGCTGCCAGGCGAGCTTGCCGGTGGCGGCATCCAGCACCAGCAGCGAGTCGGCGTAGCGGTTCGACCCTAGGCGCAGGCCGCCGTAGAAGTCCGGGCTCGCGGAGCTCGTCGGTATCAGCACCAGGCCGTGCTCCTCATCGATCGTCATGACCCCCCAGGCGTTCGCAGCACCGCTCGCCTGTGCCTGCGCCAGATTCCACTCGGCGGCGGCCGGGTGACTGGCGGAGTCGGGAATCGGGTCGAATGCCCACACGAGCTCGCCCGTGCGGGCGTCGAAGGCGCGGATGACTCCGCGTTCGAGGCTGACGGCGCGGTTGTCGCCGATGGCGGAGCCGACGATGACGAGGTTGCCGTAAATCGCAGGCGGGGAAGTCACGACGTACGCGCCCACGTCCCGCACGTGGATGCCCTGGGTGAGGTCCACCGAGCCGCCGCGCCCGAAGCCGGTGCACGGCCGGCCGCTCTCGGCGTCCAGGGACAACAGGCGCGCATCGAGCGTACCGGTGAACAGGCGCCGGCGGCACGGGACCGCGCTTTGCCGAAGATCGCCGTCTTCCCACAGGCTCAGGCCGCGCGCGGCGACGTCGGAATAGTGGCGCGTGCGGTCGATGTGCGGATCGAAGCGCCAGTGCTCCTGGCCGCTTTGCGGGTCGAGGGCGATGACGATGTTGGTCGCGGTCTCCAGGTACAGCGCGCCGTAGGCGAGCACCGGCGTTGCCTCGAAAGTGAGCTTGCCGGCACGCGTAAAGCCGGCACCGAGCTCCCCGGTGCGGTAGACCCAGGCGACTTTGAGCTGGCTGACGTTGCCGCGGTTGATCTGGTCGAGGTTCGAGAAGCGCCGGCCGAAGCTGTCCCCGCCGTAGAAGCCCCAGTCACTCGCGCCGCGCGACTGCGCGGCCACGCGCCCGGGGGTGCCGGCACTCAAGACAAACAGCAGCAGGGTCAGCAGGTATGCGGTGGCGCCGATTGGAGTCATGCGGCGCATTATCAGTGATCGCCAAGGCCGCCCGCGAGTCCGGGGGCTTCCGCCCCCGCATGCTGCTATTCTTCGCTTTGTGAGATCTAAACGGGCGGTCACGCCCCGTCCCGGGGTACTGCAGCTTTTCCTCGCACTGCTGTGGCTCGCCGCCTCACCGCCCGGTCACTCCCAGAGCAGCCCGGATCCACAGCTGAGCGCCCGAGAACCCGCACACCGGCCGCGCATTGGCCTCGTGCTCTCCGGTGGCGGCGCACGCGGCGCGGCCCACATCGGAGTGCTCAAGGTGCTCGAGGAGATGCGCGTGCCGATCGACGCGGTGGCCGGCACCAGCATGGGCGCGGTGGTGGGCGGGCTGTACGCCAGCGGCCTGAGCGCGCGCCAGATCGAGAAGCTCATGACCTCGATCGACTGGCAGGACGCATTCCGGGACCGCCCGCCGCGCGAGGACCTGACCCTCAGGCGCAAGCAGGAGGACGAATCATTTCTCGTCAAGTTCCCCTTGGGGTTCCACGATGGGCGCGTGGTGCTGCCGCGCGGGCTGATCCAGGGTCAGCACCTGACCGAGACCCTGCGCCGTCTCACGCTGCCGGTCGCCCGCTTCAGCAACTTCGATGACCTGCCGACCCCATTTCGCGCCGTAGCCACGGATCTTGAGACCGGAGACGCGGTGGTGATGGGGTCCGGGGACCTGACCACGGCCATGCGCGCGAGCCTGTCAGCCCCGGGCGTGTTCGCGCCGGTCGAGCGCGAGGGGCGGCTGCTCGTGGATGGCGGCATCGCCGACAACGTGCCGGTGGACATCGCCCGCGCCATGGGCGTCGACATGGTCATCGTGGTCGATGTCGGCTTTCCGCTGCTGCCGCGCAAGCAGCTGACCAGCATCCCGGTCATCTCCAATCAGATGCTGGCGATCCTCATTCGCCGCAATGCCCAGACGCAGCTGGCGACGCTCACCGCCAAGGACGTGCTCATCCAGCCGCAGCTCGGCAACGCCTCCTCCTTCGACTTCGGGCTGGTGGCGCGTGCCATCGGAGCCGGTGAGTTGGCCGCCCGCGCACTGAACGGGCAGCTCGCGGCTCTGAGCGTGAGCGAGCACGAGATGCAGAACTACCTGGCGCACCGCGACGTGCCGCGCGCAGCCCCGCCCGTCATCGACTTCGTCACCGTGGACGCCGGTTCGGAGCATTACGTGCCCTCGCCCAACAGCCTGTTCAAGGGGCTGCTCGGCAAGCCGCTCGACCCGGATGCGGTGGCGCAGCGGGTCACGGCGCTTTACGGGCGCGGTGGTCTGGACACCCTCGACTACCACGTGATCGGCAGTGCCGACCGCTATGGGCTTGCGATCGATGCCCGCCCGAACTCGACCGGACCTGATTACCTGCGCTTCGGCTTGAGCCTGCAGGATGACTTCGAGGGCAATTCGACCTACACGGCGGCGGTGCGCTTCGTGGTCTCGGACGTGACGCGCAACGCCGGGGAGTGGGCCACGGACCTGCAGGTCGGCAGCGTCACGCAGATCTCCACCGAGCTGTTCCTGCCGCTGGCGCATTTCTCCGGCTGGTTCGTGATGCCGCACGTGCAGGACCTGGCGCGCGACATCGATCTCATCTGTAACCCGCCCTCGGTGGGGCGCGCAGATTACTGCAGCTCCCAATCAAGCAGTGGCCAGGAGCTGCTCGCCGAGTACCGCGTGCACACCTTCGACTACGGGGTCGACTTCGGGCGCCAGTTCGGCAACTGGGGGGAGATCCGCACCGGAGTCGCGCGCGAGCAGGGACACCTGCGGCTGAAGATCGGCGATCCGGAGGACCCAAACCTGCCCGATCTGACCGATTCGCCCTGGGATACCACCAACTACTTCGTGCGCTTCACCTACGATCGCCTGGATGACATCAATTTCCCGCATCACGGACAGCAGGCGATGCTGCAGTGGAGCGGCGTGCGCAACGTCTCGGGGACCGATCCGGCCTCCGATCAGCTCACCCTCAACTACATCGGCGCCTACTCCTTCGGCCGTGACACGCTGCAGTTCTCGGCCTCCGGCGGCATGACGCTGCAGTCGCACGTCACGGATATCAATCAGCTCTTTCCGCTCGGCGGCTTTCTGAACCTCTCGGGGCTGCGCGCCGACTCGTTGCTGGGTCCGAACTTCGGCATCATGCGCGCGCTTTACTACCGGCAGATCGGCCGCGGCGGTCCAGGGTATCTCGACCTGCCGACTTACCTGGGCGTGTCGCTGGAGATGGGTAACGTGTGGCAGACGCGCAGCGCTGCGAGCTTCAGCAATACGCAGAAGGATGCAAGCCTGTTCCTCGGCCTCGATACGTTCCTTGGGCCGCTGTACCTGGCGACCGGGTTCGACGAGCACGGTAACCAGGCCTTCTACCTGTTCCTGGGGCGCGTGTTCTGAGAGCCGTGCCGCGCGAGCCCTAGGCGTCCCCGGTCGGCACGATGGCGCGGGTCTCGGCCATCAGGATGACCGCGCGCTCCGGCGCACGGGTGCGGTGCACGACCCCTTTGGGCACCACGAACCCCTGCAGTGGCTTGAGTTCGACCACGCGCTCTTGCAGGTCGATGAAGAACCGTCCTTCGAGCACGAAGAAGAACTCATCGTCATGGTCGTGCTTGTGCCAGTGGTACTCGCCCTGCAGTACCCCCAGGCGGATGACCGAGTCGTTGACCTCGCACAGCGTCTGGTTGTACCAGCGGTCCTGGCAGCGCGCGATCAGCCCCGGCACGTCCACGATGTTCAGCGGCGCGAACTTCACATCGAGATGAGTCGCGTAGGGAAACTGCTGCGGCGCGTTCACGTGCTGGCTCCTTGCGTGGTACGCCGCGCCGAGGTGCGGCGCGGTTCGGGCGCCGGCAGCGCTACAGTCCGCGGCTCTCGGCGAGCTTTTCGATCTTCTGGAATACGAGTGCGGGTGTGTCGCCCGCACGGGAATACTCGTGCCGCCGGCTCATCTCAGCCATGGCCGCGTCGCGCTCATCGGGGGTCGAATACCAGTGCTGGCGCTGCCATTCGGGCCCGAGGAGCTTGCGGAAGGGGTCACCGGTCGGCAGGCTCACGCGGATCCCATACGGGCGCAGCTTCTCGATCGGTGGCCGGCGCAGATTCTGTGGCTGACTGATACCCATGAGGGAGTGAAGCTTACGGTGGCGACGGGCGCTGCGGCAAGCGGCCCGGGCGTCCTCATCAGCCCTTGGGGAGCACGATCGGCCGGTCGCGCAGCATCAGCACCCAGTCGCCGTTCTCGATCAGCGCCTCGCGCCCGAGTTCGCCGATCAGGGCGCGCTCGCTCGCCCCGCGCGCCGCGGTATCGGGCGTACTCTCCAGGCGCTCGATCGCGGCCTCGGCACGCCCGAAGATCTGCGCAAAGCGGCTGTACTGATGCGCCTGGGTACGCATGCCGAAGCGCTCACCGTAAGCCTCCCACAGGGCGGCCGCGATCGGCGCGAATCCCATGATCAGCACCAGCCAGTGGCGCTCGTGGTCGAGCCTCTCCAGGCGGTTCCAGAAGATCACTAGGGCGCTCGTGGCGACGAGGCCCGCTCCGACGCATAGCGCGGACATGCGCTCGACGCGGTGAATGCGCCCGAGGAGGGTGGTGGTGCGCGCGCGGTAGTAGCTCGCCTGTCCCGCCACCCATTGCCGCTGCACCAGGTCGGCGCGCGCGTCGCGCGGCGGTGGCAGGGCATTGGCACCGCGCAGCGCATCGCGGATCCAGCGCAGCTCATCCAGCTGCTTGCGCAGGTAGCTGGCGGCGGCGCTCTCCTGCAGCCCGGCGAGCCGCCAGTAGAACTGCACGCGCAGCGCCTCGGCGAGCGCGCGGTAGTCGAGGTAGCGGCCCTGCGCATCCATGCGCTGCTGCCACAGGTAGAGCGCTGCGATGGTGCTGAAGATCAGCAGGTAGATCACCGGCAGTTTGCGCTCGGGCATGATCTCGGCATAGATCTCGAAGGTCAGTGCCAGCGCCACGGCGAGTCCGATGACGACGCGCAGCACGGTGTGCGTCAGGCGCTGGTAACCGCGCGCGAGCGTGTCGGCGCTGGCAAAGGTCTCGGCCAGGCGGCGGTCGGCGGCCGGGCGGTCTTTTATTTCGGGGAGGAGGCCTGAGGCATCGGCGGCCTGCGCGGCGGACACCGGGATCCTCAGGGCGTCGCGATTGAAGCGGTCGATGCGGCTGCAGACGGTATGCAGGATCTGCTCGCCCGAATCGCGCGGGTACATCCATGTCGGGGCCGGTTCGGCGCTGCCACCGCTCCCGGCGCGCGGCGCGTGGATGCAGTACACCGGCCCGCAGTCATCGGCATCCAGGGCGCGGTCGTCGGAATGGGTCTGGCCTTCGAGCTTGAAGCGCACTACCTCGGCGGTGCCGGCTACCGCCTTGTTGCGCACGCCGTCCCACAGCGCGAGCAGGATGTGGCTCTGCGCGGACACATACACCCCGACTTCCAGATACTGCAGATCGCGCAGCTGCGATGCGCTCGTGCCCACTGCGGCGCGGGGCGCTGGCAGCACGAAGACGTTTTCCGCTGGCACCTGCGCCAGCAGCCCGCGAAACTGTTCGAGCGAGTCCGGGAAGTCCTGCTCGTATTCCTCCGCAGCCATCGGCAGCGGCACCAGCAGCTCGCAGTGGCGGGCGAGGGCAACCTCAGCGACCAGGCGGTCAGAGCCCTCCGCGAGCGCCGACAGCACCCGCAGCGGCGTCGACGGGTAGCGGGCGTTGAGGTCATCAAAGAAGGCGCCGATCCGGGTGCGGTAGAGCGGCAGGTCGTGCGGCTCGAGATGCCGATGACCTACCACGCCGATCACGAGGGGCAGCGGCCCCCTGGCCGGCAACGCAGCCGCGGCGGTGTCCTCGTTCAAGAGGCGGGCCGCCGCAGCGCGCGGCAGGCTGCCAGGAACTGCTGGCGTGCCGGGGCGGAATCGATCTCCGCCGCCAGCCGCTCGATGAGCTGATCCCAGTCCCGAGCTCGAGCCGCGGCCCGGCGCACCAGGTGTCCCGCGAGTGGCCCGATGTGCAGCGCGAGCTGCCGCTCCAGCGGCTGCAGCTGTTGCAGACCCAGGAGCGTGGCGGTAGCGGTAGCGGAAGCTCCCGCGACCGGCTGCGCCGGCTGCGCCGGGGGCGCCGCGGGGATCGCCGCGGTGTGTTCGGCGGCGGCGTTCAGGCGCGTCACAATGTGGGTACAGAGCCGCTCGTACTGGGCGTCCCGGGGCGCTGCGAAACCGTCGAGCCAGTGCTGCGAACTCAGGAAGTACTCCAGGCTCTTGGAGGGCACGATGTCCTCCAGACGGAAGGGCAGCACCGGCACCTGCTTGTGGACCGCGCGCTCCACCTCGCGCCGCACCTGGGGAGAGGCATTGCTGTGTGAGGAGAACATGAGCACCATGAGGCGTGCCGCGGCGATCGCATCGATGATCTCCTCGGCCCATTCTGCCGCCGGGGAGATGTCGCGCGGCGCGATCCACACGCTCAAGCCGCGCGCTTCCAGACGATTCACCACCTCGAAGGCGCAGTCGCGGTCGGGCACGGAATAGCTGACAAAAACATCGCGCGTCATGGTGACTTCAGTTGTCCAGCAGCCGCATGGCCTTGGCGAGGCTCGTGCGCATGCGGTTGAACGATCTCGCCAGGTCCTTCAGTTCGCTGCTGCCGCGTGCCGGGAACTCGCCCGCCGCGGTGTTGCCGAGGCTGACCTCTTCGGCGATCTGGACGATGTGCCGCACCGGGCGCACGATGGCGAAGTACAGCACAATATTGACGATGACGAGAGCGGCCGCCAGGATCGCCACGATCGCGGTCATGACACTGCGGAAGATGCGGTCGGCGTTCGCCGTGGCGGCGGCGAGAGGTACCGATACCAGCTGCGCGCCGACGATCTCGTGGGGCTCCCAGCCGAAGCCGTTGTTGCTGCCGTAGCGCGCGATGAGGCTGGCCGGTGCGGCTGCCGGCACGCTGTGGCAGACCAGGCACTGCGGCTGTGCCTGGATCGGCCGGGCCAGGTACAGCGAACGCCCCATCGGCGTGTCGCGCTCGCCGACGATCTCCTGCGTATGCGGATCATTGCGGAATTTCTGCACGATGTCCGCTTCCCAGTCGGCGGCATGGTCGCGCAGGTTGGTCGGGTTCAGGGTCGCCTCGCGGTAGGTGTAGTCCGGGTGATGGTCGCGCAGCTTGAGGAAATTCTGCGTGGCGGCATAGGAGGGGATGCCCTGCGGCAGGAAATCCTTCGCCATCTGAGCATTCAGCAGCGGCACGATCTCCTCGGAGGTATAGGCGCGCATGGAGCCGGCGCTGTCGATCATGAGGGCGGCCTCGTGGAGGGCTTCCTGCTTGGCGTTCGCCTGCAACATCGTCGAGCACGCCCAGCCGACGGCGAGTGTCGCGAGCGTGAAGGCCAGGGCCAGCGCCAGGTTGATCCGGACCAGCAGATTCATTGATGTTTAAGCAGGTCCGATACCTCAGCTAGGCAGTGTGCCAGAGAATCCGCGGGCCTCGCAATTCGCGCGCCCGCCGTCCACGGTCCGCGGCTCCCGCGCCTCAGGGAGGCCTCTCGTGGGGCACGTGCGGCCGGGGTCGGCATACCGCGGTGGCTTAAGGCTGGGATGGCAGGCGCTGGCTGCCCGAAAACGGACCCCGGCCGAACCGGCCGGGGTCCGACGCAGCAGCGCACCTGCAGGGGTGAGGCGGTGCGCCAGTTGCTCTGCTTGAGATGTGACCGGTGCACGTGCCGTCCCTGTCGCGCGCACCGGTACTCCTTTGTATCAGGGGAATGTTGCAGTTCGATCAAGGCTGCCCGGACCGGCAACGGAGCGCTAGGGCGTCTTCCCGGTCCCGCTCGCAGGCTGCTCAAGGCTCTGCAGGATGCGCGCTGCGGCGGCGCGCTCAGCATCCGCACGTCGCAGGTACTCGAACGTGTCCACGACCCGGCGTCCGCTGCGCAGGTCGTCCGCGTAACTGCGCAGTGCCAGCTGCCAGTTGTTGATGGCGCCCCGGATCCTCTCATCGGCGCTCTCCTGCACCGAACCCGGTGGCGCGCGGGTGCGCCTGATCTCCAGCTCCAGCAGATCCCACTGCGGCAGTTGCCACTGCTGCAGCTGCTCGATGAAGGCTGCCGCCGTAACCTTGCCCTCCATGAGCGCCTCGAAGGCAATATCGAACTCAAGCCGCAGCGCCTGCATGCGCTCGTCGTACTTGACTACGTCGATGCGGGTGCGCAGCGCATCCTCGGGCGCCACGACCGGGGCGGGCGCCGCAGCCGCGGTGATCGCAGGCACGCTGCGCCGCTGGTTGCTGAGGAAGCCGCTCAGCCACGCCAGCGCCGCCATCAGCGCCAGCGCCAGGAGCAGCGCCAGCAGCCACGCCAGGGGCTTGCGCCACGCGCTGCGGGCGGGCGGTTCCTTGAGCGCGGTCTCGAACTCGATCGTGTGCTGCGTCGGCAGCAGCGCGACGATCTGCGCCGCCGCAGCGGCATCGTCCGCCCAGAAGCGGAAATAGGGATGACGCGGTCCGCGCAGGTGCACCTGCACCGCGTTGGCTTCGCGGTAAACGTCATGGATTTCGGCTGCCGGGATGAAGCGTTGCGCGGGACGCGGTCCGAGCAGCGTCGCGCTCCTGGCGGTCACGAGAATACCCTCGGGGCTGATGCGCAGAGCACCGGGCCCGATCCAGCGAAAGCTGTTCGGTGGGCTGTGCCGCCGGGCACCGAGCGCCGAGGTTGAAGTGAACCGCACCGCCACCTCGTGCGGTGCCTGTGGCGCGGCAGTCGCGCGGACTACCCTCAGGTGTCGACTGGTCTGGCGCACGTGGGCTTACCTGTGGATGCAGCCCTCAGAGTGAACCGAAAACTTTCTTGATCAGCGAACTCGCCTGCCCCATCGGGTCCTTGCGGATCTGATGTTCTTCTTCTGCGACCCGGCTGAACAGGCCGTCCAGCGCCTTGGCAGTGACGTAGTCATTAAGGTTGGCGTCCTGGGAGGAGATCAGGCCGAGCTGGGATGCCTTGCCGGCGTACTCGTCGTATTTCGCCGCCAGTCCCAGTTTCGCCGTCTCCGCGGCCACCACGGGCTTGAATTTGGTCGTGAGTTCAGCGCTGGTCGTGCGGCGAAAATATGCCGTGCCGGCGCCGTCGCCCCCGGTGAGGATGCCTTTGGCATCCGTGAGCGTCATCTGCTTGAGCGCGCGCTGGAATATCGGCTTCGCCTGCGCCACGGCCTGCTCGGCGGCATGATTCATGGTCGCCTTGAGCTCATCAGCCTGGCCGCCCATGCCAAGCATGCGCAGGCCGCTTTCGGCCTTATCGAGTGGATGCGGCAGCGGAATCGCAACCTTCGGGTCATTGAGGAAGCCGCCGTTCTTGCCAAGCTGCGCGACCGCCACGTCGACTCCCTGTGACAGAGCGGCGCGCAGTCCTGCCGCGGCATCCTGGGAACTGAGCGCATCGACGCCTGCGGCCAGCGCGCCCGCAGCCACACCAAGGATCGCCAGCGGAACTAGCAGCCGCAAGACACTATGCATCAGGGGCGACCTCGGCGTGCGGTAACCAACACCGCCCGAGTGTAGACTCATGCGGCCGCAAAACACACTCGGGTGTTCTGCGGCTGAAAGCTCCGGGATGCAGCAGGACGCGCAGGGCTTCCAGGCCATCGTCGAACGCGAGAGCGGGCTGCAGCGGCGCCTGAGCAGCGCCCGCCTGGGGATGATCGCGATCGGCGGAGCGATCGGCACGGGGCTTTTCCTCGGCAGCGCCTTCGCGATCGGGCTGGCCGGACCGGCGGTGCTGGTGAGCTATGGCATTGGCGCCCTGATCGCGCTGCTGCTCATGGGGTGCCTGGCGGAGATGACCGTCGCCCACCCGACCACGGGTTCCTTCGGCGCGTATGCCGAGTACTACCTCGGACCGCTGGCCGGCTTCCTCGTGCGCTATGCCTACTGGACCTGCATCGTGCTCGCCGTAGGCACGGAGGTGACGGCGGTAGCCCTGTACATGCGTTTCTGGTTTCCGCAGGTGCCAGGTGCATGGTGGATCATCGCCTTCTCTGCGCTGCTGCTTGGCATCAACGCGCGCAGCGTGGAAGTCTTCGGCGCGCTTGAGTACTGGCTCTCGGCGATCAAGGTCACCGCGCTGCTGATCTTCGTGGCACTCGCAGGCTACCTGCTGTGGCGGGCGCCGCAAGGCGGCCCGGTGGGGCTGCGCAACTACACAGCCTACGGGGGTTTCTTCCCCCACGGCTTGCGGGGAGCGTGGGTCGCGGTGATCGTCGCCGTGTTCAGCTACCTGAGCATCGAGATGATCGCAGTCGCGGCGGGCGAAGCCGAGAACCCGCAGGTGGCGGTGCGGCGCGCGTTCCGCTCCACGGTGCTGCGCCTCATCCTCTTCTATCTGCTGAGCCTGGCGCTGATCCTGGCGGTGGTGCCCTGGTCGGCGGACGGCACCCAGGAGAGTCCCTTCGTGCGTGTGATGCGCCTGCTCGAGGTTCCTGGCGCCGCGGGCCTCTTCAACGGCGTCATACTCGTGGCTGCGCTCTCGGCGATGAACAGCCAGCTCTACATCACGACACGCATGATGTTCAGTCTGGCGCGCGCCGGACAGGCCCCGCGGCGCTTTGGCGTTCTGTCGCATCGTGGCGTGCCGGTCCAGGCGCTCATGCTCTCGAGCATCGGCATCGCGCTCGCGACCGTGGTGGGGCTCGTGGCCCCCAAATCCGCTTACATCCTCATGGTCTCGGTGTCTGCATTCGGGGCTATGTTCACCTGGCTCATGATCTTCGTCACTCACTACTACTTCCGCCGCGCGCAGGGTGGCGGGCGGCGCGGTGGTTTTCGCATGATCGGCTTTCCGCTGACGACGCTGCTGGGCGCGGCGCTGATGGTCGCGGTACTCGCCACCACGGCATTCACGCGGGAGTTCCGCGCCACGCTGCTCTTCGGCCTGCCGTTTCTCGCCGGCCTCTGTGTGGCCTTCAGGTATTCACGCGGCCCTGCGGCGCGCGGCCCTGCGGCCTGATCCCTGAGGCAGTGCGGTTGATACCGCACCGCACTTTCGCCGGCGGGCAGCGCGGCGCGCGCGCTCGAGCACCGGCCCGTGTGGGTTGGTTTGGGCCGACTACCCGTTGCGTTAGGCCGCATCCGCAGCAGATGATGGCTGCAGCCCGCACTTAGACGGGCGGTATAAAGAGCAAGGGGTACGGCCGGCCTGGGATGACGGGCGCGGTGAGACATGGTCTTCAATTCGCTCACTTTCATCGTCTTTTTCGCCTGCGTGCTGGGGCTGCATTCGCTGCCGCTGCCCTGGACGGTAAAGAAGGTCAACCTGCTCATCGCAAGTTACCTGTTCTACTCGGCGTGGAACCCGCCGTTCGTCATCCTGTTGTGGGTGTCGACGGTCGTTGACTGGTACGCGGCGCAGGGTCTGGTCAAGGCGCGCCGCGCCAGTACGCGGCACGCGTGGATGCTGCTGTCCGTCATCGCCAACCTCGGCATGCTCGGGTACTTCAAGTACGGCCAGTTCCTGCTCGACAGCTTCAGCGGGCTGATGAATTCGCTCGGCGTCGCCTACCATCCGGCGCACTACGACATCGTGCTGCCGGTGGGCATCTCGTTCTACACCTTCGCCACCATGTCCTACACGCTCGACGTATATCTGCGTCGCGCCGCGCCGGCCAGGAACCTGCTCGACTACGCGCTGTTCGTGACCTTCTTTCCGCACCTCGTGGCCGGGCCCATCATGCGCCCGACGGAACTCGTACCGCAGTTTGCCGCGCCACGCCGCGCGAGTGCGCAGCAGCTGCGCTTCGGGCTCGCGCTCATGACCTTGGGGCTGTTCAACAAGGTGGTGCTCGCGGACAGCTTTCTGTCAGGCGCGGCGGAGCGCGTCTACGACAGCGCGCGCGTGCCGGGCGCACTGGATGCCTGGGCGGCGACGCTCGCCTTCAGCGGGCAGATCTTCTGCGATTTCGCCGGCTACTCGACCACGGCGATCGGCGCGGCGCTGTGCTTGGGGTTTGCGATGCCCGATAACTTCCGCTTTCCGTATGCCGCCGTCGGGTTCTCGGATTTCTGGCGCCGCTGGCACATCACCCTCTCGTCCTGGCTGCGCGACTACCTCTACATCCCGCTCGGCGGCAACCGTCACGGGCCGCACCGCACCTACGCAGCCCTCATGACCACGATGCTGCTCGGCGGGCTGTGGCACGGCGCCAACTGGACCTTCGTCGCCTGGGGCGGCCTGCACGGCATCTACCTGTCCGTGGAGCGCCTCCTCAAGGGCCGCTTCGCCGGTTATCGCCCCGGTCCCTGGGCATTCGTGGCCTTGGGGCTTCTGACCTACACGCTCGTCAACGTGACCTGGGTGTTCTTTCGTGCCAAGACCTTCGCCAAGGCGTGGATGGTGCTGAAAGGGATGGCGGGGCAGAACGGCGTTACGCGTCCCATCCTGCCCACCTTCACGCTGCTGTCGGTGGCAGCCATCGTCGGCGGCATTCTCATCACCCACTGGTTCATGCGCTCACGCACGCTCGAGTCGGTGGTGGCACGCACCCCGCCGCTCGCCGTAGGCGTGGTGTGGGCATTGATGGCTTTTGCCATCGTCATTGCGCAGGGGGACGGCAGTGCCTTTATCTACTTCCAGTTCTGAACCGGCTCCCGATCGGTACGCGCGCACCACGGCCTCGGACCGTCCCGGCGTCGCACAGCCGGTTCCACTGCGCCCGGTGCCCGAGCTTCCCTGGCGCCGCCTGCTGCTCGGCGCGCTGGCGCTGTCCGTGCTGCTCCTGGCGGGCTGGGAGTCTTATTGGCGCGCCTATGGGGTGGTGCCCGGGATCCGCAACACCTTCGGCCTGTGGGCAATGCAGCGGCGGCGTATCGATGCGGGCGAGGGTGACGCGACGGTGCTGCTCGGCTCCTCGCGCACCTACTTCGACCTGCAGTTGCCGGTGTGGAAGAGCCTTGCCGGCCGCGCCCCGATCCAGCTCTCGTACGAGGGGACCTCGCCCATGACGGCAATCGAGGACCTGGCGGCCGATCCGAAGTTCACGGGGCGACTGATCATCGGCGTGGCGCCGGAGCTGTTCTTCAGCGGCGATGGTTTTGCGCTCGGGGTCGCCAAGTACACACACAAGGAGTCACCGGCGCAGCGCGTCGGCCAATGGCTCTCGATGCGGCTGATCGAGCCGTACTTCGCCTTCTTCGACGCTGACTACGCGCTCCAGACCGTGCTCGCGCGACAGCCCTGGCCGCAGCGTCCCGGCCGGCACTGGTTCACGGACGTGCGCAAGCTCGCCATACACGAAGCCGACCGCAACGCGCACCTGTGGAGCAAGGTGCAGACCGATCCTGCTTACCGCAGTCTTGCGCGCGGCATCTGGGCGGAAGAGTTCCTGACCTATCCTGGCGATCCCACGCCCGAGGAGATGCTGAAGACCGAGAAGGAGCAGGTCGAGCGGGCCAGGAAGGCGGTCGCGCAACTGAGCGCGCGCGGCGTGGCGGTAATCTTCATCCGCCTGCCGAGCGAGGGACCGTACCTCGACTACGAGGAGCGCTTTTACCCGCGCAAGCGCTCCTGGGACGGCCTGCTGGCGGCCACCGGAGTCCCGGGCATCTATTTTTCGGATTATCCGGAGCTGCGTGGCTTCTACCTCCCGGAGTGGTCGCACATGACCCAGAGCGAGGCACGGCGCTTCACCGCCGCCTTCTACGGGATCCTGCAGCGGGACTTCTGGGGGCCGCAGGCGCCCGGGACCGGGAATCAGGCGCCGCAGCACTGAGGGAGGACCGAAGCGTCGGCCTCAGGAGGGATTCTTGCTCCAGCCACGCGGCTTGCGGTTGAAGCCGAGCTGCACGTCGACGCTCTTCTTGCCGCAGCGGCAGCGGAAGCGTGCCACGATATTCGCGATCGGCTCATCCCAGCCTGCACGGCAATGGCGCGCGAGGAATGCCGGGGCGACCTCGCGCGAATGCCGGCAGGCGCGGCAGGTGACGACGACGACGTAGTCGCCGAAGTGATCGCGCAGTTTCTGGATCGAGTGCCACGGCAGCATGACGCTGAGTGTGGCGAGAGGTTCTTTGACCCGTCCACACAGTGCCGGCGCACTCCTCATACTGGTTGGCGGCGGCAAGTGTCTGGGCGGCAACTTATTTGTGAGGTCGTACACGGTGCTCGGCTATGCTTTTGCGGCGCGGATGGCGCGTGCCGGGTGACTGCAGGTTCCAATGTGCGGAAGGTACATCCTGGCGCAGGCCGCCAAGGCCGAGCGCGCCATGGGTATCCGTCGTGGCCGCTGGGAGTACCCGCTCAGTTACCGCGTGCTGCCGACCGATCAGGTACCGGTGCTCGTGAGCGAATCGGGCCAGCGTACCGCGGCGATGATGCGCTGGGGCCTGATCCCCTACTGGGCGGGCGGGGTGCCACTGAAGGCATCAACCATCAATGCCACGGTCGAGCGTATCGAGAGCGCGCCGAGCTACCGCGATTCCTGGAAGCGCGGCCAGCGCTGCATGTTGGTCATGGCAGGCTTCTACGAGCCGCACGTCAATCCGGACGGCTCGCGCGATCCGTTCTTCGTGCACCTGAACGATCGTGAGATTTTCGGCGTGGCCGGGCTCTGGGACCGCTCGCGCCGCAGCGACGGTTCGTACCTGCACTCCTGTACGCTGATCACCCTGCCGGCGAACCCGCTGCTCGCTGAGATCCACAATGAAAAGCAGCGCATGCCGGCGGTGCTCGCAGCCGCCGACGAGGAGGCGTGGCTCAACGGCAGCGCTGCCGAGGCGCGCGCCGTGCTCATGCCCTATCCGGATGAGCTGATGGTGGCCTACCGGGTGAGCCGGCGTGTCAACAGCGCAAAACTTCCGAACGAGGCGAGTCTGATCGACCCGGTTTGAGGCGCCGGCGCGCCCGCTGTGGGCCTCGGCACTCCCGCGCCAACCGTGCGATGGTCGCGGCGGCGGTGATGGACTAGGATAGACGGGCCACATAGAAGAAGAGCGGAAGCGGAAAAATGGGCCGTTACCGACGCTACATCATTGCACTCATCATCGTCCTGGTCCTGGTCGGCGCGTACGCCGCCGCTGGTTTCTGGGCGGTGCCGCATTTCGCGCGCTCTTACGCACAGGATTTCGTCAAGACCCACTACGCTCGCACGCTGAGCATCGGGGAAATCCGCTTCAACCCGTTCACGCTCAAGCTCGATATCAGCGACGTGTTGCTGCCCGATGCCGACGCCAAGCCGCTTTTAAGCTTCGCCCACCTGCACGTTGACCTGCAGGTTGCCTCCCTCTGGAGACTCGGCCCGAGCTTCCGCGAGATCCTCCTCGATAAGCCCTACGTGCGGGCGGTGATACGCAAGGGCGGGGAGCTCAACCTTGCAGACCTCGGCAAGGGCTTCCCCGAGGAGCCGAAGAAGCCGCAGCCGGAGCCTGCCAAACCGGTGCGTCTGTACATCGGCCGCCTGGCCGTCACCGCAGGCAGCAGCACCTTCGAGGACCTGACGCGCGCCGATCCCTTCAAGACGGACTTCAATCCCATCGCCTTCGAGCTGCACGACTTCAGCACCGTCGGGCAGCGCGGCAATGCCTATTCACTGACGGCGGCCTCCGAGGACGGGGAGCGGTTCGACTGGAACGGGACCCTGAGGCTGACGCCGCTGTCCTCGCAGGGGCATTTCGAGGTCATAGATCTTCGCGCCCGCACCATCTGGGATTACATCCGCGATCTTGTACCGCTCGAGCTGGACTCCGGCCTGATCGGCATCAAGGGTGATTACGACCTGAGTACCGGCGGCGGCCCGCTCGCCGTCAAGGTCCTCATTCACAACACCACCGTCACAGACCTCGGTGTGAAGCCCAAGGGCGGCGCGCAGGATTACGTGAAGCTCGCCAAGATCGAGGTGGACGAGACGCGTGTCGATGTCTCGAAACACACGGTCGACGTTGCCAAGATCACTCTCAGCGGTGGCAACCTCGATGTCTGGATGGACGAGAAGGGACGGCTGAACCTGCTCGATCTTGCGCCGGCGCCCGGTCCCGCGACACCGGCTCCGGCCGCAAACCCCGCGACTCCCGCGCCCGCTGAGCCCCTGCCGCCGGTGCACGCCGCGAGCAGCGGCGGTAACTCTGCCCCCTGGGTGGTGTCGGCCCCGGACATCGCTCTTGAGGGATTCAAGGTGGCCGCGGAGGATCGTGAGGTCAAGCCGGCGCTGGTACTCGCAGTCGATCCTCTGAACGTTCACATCGGCGGCTTCAACACTCGCCCGGACGATGTGCTGGACGTGACGCTCGATTCGGCCATCAACGGCACGGGCAAGCTCGGCGTCAAGGCCAAAGTGACGCCGAAGACGCAGGAGGTGAGCGCGCACCTCGAGGCGAGCGCGCTGGCGCTGCCATTCCTGCAGCCTTACCTGTCGCGCTACACGTCGATGACGCTGCTCAAGGGGGCACTCGGAGCACGTCTTGACCTGCAATATCGCGGTGACGGGTCCCTGGAAGTGAAGGGCGACACGCAGCTCTCGGGGCTGCGCACCGTGGATGATCAGCAGAAGCGCGACTTCGTCAGCTGGAAGGACCTGAAGGTTGCCGAGATCCAGTACCACTCCAAGCCGCAGAGCCTGCGCATCAAGACCGTGACGCTCGATGAGCCCTACGCGCGCATGGTGATTTTCCCGAATCGCACGACCAACATCAAAGAGGTCCTGACCCCTGCCGGCACCGTGCGCAAGGTTGCAGCCACCGCGGGCGACGCAAACGCAGCGCAGGACGAGAGCGCGGCGGCCGAGGCGGCGGTCCCGGCCGCGAGCGACACGGTGCCCGCCGCCGTGGTTGCAGCGGTACCCGCGCCGCCGAAGACCGCGGGCGGGGGCGGCAGGAAAAAGGGCTCGCGGTCAGCGGCCGCGCAGGCACCCGTCGCGCAGCAGTCCCCGCCTACGCCGTTTCCGGTTGCGATCGGCACCGTGCGTCTGGTCAATGCCACGCTCGACTACACCGACCTGTGGATCAAGCCGAGTTTCTCGGTGGGCATCCAGAAGCTCAATGGCACGATCACGGGCCTGTCTTCGGACCCGAAGTCGCGCGCCAAGGTGGAGCTGAATGGCAAGGTCGACCGCTATTCGCCGGCGCATATCGGCGGGGAGCTCAACGTGCTCTCCACCGCGCTCTATACCGACATCACCATGGGCTTCAAGGACATCGACCTCACGATCGTCAACCCCTACTCCGGCCACTTCATCGGATACAAGATCGACAAGGGCAAGCTCTCGGTGGACGTGTCGTACAAGATCGAGCAGCGCAAGCTCGACGCCAAGCAGCACTTCGTAGTTGACCAGCTGGAGCTCGGTGACCGTGTGGAGAGCCCGGATGCCATCCATGCGCCCATCAAGATCGCCGTGGCGCTCCTCAAGGATCGCAACGGCGTCATCGACATCGACCTGCCGATGAACGGCTCGATCGACGACCCGAAGTTCAGACTCGGGCCCATCATCTGGAAGGCCTTCATCAATATCATCGTCAAGGTGGCCACGGCGCCGTTCGCGCTTCTCGGCCATTTGTTTGGTGGCGGCGAGCACATGAACATCGTGGAGTTCGCTCCGGGGAGTGCCGAGCTCGACAAGGCTTCCCAGGACCAGCTCGCTGCCCTGGTCAAGTCACTGAAGGAGCGGCCGCAGCTGAAGCTCGACGTGCCGATCAGCTACTCGAAGGAGCTCGATCGTCCGCAGCTCGCAGCCGGCAAGCTCCACGAGGAACTGGCGGCACGCGTGGCCGGCACCCGGGCGGGCAAGAAGCATCCGCAGAGCGCCGGCGAGGAGGCATTCGCCGATCCGCAGAAGCACTACAAGCTGCTCCTCGATCAGTACAAGCAGTCGCTCGGCAAGGACGCACCGCTGCCCGAATCGGTGCAGGCGGTGGAGTCGGCCAAGCGCAAGGAGGCGCCGCCCTACGAGCAGGCGATCAATGACCTCGACGCGGCGCTCATCAGCCACATCGAGGTCAGCGATGATGACCTGGTCAGCCTCGGCAAGGAGCGCGCCAAGGCCATCCAGGACGCGTTGCTCTCCGGCGGCGACGTCGATCCCTCACGCGTGTTCATCGTCGATGCGCCGCCCAAGCCTGAGAGCGGCGGCAAGGTGAAGGTCGAGATGGCCGTGAAGTGAGGGCGCCGCCGGGCGTGCGCCTCACACCCCCCACGAGGGCACGACGTACGCATACAGCAGCACGATCAGTCCGACGATCCCGGCGAGGAAAATGCTGTGCTTGAGCGTGAAGCGGAACAGCCGCGCCTCCTCGGAGGCGGGCATGCCGGTGGCCGCGGCGGCCACGGAGATGCTCTGCAGGCTGATCATCTTGCCCATGACGCCGCCGCTGGAATTTGAGGCCGCCATGAGCGCTGGCGACAGGTCCAGTTTATTGGCGGTGACGACCTGCAGATTGCCGAACAGCGCGTTGGTGGAGGTGTCGCTGCCGGTGAGGAAGGTGCCGAGCCAGCCCAGGTAGGCGCTGAAGAAGGGGAAGGCGACGCCGGTGGCGGCGAATGCCAGGCCGAGGGTGGCCGTGGCACCGGAATAGTTCATGAGGTAGGCGAGCGCCAGCACCAGCGCGATGGTGAATATCGAGAATGACAGGTCGCGGGCGGTACGGCCGATGATGGCGACCACCTTGCCGGCCGGGACCTTGAGGGCGATGGCCGCGAATACCAGGGCGAAGAGCACCGCGGTGCCCGATGCCGACAGCAGGTTGAGGTTGAACTTCGCAGGATAGGGTCCCGCCTTGGCAACCGCCGGCGGCAGGCGCTGGATCTGACCGTCCAGCCCGTGCCACAGAAACGACACGCTCACCTTGTCGAGAACGGCCTTGAAGGGTGTGTAGCCCCACAGCAGCACGAAGATGACGAGGAAAATGTAGGGCATCCAGGCACGCAGCACCGTGGCCATCGGGATACCGGTCGCCTTCGGCGCGACGTCCGCGGCCGTGTCGTCCTTCGGGTGCCACACCCGCAGCAGCAGCACGAGGCCGATGATGGCGACGATCGAGGACAGAATGTCGGTGAGGTAGGGGCCGACGAAGTTCGAGACCAGGAACTGCGTGACTGCGAAGCACAGCCCCGCCACGAGGGCGGCGGGCCAGACGGCCTTCAGGGTCTTGCGACCGCCGAGCACCAGCATGAGGTAGGCCGGCAGGAACAGGGCGATGGGTGCGCAGATACGGCCCACGCCTGCGCTCAAGACCCCGAGTGGCAGGTTGGTCACGGAGGCGAGCGTGATGATCGGCGTGGCGATGGCGCCGAAGGCGACCGGGGCGGTGTTGGCGATCAGGCAGATCGCCGCCGCGTAGAAGGGCGAGAAGCCAAGACCTGCGAGCATGGCGCTGGCCACTGCCACCGGGGTGCCGAAGCCGGACGCGCCCTCGATGAAGGCTCCGAAGGCAAATGCGATCAAGAGCGCCTGCAGGCGCCGGTCCTGGGTGAGGCCGCCGATCGACTGGCGGATGATGTCAAACTGCCCCGTGTCGACCGTCAGGCGGTACAGCGCGATGGCCCAGAACACCACCCAGGCGATCGGGAAGAGGCCGAAGGAAGCTCCATAGACGGTGGAGCTGAGCACCAGGCGCCACGGCATGCCGTAGACGAAGCCTGCGACGAGGATGGCGGCGACCACGCCAGCCAGAGCCGCCTTCCAGGCGGCAGTGCGCAGCACGCCGAGCATGAGCAGCATGATGAAGATCGGCAGCGCGGCGCACACGGCCGAAAGCGCGAGACTTCCCGAGACGGGCGCGTAGACCTGGTCCCACATGGTGTTGCCCCAGTTATTGGTTCTAGTTTCGGCTGCGCGGATCTTGCGCCAGCAGCGAAAGCTGGTCTACCGCAGGCTTGGGCCGGCGCGCGCTGTCATAAAGTCCCCAGTAGGCCTCCTCGGGGTGCGGGCCGGGAACGCCCGTGGCGTCCTGCACGCGCCAGGGCGCGTCGAAGGCGGAGAAGTAGGAGAACGCGATGAGGGGGCGCGAGGGCAGGCGCGCGCCGAGCTCCTTATAAAAGGCGGCCTGCCGCTTGCTGGAATAGCCGGCTTCCGCCGGCTCGGTCGGCATGCCGGTCTCCTTGATGATGATGGGTCCGCAATAGACCTGGGCCAGCTGATCGGCCACGTTGACCACGAACTGGGCGGCGGTGGCCGTGGTGGCCCCATGAAACCAGCTCTGGAACACCGGGTGCACGTTGACCAGCATGAAGTCCATGAGCGGCAGGAGGGAGCTGCCCGGAGGGGCCTCGAAGAGGTGGAAGGGCTCGCTCGTGGTCAGCGGCAGCTGCGGTGCCTGTGCGCGCACGGCGGCGAAGGCCGCCGTGAGCTGCCCCACATCGGCGCGGTGGCTGAACAGGGTCTCGTTGCCCAGGGATATCCCGGCGACGAGCTGCGGGTAACTGCGTGCGGTCGCCAGGGCGGCGGCGATCTCGGCGGGCGCGAGCGGATTCCACACCCCGATGATCAGGGCGCGGAATTGCAGTTGCGCGGCGAGGGGGGCAATCTGCTGCGCGCCGTGGACGGCGTCATAGGTGATCAGGCCGTCAAAGTGCGACCGCAGCAGCGTCAGGTCCGCGCGGATGCTGTCGGCCTCGGCCTCGTGCACGTGGCCGTCCCGAACTTCAAGGGAGGTCGGCTGGTAGGTGACGAAGCGCCCCTGCGCGATGGCGCCGCGCAGGCGCTCGAGCGCTGATGCGGCGGCCGTCGTGCGCGCACACGCCGGCGCTGCGGCCGCGCTGCTGACCGCAAGGCTGGCGAGGCCGCTGAGGATGAGGGCGACGGGCAAGCGCAGCATGGCGACTCTGGCCTCAAAGGGTGCGAGTGTGACAGAGTCGCGCACCGCGCCCGAGCGGGCAACTGCGCAGGAGTTCCCATGCCCACGCAACTCGAGAAGGCCCAGCACTTCCGCGCGCTGCATGCGGCGCCCGGCGCGTTCGTCATTCCCAACGTCTGGGACGGCGGCTCCGCCGCCTTGATGCGGCAGCTCGGCTACGCAGCACTTGCCACCTCAAGCTCGGCAGCCGCGGCGACCTTAGGCAAGCTCGACGGCGGACTCACCCGCGAGGAAGCGCTGGCGCACGCCGGTGCTGTGGCGGCGCTGACCGCACTGCCGGTGGCCGCGGATCTTGAGAACGGCTTCGGCGACGCGCCGGAAGACGCCGCCCTCACCATCCGCCTGGCGGCGGCAGCCGGGCTCATCGGCGCCTCGATCGAGGACTCGAGCAACGATGCCACGGCGCCGATTTACCCATTCGAGCACGCGGTGGCGCGCATCACGGCCGCTGTGGCGGCCGCGCGCGCCGCCCCGTTTCCCTTCGTCCTGACCGCGCGCGCGGAGAACTTCCTGCACGGACGTGCCGATCTGGCCGAGACCGTGCGGCGGCTGCAGGCTTTCGAGCAGGCCGGCGCCGACGTGCTGTTTGCTCCCGGGCTGCCTGATCTTGAGGCGGTGCGCACCGTGTGCGCATCCCTTACGCGCCCGGTGAACTTCATGGTGGGCATGCCGGGCCAGAGTTTCTCGCAGGCGCAGCTGGCGGCGGCGGGCGTCAAGCGCATCAGTCTCGCGACGACCCTGTACCGGGCCGCCATGACCGGTGTCGCGGCGGCAGCGCGCGAGGCGCGCGCCGGTACCTTCAGCTACGTGAGTGGCCTCATGGGCGGCGGGGATCTCGGTCGCGCGCTGAAGGAACAGAGCGCAGCCGCCAAGGCACCTTAAGGGGGCGCGTCTCCTGGGCGTGCCCGGCGCAGCCAGGAAAGAAACGCGCCCACCGCCGCATCGCCTTCCGCCGGCGCCCAGGCGGCGAACTCGGCCGCGGTGGCCGGATCGTAGGGACCCTCCTTGACCTCGAGGAAGGCCCCGCCGTGCGCCCCGGGTACTAGAGTGTGCCAGGTCCCCTGGGGTGTTTCGTAGGCCATGCCCGCCGTGCCATCGCCCACCGCATGGCGCGCCAGGAGGCGGCCGCCGGCATCGAAGGTCACGACATCGAACTGCCCGCGCATCACTACGGCGAGCTCCGAGCGCGTCGTATGGCGGTGCGGCCGAAAGTACGAGTCGCGCAGCGCCACCACGATGAAGCGCTGCACCGGATCGGCCGGTGTGGCGTGGATGCTGTGGTGCGCGCGCGCGCGCGGGCTGGCCGCTGCCTTGGCGGCGAGTTCGTCCAGCAATGCGCGCGGAAGGATCTTCATGCGGCGAGCATATCAACCGGCGGCAGCGGCCTGGTACTTGTGCACGTCGGGGAGGAAGGCGGCCAGGAGGCCGATGAGTGGCAGGAAGGCGCAGATCTCGTAGACGAACGTGATGCCGGCATGATCGGCCAGCGCCCCGAGAATGGCCGCGCCGACGCTCCCCATGCCGAAGGCGAGGCCAAAGAACAGGCCGGCGACGGTGCCGGTGCGGCCCGGCAGCAGGTCCTGCGCGTAGACCACGATGGCCGGGAAGGCGGAGGAGAGGATGAGGCCGATCGGTACCGTCAGCACCGCGGTCCAGAACAGGTTCACGTGCGGCAGGATCAGGGTGAAGGGCAGCACCCCGAGGATCGAGACCCAGATAATGTACTTGGCGCCGAAGCGATCCCCGAGCGGGCCGCCGATGAACCCGCCGAGCGCGGCCGCGCCGAGGAACACGAAGAGGAGCAGCTGCGCATTGCGCACCGATACGTGGAAGTGGTCGATGAGATAGAAGGTGTAGTAGCTCGTGATGCTCGCCAGGTAGAAGTACTTGGAAAATATGAGGGCGAGCAGCACCGAGATGGCGATCACCACGTGGCGCCGCGGCGCGGCGGGCCGGGTGGCGGCGGCGCGCTGGCGGGTGATGCCGTGCGTCTTGTACCAGTGCCCGACGTTGAACAGCACGAACATGCCGAGGAGCGCCACCAGCGAAAACCAGGCGACGCTCGTCTGGCCGTGGGGCAGCACGATGAAGGCGGCGAGCAGCGGGCCGGAGGCCGAGCCGAAGTTGCCGCCCACCTGGAACACCGACTGTGCCATGCCATGGCGGCCGCCGGAGGCCATGCGGGCGACGCGCGAGGACTCGGGGTGGAACACCGAGGAACCGGTGCCGATCAGGGCCGCCCCGCAGAGGAGCAGTGCGTAGCTGCCAGCATAGGCCAGAAGCAGGAGGCCGCACAGGGTGAAGCCCATGCCGGTAGCGAGCGAATAGGGGCGCGCGCGGCGGTCGGCGTAGGCGCCGATCAGCGGCTGCAGCAGAGAGGCGGTGAACTGGAAGGTGAACGTCAGGAGGCCGATCTGGCTGAAGCTGAGCGCGTAGGCTCCCTTGAGCATTGGATACATCGCCGGCAGCAGCGACTGCATCATGTCGTTGAGCATGTGGCAGAAGCTGATGGCCGCGAGCACTCCGACCGCGGTCTCACCGCCGCGCGTGGTCGCATTGCTCAGGGCTGAGACGGGCTGACTCAAGGGAACTCCGGGGAAGCAGCGGCGACATCCGTCCAGCGTCTCACTGTGCCCGAATGGGCCGGCCGTGCCCATCTCCCTTCGTGGGGGGCGGCGGTCACCCGCCGCCCCCGTGGGGAGGAAAACCAGCTGCTCCTGCAGGAGCAGCTGGGGTGGTCGGTCAGAAGTTCTGCGAGACGCGGATCCCGAAGGTCCGTGGCTGGGCCGGGACCACGTACACCTGGTTGTCGTTGTTCGGGGAGATCGAAGTGAACCGCGTCAGCTGCGCACGCTTGTCCGCCACGTTCGAGACGTACAGGTCAATGTTCGTGTTGTTGTGGGTCACGCCGCCTGAGATGTCCATGAGCGCGTAGGCGGGCTGAAAGCCGATGACCGCCTGCTCGTTACCCTTCAGGTTCGGGGCGACCTGACTCTGGTAGGTGATGGAGTACTGCGCGTAGGGCGTCCACTCGTGCACGTCCTCGAAGCTGTAGCGGGCCACTAAGGCACCCTTGAACTTCGGGGACTGCGGCAGGTCGGTGCCGGCGAGCACCAGCGGTCCTGAGAACTGCCCGCCTGGCAGGAACGGTGCGTTGAGCGGCGGGTCCTTGATGCAGCCTGGGCCGCTGATGGCGGCCGTGCCCTGGCAGAAGTCGTTGTCGATGTGTCCTTGCAGCCAGGTGAAGTTCGCCGTCAGGGTGAGGTTGCGGGTCGGCGCGAACACCAGCTCGTTCTCGATGCCCTTGATGGTAGCGTTGCCGGCATTGACGATGGCCGTGATGCTGGGCGGCACCAGGAAGCCGAACTGGAAGTTCTGCCAGTCCTCCCAGAACAGCGCGCCGTTCCACCGCAGCCTGTGGTCGAACCACGTGGTCTTCCAGCCGACCTCGTAGTTCTTGAGGTAATCGGGCTGGTAGGGGACGCCGTTGACACCGGCGATGCGGTTCACGCCGCCGGGCCGGAAACCCTTGGAGTAGGTGGCGTAGACCATCTGCTCGGGCGTGATCTTCCAGCTGAGCGTCGCCTTGGGCACGAAGCCGTGATCGGCTACGGAGGTGTCGAGGTTCGTGCAGGGTGAGCCGTTGGTGTAGGCCGGCTCGAAGCAGGTCGCGACACCGGTATGGCTCGAGTAGTTGGACGAGTAGCCGAAGAACCCCTTGAGCGAGTTGTCATACCAGTACTCGCGGCCCCCGAGGGTGAGGGTGAGGCTCGGGATGATGTCCCAGTCGGCCTGCAGGAAGATCGCCCGGTCGCGATCGACGCGCTGCTCGTCGGTCAGCCAGATGGTGTTGGTGAGCCCGGGCACCGAGTAGAAGTCCGAGAAGCCGTTGGGATTGCCGGGGCCGCCCTGTACTTGCGTCCAGCCGTAACCCGGCATCGTGTACTGCTGATCGATGTTGTGCAGCTGACGCTGCAGGAAGCCACCGAAGGTGGCGCGGAGGAAGTAGGACGCCGGGGTGCTAACGCGCAGCTCCTGACTCCACTTCTGGTAGTGGTTGTCCCCGATCACGAACTCCTGCGGCATAACCGGTTTGCCGTTGTTGCCGGTCCAGTAAGCGCCCGAACCGAACACGCGGTCGTAGAACAGCGAGTAGTCGCTGTATTCCGCCAGGGTGTGGTTGGTGCGCTTCATGAACGAGCTGGCATAGGTAATATCGAAGTCGCTGACCTTGCCTTCGATCGTCAGGGCCGCCGTGTACCAGTTATCGGTGGTGGTGTCGGGCCCGAAAGTGGCGACCTGCAGGTCCCCCATGGCCGGGTCGTACCCGAAGAAACCCTCGGTCTTCACCTGCTGCGTCATGAGCGTCGGCGAGACGGTCCAGTTGTCCCCGATCTGAATCTTCGCGGCGGCGCGTCCGCCATACGTATCGACGGTGTTGAAGTTGTTCTTCGTCCAGGGCGCATTGGTGATCGCGCCTGCGCCAATCGGACCCGGCGCAGGGCAGGGGGTCAGTGGCGCCTGGTAAGGCTGACCGTCCCAGGTGGGGAAGGTGCGCACGCCGTTCACGATGCAGGCGTTCTTGTCAGTGCCCTGCACATTGTCGATGTAGCCGCCATCCTGCTCCGCCCAGCCCACGAGGCGCACGGCGGCAAACGAGGACAGCGGAATGTTCACGAAGCCCTCGGCCTCCCAGCCCGCGCTGCCGTGCTGGATCTGGTTGCCCTCCACCGTGACGTTGCCGTAGAACTTGGAGGTGTCGGGCTTGTTGGTGATGATGCGCACCGTGCCGGCCTCGGAGCTCGCGCCGTAGAGGGTGCCCTGCGGACCTTCCAGCACCTCGATGCGCTGGATGTCGTAGAGGTGCAGCTCCGGGGTGCCGTCGATGGTCGTGACGGGCTGCTCATCCAGATAAGTGCCCACCAGGGGCTGGGATCCGGAGTGATTGCCGTCGCCGCCGTTGACCACGCCACGGATGTAGATGTGCGACTGGCCGGGCGCACCGCTGCCGCCCTGACCGTTACCGCGCGAATAGGAAATGCTGGGCGAGTACTTCACGTAGTCGTCCAGGTCGGTGATGTTCAGCTGCTCGAGTCGGGCGTTGTCCAGCACCTGGACCGAGACGGGTACGTCCTGCAGGTTTTCCACGCGCTTTTGCGCCGTCACCACCACTTCCTGGAGGCCGCCGGTGTCCGGGGCGGTCTCCTGGGCGTACGCGAAGGGCACCGCAGCCAGTAGCGTTGAGGCAACAGGAATACCCGCTCGCACCAGTGATTTACGGCCTATACCTTTGATTTTGCAGAGTTTCCTGCGACGGCTGCGCGTCATAAATCGACCTCCCCGTGTGGTATTTATGATTCCGACTGTAGTTCTTTGTCAGCGATTTTCCAAACTCTCGAGCAACCCGGGTACCAGGGGATAGCTCTCCAGCACCGGGCCCAGAGCCTGCTTGAGCGGCCCAAGCCACGGTTCGTAGTGGCGCCAGTGATCGACCCCTTCCCGAAAAATAGGCTGCCGCACCTGCTCGGAGCTCGGCGTGCGCACGGCGCGCTCGTTTTCGTAGAAGCGCAGGCACTGCTCCTCGAATGGCAGGCCGCAGTACCCGAGCACACGCCTCACCTGCGCTTCCGTATCGGCGACCACGTCCTCGTAGTTCACGCGCAGCACGCGTCCGGGCAGCACGCGATCGACGTGAGCCATGAACTCGACGTAGTCGCAGTAGTAGCGACCGAGGTCTTGCAGGCTGTAGGTGAAGTTCTGCCCGCGGGCGAAGTGCTGCTTGTAGCACGAGAAGCAGCAGCCGAGCGGATGGCGGCGCGCGTCGATGATGCGCGCGTTCGGCAGGATCAGCTGGATGAGCCCGACGTAGAAGCAATTGTTGGGCATCTTGTCGATGAAGTAGGGAGCACTGCTCTTACGCATCGGGCGGGTCTCGGCGAGGTAGCGCTCGCCCAGTGCGCGCAGCTGCGCCGCATCGAGCGCTCCCACGGTCGCGGCGAACTCCTCCTGGCGCTCCTGCCCGATCGCGAGGTCACGGGCTATCTGCGGCAGCTGCGGCAGCTCCATCGTGCCCTCGACCTGGGAATGGCTCGAGAGTACCTGCTCGAGCAGCGTCGATCCTGCGCGTGGCATTCCGACGATGAAGATCGGATCGGCGCCCGTGGCCCCCGAGCCGGCGCGGTCCGCGAAGTACTCTGGCGTCAGTATCTCGATGCTGCGCCGCACGTAATCGCTCGTGCCCTGCGCGTTGTAGGGATGCCGCTTCAGGCGCAGTGCGTTGCCCCGCTCGTAGTGCGGGAAGGACTCGGCATACTCGGCCCGGTCCTCGAGCGCCTTGCCCAGCGAGAACTCGAAGTGCAGCCGCTCCTCCTCGGTCAGGTCGGTGCGCGCGAGCGCGCCGCGCAGGGCCGCCAGGTCGGCATCGTCAAAGCGGAAAGTCTTGAGATTCGCCAGGCTCCAGTAAGCTTCCCCGAGCTTCGGGTCACCGGCGATGGCGCGCCGGTAGGCGGCGATCGCATCAGTGTTGCGGCCGGCCGTGCGCAGCGCGTGTCCGTAGCTGAGCCAGATCTTTGGCTGCTGAGGATCCTCGCCCAGCACATGCTCATAGGCCTTGATCGACTCGGCATAGTTGCCGATCGTGGCGAGGACGGCGGCGTGCAGATTGCGATAGCCCGGGTGCCGTGGCGTGCGCGCCAGCAGGCGCTCGGCTTCCGCGAGGGCGGCGGCGGCTTCCCCAGCGCGCAGGAGCACCCAAGCGTAGTTGTAGCGCGCCGCATCGAAGCTCGGCGACAGTTGCAGGCAACGCTCGAGCAGTCTCTTGGCCTCGAGGTAGCGGCGCATACGACCGGCGACTTCGGCCAGCATGCGCAGCGCCGCGATGTCGGTAGGATGGCCCTGCAGGTGGGCGTGCAACCGCGCCTCGGCGAGCGGCAGGTCGTTGGCCACCAGGGCGTTTGCCGCGGCGAGCAGCTGCGGGTCGTGCGTGGCCGCCTTCAGGTATCGCGCACGTGCCCGATCCGCCTCATCGGGTTTGCCCATCGCGTCCAGCTGGTCGGCGAGCAGCCGCCAGCCTTCCGCCCCCTGGGGCTGCAACTCGGTGGCGCGCCGCAGGGTGGCGAGCGCTTCGCTCGGCCGATCCGCTTCACCGAGCGCCGTGCCCAGCTCCAGGTATACGGGTACTGCACGCGGCTGCTCGCGCGCGAGCGGCTCGAGGATCGCCAGCGCCGCGCCCAGCTCGCCATTCAACCGCTGAGCCGCCCCGAGGATCAGGCGCGCGCGCGGGTCACCGGGCACGCTCCTCAGGATCTCGCTCGCCTGGTCCGCTGCGAGGCGCGGGTCGTGCTGCAGTAGTCGTCGCGCGTGAGCGAGCGCGACATCCAGCGATCCGACGGGTTCGGCTGCGATGCTGCCACTCATGTCACAAATCTACCACGATCGCTTTGGCCGCTGTCACGTGCGGCCGGCGATTGCGCTCGCATCATCGCGCTGCATAGAGTGCGGCGCAGGTGTTCAAGTCGATGTCGGGTTTGTCAGGGACATGCAACAGAGCAGGTATGACGTGCGCCGCGCGTGCCATGCGCTCATGGTGTGCATCGGCACGCTGTTGCTGTGCCAATGCGGTGCAATCGGGCGCGGCATGCACCACGATGTGATTACCCATGGCGCGTTTGCGCGGCTGCGCATCTATCGGCCGCAGGGCCCGCCGCAGCACCTCGCCCTGCTGCTCTCCGGGGACGGGGGCTGGGGCGCACCGCTCGAGGCGATCGCAGCCGGACTCGCCGTGCGCGGTTCGCTGGTTGCTGGCATCGACACCCGCGATTGGCTCGCCGTACTCAACCGCTCGGGTTCGCCCTGCATTGACCCGGGAGCGGAGCTTGCCGAACTCGGCCACTATCTTAAGGAGCGCTACGCAGTAGCCCCGCAGGCGCCCATCCTCATTGGGCACTCCGCGGGGGCGAGCCTCGCCTACGTCGCACTGGCCCAGGGCCGGCCGGCGGATTTTGCCGGTGCTCTCACGCTTTCCTTCTGCACCGACCTCGATCTCTCGAGGCCCCTCTGCCCGGCGGCAGCGCTGCATGGGGCACCCCGCGCCGGAGGCGTGCGCCTGCTCCCTGCGGGTGCGCTGCATGGTCCCTGGATCGCCCTGCATGGGCTCGATGACCAGGAGTGCCCGGCAGCCGAGGGGCGTCAATTCGCACGCGGGGTGCCGGGCAGCCGTTTTGTGGCGCTGCCCGGGGTCGGACATTCGTACCGCGATCCGCGGGCTTGGTGGGGAGCCTTCCTGTCCTCTTATGACACCCTGGCGGCGGGGACAGGTCCCGCCCCCTGAGCGACCGGTGGCAAGCCCGGGGCGGCTAATCTAATGTGCGCCCGTGGACATCAGGGAGGCCACCAGCAGCTACGAACGCTGGCTCATGCATTGCGTGCCCGTGCTTCGGGGGGACCTCGACCTCAAGCACCGGCTCATGGCCGGAAACGTATTTTCATTCCTGCGCGCGACCTTCTATCGCTGGTCGCAGCAGTGGCCGGAGGTGTGCGCGGACATCAGCGCCGCCCCGCGGGTGCTTTCCGTCGGTGACCTGCACGTGGAGAACTTCGGCACCTGGCGTGACGCGGAAGGGCGTCTCATCTGGGGCGTGAACGATTTCGACGAAGCGGCGCTGCTCCCTTACACCCAGGACCTGGTGCGGCTGGCCGCGAGCGCGATTCTCGCGATCGAGGAGTCACAGCTGACCCTCACCGCGCGCCGCGCCTGCGAATCTATCACCGAGGGCTACACGCAGTCGCTGCGCGAGGGCGGCGGGGCGGCCGTGCTCGCCGAGCGCTACCGCTGGCTGCGCGACCTTGCGATCGTGCGCCTCAAGGACCAGCGGCCATTCTGGGAGAACATGCGGGCGCTGCGTACCGTTTCCGGGAGGGCCGAGCCTAGAGTGCGCCGCCTTCTCGAGGCGGCGCTTCCGGCGCGCGGACTTGCGCCACGCTTCGTGCATCGCCAGGCCGGCTTGGGGAGCCTGGGTCGGGTGCGCACCGTAGCGCTCGCGGACTGGCAGGGTGGCATGGTGGCCCGGGAAGCCAAGCCCCTCGCCCCGTCCGCCTGGCTCTGGGCTCGCAATCCGCGCGTGGCGCGCGGGCTGCACTACACCACGCTCATCCGCCGGGCGGTGCGGGTGCCGGATCCCTGCCTCCAGGTGCACGGGCAATGGCTCATCCGCCGCCTGGCCCCCGACTGCAGTCGCATTGCGCTCGGGAGCCTGCCGCGCGGCCACGACGAGAGCCGCCTCCTGTGGATGATGGGCTGGGAGACCGCCAACATGCACCTGGGAACGCCAGCCGAGCGGCGCGCCATCCTCGCCGATCTTGGAAAGCGCAAGAGTGCCTGGCTCGCCAAGGCCGCGATGCGCATGTGCGAGGGCGTGGCGCGCGACTTCCGTAAGTGGGCGAAGACGCTGCGCGAGGACTAGGGACGAATTCGGGGGAGGGACGATGAAGGATCTGACCCAGGGGCCAATCACCCGGCATCTCATCGCGCTCAGCGTGCCGATCGCGATCGGCATGCTGTTCCAGACGCTGTATTTCCTGATTGACCTGTACTTCGTATCGCGCATCGGCGATGCGGCGATCGCAGGCGTCAGCAGTGCCGGTACCGCGACCTTCATCATTCTCGGGCTGACGCAGATGCTCGGCGTCGGCACCGTGGCGCTCGTGGCGCAGGCGGCGGGGCGCAAGGACCAGACGGGCGCCAATCTCGTCTTTAACCAGGCGGTGGTGTTGTCGGCGGTGTGCGGGGTAGCCACGCTCCTGGCCGGCATCTTCCTGGCGGCCCCGTACCTGCGCGCGATCGCGGCGGACGAGGCAAGCGCGGCGGCCGGGATTGCCTACCTCTATGCGTACACCCCGGGACTGGCGCTGCAGTTTGCGCTCGTTGCCCTGGGTTCGGCGCTGCGCGGCACCGGCATCGTAAAACCCACGATGGTGGTGCAGCTGGCTACCGTGGTCGTGAACACCATCCTCGCGCCGGTCCTGATCGCCGGCTGGGTGACCCACCATCCGCTCGGCACCGCCGGCGCGGGCCTCGCCAGCAGCATTGCGGTCGCGCTCGGCGTCCTGATGCTATGGGTGTACTTTGCGCGGCTCGAGCACTACGTGGGGATCCATACCCGCCTGTGGCGTCCGCAGTGGCCCACCATCCGGGGCATCCTCAACATCGGGCTGCCGGCCGGTGGTGAGTTCCTGATGATGTTCGTGATCCTGGGCGTCGTGTACGTGGCCATCCGCAGCTTCGGCCCCGAAGCCCAGGCCGGCTTCGGCGTGGGAAGCCGGGTGATGCAGGCCCTGTTCCTGCCAGTAATGGCACTCGCGTTCGGGGCGACTCCGCTCGCCGGGCAGAACTTCGGTGCCCGCCAGTTTGGGCGCGTACGGGAGACCTTCCGGCAGGCGGCCCTCCTCAGCTGTGCGCTGATGCTCGTGCTCACCCTCGTGTGCCAGGTGCTGCCGGAGTCCTTCATCCGCATCTTCAGCGAGCAGCCGCGGGTGGTCGCCGTGGGCGCCGGGTACCTGCGCATCATCTCGTGGAATTTCGTGGCGACGGCGCTGATTTTCACCTGCTCGGGCCTGTTCCAGGCGCTCGGCAACACCTGGCCGTCGCTTCTGAGCTCGGGCTCGCGGCTGCTGACGTTCGTGGTACCGGCGCTGTGGCTGTCGACGCGCCCGGGCTTCACGCTGACGCAGGTGTGGCACCTGTCGGTGGCCACCGTGGCCCTGCAGGCCCTCACCAGCCTGTGGTTCCTGCGACGTGAGTTCCGGCGGCGCCTCGCGGGCGGCGCCGCGGCGCAGCCGCTGCCGATACCGCCGGACCCGGAGGCGCCGACCAGCACCGGCGCCTAGCGCAGCGCCTTTACTTCGGTTCCTGTCCGGGCTGCGGATCCGACAGCGGGAACGTCTGCGCGGCGGCCGGGGCGGGTGCGGGCGGCGTGCGCGTGGCGGGGACGGGCGCCGTGGCGCTTGCCGCCGGGGCCACGCCGGTCGCGGAGGCGGAGCGCGACGTCCCGGTGCTCGCCGTGACCGCGGCCATGAAGCGCCGGGCGGCATCGTCATCGGTGGTCACGCTGCCGTTGAAGATGTCGGCCGCCGCGACGTCCGGCTTCTTGTAGAAGTTCTCATCGGCGTCGTCGTCGATGGAAATGACGGTGCCATCGAGCGCCAGACCTGCGAATACGCCGCGGCTGCGCGAGTAGGAGTAGACCTCGGCCTTGAAGCTGGCATCGGTGGCCGCCGCGGCATTGCGCCCGACGGGGCCCGCGGCCACGGAGGCATCGGCACCGAGGGTCACCTTGCCGCCGCTGATGCCCTGGACGCCCTTGGGTGTCGTGAATACCAGCACGATATCGGTCGACTGCACGCCCCACTGCCAGCCGAAGCTGCCGCCGGTCATGCTGATGAACACCGGGTCGGTGAAGCGTCCCTTACTGTCGCGCACCACCAGGACCCCGCGCCCATGGCGGCCGCCGGCGAAGAACGCCACCTTGGTGAGGTTCGGGATCACGGCGATCCCGTAGGCGCGCTCGAGCAGGCGGTCGGGGATGCCCTGGTCCGGCGCGGAGCGCAGCTCCTCGAGCACTTCGCTCGCGATCAGAAGCTGCCCCTGCTGGCGTGCCGCGCCCTGGGCGGACACGGCGGCGGCGGAGCAGGCGAGGGCGAGGGCTCCGAGCAGGCCCGGGAGCAAGTGGCGGATGCGCATGATGAGGATTCCCCTTCGTGACTGTCGCCGCTCACCGACAGTTGCCGCAATGAGCGGTGACGAATGACGGGGAAGCTTAACTGAAAGCGTGGCACGCCGTGGGGTGGCGTGCGCGTCGGGCGCGGACGATCGGGGCTAGTACCAGACCGAGAGGAAGAGCGTGAAGACGTTCGCGTTGAGCTGGTAGAGCGGCTCGTTGCCCGCGCCGTATTCGGGGGCGAGCAGCGCGTTGCGGAAGTCGCTGTACTTGGCGAGGAAGTGCTCGAAGTGAAAATTGAAGCTGCTGCGATTCACCCACGGCGCCCAGGCGTAGTGCGGGAACTGGTACGCGACGCCTGCGCCCACCGTATAGGTCTGAAAGGCCGCAAGTTCGCGGTCGCGCGCCATGAAGTTCTGGTAATCCGCGCGCGGGAACAGGTCGCTGTAGAAATCCGCGTTGTTCTGCTTGTAGTAGCGCAGCGTGCCGTCGAAGAGCCAGCTGTGCCACGGCTGCGTGTAGTCGACCTCGAAAGTATTGGCGACGATGCCCCAGGTGTCGCGGAAGAAGCGGTACTGACCGGTGACGGAAGCGTGCCAGGGCAGGTAATGCTTGACGGACAGTGAGGCGGCATTGCTGGTGCGCGTATCCGGGTAGACCTGGTCGGCGAGCGTGAAGCCCTCGCCCTGCCCCGGGGACAGATAGCGGATCTTGCGGTAGGGGTTGGCGAGATACCCCTGGTCGGTCAGCAGCTCGTAGCTGAAGTTCGCGATCGTATTGCGTGTCAGGATCTGACTCAGGCTCATCGAGTAGCCGCGGTGGTCGGCGCGCTCGTGGAAGGTCGGATCGTTGATGATGTCGCCATTGACCTTGATGTCGCGGAAGATCTGGTCCCAGCCGCGCCGGTAGCCGAGGCTGAGCGTGGTCAGGTCGCCGAACATGTCCTGGCTCAGGCCGAAGTAGATCGTGTTGGCCTTGTAGTCTGGCTCCTTGCTGGTGATGGCGCCGGCGCTGTAGGTCGACTTGCCGTGCAGGTAATCGACCCCGCCGCTCCACTGGGTGCGCTTCTCGTGGTACGGGCTCGCGGAGAGCTTCACGTCGATCGAGGCGCTCGAGATCATGTCCTCGTAATAGTTGACCGTGAAGGACAGGTTGTCGCCCACCTTCTTGCGGATGAGGACGGAGGGACCCTCGACCGTGATGTCGCCACCGTTGTAGTAGTGGTACATGACGTCCGCCCGGTCCTCGGGCAGCACCCCGCCGATGACCGGCGCGGTGCACACGCACAGTGTCAGCAGCGTGCGCGTGAAGGGATTCAGGCGCAGGGTGGAGTCCGGGCGCGCGGCACGCGCCTCTCCGCTCAGTTGCATCCGCAGCCGCCGCCGACAGTGCCGGTGGCGCCGCGCGCGCCCTCTCGACTCTCGTACACGTGCTCGAGGTAGATGCTGGAGACCGGATCGCGGTTCGCCGACATGATCGGATCGGCAAAGTGCTCGCGCTCGTAGGGCTTCACCCAGGGCTGCGGGGCGGCGCAGCCGGCGAGCGCTGCCAGCAGCAGCGTCGCGGCCGCAATGCGCGCCACCCGCGCCGCAAGAGTGCGGCCGGCTGCCTGTGGTGACTCGCGCATCGCCTTACTCCCTGACCAGTGTGCGGATGCTATCCAGATACTCGTTCTCGTCGCCAGGCTTGTAACCACGGTGCAGGACACGCACCTTGCCGGCGCGATCGATGATAACCGTACTCGGCATGCCCGCCACGTCGTACAGCTTACTCACCTTGCTGTCCTTGTCGAACAGGATCGGGAAGCTGACCGGCGTTTCCTTCAGCCAGTCAATGGCTGCCTTCGAGTCCGGTTCGACGTTCACGCCGAGCAGCGTGAAGCCGAGCTTGTTGTACTTCTTATATATGCTCTCAAGCAGCGGCATCTCGGTGCGGCACGGGCCACACCAGCTGGCCCAGAAATTGATCATGACCACCTGGCCCTGATACTGGGTCAGGCTTACGTCCTTGCCCTCGCGCGAAGCGAGGCTGAATTGCGGAGCCGGAGCGCCGGTGGTGCCCGCCAGCACCGGCATGGCAACGGCCAGCGCGGCGGCAAGGGCGACGATGCGGTTCTTCATGGTGCATTCCTCTGTCAGAAGAAGACGGTCGTTCCGATCCGCGCCTCGATGTTGTTGGTGAGCTTGGAGGCGCCGAACAGGTCTGTCTGGAAGACCCGATCCTGCACCGTGATGTGCACTGCCAACCAGTCCGTCGGCACCACACGGTAGCCCGCGCCAAAGTTCACCGTGAACTTCGTATCCCCGGCGAAATCGGTACCGCCGATACCACCGATGAGATAGAAAGCGCTCGTCAGGGCGTGGCCGCGACCGATAAAGGCTTCGCCCGGCAGGAAGTTGTAGCCCAGTGACAAATCGTAATACGTGAAACGCCTCTCAGAGTCGGTAAGCAGGCTGATGCCGCTCAAGGTTTCGAAGCTGGTATTGCCGGCCCGCGACCGGCCGACCTCGGCCTGGAAGAAGAAGTCCTCGGTGATGTGATAGGCGGCGGTGAGCCCGTAGGAGGGGTGAGTACCGAAGTCTTCGATCGAGATTACCCCGTAGTCCAGGCCAACCTCGATATTGCGGCTGCGGATCTTGGGCACCGTGATCTTGCGGCGCGAGACCTCCGGATCCACCACCCGCGGTGGCGCAGCGCTCTCATCCTCGGCCTGCGCCGTGTCGGGCGTCGCCTGGTGATCGCGGTGGAACCAGTGGCGCACGGTGGCGCAACCGGGCAGCGCGGCCAGCACCACGCTCAGAAGAAGAATGCGAAGCCGAGTTTCCATTCGTCTGCGTCCTCGTTCTCGTTGCGCTTCGTGAATATATAGTGAGCCTTGTATTCAGCGCGCAGAAAGAAACGTCGTGTGAGGTAGAAGCGCACGCCGCCGCCGACGTACGCACTCTGCTCGGTGCGGTTGGGGGCGGCTACCAGAGTCGCCTTGGGCTCGGTGTGCACAATGCCGAGACCGAGCGTGACGAAGGGCGACCAGCGCGACTCCGGGGCGAACACATGGGCGAAGCCGACGTCGGCAATCTCGCCGTTGGAGAACTTGCCGAGGAACTGTCCGACCGAGCCCTCGAGCGCGAGCTGCGAGTTGAAGGAGAGGGACATGAAGCCCGACACCAGGGTGGCGCCGCCGTACTGACCGGCGAAGATGCCCATCTCGTAGCGGTGGTTGGTGAAGCCGGCGCGGTCGCCCAGGTCGAACTTGAACGGCGTGCCGTCGGCGAGCACCGCCTTCTGCATGTCGTTCTGCGAGGCCCAGCCCTCCACACCCTGCTCGGTACGCACCTTGAACCAGTCGGTACGGCGGAACAGCACGTCGACGCTGCCGTCACGCGGCACGACGTGGAACACCGGATAGCCACGACCCGGGCCGGTGTGCAGCTCGAGGTAGGGCTCGGTGACGAAGAGCTGCAGGTACTCGCGCGCCGCACTCACCGCGGGGGTGAGCAGTGCAGCCAGCAACAGAAGTCCCGCGAGCGCAAGGTGGTGCGCGCGCCTTATCAATTCCGTCCTTTGCTCAATTGACCGGTACCGCCGGGTCGAAGGGGTTGTTGAAGTACTGCGCGCCGATGTCCAGCCACTCGGATACCAGCCGCAGCTCATCCGGGGACAGCCAGCCGGCATGCGTACTGGCGGAGCCTGCCGCAAAGCGACTCATGAACTGGGCCGAGAGTCCGCCATTCGCACTTCCTGCATTCAGATACGGCCCGACCGACTCGGTAATCGTGTTCGTCGGGTTGGTGGGCGTCGGGTCCATGATACTTATGTTATGCGCGAAGAGCAGCTGCTGGTAGGAGGTGAACTGCAGAGGCTGCGCACCCGAGGGGGAATTGGTGAGGTCGAGGTTACCCGCCGGTGTCTGCGCCGCGCCCGCCGCGCTCAGCGGTGCATGGCAGCCGCCCTGCGTACAGGTATGGTCGGAGATCACGGCCCCGGTGGTCGGGTCGGTGACCTGGCGCTTCAGGTCCCACAGCGGCTGCAGGTGCTCGGGGTAATTGATGATGATGCGGCAGTTCGCAGCCCAGGCGGTCACGCACAGCGCACTCGTCGGGAATGCGGTCATGAACTGCGTGGCATCGTCGTAGCGCAGGTTGATCGGCGTGCCGGGGGTGGCCTGCGCCGGATCGGTCCAGACATCCGAGTAGAGCACGTCCACGCTCGGCACCATCTGCGCGCACGGCGGTGTATCGCTCGCACAGCTCACCCGCATGCGTGCCTGCGCCATGGTCTCGCCCTGGTTGGGGATGAAGGCTTTGCTGCCGGCGGAAATAGTGCCGGGGAACGCCACCCCGCCGGTGGCAGCCCCTGGCCAGGCCGCCTCGAACAGGTTCTGCCGCCCGTGCGAGATCGGGTGCTGGGTGCTTGCCGGCTGATGGCAGCCATTGCAGGTCACGACCTCGCCCGGGATCACCTGCAGCCACACGCCCTGGGTCGGGCTGATGCGCCGCGCATTGGCATCCAGCACCTCCATGCGGAAAGCGACGTTGGCCGGTACCTCGACCCGCACCGAGCCGTCCGGCTCGACGGGTGCGTAACCGACGATCTCCATCATGTAGTTGCTCGCGCCGAAGGCGGCATCCGCCAGGTTGACGAGCGTGCGGTCCGGAATCGAGACGGCCTTCTCCAGGCGCACAAAGCGCGCCGGGCGGCTGCCGGCGGGCGTATCCACCGGGTTGGCAAGCGTGGCGATGTTCGGATTGGCCGTATCGACCCCGTCGATGTCATAGACGCTGCGTATGTCGATGACGCCGACGCCGGCGCTGGCCAGGTCCTGGTCGAGGTTCACGCCCGGCACCTTGTCGAGGATGATGTTCTGCAGCGGCCGCGGCTGTGCCACCGCGACGTCGGTAATCATCGTGCCCTCCACCGGCGCCATGATCGGCTGCAGGGTGTTCTGCGAGGGGTCGAACATCCACACGCTGTACAGCGGCGGGGCGACGGTGGGCTTGGCCACGTTCAGGTTGGCAGACGTGCACGGTACGACCACCGCGGGGGTCTGCGTGGTATCCAGGAGCCGGCACTGCGTCCAGCTGACGAGGATGCGCCCCGTACCGTCCTGCAGCGGGTAGGCGGAGGTGAAGCGCCCGCCCGGCGAGGGGCCGGGAATCGAGACCACGTCGTTCTGGGTCGCCGGCACCTGGGCGGGCCCGACGAGGCCGGGGTTGCCGAGCAGCGCCTGCGTGTTCTCCACGTAGTGCGTGCCATCGATGATCACCAGATCGCCGCCATCATCGACGTCGGTGTACTGGCGCGTGATCGCGAGGATGCGACCGTCCTCCATCTGCCGCGGATGGCTGAACTCGATGACCGTGTTGTTGGTCCCGGTCAGATGGCTGTTGGCGCCGTAGAAGAGCTCGAGGTCCGTGCCGTCCGGATTCGAGGAGTAAAGAGACATCTGGTTGTGGCCGGCGGGCGAGTTGTCCCAGCGTGTCCACAGTACACGGCCGTTCGCCAGCACCATGGCATCGCGGTCGTGACTCTGATTGAAGGAGATCTGGTGCACCTGCGTGCCGTCATCATTCATGACTTCCAGCACCTCGGCATCTTCCTGCCGCGCCTCGTCCTGATAGGAGAACTGCGGAAACCCCTCGTCGAGGAGAATGCCCTGCGACTGCGACTGGCGCGTGCTGGAGAACACCACCCGTCCGTCAGGCAGGTAGTGCGGGGAGGTGTCCTGCACCGTCGGCGGGTCAGGGTCAGACGTGGGATCAATCACCGCGTGCAGATCATCGGTGGCGATGACGTACTCATAGATGCGCCATGAGGGCGGTTTGGTCACCTTCTGATTCATGGCCAGCGGGCCACGCATGGCGAAGATCACCCTGGTGCCGTCGGCGGAGGTGTCGACGTCCTTCACGTCCCACATGGCACCGGCAGTGAGGCGCGCCGTGACGTTGGTTTCGAGCGCGCTCGGGGACGCGCTGGCTCGCATGTACAGATCGGCGGACACCGGCACGATGTCATTCATGGTACGCAGGTCGTCCTGCATGAACGTACCGGTCTTGGTGAGCGGCACCGGGCGCTTCACGTAGAAGATCGGAAAATCGACGGTGGCAGGATCTGCGACCTGGCTCTTGCCGAGTGAAATGTTGCCGCCGCTGCTGCAGGCGCTCAGTGCCGCCGCGCAAACGAGCAGCAGCAGCGCGCCGCGCGCGCGGACACGCATTGTCGAATGGCCAAGTTTTTCCGAACCATGCTGCGCGTGCATTTGCGTCTCCGTCATCACGCCGCCGTCCCGTCGCGTGTGAATGTAACGTAATTCAGGATCATTTCGATGACTTATCACCAGACCGCCAATTCCGTCACGGCGCCTAGCGGCCTGTGATGGGTTTCATAACGCCCGAGGGTGCGGGGCGCATGGTCGCTACTAGGTAGACGCAAGAGCAGCCCCACGCCGTGATCGAAATCGCAGTTTGCCGCGCATTGAGCAGCGCGGAACAACAACACCACAAACTGTCGGTCACTGGCGACGTCACTCGATTGAGACATTCGGGGCGGGGTTGCGTGGACCGTATAGTCGGTCCGCGCATCGGCATTTTGGGAGTAGACGCGCGCCATGAATGTCATGAACACACGAGCACAGGTCGGTTCTAACCGCGCGCCCCGCGCGACGGTGGCAGCTTCTGTGCTGCTGTTGTTGCAGGTGGCGGTCACCGCGCAGGCGGGGCCCAACGAGCAGGCCAAGCGTATCTACGAGCGCTTGGTCGGTGAGGAGCCACCGGCTGCAATCCTGACGCAGATGGCTACCGCCATTAATGCCAGCCCCGGCCAGCAGGGACTGATCAACGCGGCGGCCATCGCCACGCAGCAGCCGGACTTCTACAACGTGGTCGTGAAGAACATGGTCACGCCCTGGTCGAATCGTGACCAGACGGTGTTCGCGCCGCTGAACGATTACACCGCCACCGTCATCGGCATGGTGCGTGATGACGTGGCCTTCAATACCGCGCTGTCGGCTGACATCCTCTACACGGTGAATGCGCCCGGACTGCCCGCGCCGTCGAACGCCAGCAACGCGCACTACGCCACGGCCGAGACCAATGGCGTCGATCTGAGTTCCACGCTGAAGCAGACCACCCAGTCCTCGGTCTACGGCACGCCGGCGGCGGCGACCGCAGGGCTGATGACCACCTACGGCGCCGAATCGGCCTTCTTCATCAACGGCACGAACCGCGCGATGTTCCGCTTCACGATGATGAATCACTTCTGCGCCGACATGCCGCAGCTCACCGATATCACCCGTCCGTCGGATCGCATCCGTCAGGACGTGGCGCGTTCCCCGGGTGGTGACAGCCGCACCTTCCTCAATACCTGCGTGGGCTGTCACAGCGGCATGGATCCGATGGCGCAGGCGTTTGCCTACTACAATTTCAACGGCACGCTCGGCAACGTCGTGAACACCGGCACGATGCAGTACACAGCAGGTCAGGTGCAGCCGAAGTACCTGATCAACGCGACTAACTTTCCGTACGGCTTCGTCACCCCGGATGACAGCTGGTCGAACCGCTGGCGTTCCGGCGTGAATGCTTCCCTCGGCTGGAGCTCATCGCTGCCTGGCAGCGGCACGGGCGCCAAGTCGCTCGGGCAGGAGCTCGAATCGGCACAGGCGTTTGCCCAGTGCCAGGTCACCAAGGTCTTCCAGGCGGTTTGTTTCCGGGCACCGCAGAGCTCTGCAGACATGGCGACCGTCGCCACCATCACGCAGAGCTTCCAGTCCGGCGGTTACAAACTCAAGCAGGTATTCCAGCAGTCGGCTGCTGCCTGCCCGGGTAGTTAAGGGAGCGCCGCAATGAACCGCACTGTTATGAACCGCTTTGCCCCGGGTGCTGCAACGCGCACGGCGCGCGCGCTCACACTCACCATGACGCTGGCTGCGCTGGCGCTGCTCAGCGCATGCGCTGGCGGCAGTGGCCCATCCACCCAGGTGAACCAGGTTTCCACCGCGCCGACCACCTCGGCCTCGGATTACACCGGGCCGCCGCCGGCGAATGCCGACGTGCAGGCCTTTAAGCTCAGCTTCTGGCAGAACGTGATCCCGTCCGATCGCTGCGGCGGCTGTCACCACGCTGGCGGCCAGTCACCGCAGTTCGCGCGCGCGGATGACGTGAATCTCGCCTATCAGGCGGCGTTGCCGCTCGTGAATCTCACCAACCCGTCCCAGTCGACCTTCGTACTGAAGGTCGGCGGCGGCCACAACTGCTGGGTCGCCGATCCGTCGGCCTGTGCGGCTACGCTGCTAGTGTGGATTCAGGGCTGGATCGGCAGCGGCTCGTCCTCCACGACCAACGTGACGCTGGTCGCGCCGCCGGTGCAGGCGGCCGGTGGCGGCAAGCAGTTCCCGGCGAGTGCCACCTCGCCCCAGCCGAGCTTCTCCACCACGATCTTCCCGATCGTGACGCAGTTCTGCTCGGGCTGTCACACCCCGAGCTCGGCCACGGCGCAGCAGCCGTACTTTGCCGATGCCGCGGATGTGGCTGATTCCTACGTCGCCGCGCAGCCGAAGATCGACCTGTCGCAGACGACGCTGTCGCGCTTCTATCAGCGCCTGTCGCAGGATTCCCACCACTGTTGGGCGACGCCGAGCTCTGGCGGAGCTCCGGACTGTCCGGGCAGCGCCGCGCAGATGCTGGTGCAGCTCAACGCCTTCGCCAACGCCATTCCGGTCACACCGATTGACCCGACACTGGTGGTCTCGAATGCGGTCGCGCTGACGCAGGGCACCATCGCCTCGGGCGGCAGCCGCTACGAGGCGAACCTGGTGGCGAAGTACATGTTCGAGACCGGGCAGGGCAGCACCGCGTATGACACCAGCGGTGTCACGCCGGCGGCGGACCTGACGATCTCGGGCAACGTCACCTGGGCCGGTGGCTGGGGTCTGACCTTCGGTGCCGGCGGCAAGGCACAGGCCTCGACGAGCGCGAGTCAGAAATTCGCCAACATGATCGAGGGTTCCGGTGAGTACACCATCGAAGCCTGGGTCGAGCCCGCCAACGTGACGCAGGCGAATGCCTACATCGTGAGCTACTCCGGCAGCAACACCACGCGCAACGCCACACTCGGGCAGGACGTGACGCAGTACGAGGGTTTTGCGCGCAGCAGCACCACCAGCACCGCCGGAACCCCGGCGCTGATCACGACTACGAGCGGTGGCGCGGCGCAGGCGGCGCTGCAGCACGTCGTGCTCACCTACGACCCGGTCGCCGGCCAGAAGCTCTATATCAACGGTGTGTATACCGGCGATGCGGATCCTTCCAAGGGGGGCTCGCTCTCCAACTGGGACAGCACTTTCGCCCTGGTACTCGGCAACGAGGTCACCGGGCAGCGGCAGTGGCAGGGCACGATCAAGTTCGTCGCCATCCAGAACCGCGCGCTCACCCCGGCGCAGATCCAGCAGAACTTCGCAGCGGGCGTTGGCCAGAAGTACTTCATGCTGTTCGGCGTGAGCTCGCTCACGGGCGTGCCGCAGTCGTACATCCTCTTCCAGGCGGCCCAGTACGACAGCTACAGCTACCTGTTTGCCCAGCCGAAGTTCATCAGCCTGGATCCGAACGCCACGATTCCGCCGAACCTCAAGCTCAGCGGCATCCGGCTGGGTGTGAACGGCCAGCTGGCACCGACCGGGCAGTCGTTCACCAACGTCAGCACTACCCTGGGTGGTTCGGCGTACACGGCGGCGAACGGGCAGCTGCTCTCGAACCTCGGCACCGTGGTGCCGCTGACCCTGGGACCGAGCAACGACCTGTTCTTCCTGTCCTTCGATCAGCTCGGCTCCGCCGTCCACGCCTTCGTCGATCCGCCGGTGACCGTGCCGCCGCCGACGCCGAACAACACCCCGCAGCCGGACTATGGCGTCGCGACCTTTGAGCGCCTCACCCACACGATGGCGAAGATCAGCGGGGTGCCGTTCACCAACAGTGCGGTGATGGCCCAGTACATGACGTCGCAGCAGTCGATGCCCCCGAGTCCGCTGATTCCGGCCTTCGTGGCCTCGCAGCAGACGGCCATTGGGCAGCTGGCGGGTGTGTACTGCGCGCAGCTGGTGGGCACGGCGTCATACCGCGATACCTTCTTCGGCACCGGGCTTGACGCCAGCATCAACAGCGGCGCCGGTTCGTTCTTCGGCTCGCCCGCCAATCGTCAGATCGTCGAGACGGCGCTCGTCAACCACGCGGTGGGTGCCGGCGTGTCGCCGGTCACCGCGACGGCCGTGACCAACGAGGTCGACGCGCTGCTGCAGCGGATCCCGACCCTGAACAGTTCCGCGACTGTCTCCACAGCGACCCAGGCGGCTTGCCAGGCGGTGCTCGGCAGCGCCGCAGTCACGCTGCAGTGATCCGGACTAGGAGTAAATTGCAATGATCATCGGTAAGAAACCTCCTCGCCCGCACGCTCCCGGCGAGCCGTTACTGTACGGCGACCATCCGCGGCCGCGTACGCGCCGCGAATTCCTGGCCGCGGGGATGATCTCCGGCGGCGGCATGGTGATCGGGCCCGCCTGGCTCGGTGCCATGCTCAAGGCCGGGCGCGCCAACGCCGCTGGCCTGTCGCCTGACATTGCGGCCCTGCTGCCGACCGGGCAGTGCAATGTGCCCACGGCTGCCTCGGGCATTCCGTTCATCTGCTTCGATCTCGCCGGCGGGGCGAACCTGGTCGGATCCGAAGTGCTGGTCGGCCAGCAGGGCGGCCAGACGAACTTCCTGAGTACCGCCGGCTACGGCCTGCTGGGCGTGCCGGGCAGCATGGTGCCGAGTTCGACGGCCAACGTGGATGCGTCGCTGGGCTTGCTCTGGCAGGCCGATGGGGCCATCAAGCGCGGCATCTTGAGCAAGGCGACCACCCCGGCCACGGCCGCGGGCACCAATGGGGCAGTATTCTGCGCCACGTCGAATAACGACACGCAGACCAATCCGCACAACCCGATGTATGCGATTGCCCTCACGGGCGCGAAAGGACTGCTGCTGCCGCTCGTCGGCACGGAGTCGAGCGTTTCGGGCGGCAACTCGATGGCGCCGATGATGTACATCAATCCGTCGCTGCAGCCGACGACGATCACGCAGCCCTCGGATGCGACGGCCCTGGTCAGCACCGGTGGCGCCAGCGCCGACCCGGTATCGGTGGCGGTCATGGAATCGCAGGTGCGCATCAGCGGCGGCACGGGGCTCTACACGTCCGGCGCGAACGGCGCGTTCACCGGCGCCCTGAGTGCGCCGAACGGCGGCACGCCCGGGGTGTCCCTCTATCCGAGCTCCGACCCGACCCAGGCGGCCGATGATGGTGTCCTGAAGAACCAGATGCGCTGCAATTACGTGGTCTCGGCCAATACCGCGGCGACCTTCGGCAACCCGGCGGCCCTGGATCCGACCCAGGATCCGCTGATCACCGGCGGGGCGACCCCCATCTTCACTGCGGCGGATTTCCAGGACAATGAGAGCGCCGCCACTGCCACGGTCATGAAGCTCGTGATCGACGGCTATGCCGCGGCGGGCACCATCTCCATGGGCGGCTTTGACTACCACGACGGTACCCGTGCCACCGGCGAGATGCGTAATTTCAAGGCCGGGCAGATGATCGGTGCGGTGCTCGAATACGCGCAGCGCAAACAGCAGGCGGTCATGATTTACGTGTTCAGCGACGGCTCGCTGACCTCGACCGGCATGGCGGACAACAGCGTCGGCGGGCGCGGCAAGCTCGGCTGGCAGGGCGACAACATGTCGGTGGCCTCGACCTTCTTCCTGGTCTACAGTCCCAAGGGCCGCCCGCAGCTGCGCAACGGCGCCGCCGGGCAGCAGATCGGCTACTTCAGCGCCTCCGGCAACGTAGTGACCACCTCGAGCCCGATCGCCAATAACGTGACGGCGCTCGTTCAGGCGGTGGTGCTGAACTACATGGGGCTCATGGGGACCGACGGTAACTTCTCGAACGTCTTCGCCGCCTACGGCGGCCAGAGCCTCGGTTCGGGCAGCGCACTAGCGGCTCTCACCGCCTTCGCGCCGATCGTGTGACGCAGTGCGCGTGCCGCCGCCCGGCGGCGCGCCCACTCTACTCTCTTGTCGCGTTACGCCGACGCGCGCCTCCCCCGGGCTAGGGGAGACACACCTCATTTCGCAGCTCGCTTCGTTGACAGTGTTAAGTGCGCTGTGCAATTTTCCGTGCTGGCGCGGGTCTCAAGGTCGCATCCCGCGGCGAGGACCATTTATTGAGCTGGCTACGGCCCCACGGCCCGATGTCGCGTGACGTGTCACGCGCAGATCTGTTACCGCGACTGTGCGCTGGCATGCTCGCGCTCGCGGCGGTGACACTCGCGTGCGCGCAGGCGAGCTACGCGCTGCTCGGGTCGGCGGCGCCTGATTTCGCGCTGCGTGCCAGCGCCGGCGATAACGTGCGGCTGTCGGAGCATCGCGGTGAGGTGGTGGTGCTGAGCTTCTGGAGCAGTCGCTGTACGCCGTGCCGCGCGCAGCTCGCGGCGCTCAACCGCAGCTTCCTCACCTATCGGTCCGCGGGGCTGGCGATGTACGGGGTGGGTGTGGACGATGTCCCGGCGCAGGCGCTGGATTTCGCACGCTCGACGGGCGTCGGCTTTGCGATGCTGCTCGACCCGGCCAAGTCCGTCAGTCGCAGCTACCAGGTCGACAACCTGCCGATGACCGTGCTGATCGATCGCAGTGGCGTCATCCGGCACGTGCTGCGTGACTACAGCCCGGCCAATGAGACTCTTTATCTGCAAGAGCTGCGTGCTCTGCTGAACGAATGATCGGAACCATCATGTCACAGACGATCTCAGTCACCTGCCGGCCCCGGGCGCCGCGGCGCGCAGCGGCAGCGATGCTCGCAGCGCTCGGCACGGCCGCGCTTCTTGGCACCGGCGTCGTGCAGGCAGCGCCGCCGCCGCCCGCCGCCGCAACCGCGGCGCCGGCCCCGGCCGCGGCACCCGCCGCCACCACCCCCCCGTCTGCGGCCCCTGCGCCGGCTGCGGAAGCTTCGACCGATACCAAGGGTCTGGATCAGGAGATCCAGGGGCTGAAGAAGGATGTCGTCGATCTCAACAAGGACCTGTTCGTACTCGAGGAGGAGCTGTTGTTCCCCGCCAACACGCAGGTGGCGGTGTTCCTGTCGATGGACGTCGGCGACTTCTTCTCCCTGGATTCGGTGCAACTGAAGATCGACCAGAAGGAGGTCATCAACTACCTCTACACGCCGCGCGAGGTCGATGCGCTCCTGAAGGGTGGCGTGCAGCGCCTGTACGTCGGCAACCTGAAGGTGGGGCCACACGAGCTGGTGGCATTCTTCAACGGCAAGGGTCCGAATGACCGCGCCTACAAGCGCGGGGCCTCGGTGCGCTTCGAGAAGGGCGTGGGCGCGAAGTACCTGGAGCTCAAGATCGACGACCGGCAAAAGAAGCTGCAGCCGGAGTTCGAAATCAAGGACTGGGAATAGTCTCTTGAGTCCGCGCTGTCTCAGCCGTGCGCTGCTGCTGGCGGGCGCCCTCGCGCTGCTCGCCGGGGAGCCGGCGGCTGCGCGTCGCCACGATCCTGAGAAGCTGCCGCTCACCCACGTGCGCGACCTGCATTACGGGGACGTGCTCTTCTACTTCTTCCAGGATACCCCCGACACCGACCTCGAGGCACTTACCCGGCTGCTCGCCTACGAGCACTGGGGGCGGGTGCCGCACCACGAGGACGATGCGCTGCTGCTGGAGGGAGGGCTGTACCTCGAGCTCGGCATGCACAACCAGGCGGGCGACATCTTCCAGAGCATCCTCACGAACGACGTGCCCACCGGCGTGCGCAACAAGGCGTGGTTCTACCTGGCGCAGATCTGGTACGCCCGTGGCTACTACGAGCGCGCGGATGCGGCACTGCGCAAGATCAACGGCCGCATGTCCGCGGACCTTGAGGCGCAGCGCGAGGTGATGTTCGGCAATGTCCTGATGCACGAGGGGCGCTTTGACGAGGCCATCTCGGTGCTCACCAACTGGCGCGGCCCGGACCTGTGGTCAGCCTACGCACGCTTCAATCTCGGGGTAGCGTTGGTGCGCACCAAGCGCCTGAGCGATGCCGACCCCTTCCTGAGCGCCGTCGGCACGATGCTCGCGACGACCCCGGAGCTGGCGGCGCTGCGCGACCGGGCCAATGTCGCGCTCGGGTTCGCCTACCTGCAGGCCGAGCAGCCCGAGCGCGCGCGTCCGGCGCTCGCACGCGTGCGCCTGAACGGCCCTTACTCGAACCGGGCACTGCTCGGTATCGGCTGGGCGGATGCCGCGCTCGGGGACTACCAGGGTGCGCTGACGCCGTGGCTGGAGCTGCGCAACCGCAACCTGCTGGATGCCGCCGTGCAGGAGTCCTACCTCGCAGTACCCTATGCGTTCAGCAAGTTGAACGCCAACGCCCAGTCGGCCGAGTACTACGAGAGCGCGGTGAAGTCCTTCGATGCCGAGAACGTGCGCCTCGACGCCGCGATCGAGGCGATCCGCAAGGGCGACATGCTCGAGCACGTCCTCGCCAAGGACCGTAACGGCGATGCCAAGCAGGGCTGGGCGTGGCAGCTGAAGACGCTGCCGGATGCCCCGGAGTCGCGTTACCTCTACACGCTCCTGGCCGGCAACGATTTCCAGGAAGGGCTCAAGAACTATCGCAGCCTGGTGTCCATGAGCAATACGCTCGACCGCCACGCCGATGACATGATCGCCTACCAGGACATGATCGAGACGCGCGAGCGCGCGTACGCGGAGCGCCTGCCGCGGGCGGATGCGCTGCTGTCCTCCGGAGCGCTCGACAAGCTGCAGCAGCGCAACGTCGCCCTCGAGAACGAGCTGCGCGACATCGAGGCACAGCACAACGTCGCCGCCCTCGGCACCGACGAAGAGCGCGAACAGTGGGGGCGCATCCAGCGCGTCGAGGCTGCGCTGTCCGGCGCCCCGGACACCCCGGACAACGCCGAGATGCGTGCCCGGCTGGCGCTCGTGAAGGGTGTGCTGTTCTTTCGCCTGAACGATGCCTACGGCGCACGCCTGTGGCAGGAACATCGTGGCCTTAAGGACCTGAGTGTCGCCCTGCACGAGGCGCAGGGCCGCTGGATCCGCGTCGAGCGGGCCCGCAAGGCCGTGCCCCAGAACACCGGGGAGTTCGCCACCCGCGTCAGCGCGCTCAAGCAACGCATCGACTCACTGGAGCTGCGCCTGGTGCTCGCAGCGCAGAAGCAGCGCGACTACCTCGCCCAGATCGCCGTGCACGAGCTCGAGCAGCAGAAGGATCGCCTGGCCGCCTACCAGATTCAGGCGCGCTTCGCGCTCGGCTCGATGTACGACCGCGCCGCAAGTGGTGCCGACGCCGCCGCCCACCCGGCGAAGCCCCCGGCGCCCGAGCAGAAGGGCGCCGAGGATGAGCCCGCGCCGCAGCCGGCGCCGGAGCCCCAGAAATGAAGCCGCGCCTGCGTCGCGCCGTGGCTGCCGCCTGTGCCGTGGCGCTCGCCGGCCTCGGCGGCGTCGCGCAGGTGCGCGCGCAGTCGGGCGCGCCGCCGCAGACGATCGGCGATCTTGCCTCCAAGAAGGTGGATGTCCACAAGGACACCCCGGCCGACGCCAACGCCGCCAAGGCGATGGAGAACTACAGGCGCTTCCTTGAACTGCAGAACACTGACCCGAAGCTGCGCGCCGAGGCCATGCGTCGTCTGGGTGACCTGAACCTCGACTCCGGCGAACTTGAACGGCTGCAGACCGAGGTGACCGCCGTCGACCTGCAGGGCGGGGAGGCCATCAAGCTCTATACGACGCTCCTCAAGGCCTACCCCGACTACGCGCGCAACGACCAGGTGCTCTATCAGCTGGCGCGCGCCTACGAGACCACCGGCCAGCCGGATCTGGCGCTGGCGACGCTCGACCGCATCGTCGCGAAGTATCCGCAGACCCCGCACATCGATGAGGTGCAGTTCCGCCGCGGCGAACTGCTGTTCTCCAACAAGCGTTATGCAGAGGCCGAGAAGGCCTATGCGGCCGTGATCGGTCGCGGCGGCACCTCGGCCTTCTACCAGCAGGCGCTCTATAAACACGGCTGGTCGCTCTTCAAGCAGTCGATGACGCTCGAGAGCCTGCCCTCCTTCGGCGGCGTGCTCGATCGGGAGCTCGGCACCAATCCGCAGAAGCCGGTGAAGCTCGAGAGCCTCAGGCGTGGCGACCGCGAGCTGGTCGAGGACACGCTGCGCGTGATGAGCATTGCCTTCTCCTACAACGACGGTGCAGCGAGCCTGGAACAGTACGTCAAACAACATGGCGAGCGGCCCTACACCTGGCTTCTGTACGAGCGGCTGGGCGATCTGTATGTCGACAAGCAGCGCTACCAGGACGCCGCCACCGTGTACCGCGCCTTCGTAGCGCGCGACCCCTACAGCGATCACGCGCCGGACCTCGACATGGCTGCGATCGATGCCTACAACAAGGGCGGCTTCAGCCAGCTGGTGCTCGATGGCAAGCACGAGTTCGTCGAGCACTACAACTTCGACTCGCCCTACTGGAAGACCCGCAGCCGCGCCGACAATCCGCGCGTGGTCGAGGAACTGAAGACCAACCTCAAGGACGTCGCTACCTACTTCCACGCCACCGCGCAGAAGTCGAAGAAGGTCTCCGACTACGAGGAGGCGGCGCGCTGGTACCGCGACTACCTGAAGTCCTTCCCGGGCGATAGCGATTCTGCCGCCACCAACTACCTGCTCGCGGATGCACTCTTCGAGAGCCACCAGTACGCGGACGCCGCTACCGAGTACGAGCACACCGCCTACGCCTACCCGCACAACGACAAGTCCGCCGCAGCCGCGCACGCCGCCCTGGTCGCCTACCAGAAGGCCGAGGAAGGCCTCACCGGCACCGCCCGGGACGCCTGGCACGCCCGCGAGACCGATGCCAATGTGAAGTTCGCGGAGACCTTCCCGGAGCACCCCGAGAGCGCCGTGGTGCTCACGCACGCGGCCGAGGATATCTTCGCCGCCGGCGATCGCGCGCGGGCCATCACCGTCTCGCAGGCGCTCCTGGCGCGCCAGCCGCCGGTGGACCAGGCCAAGCAGCGCATTGCCTGGACGATCATCGCGCAGTCCTATTACGACCAGGCCGAGTACGCCAAGGCGGAGCCGGCCTTCGAGCAGGCGCGGGCGCTCGCCGGGGCTGACGAGAAGATGCGCACCGACCTCACCGAACGCCTGGCGGCGAGCGTCTACAAGCAGGGCGAGGCGAAGCTCAAGGCAGGCGAGGCGGCCGCGGCGGTCGAGGACTTCATGCGGGTCTCGCAGGTCGCCCCCGACGCCAAGGTGCGCGTCAACGCGCAGTACGACGCCGCCACCGGGCTCATCAACCTCAAGCAGTGGGACCGCGCGATCGTGGTGCTCGAGGACTTCCGCAAGCAGTTCCCGCAGTCGCAGCTGCAGCCGGACGTGACCCGCAAGCTCGCCGTGGCCTACGCTGCCGCCAACCGCCCCGGCGAGGCTGCGGCCGAGTTCGAGCGCATCGCCGCCAACCCGAGCGAGGACAGGGCGGTGCAGCGCGAGGCCCTGATCCGGTCCGCCGACCTCTACGCCAAGGCCGGCAACCCGGCCAAGGCCGCCGGGATGCTCGAGAAGTTCGTCGCCGCCAACCCCGCGCCGCTCGCGGATGCGGAAGAGGCGCGCTGGCACCTGGCCGAGTACGCCGACAAGAGCGGCGATGCCACGCGCCGCGACCACTGGTACCACGAGATCATCAGCACCGACGCCCAGGCCGGTGCGCAGCGTACCGAGCGTACTCATTACCTTGCGGCCAAGTCGCAGCTGGCCCTCGCGCAGCCGGCGCGCGATGCGTTCCGTGCGGTGCGGCTGAGCGCGCCCCTGAAGAAAAGTCTGATCGTGAAGCGCAACGCGCTCGAGACGGCGATGGATGGCTATAAGCGCGCCGCCGAGTACCAGGTCGCCGAGGTCACGACCGCGGCGACCTATGAGATGGCGGAGCTGTATCGCACGCTCGCCAAGGACGTGATGGCCTCGGAGCGGCCGAAGAACCTCAAGGGCGAGGAGCTCGAGGAGTACAACGCGCTGCTCGAGGAGCAGGTCTACCCGTTCGAGGAGCAGGCGATCAAGGCGCACGAGCTCAATACCGACCGCACCAAGGACGGGGTTTACGATGAGTCGGTGCGCAAGAGCTTCCAGGCGCTGGCGGAGCTGAAGCCGGCACGCTACGGCAAGACGGAGGTGACCCACGATGTCGTCACGAGCCTCCAGTAGGCTGCGCGGCGCGCCGGCCGCGGCCTGCCTGTTGGCGCTGGTGAGCGCCTGCAGCTCGCCCGCACCGAAGCCGGTGGCTGCGAAGCCCACGGCCGTGACGGCGCCCGCTCAGGGCAGCGCGCAGGCCGCGCCGGCGCAGGTCGCGCCGGGCGCTGCGGGTGCAGCCGCTGCCGCTGCCGCCGCCGCCGCGCCGCGGCCCGAGCCGACCCCCGCCGCGCGCGCCGACTTTGATCGCGCGCTGCGCTACCTGCGCGCCGGGAACGCGACCGAGGCCGAACTCGGCTTCAAGCAGGTGGCCCTGCAGTATCCTCAGTTTGCCGCGCCGCTGATCGATCTGGGCCTGTTGCAGCGCAAGCAGGGCGAGCTCGAGCAGTCCGAGGCGAGTCTTAAGGGCGCGGTGGGCCGCGAAAGCGGCAACGCGCTCGCGTGGACCGAGCTCGGCGTGACCCAGAGAATGCGCGGCCGCTTCAAGGAAGCGGCGGATTCCTACGAGCAGGCGATCGCCGCCGACCCGCGCTATGCGCCGGCGTGGCGGAACCTCGGCGTGCTCGCGGACCTCTACCTTGGGGATCCGCAGCGGGCGCTGAAGGCGCTCGAGCAGTACAAGGCCATCACCGGCGAAGATAAGCCGGTGAACAGCTGGATCGCGGAACTCAGGCAGCGCCTGGGCATCAAGGCACCGGATGCAAACCCGGCTCCGGCTGCGGCGCCTCCTGAGGCTCCGCCCGCACCGGCCCCGAACCCCGGCGCCGCCCCGGCCAATGCCGCCGCGGCGCCCGCAGCAGCGCCCAAGGCAGGAGGATGACCATGCACGCACCGGATGCCCGCGCCGCCGCGCTTCTCGCTGTGCTCCTTGCAGCGCTGCCCGTCGCCGGCCTGTGGGCGCAGACCCCGTCGCCTTCGGGCGCCCCCACCAGGGCCATACCCCGACCCGATGAGCTCGAGCCGGGCGTGGACACCACGCGTAGCGCGCCGGCAGCCGCTCCCCAGGGTGCGGCCGCAGCGCCGGTCGTGGTGCCCGCGGCCGCATCAGCGGCTCCCGCGGCCCCGGTGGCCGCGCCGGCGGGCAAGGCAGGTGCAGCCCGGCCGCCTGCCAAGAAGGGCCCGGATCGGCTGAACCTCGAGGCGACGGATGTGACGGGTAACAGTGAATTGCCGAAGGTGTTGTATATCGTTCCCTGGAAGCGTTCGGACCTCGGCGACATGGTCGGTCGCCCGGTGAACAGCCTCCTGGATGAGGTGCTGCAGCCGGTGGACCGGGACGTCTTCAAGCGGGAAAACCGCTACTACGACGCCCTGAAGCCGCAGGCCGCCGAGGCAAAACCGGACGCGGTGCAGGGTTCGGGCGCTAAGCCCTGAAATATCCCCGGTGCAGCATCGCAGATGAGAGCCAGGTCGCAGCTTTTTCGGCTTATGTCATTCAGTTTTGGTTAGTGTTGGTGCTTGTGTGGCGGTCATTTGAGCGCGGGAGTGTCGGATGAACCTGTGGACATTGATTGTGCGGTTTTTTCAGGGCGGCGGGGACTTCATGTACCCGATCGCCATCGTGTTCGTGGTAGGTCTTGCGATCGCCATCGAACGCTACGTGTATCTCACGGCGGCCGCGGCGCGTAACCGCAGCCTCTGGAATGAGATCGTGCCGATGCTGTCGCAGGGCAACTTCCGCGGCGTGGCGCAGGCCACCTCGAAGTCCGACTCCGCGATCGGGCACATCCTCAACTACGGCCTGGCGCGCATCCAGAACGCGCGCCGCCGCGACGACATCGAGAAGGCCATGGAGGAGAGCCTGATGGAGGTCGTGCCGCGGCTTGAGAAGCGCACGCACTACCTGGCGACGTTCGCCAACCTCGCGACTCTGCTTGGCCTGCTCGGCACCGTCATGGGACTGATCCGCGCCTTCCAGGCGGTCGCGACGGTGAACCCGGCGGAGAAGGCCAACCTGCTCTCCGCCAGCATCTCGGTCGCCATGAACTGCACCGCGTTCGGACTGATGACGGCGGTGCCGCTGCTGTTCATCCATGCGTTCCTGCAGACCAAGACAACCGAGCTGATCGACAGCCTGGAGATGGCCTCGGTCAAGTTCCTCAACGCGATCACCGAGCGTCAGACCGCCCCCGCGGCGGCCTGAGGCCCGTGCCCCTCGTGTTGGTCGGCAGGGCTTAAGGGTCCCGCATGCGCCGTTCATACCAGTACCGCAAGCTGGAGCGCCACTCCCGCAAGCCGGCAGAGCTGCTGCTCGTGCCCATGATCGACATCTTTACGGTGCTCGTGACGTTCCTGCTGATGACCGCGGTGTTCTCCCGCACCGTGATCCTGCAGCTGAACCTGCCGGCGGCCCAGACCGAGTTCCGCGACCCCCCGCCGGGACTGGTGCTGGAAGTGATGGTGCGCAAGGACCTGCTGCAGGTCACCGACCGCAACAGCGGCCCGCTCGCGACCTTCCCCAACACCGGCCACGGCTATGATTACGACGGCCTCACCGAGTACCTCAAGCGCGTCAAGGCGAAATTCCCCGAGAAAACCGAGGCCACGATCCTCTTGGAGAGCGATACCCCCTACGACACCCTGGTGCAGGTGATGGACCGCGTACGCGTCTTCGAGAGCGGCTCCGGAATGAACCTGGTGCAGGCGGAGCTGTTTCCGGATATCTCGATCGGCGATGCGCCCGCGACCGATGCTGCATCACCGGCCGCGGCACCCGGAGCCGCCGGCAAGGGAGCGCCCCCATGAGCATTTCCAACCGCGCGCTGCGCATGGCGCAGCACCACCTGCGCAACAGGGCCGATGCGCAGCTGAACCTGATCCCCCTGATCGACATCCTCTCGGTGATGGTGGCGTTTCTCCTGGTGTACTCGACCGAAGTCGAGGTCATCCAGAACTCCAAGGGCATCGAGATCCCGCAGTCGATCGCACAGACCGCGCCCAAGCAGTCGGTGGTGGTCATGATCACGAAGAATGACCTCTTCGTGCAGGGCGAGTTCGTCGCCAGCATCGCCGACATCCGCGCCGCCCCGGGTCCATTGGTCGAACCGCTGCGTGCCGCGCTCAAGCGCCCGCTGCTGGTGGGCAAGGAAATGACCGAAAAGGACCTGGCGCAGCGCGAGATCACGATCATGGCCGACAAGGCCATCCCCTACGACGTCCTCAAGCGCGTCATGGCGACCTGCACCGATGCGGACTACGGCCGCATCTCGCTCGCCGTCATCCAGAAGGAAAAGCCGGTGGCCGCCGGCGTGTTCAAGCCCGGTTAAGCACGACATGCTGCTCGCACCCTATTACCGCGAATACGAACTGCCCTGGGAAGGCGACCCGGAGGCCAGTGCCCGCTTCCGCAAGATCCTGCGGGTGCTGCTCATCATCCTGGTGCTGCTCGGCATCCTCTTCCCGCTCCTGCCCCGGCCCGCGGCGCCGACCACCGAAGACGTGCCGCAGCGACTGGCGCGCGTCATGCTCGAGGAGAAGCCGAAGCCGCCGCCACCCCCGCCGCCGAAGCCTGAGGAGAAGCCCAAGATCGAGCCGAAGGTGGCGATGATCACCCCGCCGCCGGTCGACCAGCATCAGCAGGCGCACGAGAAGGCACAGAAGCAGCTGAACCAGGTCAAGGACGAGCTCGCCGACCTGCGCGACGTCATGGATCTGAAGCCGCTCGAGACCAAGAACCTCTCCGGCGCGGTGGGCGCGGATGCGCACGCCGAGCGTTCTCTCATCACTTCCAAGGTCGGCGCCGGCAGCGGCGGCATCACCTCCGCCGACAGCAGCCGCGGCTTTGGCAGCGGCGCGGGCTCGCTCACCGGCAACACCACCACGGCGGTGTCTTCGGGGATCGTGCACGGCAGCGTCAACAACCGCACGCCCACCGCGGGCGGGGGCGGCGGCCGGCCGGGCCGTTCGGCCGAGGAGATCGCGCTGCTGTTCGACAAGAACAAGGGGCGCATTTACAGCCTGTACGCGCGCGCCCTGCGCGACAACGCGGACCTGCACGGCAAGGTGGTGCTGGAATTCACCATCGCCCCGAGCGGCGACGTTACCATGTGCCGCGTGCTCTCCAGCGAGCTGCACGACCCGGAGCTCGAGCAGAAGATCGTCGCCATGGTGCGGCTGATGCAGTTCGGCAAGGAAGACGTGGACGTGATTACGATCACCAAGCCCATTGATTTCTTCCCGGCGTAGTGATGAGGTAGGCCGCCTGGGGGCGTTATGAACCTCAACTCCGAAATCCAGTTCTATGCCGAGCTGCGGCTGGTCGACAAGGCGCGGCTCCTGAACCTGTTTCTGCGCGAGCTGGCCGAGGAGGCCCGCGGCACCTACGGACCGGGTGCCGAGCAGGTGCACGATGGCGCCCACCTGCGCTTCGTGAACGAGATCTACCACCGCATCACCCGTGTCATCGAGCAGCTCCTGGCCGAGGAGGCCACGCGCCCGGCCGACGACGTGGTGCTGCGGATGCTCCTCGCGCCACGGGCGGACAAGGTCGCCGAGCGGCTGGTATTCAACGCCTACGCGCGTGCCATCCAGGGCTTCGAAAGCTACGACACGACCGTCCTGATGGGCTCCTGAGCGCGACGCAAGCGCCGCGCCCGCCTGTCCCGGGCCTCCCCCAAGGCCCTGATCCTGAAGGATTTAAAGATGCGCTAACTGCGCGCCAGCGCTTCCAGCGCCGCCCCCGTCATGCGGAACGTGGTCCACTCATCCAGCGGCACCGCCCCGAGACTGCGATAGAAGCCAATGGAGGGCTCGTTCCAGTCGAGCACGGCCCAGTCCAGGCGCGCACCGCCGCGCTCGAGCGTCGTGTGCGCAAGCCACGCCAGCAGGCGCCGCCCGAGGCCGAGGCCGCGCGCCTGCGGCCGCACGAACAGGTCCTCAAGATAGATGCCGGGCTTGCCGAGGAAGGTGGAGAAATTGTGGAAGAACAAGGCGAAGCCGAGCGGCACGCCGTCGAGGCAGGCAAACACCACCTCCGCGTAGGGCCGCTCGCCGAAGAGCGCACGCTCGATGTCCGCAGCCGTGGCCACGACCTGATGCTCGAGGCGCTCGTACACGGCCAGCTCGCGGATGAAGGCGAGCACCAGCGGGGCATCGGCGGGCACCGCGGCGCGGATGGTGATTTGCTGCGCTGCGCCCATCAGCCGGTGCTCTGCAGGCCCTCGGCGATGCCGCCGACGCTGGCGAGCAGGGCCGCGAACAGGTCGTGGTCCGTGCGCCCGCCGGTGCGCCAGCGGCGCAGCAGGTCGACCTGCATGAGATTCATCGGATCGACGTACGGGTTGCGCAGGCGGATGGAGCGCTGCAGGGTTGGATCGGAGTCCAGCAGCTCGCGGCTGTTCTTGATCGTGAGGATCTGCTCGCAGGCGAGCTGGTACTCGGCGCGGATGTCACTGCCGAAATGCAAAAGGTGCGGCGGGCTTAAGTCTTCGTAGTAGTGCGCGATCTCAAGATCGGCGCGCGCCAGCATTGTCTCGACGTCATCGACGAGATTGCGCAGGAAGAACCAGCCCTCGTAGGCCTCGCGCACGCGTGCGGCCCCGAGCGCGCGCACCGCGGCGGCGAGCCCGCTGCCCGCGCCGTACCAGCCCGGCAGCATGAAGCGCGCCTGCGACCAGGCGAACACCCAGGGCACCGGCAGCAGGGCGGCGAGCCCGCTCTCCGCGCTGCGATGCACCGAGCGCGAGCCGATCTGCATGCGCTCGATGACATCGATCGGGGTGGCCGCCTGGAAGAACTCGTAGAACTGCGGGCCCGCATACACCAGGCGCCGGTACGCCTCGCGGCTCTCGTGCGCCAGCACCGCGGCCACCTCCAGGTGCGCCGCGCTGTCCGGCTGCACACGCCCGCTGTGCGCGGCGGCCGTGGCGAGGCTCAGGGCGTTGAAGGCGCGCTCGAGCGTGCGCATCGCGATGGGGCGCAGCCCGTAGCCCTGCTTGACGGTCGAGCCCTGCTCGCGGATGCGCAGCACGCCGTCGATGGCGCCGGCCGGGGCGGCTTTGATGAGCGACTCGATGCGCCCGCCGCCGCGCGCCAGGCTCCCGCCGCGGGCGTGGAACAGCACCGGCCGCTCCCCGGCGGCCGCCAGCACCCGCGCGATTTCGGCCTGTGCCTGATGGATGAGGAAGCGCGAGGTGCAGGTGCCGGCTTCCTTGTTGCTGTCGGAGTACCCGATCAGCACGCACTGGCGTCGCCCGCGCGCCTCCAGGTGCCGGCGATAGAGCGGGTCGGCGAGCAGCTCCTCGAGGATCGCCCCGCAGCCGCGCAGCGACTCCTCGCTCTCGAACTGCGGGGCGATATCGAGCGCCACTTCGCCGCTGTACTTGTCGTAGGCCGCCGCCCAGTGCGCCAGCAGCAGCGCGGCCAGCAGGTCATCCGTGCCGCTGGCGCCGGAGATGATGAAGTAGCCGATGGCCTCGGCCCCGTAGCGGTGCCGGCCCTGCGTGATGGCGTCGAACACTGCGAGCGTGCGCTTGCCGAGCGCATCGAGCTCGGTGACCGGGCCGCGATCCTTCTCCAGCGCCTCGGCCAGCAGGTCACGCCGCTCCCGGGGGCTGCGCGTGAGCCAGCGCTCATCCGCCATGCCCTGCGCGATCACCTGGTGCAGCACGCTCGCCTGCTGGCGCACGTCGAGGGTGGCGAGGTGGAAGCCGAAGGCGTCGATGCGACGCAGCAGCCGCTCGACGTAGAACAGCCCGGCGTGGGTGCCTTTGTTGGCCTTGAGACTATTGGCGATGAGCGCGATGTCGTCACGGAACTGCCGGGCCTTCTCGTAGCCGGTGGCGCGGCCCTCGAAGGCGCCGCGCAGGCGCTCACCGATCTGCGCCAGGAACACCCGGTAGGGCATGCGGTCGTGGCGTACCGGGGTGATGGCGCGGGCGCCGGGGAGCAGCGTCACGTAGTGCTCCAGCTGCTTGGCGAGCTCGGCGGAAGCGGACACGCGGCTCGCGCTCTGCGACAGGCGCCGCGCCAGTTCCTGGCACTCCTGGAAGTAGGCGTTGATGATGACCTGCTGCTGGCGCGCCAGGGTCTCGCGGATGGTCTTGGCGTGCACGTCGGGGTTGCCATCCATGTCGCCGCCGGCCCAGGAGCCGAAGTGCAGGATCGAGGGCACGCGCACCGCGCCCGGCCGCGCCCCGTAGACCTTCTCCAGCGCCTGGGCGATTTCCTCGTAGAAGGCCGGCACCACGCGGTACAGCACCTCGATGAAGTAGAAGAGTATCTGCTCGCGCTCATCGGCCACCGTGAGGCGCGCGCGCGGCAGCTCCTCGGTTTGCCAGCCGCTCGTGAGCTCCATGCGGATGTTGTCCCAGATGCTGCGCGACTCGTGCGGCGTGAGGCTCGGATCGAGCCGTTCCAGCAGCCGCTGCGCGACCCGCTGCTGCTTGCCGAGCAGCGTGCGACGCGCCGCCTCGGTGGAGTGGGGCGCGAACACCGGCTCGATCGAGAGCGACCCGATAAGCTCGCTCACCTGGTGCGCCTCCAGTCCCTGGGAGCGCAGCGCCACGATGGCGTCCTCGACGCCGCCGGGCTGCGGGCGCTGACTGTCCTTGACGAAGTAGTCGCGCCGCCGGCGGATGCGGTGCACCTTCTCGGCCAGGTTCACCGCCTGGAACCACATGGAGAAGGCCCGCACCAGGTCGCGCGCCAGCGCCGGCGGCCGCTCGCGCACCTGCGCGGCCAGATCCGCACGCGCCGCAGTCTCCCCGTTACGGCCGCGGATCGCGGCGACCCGGTCGCTCTCGACCAGCTGGAACAGCCGCTCGCCGCCCTGCTCATGCAGGATCTCGCCCACGAGCGCGCCGAGGGCGTGCACGTCATCGCGCAGCGGCTCGTGCTTGGGCGGGAAATGGATGTCGGCGCGCTTCATTCAGGGCCAGACATTGGCATGGGCCTCAAAGTCGCTGCGCTGCACGCGTACCACGCAGAAGCGGTGCCCGGTCGGGGCCTGCATCACCACCCAGGTGCGCACCGCGCCGATGCGCCGCGCACCCAGGGCCTCGAGGCGCCGCACTTCCGCCTCGATGTCGTCCGCTTCGATGTCCAGGTGCACGCGGCTCGGGTGCTCTACCTGCTGCACCTCCACGTGCAGCTCATCCGGGGCCGTGGTCAGGCGCCGATAGAGCGCCTCTTCCGGCTGCGCCTGCGCCGCGCTCGGCATCCCGAGGGCTGCGCCCCAGAAGCGGGCGGCGGCGTCGAGATCCTGCGTGCGGCAGTCGATGATGAATCCTGCGAGTCGACTCTTGTGCATGGGCGATTCCTTAGCTTCGCGCGCGCTCCGGGCATTCGTGGCCGGCACGCCATTCTAGCGGGGGGCGTGCCTGGGGTGTTTCAGCCCGCCAGCAGCACCGCCTCGGCGCGCTCCAGCTCCTCGGGCTGCCCGTATATGACGACGATGTCGCCGTCGCGCAGCACGGTGTCGCCGGCGGGTTCGCGGCCGAGGATGCCGTGGCGGCGCACGCCGGTGAAGGCGACTTCGGCCCCGTGGCCGCGCACCTCGGCGAGGCTGCGGCCGACCGACCAGGCCCCGGGCGGAATCACGACGGATTTGATCTCTTCGCGGTGCTCGCTGAGCTCATCGACCGGGCGGGCGTCCCCGCTGCGCACAAGGTTACGCAGCACGGCGTAGCGGCTGTTGCGGATCTCACCGAGCGTGCGCACCACGCGGGACACCGGCACATGCAGCAGCATGAGCACGTGCGAGACCAGCATCAGGCTCGCCTCGAAGGTCTCCGGCACGACGTCCGTGGCGCCGGCATTCTGCAGCTCCTGGATGCGCGCATCGTCCTGGGTACGCACCAGCACCGGCACCTCGGGGCGCACGCGGCGCACGCTGTGCAGGATGCCGATCGAGGTCGTGGGGTCGGAGAAGCTGATCACGATGGCGCTCGCGGTGCCGATGCCGGCCTTGCCGAGCATCTCCTCGTCCGAGGAATCCCCGAACATCACCGGATCACCCGCCTGGCGGGCGGCGCGGATGCGCGCCGGGTCGAGGTCGAGCGCGATGTACTCGAAGCCCTGCGACTCGAGCACACGCGCCACGTTCTGTCCGACGCGCCCGAAGCCGCAGAGGATGACATGCTCGCGCTCGGCGATCTCGTGCGTGGCCGATTCTTCGCGATCGCTCGCGGTGCGCAGCGGCGCCTGCTCGCCGAGCAGCCAGCGGGCGACGCGTTTGTTGTTGTTGAGGATGAGCGGACTGAGCACCATCGACAGCACCAGCGCGATGAGGAGCGCGCCGCCGGTAGCCGCGGGCAGCAGGCGCGCCTGCAGCAGGATGCTGCACAGGGCGATGCCGAACTCCCCGCCGATGGACATGACAATGCCGGTACGCAGTGCCTTGAAGCGCGAGTTGGTGAACGGCCGCGTCACGAGTGTCGCCAGCAGCGCCTTGAGCACTACCAGCGTCACGAGCATGAGCAGCACCGTCGCCAGCACCACCGGTCGTCCGAGCTGGCGCAGGTCGAGCAGCATCCCGACCGAGATGAAGAACAGGCCGAGCAGGATGTCGCGGAACGGACGGATCACCGCCTCGATCTGGTGCCGGTACTCGGTCTCGGCGAGCATCATGCCGGCGAGAAAGGCGCCGAGGGCGAAAGTAAGTCCGGCGCTGTGGCAGATCCAGGCCGAGGACAGCACGACCAGCAGCACCGTGAGCGTGAACAGTTCGCGCAGGCGGCTGTGGGCGATCACGTGGAACAGCGGCCGCAGCAGCCAGCGCCCGGCCGCCAGCACCGCCCCGATCGCCAGCACGCCGCCGAGCACCGGCACCAGGCCCGCGCCCAGCTGCAGCTGGTCCTCGCCGGAGACGAGCACCGAGCCAAGCGCGAGGAAGGGCACGAAGGCCAGGTCCTGGAACAGCAGCATCGCGAAGGCGAGGCGCCCGTGAGTGCGGTTGAGTTCGGAGCGTTCGGTCAGCTGCTGCAGCAGGATCGCGGTCGAGCTCATCGATATCGCCCCGCCGAGCACGACCGCCACGAGCCACGGCACCCCTCCGAGGAAGTGCGCGAGCAGGGCAAACACCGAGGCGGTGAGGGTGACTTGCGCCGCACCGAGGCCGAATACCTCGCGCCGCATGGCGAGCATGCGCGGCAGCGAGAACTCCAGGCCCAGTGTGAACAGCAGGAACGCCACCCCGAGCTCCGCCAGCAGGCGGGTCGTGCCCGAGTCGGACACTACCCCGAGTGCGTACGGGCCGATGGCGAGACCGACCAGCAGATAGGCCATGCTGGTGGGCAATGCCAGGCGCCGCGCGACGGTGACCATGAACACCGAGCCGGCCAGCAGGATCAGACACTGGGAGAGGGCGCTGAACATCGTGCCCAACTTAGCGGGGGCGGGAGCGGCTGCGCAACGTTTGGCGCGCCGTGCGGCGCCGGAGCCCCCTAGGGGTCGGGTGGCTTCGCGCCCCGCGACCAGCGCAGCAGCGACTCCGGCAGTGCGATGTCTGCGGGCAGGCGTGGGTCGGGCTCGGGCGCGAGGGCGGTCAGGCGCAGCGGCAGCACTCCCGCCCAGCATCCGAGGGCGTAGTCGGCCTCGTCATCGTGCGGCGGCCCGCTGCGGATCTTGGCGGAGGCCTCCGCGATCGGCAGGCTGAGCACGCTCGTGGCATTGAGTTCCTTGGGACTCGCGGCGCGTACCGCGGCGGCGCGCCCCGGCAGTACGCGGTTGACGAGCGCGTCGAGCGCAGCGCGCTTCTCGCCCTCGTCGGTGAGTTCGGTGGCCGTGCCGAGGATCACCACCGAGCGGTAGTTCATGGAGTGGTTGAACCCGGAGCGCGCCAGCACCAGCCCGTCGAGGAGTGTCACCGTCGCGCACAGGGGAGTGCGGCTGATGAGCGCGCCGAGCATGCGGCTGGCGACCGAGCCGTGCAGGTACAGCTGCTCGCCGGCGCGCGCGTGCACGGTGGGGATGACGTAGGGCTGTGCGTCGAGGCTGAAGCCGACGTGGCAGTAGAGCGCCTCATCGAGGATGGCATGTATCGTGGCACGCTCATGGGAGCCGCGCTCCTTGCGGCGGCCCAGCCGGGTGCGCGAGGTGGGTTCGATCAGACGCCGGACTGCCAGGTGCTGGGCATGCCGGCCTTGCCGATGGCGGCCTCGATTGCCAGGCATGCCCCGCGCGCCTCGGGCTGTGCGCGCAGGCTGCGCGCAATGGAGTTGAGGAAGCGGCACATCACGGCGAGGTTCGGGTGTGCGGTGTGCATCTCGTCCTCGACCCGATCGATCGCCTCGATCAGGTCTTCCTGGTCGCAGCTCGGGAAGGTCATGCTCGTCACGGCATGTTGGACCTCGACCAGCGCCTGATGTATCGCGGTCTGTTGGCTGCCATCCATGCGCGGAATTTGAACCGGAACGCGGGCAGCCGCAAGCCCTGGCGCACCGCGCTTTAAAGCAAAGGGCCCCGTCCTTGCGGACGGAGCCCTTCAAAGTTAGCGCAACTAACTCTTACTTCGGCGCCGGCGTGGAGGCAGGCGTCGAGGTGCTCTTGTGCGACTTGCTGTGGTGCTTCTTGTGCTTGCCCGAGGTGCTGGTGCTCGGCGTGGAGGCCGGGGTGGTGTCGGCGGCGAACACCGGGCCGGCAATCAGGGCAAACGCAACGACGGGGATGAGCTTCTTGAACATCGATGTAGTCTCCAGAATTAGGGGATCCGCAGCTTCACCCTGGCGGGTGCCTGACCTGCTCATGCGCGTTCCGCACGCGCAGCCGGACAGGCTCCCAGTCCCCAGGGCGCGCGTATTATGAACGCAATCCCGCACTGCAAACGCCGTATGACCACAACGTAATGTTGGGCCCGTTTCAATCATATCCTATTGAAATACCTAGGATAATAGGGAACGCGCCGGCCGGCGCGTCGCGCAGGCTAGTCCCCCGCGAAGCTCACGAGCTTGCGTACCGGTACCTCAAGCTCGGCGAGGCGGGCAGAGCCGCCCAGGTCCGGCAGGTCGACGATGAAGCACGCCGCCAGCACCTGGGCCCCGAGGGAGCGCAGCAGCTTCACGGCGGCCGTGGCGGTGCCTCCGGTTGCGATCAGGTCATCGACCAGGATGAGGCGCGAGCCGCTTTGCACCGCGTCCCGATGCATCTCCATTTCATCGAGCCCGTACTCCAGGGAGTAGGCGACGCTCACGGTCGCGTGCGGCAGCTTGCCCTTCTTGCGGATCGGGACGAAGCCGGCCGAGAGCTGGTGCGCCATGGCGCCGCCGAGGATGAACCCGCGCGCTTCGATGCCGGCAACGTACGCGACCCCCGCGTCGGCCCACGGCTCGACCAGCTGGTCGATGACCGCGCGGAACACCCGGGCATTGCCCAGAAGCGTCGTGATGTCGCGGAAGATGATCCCCGGCTTCGGGTAGTCAGGGATCGCGCGGATGGCGTCGCGGATGCTTTCCGGGCTGGTGCTGTCCATGGGGCACTTTACGATGCGGCCGGCGCGCGCCGCCACACCAGCGTGCGATTGTTGGCCGGCATGGCGTGATCGGCTGTCAGCGCAAGTCCGGCGCCGCCTGCCAGCGCATCCAGCGCCTCGAAGTCGCGGATCCCGCTGCGTGCGTCGCGCGCCTTAAGCCACGCATCGAATTTCTCGTTGCTCGCGCTCGTGAAGCGGCCGCCGTAGTTGAACGGGCCGTAGACGCACAGGGTGCCGTGCGGACCCAGGGCAGCGCCCGCGCCGCGGAAGAAATCGCGCACCCCGTCCATGCCCATGATGTGCAGCGTATTAGCGCTGAAAATGGCGTCCACCGGCGTAGCCGGCCAGGACGCGGTGCGCACGTCGAGCGCGACGGGCGCGGGCAGATTCGCGGCGCCCTCCAGCTGCAGGCGCGTCGCGAGCGCTGCGAGGTGCGCGGGGACTTCGCTCGCCTGCCAGGTCAGATGCGGCAGGTGCGCCGCGAAGTAGACCGCGTGCTGGCCGGTGCCGCTGCCGATCTCCAGCACCGAGCGCGCGGTGGCGAACTCCTGCTGCAGGACCTGCAGTATCGGCTCCTTGTTGCGCTCGCAGCTTTCGGCGGTGACCAGCATCAGGGCCGAAGTCTGCGACAATGCGCTCATGCAAGCCATAGACCTGTTGCTGACGCGCCGTTCGGCGCGCGCGCTCACCGAGCCGGCCCCCGATGCGGCCGCCCTCAGCCTGATCTTCGCCAGCGCCGCGCGCGCTCCTGACCATGGGCGCCTGCGCCCGTGGCGCTTCGTCACGGTGCGGGCCGCGGCGCGCGCACGCTTCGGTGAGCTGCTCGCCGCGCACCTCGCGCGCACGCACGAGAAGGTGAGCGAGGAGACGCTGCAGCGCGAGCGTGCCAAGGCGCTGCGGGCACCGCTCATCGTCGTGGTCGGCGCGCACCTCAGTACCGCCTCCGTCAAGGTGCCCCCCGTGGAACAGCTGCTCGCGGTGGCGGCCGCGGCCGAGGCGATGATGCTGGCCGCCGTGGCGCTCGGCTTCAACGCCATGTGGAAGACCGGCGCGGCCGCCTACGATGATGAGGTCAAGCGCGCACTCGGCTTCGATAGCGCTGACGCCATCGTCGGGTTCCTGTACCTCGGCACCGAGGTCCAACCGGGTGGTACCCAGGGAGCGGCAGTGTGGGCCGATCTGGTGCGCGAGTTCACCTGAAAGCCTGAGGCGGACCGAGGGTTCGGCGCGGCGGCCCGAGGGCGCCGGAAGCTGAATGAAAACATTTAGTTGCATGGGCGGCACGGCTGCGCAGCGCTGCCGTATCATGCCGCCCTTGCATTTAGTTCCGGGGTCCCGATTTCTATGAAATCACTGTACTGCGCGGCTGTGCTGTTGGCGCTCGGCGCCTGTGCCTCCAAGCCGGCCGAGGAGAAGAAGCCCGTGCCCGTCCCTGCCGCTCCCGTCCCTATTGCCGCCACGCCCGCCGTGACGGTCCCGGCACCGAAGGCTGCGATCGGTGACTTCGGGGTCGACCTGAGTGCGGGCGATCGCAGCGTCAGGCCCGGCGATGACTTCTTCGAGTTTGCCAATGGCAGCTGGGACCGCAGCTTCGCGATCCCCGCGGACAAGGCGAGCTTTGGCCCCTTCGATCGCCTGGATGAGCTGTCCAAGCAGCGCGTGCGGCTCATCATCGAGAAGGCCGCAGCGGCGCACGCCCCCAACGGTACTCCCGAGCAGCAGATCGGTGACTACTACGCGGCCTACCTGGACGAGGCGGCCATAGAGGCGCACGGACTGGCGCCCGCGCAGGAGGACCTGGAGCGCATCGCCAGCGCCAAATCGCGCGGCGACATCGCGCGCCTGTTTGGCACCATCGGCTACGCGACGCTCTTTGACGTGCAGCTGACGCCGGATTTCAAGGACCCCGACCGCTACGCGGCGGTGATCAGCGAGTCCGCCCTCGGGCTGCCGGACCGCGACTACTACCTCAAGGATGACCCGCAGCTGCAGGCGCTGCGCGAGAAGTACGTGGCTTACGTCGCGCAGCTGCTGACCCTCGGCGGCAGCAGCGATCCGCACGCCCAGGCGCGCGAGGTCATGGCCTTCGAGACTGCGGTGGCGAAGCTGCAGTGGCCGATCGAGCAACGCCGCGACGTGGATGCCACCTACAACCCGCGCACCAAGGCGCAGCTCATCGCCTATGCGCCGGGCTTTCCGTGGCAGACATTCCTCGATGCGCAGCAGCTCGGCGGCCGCAAGGACGTGGTGCTCAGCGAGCTCAGCGCGATCCGTGATCTGGCGAAGCTGTTCGATCACACGCCGGTGCCGACGCTCAAGGCATTTCTCACTTTCCACTACCTGAACGACAACGCGCCGTATCTGCCGCAGCGTTTCGACCGGGCGCGGTTCGCCTTCTACGGCCAGACGATGCGCGGGCAGCCGCAGCAGCGCGAGCGCTGGAAGCGGGGGGTGGACGCGGTCGATGGCGCGGTCGGGGAGGCGGTCGGGCGGCTGTATGTCGCCGAGTACTTCCCACCCGACTCCAAGGCCAAGATGCAGCAGCTGGTGGCGGACCTGCGCGCCGCCTTGAGCCAGCGCATCGACGCGCTCGACTGGATGACGCCCGAGACCAAGACGCGTGCCCACGAGAAGCTTGCGAGTTTCACGCCGAAGATCGGCTACCCGGACAACTGGAAGGACTACTCTGCGCTGGTCGTCAGGGCCGATGACCCGGTGGGCAATGCCCGCCGCGCCTCGCAATGGTGGTGGGACTACCAGGTCGCGCGCATCGACAAGCCGGTGGATCGCAGCGAGTGGGGCATGACCCCGCAGGAGATCAACGCCTACTACAACCCGCTCAACAACGAGATCGTGTTTCCGGCCGCGATCCTGCAGCCGCCGTTCTTCGACCCCAACGCGGACGCTGCCGTGAATTACGGGGCCATCGGTGCGGTTATCGGGCACGAGATGGGCCATGGCTTCGATGACCAGGGACGCAAGTTCGGGCCCGACGGCGCCATGAAGGACTGGTGGACGGCGCAGGATGCGCAGGTGTTCGAGCTGCGCAAGGACAAGCTCATCAAGGAGTTCTCAGGCTTCGAGGCGCTACCCGGCCTGCACGTCTCCGGTGCCAATACCATCGGTGAGAACATCGGAGACTTGGGCGGCCTCAACATGGCGCACGAGGCCTACCTGATCTCGCTCAAGGGCAAGCCGGCACCCGTGATCGACGGCCTCAGCGGCGACCAGCGCTTCTTCCTCGCCTACGCCCAGGTGTGGCGCGAGAAGTACCGCGACGGCTCGCTGCGCGAACTGGTGATGTCCGACGTGCACAGTCCGTCGCGCTTCCGCGTCAACGGCCCGCTGCCCAACATCGATGTCTGGTACGAAGCCTTTGACGTAAAGCCGGGCGACAAGATGTATATCGCCCCCGAGGAGCGCGTGCGCATCTGGTGAGATCGCGCGGCCCGCTGCGGCGCCGCGCGCTCAGGGCTTGACGACCGCCAGTACCACGATCGCGATCAGGAACAGCGCCGGCACCTCGTTGAAGAGGCGGTACCAGCGCTGCGTGCGCGGCGGCCGGCCGGCACGCAGATCCAGCATCAGCCGGTAGCACCACGCGTGGTAGCCCACGAGCCCTGCCACCAGGAGCAGCTTCGCGCGCAGCCAACCGAGCTCGAGGTAAGCGGGTGAGGCGCTCACCATGGCAATGCCGAACAGCACCGCCACGAGCGCGCCGAGCGTCATGATGAAGAACAGCCGGCGCTCCATGACTATGAAGCGCGCCAGCGAGAGCGTGTCGGTGGTCGCTGCGTGATAAACGTACAGGCGCGGCAGATAGAAGAGGCCCGCGAACCAGGTCACCACGAACACCACGTGAAACGCCTTGAGCCACAGCATCGGCGCCGATTGTAGCCAACCTGAGCCTGCGCGGGAGGTTCGCGCTCTGATAGCATGGCCGCCCCGCGACGAGCACCCACGGCATAAAAACATGTCTGCGAAGCCCAGTGACACCCACGCCAGCCCGGTTCCGAGCAACATCGAGATCGCGCAGCGGGCAAAACTCAAGCCCATCACGCCGCTGGCGCGCGAGCGCCTGGGGATTCCCGAAGACAGTCTCGAGCCGTATGGCCACTACAAGGCGAAGATCTCGCTCGATTACCTCGCCAAGCTCGACGAGCGCCCCGAGGGCAAGCTCATCCTGGTGACCGCGATTTCCCCCACCCCGGCCGGGGAGGGCAAGACGACCACGACGGTCGGGCTCGGGGATGCCCTCAACCAGCTCGGCAAGCGTGCCATCGTGTGCCTGCGCGAGCCGGCACTGGGGCCGGTGTTTGGCATGAAGGGCGGTGCTGCCGGTGGCGGCTACTCGCAGGTCGTGCCGATGGAGGACATCAACCTGCATTTCACCGGCGACTTCGCCGCCATTGCGCTCGCCAACAATCTGCTCGCCGCCCTCATCGACAACCATATCCAGCAGGGCAACGAGCTTGGCTTCGACGTGCGCCGCGTCACCTGGCGCCGCGTGGTCGACGTCAACGACCGCGCGCTGCGCCATATCGTGATCGGGCTCGGTGGCACCGGTAACGGCGTGCCACGCGAGGACGGCTTCGACATCGTGGTGGCTTCCGAGGTGATGGCGATCCTGTGCCTCGCCACGAGCCTCAAGGACCTGAAGGAGCGCCTCGGGCGCATCGTCGTGGGCTACCGTCCCGACCGGCACCCGATCCTGGCGCGTGACCTCAAGGCTCACGGGGCCATGACGGCGCTGCTGAAGAGCGCGCTGGCGCCGAACCTCGTGCAGACGCTCGAGAACAATCCGGCGTTCATCCATGGCGGGCCGTTCGCCAACATCGCGCACGGCTGCAACTCCGTGATCGCGACCCGCGCTGCGCTGCGGCTGGCAGACTACGTGGTGACTGAGGCCGGTTTCGGCGCGGACCTCGGGGCGGAGAAGTTTGTCGACATCAAGTGCCGCAAGGCGGGTCTGAAGCCGAGCGCCGCGGTGGTCGTCGCCACCATACGGGCGCTGAAGTACCACGGCGGCGTGGAACTTGCGGACCTCAAGAACGAGAACCTGGCGGCGCTTGAGAAGGGCAGCGTCAATCTCGAGCGCCACATCGACAACGTGCGTCACAACTATGGTCTGCAGTGCGTGGTGAGCATCAACCGCCGCAGTGAGGACACCGACCGCGAGATCAAGCTGCTCATCGAGCGCTTCGCCGCCAAGGGCGTGCGCGTGATCTCCGCCACCCACTTCGCCGAGGGCGGCAAAGGCGCGCTGGAGCTCGGCCGCGAGGTGATCCGCCTGTGCGGTGAGCCGAGCGGGTTTCATTTCGTCTACGAGGACGGTGCGAGCCTGTGGGACAAGATGAAGGCGATCGCCACCAAGATCTACCGTGCGGCCGACATCACCGCAGACGCAAAGGTGCGCAGCCAGATCCAGCAGCTGCAGGACAGTGGCTATGGCCACTACCCGGTGTGCGTCGCCAAGACCCAGTACTCCTTCTCGACCGATCCGAAGCTGCGGGGGGCGCCGGAAGGGCACATCGTCAGTGTCCGCGAGGTGCGCCTGGCGGCCGGCGCCGAGTTCGTGATCATGATCTGCGGTGACATCATGACGATGCCGGGTCTGCCCAAGGTGCCGGCCGCCAACTCCATCGACGTGGATGACCAGGGGCGTATCACGGGCCTGTTCTGAGGCGCGCGGGTGCTACAGAGCGCCTGCGTCCGTCGAAGGATGGATAGTCAAAGCCGCTGATTAAGGCCAGAATCTGCAGCGCATGGCCGCCATCCCCCGGACTCCGCGACGCATTCTCGTCATCGACGTCGGCGGCACGCACGTGAAGTTCCGCGTCGATGCGCGCGGTGCCGAGGTGAAGTTCGATTCGGGGCCGAAGCTGACACCCGGCCTCCTGGTGCGCGAGCTGAAACGTCTGGCGCCGCACCTCACTTACGATGCGGTCTCCATCGGCTACCCGGGCGTCGTGTTTCATGATCGGATCGCCGCCGAGCCGCACAATCTCGGCAGGGGCTGGGTCGGTTACGACTTCGCGCGTGCGCTCGGTAAGCCGGTGCGCATCGTCAACGACGCCGTCATGCAGGCCATTGGCAGCTACAGCGGCGGGCGCATGCTGTTTCTCGGGCTCGGTACCGGGCTCGGGGTGACGCTGATCATCGATGGCATCATCGAGCCCACCGAGCTCGGGCATGTCAGCTACCGCAAGGGCCTCAGCTACGAGGATTACCTCGGCGAGCGCGGCCGCCGGCTGCGCGGCAACGGGAAATGGCGCCAGAGCGTGCACGAGGTCGTCGAGCAGCTGCGACGGGCGTTCGAGGTCGACTACGTGGTGCTCGGCGGCGGCAACGCTGCGCGCCTGAAGCGCCTGCCGGCTGGTGCGCGCCTGGGCGACAACCGCAATGCCTTCAAGGGTGGCTTGCGCCTGTGGCGGCAGCGCGGCGGCCGACTGCTTCTGGACCGCGTCACGCCGCGCTCCGGCAGCAACCGCTGATGGGTGCCGCACCCGGGGCGCCGGGTCTTGCGCCGACCTGGAGCAGCAGCGCCAAGGAGATGGTCGGCTGCTCGCTCGGCTCCTCGCGCCTGTGGTTCACCATCGGCGGCGGCATCGTCAATGAGGTCTACTTCCCGCGCGTCGACCTGCCGCAGATCCGCGACCTCGGCTTCATCGTCGGCGACGGCGAGGGATTCTGGGTGGAAGTGAAACGCCTGTGGCAGCACGAGTCGCAGCTGGCGGTCCCCGGGGCACCGGCTGTGCACATCGTGCATCGCCACGAGCGCTTCGAACTTACCCTGCGCGTGACGCCCTGCGAGCATCGCGATGTGCTCCTCCTCGAGGTCCTGTTGAGCGGCGACCCGACGCTGCGGCCGTACGCGCTGCTCGCACCGCACCTGGGGGGCACGGGGAACAACAACCTGGCCCAGGTGCTCGAATACCGCGGGCGCCGTGCGCTGACCGCGCAGCAGGGGCCGTTCGCCCTCGCGCTGCTGGCGGTCACGCCCGAGCAGACCGAGGCGTTCGGCCGGGTGAGCGCCGGCAACGTCGGGACGAGTGATCTGTGGCAGGACTTCGCGCAGCACGGCGCCATGACCTGGTCCTACGACAGCGCAGGTCCGGGAAACGTAGCGCTCGGGGCCGAACTGCCGCGCCACGCTTTTCTCGCGCTCGGTTTCGCGGGCGGCACCGAAGCGGCCGCAACCCTGGCACGCACCGCGCTGACTGAGCCGTTCGCGGTTTCCTGGGAGCGGCAGCTCACGGCCTGGACGCGCTGGCACGCGGCGAATGCATCCGAGGAAGCACTGGCGGCCGACCTGCCCGATGAGTGCGCCGCCCAGGTGCAGATCTCCACCATGGTGCTGCGCGTGCACCAGGACAAGACGTACCCCGGGGCCATGGTGGCGAGCCTGAGCGTGCCGTGGGGCAATACGCGCGAGGAGCGCGAGGGCTATCACCTCGTGTGGCCACGGGATCTGTGCGAGAGCGCCGGGGCGCTGCTGGCAGTGGGCGCGCTGCGCGAGGCCCGCAATGCCCTCGGGTATCTGATCGCCACGCAGAATGAGGACGGGCACTGGAATCAGAATCAGTGGCTCGGCGGCACCGGTCACTGGCTGGGCGTGCAGCTCGATGAAACTGCCTTCCCGGTGCTGCTCGCTGCTGCGCTCGATGAGCGCGCCGCGCTCGCGGGTACGGAAGTGCGCGACATGGTGCTGCGGGCGCTCGGATTTCTGGTGCGCCAGGGACCGGCGACCGACCAGGACCGCTGGGAGGAGGACGCCGGGCTCAATACCTTCACACTCGCGGTGTGTATCGCGGCGCTCGTGGCCGGTGCACCGTTTCTGCCCGCGGAGGCGCGCGAGCTGGCGCTGGCGTTCGCCGATTACTGGAACGCGCAGCTGGAAGAGTGGACCAGCGTGCGCGACATGCCGCTCGCGCGTCTCTACGGCGTCCCGGGCTACTACGTGCGGGTGGCGCCGCGCGCGTCCCTCGCGGGCGACCGGGCAGCCCCGGACAGCGTGCTGCCGATCCGCAATCTCATGGTCGACCCGAACCTGCCCGTGAGCGCGCAGGTGAGCGTCGACTTCCTGCAGCTGGTGCGCTTCGGGCTGCGCAGCCCGCAGGATCCGCTCATCCTCGGCACCCTGAAGATCACGGATGCGCTCTTAAAGGTGCAGACCCCGTACGGTCCGTGCTGGCACCGTTACAACGAGGATGGATACGGCGAGCACGACGACGGCAGTGCCTACGATGGCACCGGGCGCGGTCGCGCGTGGCCGTTGCTGAGCGGCGAGCGCGGCCACTACGAACTGTGCGCCGGCCGCGAGGCGCTGCCGTATCTTGAGACCATGGCGCGCATGGCCTCCGCCGGCGGCATGCTGCCTGAGCAGGTGTGGGACAGCGCGGCGATCCCGGCGCGGGGCCTGGCGCTGGGGCGGCCCACCGGGGCGGCCATGCCGCTCGTGTGGGCGCACGCGGAGTATCTGAAACTTGCCGCCTCACGTGAGCTGAAGCGGCCCTTTGACCGCCCGGCCGCCGTCTGGGAGCGCTACGCTGGCGAGCGGCCGCCGCTCAGGCGACTGTTCTGGACCGAGCAGGCACCCGTCACCCAGATCCCGGAAGGATGCGCGCTCACCATCGCGCTGCGCGCCCCTGGGGCGATCCGCTGGGGTCTGGACGGCTGGACCGATGCCCGTGACCAGGAGACGCGTGCCAATGCACTCGGCCTGCACCTGCTGGATATCGATACCGTGCGGCTGCGCGCCGGGCGCAGGCTCGACTTCACCTTTCGCAGCGGCGGCACCTGGGTGGGACAGGATTTTCAGGCTCTCGTGACCCCCCAGGCGGCGGGCGGCTGACGGCGCGGCATGCCCTTCACGCTCGCACATCCGGCCGCGATCCTGCCCCTGCGCGGGCTGCGTTCCTTGCGCACCGCGCCGCTCATCATCGGCGCCATGGCCCCGGACCTGCCGTACTTCCTGCCCTCGAACCTTGAGCGCTGGCTGCCCGAGACGCACGAATTCGCCGCCTCCTTCACCACCGACCTTGCCCTCGGCTACCTGATGCTCGTGGTGATCTTCGTGCTGCGCCGGCCGCTGACGGCGCTGCTGTCGCCGCGCTCGCGCTGGCTGTGCCTGAACGCGCTCGCGCCGTTTCGCACCCAGTGGAGCGCGTGGGTGTTCGCGACCGTCGCGATCCTCGTGGGGGTGTGGTCGCACCTGTTGTGGGATTCCTTCACGCACACCGATGGCTGGGTCGTGAGGCGCGTTTCCGCCCTGAGCGCGCCGGTGAGCTTCGCCGGCTACACCGGCCCGATGTGCCATCTGCTGCAGTACATCAGCTCGGGCGTCGGGCTCATCGTCATGGCGGTGTGGTTCTGGCGTCTGCCGGCGCCGGCGCGCGCCCCGGTCACCGACGGGGCCACGCGCTCGGCGGTCGGTCCGATCCTCGTGCTGGTGACCACGGCTGCGGTGCTCATCGGTGGGGTGCAGGCGGTGGGCTACTTCGAGCGCACCGCACTCATCTATGGCACCACCCATACTTTCCTCACCCACGCCCTGGCGTGGTTCGCAGCGCTCTACCTCGTGGCCGGCATCGTGATCGCGCTCGAACATCCGAGCGAGCCGGTAATCAGATGACGAGACTCCACAGCGCAAGGCCGGCCCCGGCGAGCGCGCATACCGCGCCGAACACCGGGAAGAAGCGCCGCTTGGCGAGGAAGTAGAGCGAGGAAAGCACCAGGCCGAGCTCGAGGAAGCCCTCGCTCAGGTCGAGCCACAGCGCCCGCCCTTCCATGTGCTTGACCTCATCCTCGAGCGCCCGTGCCTCGCGGTTGAGGTCCTCGGACTCGCGCTGGTAGCGCTCTTCGTCGCTCCTGAATTTGGCAACCACGGGCCGCACCCGCTGCGGCTCCCCGAGCGCTTCGGCCAGTTGCGCGCCGACGTCCTGCAGGTGCGCGCGCTCCTTCTTGGCCTGGTAAAAGGCCCATTTGTCGTTGGCCTCCGTGCGCGTGATGATGGTCGCCGAGTGCGCGCGATGCGCGCCGATGGTCGCCAGCGCGAGCACGATGCCGATCAGCCCCACGAGCACGCCGACGCGCCGCCCGAAGGCGTCGATTTCGTGGCCGTGACCTGCGTGGATTTCAACCTCAGCCATTACCGCTCCGTGTCCTTAACTGCGGACGCGAATCTTACGCAATGTTCCGGGGCGCTCACTTGCCGGCCGGGCGGCCGAACTCGAGCGCCCAGTAAGTACCCGCATCGCTGTGCGGGTTCACGGCAAAGCCCACCCCCACCTGCGTGTAGGCAGGGTCCATGAGATTCGCGCAGTGCTCGGGGCTGCGCAGCCAGCCATCGACGACCGCATCGGGCGCCGGCACGCCGCTGGCAAGGTTCTCGCCCGTCTCGCTCCAGCGGTAGCCGCTGCGCGTGATGCGCTCGTGCGGCGCGGACCCGTCACGGCCGGTATGGTCCATGTAGCTGAAGGTCGCCATGTCCTGGGCGTACTCCTGCGCCACGCGCTCGAGCGTCGCGTTGCGCGACAGCGGTGGCACCGCCGGCAGCAGGGCGCTGCCGCAGCGCCGCGCCGCGGCGCGGGCGGCATTGACCAGGTCGAGGACCCGGTCGCTGAAGGCACCGCGATCGGTGGTGGCCACCGTCGCCAGCGGCTCGGCGAGGATCAGCCACACATCCGTCCCCTCGCGCCACACACCGATGTCCCTGAAGTTCGCCTTGGTGCCCTGCGCGCAGAACTGCGTCTCGGTGATATGCCGTACATTGCCATCGGGCGGCACGTCACCGATGGTGACCGAATAGGCGCTCGCCGCGCGGTAGCCGGTCTGCAGCTGCGCGCTGTGGAGCGAGGCGCCCTGAGCGACGCGGCGCGCCACGTCGTCGAGGACGGCGTTGCGCTGCAGGGGCGGGGCACGCGTGCCGCCGGGGCAGCCCGCGGCGCGCACCTCGTTGACCGAGTCCACCACGTCGGCATGCGCACCGAGGCTGAAGAGCACCGCGGCCAGGGGCAGCAGCTGCCGCTGGCGTCGCCGGATCGAGTCGGTCATTGTTCCCTCATGGCGTTAGGCGCGGACTTCCAGACGCAGCAATTTACAACCACCGGCTGGCCGTGGCGACCGGGAAACACCTTCCGCCTGCTGCACGAGAACGCGGCCTTCTTCGCCCGCATGCTGGCCGCCATCGACGGCGCGCGCGCTTACGTGCTGCTGGAGATGTATCTGATCGCCTCCGGCGCCCTGGCCACGCGCTTCATCACGGCGCTGTGCGCCGCGCGCGCCCGCGGGGTGCGTGTGTGCCTGATGCTCGATGGCTTTGGGGCGCTCGGCCTGCGCCGCGCCGACCGGCGGCGGCTGCGCGCCGCCGGCGTCGAGCTGCGCTTCTTCAATCCGCTCGCGCCCGGCAAGGGAATCGCGAACCTGCTGCGTGACCATCGCAAGCTCCTGCTCGCCGACGGACGGGTGGCGTTCGTCGGTGGCGCGGGGCTCACGGATGATTTCGCGCCCGAGGCGCCGCGGGGCCCGTGGCGCGAGCTGATGCTCGAGATCGAAGGCCCGGTGGTGGCGGACTGGCAGCTCGCCTTCGCACGCACCTGGCGCCGCTTTGGACCCGAGCTCGCGCTCGCCGCGCCGGCGCCCTGCGCCCCGGACCCGCAGGGTGCGCCGGGGCGCCTCGCACTGAGTGAGGCACGGCAGCGCTCGGTACTGGCGAGCGGGGTGCTGCGCCGTATCGACGGCGCCTGCGTGCGGGTGTGGATCATGAGCGCCTATTTCGTGCCCTCGCGGCGCTTTCGCAAGGTCCTGCGCCGTACCGCGCGCCGCGGGGTGGACGTGCGGCTGCTGCTGCCCGGCCCGCGCACCGACCATCCGTGGGTGCGCCAGGCGGCGCGCCGCTTCTACGGCAAGCTCCTGCGCAGCGGCGTCACCATCTGGGAATACCAGCCCCACATGCTGCACGCGAAGATGATCCTGTGCGATGACTGGGTGTCGGTGGGCTCGAGCAACCTCGATCGCTGGAGCTTCCGCTGGAACCTGGAGGCCAATCAGGAGATCGTGAGCGCGGCCGTGGCGGAGGCGGCCGCGCAGCTGTTCCTCGCCGACTTTGCGGCCTCGCGAAAGATCAGCCGGCGCCACTGGCGCGAGCGCGCCCGCCTCGATCGCCTGCGCGAGCGCATCGCCGGGGCCCTGGACCGGCTCCTCGACTCCTGGCGTCACCGCTGAGCGCGGGTCAGCGATGCCGGTGGGCCCGCAAGCGGTGCGGCCGCGAACAATTCGGTGGTGCGCACGAAGGCGAGCAGGAAGGGCGCCATCACGCGCATCTGCGTCTGGTAGTCCTGGAGCGCTGAGAGCTTGCGGTCCTCCTCGGCGGGGGTGAGCGTGAAGGGGCGCAGTGCCAGCGCCACCGCGACGGGCGGGGTGCTGAGCGGAATACCCCGCACCAGGCCGCGCGGGTCTGGCCAGCCCTCGCCCCCATGGACGATCCAGAAGCGCATCGCCACCGTGCCGAGCGTGCGCGCCGCGTCGATCGCGAGCAGCCCGGCGGCGTGGTGATCCGGGTGTGTATCCAGAGGACTCGGGGCGAGTATGAGCGTCGGCTGCACCCGGGCGAGGACCGCGGCGAAGTCGCGCTCCAGGCTCTCTCCGCTGTAGGGATGGCCGGGAAACAGTGCTGCGGAATAGGGGACGGCGCTGGCGGCGGTGAAGGGTGCCCGGTAGGGGTGTGAGTGGAACTGCGAGCGCAGTGCCAGCAGTCCGCCGTCCGGGTAGCCGAGGAACAGCTGTCCGTCCCCCGGCACTCCGAGCAGCCCCGTGGCCGCGCGCGCCTCGGCCATGCGCCGCTCACCGTAGGCGCGCATGCGCTGTGGATCGGCGAACAGGCGCTTCTCGATCATCAGCGAGCCAAGCTGCGAGCCATCTCCGCTCGTGAGCCACACCACGCTCACCTGCCCCCCGGCCGCGAGCACCCGCTGCATCACGCCCGCGCAGCAGAGCGTCTCGTCATCCGGGTGGGGCGAGACCACGAGCAGCACGGTGCGCGCCTCCACAGCCGGTAGGGCGCCTGCGGACGCAGCGTCCGCCGCGCGCGCGCCGCTGGTGCCGCACAGCAGCGCCACCCAGAGCAGGACGGACAGGGCGGACAGGGCGGACAGGGAGCCGATGGTTCTCACGCGCCGTGAGTGTCGCATGCGGGTCGCCCGATTCGTTAGAGTGCCGCACCGACGCTCGGCAGCACGAGCACTAAGGAGAGGCCTTCAATGTCCGAGATACCCGCGCTGGCTTACCACGATCCGAAGTTCATCGATTCGGATGAGGGGCGCCCGATCCGCATCGTATCGGAGTACCTGGCGCCGCTGCGCGCCTTGGCCGCCGCCGGCGTCTCCGCCACGGTGGTGTTTTTCGGTTCCGCGCGCGCGCGCTCCGGGGGGCCGCTCGGTCACTACATGGAGGAAGCCGCAGAGCTGGCGCGTCTGGTCACGGAGTGGAGCTGCGCGGCCTTTGGCGGCAGTCTGGTGGTGTGTTCCGGCGGCGGACCGGGAATCATGGAGGCGGCCAACCACGGCGCCAGCTTGGGCGGCGGCCGCAGTGTCGGGCTCAACATCGGGCTGCCGCACGAGCAACTGCCCAATGCCTACATCACGCCCGAGCTGTCATTCGAGTTCCACTACTTCTTCATGCGCAAGCTGTGGTTTGCGCACCTGGCGCGTGCGCTCGTCGTGTTTCCCGGTGGCTTCGGCACCTTCGATGAGCTGTTCGAGATCCTGACCCTGGCCCAGACGCAAAAGCTCGATCGCTCGATCCCGGTGTTCCTCTACGGCAGCGCCTTCTGGCACGAGGTCGTCAACTTCGAGGCGCTGGTGCGTCACGGCACCATCGCACGCGCCGACCTGAAGCTGTTCGAGTTCGTGGATGACCCGCAGGCTGCACTCGCGCTGCTGCAGCGTCGCGTGACGCTCGAGCCCGCCGTCGAGCCGCGCCCGGCATTCGCCCGCTCGCGCTGCCCGGGCCATCCGTAGCGCCGCACGACTGAGCTTGCAACCGACTCGTTCCACCGCTTGCGGCGGCGGCACGGTGGGTGCGCGCGGCTACAATCGCGCCTTAAATTTTTCAGCGCCGCGGCGGTCGCATCACTGGAGATACGATGAACCTGCGTCTACTGACGATGACGGCGCTGCTCGCGGGCGCGGCCGCAGCAGCGGCGGCGGCCGAGCCGCCGGCCTGGATTACCGCGAGCAACGCGCAGGCCAACAAGCTCCTCGAGGCGCAGGCGAAGTACGCGCCGGAGCAGGCCTCGGTGCTCGGTATTGAGCGCTACGACGCGGAAATCTTCGACATCAAGCCCCGCACCGTCGAGCGCCAGGATGCGGATCTGGAAGCGGTCGCCCAGCAGTACGAGGCGGCTCTGAAGAGCGAGTCTGACCCGCTGGTGCGCCAGGATCTGGCGATCCTTCTGAAGGCGGCGCGCGACCAGCGCGCCACCAACGAACTGCAGGACCGCCTGCTGCTGCCGTACTTTGATCTGCCGCAGGCCCTGTTCGGCGGCTTCAATCAGCTGCTGGAGAAGCGCGTCGCGAAATCGCGCTACCCGGCCGCGCTCGTGCGCCTGAAGCGCTACGCCGGCACGGCGCCCGGCTACGAGCCGATCACGAAGCTGGCGCGCGAGCGCATCGAGGAGCGTCTCGGCGACCCCAAGCTCGTGTTCCCCTGGGCGGTGGAGGTGCAGGAGGAGCTCAAGAACGAGACGGAGTACCTCGATGGCATCCGTGATCTGTTCCAGAAGAGCGGACTTACGGGCTGGCAGAAGGACTTCGCCACGCTGTCCACCGAGGTCGACGCCTACGGCAAGTGGATCCGCGCCACCATCCTGCCGCGGGCGCGCCAGAGCAATCTGCTGCCGCCGGAAATCTATGCCGACAACCTCAAGCAGTTCGGCGTCACGATGGAGCCGCACGAGCTCATCGAGCGGGCGCTGTTCTCGTTCCAGCAGACGCGCGACGAGATGCAGGCGCTGGCCATCGGCATCGCGCACGCGCACGGCTGGAGCGCCACGGACTATCGCTCGGTGCTGCGCGAGCTGAAGAAGGACCGCATCCCCAACGACAAGCTGCTCGATACCTACCACGCGCGTCTGGCGAGCATCGAGCAGATTCTGCGCGAGCAGAAGCTGATCACGCTGCCCGAGCGCGCCGCGTCGATTCGCCTGGCGACGAGCGCAGAATCAGCCGCGTTGCCGGCACCGCACTTCAATCCGCCGCGCCTGCTCGGCAACACCGGCGAACTCGGGGAGTTCGTGCTGCCGACCGGCAACCCGAACGCCGAGTCAAAGGCGGAGCTCGATGACTTCAACTACCAGGCCATCAGCTGGATGCTCACCGCGCACGAGGTCCGGCCCGGCCATGAGCTGCAGTTCAGCGCGATGATCGAGCACGGCGTGTCCACCGCGCGCGCAGTGTTTGCCTTCAACAGCGCCAACGTCGAGGGCTGGGGCCTCTACGCTGAGGCCATCGTGAAGCCCTACCTCTCTCCGGAGGCACAGTTCGGCGTGCTGCAGGCGCGCCTGCAGCGCTCGGCGCGGGCATTTCTCGACCCGATGCTCAATCTGGGACTGATGAAGCCCGCCGAGGCCAAGCGCATCCTCATGGAGGACGTGATGCTCTCGGAGCCCATGTCCAAGCAGGAGGTCGACCGCTACACCTTCAATGCCCCCGGCCAGGCGACCGCCTACTTCTTCGGCTACACCAAGCTTGAGACGCTGCGCGCCAGAACGCAGCTGACGCTGGGACCGAAGTTCGACGCCCAGTCCTTCCACGACTTCATCGTCGCGCAGGGGCTGTTGCCACCGGAGCTGCTCGAGCAGGCGGTCATGGAGCGCTACGTCAAGCCGCGCCAGGGCTGATGGCGCGCTCGCGCGGGCTCAGGCGACCCGCAGCGCCGGGTCGACCTGGGCGGCCCAGCCGAGCAGTCCGCCCTCGAGGTTGGCGGGTGAGCCGATGTGAGCCGCGAGTGCCAGCTGGCAGGCCGCGAAGCTGCGGCCGCCGCTCCTGCAGATAAACACCGGCGCGCCCCCGGCGGGGATCTCGGTGAGCCGCGAGGACAGCTCCCCGAGCGGGATGTTGACCGAGCCGCGCAGGTGACCGGCCTGAAACTCGTGGGTCTCGCGCACGTCGATCAGGGGCGGGGGGCTGCTGCCGGCGGCCGTCAGCAGCGCCTGCAGGTCAGGGGCGGACAGGTGGCGGATGTCGGCGGCGTCGCCAGTGCGGCTCATAGGGGGAGGATCCTGTGGTTGGTGTATCGAGGGGGAATCCCCGCACACGGCGCACTGCGGGCGCCGCTGCAGGTGAAACTCGCTGAAGCGCATGTCGAGCGCATCATAGGTCAGCAGCCGCCCGAGAAGCGGGGCGCCGATCCCGGTGATCACCTTGAGTGCCTCGGTGGCCTGCAGTGCCCCGATCACGCCCGGCAGCACGCCCAGGACTCCAGCGGTCGCGCAGTTGGCCACCATGCCGTCGCTCGCCTGCGCGAACAGGCAGCGGTAACACGGACCGCGGCCCGGGAGGTAGGTGAACAGCTGCCCCTCGAAGCGATGGATGGCCGCCGACACCAGTGCTCGGCGCAGCAGCACGCAGGCATCGTTCACCACGTAACGCGTCGCCAGGCGGTCCGTGCCATCGAGCACCAGGTCGTAGGCGCCGATGAGCTCGAGCGCGTTCGCCGCGCGCAGCTGCACCTGGTGCGCGATCACGCGGATGTCGGGATTGAGGCGCGAGAGCTGCGCGGCACCGGCGGCTGCCTTGGGCTGCCCGATGAGGCTCGTGTCGAAAAGGATCTGGCGCTGCAGGTTCGAGAGCTCGACCGCATCCGCATCCAGGAGGCCGAGCGTGCCGACCCCTGCGGCCGCAAGGTACAGCGCGGCTGGTGAACCCAGGCCCCCCGCACCCACCACCAGGACCCGCGCCGCCTTCAGCCGCTCCTGGCCCGCGACGCCGATCTCCGCCAGCACCAGGTGACGCGCATAGCGGCTGCGCTCGGTATCCGAGAGGCTCATGAGGGCGAGGATCGGGGGGCGCGCGCGCTGCTGTCAACGCTTCTTAGGGGGTACGGCATCGCCCGCGGGCGCCCCCACGGCGTATGCTTCGGCGCCACCGTTCCCGCACCGACTAAGGATCCATTGTGATGCGAATCAGGCACCTTTCAGCCCTCCTTGCCGCCACCACCGCGCTCGCGGCAACTGCCGCGCATGCCCAGCCGCCGGTGGCCCAGCCCCTGGCGGTGCGCCACAGCGCCGATGAGAAATTCGCAGGCGTCGAGCACGAGTACGTGACCTACGTCCTCGGGCAGTTTCCCGTGGTCGCCACCTACCTCGGCGGTTCGGCCTTCGACCCGAGCCTCAGGGGGATCGACGGGCGGCTGCGCGACTACTCGCCCGCGGCGCTGCAGAAGGAGGACGCGCGGCTCGCGGAATTCCGCACCCGCTTCGCGGCCCTCGCCCCCGCCAACCTCTCTGCGCGCCGCCGCATCGACCGCTCGGTGGCGCTCGCGGAGATCGGCTTTCTGCTGCACGAGCACCAGGTGCGGCGCCACCAGCTGCGCAGCCTCGATTCCTACGTCGATGAGCCCTTCCGCGGTGTCGACTGGCAGATCCAGGGCATGACCGCTACGGGCTCCTCGACCTACGGGACGGATGCGGAGTGGCAGGCGGTCATCGAGCGCACCCGCGCCATCCCGGCCTACCTTGCGATGGCGCAGCAGCAGCTGCGCGCCGGGCTCGAGGCGCACACGGCCCCCGACTGGCGCGTGCTGCGCGACTTCGGGCTGCAGAGCACGGCGGCCGATGCGGACTATTTTTCGAAGTCACTGCCGCAGCTGGCCGCCACCGACCTGCCGCCGGCGCGCCGCGAGGCGCTGGTGCACGCCCTGCAGGAGGCGGGCGCCCAGGCAGCCGCCGCCTATCGCCAGCTGCACGAATTCATCGCGGCCACCTTTTTCGAGGACGTACGGGCCGACGGGGCCGCGGCGCTCAAGGCTGCCTACCGCGCCGATCGCTTCGTCTTCGGCGCTGCCGAGTACGACTGGGCCCTGCGCAACAACCTGCGCGTCAATACCACCGCCGCGGAGCTCTACACGAGCTCCTGGCCCATCGTGCAGGCCACGCGCGCGCGGATGATGGAGCTCGCGCGGCAGATCTCAAGCCGCCACCAGTGGCCGGCGCAGCCCAGCGGGGAGGCCACCGTGCGCGCCGTGTTCGAGCAGATGAGCCAGAACGCACCGCACACGGATGCGGAGATGGCGGAGGGTTATCGCCGCACCGGGCAACGCCTGGTCGCCTATGCGCGCACCACCGGGTTGTTCGACGTGCCGGCCGACTACCGCCTGGACGTCACCGTGACGCCGCCGCCGCTGCGTGCCTCCATCGAGGGCGCGGCCTACTATCCGGCCCCGCCGTTCAAGAAGAGCGGCGTGGGGCGCTTCTACGTGACCCCGACCGATGACAACCAGGCGGAGCTGCGCCAGGAGCACAACTACGCCGCGATGCCGGACCTCGCCGCGCACGAGGGTTTCCCCGGTCACGACTGGCACTACAAGGTCATGACTGAGTACCGCGACGAGATCGCCCCGGTGCGCTGGCTGACTCCGGGCGCGGTCGAGGACTCCTCCTCGATGTGGCAGGATTCCATGGCCGCCGAAGGCTGGGCGCTGTACTCAGAGGCGCTGCCGGCGGAACCGCAGCCGGCGGCCCCGCAGGGCTTCTACACGCCCGAGGAGCACCTCTACCAGCTGCGCGGACAGCTGATGCGCGACCTGCGCGTACGCCTGGATACGGGGCTGCATACCGGCAAGCTGCCGTTCGAGGAAGCCGTCACGCTCTTCTCCGAGGTGCTCGATTTCCTGCCCGGCTCCTGCCAGGACGCGCAGGCGCTGAAACTCGAGGCCAAGCAGGCGAGCTGCAAGTCCGCGCGCGGTGCGATCACGCGCTACGCGCGCTGGCCCACCCAGGCGATCACCTACCGCCTCGGCAAGGAGCAGATCCTGGGGCTGCGGCGACGCGCGCAGCAGGCGCTCGGTGCCCGATTCACCGCCAAGCGCTTCCATGTCGAGTTCATGAAGCAGGGCACCATCCCGGCGGGCTACTTCGGCGAGGAGCTGCTGCGCACGCTGCGCGCCGGAGCGCAGTAGCGCTGCCTCAGGCCGCGGTCGGCTGGCAGATGAACAGGTGCGCCGGCAGCACGTTCAGCGGCTGGAACTTGCGTCCCACGTAGCCGAACACCCGCTTCAGGTCCTGCAGCACGCGCGTGGAGAACTGGTAGACGAGGAACGCCCCGCCGGGCTCGAGCACGTCGTGGGTTTTGCGCAGAATCCGTTCGCGCACCGGTGCGGCGATGGTGCTGAAGGGGATGCCGGAGATGATGTAGTCGGCGCGCAGGAAGCCGAAGCGCCGCAGTATGTCGTCGACGTCGGCCGCCGAGCCCTGCACCACGCGCAGGCGCTTGTCGGTGATCGTCTGGCCGAGGTAGCGCACGAAGTCCGGGTTCATCTCGATCGCCACGAGGGTGGCGTCCGCGCGCAGGTGGCGCAGCACCTCGGCCGTGATGCCACCCACTCCGGGGCCGTATTCGACGATGACGCGCGCACGCCCCCAGTTGATGGGCTCGAGCAGCTGCTTGATGAGGAAGCGCGAGCTGGGGACGATCGAGCCGAGCATGCGCGGATGGCGGAAGAAATTGCGCGCGAACAGGATGACGTCGCCGCCGCGGCTGTGCTGTGGTGTTGGTTCTAGCTGGTTCTGCACGATGGACCCCGAGCGCTACCTCACCCGAAGGAACTCTATAGCAATATTCGCTGGCAGATACCACTTCGCGCGATCTGGCACCTCAGCCGCCGGACTGTTTGGCGGCGTAGCCAAGCTTGAGAAGCTCGGCCACCAGACGCTCGCGGTGGTCGCCCTGGATTTCGATGACACCGTTCTTGACTGCGCCCCCGGCACCACAGAGTTTCTTCAGGCGGGTGGCGAGCCCGGCGAGGCCGGCGGCATCCAGCGGCAACCCGGTGATGACCGAGACGCCCTTGCCGGCGCGCCCGGCGACCTCGCGTCCCACGCGCACGCGCGCCGCTCCGGCGGCGTGCCGCGCGCCGGCATTAAGTCCCATCGCGGCGGCGTGCGTGCGCGGGGCGTCGCGCAGCACCACGCCACGGAAGGTGTGTTTGGGCTTCACGTAGTGTTACCGGTGTGAGGCGACTACAATCCTGCCCAACTCGAAGTCCTGCCCGCAAGCCCGCAAGCCCGCAGGACCTGCTGAAGAGGCTGAATTAATGTCCCCACGGTCGCGCCTGCACGTTCCCTCACCTCCCGCTCGTCCCGGCCAGGAGCCGGACTTCAGCTACGTGCAGATTTCTCCGGCCGGAGCGGTCGGGCGGCCCGATGTCATGGCCAGCGCCCGTGAAACTGAGGAGCTGTCGCTGCAGATGGTGCGGGTGCTGGGGGAGGACCACCGGGCGGTGGGGCCCTGGAACCCGCACCTGGAACCCGAGGAGCTGCAGGTCGGGCTGCGGCACATGCTGCTCACCCGGCTGTTCGATGACCGCATGCAGAAGATCCAGCGCCAGGGCCGCATCTCTTTCTATATCAAGTCCACCGGCGAGGAAGCGGTGGCCGTGGCGGCCGGCATGGCCCTCACCCCCGGGGACATGCTGTTCCCCTCCTATCGGCAGCAGGGGCTGCACGTGGTGCGCGGCCGCAATCTGGTCGACCTCATGTGCCAGTGCCTCTCGAACACGCGCGACATGTGCAAGGGCCGCCAGATGCCCATCATGTATCACTGGGGCAGCGGTAACATCTTCTCGATCTCGGGCAATCTCGCTACCCAGTATCCGCAGGCCGTGGGCTGGGCGATGGCGGCGGCCATCAAGGGTGAGGACCGCATTGCCGCCAGCTGGATCGGCGAGGGCTCCAGTGCCGAGGCCGACTTCCACTACGCCATGAACTTTGCGGGCGTATACCAGGCGCCCGTCATCCTCAACCTCGTCAACAACCAGTGGGCGATCTCCACCTTCCAGGGGTTCGCGGGCGGGGAGCACAAGACCTTCGCGCAGCGCGGCCCGGGCTACGGCATCCCCGGGATTCGTATCGACGGCAACGATTTCCTGGCCGTGTACGCGGTGACCCAGTGGGCCGCGCAGCGCGCGCGCCAGAGCGGCGGTCCGACGCTCATCGAGCACGTCACCTACCGCGCCGCCGCGCACTCCACGAGCGACGATCCGTCGCGCTACCGGCCCAAGGAGGAGTGGCGCGCCTGGCCGCTCGGGGATCCCATCGAGCGCCTCAAGCAGCACATGATCACGCTCGGGGAGTGGTCCGAGGAGCGCCATGCCAGGCTCGAGAAGGAGCTCGACGCGCACGTGAGCGCCTGCTGGAAGGAAGCGGAGTCCTACGGCACGCTCTCCGGCGGCCCCTCGCTCGACCCGCTCACGATGTTCGAGGACGTCTTCAAGGAGATGCCGCCGAATCTCGCGCTGGAGCGCGAGGAGCTGCGGGCGCTGAAGGACTCCGGTGTCGCCGCACGCCCTGCGCTGGCGCACAAGGGCTGAACCATGGCACGCATGAACATGGTCCAGGCGCTCAACTCGGCGATGGACGTGATGCTCGAGCGCGACCCGCGCGTCGTCATCCTCGGCGAGGACGTCGGCTTCTTCGGCGGGGTGTTCCGCGCCACCGAAGGTCTGCAGAGAAAGTACGGCGAGCATCGCGTGCTCGACACCCCGATCGCCGAGGGCGGCATCATTGGCACCGCCATCGGCATGGGGGCCAACGGGCTCAAGCCCGTCGCCGAGATCCAGTTCGCCGACTACATCTACCCGGGCTTCGACCAGATCGTGAGCGAGCTGGCGCGGCTGCGCTACCGCTCGGCGGGGGAGTTCTCGGCCCCGGTGACGATCCGCACTCCCTGCGGCGGCGGCATCCGCGGCGGGCAGACGCACTCGCAGAGTCCCGAGGCACTGTTCGCGCACGTGTGCGGCATCAAGGTCGTAATGCCCTCGAATCCCTACGACGCCAAGGGCCTCCTCATCAGCTCCATCGAGGGCGAGGATCCCGTGGTGTTCTTCGAGCCCAAGCGCATCTACAACGGTCCTTTCGACGGTGACCCGCACAAGCCGGCGACGCCCTGGAGCTCGCATCCGCGCGGCGAGGTACCCGAGGGGCATTTCACCGTGCCGCTCGGCAAGGCGCAGGTGGTGCGCGAGGGGCGCGACGTCTCGGTGCTCGCCTACGGCACCATGGTGCACGTGGCGGAGGCCGCGGTGCGCCTGGCCGGGGTCGATGCTGAGATCGTCGACGTGCGCACCATCGCGCCGCTCGACGTCGACACGCTGTGTGCCTCGGTGTGCAAGACCGGGCGCTGCGTGGTGGTACACGAGGCGACGCGCTTCGGCGGCTACGGCGCCGAGCTCGTGGCCACGGTGCAGGAGCAGTGCTTCTGGAACCTCGAGGCGCCGATCCAGCGCGTGGCCGGCTGGGATACCCCTTACCCGCACGCCTTCGAATGGGAATACTTTCCGGGGCCGGCGCGCATCGCGGCCGCCCTGAAGCTCGTGATGGAGTCGACGTGAGTAACTACGTGTTCAAGCTTCCCGACCTCGGCGAAGGCACGGTCGAGGCGGAGATCGTCAACTGGCGCGTCAAGCCCGGTGACAGCGTGGCCGAGGACGATGTGCTCGTGGAGGTCATGACGGAGAAGGCGGCGGTGGAGGTCCCGGCGCCGGTCGGCGGGCGCGTCGTTTCCACCACCGGCGCCCCCGGCGACATGGTGCCGGTGGGTGCGGAGCTGATCGTGATCGAGACCGGCGCAGCGGCGTCGGCCCCGGGGGCTGAGGAGAGCGCGGCGCAGCGGGCGCCCGCCGCGGCAGCGCCGCCGGCGGCCCCCGCACGCACCAGCCTCGCGGGCAACGGCGCTGCCGCCCCGGCGCAGGTGCAGCCGCGCGGCGGGCGCATCGCCACCTCGCCCGCCATCCGCCGCCGCGCGCACGAGGCCGGCATCGACCTGCAGCAGGTCTCAGGCTCCGGTCCCAACGGACGCATCGTGCCGCAGGACCTCGAGGCGTACCTCGCACGCCGCGGTGCAGCGCCGACGCCCCTGCGTACCACGCCCCGCGCGGTGCCGGGCAGCCGCCCGGCGGCGGCCACCGAGGAGATCAAGGTCATCGGGCTGCGCCGCGTCATCGCGCAGCGCATGAGCGAGGCCAAGCGCAACATCCCGCACTTCGCCTACGTCGAGGAACTCGACGTCACCGAGCTTGAGTCGCTGCGCCGTCACCTCAACCGCAAGCCCCCGGCCGGCGCCGGCTCGCTCACCTACCTGCCGTTCCTCGCGCTGGGGCTGGTACGGGTGCTGAGGGACTTCCCGCAGTGCAACGCCCACTACGACGCCGAGCGTGGCGTCATCGTGCGGTATGCCGCGGTGCACCTCGGGGTCGCCACCCAGACCCCCGACGGGCTGAAGGTGCCGGTGGTCCATGATGCGCAGAACCTCGGCCTCTGGGAGCTCGCCGGCGAGATGCGGCGTGTGAGCGAGGCGGCGCGCAGCAACAAGGCCACGCGCGAGGAGCTCAGTGGTTCCACCATCACCCTCACGAGCCTCGGCAAGCTCGGCGGCATCGCCAGCACGCCGATCATCAATTCCCCCGAGGTGGCGATCATCGGCGCGAATCGTGCCGTCGAGCGCCCGGTGGTGATTGAGGGCGCGATCGCCATCCGCCTGACGATGAATCTCTCTTCCTCCTTCGATCACCGCTTCGTCGACGGCTACGACGCCGCGGCCATGATCCAGGCGCTCAAGGAATCCCTGGAGCACCCGGCGACCCTCTTCATGCCGGCCTGAGGGACGGCGGCGCGCGAGGGATGATCCCCGGTCCTGCAAGTCGCGCCCGGGCGGCCCTGCGCGGCGCGCTGCTCGGGGGACTGAGTCGGTGGCGCATGTCGCAAGCGCATCCGTTGGGATCTCGCCCGCCGCCCGGGCGGCCGCTGAGCGGGCCGTTACTGCGCGTGCGCGGGGGCGCCCGCGTACTTGAGCTCCCCCGCGCTGACCTTCAGCTGCAGGCGGTTCTGCGACGGGGGCAGCGGGCAGGTGGCGAAGTCATTGAGTGCGCACGGCGGGTTGAAGGCCTTGTTGAAATCCACCAGCACCGTGGACCCTGAGGGGCGCGGGATGTAGAGGAAGCGGCCGCCGCCGTAGGTCTGCTGGCCGCTGGTGGCGTCGGCGAACATGATGAAGAGCTCGGTCGCGTTCGGGTCTTCGAGAACGGTATCGAGCCTGAGGGTGCGGCCGTTGCGGCTGAATTCCACGGCCCCCGGAGACACGTCATCCTCCTCCATGCCGAGGATGTTGACGATGCGGATGTGTTTGCCGGGCGGGTAGGGCACGAAGCGCGCAGTGATCGCCCAGCCCGTGCTGACGGGGAAGTACTCGAGCCCGCGGAACTCAAGGCGCCGCGGGTTGTTCAGGTCGCGCACGCGCACCGCCAGCTTGCCGGCGCGCTCGATGACGAAGAAGCGCAGCGGGCCGCTGGCGAGCACGGTCGGGTCGCCCCCGGCATCGCTCTTGAGCGTCACTGAGCCGAACGGCTGGCCGTTGAGCGTCACGCCGCCGTCGGGCTGCGCGCTGAAGGTGACGCTGCCGCCCTTAAGGTCGAAGGAGCCGGCGGTGTCGGCGAGCGCGGAGTTGTGCAGCACGAGGTCATTCCCGGAGCCGCTGCCGAAAGAGTTGCTGCCCGGGTTCAGCCAGAAAAGTCCGGCGAGCGTCAGCCAGCCGCTGTCGCTCGTGAGGGAGGCGAAGCGCTGCTGGCGCCACGCCAGCACGTCCGCCTGCTCGGCCGCAGGATCCACGGCGGCGGCGAGGACGGTGGCGGCGCCTGCGAGCGCTGCGGCGGCGAGGGCGAGGCACAGGGATCTCGGGCGCATGCGTGCGGAGCTTTCGCTGAAATGACCCCGGAATCTTAAGCGATCAGGCCTCCCGTCCGAGGATCTCATCGCGCACGTCCGCGATCTCGCGGGCCCGCGAGGGGCGGGCGCCCTCGCAGCGCTCCGGGCGCGGGCAGTGGTTGCTGCGCGGGCAGATGATGCGCGCCGGATGCGCCAGCGCATCCTCGATCCAGGCAATGTTGAGGACGTTGGCCACCGCGCTCAACACCTGCGCGGCGGCCTTGGGAATGCGCCCCTCGCCGCGGCGGTGCAGGCACTCACGGAAGATCGAGTCCACCACGGCCTCGCTCGCCACGCTGTGGGTGGCGAGCGCGGGGGCGAGATCCACGCCCACCGACAGCACGTGCGGGTTGCCGGCCATGTCGTGCACGCGGATCGAGTGGCAGCAGTAAAGGAGCGAGCGCGCGCCATCGCGCAGCACCGAGATCTGCGAGCCGCTAAGACCGTGCTCGCCGTCGATCATGCGGAACACCGCCCAGTTCGGGCACGGGTCGCTCACCTGGGCGAGATTGCCCCACGGCAGCGGGATACCGTTGCCGCGGTAGACCGCGCGCAGGTAGCCGGGTGGGTAGGCATCGAAGAAGTGCCAGTAGGGGTAAGAGGAGACCTTGGTCATGCGCCGCATGACGACCGCGGGCGTCAGCTCGAGCTTCGCTCCGGCCTCGACGCGGTGGCGCTCGCGCGCGAGGAAGCGCCGGAACGGTACGCGCGGGGCGAGCAGTGCGCCGGCGAAGAAGCTGCACTCGAAGTCGCGCCAGGCGTGCAGGACGTCCTGGGCGTTCATGCCGCCGGCAGCAGAGCCGCCCTCGGGGCTGCCGCCCATCTCCCCACCGGTGGCGTGGGCGGACTTCAGCCCATCCCCGCCGTGCAGAACCTTGTGGGCGATGTGCGCGGCCAGGTCGAACTTCAGCCGCGCAGGATCGGCCTGCAGCGCCTTGTTCGCATAGATGATGCGCGGCGGCTCGAAGAACGAGCGCACCATGCTGCGCACCTCGCGGTCCTTGTCGCGCGCGAGCAGCGGCTTGCGCTCGAACCAGCGGATCTCCAGCCCGTGGCGCCGGCACAGCCGCATGAGGTCATCCACGCTGAGCGGGAAGCGCCGCTCGCTCACCTGGTCAGCCGCGCGCTCAAGGTCCGGGAAGTCGTTGCGCGAGAGTTCCTGGTGGGAGCGGATGAGCAGATGAGCGAACTGGCGGCCGCTCGTGCCCGTCTGCGCCAGCAGCTCCGGGATGGCCGCCTGCAGGAGGGTTTTGGAGAACAGGAAAGCAGGCTCGAGCGGTACCCGGGCCGTGCTCTGGCCGGCCGCGGCCGGCGCCAGCTCAAGACCGGCGCTCTCGTCCAGGAACCAGGCGCTCGGGCGCTGGAATACCGCCGCCAGCAGCTCCAGGAGCTGCGTGGAAGGCGTGCGCTTGCCACTCTCGATCATGCTGAGGTATGAGACGGAGGGGCCGACGGCGGCGTCGCGCTGCACGCAGCGCCCCGACAGTTCCTCAAGCGTCAGCCCGTTGGCCTTGCGCAGGGCGCGCAGCTTGGCGCCGAGAAAATGACCTTTGCGCAGCAGCGGGAGCATATGTCTAACCGCCCGTGGCGGGGCACTGGGACCGGGTCTGTGAAATTAACAGTGTGAAGTTTCTACAGTCAAATTTCATCACCAATCGCCGTATATTGGGGCAGCCATGAACGCTCAGAGCCAAGGACAGGTGTATTCGCGCGACCCGGCGGGACCGAAGGTCGAGATCCTCGGCAAGCAGGTCGAGCGCTCGGACGAGGTGCTGACGCCGCTCGCCCTGCAGCTGCTGGCGAGCCTGCACCGGCGCTTCAATGCGCGCCGCCTGGAGCTGCTCAACGCGCGCCGTGATCGGCAGCTGCAGCTGGATGACGGAGCGCAGCCGGATTTTCTCAAGCACACCGCCCAGGTGCGCAGCGACGACTGGCGCATCGCAAGCGTGCCGCACGACCTCACCGACCGGCGCGTCGAGATCACCGGACCGGTCGACCGCAAGATGGTCATCAACGCGCTCAACGCACCGGTGCGCTGCTTCATGGCCGACTTCGAGGACTCCTGCTCGCCGACCTGGGAGAACATCGTGCGCGGGCAGGTGAATCTTGCGGACGCGATCCGTCGCACCATCAGCTTCGAGGATGGCGCCACCGGCAAGGTCTACCGCCTGAACGAGAAGACTGCGACTCTCATCGTGCGTCCGCGCGGCTGGCACCTGCCGGAGAAGCACGTGCGCATCAACGGCGAAGCCGTGTCCGGCTCGCTGTTCGATTTCGCCGTGTTTATCGCCAACAACCACGAGTCGCTCGCGCGCCGCGGCACCGGCCCGTACTTCTACCTGCCGAAGATGGAGAGCCATCTGGAGGCACGGCTGTGGAACGACGTGTTCCTCGCCGCCCAGGAGGCCCTGGGTGTGCCGCGCGGCACGATCAAGGCGACCGTGCTGATCGAGACGATCCTCGCCGCCTTCGAGATGGACGAGATCCTCTTTGAGCTGCGCGAGCACTCCGCGGGTCTTAACTGCGGACGCTGGGATTACATCTTCAGTTTCATCAAGAAGTTCCGTAACCGCCCGGACTGCGTGCTGCCCGACCGCGCCACGGTGACGATGGACCGGCACTTCCTGAAGTCCTACGTCGAGCTCCTCATCAAGACCTGCCACCGCCGCGGCGCGCACGCCATGGGCGGCATGGCAGCCCAGATCCCGATCCGCGATGACCCGGCCGCGAACGAGGCGGCCATGGCACGCGTGCGCGCGGACAAGCTGCGCGAAGCGCACGCCGGGCACGATGGCACCTGGATCGCGCACCCGGGTCTTGCCCCGATCGCACGCGAGGCCTTCGACTCGGTCATGAAGGGGCCGAACCAGCTCAGCGTCAGCCGCGCCGACGTCAACGTCGGCGAGCTCGACCTGCTCAAGGTGCCGGACGGGCAGATCACCGAGGCCGGGGTGCGCGGCTGCATCCGCGTGGGCGTGCAGTACCTTGAGGCCTGGCTGCGCGGCAACGGCTGCGTGCCCCTCTATCACCTGATGGAGGATGCGGCCACCGCGGAGATCTGCCGCGCGCAGCTGTGGCAGTGGCTGCGTCACGGCGCGCACACCAGTGACGGGCAGCCGATCACGATCGAGCGCTTCGACCGCCTGATGAGCGCCGAGCTCGACCGCATCCACGGCGAGGTCGGCGCCGCGCGTCTCACCGGTGGGGTGTTCCCGACCGCGGCGCGCCTGTTCGAACAGATGACGAAGTCCGAGGTATTCGATGAGTTTCTGACGCTGCCCGCGTACGAATTGCTGAGCTAGTCCCCTTTTGCTCCCTAATCCAATCGAGGCGTATTCATGAGTGCTGCGAAATCCCTGCCCACGGCTGAAGAACTGCGGCGTAGCTGGCGCGAGAGCCCGCGCTGGCATGGCGTTGAGCGCGGTTACGATGCCAAGGACGTCGTGCGCCTGCGCGGCACGATCCCGGTCGAGCACTCGATCGCGCGCCTGACCGCGGAGAAGCTGTGGCGGTATCTGAACGAGAAGCCCTTCGTCAACGCGCTCGGGGCGCTCACCGGCAATCAGGCGATGCAGCAGGTCAAGGCGGGGCTGGATGCGATCTACCTCTCCGGCTGGCAGGTCGCCGGGGATGCCAACCTCTCCGGCGAGATGTACCCGGACCAGTCGCTGTACCCTGCCGACTCGGTGCCGGCGGTGGTGCGGCGCATCAACAACACCCTGCGGCGGGCCGATGAGATTCATCACGCGGAAGGGGATGACTCGATCGATTGGCTCAAGCCGATCGTGGCGGATGCCGAGGCGGGCTTCGGCGGCGTGCTCAACGCCTTCGAACTCATGAAGCAGATGATCGACGCCGGCGCCGCCGGTGTGCACTTCGAGGACCAGCTGTCTTCGGCCAAGAAGTGCGGCCATATGGGCGGCAAGGTGCTGGTGCCGACGCAGGAGGCGGTCAACAAGCTGATCGCCGCGCGCCTGGCGGCGGATGTCTCCAACGTGCCCACGGTACTGGTGGCGCGCACTGATGCGGAAGGCGCAACGCTACTCACCACCGACGTGGATGAGCGCGACCGGGCCTTCATCGATGCCGCCAAGGGGCGCACTGCCGAGGGCTTCTTCACGGTGAAGGCGGGACTGAAACAGGCGATCGCGCGCGGCCTCGCCTATGCTCCGTACGCGGATCTGGTGTGGTGCGAGACCGCCAAGCCCGATCTGCAGGAGGCGCGCGAGTTCGCCGAAGGAGTGCACGCGAAATTCCCGGGGAAGCTGCTCGCCTACAACTGTTCCCCTTCCTTTAACTGGAAGCGCAAGCTCGACGATGCGCAGATCGCGAAGTTTCAGCGCGAGCTTGCGGCCATGGGCTACCGCTTCCAGTTCATCACGCTCGCCGGCTTCCACGCGCTCAACTTCTCCATGTTCGAGCTCGCCCGCGGCTACAAGGCGACGCAGATGAGCGCGTACGTCACCCTGCAGCAGGCCGAGTTCGCCGCCGAGGCGCACGGTTACACAGCGACCAAGCACCAGCGCGAAGTCGGGGCGGGCTACTTCGATGCGGTGACCCAGACCGTCGCCGGCGGCACCTCCTCCATCACCGCCCTCACCGGCAGCACCGAGGAGCAGCAGTTCCACAAGGTGTCCTAGGCGCGCGTAGCTCGCGAAAGCGGTAGGCTGAGACGCCGGCGGCAGCCGGCGTCGTTTGGGGGCAGCATGCGCCGCGGGATCTGGCGTTCCTTGTATGTGCAGGTGCTGATCGCGATCGCGCTCGGTGTGGCGCTGGGCATTTTCCTTCCGCATTTCGCCCAGCAGCTCAAGCCCCTCGCAGACGGCTTCATCAAGCTGATCAAGCTGCTGATCGCGCCGATCATCTTCTGCACCGTGGTCACCGGCATCGCCGGCATGGCGAAGCTGCGCGAGGTCGGCAAGGCCGGCGGCCTCGCACTCCTTTACTTCGAGGTGGTGTCGACGCTCGCGCTCCTCATCGGCCTCGTGATCGTCAACCTCCTGAAGCCGGGCGTTGGCGTCAACGCCGACGCCGCGACGCTCGATGCCCACGCCATCGCGCAGTACACCACGCCCGGTGCGATCCCCGGGGTCACGGACTTCATCCTCAACATCATCCCGGCGACCTTCTTCGGCGCCTTCGCGAGCGGCGACGTGCTGCAGGTGCTGCTGCTCGCGATCCTCTGCGGCTTTGCGCTGCACGCGGCCGGCGGCCGCGACAACCCGCTGTTCCGCATCGTGGAAGAGGGCGGGCAGGTGTTCTTCCGCATCGTCGGCTACGTCATGCGTCTGGCGCCCGTCGGGGCGCTCGGGGCGATGGCCTTCACCGTGGGCCGCTTCGGGGTGGAGTCGCTGCTGGGGCTCGCAGGACTCATGGGATGCTTCTACCTCACCTGCGTCATCTTCGTGCTCGGCGTGCTCGGCCTCATCGCCCGCCTGCACGGCTTCTCGGTGCTGCGCTTCAGCCGCTACATCCGCGATGAGCTGCTGATCGTGCTCGGCACCTCCTCCTCGGAGTCGGTGCTGCCGCGCATGCTGCACAAGATGGAGGACTTAGGGGTGCGCAAGTCGGTCGTGGGACTCGTGATCCCGGCCGGCTATTCCTTCAACCTCGACGGCACTTCCATCTACCTCACCATGGCGGCCATTTACATCGCGCAGGCCACCAACACCCCGCTCGACATCTGGCACCAGCTGACGCTGCTCGCGGTGCTGCTGCTGACTTCGAAGGGAGCGGCGGCGGTCACCGGCGGGGGCTTCATCACGCTCGCCGCCTCGCTGTCCGCGGTCGGGCACGTGCCGGTGGCGGGCCTGGCGCTCATTCTCGGGATTGACCGCTTCATGTCCGAGGCGCGTGCGCTCACCAACCTCGTCGGTAACGGGGTGGCAACCATCGTGGTGGGCAAGTGGTGTGGCGCGGTGGACGAGGCGAAGCTGCACGCCACCCTGGGCGGCACAGCGCCCGCGCAGCTTGCCTCCCCTTCCGCCCCCTGAGGGCGGCCGGGGAGGGCAGCGCTTTAGACGTCGAGGGTCTGGGCTGGCGTCAGGAGCGCGTGGTGCGCATTCAGAAATTGAGCGTCGCGGCGACCGAAAGCAGCGCGTTATCGCCCTGCGGCCCGTTCAAGCGCTCGTACTCGACCCGGATGCCCGGCAGTCCGAACTTGAACTCCGCTCCGGCTCCCCAGGCGAACTTGGTGCTCGTGCTGTCGGTCGTGAAGTAGCTCGGACCACACGGGGAGCTCCCCGCCGGACAGCCGCCCGGGGAGGTTGAGCCGTGGGTGTCGGCGGTCACGCGGGTGGCGCCACCTTTGACGTACAGACTGAGCCATGGCACCGGCACCGGAAGGTAACCGACGGCATAGGCACTGGCGGCACGCGCCTTCGTCGAGACCTGGGTGTAGCCGGTGGTGCCGAAATAGCTGACGTCCTTGCTGCCGAGGTCCGCGTAGTCGATTTCCGCGCCCACGAATGAGAGCGGACGCCAGCCGGCGACCAGCTTCCAGCCGGTGGTATGCGCGTCGATCTGCCAGTAGTTCTGCTGCAGCTGTGACTGGCCGACGCCGGCACCGACGTAGAGACCGAGCAGGTCATCCGCGCTCGCGGCAGTGCTCACGGCGAGGCCCGCGCAGAGCAGCATTGAGGTCATTAGACGCATTCAGTGGTCCCTTTGATCGAACGCGCACGGTGCGTGCGGGGTTGGTAAGTCTAACTAAGAGCGTCGCGAATCTCGTAAGTTCAAGTGACCGTGGGGCGGCTCGCTACGGACTATAGAGTGTTGCAATGAGCCAACCCCCGGGGTCAGCGCAGCGGGTGCGCGCACCGGGCGGCGGGAGCGGCTATTTTGCGGTTGGCAGCGCGAATTCGGCCCCCTTGGGGGTGCTCTCCGGCCAGCGCTGCATGATCGACTTTTGCCGAGTGTAAAAGCGCACGCCTTCCTCGCCGTAGGCATTCATGTCTCCGAACAGGCTTGCCTTCCAGCCCCCGAACCCGTGCCACGCCATCGGCACCGGGATTGGTACGTTGATGCCCACCATGCCGACCTCGATGCGGCGCCCGAACTCGCGCGCGACGTTGCCGTCGCGGGTGTAGCAGGCCACGCCGTTCGCCATGGGATGCGCATTGACGAGATTGAGGGCAGCCGCGAAGTCCGGCACGCGCACACACGCGAGCACCGGGCCGAAGATCTCCTCGCGGTAGATGCGCATCTCGGGCTTGACGTGATCGAAGAGCGTCGCACCCACCCAGAAGCCCTGCTCGAAACCCTCGACCGTGAAGGCCGCGCCGCTCTTGGGGTGGCGGCGGCCGTCCACGACGAGCTTGGCGCCGCTGGCCACGCCGTCCTCGATGTAGCCCTGGATGCGCTCGACCGCGGCGCGGTTGATGACCGGTCCCATTTCCGCATCCGGATGCATGCCGTCCGCGACGCGCAGCTCTTGCGCGCGCGCGGCGAGCTTCGGCAGCATCTTGTCGGCGGTGTCGCCCACCAGCACCGCGACCGAGATCGCCATGCAGCGCTCGCCGGCCGAGCCGTACGCCGCGCCGATCAGGGCATCGACCGCCTGCTCGAGGTCCGCATCGGGCATGACGACCATGTGGTTCTTGGCGCCCCCCAGAGCCTGCACGCGCTTGCCGTGCTGCGCACCGCGCTGGTAGATGTAGTGGGCGATCGGGGTCGAGCCGACGAAGCTCACGGCCTTCACGTCCGGGTGATCGAGGAGCGCATCCACCGCGAGCTTATCGCCCTGCACCACGTTGAAGACCCCATCCGGCAGGCCTGCCTGCGACAGCAGGCGCGCCATGAAGACGGCGGCAGACGGATCGCGCTCGCTCGGCTTCAGCACGAAGGCATTGCCGCAGGCGAGCGCCAACGGAAACATCCAGCACGGCACCATGCACGGGAAGTTGAACGGCGTGATGCCGGCCACGACGCCGAGTGGCTGGCGCAGCGTCCAGTTGTCGATGCCGGTGGAGACCTGGTCGGTGAAGTCGCCCTTGAGCAGCTGCGGTATGCCACAGGCGAACTCCACGATCTCGATGCCGCGCGTCACCTCGCCCTGGGCATCGCTGAAAACCTTGCCATGCTCGGCCGTGATGAGGGCGGCGAGCGCATCGCGCTCCTCGTTGAGGAGCGCAAGGAATGCGGCGAGCACGCGCGCGCGGCGCACGGCCGGCAGCTGCGCCCAGGCAGGCTGTGCGGCGCGGGCACTCGCCACTGCCGCCTCCACGTCCGCAGCGCTCGCCAGGGCGACCTCGCGCGCGATGGCGCCCGTGGCGGGGTTGAACACCGGCAGCCGGGTGCCCGCGCCGGTCACGGTGCGCCCGCCAATCCAGTGCGGTATCAGTTCAGCGCTCCGCGCCTGGGGCGTGGCCGAGCTCAGTTCCGGGGGAAATTTGGCGACTGCCATTAAGAGGAGTCCATCTGGGGGCTTCGGGCAAGGGGGGAATCATAGACCAGTTCGCAAGCGCCCCGCATACTCGGGCGCGAATCATGGCCATACAGCTGTTGTTTCCGACGCGGATCTACCAGGCGGCCCTGGGGCCGCGCGGCTGGCGCGCCCTCAACAACCGCCTGCGGCGCGAATGCCGCGCGCTGCGTCATGATGATGTCGCCGGCGTGCGCTGGTCGGAGCGTAACTACCCCGGCGGCTACACCTCCTACAGCTCCGCGCACCGCATGCACCGCCTCTCGCCCACCTTCGCCGCTCTCGAGCGCCGGCTCGACCGCCACGTCGCGCGCTTTGCGCGCGCGCTCGAGTTCGACCTCGAGGGACGTGAGCTCACGATGACCGACTGCTGGGTCAACATCATGGGGGCCGGAGCCGTGCACGGCCTGCACCTGCACCCGCTGTCGAGCATCAGCGGCACGTATTACGTTCAGGTCCCCGAGCGCGCGCCGGGGATTAAGTTCGAAGATCCGCGCCTGGAGCGCTTCATGGCCGCGCCCCCGCGACGCGCTCGCGCCACGCGTGCCAGCCGTGCCTGGGTGGTCCTGCCGGCACGCGCCGGTCAGGTGGTGCTGTTCGAAAGCTGGCTGCGCCACGAGGTGGCCCCGCAGCAGCGCGCCGCCGAGCGCATCAGCATCAGTTTCAACTACAGCTGGTTCTGAAAAGCCATCGGCGCCGTGCGGCTGTCGTAACCGGCAGACAGCCGCGAATTCAGCCTTGGTTCAGTGACCCTGCGTCACCGTGATGGCGGAGGAGTACCCATCATGCGCAACCTGCTTCGCGCCCTGCTCGTGCCGATCACACTCGCGCTGCTGCCCCTCGCGGCGCCGGCGGCGGTCGTGGTCGGTGTATTGGTCAATCTCGCACCCCCGGTGCTGCCGGTCTATGTGCAGCCGGCGATTCCGGCGCCGGGCTACATCTGGACTCCCGGGTACTGGGCGTGGGCGCCGACGGGCTACTACTGGGTGCCGGGGACGTGGGTCATGCCGCCGGCGGTGGGACTCCTGTGGACCCCGGGATACTGGGGCTGGGGTGACGGTGCCTATCTGTGGCACGCCGGCTATTGGGGCCCGCACATCGGCTTCTACGGCGGCGTGAACTACGGCTACGGCTATGGCGGGGTGGGTTATGAGGGCGGCTACTGGCACGGTAACCGGTTCCTGTACAACACGACCGTCAACAACGTGCGCACCATCAACGTGACCAACGTATACACGCGCACGGTGGTCAACAACACCACGGTCACGCGGGTCAGCTACAACGGCGGCACCGGCGGCGTCGTGGCACGCCCGAGCGCGGCGGAGCTGTCCGCGGCACACGAGCAGCACGTAGCCTTCACCGCCGAGCAGCGCGCGCACGAAAGCATGGCGCGCAACGATGAATCGCTGCGCGCCGCGGTGAATGGCGGGCGCCCCCCGATCGCCGCCACCGCCCGTCCCGCGGCCTTCAGCGGACATGACGTGGTCGCGGCGCGCGGCGCTGCGGGTGTTTCGCACGCCACCGCCCCGCACAGTGCCGATCCTGCGATCGCTTATGCGGGTCACCCGCAGGGCGGCGGCGCGGCGCATGGCGCTTCCGCGCAGCACAGTCCGGTCCCCGCCTATGCGCCTCACCCGTCCGCCGGGGCGGCGCCGGTGTACCACAACGCCGCCACGGTCCCGCCAGCTCACGCCCCTCAGGGGGGTGGTGGCCATGAACAGGGCGCCCAGGGACATCCGGGTACCGCGGGGGCTCACGAGGGTCAGGGTGGCCGCTGAGGCCCCGGCCGGCCCCCGCCCCGAGGTGGCGCGGGTGCAGTGGCTGCCACCGCCCGCCCGATCGGTGCCGGCGGCAGCCTAGAGCACGCCGCGCAGCCACGCTGCGATATCGCGCACCTCTTGCGGGCACACGGAGTGAGGCATGCTGTAGGCATGCCACTCTACTTTGTAGCCGGCGGATTCGAGCTGCCGGTGTGCCTCCGCTCCGAGCGCCTCCGCCACCACCGGATCCTGAGAACCATGCGCCAGGAATATGGGGGTCGCCTGATTGGCGGCGCTGCGCTCGCTCGCGAGGCGCCCGGCGAGCAGCAGATAGCACGAGAGGCCCATGATCCCGGCGAGCTTCTCGGGATAGCGCGTGCCGGCGAACAGCGCCATGGCGCCGCCCTGGGAGAAACCGGCCAGCACGATGTGTGCGGTGGCGACGCCCCGCTCGTTCTCGCGCCGGATCAGTTCGCTGATGCGCGCCTGTGAGGCGCGGATGCCGGCCTCATCCTGGGGAGCCCCGCGGTTCAGCGCCGCGATGTCGTACCAGGCGCGCATGGGGTAGCCGTTGTTGAGCGTGACGGGCCGCACCGGGGCGTGCGGAAAGACGAAGCGCAGCGCGCGCTCGCCGGCGGAAACAAGTTCGGGCACGATCGGCTCAAAATCATGCCCATCTGCACCCAGGCCATGCAGCCAGATCACACTCGCCGCAGGGTTGCGGCCGGTTTCGACTTCGACGACATCACTGGACACGGCTTGCTCCTCGGCCCTCGGCGGGCGAATGGAGCATGGTAGTGCACGGACCTGCGCCCGTGCAGCGCAGCTAAGCTAATGGCGCGCGCACGGGGTGCCACGCGCCGGCGCCGGGCGCAGCCGCCGCGCCGCGTCCGGGCGGGCGAGGCGCTCACCCCGGTCAGGGCGGCGCTGTACCTCGTGTGCGCCGCCATCATCGTGGTGGCCGGTAACTTCATTTATCAGGTCATTCGTAAACCCACTGAGCTCTTCTTTCCGGTCAGCGGGCAGTTCTACAAGACCCCGGAGGAAAGCTGGCGCGCCTACGGACACCTGTTCCGCCGCTACGCAACGACACACGTGAGCGCGCCGCTGCTGGCGGCGCTCGCGCAGGTGGAGGCCTCCGGTAACCCTCTGGTGCGTACCTACTGGCGCTTCAGCTGGCCGGCGGCGCCCTTCAACTTCTACCACCCCGCCTCGAGCGCGGTGGGCATGTTCCAGATGACCGATCCGACCTTCGACGAAGCGCGTCACTGGTGCATCCATGCGCACCAGCTGACCCACGAGGGGCCCTGGGACGACTGGCATTCCTGCTGGTTCAACCGCCTCTACCTGCGCGTGCTGCCTGGCGATGCCATCGAGCTCACCGCGGCGGATCTGGAGCTGAAGGTGAGCGCCATACTGGCGCAGCTGACGCACGCGGCAGCGCCGCGGCCGGAGCAGGCCGGGCACCTAGCCGCTGTGGTGCACCTGTGCGGGGCGGGGGCCGGGGCACTTTACGCGCGGCGCGGCTTTCACTTCAGCGCCGCTCAGCGCTGCGGGGATCATGATCCGCGCCAGTACCTTGAGCGCGTCGATGCCTTCAGGAGCGAGTTCGCGCGCCTGGACGCCCGCGAGGCGGGGGCCGCTGCTCAGTGATGATGACCGTCGGGCCCGTGAACGTGGCCGTGCTCGAGTTCCTCGGCGCTGGCGGCGCGCACCGCGCCGACCTCGACCTCGAAGTTCAGGTTCTGGCCGGCGAGCGGATGATTGCCATCGAGCGTGACCAGGTCCCCGGTGAGCTGCGTGACCGTGACGGCGCGCGGCCCGTGCTCGGTCTGCGCCTGCAGGCGCATGCCGACGCGCACGTCCGGCACACCCTTGAGGGCCCGCCGCGGCACGCGCTGCACCAGCCCCTTGTCGTACTCGCCGTAGGCGTCCGCGGGGGCGATCTTTACGCTCAGCTTGTCGCCGGTGTTCTTGCCAGCCAGTTCGCGCTCGAGTCCCGGGATCAGATTGCCGTGACCGTGCAGGTAGGTGAGCGGCTCGCCGGCGGCGGAGCTGTCGAGAACCTCCCCCGCATCGTTGCGGAGCGTGTAATGGATGCTGACGACCTGATCCTGCGCGATGCTCATGGGGGTCCTGTGTGTGGCGGCCGCTGCGCGGGGGTGCCCGCGCGGGCTGGCTGAAAAGGGGCGGGCAGGATACCACCGCGTCGCCGCGGCACCCAACGCCGGCAGGCCGGCCTGCCTCAGCCGGCGAGGCGTGCGGTGCGGTCGATGGCGCCGATCAGGCGCCGGAAGCACTCCAGCAGGGGCAGCTCGAGCCCGAGCTGTTGTGATTTCTCGAGCGCGTAACCGAGTGTCTCGTTGACCTCCAGCGGCCGCCCCGCCTCCACGTCCTGCAGCGCCGACATGCGATGCGCCGGAGCCGTCGCCTGGTAGTGCGCACCGGTGCGCGTCAGGATCGCGACCGCTTGCGTCTCGCTGGCGCTGCACAGACTCGCGGTGGGCAGGATGGCCCGGTCGCTGAGCTCGATGCCGAGCGCGGCGGCGAGGCGGCCCATCTCGCGTACCAGGCGCGCCAGCAGCAGGGCTGAGTCCGGATCGGACAGGTACTTCCAGGTCGGTGCGCGCGTCGTGACGGCGAGCGCCATGAGCCCGACCCAGGAGCAGAACTTCGACCACTCGAGCGTGAGGATCTGGGCGGTGGAGGCGGCGCGCACACCCGCGCCATCGAGCGCCGCAGCGATGCGACGCGCGCGCTCGCTGTCGCCGCGGGGCAGCTCCCCGAGCATGATGTTGACGTTGCGGGTGAAGAGCACCGTGCCGTCGGGCAAGAGCTCGCCACTCGTATCCGCAAGCGCCCCGAGTACCTGCGGGGCACCGAAGGCCTGCACCAGGATCTCATTCTTCAGCGGACCATTCTGGATGGAGAGCGCGGTGTCGAAGTGCGCGTGCGCAAGGGTTGCCAGCGCTGCGGCGGTGCCGGGGGTCTTGGTCGCAACGATCAGCGTGCCGGCTGCCGCCAGCAGCGCAGGATCGGCGAGCACCGTGACCGGGGTGGAGAAGTCGCTGAGGCCGCGCACGCTGATGCCGTGCTCCTCGAGCTGCTGTGCGCGCCGGCCGCGCGCGAGCATCGCCACGCTGTGGCCGGCGCGACTCAGGTGGGCGCCGACGATTGAGCCCATGGCGCCGGCGCCGAGGACTGCGAATTCAAATTCGGCCATGGGCTTTTTTTCGCAGGCAGCCGCGCGCGCCTCACAGCGCGTCGGCGATGTCCTGCATCAGCCCGCGATCCTCGGGCTTGACGGTCGGCGGATAGCGCTTGAGGACCTGGCCGTCGCGCCCGATGAGAAACTTCTCGAAGTTCCAGGTGATGTCGCCCGGGATCCCGCCCGCGGTGGCGGTGAGGAACTGGTACACCGGGTGGCGCTGCGGTCCGTTGACCTCGAGCTTCTCACTCAGGGGAAAGGTCACCCCATAGGTCGTGCTGCAGAAGCTGACGATCTCCTGCGCGCTGCCGGGCTCCTGGCCGGCAAACTGGTTGCAGGGGAAGCCGACCACGGTGAAATTCTCCCCGGCCAGCTCGCGCTGCAGCTGCTCGAGTCCCTCGTACTGCGGCGTGAGCCCGCACCTGCTGGCGACGTTGACGGCGAGCGTCACCTTGCCATGCAGAGGGCCGAGCAGATCCGGCGTGCCGTCGATGCGTGGAATTGCAATGTCGTAAAAGGCGCTCATGGCACGCACTCCCGTTTAGCGCTGCTGGGTGCATGTACGATACACCACCGAAAGGCTTACCATGCCACCACCCGAGGCGCGACGCGCGGAGAGCTTTCCATGGGTGCCGAACTCAACAAGACCGAGACCGTGAAGGTGGTCGATACCCTCAACCATATCCTCGAGCTGGAGCTCGCCGGTCTCGTGCGTTACCTGCATTACAGCTTCATGGTGTTCGGTCACAACCGCATCCCGATCGTCGCCTGGCTACGCACCCAGGCGGACGAGTCGCAGGCGCATGCGGTGCGCGCCGGCGAGCACATCACGAGCCTCGGTGGCCACCCGTCGCTGAAGCTCGGGTCGCTCCTGGAAACACACAAACACAACATCGATGAGATCCTGCGCGAGGCCCTCGCCCACGAAGAGGAAGGGCTGGCGGAGTACCACAAGCTCATGGGGCTGGTGGAAGGGCGCAACATCATGCTCGAGGAATACGCCCGCGCGCAGATTGCCGCCGAGACCGCCCACGTCGCCGACATCGGCAAGATGCTGCGCAAGCCCGGGTCCATCACCTAACCACGCGCGGCGCGCCTCCCCCTTAAGGGTGAGACGCGCGTCTCTTTTCGCGGTTTTCAGGCCTTGAAGTCGGGCTTGGCCGCCACCATTTCGCGTGCTGGTTCACCAATCATTCACGGCGGGTGCATACACTGCGCCCCCGTTATGAGACCCACTGGAATTGCCATCATGGAACTGATCGTCACCTCCTTCATCGCAACCGCCGGGCTGCTCGTCGGCCACCTGGCCGTCCTGATCCGCAATCGCCTGCACACCGCGTAAGCGGCCACACCCGCGCGCCCGGCGGCAGCGACCGCGCGGGTTTTCGCCCCGCCTGGGGGAGAGCGTATGCTCGCCCCCGTGCGCATCTACGCCGTCACCAACATCAAGGGCGGGGTCGGCAAGACCACCACCTCGGTCAACCTCGCTTATCTGAGCGCGGCCGGCGGTTGCGCGACGCTGTTGTGGGATCTTGATTCCCAGGGCGGCGCCACCTACGCACTCGGCGGCGAGGAGCAGGAGCACGCCTCGGCGAGGAAACTCCTCGCCGGCAAGCGCGAACTGCCGGAGCTGATCCTCGCCACCGGCTACGCGGGGCTCGACCTGCTGCCGGCGGACTTCTCGTACCGCAATTTCGCGGTGCAGCTCGCGCAGCGCCGCCACCCGACCGAGCGGTTGCTGAAGATGAGCCGCCCGCTGCGCGAGATCTATGGGGCGCTGTTCCTCGACTGCCCGGCGGGCATCTCGCTGCTGTCCGAGAACGTGCTGCGCGCCGCGGACGTCGTAATCGTGCCGCTGGTGCCGGCGCCGCTGTCGCTGCGCATGCTGGCGCAGCTTGCGCAGTTCATCGCGCGCGAGGGCTGGACGGATCTGGTGCTGCTGCCGTTCTTTTCCATGGTCGACCGGCGGCGTGCGCTGCACCGCGAGCTGATCGCTGAGGCGCGCGCGCAGTTCCCGCAGATGCTCGCGACCGAGGTGCCGAACTGGAGCGAGATCGAGCGCATGACCGTGCGGCGCGCGCCCCTGACGGCGAGCGCCCCGCGCAGCGCCGCGGCACAGATCTATGCGGCCCTGTGGGCGGAGATCCGCGCGCGCAGCGCCGCACCGGCGGCCGCGCCGTCGCTGACACCGATTCACCGCGGCGAGGAACCGCGCGAGCTGCCGCTCCTGCCCTGAAAGGCGCGCCGCGCCGCGGTCCGCATATCTCATGTGCGCTGCGTGTAAGGGAGCGTTGCGCACTGTCCTGACACGCGCACCTGGCGCCGCTCAAACCCGTCAACGCACGTCGCGCACCCGCGTTCCCCGGCAAGACATATTCGCGGTTGCCTACGCGGCGTCGTCGAATGGCGACGGGGCCTGAGCGAGCGCCGACTTAAGGCTAAGATAGCCGCACGACACCGCAGATGGCCGCGCGGCTTTTGGCCGCGGGACACGCACCAGAAACCGGGGGACGATGTTGGGATCCATGTTGCGGCTGTGCGCCCGGGGCAGGCCATTCGCACTCCTCATGCTCTGCGCCGCCGCGGCGCTCCTTGGCAGCTGCGGTGGCAGCAGCACCAGCGCTGGCTCCTCCGGCGGGGGCGGCACGCCGCCGACGCCGCTGTCGGTCACGACGAGCTCGCTGCCCAACGCGCAGGTCGGCGTTGCCTACAGCGCAACCCTCGCCGCCAGCGGCGGCACGGTGCCCTACACCTGGTCGCTCACCTCCGGCCTGTTGCCCCCCGGGATCTCATTCGACACCGCGAGCGGCACGCTCGCGGGCACCCCGACCGGGGGCGCCTATGGCGCGACGCTCGTCGTCCAGGTGCAGGACGCGGCGAGCCCCGCCCAGAGCGCCCGTGTCACCCTCACCATCACGGTACTCGCCGGGGAGCTCAGGGCCACCACCCACTCGCTCCCCGACGGCGACGTCGGCAGCGCCTACGATGCGACGCTCACCGCGACCGGCGGCACCGCGCCTTATACCTGGAGCCTCACCAGCGGCACGCTGCCCTCCGGGCTGGCCCTGAACGCCACGAGCGGGGCGATCACCGGCACGCCGACGAGCAATGCTGCGGACAGCCAGCTCACTTTCCAGGTCGCAGACTCCGCCAGCCCGCCGGCGATGGTGAGCGTCACGCTGTCACTCACGATCAGCGCCGTGCCGCTCGCCATCACGACTGCCGCGCTCCCCCTCGGGCAGATCGGCGTTGCCTACCAGGGGCAGCTCGTCGCCACCGGGGGCACCGGGGCGCTCAGCTGGCAGGTGAGTGCGGGAAGTCTGCCGGCGGGCCTGCAATTCGCCAGTTCCACCGGTCTCATTTCCGGCACGCCCACGGCGACCGCCCTGCAGACGCCCCTCACCGTGAGCGTCACGGACTCCGGGAACCCTGCGCAGACCCAGAGCGCCGCCTATACGATCACCGTGAGCCCGGCGGGCATCAGCGTGCAGGTGTCGCCGCAGCGCGCCGGCCTCACCCTTGGCCAGCAGCAGTCCTTTACCGCCACCACCAATGACAATGCGGGGGTGAGCTGGAGTGCGCTGCCGGCCGGCGGCGCCTTCACGCCCGCCACCAGCGCGAACGGTGTCGCTGTGAGCTTCACCGCGCCTGCGACCGCCGGTGTCTATACCCTGACCGCTACCAGTCTTACCGACAGCTCGCGCAGTGCCTCGGTCACGGTCGGTGTGACCGACCTTGCGGGCGTCTACACTTACCACAACGACGTCGCGCGCGACGGCGCCAACACCCAGGAATACGCGCTCACCGCGGCGACTGTCGGCGCCGCGACCTTCGGCAAGCTCCTCTCCTGCGGCGTGGACGGGGCGGTCTACGCGCAGCCCCTGTGGGTGGCGAACCTGAGCATCGCCGGCGTCATGCACAACGTCGTCTTCGTTGCGACCGAGCACGACAGTCTCTACGCGTTTGATGCCGATGCGAGCCCCTGCCTGCTGCTCTGGCAGGCGAACCTCATCGACGTGACCCATGGGGCCGCTGCCGGGGAGACCCCGGTTCCCGATGGCGGCACCAACTTCCTCGTGGGCCAGGGTGATGGCGACATCTCACCCGAGGTCGGCATCACGGGCACTCCGGTCATCGATCCGGCCGCGGGCATCCTCTACGTGGTGGCAAAGTCGGTCGATTCCACCGGCACCCTGTTCTATCAGCGCCTGCACGCGATCGACCTGGCCAGCGGCAGCGAGCGGGCCGGCTCGCCGGCGGCGATCAGCGCCACGTACCAGGCCGACAACGGCAGCGCGGTGAACTTCTCTCCCCGCCAGGAGAACCAGCGCGCCGGGCTTGCCCTCACCAACGGGGTTCTCTACATCGCCTGGGGCTCGCACGAGGATGCGCCTCCCTGGTACGGCTGGCTGATGGGCTACACCTACAACGGCAGCGCCTTCGCGCAGCAGGCGGTGCTCAACGTCTCCCCGAACACCAGCGAAGGCGGCATCTGGATGGCAGGCGGGGCCCCTTCGGTCGACTCCGGCGGTCACCTGTATGTCATCACCGGCAACGGCCTGTTCGATGGCGCCGCCACGAGCGGCAGCAGTGATGACTTCGGGGATTCCTTCCTGCAGCTCGCCCCGGGCGCCGGTCAGAACCACCTCGGCGTCTCCTCCTTCTTCACGCCCTCCGACCAGGCGAGCCTTTACGCGGGTGACAAGGACTTTGGCTCCGGCGGCTCAGCGCTGGTGCTCAACCTCCCCACCAGCGGCTCCTCGCCGCAGCACCTGGTGGTCGGTGGCGGCAAGGACGGCAGTCTCTACCTGCTCAACGGCGATCAGATGGGCGGCTCGGGCGACAGCAATGCGCGTCAGGTGTGGAACCTCGGGCACGGCATCTTCGCCACGCCCGCGTTCTGGAACAACACGCTCTACATCGCCCCGCTCGGCAGTCCCATGCTTGCCTATGCCTTCGACCCGGGCGCACTGCAGTTCACCACCACGCCCGCGTCGAGCTCCACGCAGACGTTCCAGTTCCCAGGCACGACCGCCTCCGTCTCGGCGAGCGGCGCGGGCAGCAACGGCATCGTATGGGCGCTCGATAACCACGCCTACTGCACCCCGCAGTCCGGAGGCTGCGGGCCGGCGGTGCTGCACGCCTTAAGCGCAGGCTCGCTCGCCACCGAGCTGTGGAACAGCAGCCAGGTGGGCAGTGATGTGGCGGGCAACGCGGTCAAGTTCACGGTGCCGACGATCGCCAACGGCAAGGTGTACGTCGGCACGCGCGGCAACAACACCGGCGGGGCGTCCGGCTCGACCAGCGTCTCAGGCGAGCTCGAGATCTACGGACTGAAGCCCGACTGAGGGTTCAGCGCTGCGGGGCTGCCGGCAGCGGCGCTTGCGCCGCTGCCCCGGGCTGCGGCGCCGGCGTCAGCACGATCTGCTCGATGGCATAGCCGGCCGCGATCCATGCATCCAGCCCGCCGCGCAGCGGGCGCACCCGGCGGTAACCGTGCGCCATGAGCACCTTGGCGGCTTTGGCGGCGGAGGCCTCATTCGGGCAGGCGCAGTAGAGGATGATGTCGCGGTCGCGCGGCAGCTGGCCGACGTGCCGCGCCACCTCCTGCAGCGGCACCTGCAGCGCGCCCGGGATGCGCTGCGGCTGCAGGCCGGTCGCGGTCGGCGTGCGCACGTCGAGCACCACGGGCGGCGTGGCGCTGCCAAGATGCGTGTAGAGCTCCGCGACCCCGATGCGCGCCATTTCGAGCGCCTTGTTGAAGCGGTAGCGCTCATACCACTTGTAGCCGATGTAGCCGGCGAGCAGCAGCAGCAGCACGCTCACGGCCGCGCCCCCGAGGCCCGCCACGCGCGGCAGGAGCCAGGCGATCTGCGCCTTCAGCAACAGACCGACGAGGAGCGCAGCACTCACCCACAGCGCGGCCGCGAGAACGCTGTAGCACAGGAAGCGCAGCACCCCCATGCGCGTGGCGCCGGCGAGCGGCGGGGCGACGAGCGAGAGCCCGGGGATGAACTTGGCGACGATCAGTACCCTGGAGCCGTGGCGCTCGAAGCTCGACTGCGTCTGGCTGACGCAGGTGTCGGGGGTGAGGGAGACCTTGCACAGAAGCTTCATGACGCGGCCGCCGAAGAGGCGTCCGGCCACGTACCAGGCGCCATCGCCGCACACGCAGCCGGCGACGGCGAGTCCGAACACCGCCGCTCCCGGCAGCCGGCCGTCGGCCGCCATGGCGCCGGCCACGATGAGCGTGGGCAGCACCGGCACGGGCAGCCCGAGCTGGTTGCACAGCACGTTCAGGAAAATGACGCTAAGGCCGATGGGGCTCGCCATCGGTTGATCTTGCCCCGCACGCCCTGGGCGGACAAGGCAACTGAAGGGCTAGGCGCCCCCGGGCGGGCGCTTGCTGAAGATGGCGGCGACGGCCTCGTCGATGCGCTTCTCGGCGTCGGTGCCGCTCACGTCGAACAGGCTCTGGTCGACCGAGGCGTGCCACATCGGCTGGCGGCTCTTGGCGTCGTAGAGATCCACCGAGATGATGCCCTCGCGGTAGACGTATGGGCCGTCCCAGCCATAGTAGCCGTAACCATAGCCCCAGCCGTAGTAGCCGCCCGGATCAACAACCGTGCTACCGCCGATGCCGTAGCCGACCAGGCAGTCCGCGGGACTGCCGGCCGGCAGCACGCTGCCCCCGGGCACGAGATGGCTGGCAATCGCGCTGCGCAGCCGCTCCTCGTTGAGGGGATTCGCGATGGTGTTGCGCAGGGGACTCGTGCCCCGGAAGGCGCCGGCCCAGGCGTAGCTGCCGCAATGCACGCTGCCGAGCAGGGCCGGGTTGGCGTCGGAGCGGACGTTCAGGGCGCAGCCGGCGCTCAGGAGCGCCGCGGCGATGAGCGAAGCGAGGGCGAGCTGCCTCATGGGGGTTCCCTTAACTGGCGGGTGCATGGAGGGTCAACCCGCGGCGACCCATCTTAACGCGCCGCGCGGGCCCCGGTTGACGCCGCCGGCGCAGGAACGCCGCCCGCCCTCAGAATGGCTCGCCGAGCACCAGGCGCCACCCGGACAGTACCCCGGCGTCGCGGTAGCCGATGCCGAGCCGCGGCAGCGGGATGCCCCACACCCGGTACATGGGATTCAGACCGAACATAAGACCGAACTCGAACTGCAGCGTGCGGGCGCTGATGCCCGACTGCGGCGCGTGCGGGGCGTCGAGGTAGATGTCGCCCACGCCGTAGACGCCGAGTTCGTACCAGCGCTCGCCCAAGGAGGCGCCAAAGGTGCGCCGGAACTCCACGCCATTGCGCAGCCGGGTGAAGGAATCATCGGCGAGTGCGCTGCCGTTCTCGAGCGTGCCGTGGTAGTGCACGCGCGCGTGCACGAGGTCGGTGCGCCACAGGTCCGTGGTGTTCAGGATGCTGAAGCGGTAGTCGCTGGTGACGCCCACGTCCCAGATGTAGGCATTGACCTCGGACGAGGAGGCGAGGGTCGCGCCGGCCTTGGCGTAGGGATAGACGTGCCACTGCGGGCGCAGCCAGTAATCGAGCTCCACGCCCGGCTCCAGACTCACCGCGCCAAGGTGGGTCGGAATCTCAAGGTGCGCCAGGTCCTGCAGCTGAAAGTCGAAGAAGCCCACCGTGACGGGGAAGATCAGCCGGATGCCCGGGCGGTCGGAGGGGTGTTCAGCGGTGCGCAGGCGATAAGCAGGCTGGAGCTGATACACCTGGATAGTGCTGCCGTTGATCTCGTACACCCCCGAACCGAGCTCGCTCGCGAACGCGTAATTGGCGTAGCCGGTGTCGGCGCCCGTCGGCGCCGGGCAGGGGCTCACCGTGCAGGCCAGGGGCGCCCCCTGCACCGGATGGCTCGCCGCGGGGACGGCACCCGCCCGCAGCAGCGCCAAGGCGCCCAGTCCGATCCCGACAAATGCCCGCACGTCTTCTTTATTCCATTTTGTAATCGAGTCTAGCAGGTCAAAATGCAGCCTGGCCGCGGCTCCCGCCCGCGGCAGGCAGGCTGCCTGATCCCGTTGCCATGACAAGGAGTCACACCATGAGCGCGACCGCCACCCGGGCACCGTCCGGCATGAGCTACCTCGGTCCCCACACGGGCACCGAGCCACTGGATATCACCATCGTTCTGCGCCGGCGCGCCGGGGCTCATGCCCCCGCCGCGGCCTGGCCGCACACGCCGCGCCTGTCGCGGGCGCAGTTCGGGCAGGCCTGCGGCGCCGATCCTGCGGATCTGGCGAGCCTGCGCCAGTTTGCGCAGGCGCACGGACTTACGGAGACCGGTGCCGATGTCACGCGCCGGGTGCTGCAGCTGCGTGCCACCCCGGCGGCGCTGCAGAGCGCGTTCGGCATCAAGCTCGGCAGCTACCGCCTCAAGGATGGCCGTGGGCCGTTCATGTCCTGTGATGCAGCCCCGGCGCTGCCGCCGCAGGCACTCGCGATCCTCGGTCTCGACCGGCGCCCCGTGGCGCGGCCGCAGTTCCGGCGTCCGCGCGCCACGCCCGCCCAGACCTATACCCCGCTTCAGGTAAGCGCGCTCTACCAGTACCCGGCCGGCACCGATGGCAGTGGTCAGGGCATCGCCATCATCGAGCTCGGGGGCGGCTTCAGCACGCAGGATCTTGCGACTTACTTCCACGGGCTCGGCATCGCCCCCGCGCCCACGGTCACCGCCGTGAGCGTGGCCGGCGGCGCCAATACCCCCGGTGGCGATGCGGACGGGGAGGTGATGCTCGACATCGAGATCATCGGCGCGCTCGCGCCGAAGGCGGCTATCGCGGTGTACTTCGCACCCAATACCGACCAGGGCTTCTACGAGGCGATCTCGCAGGCCGCGCACGACAGCGCGCGCCACAACAGCGTCATGTCGATCAGCTGGGGCGGACCGGAGGATGGGTGGACCGCGAGCGCGCGCAGCGCCATGGAAAGTGCGCTCGAGGATGCGGCGACGCTCGGTCTCACGGTGACGGTCGCCTGCGGCGACAATGGCTCGAGCGACGGGGAGGCCGGCAGCACGCCGCACGTGGACTTCCCGGCCTCGAGCCCGTACGCACTGGCGTGCGGCGGCACGCGCCTGAACTCCTCGGGCACGGCCATCACGGCCGAGGTGGTGTGGAACGCCATCGCCACGGATGAGGGCGCGACGGGCGGGGGCGTGAGCGTTGAGTTTGCGCAACCGGCCTGGCAGCAGGCCGCGGGGGTGCCGAAGGCGCCCAACGGCCAAAGCGGGCGGGGCGTGCCCGATGTCGCGGGCAACGCGGATCCTCAGACCGGTTACCTGGTGCGCGTCGACGGTCAGACGCAGGTGATCGGCGGCACGAGCGCGGTGGCGCCCCTGTGGGCGGCGCTCATCGCCCGCTGCAACCAGAAGCTCGGGGTGGCGCTCGGGGACGTACACCCAGCGATCTATCAGATCGGCGCGCGCGCCTTCCGCGACATCACGAGCGGCAGCAACGGCGCCTATGCGGCAGGTCCGGGCTGGGATGCCTGCACTGGCCTTGGCTCCCCGCGCGGGGAGGCTCTGCTCGCGGCGCTTGCGGCGCTGAAGGGCTGAGGTTCAGGCCTGCGGCGCCCGCCGCTCCCCGAGGCGCGCACGCCTGAGGCGTGCGCCGGCGAGGCCGCCGAGCGCCAGGAGAGCGGCAAGGTCGAGCGCGCCGCCGCCACCGCCGCCACTGCTGGGGGTCACCACGGTGAGCACGTCCGTGTCGACCGTCTTGCCGTTGGCGTTGACGCAGGTGAGGACGTAGCTGTAGGAGCCGGCAGCGGAGGGTTTAAGGCTGAGGTTGCCACTCAGCCCCTGGTTGCCGGACCAGGCGCCCGAGGCGCTGCAGGAAGTCGCGTTCGTCACCGTCCAGTTGAGCGTGGCCGACTGCCCGACGTTGATGGTCGTCGGGTTGAGGTTGAGCGTGACATCGGGAGCCGTGGGCACCTCTTCGACCGCGGCATCCGCCTGGATGAAGCCGTAACCGTTCAGGTAGTCCGGCGCCGAGGCGCTCATCGGCGCCGCAGTCTTCTGCAGCGCCGCGTAGAGCTGCGCCGGGGTCACACTCGGGTTTCTCTGCAGCAGCAGCGCTGCCGTTCCTGCAACGTGCGGGGTCGCCGCCGAGGTGCCGAAGAAGTTCGGGTAGGTCGTGTTGGCGCACGATCCCGAGCCGAACGCGCCCACCGGGAAGCCGAGGAAGGTATTGCTGACGCCGTCGGGCCCGACGATGTCCGGCTTCTGGCGCGTCACCGGCATGGCGAGCGCAGTGCCGGTGGCATCGAACAGGATCGGGTCCCCGCCCCTGGCGGAATAGGGCTCCAGCTGCGCCGGCGTGCTGCCGCACAGGGGCGTGTTGTACCAGTAGGCCGCCCCCACCGCCATGGCACCCGCGGCTCCCGGGTGACCCTGTAACGTCCCGCCCGAGGGCACGATGGAGCCCGGGTACTTGACGCCGGCGCCGTTGTCCTCCACCACGAGCTTGATGCGGTGGGGGGGCGTGCTGCTTCCCACCAGGCCCACCTGGATGGTGATGTTCTGAGTCGCGCTGCAGGTGGCCCCGGCCGGCAGGCCGTAGTCGGACGGACAGGCGACGCCGTTGGTCGCGCTCGCCGGATAGCCGAAGACCAGGATCTGGTACGGATCCACGCCCTTGGAGTTCGCACCGGTGCACACCTGGGTGTTGGCGACGACGGTCGTGTTTGCTCCCCCATTGGGGTCATCGGGATTGATGGGACTCGCGATGAGGCCCGCGCCCGAGCCGGTGAGGCACAGGTCGATCTGGCTCGTGGCGCCGCCGCTGGCCGGCGAGCCGGTCACAAAGGGCTGATCCCACTCGAGCACGATGGCGACGTAGTCGCCGGGCGAGAGCGGCGGGATGGTCGCAGTGAGCGCCGTGACCGAGGTCGCGCCCGTGGCGTCGAAGTTCATGAGCTGCTCGCCCGCCGGGCTGGTCGAGGGCGTCGCGAAATTTGGCGCGAGGTTGTCGTAGCCGATCGCCCCGTTGTTGCCCGCGGCCGAGAAGTAGGCGACTCCGGCGGCGTTCACGCTGTCGACCGCCTGCGCGAGGAGCCCGTCCTGGAAGAACGGCTCATCGAAGTAGGTGACGTCATCGGCGATGACCCTGGCGCCCGCGGCCGCGAGTGCCTTGATGCCGTTGGCCATGTCGGCCTCGCTGTTCACGGCCGTGTAGAAGGCGAGGTGTGCGCCGGGGGCGACGTCGTGCACGATCTGCATCATGGCGCGCCCCTCATCCCCGTTGGGCAGATCCCAGGTGGGGGCGTAGCTGCACAGGCCATCTCCCGCCGTGCCGGCGCCGGCTTCCTCCAGGATGTTGATGCTGCTGCTCGCCGGCAGGTCGCCGGTGCTGATGTCCATGGCGGCAGTGGCCGTGAAGCCATTCGAGGCGTAGCCGGTGACGCCGGAGGCCGGGATGCCATCCTGCGCATAGGTGGCGTAGCAGTTGTAGCTGTCGGAGAGCACTCCGACCGTGATCCCGGTGCCATCGAGCGCCGCAGCGCTGCGCAGGGACGAGGAGCCCTGCACGTAGTCGCCCTGCGAGGTAACGGCGCCGGCGTTGAGGCGCGCCATCGAGGCGCGGATGGAATTGAGGCCCGCGAGCGCGCCGGCCGCGTTCAGCGACTTCAGCGGCAGCCAGCCGCCGACGTCGTTCAGGTACACCGACGGATGCTCGAGCCCGAGGGCGACGAGCGCCGCCTTCAGCGCCTGCGGGTCACCGCGGGTGACCGCATCGACAGCGACGTAGGAGTCCCCGGTGGTCTTGGACACCGCGAAGCGTGCCGCCGGATTCAGGGCGCGCAGCTCGCTCACGGAGACACCCGCTCGCGCGGCCCGGGCGTTGCGGGCGAGCGCTGCGATCGCGGCGTCGAACTTTGCCGCCGAGCCGTCCCGCTGCTGCGCGGCGCTGCGACCGCCAAACACCATCAGCTGGCCACGCGCCGCTGCCGGGGCGGTCGCGGACTTCGCGTGCGGGCGCACGGCCGAGACTGCGGCGCTCGTTCCGAGGATGCCAGCCAAGGTAAGCGCGGCCACAGCCACGCGGCCGGAAAGCATTCCATTCATTGCAAGAACCCCCCTGCGACAGGACCGGCGTGCCCGCAGGCACCCGGTGCATGAAACGGCTACGAAATCGCTAAGGACCGTGCTCCCTGATCCTGCCCCCTGGACGGGCGGGTCATCACGATGTCAGCGCGCTGTCACGCAGCTGCATGTGTCCGGCGTACGACCGGAACTCCCTGGACGTTCGGGAGTTTAATGGATTCGCTGCCCAGGCTCCGCTCGCCTGATGTAAGCAAATGTTTTAGAAAGAGTTTAATGCCCGGCGGTGGTCTTCGGGATGGACACCGGGGGAGGCGGGGTCGCGGGCGCGCCAGGCGCTGCCCCCACCGGCAGGGGCTCGAATTCGTAGGTGCCATCCCCGGGGAGGGTGATGAAGAGGTGCCCCCCGCGCAGGGCGTAGAGGCGTACATGGGTCCACTGCGAGACCAGAAGGTCGTACAGGGAGCCAGGCGGGCATAACGCGCGGGTGGTCGCGAGTTCGCCAAAGGCGAGCGCGCCGCTGTCATTGGCGCTCCAGGTGCCGCTGCCACGGTTGCAGTCGATGCGGGCGCTCAGTTCCCCGTGGGGGGCGAAGGCCAGCATGTAGCGGCTGCGATCCTGCGGGGCGTGGATCTTGCCATCACTGCCCTCGATCCTGACCAGCTGCCAGGAGCTGCCCTCGAGCTCCGAGTTAGCAGCCGGGGTCTGGGCAGCGGCCGTCAGCGTCAGCGCCAGGCTGCACAGGGCGATGGCCTGGGCGAAATGGTGAATCGTGTAACGCAAGCCCATCAATCCTTACCTTCCGCTAGTGCTCCAGCTCCACATCCTTAATGGTGCCACAGTCCGCAGCGAGCCACTGTGCATCAATCGTATGGTGCATCGTCGTGACCTTGCCGTCCGCCTGGGTGAGGATGACATCCACCGTGCCCGTCGCCTGGTGCCTGCCGGCGAGGTTGAAGTGGATCTTGGCCGCGTACGACATGCCGCTGTCGGTCCTGCACTGCTTCTCGGCCTGGTACTCGGTGCTGCTATTGGTGGCGACGGTGGTCGTGCACTGGCTCGCCGCCTGCGCGGTGGTGTCCTTTTCGAACCCCCTGCTGAGCTTGTCGGGCGTCATGCAGGACTTGTACTTCTTCGGCTGCGCGCGCGACGCCATCATGGCCTGCACCCTGGCCTGCTGCTCGGGCGTCAGGCGCGCCAGTACCGAGTCCGGAACCGGCGGTGCACCGCTCAGGTCGCCCTTGGCCGTCACCTCCCACAGCCCGAGCGCGACGTCCATGTTGGGCTTGGATCCGTTGTCGGCGTGGGCAGCGGCGGCGAGGAGAGCGGCGGCAGCGGCGGCGACGCGTGGCTTCATGATCTCTTCTTCCCGGCTGTTGCGCTAAGGCGGCTCGCGGCGCGCCGCCTTCAACGGCGCGGCGGCGCGCATCGCAGAGCAAATGTAGTCCGCCGAAATCAGTGCGGCAACCGCGCGGGCGCGGCGTGTGGCTAGGGCGCCTGGGCGCGCGTGCGCTGGCGCAGCTGCGCGAGCGCATACACGCCGATGCCGATCCACACGATATTCATGACGGCCGATGGCAGCGCCCCGTTGTAACCGCTGTTGATGACGAAGCCTGCGGCGCCGAGGATGTTCATCAGGTGGTAGGTCACCGATTCCGCGCGCAGCCGGTTGGCCGACAGCAGTGCGTAGGCCCCGAGGATGAGGGCAGCCCCCGTCCAGCCGATGATCTCGATGGCGAGCTTCACGAGGGACCCCCTGGAGCTGCGGCGGCGGCAGTGCCTAAGGCCTGCTCGCAGTCATGCAGGGTGCCGCTTCCGATCATCTCCACGACGTAGGTGTAGCTTTCGTAGCGATGCAGCTGCTCGATGAAGTCGCGCCGCTGGCCGGGGGTGAGGCTTGCCGCATCCTGGCCGAAGCGGCGCAGGTCCTGCCAGGCCGCCACGCCCGTGCGCTCCTCGTTCATGAAGACCTCAAAAGCGCCATAGGCGCGGCTGAAGCGCTTGGCGTCCTCGGCCGGGATGTAATAGAGCGCCTGGATGGCGATGGCGGTGTCCCAGGCGGCGCTCGACATGAGCAGGAAGCGCACGTCCGGATAATCTATGGGCACGGGGGCTTTGGGCGCGCCGTCCCCGAGAGCCGTCACCTGGGCAATCTCGGTCGCGATCTGCGCGCGTGACTTCGGCAGGCTGGCGAGGATCTCATTGACCCGATCGCGGTTGTCCATGAGCTCGCGCCGGAAGCTCTCCACCGATGAGCGCCCGATCTTGGCGCGGTGATGCGCCTCCACGATCTGCTCCAGGCCGAGCGCGATCAGGATGCCGAGCGTCACGATCCCCAGGTGATAGAAGAAATCCTTGAGGTTGCGAATAGGCTGCGGAAGGTGAAATTCCATGATTGCTCCGCCGCGGACGAGGCAGCGATTGTAACAGTCCGTCTGCCGGAATTTGCGCGCGGTGGCGGCGCCCGCGCTACGGGTGAGCTTCACGCGCGCCCTGTTCGCGCACGAGGCGCACCAGGGCGGAAAGCTCACTCCAGCCGGTGTCCGACACCGCGCAGTACTGCAGGTCCGCGTCCGTCCAGAAGATCATGTGGTAGCCGTTGCGCGTGGCCTCGCGCGTGAGGCCACCGCGTTTGGCCTCCCAGCTGAACACGTTGATGACGTGCGCACCGTGCTGGTAGACGAGCACCGCGGCGCGCTGATGGTCCACCGCATCGGTGCGGCCGCCCACCAGGCGGTAACCCGCAGCGGCGAAGTCCGCCACCACCGGCGAGACATCGGCGTGGCCTGCGAACCAGGGTTTGACGGTGTGGTGATCGCTCGACTCCACCTGGATCAGCTGTGCGGGCAGGAGCGAGTGCAGGTGCGCGCTCACCAGCTCCTCCTGCAGCGCGCTGCCGAGCAGGGGCGACAGGAGCACGAACAGCATGCCCGCGGCCAGCGCGCTGCCGCCCACCCCGCTCAGGGCCCCGAGCCAGAACGAGCGGTTGCGCGGCGCGCGCGCCGGCAGGCGTGTCACGGGCGCGGGCGTCTGCGCATCGAGTGCCTGCGTGAGGCGTGCGCGCAGCTGCGCGGAGGCCACCGGGTTCAGGTCGCGGCGGATGGCGACGCGCAGCTGCTCAAGATCGGTAAGCAGCGCGCGGCAGTCCGCGCAGCCCTCGAGGTGACGCTGCACCTCGAGGGTGCCCGCGGCATCGAGTTCGCCGTCGAAGTAGGCCTGCACGCGCAGAGCTTCAGCGCACGCCACTGGGTTCTCCTTCCGTATCTTTCAGCCACAGCTCCTTCAGGGCGCTGCGGGCCCGCGCCAGCCGTGACATCACTGTGCCGACCGGCAGACTCGTGACCTCGGCGATCTCGCGGTAACTCATCTCCTCCAGTTCGCGCAGCGCGAGTACCTCGCGATGCTCCTGCGACAGGTCACCGAGCAGGCGCTCGAAGGCACGCTCGTCGTCCCTGTGGATGGACAGGCTCTCGGGGCCCGGGTCGCTCGCAACCATAACGTGCGCGTTCTGCGCGTCGCTCTCCTCAGGCAGCGGCACCGTGGCGCGGCGCTTGTGCTGCTGGTACATGGTGGCATGGCAGTTGCGCACGATGCTCAGCAGCCATGCCCGGGCGTCGCTGCCGCGCAGGCCCTCAAAGCCGCGGTAGGCGCGCAGCAGCGCGTCCTGGACGATGTCCTCGGCGTCGGTGCGCGAGCGCGTCAGCCAGCGCGCGAAGCGGTAGGCGGCATCCAGGTGCGGCAGCACCTGCGCCTCGAAGCGCGCACGTCTAGCGTCCATCGGCGGCTGCCACCCTGAAATCCATCAAATGATCCGCAAAGGATATTGACCCGGGTGTGCGGGAGTTTATTCCACGGCCAGCCGCGGCAAAGTCACCGCGGGGGAATAAAACCGGCGACCGGTGGGTCTGGCTGCTGCACCCGTCAAATTCAAGGAGACGACCGTGGCAGAAGACCGTTCGCTGATTTCGCGCCGCAGCGCACTAAAGTGCCTCGCCTATGGCAGCGCGGGCACGCTTTTCACCCTGGCGGGCGGCGTGCTGGTGCCCTTTGACCTGGCGCAGGCGGGCACCGCCACCGGGCGGCCGCTCTTCCTGCAGATCAGTGACACGCACATCGGCTTCAACAAGGAGGCCAACCCCGACGTCGCCGGGACCCTCATGCGCACCATCGAGCTCGTCAACCGCATGCCCGAGGCGCCGGCGCTCACGATCCATACCGGTGACATCACCCACCTCTCGAAGCCCTCCGAGTTTGACCTCGCGCAGCAGATGCTCAGTGGCCTGCGGGCCGGTGACCTGCATACGGTGCCCGGAGAACACGACACCACCGATCCTGCGGTGAGTGAGTACTTCAGCCGCTTCGGCAAGGCGTCCGACAGCCGCGGCTACTACAGCTTCGATCACGGCGGCGTGCACTTCATGGCACTCATCAACGTGCTGGAGTTCAAGGCCGGCGGCCTCGGCACGCTCGGGGAGGCGCAGCTGGCATGGGCCACCGCGGACCTGAAGGGACGCTCGGCGAGCACTCCGATCGTGGTGTTCGCGCACATGCCGCTGTGGACCATCTATGAGCCCTGGGGCTGGGGTACCGGGGATGCCGAGCCCCTGATCGCGCAGCTGCGTCGTTTCGGCTCCGTCACCATCCTCAACGGCCACATCCATCAGATCGTGCAGAAGGTCGAGGGCAACATCACCTACCACACCGCCCGCTCCACGGCCTACCCGCAACCGGCCGCCGGTGTCGGCGCAGGTCCCGGCCCCCTCAAGGTGCCCGCAGACGAACTGGCGCGTGTCCTTGGCGTCACGAGTGTGGCGAAGCTGCGCCATCCGCCGGCGCTCGCGCTCACCGACGAGACCCTGGCATGAGCGCGCGTGTGCTGCCTGCGCTCCTCGGGCCCTGCGCGGCGATGCTGCTGGCACTCACTACGGCCGCCGCAGGCGCCCCGGACGCGCAGATCGTGATCAAGGACTTCATGTTCGGGCCGGCGAGCGTGACGGTGAAGGCGGGCACGACGGTCACCTGGGTCAACCGCGACGAGGAACCGCATACCATCGTGAGCGACACGGGACTTTACCGCTCTGGCGCGCTCGACACCGGCGGGGAGTTCCATTACACGTTCGCCACGCCTGGCACCTACCGCTACGTCTGCACCATTCACCCGCGGATGCTCGGGACGATCATCGTCGAGCCTTAAGATGTCTTAAGCCTGCGGCCGCCTGAGGCGAAGCAGCGCGCGCGCTGAGTTAACATCAGCGCCCGCAATCGTTGCGCAGGAGTGGCCATGGTGAGGTTGTCCGCCGCGATCTTCGCAAGCTGGGTGTCGCTCGTGGCCATGGCGGCCGAGGGGCCCACGCAGCCCGCACGCGCCTGGATCACCGAGAGCAACGCCTATACCAACCGGCTGCTCGCGGTGCAGCTCGAGCACCATCCGGAGCGCGGCTCGCACGAGGGTGTGGCGAAGTATGACGAGCGCGTGTCGCATCCGACGCTCGCGGATGAGATGAGCGAGCGTCACGAGCTGGAGACGGAGCTCGCCCGCATCGACACCGAGGGCGCCAAGGAAACCGACAAGCGCGTGCAGCAGGACCTGCAGATCCTGCGCAAGGCATTCAGCCTGCAGTTCCGCCAACAGGATTACCGCCTGCAGCACGAAGTGCCCTTTACCAACTTCAATGCCAGTGAGCGGGTCTTCCAGGGATTGCGGGGGCTGCTCGATGACCAGGTGGCCGCCGAGCGGCGGCCCGCCGCCCTGGTGCGACTGCGTCGCTACGCTGGTGTGGAGCAGGGCTACCAGCCTCTCACGGAGGTCCTGAAGGCGCGCGAGCTTGAGCAGATCGCGAAGCCCGGCATCACCTACCCCGCGCGACAGCAGATCGAGACCGAGCTCGGCCGCAATTCCAACTACGTCGAGGAGATCGCGACACTCTTCCGCAAGTACCAGCTCACCGGCTGGGAACCGGCCTACGCGCGCCTGAAGGAGGAACTCACGGCCTACGATGCCTGGGTGCGCGAGACGATCCTGCCCAAGGCGCGCACCGACTTCCGGCTGCCGCCGGAGAAGTACGCGCTGGCCTTCGAGGAGTATGGCATCGACATCCCGCCGGCGCAGGTGGCGACGATGGCGCACGCCGCCTTTAAGCAGTACCAGGCCGAGATGGCACCGCTGGCCGCACAGGTGGCCAAGGCGCATGGCTACCCCTCGAGCGACTACCGTGCCGTGATACTGGAGCTGAAGAAGAAGCAGATCACCGGGGAAGCCATCCTGCCGTTCTTCAACAACCGCCTGCATGAGATCGAGACGATCATCGTGGCGAAGAACCTGGTGACGCTGCCCTCGCGCCCCGCGATCATCCGCCTCGCGACCGCGGCGGAGACGGCACAGCAGCCCGCGCCGCACATGTCGCCGCCCCCGTTCCTACACAACACCGGACAGCGCGGCGAGTTTGTCCTGCCACTTAACATCCCGTCGGCCGACGGCGGCGAGGGCGACAAGTACGACGACTTCACCTTCGACGCCGTCTCCTGGACCCTCACGGCGCACGAGGCCCGGCCGGGTCACGAGCTGCAGTTCGACTCGATGGTGGAGCAGGGCGTAAGCCTGGCGCGCGCGCTGTACGCCTTCAACTCCACCAACGCGGAAGGCTGGGGGCTTTACTCCGAGTACATCATGCAGCCCTACGAGCCCGCCGACGGGCAGCTGCTCACCCTGCAGCTGCGCCTGCTGCGGGCCGCGCGTGCCTTCCTCGACCCGGAGCTGCAGAGCGGCGCCGTGACCCCGGCGCAGGCCTACGAGGTGCTGGAGAAGGACGTGGTCCTAAGCCATGCCTTTGCCAAGGAGGAGGTCGAACGCTTTACCTACCGCTCCCCGGGTCAGGCCAACAGCTACTTCTACGGCTACACGCGGCTCCTCGCGCTGCGCAAGGAGGCCGAAGGCCGGCTCGGGAGCAAATTCGACCAGAAGAAGTTTCACGATTTCATCCTCAGCCAGGGCCTGCTGCCGCCGGAGCTCATGCGCAAAGCGGTACTGGAAGACTTCCTGCCCGCGCGGCACTGACTTCAGGCCGGTTCACAGCTGCGGCATTCCTTGAGCTGCGTCACGGACTTAAGCGGGCCGCGTGTGCCCGGGGCGCTGGAATCGATAGGATGCGCAGGAGTCGCCTAACGCTCACGTGAAGCCATGGAAATTGCCGCCGCTGGCGAATGCATCTTTTATGCACGGGAGCTGCTTCCGAAAGATCTATGCGGCGCAATCATTGAAAAATACGGCCGCGACCCGCGCAAGCACGACGGCTGTACCGTCAGCGGTAGCAGCGACTCCCAATCACGGGACGCGGTGAAGCTCAGCACGGATCTTGGAATCGAACCCGAGGGCGCCTGGGCCGGGCTGTACACGCAAGTGCACTCGGCAGTCAGTCATGCGGTCTCGGGCCTGGCGGCGCAGTTTCCGTCGCTGCAGGTGTTCCCGCTGCGGTGCACCGGCTACAAGATCCAGCATTACAGACGAAACCAAGGCCACTTTGACTGGCACTTTGACGCTCTCGGGCCGGGCGCATGGGAGCGGCAGCTGGCCATGGTCATTTACCTGAATTCCGTCGCCGAGGGCGGCGAGACCTGCTTTCATCGTCAGAACCTGAAGGTGAAGCCCGTGGCCGGCGATGCGGTGTTCTTCCCGACGTTCTGGACCCATATGCACCGCGGCGAAGTCCCCAAGTCCGAAGACAAGTACATCATCTCATCGTTCGTTTGCTTCACCATTCCCGGCGCCGGCCGAATACCGGCGTAGCGCCTCAGCCACAGTCTCAGGCCGTACAACGGGCAGCGACACACTCGCGCAAGGCGCGCAGCTGATCGCAATGGCTGCGATGGTAGTTGAGCGGCAGCAAAGTAATGATCTGCAGAAAATACTGCTATGAAAGTCTTCGGCCCGCAGCCAACTACCCTGATCTAAGCTCGTAGGCCGCGGCGCGCCGCGGCCCTTTGATGGAGTGCAGGCCGTTGACGCGCCCCTGGAACTCCAGCCGACGGGCGCGGCGATTGAAGAACTGGCGGTACCAGATGCGCTCCAGATGGAAAGGTCCATCGGCATTGGTCTGCAGGATCTTCAGCGCCGGCGCCTTGTGCGCCCACACCTCAAAGTCCTGTGCGAACGCCTGGAGGCTCGCCGCCTGGAAGGCGCGCGCCGTCGCGACATCCTCGGCAAGAGCCTGATCGTGCGCTGACTTGACCAGCAACGCATGCCAGGCATGGGAAACGCCGTCCTCGACCGGTGTGTTGGCGATCATGATGATCGAAGGATACCGACCGGCCATATGCGACAGCAGATAGCCTGGACCATGATAGGTGGTGTCGGTGCGCAGCAGGCGATCGCCCTCCACCAGCGTACGATGGGGACCGACCATGCGCTGGATAGCTTCATGGCCGCGAAACTCGTTCTCGAAGAGCTCGACCGTGTCGAGGCCGTGGATCGGGCCGAAGTGCGCCATATCCACGATGTTGTCGACGATCTCCTGGCCGTGCACCGGCAGCGTGCCCAGATCATCGATCTGCCAATGGACCCAGGCCGGGTCGGACCACTCCGGCAATGAAGGTGCAGGCCACTCCGGCTCCAGCGCCTCCTCGTCATACCACAGCCAGATGATGCCCATGCTCTCATGCACCGGCCAGCTGCGTACGCAGGCGGCCTTGGGGATGGCACCCCGCAGGCCCGGGATGTCGTCGCACTTGCCGTCGGCGCGGAAGCGCCAGCCGTGGTAGGGACAGCGGATCGCATCACCGTCTATGTGGTTGCCGTCGCGCACGACATAGGAGGTGGTGTTGGTGCCCAGGTGCGTGCCCATGTGCGGACAATAAGCATCCAGCACGATCGGCTTGCCGCTCGCCTTGCCGCGAAATAGCACCAGGTCGCGGCTGAAGAAGCGCACCGACAGTGGCGTGTCAGTGACTCGATCGGCGGCTGCGACCATGAACCAGCCGCGCGGGAAGGTGAATTCCCCGAGTCCGTACTCCTGAGTCTTTGCCATGGGCGCTACCTTTCGAACTATTGCGACGCGGCCAGCATCGGCCCACGGCGTGCGCCATGGAAAGACGTAGTTATGCCTAGTCGATTCGGAGGAGACGCGGCACCGTGCGGAAACCACGTATGTCGGTCCGTGCGTCCGGGCATTCAAACTTCGGACCCAGAATGCAGAACGTCACGAGGAGAACCGCCATGGGTGCCACACCGTCAGCGCAGGAACTGGTGCAGCGCGCCCGCGATCTCATCCCGACGCTCGAAGAGCGTTGGGACCTCGCCGACAAGGAGCGCTGCGTGGCTGCACAAACCGTGGCGCAGATGCAGGAGGCAGGACTGTTCCGGGTGCTGCAGCCCAGGCGCTGGGGCGGCTACGAGATGGAGCCGCAGGTCTTCTATCGCATCCAGATGGCGCTCGCCGAAGGCTGCATGTCGACGGCCTGGATCTACGGTGTCATCGCGGTACACAACTGGCAGCTGGCGCTCTATGACGAGCGAGCGCAGCGTGACGTCTGGGGCGAGGACAGCAGCACGCTCATCAGCTCCTCCTACATGCCACGCGGCCGCGTGGAGCGAGTAGCCGGGGGCTTCCGACTGTCCGGGCGCTGGGGATTCTCGAGCGGCGTGCGTCACTGTCAGTGGGCATTCCTGGGCGCGCTGGTGCCCGCTGCGGACGGTGGTGCGAGCGAATTCCGCACCTTTCTCGTGCCGCGGCGTGACTTTCGGGTGATCGACAGCTGGGACACGATCGGACTGCGCGGCACCGGCAGCCACGACATCGAGGTCGATCAGGCGCTGGTTCTGGAGTACCGCACGCATAAGGCCTCCGACGGCGCGGCCGGCACCAGCCCCGGCCTCACGGTGAACCCGGGCGTGCTGTACAAGCTGCCGTTCGGCCAGATCTTTGTGCGCGCCGTGTCGACGTCTGCCATCGGTGCGCTGCAGGGCGCGCTCCGCCACTACCGCACCTGGTGCTCGCAGCGGGTTGCGGTCAATGACGGGGGGAGGAGCGCACAAGACCCCACGGCACAGGAGGCTGCCGCCGAGACCGCACTTGCGATCGATGAGATGCAGCTCGCCCTGGAGCGCAACTTTGCGAGCATGCTCACGGAGCTGAGCGCCGGACGAACACTCGCGTTGCAGGATCGCATCCACTACCGCACTCAATCGGCGGCCGTACCGGAGCGCTGTGCGGCGCTCGTCAACCGCCTCTTCTACAGCTCCGGCGCGCATGGCATGTACCGCAGTTATCCTCTGACCCGCTTCTTCCTCGACATCAACTGCGGGCGCACGCACGTGGCCAACAACGTCCGCAAGATCGAGCGCAACTACGGCGGCGTCCTGCTCGGGCTGGAAAATGCCGACACCTTCCTCTAAGGAATCGCAGTGACCGACATTCGCGCGCTCTCCTACATCATCGCCACGCACCCTGATCTGGCTGCCTGGCAGCGCTTTGGGGAACGGGTGCTCGGTACGCAGAGTTGCCGCTCTCCCAATGGCGACCTGTGGCTGAAGATGGATGAGCGCGCCTGCCGCTTCGTTATCCAGCAAGCCCCGGAGTCGCGCTATTTCGCCTGCGGCTGGGAGGTGGCGAGCGCCGAGGAATTCAACAACGTGCGCCGGCAGCTCGAGAAGTCGGGCGTGCGCGTAGGCGCCGCCACCGAGGCTGAGCGTGATAGCCGCGGTTGCATCGACATGCTCTGGTTCTTCGACCCGTCCGGCAACCGTCACGAGGTCGTGCTCGGTTTTAAGAGTGATTTTCAACGCCTCGTCTCGCCCACCGGCACCAGCTTCGTCACCGGCGCTCTCGGCATGGGACACGTGGCGCTGCCGGCAACGAACTTCGATGCGACCGCGGACTTCCTGCGCGAGGTTCTCGGCTTCGGTCTGTCGGACTACATGGTGCACCGCCCGCTGGGTGCGGCCGCTGCGCGCATCATGTTTCTGCACTGTAACAACGGCCGCCATCACAGTCTCGCGATCGCGGAGCTACCTGCACAGAGCGGCTGCGTGCATCTGATGGTCGAGGTTCCGGACATGGACGAGGTGGGGCGCGCGATGGACCGTCGCGCGCAACACGAGGCCAAGCTATTGGCCACCCTGGGCCGTCATGTCAACGACCGTATGACATCCTTCTACATACAGAGTCCGTCAGGCTTTGCATTGGAGTACGGCTACGGCGGGAAAGTGTGCGACTGGAGCCGCAACGTCGTGCACGAGACCACTGCAGTGAGCCTGTGGGGACACGATTTCAGCATCGGCTTCGGCTAACGAAGAGGTCGGGCGCCAGGCGTCCTCGTCACGAAGATGATGGGTGCGCGTCGCGCTTCTCGGCGGCGCTATTCCTCAGCGGGCGCGTGGCGATACTGCTCGTCCGTCACCGGCTCAAGCCAATCGACAGCCTTGCCGTTCAATTCTTCCTGAACGGCGATATGGGTCATGGCGGTGCCGGGCGCGGCGCCGTGCCAGTGTTTCTCGCCGGGCGGGCACTCGTCGGACCCGCCTCGGGCAAAGTCGCTTCATGGGACGGGCTTCGTTGGCTGCCGGACCTGGCATTGCGAGGCAGACGATCAGGATAATGTGTTCGGGTGCTGTCACAAACGCCAGGGCAGTCTTAACCCAATACCACGCCGATCTAATGACCGCTCACGTCGTGATCGGTCGAGAACAACGCTTCGGGCCTGTCGAATCTGCGCGTCAGGGATAACCGTTCGGATGAACCGGACGAGGTCTCGGACACTCCGCAGCGCTAACGCCTGGCAGCGCTTCCGTCCCTCGCCAGCAGATCAGCCAGGGCGGCCCGAGTCGCGCGGTTCAAATCGCGTAGCTCCGACAGTTCCTTTTGCATATCGCGCAGCTGATCAGCCTGAACAGACGCCTTCTTTTGCTGTTCTTGGACTTCGTTCAACAGCATCGGTGCCAGCTCCTCATAACGAACACCCTGGATTCGTCCCTCGCCGTCCCGAATCACGAGTTCCGGATATACCTTCGCGACTTCTTCGGCGATAAGGCCGTACTGGATAGTGCGCTTGGCGTCGGTCTTCAGACGAAACGTGACAGGCCGTAATTGACCAAGATTCGCCGTGCTCGCGCCCATCGGGGTAATGGCCGTCTTGTAGCGCTCCGAGGACGCTAGGACGCCGAGCTGACCGGTAGACGTGACATAGACCGCGCTCCCGGTGACATGAGCGCCGCTGATGCCGGCGATGTACGCTGCCGACTGCTGGCCCGACGTACCGATCCGAATGAGTCCCACATCCTGTTGGTTGCCGACATTGCCGATGTCGATGTTGTAGAGGCTGCCTCGGATGTAGTACCCGGCATTGGCTCCTATCGCAATATTGTTGGAGCCCCCCTGATTCGTCCCGAGGGCATTCGACCCTACCGCAGTGTTCGCGGTCCCTGAGACGTTGGCATTCATGGCCCCGGCACCGGCCGCGGTGTTGTTGGTACCGGTCGTATTGGCACCCAGGGCATTGTTACCGGAGGCGGTATTGAAGGCGCCGGTCGTGGTGTTCGAGAGGGCCGAAAAGCCGATCGCGGTGTTGTTGCTGCCGGTCAGACTTGGAGCGCCGTACAGCGCGGCCCAGCCCACCGCAGTGTTCTGGTTGCCGCCGTGATCCTGGGCAAGGGCGCCATATCCGGCCGCAGTGTTCTGATAGCCGACGGTGTTGCCTACCAACGCCTGGGCGCCGACCGCCGTGTTGCCGTAGCCCGTCGTGTTGTAGTAGAGCGATGCGTATCCCAGTGCACTGTTGGTACTGCCGGTGGTGTTCGAGAGCAGGGCGAAGTTTCCGGCGGCGGTGTTCTCCTCTGAACCTGCGAGATTATTATTTAGCAGGGCGTTGCTGCCCATGGCGGTGTTGCCGCCGGAGTCGCTCTGCACTACGTCCGGGGGCTGCTGGGCGCAAGCCAGCCCGTACGTCGCCAGGGCAACGGTCACGACTAAAGAGGTTGTACAGGCGCGTTTCATGGGATGTTTCCTCGTCTGGCGTATTGGTGTTGTGGAGGATTTGTCGAACAGAATGGGAAACGTTTCAGCAGCGCGCCGTGCCGGTGCTGTCTGCCAACAGGGTCGTATCTTGGTACCGGAACTACCAGAATTTAACCAGCGCGAATCGGCCTGACGGCGTGCCCTTCGTCGCGTCCCGTTTTTAATGGTTCTCTCGGTGGCGACAGAGCCAGTCTAGGCGCAGTGTCTGACCTTAGTTCGCACGTTTCGCCTCAGGCCACCCTTATTTACATTTGATGGGGCTGCAGCACGGGGGGGTGCATCCCTTTCGCTGACGCGGTGCATCAGATCGCTCGCGATCGCGAATAAGTCCTGCGCGTCAGCACCGCGAGGGAATGTCGCAAAGCTGCCCAACGGAGGGTCCCGCGATGAAAGCAGCAATCGGATATCTGACGGTCAGCATGCGCGAACCGGGGCACGGCCGCTCGGGACTCGAAGCGCAGCGCTATCACATCGAAGCGCTCATGACGTGCGAACGGCTGTCTTTGGTTCGATCGGTCGTGAGTGGCGGGCGCAATTCGCCGACACCCGCCCGTAGTCGTCGCTTCTTAAGCTGCTGATTTGATTGGTCGGGGTGACAGGATTTGAACCTGCGACACCTACGTCCCGAACGTAGTGCTCTACCAGGCTGAGCTACACCCCGATCTTGGAGCACCGCCGCGCGGGATCAGCTTCAGATCGGCTGGACTGCGGCGGGGCGCGCAGTGTACTGAACCCGCCCCCCGCCATCAAATCAGCTTCCTGAAGGCGGGTTTGCGGCCTTCTGCAGCACCACGTGTCCGTGCTGCATGACCAATAAGGGGTGTTCCGTGGCGCGTATGTCGCTCAGGACGTTCCCGGGCACGGCCACGATGTCGGCCGCCTTGCCGGCCTCCAGCGTGCCGACCTCCTGATCTACGCCGAGGAGCTTCGCGGCATCGCGCGTGCCGGACAGGAGCGCCGCCGCGGGCGACATGCCGATGTCGGTCATGAGACCAAACTCCATGGCGTTCATGCCGTGTGGGTAGACCCCGGCATCGGTGCCGAAGGCGATCGGCACGCCCACGCGCAGCGCGGTGCGGAACATCTTCTCGTGGGCCGCGTAGGCGGCGCGCGCCTTGGCGGCGATCTTCGGCGGGTAGTTGTCGACCTGCTTGTTGACCCAGTAAACGGCCATGCGGGTCGGCACGAGCCACACGCCCTTGGCCTTCATGATCTTGAGGGTGTCCTCGGTCAGGAAACTGCCGTGCTCGATCGAGTCGACCCCGGCGGCGATCGCGAGCCGCGCGGCCGCATCGCCGTGGCAGTGCGCGGCGACCTTGCGGTTCCACTTGTGCGCCTCGGTGACGATGGCGCTCAGTTCCTCGGGGGTGAGCTGCGGCACGTCGACCGGGTCGGACTCCGACAGCACCCCGCCGCTCGCGGCGATCTTGATGACGTCCGCACCCCACTTCATCTGGTAGCGCACCGCCTCGCGGCATTCCTCCGGCCCGCTGCAGATGCCCTCGATGGGACCCTCCGGCTTCACGCGCTGCGGCGGGAACGGGTAGTCATCGAAATGCCCGCCCGGGGAGCCGATGCCATGCACGGCGGTCAGCATGCGCGGACCCACGGTGACACCGGCATTGATGGCATTGCGCAGGCCGACGTCGACGAAATCGTCGGCGCCGACATTGCGCACGGTGGTGAAGCCGGCCTCCAGGGTGCGGCGCGCGTAGAGCGCCCCGTACAGGGCCTGCTCGGCGGGAAACCGCATGATCCGCGAGTAGACGTAGTGGTAATAGTCCTTCTCGAACTCCATGGTGAGATGCGTGTGGGCATCGATGAAGCCGGGCAGGAGCGTGGCGTCACCGAGGTCGATCACGCGCGCGCCGGCGGGGATGGACGTGCCGACGGCGACGATGCGCCCGCCCTGCACGATGACGACAGCGCCCTCCTTGAGTGTGGTGCCGGTCCCGTCGAACACGTGCGCAGCCTTCAGGGCGATGGTCTCCTCGGGCGCAGCGTCCGCGGCGGCCGCAGCGCCTGAGAAGAGGCCGGCGCTGAGGGCGCACGCGAGCAGGCCAGGCAGCGCGAACGCGAGGAGGGACTTCTTGTTAATTGTCATGGCTGCGTCCGGGGATGTACGGTGGCGCAGTCTAGAGGCAGGAGCGCGGACGCGGCAATGCGGCGCCGTGCGGCCGCTCAAAGCTTAAGTGGAGTGCTCGACTGCGAAGCGCGCGAGCGCGACGAGACCCGCCTTGTAGGGGGAGTCGCCAAGTTCGGCAAGGGCGCGGATGGCGGCCTCGGACTGCTGCCTTGCAAGTTCGGCGGCGTACTCAAGGCCCCCGGTGGCATCGATCGCGGCGATTACCGGCTCCAGCTGCGCAAGACCGCCGCGCTTGATAGCCTCGCGGATCGCGGCGCGCTGCGTCTCATTGCCGTTCTTCAGGGCATAAATCAGCGGCAGCGTCGGCTTGCCCTCGGCCAGGTCATCGCCGAGATTCTTGCCGCGCTCCTTAGGGTTGGAGCGGTAATCGAGCACGTCGTCCACCAGCTGGTAGGCGGTGCCGAGATGGCGCCCGTAGGCGGCCAGCGAGCGGCGCAGCTCGGCTCGGGCGCCGGCGAGGATCGCGGCCACTTCCGCGCCCGCCTCGAACAGCATCGCAGTCTTGCGGTAGATCACCTCGAGGTAGCGCTCCTCGGTGGTGTCCGGGTCGCGGGCGTTCATCAGCTGCAGCACTTCGCCCTCGGCGATCACGTTGGTCGCTTGCGCCATCACTTCCATGACGCTCTGGCGCCCGAGCGCAGCCATCATCTGGAAGGCGCGCGAGTAGACGAAATCGCCGACCAGGACGCTCGCCTGGTTGCCGAACACGCGGTTGGCGGTGTCCCGGCCGCGTCGCAGCGAGGAGCCGTCGACCACGTCATCGTGCAACAGCGTCGCGGTGTGGATGAACTCGATGAAAGCTGCGGCTTCGACGTGGGCGTCGTCCTCGATGCGGCAGGCGCGGGCGGCCAGCACCACGAGCGTGGGGCGCAGGCGCTTGCCCCCGCCCGAGATGATGTGCTCGGCAATCTGATCGACCAGCGGCACGGCGCTCTTGAGGCGCGAGCGGATCACCGCATCCACCGCCCGCAGGTCCGCCTGGACCAGGGCACGGATCTCCGTCAGCGACAGGGCCGGCGGCAGGCGTTGCTCTGAGAGTGATGCGTTCATGGGTCGTATGGCGGCCTACGCATCGTAGCCGACCCGGGTGGTTTTGGAGAAATGGATGCCGGCGGGGGAACGATTGCCCCGGGGGATGTCTAAGTAATTGTTACTTTTGGGGAAAACGCCGTTTGACCGGGGAAGGGTGCGCCAGTAGAATGCGCGGCCTTTCCGTAACCCCCATTCCTCTATATACGACTATGTACGCGGTCATCGCCACGGGCGGAAAACAGTATCGGGTGACGAAGGACGGCGTGCTGCGCGTGGAGAAGCTCGACGCGGAGCCGGGCGCCACCGTCACCTTCGGTGAAGTGCTCCTGGTCGGGGAGGGGGCGGACGTGAAGCTCGGCAAGCCCACCCTCGCGGGCGGCAAGGTGCTCGCCACCGTGGTGCGCCACGGCAAGGGCCCGAAGGTCTCGATCGTGAAGTTCAAGCGCCGCGCACACTACCTGCGGCAGAAGAACCACCGCCAGCCCTTCACCGAGGTGAAGGTCACGGATATCTCGGCCGGCTGAAGGCGCGGCCCTCTGCGAAGATCGGACTCAAGACATGGCACATAAAAAGGCAGGCGGCAGTACCAAGAACGGCCGCGATTCGCACTCCAAGCGCCTGGGCGTGAAGCGCTTCGGCGGCGAGCAGGTGCTGGCCGGCAACATCCTCATCCGCCAGCGCGGCACCCAGGTGCGCCCGGGGCCGAACGTCGGTGTCGGCACCGACCACACCCTGTTCGCCAAGGTGACCGGCAAGGTGCTGTTCCAGAAGAAGGGTGCCGAGCAGCGCACGTACGTGAGCGTGGTGCCCGAGAAGGCCTGAAGGCACGCCCCCGGCGGCGGGCAAGATCTCCTGAAAACCCCGGCCCGCGCGCCGGGGTTTTTGTTTGCGCTAGAGTCTGAAGCCCATGAAATTCGTCGACGAAGCCAAGACGCGCGTGCAGGCCGGGAACGGGGGCCGCGGCAGCACCAGTTTCCGGCGCGAGAAGTTCGTGCCCTTTGGCGGCCCGGACGGCGGGGACGGCGGCAAGGGGGGGAGTGTGTATCTGAGGGCCGCCTCCGGGATCAACACGCTCGCGGACTTTCGCATCGAGCGCACCTTCAAGGCGGGCCACGGTGAGCCCGGCAGCGCCAATGACTGCACCGGGCACGGGGGCGCCGATCTCTACGTGCCGGTGCCGATCGGCACGGTGGTGCGCGACGCCGAGACCCAGGAGGTGCTGGGCGACCTCACCCGCGACGGCGAGGAGCTCCTGGTGGCGCGCGGCGGCAAGGGCGGCTGGGGCAACCAGCGCTTCAAATCCAGCACCAACCGCTCACCGCGCCAGTACGGGCCCGGGCTCCCGGGGGAGAAGCGCGCGCTGGAGTTCGAACTCAAGGTGATCGCGGACGTCGGCCTCCTCGGGCTGCCGAACGCCGGCAAGTCGACCCTCATCAGCGCGGTATCCGCGGCGCGCCCGAAGATCGCAGACTATCCCTTCACGACGCTGTACCCGAATCTGGGCGTGGTAGACGTCGGAGAGCACCGCAGCTTCGTGATGGCCGACATCCCCGGGCTCATCGAGGGGGCCGCCGAGGGCGCCGGCCTCGGTCTGCGCTTCCTGAAGCATCTGCAGCGCACCCGCCTCCTGCTGCACCTGGTGGATATGCTGCCCCCGGACCCGGAGGCGGACCCGGTGAAGGATGCGCGGGCGATCGCCGGTGAGCTCAAGAAATTCAGCAAAGAGCTGGCTGCCAAGCCGCGCTGGCTCGTGATCAATAAGAAGGACCTGCTGCCGGCGGCGGAGGCCGACAAGAAGGCGCGCCACATCGTGCGCGCGCTACGCTACCAGGGACCGCACTTCCTCATCTCCGGCGTCACCGGAGAGGGGACGCGCGAGCTATGTCAGGCGGTTATGACTTTTTTGGAAGAGCATGACCGCTCGGAACGCGGGCGCGCATCATCTCCAGAAGATGCTGGCGCCGCGCCGCCGGGCGCAGCTTAAGGGGCGTCGGAATCACGGGAACCGGAATGCGGACCTTGTCGTTCGCGTTCATCACTGCCTCACTGCATCGCGCGGATGCGGGCGGCCAGGCGGCTCTTGTGCCGGGCGGCCTTGTTGCGGTGGATGATCTGTTTGCTCACCAGCGAGTCGATCATCGGGACCGCCTTCTGGTAGCTGGTCTTCGCCGTCTCTTTGTTGCCTTCCGAGATGGCGGCCGTCACGGTGCGCACGGCGGTACGCATGCGCGAGCGCAGCGCCACGTTGCGGGCACGGTGCTTCTCAGCCTGTCGGGCAGCCTTCTCGGCGGACTTGGTATTGGCCACTAAATCTTCCTATGTAAAAGCGCCCCCGGTCGCGCGGGGGGCCGTAGTTTCCGTATCAGGCCTGCCCTTGTCAACGCGTCTGCACTGCGCGAACGCGGCAAGCGCCCCCACATTCACATAAACTGGCGGCCGGGCGCGGGGCCGGGTTTCAGCGCCCAAATAACCCTTTAAGGATCAATCAGTTAATAGATCATGAGGCTGATCCGCGGAATCGCGGGGCTCACCGCCCCGGCCGGGCGCTGCGCCGTGACCATCGGCTCCTACGACGGGCTGCACCTGGGCCACCAGGCGCTGCTTACCCGCCTGATCGAGCAGGCCCAGGCGGCCGCGCTTCCGTCCGTGGTCGTGACCTTCGAGCCCCTGCCGCGCGAGTACCTGCAGCCGAAGGATCCGCCGGCGCGGCTGACGAGCCTGCGCGAGCGCTGGCGCCTGCTGGACCCCCAGCCCCTGGACTACCTGTGCGTGCTGCGCTTCGATGAGGCTTTGCGTAACCTCTCCCCGCAGGAGTTCGCGGAGCTCCTCGCCCGCCGCCTGAACGCGGTCAGCGTGGTGGTCGGGCACGACTTTCGCTTCGGGCGCCAGGGAGCCGCCACCGCGGAGGTACTGGCAGACGCGGGGCGTGCGCTCGGCTTCGGCGTCGAGGTGGTGCCGCCCGTGAAGCTCGGCGATGAACGCATCAGCAGCTCCGGCGTGCGCGCAGCGCTCGCCGCCGGTGACTTCGCGCGCGCACGGCAGTGGCTCGGGCGCCCGTGGGCCATGCGCGGGCGCGTGCGCGGCGGGGAACGCCTCGGGCGCAAGCTCGGGTTCCCGACCGCGAACCTCGCGCTCGAGCGGCGGCGCTCGCCGGTGGCGGGCGTGTTCGCGGTGCGCGTGCTCGGGATCAGCGCGGCGCCCCTGCCGGGGGTGGCGAGTCTTGGCACCCGCCCGACGGTGAACGGCAGCGAGGCGCTGCTCGAGACACACGTGTTCGATTTCGGGGGCGACCTGTACGGTCGCGAGATTGCGGTGGAGTTCGTGGCGAAGCTGCGCGATGAGGCGCGCTTTGATTCGCTGGACGCGCTCACCGCGCAGATGCATACCGATGCGGCCGAGGCGCGCCGCATCCTTGGCGCTTAAGACCTTGGAACGCATGAAAGACTACAAGCACACGATCAACCTGCCGCAGACGGACTTCCCGATGAAGGCGGATCTGGCGCAGCGGGAGCCCGCGCAGCTGCGCGCCTGGGAGGAGCAGGGAACCTACGCGAAGCTGCGTGAGGTGGCCCGCGGCCGCCCGCGCTTCGTGCTGCACGACGGGCCGCCCTATGCCAACGGCGCGATCCATATCGGGCATGCCGTGAACAAGATCCTCAAGGACATGGTGGTCAAGTCGCGCTCGCTCGATGGCTACGATTCCCCCTACATCCCGGGCTGGGACTGCCACGGCCTGCCCATCGAGCTGCAGGTGGAAAAGAAATTCGGACGCCCGGGCGCCAAGCTCGACGCGCGCGCCTTTCGCGCCGCCTGCCGCGCCTATGCCCAGGAGCAGGTCGACCTGCAGCGCACCGACTTCAAGCGCTTAGGCATCCTCGGTGACTGGGAGCGGCCCTACCTCACCATGGCGCCCGCCTACGAGGCGCAGCAGCTGCGCGCCTTCGGCCGCATCATCAAGAACGGCCACCTCTACAAGGGGGTGAAGCCCGTGCACTGGTGCCTCGACTGCCGCTCGGCGCTCGCGGAAGCCGAGGTCGAGTACGAGGAGCGCACCTCGCCTGCGATCGATGTGGGCTTCCGGGTCGTGGACAACGCCGACCTCGCCGCCCGCCTCGGGCTGGCGCCCGGGGAGCTCGGCACCGCGCCCGCCGATGTCGTCATCTGGACGACCACCCCCTGGACGCTGCCGGCGAACCAGGCGGTGGCGCTGCGCGCCGAGTTCGTCTACGTGCTGGTGCAGGCGCGGCGCGACGGGCAAGTGCGGCGCCTCGTGCTCGCGGCCGACCTCATGGAGGCCTGCCTTGCGCGCTACGGCATGAGTGCCGAGAAGGTGCTGGGCCGTGCCACCGGCAGCGCGCTTGAGGGCTTGAAACTTGCGCACCCGCTCGAGCCTCGCCAGGTGCCGGTGATCCTCGGCGAGCACGTGACGCTTGATGCAGGCACGGGGGCGGTGCATACCGCGCCCGGCCATGGCCAGGAGGACTTCGCGGTCGGCCAGCGTTATGGCCTCAAAGTGCTGAACCCGGTGGGCAACGACGGGCGCTTTCTCCCCGGGACGCCCCTGGTCGAGGGGCTGAAGGTGACGGAGGCGAACCCGGTGATCAGCCAGGCGCTCGCCGCGGCCGGTGAGCTGCTGCACGAGGAGGCCTTCCGCCACAGTTACCCCGTGTGCTGGCGCCACAAGAGCCCGGTCATCTTCCGCGCCACCCCGCAGTGGTTCATCAGCATGGAGCAGGCGCGGCTGCGCGAGCACACGCTGCGCGACATCAAGGGCGTGCAGTGGACGCCGGCGTGGGGCGAGCCGCGCATCACCGGCATGATCGAGAGCCGCCCGGACTGGTGCATCTCGCGCCAGCGCACCTGGGGCGTGCCGATTCCGCTCTTCGTGCACCGCGTGACCGGCGCGCTGCATCCGCGCACGCAGGAGCTCATCGAGGCGGCGGCCACGCGCGTCGCGGCGGGCGGCATCGACGCCTGGTTCGGGCTCGAGCCGCGCGAGCTGCTCGGGGATGAGGCCGAGCACTACGACAAGGTCACCGACGTCATGGACGTGTGGGCGGACTCGGGCCTGTCCTTCGAATGCGTCGGGGTCGAGCGACCGGAGATCGCAGCGCCGGTGGAGCTGTATCTTGAGGGCTCGGACCAGCACCGCGGCTGGTTCCATTCCTCGCTTCTCATGTCGGAGGCGCTCTACGAGCGCGCCCCTTACAAGGGCGTGCTCACGCACGGGTTCACCGTCGATGAGAAGGGCCGCAAGATGTCGAAGTCGCTGGGGAACGTCATTGCGCCGCAGAAGGTGGTGAACAGCCTCGGTGCCGACGTGCTGCGCCTGTGGGTCTCGGCGACTGACTACGCGAACGAGATCGCGGTGTCGGACGAGATCCTCAAGCGCATGGCGGACTCCTACCGCCGCATGCGCAACACGCTGCGCTTCCTGCTCGGCAACCTGCATGGCTTCGATCCGCGCCACCACCTGGTGCCGCTCGAGGAGCTCGTGGCGCTCGATCGCTGGGTGCTCGAGCGCACGCGCACGCTGCAGGCGGAGATCATCGACGCCTACCGCCGCTACGCGTTCCACCTCATCTACCAGAAGGTGCACAACTTCTGCACCGTGGATCTCGGTGGCTTCTACCTGGATGTTATCAAGGACCGCCTCTACACGACCCCGGCCGGCGGGGTGCCGCGGCGCTCGGCGCAGACCGCCATGTTCCACATCGCCGCGGCCATGGTGCGCTGGCTGGCGCCGATCCTCTCCTTCACCGCGGAGGAGGCGTGGCGGCACCTGCCCGGTGAGCGCGGCGAGTCGGTGTTCCACGCCACCTGGCACGAGCTGCCCGAGGTGCCGGTGGACGGCATCGACTGGAACGCGCTGATCGCGCTGCGCAGCGATGTGACCCGTGAGCTGGAGAAGCTGCGCGATCAGGGCGCGATCGGCGCGCCGCTCGATGCGCGCGTCGACATCTACTGCATGCCGGCCGAGTATCCGCGCTTCGCCGCCCTGGGAGCGGAGCTGCGCTTTCTTTTCATCACCTCCCACGCCCACGTGCACGAGATCCAGCAGCCGCGCGCCGACGCCGTGCCGGCGAGCAATGCCGGCTCCGCCGGCGTCTGGGTCGCCGCCGCCGCCACGGACGACCCCAAGTGCGTGCGCTGCTGGCAGCGGCGCGCCGACGTCGGCAGCGATCCCCGCCATCCGCAGCTGTGCCTGCGCTGCGTCAGCAACGTCGAGGGTCCGGGTGAGCAGCGGAGGTTCGTATGAGTGAGGTGAGTTCGAGTGCGGCCACCGCGGTGGCGCCCGTGCCGCTGGCCCGCAGCGGCTGGCGCTGGCTGCCGCTCACGCTCATCGTCATCGTGCTCGACCAGCTCGTCAAGGCGTGGATCGTGCATCACTTCCATCTCTTCGAGCGCGTGCACCTGCTGCCGGTGCTCGACATCATCCTCACCTACAACACCGGCGCCGCCTTCAGCTTTCTCGCCGATGCCGCCGGCTGGCAGCGCTGGCTGTTCGTGGCGCTGGCCCTCGCCGTAAGTGCGGCACTCATCGTGTGGATGCGGCGGCTGCAGGCGCAAAGCCAGGGCCTGCTCGCCTGCGGGCTGGCGCTCATCGTGGGCGGGGCGCTCGGCAATCTCAGCGACCGGCTGCGCACTGGACGCGTCGTCGACTTCGTGCACGCCCACTGGGGCGAGCACTACTTTCCCGCCTTCAACGTGGCGGATTCGGCCATCACCATAGGGGCAGCACTGCTGCTGCTGGACGCGCTGCTCGAGAGCCGGCGCGGGAGATCAGGATCATGATGCAGGTGTTGCTCGCCAACCCACGCGGTTTCTGCGCCGGCGTCGACCGCGCCATCGACATCGTCGAACGGGCCATCGAGCTCTTTGGTGCCCCGATCTACGTGCGCCACGAGGTCGTGCACAACACCCACGTGGTCGAGCGCCTGCGCGCCCTCGGGGCGGTATTCGTCGAGGAGCTCGCCGAGGTCCCGGCCGGTCAGACCGTCATCTTCTCCGCCCACGGCGTCTCGCACGCGGTGGAGGACGCGGCGCGCGGGCGGCAGCTCACGGTGTTCGATGCCACCTGCCCGCTGGTCACCAAGGTGCACATGGAGGTGCAGCGCTATGCGCGCGAGGGCCGGGACGTGCTGCTCATCGGGCACGCCGGCCACCCGGAGGTCGAGGGCACCATGGGGCGCTTCGATGGCTCGGCCGGCGGCCACATGCACCTGGTGCAGAATGTCGCGGACGTGGCGCGCCTGGCGGTGCGCGATCCGGAGCGGCTCGCCTTCGTCACGCAGACGACGCTTTCCATGGACGACACCGCCGAGATCGTCGCCGCCCTGCGCGCACGCTTTCCCAACCTCAAGACCCCGGCGCGCGAGGACATCTGCTACGCCACCCAGAACCGCCAGGACGCCGTGAAGAAGCTGCTCGAGCGCTGCGACGTGCTGATCGTGGTGGGCTCGCGCACCAGCTCCAACTCCAACCGCCTGCGCGAACTTGCCGACCGCGCCGGTATTCCGGGCTACCTCATCGACGGGCCGGCGGAACTGAAGTCCGAGTGGTTCGCCGGCAAGCAGGCGATCGGGGTGACTGCCGGCGCCTCCGCCCCCGAGATCCTCGTGCAGCAGGTGCTGCACCAGCTGAAGGACTGGGGCGGCCAGGTGCCCGAGGAGATCGCCGGGCGCGAGGAGAACGTCTACTTCGCGCTGCCGCGTGACCTGCGGCGCAAGTCAGAAAAACCCGTGTAGCTCGAGGAAGTACAGCCGCAGGTGATCACCGGGCAGCTGCGCGGTGCCCTCGTAGAGGCGTGCGCCGGCGCGCAGCTGCACGAACTGGATCGGCGTCAGCTCATAGACGAAGCTCCAGCGCGTCTGGCGGTTGTCGGCCGCCGCGCGGTCCGGATCGCGGTACTCGTAGCTCACCTTGAAGTTGTTGCCGCGCGCCGGGGAGTAATTTGCTTCCAGGAGCGTCGCGAGCTCCTTCTGGCCGCCCCCGGGAGCGGACGGCCGGGTGTGGTCGGTGTCGATATCCAGCTGCGCAAGCCAGGCGATGGGGCCGGTCCTGAAACCGCCGAAGATCCCATAGGCGTCGCGGCTGCCCTGCGTGGATGCGCCGTTGAAGTTGGCCGCTACCCCTGCGCGCCAGCGTGGCTGCACGTACTGCAGCTGCAGGCTCTCCTGCTTGCCGTTGCTGCTGGTGGCGGACCCCGCGGCCGTGCCGTCGCTGACCGCCAGCTGTGCATCCCAGTGACCCTTCTCCCAGCCGATCTCCACGCCCTTCTCAGGAACGGTCATGTCGACCCCGGAGACCTGGTTGACGAGGGCGGTCACGTCCTGCAGCCGCAGCCCGAAGGGCAGGTACATCTGACCGCCCTTGAGGTACCAGCTGTGGTCGGCCGACCAGAACATGCCCCAGGCCTCCTGGTTGAGGGCGCCTCCCGGGGCTACCTGCTCGTCCACGTATACCAGCAGGCGCTCCGGGATCACGCTCGCCTCGAGGTACACGCGCGCCTCCTCGAGGTCGAACTCATTGCGGGTGCGGGTCTGCGGCAGCTGCTGCGCCAGGAACTGGTAGCGCAGGTCGCCGCCCACGGCGATGAAGCGATTCAGGGCGCCGGTCCACACGTCCGTGCCGGTGTCGAGATGCCGGGCCGGCAGGCTCATCTGCGCGAAGATCTCGCCGAAGGGCGTGCGCGCGCCGCCCCCGGTCGGGTTGACGTGGCACTGTCCGCACTTGTAGCCGTTGGCGACCGCAAGGTAGGGCTCGGCGCGGGCGGCTGCCGTGAAAAGCAGCAAGAGCGCGACACCTGCCGCAGCAGCGCACCTCATCGTGCCGCCGATGCGCGCAAGGCAGCGAGGGCAGCGGCGCAGCGGCGCAGAGAGACAGACGGCGCGCCGCCGCTGCCGGGTGGTTGATCGTGCATGCGCGACCTTTACGCGATGGGGAGTGCGCGTAGGTGCGGGTCGCCGCCGCACGGGGTTTCCGTTCCCCGGGAAATATTTTCGGTGCGCCCGCCGAACCGGCGCGGGCCAGCCTCGCACCTACGGGGCAGGTAAAGGCTGCAAAGAGTCGCCGCGCGCCCTCAGGCGCGGGCGCGTGTCGCGTAGAGCGTTTTCTTCAGCTTCCAGCGCTTGTGCGACCACGGCCAGTCGGGCGGTGCGGCGCGGATCTGCGCCTCGACCAGGCGCGCGTAGCGCTCGGTAAGTTCGCCGCTGCTGAGGGTCTCGCCGCGGGCAGTGAGGGGGGTGAGGGACATCTCGTACTCGCCGCGCGCCACGCGTCTGAGACCGAGGAAGAACACCGGGAAGCGTGTCACCCGCGCGATCTCCTCCGGACCCATGTAGAAGGCGGTGTCGCGGTTGAGGAAGCGCGTCCAGTGCTTGTGCTCGCTCGTGGTCGGCTCCTGGTCCGCCACCATCGCCACCGCACGCACCACGTCGCGGCGCTTGATGATGTCGGCCAGCAGGTCCTTGGCGGGCACCAGGCGGCTGCCGAAACGCGAGCGCAGCTTCTTCATCTCGCGCTCGGCCCAGCTGTCGATGAGGGGTTTGTAGGCAGCATCGACGGGATAGCCGAGCTCGAGCGACAGGGCGAGCAGCATCCACTCCCAGTTGCACTGGTGGGCCGCCACCAAGAGCACCGACTGCCCCTGATCCATCAGCTGCTGCACCGGGGCTAGGTTGACGGCACGCACGCGCCGGCGGATCTCGGCGGCGGGCATGACCGCGGACTTGATGATCTCGACCAGCATCTGCGCGAAGGACAGGTAATAGGCAGCGATCACCGCGCGCAGCTGGCTCTCGTCGTAGTCGGGGAAGGCCTTGGAGAGGTTCTCGCGCACGACGTGTTCGCGGTGTGGATGCACGTGTACCGACAGCCAGCCGAGGATGCCCGCGACGCCGTATAGCAGTGGCAGTGGCAGATGCGCGACGGCGCGCACCCACCAGGCGGGGCGCGCGGCGCGCCCGCCTGCATCGGCTTCGGCTGGGGCGGGGTCGCGCCGGGAGACCTCGGTCAGCATCGCACCTAGGTGACTCGCTGCGGCTGCGAGCCCGGCGGCGTCGGCTGCGAGGTCAGCATGCGGCCGAACTTCGGCGCGAGCCACTGCTCGATGTCGTCAACGATCGTGAAGAGCGCCGGCACGATCACGAGCGTCAGGGCGGTGGAGGTGATGAGGCCGCCGATCACCGCGATCGCCATCGGCTTGCGGAAGGAGTCATCGCCATTGAAGCTCAGCGCCACCGGCAGCATGCCGGCGATCATGGCCACCGTCGTCATGACGATCGGACGGGCGCGCTTGTGGGTCGCTTCCACGATCGCGGTGAGCCGGTCCTTGCCGGCGCGCATCTCCTCGATGGCGAAGTCCACGAGCAGGATGGCGTTCTTGGCGACGATGCCCATGAGCATCAGCAGCCCGATCATCGAGCCGAGGGACATCGGGTTGCCGGTGATCAAAAGCGCCGCCACCGCGCCCCCGAAGGACAGCAAGAGCGAGGACAGGATGGTGATCGGCTGCAGCACGCGCGCGAACAGCAGCACCAGCACCGCGAACACCATCATGATCCCGGTCAGCATCGCGAGCATGAAGTTGTCGAGCAGCTCCTTCATGTACTTCGCCTGCCCGACCTCCACCCGGTGCACCCCCGGGGGCAGGTTCTTCATCGCCGGCAGCGCCATGATCGCCTTCATGCCAGTGCCGAGCTCCACGCCGTTCAGGTCGGCGACGATCGACAGGCGCCGCGCCTGGTTGTAGCGCCGCACGCGTGTCGGTCCGGCGCCGAAGGTGATATCGGCGACGGCCTTGAGGGGCACCGCGCCGCCCATCGCGGTCGGCACCGGCAGGTTCTCCAGCGTCGAGAGGTCCTTGCGGCTGTCCTCATTGAGGCTGACCCGGATCGGGATCTGGCGGTCGGCGAGGGAGAACTTGGCGCTGTTCTGGTCGAGGTCGCCCAGGGTCGCGATACGGATGGTGTCGCTCAGGGAGGCGACCGTGACGCCGAGCTGGGAGGCGAGATCGAGGTGCGGGCGGATGAGGATCTCGGGGCGCGGCATGTCACCGTCGATGCCGGCGTCGCGCAGGATCGGTAGCTGGCGCATCTCCTGCACCAGCTGGCGCGCAGACTGCTCGACCAGGACCGGGTTGTCCCCGGTGATGTAGATGTTGACGTCGCGGCCATTGCCACCACGATTGAAGTGGATGCGGGCGTCCGGTATCACCGCCAGATCCTTGATCACCCGGTCCTCGAACTGCCGCTGGCTGACCTTGCGCTGCTTCGGCGGCACGAGGTTGATGGACAGGGTCGCGGTGCGCACCTCGCCGAAATCATCGCCGCCGATGTTTTCCACCACCGAGGCGACTTCTGGCTGGCGCGCCAGGATCCGGTACACCGCGGCGGAGGCGTTGGCCGTGTCCTCCAGGCGCGCCCCGGGGGGGAGCTCGAGGTTCACTTCGGTGTAGCTGTCATCCTCCTCGGGAATGAAAGCCCACTGCACCACCATCAGCCCGCCGACCGACAGAGCGAAGAACAGGGCGCCGCCGAGGAGCGTCTTCCAGCGGTGCACGGTTACCCAGCGCAGCAGGCGCTGGTACCAGGCCATGATCGGGCCGTCCTGGTGGTCCGCAATCGCACCCGACTTGAGGGTGTAGGCCGCGACCACGGGAGTGATGAGGCGGGCCACCAGCAGCGAGAAGAACACCGCGGCCGCCACGGTGAGACCGAACTGCTTGAAATACTGCCCCGTGAGGCCGCCCATGAAGCTGACCGGCACGAACACGGCAATGATGGTCGCCGAGCACGCCACCACCGCGAGCCCGATCTCGTCCGCCGCATCGAGCGCGGCCTGGAAGCCGCTCTTGCCCATGCGCATGTGGCGTACGATGTTCTCGATCTCGACGATGGCGTCGTCGACCAGCACGCCCGCCACCAGCGAGAGCGCCAGCAGGCTGATGGAGTTGAGCGTGAACCCCATCCACTGCATGAAGGCGAAGGTCGGGATCGCCGACAGCGGGATCGCGAGCGCCGAGATGAGCGTGGCGCGCACGTCGCGCAGGAACAGGAACACCACCAGCACCGCCAGGATCGAGCCTTCGAAGAGTGCGCTCATGGCGGCATCGTAGGTCGCGATGGTGTAGTCGACCGACGTGTAGATCTGCGAGATGGTGACCTGGGGGTTTTCCTTGCGGATCTTGTCGAGCTCGGCGTTCACCTCGCCCATGACGGTCACATCGGAGGTGCCTTTGGCCTTGACGATGCTGAAGGTCGTGGCGGGGCGCCCGTTGAGGCGCGCGGTCGAGCGGATCTCGCCCACGCTGTCGCGGACGTTGGCCAGATCCGAGAGCCGCGCGAAGCGCCCGCCCGGGAGCGAGATCTGGGTGTCGCCGAGAGAGCGGGCGCTGCGCGCCTCGCCGAGCACGCGGATGGCCTGCTCGCCGCCGCCGACCTCGGCGCGGCCGCCGGGGGAGTCGAGGTTCAGCTGCCGCAGCTGCAGGTTGACCTGGGCGGCGGTGACACCGAGCGCCTGCATGCGCGCCGGGTCGAGCTCCACGCGGATCTCGCGGCTGACGCCGCCGCGGCGATTCACCTGCGAGACGCCTTCGACGCCGAGCAGTCGCTTGGCGATGGTGTTATCCACGAACCACGACAGCTCCTCGTCCGAGAGTGCGCCCGAGCTGACGGCGAAGGCGGCCACCTGACTGTCCTCGGCATCCATGCGCGTCACGGTGGGTTCCTGGATGCCCTGCGGCAGATCGACGCGCACCTTGGAGACCGCGTCGCGCACGTCGGCCATCGCCCGGTCGATGGGCGTGCCGATGGCGAACACGATGAAGACGCGCGACTGCCCCTCGATCGCAAGCGAGGTGATGTTGTCGATGTTGCCGATGCCGGCCACCGCCCCCTCGATCTTCTGCATGATCTGGGTCTCGATCTCCTGCGGCGAGGCGCCGGGCTGCGAGACCAGCACCTCCACGCCCGGGAACGAGATGTCCGGGTTGGCGGTGCGCGGCAGGCGGTTGAACGACACTATGCCCACGAACAGGAGCACGACGAACAGCACCACCGGGGTTACCGGGTGCCGGATCGCCCAAGCTGACATGTTCTTCATGATGCGGTCCTACTTGGTCTGGGCGGCCGTCGCCGGCGCTGCCACCCTGACCTGTTCGCCGTCGCGCAGGAAGCCGGCCGCCGTCGCGACCACGCGCTCCTGGCCGGTGAGTCCGCCACTGATGATCGCACCGGTGTCGCTGATACCCGAGACATGCACCGGGCGGCGCTCGACCTTGTCGCTCGCGTTCACGACCAGCACGTAGCTGCCATGCTCATCGGCGAGCACCGCCGTCTGCGGCAGCACCGGGCGCTGCGCCTTGTCGACTGCAACCTCCGCCCGCGCGAAGGCGCCGGGGCGCAGCGCCGGATCGGGCTTGAGGGTGATGCGGATGTCACCGAGGCGGGTGTTTGGGTCGATGATCGCGCCGAGGAGGCGCACCTTGCCCTCAAACGGCCGGTCGATACCGGTCAGGTGCACGATGGCGGGCTGGCCGACCTTCACCTGGGCCAGGTCCTGCTCGGCGATCTGGCCGCGCATCTCCACCTCACCGCCGCTCTCGACGCGGAACAGCGCCGCGCCACCGGGCGCGGCGATCTGCCCGATCTCGGCGTTGCGCGTGAGCACCGTGCCATCCACCGGCGCCACGATGTGCGTGTGGCTGAGGCGCGCCTGCGCTTCCGCAAGCTGTGCGGCCACCACCTTGACGTTGGCCGCATCGGTGATGGCGGTGGCGCGGCGCTTCTCGATGTCCTCCGCCGACAGCGCGCCGGCGGCTTCCACGCCCTGGGCGCGCCTGAATTCGGCGGCCGAGAGTGCCGCCTGGGCCTTGGCCTGGTCGAGCGAGGCGGCCAGGCGATTGACCTGCTGCACGATCACCGAGTCATCGATCTTGGCCAGCACCTGGCCGCGCTTGACGTGATCGCCGGCTTCGACATACACGGTCACGATGCGCCCGGTATCGCCCTCGTTCGCTATCGGCATGTCGTAGCGGGCCGCGATGGCGCCGGTAAAACTTATGTCCGAGGTGACTGCCTGTAAGGCCGGTACGATGACGGTTACCAGGGGCACTGCGCTTCGGTCGGCGAGTGCCGGCGGGGGTGTCTTGTGCCCGCCGAAGAGTCGCCAGGCGCCGAATAAAATCACGGCGATTACGGCCAGGACGCCCACAATCCAGCCCAGACGCCGCTCGCGCGTGCGCGAAACCGCAGGATTCATGCTCACGACCCCTTCCGGGTCAACCAGCCGCGCCCGCCCAGGGCCGATCCAGGCGACCGGGTCCTTCGACTCGGCGGCAGGAGGGAGAATCGGGTCAAGGTTCGTGCCCACAGCGAACTTCCTTAGGCTGATCGCCGGCACGCAAAGCCGGCCTGATCGTCTTGCCGGCCAGTGTAAACGCGGCACCGGCGCTGTTCCGCCCGAAGCGCCAGGCAGAAGCTGCCGAGCGGCAGACCGAGAGATCCGGCCCGGGAGGCCGCCGCAGGGTCGAACCCCGGGGGTCCCCACGCGCCCGCGCCGGGCGCCCGCGGCAGCCGGACGCCGGCTTAAGTCCTTGGCCTCACAGGTTAAACCTGCGGGGCGCGCATTGTAGCGGAATGAGATTTCAGGTCCAGTCTCGATTCTACGGGCGGGCGCTTTCGCTATGATTCGCCCCCTGCCGGATCCGGCAGCCACTGCAGAAAGGCCCGATGAAGGTTTCGATCATCACCGCCGTGCGCAACGGCGCCGGGACCATCGAGGCGACGCTGCGCTCGGTCACGCAGCAGACCCACCCGGACATCGAGCACGTGGTCATCGACGGGGCCTCCACCGATGAGACGGTGGCGCTCGTGGGCGCCGCACCGACGCGCGCGCTGCGCCTGCTCTCGGAACCGGACAGGGGGGTGTACGACGCCTTCAACAAGGGCCTGAAGCTCGCCAGTGGCGACATCGTTGCCTTCCTCAACTGCGGCGACACTTATTACTCCCGGGAGGTGGTCGCGCAGGTGGCCGAGCGCTTCGCGGCCGCCGAGCTCGACGCGGTGTTCGGGGACGTGATCATGGTGGATGCCAAGAACACGAGCGTCGCCGTGCGCCACTACCGCTCCTCGCGCTTTAAGCCCTCCCGCCTGGCTTACGGTTTCATGCCCGCCCACCCGACGCTCTTCCTGCGCCGCGCCGTCTACGAGCGCCACGGTGGGTACGACCCGAGCTACCGCATCGCGGGCGACTTCGAGTTCGTGGCGCGCATCTTCGGCGACCACCGCCTGCGCTACGTCTGTCTGCCGCAGACTCTGGTGCGCATGCCGCGCGGTGGGCTGAGCACCGCCGGCCCGCGCAGCAACTGGATCATCACGCGTGAGATGCAGCGCGCCTGCGCCAAGAACGCCATCAGTACCAACCTGCTGAAGCTCATGCTGCGTTTCCCGATCAAGTTCACCGAGTTCCTGGCGATTGGCTAGCGTTCAGCGGCGGCGCGACTGATGCGGGTACTGGTCACCGGCTCGGCCGGCTTCATCGGACGCGCGCTCGTGGCGCGGCTCCTCGCCTCCGGTGACCTGCGCGTGCGTGCGCTGGTGCGCACGCCGGCGCCGCAGTTGCCGGCTCTTGAGAGTGTCATCGTGCCGGACCTCGCGGCGGCAACCGACTGGCGAGCCGCGCTCACTGGCATCGAGGTGGTCGTGCACCTGGCGGCACGCGTGCATGTCGTGCGCGAAGCGCAGGCCGATCCGCTCGCGGCCTACCAACGCACCAATGTCGCAGCCACGCTGGCCCTGGCGCGCGCTGCTGCCGCCCACGGCGTACGCCGCTTTGTCTTCGTCAGTTCCATCAAGGTCAACGGTGAGCGCACGCTCCCGGGACACCCCTTCAGCGCGGCCGATGCGCCCGCTCCGCAGGACGCCTACGCGCTGAGTAAGCTTCAGGCCGAGGAGGGGCTGGCGCGGCTCGCGAGCGCTCACCCCATGCAGTTCACGGTGATCCGGCCGCCGCTCGTCTACGGGCCGGGCGTGGGGGCCAACTTCCGCGCCCTGATGCGCTGGCTGCAGCGGGGTATCCCGTTACCGCTCGGGGCGATCCACAACCGGCGCAGCCTGCTCGCGCGCGCCAACCTGATCGACCTGATCGTGACCTGTCTGACCCATCCGGCGGCCGCCAACCGCACGTTCCTTGCCAGCGACGGCGAGGACCTGTCCACGAGCGAGCTGTTACGGCGCCTGGGCGCCGCGCTCGGCCACCCGGCGCGGCTGGTGCCCATTCCGGGGTCATGGGTGAAGGGACTGGCGGCGCTCGCCGGCCAGCGCGCGGCCGCGCAGCGCCTGTGCGACTCGCTGCAGGTCGACTGCACGGCAACCCGCACGCTCCTGAGCTGGCGGCCGCCGCTCGGTGTAGAGGAGGCGCTGCGCCAGACGGCGGCCGCGTTCCTCGAGGCCGGCTGAGGGTTTGCGGCGGCCGCGCTGGCCGCGGTGACCAGCCCCGTCAGCGTCCAAAAGGCTGGATAGTGGTGCCGGCTCACGGATTCGAACCGTGGACCTACCGCTTACGAAGCGGTTGCTCTACCAGCTGAGCTAAGCCGGCGCCGCGGAAGGCCGCGGATTCTACATTTTTTTGCGGAGCCTTATCACCAGATCGATGCCGGCGACCTCAGTGCCCGGCGGTGGAACGGGCAGCCGGGAAAACTCCACCGACGGCACCGGGACGTCGATCAGCGCGCCGCTGGTCAGGTCGTGAAAGTGGTAGTGGGGCTCGACGTTGGAGTCGAACCAGGCCCGCGAGCCATCCACCGACAGCTGGCGCAGGAGGCCATGGTCGGCGAACAGGTTGAGGGTGTTGTAGACCGTCGCCTTCGACACGCGCGCACCGGCGCCGCGCAGGGAGGCGAGGATCTGCTCGGCGGACAGGTGCTGGGGCGAGGACAGGAGCAGGGATGCGATGCGCACCCGCTGGGCGGTGGGGCGGATGCCGCTGGCAGCAAGGCGCTGCTCGCAGCGTGAGTCGGCGGCTGCCGATGATGAGATGGTATCCATAGCCCCTTATTATACGATCGTTCAAGAAAAATAATACGCCCGTATAGGTGCGAAAAGCGCTGTCCTTTAAGGGTTTACCCGCAGGTAGGTAGTCGCGGCAGCCCAAGAACTTCGCGTCCCGCGGCGGGCGAGGGTGGCCAACACCACGGCGAGGTCCCGAGGGGAGTGCCGCAGAGGCGGTGTTGGATTTCCCGCACAACAAAGCCAGCACGGATGTGTGCAGCGCCCGAGGAATCCGGCGCGCTATGGGGCGCGGCAGCAGCTCTGCAATCAGCTAGAGCTTGCTTTGCAGGTGCTGCGCGAGCTCGGCGATCGTTGGGAAATCGAACAGCTCGGTGAGGTCCACCTTGCCCGGGTACTCACGGTCGATCTGTTCGTGGATCTCGATGAGCTTGAGCGAGCTGGCGCCGATCTCGAACAGGTTGTCGTGCGTATCGACGCGCTTGCCCGGCAGCGCCGCGTCACAGATCGCCTTGAGCTTCGCCTCGATCTCGTTGCGCGAGCCGACGGCAGGACCGTGCTGCGCGTCGCGCAGTGCGGCGAGCTCGCGCAGCTCGGCGTCGAACTCACCGTCAAGGTAGGCCTCCTCGAGCAGGTGCCGCTGCATCTTGCCGCTGGTGGTCTTGGGGATACGCTTCACCGGCACGACGCCTGCGACCTCAAGCCCGGTCTGCTCGTTGATGAGGCGCGCGACCTGGGTGGCGAGCGGCAGGAACTCCGGCATGCCGCCGCGGTGCAGGACGAACACCACGAGTTCCTCGGTCTGCGCGCCCGCGGGGCGCACGCCGGCGGCCGCCACCTTGCCGAGCTCCAGGCCCGGGGCGCGCTGGGCGATGGCCTCCAAGTCGTGCGGGTAATAGTTCTGCCCGTTGACGAAGATGATCTCCTTGGCACGCCCGGAGATGTACAGCTCGCCCTCATGGAAGAGGCCGAGGTCACCGGTGCGCAGCCAGCCATCGGCGGTGAAGCTCGCGGCGTTCGCCTCCGGGTCCTCGAAGTAGCCGCGCGTCACGTTGTCGCCGCTGATGTGCACCTGGCCGATGCGATCGGCGCCCAGCGGCTGGTCGGCATCACCGGCGACGCGCAGCCGGCAGTAGGGGATGGCGTTGCCTTCGGATACCAGGCGCACCGCGTCGCGGTCGCCGGCGGCGACCGCGACGACGGGGTCGCCGCTGTTCATGCAGTGGCGGTTGAGCGCGAGAATGCGCAGCGGTGCTCCCACGGCGGGGAAGCTCACGGCCAGCGAAGCTTCCGCCAGCCCGTAGACCGGGAACATGGAGTTTCGCGGCAGCCGCGCGGGCTCCAGGCGCTTGAGGAATTCCTCGCACAGCTCCACCGAGATGGGTTCGGCGCCGTTGAAGATCAGGCGCACCGCGGACAGGTCCAGCCCCTCCGGCACGCGCTCACCGAGCACCTTCAGGTAGTGCTTGTAACCGAAGTTGGGCGAACACAGGATGCTCGCGCGCACGCGCGCGGCGAACGTGAGCCATAGCAGCGGCCGGCGGATGAACAGCTCGGTGGGCATCAGGTGCGCATGGATGCGGCTGGCGAACATCATCAGGTGAAAGCCGATGAGCCCCATGTCGTGCGTGAGGGGCATCCATGAGACGCTCACGTCCTCGGGTGTGAAGCGGCAGAACTCGCTCGTGCCGCGTGCGTTGGCAATGATGTTGCCGTGGCTGAGGACCACGCCCTTCGGCTCGCTGGTGGAGCCGGAGGAGAACTGTATGAAGGCGGTGTCCGCGGGCGCGACCCGCTGCACGCTGCCCGGTCGCGAGATGTCATCGAGGGTGTCGACGAGGAAGGTGCGCGCCTTGAGGTCCTCGAAGATCGAGCCGGCGCCGACGCTGGCGGCGAAGCTGCCGATGCGCTCCAGCGAGCGCCGCTCGGTGTAAAGATAGGGGGCGCCCAACCGCTTCGCGATGCGCAGCAGCTTGTGGCGGTGCTCGTCGCTGATGCCAAGCGCCACGGGCACCGGCACGATGCCGCCGAGGATCGCGGCCCAGAAGGCATCGATGAACTGCTCGTTGCTGCTCAGGAAGAGGATGAGCTTGTCGCCACGACGGGCGCCGAGCCGCTGCAGGTGGTAGAGGATGCCGAGCGCGCGCTCGTAGAGCTCGGCAAAGGACACCGCGCGCGCCTCGTTCTCGGCCTCAAGGTAGGTGATGCTGCGGTCGCAGCCCCGATGCTCCTCGAGCAGCTCGGTCAGGGTCGTCGCTTTGAAGCTCACCGTCGTTCCAGTCGCATGTGCAGCGGGTAGCGCGTGCGCAGGTTGATCTGCGCCTCAAGTTCCAGCGGCTTGTCCGGCACGTAGGTGAGCCGGTAGCGGCGCGCCACTTTGTAGAGGTGCATGAGCATCTCGTAGAGCGCCAGGGATTCGCCGATGCAGTGGCGCGGGCCGGCCGCAAAGGGCATGTAGGCGAAGCGCGGCCGCTCCGCCTCGTGTTCGGGCGCGAAACGCTCGGGCCAGAAGCGCGCCGGCTCCCTCCAGAACTGCGGGTGCCGGTGCACCAGGTACAGCGGCAGGAGTACGTTGGCGTTCGCGGGCACCGCGTAACCGCCGAGCACGTCCGGGGCGAGCGTGCGGCGCGACAGCAGCCATCCCGGGGGATAGAGGCGCAGCGCCTCGTCGATCACCTGGCGGGTGTAGCTCAGGGACTCCAGATCCGCCGGCTGCGGCACGGCGAGCTCCGCGGTGGCGTCGATCTCGGCGTGCAGCCGCGCGGCCACTTCAGGGTGCTGCGAGAGCAGGTACCAGGTCCAGTTCAGGCCGCTCGCCGTGGTCTCGTGTCCGGCGACGATCAGCGTCAGGACCTCATCGATGAGCTCGCGCTCGGGCATCGGCTCCCCGGAGTCCTTGTCGCGCGCGTCCATGAGCATGCCGAGGTAGTCGAAGTGCTCGCGCGCCTCGGTACGCCGCTGCGCGATCAGGCCGGCGACGAGCTTGGTGAGGGAGCGGAACTTGTAGGCAAACTGCAGGTTGCGGCCAGATTCCCTGGTGATCACCTCGAAGGGGTTGCCGCCGAGCTGCGCGGTGAGACGGTCGAGGTCGGTGCCGAAGATCGCCCGCAGCACGATCTCGAGCGTGAGCTCGCTCATCTCGTCGGTGAGATTGACGAGCTCACCGCGCGCGGTGAGGGCTTCCCAGCGCTCGATGAAGCGCTCGTTGGCGGCGGCGATGACAGCGGCGAAGCCGCTGATGACCCGGCGGTGGAAGAAGGGCTGCATCATGTAGCGCTGGCGCTTCCACAGCTCCCCTTCGCTCGTCATGATTCCCTTGCCGAGCAGGATGCGAACGCGGTCGAGCCCGATGCCCTTGATGTAGTTCTTGTGGTTACCGACCAGCACCCGCTTCACGTCATCCGGGTGGTGGATCACATAGGTATAAGATGCGCGCGCGGGGACGTACACCCGGTAGGTGTCGCCATAGCGGGCAAACAACTCGACCATGCGCTCCAGGGAGTCGTCCGTGGAGCCGATGTCGAATTGAAGCTCAGCCTCGGGTGGCTCGGTCTTCGCGGACGCGGCGGCGCTCATGCAAGCTGTTGAAAGCCAAACTTTAATCTTATATCACACGGCCCCGAGGGGTCAGTGGCCAGAAGAGGCACCCCGGGCAGCGCACCCGCGGCGCGCGGAGTGCGCTGCCCGATGAGCGCCGAAGACGACGGTGGACTGAAGAACACCATCTACCGCACCAGCACGCGCTCGGGCCGGCGCATGACGCCGGCGCGGCGCCTCCTGTATCGCATCGCGGTGCCAACGGGACTTGCGCTCATCAGTGTGTGGTGGCGCACCGCGCGTGTCGTGGGCGTCCTCGGCATGGAGCATCTTCAGGCGGCACTGGGCCGCGCGCCTTCCTTGGTGCCGTGCTACTGGCATCAGCATCAGCTCTACTGCGGCAAGTTCCTGCTCGAGCAGCGCGCCGGCGGCCTGAAGCCCGGCTGGCTCATCAGCCCGTCCGTCGATGGCGAACTGGGCGCCATGCTGGTGCGGCGGTTGGGCGGGGCGGTGATCCGCGGCTCCTCCACGCACACCGGGGCGCGGGCACTGCGCGATTACTACCTGGCGCTGGTCAAGGAGGGCGTGTCGCCCGTCATCACTCCCGACGGGCCGCGCGGGCCGCGCTTCAAGTTCAAGCCCGGTGCGCTGCTGCTGTCGCAGATGTCGGGGCGGCCGATCCTGCCGATGGCGTATGCCGCCTCGCGTGCCTGGCTCATCAAGTGGGACAAGTTCGTGATCCCGATGCCCTTCGCACGCATCGTGATCGCGCTCGGGGAGCCGCTGTACGTACCGCGCGTCACCGATGCGGCCGCACTCGAGCGGCTGCAGGCGGACATGGAAGCGCGCCTGAAGGCGCTGTTCGCCACGGCACGCGCCGCGCTCGGGCCGAGCTGAGAAGCCGGCGGCGCGGCCGACAGAAATTAAGATAGGGACACGGCGTTTGCGCGCTTCGCGAGCGCGCTGCACCAGATTCTGTCAAGTCACGAAAGCCTGATCGAACAGGGTCTTAGCTTGTGTTCCTGATTAACTGTGCGAGAATCCGCGCTAAGCGCCTAATAAATCGCGCCGACGAACCTTCAGCTCCGTGACGGGACGCCGCGTCCGGAGTTCGACAAATGGTTAATGTGCGCGACGGTTTCGTGGGAGGTCAGGGCTAAATGGCGACTCCGCCACCGGATAAGCCGGCGGACTTTACTGCGTCAGACATCCTGGCGGCCGATGCGTGGACCGGGCGCACCCCGAAGCCCGTGCTGGGCATGGACGTGGTCTGCACCAAGATCGCGGTCGACTTCCAGAACATGCGCAAGGAGTCGATCGGCGAGTGTCTGCGGCGCAATCTTGAGCTGCTGCGCGGTGCTAGCGGCGCCGACTGTGCCTTCCTGGCAGCGCTCAGCCCGGAGAACCCGACCTTCACCGAGGTGCAGATGGCGCGCAGCGCGTTCGCGCAGTGCCGCCCGGAAGCCCTAAGCGGCATCACCCTCGACTCCTTCCCCTGGCTGTCGACGCGGCTCGAGAACCTGCGGCTCTCGGAGTTCCGCGACACCTCGAGCCCGCGCCGCGAGCAGAGTGCCGACAGCGCGCGCCTGGCGGAGCTGCACATCGGCTCGGCGCTGCTCGTGACGCTGCGCGTGCAGGGCCAGGCCGCCGGCTTCCTCGGCCTTGCGCACACCATGCCGCGCGGCGCCTGGGACGTGAACCAGCAGCTGCTGATGAAGCTCATCGGCACGAGCCTTGCCACCGGACTGGAGCGCATCCGCATCGAGGCGCGCCTCGCGCGGCTCGAAGAGCGCACCAACCTGTTCCAGGCCGCCGCCAACGATGGCCTGTGGGATTTTGACGTCGAGAGCAACGAGGTCTATTTCTCGCCGCGCTGGAAGGCGATGCTCGGCTACGGCGACGATGACATGCGCGGCTCGCCCGACTGGCGCAGCCTGGTGCACCCGGATGACCTGGCGCGCGTGCAGGCCGCCATCCGCGACCACGTCGCCGGCAAGACGCCGATCTTCGAGAGCACGCATCGCATGCGCCACCGCAACGGCGAGTGGCGCTGGGTCATCAGTCGCGCCACGGCGCGTGTCGACAAGCACGGGCGCCTGTTGCGCCTGGTGGGCGTCGAGCTCGACATCACCGAGCGCAAGCTCTACGAGGAGGCGCTGTTTCGCGAGAAGGAGAGCGCCCAGATCACGCTGCAGTCGATCGGTGACGGCGTCATCACGACCGATGCGAGCTCCACCATCGACTACATCAACCCGGTCGCCGAGGAGCTCACCGGCTGGCGGCTCGAGGATGCCATGGGGCGCCCGGTGGAGGAGATCTTCCGCGCCTTCCACGAGGAGACCTGCGAGCCGCTCGAGAATCCGCTGTCGGTTGCCATCCGCCGCATCCGCCCGATCAAGTCGGTGCGCCCGATGCTGCTCATCCGCCGCGACGGCAACGAGCTGTACGTCGAGAGTACCGCCGCACCCATCCGCGACGGCCATGGCCACGTCGCAGGCGGCGTGCTGGTGTTCCACGACGTCTCCGAGTCGCGCGAGCTGAACCGGCGCCTCTCCTACCACGCGAGCCACGACCTCCTGACCGGGCTCGTCAACCGGCGCGAGTTCGAGAGCCGCATGGAGCGGGCGCTGAAGAGCGCCAAGGCGCGCGAGGCCTCCTACGCCTTGTGCTATCTCGACATCGACCAGTTCAAGATCGTCAACGATACCTGTGGGCACTCCGCCGGCGATGCGCTCCTCGGGCAGGTGGGGGCGCTCTTGAAGTCCAAGGTGCGCTGGCGCGACACCCTCTCGCGCCTCGGGGGCGATGAGTTCGGGATCCTGCTCGAGAGCTGCTCGCTCGATGAGGCCATGCGCACCGCCGAGACGCTGCGCGAGGGCGTGCGTAACTTCCGCTTCACCTGGGAAGACCGCGTCTTCCGCCTCGGCGCCAGCATCGGGGTGGTGCCGATCACGGCCGATAACGAGGACGTGGCCTCGATCCTCTCGGCGGCCGATTCCGCCTGCGCCGCGGCCAAGGAGGGCGGCCGCAACCGCGTCCACAGCTTCGCCGAGAACGACATCGAGCTCATGCGCCGCCGGCGCGAGATGCAGTGGGCGGCGCGCATCAACGCGGCGCTCGAAGAGGGCCGTTTCGAGCTCTACCGCATGGCCATCCAGCCGCTGCAGCGCGTCGAGGTGGGAGCGCACTATGAGCTCTTGCTCCGCCTGAAGGATGAGACCGGGCGCATCGTGGCGCCCAATGACTTCATTGCCGCGGCCGAGCGCTACGGCATCACGCCGGCGATCGACCGCTGGGTGATCGAGAACGCCTTCCGCTGGCTGGTCTCCGAGGCGGATGAGCGCGAGAAGCTGCTGCGCTGCTCGATCAACCTCTCCGGCCAGAGCCTCGGCGATGACAAGTTCCTGCCGTTCGTCATCGACCAGTTTCACCGCAGCGGCATCGATGCCTCCAAGATCTGCTTTGAGATCACCGAGACCGCGGCCGTGGCGAGCTTCAGCCAGGCGAATCGCTTCATCCAGGCGCTGAAAGAACTCGGGTGCAAGTTCGCACTCGATGACTTCGGCACCGGGCTGTCCTCGTTCGGTTACCTCAAGCACTTCCCGGTCGATTACCTGAAGATCGACGGCAGCTTCGTGCGCGAGATCCTGCGCGATCCGATCGATCGGGAGATGGTGCGTTCGATCAATGAGATCGGCCACCTGACCGGCAAGCAGACCATCGCCGAGTTCGCCGAGAACGCCGAGATCATCCAGATGCTGACGAGCCTCGGCGTCGACTATGCGCAGGGCTACGGGATCGCGCAGCCGCAGCGCGTCCTGAAGTCAGCAGTCGCCTAAATCCGCCAGCCGCCTCAGCGGCCGCTGAACTCCAGCCGCATCGACAGATCTACCGCCGTCACGTGCTTGGTGATGGAGCCGACCGAGACGTAGTCCACGCCGGTCTCGGCAATCGCGCGCACGGTCTTGAGGTTCACGCTGCCGGAGGCCTCGAGCTGCACGCTGGCCGCGCACGCATCGCGCAGCGCGACCGCAGCGCGCATATCCTCGAGGGAAAACTCATCAAGCATGATGATGTCGGGGGCGGCGCTGAGGGCTTCCTGCAGCTCCTGCGCAGTCTCCACTTCCACCTCGACGCGCACACCCTTGGAGCCGGCGCGCGCCGCGGCGATGGCCGCCGTGATCGAGCCGGCGGCGGCGATGTGGTTCTCCTTGATCAGGATCTGGTCGAAAAGTCCCAGCCGGTAGTTGTCGGCCCCGCCGCAGCGCACCGCGTACTTCTGCGCGCTGCGCAGGCCGGGCACGGTCTTGCGCGTATCGAGTATGCGGCAGCGCGTGCCCGCGATGGCGTCCACGTAGGCGCGCGCCGCGGTCGCGGTGCCCGAGAGCAGCTGCAGGAAATTGAGCGCGGTGCGCTCCCCGCTCAGCACCGGCCGGGCCGGCCCTGCGATCTCGAACAGCGTCTGGTTCGCGGCGATGCGCTCGCCGTCGGCGGCGTGCCAGCTGAGCTGCACGGCAGGATCAAGGCGCCGGAAGGTCTCCTCGACCCAGGGCCTGCCGGCGAGCACCGCCGCCTCGCGGGTGATGACGCGCCCGCGCACGCGCTGCGCGGCCGGCACCAGGACGGCGGTCACGTCGCCGCCGCCGATGTCCTCGGCGAGCGCAGTCTCGACCTGGCTGCCGAGGTCCGCCGGAAGGTCGGGCACCAGCTACTTGATGAACGGCAGCCCGTGGCTCGCCGCTGCCATGCACATCAGCATCGGGATCGAGAGCACGAAGTTCACGCGCGAGGCGAGGCCGGCGGTCTTCCTGGCGCGCGCCTTCTCCTCATCGGAGGCCGGCTTGATGCCGAGGATCTTCTTCTGGTTCGGCCAGATCACGCCCCACACGTTCAGCAGCATGATCGTGCCGAGCCAGGCGCCGATGCCGATCTTGAGGAAGTAACCCGACGGGTCATCGACGCCCGCGCCAAGGGTGAAGGCGTGCCCGAGGTTGCCGCCCAGGAGCCAGGCACCGCCGAGCCAGGTGGCGAGCGCCGTCCAGCGGAACCAGAAGAGGGCGCGCGGGGCGACGTATTTGGTGACGCCAGCGCCGCCCGGGCCCCCCTTGTCGGCTGCGGCATCCGCCAGCGCCGGGGTCTGGGCGACGTTGAAGTAGTAGAGCAGGCCGATCCAGAACACGCCGGCTACGATGTGGAACCAGCGCGCGAAGCCGAGCATATTGAAATGCGGGCCGCCGATGACCACTGCCAGGATGACCGCCAGCACGATCCCGGTGATCAGGGCATAACGGTGGTTATTCAGAAGGATCATGGCTTTATGCCTCCAAGTTATTGTTTCTATGGGCGCAGGGGTTCGCTGAGCGTTTGAAGAATAGGCGAGGCACCCCCATAATTCAACGGAACGCTCACCAGGGTGGCGGCAGCGCCGGAGGAACGCGTGGACGCAGCTGACGGACCGGTTGCGCCGCGCACCGCGCGACCGCCATCGCCGTGCATCAATGTGTGCAGCCTCGATGCGCGCGGCCTGTGTACCGGGTGCCTGCGCACGGGCGAGGAAATCGCCCGCTGGCTGGCGATGAGCGCCGAGGAACAATGGCGACTGCTTGAATCACTCAGGGAGCGCCGCAGGCTTAACCAGCAGGTGACCTAGATGGACGTGGAAGACAGAATCAAGACGGAACTGACCGGCAGCCCGGTGGTGCTCTTCATGAAGGGCACGCCGGACTTTCCCCAGTGCGGCTTCTCGGCGCAGACGGTCGCCGCGCTGCGCGCCGTTGGTGCCGACTTCAAGTACGTGAACATCTTCGAGGAGCCCGAGATGCGCGAGGCCCTCAAGCGCTACTCGAACTGGCCGACTTACCCGCAGCTGTACGTCAAGGGTGAGCTGGTCGGTGGCTGCGACATTGCGCTCGAGATGTATCGCAGCGGCGAGCTGAAGAAGCTGCTCGCCGAAGCGGGCGCCGCCAGGTCCTGAGAATCGATCAGCGCGACGCGGGATCCGCTTCCACCAGCACTGCGGTTCCGTAGCACAGCACCTCCGTGAGACCTGCCATGAGGTCGGTGGCGTCGTAGCGCATGCCGATCACGGCGTTGGCGCCGTGCTGCTGCGCGTGCTCGCACATCAGCCGGTAGGTGTCCGCGCGCGCGCGTTCGCACAGGTCGGTGTAGATCGTGATGTTGCCGCCCACCAGAGTCTGCAGAGATCCAAAGATATTGCCGACGATCGAGCGCGAGCGCACCGTGAGCCCGCGCACCACGCCGAGGCTGCGCACGATGCGGTAGCCGGGCAGCGTGAAGGCGCTCGTGACCATATTGCTCGCCAGTATCTGCATGGCTTTTCTCCTGCGCCGCCTCAGTTATACCGGCGCTGACGGTTCGGGTTCATCGGGCGCCGCGGCCCCGGCCACCCAGCCGAGCGCCCGCGCGCGCTCCTCGGCGGCCTGGTGACTGTCTTTCAGGCGATTGCATACCAGGCAGAAGATCTCGGCACTGCGCTCGGCATCGTAGCGCGCGCTGTGGGCACTGCCCGGATCCCACTCAAGTCCCGCCACGCGCACCGCCTTGGCAAGCACCGTCTGCCCAAGCGCGGCACCGGCGAGGGTCGCCGTGTCAAAGCATGAGAAGGGATGGAAGGGATTGCGCTTCACGTCGGCGCGCGCCACCGCCGCGTTGATGAAACCTAAGTCGAAGGCCGCGTTGTGGCCTACGAGGATGGCGCGCCGGCAGTCATAGGCGCGCACGGCATGGCGAATCTCGCGGAATACGCGCTGCAGCGCGTCGCGCTCGGGCAGCGCCGGGCGCAGCGGATGGTCCGGATCGATGCCGGTGACGGCGAGTGACACCGGGTCGATGCGGCTGCCCTCGAAGGGGCGCACGTGGAAGTTGTGCGTGGCACCGCGCCTCAGCGTGCCGTCCGGGTCCATGTCGATGAGGGTCGCGGCGATCTCCAGCAGCGCATCGGTGCTCGCGTGGAAGCCGCCGGTCTCAACGTCGATCGCCACCGGCAGGTAGCCGCGGAAGCGGCGCGCCATCAACGCGGCAGCGGCCGCCGCCGGCACGTGCTCAGGCTCCGGCGGTTCGCCGCGGCTCACGCGTCACTTTCGGGCATGAGGCGCCAGGGCAGACGCTCGCCGGCGGCGAGCGGCACCAGCACGTCGGTGCCGAAGGGGTAATGCGCCGGCACCTCCCAGCTCTCCTTCACGAGCGTCACGTGCGCGCTGTTGCGTGGCAGTCCGTAGAAGTCGGCGCCATGGAAGGCGGCGAAGCCCTCGAGCCTGTCGAGTGCACCGGCTGATTCGAAGGCCTGCGCATACAGTTCAAGCGCTGCATGTGCCGAGAAGATGCCGGCACAGCCGCAGGCGTTCTCCTTGGTGTGCCGCGCGTGCGGGGCGCTGTCGGTGCCGAGGAAGATGCGCGGCGTGCCGCTCGCGACCGCCTCGAGGAGCGCCATGCGATGCGCTTCCGCCTTGAGCACCGGCAGGCAGTACAGGTGCGGACGGATGCCGCCGGCGAACAGCGCGTTGCGGTTCATGAGCAGGTGCTGCGGGGTTACGGTTGCGGCAATCCCGGCGCGGGCGCGCAGCACGAACTCGACCGCCGCGCGCGTGGTGATGTGCTCGAACACTATGCGCAGGCGCGGGTGGCGCTCGCTGAGCGGCGCCAGCACCTGCTCGATGAAGCGGGCCTCGCGATCGAATACGTCCACGGCAGGGTCGGTCACTTCGCCGTGCACCTGCAGCACCATGCCGCTCTCGGCCATGTGCGCAAGTACCGGGTCGAGGCGCGCAAGATCGGTCACCCCGGCCTCCGAGTGCGTGGTGGCGCCAGCCGGGTAGAGCTTCACCCCGTGCACGCAGCCGCTGGCGCGCGCACGGTCGATCTCGGCCGCGGAGGTGTGGTCGGTGAGGTAGAGGGTCATGAGGGGCATGAAGCGCGCCCCGGGCGGCAACGCGGCGCGGATGCGCTCGCGGTAGGCGAGTGCCTGGGTGGCCGTCGTCACCGGCGGCTTGAGATTGGGCATGACGATGGCGCGTGCGAACTGCGCGGCGCTGAAGGGCAGTACTGCGGCCAGCGCTGCGCCATCGCGCAGGTGCAGGTGCCAGTCGTCGGGCTGCGTGAGCCTGAGGCTCGTCAACCGGATCGCTCCAGCGCGCCGAGGAGGTCCTGCCGCAACAGCAGCTCGAGCGCGAAGCGCACGCCGAAGCCCGTGACCTCGGTCGCGACGTGCGCAAGTCCCCCGCTGCGCGTCGCGGAGGCGAGGTCGACGTGCGCCCAGGGCGTTTCCTTGGGCACGAAGCGCGACAAGAAGCGCGTCGCGTGGATATGGTCGCCCTTGCCCTCGACGGCGCACTGCACGACGTCGGCGACCTTGCTCTCGATGTCGGCGTCGTAGTCCTCGGCGAAGGGGAAGTTCCACACCCGCTCACCGCTCGCGCGGCCCGCCTCGATGAGCTGCGGCACCAGGGCCTCACGGTTCGTGAACACTCCGCTCATGCGCTCGGTGAGCGCGTACACACACGCCCCGGTGAGGGTGGCGAAGTCGATCATGAAGCGCGGCCGGGTGCGGCCGGCGAGGGCGAGGGTGTCGGCCAGCACCATGCGCCCTTCCGCATCCGAATGGATTACCTGGATGGTGACCCCGTTGGCGGCGCGGATCACGTCCTGGGGCTTGTAGCCGTGCGGCCCGATGCGGTTCTCGGTGATCGCGAGCCACGCATCGACGGCAAACGGCGCGCGCAGTTGCGCGAGTGCGATGAGCGTCGCCAGCGCCACGGCGCTGCCGGACATGTCGGTGTGCATGTCGAGCATCGAGCGGTGCGCCTTGAGGTTCACGCCTCCGGTATCGAAGATGATGCCCTTGCCGATGAGTGCGACCGCCGGTGGCGCGCCGGAGGCCGTGCGCGCGGGGCGGTAAGAGAGGTGGGCGATGCCGGCGCCGGGCTCCTCGTTGGCAGCCGAGACGGCGAGGAAGGCGTTGGCGCCGAGGCGCTTGAGGGCGCGCTCATCGAGCCAGCGCAGCTTGAGTGAGTGGGCGCGCGCCAGCTGCGTCAGGGCGGCGTGGTAGCCGCGGGCGTTCAGCACGTTCGGCGGCAGCGCGGTGAGCCAGCGCACCAGGTTGGTGCCGGCCCCGACTGCCTCCTCGTAGTGCGGATCGAAGTCCGCTGCGTCCAGCAGCACCACGCGACTGATGCGGCGCGGTCCGGCCTCGGCGCGAAAGCTCGGCAGCGCGAAGGCCTGGGTGAGGGTGGCCGCGAGCAGAGACTCGAGCGCGGCGTGCGAGGCGGCGGCGGGGGCTGCGAGGCCCACGGTGTGCGGCTCGCGGGCACCCGCCTCCTTGAGCATGCGCCCCGCCAGGGTGAGCCGCTCGAAGGGGCTCGCGTCCGCCTTCAGATAGCCGAGCACGGCGAGCGTGTGGCGGCGATTGCCCAGAAGCGTCGTGCGTACGGTGCCGCTCTTGGGAGGCGAACGGCCATGCAGCTCGCGCCAGCGGGCCGGCTGCGGCAGCTTCTCGAGCGCGCCGCCCGCGAGCGGCAGCGTCACGAGCGCCAATAGCACGTCGAGATTATCGGCGGTACGGGTGCGCGCATGCACGATCGCCGGCGCGCGCGCGCTCGGCAGCAGCATGCTGCTGCGAGCATCGGAAGCTCCTGGACTCACTTGCTTTACCCGCCGCTGCTCGCCATCATCCCCATTCTAACGCGACCCGGCACGACACGCGCGCGCGCAGCGCCTGCTGCCCGCCGCGCCCTTGCCCCTAAGGGGTCCCACGGAGCGCGCCCGGGATAAGACCACCGCATGACCGAACCACCCAAGCTGGAAGATCTCGATCCCGTCGAAACGCGGGAATGGCTCGAATCGATCGATTCGGTACTGAAGACGCACGGTCCGGAGCGCGCGCACTTTCTGCTCGAACGCCTCATCGACTATACGCGCCGCAGCGGCGCCTACCTGCCGTTCAAGCCCAACACCGCCTACGTCAACAGCATCGCCGCGGGCCGCGAGCCGGAATATCCCGGCAACCGCGCGCTGGAACGGCGCATCGAGGCCTACATCCGCTGGAACGCGCTCGCCATGGTGCTCGCGGCCAATAAGGCCTCGTCCGAGTACGGCGGCCACCTTGCCAGCTACGCCTCCTCGGCGACCCTCTATGAGGTCGGTTTCAACCATGTGTGGCGTGCCCCGTCCGAACAGCACCCCGGCGACATGGTGTTCATTCAGGGACACTCCTCGCCCGGGATCTACGCGCGCGCCTACCTCGAGGGGCGCCTCAACGAGGAGAACCTCAAGCTCTTCCGCCAGGAAGCCGCCGCGCCGGGGATCGGGCTGTCCTCTTACCCGCACCCGTGGCTGATGCCCGACTTCTGGCAGTTCCCGACGGTGTCGATGGGACTTGGGCCGATGATGGCCATCTTCCAGGCGCGCTTCACGCGCTACCTGCAGAACCGCGGGCTGGTGCCGCCCTCTGACCAGAAGGTCTGGGCGTTCCTCGGCGACGGTGAGATGGATGAGCCGGAGTCGATGGGGGCACTCACCCTGCCGGTGCGCGAAGGCCTCGACAACCTGATCTTCGTCATCAACTGTAACCTGCAGCGCCTCGATGGCCCGGTGCGTGGCAACGGCAAGATCATCCAGGAGCTGGAGTCCGCATTCCTCGGCGCCGGCTGGAACGTCATCAAAGTGCTGTGGGGCTCGCGCTGGGATCCGCTCCTGGCGCGTGACTACACCGGTCTGCTGCGCCGCGTGATGGAGGAGTCCGTCGATGGGGAGTACCAGAACTTCAAGGCCAAGGGCGGCGCCTACACGCGCGAGCATTTCTTCGGCAAGTATCCTGAGCTGAAGGCGATGGTCGCGAACATGTCGGATGAGGAGATCTGGCGCCTGAACCGCGGCGGCCACGATCCGCGCAAGGTGTATGCCGCTTACGCCGCGGCCATGACGCACAAGGGCCAGCCCACCGTCATCCTCGCCAAGACCGTCAAGGGCTTCGGCCTCGGCAAGGGGGGCGAGGGACAGATGATCGCCCATCAGCAGAAGAAGCTCTCCGAGGAAGACCTGAAGATCTTCCGCGACCGCTTCAACATCCCGGTCTCGGACGAGGACATCAAGAGTCTGCCCTTCAGAAAGCCCGACGCGACCTCCGAGGAGACCCGCTACCTGCAGGGCAAGCGGGCCGCGCTCGGCGGCTACCTGCCGCGGCGGCGGCGCACCGCCCCGGCACTCACCATCCCGCCGCTCGACTCCTTCGCTGCGATCCTGGAGGGCACGGGCGAGCGGGAGATCTCCACCACCATGGCCTTCGTGCGCATTCTGACCGCGCTCCTGAAGGACAAGAACATCGGCAAGAACATCGTGCCGATCGTGCCGGACGAAGCGCGCACCTTCGGCATGGAGGGACTGTTCCGGCAGATCGGCATCTACTCATCGGTGGGCCAGCTTTACACCCCGCAGGATGCCGAGACCCTGATGTCCTACCGCGAGGACAAGAAGGGCCAGATGCTCGAAGAGGGCATCAACGAGGCAGGCTCGCTGTGCTCCTGGATCGCCGCGGGCACCGCCTACAGCAACCACGGCATCAACATGGTGCCGTTCTACATCTTCTACTCGATGTTCGGCTTCCAGCGCGTCGGGGACTTCATCTGGGCGGGCGGCGACATCCAGACGCGCGGCTTCCTCCTGGGGGCGACCGCCGGCCGCACGACACTCGCGGGCGAGGGCCTGCAGCATCAGGACGGTCACAGCCAGCTGATCGCCACCACCGTGCCGAACTGCGTCGCCTACGACCCGGCCTACGCCTACGAGCTGGCCGTCATCATCCACGATGGCCTGCGCCGCATGTACGCGGAACAGGAAAGCATCTTCTATTACATCACTGTGATGAACGAGAACTACGTGCAGCCGGCGCTGCCGCCCGGCAGCGAGGCGGGCATCCTCAAGGGTGGGTACCCGGTGCACACCGGTGGCAAGGGCAAGCTGCGCGCGACGCTCATCGGCTCGGGCACCATCCTGCGCGAGTGCCTGGCCGCGGCCAAGATCCTCGAGGAGAACTACCAGATCCCCGCCGACGTGCTCTCCATCACCTCCTTCAGCGAGCTGCGCCGCGAGGCTCTGGAGTGCGAACGCTGGAACGGCCTGCACCCGGGTGAGCGGGCACGGCTGCCGTACGTGAGTGAGCTGTTCCGGGGTCGCACCGGCCCGACCGTGGCCGCCACCGACTACATGCGCACCGTGCCCGACCAGATCCGCCAATGGATCAAGGGCCGCTACGTCACGCTCGGCACCGATGGCTACGGGCGCTCGGATGCGCGCGCGCCGCTGCGTCGCTTCTTCGAGATGGATCGCAATCACATCGTCGTGGCAGCGCTCAAGGCGCTGGCTGACGAGGGCCAGGTGGATCAGGACACCGTGAGCGGTGCGATCAAGAAGCTCGGTATCGATCCCGAGAAGCCCGTTCCCTGGAAAGTCTGAGGCGCAGCGCACGCATGAACGCGCCAGCAGGCCTGACGGAAGTGCGCGTGCCCGACCTGGGCAACTTCAAGGACGTCGCCGTGATCGACGTGCTGGTGAAGCCCGGCGACACCGTCGCCGTTGACACCCCGCTGCTGACGCTCGAGTCCGACAAGGCCGCGATGGACGTGCCGTCCACGGCCAGCGGCGTGGTCGAGAAGGTTCACACCACCAAGGGGGGCAAGGTCAATCCGGGTGACCTCATCGTCACGCTGAAGGGCGGGGCGCCGGCGGGCGCTGCAGCAGCGCCCGCCGCGGCCACGCAGTCCCCCGAACCCCCGGCTGCCCCGCCCTCCGCCGCTCCTGCCTCTGCCAGGGAGCCAGCGCCGGCCCGGGCGCCCCCGGCCGCGCCGCCCGACCCGCCCGCCGCCGCAGCCGGCACCCGGGCGGGCAGGATGGTGCCGCGCTCGCAGCTCGGCGCCCCGACCTCTTACCGTCCGGACCTGGCACCGATCGATGAGCCGGGATTCTCGCGCGCGCACGCGAGCCCCTCGGTGCGCGCGTTTGCGCGCGAGCTGGGCGTGGATCTGGCCCGCGTCGCTGGCCACGGCTTCAAGGGCCGCATCACCCACGAGGACATCAAGGCCTTCGTAAAGGGCGCCCTCGCGGGGACCCCCCACGAGGCTGCGCCATCCGCACCCGCGGCAGCCGCGGGTCTGCCGCAGGTGCCCGTCGTGAACTTCGCGCAGTTCGGCGCGGTCAAGACCGAGCCGCTGACGCGCATCCAGAAGATCTCCGGCCCGCGCCTGCACGCAAGCTGGGTCAACATCCCCCACGTCACGCAGTTCGATGAGGCCGATATCACCGAGCTTGAGCAGCTGCGCGGGAGCCTCAAGGACAAGGCCGAGGCTGCCGGAGTGAAGCTCACGCCGCTCGCCTTCGTCATGCGCGCCTGCGTGAAGGCGCTCACCGAGTTCCCGCGCTTCAACTCCTCCCTCGACCCGGACGGCGCGAGCCTCATCGTGCGCCAGTACGTGAACATCGGATTTGCGGCCGACACGCCCCAGGGCCTGATCGTGCCGGTGGTCAAGGATGCCAACCGCAAGGACGTCTACGAGCTCGCGCGCTGCCTCGGGGAGCTGTCCGAGAAGGCCCGCGCGGGCAAACTCCCCGCCACCGACATGCAGGGCGGCGGCTTCACCATCTCGAGCCTGGGCGGCATCGGTGGCACGGCCTTCACCCCGATCATCAACGCCCCCGAAGTCGCCATCCTCGGCGTGTCACGCTCCAGCATGCGCGCGGTCTTCCGCGACGGCAGCTTCGTGCCGCGCCTGATGCTGCCGCTGTCGCTGTCCTACGATCACCGCGTGATCGATGGCGCCATGGCGGCGCGTTTCACAACCTTCCTCGCCCGGGTGCTGGCCGAGCCGCGTGCATTGATCGAGGCGGTGCCGTGACCGTCGAGCTGTCGGTCCCGGACATCGGTAACTTCAGCGACGTGCCGGTCGTCGACGTGCTGGTGAAGCCGGGCGACGTGGTCGAGCTGGAGACCCCCCTCGTCACGCTCGAGACCGACAAGGCCTCCATGGACGTGCCGGCGAGCGCCGCGGGCACCATCACCGAGGTACTGCTCAAGCGCGGCGACAAGGTATCCAAGGGCGCCGTGATCGCGCGCCTGGAGCCTGCCGCCGTCGGCGCGGCACCGGCGCAGGAAGTCCCGGCCGGCGCGCCCGCCGCGCCGAGCCCGGACGCGGCGCCTGCGGAAGCTAGCGGCGACACCGTGCGCATGCCGGCCGCGGAGGCACGCGATGCCCGCAGCGCCGAAGCCTTCACGCGCACCACGCAGCTGCTGGTGCTCGGCTCAGGCCCCGGCGGCTACACGGCGGCGTTTCGCGCCGCCGACCTCGGGCTGAAGGTCACGCTCATCGAGCGCTGGCAGGACCTAGGGGGGGTGTGCCTGAACGTCGGCTGTATCCCCTCCAAGGCGCTGCTGCACGCGGCCAAGGTCATCGAGGATGCCGAGGCCATGGGCACGCGCGGCATCGTGTTCGGCGAGCCGCGTATCGAGCGCGCCAAGCTCGCTGCATGGAAGCGCCAGGTCGTGACCAAGCTCACCGGCGGCCTCAAGGTGCTCGCCAGGCAGCGCAAGGTCGAGGTGGTGCGTGGCAGCGGCCGCTTCGTCAGCCCGAACGTGCTCGAGGTGATGGGAGCCTCCGGCTCCGAGCGCATCCGCTTCGAGCAGTGCATCATCGCGGCCGGCTCCGAGGCGGTGCGCCTGCCGGGCCTGCCGGATGATCCGCGCATCATCGATTCCACCGGGGCACTGGAACTGCCTGAATTCTCAGGGCCGCTGCTCGTCATCGGCGGCGGCATCATCGGGCTGGAAATGGCGTGCGTGTACGATGCGCTCGGCACGCGCGTGAGCGTGGTCGAACTCACCTCCCAGCTGATGCCGGGCTGCGATGCAGACCTGGTGCGGCCGCTGGAGAAGCGCATCCGGGCCCGCTACCAGGAGATCCTCCTCGGCACGAGAGTTACGGGCGTCGTCGCGGAGCCTGCGGGACTCAAGGTAAGCTTCGAGGGCGAGAAGGCGCCCGCGCCGCAGAGCTTCGAGCGGGTGCTGGTCGCCGTCGGCCGCGTCCCCAACGGCAGGGCGATCGGCGCGGACCTGGCAGGCGTCACGGTATCCGAGCGCGGCTTCATCCCCGTGGATAAGCAGATGCGCACCAACGTGCCGCACATCTTCGCCATCGGCGACATCGCTGGCCCGCCGCTGCTCGCGCACAAGGCGATGCACGAGGGCAAGGTCGCCGCGGAGGTGGCGGCCGGACTCAAGCGCGCCTTCGATGCGCGCGTCATCCCGTCCGTTGCCTATACGGATCCTGAGATCGCCTGGGTGGGGTTGACCGAGACCGAGGCGCGCGCCAGTGGCACCGCGTACAAGAAGGGCGCCTTTCCCTGGGTCGCGAACGGGCGCTCGCTGTCGCTCGGGCGCGAAGAGGGCTTCACGAAACTCCTGTTCGATCCTGAGACCCACCGCCTGCTCGGCGGCGGGATCGTCGGCACCAATGCGGGCGACCTCATCAGCGAAGTGGCCCTCGCGATCGAGACCGGTAGCGATGCGGCGGACATCGGCCTCACCATCCATCCGCACCCGACGCTCAGTGAGACCATCGCCGGGGCGGCCGAGGCCTTCGAAGGCACGCTCACCGACCTCTACATCCCGCGCAGGTAATCGTTCCACTTGTTACGCCGGGCCACACGCCCTCACGCTGCACTCAAGCTCCTTAACCCCGGGTCTCCGGCTGGCCCGCTTAGGTGCAGTGCAATGCCAACCTGATGCTTACGCTATCCTTGCAGCAGTCCACGCTCAGCCAGGGCCTCCTGACATGATTCAACTCAGGGCACGCTTGTTAGCCGTCGTGTTGGCCACGCTGATGAGCGGTGGCGGTGCCCGCTGTGCGCTGGCCGAGACTGCGGTACCGCCGGAGCTGCGCGACTGGGAAGCCTGGGTGCTCGATGGGCACGAGCAGCACCGCTGCCCGTGGCTCGCGCCGGGGCGGCCGAGCGATCAACAGCGCGTGTGCGCGTGGCCCGCGGCCCTTGAGCTTGCCGTGGACGCGCACGGCGCACGCTTCGCCCAGCACTGGCAGGCGGCGGCGGAGGCCTGGCTGCCGTTGCCCGGGGATACGCAGAACTGGCCCGAGAGCGTCAGCCTCGATGGCAAGCCGGCTGCCGTCGTGCTGCGCCAGGGCACGCCGTCGGTTCGCGTGGCGGCAGGCGCGCATACGCTCACCGGCACGTTCGGCTGGCCGCGGCGGCCGCAGATGCTGTCGGTGGCGGAGTCGGTCGGCCTCATCCAGCTGACGCTCGACGGGACACGGGTCGCGCTACCGCAGCGCGACGTCGGCGGGGTGACGCTCGGTGCGCAGGGCGGCACGCGCCAGGACAACCGGCTTGACGCGCGCGTCTTCCGCCAGCTCGATGACGGACTGCCGGCGCTGCTGATCACGCAGATTCACCTGGCGGTGGCCGGCGAAGCGCGCGAGATCCGCCTGCCGCAGGTTTTGCCCCCGGGATTCGTGCCCACTCAGATCGACACTGAGCTCGGTGCACGGCTTGATCCGGACATACGCTGCGCGTGCAGGTGCGCCCCGGCGAATTTGATCTCACCGTTGCGGCGCGTGGTCCGAGTCCGCTTTCCGAAGTGCACCTCGGTGAGCGCGCCCCGCCCTGGCCGCCTCAGGAGGTGTGGAGCTTCCGCGGCGAGGATCGGCTGCGTGTCGTGTCCGTCGAGGGTGTCACGCTGACCGATCCTGAGCAGGCGAATGTGCCGGAGGAGTGGCGAACGCTGCCCGCCTACCGCATGCAGGCGGACAGTGTGCTGCGGGTCGTGGAGCGCAGTCGCGGGCTGTCTGCGGCGAAGCCAACCGGCTGGCGCTGCAGCGCACCGCATGGCTGGACTTTCCGGCGCCGGTTACACGGTCGTCGACAAGCTAACTGGCACCAGCGCCAGGCTGGCGCCTCGACAGCACGCCCCGTACACACTGGCAGGCGGCGCACGGAAGCCAACGATGCTGCTCGTCACCAAGCCCCGCAGGCGGCTCGACCGGCGTGAGGGCGGACACGGAGGTCAACCTGACCGCGGGTCGCGCCTGCCGCGCTCGGCGACAGCGCGCAGCCGGCCACCGGCTGGGCGAGCGCTTCACGCAGGTTTCGGGCGGCTGATCATGCGCCAGGTACCGTTGCTGCCGCGCTGGACCGAGCCGCCCCGCAGGCGTGCTTGAGCGCTAGCGCCGCTCGACATCTTCGCGCTGCGCTCATCGCGACCGTGCGTGGCGCACCCTCGGCGGCGTATCGCGCTCATCGCGGTCGTTACCGTCGCACTCACTCACCAGGAGGCCGATTCTGCGACCTGCTGTGCTGAACCTGCTCGGCACTGGCATGTGCGCGCGCCCCCGAGGGCGCCTGCGCTGTGGCGGGGCGTACCGACTGATCGCGATGCGCTATGATAGGTACTAGCCCTGCAATCGGCAGGCGCGCCTGGCGCTTTATCCGCAACTGGAATTCGTCGCGAAAGCTCACCCCTGGGGCGCCCGGTGAACACGCCAGAGCCGTCCGGCTGGCGGCGCCACCGACGCAGCGGATCGCGATGGCAGTCACGCCGGCGCCTTCCGACACGCTGAGCAGCGCACAGTCACTCGGTGGGGCGCAAGTCAATGAGGTGGTAGTCACGGGCGCGAAGCGCGTTGCGCTGCCGGCAGGGTATGAACCTGGCGTGCTGGTGCAGTCTGGCCCCGGGCTGCCGGACTGGGAGTTCCGTGCTTACGACTACTCCTGGAGCGGACCGGTGGAAGAGGGCGCGACGGTCCAGTTCATCATCAGCCCGCCGTGGCTGACGGGTCTTTGGCGCATCGCGGGACTTGCGCTTCGGTGCTGTTGCTGTGGCTGCTGGCCCGTGGAGCGCTGCCGGCGCTGTCTGGGCTGCTGCCGCGCAAGCCGGCATCGGCCGCGCTGCTGCTCGTGCTCTCGCTGGCCGGGATGTGCGGCGCCGTCCCTACGGCACGGGCTGCGGCAACCCCGGACGCCGACATCCTCAAAGACCTGCGCACGCGGCTGCTCGCGAATCCCAGATGCGCGCCGGACTGTGCCGCGATCATGTCCGCGCAGATCAGTGCAGGCGCGCGCCTGTCGGTCGTACTGGACGTGAGCGCGCTCGACAACATTGGCGTGGCGCTCCCCGGGCGGACAACAGCTGGAGTCCCGACCTCGTGCAGGTCGACGGTACTGCAGCCGGCTGGGTGTACCGCGATGAGCGCGGTGTGCGCTACGTCAGCCTCTCCCCTGGGCGGCACGCGGTGCGCATCGACGGTCCGCTCAGCGGGCTTGAGGGGCTCGCGCTCGCCTTCCCGCTCGCACCGCAGCTGGTCGATGTTACTGCCGAGGGTTGGGATATCAGCGGCGTCAGCGGGCGCCGCCTGGTAAGCGGAGCGCTGCAGCTCGTGCGGCGCCATGCGACGTCGGCCGCGGGACCAGGAGTGCGCCCCAAGGAGTATCCCCCCTACGTGAGCGTGGAGCGCCTGTTCCACCTGGCGCATGATTGGACGATCGACACGCGCCTGACACGCTTGGCGCCGAAGTCGCGCGCGTTCACGATAGAGCTGCCGCTGCTCGCCGAAGAAGCGGTGACCACACCCGGCCTCGAGGCCAAGCAGGGCACGCTGGTCGTCGGCGTCGGCACGGGTGGGACAGCACCGCCTTCAGCTCGGTGATCCCGGTGACCCAGACGCTGGACCTGACTGCCGCGCCCGGTTCCTACGACGAGCACTGGCGCTTCGAGGTGGCACGCACCTGGCACGTGGACTTTACGGGAGTGCCCGCGGTGACGCCGGAGGAGTCGGGCGTGTGGCTGTTCGAGTACTATCCGCGCCCCGGCGAAAAGCTACACCTGAGCATCGCGCGCCCGACACCTGTGCCCGGTGCGACCGTGGCATTCGATCGCGTGCAGCTCGAGACGCATGTCGGGAAGCGCTCGAGCGATACATCGCTGACGCTCAACTACCGCAGTACGCAGGGAGGCCGGCAGACCCTGCGCCTGCCGCCGCAGGCGCAGGTCACGGCCGTACTGAGCGACGGCGCCCCGGTCGCATTGCAGCCCGAGCACGATGAATTGTCGCTGTCGGCGCTCCCGGGTGTGCACAGCTGGAAGATCGATTGGCAGAGCCCGCCGGGCGTTGCCCTCCTGACACGCTCGCCGGCGCTGAGCCTCTCCGCCCCGGCGAGTAACCTCGACATCACGCTGCGGCTGCCGCAGGACCGATGGGTGCTGTATGCGTTTGGCGCCGGCGTCGGTCCTGCCGTCCTCTATTGGGGCGAGCTGCTGCTATTCATCGCCGGTGCGTGGCTCCTGGGGCGCTCGCGCCTCACCCCGCTCGAGGCCCGTGACTGGCTGCTGCTCGGACTTGGATTGTCAACGTTCTCCTGGACCGTGCTGCTGCTGTTCGCCGCGTTCGTGGCCGTCTTCGAGTGGCGTTCGCGCGTCGCCCCGCCCGTTGACGGCTCGCGCTTCAATGCGCTGCAGACCGGCATGGCCTTGCTGGCCATTGTGGCCGTGTTCGCGGTGGTGGCCGCTGTGCCTCGCGGGCTGCTCGGGCATCCGGATATGCGCATCTCCGGTGCCGGCGGTTACGGCGAGCTGCGCTGGTTCGTCGATGAATCACAGGTGCAGTTGCCACTCACCGGGGTACTGTCGGTGCCGCTGTGGTGGTACAAGCTCGCCATGCTGGCCTGGCGCTGTGGCTGTCATTCGCGCTGACGGGCTGGATCAGATGGGCGTGGCAGGTCTTCACCCGCGATGGGTTGTGGCGTCGGTACGTGCGCCCGGCCGTGGCACCGCCTGCCGTCGGACCGCCACCGGGACGGGTCTGAGGGGACACCCGCTACAGGCGCCGCAGGCGCTCCAGGTACCGCGCCTCATCGGGCGGGAGGTTGCTGCGCTGTGCCTCCCACAAGGCTTCCGCGAGCGGCTCGGTCATGCGGTGCTCGGCCTCGTGGGCATCCCTGCTGCGGGCGGTGAGCTCGCGGTGCACGCGCGCGATGCCGGCAGGGCGGTCGGTGGCGACCTGCTCGCGGATCGCAAGGTGCAGCCCCATGTGCAAAAACGGGTTCTCGCGGCCGCTCTCGGGGGTGAACTGCGCGAGCAGCGCGGCATCGCCTGACTCGAGCCAGCCGATGTACTCGGGATGCTCGGCGATCACGGCGGCGATCTGCGCCTCGAGCGGCTCGAGCACCTCGCGCGCGCTGAACTTGCGCCATGCCTCAAGATACCGGCGCCGCATCAGCTCTCGGCTCTCGCCGGCGAACATCGACATACTTTTAGTCCCCGCGCCTGCCGCGGCCGGCGCGCGCCGCGCTGTGCCGGCGTATCGCCTGCGACACGGGAGTGCGCTTGGCCGCGGCTGCCTGCGGCTGGGTCTTGTGCTTGTACTCGCACAGGTCGCGGATGATGCAGGTCGGGCAGGCCGGCGCCCGGGCCGTGCACACGTAACGGCCGTGCAGCAGCAGCCAGTGATGGGCGTCCTTGCGGTACTGCGCGGGCGTGTTCTTGATCAGGGCGGCTTCGACCTGCAGCGGGTTCTTGCCGGGGGCGAGGCCGGTGCGGTTGGCGACGCGGAAGATGTGCGTGTCCACCGCGATCTCAGGCGCACCGAACACCATGTTGAGGATGATGCTCGCGGTCTTGCGGCCGACGCCCGGGAGCGCCTCGAGGGCGGCGCGCTCGCCGGGTACCTCGCCGCCGTGGCGCTCGATGAGCTGCTGCGCAAGACCAATGAGGTTCTTGGCCTTGGTGTTGTAGAGCCCGACGTTCTTGATGTAAGGCTTGACGCCCTCAATGCCGAGGGCGGCGATCGCCGCGGGGGTGTTGGCGAGCGGGAACAGCACGCGCGTGGCGGCGTTGACGCTCTTATCCGTGGTGTGCGCGGACAGCATCACCGCCACCAGCAGCTCAAAGGGCGTCTCGTGCAGGAGCTCGGTGGTCGGGTTCGGGTTGGCGGCCTTCAGGCGCCGGAAGATCGCGAGGCGGGTGGCAGCGTGCATGCGCTCAAGGATGCCCGCCCGCGCCGCGCCTTGTCGAGCCGCGGCGCGCGGGTTCCCCGTCAGCGGATCTGCAGCACGATCTTGCCCGGTACGTGTCCGGCCTCGAGTTGCCGCTGTGCCGCGGCGGCATCGCTGAGCGGGTACTGGGCTCCGACTTCCCTCTGTCCGCGTTCGCGCTCGAACTCCCGCCCGGTGCGTCGTACGCGTCACGACCCGCGTCCTGCGTGCGGCCGTACACCGCTCGGTCACCCGTCCGTCCTCTTCAGCGTGCCGAGCGCGCTCCAGGCGTCCCCGCCGGCCAGCGCCAGCACCGCTCGGTGCCACCCGGGGCGATCGTGTGCCGCGGCGGCATGTCGCCGTGGCGGCCGTCGACGACCGCATCCGCCCCGAGGCTCTTACCAGCGCGATCTCGTCAGCGCCCGAGACGGTGGCCAGCCGCGCGCGCCACGCAGCTTGCGACTGCCGGCGAGCGTGCCGACTCCGCCGGCGGCGCCGTGGATGATGAGTGTCTCGCCCGCCCTGATATGCAGCGCGTCGTCGATGCCCTGCAGCGCGGTGAGGCCGTGGTGCCGATGGCCCCGGCCTGAAGCAGCGACAGGCCGGCAGGCACGTGCCCGACCCGCTCGGCAGGCACCGCGACGTACTCGGCGTAGAAGCCCCCCTGGGGGTTGTCCCAGCTGTAAGAGTAGACCTCGTCCCCGATCTTGAACCCGTGCACGCCCGCGCCGAGGGCCGCCACGGTGCCGGCGCCATCGGTGCCGAGCACCAGCGGCAGCGCGAGTGCTTCAGGTCCTGCGGCTGGCGGCGGATCTCCACGTCCCAGCTGGCGACCCCGGCAGTATGCAGGGCGATGAGGAGTTCCCCCGGGCGACCCTCGGCACGGGCAGCGTGTGCAGCGTCAGCACTTCGGCCCCGCCGGGTGCGTCAATTGCCGCCGCACGCATGGTCTTCGGCAGTCAGCCGCCGCTGCGGATGCTGCTGCGAGCGCGGCCAGCGCGAGGTTCCCACATGTCGTATCCACATCGCGGCGGTCTCCCGAGGCGTTCATCACTATCGGCGGGTGGCTCATGATGCCCGAGGGCGACAGCTCCCGTCGCAGGTGCGCCTGCCGCCGTCGCAGCCCGCGCACCGCTCAGCGCGCGTCGGTGCACTCAGCTCGCAGCCCCGGGCGGGCCGTGCTTACGCTCCGCCAGCAGCGCCGCACGCGCGGCGGCGCGCGCCGCGACACGATCGGTGTGGGCGGCGAAGCGTGCGCGATTCTCGCTGGCGCCGGGCTCTGGACCCGTGCCGCTCAGGCTGGTGCGCGGCACCATGCGGATGCAGTCCACCGGGCAGGGCGCCACGCACAGCTCGCACCCGGTGCACAGCGCCACGAGCACCGTGTGCATGTGCTTGCGCGCGCCGAGGATGGCATCCACCGGGCACGGCGGCAGGCACTTGGCGCAGCCGATGCAGGCCTCCTCGTCGATGAGCGCCACCAGCGGCGGGCCCTCGGCGCCGTTCAGCGGGTTTAAGGGCAGCGGCGCTCGGCCGAGGAGCCGTGCCAGGGCGCGGATCGTGGCGGCACCCCCCGGCGGGCACTGGTTGATCTCGGCGCTGCCGGCCGCCACGGCGTCTGCGTAGGGACGGCAGCCCGCGTAGCCGCAGCGCGTGCACTGCGTCTGCGGCAAGAGGGCGTCGATGTCCTGGGCGGGCACCATCACGGCCACCTGCCTCAGCTGATGCGCATGCCGGGAGCGGCACCGGAGTCGGGCGTGAGCAGGTACAGGCCCGGATCCTCGCCGCTCGCCGCCAGCACCATGCCTTCGGAGGTGCCGAACTTCATCTTGCGCGGCGCGAGGTTGGCGACCACGACCGTCAGGCGCCCGATGAGCTTCGCCGGGTCGTAGGCGGACTTGATGCCGGCGAACACGGTGCGCTTCTCGGTACCGAGGTCCAGGGTCAGCCGCAGGAGCTTGTCCGAGCCATCGACGAACTCGGCGTTGTCGATGCGAGCCACGCAAAGGTCGATGCGCTTGAAGTCCTCGATGGAGACCGTACCCGCCGCGGCGACCGGAACCGCTGCCTTGGGCGGGGGTTCCTTGGCGGCCGGGCTCGGCGCCACGTCGAACAGGGCGTCGAGCTGCTTTGGGTCGACGCGGGTCATCAGATGCTTGTAAGGATGGATCTGCTGCGGCAGCACCAGTGCATCGCCCCAGACGAAGGCAGCGTCGAGGCCGAAGAGTTCCTTGGCGGCACGCGCGGCCACTTCCGGCAACACCGGGGCGAGCAGCACCGAGAGCACCTTGAAGCCGTAGAGCGCGTGCGAGCAGACATCCTGAAGATGGCGAGCCTTGGCAGGATCCTTGGCCAGCACCCAGGGCTGCTGGCTGTCGAAGTACTGGTTGATCGAGTCCGCAAAGCCCATGCATTCGCGCAGCGCGCGGCCGTATTCACGCGCCTCGTAGGCATCGCGCACGCTGCTGGCCAGCTCACCCGCAGTCTTCTGCAGGCCGGCGATCTCCTCGGAGTAACGCAGCTGACCCCCGAACTGGCGGTTGATGAAGGCGGCGGCGCGGCTGGCGATGTTGACGTACTTGCCCACAAGATCGCTGTTGACGCGCAGCGTGAAATCCTCCGGGTTGAAGTCGATGTCCTCGACGTTGCCGTTGAGCTTGGCGGCGATGTAGTAGCGCAGCCATTCCGGGTTCATGCCGATCTCAAGGTAGCGCAGCGGACTGATGCCGGTGCCGCGTGACTTCGACATCTTCTCGCCCGACACCGTGATGAAGCCGTGCACGTAAACGTGGTCGGGAACCTTGAAGGGACTGCCTGCGAACTTCAGCATCGCCGGCCAGAACAGCGTATGGAAGTAGATGATGTCCTTGCCGATGAAATGGATCTGCTCGGTCTCAGGCGCGCCCAGGAACTCCTCGAAGCTGCGCCGCTCGCCGCGCAGCCGCGGGCCGCCGGCGCCGAAGTAGCTCTTCAGCGAGGCGAGGTAGCCGATCGGCGCATCGAGCCACACGTAGAAGTACTTGCCCGGCGCATCCGGGATCGGGATGCCGAAGTAGGGGGCATCGCGCGAGATGTCCCAGTCCGTGAGCGCCTGCTCGCCGCTGCCGGCGAGCCACTCGCGCGCCTTGTTGGCGACCGAGCTCTGCAGGCGCCCCGGCGTATCCAGCCACTCCTTCAGGAACGCCACGCACTTGGGGTCGGAGAGCCTGAAGAAGAAATGCTCAGAGGAGCGCAGCTCGGGCCTCGTGCCGGAGAGCGTCGAGTAGGGGTTGATAAGGTCGGTGGGGGCGTAGACGCTGCCGCACACCTCGCACGAGTCCCCGTTCTGGTCCTTGGAGTGGCACACCGGGCACTCGCCCTTGATGTAGCGGTCGGGCAGGAACATGCCCTTCGCGGCGTCGAAGAACTGCTCGACCGACTTCTGGTAGATCAGGCCCGCGGCCTTCAGGCGCCGGTAGATCTCCTGGGACAGCTCGGTATTCTCCGGGGAGTCGGTTGAGTACCAGTGGTCGAAGCCGATGTGGAAGCCCTTGAGGTAGCGTGCCCGCCCCTGGGCGATGCGCGCCACCAGCTGCTGGGGCGTGATGCCCTCGCTCTCGGCCTTGAGCATGATGGGTGCGCCGTGCGCATCATCGGCGCCGACGAAGAACAGCTCGTGCCCCTGCATCCTCTGGAAGCGCACCCAGATGTCGGCCTGGATGTATTCCATGATGTGCCCGATGTGGAACGGCCCGTTGGCGTAGGGGAGCGCAGTGGTGACGAAGATCTTGCGGGGCATCCGGCTAGTTTACACAAGCGCCTGTGGCACCCGTGCCGGCGGCCTCCCGGGGAGCTCTAGCCGGCGTCCTTGACGTCCTCGAACTTGCCCTTGTTGATGGCCTTCTTGTAGGCCTCCTTGCCCGAGATCTGGCGCGAGTCGAGCAGCTGCTGGATGGCCGAGTCCATGGTGCGCATGCCGAACTGGCCGCCCGCCTGCATGGTGTTCTCCAGCTGGTCGAGCTTGCCCTGGCGGATCAGGTTCGAGGCCGCCGGCGTGTTGACCAGGATCTCGAGCGCCGCCACGCGGCCGCCCTTGTCGGCGCGCTGCAGCAGCTGCTGCGAGACCACGCCGCGCAGCGACGTGGAGAGCATGGTGCGCACGTGCGACTGCTTGTCGGAGGGGAACACGTTCACCATGCGGTCGACGGTCGGCGCCGCGCCGTTGGTGTGCAGCGTGCCCATGACCAGGATCCCCATCTCGGCGGCCGTGATGGCGACCGACATGGTCTCGAGGTCGCGCAACTCGCCCACCAGGATGACGTCCGGGTCCTCGCGCAGGGCCGAGTGCAGGGCCGCGGCGAAACTCGGGGCGTGCACGCCGATCTCGCGCTGGCTGATGAGGCAGCTCTTGCGCTCGTGCACGAACTCGATCGGGTCCTCGATGGTGAGGATATGGCCCTTCACGCGCCGGTTGATGTCATCGATCATGGCGGCGAGGGTGGTCGACTTGCCGGAGCCGGTCTTGCCGGTCACCAGGATCAGGCCATTGTTGGCGCGTGACATCTGCCGCACCGCTTCCGGCAGCTTCAGCTCATCCAGCGTGAGTGCCTTGGAGGGGATGGCGCGAAACACCGCGCCCATGCCGTTCAGCTGCCGCATGACGTTCACGCGGAAGCGCCCGCGCCCGGGAAGCGTGTAGGCGAAGTCTGCCCCGTCCTTGGCCTCGAAGCGCTCCAGCGCCGCCTTCGGCATGATCTCGTAGAGCGCCTGCTTCACCACCTCGGCGGCGAGCTTCTCGGGCTTGAGCGGGGAGATGTCCCCGTACAGGCGGATGCGCGCCGGGTCGCCGGAGATGAAGTGCAGGTCCGAGCCCTTCTTGTCCAGGACCTCGCTGAGGTAGGTGTCGATCTGCGGCACGGCGTTGCCTTGCAGTGACTTAGGCGGCGTTGCCCGAGGCCACCGGGGCCTGCGAGGTGCCGGTGATGTCGAGCTTCGGCAGCATGCTCGTGTCGGTCACGAACTTCTGGAACGAGCGCTTTTCGGAGGCGTAGTTGTAGGCATCGTCCGGGTCGATCTGGCGCGCGTTGATCGCCGCCAGCAGCGCCTGGTCGAGCACCTGCATGCCCTGGTCGCGTCCCATCTGCAGCTGCGAGAGGATCTGGTGCGTCTGGTCGGTCTGGATGAGCTTGGCGATCGCCTTGGTCATCATCAGCACCTCGCAGATCGCCTTGCGCCCGTGCCCGTCGGCGGTCTTCACCAAGACCTGAGTGACCACGGCCAGCAGGCTCTGGGCGAGGAAGCTCTTGGTCTGCTCGCGCTGCTCCACCGGCAGGGCATCGATGATGCGGTCGATGGTCTTGACCGCACCGGTGGTGTGCAGGGTACCCAGCACCAGGTGGCCGGTCTCCGCGGCCGTCATCGCCATGGAGATGGTCTCGGCATCGCGCAGCTCCCCGACCAGGATGACGTCGGGGTCCTCACGCATGGCCGCGCGCACCCCTTCGGCGAAGCTTGGGATGTGGGTACCGAGCTCGCGCTGGATCACCTGGCTCTGTTTGCTCGGGTGCACGAACTCGATCGGATCCTCGAGGCTGATGATGTTCAGGCGCCGGGTGGAGTTCAGGTGATCGATCATGGCCGCGAGCGTCGTCGACTTGCCGGTGCCGGTGGAGCCGGTGACGAGCACCATGCCCTGGTGGAAATCGCACAGCTTGGTGACGATGGGCGGCAGCGCCAGCTTCTCCAGAGTCGGCACCGCCGCCGGGATCGAACGGAAGGTCGCCCCGACGCCGGTATCCTTGCGAAATACGTTGACGCGGAAGCGCCCGCCCTCGGAGGACACATAGGAGAAGTCGAGGTCCTGGCCCTTGTTGAACTGCTCGCCCTGCGAGCGCGTCAGGATCTCGGCGATGTAGCTCTCGAGCTCCGTATCCCTGAGGTCGCGGAATTTGATCGGCAGGAGGTCCCCGTACATGCGCAGCATCGGGGGCACGCCGACGGCCAGGTGCACGTCCGAGCAGCCCTGCTGGGTGCCGAGTTTAAGAAACGCGTCTATGCGCGCCAAGCCATTGCTCCTTAAGGAGTTTTCCGAAGCCGTTGTTTAGCCCGTGCGGGCTTTCAGAGCAACAGCTTGTGGGTGGAAATTTGACGTAACGCACGCTCTTACGCAAGGCGCAAGCCGTGGCGGGGCGGCGAAGCACTCAGGCGGGCGGGGTCTTAGAGGAACGCTGCGAGGGCGCTGCTGAGCTCGTTCATGGTCTGAAAGCGCTTGGTCTTGTCCACCGCCATGGCGCGCACCACGAGCTCGGAGAGTCCCGGGGGGAGGTTGGGGTTCACTTCCTGCGGCGCGCGCGCCTTGCCCTGCACGTGCTGGTACATGACTGACATGTGGTCGCCGCGCGAGTAGGGCGGCACCCCGGTCGTCATCTCGTACAGCATGACCCCGAGGGCGTAGATGTCGGCGCGCTCGTCCACCTTCTTGCCGAGGATCTGCTCGGGGGCCATGTACTTGGGCGAACCGATGACGTAGCCGGTCTTGGTCAGCTGGGTGTCGCCCTCGCGCTGCGCGGCCGCGACGCCGAAGTCCACGATCTTCAGCAGCCCCTCCTGGTTGATGAGCACGTTGGCGGGCTTCAAGTCGCGGTGCACGATGCCCTGCTGGTGCGCGACCGTCATGCCGGTGCACATGTCGATACCGAACTGCAGGGCGCGCTTGAGCTCGATGGGCTTCTCGTTCACCACCTCGCTGCCAAGGGTGTGGGAGGGGAAGTACTCCATCGAGATGGCGTAGTTGCCCTGGATATAGAGGAAGTCGTAGATGCGGATGACGTTCTTGTGCGTGATCTTGCGCGAGTAGCGCAGCTCGTGCACGAAGCGCTTCATGACCTCCTCGTCCTCGGAGACGTTGGGGTTCAGGAACTTCAGGATGAGGCGCTCATCGACCACCGTGTCCTCCATCAGGAGCACCGTGCCGAAGGCGCCGCGCCCGATGCGATCGATGTACTTGTAGCGTCCCTCGAGGATGTCCCCGGGCTTGAGCGTCTGGATGTCCAGGCGCGAGGCGATCTGCGCCTTCTGCGCCGCCTGCTGCAGCGCCTGGTCGGAGATGACCTGGGTGCGGGTGGCCTCGGGGGAGGGCTGCGGCGGACGCACGCCCGCCGCGTTCGGGCTCGGCGCGCTCGTTGCGCCCGTGGGCATGGCGGTGGCCGCGGACAGCTGCGAGATGCCCGCGATGCGGTTGTCGAGCTCGGTGACGGCCGCGGCCGCCATGCGCGCGATGGTCTGGTCGGGGGAGCCGGCCTGGGCCTGCAGCTCCCCGCGGACCTGCTCGGCGCGCGCCTCGTCCGCCACCTTGGAGAGCGCCTGGATCGCCTCGATGCGGATCTCGCGCTCGGGACGTGCGATCAGGGGCAGGAGCGTGTCGACGAGCTTGCTGTCGCCGAGCTTGCCGAGCGCACGCACCACGATCGGGGTGGCCTTGCCGTTGACCGGCGTGTGCAGCATCTCCATGAGGCGCGGCACCGCGCGCTTGCTGCCGATCTCCGCCAGGGCATCGACCGCGCGTTCACTCACCCACCAGTCGCTGTCGCGGGTGGCCTGGATGAGGGAGTCGACGGCGCGCTCGTCCTTGGTCTGGTTGAGGATCTCGATTGCCGCGCGCCGGATGTCCTCGTCCTTGTCGCGCACCAGCTGCAGTACCGCGTCGATGACCTTCGGGCCACCGATCTTGCCGAGTGCATCGGCCGCGCGGCTGCGCACCCACCAGTCACTGTCCTTGAGCGAGCCGAGCAGGTGCTTGACCGAGTTCGCATTGCCGACCTCGTTGAGCACCTCGACCGCCGCGCGGCGCGCGTTCTCGTTCTCATCCTTGAGGATCTCGATGAGGTACTTCATCGTCTCCGGATGGTTGGCCTTGATGACTACGTCGATGGCGCGGTTGAGGACGTCGATCTCCGGGTCGCGCAAGAGCGGCGCCACGCGCTCGATGTCGATCGGGCCGTCCATGCGCTGCAGCGCCGAGAGCGCCGCTCCGCGGATCAGCTTGTTGGGGTCCTTGAGCAGTCCCTGCAGCGCGTTCTGCACCTCCGGGGTGTTGAAGCGCGCCAGCGTGTTGATGATGTGCACCCGCGCGATCGGATCCTTGCCCTGGATGCGGCCGATGAGCTCCGCAATCGAGGAGCGGTCGGCGATCTCCCCGATGATGCGGAACAGCGCCGCTTTCTCGTTCGGCTCCTGCGCGTAGGCGGCGGTGAGCAGCTCGCGCACGTTGAAGCGCGACTTCTGTGCGCCGATCACGTCGAGCACGGCGGACTTGGAGACCCCGGGGGTGGAGAGCGCCTCGAGCAAGAGGTGGTGCGGGTAGTTCTTGCTGTTGGTGAGCGCCCAGGAGATACCCGAGATGACGCGCGGGCTGCCCTCGACCAGCCCGCGCACGAGCACCGGGAAGGTCTTCTGGCTCACAAGTGCCGTCAACACCTCGACGAAGGCCAGGGTGGCGGACTTGTCGGCCTCTGGCAGGGCCCCGAGCACCGGCTCGATGGCACCCGGCCCGACTTCCTTCAGGCGTGCGATGGCCTTCTGCCGTGCAGGGCTTGCAGGATCGGTCGAGGACCGGATCTCAGTGACGAGCCGGTCGGCACGCAGGTTCGTGAAAAAGCTCATTCGGCCTTTCCGTCGAGGACAGCTTCCTGCACGCGCCCGTCACCCCTCCTAAAACGTCCGGGGTTCGCAGCGGGGAACAGGCGCGGGTCGGTCCGGTGCTCTCACTGCGGCGGGAGCCGACCGTTCAAGCGGCCCGCGCGCAGCGCCCGGACGGCTGAGATTATGCCACAGCCGTCGGTGCGCCCCCTGCGCAGGCGGCGGATGGTGTTTATGGCGCACACGCATTGCCACTACAATCGCACCCCCTCCCGCTACGAGCCTGCTGCCGAAGCCATGATCCCCGCCAGCTCAGTGAACGCCGTGCGCACGGCGCTGGAAGCCTACAGCGACCCGTATCTCGGGGAGACCCTGGGCGCCGCCCAGGCGATCCGGGAGGTACGTGCCCTTGCTGACAGCGTCAGCGCCCGGATCGCCCTCGGCTTCCCGGTGGGCGGGTATGCGCAAGAAATGGCCGAGGCGCTGCGCGGACACCTTGCCGCCCAGGGCCTCGACGTGCCTTTCACGCTGGAGCTCGAGGCGGACATCCGTGCCCACGCGGTGCAGCGAAACCTCAAGCCGCTCGGGGAGATCAGCAACGTCGTCGCGGTGGCATCCGGCAAGGGCGGCGTCGGCAAGTCCACCGTGGCCGTGAATCTTGCGCTCGCCTGGGCGGCGCAGGGTGCGCGGGTGGGGATCCTGGATGCGGACATCTACGGCCCGAGCCAGCCTTTGATGCTGGGACTTGCCGGGCAGCGCCCCTCGAGCCCGGACGGCAAGCAGCTGCGGCCGCTGGAGAGCCACGGCGTGCGGGCGATGTCGATCGGGTTCCTGATCGATGAGGCCCAGCCCATGGTGTGGCGCGGACCGATGGTGACCCAGGCACTCACGCAGCTGCTGTCGGAGACCCAGTGGGGCAAGCTCGATTATCTGGTGGTCGACATGCCCCCCGGCACCGGGGACATCCAGCTCACGCTTGCGCAGCGCGTGCCGGTGGCGGGCGCGGTGATCGTGACCACGCCGCAGGACATCGCGCTCGCGGATGCGCGCAAGGCACTGAAGATGTTTGAGAAGGTTTCGGTGCCGGTCCTGGGCGTCATCGAGAACATGAGCATCCATGTGTGCTCCAACTGCGGTCACGCCGAGCACATCTTCGGCGCCGGCGGCGGCACGCGCATGGCACAGGAGTACGGGGTGCGGCTCCTTGCCGAGCTGCCTCTCGATACCCGCATCCGCGCGGAGGCCGACGGCGGACGCCCCACCGTGGTGGCGGCCCCGGACTCCGCGCGCGCGCGTGCCTACTTTGAGATGGCGCGGCGCACCGGCGGGGCGCTGGCGCTGCGCTCGCGCGACCGCAGCAGCGTCTTTCCGAAGATCGTGGTCGAGGAGTCCTGAGGGCGAGCGCGGCGCGGCCGCGCCGGTCACGCCGGCTCGCGAAACTGCTTGGCGAGCTTCAGTTCCTGCCCCTGGTAGTGCGAGGCGACGTCCTGGCCGTAGAGCACGTCCGGGCGCACCGCCATGCGCTCATAGCGCAGCCAGCCCACCGTCTGTCCGTGCTCGAGCACGAAGGGCACCTCGTGCGAGCGCACCTCGAGCACCCCGCGGCTGCTGCCGGCCTTGCGGTTGCGCCCGTCCCAGCCGAAGCCGGGGTCGAAGAAGCCCGCATAGTGCACCCGGAATTCCCCGGCGCGCGTGTCGTAGGGCAGCATCTCGGCGGCGAAATCCGGCGGCACGGCGATCGCCTCCTTGGTCATGAGGATGTAGAACTCATCCGGATCGAGGATGAGGGAAGCGGCGCGGTGGCAGTGGATCGGCTCCCAGAAGTCGAGCGGATCGTAGTCACGGCGCTCAAGATCGATGCGCGGCGTGTGCTTCTTGGCGCGCCAGCCGATCAGCGCGCCGGGCGCTGAGCCCTTCAGGTCGATCGAGAACGGCAGCATGCCGGTGCGCTCACCGGCGGCCTGTGCATCGGCGAGCTCGCCGTTGCTGATGAGAGCCTTCCAGTCCGCAGCCGTAATCGGCCGCGGCAGCTCCCCGCGCGTGCGCCGGAAGCGCAGCTGGTTGAGGCGCGTGCCGGTGCGAGCCACGACGCTGAAGCTGCGCGGCGCCACCTCAAGGTACAGCCGTCCCGCGTAGCCTTCCTCGACCTGGTCGAAGACGGTGGCCTCATCGGCGATCAGGCGCGTGAGGATGTCGAGGCGCCCGGTGGAGCTCTTGGGGTTGGCGAATGCGGCCACCTCGCTCTTCAGGCGGATCGATTCCATCAGCGGGATCACGTAGAGGCGTCCGCGCTCGAGGATCGCGCCGTTGCGCAGGTCGATCTTGAATTCCTCGTAGCGCTCATCGAGCTGGCCGAGCTTCTCCAGTACCCGCATACCCCGGCCGGGCAGGAAGCTCGCATCCACCCGGTAGGCGAAATCCCCGAGCCGCAGGTCGATGCTGGCCGGCTGGATCTGGTCGGGCAGGATTCCGCCGGCGGCGAAGATGCCCTCCGAGACGATCTCCTCCTTCTCGACCATTTCGCGGATCTTCTGGCACGGAAAGATGCCCGTGTACACGGAGGAGCGCACCGGCAGGTCACTCGGGGCTGTTGATTGCATGGGCTTAGTCTCAGTCGCGCTTCAGGCTCTGGATCTGCAGCGTCCACTGCACGTCAGCGCCCTTGGTCTGCTCGACCTTCATCGGGATGTAGCCGCTGCCCGGCGCGCACCAGAAGCGCGTGACGCGCGGGGAGTAGGCCTTCTGCGCGCGGTAGATGACGGTGGGCACCGGGCCCATGGGCGTCGGGAGCGTCGCCTCGCCCTCGCGCGTGAAGGCATAGTCGCGCACGCTGTTCTTGTCGATCAGCTGCAGCCCGGCCGGTGAGCGCCCGGCGATCAGCTCCGCCATGAGCGCGAGCTGCACCGATCCGTCGTCCTGCACCTGCGGGGTGAGGGGCAGATCGACCGCGGTCCCCTCGTAGCTGCCGGTCACCCGGTGGGACTGCCAGTCGTACTTGAGGCTCACGGCCTTGGAGGCATCCCCTCCCTCGGAGCGGAAGCTCTGCGCCAGCACGCCCGCGCCGCTCACCTTGACGATGCTCACCTGCAGCGGCGGGAACACCCCGGAGGCCAAGCGTCCGAGTCCGCGCGGCTCGCTCCTGGAGGTATAGGTCCAGGTGTCGCCTGAGCGCTCGAGGGTGAGGGTGGAGACCGCGACCGTCATGCCGTGCCAGATGCCGCTGTAGCTGGCCTCGTAGGGCTTAAGCTCCGCGGCCGCGGCGAGCCGGGTGAAGGCGAGAGCGAGCAGCCCCAGGGCCACTGCGCAGCGCACGCGGCGCCCACCGGCGCGCGCTTCAGGCCACTGCTGCACGGAAGTCCTCCACCATTGGTGTATCCAGGCGTGCGCCGTCGAGCCACGCGGCGCCATCGTGCCACTTCAGGCGCTGCTGCGCGACCCAGGAGATGACGCGCGGATAGATGATGTGCTCGGTGCGCAGCACGCGCGCCGCGAGCGCCGCCACGGTGTCCTCGGGGCGCACCCACAGGCGCGACTGCAGCACCACGGGGCCCGCATCGAGCTCGGGCGTCACGAAGTGCACGCTGGCACCATGCTCGCTGTCGCCCGCCTCGAGCACGCGGCGGTGGGTGTGCAGGCCCCGGTAAGCGGGCAGCAGCGCCGGGTGTACGTTCAGCATGCGCCCGAGGTAGCGCGCCACCAGCGGTGCCGACAGGATGCGCATGAAGCCTGCCAGTGCAATCAGGTCGGCCCCGGAGGCATCGATGGCGGCCCCGAGCGCGGCGTCGAACTCTGCTGCGCTCATCCCGGCGTGGCGCTCGAGGGTGGTGGTCTCGGCGCCAAGATCACGCGCGCTCGCCAGGCCCGCAGCGTCGGCACGATCGGCGATGACGCGCGCGACCTCACCGTGGATCTCCCCCTGCAGGCAGGCTCGCGCGATCGCGGTCATGTTGCTGCCGCGGCCGGATATCAGGATGGTGATCCGCAGCGGCGCGGCCACGCTCATTCTTCGATGAACACGCCGCGCGCGCCGCGCTGCACCTGGCCGATGAGGTGCGCACTCTCGCCGCGGGCGCTGAGGAACGCCACCGTCGCGGCGGCCTGCGCCGCCGGCACGATGACCACCATGCCGATGCCGCAGTTGAAGGTACGGTACATCTCGCTGCTGTCGATGCCGGCCACGTGCTGCAGCCACTCGAATACCGGATCGCGCGGCCAGCGCGCGCGCGACAGCAGCGCCTCGAGCCCCTCGGGCAGCACGCGCGGGATGTTGTCGGTGAGGCCGCCACCGGTGATGTGGGCGAGGGCGTGCACCGGCAGTGCGCGCAACAGCGCGAGCAGGGGCTTCACGTAGATGCGCGTCGGGGCCAGCAGGCGCTCGAAGAGACTGCGCCCCTCGAGCTGGGTGGCGGGCGTCGCGCCGGCGGTATCGATCAGCTTGCGGATGAGGGAGTAGCCGTTGGAGTGCGGACCGGAGGAGCTCAGGCCGACGATGGCGTCGCCGGCGGCGACCTTGGAGCCATCGAGGATGGCATCCTTCTCCACGACCCCGACGCAGAAGCCGGCGAGGTCGTAGTCCTCGCCCTGATACATGCCGGGCATCTCGGCGGTTTCCCCGCCCACGAGCGCAGCACCGGCCTGCACGCAGCCCTCGACGATGCCGCGCACCACCGCCTCGGCGACCGCGACGCGCAGCTTGCCGGTGGCGTAGTAGTCGAGGAAGAACAGCGGTTCCGCGCCCGGCACGACGACGTCGTTGGCGCACATCGCCACGAGGTCGATGCCGATGGTGTCGTGCCGCCCGGTGTCGATCGCCAGGCGCAGCTTGGTGCCGACGCCATCCGTACCCGATACCAGCACCGGGCGGCGGTAGCCGGCCGGCAGCTCCACCAGCGCGCCGAAGCCGCCGATGCCGGCGAGCACCTCCGGGCGCTGTGCGCGGCGCACCAGCGGCTTGATGCGTTCGACCAGTTCATCGCCGGCGTCGATGTCGACGCCCGCGTCGCGGTAGGTAATGCCGGGGCCTTCAGTCATGCGTGTCGGTTCGTGTCCTACGGGGAGGGGCCACCGTGGCGCGCGGGGCCGTATGGTATTGTACCTGCCGCTTCGCGCTGTTGCGTGCCCGATACAGACAATGACGCGACCGATTCCGGATTCCATGACACAGCGGGGCGCGCGCGGATTGCTCCTGAGTCTTGCCGCCCTGGCTCTCGCGCTGCCGCTGGCAGCGTGGGCCGCTCGCCCCGTGCGCGTGTACGAGGTGGACCTCGCCGAGCGCTCGGGTACCGCGCTGCAGGAGGCGATGCGCCAGGCGCTGGTGCGCGCCACCGGGCGCCGCGAGGCGGCCGATGACCCCGCGCTCGCGGGCATCATCGCCGATGCCGCCAGGTACGTCTCCGGCTACACGACCGGCGCCCACGGGCAGTCGCAGGTGGTGTTCGACGGCCCGGCGGTGCAGCAGGCGGTGAGCGCCGCCGGGCGCAGTACCTGGGACGGCGAGCGCCCCTTCACGCTCGTGGTGCTCGATCCGCCGCGCAGCCGTGCGCAGGCGGATGCGGCGCGTGCCGAGCTTGAGCGCGTCGCTGCAGCGCGCGGGCTGCCCATCAGCCTGATCCCCATGGCGGTCACGGACAGCAGCGGCAAGGCCCTGAGCGCGCCAGCGCTGCTCGAGGCGGCGCAGCGCTTCGGGGGCGATGAGCTTCTGGTCGGGCGCGGGGATGGCGGTGGCGCGGACGGCGCGCTGCAGTGGACTTTATATGCGCGCGACGCGAGCGAGAGCTGGAGCGGTCCGCTCGCCGCCGGCATCGACCACACCGTGGATCACCTGGTGCCGCAACCGGCCGGCACCGCCGGGGCCGCCGAAAGCGAGGCGCGCGTCGAGGTCGAGGGGGTGCGCACCCTCATCGACTACGCGACCGTCACGCGCCTCTTGCAGGCGACCCCGGCAGTGCGGCGCGCCAACCTCATCGCCGCCGCCCCCGACAGCCTGGTGTTCGCAGCCACCGTGCGCGGCGGGGCCGCCGGACTTGAGCAGGCGCTCGCCGGCCAGGCGCACCTCGGCCGCACCGGCTCCTCCCAAGGACGCGTGCTGCTGCACTATCAGCCCTAGGCGCCGCGCGTTCCTCAAGAGCCCAAGCGCCCGCATGCGTCACCTTCCCAACCTCATCTGCCTGCTGCGCATCGCGCTCATCTGGCCGGTGCTCGCCGCCTTGCACGCCGGTGCGCCACGCGTGGCACTGGCGCTCTTCGTCGTCGCGGCCGTCTCGGACGGCCTCGACGGCTATCTTGCCAAGCGCTACGGCTGGACCTCCGAGCTCGGGCGCTTCCTCGACCCGCTCGCCGACAAGCTGCTCCTGATGGTGGTGTACGTCGAGTGCGCGTGGCTCAATCTCGTGCCCTGGTGGCTCACCGCCGCGGTCGTGGCGCGCGATGTCATGATCGGGCTCGGGGCCCTCATTTTCCGGGTGTGGTTCGGCCCGCTGCACGGGCGACCGACCGCCATCAGCAAGGTCAACACCGCAACGCAGCTGCTGTACGTCATGCTGGTGCTGCTCGGCGCGGCCGTGGGTTTTCCGCCGCGCGAGGTGCTGGACGCCTGCGCGCTCATCACGCTCGCCACGACCGTGATCTCCGGGGCCCACTACGTCAACGCTTTCGTGCGCCGCGCGTGGCTCGCGCCGCGCGCAGCGCTGCACTGAAGGCGCCGCCGTGCGCCAGATTCCCCTGGGGCTGCGCCTGCCGGACCGGGCGGTGTTCGCAAGCTTCCTGCCGGCCCGCAACGCCGAGGCGCTCGCGCACGCGCAGCGCGTGGCGGCGGGCGCAGCCGGCGGGCTCACCTGGCTGTGCGGACCTCACGGGGCGGGCAAGACGCACCTGCTGCAGGCGATCTGTGCCGTCGCGGGCACGCGCCTGCGCGCCGGCTACGTGCCGCTCGCCGAGGTAGCGCATCTCGGGGTCGGGGTGCTCGAGGGCCTGCCGCAGCTTGAGTGTCTGTGCCTGGATGACATCGACAGCGTCGTCGGGCGCATCGAGTGGGAGCGGGGCATCTTCGGGCTGCTGCGTGAGCTGGAGGACGCAGGGGGCACCCTGGTGGCCGGCGCGCAGGCGCCGCCGGCGCTGCTCGCCTGGGCGCTCCCGGATCTGGGGTCACGCTGCGCCGCGGGCGCGGTGCTGCAGCTGCGCCTGCTCGATGAGGCCGAGCAGGGCCAGGCGCTCAAGCTGCGCGCCGGCGTGCGCGGGTTCGAGCTGCCCGATGAGACGCTGCAATGGCTGCAGCGGCGCTTCCCGCGCGACATGGCCTCGCTCTACGAGCTGCTCGATACGCTCGATGAGGCCGCGCTCGTCGCGCAGCGCCGGCTCACGATCCCCTTCATCCGCGAGGTGCTAAAGCAGGGTGCCGCCGGCGCCTGAGCCGAGGCGCACGGTGAGTGTCGCGATGCGCCGCCCGAGCGCCTGGGCGAGGGACTTCTCCTCCTCGCTCAGGGCCACGGCGGTGCTGGCGCCACTGACGTGCGAGGCGCCGTAGGGCGTGCCGCCGCGCTGCGTCTCATTGAGAGCGCGCTCGGTATAGGGCAGGCCGACCAGGATCATGCCGTGGTGCAGGAGCGGCAGCATCATCGACACGAGCGTCGTCTCCTGGCCCCCGTGCATGGTCTGGGTGGACGTGAACACTCCGGCGGGCTTGCCGGCCAGCGCGCCCGACAGCCACAGCGCCGCGGTGCCATCGAGAAAATACTTCAGCGGCGCCGCCATGTTGCCAAAGCGCGTAGGACTGCCGAGCACCAGGGCATCGGTTTCCTTCAGGTCCTCAAGGCTCGCGTACGGAGCGCCGCGCTCAGGCACCGGCTGCGGCGCCGCCTCGTTCGCGGCCGACACCGGCGCCACCGTGCGCAGCCGTGCGCTGGCGCCGGCCACGCTCTCGATACCCCGGCATACCTGGCGCGCCAGCTGCGCCGTGGCGCCCCCGCGCGAGTAGTACAGCACCAGCACTTCCGCCATGCCCGATTTCTCTTTGCAGGGCAACTGTCGCGCACGACGCCCCGGGAGGGGCGCTAAGTTGCCACAAAAGTCGGGGCGCGGCACCCTTGCGCGCCGCCGGCCGCCGCGATCTACAGTAGTATTAACGCTTGGGGTCGGAGTCGCTCAGCTTCCAAGAATGCTATCCAAGAAATGCCTCGTGGACGGTCGCGTCCAGGGTGTCTATTACCGCGCCAGCGCGGCGCGGCGCGCCGCGGAGCTGAAGGTGCGCGGCTATGCACGCAATCTCCCCGACGGTCGCGTCGAGCTGCTGGCCTGCGGTGAGCGTGAGGCGGTCGACGCCTTCGTCAACTGGCTGTGGGTCGGCTCCTCGGCCTCCAAGGTCACCTCCGTGGAGGTGATCGAGGCGGTCGCTGAGCCCACCGACATCCCTGCCGGCTTCTTCACCGCTTGAACCCGCCCCGCATGCGCCAGCGATCGACTGCAGCGGCCCTCCTTGCCACCCTGATCCTCGCCGGTGCGGCCGCTGCGGCCGCCGGCGATCCCGAACCGTCTCCGGAAGCGGCAGCGCCGCCCGCCGCTACGGCGCCTGCCCCGGCCGTGCAGCCCGTGCCGCAGGACGCGGCCCCCGCACCGACCCAGCCCGCGGAGCTGCCCTCAGGCCCCGCGCCCGCGCCGGCGATGCCGGCGCCGCGGCGGCTATTCACCCCAAACTCGCACCAGGCCTGGGTGGCCGCGGCCAACCCGCTCGCGGTGGATGCGGGCCTTGAGATCCTCGGCAAGGGCGGCAAGGCGCTCGATGCCGCCGTCGCCGTGCAGGCGATGCTCGGGCTCGTCGAGCCGCAGAGCTCCGGCATCGGCGGGGGTGCCTTCCTCATGTACTACGATGCCCGCACCGGCAAGGTGAGCGCCATCGACGGCCGCGAGATCGCGCCCGCCGGCGCAAGCCCCGACATGTTCATGGAGGGCGGGCGCCCGATGTCCTTCGTCGAGGCGGTGCGCAGCGGGCGCTCCACCGGCGTCCCGGGCGCCATCGGCATGCTCTTTACCGCGCACGCCAAGGGCGGCGCGCTGCGCTGGAAGGATCTGTTTGAGCCCGCGATCCGCGCCGCGAGCGGCGGCTTCCGGGTGACGGCACGTCTCGCCATGTTCCTCGGTGAGGGCTCGCCCTTCCCGCCGACCAACGAGATCCGCTCGCTGTTCTCGCGTGCCGACGGGGAGGTGGTGGAGGAGGGCGACCTGTTCCGCAACCCCGAGTACGCGCGCACCCTCACGCGCCTCGCGCAGGAGGGGCCGCGCGCGCTCTACGCCGGCCCGATCGCCGCGGAGATCGTGCGCGTCACGCACCTCGAGCCGCAGCCCGGCACCATGGCGCTGCAGGACCTCGCCTCCTACAAGAGCAGCTGGTCGGAACCCCTGTGCCGGCCGTACCGCGGCTTCACGGTGTGCGTGCCGCCGCCCCCCTCAAGCGGGGTGTCACTGTTGCAGATGCTCGGGATCCTCGAGCACACCGACATCGCCACGCGCTCCCCGAACGACCCGCAGGCCTGGTTCCTGTTCGCCCAGGCGAGCCGCCTCATGTACGCCGACCGCGACCGCTACGTCGCCGATCCGCGCTTCGTGCCGGTGCCGGTGCAGCGCATGCTCGACCCCGCCTACCTGAAGCTGCGCGCGCAGCTCATCGGCACGCGCGCTGGTCCTGCGCCCGAGCCGGGCGTGTTCAGCGCCCGCGGGCGCGATGCCACCAACGAATCCGCCGGCACCAGCCACTTCGTGGTGGTGGACGCGGACGGTAATGTCGTCTCCATGACGACCACGGTGGAGTCGGTGTTCGGCTCCGGGCGCACGGTGGGCGGCTTCGTGCTCAACAACCAGCTCACCGACTTCAGCTTCAACCCGAACGAGGGTGCCCGCCCGGCGGCCAACGCCGTGCGCCCGGGCAAGCGGCCGCGCTCCTCCATGGCGCCCATCATCGTGCTCGACCACGCCAATCACTTCGTGGCCGCGCTCGGCTCACCCGGGGGCTCGGCGATCCTCGAGTACAACGCCAAGACACTGGTGGGACTGCTCGCCTGGAAGCTCTCCCTCAAGCAGGCGGTAGAGCTGCCGAACCTCATCGCGCGCGGTGAAGGCTTCGCCGGCGAGGCCGACCGGTTCACCCCGGCGCTGCTCGAGGGACTGCGCGAGCGCGGCATCGATCTGAAGTCCGGGCACGCCGAGAACTCCGGGCTGCACGCGATCCTGCGTCACCCCGACGGCACCTACGAGGGCGCGGCGGATTCGCGGCGCGAGGGTGAGGCGCGCATGCTGCCGACGCCGCAGAAGGCGCCGAGGCGGGCGGTGGGGCAGAACTGACTCACAGCGGCGCCGCTGTCAGCGCTGCGTGGGAAGTTTCGGGAAGCCCAGGTCGTCCGCGCCGCCCCAGCGCGTCCAGCGGCCGATCACCAGATCCGGATAATCGCGGCGGCCGACGCTGCCGTTGTAGCGGGCGAGTGCGCGGCGTACGTCGTTGTGCTCGTACGTCATGTAAAAGCGCAGGATCGCGCAGCCCATGCGGATGTTGGGGGCGACGTGCACCAGCTCGTAGCGGTGCAGGCCGAGCTTCTCGGGCCAGAACGGCATCACCTGCATGAGGCCGACGGCGCCGGCGCCGGAGACCGCCCAGCGATCAAAGCGGCTCTCGACGTCGATGAGCGCCATGACGAGCCCCGGCGGCAGGCGCGCCTCACCATGGCGGTGCGTCTCGCAGTACACCTGCCGCAGGATGTCGACGCGCTCATCCTTCTCCTTGACGAGATTGCGCAGGCGCGGCTCCATCAGCGTGTACCACACCGCCGAGTCGTACTGGTCGGTGAAGCACTGCGCCTGTGCGATCGCCTTCTCGATGACAGCCTTGAGCTCAGGATCGCGCTGCTGATCGGCGTGGGCCGGCAGCACGAGCAGGGCTGCCGCCGCCAGCACCCAGGCGCGAAGTCGCGCGCGCATCGGCGACGTACCTTCAGCCCTGCAAACGCGCGCGGATGAAGCTGAGCGCCTCGGTGAGCGGGAACTCGGTGCTCTCGGTGTCGCGGCGGCCGCGGTACTCGAGCTTGCCGGCGTCGATGCCGCGCTCGCCGACGACCAGGCGGTGCGGAATGCCAAGCAGCTCCGCGTCGGCGAACTTGACCCCGGGGCGCGCGTCGCGGTCGTCGTAGAGCACTTCGATGCCGGCGGCGGTGAAGTCGGCGTACAGCTGGTCACTGAGTTCGCGCACACGGGCGGATTTTTGCAGGTTCATGGGTACCAGCACCACCTGGAAGGGCGCGATCGGCGCCGGCCAGATGATGCCGCGCTCATCATGGTTCTGTTCGATGGCGGCGGCCACGACGCGCGTCACACCGATGCCGTAGCACCCCATGAGCAGCGTGACCTCCTTGCCGGCCTCATCGAGCACCGCGGCCTTCATCGGCTCGCTGTACTTGCGCCCGAGCTGGAAGATGTGGCCGACCTCGATGCCGCGCGCGATGTGCAGCCTGCCCGTGCCGGTCGGGCTCAGGTCGCCCTCGACGACGTTGCGCAGGTCGGCGGCGAGCGCTCCGTGCACGTCGCGCTCCCAGTTGACGCCGGTGAGGTGCACGTCATTCTCGTTCGCGCCGCACACGAAGTCGGCCACCGCGAGCGCGGCGTGGTCGGCGTACAGGCGGCAGTTGAGCCCGACCACGCCGACCGAGCCCGGATCCGCACCGGTGGCCGCGCGCACGCGTTCCGGGCTCGCCATGCGCAGCGGAGTGGCGACGCCTGGCAGCTTCTGCGCCTTGACGGCGTTCAGCTCGTGATCGCCGCGCAGCGCGAGCGCCACGACCGAGCCGTCGCTGCCATCCACGATGAGGGTCTTCAGGCAGCGCGTCGGGGCGACCCCGAGGAACTGCGCCACGGCGGCGATGGTGTGGGCGCCGGGGGTGGGGACGCGCTCGAGCGCCTGCGCCGGTGCGGGTCTCGGGGTGGCCGGGATGCGCGCCTCGGCGGCCTCGAGATTGGCCGCGTAATCATCGCCGTCGGAGAACACGATGGCATCCTCGCCCGAGGAGGCGAGCACGTGGAACTCCTGGCTGACGTCGCCGCCGATGGCCCCGGAGTCGGCGCGCACCGCGCGGAACTTGAGCCCCGTGCGGGTGAAGATGCGCGTGTAGGCGTCGTACATGGCGCGGTAGCCGGCCGTGAGCGAGGCCTGGTCGAGGTGGAAGGAGTAGGCGTCCTTCATGATGAACTCGCGCGCCCGCATCACCCCGAAGCGCGGCCGCACCTCGTCGCGGAACTTGGTCTGGATCTGGTAGAAGTTGACCGGCAGCTGGCGGTAGCTCTTGAGTTCGCGGCGCGCGATGTCGGTGATCACTTCCTCGTGCGTCGGCCCGGCGACGAAGTCGCGGTCGTGGCGGTCCTTGATGCGCAGCAGCTCCGGCCCGTAGGCGCTCCAGCGGCCCGACTCCTGCCACAGCTCCGCCGGCTGCACCACCGGCATCACGAGCTCGAGCGCCCCGGCGCGATCCATCTCCTCGCGGATGATGCGCTCGACCTTCTTCAGCACGCGCAGGCCGAGCGGCAGCCAGCTGTAAAGGCCCGTGGCCTCGCGACGGATGAGACCGGCGCGCAGCATCAGCTGGTGGCTGACGACCTCCGCATCTGCGGGGGTCTCCTTCATGGTGTTAATGGGGTACTGGGACAGCCTCATTCCGCACGCTTCGCTTTCCGCGGCAAGCCAAAGGGAAGCTCGCATCTTAGCAGGAGGCCCCTGATAAGATTGCCGGCGTGACACCCGAGCTCCCCGAACCGCTGCGCCCGCGCCGCAAGGGCATCTACCTGCTGCCGAACCTGCTCACCACGGGGTGCCTGTTCTCGGGTTTCTACGCGGTGGTGGCGGCCATCGACAAGCACTTTGCCAACGCCGGCATGGCGGTGTTCGCGGCCATGATCTTCGACACGCTCGATGGGCGCATCGCGCGCCTGACGCGCACCGAGAGCGCCTTCGGCAAGGAATACGACAGCCTGGCCGACATGGTGGCCTTTGGCCTCGCGCCCGCGATCGTGGCCTACCAGTGGGGCGTCGTGCGCATCATGGAGTACGGCAGCCACTGGGGGCGCTTCGGCTGGCTGGCGTGCTTCTTCTACGCCGTGGCGGCGGCGCTGCGCCTGGCGCGCTTCAACGCCCGCTCGGCCACCGCCGACAAGCGCTACTTCGAGGGCCTGCCGAGTCCTTCGGCAGCCGCGATCGTCGCCGCCTTCGTGTGGTTCTGCAGTGACTGGCGCGAGCCGCGCCTGACCGGGCTGATCGCCGCCTTCATCGTGACCGCCAGCGCCGGCGCCCTCATGGTGTCAAGCTTCGGCTACCCGAGCTTCAAGCAGTTCGATCTCGACAAGCGCATCCGCTTCGTCTACCTCCTGCTGGTGCCGCTCACCTTCGTGCTGATCGCCGTCGATCCGCCGACGATGCTGCTGTCGATGTTCGGCACCTACGCGCTCTCGGCCCCGGTGTTGTGGGTGGGGCGGCGCCTGCGCCGCCTGGTGCGCGGCACCCCGAGCCCCGGGGTGTCCTGAAAGAGCGCCGCCATGGACTTCGAGCGCCGCCGTGACTACCTGCACACCCTCGGCATCGAGTTGTGGCTGCCGCGCGGGCCCGCCGCGCCCGCCGTCGCCGCGCCTGCGTCTGAGTCGGCGCCGGTGCGCCCGGCCGCGCCCGCGTCCGTGGCGGACGCGGGTGGCTGGGAGCGCCTGCGCCAGGAGGTGCGGGAGTGCACGCGCTGCGCGCTGCACGCGAGCCGCACCCAGGGTGTGTTCGGGGTGGGTCCGGAGCGCTGCGACTGGCTCGTCATCGGGGAAGCCCCGGGGGCGGAGGAGGATCGCCGCGGCGAGCCGTTCGTGGGCGCGGCCGGGCAGCTGCTGGATGCGATGCTCAAGGCGATCGGCCTCGATCGCAGGACCAACGTCTACATCGCCAACGTGCTCAAGAGCCGCCCGCCGGGCAACCGCGACCCGAAGCCCGAGGAGGTGGCGGCCTGCCTGCCCTTTCTCGAGCGCCAGATCAAGCTGCTGCAGCCGAAGATCATGCTGGCGGTGGGGCGCATCGCGGCGCAGAACCTGCTCGGCACCGACGCCCCGCTCGGGCGGCTGCGCGGCCACGTCCACCGCTTCGGTGCGACGCCCCTGGTCGTGACGTATCATCCGGCCTACCTGCTGCGCACCCCGTCCGACAAGCGCAAGGCGTGGGAGGATCTGAAGTTTGCCCGCAGCGTGTACCAAGAACTGAGCCAAGGATCTGCGACCGATGGCGACCGCGCCTGAGCTCTTTGCCAACGTCCAGGAAGTCATCATCCGGCCCATGCGTGCCGCGGACGTGCCCGAGGTGGTGGCGATCGAGCGTGCCTCCTACCAGTTCCCCTGGAGTGAGGGGATCTTCCGCGACTGCCTGCGCGTCGGCTACGTGTGCCGCGTGGTGAGCGTCGCGCGGCAGGTCATGGGCTACGGCGTCATGAGCGTCGGGGCCGGCGAGGCGCACATCCTCAACCTGTGCATCGCCGAAGCGTTCCGCTGCCGCAGCGCCGGCAAGAAGATCCTCATCTGCCTGCTCGAGCGCGCCCACGCGGCCGGCATGACCGAAGCGTTCCTCGAAGTGCGTCCCTCGAACGTCATGGCCATCCGCCTCTACCAGTCCCTCGGCTTCGAGCAGGTGGGCACGCGGCGCGGCTACTACCAGGCCGCCGGCGGGCGCGAGGATGCTGCGGTGCTCAAGCTGTCCCTGCCCGCCCCCGCCGCGCCGCTTTAGACCACGGACCCCAGCCACCCATGACTGACCTCGCTGCCGAGATCCAGCGGCGCCGCACGTTCGCGATCATCTCGCACCCGGATGCCGGCAAGACCACTCTCACCGAGAAGCTGCTGCTGTTCGGCGGCGCGATCCAGATGGCCGGCACCGTCAAGGGTCGCAAGGCTGCGCGCCACGCGACCTCCGACTGGATGCGACTCGAGCAGCAGCGCGGCATCTCGGTCACGTCCTCGGTGATGCAGTTCCCGTACCGCGACTGCATCGTCAACCTCCTCGACACCCCGGGGCACGAGGACTTCTCCGAGGACACCTACCGCACGCTCACGGCCGTCGACTCCGCCCTCATGGTGATCGACTGTGCCAAGGGCGTCGAGGAGCGCACCATCAAGCTGATGGAGGTCTGTCGCCTGCGCGACACCCCCATCATGACCTTCATCAACAAGCTCGACCGCGACGGGCGCTCCCCGATCGAGCTGCTGGACGAGATCGAGAGCGTGCTGAAGATCAGCACCGCACCCATCACCTGGCCGATCGGCATGGGCCGTGAGCTGCGCGGCATCTACCACCTCACCGAGGACCGCATCTACTGCTACAGCGCCGGTGAGCGCGGCCGGGTCGGCGAGAACCTCATCATCGATGGCCTGCACAGTCCTGCGGGGCGCGAGTTCCTCGGCGCCCAGGCGGGCGCCTTCGATGAGGAGATCGAGCTGGTGCGCGGCGCCACCGAGCGCTTCGAGGCCGAGGCTTACCGCGCCGGGCAGCAGACGCCGGTGTTCTTCGGTTCCGCCATCAACAACTTCGGCGTCGAGGAACTGCTGGCGGCCTTCTGCGCGCACGCTCCCGGGCCGCTGCCGCGCAGCGCGCGCGAGCGCCTGGTGGAACCCCCGGAGGCGCAGCTCGCCGGCTTCGTGTTCAAGATCCAGGCCAACATGGATCCCTCGCATCGCGACCGCATCGCGTTCCTGCGCCTGTGCGCCGGCAAGTACAGCCGCGGCATGCGCCTGTTCCATGTGCGCCTCGACAAGGAAGTGCGGGTGGCTGATGCCCTCACCTTCATGGCCGCCGACCGCGCGCAGGCCGAGGAGGCCTACGCCGGGGACATCCTTGGGCTGCACAACCACGGCACCATCAACATCGGCGATACCTTCACCCAGGGCGAGCGCCTCGCCTTCACCGGCGTGCCCAACTTCGCTCCCGAGATCTTCCGCCGCGCGGTGCTCAAGGACCCGCTGAAGATGAAGGCACTGCAGAAGGGACTGTCGCAGCTGTGCGAGGAGGGGGCTACGCAGCTGTTTCGGCCGCTGCGCAACAACGACCAGATCCTCGGGGCCGTCGGGCAGCTGCAGTTCGAGGTGGTGGCGTTCCGCCTGGCGGATGAGTACAGCGTGCAGTGCGTCTTCGACCCGGTCACGGTGTACACCGCGCGCTGGATCGACGCGCCGGATGCGAAGAAGCTCGAGGAGTTCCGCGCCCGCGCCTTCGAGCACCTGGCCCTGGATCACGGCGGCGCGCTCGTCTACCTCGCCCCCTCGCGCGTCAACCTGCAGCTGACGCTCGAGCGCTGGCCCGACATCCGCTTCCTCGAGACCCGCGAACACGCCACGTCTTGACAGCTGGCGTACCCTTGAGGCGAATGGCGCCTGAGGCGCCGCCGCCTTCGGGGAGTTCTCATGAACGATGTCGCGGTTGAAAGCCCACTGCTGCAGCGCGAAGTGCTCATCAACGCCCTCTACGAGGCGGCGGAACTTGAGCACAACCTCATGTGCACCTACCTGTACGCCGTGGCGAGCCTGAAGGACGGCGCGGCCGAAGGCCTGAGCGTGGCGGAGGCCGCCGCGGTCGGCCGCTGGAGGCAGGTGCTGCTGTCGGTTGCGATCGAGGAGATGGGGCACCTCGCGGCGGTATGGAACATTACCGCGGCGCTCGGCGGCAGCCCGCGCTTCGGGCGCACCAACTTCCCGCTCGACCCGGGCTACCTGCCGGCGAGCGTGGTGGTGAAGCTCGCGCCCTTCAACGCCGACACCCTGCAGCACTTCGTGTTCCTCGAGCGTCCGCACGGCTCGGCTGAGCCTGAGGGTAGTGGCTTTGCCTACGAGCGCATTTACCGGCGCGGCGGTCAGGCGCCGCGGCTGACCCCGATGGGCATCGACTACGACACGGTGGGCACCTTCTATGCCGCCCTCGGAGAGGGGTTGAAGGCCTTCGTCGCGAAATACGGCGAGCGCGCCACCTTCGGCGGAGATCCGGCGCTGCAGCTGTCACCGTCCGAAGTGAACCTCGGCGGTGCCCGTCCGGTGCGCTGCCTGAAGACCGCGCTCGCCGCCTTCTGCGCGATCGTCGAGCAGGGCGAGGGGGCGCCGCAGGACTCACTGAACTCGCACTACCAGAAATTCATCGCCATCCGCCGTGAGCTGCGCGAGTTGAGCGCCACTAATCCGGACTTCGCGCCCGCCTTCCCCGCCGCCACCAACCCGGTGCTGCGCCGGCCGCCGCGCCCGGAGGGGCGCGTGTGGCTCGAGACCCCGGCGGCGGTCGCCACCGTGGACCTTGCCAACGCTTCCTACGGACTCATGCTGCGCCTGCTCGCCTACGCCTACGCACTGCGCAGCCCGGACGCGGAGAAAGGCCTCGTCGTCGATCTGGCCATCGGGCTGATGCGCGCGGTCCTGCCCCTCGCCGAGCGCGCCGCTCGCCTGCCGGCCGGTCCCTCCAACCCCGACTGCAACGCCGGCATGTCCTTCACGACCCTGCGCGACACCGCGGCGCTGCCTGCCGGCTGCGCGGCACGGCGCCTGTTCCTCGAGCGTCTCGGGCAGCTCGCCGCCGCCGCCGTGGCGCTCGCCGCCGACGGCGATCCGCGCGCGCGTGCCGCGGCCGAGCAGCTCGAGGGGCTCGAGCGCCGCGCCGCGCGCGGCTTCGATCTGGAGGGTGCGGCGGCCGCGACGCCCGCCGCACCCGCGCCCGGGGCGCCAGCCGCTGCCCCCGTTACCGCAGCTGCGCCCCCTGCACCTGTGGCCAGCGGCGACGTGGAGCGCATCGCCGGCACGGCGCTCGACCTCCTCTTCGAGGGCAAGCGCTGCATCCATTCGCGCTTCTGCGTGACGCTCGCCCCGCAGGTGTTCCTCGCCAACGTCAAGGGCCCCTGGATTCATCCGGATGCGATGCCCGTCGAGCGGCTGGTCGACATCGCGCACCAGTGTCCCTCGGGGGCGATCCGCTACCAGCGCCACGACGGTCAGCCCGAGGAGGGCGCACCGCCGGTGAACCTTGCGGGGCTACGCGAGGCGGGTCCCTATGCATTCCGGGGCGCGCTCGTGATCGAGGGCGTGCCGGCGCCGTTTCGCGCCACGCTGTGTCGCTGCGGGGCCTCGAAGAACAAGCCCTATTGCGACGGCTCGCACCACGCCGTCGGCTTCAGCGCCAGCGGCGAGCCGCCGAGCGGCAACACCGACACGCTGCCCGTGCGCGACGGGCCGCTCGCGATCGATCCGCAGCCGAACGGCCCGCTGAGCGTGCGCGGCAACCTCGAGATCATCAGCGGCACGGGGCGCGTGGTGGCGCGCGTGACGTCCGCGACGCTGTGCCGCTGCGGCGGCAGTGCCAACAAGCCCTTCTGCGACGGCACGCACGCGCGCATCGGCTTCCGCTCGGTCTAAGGGCCCGCATCAGGGGGCAGCGCCAGGCGGCGCACCGCGCGCGCGAACTGCGCCACCTCGCCCGCGCCCGCGGGCCCCGGTCCGAAGCGCAAGTGCGCATAGCGGGCGAACAGCGCCCCGACGCTCGCGCGCAGGTCCGGGCGCGCGGCGAGCACGGTCTCGGCGTAGGCGAGGGGGCCTTGGTGCGGGGCGCGCGGCGGGGCCACGCGCGCAAGCTTGCCGCACAGGCGCCGGTAGGCGCGTGCCAGGGCGTCCGGGCGCGCGCGTCGGCTGAGGCGGGCGGTGCTCCAGGCCATGAGGGCGAGCCAGGCGCACAGGGCTGCCGTGAATCCCCACCCGAGGTAGCGCGCATCGGGGGTGCGGATGCCGAAATGTGTGAGCAGGTCGAGCTGGCGGGCGTAGTCAAAGCGCACCACGTGATCACTCCACCAGGCGCTCGCCGCCTCCCAGCGCTGCAGGAGGCCGCCGAGCCAGCCCGGGCCGTACAGCAGCCGCTCGGAGACCGAGAATGCCTCGGGCATCAGCTGCAGCATGCCGCGCTTCAGCCGCTCGGGCGCGACGACCGCGGTTGGATCGATGCGAGTCCAGCCGCGCCCCTGCAGCCACACTTCGGCCCAGGCGTGCGCGTCGGCCTGGCGCACCTCGAGGAACTCCCCGATCGGGTTCCACTCCCCGCCGAGGTAACCGGTGACCACGCGCGCGGGCACGCCGGCGGCGCGCATGAGGGTCACGAACGCGGAGGCATAGTGGCCGCAGAAACCCTCGCGGGTGCGGAACAGGAGCTCATCGACCGCATCGGCGCCGAGCGGCTGCGGCTCGAGCGAGTAGACGAAACCGCCGTGGCGCAGGTACTCGAGCACCGCGCCCACGTAGGCCGAGTCGGTGCCCGTCTGTGCCTGCAGGCGCTGCGCGAGTTCGCGCGTGCGCGGGTTGGCGCTGCCCGGGAGCGCGGTGTCCTCGCGCCGGCTGCCGCCGTCCAGGGGATCCACGGCGCGGCTCATGAGGAAGGAGAGTCCCTCGTAGGCGGTGGGTTCGTTCACCGGGTCGGCCGCCACCAGCGTGTAGTCATAGCTGAGGGAGGTGCGCGCGCCGGCGGCCTGCGCCGGCAGGTCGAGCGCGAACCAGAAGCGCCGCCGCGTTGGCTCGAGCGCGACGTGGTAGCGCACCGGTGCGCCGAGGAACTCCACGCGCGGGCGCGCGCGCAGCGCAACCTCGGCACGCCGCCAGGTGCGGCCGTCGAACTCGTGCAGCACCGGCCCGCGCCAGTAGAGCAGCGCCGCCGGGCGCGCCCCGTCGAACTTCACGCGGAACGCCACGCTGTAGTCGGCCACCAGCTGCGCGATGCTGCCCGGTGTCATCGAGTCCGAAAGCCCGGTGAGGGCGGCGTTGCCGCGCGGAATCGCCCAGAAGGACCCCGGCAGGCGCGGGAAGAGCACGAACAGCGCGACCGCCAGCGGCAGTGCCATGAGGAGCGTGCGTCCGGCGAGTCCGAGCGCTGCGCGCGCGGTGAGCGAGGGGGTGGTGAGCACGGCGAGCGCTGCGCAGCACAGCCACGCCTGCAGCGCATAAAGCGGCGCGCGCGCGAGATGCTGGCGGTCCAGACACGCGGCCAGGAGCAGAAACAGGCCCGCGCCGATCAGAATCAGCTCATCGCGCGTGCGGCGCGTCTCCAGCAGCTTCAGTGCCGCCATGAGCAGCAGCAGCGTCGTGCCGGCGGTGAGCCCGTTGAGGGTGTGGAAGCGCGCCAGCACTACCGCTGCCATGCCGAGCGCCAGCAGTGAGCGCGCGATCGGTCCGGGCAGCCACAGCCCGCGGCGCACCGCGGCGAGGCGCCAGAGGATGAGCACGACACAGCTCAGGCTGGCCCACGCGGGCACGCGGTCGATGTGCAGCAGCACGCCGCCGCCGAAGGCGGCACAGGCCCAGGCGAGTGAGCGCAGCGCGAGCGGCGCATCCGGCTCGTGCGGCACAGCCATCAGGGCGGGCCGCCGAAGCGCGCCAGCTGCGCCAGGCAGCGGTGGCGATGCTCGGGTCCGCGGTCACTCGCGGTGCGCACGCCCGGCAGCTGCACTGCGTAGCGCTCACCACCGGCCTCCGCATCCACCACCCAGCGCGCGAGCTGCTCCAGACGCGCCTCGGTGTCGAGGCCGGGGAGCTGCGCAAAATCGAAGCAGCGCAGCTGCGAGCCGAGCGGCTGGTACACTTTCACCAGGAGCGGCGCTTCGCGCGCGTACGCCTTCCAGTCGACCTGGCGCGGGGAGTCCCCGTCGCGGAACGGTCGCAGCCCCAGCCACTCATCGAGCCCTGCACCGCCGCGGGCATGCGTGCCGGAGCGGTAGGCGCTGGCGTAGGGCATCGGCCGCGCGCCGGCCGGGGCCGGGTACACGAGCAGCTCGAGCGGCGCGTGCACCCAGGTCCAGGCGCGGAAGAGTCCGAAGGGGTGCGCGGTACTGATGCGCACCCGTGCGATGCGCACCACGCCGCGCGCCTGCGCCGGCAGGGGTACCGCCAGCTGAGCCCGGGAGTAGGCCGCCAGGTCCTCCCGGCTGCGCGGCGCACCCTCGAGTCCTGCCTCCAGGCGCAGGCGCGCCGTCGCGGTGTCATTCGCAAGGCTCACGAGGAGCGTGCCCGGACGCCGCGCGAATACCGCCGGGGCCTGTAGTGCGGCGACACGCACGCCGAGCAGGTTGCGGTGGCACAGCTGCATCACGACGAGCCCGAAGGCTGCCAGCACGAAGGTGAGGAAGAGCGCCAGGCTGTTGGTGTAGTTGAGCCCTGCGAGCAGCATGACGAACACCAGCGCGCCGAAGGCGACGCCGCCTTTCGTCGGCAGGATGTAGAGGCGCCGCCGGTTGAGCTCGACCGGCAGTTGATCCTCGCCCTGGCGGCGGCGCACCCAGGCCGCCGTGCGCGCCTGCAAGGCGGCGCCGAGTGGCCGCAGCGGGTTCAGGCGCCGCCAGTAGCCCCTTACCGCAGCCACCACGGCCGCCTCAGGTCGGCACCGGCACCGCGCGCAGCAGCTCGCACGCCAGATCCTCGTGCCCGGCGGCCGCCGCCTCGCGCCGCTCGAGCCGGTGCGCCACCACCGCGGGCAGTACCGCCTGCACGTCCTCGGGCAGAAGCGCCTCGCGGCCGCCGAGGAAGGCCCACGCCTGGGCGGCGCGGATCAGTCCCTGGCCGGCGCGCGGGGAGAGTCCGAGCTTCAGGTCGCCACGCTCGCGGCTGCGCGCGATCAGGGTCTGCGTGTAGTCGAGCAGCGCATCGGCGATGTGGATGCTGCGCACCTGGCGCTGCAGGCGTACCACGAGGGCCGGGGTGAGAACCGGGGCGATACCGGCCAGCAGCTCGCGGCGCTCGCCGCCACGCAGCAGTGCGCGCTCGTGCGCGGCGTCCGGGTAGCCAAGCGTCACGCGCATCAGGAAGCGGTCGAGCTGCGACTCCGGCAGCGCAAAGGTGCCGAGCTGCTCGTGCGGGTTCTGGGTGGCGACCACGAAGAACGGCTCGGGCAGGGCGTAGGTTGTGCCATCGACGCTCACCTGGCGCTCCTCCATGGCCTCCAGAAGCGCGCTCTGGGTGCGGGGGCTCGCGCGGTTGACCTCATCGGCGAGCAGCAGCTGGGTGAACAGCGGGCCCTGGCGGAAGTTGAAGCGCTGGCTCGAGCGGTCGAACACCGATACGCCGATGATGTCGGCGGGCAACAGATCGCTCGTGAACTGCACGCGCTGCCAGGCCAGACCGAGCACGTGCGCGAGCGCGTGCGCGAGCGTCGTCTTACCAACCCCGGGAACGTCCTCGATCAGGAGGTGACCGCGCGCCAGCAGGCACGCCAGGCACAGCCGGATCTGCTCGGGCTTGCCGAGGATGACGGTCTCGAGCATCTCCAGCGCGCGCCCGAGGACGGCGGCATCGGCGCGTGCGTCCGCGCCGCTGTTCACGGGGCGGGCGCGCCGTGCAGCCGCTCGAGCTGCGCTGCGAGGTCGGCCGCGACGCGCGCGAATTCTGCGGCGCGCTCGCGCTCGGCGCTCACCACCTGCGGCGGCGCGTTGCGCACGAAGCTCGCGTTGGCGAGTTTGGCCTCGGCCTTGGCAAGATCCGAACGCGCCCTGGCGATGAGCTTGCCGAGGCGCTCGGCCTCGGCCGCGGCATCGATGAGTCCGGCCATCGGCACGAGGAGCGCGAGCGTGCCGACCAGAGCCACCGCGGACTGCGGCGCGCTCGCGCCGGGGCTGAGCACGCGCGCACTCTCAAGGCCTGCCAGGCGCTCCAGGAGCGCCCGGTGGCGCTCGATGCACACCTCATCCTGGGCGCTCGCGTCGCGGAAGAGGAGCGGAATGCGCTTGCCAGGGCTGATGTTCATCTCGCCGCGGATCTGGCGCACGCCGAGGATCACGGCCTGTATCCAGGCGGCTTCGGCCTCGGCCGCCTCGTCCACCGGGAACGCCGCCGCCTGCGGGTAGGGGGCGAGCATGACGCTCGCGCCGCTGACGCCGGCGAGCGGGGCGATGCGCTGCCAGATCTCTTCCGTGATGAAGGGCATGAATGGGTGCAGCGCGCGCTGCAGCGCTTCGAGCACCTGCGTGAGCGTGCTCAGGGTCGCCGCGCGTGCGGCGGGGGAGGCATCCGCGGCCTGCAGCACCGGCTTGGCGAGCTCCAGGTACCAGTCGCAGAAGTCATACCAGGCGAACTCGTAGAGCGCGGTCGCCGCGAAGTCGAAACGGTAGTCGCGCAGCCCCAGCTCGACGCTCGCGAGCGCGCGCCCGAGGCGCGAGCGGATCCAGCGGTCGGCCACCGAGCGCGCCGTCACGGGCGCCGCCGGCGGGGCGCTGTCGCCCACCGCGAGCGTCACGAAGCGCGCCGCGTTCCACAGCTTGTTGCAGAAGTTGCGGTAGCCGGCGACGCGCGCCAGGTCGAAGCTGATGTCGCGGCTCGGGGAGGCGAGCGCGGCGAAGGTGAAGCGCAGGGCATCGGTGCCGTGCGCCGCGATCCCCTGCGGATACTGCTTGCGGGTGGCGCGCTCGATGGCCGGCGCGGCCTGCGGCTGCATCAGGCCGCTGGTGCGCTTGGCGAGCAGCGCCTCGAGGGTGATGCCATCGACGATATCGAGCGGGTCGATGACGTTGCCCTTGGACTTGGACATCTTGTCGCCGTGCTCATCGCGGATGAGGCCGGTGATGTAGACGTCGCGGAACGGCACGTCGCCCATGAACTTCAGTCCCATCATCATCATGCGGGCGACCCAGAAGAAGATGATGTCAAAGCCGGTGACCAGCACGCTGCCGGGGTAGAAGCGTCTGAGATCCGCGGAAGACTGCGGCCAGCCGAGGGTGGAGAACGGCCAGAGCGCGGATGAGAACCAGGTGTCGAGCACGTCGGTGTCCTGAGTGAGCACGAGGTCGGCAGCGAGCCCGTGCTGCGCGCGCACCTGCGCTTCGCTGCGTCCGACGTACACCTGGCCGGCCGCGTCGTACCACGCCGGGATGCGGTGCCCCCACCACAACTGCCGGCTCACGCACCAGTCCTTGATGTTGCGCATCCACTCGAAGTAGGTGCGCGCCCAGTTCTCGGGCACGAAGCGGGTGCGGCCGCTCTCGACCGCCGCAATGGCGGGCGCTGCGAGTGGCGCGATCTTCACGTACCACTGGTCGGTGAGGTAGGGCTCGAGCACCGCGCCGCTGCGGTCGCCGCGCGGGACGTGCAGACGGTGTTTCTCGATCTTCTCGATGAGCCCCTGGGACTCAAGCTCCGCCACCACCGCCTTGCGCGCCGCGAAGCGGTCGAGCCCGCGGAAGCGCTCCGGCACGTTGTCGTTGAGGGCGGCGCGCGGGGTAAAGATGTTGATGAGCGGCAGATGATGGCGCGCGCCGAGCTCGTAGTCGTTGAAGTCGTGCGCCGGGGTGATCTTCACGCAGCCGGAGCCGAAGGCCGGGTCCACGTAGGAGTCGGCGATCACCGGGATGTCGCGCCCGGCGAGCGGCAGGCGCAGCTGGCGACCGATGAGGTCGCGGTAGCGATCATCCTGCGGGTGCACCGCGACGGCGGTGTCCCCGAGCATCGTCTCCGGCCGCGTGGTCGCCACCACGAGTTGGGAGCTGCCGTCGCTGAGCGGATAGCGCAGGTGCCACAGCTGCCCGTCTTCCTCCTGGGCCTGCACTTCGAGGTCGGAGAGCGCCGTGAGCAGCACCGGGTCCCAGTTGACCAGGCGCTTGCCGCGGTAGATGAGCCCTTCCGCGTGCAGCCGCACGAACACCTCGGTCACCGCGGCTGACAGGTCCGGGTCGAGCGTGAAGCGCTCGCGCGACCAGTCCACCCCGTCGCCGAGGCGGCGCATCTGGGCGCTGATGGTGCCGCCGGACTGCGCCTTCCACTCCCACACGCGCGCCACGAACTCCTCGCGCGACAGATCGGTGCGCTTGATGCCCTGCGCGTTCAGCTGGCGCTCGACCACCATCTGGGTGGCGATGCCGGCGTGATCGGTGCCCGGTTGCCACAGCACATCGTCGCCGAGCATGCGGTGGTAGCGGGTGAGGGCATCCATGAGCGTGTGCTGGAAGGCGTGCCCCATGTGCAGCGTCCCGGTCACGTTCGGCGGCGGGATCATGATGCAGTAGGGCGCGCCGCGGCCGCTCGGCGCGAACCAGCCATGGGATTCCCAACGCTCGTAGATGCGCCGCTCGATCTCAGCGGGCGCGTAGACCTTATCCATCAGAGGGCTTCAAGACTCACGCAGAGGGGGCGCCGGGGATTATAGCGGCAAGGGACGCGATTACCGCGCCGGCCGCTCAGGGCGGCGAGCGACGCACCTTTCTAGCGCACGCGCAGCAGTCGTGCGCTGAAGCGCTGCAGGCGGCGCGGCCGGCAGAAGCGCACGTGGCGGAAGCTGCGCTCGTGGCTCGCGCCGTGCCGGCTCAGTGCGAGGCGCGCTGGATGAGGAAATCCGCGAGCAGCGGCGTCGGCCGCCCGGTGCTGCCCTTCTGCGCACCGCTCTGGTAAGCGATGCCCGCGACGTCGAGGTGCGCCCATTTGAGTCCCTGGGTGAATTTCGCGAGGAAGGCGGCCGCGGTGATGGCACCGCCGTCACGGCCACCGACGTTGGCAAAGTCGGCGAAGTTGCTCTTTAGTGATTCGGCGTACTCCTCGGTCAGCGGCAGCTGCCAGCAGCGGTCATCGGCGCGCACGCCGGCGGCCAGCAGCTCCTGCACGAGCTTCTCATCGTTGCCCATGACCCCGGCATGGTAGTGACCCAGGGCCACCACGCAGGCCCCGGTAAGGGTCGCGATGTCGATGACGGCCGCGGGACGGAAGCGGCGCGCGTAGTGCAGCGCGTCGCACAGGATCAGCCGCCCTTCGGCGTCGGTGTTGAGGATCTCCACCGTGAGCCCCGCGGCGCTGGTGGCGATGTCGCCCGGCTTCACGGCGCGGCCGTCGGGCATGTTCTCGACCGCCGCCACCAGGCCGACGACGTTGATCGCGAGGCGCAGCTGCGCGGCCAGCATGAGGGAGGCGATCACCGCGGCCGCACCCGACATGTCGAACTTCATCTCGTCCATGCCCGGCGGGTCCTTGAGCGAGATGCCGCCGCTGTCAAAGGTGACGCCCTTGCCGACCAGCACCACCGGCGCGTCGCTTTTCCTGCCGCCGTGGTACTCGAGCACCAGGAAGCGCGGCGGCTGCGCGCTGCCCTGCGCCACCGCGAGCAGGCACCCCATCTTCTCACGCCGCAGCGCGGGCTCATCGAGCACCTTTACCTTGAGGCTCGCATGGCGGCGCGCGAGCGCGCGTGCCTGCTCTGCAAGATAGAGGGGTGTGCATACGTTCGGCGGCAGGTTCGCAAGGTCGCGCTGGATGAGCTGGGCGGCCGCCACGGCGGCGCCCTGGGTGAGTCCGTGCTGCGTGGCCTGCGCCTTGCGCACCGGTCCGGCCAGCACCTTGCGCAGTTCGGCCGGGGCGGGCTTTTTGCCGGTCTTCAGGTCGTTGATGCGATAGAGGGCGGCGCCGGTGAGTTCGGCCACCTGGCGCCCGAGGTAGTAGTCATCGAGCTGCTTGGTCTCGGGGCGATCGAGCGCGATGGCGCAGCTTGCGATGCGCGTGCGGGCGATGGCCACCAGCGCCGCCTGGCAGGCGCGCCGCCAGGCCTTGCGCTGGAAGTTTTTCTTGCTGCCAAGACCGGTGAGCAGCACGTGAGTGGCGCTCAGGCCCGGCAGGTCGCTGACGAGCAGCGTGTCGCCGGGGCGGCCGGCGAAATCGCCGCGCTCCAGGAGCTTCTTCAGGCGGCCGCTGCAGGCGCTGTCGACGCTGCGCGCCTCGCCGCTGAGCTCGCCGTCCTCGAAAACGCCAAGCACCAGGCAGTCCACCGACAGTGTCGCCAGGCCCTTGGTCCAGACGCCGAATTCCATTGCGTATCCCCTTCCCGCTGAGGCGCGTTAGACTGTCACTTACCTTATTGAGCGCCTCGCTCCGTCGCGTGCTGATGCAGCCCCTGCGCTGCGTGCCCACGGGTGCAAGCGACGCCAAGTGTAACTCAAGAACCTGTCGGTTTTCCGGCGGGCGAACGGATGGTCGCGCGTTGGGGAAGATCCTCGGACGTTACATTTTGCGCGAGGTCATACTGGCCTGGCTGCTCGTAACGGGCGTGCTGCTCGTCATATTGCTGGCCTACCAGGTGGTGGGCGTGCTCGAGCGGGCCGCCGCCAACCAGTTTCCCCCCAATGTGGTCCTCGAGCTGGTCTGGCTCGGGGCCCTGCAGTACCTCTCGATTCTCCTGCCGGTGGGGCTGCTGCTCGGCGTGGTGCTGGCTTTCGGCCGCCTGTACGCCGACAGCGAAATGGCGGCGGCGCTGGCCTGCGGGGCGGGCCCTGCCAATGTCTACCTGCCGGTGGTGCTGCTCTCGCTCGTGGTAGCCGCAGGACTCGCCTGGCTCACCCTGGTGCTCGCTCCCCAGGCCACCGAGCAGGCCCTGAGCCTGCGCCAGCAGGCCGTGCGTGCCGGCCAGTTCGCGCCCATCGCCGCCGGCAAGTTCCGCTCCTTCGGCGGCGGGACGGCGGTGGTGTATGCCCAGAGCGTCAACCCCGACGGCACGCTGCATAACGTGTTCGTGGAGCGCAACCACGGCGCGATCGTGCAGGTGGCGCTCGCCGAGCGCGCGCGCCACAGCGTCACCCCCGATGGCATGACGCATATCCTCACTCTCTACGACGGCGAGCGCTTCGAGGGCGTCCCGGGGAGCGCCGAGTTTCGCATCGTGCGCTTCGCCGAGCACGTGGTGCCGGTACAGATGCCGGTCAGCCGTGACAGCGTCCGGGATCTTGAGGCACAGCCGAGCGTGACGCTGGCGCAGTCCGCAGATCCGCAGCAGCGCGCCGAGCTGCAGTGGCGCATCGCCACCCCGCTCATGTGCCTGGTGCTGGCGCTGATCGGCGTGCCGCTGGCACGCCTGAGGCCGCGCCAGGGACGTTATGCCCGCGTGTGGGTGGCGCTGCTGATATTTCTGCTCTACTCGCAGCTGATCTCGGTGGGCAAGGTGATGCTCGGCCGCGGCACGCTGCCGCCGTTCCTCGGGCTGTGGTGGACGCACGCGGTGGTGGTGGCGATGGCGCTGCTGGTGATCTTCGGGCCAACCCTGGCTAACCGCGTGCGCTACCGGGTGCGCGGGCTGTGAACATCCTCGACCGCTACATCGTGCGCACCATCCTCGGCTCGGTGCTGATGGTGGGCGCAGCGCTCCTGATGCTCGGGGCGCTGTTCATCTTCATCGGCGAGCAGGACGACATTGGCAGCGGCGGCTACACGGCGCTCGGGGCCCTGTGGTACACGCTCCTGAACCTGCCGATCTTCGCCTTCGACCTGCTGCCGATCGTGGCGCTGATCGGCTCGCTGATCGGCCTCGGGTCCCTGGCACGCAACAGCGAGATCACCGTGGTGCGCGCCACCGGCATCTCGATCGCCCACCTGGCCGGCATCTGCCTGCTCGCCGCGCTGATTCTGGTCGGCTGCGCGGTCGTGCTCGGGGAATTTCTGGGACCCGCGCTCCAGCAGACGGCGCGCGAACAGAAGGCCTTCAGCCGCTTCAACAACGTGAGCTTCGGCGGTGGCGGCGCCTGGGTGCGCGACGGCAACCTGATCCTGCACGTCGCGCGCCAGTCGAGCGAGAGCCAGTTCGGCGGTATGCAGATCTTCGAGCTGTCGGGGGATCACCGGCTGCTCGCGCTCGGGCAGGCGCAGCATGCGACCGCGGCGAGCGCCGGCAGCAAGGGCAAGTGGCTGCTCGGGGACTACGTCGAGTCGCGCTTCAACGGCGACACCGTCAGCAAGAGCGCCCCCGCCCAGCGCGTGCTGCAGTCGAACGTGACGGCCGGATTTCTGGGACTCGCGATCGAGAACCCCGACCAGCTCACCAATCGCGCGCTGTGGCGCCTGATCAGCTACTACCGCGCCAACAGCCTCGATGACCGGGAGTACATGTTCGCCTTCTGGTCGCGCATCGCGCGCACCGTGGCGGTGCTCTTTACCGTGCTCCTGGCGATCCCGTTCGTGCTCGGCTCATTGCGCTCCACCGGCACCGGCACGCGCATGCTCATGGGCCTGGTGCTCGGCATCGCCTTCTTCCTCCTGGAGAAGCTGATCGAGAGCGGTACGGTGGTCTTTAACCTGAACCCGGTGGTGCTCGCCTGGCTGCCGACGACGCTCCTGGCGCTGGTGACGGTGGCGCTGCTGGCGCGCGCGCGCTGAGCCGGCCAGCCCCTCTTCAGGGACTCGACCCGGCCGCATGCTGTGGCAGGCCATCATCGATGTGCACCCAGGGGAGCTTGTCGGCGACCCAGACGTGCGCAGCGGGCGCCAGCAGCGCTGCCTGATCGAGCGAGCTGAGGATCACGTCGATCTCCCCGGGGCGTGCCGCGTTGCGGTAGGTGAGCGAGCTGCCGCAGGCGCCGCAGAAGCTGCGCACCACGTGCGCGGAGGAACGGTATTCCACCGGCGCCGCGCCGGTGAGTACGAAGCCCGCCGCGGCAAACGTCGCCCACGGCACGCTCGCCGCGCCGGCCGCCCGCCGGCAGCTCTCGCAGTGGCAATAGCACAGGTAACGCGGCGCGCCCGTGACGCGGTAGCGCACCGCTTGGCACAGGCAGCCGCCGCTGTAGACCGGTTCTGACATGGTGCTAACTTAACATCCGTTGCCTCACCGCTCCATTTCCGGGAACATCGCCCACCCTCATTTGTCTGCAGCTGCAAAGGTTGTCCCGATGCGAATGGCTTACTGGTTGAGCGCCGCGGCGGCGCTGGCGATGGTGCTCGGCAGTGTCAGCGCGGCGGACCTGAACGTGCGCCTGGATGCGCGCGAGATCGCGCGCAAGCACATCCACACCGATCTTAGCCTCGCCGTAAAGCCCGGCCCCGTGGTACTGGTGTTTCCCCAGTGGATCCCCGGGGAGCACGGACCCACCGGCCCTCTCAACACGCTCATCGGCATGACCATCCGCGCCGGCGGCCAGCAGCTCACCTGGCAGCGCGACCCGCGCGAGATGTTCCAGGTGACGGTGAAGGTGCCCGCCGGCGCCACGCGCCTGGACATCAGTCTCGACACCGGGTTGCCGACGGAAGGGGGCGAGTTCACCGCCGGTCCGAGCAGCAGTGCGCAGCTCGCCGTGATCTCCTGGAACCAGTTCGTGCTGCTGCCGAAGGGGCGCGACGCGGCCGCCATCAGCACTGAAGCGGTCCTGATGGCGCCCCCGGGGTGGCAGCTGCGCAGCGCGCTTGCGCTCACGCCCCAGGGCGACGGCAGCGTCAGGCTCGAGGATGCGGATCTCGCCCGGCTGATCGACTCGCCGGTGCAGATGGGGGCCTTCACCAAGCTCGTCGAACTGCCAGGCGCCGCGCCCTTCACAGAGCTCAGGCACGCCATATCGATCACCGCCGACAGCGCGGAGGCCCTGAGCGTCCCGGATGATTTCGCGGCGAGCTACGGGCGCCTGGTGGCGCAGGCGGGCATGCTCTTCGGCACGCGCATGTACCGCCATTACACCTGGCTCCTGACGCTCTCGGATCATGTCGCGCACTTCGGTCTTGAGCACCACGAGTCAAGCGATGACCGCGTCGATGAGAACTCGCTCTCCGACGCGCCACTGCGCGAAGGGGTGGCGGAGCTGCTGGCGCACGAGTACGTGCACAGCTGGAACGGCAAGTACCGCCGGCCGGCAGGGCTGCTGAGCCCCGACTACCAGCAGCCGATGGATGGCTCGCTCTTGTGGGTGTACGAGGGGATGACGCAGTTCTGGGGCACCGTGCTGCCGGTGCGCGCCGGACTCGTGCCGCAGGAGAGCTACCGTGAGATGCTGGCGAGCGTCGCCGGCTTCTACGACATCCAGACCGGCGACCGCTGGCGGCCGCTGGCGGACACCGCGGTTGCCGCGCAGATCCTCTACGACGCGCCGGGCAGCTGGTCGATCAGCCGCCGCGACGTGGATTTCTACGAGGCCTCGGAGTTCCTGTGGCTGAATGTCGATACCGAACTGCGGGCACGCTCCGGCGGCAAAGCCTGCCTCGATGACTACGTCAGGCGCTTCTACGCCGGCAGCGGTGGCGCACCGGCCCTCAAGCCGTACGTGGAGGCCGACGTCTACACGACGCTCTCGAGCGTGGTGCCTGCCGACTGGCGCGCGATCATCCACCGGCATCTTGATTCGCTCGGTCCGCAGACCCTGCTCGGCGCCCTCAAGGACAGCGGCTGGCAGCTGAGCTATTCGGCCGAGAAGAACACCTACCTCGAGACGCAGCAGAAGCGCCGCAAGGTGACCAACCGCCTGTGGTCGATCGGTATGCAGCTCGATGACAAGGACACGGTGACGGAGACGGTGGAGGATCGCGCTGCAGCACGCGCCGGCGTCGGCCCGGGCATGAAGCTGCTCGCCGTCAACGGCCGCAAGTACAGCGCCGATGTGCTCGATGCCGCCATCGTTGCCGCGCAGGCCAGCAAGAAGCCGATCGAGCTGCTGATCGAGAGCGCCGACTACTTCCGGGTCTTCAGCGTTGCCTACGCGGACGGCCCGCGCTGGCCGCACATCAGGCGGATCGAGGGGCACGCCGATGTGCTCGGCGAGACGCTGCGCGCGCGCACCAGCTGAGGCTTTGACTGGGCTGTTGGTGGCCACGCGCTGCGCGGCATAGACTCGCGCGGCCGGCGCGCCTGGGGGCGCACTGAACCAACACACTCGGGGGATAACGCAAATGAAAAAACTCATGCTGTCGGTGCTGCTGCTGGCACCCGCTGCGGCGCTCGCCGCGAGCGCTTTCGATGGCACCTGGAAGGCGCGACTCGATTCGATCAAGGTCACCGGGAAGCCGGACGCGTTCGTGGTTGCCGGCGGCACCTGGAGCTGCGCCAGCTGCGATCCGCCGATCGACAAGCTACCAGCCGATGGCGCCTGGCACAGGGTCAGCGGCCACGCCTTTTACGACGAAATGATGGTGCGGGTGGTAGACGCCCACACCGTCGAGACCTCGCAGAAGCAGGGCGGGAAGCTCATGGGCGTCAATACCATGACCGTCTCTTCCGATGGCAACACGCTTGCGGGCAAGTTCACCGGCTACTCCGGCACGCAGCCCACTACCGGCACCTACACCGAGAAGCGCGTCGCGGCGGGTCCGGCGGGCGCGCATGCGCTTTCCGGGTCATGGCTGCAGGACCAGTTCACAAACGCCAACGATGCCACCACCCTGGTGCAATACGCGATGACGCCCGAGCAGTTCAGCATGCAGTCCAACGGCCAGGCCTATCAGGCTAAGTTCGACGGCAAGCAGTACCCGGTGACGGGGGATCCCGGCAGCACGCAGGTCGTGCTGAAGAAGGTCAACGCCCGCACCGTGCACGAGACCGACTATCGGCAGGGCAAGGTGGTCGATGAGATCGATCTGGTCGCTGCCGGCGACGGCAAGAGCATCGTCCTGACCGACAAAGACGTCGCGCACGGCCAGACGACGACCATGGTCCTCGACAAGCAGCCCTGAGGAACTGCCTGCGCGGGGGCGCCCTGAGTCTTTAGTGGCGCTGCTGCGGGAACAGGCGGCAGTACACGCAGTCCGCTCCGCTCGGGTTTTCGGGCGCGAGATGGCTGATCCAGGTGCCCTCGGTGGGCGCGGCGGCGTGTTCGAACGCCTGATGCTCCAGGTCGTGGCCTACGAGCTCGAGCGCACCGGCATTGCCGAGCAGCTGCGCGGCGCGCGCAGTCTCGATGTCCCCGCGCGGATGCACCGCAATCGTAGTCGCCGTGCCATCTTCGACGCGGCCGGCCAGCAGGTCGGCGAAGGCGCGCTCATCGTCGCGGCTGAACAGGGTGCGGAAATACTGGCGCAGCCGCACCTGCCGCGACTCGGCCGGCTGCAGTCCGGCCCGCCCGGTCTCGCCACGCGCCGTGAGTTCGACGCGATCGGTGGGGAAGCCATCGCGCACCAGCTCGGTACGAACCTGTTCGGCCTGTGCGCTGCGCTCAAAAACGGCCAGTAACACCGCGCTCATGTCCCTCTCCTTGAAGGCCCGGTCCCGTGCATGCATCGGGCGATGCTCGCAATTTTACTGCGGCGTGCGCACGGCGCGAACCGCAATCTCCCGTAGGTACAGGACGACAGGAACGCGCCGCTGTTTGCGCGCAAGCCGCCGCTTCAGTGGGTCTTGGGAACCTGCGGGGTCGGCGGGGATTTCTTCTGCGGCGTCGGCAGCGGCTTCAAAAGGTCCGTCAGCGGCGGAAAGATCGCCGCGTACTTGTAGTCCGGAATCTCGAACTCCCAGCCCGCCAGGTGCGACTGCAGGCGCTGCGCCTCGGCCTCCGCCGTGCCCTGGGCGGCGCGCGCGACCAGGGTCACGAGGCTGCGGGCGCCGTCCTTGCGGCCGCTGACCTCGACCTCGAGATTGTCAAAGGTACGGAATACCGCGCGTGCCGCGGCCGGTGCGCCGGCCGTTGCCGCCCGGGTCACATCCTCGAGGGTCAGCCCCGCGAGGGCCGCCGCGAGCGAATCGGCGGCGCCCGGTCCACTGAGCTCGCGCCCCTTGGGCAGCGCGCTCAGGGTGAAATGCGGGTCCTCCTTTTTCTGGCGCGCGACGCTGTAAGCGGCTCCTTCCGCGGGGTGTTCCTCGATCTCGCGCAGCCGCTCGGGCGGCAGGTCGATGACGGCCGTCTCGAGCCAGCTTTTCGGGTCAGCGCTCGGCATGATGAGGGGCGCCGCCAGCAGGCTCTTCTCGGCCCCGGCGACGCGCACGTAGCCGGACTTGCCCCCGGAGGGCTTGCCGACGATTAGGGTCCACTTCTGGGCCGGGGAGAGCACCATGACCTCGGTGCCGGTGGCTTTCGGAGTGCTCAGATCCTCGACGCCGAGCGCCGGGTAGTTCACCGGCAGGCGCGTCTTTTCCTCCACCACGTTCAGGGCATCCAGATCGAGCAGCAGCTTGCGCACCTTGCTCACCTGTGCCGGCCAGTCCCGTTCGCCGACGAACCAGCCGCCGCCATCGGCTCTCTTGAGTGTCACGTGGGTGTCATCCGCCTTGCGCAGGCGTACCTCGCTTACGTTGTTAATGCTGTGCTCGAGGCCCGGCAGCACGACATCCCCGCTGAGCGTGGCACGTTCCAGGTGCCGCAGTGACGACAGCCAGATGGCGAAGCCGATGACGAGGATCCCGGCCAAGAGCAGCCAGGTGACGCGGCGCGCGTTCATGAGTGGGCCACCCCGCTGGCGCCCGCGCGCGTGCGGCGACGGCGCCACAGGGCGATGCAGAGCGCGATTGCCGCAAATAGCAGCGGCACCACCACGATATTGATGATCTTCAGGGTGGCGCCGAGGTTCCTGATGTCCTCATCCAGACCGGCGCGCACCGCGCGCAGCTCCTTGCGAATGCGCAGCTTCTCCAGCTGGAAGTGCTCGATCTCCTGCTCCTGCTGCGGCGTCACGAGCAGCGTCGCGGCGGCGGAGTTCTTATCGGCGCCCTTGGTCTCAAGGCTCGTCAGCTTCTCTTCCGTGCTCTGCAGCTGCTGCTCGAGCTCCTGCTCCTTGGCGTGGAAGCGCTCGTTCGCGACGCGCCGCAGCTTCAATACCCGCTCGAAGGGGCGATCGAAGGAAGCGCGGCCGCGCACACTGATGAGGTCGGCGCTGCCGGCGAGGTTGTCGAGCGCGTTCTGCACCAGGTCGCCGTTGCTGGCAAACGCCTGAGTCATGCGCTGGCCGAAGAAGCTCTGCGCCTGCAGCCACAGAAAGTCCGACAGCATGTCGGCGTCGGCGAACACGATGAGGTTCAAGGGCCGGCTCGAAGTCTTCAGGACCAGCTGCCCGGGCGGCAGCGTCACCCCGGCGGGCGGGCCTGCGGGGAAGGCCGTGTGCACCGTGCCGGTGACGCGCGCGGCGATGGTATAGCGGCGACCGGTGGGCTTGAAGTCATCGAGAAGGGTCGCCGGGTCCATGAGCATGCGCAGGCGCTCGGCGGGCAGCAGCTCCGCGTCATTACTCGACTGCAGCAGGGGCTCAAAGTGCACCTTGGCGTCCTTCACCGGCTCGAGGGCGCCGGCGGTTGCCACGTTCACCTTGGTGAGGCCGGCGGTGATCACGTCATCGGCCGCAAAGCTGTCCTTGTCGAGGCCCAGGATTCCGACGTGCATGACCGGCTCCTGGTTCTCGCGCATCGTCACCGAGAGTGCGTGTCCGCGGTCGGCTACCACCTTGCCCGGGTCAAACTGCACGCCCCAGGCGCTCAGGAGCGGGCCGAAATGCGAGGACTTGTCCGCCGTCATGGCGGCCATGGGGTTCTGCGGATCGGCGCCGGCGGCATCGTTCTCAGCCAGCGGGTCGACGAACAGCAGGATGTGACCGCCGCGCAGGGCGTACTGGTCGATCGCGTACTCGGTGGCGGGCGAGAGGTTCTTCGGGTGCACCAGCACCAGTACGTTGGTGTCCGGGTCGATCTTGGTGGCGTTCGCCTCCAGGGGGCGCACGTCGAAGAGCTGCTTGGCCTCGCTATACACCATCCAAGGCTCGCGCGCGGCGCCGCTGCGCGGATCCATGCCCCCCTCCATGGGGAGGGTGGACAGCCAGCTCACCACCGGCTTCTTGGCGTTGGAGAGCTGGTAGATGAGCTTCACCACGTCGTACTCGAGAAACTGCTCCTTCTTCGGGTCGAAGAACTCGATGGCCGCATGGCCGTCGGTGGCGTTGGTGCCGGCGAGGCCGAAGTAAAACTGCCCGGCGCTGCCCATCGGCACGCCGCGTACGCCGAGCTCGGCCGCGCGGTCTTCTTCTTCGGAGAACGGCTGCGGGTCGATGACGTGCAGGCGCAGCTTGCCGTTGGAGCGCGCCACCAGCTCCTCGAGGAAGTCGCGTACACGCGGACCGTAGACCTGCAGGTCGGGCATGCGCTGCGCGGCCTTCTCCGAGTAAAAGAAGTAGAGGTTCAGCGGCTCCTTGATGCCGGCGAGGATGCGGTCGGTACCGGCGGCGGTGGTGTAGAGACGGTTCTCGGTCAGGTCGAGCCGCCAGCCACGCAGGGCGTGGTTGAAGAGGATCGTGAAGCCGATGAAGAGCAGGGCCAGTGCCAGCAGCACGCCGCCGCCCAGGGTTGAGCGTTTGTTCATGGTGTCAGTCCGCTTTGCGCAGCTCGAGCACGATCGCGGTCGCGTACAGGAACAGCCCTATGAGCATGGCGAAGTACAGCAGGTCGCGCAGGTCGATGACGCCCTTGGCGATCGACTGGAAGTGGGTGAGGAAGGAGAGCGAGGCGATCGCATCCACCAGCGCCACCGGCGCCCAGGTGCGGAACACGTCGATCACCATCGGGAAGCCGGCCATCACGAATACGAAGCACACCATCACCCCGAGGATGAAGGCGACCACCTGGTTGCGCGTGAGGGCGGACATGCAGGAGCCGACCGCGAGAAAGCCGCCGGCGAGCAGCAGACTGCCGAGGTAGGCGGCGAGGATGGCGCCGTTGTCGGGCCTGCCGAGGTAGTTGACGGTGAGCCACAGCGGGAAGGTCAGGGCGAGCGCGATGCCCGTGAACAGCCACGCCGCCAGGAACTTGCCGAGTACGGCGTCCCGCAGCGTCACGGGCTGCGTCATCAACAGCTCGATGCTGCCGCTCTTGCGCTCCTCGGCCCACAGTTTCATGGCGATGGCCGGAATCAGGAACAGGTAGAGGAAGGGGATGAAGCCGAAGAAGGCGCCGAGGTCAGCCTGCCCGAGCTCATAGAAGCCACCGACGTAGAACGTGAACACGTTCGCCAGCAGCAGGAAGATGAGTATGTAGACGTAGGCGAGCGGCGTGGCGAAGTAACTCGCCAGCTCGCGGCGCATGATGATGCCCACGTTGCGCATGGTGCGTGTCGTCCTCAGGCGGTGATGGTGCGGAACACCTCATCGAGGCGTCCGGATTCGAGGTGCAGTTCCTTGAGCTTCAGACCCTGCTGCGCGGCGAGCGCGGACACCGCCGGCAGGATCATCTGGCCGGCGCGCGGCAGCGCGGTGAGGCGCGCCCCGCGTTCGCTCACCTCGACGCTGGCGACGTCCGCCACCGCGCTCAGGGCAGCGCGCGCGGCGGGCAGCTGTGCCGCCTCCTCGAGCTGCATCGAGACCGCGTTGTGGTAGCGCGAGCGCGCCGCCAGTGCCGCGGGGGTATCGTCGGCGACGATGCGCCCGCGCGCGATGATGATCGCGCGGCTGCATACCGCCTGTACCTCCTCGAGGATGTGCGTGGATATGACGATGATCTTGTCGCGCGCCATCTCCTCGATCAGCGTGCGCACTTCCTGCTTCTGGTTCGGATCGAGCCCGTCGGTGGGCTCGTCCAGGATCAGCACCGGCGGGTCGTGCACGATCGCCTGGGCGAGCCCGACGCGCCGGCGAAAGCCCTTGGAGAGGGTGTCGATGCTCTGCGCGAGGACCCCCGCGAGCTGCAGGTGCTCGATGACGTGGGCGAGCCGGGCACGGCGGCGCTCACCGGTGAGGCCGCGCAGGTCGGCGATGAAGTTAAGGAAGCCCTGCACGCTCATTTCTCCATAAAGCGGGGCGCCCTCGGGGAGGTAACCGAGCGCGGCCTTGGCTTCGAGCGGTTCGCGGCTGACGTCGTGGCCGCAGATGCTGGCGGTGCCGGAGGTCGGGGCGATGAAGCCGGCGAGCATGCGCATCGTCGTCGTCTTGCCTGCGCCGTTGGGGCCGAGGAAGCCGAGCACCTCCCCCGGGCTCACCTCAAAAGTCACGCCATCGACGGCGGTCAGGCCGGGGTAGCGCTTGGTGAGTTGCTCGGTCTTGATCATGGCTGCTCTAGAGAGGCTGGCACGCGGGAAAGTTCCCGCCATGTTTCAAAGGCGCGCGATTGTGACCGTGAGCGGGACCGGAATTCAACTTTGTGGAAATTCTTTTGCAATATCCATGCATTAAGCTTGATACCTTAGATGGTGCCGAGGAGCGCCCGCACGCGGGCGTCATCCCAGCGCCATGCCCGGTTCACGCGCCGGTCAAGCACCACACCGAGACTGATGCCCCGGAAGGCCGCTGGCGGCCTGCGGGGTGTACCGATGCGGCTGCTTCATTTCCCGGGATCAAAGGCTTCACGGCGGCGCAGCCCGGAGGATGAGCTGTCGGTGCACCTCGAAGTCGAGCGCGGCGCACCCTTCTGCGCCAACCCGCGCTGCGCGCTGCACGTGCGCCTTATCGATCAGCAGGTCGCCGGCGGCGGCAACTGGGTGACGCTGCCGGACGGGCGCATCTTCGGCCGCGGCCGCTTCGGCAATAGGCTTTTGTGCGATGCCTGCGGCACGCACCGCGGCCCGGTGCGCATCGCCTGCGCGTCTAGGAACTGAAGCGCCCGCGCGCGCGCCAGTAGAGGATGCAGAGGATGCCACCGAGCATCCCGCCCAGGTGCGCGAAGTGGGCGACGCTCTGCTCGCGCGCCGTGACGCCGAAGACCAGTTCGATGACCGCGTAGGCGGCGACCACCAGCCACGCCGGCAGCGGGATCGGGATCGGCAGCACGATGAGCTTCTGGCGCGGGAAGAACCACGCAAAGGCCAGCAGCACGCCGAACACGCCGCCGGAGGCCCCGACCGTAAAGCCCGCATCGGGTGTGAAGCGCGTGACGAGGATCTGGGTGAGTCCGGCGGCCAGCACGCACACCAGGTAGTAGATGAGGAAGCGGCGGCTGCCCCAGTAGCCCTCGAGCGCGCGTCCGAACATGTAGAGCGCGAACATGTTGAAGAAGATGTGCCAGATGCTCGTGGGGTCGTGCAGGAAGCCATAAGTCAGCAGCTGCCAGGGGCGGAACGCCTCGGCCGCGAGCGGCCACAGCGCAAAGTTCTGCAGCATGAAGCCGGGGACGGCCCGCTCCACGAGGTAGAGCGCGACGTTGATCAGGAGCAGGGCGCGGGTGACGGGCGGCATGGCTAACATGGCGCCATCTTACCGGTGTCAGATGCGGCGCTGCAGGAAGACCAGATCCAGCCAGCGCTCGAACTTGTAACCGACCTCGCGCAGGTGGCCGCTCTGCTGGAACCCGAGCCGCTCGTGGAAGCGGATCGAGGCGGCATTGGCGGCATCGACGCCGGCAATCATCACGTGCTTGCCGAGCGCCGCGGCGCGCGGGAACAGCGCCTGCACCAAAAGCGTGCCGAGCCCGCGGCCACGGCCGTCGGCACGCACGTGCACCGAATGCTCGACCGTGAAGCGGTAACCGGGCCAGGCGCGGAAGTCCCCGAAGGTGGCGAGGCCGGCGACGCCCGCGGCATCGCGCACCACCAGCACCGGGTAGCCCTGGGCGGTGCGTGCCTGCCACCACTGACGCCGCTCCTCCACCGTCACCGGCACGCTCGAGTAGATCGCGGTCGAGGTGGCGATTACCTCGTTGTAGATCGCTACGAGGCCCCCGAGGTCCTCCTCCTGCGCATCACGGATCTCGGTCGGCGCGTCCATGCGCGCATTTTAAGCCGCGGCCAGGGATTCGCGCAGGAACTCGATGAGGGGTGGGCGGTTGCTGTGGCAGACGTTGAAGCGCAGCCACTGCGTGCAGCCCTGCGTGGCCGAGAACAGCGAGCCGCGCGCCAGCAGGATCGAGCGCGTGCGGGCGTGGCGCACGAGCTCCTCGACCGCGACTGCCTCAGGGACCCGGCCCCACAGGAACATGCCTTCCCCGAGCGACGCCTCAAAGGCGATGCCGGCCGACTGCAATGCCTGGTGGGCGTCCCGCCGCATGCGTGCCAGGCGCGTGCGCATGCGCTCCACGTGGCGCTTGTAACGCCCGCCGTCGAGCACTTCCGACACGAAGCTCTCCAGGAGCGCAGAGCCGGAGAGCACGGCGAGCACCTTGCGCTCGACCAGCCTTGCGATGAGGGCACCGTCGGCGGCCACGTAGCCGACTCGCAGTGCCGGGCCGATGAGTTTCGTGAAGCTGTCGACATAGATGACGTGCCGCAGGCCGTCGATCTGCGCCAGGCGCACCGCCGGACCCTCGTGCAGGTCGCCGTACACATCGTCCTCCACGATGGCGAAACCGAACTGCTCGGCCATCGAGAGGATGCGGTGACAGTGGGCCGGATCGGCGCTGGAACCGGTCGGGTTGTGCAGCAGCGTCTGCATGAAGAAGGCGCGCGGGCGGTGCGCGCGGCAGGCCGCCTCCAGCGCCTCAAGATCCGGTCCGGCGGCGGTGCGCGGCACGGATATGAGGCGCACGTGGTGGGCGCGCAGCTGCTCGAACAGTACGAAATAGCCGGGGTCCTCGACCAGCACCGCGTCCCCGGGGGAGAGGAGGATGCGCGCCAGCAGGTCGAACGCCTGCGAGGCACCCGAGGTGGTGACGATGTTCGCGGCGCTCGCGGCGATGCCGTTGTGCACCAGCCGCGCGGCAATCTGCTCGCGCAGCTCCACGAGTCCCTGCGGCGGGCAGGGCAGCCACGGTTGCATGCGCCGGTTCTTCACCAGCCGTGCGAGCACGCCGGACGGCACGGCCTCGAGCAGCCAGTTCTCGGGCAGGAACCCGGAGCCGGCGGGGATCAGGTCGGCCCCGAGCGAGAGCGTCATGCTCGCCAGCGCCAGCGCGTCGCTGCCCGGGTCCGGCAGCGCCTCTACCGCGGTAAGGGGTGCGGACAGGCGCCGCTGCGTGACGAAGAACCCGCGCCCGGCCCGTGATTCGATCAGGCCGCGCGCCACCAGACGCTCGTAGGCATCCACGACCGTGAAGGGGCTGGCACCGACCTGCCGGGCGAGGCGGCGGATCGAGGGCAGGCGGGTGCCGGCGCTCAGCTGGCCGTGGCGTACGAGCTGCGTCAGGCGCTCGCAGATCTGCTCGACGAGCGGCACCTCGGAATCGCGGCTGAGCTCGAACATCGCACCTACCTCACCATGAGAACCGCCGTCACCAGCAGCGCCACCGCCATGCTGGCGTTGAACAGCATGCGCGCGCGCGCGCCGGCGAGAAAGCGCTTCAGTGCGCTGCCAAACAGCGCCCACACCGTCATGCACGGCACGCCGACGGCTTCCATGACGAACGCCATGTAGAGCCCGGCGAGCAGCGCCCCGAGCTGGTGCGGCAGGAACAGCGTGGCTGCGGTGAGCGTCATCACCCACGCCTTAGGATTGAGGAACTGGAACGTGGCCGCCTGCGCAAAGCTCACCGGGTGACTGCGCGCCTGGCCGCGGGCCACGGTGCTGCGCAGCAGCTGCCAGCCGAGGTACACAAGATACGCAGCGCCCACCCAGCTCATGGTCGTCTGCAGCGCCGGGAAGCGGGTGAAGAGCGCACTCAAGCCCGCACACACCGCCAGCAGCTGCACCACGAAGCCGAAGACGATGCCGAGAATATGGGGCACGGTGCGCCGGAAGCCGAAGGCGGCGCCCGAGGCGGTGAGCATCACGTTATTGGGGCCCGGGGTGATCGACATCACGAACGTGTAGGTGATGAAGGGCAGGGGGTCCGGCACGTCAAGCTCCGTAAGGTGAAAAGCAGGCACCGCGAGCATCGCCGCCCGGGCCATGTCGCTGACAGGTACGCCGCGGGCGCGGCTGCGACGCACTGTACCGGCGTGCGCGCCGGTACGGTGCCTATTATCATGCACGCATGACCGACGCTTTCATCTGCGATGCCGTGCGCACGCCGATCGGCCGCTACGGCGGCGCGCTCGCCGCGGTGCGCGCCGATGACCTCGCCGCCGTGCCGATCAGCGCGCTTTTGAAGCGCAATCCCTCCCTCGAGGTGGCGGCCATCGAGGAGGTGCTGCTCGGCTGCGCCAACCAGGCGGGCGAGGACAACCGCAACGTGGCGCGCATGGCGGCGCTGCTCGCAGGCCTGCCGGTGTCGGTCCCCGGGGCCACGGTCAACCGTCTGTGCGGCTCGGGGCTGGATGCGCTCGCCATGGCGGCGCGCATCGTGCGCACCGGGGAAGCCGAGGTGGTCATCGCCGGGGGCGTGGAGTCCATGTCGCGGGCACCCTTCGTCATGCCGAAGGCCGATGCCGCCTTCAGCCGCACGGCGACGATCTACGACACAACCCTGGGCTGGCGCTTCGTCAATCCGCGGCTGGAGAAGCTCTACGGGATCGACTCCATGCCCGAGACCGGCGAGAACGTCGCCGCGCAGTACCACATCGGCCGTTCTGACCAGGACCGCTTCGCCTGGCGCAGCCAGCAGCGTGCCCAGGCCGCGAGCGCGCGCGGTTTCTTCGCCAGCGAGCTCACGGCGGTCGAGATCGCGCAGAAGAAGGGGCAGGCACTCGCGGTCACGCGCGACGAGCATCCGCGCCCGCAGACAACGCTCGAGCAGCTGGCGGCGCTGCCGACCCCGTTTCGCGAGGGCGGCAGCGTTACCGCCGGCAACGCCTCGGGAGTCAACGACGGCGCCTGCGCGCTGCTCGTCGCCTCCGCCGAGGCGGCGCTGCGCTTCAATCTGACCCCGCGCGCCCGCGTGGTGGCGGCCGCGACCGCCGGCGTCGAGCCGCGCATCATGGGCATGGGCCCCGTGCCGGCGACGCGCCGCGTGCTCGCGCTGGCGCGCCTGACGCTCGAGCAGATGGACGTGATCGAGCTCAACGAGGCTTTCGCGGCTCAGGCGCTGGCGGTTCTGCGCCAGCTCGGAATCGCGGACGACGCGCCGCACGTAAATCCCAATGGCGGCGCGATCGCGCTCGGACATCCGCTGGGCATGTCCGGGGCGCGCCTCGCCACCACCGCGACCTGGCAGCTCGCAGCACTGCGCGGACGTTATGCGCTGTGCACCATGTGCATCGGCGTAGGCCAGGGAATCGCCGTGGTGCTCGAGCGCGTCTAGGGGCGCACGACCGCGGCGCCCATCCAGGGCAGACGATCAAGATCAAGATTGCCGCCGCTCAGAAGCACGCCGATGCGCCGCCCGCGCAGCGGTGAGGTGGCGGCGCGCACGGCGGCATACGGCACCGCCGCCGAAGGCTCGGCGATGATCTTCAGCACTTCCCACAGCTCGCGCATGCCGCTGATGATCGCCGCCTCGGGTACGGTGAGAATGTCCGTGACGCCGCGGCGGATCTCGCGAAACGTGCGCGGCGCCAGCGCGCCGCGCAGGCCATCGGCGATGGTGCTCGGGTGCCCCGCGCCCTGTAGCTGCCCGCTGTGCAGTGAGCGTGCGGCATCATCGGCGCCGGCCGGTTCTGCACCAAACACCTGCACGGCGGGCTTCAGGGCGCGCGCCGCTACCGCCGTGCCGCTCAGGAGACCGCCGCCGCCGACCGGGCAGATGAGCGCCTCGAGTGCCGGCACCTCCTCGAGAAACTCCGCCGCGGCCGTGCCCTGGCCCGCCATGACGAGGAGATTGTCGTAAGGGTGGATCAGGGCAGCGCCGGTGGCCGCGATGAGCTGCGCGGCGGCGGCCTCGCGTGCCTGCAGCGTCGGGGCGCAGTACGTGATCTGGCCGCCGTAGCGCGCCACTGCGGCGCGCTTGGCCTGCGCGGTGTTATCGGGCATGACGATGTAGGCGGGGATTCCCCGCAGCCGTGCGGCGCGCGCCAAGGCCGCGGCGTGGTTGCCGGATGAGTGGGTGGCGACGCCGTGGCGCGCCTGCGCTTCGGTGAGTGCGAAGACCGCGTTTGCCGCGCCGCGCGCTTTGAAGGCGCCGCAGGTCTGGAACATCTCGCACTTGAAGTACAGCTGCGCGCCGCTCAACTCATCGAGCGTGGCGCTCGTGAGGACCGGCGTGCGGCGCACGCGGCCGGCAATGCGCGTGCGCGCCTCCTCGATCAGCTGCCAGGTCAGCGGGGCGGCGGTGTCGCTCATGGCGGCCGCAGCATGGGCAGCCGCGCCGGCGCGGTCAACTACGGCGCGGCCCGGGCGCCGGCGAGCCGGACCGAGGGGGCGCTGAGCCGCGCCAGCGCCGCCGCGGCATCGACGCTCGCCGCCGCCGGCTGGCCAGCCGCCGGGGCGGCGCGCGCGAGCAGCCCGGGGATCGCCCCCGGTGCCAGGCGTGCGGGGGAAGCCGACATCAGCAACGCGATCACGCCGGTGATTTCCGCGGCCGCCACCGAAGTGCCGGACTCGAAGTCGTATTGCCCCGCAGGCAGCGTCGTCAGCACGTGCTCGGAGGGTGCGCCGAAGGTACCCGCGGGCAGCGGCCCCTCGCTCGCGCCGGCCGCGATCACGCCCGGCACGGCGCTCGGGAAGCCCGGCTGCGCGCCGAGTGCCCCGACGAAGGTGACACCGCGCTTCTCGCCCTGTGCCACGAGCGCCGCGAGCAGCGCATCCGGCGGCCCACCGATGCTCAGGTTGACGAGCGGAGCGCCGGAGGCGATGGCGGCTGCCAGCGCCTGCGCGAGCGTGAAGGTGTTGCAGGCGGCCGCGTCGCTGTCGGGGGCGAGCTGCCAGCACGCCTGGAAGACCTCCAGTTGCGCAAGCGGCGCGATGCCGACGATGCCAATGTGATTGTTAGCAGCCGCGGCGATGATGCCCGCCATGGCGGTCCCGTGGCGCATGCCCGGCGCGGCCTCCCCGACGAACGAGTGGGTGCGCAGGATGCGGCCGCGCAGGTCCGGGTGCGCGGTGTCGACGGCGGTGTCGATGAGCGCTACCTTCACGCCCGCACCCTCGCTGCGCGCGTGTGCCTGCGCGATGTTGAGCGCGGTGAGGTTGGTCTGCAGGTCGTAGAGCGGATCGTTATAGCCCGGGGCCGGCCCGCTTAAGGTGTGGAACTCCTGCAGCGGCTGCGCCAGCACGATGCCGGGCTCGGACTGCAGCAGCGCGAGCACGTTCTCGATGCTGCGGCCGTCGCGGATCTCGTACACCACGCAGTGCATCGAGAGCGCCTCGATCGGCCAGCTGCTGAGTGCGTGCAGCGCGTAACGCGCGGCCACGCGGTGCGCCTCGCGCTGCGCATCCTGCGCCACGCCATAGCCGGCGCCGCCGTAACGCGCACCCGTGGTGCCCGCGGGCGCCGGCGCCACATGGACGGGATTGGCGAAGGCGACCACGACGCGCGGCCCCTGGACGCTTGCGGGCAGGGGCGGCGCGGCGGCGCGCAGCGCGGGTGCGAGCGCCAGAAACCCCAGCAGCGCGAGCGATGCGCCGCGGCGCCTCATGGAGTATCGGGGCGGCTCCCCTGCGCCCGAGGTTCAGGTGCGGTGCCGGCCAGCGGCTCGACCCAGCGCACCCTGGAGTCGGCGCGCAGGCGCGCGGCGAGGGTGCGCATCTGCGCGCTGGCGCCGCCAGTGACGGGGCCGGCTTCGTCGGCGCCGAGGGGTCGCACGCCGAATATGCCTTGGCTGTCCGGGCCCGCCACGATGCGTGCGCCGGCTGCCCGCAGTGCTTCGGCTGCATCCCCGACCGGCAGCGTGCGCTCAAAGGCGATGTGCAGGACCTGCGAGGACGGGCGTGCTACGGCGGTGGTGGTAGTGGCGTAGCGGGGTTGCGTCCAGCGGTAGGTCGCGGCGCTGATGAGGCCGAGCCCGACGGCGAGGGCGAACGTTGCCGCCCACGCCAAGCCCGGCGGGCGCCAGGAGGCCGTGACCCGCCGCCGCGCGGCGCGCGGCGCTGCCACGCGTGGCGCGGCGTCCTGCACATCGATGCGTTCCATGAGCTTGCGGAACGAGGGACCCGGGGCGTAGGTCACGCGCTCCGGGGCGCTCAGGAGCGTGGCCACGCGCCGTTGTGTCGCGGCCTCGCTGCGGCACTCCTCGCATTCGCGCAGGTGTGCTTCGACCCGGGCGCGCTGTGGGCCCGTGAGGCGCCCGTTGGCAAGCCAGGGCAAGAGCAGCCACACTTCCTCGTGGCCGCAGGCCGGCGCGGTGTTCATTTCGATTCGCCTTCGCGGCGGCCCGCGGGCGCGTCCGCGTGCGGCGCAGCCAGCTGCGGCAGGAGCTTCTGCAGCTTGGCGCGTGCGTGGAACAGGCGCGTTTTCACGGTATTCACCGGACAGTTCATGATTGCGGCAATTTCCTCGCACGAATAACCGAGCTCATAGCACAGCTCGACCGCCAGACGCTGTTCGGCGGGGATCTGCGAGAGGGCCTGGCCGAGCCAGTCGCGCAGCTCCTCGCTCCCCGCGGGCGTCTCGGCCGTAAGTGGTTCGGAGGCGATGGCCAGGTTCTTCGCGTTGAGCCGCGCGGAGGCCCGGAACGCGCTGCGCGCCTTGCGGTAGGCGATGCCGAGGATCCAGGTCGAGGGCTGGGAATCGCCGCGGAAGCTCTTGGCGTTGCGCCATACGACCCAGAAGGTGTCGTTGATGACTTCCTCGGCGATGTCGTAGCGCCTTGTGAGTCGCGTCAGGAAGCGGGCCATGCGGCGGTGGTAGAGATTGTAAAGTTCCTCGAACGCGCGCCGGTCGCCCTCGCCGACGCGCGCGATGAGCTCCACCTCCCGCGCCACCGTGGCCGCCCCGCGATATGTCGCTTCCGCCATGCTCCTGCCTGTCACCTGTGCGCCATTCACTGCGGTAAGTGTCCGCCGCAGGGCCTCAGGGTTCATTCCACACCCTAGTCTTACGCGTAAGCCCGGGTCAAAAGCGCCAGGCGAGGGTAGCGGCGAGGCGGGAACTGGCGATGGGGTAGGGGAAGGAGCGCCGCGCCGCCTCCTGGGCGAGGAAGTAGCCGACGTCGAGGCGCCAGGCGTGCAGTTCGTAGGCGACGCCCACGTTCCCGTAGCCGTAGCCCGTGGCGCGCTCGATGCCGCCCCCGGTACCGCTCGAGTAGTAGTAACCGGCCCCGGCGGTGACGAAGAAGTGGCTGCCGATCAGCCGCTGTCCGGAGGCGTCAGCGACATAAGCCGCAGAGCGGCTGAGGCGGATGGACTCCCAGTAGCGCACGGCGTTAGGAATGGCCGTGACGCTCAGCGTCCAGCAATCCAGGTAGCTCAAGGCGGCGCTGAGCTCCTGGTAGTCCGCGGAAGGCTCGTAGTCGCTCGCCCCGGGGTAGTAGTGGCTGCGGGCGCTGAGCGTTGCGCTCCAGGCCGTTCCCAGCGCAAAGCGCTGCCCGAGGTAGATATCGAGGACGGCCGGGGCGCCGGGCTCGAGACTGCGGTCGCGGCTGGAGGCCCACAGCCCGAGGAACGTGCCCTGAGTTGCCACCACGTGAAGATCGGCCTGGACCGCGCCGTGGCCATCGCTTTCGGACACGCCGCGGTAGATGAAGTCGCTGGTGAGGGCCGCCCCGCCGCCGACGCTCACCGCGCTCCAGGGGGTGGGCACGTCGGCGTGGGCCGCCTGGGCCGCGAGCAGCAGGCAGCTCAGAGCTCGCAGGGCCGGGCGCACCTTATCGAAGGGCGCACTCGGCACGCAGGTTCCGATCTTTCGAAGCCATCTGCCCAGTGTAGAGCGCTGCGGTGGTTGCCGGTATCAACGCAACCGCCGGTGGCAGGTTAACCGCCGGCCGGCGCGGCGGCCTCAGGTCGTATACTCGTTGCATATGCAGACCCTGAGTGAGACCGGCGTGCTCAGCACGCGCGGGCGCCGCCGATGAATACCGGCCCCGGCGCGCCGTCGCCGGCGGCCGCAGCGCTTGCGGTGAGTTCCGAGGTGCAGGTCGAGCGCTGGACGCAAGGAACACTGAGCGCGGCGACCGATCTGGTGGCCGAGGAAGTCCCGGTCGCCCTGGTGTATCACGACGTGCCGCACGTCGTGATGCTGGCGACGCCGGCCGACCTTGAGGATTACGGCGTCGGCTTCACCCTGAGCGAGGGGCTGGTCGAGCGCCGCGAAGAGATCCGCGGGGTCGAAGTGGTGCGCGGGGCGGGCGTGGCGGACGTGCGGATCACGGTCGCCTGGGAGCGCTTTTCCCAGCTGCTGCAGCGCCGCCGTAACCTCGCCGGGCGCACCGGCTGCGGGCTGTGCGGAGCGGAAACCGCCGAGGATGCGATCCGCAAGGTTGCCCCCGTTCCCGCAGGCGTCACGCTCTCGGCGCTCAATATGCATGTGGCCATCCGCGAGCTTGCCACGCGCCAGCCGATCAACGAGCGCACCGGCAGCGTCCACGGGGCGGCCTGGGTCCATCCCGATGAGGGCATCCAGCTGGTGCGCGAGGACGTCGGCCGTCACAACGCACTCGACAAGACCATCGGCGCGCTCGCACGCAGCAACGTCGACTTTGCCTCCGGCTACATGCTCATCACGAGCCGCGCCAGTTACGAGATGGTGCAGAAGTGCGCAACCGTCGGGGTGCCGATCCTGGTGGCGTTCTCCGCCCCGACCGCGTTCGCGGTGCGCATGGCACACGAGACCGGTCTTACCCTGGTGGCCTTCGCACGCCCCGACCGCCACGTCGTCTATACCCATCCCCAGCGACTGAAATAATCCCCGACATGAACAACGAGCTGCACAAGAGCGGCACCGGCCGCGCGCTGATCTGCGGATCGGTGGCCTACGACACGATCATGGTTTTCGGCGACCGCTTCGCCAACCACATCCTTCCCGACAAGATTCACATGCTGAACGTCTCATTCCTGGTGCCGCAGCTGCGCCGCGAGTTCGGCGGGTGCGCCGGCAACATCGCCTACAACCTCAAGCTCCTGGGGGACACCGGCTACCCCATGGCCACGGTGGGCAGGGATTTCGCCCCCTACCGCGAGTGGCTCATGAAGTGCGGCGTGCCCACCGATCATGTGAAGGTGATCGATTCGGAGCTCACCGCCCAGGCTTTCATCACCACGGATGTGGATGACAATCAGATCACCGCCTTCCACCCCGGGGCCATGCAGCACTCGCACCTGAACCAGGTGAGCGCGGCTGCAGGCATCACGCTCGGCATCGTCGCCCCCGACGGACGCGATGGCATGCTCGCGCACGCCGCGCAGTTCGCCGCACGCGGCATACCGTTCATCTTTGATCCCGGTCAGGGACTGCCGATGTTCGGGGGCGAGGACCTGAAGGGCTTCATCGGCCAGGCGCGCTGGGTGACCCTGAACGACTACGAGTGGCAGCTCGTACAGCAGCGCACCGGCTGGGGCGTGGCAGAACTCACCGAGCGCGTGGAGGCGCTGATCGTGACCCGCGGTGCCGCGGGCTCCTCGATCTATACGCGCGCGCAGGAGCTGACGATCCCGGCCGCGCCGGTCGCGCAGGTGGTGGACCCCACCGGGTGCGGGGATGCCTACCGCGCGGGCCTCGTGCACGGCCTGCTGCACGGGCTTGACTGGCGCGCCACCGGGCAAATCGCCTCCCTCATGGGGGCCCTGAAGATCGAATCGCGCGGCACCCAGAACCACCAGGCCACCGCTGCCGAGCTCACCGCACGCCTGCGCCGCAGTTTTGGCTAGCTGCAGCGCGGCCGCGGGGCCTCGCGTGAGGCCTTAAGGGCTGAGCGGGGGCCATATGCTTAGAACGGCCTGACATATTGCCGCCTTCAGCACGCCGCAAAGGACCTGAGTTAGACTGCGCGTTTTGGCCCCCCCACGGACGCGGACGAGAACTTACCCCATGGCGCATGACTATCTTTTCACCTCGGAGTCAGTTTCCGAGGGCCATCCTGACAAGGTCGCTGACCAGATCTCGGATGCGGTGCTCGATGCGATCCTCAAGGAGGATGACCGCGGCCGCGTCGCCTGCGAGACCATGGTCAAGACCGGGGTGGTGATCGTCGCCGGCGAAGTCACGACGCGTGCCTGGGTGGACGTCGAGGCGCTGGTACGCAAGACCGTGCTCGACATCGGCTACAACTCCTCCGACATGGGCTTCGACGGCGCCAGCTGCGGGGTGCTCAACATCATCGGCAAGCAGTCCCCGGACATCGCTCAGGGCGTGGACCGCAAGGACGAGCGCAAGCAGGGCGCGGGCGACCAGGGGCTGATGTTCGGCTACGCCACCAATGAGACCGACGTGCTCATGCCGGCGCCGATCACGCTCGCCCACCGCCTGGTGAAGCGCCAGGCCCAGGTGCGCAAGTCCGGCAAGCTTCCGTGGCTGCGCCCCGATGCCAAGAGCCAGGTCACCCTGCGCTATGAGGACAACCGGCCGGTGGGGCTGGAGGCGGTCGTGCTCTCGACCCAGCACAGCCCCGAGGTCTCCACGCGCGTGCTGCGCGAGGCGGTGATGGAGGAGATTCTGAAGCCGGTACTGCCGGCCAAATGGGTCGACAAGCGCACCAAGTACCACATCAATCCGACCGGTCGTTTCGTCACCGGCGGGCCGGTCGGGGACTGCGGCCTCACCGGACGCAAGATCATCGTCGATACCTACGGCGGCTATGCGCGCCACGGCGGCGGCGCGTTCTCCGGCAAGGACCCCTCCAAGGTGGACCGCTCCGCCGCCTATGCGGCGCGCTACGTCGCCAAGAATATCGTGGCGGCCGGGCTCGCCGAGCGCTGCGAGGTGCAGGTGTCCTACGCCATCGGCGTCGCCGAGCCGACCTCGATCATGGTGGAGACCTTCGGCACCAGCCGCCTGTCGCGCGAGCGCCTGACGCAGCTGGTGCGCAAGCATTTCGACCTCACCCCCTACGGCCTGCGCGAGATGCTCGACCTGGTGCGACCGATCTACCAGAAGACCGCCGCCTACGGGCACTTCGGCCGCACGGAGCCTGAGTTCACCTGGGAGCGCACGGATCTGGCCGAAACACTCGCCGCCGAGGGCAAGGCAGTGCGCGCCGCGTAGAATCTCGCCCACACGCCGCGTGAGCGGCAGCCGCGCCTGCTGAGGAGCGTTGCGACAGGTCGTCCGCGGGAGCCCCGGGGCGTGCCTGCCAGGCTCAGCAGGGGCGGAACATCCATACCGCGCTCACTCTGTCATTCGGAGTCATCGAAGTATGAACGCCACACTGAAACCCGCCGCCACCCAGGACTTCAAGGTCGCTGACCTTGCACTCGCCGGCTGGGGCCGCAAGGAAATCGCCATCGCCGAGACCGAGATGCCCGGCCTCATGGCGATCCGCGAGGAGTACGCGCTCACCCGCCCGCTGCGCGGGGCGCGCATCACCGGCTCGCTGCACATGACGATCCAGACCGCGGTGCTGATCGAGACGCTGCAGGCGCTCGGTGCCGAGGTGCGCTGGGCCTCCTGCAACATTTTCTCCACACAGGATCACGCGGCCGCCGCGATCGCCGCGAATGGCACCGCGGTGTACGCCTGGAAGGGCGAGTCGCTCGCGGACTACTGGGACTACACCCACCGCATCTTCGAGTGGCCCGATGGCGGCTACACCAACATGATCCTCGATGACGGCGGCGATGCGACGCTGCTGCTGCACCTCGGGGCGCGCGCCGAGAGCGACTCGAGCGTGATCGCCAAGCCCTCGAGCGAAGAGGAAACCGAGCTGTTCGCCGCCATCCGCGCCAAGCTCAAGTCGGACCCGAAGTGGTATTCGACGCGCCTCGGCAAGGTGCGCGGCGTGACCGAGGAGACGACCACCGGCGTCAAGCGCCTGTATCAGATGGCCAAGGAGGGCAAGCTCGCCTTCCCCGCGATCAACGTCAACGACTCGGTCACCAAGAGCAAGTTCGACAACCTCTACGGCTGCCGCGAGTCGCTGGTGGACGCCATCAAGCGTGCCACCGACGTCATGGTGGCCGGCAAGGTGGCGGTCGTGTGCGGCTACGGTGACGTCGGCAAGGGCTCGGCCCAGGCGTTGCGGGCGCTGTCGGCGCAGGTGTGGATCACCGAGATCGACCCGATCTGCGCGCTGCAGGCCGCGATGGAAGGCTACCGCGTGGTGACCATGGACTACGCCGCCGACAAGGGCGACATCTTCGTCAGTGCCACTGGCAACTACCACGTCATCACGCACGAACACATGAGCCGCATGAAGCACAACACCATCGTGTGCAACATCGGTCACTTCGACAACGAGATCGATGTGGCGAGCCTCAAGCAGTACAAGTGGGAGAACATCAAGCCGCAGGTCGACCACGTGATCCTTCCCGACGGCCGGCGGCTGATCCTGCTGGCTGAAGGGCGGCTCGTGAACCTCGGCTGCGGCACCGGGCACCCGAGCTACGTCATGAGCTCGAGCTTCGCCAATCAGACGATCGCGCAGGTCGAGCTCTTCACGCGCACCGCCAATTACCCCGTCGGGGTATACGTGCTGCCCAAGCACCTGGATGAAAAGGTGGCGCGGCTGCAGCTGAAGAAGCTCAACGTCGAGCTCTCCGAGCTCACCGATGCGCAGGCGAGATACATCGGCGTGGACAAGTCCGGCCCCTACAAGCCCGACAGCTACCGCTACTGATGAGCACACTTCCCGTCGAACGCACCGCGGGCGGCGCGCGGCTACTCGACGGCAAGGCCGTCGCCGCCAAGGTACGGGCACAGGTTGCCGAGCGCGCCGCGGCTTTCGCGGCGCGCCTCGGCCGCCGCCCGGGGCTCGCCGTCGTGCAGGTGGGTGAAGACCCGGCCTCGAGTGTCTACGTGCGCAACAAGCGCAAGTCCTCGCTCGAGGCCGGCATCGAGTCCTTCGCGCACGACCTGCCGGCGAGCACTCCGCAGGCGCAGATCCTGTCCCTGGTGGAGTCTCTCAACCGCGATACGCGCGTGGATGGGATCCTGGTGCAGCTGCCGCTGCCCAAAGGAGTTGATGCGAACCGCGTCATGGACGCGGTGGATCCGGCCAAGGACGTCGATGGCTTCCACCCGCTCAACACCGGGCTGCTGGCGCAGAAGCGCCCGCGCCTGCGGCCCTGCACGCCCTTTGGCGTCATCCGCCTGGCGCACGAGTACGGCATTGATCTCACCGGGCTGCGCGCCTGCGTCGTGGGAGCCTCCAATATCGTGGGCCGGCCCATGGCGCTCGAGCTGCTGCTGGCGCGCGCCACGGTCACGGTCTGCCACACCGGTACCCGCGATCTGCGCGCGGAGGTGGAGCGGGCGGACGTTGTGGTGGCGGCGGTGGGCAAGGAAGGCTTCGTGCCGGGGGAGTGGATCCGTCCCGGCGCGGTGGTGTTCGACGTCGGCATCAACCGCAGCGCTTCGGGCAAGCTGGTGGGCGACGTCGAGTTTGAAAGCGCCGCACGCCGCGCGGCCTGGATCACGCCCGTGCCCGGGGGTCTGGGGCCGATGACCATCGCCATGCTGTTATCCAACTGCGTGGACGCGGCCGTCCTGCGCGCGACAATCAGCGAGTAAGTTGCCGCGCCGCCGTGTCGGCGTTCGCCGACGCAGCGAGTTCCCGGTCTGTGGTTGTTTAGACACGCGCGCCGCTGCTCCAGTTCCGGTCGCGGCGGCGCGCGTGCCGCCGCCGTTGCGAAAAAACCCACCGCGCCGCGGTGTTGCCACGCTTTAGTTCCGCAGCGTATGAAGTGCGGCGCAAGTCAACAGCTGCCGGGCGCGAAGCTGCGGCCAAGCGCACACGAGTTACAAGTTGAATCGCGGCCGGGTCGCCAAACAACAGCGCGCCGCGCGCCCGGCCGCCAACTAACATGTTGCAGATCGTTAGTGGAGTGCGCGCCTGCAGTGTTGCCGGTGTATGATCGCCGACCCCGGTCACTGTGATTACGGAGTTACAACATGGCAAGACGTCCACCGAATGACGGCGCTTCGTGGAGCGCCAGCGAACTGAAGACTCTCAAGGCGCTCGCCAAGGCGGGCACGCCGACGGGGCAGGTGGCCAAGAAGCTCGGTCGCACCGCGGCCGCGGTCCAGCAGAAGGCCATGCGCTCGGGTATTTCCTTCCGTGCGGCCAAGCGTTCCGGAGCCCGGCGCAAGAAGTAAGACGCGCGCGGGATTTGGGGTTTCGCTGTGCGCTTACGCCCGGGTACGCCGCGCCGTGCGCTCGACACGCTGCGCGCGGGCGCGCGCGGCGCGGCAACATCGGCGCAGTCCGTGCTTGCGCTGCTGCGGGGCGCAGTCCTCGGACTCGCGCTGCTGCTCGCCTCAGGCTCAGGCTTTGCAGCCGAGAGCGCGACCCCGCAGGGGCCACTCAGGATCGGCATCATCGGCACCGGTCACATCGGCGGCGCTCTGGCGAAGCTGTGGGTACAGGCCGGGCATGAGGTGCTGATCTCATCGCGCCACCCCGAGGAGCTGAAGTCACTCGCCGCACGCTTAGGCCCGAAGGCGCGCGTCGGCACGCCGCGCGAGGCGGCGCTGTTCGGGGAGGCGGTACTGGTGTCAGTGCCCTACAAGGCGCTGCCCGAGCTCGGGCAGGACCTGAAAGCCGAGCTCGCCGGCAAGATCGTCCTCGATACCTGCAATCCCTACCCCGAGCGCGACGGTCCGATGGCGCTCGAGGCGCGAGCGCAGGGGACCGGCGTCGCCTCGCCGCGCTTCTTACCCGGGGTGCGCCTGGTGCGCGCCTTCAACGCCATCAACTACACCGACCTCGGGGAGCTCGCGCACCGCAGCGGTGCGCCGGTGGCGATCCCGCTCGCCGGCGATGACCCACAGGCGCTCGCGGTGGCGCAGGCGCTGGTGCGCGACGCAGGCTTCGCGCCCGTGGTGGTGGGGGGCTTGAGCCGCGCGCGGGAGTTCGACGTGGGCACGCCCCCCTATACGCGGATCATGACGGCGGCGCAGCTGCGCGCCATGCTCAATCTTCACTGAGCCGGTGGTGGCGGCGGCTGCCCGGGCTCCTGCGGGAGAAGCGGGCTGATACAGGCCCAGCTCGGTGCCGCAGCCGTCCAGATGGTGATCGAGGGACGGGCGAGCTCGGGGTCATCGAGCGTTCCTGCCCGCACGAACACCAGGTGCGGCCGCGCCTCGGCGGCACTGAAGACATGGGTGCCGCAGGTCGGGCAGAAGCGCCGGTGCATGAGGTTGCCGCTGTCGGCGGTCAACGGGAAATCACGCAGCTCGCCGTGTACCTGCAGCGTGGCACTCGGAAAACAGACATTAACAGTGCCGCTGCCCGCCCCGATGTACTGACACACCCGGCACCAGCAGGCGCGCGTCATGAGCGGCGCAGCGTTCGAGGAATAGCGTACGGCTCGGCACAGGCAGCCACCGGTGATATCCATGGGCAAGACTCCCGCAGGTTTCCTGTGGCACCTGCGGATGCAGGCGCCGGTACGGCTAGTCTAAGAGGGATTGCACCGGAGTGAAGCGCCCAAATCCTGAGCCTTCGACCGCTAAGTGTGCCCGCGCTTGAGAATGTGGGCGGCTCGGGGACGCGTTCATCCGGTGCGAGGATGAGTATCGCCAACGGCCGCTGAATGCGGCGTGAACGGGACGGCCGCGCGCCGGCGGTCTTTCAGGAACGCAGCCGCGCGCGCAGGGCCGCGACCTGGGATCCGGTGAGGCCGATGTCGCGCAGGTAGGCGCGGATGCCGCCGGCTTCCTCGAGGAACCTCAGCATGTTGTAGGCGCCGGCTTGCGGGCAGCGCAGGGCCTCGAGGATGCGCTGCGGATCTGCGTCCGCGTAGCGCCTGAGGTAGGTCTCACGCAGGTTCGGCCCGCTCACCGCGTAGTCGCTGGCGATGACGGCCGGCTCAACGTCGGCGAGCGCCAGGAGGAGGGCTGCGATCAGGCCGGTACGGTCCTTGCCGGCCACGCAGTGGAACAGGAGGCCCTGCGCAGGGGCGTCCGCGATCGCGGCCAGCACCTGGCGCAGCTCCTCGCGCACCCGCTCGAGCACGGTGCACTTCCACAGCTCCTTGGCGACGTCGCGGCTGCGCAGGCGCCACTCGTCCTCGGTGTGGGTGAGAAGGGAGATCGGCAGGAAGCGCACCTGCGGCAGCGCCTGCGGCACGGGATTGGGATTGCGGGCGGCTTCCTCCGGCCAGCGCAGGTCGATCACCGTGCGGATGCCGTAGTCGACGAGCGCCGTCAGGCCCTCGGGGGTGAGCTGCCACAGGTCATCGGCCCGCACCAGGGAGTGCGTGCGCGTCAGCTCACCGTCGCGGGTGGGGTAGCCCCCGAGATCGCGCACGTTGGCGAGCCCCGGCAGCACGAGTGCCGAAGGCATCAGCGCTTGGCCGGCTGCTGGCTCAAGGCGACGCCTGCCAGGATCAGCAGCCCCGCCACTGCCATGCTCAGGGTCAGGGGTTCCCCGAGAAGCAGCCACGCCCAGATCACCCCGAAGAGCGGGATCAGATAGGTGACGGTCGAGGTGCGCGCGGCGCCGATGCGCGCGATCAGCCGGTAATAGAAGACGAACGCGATGCCGGTGCACAGCACCCCCAGCAGCACTGCACTCAGCCACGCGTGCGCGTCGGGAGATTGCTGCGGCCAGGTGTAGAGGGCGAGGGGCGCCAGCAGGATGCTGCCGGTGAGGAGGTTGGCCGCGGCCACCGCACCTGCGGGCAATCCTGAGAGGTAGCGCTTGACGAGGTTGATGCCGAAGCCATAGCACAGCGCGGCCGCCGTGCCGGCCAGCGCCGCCGGCCACACCTGCACCCCCGCCGTGCGCCCGCTGGCGAGCACCGCGACGCCGATGAAGCCGGCGATGAGACCGATGAGGCGCCGCCGCCCGATGTGTTCCTGGTAGAGGAAGTAGGCCACGAGCGCGGTGAACATCACCGTCATGGCGTTGGTGATTGCGCCGATCCCGGCCGGGGCGCGCTCGGCACCCCAGGCAAAGAGGCAGAAGGGGATCACCGAGTTCACCGCCGCGATGCCGGCGATGCGCCAGCACAGCCCCAGGGTAAAGCGCGCGCGCGCCTGCCACAGGAACGGCAGCAGGATGAGCGCCCCGAGCGCCAGCCGCGCCTCCACCAGCGGGAACGCCCCGAACTGCGGGGCCGCGAGACGCATGAAGAGGAACGATCCGCCCCAGATCGCCCCGAGCAGGATGAGTTCGAGCGCCGTGCGCCCGAACGCGTCCTGCGCTGCCGCGGTGGCGATGGTAGTAGTCGGTTCGGCTGTCATGTCGCGTGCGGATGATGAAAACGGGGGCCGCAGTGTGCCCGGCTGGGCGCGCCCCTGCCACCCGAAACTTGCCCTCTAGCGCAGCGCCTGCGCCAGGTCTTCGAGCAGGTCCTCGGTGGCTTCGATCCCGACCGACAGGCGCAGCAACCCGTCCGTGATGCCAAGCGTCGCGCGCTCCTGGGGGCTCAGCCCGGCATGCGAGGTGGTCGCGGGGCGGGTCAGCAGGCTCTGCACCCCACCGAGGCTTGGGGCCAGCGCCGGGATGCGCAGGCGCGCGGCGAATTCATCGGCGTGCCGCGCGCCGCCCTCGAGCTCGAAGCTCAGGACGCCCCCGTAACCGGCGAAGAGCTCGCGCGCGCGGCCGTGCTGCGGGTGGCTCTCAAGTCCCGGATAGTTCACGCGTGTGACGCGCGCCGCGTCGGCGAGGAAGCGTGCCAGCGCGAGCGTACTTTCGTTCTGGAAACGCACCCGCAGCGCCAGCGTCTTCAGCCCGCGCTTCAGGAGAAACGCGGCGTGGGCATCGAGCGCACCGCCGAGGAGGTTCAGTTTGTGACGGATGCGTTCGATGAGGGCAGCGCTGCCGCTCACCGCGCCGGCGACGATGTCCGCATGGCCGTTCAGGTACTTCGTGGCACTGTGGATCGACAGGTCGAAACCAAAGGGAATGGGGCGGAAGTTGACCGGGCTTGCGAAGGTGTTGTCGATGATCGCGAGCAGCCCGTGCGCGCGCGCGAAGGCGATGACGGCGTTGAGGTCCGCCACCGCCAGGAGCGGGTTGGTCATCGATTCCACGTAGATGGCACGGGTGTGCGGGGTCAGCTGTGCCGCCCAGTCACCCGGCGCCCCGGCGTCGATGAAGGTCGCGCTTAGCCCGAAGTTGCCGAACTGCTGACTGACGAGCTCGTGCGTGCCGCCGTAGAGCCCGCGCTGCGCCAGCAGATGATCCCCGGGGGCGAGCAGCGCCAGGAGCGTCGTGGAGATTGCCGCCATGCCGCTCGCGGTCACGAGCGCGGCCTGCGCCCCCTCGAGCACCGCGAGCTTCTCGTGCAGCGCCAGCTGGCTCGGGGTGTTGTTGTTGCGCAGGTAGCGCACGTCGTCGTAGCGGCCCTCGCCCGCGTAGGTATAGGTGGCAGACTGGAAGATCGGCATCTCGACCGCGCCTGCGATGCGCGGCAGCGGTTCCCCCGCGTGCACCAGCTGTGTCTCGAGGCGGCGATAGGGTTCGGGCATGATGGTCTCCGTAGATGCGCTTGTGGCACGGATACGCTACCGTGTTGGGCGGGTTTATTGGAGTGACGCCGGCGCCCCCTGCGCGCCGGCACTGTGCGGGCGCGGCGCCAGTACAGGCGCTGCGAGCGCGCCGAGGGAGAGACGATGAGTGCCAACCTGCGCAACCCGACCGAGCGCTTCTCCAGTCGGGTCGAGAACTACGTCCGTTACCGTCCAGGTTACCCGCCGGCGGCCATTGCGCTGCTGCAGGCGCGCTGCGGACTCAGGCCGGGCGCGGTGGTGGCGGACATCGGTTCCGGCACCGGCATCCTCACGCAGCTGCTCCTGGAACGCGGGGCCGAGGTGTACGGCGTGGAGCCGAACGATGGCATGCGCGGCGCCGCCGAGGTGCTGCTCGGGCAGACGCCCCGCTTCCACAGCATCCGCGGCACGGCTGAGGACACCACGCTCGAGCCTGACAGCGTCGACCTGCTGGTGGCGGGCCAGGCATTCCACTGGTTCAGGGTCGAGCCCGCCCGGCGCGAGGCGCTGCGCGTGCTGCGCCCGGGTGCTTACGGGGCGCTCCTGTGGAACGAGCACCCCAGCGAGGGCAGCGCCTTCCTTCAGGACTTCGAGCGCCTGGCGCGAGCGCACGCGCCTGAATACAACCAGGTGGTCGGCAGCCGTGCGGATGAGGCCGCCATGCGCGAGTTCCTTGGCGGCACCATGGAACTGGCAACCTTCCCCAATCAGCAGGTGTTCGATTACGCAGGACTCATCGGACGGCTGATGTCCTCGTCCTGGGCACCCGAGGCCGGCACGGCGCAGCACGAGCCGCTGCTGGCGGGCATGCGCGAGGCGTTCGAGCGCCACGCGCGCGCGGGCCGGGTGATTTTTCCGTACCTGACACTCGTGTACTACGGGCGGATGCGGGCGCCCTCGCCGCGGTGAGCTACAGCTGCCACCCCCTGGCCTGCGCTCTGCTGGCCGCCGCGGCACTGCTGCCAGCTAACGCGCACGCCGCGGCCGACGTGCCGTTCGATCCGCTGACGACGGACCCGCCGCTGATGCAGCCAGCCCCGCAGATGCTGGAAATGACGATCCCGAGTCACGGCGCGCAGCTGTACGGGGTGTTCTATCAGGCCGGCGGCGCGGGTCCCCATCCGACCGTGGTGCTGCTGCACGGCTTTGCAGGCTTTGAGCAGAACGAGGATCTCGCCCAGGCGGCCCGCCGCGCCGGTGTCAACGCGCTCCTCTTCCACTACCGCGGCAGCTGGGGGAGCACCGGCAGCTTCTCCTTCGCCCACTGCATCGAGGACACTGCGGCGGTGCTGACGTACCTGCGCGCCCATGCGCACCAGCTCGCCGTCGACCCGCCGCGCATCCTCCTTGCGGGCCACAGCGTTGGCGGCCAGGTCGCCGGCATCGTGGCCGCGCAGGACCGGCAGGTCGCAGGCCTCGCCCTGATCTCCGCCGCCAACCGCCGCCTGGCGATGCCCCGCCCCGGGTGGTTCGAGGAGACGCGCACGCGCTTTGAGGCGGAGGTGGGTCCGCTGCGCGGCACCGACGCCCGGGCTCTGGTGAATGAACTCAAGTTGCATGCCGCGCAGTGGGATCTTGTCACCCTCGCACCCCGGTGGCAGGGTCGCCCGCTGCTCGTCGTCTCTGCGGACGATCGCTTCCGCGATGAGGACGATGCGGTCGCGGCCGCCGCAGGGCCTGCGCATCTGACGCTCGTGCACCTGAGCACCGATCATGCGTATTCCGGGCAGCGCGTGGCGCTGGCCCGGGCCCTGCTCACGTGGCTGCGGCAGTTCTGAGGCACGTGTTTTTCAGTGCGCGGCGGTGGCCTTCAGTGAGTTTACCAGTCGGGCACGGATCAGGGGCTCGGCAATCGCCAGCGGTACGAGCCAGCATAGCCACGCTGCAATCGCGACGCTCGTGTCTTCGTCGGCCCAGCCCATGCCCATGATGATGTTCTGGATCACCCGCAGACTCACGAAGCCGAAGGTCACGACGTAGCTGCGAAGCATCCAGGCCCGGTGGTCGGCGAGAGCGCCGCGGCGCACGGCGCGATAGCCCATCGAGCTTGTCACCACCCAGCACAGCGCGAGCCCGAGCAGACCGGTGGAGTAGCCCGACAGCGGGATCGTGGTGACGAGGTAGAGCGCGGCGAAGGCGGCCAGCATCACCGCGATGAGATAGAGTCGCCCGAGCCAACGATGTGCACGCTGCGTGCGCCCGGTGAGCCCGAGAAGCACCTGCACCAGGCCGGCCGTGAGCGCCACGAAGCCTCCGCCGATGTGCAGCAGCAGCGGGTGGCGGCGTGGCCAGTAGTAGGGCGTGAACTTCTGCGGATCGAGCGTGACGAAATCCAGGGCGTCGCGTCTGACGAACCAGCCGATTCCGGCTGCGGCGGCGAGCAGACCGAGCCCGAGGAGCAGGGCGCGTACCCGCGAGGTTGCGGGCGCTCTCTGACAGGGGATGGGCGCGTTCACGCAGCCCTCCTTTAGAAAAAAAAGCGGTTGCCGAGTGTTGTGGAGGGGACAGTCCGGGTCAAAGAGATTCGTTACTGCGCCGCAGCAGCAGTCCGGGCCGCTACGCGGCGCGCCCGGACGACGCTACGAGATCCCGGCTTGACGCTCTGCCAATGAAATGCGATGTATTTGACATGCGAACGGGTCAGGGCGCGCCGGGCGGGAACGTGGTGAGACTGGTTACGGGGTTGCTGTGTGTCCTGAATGTTGGAGCAGCGGCCCGCGCCGATCCTGCGCACCGGCACTTCGATGGCACCTGGACGAGCGTGCTGTCGTGCCCGAATGCGAAAGGCGCGCTCGGCTACTCGTTCGAGTTCCCCGCCACCGTCACGGATGACGTGCTGCACGCCGAGAAGGGCACGAAAGGGGAGCCTGGCTGGCTGCAGATCGATGGCGTGATCGGCGCCGACGGCGCCGCGACTCTCTATGCGAAGGGCTTGGTTGGCGCCGCCCCTTACGCGGTCGGCGAGCGTCCGGCGGGCACCGAGTATGGATATCACATCGACGTGCACTTCGCCGCTGCCTCGGGCAGCGGGCGGCGCGTGGAAGGGCGCCCCTGCAGCGTGATCTTCACGCGCAGGGACTGACGCGCGCCCGCGATTCCTACCAGACGCGCACGCGGTCGGCGGGCGCAAGATAGAGCTTCTGCCCGGCCTGCACGTTGAAGGCGGCATACCAGGGATCGAGGTTGCGCACCGTGTCGGCGCGGTACTCATCCGGGGCGTGACCGTCGGTGACGATGCGGCGACGCAGGGCCGCCTCGCGCACCTTCTCGCGCCAGCTCTGCGCGAAGCTCAGGAAAAACAGCTGCTCGGCGCTGAAGCCGTCGGCCCCGGCGGCCGGCTTGCCGTGCAGCGTCAGGCGCCAACCGTCATAGGCGGCCGAGAGCCCCGCCACGTCGGCGATGTTCTCACTGAGCGTCTGTTTGCCGTTCACGTGGATGTCCGGGTAGGGGTGGTAGGCGTCGAACTCCTCCGCCAGGCGCTTGCCGGCGGCCTCGAAGTGCGCGAAGTCCTCCTTGGTCCACCAGTTCTGCAGCCGCCCGCTGGCATCAAACAGCGCCCCCTGGTCATCGAAGCTGTGGCTGATCTCGTGCCCGATCGTCGCGCCGATCGCGCCGTAGTCCATGACCTGCGGACGCTTGGGATCGAAGTAGGGCGGCTGCAGGATCGCCGCGGGGAAATTCAGCGCATTCATCGCCGGCAGATTCACCGCGTTTACCAGCTGCGGCACCATGGCCCATTCGCCGCGGTCTACGGGCCGTCCGAGCTTCTTCAGGTTGCGCTCGAGCTCGAAATGCTCGGCGCGTTCGGCATTGCCGAAGGCATCGTGCGGCTCGACCTTGAGTGCCGCGTAGCTGCGCCAGTGGTCCGGATAACCCACGCCGACCTTCAGGGCGGCGAGCTTGGCCTTGGCGCGCGCGCGCGTCTGGGGTGCCATCCACTCCAGGTGATCGATGCGCTGGCCGAAGGCGCTCAGGAGGTTCTTTACCATGGCCTCGGCGCGGGCTTTCTCGCTGGCGGGGAAGTAGTGCGCGACATAGAGCTTGCCCACCGCTTCCCCGAGGGCGTCGCTGGTCTCATTCACCGCGCGCTTCCAGCGCGGCTCCATCTGCGGTGTGCCCGAAAGAATGTGGCCGTGGAAATTGAAGTGCTCGGCCGTGAAGGCCTTGGCCAGGTACGGGGAGCGTGACTCGACGTAGTGGAAGCGCAGCCAGTCCTTCCAGGTCTCTATGGGGATGCTGGCGGTGAGCGCGGAGATGCCGGTCAGGGCACTGGGCTGCCAGACTACAAACTCCTTCTGCTGGCCCAGACCCGCGGCCGTGAAGTAGGCGCCCCAGTCGAGGCCCGGCGCCTTCTGTGCAAAGTCTGCGATCTGCCAGTGGTTGTTGCCCTTGAGCACTTCCTCGGAGTCCGCGCGGCTCCAGTGCACCTGCGCGATGCGCTTCTCGAGGTCAAATACGCGCGCCCCGCGCGCCGGAGCCTGGTCGATCTGCGCCAGCATCAGCACCTTGGTGATGTGCGTCTGGTACTGCACACGGATGTCGGCCATCTTCTGCGAGTCATTGAGGTAGTAATCGCGGTCGGGCATCACGAGGCCGCCCTGCAGCAGGAACGGCAGGTAACGCTTCGGATTGTCCAGGTCCTGCGCCACCCACAGGCCGAAGAGGTTCTCCGTGTGCAGGTTGGTCGAATTCAGCACGTCGACGTCCGCACGCAGCGTGGCCCCGAGCGCGCGCGCAAGGGAGGCGCGATCCTTGATGGCATCGATGCGCGCCAGCTGCGGCTGCAGCGGCGTCAGCGCCGCGCTCTCGATGGTCGCCTCATCCATGTAGGCTGCGTAGTACGCCCCCACCTTGTAGGTTTCCGAGCCGGGCGCGGCACCCTTGCCGGCGCTCTGGATGAGCTCCGAGGTGCGCTGGCGGGTGAGGTCGTCAAGAATCTCCCCCGAGCCCCAGGAGGAGCGGTCGGGCGGGATTTCGTTCGCGGTCATCCAGCCGCCGTTGGCGTAGCGGAAGAAATCATCGCCCGGACGCACCGAGCGCTCGAGGCCCGCGAGATCGAGTCCCGAGGCACTCGGGGCGGGCGGCGCCGCGGCGGCGGTGAGGGCGGCGGCAGTGCTCAGGGCGAAGACGCAAACGGTCAGGAGGCTCGGCGTGCGATTCATGCGCAGGTGTCCCGGTCGTGTGTGGCGCGCTTGCGGCGCGGCGAGGCGCCGCAGTCTACACGAGGGCCGCAACCGGCGGCCGGCGCCGGCTACCCGCAGCCGCGGGTGGCGGTCCCTTGTGTAAGGAGTGCCGCAGCCGCCCTGTCGGGCTCCCCGCTATCGCCGCCCTGACCGGGCATCTCGCAGACTCTCCTCGGCGCGTCCGCCAGGCCATCCGGGCAGCGGGGTCCGCGGAGCCAACAACCTGGGCCGCACCGATGCGTTCCATTACTCCCGCTTTAGCTGTGGATGTGTGCCCGCAGGCATCGTGGCGCTGCACGCCGAATACGTTCAGTCGGGTTGCAACTGTTAGCCGCGAGCGGTAGCTGCTGGCGGGCGCCCCGCTCGCCAGCGCGCTCAACCAGGACCTCGGCGGCCGTTGATTTCATTGTGTTTTGCGGGGTATGGTGCCGCCGCCGGCCGGCGCTGCCGGGAAAGCCGGTGCGTGCTAGATTAGGCCCTCAATCGCAAGGGGTGCTGAGCCGTGAACGCCGTTGACGAGACCGTGGCATCGAACTCGGAGCGCAGCGCAGGGGCGCATCGTCCTGCGTTCAGTGAGTCTGCCGAATCGCAGACGCTGGCGCCGGGTTCCTCCATCGACTCCTGGCTCCTCACCCGCCTGCGCTCGTTTCTCGGGGACCCGCCACTGGAATTCGCGGTGCGCGATCGGGCGCTCGTGGGCCCGAGCGACGTACCGGCGCTGGCGCGGGTGACGTTCGCGAACCGCCGCACCCTCATGACGATCCTGTCCGATCCGCCGCTGCGCTTCGGGGACGCCTACAGCGAGGGCACGGTTGCAATCGACGGCGACCTGGTGAGCCTCCTCGAGAGCATCTACCGTTCCGGTGTTGCGGCCGGCAAGACCGACTCGTTCCTGCGCCGCGCCCGCGGGGCGCTGCGCCGCCCGCGCCGCAACACCCTGTCCGGCTCGCGCGACAACATCCACCACCATTACGACATCGGCAACGAGTTCTACTCGCTGTGGCTCGGCAGCACGATGGCCTATACCTGCGCCTACTACCCGAGCCCCGCGGCGGGCCTGGACGAGGCGCAGGTTGCCAAGATGGACCACGTGTCGCGGAAACTGCGCCTGCGCGCGGGGGAGACCGTGGTCGAGGCAGGCTGCGGCTGGGGTACGCTGGCCATGCATATGGCGCGCCATTACGGCGTGCGGGTACGAGCCTTCAATATCTCGCGCGAGCAGGTCGCCTACGCGCGCGAGCGCGCCGCGCGTGAAGGCCTCACCGGACAGGTCGAGTACGTACTCGATGACTACCGCAACATCAGCGGCCAGTATGACGCCTTCGTCTCCGTCGGCATGCTCGAGCACGTCGGAGTCGCCAACTACGCCGCCCTCGGAGACGTGGCACGCCGCGCCCTGAACGGCCGCGGCCGCGGCCTGATCCATACCATCGGCCGCAATCACCCGGCGCCGCTGCAGCCGTGGATCGAGAAGCGCATCTTCCCCGGTGCCTACCCGCCCTCCTTGAGCCAGATGATGGGCATCTTCGAGCCCTGGAACCTCTCGGTGCTCGACGTAGAGAACCTGCGGCTGCACTACGCGCAGACGTTGCGCGACTGGCTCGCGCTCTACGAGAGCGCGAGCGACAAGGTGCGCAGGATGTTCGATGAGCGCTTCGTGCGCATGTGGCGCCTGTATCTGGCCGGCTCGGTGGCGGCCTTCACGACCGGCACCCTGCAGCTGTTCCAGGTGGTGTTTGCTCCGGGCGAGAGCAACGACGTGCCCCTGACGCGTGCGCACCTCTACACGCGCTGACGGGTCGGCCGCGGTGCGCTCAGTCGAGGTCCTGATCATCGGCGGCGGGCCGGCCGGGTCCAGCGCCGCCTGGAAACTGCGGCGCGCCGGGCGCGACGTGCTGCTGCTCGATCGCGAGCGCTTCCCGCGCCTGAAGCTGTGCGCGGGCTGGATCACGCCCGAGGTGGTGCAGGATCTTGGCATGGACGTGCGCGCCTATCCGCACAGCCTCATCACCTACCCGCGGCTGCGCATGCACTTCGGGCGGCTGCAGGTGCCGGTGCCGTGCGTGCAGCACTCCATCCGCCGCTTCGAGTTCGACGCCTGGCTCCTCGAGCGCTCCGGCGTCGAGGTGCTCGAGCACAACGTGCGCCAGATCGTGCCCGACGGCGAGGGCTACCTCGTCGATGACGCCTTCCGCTGCCGCTACCTGATCGGGGCCGGCGGCACGCGCTGCCCGGTCTACCGCACGCTGTTCCGTGAGCTCAACCCGCGCGCCAGTGAGCTGCAGCTGGTGACGCTCGAGCACGAGATCCGCTACGACTGGCAGGAGCGCGACTGTCACCTGTGGTTCTTCGGTCACGGGCTGCCCGGCTACTCCTGGTACGTGCCCAAGGAGCGCGGCTGGCTGAACGTCGGGGTGGGGGGGATCGCCGCGCACATGAAGAAGAGCGGCCACGACATCCGCGCGCACTGGGGCTACCTCACGCAGGCGCTGGAAGGGGGCTTTGCCCCCGGAGCGCACTACGACCCGAGCGGCTACAGCTACTTCCTGCGCGGCAACGTCGCGGTGGTGCGCCGTGGCAACGCGTTCATCACCGGGGACGCCGCCGGCCTTGCGACCCGCGACCTCGGCGAGGGCATCGGGCCTGCGATCCGCAGCGGACTGCGCGCCGCGCAGGCGATCACGGACGCGGCGCCCTATGAGCTGCGCGACGTAAGCGGCACCAGCCTCGCGAGCATCGTGCGCAGCATGTTCGACCGTGCCGCGCGCGCCGGCGCCCTGGCGGGCCTGCGGGGGCACGCGGCCGGCTGACACGCCTTTTTGCGATCTTCCTCTAGGAGCTGCGCCATGGCCCACGTGACCGTCATCAATGAACACGCGCACCTGCAGCAGATCGTCTCGGGACACCATCACCTGACCGCCGACGAGCCGGTCGCCGCCGGCGGCAGCGACGCTGGCTTCGCTGCGCGCGAGCTGCTGCTGGCGAGCCTCGGCTCCTGCACCGCCACGGCGCTGCGCCGCGCCGCCGCCCAGTACGACTGGCAGATCGGCAAGATCACCGTCGGCATGCGCTGGTCGCGCGATGCGCAGGGGCGCGAGCATATCGAGCGACGCCTGTCCTTCGGACGCCCCTTAAGCGAGCAGCAGAAGGCGCAGCTGCTCAAGGTGGCCGAAGAATCGCCTATTTCCGCGGTGCTGCGTCCCGGGGTGCCGATACAGTCGGCGGTGATCGAGTGAGCCTCACTTCAGCCGCAGCGCACCGATGTCCACCTCGGTACGCTCGCGGGTGCCGATATCCACCTCAGTGCGCGTCGCGGCGCTCAAGCTCCAGGGCAGCGGCAGGTTGTCCGACTCGACCGTGATGACGTGGTGACCGGCGGCGACCGAGGCGAAGTCGAAGCGGCCGCTGGCGTCGGTGCGCACCGAGAAGCGCCCGTCGAGGATCACGGTGACGTTCGGTGCGCCGCTTTCGCCGGCGTCGTAGCGGCCGTTCTCGTTGGCGTCGAGATACACGACCCCGCTCAGGCGCCCGGAGCCTGAGCCCGGCGCGCCCCCGAGGGGGATGAAGTGGGCGCCGCGCGCTTCCTGGAAGCGCAGCGTGAGGAAGATGCCGCGCTGCCCCTGGGAGGCCTGCGGGGTGGGCACCGCGGGGGTGAGCGGTGAGGTCACGATCAGGGGCGTCCAGGCGCCGGTGCGGTTCTCGTAGTAACTGAACAGCAGTCCCCAGGAGCGCGCGAGCTGGTAGCTCAGGGTGACGTCGGCGGCGGTGGAGGGCGCGGCGCGCCCGGACACCGCGTCTGCCCACTGGATGCTGCCATCCAGTGACAGACGCGAGGTGAGGTCGCCGCCCCCGTACACCGACAGGCGCACGATGGTGCTGTCCTCCTGCGGCAGGCCCGGCACCGCGCTCGTGTGGACGCGGTCGACCGCCGCCGAGGTCGCCAGGCGCAGTCCCGGGCGCAGGCTCCAGTTCTGCTGCAGCGTCACGGTCGTATCCTGCGTGGTCGGGTCGGTCGCGTAGTCGAGCTGCATGCGCCCCGTGCCGTAGGCGTTCACATTGTCGGCGTAGCCCTCGAGCGACCAGGCGGTGTTGTGCGAGCCGTCGCTGGTCAGCAGTACGTTGGCGACCGCACCCACGCCGCTGTCGCGCGAGAGCTGGTAGCGCGCGTCGCCGTTGAGGAAGGTGCTGTCGGCGCCGCGCCCGGACACCGAGACCACCTCATCGATGCCGAAGTCTGCGGTCACGCGGCGGCTCTGGTAGCCGACGCGGTAGTAGCCGCCCTCGACGTCGCTCGTGATCAGCTGGTTGCCCCAGGCGAGATTCGGATCGATGCGGAAGGCGCCGAAGGTCTGGGTGAAGGCGCCGTGCGTGTGCGAGGCGTCGGCCCACACGCCGAAGGCGTTGCTGTTGCCATCGAGCGTGCCATCGATGAGGTTGAGCTGCGCGCGGTTACCCGGCTCCTGCCAGGCCGTACTCAGGAGCGCGGTATTGGAAGAGATGCGCTGGCTGGAGACGTCCTGCGGCAGGAGCGTCGAGTTGAGCGGCTGGTAGTAGATGTTGGCATCGCGCGCGCCGGCGTACTCGCCCCCGACCGTCCAGTTGGCCGCCGGCGACCACTGGGCGCCGAGCGTGGCGGTCGAGCCGCCGAGCGTGTCGAAGGTCGGCACCTTGATGCCATCAAACACCCCGGGCTCACCGCCGCCGGCAACGAGCTGCAGTCCCGCGGGCCCGCGCCACTCGGTCTCCGCGCCGAGCATGGTGCCGGAGGCGAGCAGGAAACGCGGCTGCGAGCGCGCCAGAGCGATGAGCGGGGCATTGAGGTCGCCGAGGCCATTGTCGGCCTGCCAGCCGCCGTCGAAGGGCATGGCGCGCTGATGGATGGCGAAGGACAGCCGGTCGTCGCCGGCGCCCGCGAAGCGCTGATCCGCGGGGCTGATGAGACCGGCGAGGTTTGCCGACCAGTCCCCGTAGGTGGCCGTCTCCCACTGCCCGTCCGCGACGATGCCGTTTTCGTGGATGTTGGGCCCGGCATTGGCGCCGGTCTGCTGCAGCACGCTCGCCACCGCATCGATGCGCACCGAGCGCGCAAGCCCCGTCGTGTCCTGCGTGCTCTGGTAGTCGCCGAGGGAAATGTCGGGGGTGAGCGAGCCGCCGCCGATAAGGCGATCCTCATAGGCGGGCGGCGGCGCGGCAGGGGCGGGCGCTGACTGCGCGCGCAGCGCCGGGGCTGCCACAGCCATGATGCAAAGGCCGCACAGGCACGCCGCCCTGCGTAGAGCGTGCGCTGCGCGCGCATTCATTTGAAGTGCTCGTCGAGCTGGGTGCTCTGGTTACCCCACTCCACGGTCCCCTGCACCGATACCGGGAAGGCGAGAGTCGGGTTCGGGTTGTCGCTCGTCGAGGGAGTCAGCGCGACGTCGCGGGTCTCCCCCGGCAGAATCGGCAGATCCGAGGGCGTGAAGTCGTACTTCTTGCCCGCGGCATCCTTGCCGGTGAGGAAGCCACTCATACGGGTATGGGCATTGCCGGTGTTGTGCACCTTCAGCGCCGGCACCCGCTGGCCGTTGAGCGTCACCACTTCCGGCCCGAACACCTCGATCTGCGGCGCTGCATCCCCCACGGTCACGTAAACGATGACCGCGATGCGGCCGACGATCGGCAGCTGCACGGCGCCGGCCCGGGTGACCGAGGGCTCATCCGCCTCGATCATGATGGCGAAGCGGCACTCGGTCGGCTGCGCATCTGCAGGCACCTGCACCTCGAAGCGGTAGTGGATGGTGCCGCCGGCGGGCAGCGTGACGCTGGGTCGCTCAATGGCCACCCACGGGCGACAGCTGCCCGGCAGGAGCTCGTCGTGGAAGTTCACGCCGTAGTCGGCGCCGAGCACGAAGTCCGCGGTGTGCAGGCGGTACTTGCCGGGCGTGTTCGAGCGGTTGGTGAGCTCGATCACCTGGCGCAGCTTGTCGCCCGGCTTGCTGCCGACTTCGAAGCGCGGCGGCGACACCAGGGCGGCAAAGCCCTCGGCGCGCAGCGGGGGTGCGGCGAGCAGGGCGAGCACGAGAGTGGCAGTGATGAGCAGGGTTCGCACGGGTCAGTCCTCGTCGATCTCGAAGCGAAAGTTCACCGGGTAGGTCTGCAGCAGCCGCCGGCCGTCGACGGTGATCGTCAGTTGCACCATGTCTTCCATGAAGGGCGCGGTGATGGGGCCGGCGTACACGAGGGTGCGGCCGCCGCAGTTCACCTGCCCCGGGAGCAGCCGCCCCTGCGTGGTCCAGGAGGCCGTCATGGCGCCGGGCTGCTGCGCGGGCAGCACCAGGTAGATGCGGCCGCTGTGGTGCAGAAAGGGCGCGACGTTGAGGCGCACGCGCAGCTGCAGGGTGCCGACCATGAGGTTGCCGGCGGCGCCGCGCGGGGCGAACTCCTGCCAGCGCATGGCAAGCGCTGCGTTGTAGGGCAGGGTGCCCGAGTCGTCGATGACGGTCGTGCGGGCGAACGCCGGCAGCGCGATGAGCCAGATTATGCAGAATGGCAGGCGGCAGGTGAGGCGCATGGGCTCGGTGTGCCTGGCGGCCGCCGTCAGGGCGCCGCGAGCGTGTACAGCACGACGCCGGTGTAGGTGCCGGCGGCGGGAACCGTGCTGTTGGCGAACGAGAAGGTCCAGCAGCTCTCGTCCCAGGTGTTCTGGGCAAAACTGCCGACGTTGACCGAGGTGCCACTGAAGCTGCCGGCGGGGAAGGGCTGCGCGGTGGTGCCATCGCCGTTGCCGCTGCTGGTCCAGCTGATCTGCGAGAACGGAATCGAGTCACCGGCGCCATCCGTAAGTGCGGCCGGCACGGTCGCGATCACCGAGATCGTGCCGTTGCCGTTACCGGTGGTGCGGTAGAAGCCGCCGATGTACAGCTGCGCGGGCAGGTTGCAGAACGCGTAGCCGTCCCAGAAGCTGTTGGAGGCCGTGCTGTTGGTCGTCATGGACTGCGCCGTGCCGTTGCCGACGCTGGCGGCGGGCACGCTGACACTCACCGTATTGATGGTGGTGTTCTTGCCGGGGCTGCCGGTGGGCTGCCCCTGGAGGTTGGTGGGCGTGTAGTTGCCGCCGGTGAAGGTGCCGTTGCCGATCTGCAGGTAGATCGTCTTCGGCGCCACCGGCGTCAGGGTCGCCGTGAAGGCGCCCGCCGCACCGCTCAGCGCCGCCAGCGCGGCGCCGATGAGTGCCTGGCGGGCAGCGTGCGCCACCTGGGGCTGCATGTCAGACCCCCGGGGGCGCAGCTGCATGTCGCGCCTCCCGGGGGACATGGTGCACCGCTTGATCGCTGCGGCCGATCGTTAGGGGAGCGAGGCGGTATAGGTGACGCGACCGCCATTGGTGTTGACACCGCCGTACGTGCCGCCGGGCGGGCTGGTCGCGTTGGCGTACGTGTACGCCCACTTGGCGTCCTGCTGCACGACCTTGTTGACCGCGGTCAGCGTGGTCGTCGTGGTGGCGCCATCCGCCAGCGCCGGTGGCGCAAGCGTCGTGGTCGTGGTGTTGTGGCTGGCCGTGGTAGTGATGGTCGAGTAGCTGATGGTGTCGCCGGCGCCGTCGTTCAGCGGGCCGGAGGTGGTCGAGCTGAGCGTCACGTTGCCGTTGTTGGCGACCACCACCGCGGTCTCGACGCCGCCGGTGAGGTCACCGCCGGTGCCGGCGAGCGAGCCGCCGCCGACCTGCGCCGCGGTGGGCGCCCAGGTGATCTCATCGATCGTCGCCAGGGTGGCGTAGCCACCCGCGGCCGTACCCGTGCCCGTGCCGACGCGCAGGAACAGGAATTTCGGGATGGTGATCTGGAAATCGACGTGCGCCGTGGCGGTGAGCGCCGTGGTGCCCGTCTGGAAGTTCGACTCGGCGTTGCAAAGCAGGGGCACGGCGACGGCCGCAGCCGCCAGAATGCCCTTGACGACAGTAGAGGTCCGCATGATTTGAGGTTCCTAACTTAGAGAGATACGGGTGCTGCAATACTTGAGACAGATACGGGTGCTGCACTAACTTGAGCGGATATTACGGAGTGGATCTCAGGGGATTCCGTGCTTATGTCACGCTTCCGAATGCTGCTGGCTAGTGATACGCAGCGAGCCTGCGCGAGCTGCCAAATGCAGCACGGGGCAAATGTGATGGGTTCCACAAATCCGCGCGCGCCGCCGCGCCGCGCTCACTGACAGCGAGGATTTACAGTGTCTGACAACTGCGCAATGACTGCGAAATACGGGCCCTGCGCGCTGGTGCTCGGCGGCTCCGAGGGCATCGGGCGCGCGTTCGCGGAGGAGCTCGCGGGCGCGGGACTCGACCTCGTGCTGGTCGCGCGCAACGCGCCGCCGCTGGCGGCGGCGGCCGCGCAAATCCGTGCCGCCCACGGCGTACAGGTGCACACCGTGGTGCGCGACCTCACCGCCCCGGGGCTCGAGGCATTCGCCGCGGAGGTGCTGGCGGCGCACGATCCGGGCCTGGTCGTCTGCAACGCCGGCGCCACCCACGGCGTGGGGCGCTTCCTCGATGCGCCCCTCGAGAAGGCGCTGGCCCTGGTGCGGCTCAACTGCCTCGCCCCGCTGACCTTCGCGCACCTGAGCCTGGCGCGCCGGCGCGGGCGCGGCGGCGGACTCATCGTGGTGTCCTCGATGTCAGGCGTCTGTGGCAGCGGCCTCGTGGCGACCTACGCGGCGGCCAAGGCGTTCGAGATCGCGCTGTGCGAGGGACTGCACTTCGAGCTCGCTCCGCGGGGACTGGACGTGCTGTGTGCCGTGGCAGGTCTCACCGACACACCGGCGATGCGCCGCTCGGGGTTGTCTTTCAGTGCCGCGGCGGCGGCCGGCTATACCGCGATGCCCGCGGCCGAGGTGGCGCGCGGCGCGCTGGCGCAGCTCGGGCAGGCAGCGGTGTGGTACGCGGTCGGTGAGACGGCGGTACAGGGGATGCGGGCGCTGCCGCGTCCGCAGCTGACCCGGCTGATGAGCGAGGCGTCCGCAACGATGTATCAGGTGCCGCTCGCCTGAAGGCGCTACCCCGGACCCGCGCGGGCCCGCCGCGATACGCTAGGATGGAGCCGTTGGAATCGGGTCAGCGCGCAAACAGCTGCGTGAGGTCCGCGAAGGCTTTGAACTCGAGTGCGTTGCCGGAAGGATCCAGGATGAAGAGCGTGGACTGCTCCCCCGCGAGTCCCTTGAAGCGCACGCACGGCTCGATGACCCATTCGACCTCGCGGCCGCGCAGCCGCGCGGCCAGCTCCTGCCACTGCGCAGGCCGCAGCACCACGCCACAGTGCGGCACCGGGACGCCGTGCCCGTCGACCGGGTTGAAGAGGGCGGGCAGGCGCCCGTGGGCACCGAGGGCGGGATTCAGGTGGCAGACGAACTGATGCCCGTACATGTCGAAGTCGACCCAGTCGGGGGCGCTGCGACCCTCGGCACACCCGAGCGTGTCGCCGTAGAAGCGGCGCGCTTCCGCAATATCCCGCACCTGGACCGCTACATGAAAAGGCGTCAGTTCCACAGAATCGTCCGCTCGCTGTGCGCCCGGCGCGCGGCTGCGAGCATAGCAGCCGCCCGGCCACGGCTGCGCGCCGCGCCCGGGGCACTGGCAGCCCTGGCGTGCCTGGCGGCCGCCGCCGCGGCGCGCGCTGACAGCGATTTCACCGATCCGCCCGCGACCTTTCTGTCGGTGGGGCCGGCGGTCATGGTGACCCCGAGCTATCCTGGGGCGAAGACGCAGCGCACGTTCGCGCTGCCGGACTTTGAGGGCCAGTACCACAACTGGCTCTACATCAGCGGCACCGATCTTGTGGGTGTCTACGCCTACAACCGCCAGGGCAGCAGGGCGGGCGCGGCCATCACCTATGACTTCACCGAGCGGCTGCAGAACGACTCACGCCAGCTCGGGCCTCTGAAGGATGTGGAGCCGACGCCGCGCCTGAAGCTCTTCATCGAGCAGCGGGCGGCCATGTTCGTGGGCGGCCTGCGCGCGGCCACCGACATCGGCGGGCACGATGAGGGCACGGTGGCGCAGGCCTATGTGAACCTGCTGCTGCCTCTGAGCGCGCGCGGCTTCGTGACCGTGGGACCGGGGCTCACATGGTCGGACCGGCATTACATGAACGCGTTCTACAGCGTCACCGCCGAGCAGAGCGGCATCTCAGGGTTGCCGCAGTACCAGGCCCACCCGGGCATCTCGGACGTCTACGCGGAGGTGGTGGCCGGCTACGAGCTCTCGAGCCGCTGGGCGCTCGCGCTGGATGTGACCTGTGCGTGGCTGCGCGGTGACGCTGCCGACAGTCCCTTCACGCAGGCGCGTGCGCAGACCACCTGGTTTGCGTCCATCCTCTACAAGATACGGTGAGCGGCGCGGTTTCAGCCGTTGCGGGCGTTGCTGCCCTTGCCGCCCATCTTGGCGAGCGCGGCGTCGGCGCTGTCGGCGGTCGCGGCGCGCGCCGCGGCCGCGCGCGCGCGTACCCTGGCAACGAAGGCGCGCCGTGCCTTGAGTCCGCGCACGGTGTTCATGAGGAGTGAGGTCAGGGTCACGATCCCGAGCGGCGGGGGATTGATGGCCACGCGCAGCGAGCGGGCGTAGTCGAGCACCAGGCCCGGCGTCCAGGCCATGGACTGCGCGTGCTTGCGCAGCTGCGCGGCCACCCACAGCTCCGGGTTGCACAGCGAACTGAGGAACGCCGCGATGCTCGGACCGTTGCGACCGAGCGTTCCTTCCAGCGAGGCCTCGAGAGCCGTCGCGACCGTGCTCGAGCAGTTGCGCTTGGTGAGGTTGTAGGTCGTGTCCTCGCTGTAGACCTTCCAGAACGCGTGCAGCCGCGCGCTGTCGTAGCGCTCGAAGTGCACCTGGGCGGTGGAGGGGCACCAGCCGGCGGATTCGATCGCGTAGCTCGGCTGGAAGCGTCCCGGCACGTCATTGTCCTCGGTGGCCCGCAGCAGCTGACGGAAGTCATCCGGGGAATGGTCGATCTCCTGGGCCGGGTAGTGGCTGACGTACAGATCCGGTGCCACCTCGAGCGCCGCGTGGCCGGTGGAGATCATGCCGTTGGCATCGACCCCGGCGATGTAGCGGTCGACCAGGGGCTGCGGCAGCACGTCCTTGGCCGAGCCAACCGGCGTCCACACGTGGATGGTGAGCGGCGGACCGCTGCGGATCGGCCCCTGATGATCATGCGTCGCAGCCTTGGCCGGCATCATGATGTCGGCCCCCGCCACCTGGCCGCGCGAGAACAGCAGCGACAGGATGGTGCCGCGGGGCAGGGTGCGCAGGCGCAGCGCCATCAGGAGCGCCCCGATCCCCGACATCAGCATGCCCGCCCCGAGGCAGTACTCGACGGTGGCCATGTAGATCAGCGGGTGCGGCAGGAAGATGAGCAGCGCCGAGGCCAGCTCGAACACGCCCATGAGGAGCGACACGCGCCAGTGCGGGAAGCGCACCACCCAGGCGGCGCTGATGCGCAGGAAGCCGTCGACGAGAAAAACCACGCCGAAGATCACCGACACGATGACATCGGTGACCGGACGCGGGTCGATGATCAGCAGCCCGACAATGAAGAACAGCACGCCGCGGGTCTTGCGCAGCACCGTCTGCGTGCCGAGGTTGGAGGTCGTGGCGACCAGCGTCACCAGCGCCTCGAGCACCAGCAGGTAGCCAAAGAGGTGGTAGGGAAACCAGCGGTCGCCCTCGAAGGCATCGTAGAGCAGCGCCGTGCCGATCAGTGCCCACAGCAGGCCGATCGCCGCCAGCGACTTCCAGCGCAGGCGGATGAACTCGGGACCAAGGAGCAGCAGGGCGAGGCGGATCATGATGAAATTCTGCGGGCTGAAACGGGCGCCATCAATATTAGGTCTTTCCGATCGGTTTGGAAGCGCCCGCCTGCGCGGCGGCGCTCGCCCGGGCACGCACCTGCGCGATGAAGGCGCGGCGCGCGCGCATGCCGCGCAGCGCATTGACGCCAAAGTGAGTCAGGGTGACGAGGCCGAGCGGCGGCGGCTCGACCGCCACCCGCAGTGCGCGCGCATAGTCGAGCACCAGCCCCGGAGTCCAGGCCATCGACTCCGCGTGCCGGCGCAGCTGCGCGGCCACCCACAGCTCCGGATTCACGAGCGCGCTCAGGAAAGCCCCGAAGCTCGGATGCTGCCCGAGCGTGCCCTCGAGCGCCGACTCCAGCGCCGCGGCTACCGTGCTTGAGCAGTTGCGGTTGGTGAGATTATAGGTGTTGTCCTGGCGGTACAGCGCCCAGAAGGCGCGCAGCCGCGCACCATTGTAGCGCTCAAAGGCGACCTGCGCGGTGCAGGGACACCAGGCGGCGGACTCGACTGCGTAGCTTGGCTGGAAGAGCCCGGGCACGTCGTTGTCGCGGGTCGCGCGCAGCAGCCGGCGGAAGTCATCCGGGGAATGGTCGATCTCCTGCGCCGGGTAGTGACTGATGTAGAGGTCCGGTGCCACCTCGAGCGCCGCATGGCCGGTGGAGATGACCCCGTGCGCATCGACCGCGGCCACGTAACGATCGATGAGCGGCTGGGGCAGCGCGTCTTTGGCGGAGCCGGTGGGCGTCCACACCCGCACGAGCAGCGGCGTTGCCTCGGCAGGCGCGGCCACCGGCAGCCTCAGGAGCGCACCGGCTCCGGTGCCCGTCACCCGGCTGCGGCCGAACAGCAGGCTGAGGGAGGTGCCGGGGGGGAGGCTGCGCAGCCGCAGCGCCAGCAATACCGTGCCCAGGCCTGAGAGGAGCAGGGATATGCCGACGCAGTACGCCACGGTGCCGGCATAGAAGGTGGGAAACGGCTCGATCATGAAGGCGGCGAAGATGAGCTCGAGCAGCCCCATCAGGAACGACGCCTGCCAGCCGGCAAAGCGCACCACCCAGGCTGCGCTCGTGCGCAGGAGGCCGTCCACGCCGATGATGAGGCCGAAGGCGAGCGCGAGGATGAAGCTCGCGCTGCGGTACGGGCTCACCATCAGCAGTCCCACGATGAGGAAGAGCGCGCCGCGCGACTTGCGCAGCACCGTCTGGGTGCCCAGGTGCGAGGTGGTGGCGATGAGCGTGACGAGGGCTTCGAGGACCAGCAGGTAGCCGAACACATGCACCGGGAAGTACACATCCCCGTCCAGCGCGTCGATGAATATGCCGACGCCGAGGGCTGCCCACAGCGCCCCGATGAGAGCGAGCACGTGCCAGCGCGCGCGGATGAATTCAGGTCCGAGCAGCAGCAGTGCGAGGCGGATCATGGCAGCGCGCTCAAGCTACGCCTGGCTGCGCGAACGCCACATGTAGAGCGCAAACAGCGCGCAGGCGCTCGCCACGAAGACCGGCAGCCCGAAGAGCGCGCTCGACTTCATCGCCGCACCGGCGAAGGTAGGCCCGATGAGGGCCCCTGCACCCCAGGCGAACCCCATCGCACCATAGATGCCCACCAGCTCACCGCCCTTGAAGCGCTCACCCACCATGGCGAGCATCACGGTGTAGATGCCGACGAACAGGCCGCCCCAGACGAAGATCACCGCGTAAGTCAGCCACAGCGTCCCGAGTACGTAGGGCCACAGCAGCGCACCGGCGGCGGACAGCACCGCGAGTGTGAGCGCGAGGCGTCGCCGGTTGACGCGGTCGGCAATCCAGCCGATGGGTATCTGCAGCACGATCGCCCCGAGCATGAGCGTGGAGATCAGGCGCATCGAGCCCTGCTCGCTCCAGCCCTGGCCGGCCGCATACAGCGCGATGAAGGAGAGTCCGGCGGTCTCGATCGCCGCGTTGAGCGCCGTCGTGGCCATGCCGATCGGGGCGAGACGCATGTAGCGCAAGGGATTCGTGCCGCGTGACTCGAAGCGCGGCGGCGTGCGCAGCCCGGGCAGCACGATGAGCACGCAGGCCGCGGCGGCGATGGCGGCGCCGACGAAGTAGGCCTCGCGCCCGGTGCCGATGAATGAGAGCACGCTCGGTCCGCATACCATGCCGAGGGAGAGCGCGGCCGTGTACACCGCCATGGTGCGCCCGCGGGTTGCATCGGTGCTGAGCTCGTTGGTCCAGGTCTCGGTCATGACGAAGAGCGCCTCGGCCCCGGTGCCGAGCAGCAGCCGCAGCGGGAACCACCAGTACACGGAAGGGGCGAAGGGAAAGAGTGCGAGCACCAGCGCGCTCAGCAGCAGCGCCCCGAGCGTCAGGCCGCGGGCGCCGACCGCGGCGGCGAGCGCCGGCATGAACGGCGCGATGAGCAGCACGCCAACGGCGTGCATCCCGGCGTTGATGCCAATGAAGGTCTCCGAGTAACCCCGCGCATCCAGGTCGAGCGCGATCAGTGGCGCCGACAGGCTGTAGGTCAGGCCGAATATCGTCGCCGCCCCGACGACCGCTGCGGTGGACAGCAGCCTGCCTGCGCCCGTTCGGCCGGCGCTCTCCTGCGTAGTTGCCATCAGGTTCTGTGCTCCCTCGCGGCAAGCGTAGCACGGTGGACTTGGCCCACCGGGCACCGGAAAATGCGCGCGCCACGGAGTCGCGAGCCTGAAGCAGGACCCACCCTCAGCCCCCGAACCGCAGCGCCCGGCGACTGTGCCGCGCGCGGCGATGTACGTACGGCCGCTGGTGCGCGGCGCGGACCTCGCCGGCACCTTCGTGTTTGCCTTCCAGGGGGCGCTCGCTGCCATCGCCGGGCACCTGGATCTGTTCGGGGACATGGTGCTGGCGTTCGCCACGGCACTCGGGGGCGGGGTGATCCGCGACGTGCTGATGGGGGACCTGCCGCCGAGCGCGCTGCGCGACTGGGCCTATCCCACCACCGCCTTCCTCGCCGGTGCGATCGTGTTTGCGCTCGAGGGCTACATGCACGTGCCACGGCAGCTGCTGCTGACGCTCGATGCCGGGGGCCTGGCACTGTTCGCCGTGGCCGGGACGCTGAAGGCCCTCGATGCGCGCATTCATCCCTTGAGTGCGGTGCTGCTCGGTACCATCACGGCGGTCGGCGGGGGCACGATCCGCGATGTCCTGCTCACACAGGTGCCGGCGATCCTGCGCGTCGACGTCTACGCCACCGCCGCACTCCTTGGCGCCCTGGTGCTGGTCGCCGCGCGCCGAGCCGGGGTGCCGCGCACGCTCGCCGCCGTCCTCGGGGGACTGGCCTGCTTTGGCGTGCGCATGCTGGCCATCGCGCACCACTGGCAGCTGCCCGGTTCCGCAGCGGCCGGCTGAAGGGCGCTGCCGCGCGTCAGCGCAGCGTCCAGGTTTCCGCGCTCGGGCCCTGCGGGAAGTGCTTGGCGAGGAAGGCCTCGCCCGACTCCAGCACGAAGTAGCGGAACGCCTCGGCGGCCGGGGACAGCGTCTTGGCGAGGTTGTTGACCACGTGCCAGCGGCGCATCACCGGCAAGCCTTCCGTCTCGGGGGCGGCGATGAGGTTGTGATCGAGCTCCAGCCCCACGGTGTGCAGCGACAGCAGCGCGACGCCCATCCCCGCCATCACCGCCTGCTTGATGGCCTCGTTGCTCGACATCTGCATCACCACCTGCGGGCGCATCTGGTGCGCCTCCATGTACTCATCGAGCGCGGCGCGCGTGCCGGAGCCCGGCTCGCGCACGATGAACCCCTCGTTCTGCAGCGCGCGTGCCGGTACCTTCTCGGCACGGGCGAACGGGTGGTCGATGGCCGTGATCAGCACGTGCGGATGCATCGCGAAGGGCTCGGCGCGCGAAGGCCAGTTCTTCGGTGGCCGCCCCATGATGGCCAGCTCCACCACCCCCTCGCGCATCAGTGACACCACTTCGTCGCGGTTGTTGGCGACCTGCAGGCGGATCTCGACCCCCGGGTGCTCGTCGCGAAAGCGCGCCATCAGCCGTGGCAGGAAGTACTTCGCCGTGCTCACCATGGCCACATCGAGCACTCCGGTCTTCAGTCCCCGGAAACGCGCCACCATGTCCTCCGCATCGCGCATCGCTGCGAGGACCCGCTGGGTGTAGGCGAGCACGTACTCCCCGACCATGGTGAGGGAGACCTTGCGGCTCGAGCGGTCGAATACCGGCAGCCCCACCTCGATCTCCAGCTCCTTGATCTGCATGGACACCGCGGGCGCCGACAACCCCAGCTCCTCGGCCGCCCGCACGAAGCTCAGGTGGCGGGCCACGGCCGAAAACACCCGCAGCTGGCGCAGGGTCGCGTTCTTCATTAAGTAATTCTTATCGTGTCAGTAATTTAAAGTGACTTCTCTGAATAATATCCCACCGGTACAGTCCCCTCAACCCACGGAACACCAAGGCAGGAACGATGGAAAGCGGGACGGAATCACGGGGCGATGCCCCCACGGCGATCACCGACAGCAAGAAGCGCTATCGCGCCGGCGTACTCAAGTACCGGCAGATGGGCTACTGGGAGCCGGACTACCAGCCCAAGCCCACCGACACGGTCTGTCTGTTCCGCATCACCCCCCAGGACGGGGTGGATCCGGTGGAGGCCGCGGCCGCGGTGGCCGGGGAGTCCAGCACCGCCACCTGGACCGTGGTGTGGACCGACCGCCTGACCGCCTGCGACTCCTATCGCGCCAAAGCCTTCAAGGTGGAGCCGGTGCCGAACATCCCCGGCCAGTACTTCGCCTGGGTCGCCTATGACATCTGCCTGTTCGAGGAAGGCTCGATCGCCAACATGACCGCGAGCCTCATCGGCAACGTCTTCAGCTTCAAGCCGCTCAAGGCCGCGCGCCTCGAGGACATCCAGGTGCCCCCGGCGTACGTGAAGACCTTCAAGGGTCCCCCGACCGGGCTCATCGTCGAGCGCGAGCGCCTCGACAAGTTCGGCCGGCCGCTGCTCGGGGCTACCACGAAACCGAAACTCGGCCTCTCCGGGCGCAACTACGGGCGCGTCATCTACGAGGGCCTCAAGGGCGGCCTCGACTTCATGAAGGACGACGAGAACATCAACTCCCAGCCCTTCATGCACTGGCGCGACCGCTTTCTCTACGTCATGGATGCGGTCAACAAGGCGAGCGCCGCGACCGGGGAGGTCAAAGGCTCGTACCTGAACATCACCGCCGGCACGGTGGAGGATATGTACGAGCGCGCCGAGTTCGCCAAGGAGCTCGGCTCGGTGATCGTCATGATCGACCTCGTCATCGGCTGGTCGAGCATCCAGAGCATGTCCAACTGGGCGCGCCGCAACGACATGATGCTGCACCTGCACCGCGCCGGCCACGGCACCTACACGCGTCAGAAGAACCACGGCGTGAGCTTCCGCGTCATCGCCAAGTGGCTGCGCCTGGCCGGCGTGGATCACATGCACGCCGGCACCGCGGTGGGCAAGCTCGAGGGCGACCCTCTTACCGTGCAGGGCTACTACAACGTCTGCCGCGACAGCTACACCAAGCAGGACCTCACGCGCGGCATCTTCTTTGACCAGGACTGGTGCGACCTTAAGAAGGTGATGCCGGTCGCCTCCGGCGGCATCCACGCCGGGCAGATGCACCAGCTGCTCGATCTGTTCGGGGACGACGTGTGCCTGCAGTTCGGTGGCGGCACCATCGGCCACCCGGCCGGCATCCAGGCCGGCGCGGTCGCCAACCGCGTGGCGCTCGAGGCCATGGTGAAGGCGCGCAACGAGGGCGTGGACATCCGTACCGAAGGCCCGGAGGTGCTGCGCAAGGCGGCGCGCTTCTGCACCCCGCTGCAGCAGGCCCTCGATACCTGGGGCGACATCAGCTTCAACTACACCCCGACCGACAGTTCCGACTTCCTGCCGACCGCGGCGGTGGCGCACTGAAAGCCAAGGAGACCACGCCACATGATGACCAACCCGACCGGACGCATCACCCAGGGGCAGTTCAGCTTCCTGCCGGAACTGACCGATGCGGAAGTTACGCAGCAGATCGAGTACGGACTCAAGAAGGGCTACGCCTGGAGCGTTGAGTACACCGACGACCCGCACCCGCGCAACACCTACTGGGAGATGTTCGGCATGCCGATGTTCGACCTGAAGGACGCCGCCGGCGTGCTGATGGAGCTGCAGAACTGTCGCAGGACCTTCCCGCACCACTACATCCGCCTCATGGCCTTCGACTCCACGCGCGGCATCGAGAGCATTGCCATGAGCTTCATCGTCAACCGCCCCGAGCGCGAGCCCGGCTTCGTGCTCGAGCGCCAGGAGACCCGCGGCCGCAGCATGCGCTACACCATCCGCAGCTACGCCGCGGATCGCCCGGAAGGCGAGCGCGGCAACGGCAAGGCCTGACATCCGCCACGGGAAGACCCAACAGGGGAACGCCGCCATGTACCAGATCGCCCCGTCGATTCTGTCCGCGGATTTCGCGCGCCTCGGCGAGGAAGTGAAGCGCGTCATCGCCGCGGGCGCTGACTGGATCCACTTCGACGTCATGGACAACCATTACGTCCCGAACCTCACCATCGGGCCGGCCGTCGCCCAGGCGCTCAGGCCCTACCTCGGCCGTCCGCAGGGCGGCCGGGCGCTGCTCGACGTGCACCTCATGGTCTCCCCGGTGGACGCCCTGGTGGAGAGCTTCGCGGCCGCCGGTGCCAACCTCATCAGCTTCCATCCGGAAGCGTCCCGGCACGTCGACCGCACGCTGCAGCTGATCAAGGCGGCGGGATGCCAGGCGGGGCTCGCCTTCAACCCGGCGAGTTCCCTCGAGGCGCTCGAGTACGTGATCGACAAGGTCGACCTGGTGCTCATCATGAGTGTCAACCCGGGGTTTGGCGGACAGAGCTTCATCGAGTCCGCGCTGCGCAAGATCGAGCGCGCCCGAGGGCTCATCGAACTGTCCGGGCGCGACATCCGTCTGGAAGTCGACGGCGGCATCAAGGTGCAGAACATCCAGCGCGTCGCAGCCGCCGGTGCCGACACCTTCGTCTCCGGCAGTGCCATCTTCGGCTGCGCCGACTATCAGGCGGTGATCGATGCCATGCGCCACGAGCTGCGCTGCGTGACGCCCGTGAGCAAGGTGGCCTGATGGCCGCGCCCCTGTATTCGATTCCCGGGAGCCCGCCGCCGGCTGCGGAGGCCGTACCCCCTGCGCCTTCGCAGCCGGCGGCCGGAGCGGGCGCGCGCACCGTGAGCGAGGTGCTGGCGCAGAGCCAGGCCGATGCGGTCATGACCGAACTGGAGCAGGACCTCGTGGGCCTTGCGCCCATCAAGGCGCGCATCCGCGATATCGCCGCGCTCCTCGTGATCGACAAGCTGCGCATGAACCTGGGCCTGCAGGCGCAGGCCCCGAGCCTGCACATGTCCTTCACGGGCAACCCCGGCACCGGCAAGACGACCGTGGCACTGCGCATGGCGCAGATCCTGTTTCGCCTGGGCTACGTGCGCAAAGGCCACCTGGTCGCCGTCACCCGCGACGATCTCGTCGGTCAGTACATCGGGCACACCGCGCCGAAGACCAAGGAGGTGCTCAAGCGCGCCATGGGTGGGGTGCTGTTCATCGATGAGGCCTATTACCTCTACCGTCCCGAGAACGAACGCGACTACGGCCAGGAGGCCATCGAGATCCTGCTGCAGGTGATGGAGAACCAGCGCGATGACCTGGTGGTGATCCTCGCCGGCTACAAGGACCGCATGGACACCTTCTTCCGCTCCAACCCCGGCCTGAGCTCGCGCATCGCGCACCACCTGGATTTCCCGGACTACTCTCCTCAGGACCTGCTGCGCATCGCCGACAAGCTGCTGACGCAGCAGAACTATCACTTCACCGCCGAGGCGCGCGTGGCGTTCGAGGAGTACCTCGCCCACCGCATCCAGCAGCCGCATTTCGCCAACGCCAGGAGCGTCCGCAACGCGCTCGACCGCGCGCGCCTGCGCCAGGCGAGCCGGCTGTTCGCCGATCGCGACCGCGAGTTCACGCCCGAGGACCTCACCACGATCGCTGCCGCCGACATCCGCGCGAGCCGGGTGTTCCAGCCCGCCCCCCAGAACCATTAATAAGGAGTCCGACACCATGCATCTCGGGCGCACGACCCTCTCGAAGTTCCTCATCCAGCAGCTCAACGGCATCCCCGAGTCCCAGGACCTGGGCGCGCTGCTGGTGGACGTGGCGGCCGCGGTGAAGGCGATCTCCGCCATGACCGCGAAGGGGGCGCTCGGCGGCTATCTCGGTGAGCACGGGGGTAAGAACGTGCAGGGCGAGATCCAGCAGAAGCTCGACGTGCTCGCCCACGAGGTCATGGTGCGCAGCTGCGAGTGGGGCGGGCTGCTCGCCGGCATGGCCTCCGAGGAACTCGAGGAGCCCTACGCGGTGCCGCTCGAGTACAGCCGCGGCCGCTACCTGCTGGTGTTCGACCCGCTGGATGGCTCCTCCAACACCGACGTCAACGTCTCGGTCGGCACGATCTTCTCGGTGCTGCGCCACGAGCGCAGCGAGCCACCCTGCACGGCTGATTACCTGCAGCCGGGGGTGAAGCAGGTGGCCGCCGGCTACGCGATCTACGGGCCGGCCACGATGCTCGTGATCAGCGTCGGTAAGGGCACCCACGGCTTCACGCTCGATCGTGAGATCGGCAACTTCATCCTCACGCACCCGGACCTGCAGATCCCGCCCGATACGAGCGAGTTCGCCATCAACACCAGCAACGCGCGTTTCTGGGAGCCGCCGGTGCACCGCTACGTGACCGAGTGCCAGGCGGGCAAGAGCGGTGGGCGCGGCCGTGATTTCAACATGCGCTGGATCGCCTCCATGGTCGCGGAGGTGCATCGCATCCTCATGCGCGGCGGGGTCTTCATGTACCCCAAGGACACTAAGGACCGCACGCGCCCCGGGCGCCTGCGCCTGCTGTACGAGGCCAACCCGATCAGCCTCCTCGTGGAGCAGGCCGGCGGGCGCGCCAGCACCGGCAGCCAGCGCCTGATGGAGGTCATTCCCGAGGCGTTGCACCAGCGCGTGCCCCTGATCCTGGGCTCGCGCAACGAGGTGGAACGCATCGAGCGCTACCACGCCGAGTGGGCGAGCGGCGCCGACCGTCCCTTCAGCTCGCCGCTCTTCAATGAGCGCTCGCTGTTCCGTCCCGAGGCGCGCCTCTAACGCGCTGCGCCGGCAAGGCGCAGCCCCGCTCAGTCCCCCGAGTACGCACCATGTCGATCAAGCACCCGGTCATCGCGGTCACGGGCTCCTCCGGGGCCGGTACCACTACGGTCATGAAGAGCTTCGCGCACATCTTCCGGCGTGAGGGCATCAAGGCACAGGTCATCGAGGGCGACTCGTTCCACCGCTACAACCGCAAGCAGATGCGCGAGCGCGTCGCGGCAGCCGACCACGGCACCGGCGAAGCCATCAGCCACTTTGGTCCCGAGGCGAATCTGCTCGCCGAGCTCGCCCAGACCTTCGAGGAGTACGGCGGCAGCGGCCACGGCCGGGTGCGCCGCTACGTGCACGACGCCGCGGAGTCCAAGGAACTGAACGCCGAGGCCGGCACCTTCACCGACTGGCAGACGATGACCGCGGACAGTGATCTTCTCTTCTATGAGGGCCTGCACGGCGCCTACGTCGGCGGCGGCGTCGATGTGGCGCGCCACGTCGATCTGCTGGTCGGCGTGGTGCCGATCATCAATCTTGAGTGGATCCAGAAGCTGCACCGCGACCGTACCCATCGCGGCTACAGCCAGGACGCCGTGGTCGACACCATCCTGCGCCGCATGCCCGACTATGTGAACCACATCTGCCCGCAGTTCAGCCGCACGCACGTCAATTTCCAGCGCGTGCCGACGGTCGACACCAGCAACCCCTTCATCGCCCGCGACATTCCGACTGCGGATGAGTCGATGGTGGTGATCCGCTTCGCCAACCCCAAGGGGATCGACTTCCCCTACCTGGTCTCGATGCTGCACAACTCATGGATGAGCCGCCCGAACAACATCGTGGTGCCCGGCGGCCAGATGGGACTGGCCATGCAGTTCATCTTCACCCCCATGATCCTGCGGCTGATCGATCAGAAACGACGCGCCCAGTAAGGAGACTCAAAGCGCATGAATGCCCAAGTAAGAATCCCGCCGGCGCCGCGCGCACAGCTGTGCAATATCCTGCGCATGCTCGCGGTGGATGCGGTGGAGGCGGCCAAGAGCGGTCATCCGGGGATGCCGATGGGCATGGCGGAAATCGCCGAGGTGCTGTGGCGGGGCTTCCTCAGGCACAACCCCGCGGATCCGGGCTGGCCGGACCGCGACCGTTTCGTGCTCTCCAACGGCCACGGCTCGATGCTGCTGTACGCGCTCTTGCACCTGACCGGCTACGCGCTGCCCATGGAGGAGCTGCGGCGCTTCCGCCAGCTGCACAGCAAGACCCCCGGGCACCCGGAGGTCGGGGTGACGCCCGGGGTCGAGACGACTACCGGGCCCCTGGGTCAGGGCCTTGCGAACGCCGTCGGCATGGCGCTCGCCGAATGCCTGCTCGCGTCCGAGTTCAACCGGCCCGGCCACACGCTGGTGAACCACCGCACCTGGGTGTTCGTCGGCGACGGCTGCCTCATGGAGGGCATCAGCCACGAGGCATGCTCGCTCGCCGGCACGCTCGGGCTCGCCAAACTGATCGCCATCTACGATGACAACGGCATCAGCATCGACGGCCATGTCGAGCACTGGTTCGCCGACGACACGCCGGCGCGCTTCGAGGCTTACGGCTGGCGCGTCATCAGGAACGTCCCGGGGCACGACTGCGAAGCGCTCGAGGCGGCGTTCCAGGAGGCCACCACCGAGAGCGGCAGGCCGACGCTCATCTGCTGCAAGACGGTCATCGGCCAGGGCAGTCCCAACAAAGCGGGCTCGCACGACGTACACGGCAGCGCGCTCGGCGCGGCCGAGGTGGCGGCGACGCGTGCCGCCCTGAACTGGCGCGCCGAGCCGTTCGCGGTCCCCGAGGACATCCGCGCGGCCTGGGATGCGCGCGAGCGCGGCGTGGCGCTGCAGGCGCAGTGGCAGCGGCAAGTGGATGCCTACCGGCAGGCCTTCCCGGAGCTCGCCGCCGAGTTCGTGCGCCGCGTGTGCGAGCGCGCACTGCCGGCTGAATGGCCGCGCATCAGTGCCGGGGCGCTCGAGCAGGTGGTGCACGGCCGCCCGGCGGTTGCCTCGCGCAAGGCCTCGCAGAACGCCATCGAACTCCTGCAGCCGCACCTGCCGGAGCTGCTCGGCGGCTCGGCGGACCTCACCGGCTCGAACCTGACCGCTGCGGCGGCCGCCGTGGCGGTGCGTCGCCGCCGCTGGGGCAACCACATCAACTACGGCGTGCGCGAGTTCGGGATGAGCGCGCTCATGAACGGCATTGCGCTGCACGGCGGCTACATCCCCTATGGCGGCACCTTCCTGACGTTCTCCGACTACAGCCGCAACGCCGTGCGCATGTCCGCGCTCATGCGCCTGCGCGTCATCTACGTGTTTACGCACGACAGCATCGGACTGGGCGAGGATGGCCCGACCCACCAGCCCATCGAGCACGTCAGCAGCCTGCGCCTCATCCCCAACAACTCGGTGTGGCGCCCCTGCGATGCGGTGGAGACGCTCGTGGCGTGGCTTCTCGCCATCGAGCGCCGCGACGGACCGACGTGCCTGATCCTCTCGCGCCAGAACCTGCCGCACTGCGAGCGCAGCCCGCAGCAGCTCGCCGACATCCGCCGCGGCGGCTATGTGCTCTCTGACAGCACGGGGCCCGCGGCGCTGACGCTGCTCGCCACCGGCTCGGAGGTGTCACTGGCCCTGGCCGCGCGTGCCACACTGGCCGCCGAGGGCATCGCGGCGCGCGTGGTCTCCATGCCCAGCTGTGATGACTTCGAGCGCCAGGACCGCGCCTACCGAGCCGCGGTGCTGCCGCGGGAGATCCCGGTGCTGGCGGTGGAGGCGGGCGTCAGCCTCTACTGGCGCGCCTATACCGGCTTCGACGGCGATGTGCTCGGGATCGACCGCTTCGGGGAGTCCGCGCCGGCCGGGGAGGTCGCGCGCGAACTCGGGTTCACGCCGGCGGCGCTGTGCGCGCGCGCCCGGGCGCTGGTTAAGCGCAAGGAAGGCCGGTGAAACTGGTCCAGTCCAAGCCGCCCGCGTGGCTTACGGCGCCGGTGCGAGCCGTGCTCTTTGACCTCGACGGCACGCTCCTTGATACCGCGGCCGACATCACACAGGCCCTGAACCTCGCGCTCACCGAACAGCAGAGCGCGCCGTTGGAGCTCGAGCGGGTGCGGGAGCTGATCGGCCGCGGCGCGCCGGTACTCATTCAGCGCGTCGTCGCGCGCCTGAGTCCGCGCCCCTGGCCGGTCGATCCGGTGCTGCTCCTGCAGCGCTTCTACTTCCACTACGACCGCCTGCACGAGGGCCAAGAATTCCAGGCACGCGCCTATCCGGGCGTCGAGGAAGGGCTGGCGCAGCTGCACGCGCGCGGCCTGCGGCTCGGCGTCGTCACCAACAAGGCCCGCTACGCCGCCGCGGCGCTCTTGGTGCATCTGGGCCTGAGCCCCTGGATCGACGTCGTCGTCGGCGGCGACACCGCCGAGCACCGCAAGCCGCATCCGCAGCCGCTGCTGCATGCCTGCGAAGAGCTGCAGGTGTCCGCCGCCGAGGCGCTCATGGTCGGGGACTCGGCGACCGACTTACTGGCAGCGCGCGCCGCCGGCATGCGCATCGTGTGCGTGCCGTACGGCTACAACGAGGGTGCCGACCCGCGCGCGCTCGCCTGCGATGCCTTCATCGACTCGGTCGCCGAGCTGCCGGTGCTTCTGGCCGGCGCCATCGCGCGGCCCCCGGCGATGCAGGCGGTTCCCGTGCGCCCCGGGGAATGATCCGCGCGCTGCTGTGGGACGTCGACGGCACGCTGGCGGAGACCGAGCGCTGCGGGCACCTGAGCGCCTTCAATCTCGCCTTCGCCGAAGCCGGCCTGCCGTGGCGCTGGAGTGAGGCGCGCTACGGGGAACTGCTGCGCGTCACCGGCGGCCGCGAGCGCCTGCTGTTCGACATGGAGAGCCAGCCCGCAGCGCCCGCGGCGGCGCGGGCGCGCGCCGCACTCGCAGTCGAGCTGCACCGCCTTAAGAGCCGCCACTACGAATCCCTCGTGGCAACCGGGCGGTTGCCGCTGCGGCCCGGGGTCGCGGAGCTGCTCGATGACTGTACGCGCGCCGGCGTCACCCTGGGCATCGTGACGACCACCAGTGGCGCCAACGTGGCGGCGCTTCTCGGGCGGCACCTGGGCGCACGCTGGCGTGAGCGGTTCGCGACCCTGGTGTGCGCCGAGGAGGCGCCGTGCAAGAAACCCGACCCTGAGGCCTACCTCGTCGCGCTCGCCCGCCTTAAGCTCGATCGGGAGGCGGTGATCGCCATGGAGGACTCCCCGGCGGGAATCGAGGCGGCACGCCGGGCGCAGCTGCGCGTGGTGCTGACGCGCAGCCATTATTTCCCCGACACCCCGGCGTGCGCCGCCGTGCTCGCGGCGGGCGCCTCACTCGGGGATCCCCGTGGCTGGAGCCCGGCACTCTCCGGCGGGGCGGCGCGCGTATCGCTGCAGGAGATTGCACGCTGGCGCGAACTGTCGGCGGCCTGACCTGCCGCGGTCACTGCAGACTTCTTGATGTTGGAATTACGCGCCACGCGCGAAGGGCGCGTTGCCCGCACACTGCCGGGGGTTCTATATTGCCCCGCACGGTCAGGCGAGGTGCGGGGGAGCCATGCGCGGCAGGGGGCAGCACGGATCAGGAACACCGCGGCGGTGGCTTGCGCCACTTGTGGCCGGCGCGCTCGCCGGTTGCGCCAGCACGCCCGCGCCACAGCCGGTGGATCCGGCGAAAACGCTCGAGGACTTCAGCGCGCGCCGCCTGGGGTCGGTGGCGCAGCTGCCGCCGGCCGCCTCAGGCTGGGACCGCTCGCAGTGGTTCAGCGCGGCCCTGGCACTCAATCCGCAGCTGGCGCAGCAGCGCGCCGAGGTGGCCGCGGTCGCGGCCGCCGAGCGCACCGCCGCCGAGATACCGAACCCCAACATGGAGCTGTTCGCCGAATACCTGAAGACTGCCGCCGAAAGCCCGGCGTGGCTGTACGGCGTCTCACTCGACTTCCTGCTGCGCCGCCCGGGCGAGCGCGCGCGGGCCCGCCAGCAGGCAGCGCTCGAGACCGCGCTGGCCGAGTCCGAGCTCAGCGACTCGATCTGGCAGGTGCGCGCCGGCGTGCGCCAGGCGCTCCTGGACGTGGTCTCGGCACAGGACGAGGCGGCGCTGCTCGCCGCCCTGGTCAAGGACCGCCAGGGGCTCCTCGACGCCGATCGCGCGCGCCTCAGGGTCGGGGATCTGGCGCGCGCGCAACTGCTGACGGATGAACTCGAGCTGACGCGCGCCCGGCAGCGCGAACAGCAGGCGCGCGCGCGCGGCGCGGACGCGCGCGCCCGGCTGTCGGCGGCGGTGGGCGTGCCGCTCGCCGCGCTCGAGGGCGTGCCGGTACGCTGGGCGGACTGGACGCAGATCGATGCCCTGTCGAGCGCGACGCCGGAGCGCTGGCGCAGCGAGGCGCTCATCGCCCGTCCGCAGATCATCGGCGCCCTGCGCGCCTACGACCTGGCCGAGATCAACCTCAAGGGCGAGGTCGCCAAGCGCTGGCCGCAGGTGCGTGTGCAGCCGGCCTATGCCTGGGGCGGGGAGGGGGTGCGCCAGGATGCGCTCGACCAGATTGCCAGCGAAAGCGCGCTCGGAGTTTCCTTCGAGTTGCCGATCTTCAACCAGCACCAGGGTGCGATCGGGGAGGCGCTCGGGCGGCGGGCGGCCGCCGGCGAGCACCTGAAGGCCGTGCAGGCGGCGATCTACGGGCAGATTGATCGTGCGCAACTCGGCTGGCCCAACGCGCAGCATGCCTGGAACGACACGCGACGGCTCGCCGCGCTGGCCGACGAGCAACAGCGCGCGCAAGCGCGGGCGCTGGCCGCAGGCGCGAGCGACCGCAGCGAGACACTCGGCGCCGGCATTGCCGCCCTCGAGTCGCGCCTCACGGTGCTCGAGGCCGCGTACGCTGCGCAGGTGGCCTTCGGGGCGCTCGAGGATGCCTACCGCAGGCCGCTCGAGGGCGAGGCGGGGCCGCGCGCATGAAGACCCGATACCTGCTGCCCCTCATCCTTCTGGCCGCCACCGTGGATGCCGCGGACACCGCGCCGGCAGCGCCGCAGGCGCAGCCGGCGCCGGCTGAATCGCGCGAGCAGGCCGATGAGGCGAAGGCGCGCAACGAGGCGCGCACGCGTCCGGCCCGCGCCCCCACCGAGAACGATGATGCGGACCGCACCGACGATGAGCCCGCGAGGCAAGACGACGCCGGCAGCAAGGATGCGGGCATGCAAACGGGCGCTGCGAAGCCGGCCGCCAAGGAGGATGACGATACCAAGAGCGCCGAGTCCCTCAAGCTCTCCCTGAGCGCAACCCAGCAGGAGGCCGTCGGCATCCGCATCGAGAGCCCGCAGAACCTCGTCGGGATGCCGCAGCTTGAGGCGTACGGCACGGTGCTCGACCCGGTGGCACTGCTGACAGACGCCGGGCACCTCGACAGCACGCGCGCTGTCGCCCTGGCGGCCAGCGCCGACGCGGCGCGCCAGGCCGGGCTCTATCATGATGGCGCCCAGGCCTCGCTCAGGACGCTGCAGACCTCGCAGGCCCAGTCGGTGGAGGCGAATGCGCAGGCGCAGGCTGCGGCGCTGGCGTTCCGGCTGCAGTGGGGACCGCTGGCGAAGCTCAGTGAGCCGCAGCGGCAGCAACTGCTGGCCGCCGTCGGCCGCGGCGAGCGCGTGCTGGTGCGCGCGGACGTCCCGGGGCGCCACTTCGGCGAGGTCGCTCGAAAGGCGCTGGTGGATGTGGATGGCGTACACCTGAGTGCGCAGGTGCTCGGTGTGCTGCCGCGCGTCGATGCGCAGTCGCAGAGCGCCGGCTGGCTGCTGGAGCTGGATCGCGCGCCGCCGGGTCTGGGGCCGGGCGCACGCGCCGCGGTTCGTCTGCAGACGGCGGCCGTCAAAGGGCTGCTCGTGCCTGCGGCGGCGCTCGTTTACGCAAGCTCCGGCACCTATGTCTACCGGCGGCGCGCGGGCGACACGGCCGGCACGTTCACCTATGAGTCGGTCGCGGTGCGTCCCGTGAGCCGCGTGGGCGAGGCGTGGCTCGTCGAGGGTCTTGGGCACGCGGATCAGATCGTCGTGCAGGGCGCTGGCGTGCTCTGGTCGCTGCAGGGCATCAGCAGCTTCTCGGCGGCCGAAGAGGACCACGACTAGCCTCATGCTTGCCGCCATCGTCCGCGGATCCCTGGCGCATCCGAAGATCGTCACGGCGCTGTCGCTGCTCATCGCGCTGCTCGGTGTCGGCGCACTCCTCAGTGCGCGCCTCGATGTATTCCCCGACTTCGCACCGCCGCACGTGCTGGTGCAGGCCGAGGCGCCAGGCCTCGACGCCACCCAGGTCGAGGCGCTCGTCACCCGTCCGCTCGAGGACCTGCTCGCGGGGGCGGAGAACGTCGCCGCGGTGCGCTCGACCTCGAGCCAGGGGCTGTCAGCCATCCAGGTGGTGTTCGGCCGTAACAGCGACCCTTACCTGCAGCGCCAGGTGATTACCGAGCGACTGGCGGATGCCAGCGCGCTCCTGCCCGCGGGCGTAAGTCCGCCACAGCTCTCGCCGCTGAGCTCCTCGATGGAGTACCTCCTGCACTTCGGCTTCACCAGCGAGCGGCTGTCGCCGCTTGAGCTGCGTGACCTCGTGCGCTGGACCATCAAGCCGCAGATCCTGGCCGTGCCGGGAGTGGCGCAGGCGCAGATCTTCGGCGGCGACGTGCGCGAGCGGCAGCTGTGGGTCGACCCCGCCCGGCTCGACGGCGCGGGACTTACGCTCGAGGACGTGTTCGAGGCGGCACGCCGCGGCACGCAGATGACCGGCGGCGGGTACCTCGAGACACCCACGCAGCGCATCGTGCTCAGGTCGCAGGCCCCCGGGGAGTCGGTGGCGGCACTCGGACAGACGGTGGTGGCAAGTCACGCCGGTGTGCCCACGCGCCTGGCGGACGTGGCGGAGGTGAGGGATGGCGCGGCACCGCGCTTCGGGGATGCGATCATCGGCGGCAAGCCGGGCATCCTGGTGGAGACCTCCACCCAGTACGGCGCCAATACGCTTGATGTGACGCGCGACCTCGAGCACCGCCTGGACGTGCTGGCACCGGCGCTCGCGCAGCACGGGGTCGAGTACCACGCGGCGCTGCTGCGCCCGGCGAGCTTCATCGAGAGTGCCATCGCGAAGCTGCGCAACTCGCTGCTGATCGGCGCCCTGCTCGTGGTGGTGCTGCTGCTCGTGACGCTGCGCGACTGGCGCGGGGCGCTCATCTCCTTCAGCGCCATTCCGGTTTCCTTGCTGGCGACGGTGTGGCTGCTGGGCGCGTGGGGCCTGTCCCTCAACACCATGAGTCTCGGCGGCCTCGTGGTGGCGCTCGGGGTGGTGGTCGATGACGCCGTGATCGACGTCGAGAACATCACGCGCCGGCGCCGCGGCGTGCGCGCGCGCGGCGCCATGCGCGAGCTGCTGCTCGCTGCCTCCCTCGAGGTGCGCCGCCCGGTGTTCTACGCGACCGCCGCGGTGGCGGTGGCGTTCCTGCCGATCCTCATGCTGTCGGGCCTGCAGGGTGCATTCTTCCGGCCGCTCGCCACCGCCTTCCTGCTGGCAGTCGGCCTGTCTTTGCTGGTGGCGATGAGCGCAACGCCGGCCTTGTGCGCACTGCTGATGCAGGACTACGCGCCGGGCCCGGAGCCGGCGTGGCTGCGCCGCGCGAAGCGGTGGCAGCAGCGCTTCATCGCAGCGCTCGCGCCGCGTGCGCCCCTGGTGCTCGCGCTGCTGCTGCTGAGCGGGCTGCTCGGGCTCGCGCTCCTGCCGGTGCTCGGGGCGCGCCTGCTGCCGGACTTCCGCGAGAACTACCTGATCGCGCACGCGGCGCTGCGTCCGGGCATCTCGCTCGCGGAGACCTCGCGCGTCGGGCAGCGCATCGCCACACGGCTGGCCGCGCTGCCGGGGGTGAAGAGCGTCGCCGAGCAGATCGGGCGCGCCGAGAACGGCCAGGATCCGGATGCGCCCAACAAGAGCGAATTCGAGATCCAGCTCGACCCGGCGCAGGGGCTCACCACCGCGCAGATGGAGGCGCGGGTGCGCGCGGTGTTCGAGGCCTTCCCCAACCAGCTGGTCGAGATCTACTCGGTGCTCGCCGAGCGCATCGGCGAGACGCTCTCCGGCGAGGTGGCGCCGTTCTTCGTCAGCGTGTTCGGACCGGATCTGGATGTCGATGACCAGGTCGCGGGTGAGATCGCCGGCGTGCTCAAGCAATGGCCGCAGAGCGGCGCGGTGCACCTGCAGGTGCCGCCGCGCCAGCCGGAGCTTCAGATCCGGCTGCGCGAGGATCAGCTTGCGCTGTACGGACTGCAGGCGGCTGAGGTGCTCGGGGTGCTCAACGCCGCCTATCACGGCACCGTGGTGGCGCAACTGAATCAGTCAGACCGGGGCGTGCCGGTCGTCGTGCGCCTGCAAGGCGCCGGCTCGACGCCCGAGGATGTCGGGGCACTGGTCCTGCGCGGGCGTGACGGCGTGCGTGTGCCCCTGAGTGCCATCGCCGAGCTCACGCTGGTCGCATCGCGCAGCCTGGTCGAGCACGAGGATGGGCTGCGGCGCCAGGTGGTGGTGGCCAGTCCCACCGGCACCGATCAGGTCGGCTACGCACGCCAGGCGCAGGCGGCAATTGCCGCGCACGTCAAGCTGCCGCCGAATGTCTACCTGCGCTACGGTGGGGCCGCGCCGGAGCAGGCCGCCGCGGCGCGTGAGCTCATCTGGCACTCCGTTGCCGCACTGACCCTGATCGTGTTGCTGCTGGCGCTCGCCTTCGGGCACAGCCGCCACGTGCTCCTCGTGCTGGCGGCGCTGCCGAGCACGCTCATCGGCGGGGTCATCGCCGTCGCGCTCACCGGCGGCACACTCTCCCTCGGTGCCATGGTCGGGTTTGTGGCCCTCTTCGGCATGGCCGCGCGCAACACCATCCTGCTCATTTCGCACTACGAGCACCTCGTGAGCGCGGAAGCTCAGCCCTGGGGCCTCGCCACCGCGCTGCGCGGCGCCGAGGAGCGTCTGACGCCGGTGCTCCTGACCGCGCTTCTGACCGGGCTCGCGCTCCTGCCCGTGGCGCTGCAGTCGCGCGAAGCGGGCCATGAGATCGAAGGTCCGATGGCGATCGTGATCCTCGGCGGCCTCGTCTCCTCCACCCTCGTCAGCCTGATCCTCGTGCCCCCCCTCGCGGCGCGCTGGCTTCGCGCTGCCCCTTAAACGTCGCGGCACACCCGCCCGGCACAGTGGGACGTTTTCGTACCACTCGTGCGGCACACTGTGGCCTTTCTGGCGGCGCACTGTCGCCCTGGAACTATTAGATGGCCTAACTTCTTGATCCGTGTAATCTTAATATGTTGTCTGGAGCCAACATCTGTTGGCACGTACCTTGCTCTGCCGGCGATAGGTTCCTGGCATCTGACAGCAATAAGGCGGCGAGCCGCCATTTGAAGGCATCTCACACACTGCGGGAGTCATTCGATGAAGCACATGCGCGTAACTCAAAGGATCCTCGGGCCGTTAGTGGCCGGCGGCCTGTTGGCCGTAGCGGCGCTACCGCTCGAGGCGGCTGACTTTACGACCTCGGACGGCAACTGGACCTTCTCGGTCAATGGCGAGATCAACGTCGACTACATCTGGTCGAGCTGCCAGAGCGCTTCGAGCGCGGTAAGCGTTGCTGGCGGACTGACCTGCACCGGGTCTGCCAACGGCAACAGCAGCGTCTCCAACATCGGCAACGGCCTCCTGCCCGCCTCGATCAGCTTCGGCGTGAAGACCACGCAGAACGGTATCGACATCGCGGCGCACTTCGGCCTGTTCCCGGGCATCGCCACCAATGACGGCGGCAGCCCGAACCTGCAGACCGGCAATGGTCCGACCAACACCGCGCTCGGCACCACCGGCCTGGACATTCGCCAGGTCTACCTGACGTTCGGCAACAAGGACATGGGAACCTTCACCTTCGGCCGTAACATCGGCCTGTTCGGTGCGGACGTGATCCTGAACGACATGACACTGCCGGGCGTCGGCGCTCCGGGCAGTGCCGCCGGACCCTCACCCTCCAACACCACGCTCGGTGGCATCGGCTTCGGCTACATCTACACCGACTGGCTGGCGCAGATCGACTGGACGAGTCCGGACTTTGCAGGCTTCAACGTGACGGTAGGCGCGTTCGACCCGCTCAATTCGCTGAGCGACGCGGGCACGACGCAGGCCAAGAAGGCGCCGGGCTTCCACGGCAAGCTGACCTACACGCTGCCCTTCAGCGGCACGAGCAAACTCTATGTGTCGCTGGCGGGCATCACGCAGAAGCAGAACTACATCGATGAGAACCTGAGCGCATATGACTACACCGGCAGCGGTGCTGACCTCTTCGTGAAGGTTGACGTGGCGGACCTCGAGGCGTTCATCTACGGCTACTACGCCAAGGGGCTCGGCACGACGGCGCTGTTTGACGGTGGCGCCTACAACGGCGGGGCTGCGTTCGGCGGCGACGGCCAGACGCGCAAGTCCGACGGCGGGATGGTGCAGGTGACCTACAAGCTCGGCGCGGTGAAGCTCGGTGCCAACTACGGCATCAGCAAGCTCGACTACGCCAGCACCTTCGACCAGGCCGCCAACCCGTTCATGGTGTCGAAGAACGAGAAGGCCACCCTGGGTGTGTACTACTCGCTGACCAAGAACCTGACACTGTTACTTGAGGGTACGCGCGCCTGGAGCACGGCCCACAACGACACCTTCGTCGGTACCGACGATCTGGGTAACAAGAACAGCGCGACCACGGTGAACATCGGCGCGTACCTGGGCTTCTAAGAGCGCGACGCGCACTTTCAGGAGCGGGCTACCATTCTCACGGCTACGCAAGTGCGTCGGCGGCCTTCGGGCCGTCGACGCTTTTTTTCGCTGCAGGCCGTGCGGCAGCCTCCGCCACGGGGCGGGCACCGCGTGCGCTCGCACGTGTCGCCGCTGCGCGGCGCGGGCCAGGGTTCGATCCTGCGGGCAAAGTTTTCTTAAGGACGCGGCCGCGCGTTACCCGAGCATGCCTTGGGCACTCGGTGTGACGCTCGCGTGACGCAGCGCGCCGGCTGGATGTAGGGCTTATGCAAAGACACGACAAATTCCCATTACGCAGCGCCGCAATCTGCTTGCAGCGGCGCGGCGCAGTAGCGGCGTAGCACGACTACTCGCTTCCGAACTGTGTCATTTGTGGCACAGGTTTGTGGCGAACTCGGCGTACTGCACATGAATGCGAGTAAGACTATGATATTCGCCGCGATTTTGATCAGGGTGAAGAGCAAGCACGAGGTCTGATTTGGGGAACGTGGTTGCGAGGCCGATAAGGTGCATAGGCATGCTCAACAAAGAATGCGCGCACAGCGGTGCTCACGACGAACGAACGATTCGAAATCCATCTGAGGAGAACTGCGTATGCGATTCGAACGCAAGAAAACTCTATGCGCCATAAGTGCCGGCCTGGCACTTGGAGCGTTCTGCGCAGCGGCATTCGGCGATGAAGTAACCGACCGCTCAAAAGATCCTAATCTCTGGGCCGCCCCTGGCGGCGATCAGTCCCTGACGCGCCACAGCGCGCTAAAGGACATCAACACCGGCAACGTCGGCAAGCTGCAGATGATCTGGTCACAGTCATCCGGCACGCTGCGTGGCCATGAGGGACAGCCCCTCGTCGTCACGGTGAACGGCAAGCCGATGATGTACATGGAGAGTGGCTGGCCCAACATCATCCAGGCGCTCGACCTGTCTGATCCGGACCATCCGAAGGAAACCTGGAACTACAAGAAGACCACCAATCGCGATGATTCCGCGGTGCCGCGCGCCTGCTGCGACACCGTCAACCGCGGCATGTCCTATGCCGACGGCAAGCTGGTATTTGGCACCCTCGACGGCTTCGTGATTGCACTCGATGCGGTCACGGGCAAGGAAGTGTGGGTCGTCAAGCACGCTTACCCGGACAAGGGCGAGACCATCACCCCGGCGCCGATCATTGCCGAGGGCAAGGTGCTCATCGGCTTCGGTGGCGACGAGTTCGCGGCCCGCGGGCGCTTCACGGCGTACAACCTGGCTGACGGCAAGAAGGTCTGGGAGTGCTACAACACGGGGTCCGACAAAGACGTCTGTCTGACGAAGGATTCCAACAAGAAGCATCCCGAGTACGGCACTGCCGGCCACGACATCGGCATCTCCAGCTACCCCGGCGACGAGTGGAAGCGTGGTGGTGGCGCGATGTGGGGCTTCTACAGCTACGACCCCGAGCTGAAGCTGGTGTACGCCTCGAGCGGTAACCCGGGACTGTGGAGCCCCTCCTACCGCTGCGGCGCGACGCCCGTCACGCAGGAAGCCTGCAACAGCGGCAAGTGGGACAACAAGTGGTCGATGACCATTTTTGCCCGCAAGGTCGACACCGGCGAAGTGGTCTGGGCCTACCAGATGACGCCGTTTGACCAGTGGGACTACGACGGCATCAACGAGAACATGCTCGAAGACCTGAACGTCGATGGGAAGATGCACAAGGTGCTCATCCACTTCGACCGCAACGGCTTCGCGTATGTGCTCGACCGCACCGATGGCACGCTGCTGCGCGCGAACAAGTACGTCACCACCAACTGGGCGGAAAAGATCGACATGAAGACCGGCCGCCCGGTCAAGGTGTACGAACACTCGCCCCTGAAGGTGCACGGCAATACCCAGGCCTGTCCGTCCGCGATGGGCGGCAAGGATCAGCAGCCCTGTGCGATCGATCCGAGCGAGCCTGGCATGGCGTACTGCCCGACCAATAACTGGTGTATGGAAGATGAGCCGCAGGAGCGCTCACATACCCAGCAGGGCATCGTGTACGTGTTCGCTAACGTGTACATGTACCCGGAGAAGCCGGGCATCACGGGCAAGTTCAAGAAGTTCAACGTGCTGACCGGTGAGACGGTGTGGGAAATCCCGGACCAGTATCCGAACTGGGGTGGCGCGCTCGTCACTGATGGCGGCGTGGCGTTCTACGGCAGCCTGGGCGGGGACTTCCGCGCGGTGGATCGTGCCACCGGCAAGGTCCTGTGGCAGCGCCGGCTGGGTTCGGGAATCATCGGCAACCCGATCACCTACCGGGTGAATGGCAAGCAGTACGTGTCCGTGTGGAGCGGCATCGGCGGCTGGATCGGCCTGCCGGTCACCGCGGGCCTGGACCTGAACGATAAGTTCGGCGCGATCGGCGCCACCGCCATGACCAAGGCGGCGAACCTGAGCATGATCCCGCAGGGGGGCACGCTCTACACCTTCGCCGTGGGGAATTGACGGATCGAGTTTGAGTTTGATGGAACAGGGTGCGCCCGGCGGTAACGCCGGGCGCATCCCTTCTTCCGGGCGAAGGCGCCACAGGGAACGCGGAGCCGAGGAGCCGAGTCGAAATGACAATGAGAACGAGGATGCGAAGCGGACCCTTGCTGGCCGCCGCCCTGGCTACGGCTGCGCTGACGTTCGCGGTAACCCCAGCGCAGGCAGCGCTCCGGGTGTGCGCCGATCCGGGCAACATGCCGCTCTCCAACAACAAGGGCGAGGGCTTCGAGAATAAGATCGCGGCCGTGCTCGCCAAGGCGATGGACACCTCGGTCGAGTATTACTACCGTCCCGGGATCGAACGCGGGCAGACCCGCAACACCCTCGATGCCGAGCAATGCGACGTCATGATCGACATGCCCGTCGATGCCGATGACGTCATTACCACCGCGCCGCTCTACCGCACGACCTTCGTGCTCGCGTACCGCAGCGAGCGCGCTTACGACTTCAAGAACCTCGACGACCCGCGGCTGAAAAAACTCAAGGTCGGCGTGTACCAGACCTCCGCCGTGCGCGAAGCGCTCGCCAACCACGGCGTCGGCAACGTGCAGATCCATTACCTGAGCCATGACGCTGACCTCGTTGCCAAGGACCAGCCGAGCTACCAGGTGCAGGAGGTCATCGACGGCAAGCTCGACGTGGCAGCCGCCTGGGGGCCCATGGCGGGCTACTTTAAGACGATGCAGCATGCGCCCATCACGCTGCAGCCGGTCAACCTCCTCGATGACTCGACCCCGCTCGAGTTCGACATGGCGGTCGCCGTACGCCGCAACGACAAGGCCCTGCAGCAGACTCTCAACAGGGCGCTGCACGAACAGAAGGATGCGATCCGCGCCATCCTGGTGGAATACGGCGTGCCGCTGGTCAGCTGCGATGACTGCATCATCAGCGGAGATCTTCCCGCCCACGGACCCTACAAGCCGGCACCGCCCGAACCCAAGCAGGCGACCGCAACCGTGAGCATCGCGCAGCTGAACGAGTGGCTCGCGCACGGTGCCAACGTGAACACGGAGCTCAACAACGCGGTGATGGCTAACGACGAGAAGCGCGTCGCTTATCTCCTGGAGAAGAAGCACGCTTCCGTTTCAGCCCAGGACCTGCAGGGTGAGACGCCCCTGCACCATGCCATCATCATGGCCGAGCCCTCCATGGTCGAATTCCTGCTGGCCCACGGGGCCGACGCTAACGAACGGGACCGCGATGGCTGGACGCCGCTCATGACGGCGGCCTACCTCGATAGTCCCGAGGACGTGAAGATCCTCGCCGCCAAGGGCGCGGATGCCAATGCGCTCAGCAATCAGAATTTAAGTCCGCTGGGGATTGCGGCCCAGTACGGCAAGGACAAGGCCGCCGTGGCGCTGCTGCAGGCAGGCGCAGATCCGGCGCGACCGGTCGGCGAGGGCGGTTACACCCCGCTCATGCTCGCCACGGCCAATCATTCCGCACCGCTCGTGCAGGCGCTGATCCAGAAGGGCGCCGACGTGAACGCCAAGAACAGTGGCGGCGTCACCGCACTTATGATCGCCGCGGCGAACGGCCGTGCCGATATGGTCGAACTGCTGGTGCGCGCCGGCGCCAATGTAAAGGCGCAGACTGAGCGCGGTGACACGGCGCTGTCGATCGCGCGTGACAAGGGAGATCCGAAAGTGATTAAGCTCCTGGATGAGCCGGCGTCGCGACCGGGAGCGTAGCAGGGACGCATGTGCAGGTAGTGAAACAGAGGGCGCGTAGTGCTTAAGAGAGTGTTGATCGTTTGCCTGGCAGGCCTGACGTCTTCCCTGATTCATGCGCAGCAGCAGGCTGCGCCCCCGGCCGCCCCGGCGGCGGCACCCGCTGCGGCAGCGCCCGGTGCCCCTATGTCTCCGGTGCAGCGGGCGGACTCAGCCCCCCAGGGCACCCTGAAGAACCCCTACAAGGACACCGACGCCGACGCGGTGGCTGCGGGGGGCAAGCTTTACCTTAACTATGGCTGCAACGGCTGCCATGGGGGCACCGGCGGCGGCGGCATGTGTCCGCCCCTGACCAACGACACCTGGGTGTACGGGGGCGACGACGACACCCTGTTCCGCCTGGTTGCCTACGGCACCCAGATCCTGCAAAGCAAGGGGTACAGCCGCAAGGCCCAGGAGAATGTTGTTGGTCCGATGCCACAGATGGGCCTGGTAGTGAAGACGGACGACGATTTGTGGCGCATCCTTGCGTTTGTGCGTTCCAACTATCACGGCGCGCCGGAGTGCAAGTTCGGCTGTCCGCCGCTGAAGGAAGATTGATCGCACGAGCTTGGGGATGGTTGAGGGGGAGTTTTGGTTATGATGCGTGCGCGACCCGCGTCCCACACTCATGCGGACCACATTGGCAACCTGGTCCGCCGGCATGGGGCAGAGCTTCCGATCACCGACCTGGTGCGCTCCTCCTGGAGCCGTTGCCTCAACGCCTATGCCCTGGATCCCCAGGAGATCAAGCGCCCCAACAGCGTGGAGGCGGCCGACCTGCAGGCGCGCCGCGATCGCCTCGGCGTGCTGCTGGGCATCGCGCGCATCGAGATGGAGGCGCTGGGCAAGCTCATCAAGCACTCCGAATACAGCATCATGCTGACCGACCGCGACGGGGTGATCTTGAGCTACGTCGGCGATACCGGCTTCTCCGCCACCGCGCGCCGCAGCGGCTTCCGCGAGGGGGTCATGTGGAGCGAGCGGGAGATGGGCACCAATGGCATGGGCACCTGCCTCACCACGGGGCGCTCCGTCGTCATCCACAGGACCGATCACTTCCTCGCCCAGAACACCGCGCTCACCTGCTGTGCCGCGCCGATCTTCGACATGCGCGGCGAGCTGCTGGCGGCGCTGGACATCTCCGGCTCCTCCTCCAACCCGCAGAGCCACACGCTCGCGCTGGTGGAGATGGCGGCCACCAACGTCGAGAACCGTACGCTCCTGTCCGCGTGCCGCGACCTGCACCTGGTGCGTTTCCACCGCTGCGCGGAGTTTGTCAGCACCCCCGGTGAGGGCGTGCTCGCCTTCGACGAGCAGGGGATCATCCGCGGCGTCAACCGCTCCGGCCTGACGCTCCTCGGGCAGCGCAACCACGAGGCGGTGTGCGGCCAGCGCGTCGAGCAGGTGCTCGAGACGACGCTCGCCACTCTCACCCGTCTTGCCGCGCAGCGCGGCTACCGTGCCGAAGCCCTGAGCCCGAAGGTGGCGCAGCGCCGCTGGTTCGCCACCGTGCACCCGCCCGTGGATGCGCCGCGCCGCGCGCCGGTGAGCGTCGGCGCTGCCGAGACGAGCGCACCGGCCGTCGCGCGCGGCACGCTCGAGTGCCTGCAGTCGGCCGATCCTGTGATGCAGCACAACACCGAGGTGCTGCGCCGCGTGGTGGACCGCGACATTTCGGTGCTGCTGCTCGGGGAGACCGGCACCGGCAAGGGCTTCTGTGCGCGTGCCATCCACAACGCCAGCAACCGTGCCGACAAGCCCTTTGTCACCGTCAACTGCGCGGCGATCCCCGAGACCCTCATCGAGAGCGAGCTGTTCGGCCACAAGCCGGGCGCCTTCACCGGGGCCTCGCGCGAGGGAGGCATCGGGCGCATCCTGCAGGCCAACGGCGGCACGCTGTTCCTCGATGAGATCGGCGACATGCCGGTCACCCTGCAGACGCGCCTCCTGAACGTCATCGAGGACCGCGAGGTGATGCCGCTCGGGGCCAGCAAGGTGGTGAGCGTCGACGTGCGCGTCATCAGCGCCACCCAGCACCACCCGCTCGACCTGATCGCCAAGGGCCAGTTCCGCGAGGACCTCTACTATCGCCTGAACGGCATCACCGTGCGGCTGCCGCCCCTGCGCCAGCGCACCGACAGCGCCGAACTCATCATGAAGCTGCTGCGCAGCGAGGCCGGCGCCGAGGCGGTCCAGATCGAGCCGGCGCTGCTCGAGCGCCTGGTGCGCCACTCCTGGCCCGGCAACGTACGCCAGCTGCGCAACGTCGTGCGCACCATGCTCGCCCTGCGCAGCGCAGAGCACCTGACGCTCGCCGACTTCAACGAGGAGTGGCTGGCCGGATGCGCAGCCGAGGAGGTCCCGCGCGGCGACACGGACACCGCACTCGATGTCGAGGGCGAGAGCGTGCTCAGTGGTGCCGAGCGCGACGCACTGCGTCGCATGCTCGAGTCGTGCCAGTGGAACGTGAGCGCGGCGGCCGCACGGCTGCACATCAGCCGGCGCACCATCTACCGCAAGATCCATCGGCACGGGCTGCTGCGACATGCGCCGCAGCTGGCCGCGGCCATGCAGGATTCGGACTGAAGCCCGCTGCGGGCCGCACAACACCTACAAACCCAAGTGATGAGGCACGCTTACCATGGCAATCAAGATCCATCCGTCGGTTGACAACGGAGTCAAGAAGGGCACCCCGAACTTCGGCGGCGGCACGCTCACCTGCAAGTGCAGCAGTAACCCGGTGACGGTGAAGATCGGCGGCAACGTCGCCTTCAACCACGCCTGTGGCTGCACCAAGTGCTGGAAGCCCGCCGGGGCGACGTTCTCGGTCATCGGTGTCATCAGCCGCGACAAGGTCACGGTGACGGCCAACGGCAACAAGCTCAAGATCGTCGACGAGAAGGCCCCCATCCAGCGCTATGCCTGCACCGGCTGCGGCGTACACATGTACGGGCGCATCGAGAACAAGGCGCACCCGTTCCACGGCCTGGACTTCTTCCATACCGAGCTGTCGAAGGAGGAGGGCTGGGAGGAGCCGCGTTTTGCCGCCTTCGTTTCCTCGATCATCGAGTCGGGCACCAAGCCCGATCAGATGGGCGCCGTGCGCGCTCGTCTCAAAGAGCTCGGACTTGAGCCCTACGATTGCCTGTCGCCGCCGCTCATGGACCTTCTGGCCACGGACGCTGCAAAGAAAAAGGGCGTTCTCGCCGCCTGAGGTTGTCGCAAGCCTGACGACCGAAGGCCCCGCGCAGGCACTGCGCGGGGCCTTTATTTATCGGCCGCCGGGCCGCATCTACGCTGGAACTTATTACTTTTCGTATCAGGAATCGAAGCCATGAAAACACGTGCCGCGATAGCCACGGGAGCTGGCAAGCCTCTTGAGATTGTGACGCTGGACCTGGATGGCCCGAAGGCAGGAGAGGTGCTGGTGGAGTTGAAGGCGACCGGGGTGTGCCACACGGATGAGTTCACGCGCTCGGGAGCAGATCCTGAGGGGCTGTTCCCCTCGGTGCTCGGTCATGAGGGGGCGGGGATTGTGGTGGACGTGGGGCCCGGGGTGACGTCTGTGAAGAAGGGCGATCACGTGATTCCGCTTTATACCCCCGAGTGCCGCCAGTGCAAGAGCTGCACCTCGCAGAAGACGAACCTGTGCACGGCGATCCGCGCGACCCAGGGTAAAGGGGTGATGCCCGATGGCACGACGCGCTTTCACTTGGGCAAGGAGCCGGTGTACCACTACATGGGGTGCTCGACGTTCTCCAACTACACGGTGCTGCCGGAGATTGCGGTGGCGAAGATCCGCGAGGACGCCCCGTTCGAGAAGGTGTGCTACATCGGGTGCGGGGTGACGACGGGGATCGGGGCGGTGATCAAGACTGCGAAGGTGGAGCCCGGGGCGAACGTGGTGGTGTTTGGCTTAGGGGGCATAGGGCTGAACGTCATTCAGGGGGCGCGTCTGGCGGGGGCGAACAAGATCATCGGGGTGGACCTGAATGCGAAGCGCAAGGCGCTGGCGGAGCAGTTTGGGATGACGCATTTTGTGAACCCGAAGGAGGTGGAAGGGGACTTGGTGGCGCACCTGGTGGGGCTGACCGATGGGGGTGCGGACTACAGCTTCGAGTGCGTGGGGAACGTGAAGCTGATGCGCCAGGCGCTGGAGTGCTGTCACCGTGGCTGGGGGGTGTCGGTGGTGATCGGGGTGGCCGGAGCGGGCCAGGAGATCGCGACGCGGCCGTTCCAGCTCGTGACCGGTCGGGTGTGGAAGGGCACGGCCTTTGGCGGGGTGCGCGGGCGCACCGAGGTACCGAAGATCGTCGACTGGTACATGGACAAGAAGATCGCGATCGATCCTCTGATCACCCACGTGCTGCCGCTGGAGAAGATCAACGACGCCTTCGATCTCATGCACTCCGGTGAGTCCATCCGCACCGTCGTCACCTACTGAGCCGCTGGCTCACACAGGATCTGCCCCATGACCCATGACTCCTCAATCCGCCGGGCCTGGCTTCGCCTGGCCACCGCGCTGGCCGCGGTTGCATCCGCGGCGTTGGCAGCCGCGCCGGCGACGCCCGAGCGCGTGTACGTCTCCGATGAGCGCGGTGGCAACGTCGTCATCGTCGATCCGCAAAGCGCCGCCGTCATCGCCCGCATTCCGGTGGGCAAGCGGCCGCGCGGCATCCAGGTGTCCCCGGACGGCGCGCGGGTGTACGTCGCGCTCTCAGGCTCCCCCATGGGCGGCCCGAACGTGGATGAATCGAAGCTGCCGCCGCCGGACCGCCGCTACGACGGCATCGGCGTCGTCGAGCTGAAGTCGCAGAAGCTCAGCAGTACCCTGCAGAGTGGCGCGGACCCGGAGACCTTCGCGCTCAGCCGCGGTGGCAGGAGCCTGTACGTGTCGAACGAGGACACCGGGCAGCTCTCGGAGGTGGACCTCGTTAAGGGTGCGGTGACGCGCACGGTCGCGGTCGGCTCCGAGCCCGAGGGCGTCGCGGTGAGTGCGGACGAGCGCATCGTCTACGTCACCTGCGAGACTTCCAACAGCGTCTACGTGGTGGACGCGAAAGATATGAAGGTGCTGGCGCAGATCCCCACCGACAAGCGTCCGCGGGCGATCCTGCTGCTGCCCGCCAGCCATCGCGGCTATGTGACCAATGAGTTCGGCGGCTCGCTCACGGTCTTCAGCACCGAGGACTACAAGGTGGTGCGCAGCATTTCGCTCGGGGATCCGCAGGTGGTGCGCCCGATGGGCATCGTCTCCCCGGACGGCAGGTACCTCTACGTGACCACCGGGCGTTACGGCGCGGTGCTGGAGGTGGACGCGCAGGACGGGCGCGTAACCCGCACCTTCCCCAAGGTCGGCCAGCGCCCCTGGGGCATCGCGCTCAGCCACGATGGGCTCAAGGCCTATACCGCCAACGGGCCCTCCGGGGACGTCTCGGTGGTGGACCTCAAGAGCGGGCACGTGGATGCCCGGATCCCGGTCGGCGGCAGCCCCTGGGGGATCGCCGTGGCCCGCGCCCCGGACTGAAGCTGCCCGCGCACGCGCCGCTGGCGGTTATGCTAACGCCCGTGCAACGGCTGGAGCGGGCGCTGATATGGGTGTAGGGGGTCCCGGGACTGCGGTGCGCGGTGCGCCGCTGATGAGTGGCGCGGCTGCACAGCGTGGTGCCTTCGCATCGATCACCACGCTGTTCTTCGCGTGGGGCTTCATCACCGCCTCCATCGACCCGCTGATCGCAGCGCTCAAGGCGATCTTCAGCCTCTCCTACCGCGAGGCTGCGCTCACCCCGTTTGCCTTCTTCATCGCCTACGGCGTGGTGTCCCTGCCGGCGGCCGGGATCGTGCGCCGCGCCGGCTATCCTGCCTCGATCGTGCTGGCGCTCCTCATCATGATCTGCGGCTGCCTCCTGATCCCGGTGGCCACGCACTTCGAGACCTTCGCGATCGTGCTGGTGGCGCTCTTCATCATCGCCAGCGGCATCACCATCCTGCAGGTCGCCGCCAACCCGCTCGCGGCGGAGCTCGGGGCGCCCGCCGGTGCTCACTTCCGGCTGACGTTCTCGCAGGCCTTCAACTCCCTCGGGACCACCATCGCCCCGTTCCTCGTGGCCTCGCTGGTGCTGGCCGGCGGCATGTTCGCCGCGCAAGCCGGCGTCGCCGCCACGGCGGCGCAGCGCACCGAGTCACTCGGGCACATCGACACGGCCTTCTTCGGCATTGCCATACTGATCGCGCTGCTGGCGTTCTTCATCTGGCGGGTGCGCGGGCGGCTCGAGGCCGCCGCACCGCTCCTCGCCCAGGGTGAGGATGATTCCATCGGCCGGGCGCTGCGCTCGCGCTGGGCGCTGCTCGGCGCGCTGGCGATCTTTCTTTACGTCGGCGCGGAGGTGTCGATCGGCAGCTACCTCACCAACTTCCTCAATCAGCCGGACGTGTTCGGCGTACCGCTGGAGAAGGCCGGCCGGCTGGTGAGCTTCTACTGGGGCGGGGCGATGGTCGGCCGCTTCATTGGCAGCGCGCTGCTGCGCCGGATCAACGCCGGTCATCTGCTGGGCGCCGCGGCCGCGTGCGCGGCGCTCCTGTGCCTGATCGTGCGGCTCGCCCCGGGCGAGGCTGCGGGCGTGGCGGCGTTGAGCGTCGGGCTCATGAACTCCATCATGTTTCCGGTGATCTTCACCCTCACGCTCGAGCGCTCGAGTGCCTCGGAGTCGGCGACCTCGGGCCTGCTGTGCATGGCGATCATCGGTGGCGCAGTGCTGCCCTACATCGCCGCCCACATCGCCGACGCCATGCACAACCTGCGCCCCGCGTACGTCGTGCCGCTCGGTGCCTACCTCGGCATCAGCGCCTTCGCCTTTGCCGCGGCGCGGGCGCAGCCCGCACCGCGCCACTCCGGGGCGAGCGTCGTTGCCGTCTGAGAGCGCCGCCGTGGGGGATGTGGATGCCCAGAGCGCCGCGCGGCAGCTGTCCGCACAGCTTCGCAGCTGGCTGACGCAGTCAGCGCTGCCGCGCTGGGCGCAGGCCGGCTATGACGCCGTGCACGGTGGCTTCCATGAGCGGCTCACGGAGCACGGACCGGTCGCCTCAGACGGCCGGCGTGCGCGCGTGCAGGTGCGCCAGGTCTACGTGTTCGCCAATGCCCGGGCGCTCGGCTGGAGCGGCGATCCGCAGCCGCTGGTGGCGGGTGGCCTTGAACACTTTCTCAAGTACTACCGTCGTACCGATGGCCTGTTCCGCTGCCTGTGCGCCCCGGGAGGTCGGGCGCTCGATGAGCGCGCTTTCCTGTATGACCAGGCGTTCGTGCTCTTGGCGCTCGCCGAGAGCCAGAAGGTGCTCGGACCAGGGGCACGCCTCGCCGAGGAGGCCGAGCAGCTGCACGCGGCGCTCGAGCGGCTGCTGCGGCGCGGCGGCGCGGGCTACTACTCGGGCGTACCCGAGCGGCTGCCGCTGCTCGCCAATCCGCACATGCACCTGCTGGAGGCGGCGCTCTCGTGGCGCGAGGTGAGCAGCGCGCCGGCCTGGGCGCAGCTGGTCGCCGAGCTCAGCGAGCTTGCGCTCGAGAGCTTCATCGACCCCTCAAGCGGTGCGCTGCTCGAGCGCTTTGGTGAACACTGGCGCCCCGTCGCAGCCGATGCGCAGCTCGTGGAACCCGGGCACCTGTTCGAATGGTCGTGGTTGCTGCAGCGCTGCGGTGGGGCGCTGCCGCAGCAGGCCGCGGTGCGTCTCATCCAGGTCGCCGAGGAGCATGGCGTGCACCGTGGCATCGCCATCAACGGACTGCACCAGGATCTGAGCGTGCAGGATGGCGAGGCGCGCCTGTGGCCGCAGACGGAGCGACTGAAGGCCAACGCACGCCTGGCGATGAGCGAGCCGCGCTGCTGGCCGGCGGCGGTAGAGGCGGCCGGGGCGCTGCTGCGTTACCTTGCGGACGTGCCGGCGGGGCTGTGGCACGACCGCCTGACGCTCAAGGATCAGTTCGTGGCCGAGCCGGCACCGGCCAGCAGCTTCTACCATATCGTCGCGGCGATCAGCGAGCTTCACGCCGCGGTCGCGAGCCTGCCGCCCGGGGCGATCCCGTCCCGCTAGGCGCGCCCATCGGGTAGCCGGCGCGCGGCGACAGGTACTTCAGGGTGACGGGCCGAGCGGCAGTCCTGCGAGGATCTCTCCGGTCACCCCGGGCTGACCGAGGCGACGCAGCAGGGTGCCGCCGATGCGGGCGGCGCCGATCACGCTCAGCGGCGCGCGCGTGCCAGGCACTCGAGCTCGACCAGCGCACCGCGCGCGAGGCCGTTGGCGCCCACGGCGCTGCGCGCCGGCAGCGCCCCCGCCTTGAAGTAGCCGACGTAGATGCGGTTGAAGTCCTCCCAGTGCGACATGTCGGCGAGCATCACGGTGCACTTGAAGACGTCATCGAAGGTGAGTCCGGCCTGCTTGAGTGCGCCCGCAACGTTCACCATCGTCTGCTGCGCCTGCGCGGTGAAATCAGCGGGCAGCTTGCCATCGGCACCGATGCCGATCTGGCCCGAGAGGTACACGACCTCCCCGACGCGCACGGCGGCTGAGAACGGCGCGTTCCGGACGCTCGAGGGGAAGTACTCGGCCTGGGGAGCGCGGGGCGTGGTGCAGCCGCAGAGCAGCGCGAGCATGGCGGCGCAGAGCGCAACGCTACGACGGTCGGTGGCGAAGCGGGGGGGAGTCTGGTCAGGCATCCGGGGGATCTCCAGGCGGCAACGGGGCAGCGCCCGGTGGGTGTCGCACCGGGCGCACGGGCTAGCGTAGCTATTCGCCGCCGCTGCGCCAACACGCGGCCCGACTGCGGCGCGCCTTTGCGCGCGGCACCTGGTGCCCACATAATGCCGCACGCCGCAGCATCTGCGGCCGTTTCACCCGATACAGTTCCGCGGCAGGGAGCTCCGGACCGCCGATGACACCCCAGACGACTCACGCACTGACCACCGCGGCCATCATCGCCCTGATCGCCTGGCGACTGTACGCGCGCATCCGCCGCAACATCGGCCGCCAGAAGTTCCGGCCGGCGCGTCCCTGGATCACCCTGTGCGTGTTTCCGCTGCTGCTCGTGCTGCTGGGGTTTGCCACCATGACGCACGCGCTTTCGGAAGGCTCGCTGTGGGCGGGCGTGGCGGTGGGCGTCGGCCTCGGCGTGCTCGGGCAGCGCCTGACGCGCTTTGAAGTCACCCCGGAGGGCTACTTCTACACTCCGAGTGCGCACCTGGGCATCGCGCTCTCCACGCTGCTCGTGTGCCGCATCGCCTATCGCTTCGTCATCATCGGCGTTCCGGGCATGGGCGGCGGCCCGCCGGCCGGGCAGTCCCTGACGCCGCTGACGCTACTGCTCCTGGGGACGCTGGCCGGGTACTACTGCACGTATGCCGCCGGGCTGCTGCGCTGGTACGGACGGGCGCGCGCGGAGCCGCAGACGGCCCCGCCGCCGGCCGCCTAGGAACGCTCAGCGCTCGTAGCGGATGAACGAGGTGCGGCGTGCCAGAGTGTCATAGAGGGCGCGCCCGTCGGCATTGAACTCCTGCGTCATCCAGTACACCGAGGCCGCCTGTGCGGCATCGGCCGCCGCGTACACCGCCTGAATGAGCGCGCGACCGATGCCTGCGCCGCGTACGGTCGGGTCGACGAACAGGTCCTCCAGATAACAGTTGTCCCTGAGTGACCAGGTGGAGGAGTGGAACAGGTAGTGCACGAACCCGGCCAGCCGCCCCTCACTTACCGCGACCAGCGCGTAGGGCGGCGTCCCCGGTGTGACCAGGCGCGCAAAGGTCGTCGCGGTGATCTCCGGCGGCAAATGCTGCCGGTAGAAGCGCAGGTAGCCCTTCCACAGGCCTTCCCAGGCGGCGCGATCGCTGTCCTCGAGGGCTCGGATCTCAGTCACGTCAGGGCCTTTCTCAGCCGCACTTGACGCTCAGTGTACCCGCCGCCTGCGCGCCGGCGCGAGTGCGGTGCGCCGCGCGCGCGGCGCGTGGTGAGCGAGGCGTTGCCCCGGGGAGCACCCGTGCTGCCTGACCCCGGAGCGTTCGATCAGGAATCAGCCTGCCGTCCCCCGAAGCGCGGCCGCGGTGCGCGTCCGCGCATCCGACCTGAAGCTGCAACGCCGCCCGCTATGCGCGCTCACCTATTGACTTGTCCGGTACCCTACGGGATGTTTGTTGCGCTGACCGTCTTGGCGCGCCCGCGGCGGATACAACAGCTGTAGCGATGTGAAGAATGGCTCAGGCGCGGGATGCCTGGCGCGGCCTGACAGGGAAGGATTGCGGAATGAAGTTCATCCGGTCGGCGGGCGCGCTCTTCGGCCTGCTGCATCTGCTCAACGCGCAGGCTGCCAACGACCCTCCCACAGGACTTGCCGACTCGGCGGCGCTGCGTGCCACCGTCTACGGCACCCCTCCCCAGGACATCGCGCCGCTGCCGGCGTCCGTGCCGCTGCAGGAGATCGACATCAAGCTGCCGTGGGCGCGGCCGCTGCCGGGAGTGCTGTGGTTCGACCGGCGTCTGCGGGTGTGGTTCTCGGCGCAGAAGCAGCCGGCGCCGCTCGCGATCGTCATCGCCGGCACCGGGGCTGAGGGCAATACCGCCAAGCAGGCGCTGCTGCGCGCCATCCTCTACGCTGCGGGTTTCCACGTCCTCACCATGCCCTCACCCACCAATCCCGGCTTCATCGCCGCAGCCTCCAGCACCGGGGTCGCGGGCGATCTCATGCAGGATAGCCATGACCTGTATGCCGCGGCCGCCGAGATCATTGCGCGCCTGCCCAAGCGGGTACGCATCACCGAGGTCGACATCCTCGGCTACTCCCTCGGCGGAGCGCACGCGGCGGTGGTGAAGGCCATCGACGCCCGCGAGCAGCGCCTCAAGATCCACCGTGCGGTGATGATCAATCCGCCGGTGAGCCTGTTCGATTCCATGGCCCGCCTCGACCGGCTGTTCACGGTGAGCATCGGCGACGGCGCCGAGGACGTCGACCGCCTGTACCGGCGCATGTTCGCGCGCCTTGCAAACTACTATCGTGCGTCCGACGAGCTGCGCCTCGAGGACGCCAATATCATGGCGGCCGCCGCGGCGGTGCTGCGCACGGATGCCGATTTCGCCGCCGCCGTAGCACTGACCTTCCGTCTCGCGCTGGTGGACTTCTTCTACGCGGGCGACCTGTATGCAGGTACCGGCATCGTCACCGATCCGCAGCATCCGCCACAGCCGGGCGACGCCACCGCCGCGGTGGCGCAGAAGCTGCTCGGCAAGTCCTTCGATGACTATTTCAACCAGGTGTTTGCGCCGTACTACCTGGCACACCGCAGCGGCGCCACGCGCGACTCCCTGGTCGCGGGCAACCGCCTTTCAATCATCGGCGCGGCGCTGCAGAGCGACGGTGACTACTACGCGCAGACCAACTCCGACGACCTGATCCTGGACGCTGCCGAGCTCGCCTGGCTGCGCACGACGCTCGCGGGTCGCATCGCCGTCTACGACCACGGCGGCCACCTCGGCAATCTTGGTGACCGGCAGCAGATCGCCGATATGCTGGACATGCTGCAGGGACGCTGGCGCGGCGGTGCGCCGTGAGCAGCGCAGCGCCACGCGCGTGGGTGCTGCTGGCCGCGGCGCTGTGTCTCGGGGGGTGCGCGACGCGCGACTTCTCCATGCGCACCCTGCCGCCGGACACGCCGGCCGCGGACAACGCGGCCGCCATCAGGCAGATGCAGGCAATGCAGGCCGAGGCTGGCGCCGCCGCCAGCCGTGCCGCGGCCAGCGACGCGGCGAATGCCTTACCCCCGCTGAGCGCCGCGGACGTGCCCTCGATGGTGACCGCCGATCCGTGGGAGCCCCTGAACCGCTTCACCTACCGCTTCAACGCGCGCTTCGATGACTTCATCTTCCTGCCGGCCGCCGATACCTACCGGCGCCTGCCCGGCATGGTGCGCACCGGGGTGCATAACTTCTTTTCCAATCTCACCCAGGTGGTGAGCACGCTCAACTACCTGGCACAACTGCGTCCGGCGCCGGCGCTGCGCAGCCTGGGCCGCTTCGCGCTCAACAGCACGCTTGGGATCGGCGGTCTGTTCGACGTCGCGACGGCGGCACACATCCCCGGGGTGCGCACCGGCTTCGGGGATACCATGGCGCGCTGGGGCGTGGGGCCGGGTCCGTACTTCGTGGCGCCGCTCCTCGGGCCCTCGAACGTGCGCGATACCAGCGGTTTCGTCATCGACTACGGCGTGAACTACGGGATCAACATCCTCGACCTCTATCGCGGGCTCGCCGGCTGGGTTCTGACACCGCTGGCCGCGGTCGACATCCGCGCCAACACGAGCTTTCGTTACTATTCGACCGGCTCACCGTTCGAATACGACGCGGTGCGCTTCCTGGTCGTACACAAGACCCTGATCGAGGACGATGCGCAGCGCATCTGGCACACCACGAGGCCCGGGACGCAGCGCCCGGGGGGCCAATGACGGCGACTCCCGCAGCGCCGCCGGCGTCCGCGTCTTGCGCACCACGGTCTTGATCCTCGTCTCCTGCCTGATGGTCCTCTTGGCCGCCTGGGCGGCGGCTGCTTTGGGGTTCCAGGCACCCGGCGGGGCGCTCGTGCGCGTCGCCCTGGTGGCGCTGTGGACGGTCTTCACCGCAGCGCTCGTGATCGCCGTGTGGCGTGGCCACGCGGCGCCGGCGCTCGGGGGCTTCGTGCTGGCTTTGTGTGCCGTGCTGCTGTGGTGGCATGCGCTGCGGCCCTCGAACGAGCGGGCGTGGGCCGATGATGTCGCCCGCACCGCGACCGGGGCGGTGCAGGGCAGTACCGTCACGCTCAGCGGCGTGCGCAACTTCGACTGGCGCAGCGCCGATGACTACACGCCGCGCTGGGAGACGCGCACCTATGACCTGCAGAAGCTCGAAGCGCTCGACATGATCACCTCCTACTGGTCAGGGCCCGCGATCGCCCATGTGCTCATCTCCTTCGGCTTCAGCGACGGGCAGCACGTGGCGTTTTCCGTCGAGATCCGGCGCGAGCGCGACGAGAAGTTCAATGAGATCGGCGGCTTCTTCAAGGAGTTCGAGCTCTCCATCATCGCGGCGGACGAGCGCGACATCATCCGGGTGCGCACCAATGTGCGCGGCGAGGACGACTATCTCTACCGCATCCGCCTGCCGCGCGAGGATATCCGGGCGCTGTTCCTCGCCTACATCCAGCAGATGAATGACCTCGCACGCACGCCGCGCTTCTACAACACCATCACCGTGAACTGCACCACGCTCGTCTACCACATGGTGGAGCGCATCGTCGGACGCCTGCCCTTTGGTTACGGTCTCGTGCTCTCAGGCTACCTGCCGGGCTACGTGTATTCGATCGGGGGCCTCGATACGCGCTATACGCTCGATGAACTGCGCGGCTTCGGGCGCATCACCGGGCGGGCGCGCCAGGCCGACCGGGCTGAGGATTTCTCGCAGCAGATCCGCCGCGGCATCCCATCGCTTGAGAGTGTCGCACCGCGGGTGCCCTGAGGGGCCGCTGCCGGCCGCGCTGCAGCGCTCAGTGCACCTGCCACTGCTGGCTCGGCGCGCCGGTGCAGCTCGTGATGATGAGCGGCACGCCTTCTTCCTCCGTGCCCGCCAGCGAATCGAGGCACTTGCCGCCAATGCCGACCACCTGGCCGTTGGCGTACGTCCAGTGCTGGCTCGGGCTGCCGTTGCAGCCGACCGTGATGACGCGGGCGCCATCGACCGGCGCGCTGCCCTGAACGTCGAGGCAGCTGCCGCCGATGCCGGTGATCTGGCCGTTGGCGAGGTTCCAGTACTGCTGCTGCTTGCCGACGCACTGGCGCAGCCGCACCTGCGTGCCGTCGATCGGGTAGCCGTGCCAGGGGACCAGCATGCACTCGTTGGTGTTGGCCACGACCAGCATGTTGCCGCCGGCGCAGGCCGAGAGCATCACCGTAAGCGCGAGCGCGCCCCAGGCGCCGATCAGCAGTGCGGGCAGGCGCGCGCTCATCGCACGGACCATTGCTGGCTCGGAGCGCTGCCGCAGGCGTTGAGGATCAGGGGCGTCGTGTCCGCGCTGCTGCCGCCCTGCAGGTCGAGGCATTTGCCGCCCAGGCCCATGATCTGGCCGTTGACCACCTGCCATTTCTGGCTGGCGCGGCCGTTGCACTGGACGACAATGATCTGCGCGCCGTCGCCCGCCACACTGCCCATGACGTCGAGGCAGGTGCCGCCGGCGCCTGCGACCGTGCCGCCGATGAGTACCCAGTTCTGGTTCGGGCTGCCATGGCAATGGAACAGGATCAGCGGCGTGCCATCGGAGGTGTCCCCCCGCTGGATGTCCGCGCAGCTGCCGCCATTGCCGATCAGCTGGGCGCCGAACGCGACGCCCGGAGCCGCGCCGGCGCCGAGCGCGGCCAGGGTGAGTGCCATCACGAGGGTCTTCATTGGATGTCCCGGATTGCTCGGCGTCGCAGGGTAGGGCGGCGGGCTATTCCCAGACCGCCGAGGTGATCCTGCCGTCCTTGTTCACGATCAGCGTGAGGCGGTTCGGATTGGAGTCCGCCGAAGCGATGCCCTCGCTCGGCCGGATGACGCGCACGCCGCCGGCGGGCAGATGCTCCTCGCGCACCAGCTCGGCGGCGGACCTGCCGGCGGGAGCGCTCGTTCCCTTGGGGACGAAGGTCTTGCCGACGCATTTGCCGCAGTCCTCACCCGGCGCCTTGCTCTCCGCGTAGCCGGGGAGTGAGGTCACCGAGACGGAGTCCGAGGCACTGTGCACGTTGACGCCTTTGAACGGGTGATTGCTTTCCAGCGGGAAGATGGCCTCGATCGGCTCAAAGCCGCTGGCGTCGGCGGCCTCCGATGGTGCGCGCGCCACGAAGATAAGCTCCAGGATCCCGTCCGCCGGCACGCCGTGGGTGAGGGGCACGAGCTCTGCTTCCTCCCAGCCGGGGCTGCTGGCGAGGCCGCGCACGCGGATGATGTCCATCACCGGTGCGTGCGCGCTGCGCATGACCTCCACGCTCGTGATGCGCAGCACCGGTGCGCGCGTGCCGCGGTCTTCGGGGGCGCCGTTGACGGGGGGCACCTCCATCGGCGGAGCGCCGGTGCGCTGCGCCTGCTCGGGTCCAGGGCCCGGAGCCTGCGCCGCCGCGAAGCCGCCTGAGCTCGACAGGGCGATGAGGGCGGCTGTCGCCGTGATGTTTCTTGCTTTCATGGTCTCACTCTCCCAAGAACCGTCGATGTTGCCTTGCACCGGGATGGCCTCGCGCCATCCCGTCGTAGTATTCAGGCGCGCTCGGCGCCGCCGCCCGCAAGCTCGCGGCTGCGCCGTTTGAGGTCCGCGAGCAGGGCAGCCGCGTCGTCGTGCTCGACCCCGCGCTCGACCTGCTCGAACGCGGCGAGGATCAGATCTGTCGGCACCATCTGCGTCAGTGCGCAGAACGTGGTGCGCGCGCTCGCGAAGCTGCCGTTCTCGGACAGCTTATTGACCGGGGCGCCGCCGCCGCAGGCCGAAAAGTACTCGCACTCGCGGCGGCAGGTCGCTACCCCGGCGGCGATGTCGCGCGACATCGCCTGCATCGCGGCGCTGCTGCGCATCTGCTCGAGGGAGTCCGTCAGGATGTTGCCGATCAGGAAGTCGGCGTAGCGGGCGTTCTTGAGACCCAGCAGCTCGGGCGAGAAGCTCGAGACATTGCCGTGGCAGTCGACGTTGAGCATGCCGAAGGGCTCGACCTGGATGTTCTTCAGCTCCTCGTCACCGGGCCGGAACACGCGCGGCAGCATGCCGTCGATCTCGCGGATGAAGCGGATGCGGCCGTCCTCGCGCGAGAGCTTCCAGAAGCGCTCGAGAAAGCCCCGGAACAGCTTCTGGGGATCGGCGTCCGCGAACAGGCCGGAGACATGGCTGCCTTCGGATTCCTCGACGTTGAAGCACACGTCCTCGATGCCTTCGGCGAGGTAGAAGTCGAGCATCTCCCGGGGTGCCTGCAGGCTTCTGGCCGTGAGCACCGAGATGACGTGAAAGGGTACCTTCTCGCGTTGCAGCACGCGTATGCCGGCGAGCGCGCGCTCGAAGGTGCTGCGTCCGGTACGCGAGACGCGATGGGCGTCGTTGAAGTGCCGTGGCCCATCGATGCTCACACCCACGCCGACCTCAAAGGCCCTGAAGAGCTCACACCACTCGGGGGAGATCAGCATGCCGTTGGTCTGGATCGAGTGACGCACGCGCACCGCTTCGGGTCGCAGGGCGGCGAGGGTCCCGAAGGCCTCGCGGTAAAAGGAAGGTGGTACCACGAGCGGCTCGCCCGCATGCCAGATCACGGTCAGGTCGGCGGCGCACCAGCCGGAAGCGAACACCTTCCCGAACAGCTCGCGTACCGTGGACTGCGACATGACCGTCTTCACGTCGCGATCCGGGAGGTAACAGTAGGTACAGCTGATGTTGCAGAACGGCGTCGGCTGGACGACGACCACTCCGATCGACGGGCTTGGCGCCCCCGGCGACGGTTGCATCGGCTGACCGGGCCCGGCGCTTACCAGTTGTGCCAGAAGTTATGCCAGCCGTTGCCCCAGTTGTGCCAGCCGTTGCCCCAGTTGTGCCAGTTCGGCCAGCCCCAGCCACCATTACCCCAGCCCATGTGCCAGCGGCCCCAGCCGCCGTTGCCCCACCAGGTCTGCCTGGCGCCCGGCGCATCGTTCGCTTGCGGCTCCGCAGACCCCGGTCCCGTCTGGGTGCGCAGATCATCGACGCCGGCGCGGATTGCGCGCAGGCGCTCCGCCACGCTGCCGGCGGCGGCGGCGCTCTGAGGGACGGCCGCGGGGTTCACCTCGGCGGATGCCTCGGTCGAAGACAGGGCGAGAACCAGGGAGGCCCCGAGTGCGCCGCCGGAAAATACAACACTGAGCGCCCGTGCCACGCGACCTTTTGACGCCATGAGAACTCCCGGATTGTTTCTTGGATCAGCCGCAGCAAGCGCGCCGCAGAGCACACCACGCAACGGGCCGCACCCGCCCCCACTCGCCTCCATACTATAAGAGTAGTCCGGCATGCAGCCAAGCCTCGAGAGGGAGCCCCATGCCGGTGCGCCGCCCGCACCGGCGTGAGGGTCTTGCGCAATCTCGACGCACGGTCTGAGAATGCGGCTCAGGCGCGGACCGAAGAACGAGACCACCGCACCCGCCCCCCAGTAAGCCGTGAAATGTTGTCGCTGACGCAAAACATCCTGCTTGCCGCGCTCATGATGGCGCTCGCCATGATGTTCATGGCGCTCGTCAATCGCCTCTGGCCGCCGAGCGAGCGCTATGCCAGGGAGGACCTCATCGGCTGGCAGCTGAACATCCTCGCCACCACCCACGCGGTGATCCTCGGTTTCATGTTCTATACCGAGTGGACCAACTTCTCCGCCGCCAAGCTCAACGCGGAGCTTGAGGCCAACGCCCTGCGCAACGTGTTCCGCCTCGCCGAGGGGCTGCCGCAGCCCGCGCGCGGGCAGCTGGAACAGGAAACCCGCGCCTACGCGAATGCGGTGGTCGAGAGCGACTGGCCGACCATGGACAAGGGCGAGACGCCCGAGTTGAGCCACCTTATCAACCGCTCGATGTGGCGGACGCTCCTCTCAGTGCGCCAGGGATCGGCCGCGGAGATCACCACCCTCGATCATGCCCTGAGTGAGCTCAGCAGCCTCACGCAGTGTCGCCGCACCCGGCTGCTGCAGGCCGACTCGCGGCTGCCCGGGATTTTCTGGGGCGTGCTGCTGGTGGGCGGCGTCCTCACTGTGGCTTCGGTGGCCATGTTCGGCTCGCGCAATCCGCGCCTGCACGCCTTCCAGGTGTTCTCCCTCACGCTGCTGGTCACGCTCGCGTTGCTCGCAATTGCGGACCTCGACCGCCCCTTTACAGGATGGGTGCATGTCGACAGCTACCCGTTCGAGCGCGCGCGCGAGAACATGAACGAGGCCCGCTGATGCAGGTGCGAGCAACCTGAAGATGGACCGTGTGGCGGCCATCCTGCCATTGGGTGCCGGCAGCCAGGATGAGCTGGTGCTGCCGCCCTACACCGAGGAGGAGAACGCCCGCAACTCAGGCAGCTACAGCCACGTCGAGTGGCGTTCCATCTCCGAGGTCATCCAGTTCCTCGGGGCGCTGTTGCGGGCGCGCGATGTGGACGCGGTGCACTGGAGCGGCACCGCCGCCAACGGCGAAGTCACGGCCCACACGCTATTTGCGATGTCGACGGATGCGCGCGCCGGGTTCGCGCGCGTGCAATACCGCGGCGCTACACCGTACTGACCGATGCCGACGGTCAGGGCGCTCCGGGCACCCGCAACCACTGCATGCAGGCGCTCTCGCTCCTGAACGAGCTCAGCGGCACCGCGAAGATCTCGAGCGACATCCCCAACACCCAGTCGATCCAGATCGTGCCCTAGCCAGGGCGTTCGGTCCGGGTGCACGCTACGGTGTGCGGGCCGGCTCCAGGTCCGCCCGGCTGCCGCGCAGCATCAGAACGAGACACCCGAGGGCGCCGGCGCCGACGAACAGCATCAGCCCCTGGGGCTGCATTGCCGCCATGGCGAGGCTTCCCGCCACCGGCCCGCACAGTGCGCCGACGCCCCACAGCATGCCCACGAACGCGTTGGCCGAGATCAGGCGCGTGCCGTGCAGGCGGTCCCCCAGCCTGACGATCGCGAGGGTGTAGAGCGCGCCCGCCGTGCCCCCCATGAGAAAGAGGCACAGCCACAGGGCGGGCGTCGCGGCGGCGCCTGCGCACAGGGCGAAGGCCGTGAGCGCCGTGATGAGTGCGCAGGCGCGGTGCGCGACGGGCCGCCCGAAGCGGTCTGCCACCCAGCCGATCGGGATCTGCAGGCAGGCGTCGCCGAGGAATACCACGGTCACCAGCAGGATCGCGAGGCGGGTCGCCATACCAAGCGTCAGTCCGTACACGGGCAGCAGTGACAGCACGGCACTGTCGAACATGGCGAAGAACAGCACCGCGCTCGCCAGCGGCAGTGAGCTGCGCAGGAAGCCGGTCAGCGTGAGTGCGGCCTGCGGCGCCGGCGGCGCGCTCTCGCGCCAGCGGCTGCCGACCACGAACGCTCCGGATACGACGTGCAGCGCGGCGGCGACGTAGAGGGGCAACCCGGAAGTGGTGCCGAGCAGCGCCAGCATGGTCGGACCTGCGAACTGGCAGGCCGTGAGGGTGGTTGCGTACAGGCCGGTCCAGCGTCCACGCGCCTCATCGCCGCTGATCTCCAGGATGCGCGCCTCACCGAGCCCGAAAAGGATGCTGGCGGAGACACCGGTCCCGAGCCGCGAGAGCACCCAGGGGAGGGGCGCGTACGGAGTGGCGAGGATGAGAACGCACAGGCCCGAGAGCGCTATCCCGACCACCAGCAGGATCTTGGCGCCGAGCCTGCGGGTGAGGGAGGCCAGAAAGAAGGACATGCCGATCGTACCGAGGGCTGGCAGTGCCGCCATGACCGCGATGGCGGTGGAGGAGGCCCCAGCCTCGATGAGGCGCAGTGACACGAGCGGCAGCGTCACCCCGGTCGCCAGTCCCATGACCGATATGCCGGCGATGGCCCCGATGAGCGCCCGCAGCGTGGTCGCGCCGGGCCGCTCCTGCGCAGCGGCCGCGGAGTTGGATTCGTGGTCCATGGAAGCTTGGGAGGTGACTTAGCGTGCTTACAGTGTACGGCGCCGCGGTCGAGTATAACCCATTGATTTAAAGGGGTTAGAAGGAGAACCCGGCGGTCGGCTTCAGGCTGCGCCGTTTAAGGTCTACCCTTGCGCGCTGTGCCTCCCGTCCCCCGGGGGAGCACCCGCCCCGATGGCCCTGAAAGAGAATTCTCAAAGTGTCGCAACTGAGTGCCAAAGCCGCCGCCTTCGATCACTGGATCCGCACCGGGTTCATCGAGATGAACACGGCGCTCGAGAACCTCTACTTCGCGCAGGAGCAGCGCGCGCGCGTCCTCGGCATCGGCGAGCCCATTAAGGCGCAGCTGCGCGATGAGGGGCGGGTGCATGTGCAGGCGCTGCTCGCCGAGGGCAACACCGGGGATGGCTTCGACAGTGCCTTCGGCGTGCTCGGTAACGTCGGCATGTACCTCGGGGCGCTGCGCCGCCACGAACTGACCAATCCGGCGCGCGAGGAGCGCTCACCCTTCGCCGAGGCCTCCTCGCTCGCGCTGCACGTCGGCGCCTCACTCGGGATGGCGCCGCGCTTTGCCACGAGCCACCTGGCCAGCCGTAACCGGGCGGTTGCGGGGCTGCGCAAGAGCTTCACCACGCTGCCCGATGAGTATCTGTTCATCGATGAGAACACCCGCGGCATCCTCGCGCTGCAGCGCGCCGCGGACGCGCTCATGCAGGTGGTGTATCTCGGGGTATCCAATCCGGTCACCGACGTGTGTTTCGCAGCCGCCGCGCAGGCGCTGCGCGAGGTGCTCGAGGTCAACCGCCGCCTGTTCGAGCGGCTCGACGTCGAGCGCTTCTTCTACTGCGTGCGTCCGTACTACAAACCCTACCGCGTAGGTCGCCAGGAATACCGCGGCGCCAACGCCGGGGATTTCTCCGGCATCAACGAGCTCGACCTGCTGCTCGGGCTGTGCCGGGCGAGCGATGCCTACTACGCGCAGCTGCTGGTGGACAAAATGCTCTACATGCTGCCGCAGGACCAGCAGCGCCTGCGCGAGTGCATGACGCGCATGAGTCTGCTGGATGAGCTCCTGCAGTTGGCGCCCGCGCACGCGCAGCAGCCCTGGTTCCAGAAGAGCGCGCGTGCCTACCTGGAGATTGCCGACCTGTTCGGCCGCAGCGCCGCGCAGCACCACGAACAGCTGGTCGCGCGCTTCATCGAGGCTCCGGCCTCGCGCCTCGGGGAGGCGGAGCTTGAGGGTGTCACCGCGAGCGGGCCGCCGCTGCCGGTACTGCTGCGCTCGCTCGAGGTGCTGCGCGACATGCGCATCGCCGCCCCGCGGGGGGATCTGGCGACGCGCCACGCCGATCTTGCCCGCCTGCGCAGCCTGGTGGCTGCCGCTTAAGGGCGGATCAGGGTGAACACCAGGGCCGCCGTGGCGTCTTAACCTGCGCGGGGTGGCCCAAGGGCCGGGTATCCGGGCGCGCAGCGCGTGAGCCGCCCCGTTCAGCTATTATTCACGCTCACCGAGTCGGCGGTCGCAAACTCCCCCCGACGACCTATTGGCCTTGCATAATCAAGCCTGTATACGGTGTAGGAGTTTTCAGCCTGAATTCGATCAGTTCCGCGATGGCCTACGACGACGCCCCCGACACCGAGCAACTCATCCTGGTTGATGCGACCGACCGCGAGGTCGGGTTCCTCGGCAAGAGCGCCTGCCACGACGGCAGCGGCGTGCTGCACCGCGCCTTCTCGCTGTTGATCTTCAACGAGCGGGGCGAGCTCTTGCTGCAGCAGCGCGGCGCCGGCAAGCGGCTGTGGCCGCTGTACTGGTCGAACAGCTGTTGCAGCCACCCGCGCCGCGCGGAGTCGCTGGAGGCGGCCAGCCATCGGCGTCTGCGCGAGGAACTCGGTATCAGCTGTGCGCTGCAGTACCTGTTCAAGTTCCAGTACCAGGCGCGATTCGATGATGAGGGGGCCGAGCAGGAGCTATGCTCGGTGTACATCGGGCGCTCGAGTGAGCCCCTGCGCATCGACCCGCAGGAGATCCACGCCTGGCGCTGGATCGGCCCTGAGGCGCTCGAGGCTGAGCTGGCTGAACCGGGCGTGGAGAAATTCACCCCCTGGTTCAGAATGGAATGGGAGCGGATCTGGCGCGATCATCGCGCGGATCTGCGGTCTTTGAAGTAGGAGGCGGATTGGGCGTACCACTGATTCAGGCGTATCGCGTCGGGCGCTATATCGCCGGCCGCAGGCTGCGCGGCGTAAAGCGTTATCCACTGGTGCTGATGCTGGAGCCGCTGTTCCAGTGCAACCTGGCCTGCGCAGGCTGCGGCAAGATCGACTATCCGAAGGAGATCCTGCAGAAGCGCATGAGCGTGGCCGATGCGCTGCACGCCGTGGATGAGTCCGGCGCGCCGATGGTATCCATCCCCGGCGGTGAACCGCTCATCCACCGCGAGATGCCCGAGCTCGTCGCCGGCATCGTGGCGCGCAAGCGCTTCGTGTACCTGTGCACCAACGCGATCCTGCTGCCGAAGCACATCGACGAGTACCAGCCCTCGCCCTACCTCACGTTCTCCATCCATCTGGATGGCAGCCGCGAGCGCCACGATGAGTCGGTGTGCCAGGAGGGCGTGTTCGACAAGGCGGTGGCCGCGATCCGCCTGGCGCGCGGCAAGGGCTTTCGCGTCACGGTGAACTGCACCCTCTTCAGCGGTGAGAACCCGGACCACGTGGCGCAGTTCTTCGACGAGGCGATGGCGCTCGGCATCGAGGGCATCACGGTGTCCCCGGGCTACAGCTACCAGCACGCCCCGCGCCAGGATGTCTTTCTCGGGCGCAGCGCGAGCCGCACTCTGTTCCGCGAGATCTTCAAGCGCGGACGGCTGCCCGCCGCCGGCACGCCGAGCCGGCGCCGCTGGTCGTTCAACCACTCGAGCCTGTTCCTCGACTTCCTCGCCGGCAACCAGGCCTACCAGTGCACGCCCTGGAGCACGCCGACCTACAACGTCTTTGGCTGGCAGCGCCCCTGCTACCTCCTCACCGATGAGGGTTACGCGGACACCTTCCGCTCGCTCATGGAGGACACCAACTGGGACGCTTACGGCGTCGGCCGCAATCCCGCCTGTGACAACTGCATGGCGCACTGCGGTTTCGAAGGCACGGCGGTCAACGATGCCTTCAGCCACCCGCTCAAGGCACTCAAAGTGGCACTGCTCGGGCCGCGCACCAGCGGCGCCATGGCGCCCAACCCGCCCGTGACCTACCAGGACCGCGCGCGCACGGTGGCGACGATCCCGGTGTCGGCGATCACGCGCGCCAACCGCGAGCCCGAAGCCGAGCGCGTGCAGTAGCACCCGCCGAGGACCGCCAGTTGAAGAGCGCACTCGCAGCCCCGCTTGCGGCTACGGACTTCGCGGAGTTTCCCGCCCTGCTCAAATCGTGGCAGGTACGCATGGAGGAGGCGCTCGCCCGGCGCCTGCCGGATCCTTTGGCGGTGCCCGCGCGGCTGCACGAGGCCATGCGCTACAGCGTGCTCGGCGGCGGCAAGCGCATCCGTCCGGCGCTGGTGTTTGCCACCGCACGCACGCTCGGGCTGGAGGATGCCGAGGTCGAGTCCGTCGCCTGCGCGATCGAATTCGTGCACGTCTACTCGTTGGTGCACGATGACCTGCCGGCGATGGACAACGATGACCTGCGCCGCGGCCGCCCCACCTGTCACAAGGCCTTCGACGAGGCGACCGCCATCCTCACCGGGGATGCGCTGCAGTCACTCGCCTTCCAGGTGCTCGCCTGCGATGCGACGCTGACGGCCACACCAGCCACCCGGCTGCGCCTCATCGAGCTTCTCGGGGAGGCCAGTGGCACCTTCGGCATGGCCGGGGGCCAGGCCATAGACCTCGCAGCCCAGGGGACGGCGCTGAGCGTCGCCCAGATCGAGGAGATGCACGAGCGCAAGACCGGTGCCCTGATCCGCGCCAGCGTCCTCATGGCCGCGAGCTGCGTGCCCTCGCTCGAGAGTCGCCTCTACCAGGCGCTCGCCGGATTCGTGGACCCGATCGGGCTGGCGTTCCAGATCCAGGACGACCTGCTGGACGTGCTGGGCGACGTGAGCACGCTCGGCAAGGCGGTGGGTGCGGACAGCGAGCGCGCCAAGCCCACCCATCCGTCGGTGCTCGGGGTGCCGGCCTCCCAGGAGCGCGTGCGCCTGCTGCATGCGCAGGCGCTGCAGTCGCTCGAGCCCTTTGGCGTACGCGCCGAGCCGCTGCGCCAGCTCGCCGGCTGGCTGCTCGCGCGCAGCTACTGACACGGCGGTGCGCGCCAGGCGAGCGCGGCGTGCCCCCGGGGCGCTGGGCTCCAACGGCGCTCGTGGGGCCCGCCACATTGGACTAACAGGTTGCCGCCCGGATCGCCCGGGTGGCGGCGCAGTTCGGTGGCGAGTTCAGTCTGCCATGCGCCCGCAGGTCCGCGGGGGAACCGCAGTCTGACCCGGAGCGAAGGCTCCTCCGGCGCGCGGCGCATTGTAGGTAGTATACCCGCAACGTCCGCCCCAAGGCCCCGGCCGGGGCCTGCCAATTGCGACCCGCTACTTCATGCGAGACACTGTTCCTATGGATTCCACCGCGCCGGACGAGGCCTATCAGGATCAGATTCTTCCCCACGTCTCGCGCACGTTTGCGCTGACGATCCCCCAGCTCCCCCCGGCGCTGCGCATCGGGGTGACCAATGCGTACCTGGTGTGTCGGATCGCCGACACTATCGAGGACCAGACGACCTCCTCGGCGGCCGCCCGGCTGGGACTTCTGCACCGTTTTGTGGCGGTGCTGACCGGACGTGAGGAGGCCGCCCAGCTGGTGCGCGACCTCGTGCCGCGCCTCTCCGAGGGCACGCTGGCGGCCGAGCGCGAGCTGGTCCTGAACATGGGCCGCATCGTGCGCCTGACCGCCTCGCTCGCGGCGCCGCAGCGGCTCGCCATCGAGCGCTGCGCCGAAGTCATGTGCGACGGCATGCACCAGTTCCAGTGCATCGCGAGCACCAACGGGCTCGCGCGCATGAGTGATCTGGACGATTACTGCTACTACGTGGCCGGCGTGGTCGGGGAGATGCTGACGCAGCTGTTCTGCGCCTACTCCCCGGCGATCGAGCGCGAGCGCGCCGGTATGGAGCGCCTCGGGGTGTCCTTTGCGCAGGGCCTGCAGATGACCAACATCCTCAAGGATGTCTGGGAGGACCGCGAGCGCGGCGCCTGCTGGCTGCCGCGCGAGGTCTTCAGCCGCCACGGCGTGGATCTGGCAACGCTCAGGGTCGAGCAGCAGCCCGCAGGCTTCGCAGCCGGCATGAGCGAGCTGATCGGCGTGGCACACGCGCACCTGCGCAATGCGCTGTCCTTCACGCTCCTCATCCCGGCCTCCGAGGTCGGGATCCGCCGCTTCTGTCTGTGGGCGATCGGCCTTGCGGTGCTCACGCTGCGCCGCATACAACAGACCCCCGGCTTCACGAGCGGTGCGCAGGTGAAGATCTCGCATGCCGCGGTGGGCATCACGACCCAGCTGAGCAACTTAAGCGTGCGCCAGGACTGGCTGCTGCGGCGCCTGTTCGACATCGCCGCCGCGGGCCTGCCGCTGGCGCCACTCGGCGCGCCCTACGTCCCCGGCCGCCTGCCCGCTCCCGCAGCGCACGCCGAACCCGATTTTTCTCACGCTGTTTCGCATCACGCGCAGGACCTGCGTCGCGAAGGGAGTTCCGGCCGTTGAATCGCACCTCGCCCCTGTCCGCCGCGGAGGCCGCCGAGGCCCTGGCATCCACTCCGGCGCGCTCCAATGCCCGGCTGGTGCAGGGTTCGGCGCTGGATCGCACCATCGCCGCCGGCCGCGCTGCGCTCGCCGCCCTGCAGGGCCGGGCGGGTTACTGGGTGTTCGAGCTGGAGGCCGACTGCACCATCCCGGCCGAATACATCATGATGCTGCGCTTTCTCGGGGAGTCCGAGCCGCTCCTGGAGAAGAAGATCGCCACCTACCTGCGCGCGCGGCAGGCCGCCCACGGCGGCTGGCCGCTCTATCAGGGCGGCGACCTCGATATCAGCTGCACGGTGAAGGCTTACTACGCCCTGAAGCTTGCCGGCGATGACATCCATGCACCGCACATGGTGCGGGCCCGCCAGGCGATCCTCGCCCGCGGTGGCGCTGCGCGTGCCAACGTGTTCACGCGCATCGCGCTCGCGCTCTTCGGTCAGGTGCCGTGGCGCGCCGTGCCCTACATCCCGGTCGAGATCATGCTTTTGCCGCGCTGGTTCCCGTTCCACCTGGACAAGGTGTCGTACTGGTCGCGCACGGTGATGGTGCCGCTGTTCATCCTGTGCACGCTCAGGCCGCGCGCCCAGAACCCCGGAGGGGTCGGGGTGGCGGAGCTGTTCGTCATTCCACCCGAGGAGGAAGCGCACTACTTCCCCGTGCCCGCAGGACGGGCCGGGCGTCTGGCCCGCGCCTTCCTGCTGCTCGACCGCTGTGCGCGCCGCATCGATCCTTTCATCCCGCAGGCCATGCGCCGGCGCGCCCTGGCGCGCGCCGAGGCCTGGACGATCGAGCGCCTCAACGGCGAGGACGGCCTCGGCGCCATCTTTCCGGCGATGGTGAATGCGCTCGAGGCGTTCGTGGTACTCGGTTACCCGAAGGACAACCCGCACCGCATGATCGCCCGACGCGCGATCGATAAGCTCCTCGTGGTGAACGAGGACAGCGCCTACTGCCAGCCGTGCCTGTCGCCGGTGTGGGATTCCGCGCTGGCCGCACTGGCGATGCAGGAGGAGGGCGGCGATGACTCGATGCTCGCCGCCGAGCGCGCCCTGCAGTGGCTCAAGGGCGAGCAGCTCCTGACCCAGCCCGGGGACTGGCGGCGCAGCCGCCCGCATCTGGCCGGTGGTGGCTGGGCGTTCCAGTACAAGAACGACTTCTACCCGGACCTCGATGACACGGCCGTGATCGCCTGGGCCATGCGCCGCTCGCGCGACTACCCGGCCTACGCCCACGCCATCAGTCGCGCTCTCGACTGGCTCGTCGGCATGCAAAGCGGCAACGGCGGCTTTGCGGCCTTCGATGTCGATAACACTCATTACAACCTTAACCAGATCCCCTTCGCCGATCACGGCGCGTTGCTGGATCCACCCACGAGCGATGTCACCGCGCGCGTGGTCACCGCGCTCGCCGTGTGCGACCGGGCGCAGGACAAGCCCGCGCTCGCCCGCGCACTCGCCTACCTGCGCCGCGAACAGGAACCCGATGGCTCCTGGTTCGGACGCTGGGGGAGCAACTACATCTACGGCACCTGGTCGGTGCTGATGGCCCTGGCGCAGGCGCGCGTGCGGCCCGAGGACGCGGCGGTCGCGCGGGGAGTACGCTGGCTGAGCGACTGGCAGAACAGCGACGGCGGCTGGGGCGAGAGCAACGACAGCTACGCCCAGGCCGCCCTCCAGCGCCGCCCGGCGCCGAGCACCTCGTTCCAGAGCGCCTGGGCGCTCTTGGGCCTGATGGCGGCAGGCCAGGTGCGCTCCGAGAGCGTGCGCCGCGGCATCGAGTACCTGCAGCGCAGCCAGAACGCGCGCGGCCTGTGGAGCGATGCGGGCTTCACCGCGCCCGGGTTCCCGCGGGTGTTCTACCTGAAGTACCACGGCTACAGCGCCTACTTCCCGTTGTGGGCGCTGGTGGCTTACCGCAACCTCATGCGCGCCGGGGACACTCATTGACGGACCCGGTCCTCGGCGTGGTCTGCGCCCTGCGCAGCGAAGCGCGCCATCTGGGCCGGTCAGTCGCCAGTCACGCCGGGCTCAGTTCCCTCCCCAGCGGCACACTCATCGCGGTTACGGGCATGGGGCTTAACGCTGCCGCCGCCGGCGCCGCGGCGCTGATCGGCGCGCGGGCCGGCGCACTCATGAGCTTCGGCATGGCCGGTGGAGTGGATCCGACGCTGCCCGCCGGATGCCTGTTCCTCCCCGGCGCAGTGAGCGCTCCAGATGGCACCGCGTACCCCTGCGACCCGCACTGGCATGCGCAGCTGTGCCGCGCACTCAGCGGTGCGGTGGGGGAGGGGCGCCTGAGCTCAGTGCCCGCGCCGCTCACCAGCGGCGCCGCCAAGGCGGCCTTGTGGCGGGCCACCGGCGCGCGCGCGGTCGACATGGAAAGCTCCGCAGTGGCCGCGCTGGCGCAGCGCCACGGGCTGCCTTTCGTGGCGGTGCGCGTGGTCATCGATGATGCGCACTGCGAGCTGCCGGCTGCGCTCGCCACCGCCACCGCCGCCGACGGCCAGGTGGCCGGCTGGCGGGTGGGCCTGCATCTGCTGCGCCACCCGGGGGAATTCCCTGCGCTGCTGCGCCTGGCGCGCGCCTATGCGGCCGCCAACGCAACGCTCGCCCGCGTCGCTGCGAGCGGTGCCGTACGGCGCGCGCCCGCCCCGCTGGCCGCCGCATGAGGGCGCTGGTGACGGGGGCGACCGGCTTCGTCGGCGCCGCGGTCACCCGCGCGTTGCTGGCGAGCGGGCGCGAGGTGCGCGCGCTGGTACGCCCGAGCTCCGACCGGCGCAACCTCGCCGGACTCCCCGTTCAGTGTGTCGAGGGCGACCTCACCGATGCCGCCTCGCTCGAGCGCGCAGCGCGTGACTGCCAGGCCGTCTTTCACGTCGCCGCGGACTACCGGCTCGGCGCCCCGCGCCCCCAGGAGCTCTACCAGGCGAACGTCGAGGGCACGCGCAACGTACTGAACGCGGCGCGTGCGGCGGGCGTTGGGCGCATCGTCTACACCAGCAGCGTTGCCACCATCGGCATCCCCGCCGATGGCACGCCCGGGAACGAGACCACCCCGGTGACGCTCGCCGACATGGTCGGGCACTACAAGCGCTCCAAGTTCCTCGCCGAGGAGCTGGCGCGTGCCGCCGCCCGCAGCGGCGTGCCGGTCGTCATCGTCAATCCCTCCACCCCGGTGGGACCGGGGGACGTGAAGCCGACGCCCACCGGACTCATGGTGCGCGATGCCGCCTGCGGGCGCATGCCCGCCTACGTGGACACCGGTCTTAATATCGTGCACGTCGATGACGTCGCCGCCGGGCACCTGCTCGCCCTCGAGCGCGGCCGCATCGGTGAGTCTTACATTCTCGGCGGTGAGGACCTGACGCTGCGCGAGATCCTCGCAGACATCGCCCGCCAGGTGGGGCGCCGTCCGCCGCGCGTGCGCCTGCCGGCGCGAGCGCTGCTGCCGGTGGCGATGATCGCCGAAGCGATGGCACGCCTCACCGGCGGCACCACGCGCATCACGGTCGAGGGCGTGCGCCTCGCCCGCAAGCGCATGTTCTTCTCCAGCGACAAGGCGGTGCGCGAGCTCGGCTACCGCTGGCGACCCGCGAGTGCCGCCTTTGCGGACGCACTCGCGTGGCTGCGCGAGCAGGGGCTGCTCAGCGAGCGTTAGCGCGCCCGGGGTACCAGTTCCAGCGCCCGGCGATGGCCATCACGGCCGGCACGATGAGGGCGCGGATCAGCGTCGCGTCCACCAGCACCGCCACACACAACCCCAGCCCCGTCATTTTCAGCACCGGCAGCTGCGCGCCGACGAACGCGCCGAAGACCACCACCATGATGAGGCCGGCACCGGTGATGACCGGGGCCACCGCGGCCAGGCCCTCGACGGTGGCGCGGTTGTTGTCGAGGTCACGCCGGTACTCCTGCTGGATGCGAAACAGCAGGAACAGCTCGTAGTCCATCGACAGCCCGAAGCTCAGGCAGAAGATCAGGAGCGGGATCTCGAGCGGGATGGCGGTCACCGGATGCTCAAGCCCGATGAGGCCGTTTGCCCACCCGAGCTGGAACACGGCCACCACCGCGCCGATGCCGGCGCTGACCGCCAGGAGGTTCATCAGCACCGCCTTCAGGGGCAGCAGGAAGGAGCGGAACGCGATGAACAGGAGCAAAAGCGTGGCCAGTACCACGAAGCCGAAGATGCGCGGCAGGCTGCGGTGCATGTAGTCGCTGAAGTCATTGTGTTCCGCCGGCGTGCCACCGACCATCACGCTGAAGGGACCGGCCGGGCCGTTGCGGGCGAGCTGGCGTGTGAGCGCGCCGATCTGCGCGACGTCCAGGCGGTCGGCCGGCGTGATCTCGAAGAGCACAGCGCGGCGGTCGAGGCTCACGTAGAGCTCGCCGATCTGCGGATAGTCGCTGAGCGCGGCCTGCGGATCCTCGTAGAGCGTCTGGTACTCATCGAGCGTCACGCCCTTCTCGAGGCTGAAGGCGGAGGCGACGTTTGCGATGCGCGGATCCGCCTCCAGGCGCTGCGTGTAGGCGAACAGCGCCGGCACGTGGGCGGGATCCAGCACCAGCTTGCCGTCGGTGGCGCGCACCATGACGTAGATGTCCAGCGAGGCGTTTTCGCTGCGCACTGCCGTCAGCATGTCCGACCCCTGGCGCGACTCCATGCCCTGCGGCAGGAACCAGCGCTCGTTGGAGAAGCCGGTGTTGGCGCGCAGGGCGGGCGCTGCGAGCGCGAGCACACAGCCCCCGGCGACGAGCAGCGTCAGCCACGGATGGTGCACGATCCACCCGCCGAGGCCGCGCCAGAAGGCGAGCAGTCCCGGGCGCCCCGGGCGGCGCCTGAGCACGGGCAGCCAGTCGATGCGCGGGCCGAGCAGGAACAGCGCCGCCGGCAGCAGCGTGAGTGCTGCGAGCACCGACACGCACACCACGAGCGCCCCGCCGATGCCGACGCTGCGGGTCTCAAGCAGCGGGCTGAAGAGCAGCCCCAGCAGGCCGATGACGACGGTGAGCCCCGACCAGGAGATGGTGCGGCCGGCGAGCGCCACGGTGCCGGCCACCCGCGCGGCGAGTCCTGCACCCGGCGGGTGCTCGCGGTAGTGCGTCACCATCAGGAGCGAGTAGTCGATGCCGATCGCCAGCCCGATCATGGTGACGACGTTGCCGAGCAGGTTGGAGACCGGCATGAGGCGGGCCAGCACGAAGGCGAGCCCGAGTGACACCGTGGTGGTCGACAGTCCCGTCAGGAACGGCAGGCTCGCGGCGATCAGTGTGCCGAAGGCGATGACGAGGATCGCGAGCGTCAGGGGCAGCGCGCGCTTCTCGGCGCGATCGCCGCCCTCGGCGCTCCAGGTGTTGATGTCGAGGTCCGCTGCGGCGCCGCCGGTGACGGCGACCCGCGCCTGGCGGTCCGCGCCTGCGAGCGCGGCGGTGAGCGGCGCGAGCGCGGCGCGCACCGCGAGCACCCCGCGCTGGCGGCCAGTGATGTCGGTGGCGCGCAGGCCGACGAGGAGCATCGTCACGTGTCCGTCGGCCGAGCGCAGCCGCGGCTCGCGCTCGTCGGTGTAGGAGGCCACCTTGCGCACGCCCGGCAGCGCGCCCAGGGTGCGCGTGGCCTGCTGCAGCCAGGTGAAGTAGGGCGCCTGGTCCACCTTCAGACCCGGGGCGCTGACCGCCACCACGACCGGGTCGATGAAGGGGTTGCTGAACTCGGTGCGCAGTGCGTCGTTGGCCCGGCGCGAGGGGCTGCCCGGCACGCCGCCTTCTACCCCGAGGGTCACCTGCCCGAGGCGGTGCGCGCCCCAGGCCCCGAGCGCGATGGCCACGAGCCAGGCGGCGAGCACCCACCAGGGGTGGCGCACCACCGCGCCGCCGAGCCGCATGAACGGATCGCGCGGCCCGACCGCGGCTGCCGCCGGGCCCGGGTGCTCCGTGTGAGCTATGCGCTGCTCTGCCAGAAGGCGTACTCCTTGCGTCGGCGTGCGCCGTCGGGTGGCCACAGGGTATTTCATTTTGATGACGTGGCAAGGACACAGGTAAAATGCTTACAAACGCTGGCGCCGGCCCTTGAACCCTGTCATGTCTGATTCGTCTTCGGTTTCCGCGGTGCCCGACGCCGAGCTCCCCTGGGACGCCCGTCTGGCGCGGCACCTGGTGTGGCCGCTGCGCCACGGACCGGTCACACCCAATCACCTGACCACCGTGCGCCTGGGCGTGGGTGTGGCCGCGGCCGCGGCGTTCATGCACGGCGGTTACGCGTGGATGAACCTCGGGGCGCTGCTGCTCGTGGTCTCCAATTTCCTTGACCACACGGATGGGGAGCTGGCGCGCGCCAGCGGCAAGACGAGCCGTCTCGGGCACTGGTACGACCTTGGCAGCGATGCCCTGGTGACCATTCTGCTGTTTACCGGTATCGGAGCCGGGGTGGCCACGCGTACGCCGGTGGTGCTGCAGCTGCCACCGCTCGCGCTCGGATTGCTCGCCGGGCTCGCGGTGGCGCTCATCTTCTACCTGCGCATGCGCATCGAGGGGATGGCCGGGAAGGCCGGCAGCCAGCAGGCCTCCCTCGGCGGGTTCGAGACCGAGGATGTCCTCTACCTCATGCCCCTCGTCACCCTCTGCAACGGCGCCGCGCCGTTCCTCATCGCCGCCGCCATCGGCGCGCCGCTCTTTGCGCTGTGGGTGGCGTTTGCTTACCGGCGCCTCGTGCGTTCACGGCCGCGATGAGCGCGGCGCTCGGGGCGCGCCTGCAGGGTCTGGAGCTGCCCGGGCTGCGGCGTGAGTTCCGTGCGCAGGGGGCCTTCCTCTACCTGCCGCAGTTCCTGCCCGAGCCGCTCACCGCGCAGCTGATCGCCGCGGTCGCTGCCGTGACCCCGGCCGTCAACCGCAATTACCTCCCCGGCCACAAGCAGGGCGGCAGCGTGAGCCGCCATGCCATCGATGAGCTCGCCCCGGCAATCGCCGCGCTCTATCGCTCCCCGGCGCTGCTCGCCTGGCTGAGCGCGGTGGCCGGGGAGGCGCTCGAGGTCTGCCCGCCCGATGATCCGCACGCCTATGCGCTCTACTTCTATACGCAGCCCGGGGATCACATCGGCTGGCACTACGACACTTCCTATTACGCAGGGCGGCGCTACACGGTGCTGCTCGGGGTGATCGATGAGTCCAGCTGCCGCCTGGACTATGAGCTGCATACCCGGTCCCGGGAGCGCGCGCCGCAGCCCGGCTCGGTACAGATCGCACCGGGGGGGCTGGTGTTCTTCGACGGGGACCTTCTGCGTCACCGCATCTCGCCGCTCGCCGCCGGCGAGCGGCGCGTGTCGCTGACGCTTGAGTACCTGACCGATGCGCGCATGCCCCGCTGGGGTCGCTTCGTTTCGAACATGAAGGACTCGATCGCCTATTTCGGCTTCCGCCAGGTGTTCGGCAGCCGGCGTGCGCGGCGGCAGAGCCAGCCGCGCGGCGCGGACTGAAAAGCATGACGCGCTCGGCGCCCTGGCTCCTCGCGGCCGGAGCTCTGCTGTTCGTGCTGGTGCTGGCATCGCACGACCTGAGCGCGATCTTCGGCATCCTGGCGCTCGCAGGCTTCGGCCTCGTGGGCGTCACCGCGTTTCATCTCCTGCCCCTTATCGTGGATGCCGCGGCGATCCGCGTCCTGCAGCGCGGCGCGCGCCCCGGGGCGCTGCTCGATGCGATCCGGGTGCGCTGGATCGGTGAGTCCGCCAACAGCCTGATGCCGGCCGGTCAGATCGGCGGCCCGCTCCTGATGATCCGGCAGCTGACGCAGCGCGGTGAGGCGGCGCCGGCGGCGGTGGCGGCCATCACGGTGAGCACCACGCTGCAGAGTTTCGCCCAGGTGGTGTTTGCCCTCATGGGGGTGGCGCTCATGGCAACACGCCTTGCGGGGATCTCCGCCAGTGCGTCCTGGTCAGCCGTGCTCATCGCCTGCGCCTGCCTCATCGTGCCGATGGTGGCCTTCTACGCCCTGCAGCGCCGCGGCCTGTTCGCCTTGGTGATGCGGTTCGGGCAGCGCTTCGCCGGCGCGCGCGACTGGTCGGCGCTGGTGAAGCACGCGCAGGACATCGACGCGGCGCTCGCCGACACCTATGCACGCCGCGCTGCCGTGTGGCAGAGCTTCGCGCTGAGTCTGCTCGGGTGGGTGGTGGGGACCGGCGAGGTGTGGCTGATCCTGCGGCTGCTCGGTTCAGCGGTCAGCTGGGGCGATGCACTCATGCTCGAGAGCCTGGGGCAGGCGATCCGCGGCGCGGCCTTCGCGATCCCCGGGGCGCTCGGCGTACAGGAGGGCGGCTACCTGCTGCTCGCGCCGCTCGCGGGCCTGCGCCCGGATGTCGCGCTGGCGCTGTCCCTTGCCAAGCGGGCCCGCGAACTGCTGCTCGGCATTCCGGGGCTTGTGTATCTGTACTTCTCCGAGCGCGCCTTCAGGCACCGCCCGCCCGCCGCTTCCCTGATGCCCTAGGAAGCCACGCCTGGCGCACTGCCCGCAGCAGAGACGCGGCGTGCGCCGCAATTTTGTACTATGCGGACCTCCTTTCCTGACCAGGACACACGTGCGAGCCATCATTCTCGCCGCCGGACGCGGCTTACGCCTCAGACAGCCTGCCGCCCGGGAGCAGCCCAAGTGCCTGCTGGAGTTCGGGGGCCGCACGCTGCTGCAGCGTCACCTGCAGCTGCTCCAGGACGCCGGCGTCACCGAGATCGTGCTCGCCCTCGGGTTCCTGCATGAGGAGGTCGAGGCCTACCTTGCGGGCCTGCGGGGCCTGCCGCAGCCGCAGATCGTCCTCAATCCGCAGTTCGAGCTTGGCAGCGTGCTCACCCTGCATACCGCCGCGTCCGCACTCACCGCTGGGGGCGAGGTGCTGGTGATGGATGCCGACGTGCTGTATCACGCGGCCATCATGGCAGCCCTCGTGGCGCCGGCGGGCGCCGCCAACCGGCTGCTGATCGACCGCGACTTTGAGGCCGGGGACGAGCCGGTGAAGGTGTGCGTGCGCGCCGGCGTTCCCATCGAGCTGCGCAAGCAGCTGGCCGCGGGGCTCGAGTACGACACGATCGGGGAGTCGGTAGGCTTCTTCCGCTTCGATGAGCGCGCCGCGCGGCGTCTGGCGGCCATCGTCGCAGACTACGCCGGCAGCGGGCGCGGGGCCCTGCCGCACGAGGAGGCGGTGCGTGACCTGCTGCGCGAGCCGGGCTTCAGGTTCGGCGTGGCCGATGTAACCGGCCGGCCGTGGATCGAGATCGACTTCCCGGCCGACGTCGAGCGTGCCGCGCGCGAGATCCTGCCGCAGCTGTGAGGGCGCCATGAACGACCCGAGCGGCCACGTCCCGGTGCCGGAGGCCGAAATCCGCGCGCTGAGCGTCGCGCCCCCGCGCGCGCGGCAGGTGCCGTGCGCGCCTTAGCCGCCATGCTGCTGGCGCTCCTGCCCTGGAGCGTTGCGTTCGCACAGCTGCCCCCTGCGGACCTGCCGCAGCAGCCCTCGCCGCTGCCCGCGGATTCCCCGCTGCCGCCGGCACCCTCGCCCGCGCCGTCCCCGCATGGGCTGGCGCGCTGGCTGAACCCGGCGACGGCGCCCTTCATCCCGGTACCGAGCATCGGCACGGACCCGAACGGGGGCACGACGCTCGGGGTGCTGCCGGTGTGGCTGCACGCCGATGATGAGCACGAGATCGATCGCATCATCGCGCCTGATCTGGTGCACAACACCTACTTCGGCTGGGGCGTGCACGCGCGCATCTATGCGTACCCCTCGGACGATGAGCAGTGGTCGGCCGTGGCCGGTATCAAGCAGCGCGTCGAGCGCGGGCTGGACCTGGAATACCAGCGCGGCCGCGCGCGGCGCGATCGCTGGTCCTTCACCGCCAGCCTCATTACGGATCGCGATGGAACGCCGCGCTTCTTCGGCATCGGCAACCACACCGAGCAGTCGGCAGAGACCAACTACACCGCGCAGCAGGAGGTCGCGCAGTTGCAGATGGGACTGAACATCTCGCACATCTGGCAGCTCGCCTACACGGTGCGCGCCCGCGAGGTCGAGGTGCTCCCGGGGACACTGCCGGGCATCGACTCGATTGAGCAGCGCTTCGGCAGCGAGGTGCTCGGCACCGGCAAGGAGTTCCTGCACCGGCTCTCGCTCATCTACGACACGCGCGATGACCTCACCATCCCGCGGCGCGGCATGCAGTGGATCTTCTACACCGGGGCGGCGAGCAGCTCGGTGTGGAACGACGCGCTGTACAAGGAGGCCGGCTTCGACGCCCGCGGCTTCTGGCCGGTCTTCCATGACACCGTGCTGGCCGCGCACGTTGCGATGCGCTACCTCCTGAGCGACAACGACGCGCCGTTCTGGGCGCTGAGCACGCTCGGCGGGGATCGCGCCTTCGTCGGCGGCGAGCAGCCGCTGCGCGGTTACGGCGCCGGGCGTTACACCGACAAGGATTCTTATTCGACCACGCTCGAGCTGCGCCACCGGGTGTTCTCCTTCGATGCGGGGACCACCAAGGTCGACATCGAGATGAGCCCGTTCGTCGATGCCGGGCGCGTGTTCGCCGATTCGGGCACCTTTCCGCTGTCGCACCTCCACGCGATCGGCGGGGTGGGCTTCCGTGGCATCGCCCGCCCGTTCGTGGTCGGGTACGTCGACATCGGCTACGGCAGCGAGGGCGCGGCCTTCTTCACCGGAATCAACTACCCCTTCTAGTGGCGCAGCGCGGTGCGCTCAGTGCGCCGCCAGCGGGCCCGTGCCGCCTTTGCCAGGCCGCACCAGCAAGAGCAGTGGCAGCAGCGCCAGGAAGATCAGGCCAAGGAGCTTGAAGCCATCGAGGTAGGAGAGGAGCGTCGCCTGCTCGATGGCCTGCTGGTACACGCTCGCCAGGACCGTCGTGGAGTCCGGGGCCACCCCGAGGCTGGCGCCGAGCTGGTGGGTGTAGTCCAGGTAGGCCGGGTTCAGCGGCTGCAGCTGCTCGGTGAGGCGGCTCTGGTGGAACTGGGCGCGCCGCGTGAGCACGGTCGATGCGAACGCAATGCCGATGCTGCCGCCGAAGTTGCGGGCGAGGTTGATGAGCGCCGAGGCGTTGTTGGTCTTCTCCGGCGGGATGTCACGGAACGCGAGCGCGTTGATGGGCACGAACAGAAACGGCAGCGCCATCGACTGCAGCACCCGCAGCCACATCAGCGTCCGGAAGGAGACGCCCAGGTAGACGTTGGTCATGAGCAGCAGGCTCACGCCCCCGATGATGAGGCCGACGGCGGTCAGCAGTCGCAGGTCGACCTTGTTGATCGAGCGGCCGACCAGCGGCAGCAGTGCGATCGTGGCGAAGCCGCCGGGGGTGAGGACGAGACCTGCGTCCACCGCACGGTACCCCATCAGCGACTGCGTGTAGGCGGGTATGAGGAAGGTACTGCCGAGCAGCATGAACCCGAGCATCAGCATCAGGCAGAAGGTCACGGCGAAGTCGGGGCTGCGCATGAGGCGCAGGTCAACCATCGGATGCTCGTGGTGCAGCTCGCGCCAGATGAGGAGCACGAAGGCGACCGCCGAGATGATGGCGAGCGCGGTGATCAGAGGCGAACCGAACCAGTCGGCGTCCTGGCCGCGGTCCAGCACCACCTGCAGGCACCCCAAGCTCAGTGCCACGAAGCCGAATCCCAGCCAGTCGACCGAGAGCGGTGCGGCCTTGCTGCGCTCCGGGCCGGGGTCCTTGATGAGCGAGGTGACGAGCAGCAGCAGCACCAGGCCGACCGGCACGTTGATCAGGAAGATCCAGCGCCAGTTGTAGCTGTCGGTGATGAAGCCGCCGAGGGTCGGGCCGATCGTCGGGGCCACAACCGCCGCGATGCCGTAGATCGCGGACGCCATGCCGCGCTTCTCGCGGGGGAAGCTGTCGGCCAGGATCGCCTGGCCGACCGGCTGCAGGCCCCCGCCGGTGGCGCCCTGCAGCGCACGCAGCACGATCAGGGTTGGAAGGTTGGGCGCAAACCCGCACAACAGGGAGGCGACGGTGAAGCCGGCGATGCAGGTGAGGAACAGGCGCTTGCGGCCGAAGGTGTTCGCGAGCCATCCGGAGATCGGCATGATGATTGCGTTGGTGACGAGGTAGCTCGTGAGCACCCAGGTCGACTCGTTCTGGCTCGAGGACAGGGCGCCGGCGATGTGGGGCAGGGCGACGTTGGCGATGGAGATGTCCATGATCTCCATGAACGCCGCCAGCGCGACCACGGGTGCGATCAGCCAGGGCGCGCTGGCGGCAGCGCCGCTGCCCGGGCTCACGGCCGCCCGTGCTCCGCGGCGCGGAGCGCGGCCGGGGCGGTGTGCGTGAGGTTGGCGGTGAGGATCTCGCTGATGGCCGCATCTGCGCCGGCCTCCTGGTCGGCGTAGACGTCGGTGCTGAGCGCGACCGGGAAGGCCGGTTGTCGCGAGAGTGCCGCGCCCCTCTGGTCGGTCACGTCGACGTCGATGCTGGTCGAGAGGCCAAGAAACAAGGGATGCTGCTCGAGCTCCTGCGGCTGAAGTCCGATGCGCACCGGCAGCCGCTGCACGATCTTGATCCAGTTGCCGGAGGCGTTCTGCGCCGGCAGCACCGCGAGCGCACTGCCGGTTCCAGCGGTGATGCCGAGCACCCGGCCGTGGTAGCGCACGCGCGAACCGTACATGTCCGCGGACACGGTGGCCGGCTGGCCGATGCGCAGCCCGCTCAGCTGGTTCTCCTTGAAGTTGGCGTCCACCCACATCGACTCGACCGGCACGATGGCCAGCATCTCGGTGGCGGGGCTGACCTGCTGGCCTAGCTGCACCGCGCGGCGTACCACGTAGCCGGACACGGGAGCCAGGACCTGCGTGCGCGCCAGCGCCAGCCAGGCGTTGCGCAGCGCGGCCTCGGCCTGCAGCACCCGCGGGTGGCTGGCGGGGGTCGTGCCGGCGATGGCGGCGCGCGTACTCAGGAGGGTCGCCTGCGCCTGCTCAAGTCCGGCCTCGGCGCCGTGCACGGCGTTCTGCTCATGCTGCAGCGTTTCCTGCGCCACCCCGTGCACCGCCAGCAGCGGCCGGTCGCGCGCCACGTCCTCATGGGCCTGCTGCAGCTGCACCTGCTGGGTGCGCACCAGGGCGGCATCGCGATGCTCCTCGGCGAACAGCTGGGCGACGTCGCGCACCGTCTGCGCAAGGTTGGCCTTGCTCTGCGCCAGTGCCACCTCGGCGTCGCGCCGGTCTAGCTGTACCAGCACCTCGCCGTGGTGGACGAACTGCGTCTCGTCGGCGTTGATCGCCACCACGGTGCCGGAGACCTGGGGCGTGAGGCGGATCAGATTGCCGTTGACGTAGGCATCCTCGGTCGTCACGCGCCCGCGGGCGATCAGGAAGTAGTAGAGCACCCACCCGACGAGGGCGATGCCGATGATGCCGAGCACGATGAGCGGTGCCCGGCTGCGCGGCGCTGCGGCGGCTGGTTGCGGGGGCGCCGTAGCCGGCTGGATCACCTCACTCATGCTCGTCTCCCGTGGCTGCGGCGAGCGCTGCCGGATCGCGGGGCGCGTTCCACCAGCCCCCGCCGAGCGCGCGAAAGAGCGCGGCGGTATCGGTGAAACGCTGCACGTCCGCCTGCACCTGGGTGAGCGCCGCTTGCTGGTACTGCTGCTGCGCGGTCAGCACCTGCAGCTCGGTGTACTTGCCCGCGCGGTACTGGGCTGTCGCCAGGTCACGATCGGCCGCTGCCGCTGCGAGTGCCTGAGCGTGGGCGGCATAGCTCTCCGCGTCATGCTGCAACGCCTGCAGGGCGTTGGCGACCTCGACGAAGGCGGCGATGACGGTGCTGCGGTAGGTGGCGAGCTCCTGGCGGTAGCGCTCCTCGGCCTCGTGCTGCCGCGCCGCCAGGGTGCCGCCGTGGAAGAGGGGTGCGCTGGCGTTGAGTCCCACCGACCAGATGGCGCCCGGGCGCGTGAAAAATTCATTGAGCAGGGTGGTCTGCTGCGCGTACTGGGCCGAGATACTCAGCGACGGCAGGCGCGCCGCCTCGGCGATGCCGACGGCGGCGCTCGCCTGATGCAGCGCCTCCTCGGCCGCCAGGACGTCGGCGCGCTGACGCACCAGCGCGGAGGGCAGTGACAGCGGCAGGCGGGCGGGCAGCGTGAACTCGCGCAGCGCGAGCGGCGACAGCGTGAAGGTATCCGGGGTCGCGCCGCACAGCTGCGCCAGCGCATTGCGATAGGTGTCGCGCTGCTGCTCGAGCGCCGGCAGCGTCGCGCGCACGTTCTCGAGCTGCGTCTGTGCCAGCAGCGTCTCGCTGCGGGTGATCTTGCCGGCGTTCTCCAGGGCACGCGTCAGGTCGAACTGGGATTGCAGCTCCGCGATCAGCGAGCGCGTCACCTCGAGCTGCGCCTGCGTGGCGGCGTAGTCAAAGGCGGTGAGCACGGTCTGGTCCACGAGGGTCGCGTAGGTATCGAGCACCTGGTCGCGCACGGAGGCGGTCTGCGCACGCTGTGACTCCACCTGCCGGCGAGTCGCGCCGAAGGGGTCGAGGTTGTAGGCGAGCGTGGGTCCGAGTTCCCAGCGGTTGCCCGTGGCGCTTAGGGTGTCCACCGGGGCGTAGAGAAAACTGCCGTTGATGTGCGCGCGCCCGATCTGGCCGGTGGCATCGAGCTGCGGCAGCTGGCTGCCTGCCACGGCCTTGAGCTCGTACTGTGCGGCGCGCAGGCCGTGCCGCGCAGCCTCCAGGTCCGGATTGTTGGCAAGCGCCGAGCGCACCAGCTGATTGAGCCGCTCGGACTGGAACAGGTGGTACCAGTCGTCCGCGACGTCACCCCCGAACTCGAACGCCGGCGCGGCGGTCGCGCGCGTTACGGCATGTTCGTAGCCTCCCGGGGGGGCGGTGGGGCGTACGAAGTCCGGGCCGACGGTGCAGCCCCCGAGCAACGCCGCAGCGCACGCACCCGTCACCCGGTGGTGGTGGCGACTCATCGCGCCGGCCCCGGCGGAGCCTTGCGCCGCCGTGTTGGTGGTGGCGCTTTGGGAGCTGGCGGCGCCGGGTCCTGCGCTGCGGCGGCCTCCTGCAGGTGCAGCATGAGGCGGCGCAGGAACTCGATGAGCAGGTCGACCTCCGGTTCGGAGAACGGCGCAACCAGCTCGTTCAGCAGTCCGACCAGCACGCGGCGCGCGCTTTGAGCCTGCTGCCGCCCGGGCGCGGTGATGGCGATCTCCACCGCGCGCCGGTCGCGCCGGCTGCGCTCACGCTTCACGTAACCGCGGCGCTCGAGCTCATCGATCACGCGTGTGAGGGCGCCCATGTCGTGGCCGATCTGCCGGCTGAGGCGGGTGGCGGAGATGTGGCCGTCGTGTGCGTTCAGCCAGGTCAGCACCAGCCACTGCGTGAAGGAGATGGAAAGTGAGGCGAAGCGCTCTTCGGCCACCTGCGTCATCAGTACCCCGCAGCGCTTGACCAGGAAGCCGACGCTGTTGTCGGCCTGCAGCGATGCGAGTGTGTAGTAGGGTTTGCGCTTGGACATGTTTGCCGAGGCGATATTTGCTTAAATAATATTTGCCGAGGCAAATACAGTCAAGCAGTGACTGCAGCGGCGCGATAGGCCGCCTGGCGGAGCGCGGCCGCGAGCCTCTCCTGCCCAGCCATGCGTGTCTTTTTGCGACTTAAGGTGAACCGACTCAAGCCCGCCAGGGGGAGCGTATATACTTACCGCAGAGCTTGGGTGGCGCAGCCACCTCGAACGGGGCGGGTGCAATGACCTGGTGGGGCTGGCTGATCGGCGGCGCGATCCTCTTCGGGGCGGAGCTCGCTTTCGTTGACGCGCAGTTCTACCTCGTCTTCATCGGCAGCGCCGCCATCGTGGTGGGACTTGTGACGGCAAGTCTCGGGCTGGCCGCCTGGCTGCAGTGGGGGCTGTTTGCGGTGCTGGCCGTCGTCTCCATGGTGACTTTCCGCAGCCGTGTTTACCGTAAGTTCCGCGGCAACCTGCCCGTGGTCAGTACCGGACCCTCCGGTGGGCTTATTACCCTGCAGGTCGCTCTCGCCCCCGGTGACACCTGTCAGACCGAATACGGGGGCAGCTTCTGGACGGTGCGCAACGACAGCACGGTGCCGCTCCCCCCGGGCACGCGCGCACGCATCACGAGCGTCAATAACCTAACGCTGCACGTCAAACCTGACGTCTAGTCCTTCTGAGGTTTCATGTACACCTCCTACGTCTTCATCGCACTGGCGCTGCTGGCCGTGATCCTCGTCTGGCGGACCGCTACCGTAGTCCCCCAGCAGAGCGCTTATGTGATCGAGAATCTGGGACGCTACAGCCGCACGCTGTCTGCCGGATTTCACATCCTGGTGCCCTTTGTGGAGCGCGTGGCTTACCGGCACACCCTGAAGGAACAGGCGCTCGACGTGCCCGAGCAGGTGTGCATTACGCGCGACAACGTGCAGGTCGGGGTCGATGCGATCCTCTACCTGCAGGTGCTCGATCCGCACCTGGCCTCCTATGGCATCACCAACTACAGCTTCGCCATCGCACAGCTCGCCCAGACCACGCTGCGCAGCGAGATCGGCAAGATTGAGCTCGACCGCACGTTCGAGGCTCGCGCGAGCATCAACGCCAACATCGTCACGGAGCTCGACAAGGCCTCCGGCGCGTGGGGCGTGAAGGTCATGCGCTACGAGATCAAGAATATTACCCCGCCGAAGGACATCCTTTCGGCGATGGAGAAGCAGATGCGCGCCGAGCGCGAAAAGCGCGCGGTAGTGCTCACCTCGGAGGGTGAGCGCGACGCGAAGATCAACGAGGCGGAAGGCGACAAGCAGCGCGTCATCAAGGCCTCCGAGGCCAGCAAGCAGCAGCAGATCAATGAGGCGGAAGGCCAGGCCGCCGCCATTCTTGCGGTGGCGACCGCCACCGCCTCCGGGCTGCGCAGCGTGGGCAGCGCGCTCAGCGAACGCGGCGGCATCGAGGCCATGCAGCTGCGCATCGGCGAGGAGTACGTGCGGCAGTTCGGCAAGATGGCCAAGGCGAGCACGACCCTGGTCGTGCCGAGTCAACTCTCGGATCTTGCCTCGGTGGTCTCGATGGCGACCAGCATCGTGCGCAAGCCCGACCCGGGAGCGCCCGCCAGCCCGGCGCGTCCGCAAACTCCGTAACCGCGGCGGCCGATCACCGCGGTTTCCCTTCGCTGGGCCAGCGGCGCAGCAATCGTCGCATTTCACGCGGATACGCCGCCTTCAGTTCGCAGGGCTGCCCAAGACGATTGCTCAGAACCACGACGGAAGCGCTAAATCGCTCCCCGTCACGGGCTTGAACCACTCAATCACGCCACATCGAGCATCAAGCGTGTTCGTTTCCAGCCCTTTTGCATCAGGCTGCCGCGTCACTGACATCACGCAAAGTGTCAACGGCAACGCTGCCGCCAAACGGCTGAGAATCACTCCACCGCGCATCCATCCAGTCTCCGGACGCTGAGTAACGTTCGGCACTAACTCCTCGTCAAGTGCCTTGAGTCCCGAGCGATATCTCAGTTGTCCTGGCAGGGGCGTGACGCGCGCGGGCGTTCTTTCCGTCAGCTCGTCAGAAGCGCTCGCTGTGAAGGGGCGCGAGTCTCGATGGGCGTTCTTGTCGGAGTTCTGACGCAAACGCGCACGTGTCCTCGAACGCGCGGGGGTGTTTCTCCGCAAACTGCGTAAATAGTCGGGTCGCCACGCATTGCTCACGCATGTTCCGATCGCTTTCGGAAAACGCATGACCATTCAGGAGCGATCCGTGATGACTAAAAGCTCTAGACGCAGCAGGGAACGGCGCTCGTCGCGCTCGTACCGGGACTCACGCTCTTATCACCCGACCTGGCTCTCGCTCAGGGCGCCTCGACCTTCATGACGGGGGCGACGTCGTTGCAGACGAACGTCCTGGCCTCGCCGCCATCCTCCGCGTCGCCATTTCCTCAGGGGCGCCCCAGATCGTGACCTGGGTGCGCGGCATGTTCGTCGTCTGAAATCCCTAACCACACTTTCAACAGGGTGACTCTCATGAACAGGATACGAAGATTGGTATGCCTCCCTGATCCGATGGTTTCGATACACGGCAAGCGCGACCGGCTCAGGGTCGTCACCGCGCTGAACCGGGCTCTGTGTGCGATGACCTTGCTAGCGCTTGCGGACGCTGCGGTGAACGCGAACCCGTATCCACCGAGTCAGATACTGGGCGGCATCTCATGGGCAGAGGCGAGCAAGCAGCGCTACGCGACGGACAGCGACCTGTGGGACTCGGCCTGGGCCAGCGATGACAACATCTATGCCGCCTGGGGCGATGGTGAGGGGTTCAGCGGACGAACGAAGGCTCAGATGGGCTTCACCCAGCTTTCGGGCTCACCGTCCGAACACACGCTCATCGGCATCGATGTCTTTTACGGAATGCAGAATCCCCCCGAGTGCCCGGGAAACTCGCCGGCCGTTCTGGGCGGAAAGCCGACGGGAACCGTGGCGCTCCCCAACGGCCTGATCTACAGCCTGCACTCCTCGGGCGCCGACCTTGGGGGCGGCAATTGCGCCGCGCAGTGGCTCGCGAGATCCACCGATAGCGGGACCTCCTGGACGGATCATCTCGGGGATATCAACTGGCCCGATGCGAACGGGTTTGCCCCGTCCGCGGTGCTTCAGTACGGGCGAGCTCAGGCGGGTGCGCTTGCTCCGGACCGCACGGGCATCCCTTACATCTATATCTATGGCACCAAGGTGGGCCGTCCGGTGTCCGATCAATACCTCGCCCGGGTTCCGGCGACTCCTGCCGACTCGATCGAGGTGCTGAGTGCCTGGCAGTACTACTGCGGCACGGATGCTTCGGGGAACCCCTTCTGGTGTGCCTCGAGTGCTCTGGCCAGTCCCGTCTGGCGGGACACCAACAACGGACAATGGCTCGAGGTCACCTTCGATAAGGCAATGGGTCGATATCTTGCTTACGACGACCACGGCTCTGCCTGTCAAGGACAGCCGTGCGAACGGCAGGTCAGTCTCTTTGATGCTCCGAGCCCCTGGGGACCGTGGACCACATTCGACTACGAGGATGAATTCGACAACGTCGGTTGCGGAACCAATTGCCTCGGCGATCGCATCGAGGTCAGCTTCTTTCTGATGCAGAAGTGGATCAGCCCGGATGGTCTCACGATATGGCCCGAGTACAGTTCCACTCGGCCCTACGACTCGTTGAATCTCATCGAGGGCACGATGTGGCTTGCCCCGGGGTCGACCGTCAAGGGTCTCACCCTCAGCAGCGGCACACCCGCGGTGCTCGATCGGCTGACCCTCGCGAATCCCGGCAATCTCGAATACATCGACCGCACGTATCGACTGACGTCCGTGCCGAGTCGCTATCTCGGGCTGGAAATGATCCGACTGCCGAACAACGACAAGTGGGTGAGCAGCAGCCGCTACGTCACCTTCACAAGCACCGTGGCGCAGAATGTATGCCTCGGATGGGATCTGGCAGACCCGGTTCCGGCCTGGCTTGCCGCCTGGACCCGAACCACAGACAAGTTGGTAGGGAACGCAAGTTTCGCGCTGTTCCGGAAGGCCTTTGCTGCGGGCCCGGTGCAGCTACCGGGGCCCGCCACGAACGATACCTACCTGCTATTCGTTGGCTGCTAATCCCCCGGCTCAGGTGGTGGGCGAGGCAATTTCGAACCGGGAGGTGATGTTGTTGCAAGCGCGCAGGTGACCCAGTGGGCTCACGTCATCCGCAGGCGTGAATTCACTTCGCCCGGGCGCTCCGGCCGAGGGGTTTGCCGGGCTTTTGCGCATTCGCGCAGGCGACGAAGACGGACTACTCGCAGGTGCTCGCCAGTGTCTTGCTCAGGGCGTGCGTGAGCAAGCTGTTCGCCGCCTGGCTCCGGCTGACCGCACTTCGCGCTCGCTGCGGCGGAGGTTGTGGTCGAACCTCTCTGATTCCCTGCAGACGCGGCGCGCCGGTCCAAACCGTACGATCCCGGGTGTCAGCACGTAACTAGTTGATTATATGGCGCTCCCTACGGGATTCGAACCCGTGTTACAGCCTTGAGAGGGCTATGTCCTGGGCCTCTAGACGAAGGGAGCGAAGGGCGGGGCCGCGAGCAAGAGCGCGGTATTATAGGGACTCGTCCCGATTGCTCAAGCCGAAAGCCAGCTATTGAACTCTCCTGAAGCGTCCATTGCGACGCCCACCGCCACTCCCCGGATCATCCCGCGCTCCGATCACTCGGTCTCACGCTCTCAGATCTCTCCCAACGCGCTGCGCGTGCTTTATCGGCTGCGGGATGCCGGGTTCATGGCCTTCCTGGTCGGCGGCTGCGTGCGCGACCTGCTCATCGGCATTGAGCCGAAGGACTTTGACGTTGCGACCGATGCGCTGCCCGAGCAGATCAAGCGGCTGTTCCGCAATTGCCGCCTGGTGGGACGACGGTTCCGTCTGGCGCACGTGTTCTTCGGTCGCGAGACCATCGAGGTGGCGACCTTCCGCGCCACCAGTGCTCCCTCGCAGGGAGATGAGCCGCTGCCGCCGGCGGACCCCGAGGACGGGGAGGCGCCGGAGCTGGACGAGCCGGAGCTGGAAGACGAGCGGCCGCTCACCGCGGAGCGTGGATTCCAGGCGGGCGAGGCGGATGAATCCACCGACCGCATGTTCGATGCGACCGGGCGCATCCTGCGCGACAACGTGTACGGCACCATCGACGAGGACGTCTGGCGACGCGACTTCACCGCCAACGCGCTCTACTACAACATCGCCGACTTCTCGATCTGGGACTACGTCAACGGAGTGGAAGACATTGCGGCGCGCACGCTGCGCCTGATCGGGGACCCCGAGACACGCTTCCGTGAGGACCCGGTGCGCATGCTGCGCGCTGCGCGCTTCGAGGCCAAGCTCGGCTTCACGATTGATCCGGTCACTGCCGCACCGCTGGCGCCGCTGCGCGAGTTGCTGGGCGGGGTGCCGCCGGCGCGGCTGTTCGATGAGACCCTGAAGCTCTTCCTGACCGGCCACGGCGCCCGCAGCTTCCAGGTCCTGCGCCGACGCGGGCTGCTGGAGGCGCTGCTGCCCACCGTCGAGCGTTACTTCAGCTCGCACCCGGGGAGCACCGTCGAGAAGCTGCTGATTCAGGGACTTGAGAATACCGACGCGCGCGTCTTGGCCGACAAGGCCGTGACCCCGACCTTTCTCTTCGCGCTGCTGCTGTATGGTCCGATCGCCGGCATCATCGAGGCGACGCCGCCTGAGCGCTGGCACGAGATGGCGACCATCCTGGATGCCTGCGACCGCGCGACGCGCGAGGCGCAGACACGGCTGGCGATCCCGAAGCGTTTCTCCCTGGGGGTACGTGAGATGTTCGCGCTGCAGCCGCGCCTCGAGCATCCGCGGGGCCGACGCGCGCTGCGCGTGATCGAGCATCCGCGCTTCCGCGCGGCTTACGACCTGCTGCTGCTGCGCGCACAGTTCGGCCTCGCGCCACGCGAGATGGCGGACTGGTGGACGCGCCTGCAGGAGGTCAATCCCGAGGAGCGCGGCCGCATGGCTGATGCGCTCGCCGGTGAACCGCGGGCCGCGAGCGGTCCGCGCCGGCGCGGCCGGCGGCGGCGCCGGGGTTCCGGCGGCGCGGGCCCCGCTTAAGAGGCCGCCGCCCGCGTGTCGGTCTGGCAGCCGGCCTACATCGGCGTCGGCAGCAATCTCGGGGAGCCGCGCCTGCAGGTTGAGCGGGCACTCGCCGAGCTCGAGCACCTGCCGCGCAGCTGCTGCCTGGTGCGCTCGCGGCTCTATGCATCCCGGCCCTTCGGCCCCGTGGCGCAGCCGGATTTCGTCAACGCGGCCGCCGGCCTGCTGACCCAGCTGAGCGCTCCCGAGCTGCTTCACGAGTTGCGCGGCCTTGAGGCGGCCTTCGGCCGTCCCGCGCAGCGCGAGCGCTGGGGGCCGCGGGTGTTGGACCTCGACCTGCTCGCGTTCGCCCGCGAGCGGCGCACCGACCCACAGCTGACCCTGCCGCATCCCGGGATAGTGGAGCGCAACTTCGTTCTGTATCCTCTGTCGGACATCGCCCCCGACCTCGAGCTGCCCGGACTTGGTCGCGTGACCGAGCTGAAGGGGCGCGTCCCTTGCGCGGGGCTGACCTTATTGTAAGTGCATGGCAAGCGAAACGACCCACAAGTACATCGTGGTGGAGGGGCCGATCGGCGTTGGCAAGACCAGTCTTGCGCGCCGGCTGTGCACGAGTCTTGGCGCGCAGGGGGTGCTCGAGCAAGCGGCGCAGAATCCCTTCCTCGAGCGCTTCTACAAGAACCCGCGCGCCGGTGCGCTGCCGACGCAGCTGTACTTCCTGCTGCAGCGCGCCCAGCAGCTCGCCTCCCTCAAGCAGGCCGACCTGTTCGCCCCGGTGCGCGTGGCTGACTATCTGCTCGAGAAGGACCGGCTGTTCGCGCGTGTCACGCTCGATGAGGCCGAGTACGCGCTCTACGAGCAGCTGTACGCCAAGCTCGACATCCAGGCGCCAAAGCCCGACCTTGTGGTGTACCTGCAGGCGCCCGTGGATGTCCTGGTCGAGCGCATCGCCAAGCGCGGGGTTGACTACGAGCAGCACATCGACCGGCAGTACCTGGAGCGCCTGAACGAGGCCTATGCGCGCTTCTTCCACGAGTTCGAGGCAGCCCCGCTCCTCATCGTCAATGCCGCCTCCATCGACCCCATTGCCAATGCCCGCGACTACGAGGAGCTGCTCGCCGCCATCAAGCGCATGAACCGCGGGCGCCTCTACTACAACCCGTTGCGCAGCCGCGCGATCTAGCTACACTCCCCAGCACCATGTACACGCACCTGCAGCGGGATGCGAGCCGGCCGCCGGTCACGCTCGCGACGCTCCAGCGCATGAAGGCCGACGGCGAGAAGATCGCCAGCCTCACCTGTTACGACGCCAGCTTCGCGGTGCTCCTGGACAGCGCCGACGTGGACGTCGTGCTGGTCGGGGACTCACTCGGCATGGTGATCCAGGGGTACGACACCACGGTGCCGGTCACCATGGACCAGATGGTCTACCACAGCGCCGCGGTGGCGCGCGGGCTGCACCGGCCGTTCCTGATCGCCGACCTGCCTTTCATGAGCTACCCGTCCAAGGACCTGGCGCTCGCGCACTCGGTGCGCCTGATGCAGGAGGGCGGGGCCAAGATGGTGAAGCTGGAGTCCGGCGGCAAGCAGACCGAGATCGTGGAATTCCTCACCGGCCACGACATTGCCGTATGCGCGCACGTGGGGCTCAAGCCCCAGTCGGTCCACAAGACCGGGGGTTTCCGCGTGCAGGGACGCGAGCGCAATACCGCGGCGCGCCTGCTGGAGGAGGCCCGGCAGCTGGAGGCCGCGGGCGCCGACATCGTGCTGCTCGAGTGCATCCCGGCCACGCTCGGCAGCGAAATCACCGCCGCCTTGCAGGTGCCGGTCATCGGCATCGGGGCGGGCCCCGACACCGATGGGCAGATCCTCGTGGTCTACGACATGCTCGACATCACGAGCGGGCGCAAGCCGCGCTTCGTGCGCAATTTCATGGACGGCTCCGGTAGCAACCTCGAGGCCGTGCAGCGCTACGTGCGCGCGGTCAAAGCGCGCGAGTACCCGGCTCCCGAGCACAGCTTCCAGTAGCCATGCAAACAGTGAGCACCAATGCCGCGGTGCGCGAGCGGGTGCGCGCCTGGCACCGCGAGGGCCATCGCGTTGCTTTCGTGCCCACCATGGGCAACCTGCACGCCGGACACGTGAGCCTGATCGAGGCAGCGCGCCGCTACGGCGACCGCTTCGTCGCCAGCATCTTCGTGAATCCCATGCAGTTCGGCCCGAACGAGGACTTCGCGCATTACCCGCGCACCCCGCGGGATGATGAGCGCATGCTCGCCGCGGCCGGTTGCGACCTGATGTTCATGCCCGACGTGGCCGAGATCTATCCGGGCGGCTCCGAGCGCGCCACGCGCGTGGAGGTGCCGGGACTGTCGCGCATCCTGGAAGGCGAGCTGCGTCCCGGTCATTTCGAGGGCGTGGCCACCGTGGTGGCGAAGCTGTTCCACATCGTTGAACCGCAGATCGCAGTCTTCGGCGAAAAGGACTTCCAGCAGCTCACCGTCATCCGGCGCATGGTCGCGGAGCTGTGCATGCCGGTCGAGATCATCGCCGCGCCCACCGTGCGCGACGCCGACGGCCTCGCCATGAGCTCGCGCAACCAGTACCTGAGCGCCGCGGAGCGGCAGCTGGCACCGACGATCTACGCCACGCTGTCGGCGGCCGCGCGGCGACTCGCCGCCGGGGATGCCGACTTCGCCAGCATCGAGCGCGCCGGCTTCACGGCGCTCGAGTCGGCCGGTCTGCGGCCCGACTACTTCGCGATCCGCCAGGCCGCCGACCTGAGCCCCCCGGCGGCGCACGAGCGGGAGCTCGTGGTGCTGACCGCGGCGCGCATGAGCAAGGCACGCCTCATCGACAACATCCGCGTCACGCGGCCCTGACAGCGCCGCCTCAGGCGGCGTGCCGCTGCTGCGCCAGTGCCCACTCGACGTGCTCGCGCACCAGCGCGGATGGATCTGCGCGACGGCTCTCCAGGGCGGCGATGATGCGTGCTGCGGGCGGCGCGTTGCCGAGCGCGACCGCGATGTTGCGCGACCAGCGTTCGAAGCCGATGCGGTAGATCGCAGACCCGCGCATGCGCTCCTCGAACTCAAGCGCGCTCCAGCTGAAAAGTTCCGGCAGTGTGCTGGCGTCGAGGGCGTGGCGCACCTTGAAGTCCGGGTGCGCGGCCGCCTGCGCGAAGCGGTTCCACGGGCAGGCGAGCTGGCAGTCATCGCAACCGTAGATGCGGTTGCCGAGCGCGGGGCGCAGCTCCACGGGAATGGCGCCGGGATGCTCGATGGTGAGATAGGAAATGCAGCGCCGCGCATCCACGCGCCAGGGGGCCACGATTGCCGCGGTGGGACAGGCGCTGAGGCAGGCCGTGCAGGTGCCGCAGTGGGCGCTGACCGGTGCATCTTCCGGCAGCGGCAGGTCAGTGAGGATCTCCCCGAGAAAGAACCAGGAGCCGGCGTCGCGGTCGATGAGGTTGGTGTGCTTGCCGATCCAGCCGAGCCCGGCATCGCGTGCGTGGGCGCGCTCGAGCACCGGGGCGGTATCGACGCAGACGCGGTAGCCGAAGGTGCCGGCCTCGGCCTGCAGCTGCATCGCCAGGCGTGCCAGCGCTGGCCGCAGGATGCGGTGATAGTCGCGCCCGAGCGCGTAGCGGGAGATGTAGGCGAGGCTGCCATCGCTTAATACCTCCTGCGCCGCCCGCGCGTCCGCAGGCCAGTAGTTCATGCGGGCGCTCAGGACGCGCACGGTGCCGGGCTTGAACTGCTGCGGCCGGCTGCGTTTCAGCCCATGGCGCTGCATGAAGTTCATCTGGCCGTGGAAGCCGTCGGCCAGCCAGCGGATGAGGTGGCGCTCGTCCTGCGGGATGGCGATGCCCGCCACCCCCAGGGCGTTGAATCCCAGGGCCCGGGCGCACTCCTGGAACCGCCGTTTGAGTGCGCTGAGGTCGGTGGGCGAAAGCTGCGTCATGGCGATGGCACCGCCGACAGTATAATGAGGGGCATGGCTCTACCGGTCGCGATGTACTCGACTTCCCAGGTGCGGGCGCTCGATGCGCACGCCATCGAGTCTGGCGTGCCCGGCTATACGCTGATGAAGCGGGCCGGGGAGGCGGCGCTGCGCTATCTGCGCACGCGCTGGCCCATGGCGCATCGCATTGTGATCGTCTGCGGCAGCGGCAATAACGGCGGCGACGGCTACGTGCTCGCGCGCTTCGCCCAGGCCGCAGGCCTCACGGTCACCGTACTTGCGGCGACCTCGCCGGAGCAGCTGAAGGGCGACGCCCGCCAGGCGTACGCCGACTTCCGCGGCAGCGAGGGTACGGTGCATTCTTTCGCCGCCGAGCGCCTGGCCGAAGGCGAGGTGATCGTCGATGCGCTGCTCGGCACCGGGCTCAGGGGCGACGTGCGCGGCGATCTCGCGCCCGTCATCCGCGCGATCAACCAGAGCGGCCGGCCGGTGTTCGCACTGGACGTGCCTTCGGGGCTCGACGGCGATGCCGGCACGGTGCTTGGCGAGGAGGCGATCCGCGCCGAGGCGACCGTGACCTTCGTCGGGCTCAAGACCGGCCTGTTCGTCGGCGACGGCCCGGAGTTCGCCGGCACCGTGTTCTGCGATGATCTCGAGATCTCGCCCGCGCCCTCCGCGCAGCCCGCACCGCGCCTGACGCGCATCGTCGAGTCCGAGATTCTCGAGGCGCTGCCGCGGCGGCCGCGCTCCTCCAACAAGGGCGACTTCGGGCGCGTGCTGATCGTCGGCAGTGGCAGCGGGATGCCGGGCGCTGCGCGCCTGGCGGGGGAGGCCTGCCTGCGCGTCGGCGCCGGCCTCACCACCGTCGCGGTGGCACCCGAGAACGTGGCGGCGATCTCTGCGGGCCGCCCGGAGCTGATCTGCATCGCCCTGAACGGCGATGGGGCGCTGGCCGAGGCCGTCGGGCGCGCCGACGTGATCGCGGTCGGCCCCGGACTCGGACGCTCGGCCTGGGCGAAGAACGCGCTCGACGTGGTGCTCGACTCCGGCAAGCCGCTGGTGGTGGATGCCGATGCGCTCAACCTGCTCGCCGAAGGCCGCTTCGCGGCGCGCGAGGACTGGATTCTTACGCCGCATCCGGGCGAGGCGGGGCGCCTGCTCGGGATTACCGCGCAGGACATCCAGCACGACCGCCTGGCGGCCCTCGACCGGCTGCTGGAGCGCTTTCACGGCACCATCGTGCTCAAGGGCGCCGGCACCCTCGTCGGCGCGCGCGGCCGCACCCCCGGCGTATGCGAGCGCGGCAACCCCGGCATGGCCACCGCCGGCACCGGGGATGTGCTGACGGGCGCCATCGCCGGGGTCCTCGCGCAGTGCCACGATCACTGGGCGGCGGCACGTGTCGGCGTACTGGTGCACGCGATGGCGGGGGATGCCGCGGCGCGCGCCGGCGAGCGTGGCGTGCTGGCGGGCGACCTCGCGCGCGAGCTGCATCACTGCGTCAATCTGTAACGCTTCGCGCGTGCGCCTGCTCGCCCGCAGCGAGAGTGACACCGAGGAGTTCGGGGCACGGCTCGCGTGCACACGCCCGCTGAGCGGTGAGCTTGCGGTGCTGTTTCTCGAGGGCGAGCTCGGCGCGGGCAAGACCACCCTGGCGCGCGGCCTGCTGCGTTCCCTCGGGGTCAGCGCACCCGTGCGCAGCCCGACGTACACGCTGGTCGAGCTGTATGCGCTCCCGGGCCTGACGGTGGTCCACGCGGACCTCTATCGGCTGCGCGATCCTCACGAACTCGAGCATCTCGGGCTGCGTGACTGGGCACGCCCGCAGCACCTGTGGCTGGTCGAATGGCCAGCGCACGGCGCAGGACACCTGCCGCCCCCCGACCTGCGGGTGTCACTCGCGGTGCAGCCGGACGCTCACCGCATCGAGGTGACGGCGGCGTCGGCCTTGGGCGAGGACTGGGTGAGGCGCCTGGGGCGTGGCTGATCGCCTCCCCGGGCCCATGCGCCTTGAAATGGAATGCCCGACGCCGTAGATTACGTGCAAGGTAGCGCTGCGAACTCAATGATTAGAAAGGTCTTTTATTACGGGCTGACCGCCGCGCTGGCGAGCCTCGGCGCATGGTCTCCGCTCGCGGCGGCGGAGTTGCGCGCCATCCAGCTCGGCGGCGACGTTAACGCCACGCAACTCACACTCGATCTGGATGCCACCGTCCCCCAGAAGGTCTTCCGCCTCGCGCACCCCGACCGCATCGTGATCGACCTGCCGCGCACGCATCCGCGCGCGGGCCTGCAGGCGCCCGCGCCCGCAGGCGTCGTGACCGGCGCGCGCCTCGGGGCGCAAGCCGGCGGCACGCTGCGGCTCGTGCTGCTGCTGAACGCGCCGCTGACGCCGCACAGCCTCTGGGAAAGCGCACCGCCGCGGCTGCTCGTGAGTCTCGGCCAGGGGCTGGCGCCGGCATCGCCGGGGGCGGCCGCGGCGCCGCCGGTACGCGTGCTGCACGCAGCCGATGAGGGCAGCCGCGACGTCATCATCGCGGTGGATGCCGGGCACGGCGGGCAGGACCCGGGTGCCATCGGCCACGGCGGCACCCGCGAGAAGGACGTGACGCTTGCGATCGCACGCGCACTCGCCGAGCGCATCAACGCGCAGCCGGGCATGCGCGCGGTACTGACGCGCGAGCGCGATGAATTCCTCGAGCTGCGCGATCGCATCCACCGCGCGCGCCTGGCGCGTGCCGACATGTTCGTCTCGGTGCACGCCGACTCGATCGCCGACCGCAGCATCACCGGCGCCTCGGTGTACGTGCTGTCCGTGCACGGTGCCTCCAACGAGGCGGCACGTTGGCTGGCCGAGCGCGAGAATGCCGCCGACCTTATGGGCGGCGTGCGCCTCGATGACAAGGGCAGCCTCGCCCCGGTGCTCCTGGATGCGACCCAGAGCGAGATCATCGGGGTGAGCGCCAGCGCCGCCGAGCGCGTGGTGAGCGCGCTGGAGCACGTCGGGGAGGTGCGCAAGGCCCAGGTGCAGCACGCCGGTTTCGTGGTGCTGAAGTCCCCGGACATCCCCTCGATGCTGGTCGAGACCGCCTACATCTCCAATCCTGAGGAAGAGCGGCGGCTGAAGAGCGCAGGCCAGCAGGCCCGTCTTGCCGAGGCGATCGCCAGCGGCGTGCGCAGCTTTTTCCTGCAAAATCCCCCCGACGGCACCCGCTTCAAGCAACAGCGCCGCGAGACCCTGGCGAGCGCCGCCGACACATCCGTCGCCGGCACCGCGCCACCCTGACCGGTTCGCGCCGCCGCGCGGGCCTCAAGGGCACCGGGGCTGCGCGTTCGTCTGTAAACTGCGGCGCCTGATGCCCATCCGCATACTCTCCGGCGAGCTCGTCGACCAGATCGCCGCGGGCGAGGTGATCGAACGCCCCGCCTCGGTCGTTAAGGAAATCGTCGAGAACAGCCTCGATGCCGGCGCCCGCCGCATCGACATCGACGTCGAGCGCGGCGGGGTCGGGCTGATACGGGTGCGCGATGACGGTGCCGGCATGAGCGCCGCGGAACTGCCGCTCGCCTTGCAGCGCCACGCCACGAGCAAGATCGCATGCCTCGATGATCTCGCGGCGGTGACCACGCTCGGCTTCCGCGGCGAGGCGCTGCCCTCGATCGGCTCGGTGGCGCGGCTGCGCATCGTGTCCTGCGCAGCCGCCGCTGCGCACGGCTTTGAGATCAGCTGCGAGGGGGGCACCGTGAGTGCGGTACGCCCGGCGGCGCACCCGCCGGGCACCACCATCGAGGTACGCGATCTTTTCTACAACGTGCCCGCGCGGCGCAAGTTCGTGCGCAGCGATGCGACCGAGCTCGCTCATATCGCCACTCTCACCGAGCGCCTGGCGCTGTCGCGTTTCGATGTCGGTTTTCGCCTGCGCCACGGTGCACGCGTGCTGCTCGAGGCACCGGCGGTAGCCGCGCCCGGGGAGGAACTGCAGCGCCTGGCCGCGGTGCTGGGCAGCGACTTTCCCGCCGCAGCGCTCCCCGTGCAGCACGCCGCGGGGCCGGTGATGATCTCCGGCTGGCTGGGCCTGCCCACGCGCTCACGCGCGCAGGCGGATCAGCAGTTCTGGTTCGTCAATGGCAGGTGCGTGCGCGATCGCCTCCTCATGAACGCCGTGCGGCTCGCCTACCGCGACGTCCTCTACCACGGCCGCCACGCCGCCTACGTGCTTTACCTGACGCTCGACCCACGCCTGGTCGATGTCAACGCTCATCCGGCGAAGCTCGAGGTGCGCTTCCGTGACAGCCGCCAGATCCACGAGTTCGTATTCCGTGCCCTGGAGCGCGTCCTGCGCGACACCCGGCCGGATCTCAGTGCTCCCGCCGCGCAGCCGGTGGCGATGGGCGTGGGGGCGGTGGCCACTTCGATGGCCACGGTCCGGGCGGCGAACGGCCTGAGCCTGCCGCTCTACAGTGCCTCTGGCGACCCCTGGCAGCTCGCGGCTGCCGTGAGCGAGGCAGCCGCAGCGCCGGTGCCGGCGCCTGACGATGCGCCACTTGGCACGCCGATCGCGCAGCTGCATGGCGCCTACATCCTGGCGCAGACCGCCGATGGACTGGTGCTGGTGGATATGCACGCCGGGCATGAGCGCGTGCTGTACGAGAAGTTCAAGGCCGAGGCGGCCGCGAGCGCCATCGCCTCGCAACAGCTGCTGGAGCCCCTGGTGATCGAGCTGAAGGCACACGAGCTCGCGCGGGTGCTGGAGGAGCGCTCGCAGTGGGAGGCCGCCGGCTTCGAAATTGATGCCCTGGGACCCACGCGTCTGGCGCTGCGTCGGGTGCCGGCGGCGCTGTCCGGACGCGAAATCCGCCAGGTGGTGAGTACCCTCATCGCGGACCTGTCCCTCGATGCGAGCACCCACCATCTGGAGGGCGCAGCCGACCGCTTCCTCGGTACGCTCGCCTGCCGCAGCGCGATCCACGCCAACCGCCGCCTGAGCCTTGCGGAGATGGACGCGCTGCTGCGGCAGATGGAGGCCACCGAGCGGGCCAACCAGTGCAACCACGGGCGTCCCACCTGGACGCGCCTGACGCTGCAGCAGCTCGACCAGCTGTTCCTGCGGGGGCGCTAGGTGAGGGGGGCTGGCGGGCCGGCCGGCCGGCACCTGCCCGTGCTGGTGCTCTCGGGGCCCACGGGTTGCGGCAAAACCGACTGGGCGATCGCCCTGGCGCGCGCCGCGCCCATCGAGATCGTGAGCGTGGATTCGGCGCTCGTGTACCGAGGCCTGGATATCGGCACGGCCAAGCCCGCTGCGGCGCTGCGCGCGCTGATTCCCCACCACCTGGTGGACATCTGCGAGCCGACCGAGACCTACTCCGCCGGACGCTTCGTGGCCGATGCCCTGGTGGCCATCGATGCCATCCATGCCCGGCATCGGGTGCCGCTCTTGGTAGGCGGCACCATGCTCTACCTGCGCGCGCTGCTCACCGGACTGGCGAGCCTGCCGCAGGCCTCAGCGGTGCTGCGCGCCGAGCTCGACGAGCGCGCCCGGCTCCGGGGCTGGCCCGCCCTGCACGCGCAGCTTGCCGGGCTCGACCCGGCGGCCGCCGCGCGCATCGCCCCGGCCGACGGCCAGCGCATCCAGCGCGCCCTCGAGGTGTGCCTCACCGCCGGGCGGCCGATCTCCCAGCTGCAGCGTGCCACGGTCAGTCCCCTGGCCGGGCGGTCGGTCGAGCACTGGGTGCTGGTGCCGCAGGACCGCGCGCTTTTGCACGCGCGCCTCGCGCAACGCTTCCACAGCATGATGGCAGCCGGGTTCCTGGAGGAAGTGCGCGGCCTGCGCGAGCGGGGTGACCTCACGGTGCGCCACCCGGCCATGCGCGCGGTGGGCTACCGGCAGCTGTGGGGGCACCTGGACGGGCAATACGATTTCGAGGACGCGGTCAAGCGTGGGATTGCCGCGACGCGCCAACTGGCCAAACGACAGCTGACGTGGATGCGCGGTGAAAAATCAGGCGAGCCGATCGACCCGCTGCGGACCGAACCCCTGTCGTGGATTCGAGACACATGCAAACGGCTGGCCGGCTTTGGGCTTTGACGGGAGGTGCATGTTAAGATGTGAGACGTCGGTGCCCCGCCTTTTGTGGGGCACAAGCTTGTGTGGATCGCGCGGGAACACGGACACGTTCGTTTGCGGTCCCAACTCTGCCTCGCCGAACAACTCGAAGCGGAAAAATAAGGAGAACACGATGGCCAAAGGCCAGTCTCTGCAAGACCCTTTCCTGAATGCCTTGCGCAAGGAGCGGGTACCGGTGTCGATTTACCTGGTCAACGGCATCAAGCTGCAGGGCCAGATCGACTCCTTTGACCAGTTTGTCGTGCTCCTGAAGAACAGTGTCAGCCAGATGGTTTACAAGCACGCGATCTCAACCGTCGTGCCGGCGCGCAACGTGCGCCTGACGGCCGAAGAGGGCGGTGCCGCCCCCGAGACGCCTGCCGAGTGACGCACCCTGCTGCGGGAAGCCTGAGTGTTCGAACGCCCACGGACTGGTGAGCGCGCCGTACTCGTGCGCCTCGGACTGGGCGCACCCGTAGATCCGGAGGACCTGCAGGAGTTCAGGCAGCTCGCCGTTTCCGCCGGGGCCGTCCCGGTGGCAAGCGTCACCGGGCGTCGCGACCGGCCAGACCCGCGCTACTTCCTCGGCAGCGGCAAGGCCGCCGAACTCAGGGACGTCGCTCACGAGAGCAAGGCGGACGTGATCCTCGTCGATCATGCGCTGTCGCCGAGCCAGGAACGCAATCTCGAGAAGCTCATCGAGCGGCGCGTGCTCGATCGCAACGGCCTGATCCTGGACATCTTCGCGCAGCGCGCGCGCAGCTTCGAGGGCAAGCTCGAGGTGGAACTTGCGCAGTTGAAGCACATCGCGAGCCGCCTGGTGCGCGGCTGGACTCACCTCGAGCGCCAGAAGGGCGGCATCGGGCTGCGCGGTCCGGGCGAGACGCAGCTCGAGAGCGACCGGCGCATCCTCGGCCAGCGCGTGCGGGTGCTCACCAAGCGCCTGGCGAAGATCCGCCAGCAGCGCGAGACCGGGCGCCAGATGCGCGCCGAGATCCCCGTGCCCTCGCTGGCGCTCGTCGGCTACACCAACGCCGGCAAGTCGACGCTGTTCCGCGCCCTCACCGGCGCGGACGCCTACGTGGCCGACCAGCTGTTCGCCACCTTGGATCCGACGGTGCGGCGCGTGGTGCTCCCCGGAGGCACCGCGGTGGTGGCTGCCGATACCGTCGGCTTCATCCGCGAGCTGCCGCACGAGCTCGTGGCGGCCTTCCAGTCGACCCTCACGGAAGCGCGGGCGGCGACCCTGCTGCTGCACGTGGTGGATGCGAGCAACCCGCGCCGCGATGAGCAGATCGCCCAGGTGGACGAGGTGCTCGCGGAGATCGGTGCCGAGGCGATTCCGCAGCTGCGCGTCTACAACAAGATTGACCGCATCGAGGGCACGCCGCGCATCGACCGCGACCCCGACGGGCGTGCGGTGGCGGTGTGGATCTCCGCGCAGCACGGCGCGGGGCTCGAGCTTCTGGTGCAGGCGGTAGCCGAGCGCCTGGCGCGCTTCGCGCGGCGCGCACGGCTGCGCGTGCCGGCCAGTGCCGGCGCGCTGCGCTCGCGCCTGTACGCGGCGCAGGCGGTGCGCGCCGAGACTTCCGCCCCGGATGGCTCACTGGAGCTCACCGTGGAACTTCCTGACCTGGAGCTCTTGAGTCTGGCCCGGACCCCGGGCGTGCAGGTGCTGGAAGTACAGGGACCGGACACGCCTTGTGCGCCTGCGGGCCTCTACCTACAATCGTCCGCCCTCTCCAGCGCGGCCAAATAACGCGCGCAGCGCGCAAGCTCTTATGGCGTGGAATCAACCGAATGGTGGTCAGCAGAACCCGTGGGGACGCCGTCCCGGGCAGGGCACTGACATCGACGAGCGCCTGAAGAGCCTGCAGAAGCGGCTCGAGTCGCTGTTCCGTTTCGGCGGCAGCGATCAGGGCGGCAGCAGCGGTTCGCTTGCCGTGATCCTCGGCCTGGCCGTCGTCGTGGTGTGGATCTTTACCGGCTTCTACCAGGTGAAGCAGGCCGAGAGCGCAGTCGTGCAGCGCTTCGGTGCCCTGGTCGCCATCAAGCCGGCCGGCGCCGGCCTCAACTGGCACTGGCCCTGGCCCATCGAGACGGTCAGCAAAGTCAACGTCGGCAAGGTCAACTCGAGCGCCTTCAACTCGCGCGTCCTCACCTCCGACATCAATCTGGCTGACCTGCGCTTCTCGGTGCAGTACCAGCTCGCCGACCCGGCCAAGGTGCTCTTCAGCGTGCGCGACCCCGAGCAGACCCTGAGCGAGGTGAGCGAGAGCGCGATCCGCGAGACCGTCGGCCGCAGCACCCTCGATGAGGTGCTGGTGGGCAAGACGCGCCCGGAGATCACGCGGCGCACCAAGGAACTCATCCAGCGCACGCTCGACGCCTACAACTCCGGCATCAGCGTGGTGACCGTCAACCTCGAGGATGTACAGGTCCCGGATGCCGTCATCCCCTCGCAGCGCGATGCCAACAAGGCACAGGCGGACAAGGAACGCACGATCCTCGAGTCGGAGGCCTACGCCAACCAGATCATCCCCGTGGCACAGGGCGCCGCCACCCGCATCCAGCAGGACGCGGAAGCCTACAAGGCGCAGGTGGTGGCGCTCGCCGAGGGGCAGGCTTCGCTCTTCAGCCAGGTCGAGGCGGCCTACGCGCTCGCCCCCGAGGTGACGCGCCGGCGCCTCTACATGGACACGATCGAGGGGGTCCTCAGCCGCGCCCACAAGGTGCTGATCGACGGCAAGGCCGGCAGCAACATGATCTATCTGCCGATCGACAAGCTGCTCGAGAAAGGTACGGCGCGCGAGGTGGAAGCGGTGCCCGGTGAGAGCGCGAGCCCCGGGGGCGCCAAGGAGCCCGACCAGGTGACGGTCGAGGCCCGCGGGCGGAGCGAGCGCTGATGAGCCTGCGCCACCTGCCTTGGTACCTGGTGCTCGGCGCGATCCTGATCACGGCCGGCCTGTCGATGTTCACCGTCAGCGTGACGGAATTCGCCATCCGCAAGGAATTTGGCGCCATCGTCGGCACACACTACGCCCCGGGGCTGCACTACAAGTGGCCCTGGGACACGGTCACGAAGTTCGACAACCGCCTCTTGTCGCAGTCCTTCACCGGCGAGACCTTCCTTACCAACGACAATCGCGCCCTCATCGTGGACTTCTACATCAAGTGGAAGGTGAAGGACCCGGTGCTCTACTACACGGCCAGCGGCACCGAGGACGTGGCCGCGGCGCGTCTGGCGAGCTCGGTCAAGGACGGCATCAAGACGGTGGTAGCACAGCGTTCCCTGCCGCAGATCGTGTCCGCCGAGCGCGCCGCGGTCACCGGTGAGATGCTCGGGGAGGCCAGTGCCAAGGCCGCAGCGCTCGGCGTCGACCTGATCGACGTACGCGTGCAGCGCATCGACCTGCCCGATGAGGTGGCGGCGCGCGTGTACGAGAGCATGAAGCAGACCTTTGCCAAGACCGCCAACCAGTACCGCGCCGAAGGCCAGAAGGCGAGCACCGGCATCCGCGCCGCGGCCGAGCGCCAGCGCACCGTGATCCTCGCGGAAGCCGAGCGCGACGCCCTGCACACGCGCGGCGAGGGCGACGCGGTCGCCACCCAGACCTACGCCCGTGCCTACGGCAAGAACCCTGAGTTCTACGCATTCTGGCGCAGCATGCGCGCCTACGAGCAGGCGATCGGGCGCGAGGGCGACCTCCTCGTCATCACCCCCGACGGAGAGTTCTTCAAGTACCTGAAGGACGCGGGCTCCCCGAGCGCGTCCGCCCCGCGCCGCTAGCTGCACGCACCCGCATGCCGATCAATGTCTCGGACCTGCTGGCCGCGCTCGGGCTGTTTTTCGTGATGGAAGGCATCGCGCCCTTCCTCAACCCCCAGGCAGTCAAGCGCGCGCTCACCCGGCTGCTGCAGGTGCGCGACCGCGAGTTGCGCATTGCGGGTCTCGGCAGCATGCTGGTCGGGGTCCTGATCCTCTTTCTCGTGCGCTAGGAGCAAAAGCGGGCATGGGAAAATTCGTCATCATCATCGGTACGCAGTGGGGCGATGAGGGCAAGGGCAAGGTAGTCGACCTCCTGACCGAGCGCGCCGCCGCGGTGGCGCGCTTTCAGGGCGGCCACAATGCCGGCCACACGCTGGTCATCGGCGGCCAGAAGACCGTACTGTCCCTCATCCCCTCGGGCATCCTGCGCGATGAGGTGCGCTGCTTCATCGGCAACGGCGTGGTGCTGTCGCTCGAGGCGCTGTTCGCCGAGAGCGCGATGCTGATGCAACAGGGCGTGCCGGTGTTCGAGCGCCTGCGCATCTCGCCGAACTGCCCGCTCATCCTGCCCTCGCACGTGCTGCTCGACCAGGCACGCGAGCGCGCCCGCGGGCTGAACGCGATCGGCACCACCGGGCGCGGCATCGGCCCGGCCTACGAGGACAAGGTGGCGCGGCGCGCGCTGCGCGTCGCGGACCTGTTCCAGCGCGACCGCTTCGCCGCCCAGCTCGGCGAGGTGCTCGACTTCCACAACTTCGTGCTGCAGAACTACTACCGCGCACCGGTGGTCGACTTCCAGAAGACCCTGGATGCGCAGCTGGCGATGGCCGATAAGCTCGCCCCGCTGATCACGGACGTCACGCTGGCGCTGCACCGGTTGCGCGGCACGGATGCCAACGTGCTGTTCGAGGGTGCCCAGGGCGCGATGCTCGACGTCGACCACGGCACCTACCCGTTCGTCACTTCCTCCAACACCACCGCGGGCTTTGCCGGCACCGGCACGGGCCTGGGTCCGCGGGTGTTCGACGCCGTGCTCGGCATCGTCAAGGCCTATACCACGCGCGTGGGCGCCGGCCCGTTTCCGACCGAGCTCTTCGATGAGTACGGCGAGCACCTGTCGCGCGTCGGTCACGAGTTCGGCTCGGTCACCGGGCGGCGGCGCCGCTGCGGCTGGTTCGACTCGGTGGCGCTGCGGCGTGCGATCGTGAACTCCTCGGTATCGGGCCTGTGCATCACCAAGCTCGACGTGCTCGATGGCCTGGACACCATCCGCATCTGCGTCGGCTACCGCATCAACGGCGTAGTGACGCCCGAGCCGCCCCTGAGCGTCGAGGGCTACGCCGACGTCGAGCCGGTGTACGAGGAGATGCCCGGCTGGCGCGAATCCACCGTCGGCATCACCGACTACCAAGCGCTGCCTGACAACGCCCGGCGCTATCTTGAGCGCCTGGAGCGCCTGGTCGACGTGCCCCTCGACATGATCTCCACGGGGCCCGATCGCGAGCAGACCATCGTGCTGCGGCACCCCTTCGGAGCCTGACCTGGCACCGCTGCCGCGCGCGCACTCCGGCTGGGCGGTGCGCTCAGGGCTGGCACTGATCATCCTGGCCGCCTGCCTGCTCACGGCCGGCTGCTGGCGCATTTACTCGAACACCTGGGACGAACCGGAGCACATCGCGGCCGGCATTGAGCTTTTGGACAAGGGCCATTACGAGTACGACACCGAGCATCCGCCGCTCGCGCGTCTGTTCCTGGCGCTCGGCCCCTACCTGGCGGGCGCGCACTCCTTCGGTACCCCGCCTCCGGATGGCACCCAGGAGGGCAAGGACATCCTCTACACGGACGGGCACTACGAGCGCTACCTGCTGCTGGCGCGCGCCGGCACGCTGCCCTTCCTCGTGCTCCTGCTGCTGGCGACCTGGCTGTGGGCCCGCAAGCTCTTCGAGTCCGACGCCGCCGCCCTGCTGGCGGTGCTGCTGCTCGTCTCGGTGCCCCCGGTGCTGGGGCACGCGGCGCTCGCCACGCTGGACGTCGCGGCCGCCGCCACCACGCTCCTGGCGCTGTACTCGCTGGAGAACTGGCTGACCTCGGGGCGCTGGGAGGAGGCGGTGCTGTTCGGTGTCAGCTCCGGGATCGCCATCGCCAGCAAGTTCTCCGCCGTACCCTTCATTGCACTCTCGCTCATCGTGCTCGGCCTCGTGCAGGGCCTCAACAGCGGCCGCATCGCCTGGGAGACGCACGTGCATCACCCCTGGTGGGTGCTGCGCTCGCGCCTCACCGGGGCGCTGCTCGCGGGGCTCGCAGCGCTGGTGCCGCTGCTGGCCGTGTATGCGGTGCGTGCCCCGGACGTCTCGGGGGTGGAGGTGCGCTACGAGTGGGCGGTCAACTATCTGCTGTCGCGCGCGGGGTTCGATCACACCCTGGGCGTATGGCTGTCGCACGCGTGGCTGCCGCGCGAGCTGAAGGACCTGTTCAACGGGGTGATCGCGGTCAAGGCGCACAACGACGCCGGCCACCTCTCGTATCTGCTCGGTGCGGTGAGTCATGATGGCTGGTGGTATTTCTACCTGGTGACGCTCGCGGTCAAAACGCCGCTGCCGCTGCTGGCCGGGGGCTCGCTCGGACTGGCATGGCTGGCGCGCACCGGCTGGCGCGAGCGCGACGGCTGGGCGCTGGCGCCGCTCGTGCTCACGCTCACCATCCTCACCTTCGCCAGCCTCTTCAGCCGCATCAACATCGGCATACGCCACGTACTCATCCTCTATCCATTCCTCGCCCTCGGCGCCGCCTATTTCGTGTGGCGCTGCTGGCAGCTGCTCGGCTCCATTCCCCGCCGGCAGCTGCAGCTGCCGGCGGCGGCCCTGCTGGCGGCGCTCGTGGGGTGGCAGCTCAGCACGCTGTGGCGCGCCTACCCGGACTACCTGCCCTACTTCAATGAGACGGTACGCGACCCGCAGCACGTGCTGGTCGATTCGGATCTCGACTGGGGTCAGGACCTCAAGCGCCTGGAGGTGCGGGCGCAGGTGCTCAGGATCCCGCTGTTGCACCTGGCCTACCAGGGGACCGCGGATCTGGCGCGCGAGCCGCTGCCGCCCTTCGAGCCCCTCAGGCCACACCAGAGGGTGAGCGGCTGGGTGGCAATCTCGGCCCTGGCCCGCACCCGCAATCCGGCCGACTACGCCTGGCTCAACGCTTACCGGCCGCTCGAGCGCATAGGCCACACGATCGACCTCTACTACATCCCGGCCGCCTGAGGCCTCAGGTGGCCCCTGCAGCCTGCAGCCGCGAGATGCGGGTCAGCGGGGGCGGGTGCGAGTAGTAGAAGGCCGCGTACACCGGGTCCGGTGTCAGGGTACTGGCGTTGTCGCGATGCAGCTTCACGAGCGCGGTGGCGAGCTCACGCGCATCGGCGTAGCGGGTGGCGAACTCGTCCGCCGCGAACTCATGCCGCCGCGACCACAGGGCCCCGAGCGGCGTCACGAAGAACATGAACGCCGGTACCACCAGCATGAAGAGCAGCAGCGCTGCGTGGATCGAGGGCTGCGGCACTCCGAGCGCGCGATAGAAACCGCTGCGGCCGGCGAGCCAGCCGAGCAGCGCAAGACCTGCGAAGCTCGTACCGATTGACAACAGCAGCCGCTGGCGCACGTGCTTGAGACGGAAGTGCCCGAGCTCATGGGCCAGCACCGCTTCGACCTCAGGGGCGGCGAGGCGCTCGAGCAGCGTATCGAAGAACACGATGCGCTTGTGGCGGCCGATACCCGTGAAGTAGGCATTGCCGTGGCTCGAGCGGCGCGAATTATCGACCACGAACACGCCCTTGGAGGCGAACCCGCAGCGACTCAGCAGCGCCTCGATGCGCACCTTCAGCGACTGATCCCTCAGGGGCGAGAACTTGTTGAACAGCGGAGCGATGAACGCCGGCCATGCCCAGGCCATGACGAACATCACCGCGAGCCACAGGCCCCAGGCCCACGCCCACCACCAGCGCCCGGCGCGCTCCATGAGCAGCAGGGTCGCGGTGAGCAGCGGCCCCCCGAGAAGTACCGCGAGCCCCATGCCCTTCACAAGATCGGCCAGATACAGCGCCCCGGTGGTGCGGTTGAAGCCAAATCGCGCCTCGAGACCGAAGGTGCGCCAGATCGAGAACGGCAGGTTCACGAGCTGGATGACGAGCGCGACGCTGCCGATGACGGCAAGACCCAGCCACGGTTGCGACCAGCCGGTGGCACGCCACAGGGCGTCGAGGTAGGCGATCCCGCCCCCGACGGTGAGGGCGAGCGCGAGCACCGCGTCCACCACCGTGGTCAGGCGCGCAAGGCGCGCCTTGGCGATGGTGTAGTCGGCGGCCTTGGCGTGCTCCTCAGCGCTGACGCTGCCGGCAAAGGGCGCAGGCACCGCGCCGCGGTGACGCCTCACGGCCGACACCTGCCTGGCGGCCAGCCACAGCTCGAGCCCGGTGGCGGCGAGTACGGCGGCGATGTAAAGCGGGGTGAGCCAGGCCATGGCGGAGAAGTCTACGCCAGCTCAGGTGGCGGCAGGGCGCGGGCCCTCAGGCGAGCGCGGCGCGCACCGGGCGCCGGTCACTCAGCCACAGCAGCACCGTGCAGAGGAAGGCGAGCAGGCTGAGTATCCCGAAGAACCACAGCATCGGCGTATAGCCGCCAGGGTTCGCGGCGCTCGCGCCGCTGGCATCGTTGATCGAGCCGGCGGCGATGTTGGCGGCCGCAAGCCCGGCGTTCTGCAGTGTCGTCATCAGGCCGTAGGCGGTGCCGAGCTGCTCGGGCGCCGCATAGCGCGGTACGGTGGGCCACAGTACCGCGGGCAGGAAGGCGAAGCTGATCCCGAGCAACGCGGTGGAGATCCCGGCGGCTCCGGGCATCACGCCGAGCACCACGAAGCTGATCGGCAGCAGCAGCGCGCCGGCGGCCAGCAGCAACGCATTGCGGCCGACGCGATCCAGGAGGAAGCCAAACAGCGGCGTGCCGAAGGCGGCCGCGAGGAACACGTTGCTGTTGATGGTGCTCGCCTGCTCGAGCGACATCCCCTGCGCCTCCTGCAGGTACTTGATGGCGAAGGTACTGCGGAAGGGGAAGATCACCGAATAGAACGCCACGCAGGTCGCCACCAGCAGCCAGTAGCCGCGGGGAAAGCGCAGCAGATGATTCCAGTCAATCCGCTCCGGGGGCGGCGGCACCGCGAGCGTGCCGCGCGGGGCCTCGCGCCGATCGATGTAGAAATAAAGGAGCGCCCCGGCTGATGACAGCGCGGCAAAGCCGACCGCGAGCCACAGCGGCGCCTGCCAGCCCTGCTCATAGATGTGCCTGGCGAAGGAGGGGGAGCGATCGGCGAGATAGGAACCGATGCGCGCCAGACACAGGTTAAGTGCCAGCTGCAGCGCGAAGTAGCGTCCCGTGAACCACTGCGCCAGCGCCACCAGGACCGCCACCACCAAGGTTTCCGCGCCGATGCCGAACAGCAGCCGCCCGAGCGCCATCACGGGGAAGTGGGTACCGAGCGCGGTGACCACGGCACCGGCCAGGCAGATGCTGGTGGTGACGAGCACCATGACCCGGGCGCTGTAGCGATCGACCAGGACGCCTCCGATGAGCACCAGGACGATGTTCGGCAGGCTGTAGATCGCGTTCAGGGTGCCGATCTGGGTGTCGGTGAAGTGCAGCTGCTGCGTCAGCAGCTCCGCGACCGGGGCGATGGCATCGTAGACGTAGTAGTTGCCGAGCATCACCAGTGCCGCGGCGACGAAAAACAGCGCCTGCGCCGCGACCGATGGCTTGGGACGCGCCTGAACGGGAGCTGGCCTCACGATGGAGCGGCTGCCGGCTCGAGCGCTGCGCTTGGACTTCCGGACCGCCTGCGGACCTGCGGGCCGTGGCCGCCTCGGCGCGCCTCGCTGAACCTGGGTCTGTGGGTCGGGCGGACGGATGGCACAGCAGGCAGCACGTGGTGCGCAGGTTCGACCGTCATCGCGTCCTCGGGTGACTTAAGGGCGCGGAGGATTGTACTGAAGTGGCCGGCCCTTGGGTGGGCGCTGCGTCCGCTTGCGCGCAACGTTAGAAAGACTCTAGTGTCGCTGAGATAGACCGTGTCAAAAAGGGACTGACGCAATGGTCGAGCGCGAACGGCTGAGCGAGCTGAACGCAGCACCCGAGCAGGCCGGCACCTACGTGCTCTACTGGATGCAGCAGTCGCAGCGGGCGGTTTTCAACCCGGCGCTGGAGGTAGCGGTCGCGGCGGCGAACCGCCTGCGGCTGCCGCTGGTCGTCGGCTTCGGGCTTCTTGATTCCCTGCCGCACGCGAAGGCGCGCCACTACGCCTTCATGCTCCAGGGGCTCGCGGAAACGGCGGCGGACCTGCGCGAGCGCGGCATCGCGTTCGTCATCCGTCGCGGCGCACCGGATGAGGTCATCCTCGGGCTCGCACCGCAGGCGGCACTCATCGTGTGTGACCGCGGTTACCTGCGCGCCCAGCGCGAGTGGCGGGACAACGTGGCGCAGGCGGCCGGCCGGCGCGTGCTGCAGGTGGAGGGCGACGTCGTGGTGCCCGTGGCGCTGGCCTCGGACAAGCAGGAGATCGGCGCCCGGTCGCTGCGCCCGCGGATCGCGCGCCTGATCGAGAGTTTTCTCACCCCGCTGCGGCGCCAGCGGCCGCTCGTTGCGGCACGGCGCCTGCGGCTGGCATCGGACGTCGACCTCGATGCGCTGCCCGGGACGCTGCAGAGCCTGCACCTCGACCGCAGCGTCGCGCCGGTGGCGGCATTTCGTGGCGGCCACGCGCACGCGCGGCGGCGGCTGCAGCAGTTTCTGGCGCGCGGCCTGGGTCGCTATCGCGCCGCCCGGGCGCTGCCCGGTGAGCCGCAGGTCTCGATGCTCTCGCCGTACCTGCATTTCGGACAGATCTCGCCGGTGGAGATCGCCCTGGCGGTGCGCGGTGCCAGCGCAGCGGCTGCCGACCGCGACAGCTACCTCGAGGAACTCATCGTGCGGCGGGAACTCGCGGCCAATTTCATCCTGAGCAATGCGCGCTACGACTCCTTTGAGTCGCTCCCCGGCTGGGCACAGCGCACGCTCGCCATGCACGCGGCAGATGCGCGCGCGCATACCTATGACTTCGAGCAGCTCGCCGCCGCGCGCACCCACGACCCGTACTGGAACGCGGCGATGCAGGAGATGCGCCTCACGGGATTCATGCACAACTACATGCGCATGTACTGGGGCAAGAAGGTGCTGGAATGGTCGCCGACCCCGCAGGCGGGCTATACGACACTGCTGCGCCTCAACAACAGCTACTTTCTTGATGGGCGCGACGCGAGCTCCTATGCGAACGTCGGCTGGGTTTTCGGCCTGCACGACCGCCCCTGGCCCGAGCGCCCGATCTTCGGCAACGTGCGCTATATGAACGCAGCCGGGCTGAAGCGCAAGACCGACATCGACCTCTACGTCGCCACCTGGGGGGCGCGCGCCGCGGCGCAGTCCTAGTCGGCTGTGCTGAGTGGCACGATGACCAGGGGCAGCGGCTCCTCGGGCATCCCGCCGATGCTGACCGCGGTGCGCGAGGTGAAATTGAAGGTCATGAGCGCGACGAACATGGACGCGACCTGCTCCTCGGAGAACTCCTGCGCGAGGTGCTGCGCGAGCGGGCGGCTCATGCCGGCCGGAAAGCCGAGATAACTGTCCGCGAGCGCGACGGCGAGTTTTTCCCGGTCGCTGAGGGCGCTGTGCTCGTAGCCGTTATCGATCATCGCCGCACGCGCCTCCGTCAGCCCGTCGGCGCGTGCCACCTCGTAGCGCACCGACTTGCAGAACACGCAGTTCACGGTGCGCGCGTTGCGCAGCCGCAGGGTTTCCAGGAGCGCCGGCGCAACCAGGCTGCGCTGCCAGACCGCGCTGTTGAGCGCGACGATCTCGTCCACCGTCTCCGGCACCTGCGCGAGCGCGCTGTCGCGGATGGGGTTACCGGTGCGCCGTGCGGGGGCGCTGGCCCGTGCCTTAGCCGGCATGTGAGTCCGCGGCAGGCTTTAAGCGCTGAAAATCACGCAGGCAGCGCGCGGTGCGGATGCGTCCGTCGATGCAGCCGAGCGCCTCGATCAGGAATACCAGGCCCGGCTCCCCCAGCTGTGCCTTGACCTGGTCCGCGGTGTCATCGGGGATGGACTGCGCATCGAGTGCATAGGATTCGGCAAACTCGAGCACGGCTTTCTCCGCGGCCGAGAAGCCCGACGCGGCGTGCGCGCTGCCGGCGATGACGCTCGCGCGGCGCGCCGCGCTGAGCGCGCCCGGTTCGACGTGGGGGTTTATCGCGCTGAGCTCATGCTCGTCCCGGTGCAGGCGCGCCAGGGTGAGGCGACACATCTCCAGGAGCGGCGCTGGCACATAAGGCTGTACCCACAGCGATTGCCACAGCCGTGCAAAGCTCGCCGCGGCACTGCCGGCCCCCGCCAGGGTGCGATCGAGGTCGAGGCTATTGGGGCTCGCGGGGTTGTCCATGGACGCGCTCTCCGAAGCGCTAAAGTCTACCAGTGCCATGGCGGCTCACGCCGCCAGCCAGCCCTTGGTGATCAGGCCCTTGCGAAATTCACGCACCACCCGCGGATCGGGCTTCTCGCGCCGCCGCTCCGCGCGCCCCGGAATGCGCGTGAGGAGGTCGCGGATGACATTCAGGCGCGTCTGCTGCTTGTTATCGGCCCGCACTACGATCCACGGGGCGTCCTCACTGTGCGTGCGCAGCAGCATGCTGTCGCGCGCGCGGCTGTAGTCCTTCCAGTGGGCCTGGGCGGCGTCATCCACCTCGCTGATTTTCCACTGTTTCAGCGGGTCCTGCCGGCGTTCGCGCAGCCGCAGCGCCTGTTCGTCGTGGCTGATGTCGAGGTAATACTTGAGAATGAAGGTGCCCGAGCGCACCAGGAGCCGCTCGAAGTGCGGGACCGCCCTGAGGAAAGCCTCGTGCTGCTCCGGGGTGCAGAAGTTCATGACAGGCTCGACCCCGGCACGGTTATACCAGCTGCGGTTGAACAGCACGATCTCCTGCGCCGCAGGCAGGTAGCGTACGTAACGCTGGAAGTACCACTCGGTCTCTTCCCGGTCGCTCGGCTTGCCCGGCGCCACCACCCGCGCCTCGCGCGGGCTCAGGTGCTCCACGATGCGCTTGATGGTGCCGTCCTTGCCCGCGCTGTCGCGGCCTTCGAGGATCACCAGGATCTTAAGGTCGTGGGCGATGACGTGATGGTGCAGCTTGACGAGCTCGATCTGCAGCCGCCGCAGCGCGCGCTCGTACTCTTTCTTGCCGAGCTCGGGAATCTCCGGGCGTGTGTGCTTGGTTTTCTTTGCCATCCGCCTGCTCCGCCGCAACTTCAGGGCACCCGCGCGCGCTGCGATCTTGTCGCGGACGCGCGGAGGGTTCACGCTAGCTGCAGTGTGCCTGCCCGCGAACGCCTCAGGGAGTGATCATGACCAAGATCAAGGCCGAAGTTAAGGTCGTCGTTACTAAGGACGGACCGTACATGGTCTCCGGCAACGTGCCGCTGGCCAAGCAGACGATCGTGAGCGATGCCGCTGGGGGCTCGCAGGAGTGGCGCGAAGGCGAGGCCTTGCCCGCGCAGGCCAGCTACGCGCTGTGCCGCTGCGGCCACTCCAAGAACAAGCCCTACTGCGACGGGACGCACACCAAAGTCAGGTTCGACGGCACCGAGACCGCCAGCCGCCAGCCCTACCTTAAACAGGCTCAGCTCACCGAAGGGCCCACCCTGTCCCTGACCGACGCCGAATCCCTGTGCGCCTTCGCGCGCTTCTGTGATCCGAACGGCCAGGTCTGGAACCAGGTCGAACGGACCGATGATGCGCAGGTGAGCAAGATGTTCGTGCGCCAGGTGAACAACTGTCCTTCCGGCCGGCTGGTGGCCTGGGATCGTGCCAGCGGCAGGCCGGTCGAACAGGCGCTGCCGGTGTCAATCGGCATCATCGAGGACCCGGTGGAGAAGGTCAGCGGGCCGTTATGGCTGCGTGGGGGAATCCCGCTGGTGGCAGCGGACGGCACCGCCTACGAGGTACGCAACCGCGTCACCGTATGTCGCTGCGGCGCATCCAAGAACAAGCCCTACTGCGACGGCTCGCATGCCGCGGTGAAATTCCGCGATTCGAAGTAATCGGCCGGCGCCGAGGCTACCTACAGCGTCACCTCGCTGATCTGCAGCACCGGCGTCGTGTTGGTGTAGTTCGGAATGTCGCCCATGATCTCCCCCACGTGCGGGGCGAAGGCCTGCTGGAAGGCCGGTACCGAGTCGAAGCTCAGATAACCGACCGCGATATAGGGAGCCGGTGAACCCGGCGCGCCGCCGGCAACCCCACTTTCCGCCGCGATTGCCCGGCAGGCCGCGCCGCACCGCTCGCGCACCATGGGCAGGTGCTTGGTGATGTAGTAATTCATGTCGAACTTGGCGCCGGCGCCGTTCGGGTAGAGGACGGTTACCTTGATCATGGTGTGACTCCTGGCAGAAGGTGGCGCGGCGTTCATTCTAGCAACGCCAGGGGGAGAGGCACGTCAGACCACCGCACGCACTGCACGGGCCGGGAAGCGCCGCAGGGCGATGGCTGCGATCGCCACGAACAGCGCGAGCACGATGAGCTGGGCGGCAAAGAAGGGTGGTTCCTTCTGCGTGGGCGCCAGCGCGTGCAGGAACGGGAGCTTCTGGAAGGCCTGCACGACGCCGACGAAGGCATTCAACCACAGGGCGAGGACGGCGCTGACGATGTAGAGCCAGCGGGCGGCGCCGGCCAGGTGATTGACATAAAGGGCGATGATGGCGACTGCCAGAACGATCAGTGATATCAGGCCGACGACGCGCGCAGGGCCGAACGGGGAGTGGAACAGGAAGCCGGTGGCGCTCGTCAGTACCGTCGTCACCAGGAAGAGTACGGTCCAGCGCGGCAGGCGCAATCCCTGGCACATGCCGAGCACTACCACGATTCCTGAGCCGATGCCGATCAGGCTGATGATGACATGCAGAGTCGTAAAGGCTGCGGTGGACATCCCCAGGATCATTGTTGTTCTCCTCACTCGGGCTCACGGTGCGGTTGCGCGACTACCCTACCGGCTGCGGGGCTGCACCACAACCGGCCGCTGGCAGGTCCGGCGCCAAGGCGCTAGCGCTGCGAAAATCGCCACCAACAGCAAATTGCAATCAGCGCCGGGATCGCAAATACGAGCAGGAAGACAGGGGCCTCTTCGCGCACAGCGTAGCCGGCCGTGCGCACGCCGATGTACATGTTGAGCGCGGCGGCGAGGAACCACAGGGGCAGGAAATATAGCGCCGCCCGCGCCGCCCCTGAACCTGCCCCGAGGCGGTGCCCTGCCAGCACCCAGGCGCCAAGTATCGCGAGCCCGGTCGCCATCACGATTACCGTATGCATCGCTTGCTCTCTCCGCTGCTGTTAGCCGCGACTGCGCGCACCGCGCCGCAGCGAACGGGCAGCTGTAGCCGGAATCCTACAATCGTTGGCAGCGAGCCCTGATCCAACCCGGCTGGTTGTGCATCGATACTTTGCTCCGAAGAAGCCGAGCAACATCACTCATCCGAACGGTCGAGGGTCTTATGCTTCACTACGCAGTCGTATTTTTCATCGTCGCGATCATCGCCGGGGTGCTCGGATTCGGCGGCATCGCCGCTGGCGCTGCGGGCATCGCCAAAATCCTGTTCGTCGTGTTTCTGATCGGTGCCGTAGTCACGCTGATCGCCGGCAGATCCAGGGTCTGAGCGCACGCTGCTGACCGCTTAGACATCGCAACGTCGGCGCTGCCAAGGACGGCGGCGCCGGCATACGGGCCATAGTGCTGCCCGGGGGCGTTGCCCAGCCCTCCCGCCCGCGCCCCATACCCGCCAGGGGCGGAAAGACTTAAGCTTCGCGTCCGATTGTGCCGCGGCGCCGCAAGTGCGCTGCAGCGATGCGCGAGGAACTTTCCCATGCCCCAGGGTACCCATCACAGTGCCGATGATCCGCGGAACCAATCGATCCTAATTCATGTCAACGGACGCCTGCTGCCGCGCGAGCAGGCGCTGGTTTCGGTTTTCGACTCCGGTTTCATCCTGGGCGATGGGGTGTGGGAGGGCCTGCGCGTGCATCACGGGCGCGTGGCTTTCCTTGATATGCACCTCGACCGGCTGTTCGAGGCCGCCAAGGCCATCGACCTGGACATCGGGCTGGACCGCGCCGCATTGACGCAGGCGCTCTACCGCACGCTGGAGGCCAACCAGATGAAGGAGGGCGTGCATGTGCGGCTGATGGTGACGCGCGGGCTCAAGAGCACGCCCTATCAGGACCCGCGCGCGTGCGTGGGTGCCGCGACCGTCGTCATCATTCCGGAGTTCAAGGTGCCGCGCCCGGATAGCCTGACGCGCGGGCTGAGCCTCTTCACGGTGCACGTGCGGCGCGGGGCGCCGGACGTGCAGGACCCGAAACTCAACTCGCACTCCAAGCTCAATTGCATTACCGCCTGCATCCAGGCCACCAAGGCCGGCGCCGACGAGGCGCTCATGCTGGACCCACACGGTTTCGTCGCCACCTGCAATTCCACGCACTTCTTTATCGTGCGCCGCGGGGAGGTGTGGACTTCTACCGGCAAGTACTGTCTGGCCGGGATCACGCGTGCCAACGTGCTGCGCATCTGCCGCGAGGCGGGCGTGCCGGCCGTGGAAAAGGATTTCAGCCTGACCGAGGTGTACGGGGCGGACGAGGCTTTCGTCACCGGCACCTTTGCGGGCATCGCGCCGGTCACCATGGTCGATGGTCGCACCATCAGCAGGACGCGCGGCCCGTTGGTCGAGCGTCTGCAGCGGCTGTACCTGGAACTGATCGAGCGCGATGTGGGTGATCGTGCCGCATGAGGACGCGGCACGTCGCGATGTGGTCGGGGCCGCGCAATATCTCGACCGCGATGATGCGCGCCTGGGAGAATCGCGGCGACTGCGAAGTGTTCGACGAGCCCTTCTACGCGCACTACCTGGCACACACCGGGCTGGACCACCCGGGGCGTGATGCCGTCATCGCCGCCGGCGAGACCGACTGGCGAAGGGTTGCCGCCCGCCTCACCGGCCCGCTGCCTCCTGGGGTGGCCCTCACTTACCAGAAACATATGACGCATCACCTGCTGCCCCACATGGGACGCGAGTGGCTCGCCGATCTCACCCACATCTTCCTCGTACGCGACCCGCGCCGGGTGCTCGCCTCCTACATCAGAAGCCGCCCCAACGTCACCGCCGCAGACCTCGGCTTCCTGCAGCAGCAGGAAATCTACGAGCACGTGCGTGCCGTCAGCGGTGCGGCGCCGCTCGTGATCGACGCGGCCGAATTCCTGCGCGCCCCGGAGGCACAGCTGCGCGCACTGTGCGACGCCCTTGGCGTCAGCTTCACGCCGCGCATGCTGCGCTGGCCGCCCGGCCCGCGCGCGAGCGATGGGGTCTGGGCGCCGCACTGGTACGCCCAGGTGTACCGCTCCACGGGCTTTGAGCCGCCGGCGCACGAGAGCGTCGAGGTGCCCCCGTCGCTGGCGGGTATCCTCGAGCAGGTCATGCCCGCCTTCGAGGCGCTCTACGCACGGCGGCTGAGGACATGAGCGACGCGCGCATTGCCGAGTGGCTGGTCCGCGAGCAACAGCAGTTCAGCGCACGCCGGCCGCGCTCGCGTGCAATGTACGCGGCGGGTGAGCAGCACTATCTGTACGGTGCGCCGCTGCACTGGATGCGGCGCTGGGCCGGCGGCTTCCCGCTGTACGCCGAGCGCGCCAGCGGCGCGCGCGTGTGGTGCGTGGATGGTTTTGAGTACGTCGACCTGTGTCTTGGGGATACCGGTGCCATGGCCGGGCACGGGGCGCCGGCGGTGACTGCGGCCGTGAGCAGGCAGCTTCAGCGGGGCGCGACCCTCATGCTGCCCACCGAAGATGCCGCCTGGGTCGGCAGCGAACTGACGCGGCGCTTCGGCCTGCCTTACTGGGGATTCACCACCTCGGCGAGCGATGCCAACCGCGCGGCGATCCGCATGGCACGACTGATTACCGGCCGCGACGTGGTGCTGGTGTTCAACGGCTGCTACCACGGTTCAGTGGAGGAAGCGCACGTTGGGCTGGCCGGCGGCCGCATGGTCATGCGCTCGGGCGTGCACCCGAATGCCGTGGAGCACCAGCGGGTGTCGCGGGTGGTGGAGTTCAACGATCTGCCGGCGCTCGAGACGGCGCTGCAGGGCCGCGATGTGGCGCTGGTACTCGCCGAGCCCTGCATGACCAACTACGGCATGATCGAGGCGCAGCCGGGGTTCCTCGCCGCGCTGCGCGAGCTCACGCGGCGCACCGGCACTTTGCTCTTGTATGACGAGACCCACACCTGGTCGGCAGGACCAGGCGGCTACACCGCCCGTGATCACCTCGACCCGGACCTGTTCACGATCGGCAAGGCGATCGGGGGCGGGGTCCCGCTCGGACTCTATGGCGTGAGTGCCGAGGTCGCCGCGCGGCTGTGGGAGCACGCGCCACGCGAGTCGGCCCGGCCGGGTGTGCGGCAGAGTTCGCACCTGGGGTTCGGCGGCACTCTCGCCGGCAGCGCGCTGCAGGTGGCGGCAGTTCGGGCCGTGCTTTCTCAGGTGCTCACTGCGGAGAGCTTCGCACGCATGATCGGGCTGGCCGACGAACTCGCCAGGCGAGCGCGCAGCATCCTCAGCGCTTGCGAGCTGCCGTGGTTCATCGCGCAAAGCGGTGCGCGGGTAGAGACACTCCTGACGCCGCAGGCGCCACTCAACGCCTCGGAACTCGCCCGCACGCGGGACGCCAGCATCGAGACACTGCTGCACCTCTACATGCTCAACCGCGGCGTCCTCATTACACCCTTCCACAGCATGCTGCTCATGTGCCCGGACACCACGGCGGCAGACATCGAGCGCTATATCAGCGTGTTCGATGGCCTGTGTCGCGAGCTTGCGGGTCGCTGACGCGGGGCGGAGCCCCGGTCCGGGCTCAGATCCCGCTCTTGATGCGCGTCCAGGTGCGCGTGCGCAGGCGCTGGTACTTGGCGTCGAATTCCGTCGGCAGATAAAGACGCGCGCGGATCTGCGGCGGCGGATAGACCGCCGGGTCATCGCGGATCTGCGGGTCGACCAGTGGCTGTGCGGCGAGGTTGTCGTTGCCGTAATGGATGTCGTTGGTGATCGCGGCGATCACGTTCGGGTCCAGGATAAAGTTGATGAACTCATGGGCTGCATGTGGGTGGGGCGCGCCAATCGGAATCAGCAGGGCGTTGTAAGTGATGTCCGAGCCCTCCTTGGGCACCGTGAATGCGAGGTCCAGGTGCAGTCCCGCGCCGCGCGCGCGCACCAAGGCGATCGAGTAGTCGCTCGACCAGGCCATCGCGACGCACAGCTCCTTGGTCGCCAGCTGGTTGATGTAGTCGCTCGAATCGAATACCCGAATGTAGGGGCGCACCGCCATCAACAGCTTCTCCGCGGCTGCCAGGTCCTCCACCCGGTGCGAGTTGGGATCAAGGTGCAGGTAGGCGAGCGCGAGCTGAATGACGTCGTCCGGGGAATCGAGGAAGCTCACGCCACAGTCGGCAAGCTTCGCCACGACTTCGGGCTTGAAGAGCATGTCGAGGCTGTCCACCGGTGCGTTGGGCAGGCGCGCCTGCACCAGCGAGCGGTTGTACGCGAAGCCGTTCATTGAGTGCAGGTAGGGGGCCGCGAAGCGGTTCCCCGGATCAAAGCGCGCCTGCAGCGCGAGCACCTGCGGGTCGAGGTACTTCCAGTTGGGCAGCTCGGCCTTGTTCAGCGGCTCGTAGAGGCCGGCGCGGATCTGGCGTCCGTAGTAGTTCTCGCTGGTGCTGACGATGTCGTAGCCCGAGTCGCCGACCAGCAGTTTCCCTTCCAGGGTCTCGTTTGAGTCGAACAGGTCGTAGATGACCTTGATGCCGGTGGCGCGCTCGAAGTCGGCGACCGTGTGGAAACCGATGTAGTCGTCCCAGTTGTAGACCCGCAGCACGCGCTCCTCGGGCGCTGCGCCGGCGCTGCCTGCGGCCCTGGCAGGGGCGGCAGAACGGGTACAGGCGCCGAGGGTGGCCAGTAAAGCGGCCATGATCGCCGACAGGAAACTGCTGCGGATGTGCGCGCCTCCGTGGCCGGCCGATGCAACCCGCATGCCTTAGGTCCGCAGGCCCACTAGGGTCGCGTCAGCTCGGCTCGCACCCAGTCCTGGAACTGGCGGATGGCGTATTCCTCGGGCATCAGCACCCCGCGCTCGTGCGCTCGGGCGCGCAGCCCGCGCTGGTTCAGCTCGCTGATCTCGGCGTCTTCGCTCATGACGATGTTGGTGAATTCCACCGCCCCGGAGATGTCGCGCCTGGGGTCCGCCAGGGTTTCGGGCAGGAACAGGAACTCGATGCTCATCTCGGTAAGCTCGGGTCCGAGCGGCAGCAGGCGTACGACGCGCACGTAGTCTACGTGCGTAACTATGAACACCGAGGGCAGGCTCGTCAGGTACAGATGCCCGGCCTTGCGGTCTTCCTCGCTGAGATTCGGGAACAGCACTCCCACGGGTTTGCCGTCCATCGTCCAGGACTGCGCCCCGGCGCGCAGGCCGCCGGCATACTTCGGATCCGGGTCTTCGGCATGGTCCTGCCAGCGCGGGTCGTCACGTGGCTCGAGCAGCGCGCGTCCGAAGATTGGCACCAGCTGCGCAAGCTTCGGATGCACCGCCGGGCAGTGCAGGCACTCGTTGTAGTTCTCCCAGAACACTTTCCAGTTGCACTTGATGATCTTGGTGAGGGTGTGGCCGACGGCAAGATCGCCGAGCCGGTAGGCGTCGAAGCGAGCGAGCGGCAGGTCGAAGCTCTTCTCGAACGGCGGCGGCTCGGCGCTCAGGGCGACGAAGACGAAGCCGTTCCACTCGCGCGCCGGCAGGCCGTAGAGCGGATAGTCGCCGCGCTCGAAGCCGTCCGGGGTCTGTACGGATGAGGTCTGCAGCAGCTCCCCGCGCAGGCTGTAGCGCCAGGCGTGATAGGGGCAGACGATGCCGGTGGCCCCGAAGCGCCCCTCGCTCGTGCGACACAGGGCTGCGCCGCGGTGCCGGCAGGTATTGTGGAACGCGCGCACCACCTGGTCCTCGCCGCGCACCACGAGCACCGACTGATCGCCGATCGCGAGCGTGCGGTAGCTGCGCGGCTTCGCGATGGCGCTCGCGCGACATACATAGATCCAGTTCCTGTGCCAGATGGCCTTCAGTTCGCGCTGGTAGTGCTCGGCGTCGAAGTAGTAGTGGGCGGGCAGCGTTTCGACGGCGGCGGTCAGCCCGGTGTATCCCGGGTCGCGCCGCGCGGAGGAGGGATTTGCACTCACGATTCGATGTCTCCGTCAGGTTCGCGGTCTGTTCGGCGCCGTGGCCGGGTGGCCCGTCCGCGCCGGGTCGGTTCCCGCGTGGGCGCCAGACTGCCTAAGGCATTGTAGGGCAGCTGGCGCCCGGCCGCCGCTGCTCAGGAACCGGGCTGACGCTCTGGGGCAGGGGCGCCTGCCGGGGGAGCGACCTGCCAGCCCCCGCCGAGGGCGCGGTACAGCTGCACCATCGACAGCAGGGTGTTCAGGTGCGCGGCTGACAGGGACAGTTCCGCGGCGAACAGGTCGCGGTCGGCGTCGATGACATTGAAATAAGAGGAGTAGCCGACCCGGTAGCGGGCCAGGGCGATGGTGTTGGCGGTGCGCTCCGCATCCACCTGGGCCTGCTGGGCAGCCTGAAACTCGGCGTATTTCTGGCGCGCGATCAGGGCGTCAGAGACCTCCTGGAAGGCGGTCTGGACGCTCTTCTGGTATTGCAGGATCGCTTCGCGCTTCTGCGCGTTCGCCAGCTCGACCTGAAAGTAGCTGCGCTGTGGGTCGAGCAGTGGCTGCAGGAAGCTGCCGCCGAGCGCCCAGCCGTGCGCGGGGGACGTGAAGAGGTCGGAAAGCGCCGTGCTGATGACGCCGCCGCTCGCGGTGAGCGTGATGCTCGGATACAGGTTGGCGCGCGCCACGCCCACCTGAGCGTTGGCGGCCACGAGACTCTCCTCCGCCGCCCGCACGTCGGGACGACGCTCAAGGAGGCTCGAGGGCAGTCCGGCCGGCGGTATCGGTGGCGGTGACGCGTCCGCCATGCGCTTGAGCTCGCCATCGCCGTTGCGCAGTACGGGATCGGGGCTGCGTCCCAAGAGGACGCTCAGCTGGTCCTCGCTCTGGCCGATCAGTCGCTGCAGATCCGGGATGGTGGCCTCGGCGACCGCCAGCTGCGCTTGCGCGGTTGCGACATCCAGGCCCGAGACCGTGCCGCGCTCATGCTGCGCGTGGGTGAGTTCCACGAACTTGCGGCGCGACTCGACCGTGCGGCGCGTGATGACGAGCTGCTCATCCAGTGACTGCAGGGTGAAGTAGGAGGTTGCGACGCTTGCGATGAGGCCGGCTGCGACGTCATCGTGGGAATACCGTGACGCCAGCAGTTGCGCGCGCGCAGCCTCGGAGGCGCGCCGGTACTTGCCCCAGAAGTCGAACTCGTAGGACAGGCTGCCTTGTAGCTGAAAGAAGTTGAGGACCGCAGGTTCCCCCGGTGTCAGCTCGTAGGCGGAGGTGCGCGCGCGCTGCGCGCCACCTCCCACCGACACCTGGGGCAGCTGCTGCAGACGTGCGATGCCCAGCATCGCGCGGGCCTCATCAACCCGTGCCGCCGCGATGCGCACGTCGAAGTTGTTGGCGAGCGCAGTATCGATCAGCTGCAGCAGCAGCGGGTCCTGGTAGATCTCCCACCAGCCCTTGTCCCCGAAGGACTGCGGAACCGGGTTCGGGTCGAAGCGGTAAGCCGCCGGCACGCCGGTCTTCGGCCGGTGGTAGTCCGGTCCCACCGCGCAGCCGCCGGCTGCCAGCAGTGCCAGCGCCAGCGCGAACCGTCTTACCGCGTGCGGCCTCATGCCGGGGTCTGCGCCGCCGGCGCGGGCTTGCCGCGCAGGCGCTCGGAGAAGCGCATCACCACCACATAGAACGCCGGGATGATGAAGATGCCGATCAGCGTTGCAGCCGACATGCCAAACACGACGGCGGTGCCCAGCACCAGGCGCGCCCCGGAGCCCGCGCCGCTCGCGATGGCCAGGGGGATGGATCCCAGTACGAAGGCGAACGAGGTCATCAGGATGGGTCGCAGGCGCAGGCGTGCCCCCTCGATCGCCGCATCCGCGAGCGGCTTGCCGCGCTCGTACTCGATCTTCGCGAACTCCACGATGAGGATCGCGTTCTTGGCGGCCAGCCCGATCAGCATCACGAGTCCGATCTGCGCGTAGATGTCGTTCGCCATGCCGCGCAGCGTCAGGCCGATGAAGGCGCCGAGCACCGCGAAGGGAATCCCCAGGAGCACCGCCAGCGGCACGGACCAGCTCTCATAGAGTGCCGCCAGCACCAGGAATACGAACACGATCGCCATGGCGAAGATCGCCCCGGTCTGGCCGCCGGAGAGCTTTTCCTGGTAGGTGGTGCCGGTCCACTCGTAGCCGTAGCCGGGCGGCAACCCTTGAGCGAGCTGCTCCATGGCAAGTGTGGCCTGCCCGCTGCTATAGCCGGGGGCCGCGGCGCCGTTGACGGTGGCGGCCCGGTAGATGTTGTAGCGCTCGATGTACTCAGGTCCCTGACGCGGCTTGATGGACACCAGCGCCGACAGCGGCACCATGTCCCCCTGGGCGCTGCGTACGTACAGGCCGTTGACCGACTCGGGCGTGTTGCGGGCATCGGCCTCGGCCTGTGCGGTGACGCGATAGGTGCGGCCGAACAGGTTGAAGTCATTGATGTAGGCGCCGCCGAGGAAGGCCTGCAGCGTATTGAAGATGCTCGTCAGCGGCACCCCCAGCACCTTGGCGCGATCGCGGTCGAGTACGTACTCGATCTGCGGCGAGCGCGTGCTGAACTGGGTGAAGACGCGCGTCAGCTCGCCGCGGTGATTGGCCTCGCCCACGAAATCGTTGAGCGCCGTGGCGAACCTCTGGATGTCCTCGCCGGCGCGGTTTTCCAGCACGAACTCGAAGCCTCCGGCGGTGCCGATGCCGGGGATCGGCGGCGGATTCAGGGTGAGGACGGTCGCCTTGGAGATGCGCGCTCCGATGCCGTTGGCACGCGCCGCCACTGCCAGCGCACTGTGCTTGGCGCCGCTGCGCCGCGACCAGGGCTTGAGGATCGTGAACATGGTCGCCGCGTACGAGGAGTTCGTGCCGGTGAGGACGTTCAGTCCGGTGATGGCGAAGGTGGACTCCACTTCCGGCTGTGCGCGCAGCTGCTTGCTGAAGTCATCGGCAATCGCCTCGGTGCGCTGCAGCGATGCCCCGAGCGGCAGAGTGATCAGGCTGATGAGGTAGCCCTGGTCCTCCTCGGGCATGAAGCCGGTCGGCCGCAGGTGCATGAGCAGGTAAGCCCCGAGCGTCAGGATCACGAACAGTGTCATCGTCAGGCCGCTGCGGCGAATCGCCGCGCCTACGGTGTGCGTGTAGCGGGTGGTGAAGTTGCGGAAGCCGCGATTGAAGGCGGCGAAGGCGCGCCCCAGCAGTCCGGGGAAGTGCGACTCCTCGGGGGGGCGCAGCAGCAGTGCGCACAGCGCCGGGGTGAAGGTGAGGGCGACGATCGCGGAGATGCCCACCGAGACCGCGAGCGTCAGCGCGAACTGGCGGTAGAACTGTCCGGTGAGCCCGCCGAGGAAGGCCACCGGGACGAATACGGATATCAGCACCAGCGCGATCGCAACCACCGGTCCGCCGACCTCGCGCATCGCCGCCTTGGTGGCTTCGCGCGGTGGCAGCTTGCGGTTCTCCATGATCTCGCTCACCGCCTCCACCACCACGATCGCATCGTCGACCACCAGTCCGATGGCGAGCACCAGCGCGAACAGGGTCAGGGTGTTGATCGAGAAGCCGAGCGCCAGGAAGGCCGTGAAGGCCCCGACCAGTGACACCGGCACCGCGAGCATCGGGATGAGGGTGGCGCGCCAGCTTTCGAGAAATATGAAAACCACCAACAGCACCAGCAGGCCCGCCTCGGCCAGTGTCTTGATCACCTCGCGCACGGATTCGGACACGAACAGCGTCGTGTCGAAGGGGACCGAGTAGTGGATGCCCGGCGGGAAGGAGGGCGCGAGCTCCGCCATCACCCTGCGCACGCCCTTGGACACCTCCAGCGCGTTGGCATCGGGCAGCTGGTAGATCCCGATCATGGCAGTTGGCACGTTGTTGAGCTTGCCCGACAGCGCGTAGTTGGTGGCCGCCAGCTCAATGCGGGCCACGTCGCGCAACCGCACGATGGCCCCGTCGCTGCCGGTGCGCACCACGATATTGCCGTACTCCTGTACGCTCGAGAGGCGCCCCTTGACGGAGGCGATGTACTGCATCTGCTGTCCGGGAGGCGCCGGCTCGCCGCCGATCGTGCCGGCCGGAGCGACGGTGTTCTGCTCGTTGAGGATGTCGCTCACGTCCTGCGTCGTGACGTTCAGGCTCGCCATCTTCTTCGGGTCGAGCCAGATGCGCATGCCGTAGTCGCGGGCGCCGAGGATGGTCACCTGGCCGACGCCCCTGACGCGCGCCAGGGCGTCGTAGACGCGCAGGGTCGCGAAATTCGACAGAAACAGCGAGTCGTAGCGCGGGTCGTCCGAGCCGATCGACACCACGAGCAGGATCTGCGGCTGCCGCTTGGCCACCGTAATGCCCTGCTGCAGCACCTGCTGGGGCAGCTGCCGCTGGGCGATCGCCACCTGGTTCTGCACGTCAACAGCTGCGATGTCCTGGTCGGCGCCCACCTCAAAGGTGACCGTGAGCGTGTAGCTGCCGTCACTCGCACTCTTGGAGTCCATGTAGATCATGTGCGGCACGCCGTTGACCTGCTGCTCGATCGGCGCCGCCACCGACTGCTCAATCGTCGCGGCATCGGCCCCGGGGAAGGTGGTCGATACCACGATGGCCGGCGGAGTGATCTGCGGGAAGCGCGCGATCGGCAGCGCGGCCAGCGCCACCGCGCCGGCGAGCGTGATGATGATCGCCAGCACGGTCGAGAAGATCGGCCGGTCGATGAAGAAATCGATCATGAGCCGGTGCCCGCCGCGGCCCCGGCCGGGTGTGCCTGCGAGGCGACGTAGGGCGTGGGCTTCACCGGCATGCCGGGGCGCAGCCGCTGCACGCCGTCAACGATCACCTGGTCGCCGGCTGTGAGGCCCTTCGCCACCAGCCAGTTCTCGCCGATGCGCGGGCCCATCTCCACGTCGCGCTGCTGCGCCTTGCCCGCATCGTCGAGGACCCACACGTAGTTCTTGCCCTGCAGGTCCTGGATGGCACGCTGTGGCAGCACGATGGCGTCGGGGTCGTGCAGCGTGGTCACCTGGACGCGCGCAAACTCCCCGGCGTGCAGCAAGCGGTCGGGGTTGGGGACTTCCAGCCGGATGGCGAGCGTGCCGGTGCGCGTGTCCACCGCCGGATCGATGAAATTGAGCTTCGGCGGCAAGGGGTACTCGGAGCCATCGATGAGGAACAGCCGGAACGGCGGGGCCTCCTTGGAGTTCTGGTTGGGTGCGCGCCCGAGCTGCTTCTGCAGCGCCAGCAGGCGCTGTTCGCTGATGCTGAGGTTCACATAGACGCGGCTGGTCTCGTATACCGTGGTGAGGAGCGTCGAATTGGCGACCGCAAGGCCGCCCACGCGCAACATGGCGCGGCCCATGGTGCCCTCGATCGGGCTGACGATGCTGGTGTAACCGAGGTTCAGCTGCGCGGTCTTGACCTCCGCCTGACCGGCGGCGACGGAGGCAAGGTTGGCCTTGTTCTTGGCGATGGCGGCATCGAGCTCCTGCTGGCTCACCGCATCGATCAGCGACAGCGCGTTCGCGCGCCCCAGGTCACGTTGCGACTGCTCGAGCGAGGCTTCGTTTTGTGCCAGGGTGGCGCGCGCCTGTGCCAGCGCCTCGATGTAGGGCTGCGGGTCGATGACGAACAGCAGCTCCCCCGCCTTGACGCGCTCTCCCTCGTTCGGCAGCTGTTTCTCGAGCACGCCTCCCACCCGCGGGCGGATCTCGACCGCGTTGACCGCTTCGGTCTGGGCCACGTAGTCCTCGGTATAGCTCGCAGGGGTGTGGGTCACATCGAGGACCGTCACCTCCGGCGGCGGTGGTGCCGGGGGTTTCTTCGGCGAGCAGGCGGTCTGCACTGCCACCATGATCGCAGCGCAGGCGAGCACGGTGCGACGCGTGCGAGGGGCGAAGTGGGGCATGGGCTGAAGTCCTGTTTTTCTTGCAACGTGCTGTGCGGCGTGCGAGCCGGCACGTGTCAGCGTCCCTGCCTCCCGAGACCCAACAGGAACCACGCCGGCTTGCCGGTGACGCTGCGGGGGCCCTGCCGCTGCCGCGCGTACCTGCGTCCAATCTTGCACCTCGGGCTTGCTGCTCCACAACCAGTTAGACGGCCCGCCGGCAGGCGTGTTTGCGCGTCCCTCATGACGCGGCCGCAAGCGGGGGGCTACAATCAGGTGTCGGCGGCATCAGGACGCAGGTCGCGTGGCCCTGCCCGGGCCGCCGCCAGGGAGCACCCATGACGCCCGACAGCGAAGCGGACGGTAGGCTCGGCGCAGCTGCGACGGTTGTCGGCTGGCGTGCGGCGCTGCGGCGTGAGGTCTCGCTGCTGCTGCTGCTCAAGGCACTCGCGCTGGCGTTGCTGTGGTGGTCGTTTTTCTCGCCCGCGCACCGCGCCGCCGTCGACCCCGCCTCGACCGGGCGCCACCTCGGGCTCGCGGCGCCGCAACCGGGTACGGCCGCCGGCAGCGGCGCCGGCAAGATCGGAGATCAGCCTTGATCGACTTCGGGCTCGTGCATGTCTCGAGGATGCAGTTCGCGCTGACGGCGCTGTATCACTTCCTGTTCGTCCCGCTCACGCTCGGGCTCTCGATGATCCTCGTGATCATGGAGGCGACCTACGTCATGACCGGGCGCGAGATCTGGAAGCGCATGACGCGCTTTTGGGGAATGCTGTTCGGCATCAATTTCGCGATGGGTGTCGCCACCGGCATCACCATGGAGTTCCAGTTCGGCACCAACTGGGCGTACTACGCGCACTACGTCGGGGACATCTTCGGGGCGCCCCTCGCCATCGAGGGTCTGATGGCATTCTTTCTCGAGTCGACCTTCGTCGGCCTGTTCTTCTTCGGCTGGGAGCGGCTCTCCAAGATCGGACATCTCATCGTGACGGCCCTGGTGGCGCTCGGCTCGAGTCTCTCGGCCCTGTGGATCCTGATCGCCAACGCCTGGATGCAGAACCCGGTCGGGGCGCGCTTCAACCCGCAGACGATGCGCATGGAGCTCGATTCCTTCACCGCGGTGCTCCTCAACCCGGTCGCGCAGGCGAAGTTCGTGCACACCGTGGCCGCAGGCTACGTGGTGGGCTCGGTCTTCGTGCTCGCGATCAGCGCCTGGTACCTGCTGCGCGGGCGCAACGTGGACGTCGCGCGCCGCTCGATGGCGGTCGCGGCAAGCTTCGGACTCGCATGCTCGCTGTCGGTGGTCGTGCTCGGCGATGAGTCCGGCTACGAGGCGAGCGCCAACCAGAAGATGAAGGTAGCCGCCATCGAAGCGGAATGGCACACGCAGGATCCGCCGGCGTCCTTTACCCTGTTCGGCTTCCCCGACCTGCAGTCGCATGCCACGCGCGCGGAGGTGCGGGTGCCCTGGCTCCTCGGGCTCATCGCCACCCGTTCCGTGGACAGGCCCGTGCCGGGCATGTTCGAGCTCGTGGAACGCGCCAAGGAGCGCATCGTCAGTGGCATCCAGGCGCACGCCGCCCTGCAACTGGTGCGGGTCGATCCCGAGGATCCGACCGCCGTGGCGCGCTTCGAGGCGCACAAGGCAGACCTCGGCTATGCGCTGCTGCTGCTGCGCTACGTCGATGATCCGTCCAAGGCCACCGCGGCACAGATCGAGGCGGCCGCCTGGTCCACGGTGCCGAACGTCCCGGTGCTGTTCTGGAGCTTTCGCTTCATGGTGGGCATCGGGCTGTTCCTGATCGCGCTCTTCGCCACGGCGTTCTACCTCGCCAGCCGTCACCGCCTGCAGCTGAACCGCGGCTTCCTGTGGATCGCCTTCTGCAGCCTGCCGCTGCCGTGGATCGCCGCCGAGCTTGGCTGGGTCGTAGCCGAGTACGGCCGGCAGCCCTGGGCGATCGATGGTCTGCTGCCGACCTTCCTTGGGGTCTCTGCGACCTCGGAGACCAACGTGCTGCTCTCGCTCGGCGGCTTTGCGATCTTCTATTCCGCGCTGGCCGCGATCGACGTGTACCTGCTGGTGCGCATGATCCGTCGCGGTCCGGACGGCCTGGGTTACTGGCCGCCGGCCGCGCCGGCGCCGCAGCCAAGTTGAGGAGCCGCGCATGCCCGACTATCCAACCCTGCGCGTGATCTGGTGGCTGATCCTCGGCGTGCTCCTTATCGGGTTCGCCGTGATGGACGGCTTTGACCTCGGGGTCGGGGCGAGCTTCCGCTTCCTCGGCCACACGGACGAGGAGCGCCGGGCCCTGATCGAATCGATCGAGCCGGTGTGGGACGGCAATCAGGTGTGGTTCATCCTCGCCGGCGGCGCAGTGTTCGCCGCGTGGCCGCTGCTGTATGCAGCCTCTTTTTCCGGGCTGTATCTGGCGATGTTCCTGCTGCTGGTCGCACTGATACTGCGCCCGGTGGGCTTCGTGTTCCGCAACAAGGTGGCGGATCCGCGCTGGCGCAACGCCTGGGACTGGGCGCTGCTCATCGGCGGCGCCGTCCCCGCACTGCTGTTCGGCATCGCCTTCGGCAACCTGTTTCTCGGGCTGCCGTTTCACTTCGATGCGCTGCAGCGGCCGGTGTTCGCCGGCGGGCTGTTCTCGCTGCTGCGCCCCTTTGCCCTGCTGGTTGGCATCGTGAGCCTGGCGATGCTCGTCATGCACGGCAGCGTGTACGCGGCCATGAAGGTCGGCCCGCCTATGTCGGAGCGCGCCGCGGCGCTCGGGCGCACGGCGGCGGTCGTTTACCTTGTGGCCTTCATACTGGCGGGTGTCTGGGTGGCAGGGCTCGATGGTCATCACATCACCTTCGGGGCGACCGGCACCGGAGTCTCCAACCCGCTTGGCAAACAGGTGGCACTGGTGCACGGCGGGTGGTTCGCCAACTTCCGCAACCACGGGGCGCTGTGGCTCATCCCCGCCGCGACGCTGGCCGCGGCAGCGACCACGTGGGTATTGCTGGGCGTGCGGCAGGCGGGGGTGGCGTTCCTGGCGAGTTGCGTTGCGCTCACCGGCACGATCCTCACCGCGGGCGTCGCGCTGTTCCCCTTCCTCATGCCCTCATCGACCCAGCCGAACCACGGGCTGACGATCTGGGATGCCTCCAGCAGTCAGCACACCCTCGGTCTGATGCTGGTTGCGGTAATCGTGCTGCTGCCAATCGTGCTGGCCTATACGGCGTGGGTGTATCGGGTGTTGCGCGGGCGGGTTACTCTTGAGGAGATCCGGCGCCATACCGGAATCTATTAGGCCTCAACATGTGGTACTTCAGCTGGATTCTCGGGCTCGGGCTGGCACTCACCTTCGGGGTGCTGAACGCCATCTGGTACGAGGTGCGCGAGGACGGCACAGACATCCATCCGCGGCGCTGATCTCACAAGCGCACGCACCCCGGCACTGAGCGAAGCGGAGGAAACGATGTATCGGCTGCTGCGTGGCGCACTGCTCGCGCTGCTGCTGTGTTCGGTGGTGGAGGCGAAGGTTGAACCCTTCCCGGCGACCTTGCGCGCCATGGACCTCAAGACCGACGGCGCCACGATCCACGTGCGGGTCGGCGGCAGCGGGCCGGCCGTGCTGCTGCTGCACGGCTTCGGCGACAGCGGTGACATGTGGGCGCCCCTGGCGGCGGTGCTGGTGCCGGGGCACACGGTGGTGGTGCCTGACCTGCGCGGCATGGGGTTGTCCTCGCACCCCGATACCGGTTACGACAAGAAGACCGAGGCGCGCGACATGCTGCAGGTACTCGCGCAGCTGCACCTCGACAAGATACAGCTGGTCACCCACGACATCGGCAACATGGTGGGTTACGCCTTGGCCGCGCAGAACCCCGGACCCGTGACCCGCTGGGTCGTGATGGATGCGCCGCTGCCCGGTATCGGCCACTGGGACCAGCAGCTGAGCAACCCCAAAAGCTGGCACTTCAATTTCCACGGACCGGACGAGGAACGTCTGGTTGCCGGCCGCGAGCGGATCTACCTCGATCGTTTCTACGATGAGTTGTCGGCTGACCCCAAGGGCATCGACGAACAGACACGCCGGCACTACGCGCAGCTCTATGCGCGCCCGCACGCCATTCATGACGCGTTCGAGCAGTTCGTTGCCTTTCCCCAGGACGGGATCGACAACCGGGCGTTTCTGGCGAAGGGCAAGCTCACGATGCCAGTGCTCGCCATCGGTGGCGAGAAGTCCTACGGAGCATCCCTCGCCGAGGAGCTGCGCTTTGTGGCGACCGACGTCACACCGCTCGTGATACCGGGGGCCGGGCACTGGCTGATGGAGGAGCAGCCGGCGAAGACGGTCGCGGCGATCGTGGCGTTCCTCAAGAGCTAGACCACTCGCGCGCGTCGCGCCGTCAGGCTGTCCCGAGCGTCAGGAGTTCCTCGCAGAAGCCGCCGTAGCCGAGCGCCCGGTCGATGAAATGGATCTCGAGGATCCAGTGACGCGCGGCGCCCCGGGCATCGGGCTCACGGATACGGATGTCGTTACCGTGGCGGATCGAGAAGGGCTTCGGCTCCCCGGGCGCGTGCTCGTGGGGAAAATGTCCGATGAGGTGTCCGGCGGTCGGGGCGCCGAACTGCCAGCCGTACTCACCCGCGAGCGCGGCGACGAAGTCATAGAGCGCCCCGGCGGTGATGTCCGGGGTGTCCAGGTAGAGCTGCTTGCCCTTGCGAAACGCCGCCGTGATGTCCGCGACCAGCTGGTGTTTGCGTGGATCGTTGCCGAGCACGTAGGTGCGCCCGAAGTCGGCCTCCCAGGCGTTGAAAACCGGGCCGAAATCCAGATATACGACGTCATCGGCGCCGATCACCCGGTCGGGCGGATCCGCGTAATAGCTGAGGAGTGTGTTCGGACCGCAGCGTACGACGCGCTTGTGCCAGTGGCGGCGCACGCCGAAACGGCGGCTCGCGAGCGCATAGATTTCCTGGCTGAGCTCGCTTTCGCGCACGCCGGGCCGGATCAGCCGGCTCGTGAGGATCTCGTTGAACAGCGCCTCGGCCTGCCGCTGGGCACCGAGGAGGGCTTGCGCGACGGGCAGCAGGGCAGGGGTGGATTCGGCGGGCAACGTCTCATTCCTCATGGTCACGCCCCCTGCAGACCCGCCCGGCGCTGCAATTGCAGCGGCCGCGGGACGGTCTTCTTGCTGCAGGGCTTTTTTGCTGGCGGCTGCTGTGCTGACTATATCGATACAATCATTTGCCCCCAAGTGGGATCGCAATTCAAGGACTTAGCATGAGCGTACTGAAGCAGGAACCTCCCAGCGGCAGGCTGACGGCCGCCGCCATCGCGGCATGCGCGGCGCTCAGCGTTGCGGCGCTTCTGGCGCTGGGCACCTCGCGGGCGGCTGAGCCGGCCGTGCTCATCCCACCGCCGGCTGAGGACAGCCCGAGGACCGCCGGACCCACGCAGAGCGCGGTGCTGGCCGGGGGCTGCTTCTGGGGCGTGCAGGGGGTGTTCGAGCACCTGACGGGGGTAAAGCGCGTGCTCGCCGGCTACGCGGGCGGGGATCGCACGGCCGCGCACTACGAGATGGTGGGTACCGGCAGCACCGGCCACGCGGAGTCGGTGCAGATCATCTACGACCCCCAGCAGGTGAGCTATGGCCAGATCCTGCAGGTGTTTTTCTCCGTCGCCCACGACCCGACGCAGCTCAACCGCCAGGGCCCGGACATGGGCTCGCAGTACCGCTCCTCGATCTTCTATGCCAACGAGACGCAGCAGCAGATCGCGCAGGCGTACATCGAGCAGCTGAATAAGGCTGGCGTCTACCGCACACCCATCGTGACCCGCGTGGATCCGCTCAAGGGGTTCTACGTGGCCGAGGGGTACCACCAGGACTTCCTGCTGCGTAACCCCGGCAACAGCTACATCGTGATCAACGACCTGCCGAAGATCGAGAACTTCCGCAAACTGCTGCCGTCTTTGTACGCGGCGAGCCCCGCCAAGCTCGGCCCGGGTGCCTGGTAGGCCGCGTCCGGACCTCACCTCGTGCTACTCGCCGTCCTCGCCTTTCTCGGCGGCGCGCTGACCATCATCAGCCCGTGCATCCTGCCGGTGCTGCCGTTCGTGTTCGCGCGCCAGGAGCGCTCGTTCATGCGCGGCACGCTGCCGCTGCTGGCCGGCATGGCGCTGACTTTTGCCCTGATCGCCACGCTGGCCGCAGTGGGCGGTGCCTGGGCGGTGCGGGTGAACTCCTTCGGGCGGCTGGCGGCCCTCGTGCTGCTCGCGCTGTTCGGCGTGGCGCTGCTCTCGAAGACCTTCGCCGAATGGCTCGCGCGTCCCTTCGTGGCGCTCGGCAACCGTCTGCTCGAGCGGCAGGGGACGAGCGACAGCGTGCTGCCCTCTGCGCTCCTCGGGGTGGCGACGGGCTTCCTGTGGGCGCCGTGCGCAGGCCCGATCCTCGGCCTGATCCTGACCGGGGCGGCCATCAGCGGACCGAGCGCCAAGACGAGCCTGCTGCTCCTGGCGTATGCGCTCGGTGCCATCAGCTCCCTGGCCCTGGCGACACTTGCCGGCGCGCGCGTGTTGCGCGCCTTCAAGTCCTCGCTCCGGGCGAGCGACTGGGTGCGCCGCGGCCTCGGCGTCGCGGTGCTCGCCGGGGTGTGTGCGATTGCGCTCGGCTGGGACACGGGCCTGCTGACGCGTCTGTCCTTCGCGAGCACCAACCACGTGGAACAGTCGCTGATCGAGGCGCTTCGCGGCCCCGGGGCGCCCCGAGCCGCGGCCGCGGCGGGTGTCGCCGGCGAGGCGATGCCGGCGGGCGGCGCGCGCGCCGCAGCGCCGCCCGTGGAGGGGGAACTGCCTTCCCTGGCGGGCGCCACCGCGTGGCTCAACTCTGCCCCCCTGAGCGGGCCGCAGCTGCACGGCAAGGTCGTACTCATCGACTTCTGGACCTACTCCTGCATCAACTGCCTGCGTACGCTGCCTTACCTGAAGGCCTGGTATGAGCGCTACAAGGACTACGGGTTCCTCATCATCGGCGTGCATGCCCCGGAGTTCGCGTTCGAAAAGGATGCGGCGAACGTGCGCCGCGCGGTGACGGACCTCGGCATACGCTACCCGGTCGCCATCGATAACGACTACGTGATCTGGCGTGCCTTCGACAACCAGTACTGGCCCGCACACTACTTCGCCGACGCGAGCGGCCGCATCCGCGGCCATCACTTCGGGGAGGGCGGCTACGCGGAATCCGAAGAGCTGATCCGCACACTGCTGCGCGAGGCGGGCGCGCAGGGCCTGCCCGCCGCGGGCGGAGCGCTTGCGGCGCAGGGGATCCAGGTGGCACCCGACATGCCCGACGTCGCCTCCCCGGAGACCTATCTCGGTTACGCGCGCGCGGCCAACTTCAGCTCCCCCGTCCCCATGCGGCAGGACCGGGCTGCCGAGTACCGCGTGCCCCCGAGCCTCGCCCTCAACCAGTGGTCGCTCGCGGGTCGCTGGACGGTGACTGAGGAGTTCGCGCAGTCCGACGCGGCCGGCGCTCAGATCGTGTTCCGCTTCCACGCGCGTGACCTGCACCTGGTACTCGGTCCGTCCGCCGAACTTCATCCGGTGCGCTTCCGGGTGCGGATCGACGGGCATGAACCCGGCGCGGATCACGGCGCGGACGTGGATGAGCACGGCGCGGGGAGCGCAGGCGAGCAGCGCCTCTACCAGCTCATCCGCCAGTCGGGCAGCATCGGCGATCACACCTTCAGCATCGAATTCCTGGACGCCGGCGTGCGCGCCTATTCGTTCACGTTCGGCTAAACGAGGCACCAAGCATGACAGGCAGCAATGACAGTGTGCGCGGCGCGGCGGCGGTGGCGCTGTCGCGGCGCGGGTTCATCGTGGGCTCACTCGCGAGCCTGGGTATCGCGGGCGCCGCCGGCCGCCTGTTCGCAGCCGCGCCGGGCGCCGGCGGCGTGACGATCGAGAACTTCTCGGCGGCCGGGGTGAGTCTTGGGCGGGTGCAGGTCGAGCGCGTGGTGAAGACCGAGGCGGAGTGGCGCGCCCTGCTGTCCCCGCAGGCCTTCGTGGTCACGCGCCAGCAGGGCACGGAGCTCGCATTTTCCGGCGCCTACGATCACTTCTACCAGGACGGACTGTACCGCTGCATCTGCTGCGACACGGCGCTGTTCGACTCGCATACCAAGTTCGACTCCGGCACCGGCTGGCCGAGCTTCTGGCGCTCGATTTCCCACACCAACGTGGCCGAGGGCTCCGACCGCAGCCTCGGCATGCAGCGCGTGGCGGTCTCCTGCCACCTTTGCGATGCGCACCTCGGGCATGTCTTCGATGACGGGCCGCGGCCGACGGGGCTGCGCTACTGCATGAACTCGGTGGCCCTGAAGTTCCTGCCCCGCGCCTGAGGCGCGGCCGTCGCGGCAGTTGAGCCGCGAGCTGCGATCAGGCTACGCTCGCGCCCCGCCGCGCGCTCCGTGCAGGGACGTGCGCTGGCTAGCTTCACTTCAGCGAAGTACCCGTGCCGTGATCGTCCGCTACCTGGAATACATCGTCTCCCTGGCCCGCGAGCGGCACTTCGCGCGTGCCGCCAAGGCCTGTCAGGTCACGCAGCCGACCCTGTCGGCCGGCATCAAGCAGCTGGAAGACAGCCTCGGGGTGCTGATCGTCGAGCGCCGCCAGCGCTTTGCCGGTTTTACGCCCGAGGGCGAGCGCGTGCTCGCCTGGGCGCAGCGCATTCTGGCTGACTATCGCGGTCTTGAGCAGGAGCTCACCCAGCTGCGCGAAGGACTGGTGGGGCAGCTGCGCATCGGGGGTATCCCCGTCGGGCTGCCGGCGCTCGGGCTCCTGAGTACCGCCTTCGCCGAGCGCCATCCGCTTGCGCGGCTGCAGATCATTTCGCAGACCTCGGCCGAGATCCAGCGGGGGCTCGATGAGTTCGCCATCGACGTCGGCGTCACCTACCTTGACAACGACCCGCTGGTGCGGGTGCGCACGACAGCGCTGTACCAGGAGCGTTACGTGCTCGTGACGCACGCCGACAGCGAGCTCGCGGCGGCCGGATCGGCCACCTGGGCCGAGGCCGCGCGTCTGCCCCTGTGCCTGCTCGTGCCTTCGATGCAGAACCGGCGCATCGTCGATGACTACTTCCGCGCCGCGGGCGCGGAGGTGGAGGCCCGGATCGAAACCAACTCGCTCGTCACCCTCTGGTCGCACGTGAGGTTCGGCAAATGGTCGACCGTGGTGCCGCATCCGTTCCTGCTGCTGCTCGGGCCGCGCGCCGGTCTTATCAGCCTGCCGCTGACCGAGCCTGAGGGCGCCCACACGGTGGGACTGGTCGCATCCTCGCGCGACCCGCTCACCCCCATGACGCGCGCGCTGCTCGCCGTCGCCGCCGAACACGACCTGGCGGCTGAGATCGAGCGCGACATTGCGCAGGGGTGGGCAGTGCATCCCCAGGGGGCCGGTCGGATTTGAGGGGCGTCGCCTTACCCGGGCGGCGGCCGGCGGGCGGCCAGATAGTGCGTGACCAGCGGCGCCCCGTGCAGCAGGTGCTGCAGGCGCGCCTGGGCGAGCTGGTCGGCCTTGGTGACGCGCTGGTGCTGGCGCAGGTGCTCGAGCCAGGAGTCCACGAAGAAGACCTCCACCAGGCGCTCCGGGTGCGCCGCGTCCTGGAAGATGTCCCAGTCGTAGGCGCCATCGCGCAGCCGCTCGCGTGCCACGGAGGCCAGCGCTGCGAGGAACTCGGTGCGGTTGGCGGCGCTGACCTTGTATTCCACGCTCACCATCACCGGGCCCGCATCCTCCTGCGAGGGCTCCGCCAGCACCGGGGCGGGCCAGTGCATCGAGGGGGTGAGGTCCGCCTGCGGGCCGGTACCGAGCCGCCAGCGGCGCGTGAGCAGCAGCGCCAGCACCGCGCCGGCGGCGGCTGCACACTGCGCCGGCATCAGGCCGATGCGGCCGGCAAGATAACCCCACAGCAGGCTTCCCACACTCATGGTGCCGAAGAACACCGCGACGTAGGCGGCCAGTCCGCGGCCGCGCACCCACTCCGGCAGCGCCACCTGCGCCGAGACGTTGAGGGTCGCCAGCACCACGATCCATGACACCCCGGCGAGCAGGCAGGCGAGCAGCGCGAGGGGGGCGGTGTGGGCGAGCCCGAACAACAGCAGCGCCAGCGCCGTACCCGCCTCGCCGCAGATGATCATGGCGTCGGCGCTGGTGCGCGCCTTGAGTCGCGGCAGCACGAACGCCCCGGCCACCGCGCCGGCGCCGATCGCCCCGAGCAGCACCCCGTAGAGCGTCGGGCCGCCCCCGAGCTGGGTGCGTGCCAGGAGCGGCAGCAGCGCCCAGTAGGCGCTCGCGAACAAAAAGAACCCCACGGCGCGGGCGAGCGTGGCCTTGAGCGCGCGGTTGTTGCGTGCGTAGCGCCAGCCGGCGCGGATGGCACCGGTGAGATGTTCCGGCGGCAGAGCGTGCGCAGGACGCGTCGGTGCGCGCCACCACAGGATGACCGCGATCACGCCGAGATTGCTGAAGGCGTCGACCCAGAAGGGCGCGGCGATGCCGAGGCCGAGAATGACGATGCCCGCCAGCGCCGGGCCGAGGACGCGGCTGATGTTCACCCCGACACTGTTGGTGGCGATGGCGGAGCTGAGGGCGGCTGGCGGCACGAGCTGCGGCACGATCGCCTGCCAGGCGGGGGTCTCGATGGCCCCGAGCGCGGCGATCAGGAACACGAACAGCAAGAGCACGGTCGGGCTCGTCAGCTTCAGCATCACGAGCACGGCAAACACCGCCGAGACGACGGTCGTGAGGATCTCGAGCGTCAGGATCAGGCGTCGCTTGTCCACCATGTCGGCGAGCGCGCCGGCCGGCAGCGCGAACAGGAACAGCGGCAGGCTGTTAGCGACCTGCACCAGCGCTACGATCAGCGGGCTCGGGCTCAAGCTCGTCATGAGCCAGGCCGCAGCGGCGTCGTAGAGCCATCCGCCGATGTTCGAAACGACGGTCGCGAGCCACAGGTAACGGAACAGCGGGTGGCGCAGCGCACTCCAGGGGCCGGCTGGCGGATGGGTCTGCGGTTTTTTCGCGTCTGCCGGGGTCACGTCATGACATGTTAGCCCGCTGGCGGCGGCACGACACGCCCCGGGGCGAGGGGTGAAAGCGGGAGCGGCAGCGCCTATCCTTGACACTCGCCCCGGGGCGTCCGGTGGCTTGCGGGAGGCGATGATGGCGCTAACGTCGTGGCCGGAACTCGGATACGCGCAGTGGCGGGATACGCTCGTGACGCTGCAGCTGTGGACGCAGATCGTCGGCAAGGTGCGCCTCGCGCTCTCACCCTGGGTCAACCACAGCTGGCAGGTTCCGCTCTACGTCACTGCGCGGGGCCTGGGCACCTCGGCGATCCCGGCGGGGGAGGAACTCCTCGAGCTGGAATTCGATTTTCTCGCCCAGGAGCTGCGCCTGCAGACGAGCGCCGGCGAGGCACGCGCCCTGGCATTGCAGGCACGCAGCGTGGCCGACTTCTACGGGCGGCTGCTGCAGCTGCTGCGCGAGCTCAAGGTCGGGGTTGCCATCAACGCCCGCCCGAGCGAGATCGCCGATGCCATCCCCTTTCCCCAGGACCGCACCCATGCGAGTTACGACCCCGCTGCGGCGTGGCGCTTCTGGCGCGCGCTCCTGCACGCCGACCGCCTGCTGAAGCTGTTTCGCAGCGGTTTCATCGGCAAGGTGAGCCCGGTGCATTTCTTCTGGGGCAGTTTCGACCTGGCCGTCACGCGCTTCTCGGGGCGGCGGGCACCGCCGCACCCGGGCGGAGTGCCGGGCCTGCCGGATGCGGTGGTGCGGGAGGCCTATTCCCATGAGGTGAGCAGCGCCGGGTTCTGGCCGGGCAACGATGCGTTTCCCGAGGCGGCCTTCTACTCCTATGCCTACCCTGAGGCCCCCGGCTACCGCACGCATGCGCTGCCGGCAGGAGCCCGCTACGAGGCGAGCCTCGGGGAGTACGTGCTGCCCTACGCGGCCGTGCGCCGGGCGGCGGACCCGGACGCACTGGTGCTCGATTTTCTCGCCGCGACCTACGCGGCGGCCGCGGACGCCGCGCACTGGGAGCGGGAGGCGCTCGAGTGCCCGCTCGGGGTGCCGGGGCGCGTGCGCGTGGTGCCGTAGGCGCGGCGCCCGCCGCTGCGCTAGGGCGCGCCCGCCGGCGCCAGCGTTGCCTCGGCCATCTGCTTCAGGCGCACGTAGTCGGTCTTGCCGGTGCCGAGCAGCGGCAGGGCATCCACGTGCTGCAGCACGCGCGGCACGGCGAGCTCCGGGGTGCCCAGCTGCCGGGCCACCGCGCTCAGTTGTTCGCGACTCAGGGCGGGCGCCGTGGTGAAGAGCACCAGCGCCTCACCCTTGGCGGCATCGGCGCGCGCGGCGGCCGCGTGCGCGAACTCGGGCGCGGCGCTCTGCGCCAGCCGTTCGACGCTCTCGAGCGAGATCATCTCGCCGGCGATCTTGGCGAAGCGCTTGACGCGTCCGCGGATGTGGACGAAGTCATCCGCGTCGATCTGCACGATGTCGCCGGTGCCATACCAGCCCTCGCCCAGGGAGTGCGGCGGTACGAGCACCCCGGGGTGCTCGTGCAGGAGATAGCCCTTCATCACGTTCGGGCCGCGCACGTGCAGCGCACCCCCGTCCTCGATCCCGGGCACCGGCTCGAGCTGATACTCCATGCCCGGCACGATCTGCCCGACGCTGCCTATGCGGCAGGCCATCGGCACGTTCACGGCGATGACCGGTGCGCACTCGGTGACGCCGTAGCCCTCCAGCACGCGGATGCCGAACTTCTCGATCCAGGTGCGCCGCACTTCCTCGGAGAGTTTCTCGGCGCCCGCGACCACATAGCGCAGGCGGCCAAAGTCGTACGGATGCGCGAACCTTGCGTAGTTGCCGAGGAACGTCGAGGTGCCGAACAACACCGTGCAGTTGCGGTCGTAGACGAGCTCGGGGATGACGCGGTAGTGCAGAGGGCTCGGGTAGAGAAACACCTTGCAGCCGGACACGAGCGGCATCACGACGCCACAGGTGAGGCCGAAGGAGTGGAACAGGGGCAGGGCGATCATGAACTTGTCGAGCGGGGTGAAGTCGGCGATCGCCCGCACCTGCGCCACATTCGACAGCAGCGAGCCGTGCGAGTGCACCACGCCCTTGGGCTGGCCCTCGGAGCCTGACGTGAACAGCACCACCGCCGCATCCTGCGGGCTCTGCGCCGGCGCCACCGCGCGCGGAAAGAACTGCATCAGGAGCACCCACAGCTTGTCGCGCAGGCGCACGCTGCCGCGCAGGTCCTCGAGGTAGTGCACCCGCACGCCCGGCAGATCCTCGAGAAGCTTCGTGAGGCGAGCCTTCTCCAGGAAGGCGCGCGAGGCGATGATGGTGTGCACCGCCGCGGCGGTGCAGGCGGCGCGCACGCCGTCCGCGCCGGCGCTGTAGTTCAGGAGCGCGGGCACCCGGCGCTTCAGGGATAGCCCGAGAATGAGGGCGAGGGTCGGGGCGGCGTTGGGCATCACGACGCCGACCACCTCGTCGCGGCGCGTGAGCGGCGCCACTAAGCGTGCCAGGGCGAGTGCCATGCGCAGCATCGAGCCGTAGGACTCCTCCTTGAGGCGCACGTCCTCGACGAGGCCGTAGCGCGCGCCGAAGGTGTGCTTGGCGTCCAGGAAGGCCGCGAACAGGGTGCGCTGCGGGCGCGTGGCGACCAGCATGTCGAGCAGGATGCGGCGCATCAGCTCACCGGCGCGGCGGCGGCGCAGCCTCGCCGAGGGCAGCTGCGGCATCGGGATGCTGCGCCGTGGCTGGATGCTGATGCGGATCTTCGGGAACAGCTTGAGGGGATAGATGCCGGCGAGACGCCCGAAATAGCTGCGCCCGGAGCCCTCGATGCGCACCGGCACCACGGTCGCGCCGGTCTTGGCGGCCACGAAGGCCGCCCCGTCGTATACCTTCATCAGGGAGCCGGTCACCGTGAGGCGGCCCTCCGGGAAGATGACGACCGGCTGACCGGTCTCAATGAGGCGACAGATGAGCCTGATGCCGAGCGGGTTGGCCGCGTCCACCGCCAGGTGCGGCACGCAGTGCAGCAGCAGCCGGAAATACCAGTGAGCGAGCACCTGAGTGTGCACGACGAAGGTGGCGGGCACGGGCAGGAAGGCCCCGAGCAGCACCCCATCGAGGAGCGACTCGTGGTTGGCGACGATGAGCGTGCGCGGATTGGCAAACACCTCGCGCGGCCCGCTCACGCTCACGCGGAACAACGGCCGCAGCAAGAGGCGCAGCAGGAAACGCACCACGGCAAATCCGGCCGGGGAGGTGTTCATGACACGGCGAGCCTCGTGACCCTCATGTCACATTGTCACATCGCGCAGCGCACGCCGCCGCCCGGGCGCTGCGCCCAAGGCACGCGCCGCGGCCGCGTCACTCAGGCGGTGTAGGCGTCGATCAGCGCCCGCGCCGCGGCGGCGGCGTTCTGCGCCGGGCCGTGCTGGCTGTGGAAGGTGAGCTGCGTGAGGTAGCTGCCCTCGAACAGCAGCAGCAGGGCGTCCCCGAGCGCACCGGGGTCGCGCGCGTGCATGTCGCGCGCGAGCTGGCGGAAACGTCGCCGCAGCTCCTGTTTGTACTCCTCGATCACGCGCAGCGCCGGATGATCCTTGCTGTCGATCTCAACGGCCGCGTTCGCCAGCGCACAGCCGCGCGAGTCACTGGCGCAGGAGCGCAACGCGTGCGCATCGAACAGCGCCTCGACCTGGGCGCGCGCATTGCCGGCGTGTGGCGCCACCAGCGCATCCCACCACTGCCAGCCCTCGCGCACCTCCTCACGCAGGTACTGCGCCACGAGCTCATCCTTCGAGGCGAAGCTGCGGTAGAAGCTCATCTTGTTGGTGCCGGCCTCGCTCGCAATGGTGTCCACCCCGACCGCGCGGATGCCATGGCGGTAGAAGAGGTCGCAGGCGGTCCTGAAGATGCGATCACGAACCCGCGGCTTGGCGGCCTCGCACTCGGCGGCCTGCGGCGCGCTGCTCTTGGCGTTCAATGGATACCCCCTCTTGACATGTGACTGACCGGTAACTAACATCCTACCACGTTAGTTACTGACCGGTAACACCCGCAGCATCTTCGTGTTACCGCCCGATGTCAAGGCGGCCCCTGGAAAGGGCCGGGACAGCGGGTCGAACCGCCACATTCCGAGGGAGAACCCGTGAGCACCAATCATCTGCGTCCTTACCGCTATATCAAGGCGGCCCTTTACTTAAGCCCGGTCCTGGCCGGTGTCCTGCTGATGGCACTGCACGGCCGCAGCGAAGCGCGCCTGCCGAAGGCGCAGGCCGCCCCGCCCGAGGTGACCGTGGCGGAGGTCATCCATCGCCCGCTGAGAGAGTGGCAGGAGTTCAGCGGACGCCTGCAGGCGGTCGACACCGTCGAGGTGCGGCCGCGCGTCAGCGGCTTCGTCAACCGGGTGACTTTCACCGACGGTGCGCGCGTCAGGAAGGGCGATCTGCTGTTCCAGATCGACCCGCGGCCCTTTCAGGATGAGGTCGACCGGCTGGCGGCGGAGCGTACGCGTGCGGCCGCCGACCACGAGCTGGCACGCGCCAACCATGCGCGCGCGGAAGGCCTGATCGGCGCGCACGCGATCTCGCGCGAGGAATATGAGCGCCTGGCCGCAGCCGAGATTTCGGCCAAGGGGGCCCTCGACTCCGTCAGCAGCTCACTCGCCGCGGCGCGCCTCAACCGCGAGTTCACCGAGGTGCGTGCGCCGATCGACGGCCACGTGTCGCGGGCGCTGATCACCGCCGGCAACCTCGTCACGAGTGCGAGCGTCCTGACGACGGTGGTCTCGGACGACCCGGTGTACGCCTACTTCGATGCGGATGAGGCAACTTATCTGCGCTACCGGCAGCTGAACGCCGCGCCGGCCGCCGACGGCAGCCGCGCCGCGGGCGCGGCCGGGGTCTACATGGGGCTCGTGGACGAGGAGGGCTACCCGCACGCCGGTGAGCTCAACTTCGTCGACAACCGCGTCGACCCGAGCACCGGTACGATCCGCGCGCGCGCGGTATTCCAGAACCCGGATGGGCGCTTCACGCCGGGCCTGTTCGCCCGCATCCGCCTCGTCGGTGGGACCGAGTCCGAGACCGTGCTCGTCGATGAGCGTGCCATCGGCACCGATCTTGGCCGCAGCTACGTGCTCGCGCTCAGCGCCGACAACCGCGTCGAGCAGCGCTTCATCGAGCTCGGTCCCGACGTCGACGGGCTGCGCGTGATCCGCAGTGGCCTTGCCGCCGGCGACACCGTGGTCGTCAACGGCCTGCAGCGCGTGCGCCCCGGGCAGGTGGTGGCGGCTGCGCGGGTACCGATGAACGCCGACCGCGTCGGCCTGCATCAGATCGATGCGCCGCATGCGCCGGCCGTGGCGCCTGCGGCCCCGAAGTCCCCGGCCGCGGTCGTCGTGGCACGCGCCGGCTGAACAGCGAAAACGAGGGCGCTCATGAATCTCTCCCAGTTCTTCATCTCGCGACCGATCTTTGCCGGCGTGCTCTCGGCACTGATCTTTCTCGCCGGCCTGCTGGCGCTGCCGACACTGCCGATCACCGAGTATCCGCAGGTGGTGCCACCCACCGTGGTGGTGCACGGGCTCTACCCGGGCGCCAACCCCAAGGTGATCGCCGAGACCGTGGCGAGCCCGCTCGAGCAGTCGATCAACGGCGTCGAGGGCATGCTCTACCAGTTCTCGCAGGCGACCGCGGATGGCGCCATGACGCTCACCGTGACCTTCGCGCTCGGCACCGACATCGATAAGGCGCAGGTGCAGGTGCAGAACCGCGTGGCCCAGGCCCTGCCGAAGCTTCCCGACGTCGTGCAGCGGCTCGGGGTGACGACCGAGAAGGCCTCCCCTGACCTCACCATGGTCGTGCACATGGTGTCTCCCGATAACCGCTACGACACCCTGTACCTTGCCAACTATGCGCTGCTGCGCGTGAAGGACGAGCTCGCGCGCCTTCCCGGGGTCGGGGATGCCAAGGTGTTCGGCGCCGGCAACTACTCGATGCGCATCTGGCTCGACCCGGAGAAGGTCGCCAGCCGCGGCCTGACGGCGACCGATGTCGTGCGCGCGCTGCGCGAGCAGAACGTGCAGGTGGCCGCAGGGCAGCTCGGGGCGCCGGCCGCTATCGCCTCCGCCGGCAGCGGCCCGGGCACGCCAAGCTTCCAGCTGGCGATCAACACCAAGGGGCGCCTGAGCAGCGCGGAGGATTTCCGCGACATCATCATCAAGGCCGGGGAGGCAGGCCAGGTGACGCGCCTCAAGGACGTGGCGCGCGTCGAGCTCGGCTCGGACTCCTACGCGCTGCGGGCGCTGCTGGACAACAAGCCCGCCGCCGCCATCCCGATCTTCCAGCGCCCGGGCAGCAACGCGATCGAGGTCTCGAGGAGCGTGCGCGCCAAGATGGAGGAGCTCAAGCGCGACTTTCCGCCCGGCGTCGACTATCACATCGTCTACGACCCGACCGTGTTCGTGCGCGGCTCGATCGAGGCGGTCGTGCACACGCTGCTCGAGGCGACGCTGCTGGTCGTGATCGTGGTGATCCTGTTCCTGCAGACCTGGCGCGCCTCGATCATTCCGCTGATCGCGGTGCCGGTTTCGCTCATCGGCACTTTCGCCGTCATGAAGCTGTTCGGCTTCTCGCTGAACGCGCTGTCGCTCTTTGGCCTGGTGCTGGCGATCGGCATCGTGGTGGACGACGCCATCGTGGTGGTGGAGAACGTCGAGCGCAACATCGGCCGTGGCCTTACGCCGCTTGCGGCCACGCGCCAGGCGATGCGCGAGGTCACCGGTCCCATCATCGCCACCGCGCTCGTGCTGTGTGCGGTGTTCGTGCCCACGGCCTTCATCAGCGGGCTCACCGGGGAGTTCTACAAGCAGTTCGCCCTCACCATCGCCATCAGCACGGTGATCTCCGCGTTCAACTCGCTCACCCTGTCCCCGGCGCTCTCCGCGCTTCTGCTGCGGGCGCACGATGTGCCCCCGGACCGTTTCACGCGCTTCCTGAATGGTGCGCTTGGGTGGCTGTTCCGCCCCTTCAACCGCTTCTTCGCGCGCGCCTCGCACGGCTACGTGGTAGGCGTGGGTCGGGTGCTGCGCATGGGCGGCATCGTGCTTGCGATCTACGCGGGGCTCATCGTCCTCACCTACGCAGGTTTTGCCCGCACGCCGACCGGGTTCGTGCCGCAGCAGGACAAGCAGTACCTCGTGGCGTTCGCGCAGCTGCCCCCGGCGGCCACGCTGGATCGCACCGAGGAGGTGATCCGGCGCATGGGCGACATCGCGCTTCGGCAGCCGGGCGTTGAGAGTGCGGTGGCCTTCCCCGGCCTCAACATCAACGGTCTCACCAACTCCCCGAGCTCGGGCATCGTGTTCGTCACCCTCAGACCCTTCGCGGAGCGCACCGCGCGCGCGCAGTCGGCCGCGGCGATCGCGCAGACCCTCAACGGCGCCTACGGGCGGATCCAGGATGCCTTCATCGCCGTCTTTCCGCCGCCGCCGGTGCAGGGCCTCGGCACCATCGGCGGCTTTCGCCTGCAGGTGGAAGACCGCGGCAGCCTCGGCTTCGAGGAACTGGCGCGCCAGACCGACAATCTCATCGCCAAGAGCCACGAGTCGCCCGAGCTCGCCGGGCTCTTCACGAGCTACCAGGTGAACGTGCCGCAGGTCGATGCGCAGGTGGATCGCGAGAAGGCCAAGTCCCAGGGCGTGGCGCTCGAGGACCTGTTCGACACCATGCAGATCTACTTAGGCTCGCTCTACGTCAACGACTTCAACCTCTTCGGGCGCACCTACCAGGTAAATGCCCAGGCCGAGCCGCGCTTTCGCCTGCACGCCGAGGATATCGCGCGCCTGAAGACCCGCAATGCCGCCGGCGACATGATCCCGCTCGGCTCCTTCGTGACGGTGCGCCCGTCCTCCGGACCCGACCGCGTCATGCATTACAACGGCTACCCGACCGCGGAAATCAACGGCGGTCCGGCGAGCGGCTACAGCAGCGGTCAGGCGCAGGCGGCCATGGAGGCGCTCGCGCGCCGCGAGCTCCCCAATGGCATGGGCTTTGAGTGGACCGAGCTCACCTACCAGCAGATCCTGGCTGGCAACACCGCGATCATCGTCTTCCCGCTGGTGGTGCTGTTGGTATTTCTGGTGCTCGCCGCCCAGTACGAGAGCCTGCGCCTGCCGCTCGCGGTGATCCTCATCATGCCGATGGTGCTGTTCTCCGCCATCACCGGGGTACAGCTGGCCGGCGGCGACAACAACATCTTCACGCAGATCGGCCTCATCGTGCTGGTAGGCCTCGCCGGCAAGAACGCGATCCTGATCGTGGAGTTCGCGCGTGACCGCGAGGCGCACGGGCAGCGCACCCTGCGCGCGGTGCTCGATGCGGCGCGCCTGCGCCTGCGGCCGATCCTCATGACCTCGCTCGCTTTCATCATGGGCGTCGTGCCGCTGGTGCTGTCCAGGGGCGCCGGGGCGGAGATGCGCCACGCCATGGGCGTCGCCGTGTTCTCTGGGATGCTCGGGGTGACCTTCTTCGGGCTGCTGCTCACGCCGCTCTTCTATCTGCTGGTGCGCCGCGTGCGGGTGCGCCGCGCGCCGGCGACGGCGCCGCTCCTGCCCGGGGCGCAGGGGGCGGCGGCATGAGCTACCTCAAGGCCGCGCCGGCCGCGTTCGGCGCCCTCACCGGCGTGCTGCTCAGCGCCTGTGCCGTGGGGCCCGACTACCGCGCGCCGCAGCCGGCGCCGGCGCTCATCGCCCCCGCCCAGGGGCCGCAGTTCAGCGGCGCGGCACCGGAAGCCGCCTGGTGGGACGAGTTCGGCGACGCGGAGCTTGAGAGCCTTGTCACGCGCGCCCTGAACGCGAATCTCGACCTCGCGGCCGCGGCGGCGCGCGTGCACCAGGCGCGCGCGGTGTTCGTCGCCAGCCGCCTCGATCTCGCCCCGCACGTGCCGCTCTCCGCCGCTTACTCCCGGGCCGATGAGCAGCAGCCGGGCTTTGGCACCGCGCGCATCCCGGTGGAGAGCGACTCGCTCGGCTTCGACATGCAGTGGGAGCTCGACCTCTTCGGGCACGTGCGCCGCTCGGTGGAGGCGGCGCGCGCGGAGCTCGGCGCCGAGCAGGCGCAGCTGCGCGGCGCGCAGGTGAGCGTCGCCGCCGAGGTCGCCCGCAACTACTTCGAGCTGCGTGGCACGCAGACGCGCCTGGAGGTGGCGCGGCGCAACCTGGACAGCGAGTCGCAGACCGCGGAACTGACGCGCATCCGCTACGAGGGCGGCCGCGTCACCGAGCTTGACGTGGAGCGTGCGCGGGCGCGTCTGAAGTCCACCGAGGCGAGCATTCCGCCACTGCAGGCCGAGGAGAGCCAGGCGATGTACCGCCTGGCGGTGCTCCTCGGGCTGCGCCCCGGAACCCTTGATGCCGAACTCGCGCGCGCGCCGATCCGCGCCTTCGCGACCGCGCTGCCGGTGGGAGACACCGCGGCGCTGCTGAAGCAGCGGCCGGACGTCAGGGCCGCTGAGCGGCGCCTGGCAGCCGCTTCGGCGCGCGTCGGGGTTGCCACCGCGGACTTATTTCCGCGCGTGACGGTGAGTGGCTTCGTCGGCTTCCTCTCCGGCAACGTCGGGCACCTGTTCAGCACCGGTGGCGCCGATGATGCGCGCGCCTGGTCCGTGACCCCGACGGTGAGCTGGGCGGCGCTCGACTATCCTTCGGTGCGGGCCCGCCTGCGTGGACGTCAGGCCGAGTTCGACGCCGCCGCCGCTGCCTACAGCCAGACCGTGCTGCTCGCGCTCGAGGAGACGCAGAACAGTCTCGTCGGCTACGCCAAGGAGCAGGCGGCGCTTGCGAGTCTCACCGAGCAGGCGCGTGCCTCCGCGCACGCTTCCGAGATCGCGGAACTGCAGTACCGCGCCGGCGTTACGGATTTCCTGACGCTGCTCGATGCGCAGCGCACGCAGCTGGAGGCCGAGGACGCCATGGTGCAGGCGCAGACGCAGGTCAACGTGCGCGCGGTCGCGATCTACAAGGCCTTAGGGGGCGTCAGCCAGGGCGACGCCGGCGCGCTCGCGGCGTTGCATTGAAGGCGGATGACTGAGGTATGGTGAGAGCATGAAATCCATGGGCCGAAGGCCGCAAGGCGCACGCCTCGAGCGCATGCAGGCCTCCCCGCGCTTTGAGGGCGGGGTGTTCCGCAACCTGCAGCCGATCCTGCCGGGCCTGCGTGATCCGAACGTGCCGATGCCGAGCATCGGGGACTTCCTGTGCGGCGGTGTCCGGCGTGTACCGAAGGCGCCCCTGCCGGCCCTGAACCCGCTCGAGCCGTGGCGCCGGCCCCCCGGCAGCAGCCTGCGCGCCACCTGGCTCGGACACTCCACCGTCCTCATCGAGATCGATGGCCTGCGCGTGCTCACCGATCCGGTGTGGGGCCCGCGCGCCTCGCCGTCGCGTCTTGCGGGACCGAAGCGTTTCCAGCCGGTGCCGGTGGCGCTGCGCGCGCTGCCGCCGCTGGATCTCGTCGTGATCTCGCACGATCACTACGATCACCTGGACTTCCCGACCATCCGCGAGCTGCGCAGGAGCGGGGTGCCCTTCGTCACCTCCCTCGGTGTCGGTGCGCACCTGGAGGCCTGGGGCATCGCGCCGCAGCGGATCCACGAGCTCGACTGGTGGGAGACCTATGCGCATCCCACCGGGGCCCTGAGCGTGACGGCCGCGCCATCGCAGCACTTCTCCGGGCGTCTGTTCAAGAGCCGCAACACCACCTTGTGGTCATCCCTCGTCATCCGCTCGGCGAAACATGCGGTGTTCTTCAGCGGTGACACCGGCCTCACCAACGAATATCAGCTGATCCGCGAGCGCCTCGGACCCTTTGACCTCGTGATGCTCGAGGTCGGCGCCTTCCACCCCTCCTGGGGCGACATGCACCTCGGGCCGCACAATGCGCTCAAGGCGCACGCACTGCTCGGCGGCGGTTCCTTCCTGCCGATTCACTGGGGCACGTTCAGCCTCGCCATGCACGCCTGGGACCAGCCGGCAGAGGTGTTGCTGGAAGAGGGCACGAAGGCCGGCACGCCGCTCCTGATGCCACGCCTCGGAGAGCCGGTGGAACCTGCGCACGGGCGCCGCGCGGAGGCCTGGTGGCGCGCGGTCGATGGCATCGAACTGCCCCCCGCGAGCAGGCCCCCGCAGATCGCGCGGCTGCCGCGCTCGGTCAGCTGGCCGCTCGATTAGCGCGCCTGAGGCTCCCGCACCAGTTCCCCGATCTCCTCCGGAGCGAGCCCCTCCGCATGCAGCGCGGCCGCGACCGCGGCGCGCTCATCGGCCGGGCGGTGCTGGCTCGCCTTGAACTTGCCGGTGAGTCGCGTCACCGCGATCTCAAAGGCGACGATGTGCTGCAGATGCTGCCCGAGATACTGTGCGGGTGCATCCGAGACCGCCCAGGGCGCCGCGCGCACGGCCTCCTGGTGCTCGGTCAGCTCGCGCACCTTGGTGAGGGCCGCATCCGGGCCGCTCAGGAAGCGGATGGCGCCCGCGGCGTGCACGACCGAGTAGTTCCAGGTCGGTACCACCTTGCCGTCGACTTTCTTGGAGGGATACCACGAGGGCGTGATGTAGTGGACGGCGCCGGTGAAGATCACGAGCACGGGGCTCGCGGGCGCGAGCAGCTTCCAGATCGGGTTGGCCCGGGCCACGTGGCCGCCGAGAATGCCGGCGCCGCCCGCCTGTGGGCGCCACAGCATCGGGATGTGGTTGGCGATCAGGCCGTCGGGCCCCGCGGCGACTAGCGCCCCGAGCGGATGGCGTGCGATAAAGGCCTCAAGGATTTCGGGGCGGTCCTCGCGGAATTGCTCGGGCATGTACATGCACTGGTCCTCGCGCGGCCTGCGCGCTCGTGCCGGCCTGAAGCTCATGCGGACCGGCAATGCGCGCACCCTGTAGCAAGACCTCGCGCGCGTCAACGGTGCAGCGGCGCTGCGCAGCCGCGCCAAGCCCGCGGCGGAAGGCGGACGATGCTCAGTTACGTGTACGTCGGTACCAGCGATCTGGCGCGCGCCATGCGCTTCTACGATGCGGTCCTCACGCCCCTCGGGATGCAGCGCTGCGTCACGGGCGACGCCGCGTGGGACCGCATCTCCGCAGGCTGGGGGCTGTACGAGGAGCACGGCCGGCGCGAGCTCGCTTTCTGGGTCGGCACGCCCTTTGATGGCCGCCCGGCGAGCGCCGGTAACGGCAACATGGTGGCCTTCCGGGCGCAGACCTGGGCGCAGGTCGATGCCGCGCATGCCGCGGCGCTCGCCCACGGCGGCGTGAGCGAGGGCGCGCCCGGCCTGCGGCCGCAGTACGACCCGGACTTCTATGCCGCCTACCTGCGCGACCCGGATGGCAACAAAGTGGCCGTGGTATGCCGCGGCCACTTGAGTGCCACCGGCCCATGAGTTTAAGGTCGCCCCAGCAATAACAAGACCCGCGGCGAACGCGTGCGCCGCGGGGTACCACCCGGGATCCACGGACCCTTTGCTGCGAAACGAGGTTTGCGCATGGCCAAGACAGTCTTCACGGCGAGGGCACTGCTGCTTTGGGTGTTCCTCCTCATCGGCGCCACGTTTGCGCTGAACAGCACGGCCATCATCTCCGGGGGCACGCCGCTCCTGAGCCCGAAGAAGGACAAGGCCCCCGACAAGCCGAGCTCCTCCAAGAGCACCGCCTTCAGCGTGAGCTTCCCCGCCAGCCGCAGCGCGACCCCGCTTGACGGGCGGGTGATCCTGCTCCTCAGCACCGACTTCTCGCGCGAGCCGCGCACCCATGTGGACCCGGACGACCCGCTGATCAGCCCCTACCTCTTCGGTGTGAACGTCGAGGGGCTTGCCGCGGGCCAGAGCGCGGTACTCGATGATGCCGCCTTCGGCTGGCCCGCCCGCCGGCTCTCGGCGCTGCCGGACGGGGACTACTTCGTGCAGGCGGTGCTGAACCGCTACGAGACCTTCCACCTCGCCGACGGGCGCGTGCTCAAGCTGGCCCCGGACCAGGGCGAGGGCCAGAACTGGACCGAGAAGCCGGGCAACCTCTACTCCCTGCCGGTGCGCGTGCACGTGGATGCCCGCCACTCGCTGCGCACCGCGCTGGTCCTGGATCAGCAGATCCCCGCCATCGCCGCCAAGAGCGACTCGGAATACATCCGCCACATCCGCATCCGCAGCGAGCTGTTGTCGAAGTTCTGGGGACGCGACGTGTACCTCGGTGCGCACGTGCTGGTGCCGAAGGATTTTGACAAGCACCCGGAGGCCCATTACCCGCTGATGATCTTCCACGGGCACTACCCGGATGACATCTCCGGCTTCCGCACCGCGCCGCCCGACCCGGACCTCAAGCCCGACTACTCGCGCCGCTTTCACCTGGCCGGCTACAACCGCATCCAGCAGGCCGAGGCCTACGCCTTCTTCCAGAAGTGGACGGCGCCTGACTTTCCGCGCTTCCTCGTGGTGGAGATCGAGCACGCCAATCCCTACTACGACGACAGCTACGCGGTGAACTCCGCCAACCTCGGCCCCTACGGGGATGCCATCAACAAGGAGCTGGTGCCGGAGATCGAGCGGCGCTTCCGCGGCCTCGGGGAGGGCTGGGCGCGCTTCACCTATGGCGGCTCGACCGGGGGCTGGGAGGCGCTCGCCACACAGGTGTTCTACCCGGACATGTACAACGGCGCCTTCGCCGCCTGTCCGGACCCGATCGACTTTCGCGCCTACACCCTCATCAACATCTATGAGGACCCCAACGCCTATACGCTCAAGGGCGAGGCGCTGAGCGTCGAGCGTCCCTCGGTGCGCAACTACCTCGGTGAGGTCTTCGCCACGCAGCGCGACGCCAACTACATGGAGCTCACCCAGGGTGACCGCGGCCGCTCCGGCGGCCAGTACGACATCTGGGCGGCGGTGTTCGGGCCGGTGGGCAAGGATGGCTACCCGCAGCCGCTCATCGACAAGCTCAGCGGCGACATCGACAAGAGCGTCGCCACCTACTGGCGCGAGCACTACGATCTTTCGCACATCATCGAGCGTGACTGGGGCGCGCTCGCGCCGAAGCTCAGGGGCAAGATCCATATCTACGTCGGCACGGGCGATACCTTCTACCTGACCGACTCGGTCTACTTCGCCCAGGAGCGCCTCGAGTCCCTGCAGCCGCCTTACGAGGGCACGGTTGCCTACGGCGACCGCGCCGAGCACTGCTGGAACGGCGATCCGAAGCTCTCCAACGCCTACTCGCGCCTGCACTACAACGTGCAGTACCTGCCGATCATCCTCAAGCGCATCGCCGCCACGGCGCCCGCGGGCGCCGACCTGCGCAGCTGGCGCTACTGAGGTGGCTGCGCAGAGCGCGGCGGGGGCTGACGCGCGGGTGCTCACCGGCGGCTGTCTGTGCGGGGCGCTGCGCTACGAGGCGCGCGGTGCGCCACTGTTCGCCGGGCTCTGTTACTGCGCCGACTGCCGCAGGGCCTCCGGCTCCGGCTTCATGCCTTACCTCGGCTTTGCGCGCGCCGCGGTCCGCATCACGGGCGCGAGCCGCTCGTTCGCGGTGCCCGCCGCGAATGGCAACGAGGCGGTGCGCAACTTCTGCGCGGTATGCGGCGCGCTGGTGTTCGGTGGCCCGCGCGACAGCGCACGGCAGTTCACCGTGTACGCCGGCTCCCTCGATGACCCCTCGCAGTTTGCGCCGACGGCCGCCATCTTCACCCGCGCACGAGCGCCGTGGGCCCCGCTGCCTTCCCACCTGAAGGCGTTCGCAACGCTGCCCCCGTGAGCATCAGGCGGCGAAGCAGGCGGTGCGGATCTGGCGATACCAGTCTTCGGCCTCCTGCGCCTGCGCGGCGCTCGCTGCCTGGGGCCCCGCGGCTGCGGCCGGCGCTACGCTCTGGCGCAACTCCCCGTCCACCAGCGTGAACTCGCCGCGGATGGCGAGTGCGGCGCCGGCGCTCACGTGGCTGTAGCACACGCTCGTGAGCTGCGGCGCCGGCGGGGCGGCTCCGCCAAGGGATGCCACGATCGCCGCGGCACACTGGCGCGCCTGGGCGCGCGCTGCAGAGGCAGACTTCGGCATGGCGCCGGCGATGCAGGCATCGCCGATCACGTGCACGCCGGGCAGCATTTCTGACTCGAAGCTTGCAGGCTTCACCGGACACCAGCCGTGCCCGGATGACAGGCCGCTCGTCACCGCCAGCGCGCCGGGGGCCTGCGGCGGGATGACGCAGGCGAGCGCGACCTGGTGAGTGCCACTCGCGCTGTAGAGCGTGCGGCTGCCGGCATCGATGCGCACGACGGCACCGCCTTCTGCCGGGGACAGCCACTCGATCATCCCCGGGTAGAGCTCCTCCCACGCGGCGCTGAAGACGTCCTGGCGCGGAAAGTGATTGTTCGAATCGAAGATGAGGATCTTGCAGCCGCGCCTTCGCTGCCCGAGGTACTGCGCGATCAGGCTCGCGCGCTCGTAGGGTGCCGGCGGACAGCGCATGAGCCCCCCCGGGACGCACACCGCGACCGTCCCGCCGTCGGGCACGCCCGCGAGCAGCTGCCCGAGGCGCCGCGCCTGGGCGCCGCCCTCCCAGGCGTGCGGCATGACGCGGGCGGCGTGCGCGTCGTAGCCTTCTGGGATGCCGGGCAGGAAGCGGATCCCGGGCGCCACCACCAGGCGGTCGTAGGCGAGGCGCGTGCCGTCGGACAGCCGCACGCGCCGCGCGGCGGCCTCGATCTGACTGACCCGTGCGCAGGCGTACTCGACGCCGGCAGCTTCAAGTCCGGCGCGCGCGACTGCGAGCGAGTCGAAGCTGCGCAGGCCGACGATCGCCTCGTTGCTCATGGGGCAGGTGAGGTAGGGCGCCTGCGCATCAAAGAGCAGCACCCGCAGCGAAGGATTCAGCCGCCGCAGCTCGAGCGCGCAGCAGCTGCCGGCAAAGCCACCCCCGGCGATGACGACGCGCGCCGCGGCGGATCCTGCGTGCAGCGCGCGGCCGCCCCCGAGTGCCACGGCGATGGCTGCGCGCTCGAGGAAGTCGCGGCGCCGCATCATTCCCACTCGAGCTCCTGATAGGCGCGTGCGACGTTGCGCGGGTGGGTGTCGTCCCACAGCAGCCACTCGCTGCGGCCGGGAAAATCGCTCTCCCGCAGCGCCTCGGGCAGCGTCACGCCGCGGGCGAGCGCGTCGCGCACCGTCTCAAGAAGAGCCTGCAGGTAGCGCCGCTGCGGCGCCAGCGCCCCGGGGAGGTCATTCCCCGGCGGCCCGTGCCCGGGCACCACGTGCCGGGCGGGCAGCTGCGCGAGCGTCTCGAGCGCCGCGAGCCAGCCCCGGAGGCTGCCGTCGAGGACCGGCGTGCGCTCCACGAAGAGCAGATCCCCGGTCCACAAGGTGGCGGTGCGCGAGTCATAGACGCTCAGATCGCAGTCGGTGTGCGCGGTCGGCCAGGCGCGCAGCGTGAGCTGCCGCCCGCCCAGATCGAGCTGTACCTCGTGGCCGACCTCGACCGTGCGCCCCGGCCCCACGAGCTGCACAGCGCTCACCGGCGGCTCGAAGTCGGCAGCGTAGTTCGCGAGGAAGAAGTCGCGGCTGCGCGCGAGCGCTGCGGGCAGCTGCGCGTGGCCCATGAACTGCGGCCGCTCGGCCGCGAAGGCGTAATTGCCGAGCAGGTGATCCACGTGCACGTGGGTGTTGATGAGGTAGCACACCGGCAGCTGCGTGTGGGCGCGCACGCTCTCGCGCAGCGCCCGCCCGATGCGCACCGAGCCGCCACTGTCGATGACCGCCACGCAGCGCGTGCCGATGACGAAGCCGATGTTGGCGATGTCATCGTGACCGGGGGCGGTGAGCGCAACGGTGCGTCCCTCATGCACGAATACCCCGGGGGCCACCTCGCGCACGCTCAAAGTCGCCGCCTGCGCGAGCCCCGGCAGCAGCAGGACCGCGAGCCGGGCGGCGCTGCGGGCGAGAACCGCGCTTAACATCGAGCGCTTACGCTGGCTCAGCGCGCGCCGGCGCCGGGCGCGGCGGCGTTCCAGGTGGCCGTGAACAGCTGCTGCGAGGGGACGTCGGTGGCCTCGAAGACGAGCGGCCCCGGCAGCGGCTCGCGGCTGGCGATGCGCAGCGTCGGGTTCTCGCTCAGGGAGATGCCGGTCTCGGCGTCCACCAGGACGTCGTTGTCCTCGCGCAGCCGCAGGTGCGCAATGAAATGCGGCGGAATCGGGTCGCCGGTCTTCGGATCGATCTGGAAGCCGGAGTTGTTCGGGTGGCGGATGCTGACCTGCAGCGCCCGCGCGTCAGCGGAGGCGCGGAAGCGGATCTCCCCGAGCGTGCCACCGCCAGCGGCGCTCGGCGGCGCCGAGCAGCCACCGCTGGCATTGACCCAGGTGCTGCGCATCTCGAGGCTACCGTCGGTGGTCTCAGCGATCGCGCGCACCGAGGTGAAGCGGTCGATGCGCACGCGCAGGTCGATCTGCTGAAGCGGCACGCCCGCCTTGAAGTTCATCGTCGTGACGAGCGGGGCGGGATTGTTGTCAATGATGAGGCGCAGCTGCCGCACACGGCCGGCGAGCGCCGTGCCGAAGTGCACCACCACCGGCGTGGCGGACGGGTCCGGCGTGCTCGCGGGCGCCTCGATGCTCATCAGGGCGTCGCCGCTCTCGCTGATGGGGCGGTTGCCGTAGAGGTTCGGGCGCATGGTCTGCCAGGCGCCGCTCGCGGGGGACTGCTGATCGGCGCTCAGCGGCGCGGTGAGTGCGAGCGCACAGGCCGCCCCCGCCGCGGCGAGCGCGGCGCACCGGGCGGGTACCTGGACGCGGGCGTGCATGCTCAGCCCGTCTTGCGCAGGTTCGCCACCTGCGCGGGCGTGATGCTCGAGCCCTTGGCCCCGAAGCGCGCGGTGACGTAGTTGGCCACGGCCGCGATCTCCGCATCGCTGTAGGCTGAGCCGAACCCTGGCATGGCGGTGCTGCCGTCCGCACCCGGGGCGCCGGAGCCGTTCAGGACCATCTGCGCGACGTTGATCGCCGTGGGGTCGTTCACCGCGCGGGCGCCGGTGAGAGTGGCGCGCGCGCTGAGTGCGCTCACGCCGCTCCAGCCGTGGCAGCTGGCACAGGCCCCCTCGAAGATCTGCTTGCCGAGCGGATCGAGTGCGGCCGGTACCGCCGGCTCGTTCGAGGCGAGCGCCCCCTGTAGCGGCGGCAGCCCCGGGGAGGAGCGGGCCGGCACGCTGCGCAGGTAAGTCACGATCGCGGCCGTGTCCTCGGGCGCAAGATGACTGAGGCTCAAGTCCACCGCCTCGGCCATGGGACCCGCGGCGCTGCCGTGGCTATGCGCATGCCCGCTCGCGAGGTACTCGCTGAGATCCGCATCGCTCCACGCGCCGATGCCGGCGGTGGCATCGGGGGTGATGTTATAGGCGCGCCAGCCGGCAGTCACCGCGCCGGCGAACTTGCGGCGGTTGTCGAGCGCCTGCAGCAGGTTGCGCGGCGTGTGGCACTCGCCGCAGTGCGCGAGCGCCTCGGCGAGGTAGGCGCCGCGGTTCCACTGAGCGCTGCGCTCGCTGTGCGGCCGGTAGCGCTCGTCGGGGTTGTAGAGCCACGCCCAGATGCCCATCAGCCAGCGCTGGTTGAACGGGAAGCCGAGCTGCGCCGGGGGCGCGGTGTTCTTCACGGCCGGCAGGCTCATGAGGTAGGCACGGATGGCGCCCACGTCCGCATCGCTCAGGTAGGTGTAGGCCGCGTACGGGAAGGCCGGGTACAGGTGCACGCCATCCGGACGCACCCCCTGGTGCACCGCGCGCAGGAAGTCCGCCTCGCTCCACGCGCCGATGCCGGTGTCGCGGTCGGCGGTGATGTTGGGGGAGTAGAGGGTGCCGAAGGGCGTCTTGAAGGCCCGGCCCCCGGCGAAGGCCGGGCCTCCGGGGTTCGTATGGCAGGCCTCGCAGTCGGCAGCCTCGGTGAGATAGCGGCCGCGACTCAGGAGGTCCGCCCGCGCAAGACCTGCGGGTACGCCGCTCGGGTCGCCCGCGCGGTACGCGCTGGCGGTGACCGTGGGGCCGGCGGCGAATGCGAGCGGGCCGGGACCTGTGAGGTGGCGCAGCGCTGCCGCGGCGCTCAGCACGGCAACGAGGGCGATGATCCAGCCGCGGCGGCTCACGTGCGGGCTTCCTGCAGCAGCGCCGGCTCCGGCGGGCATCCCGCTCTGTTCAGGAAGATCACTGGGCAGGCCTCGTGACGTCGCAGGAGTTGGAGGTGGAGCATACGAGCCGGGCGCAGCGCGGGCAACGCGATCGACACTGCAGCCCGAGTGCCTGCGCGGCGGGCCTCCTGCTCCTGCAGACGAAGCCGCTGGAGTCTGCCTTCCGGCAGAGGCGGCGCGTGCGCTCGCCGGCTGATGCTGGGGCCGAACCGCACGGTGCAGGGCGCGCCGCACGGACGTTGCGGAGCGCTCTGCCTACAGGGAAGGCGTGGCATGGGTTATCTGATCGGGATCCTGGTGCTGGCGGTGGTGCTCGGTACGAGCGCTGCCGTGGTGCTCATCGCCCTGGCGCGGTTTGCGGAGATCCTGCCGCCCGTGATCGCGCGGGGTGAGGAGGAGGACAGCGCAGCTCCCGAGAGCCCGGGAGGCACCCTCAGGCGGCAGCAGCCGCAGTAGGCCCGCAGGGCGCACGCCCGCCCCCAGCGGGTCCCTCAGTGCTTGCGTTCGGGGGGCGCAAGGCGCGCGCCCGCCGCGGCGACTGGCGTCGGGCCGCTGCCCGGGGAGCCGCGCGTGCTGCGCGCGCCGGCCGAGCGCCAGTCGGTCGGGGAATGTCCGGTCCAGCGCCGGAAGGCGCGGGTGAAGGCGCTGCTGCAGGAGAAGCCGAGCAGGTGAGTCACGTCGGCGACGCTGTGGCGCGGCTCGCTCAGGTACGCGAGCGCGAGCGCGTGCCGCGTCTCATCGAGGATGCCCTTGAAGGTCGTGCCGCACTCACCGAGCTTGCGCTGCAGCGTGCGGGCGCTGACGTTGAGGCTGTCGGCGACCTCCTCCTGGGTCGGCTCGCTGTGGCGCAGGCGCTGCGTGAGCACCGCGCGCACGCGTGCCTCGGTGTTATCGCGCTCGATGCGCGCCAGGTAGCGCGCCGAGATCGCATCGCTCAGCCGCGCCAGTTCCGGATTACCGCTGTCGAGCACGCGTTCCATGCTCTCGCGGTCGAAGCGCAGGCGGTTGTGCTCCGCGTTGAAGCGCAGCGGTGAGCGCCACAGCCGCTCGAAGTCATCGAGGACCACCGGCTGCGGGCGGCACAGCTCGACCGCGAGCGGGACGAAGTCGCGCCCGATGAGCGAGCGGCACATGCGCAGGTGGGTGCCGACCAGGGCATCGATCGATTCCACCGGGACCTCGACGGCCGGCTCCATATAGAAGTGGTACTCCGCGCCGCAGCGCACGAACCGGTAGCCCACGGCATCGCTGACCACGTGCGAATAACGCTGGATGCGCTCGAAGGCTTCCTTGAGGGTGGAGCTCGCGGTGAGCCCGTAGCCGAGCGCGTGGAAGGTCGTATGGGTGAAGTACTTGGCGAGCTTCACGCCAAAGGCGGGGTCCCCGGTGGCCTCCAGCGCCACCTCCCACAGCAGCCGCGTCTTCGTGAGCGGGCAGCGGGCATCCGGGCCGCCGAGGTCCTTCAGGTCAAATCCGACTTGCGCCAGTAGCGCCGGCCCATCGCAGCCGGCCGCGTCCAGTGCCCGGCCGAAGGCCTTCACCCAGGTCACCAATATCGAGTTGTGACTCGTAGCGGTCAGTGTCCGCATACCGTTTCGATCCCCCTGACCAGAAAGCAGTAAATGGAGCGCGCCCCGGAGCTTAGCCCCAAAGTCGAAGAGCGTCGATGAGGTCGGGGTACGGGCGCAGGGGGAGACGGCCACGCCCTGCGCCGGGTGAGACTGTTTGGGATTTCAGGACACTGCGCTCCGGGTGGGCACTCCTTGTGGCGCTGAAGCAACAGACCCTTTCTGGCGTCTGAAGTTAAGACTTTGGCGGGTGAAGTGCCTGATCGGGCGGCCGTTTTCCGTAAGCTTTTCGCAGGCAAGTTTGCCTGGGGGCTGCACGGGCGCCGCACCGCAAGCGGAAGGTGGCCGTGCATTGGCGAAGGCGCGCTGCGCTTTGAGGGGCTTAGGGAGCCCCAAGGCGCCGAAAAGGAAACTGACATGGTCTTTACTGAGGACTTCGGGGCTTCACTCACATCGAATCGGCTGGCTTCTAAGGGCATACCGCTGGCGGTGGCGCTGGCGATCGCGCTCGGCGGCGGCAACGTCAGCCGCGCCGCGGACGCGGCCTCGGCCGGCCCGGAACTCCAGGAGGTCATCGTCACCGCGCAGAAGCGCGAGCAGAACCTGCAGGACGTGCCGATCGCGGTCATGGCGCTCTCCGGCCAGCAGCTCCAGGACGCCGGCGTCACCGACATCAAGAACATGCAGGTCCTCACGCCCGGCCTCACCGTGACTTCCACGACTTCCGAGAACGTGACCACGGCGCGCATCCGCGGCATCGGTACCGTCGGCGACAACGTGGGACTTGAGTCCTCGGTCGGCGTCGTGATCGATGGCGTCTACCGTCCGCGCAACGGTGTCGGCTTCGGTGACTTGGGCGAAATCGAGCGCATCGAGGTGCTCGAGGGCCCGCAGGGGGAGCTCTTCGGCAAGAACAACGACGCCGGCATCATCAACATCGTGACCGCGAAGCCCTCGCACACCTTCGGGGTGATGGGCGAGATCTCGGGCGGCAACTTCGATGACCGCGAAGTGCGCGGCTCGATCACGGGGCCCATCGGGGATACGTCGGCGTTCCGCCTGTACGCCGGCTTCCAGAAGCGCGACGGCTTCCTGAACGTCGACGTGGGTCCGGGCCCGAACACCGATGGCACGTCCAACAACCGCAACTTCTACACGGTGCGCGGCCAGTACCTGTTCACGCCCACGACCGACGTGAGCCTGCTCGTCATCGGCGACTTCACCCGCCGCAACGAGGTGTGCTGCCAGGCGGTGCCGACGGTGCCGGGCCCCTGGGCGCCGATCATTAGCGCACTCGCGACCGACCCGCTGCTCGGCGGCAACCCCGCCGGACTGCCGTTCCCGACCACGGCCACAAGCGCCTCCGACCGCCAGTCCTTTGCCAATTCCCCGATCTCGCAGCAGATCTGGGACCGCGGCTTCTCGGCGCAGCTCGACTGGAAGTTCGACGCCGCGACCCTGACCTCGATCACCGCCTGGCGCGACAACAGCGTGTTCGCCGGCAACGACGTCGACTACTCACAGGTGGACCTGGTGTCCGAGCCGCCCAACGGCAATGGCACGGACTTCAAGCAGTTCAATGAGGAGCTGCGGCTGGCCGGCAAGGTCGAGCGCCTGAGCTGGCTGCTCGGTGCCTTCGCCGGCGGTGAGATCATCAACAACACCTCGACCATTCTCGCCGGCAGCGACTTCGACCTGTTCCTCGGCGGTACGTCGTCTGCGGCCGCAGGGGTCAACCCGCCGAACTTCCTCCTGGTGCCGCAGCTGACCGGCAACCTTCCGGGACATACCTTCATCCCGGGCGTCTCCGGTCAGGCGGACTCCTATCACCAGACCGAGAAGAGCTACGCCTTCTTCACTAACGAGACCTATTCGCTCACCGACCAGCTCGACCTCACCGCCGGGCTGCGTTTTACGGAGGAGAAGAAGGACCTGAAGTCGGCCTTCTCCGATCCGGACGGCGGCGCCGCCTGCGGTGCGCTCCTCAACCCCATCGGGGCGCCCTCGACGCCGTTCTCGGTGCCGCTGCTCTACGGCTACGGCTGCAACACGCCCTTCAACCCGTTCTTCAATGGCGTGAATACCCGCCAGTCCCTGGACGAGGGTAACGTCAACGGCACGGTCAAGGTCGCCTACCGCTTCACGCCCGACGTCATGGCCTACGCCTCCTGGGGCAACGGCACCAAGGCCGGTGGCTTCAACCTCGCGCGCGAGACCAATCCTGCGGTCAACCTGCTCACGCCGATCCTCGACACCGAGTTCGCGCGCGAGACGGTGAACGCCTACGAGATCGGGCTGAAGACCGAGCTTGCGCAGCGCACTGTGCGCGTGAACGCCGACGTGTTCGACCAGAAGTACAACAACTTCCAGCTGAACACCTTCACAGGCGTGGTGTTCGTCGTGAGCTCGCTCCCGCACGTGGAGTCCAAGGGCGCGGAACTCAACGCCGACTGGCTCACCCCGCTCTCGGGACTGAAGCTGTCGGCGGGCGTGGTATACGCGGACACGACGATCACGAGCTTCGGCGATTCGAGCTACCTGTTCGCGCCCAATCGCCTGAACGACCGGCTGTCCTTCTCGCCCCTGTGGTCGGGGGTGGTATCGGCCGCCTACGAGGTGCCGCTGTCGAGCTCGCTGACTTTCCGCATCAGCGCGGACGAGAAGTACAACTCCGCCTACAACACCGGCTCCGACCTCGACCCGGCGAAGCTGCAGGGCGCCTACGGCATCCTCAATGCCCGTATCGGCATCGGCGCGCCCGATGGCAAGTGGGCCTTCGAGGTGTGGGGCCAGAATCTTGCGGACAAGGGCTACTACCAGGTGGCCTTCGACACCCCGTTCCAGGGCGTCGGCACGCCCGGCACGCAAAACCAGCTCTCGGCCTTCCTCGGCGACCCGCGCACCTTCGGCGCGACCATCCGCGTGAAGTTCTGATGCGGCCAGCGCACCCGGACGTCGCGTGAGCACAGGAGCTGCAGGGATGACGGGCGAGACGGGCGGGCTCGGCTACGAGGTGCGCGGCGCGGTCGCGGTGCTGACGCTCGCGAACCCGCCCGTCAACAGCCTAGGCATCGAGCTGCGCCGCGCGGTAGTGGAGGCGCTCGCACGCGCCGAGGACGATGCGCAGGTGCAGGCGATCGTCGTCATCGGCTCGGGCAAGGGGTTCTCGGGCGGCGCCGACATCCGCGAGTTCGGCACGCCCAAGGCCTACGCCTCGCCGAACCTGCACCAGGTGCTGCGCGCGCTCGAGGACTGCAGCAAGCCCGTGGTCGCCGCCCTCGATGGCGTCTGCATGGGCGGGGGCCTTGAGTTCGCGCTCGCCTGCCATTACCGCGTGGCCACCCCGCACGCGCAGCTCGGGCTGCCGGAGGTCAAGCTCGGCCTGCTGCCCGGCGCCGGCGGCACGCAGCGCCTGCCGCGCGTCGTCGGCGTTGAGCGGGCCCTGAACATGATCGTCTCGGGCAATCCGGTGCGCGCCGAGGAACTGCGCGACACGGCGCTGCTGGATGCCATCGCGAGCGGCGACCTGCTGCAGGCGGCACTGGAGTTCGCGCAGCGGCTGGCCGCGCAGGGGCAGGGACCCAAGCGCGTGCGCGACCTCAAGATCCAGCAGCCCAATGCGGAAGCGTTCCTGCAGTTCGCGCGCACTACCGTCAAGGCGGTCGCAGGTGCCTACCCTGCGCCCCCGGCGTGCGTCGAGGCCGTGGCGGCGGCTGTCAAGGGCCCCTTCGATGCCGGCATGGCGCGCGAGCGGGAGTTGTTCGTCACGCTCATGGCGTCCCCTGAGTCGGCAGCGCTGCGCCACGTATTCCAGGCCGAGCGCGCCGCCGGCCGCATCGCCGACGTGCCCGAGTCGACCGCCCCGCGGCCGCTCAGCCGTGCGGGAGTCATCGGGGCGGGCACCATGGGCGGTGGCATCACCATGGCCCTCATTAATGCCGGCATCCCGGTGGTACTGATCGAGAGCACGCAGGAAGCGCTCGACCGCGGGCTGGCGACGATCGCCAAGAATTATCAGGGCCAGATCAAGAAGGGCAAGCTCACGGAAGAAGCGCTGGCGAAGCGCCTGGCGCTCATTTCCCCGACGCTCGACTACGCGCCGCTGAAGGACGTGGACCTCGTGATCGAGGCGGTGTTCGAGAACCTCGACGTCAAGAAGCAGGTGTTCCTGAAGCTCGACGCCGTGATGCGCGAGGGCGCCATCCTTGCCTCCAACACCTCGGCGCTGAACCTCGACACCATCGCCGCCTTCACCCGCCGGCCGCAGGACGTCATCGGCCTGCACTTCTTCAGCCCGGCCAACGTCATGCGGCTGCTTGAGATCGTGCGCGGCAGGGCGACCGCCCCCGACGTGCTGGTGAGCGCGATGGCGCTCGCCAAGCGCATCCGCAAGGTCGCCGTCGTCGCCGGGGTGTGCGATGGCTTCATCGGCAACCGCATGATCGCCCGCTACGGCCAGGCGGCCCACGACCTGCTGCTCGCGGGCGCCTCGCCTGAGCAGATCGACAAGGCGGTCGAGAAGTTCGGCATGGCGATGGGACCGTTTCGCATGAATGACCTGGCAGGACTCGACGTCGGTGCCATGTGGCGCAAGCGCCTGGCGGCGGAGAATCCGGACAAGGATTTCGCCAACGTCGCCGATCTCCTGGTGGAGGCCGGGCGCCATGGCCAGAAGACCGCGGCGGGCTGGTATCGCTATCCGCCCGGCTCGCGTACGCCGGTGCCGGACCCGCAGGTCCAGGCGCTCATCGAGAAGTTCCGCGCGGAGCGGCACATCACGCCGCGCAAGGTGACGGACGCTGAGATCGTGCAGCGCTGCATCTACGCGCTCGTGAACGAGGGCGCCCGTATCCTGGAGGACGGCATCGCGCAGCGCAGCTCCGACATCGACATCGTGTACCTCTATGGCTACGGCTTCCCGGCGTATCGCGGCGGCCCGATGTTCTATGCCGACCAGGTGGGCCTGAGCGAGGTGGCGCGCGACCTGAAGCGCATCGCCGCCAGCGCCGGCGCCGAGGCGGATTTCTGGCGCCCCGCGGCGCTGCTCGCGCGCCTGGCGGCCGAAGGCAGCACCTTCAGCCAGCACACGGGAGCCGCAGCGTGAGCGACGCCGTCATCGTTTCCACGGCGCGCACCGGGCTCGGCAAGAGCTGGAAGGGCGCCTTCAACATGACCTACGGCGCCACCCTCGGCGCGCACGCCGTGCAGCACGCCGTGGCGCGCGCGCGCCTCGAACCGGCAGAGGTCGAGGACGTGATCATGGGCTCGACCTTCGGTGAGGGCACGACGGGGGGCAATATCGCCCGCGCCATCGCGCTGCGCGCGGGGCTGCCGGTGAGCACCGCGGGCTTGAGCATCAACCGCTTCTGCAGCTCGGGCCTGCAGTCGATCGCGCTCGCCGCGCAGCGGGTCATGACCGAAGGGGTGCGCGTGATCGCCGCCGGCGGCCTCGAGAGCATCTCCTGCGTGCAGAACGATGCCAACACCCGCATGCTCGCCGACCCCTGGATCCTCGAGCACAAGCCGACGCTCTACTGGTCGATGCTCGAGACGGCCGAGATGGTGGCCAAGCGCTACCACATCTCCAAGGAGTCGCAGGACGAGTACGGCGTGCGCAGCCAGCTGCGCGCCGCTGCCGCCCAGGCGGCCGGGCGCTTCAAGGCTGAGATCGTGCCGATGACGACCACCATGGGGGTGGCTGATGCGGCCAGCGGCACGCTCAGCATGCGCGAGGTCACCATCGATCGCGACGAGGGCATTCGTGCGGATACGACGCTGGAGGCGGTGCGCAAGATCCGGCCGGCGCTGCCGGGCGGCGTCATCACGGCCGGCAACGCCAGCCAGTTCTCCGACGGCAGCAGCGCCTGCGTGGTCATGGATGCGAAGCTCGCCGAGCAGCGCGGACTTGAGCCGCTCGGTATCTTCCGCGGTTTCGCCGTGGCCGGCTGCGAGCCGGACGAGATGGGGATCGGCCCCATCTACGCGGTGCCGAAGCTCCTGAAGCGCGCCGGTTATGCGGTGAAGGACATCGGTCTTTGGGAGCTGAACGAGGCATTCGCCTGCCAGGTGCTGTACTGCCGCGATCAGCTCGGCATTCCCGATGAGCTCCTCAACGTGAACGGCGGCGCCATCGCGGTGGGGCATCCGTACGGGGTCAGCGGCGCGCGCCTCACCGGGCATGCGCTCATCGAGGGCAAGCGCCGCGGCGCCAAGCTCGTCGTGGTCACCATGTGCGTCGGCGGTGGCCAGGGAGCTGCGGGCCTGTTCGAGGTCGTCTGAGGCCTCGCGCGCATCGCTCGCATGGGTAGTGCGCATTTCAGGTTCTGGCCGCGGCACGCGCTGCACACGCTGCAGGCGCCGGCCACCAACCTCTTCTACAACCTGGAAGTCTCGGCGCGCCGCTATCCGGACAAGCCCGCGTTCATCTATTACGACAATGCACTGACCTTCCCGCAGCTCGAGGATGAGGCCACGCGGCTGGCCGGCTACCTGCAGCAGCGCTGCGGTGTCGCGGCCGGCGACCGCGTGCTGCTCTACATGCAGAACAGCCTGCAGTTCGTGATCGCCTACTACGCCATCCTGCGCGCCAACGCGGTGGTGGTACCGCTGAATCCCATGTACCTCACGCAGGAGCTCGAGCGCTGTGCCCGCGACGCCGGCGCGCGCACGGCGATCGTCGCCCAGGAGCTCTACCCGCGCATTGCACCCCTCCTCGACGCTCAGCTCGGGCACCTGGTGCTCGCGACTTATTCGGACTACCTGAAGGCGTCCACCGAACTGTCGGTGCCGGAGTTCATCCGGGCGCCGCGCGCGCAAGCCTCACAGTCGAAGGTCATCGCCTGGGAGCGCGCCCTCGGCGCCGCGTTGTCACCTGGGCCGCTGACGCAGGGTCCGGATGACCTCGCGGTGATGCCCTACACCTCAGGCACCACCGGGGAGCCCAAGGGCTGCATGCATACCCACCGCACGACCATGCATACGACCGTGGCCTCGATGAGCTGGTTTGCGCTGCAGCCGGAACTGACCACGCTCGGTCTGGCGCCGTTTTTCCACGTGACCGGCATGCAAGGCAGCATGAATGGCACGATCTACCTTGGCAGCACGGTCGTGCTGCTGCCGCGCTGGGACCGGGAGGTCGCCGCCCAGTGCGTCGAGCGCTACCGGGTCGGGGGCTGGACCGCCGTGCCCACGCTGATCCAGGACTTCTTCGCCAACCCCAATATCGGGCGCTACGACCTGTCCTCGATCCGCCAGCTGCACGGCGGCGGCGCCGCCATGCCAGCAGCCGTAGCGCAGCGGCTGCTCGACCGCGGCGTGACCTACTTTGAGGGCTATGGGCTCTCCGAGACCATGGCGGCGACGCACATCAACCCGCCGCAGCTCGCCAAGCAGCAGTGCCTGGGGATTCCCATCTATGGGGTCGACTCGCGCGTGGTGGACCCGGTGACGCTCGAGGAGCTGCCCCCCGGGGAGGTAGGGGAGATCATCACCCACGGGCCGCAGGTCATGCGCGGCTACTGGAACAAGCCCGCTGACACCGCCGCGGTGCTCGTCGAGATCGAGGGCAAGAAATTCCTGCGTACCGGTGACCTGGCACGCGTCGATGAGGATGGTTTCTTTTTCATGGTGGATCGCCTGAAGCGCATGATCAACGCCTCGGGCTTCAAGGTCTGGCCGAGCGAGGTGGAGACCTTCATGTACCAGCACCCTGCGGTGCAGGAGGCCTGCATCATCGGCGTGCGCGATGCGCATCGCGGTGAGAGCGTGAAGGCCTTCGTGGTACTGCGTGCCGAGGCGCGCGGCACGCTGAGCGAAGAGGAACTCATCAGCTGGTGCCGCGCCAACATGGCGGCCTACAAGGTGCCGCGCAGCATCGCATTCGTCGAGTCCCTGCCGAAGTCCGGCAGCGGCAAGATCCAGTGGCGCGAGCTTCAGGAACGGGAGGCGGCGGCGTCCTAGCGGCGCCTCCGGGGAGGGTAACTATGGATCTGAACTTCACTCCCGAAGAGGAGGCCTTCCGCGCCGAGGTGCGCGCCTTCCTCTCAGCCGAGCTGCCCCAGGACATCAGCGAGAAGCTGCGCCTCGGACGGCGGCTCGCCAAGGACGACATGGTGCGCTGGCAGAAGATCCTCTTCCGCCGCGGCTGGGGTGCCGGCATGTGGCCGCAGCGCTTCGGCGGCGCCGGCTGGAACGTCGTGCAGCAGCACATCTTCGAGGAGGAGTGTGCCGCGGCCAATGCCCCGCCGCAGATCCCCTTCTCGCTGCGCATGGTGGCACCGGTCATCATGGCCTTCGGCAACGCCCGCCAGCAGGAGTACTTCCTGCCGCGCATCGTGTCCGGGGAGGACTGGTGGTGCCAGGGGTACTCGGAGCCGGGCTCAGGATCGGACCTGGCGTCCTTGCGCACCAGCGCGGTGCGCGACGCGGATCACTACGTCGTGAACGGGCAGAAGACCTGGAACACCCTCGGGCAGTACGCCGACTGGATCTTCTGCCTGGTGCGCACCAGCACCGAGGCGCGCCCGCAGAGCGGCATCTCCTTTCTCCTGATCGACATGAAGACTCCCGGTATCAGCGTGCGTCCCATCATCACGCTCGAGGGCGAGCACGAGATCAACGACATCTTCTTCGAAAACGTGCGGGTACCGGTTGCGAACCTCGTGGGCGAGGAGAACAAGGGCTGGACCTACGCCAAATTCCTCCTCAATCATGAGCGCACCAGCAACGCCGGCGTCGGCAACTGCAAGCGCTCGCTCGCGCAGCTGAAATCGCTCGCGGCCACCCAGAGTGCGAACGGCCGCCCCCTCATCGAGGATCCGCGCTTCCGCGACCGCATCGCGCAGGTGGAGCTCGAGCTCATGGCGCTCGAGATCACCAACCTGCGCGTGCTGTCGGCTTTCGCGCGCGAGAACCGCCCGCCCGGGGCGGAGGTGTCGGCGCTGAAGGTCAAGGGCTCGGAGATCATCCAGCAGCTGGCGGAGCTGAAGATGCACGCGCTCGGCCACGACGCGCTCCCGTACCTGCGCGAGGCGCTCGATCCTGAGTGGCGCGCCGGGCACCTGCTCGGCTCGCACTACCCCGCCTCTGCACCCTCGCTTTCCGGCCAGTATTTCAACCTGCGCAAGACGACCATCTACGCCGGCTCGACCGAGATCCAGAAGAACATCATCTCCAAGATGATCCTGGGTCTTTAGAAAGGCACCGCTGTGGACTTTCGCTACACCGAAGAGCAACTGGCGCTGCAGGAGACCCTGCAGCGCTTCATCGCCCGCGACTACGGCTTCGAGCAGCGCCGCGCGCTGGCGCGCGCCGAGCCCGGGTTCTCCGCGGCTGCCTGGACGCAGTACGCCGAGCTCGGGCTCCTCGCGCTGCCGTTCCCGGAGGAGTACGGCGGCCTGGACGGCGGGGCGGTCGATGTCATGGCGGTCATGGAGCTGGTGGGCCAGGGACTGCTGCTCGAGCCCTACCTGAGTACCGTGGTGCTGTGCGGTGGCATTCTGCGCGATGCCGCCCCGGTGAGCCTGCGGCGCGCGATCCTGCCGCAGATCGCGGCGGGCGAGGTGAAGCTGGCGCTCGCCGCCTACGAGGCGGCCGGACGCTACGAACTCGCACACGTCGCCACCACCGCCGTCGCCGATGGCGCTGGCTGGCGCCTGAACGGCCGCAAGTCCGTGGTGCTGGATGCACCATCGGCGGACTGCTTCCTCGTCTCGGCGCACACCGGCGGCGCCGTGGGCGAGCGCGCGGGCATCTCGCTGTTCCTGGTGCCGCGCGCGGCGCAGGGACTCAAGGTTCTTGCCTATGCCACGCAGTCCGGCGCGCGCGCCGGGGATCTTGAGCTTACCGACACCCGCATCGAGGGCGCAGCCCTGATCGGGGCGGCCGGGGAGGCGCTCGGAGTGCTCGAGCGCGGGGTGGACGCCGCCATCGCGGCGCTGTGTGCAGAGGCCTGCGGCATCGTCAGCGCCCTGAATCAGGCGACGCTGGCTTACCTTAAGAGCCGCAAGCAGTTCGGCGTGCCGATCGGGGTGTTCCAGGCACTCCAGCACCGCATGGCCGACATGTACATTGCCGAGGAGCAGATCCGCTCCATGGCGATCATCGCCGCGGCCCATGCCGGCAGCAGCGACGCGCGCACGCGCACTCGCGCGATCGCGGCGGCCAAGGCCTACATCGGCCAGGCCGCCCGTTTCGTCGGTCAGCAGGCGGTGCAGCTGCACGGGGCCATGGGGGTCGTGGACGACCTGATCGTAAGCCACTACTTCAAGCGCCTGACGATGATCGACATGACTTTCGGGGATTCCGACTTTCACTTTGCGCGCTTCAGCGATAGTGCGCCGGGCGGCGGCGCCCACCAGGCGGCCTGAAACGCACCCCGTTCGCGGTCGGCCGGCGCACACTCAACGATCAGAGGGGACCCGATGGCAAGCTTTAGCCGGCGACGACTGGTGTTCGGTCTGTACCTGATCGTGCTCGTGGGCATCGCGGAAGTGGTCACCGGGCGCCTCGGCGTGCCGGCGTGGCCGGCGTTCGTCGCGCTCGTGCTGTTCTTCCTCGAGCACATGGACGTGAAGAAGGTGCCGCACATCCTGGTCGGCTCGCTGGTGGGCATCGGCCTGCTGCTGCTGGCGCGCCCCGCGATCGGCGCGCTGGCGCATCTGCTGGGAGCGGAGTGGGGGCAGCTCGCGTACATTCTGATCGCGGTCTACCTGATCGTGGCGCTGCACGATCTGCTGCCCCTGTTTTTCAACAGCTACGCCTTCATGTACCTCACGGTGGGCGGGCTGGCACTCGCCGCGCCGGGCCCCAACCCGTACCTGTGGGCGCTGGTAGCGGTGGTCGGCGGCGCGCTCCTGATTCTTGGGGCGATCTTCATCGGCAGGATCTCCCCGGCCGCGCCTGTTGCGAGCTCCCCTAGCGCCTCATCGAGCCACTTACCAGGAGCAAGCCCATGACGGAGACTTCGGTCAAGGTTCAAAGTCTCAGGGAGAGCGTCAGTGCGGCCGAGTGGAGCCTGCGGCTGGACCTCGCCGCGGCCTACCGCCTGGTCGCGCTCTTCGGCTGGGACGACCTCATCTTCACCCACATCTCTGCGCGCCTCGCGGGCCCGCAGCGGCACTTTCTCATCAACCCCTACGGGCTGATGTTCGAGGAAATCACCGCCTCCTCGCTGGTGAAGATCGATCAGGAGGGTAACAAGGTGATGCAGTCGCCTTACGAGATCAACCCGGCCGGCTTCACCATCCACAGCTGCATCCACGCGGCGCGCGAGGACGCCCACTGCATCGCGCACGTGCACTGCCTCAACGGTGTTGCCGTCTCCGCGCAGCGTGCGGGACTCCTGCCGCTCTCGCAGCAATCTCTGTTCGTCCTCGCTTCGCTCGCCTATCACGACTACGAGGGGGTGGCGCTGAACCCCGACGAGCAGCCGCGGCTGGTGAAGGATCTGGGCGCCAGCGTCTTCCTGATGCTGCGCAACCACGGACTGCTGACCGTCGGCAGCACGCCGGCCGAGGCATTCCTGCACCTGTACCTGTTCGAGGCCGCCTGCGCGATCCAGGTGCGCGCCCAGAGCGGTGGGGCGGAGCTGCTGCCGATCAGGCCCGAGATCCTCGGTGGCATCCGTGCCGCGGCGCGCCAGGTCACCCGCGGCCAGGGCGCGGACCTGGTGTGGCCGGGACTGCTGCGCCGCCTGGACCGCGTGAACCCCGGGTACCGCGACTGAGCGCGACGAGCCGCCCGGGCGCGGGCCCCCGAAGGTACGCAGGTCGGGCGGGGAGCGACCGAGGCGCAGCGGGTGCTCGAGGAGGCGAGGGCAATCGCCGCAGCCGGGGCCTTCATGCTGGTGCTCGAGCACATTCCGGACCAGCTGGCACAGCGCATCACGACGGCGATCAACATTCCCACCATCGGCATCGGCGCCGGGGCGGCCTGCGACGGGCAGGTGCTGGTCATCAGCGATGCGATCGGACTCGGGGAGCGCTGGCCGCCGTTCTCGCGCCAGTACGCCTACGCCGGCCGCCTGATCGTGGAGGCCGCCGCGACCTTTGCGCGCCAGGTGCGCGGGCGCAGCTACTGAGAGTGCCCGTCGCGTCTGCCGCGCCGGACAGGCGCGGCAAATGCGAACCTGCATGCGTGAGCCGTGCTGCGGCATCGGGTTATCACCGCTCACCTCGCACCGTCGCAGGCGCGCGACGCATGAGCGTATTTAAGCGGTTTCACGAGCAATCATCGTTTGTCCGCAGGCGCTGCTGCGGGCTACCGTCGCGGCACGTTCTGCAGCAGATTTGCCGGTGGTCGCCATGATGAAACTCCTGCTCCTTTGCATCCTGGCCGGCGCCACGCTTGGTGCCCGGGGTGCGCAACCCCAGGTGCACCCGATCTCCTTGAGCCAGAGCCCGCTCGTCATGCGCCTGAGCAAGGACGAGTTCCGCATCGCCTTTGGCATCAATGGGGCGCAGTGCGCGGCGAGCGGCTGTCATGGACTCATCCAGTACCGCGTGCACTGGCGGACGGAGCAGGGCCCGGTGCGCTCGGAACTCAAACAGGTCAGCTACTCCGTGGCGCCGCGCTCGGCGCGCTCCATCACGGTCGACCGCCAGTACTTCGACACCGCCGAAGGCGAGCACACGACCGAGATTGTGAATGTGAGCGTCGACACCATCACCTGTCACGCCGGCGTCGAGAGCCTCTAGAGCCGCGGGCGCACAGGGACGTGCGCCCGGCAACGGGCTGCACACCGCCGGCCCTTGGAGGCCGCCCGGGCACGGTCTAAGATCGCGCATGCACCAGGCAGGCGTTTCGCGCCTCAGCTGCGCGAGGCGCGATTGGCACAGTTCCCCACCCGCAGATCCCCACCCCCGGCTTCGCGCCGCGGGGCAGTCATCGGACTGATCGTCGCGCTGGCACTGCTCCTCATCGGACTGCTGGTCGTGCACCGCCTCGGCGAGGCCGCTCGGGTGCAGGACTGTGCGCTCTCCGGGCGCACCAACTGCGCGCCGCTCGACGCCGAACCCCCGCACGGCCCATGAAGCCCCGCCGGCACTGTCCTGCTGCGCGCTGCGGCCGGTCGCGACACGGCCTGCGGGTGCCCTGATGGACGGCGGCGTCAGTGCGCTCAGGCTAGGGGAGCACGACCTGCTGTCGTTCCTGCGTCCGGATACCCTGGTCGGGTCACTCGTATACCTCGCGCTGTTTCTCCTCGCCGGGCTGATCCTCGCGAGGCTGCTGCGCGCCGGGGTGCACGCGGCGATGACGCGCGAAGGCCGTATCGATCGCGGCGGCATCGGCTTCGTACAGCAGCTCGGTACCGCGCTCATCTGGGTGAGTATCATCATCCTCTATGCGCACCTGATCCCGGTACTGCGCGCGCTGGGCACGGCCATGCTGGCCGGTGCCGGCGTCGCCTCCGTCGTCATCGGGCTCGCCGCCCAGAGCACGCTCGGAAACCTTGTCGCCGGCATCTCCATCACCATCTACCGCCCGTTCCGCCTCGGGGACACCCTGCAGGTGACGACGCCGACCGGCACCGAGATCGGCGTGGTGCAGTGGATTTCTCTCGGCTACACCACGCTGTGCACCGCGGACGGGCGCCTGGTGGTGCTGCCCAACAGTGTCGTGGCCAACCAGGTGAATCTGAACCTCAGCAAGACCTACCGCCCGGCGCAGACCTCGGTGACGATTCACTGCGCCCGCAGCGTCGATGCAGACAAGGTCGCAGCGCTCGCCACTGCCGCCGCCGCCGAGATCCTCGGCGCACCCGGGGTAACGGGGTGCTACCTGACCCGGATCGACGCGACCGGCGCGGTGTTCGACCTGCGGGTGCTGCTGCCGGATCTGGCGACCCGCGAGAGCACGCGCGCGCGCCTGCTCGCGCACCTGGCGGCGCGCTTCGCTCAGACAGACGTTGGCGCAGGCGCCGAGCCTGCGACCTTCAGCTGAATGCGGTGGCGGGGCTGACCATGGCCCGGATCGGAGCCCTTGCTGCGGCCTGCCTGTGGTGTCTGGGCGCGCTGAGGGCGGGAGCGGCACCGCCGGCGCACGGCTATCCGCTCACCCCGACGCGCGGCGGGCGGGTGCTGGTCGAGGTGCGCCTGAACGGCGCGCCGGTGCAGGCGCTGCTCGACTCCGCCGCGGAGATGAGCCTCATCGATCACGCCCTGGCGCAGCGCCTGGGCCTGATCCCCGGCGCCGCGGTCGCCGCCCACGGCTCCGGTGCCGATCCTGTGGATGCGGGGCTCGTGCCGGGCGTGCGCCTGGAGGCCTTCGGGCTTGCGCTCGCCGACCAGACGGTGGCGGTCACCGAGCTCTCGGACGTCGGTGCACGACTGCTGCACCACCGGCTCGACATGATCCTTGGCCGCGAGATCTTCGACGCGGCGCGGCTGCAGATCGACCTTGCGCATCATCGCCTGAGGGTCGTGAGCACTGAGCGCGAGCCAGGCGGCGCGCGGCTCGCGCTGACCACGCAGCGGGGCATCGAGACCCTGAGCGTGCGCCTGGAGGGCGGAACCGTCGTTCAGGCGGCGCTCGACCTGGGTAACGGCTCCGAGGTGCTGCTCGGGGGTGCGCTCGCCGAGCGTCTCAACGTTCTGCACGACGGGCGCCCGGTCAAGAGCGAAATGGGTGGCGGACTCGGCGGCGCGACGCGCCGCCAGATCATCACGCTGCGCAGCCTCGAGGTTGCCGGCTGCCGCTTCGAGGCGGTGCCGGCGGCGATCGATGCGCAGTCAAGCGCCACCGACCTGAACCTCGGCGTCTCGGTGCTGCGGCACTTCCTCATCACCACCGACTTTGCCGCGCACCTGGTATGGCTCGAGCCTGCAGCGCCGCTGCAATGCCGGCCGTAGGCCGCCCGCGCCGCTAACGCAGCTCGGCGAGGATCCACTCGATGAGGCGGCGCGTGTCCTGCTCCATCTCCGAATAGGGGCCCGGCTCGTAGTAGCGCGAGCGGATGCCCTCCTGGTTGAGCTCGATGATGCGCTTGTCGGCGACGCTCGTGACCTGCCACAGCCAGGTGAGCCGGGCCGGATCGTAGTCGACGCCGGGGCGGGCACCGCCATGCACCAGCCAGATCACTTCCATGTCGGTGCTCTCGACGCTGCGGGGGATGAAGCGGTAGATGAGTCCGTGATCAGGGTAAGCGAGGAAGTCGCTCGTCAGCCCGACGTCGAAGAACGTGACGCCGCCGTCGTAATCGGTGAACTGCCCCATGAGGGGCGCGAGCGCCTTGCCGTCCTCGCTGCCACTCACGGTGCCCTGCGCGAGCGCCGAGCGCAGGCAGCCGGCGGACTCCTCGCCCGGCGGGGCCTGCGTGCCCCAGTAGCTCGCCTCGCCGATGGCGAGCCCCAGGGCCGCGGCGCGCGCACGCACGCGCGCGTCTGCCTCGCGGTTGAGCGCCGCCGGCCGTGCGTACAGGTGGAAGCGCGAGTACTCCTCGTGCGCCGGACCGCAGTGGTAGCACTCCATGTAGTTCTCGACCGCCAGCTTCCAGTTGGCGCGCACCGCGTAGGTCTCGCGATGCGCCACCTGGGCATCCGCCCAGCCGTAGACGCGCGCGCAGCCGGCGAGCGTACGCCTCACCGTTTCGAGCCCGAGCGGTTCGGGCGCGAAGCTGATGAAGATCAGGCCCTCGATCACCTGTGCGTGCAGCTGGCGCAGTCCGAAGGCTGAGCGCTCGAAGCCTGGCCCCATGCGGGCTGCGGCCCGCAGGGTGCCGTCCAGCGCGTAGTTCCAGGCGTGGTAGGGACACACGAAGCCCCCGCCGCGGGCGCGTCCGTGGCTCTCGGTGCACACCCGCGAGCCGCGGTGCCGGCAGACGTTGAGGAGGGCGCGCACCTGACGGTCCGCACCGCGCACGATGATCACGGATTCGCCGAACACCTCGGTGGTGAAGAAGTCCCCGGGCTCGGCAACCTGGCTGTGGTGTCCTGCGCAGTGCCAGTGCCGCTGCAGACACTGCCGTTCGCGTTCGAAGATCTGCGGGTCGCAGTAGAACTCGCGTGGCAGCGCGTAGCCCGGACGCACCCGCGCCAGGGCCTGCGCCCAGTGCGCCTGCGCCGCGGCATCCGGCGCCGGCGCGGCCTGGCCAGGGGCAGCCGGGTCCGGGCGCGCGTCCCTAAGAGGCATGCTTCTGCGATCCGAGGTGCGCCGGCGCGGCCGGTGGCGTGGCGGCGGTGCGGGGACCAACAGCGAGGGGCATGCAGCGTCTCATGGCGAGCCTGACAGTAACGAGTCGCACCCGCGGGCGCAATTGGAGCCGCTGCGGGGTGCGTGCCAGAATATCTGCCGCCGGGCTTGCGGCGGGGACGAAATCTTGGAAGCAATCACAGTGGCGGGACGGGGCGATGCCAGCGCCCTGGCAGCGCTCGCGGAGCGCACCTTCCGGGCGACCTTTGCCATGACGAACAGTGCCGAGCACATGCAGCGGCACTGTGCGCGCAGCTACGGCGAGGCCATCCAGGCGGCCGAGATCGCGGACGGCAGGCTGCGCACGCTCCTCGCGCGCCGCGGCGGGGAACTGGCAGGCTTTGCGCAGCTGCGGCTGGAAGGACAGCCGCCGGCGTGCGTGCCGGGCGCGGCACTGGAGATCAAGCGCCTGTACGTGGACAGCCCCTGGCACGGGCAGGGCGTCGCCGCGGCGCTCATGCGCGCGCTGCTCGCCCTGGCAGTCAGGGAAGGCGCCGAGCGCGTCTGGCTCGGGGTCTGGGAGCACAACCCGCGCGCCATCGCTTTCTACGAGAAGCAAGGCTTCCGTGTCGTGGGCGCGCACGACTTTGACCTCGGCGGGGACCTGCAGCGCGATCTCGTCATGGAAAAGACGCTGCGCCGAACACTTAACGACGATGCGGAGGATCCGTCATGACCCTGAAGGTGCTCTACACGACGTCCGCGACTGCAACCGGCGGCCGCAACGGTCACACGAAAAGCGCAGACGGCGTCGTCAGCGTTGACCTGTCGATCCCGAAGTCCATGGGCGGCCCGGGGCGCGCCGGCGCCACGACGCCCGAGGACCTGTTCGCCTGCGGCTACGCGGCCTGCTTTGGCAGCGCCTGCGAGTTCGCGGCCAGATCGATCCTCAGGCTGCAACCCTCGAGCATCCGCATCGACTGCGCGGTCAGTATCGGCACGCTCACGGCGGGCGGCTTCGGGCTGAGCGTCGCGCTCACCGCCCACGTTGCCGGGCTCGTGCAGGGGGATGCCGAGCGCCTGGTAGCGAAGGCGCACGAGATCTGTCCGTATTCCAACGCGACCCGCAACAACATTCCGGTGACGCTCACCACCGTGCTCGACTGAAGGCGCGGGCGGCTCAGTCGCCCCCGGGGCCGCGCAGCACGACCTCCTCGTGATCGAGCTCGCGCTGCAGGCGGATCATGACGGCATCGCTGATCTCGTTGCGGTCGCGCATGCCGATGACCGCCTCGCGCTCGGCGGCCAGCATCCTCAGCCGCAGCTGCACGTACCCGGGAGGGCTCGCGGCGGTGCGATCGTCGCTGAGCCGCGCGAGGCGATAGGAGGCCGCGCGCTTGAGCGCGGCCGCGGTCGCGGCTTCGTGCTCCTCCTGTGACACCACGCGCTCGAGCGCCGCGGCCCCGGCGCGGATGCTGCTGGCACGGGCGTGGCGCTCCTCCCTGGCCTCCTCATCGCCGCCGACGATGCCGAGCAGGCGGATCAGGGGTGCGAGCGTCAGGCCCTGCACCACCAGCGTCACGAAGATGACGATGAAGGTGATGAAGATGATGGCCGCGCGCCCGGCGAGAGGCTCACCGCTGGCCGCCACGTAGGGCAGGGCGAGTGCGATCACGAGCGAATCCCCGCCGCGGATGCCGGCCCAGCCGAGAAACAGCACGTTGCGCCATCTGGGGTACGGCGTGGCGGGGCGCCCGAGGCGCCGCTCGAGCCAGCGCGGCGCATAGGCGCCGAAGTACATCCACACGATGCGGCTGAGGATCATCGCCGCCACGATCAGCAGCGCCACCCGCACCAGATGCATGACGCCCGCCGGCTCCAGCGCCCGCAGCACCTGGGGCAGCTCGAGCCCGATGAAGATGAAGATCAGGCCCTCGAGGAGGAACGTCAGCATCTCCCAGGTCGACTGCGCCTGCAGGCGCGTGGGCGCGGAGACGATGCGCGGCGAGAAGCGCGCCAGGTACAGGCCCATCGCCACCACCGCCATGACGCCTGAGCAGCCGAGCGCGTTGGCGGGGATGAAGGCGATGAAGGGGCTCAGCAGCGACACGGTGTTCTCGACCACCGGCGAGCGGCGCATGCGCTGCCGCACCTGCCCGACGCACCACCCGAGTGCCACGCCGACGGCGATGCCGCCGAGGCCGGTGAACAGCAGCTGCGCTGCCGCGCGCGGCAGCGAGAAGGTGCCCGAGACCGCCGCGGCGAGGGCGATCTGGTAGGCGACGATCGCGGTCGCATCGTTCATCAGGCTCTCGCCCTCGAGGATGACGAGGGCGGTGCGCGGCAGGTTCAGCCGCCGCGTGCTCGCGGTGACGGCGACCGCATCGGGCGGGGAGACGATCGCGCCGAGCACGAAGCACAGCGCCCACGGCAGCTGCGGCAGCAGGTGATGAGCGACGACCGCCACCGCCCCCATGGTGAGCAGCACCAGCCACAGCGCCAGGAGGATGATAGGGCGCAGGTTGCGCTTCAGATCCCGCAGCGACGTCGACAGCGCGGTCCAGAACAGCAGCGGCGGGATGAAGATGAGGAAGATGGTCTCGGGGTCGAGCGACAGCTGCGGCAGTCCCGGGACGAAGGCGAGCGCCAGCCCGCCGAACACCAGCAGCGTCGGCAGCGGCACGCCGCTGCGGTCAGCGAGCGCCCGCAGCGCCGCGGTCGCTGCGAACAGGAGGAGGATGAGCGCGACCAGCGACACTGTAGGGGGGAAAGGAGCGGCAGCCGCGGCGCGGGTCAGTGGGGAAGGTCGAGGACCATGCGGCCCTCGACCTTCCCCGAGCGCAGTTGCCCGAGCACCTGGTTGACGGCGCTGAGCGGCGCCCGGCTGATGTGGGCGCGCACCTTGCCCTCGGCGGCGAACTGCAGCGCCTCGGCGAGGTCCTTGCGCGTGCCGACGATCGAGCCGCGGATGGTGATGCGCTTGAGCACCACGTCGAGGATGCGCGTCTCGAAGTTACCCGGCGGCAGCCCGACGAAGACCACCGTGCCCCTGCGGCGCACCAGGCGCAGCGCCTGGGTGAACGCGGCCGGGGACACCGCCGTGACGAGTACGCCGTGGGCGCCGCCGCCGGTGAGCTTCGTGACCTGGCGGGCGGCATCGGGTGCGCCCGCATCGATGGCCGCTTCGGCGCCGAGGGAGCGCGCCAGCGCCAGCTTGTCCTCGCTGACATCCAGCGCCACGACGTGCAGCCCCATGGCGCGGGCGTACTGCAGGGCCACGTGCCCCAAGCCGCCGATTCCGCAGACCGCCAGCCACTCTCCGGGGCGCGCCTCGGTCTCCCGGATCGCCTTGTAGGTGGTGACGCCCGCACACAGGATCGGGGCGATGTCGGGGAAGTCGATCGCGGCCGGCAGGGGCGCGACATAGGCGGCGGTGCCGAGGGCGTATTGCGCGAAGGTACCGTTGACGCTGTAGCCGCTGGTGCGCTGCGCGCCGCACAGGGTTTCCCAGCCCGACACGCAGTACTCACACTCACCGCAGGTGTCGTGCAGCCAGGCGATCCCCACCCGGTCGCCTTCCTTGAAGCCGTGCGTGCCGGGGCCGACGGCGGCGACGTAGCCGGCGCCCTCGTGCCCGGGAATGAAGGGCAGTGCGGGCTTCGCCGCCCAGTCCCCGTCGGCGGCGTGCAGATCGGTATGGCATACGCCGCTCGCCATCACCCTGACCAGCAGCTCCCCCGGCCCGGGCTCGGGGCGGGCAACTTCCTCGATGACCAGCGCGGCGCCGAAGGCGCGCACCTGCGCTGCCTGCATCAGACCTGTCATGCTCATCCCCTCAAAGCGACGGGCCGCGCCTGCGGGCGCGGGCGGTGCCGATTATGCGGCCTCGAACGCCAGGGGTTCACCCCAGAAGGTTTCCACCAGGCGGTGCTGCGCGCCGGGCTTGCCGGTGGTGAGGAAGCGCCGCGCGCCGCTGCTGCCGGTATGGAACTGCGGGTGCCGTGCCAGATAGGCCTCGAGGCTGTCGGCGGTGGCGCGCGGCTGCTGGATGAGGGCGGTGGCGGCGGGGAGTGCGCGCCGGAACAGCGGCGCGCACACCTCGTAATGCGTGCAGCCGAGGATCACCTGCTGCGGCGCGCCGCCGGCGGCCCTCAGCAGCGCCGCGACGTGCGCGCCGATCACGTCCGCGAGCTGTGACTCCGGGGCGCCCGCTTCGATGAGCGCCGCCAGTCCCCGGCACGGCTCGCTCACCGCGGCGAGATCCGCGCTGCGCTTGGCGATCTCGATCTCGTAGACCTGGCTGCGCACCGTGGCCTGGGTCGCAAACACCCCGACCGGGCGGCGCGGCTCGCTCGCCGCCGGCGGGTGCGGCGGACGCCAGGGGCGACCCGTGACCACCTCGATGGTCGGCACGATGATGCCGAGGATGTTGGCGGGGCGCGTGCGCCCGGCACGCACCTGCGGCAGCCAGGACTTCTGCAGCTGCCGCAGGGCGACCGCGGAGGCGGTATTGCAGGCGAGGATGAGGAGCTCGCAGCCTTCCTCGAACAGCCGCTCACAGGCCGCGCGCGTCAGGCGCACGATGTCAGCGCCGCTTCTTGGCCCGTAGGGCATGTGGGCCTGGTCGGAGAAATACACGAAGTCGGCCGTGGGCAGCCGCTGGGTGAGGGCGCGGTGGATGCTCAAGCCCCCCACGCCCGAATCAAAGACACCGATCGCCATCAGGAGCTTCCGCGCCGCATCCGTATATAAAAGGAGGTGCTTATGTAATGCTGCCGCAATCCGGCCGCGGACCGCCGTGATCCACTGCCTGGAAAGCGCCGCGCAGCGCTCTGCTGTCAGGGCTGCACGGGGTGGGGTGCGGGCAGCTTCACGCCCTTGCTCGCGGCCACCTCGCGCAGCAGGTCCGGGCGGTCGGAAATGATGCCGTCCACGCCGAGGTCCATCAGGCGCGCCATCTCCTTCGGGTCATTCACCGTCCACACCACGACCGGCAGGCCGAGGGAGTGTGCCTCCTGGACGGAAGACAGGGTCACATCATCCGACAGAGGCGACCAGATGGCGCCGCCGGCCGCCTTGACCGCGCGCGGTACCGAGCCGCCGTAACGCATCGGGTCAAAGCCTGCGGTCCAGGGCGAGGGCTTGTCGGGGTAGATATTCTCCTCGGGCTGCTGCACCTGGGTCAGGTACACGGTCGGGATCGAGGGGGCGCGCTTTTGCACCAGCTGCAGCGTGCGGAAGTCGAAGGACTCGATGATGACGCGGTTCTCGAAGTGCTCCCGCTTCAGCAGCGCGAGCACGGTGCTGACGAAGTGCTCCGGGTCCAAAGATTCCTGCGGGTGCGTCGGATCGATCTTGGTCTCGATGTTGAGCCGCACGTGGGTATCGCCCGAGCGGCGCACGAGGTCGAACACCTCGGCGAGTGTCGGGATGCGCGTGCCGGGCACCACTTTCTGGTCGGGAAAGCGCTTGGCGTAGTCGCTCCCCGGGCGGATCTGGCCGACGTCGTAGGTCTTGACCTCGGCGAGGGTCAGGTTGATGTAGGGAATGCCGTGCTCGAGGTACTTGCCGTCCGCAGCGCGCGCGAGATCCGGGTTCAGGCCGCGTTCGTGGGACACCACCACGACGCCGTCCTTGGTGACGCCCATGTCCAGTTCCAGCGTGTCCACGCCCATCGAGAGCGCATTGGCGAAGGACTGCAGGGTGTTCTCGGGACGCAGGGCGCGACCGCCGCGGTGTGCCTCCACGTCGAACGGGGTGATCCTGACGCCCGCTGCCGCCGCGGGGGCGGGCGGCGCCTGGGCGAGGGCGGTCGCAGCGCTGAAGCCTGCGGCGAGGAGCATGAGACGAAGGCAGGAAAGGGCGCGCACCGTGACGTTCTCCTCCGAAGGGACAGCCCCCTCATGGGGTGTCGCCGGCCATACTAGCCGGAAGGCCGCCAAAAGGCTTTGCGGCGGGACGCGCGCCCCTCAGGCGCGTGGCCGGCGGTTCTCAGGGTCGAACAGCGGCTCGCGCGCGACCGTCGCCGGGCAGCGCTCGCCCAGAATGTCGATGTCCACGCGCGCACCGGGCACCGCGTAAGCGGTGCGCAGGTAGGCCAGCGCGATGCTGCGCCCGAGCGTGTGGCTGAACACCCCGGAGGTCACCATCCCGATGGGGGCGGTACCGCAGAACACCGAACTGCAGTAGGGCGCATCCGCCGTGCCCGCCGCATCGAGGACGAGCGGCACGAAGCGCCAGGGCGGCCCCTGCCGCGCCTGCGCCAGGAGCGCCTCGCGTCCGCAGAAGCCCGGTTTCTTAAGGTCGACGAAGCGCGTCAGGGAGGCCTCGAGCGGCGAGAAGCCCGTCTCGAGATCCGTCTTCCAGCCGCGGTAGCACTTGTCGATGCGCAGGCTGTCCTGCGCGTAGAGGCCGAAGCGGGCGATCCGGGCGCCGGCACCGGCGCTCAGCAGGCGCTCGTAGAGCTCGGGAAGCTCTGCCACCCTCGTGTGCAGCTCCCAGCCGAGCTCGCCGGTGTAGCTGATGCGCAGCGCCCACACCTGTGCAGCACCGATGCGGATGCGGTGCGCCGACAGCCACGGGAAGGCCTCATTGGACAGGTCCGCGTCCGTCACCTGCGCGAGCACCTCGCGGGCGCGCGGCCCGGCGAGGACCAGCGTTCCTGACTCCTCGGTGAGGGCTCGCAAGCGCACGCCGCTTGCGCCGGCGAGCGCCTGCCGCAGCAGATCCGCGTCGTGGTGCTCGGCCGTGGCCGCCGAGACCAGGTAGAAGCACTCCGCCCCGAGGCAGCTCACGGTGAACTCGCTCACGATCCCGCCGCGCGCATTGAGTGCGTAGGCGAGCGCGATGCGCCCGGGGGCCGGCAGGCGCGAGCACACGAGTTCATCCAGAGCCGCCCGCGCGCCGCTGCCCTCGATGAGGAACTTGGTGAATCCCGGCAGGTCGAGAATACCGACGCGGTGGCGCACCGCCTCGACCTCCAGCGCCACCGCCTGTGACCACGCATGTCGGCGGCGGAACGAAAGCGGCGCGGCGACCGCGGCGGGCGTGGCGGCGAACCACAGCGTGCGCTCCCAGCCCCCGCGCACGCCGAACTGCGCCCCGGCCGCGGCAAGATCCGCATGCAGCGGCGAGGTACGCACCGGACGCCCCGCGGGGCGCTCCTCGTACGGGAAGGCGGGCGCGTACTCGTTCTCGTACACCTCCACGGCCCGCGCAAGCGCGTAGCTCTTCGTGGCGTAGCCGCCCAAGCGCCGCGGATCGAGTGACCACAGATCCCACGCCGGTCCGCCCTCGACCACCCACTGCGCGCACGCCTGGCCGGCGCCACCGGCCTGCGTAATCCCGAAGCTGAAGGTGTTGCAGTGAAAGAAGTTGGTGAGCCCGGGCGCGGGGCCGAGGTAGGGCAGGCCGTCCGGGGAGTAGGGGATGGGGCCGTTCACCACGCGCCGGATGCCGGCGCTTGCGAGCGCCGGCACGCGCGCGCAGGCCGCCTCGATGTAGGACTCCAGGCGCTCGAGGTCATCGGGGAAGAGCCGGTAGGCGAAGTCTTCCGGGATGCCCCCGAGCCACTGCGGCGAGGCCTTGCGCTCGTAGGGCCCGAGGATCAGCCCGTCGCGTTCCTGGCGCAGGTAATAGGAGACATCCGGGTCGCGCAGCAGCGGCAGCCGCTGCGCCCGTTCTCGCAGCTGCGGCAGGTCCTCGGTCACGAGGTACTGGTGCGCGAGCGTGACGACGGGCAGGTACTGCCCGAGCAGCGCCATCACCTCCCCGGCGCGGTAGCCGGCCGCATTGACCACCACGTCCGCGAGGTACTCACCCCGATCGGTGCTCACCCGCCACTCGCCGGTCGGCTGCTGTGCGAGAGCCGAGACCTTCGTGAAGCGCTGGATGCGGGCGCCCGCCTGGCGGGCGCCCGCGGCGAGCGCCTGCGTGAGCTGCGCCGGATCGATGTCGCCATCGAGCGGGTCCCACAGCGCGCCCCTGAGATCATCGAGTTCGACCAGGGGATAGCGCTCCTTGAGCGCCGGCGGCGTCAGGATCTCGTAGTCGAGCCCGAGCGCGCGGCCGAGGCCCTGCACGTAGCGGTACTCATCCATGCGCTCCTCGGTGTGGGCCAGCCGCACCGAGCCGGTGAGGTGGTAGTTGATGGGATAGCCGACCTCGGCCCCGAGCCTGCGGTAGAGGTGCGCGGAGTACTGCTGCAGCTTCATGACCCCGATGCTGCCGGCGAAGGTCGGGCAGTTCCCGGCGGCGTGCCAGGTCGAGCCGCAGGTGAGATCATCGCGCTCCACGAGCAGCACCTGCGTCCAGCCGAGGCGCGTGAGGTGATAGAGGCAGCTGCAGCCCACCACGCCGCCGCCGATCACCAGTGCCCGTACGTGCTCAGCCATGCGAGTCTGGAATGGGTCCGCTTCCCTGTCGTGACGGCGACATCACCGTGCGCGCGCGCCGCGAATCTTATAGCCCGCAGCGGCAATCCACAAAGACGCGGTGCGGCTATGATTTTTGGCGGCCGCTCCCGTAGAGTCGCGCCCTTGACGAGTAAGGGGAGCCGCGTGAGCAACACCGTTCCGGCACAGGCCGACATCATCATCATCGGCGGCGGCATCGTGGGGACGAGTGTCGCCTACCACCTCGCCCGGCGTGGCGTGAGCAACGTGGTGCTGCTCGAGCGGCGCCAGCTGACCTGCGGCACCACCTGGCACGCGGCCGGACTCGTCGGCCAGCTGCGCGCCACGCTCAATCTGACCCGGCTCGCCAAGTACACGACGGAACTCTACCGCGGGCTGGAAGCCGAGACCGGCCAGGCGACCGGGTTCCGCGAGACCGGTTCCCTCGCGGTCGCCGCGAGCGCGGCGCGCCTGGAGGAGCTCAAGCGCGGCGCCTCCATGGCGCGTTCCTTCGGTCTGGAGGTCGACATCGTGACCCCGGCTGAGGCGCAGGCGCTGTGGCCGCTCCTGCACACGCAGGACCTGGCGGGGGCGGTCTACCTGCCCAAGGACGGGCGCACCAACCCGATCGACACCACCCAGGCGCTGGCGCGCGGCGCGAAAAGCCGCGGCGTGCGGATCATCGAGAACTGCCGCGTCACCGCGATCGAGGTGCGGCAGGGAAGCGTTACGGGCGTCCTGAGCGAGGCCGGCGCGATCCGCGCCCCGGTGGTCGTCAACTGCGGCGGCATGTGGGCGCGCGACATCGCCGGCTGGGTCGATGCCACCGTGCCGCTGCACGCCGCGGAGCACTTCTACATCGTGACCGAGCCGCTCGCAGGTCTTACCCCCGACATGCCGGTGCTGCGCGATGCGGATGGCTGCAGCTACTTCAAGGAGGACACCGGTAAGCTCCTCGTCGGCTGGTTCGAGCCACGCGCCAAGCCCTGGGGCATGGACGGGATCCCCGAGTCGTTCTGCTTCGAGACGCTGCCGGAGGATCTGGCGCACATCGAGCCCCTGTTCGCCGCCGCCATGCGGCGCGTGCCGGCGCTCGAGGGCGCAGGCGTGCAGGTGTTCTTCAACGGCCCGGAGAGCTTTACGCCCGACGACCGTTACCTCCTCGGTGAAACCCCCGAGGTGCGCGGCCTGTTCGTCGCCGCGGGCTTCAACTCGATCGGCATCCAGTCCGCCGGCGGCGCCGGCAAGGTGCTGGCGGACTGGATCATCGACGGCTACGCACCGATGGACCTGTGGGATGTGGACATCCGGCGCGTCATGCCCTTCCAGCGCAACAAGAAATACCTGCGCGACCGCACCGTGGAGTCGCTCGGTCTTCTCTATGCGATGCACTGGCCGTTCCGCCAGAGCGAGTCGGCCCGCGGCGTGCGCAAATCCGCCCTGCACGACCGCCTGGCGGCGCGCGGCGCCTGCTTCGGGGAGGTGGCAGGCTTTGAGCGCCCCAACTGGTTCGCACCCGCCGGCGTCACGGCTGCCTATGAGTACAGCTACGGCCGCCAGAACTGGTTCGAGTATTGCGCCGCCGAGCACCGCGGCGTGCGCGAGCGCGTCGGCCTCTTCGATCAGTCCTCGTTCGCGAAGTTCATCCTCGAGGGCGCGGATGCCGCGGCGGTGCTCAATCGCATCTGCGCGGCGGACGTGGGGGTGACCCCGGGGAGGATCGTTTACACGCAGTGGCTGAACGAGCGCGGCGGCATCGAGGCCGACCTGACGGTGACCTGCGAGAGCCCCGGACGCTATTTGATCGTCACCGCCTGCGCGAGCCAGACGCGCGACCTCGCCTGGCTGCGGCGCCATATACCCGCCGACCAGCGCGCCGTGGCGGTCGATGTCTCTGCCGGCTACGCGGTCTTAGGCCTCATGGGGCCGCAGAGCCGGGGCCTGCTCGGCTCCCTCACCGATGCGGATCTTGCCAACGAGGCCTTCCCCTTCGGCGCATCCCGCATCATCGACTTAGGCTACGCGCGCGTGCGCGCGAGCCGCATCACCTACGTCGGGGAGCTCGGGTGGGAGCTGTATGTGCCGAGCGACTGCGTGCAGTCGGTGTACGAGGAGATCGTCGGCGCCGGCGAGGCGTACGGTCTGGTGCACGCCGGCTACCACGCCATGAACTCGCTGCGCATGGAGAAGGGCTACCGCCACTTCGGACACGACATCGGCGCGGAGGACACCCCGCTCGAGGCCGGCCTTGGCTTCGCGGTGAGCTGGGACAAGGCGGGCGGCTTCATCGGCCGCGCGGCGCTGCTGGCGCAGCGCGAGCGCGGCGTACGGCGCCGGCTGGTGAACTTCAGGCTCGACGCCTCCGAGGCGCTGCTCTATCACAACGAGCCGATCTGGCGCGACGGTCGCATCGTCGGCCGGCTCACCTCCGGCATGTTCGGCCACACGGTGGGAGCGGCGCTCGGCATGGGCTACGTCGAGAACGAGGGCGGCGTGGTGACGGCGGAGTGGGTGAACGGCGGGCGCTACGAACTCGAGGTGGCCGCGACCCGGCTGCCGGCGGTCGCCTCGCTGCGGCCTTTCTACGACCCGCAGGGGCTGCGCGTGCGCGCCTGAGAACTCCTCGCTCAGCTGCCGCGGCGCACGGCGTCCGCGGTCGGCTGCGCCACCGGCCAGGGGGCGATCGGTGCCTGCACTGCGGCGGCCGCGAGCTGCGGGGCGTGCAGGCACAGCAGCTCCGGCGGCGTCTGCGTTTCCTCGGGAACCAGGAACAGACCGAGGCGCCGCGCGGCCTCCCCGGCGCTCACGCGGCTCGACCACACGGTGAGGGGGATGGCGCATAGGAGGCCGACGAACACCGGGGTCAGCCACCAGAAGAAGTGCGGCGCGAGCCACGCGATCAGCGCCGCCCACGCGACCCCTGCGAGCAGCTGCCATTTCTGGCGCCGCCAGGCCTCAGCGAAACTGACCCCGCGTTCGCCGCGCTCCTGCCCGCCCCAGGCGACGCCCCTGCCGAGCAGTATCTGCACCACGAAGGTTGCATGGAACAGCATCATGGGCGGCGCCAAGAGCACGCTGAAGAACTGCTCGCAGATGAGCCCGGCGCCAAGGCGCAGCGTGCCGCCGAACTGACGGCGCGTATGCGGGTCGCGGATCGCGAGGATCGCCCCGAGCACCTTGGGCGTCACGAGCACCACCAGGGTGAGGCCGATGAGGGTGAGGGTCTCGTCGGTGCGGATCTGCGGCCAGTGCGGGAACATGGTGCGAAATCCGGGCAGGAAGTACTCCGGGGTCTTGGCCGAGGCCTTGATGCTCAGCAGCGAGCTCAACAGCAGCAGCGACAGCCACATCGGGGAGCTCGCGTACGACATGATGCCGGTGAGCAGGTGCACACGGCTCAGCGGGTGCAGCCCCGGCGCCGCCAGCAGCCGCAGGTGCTGCAGGTTCCCCTGCGCCCAGCGGCGGTCGCGGGCGGCGTAGTCGAGGATGTTGGGGGGTACCTCCTCCCAGCTGCCCATCAGCTGCGGCAGCTGGCGCACCTCGTAGCCGGCGCGGCGCATGAAGGCGGCCTCCACGAAGTCATGGCTGAGGATCGCGCCGCCGAAGGGCGGGGAGCCGGAGAGGCGCGGCAGCTGGCAGTGCTGCGCGAAGGGCGCCACGCGCAGGATCGCGTTGTGGCCCCAGTAGTTGCTCTCGCCGAGCTGCCAGTAGGCAAGACCGCTCGAGAGCATGGGGCTCTGCAGGCGCGAGCCGAACTGGATGAGCCGCCCGAAGAGCGTCTCGCGCCCCACCGCCAGCGGCAGGCTCTGCAGGATGCCGATGCGCGGGTGCGCCTCCATGGCGCGCGCGAGCGTCACCAGCGCATCCCCGCTCATGATGCTGTCGGCGTCCAGCACCAGCATGCACTCGTAGCCGGCGCCGCGGCTGTGCACCCACTCGGCGATGTTGCCGGCCTTGTGGCCGCTGCGGTCGGTGCGGCGCCGGTAGAAGATGCGTCCCTCGCCCTGGTGGCGCTCCTTGAGACGCTCCCACAGCGCCTCCTCCTCGGCGGCGATCTCCGGCTTGGTGGTGTCCGAGAGGATGAACAGATCGAAGCAGGCCGCCTGCGGCTCGCGCGCGAGCGAGGTCCACACCGATTCAAGTCCGGCGCCAACGCGGTGCGTGTCCTCGTTGTAGATCGGCATCACGAGCGCGGTGCGCGAGCTGAGCGCCCGTCCGCGCAGCGCCTGCATGTCGATGCCGCCGGCATCGCGCCCGGTGAGCCGCACCCGGAAGCCTGCGAACGCGGTCCACAGCGCCCCGGCAATCCAGGTGAACAGGCAGAAGAAGAGCACGATGCCTGCGAACTCAAAGCCGGTCAGGCGGTTGTTGGCCTGCAGCGCATCGACCATGAGCGCGGTCGCCCCGCCGGCGGTCAGGAAGGTGAGCGCGAAGAAGACCGTACGGCGCAGCCGCGCGCGCCACGGGGCGAAGCTCACGGCGTCCACTGGTACACCCAGGTCTCGGTGAGGACCTCGCCGTACAGGGTGAGGAAGCAGTGCAGGTCGACCGCCTTCTTGGCACGCGGCGTGACGATGATCGTGGTGCGCCAGGTGCCGGCCTCGGTGCGCTGCACCACGAGGGACTCCACGTGGCCATTGTCGGCGCTGATCTCGGCCTTCACCGGCTGGGTCGCCGCCAGGCTGTCGAGGTCTCCGCCGGCGAATTCCACCACGATGCGGCGCGCGCCGGGCGGGAAATGCGGGCGGCCCTCGCCGCTCGGGGGATTGCCGCTGCGCGTGGCGATCACATGACCCCCCGGGGGCCACTCGCTGCTGGTGAGGTAGGCGGACAGCAGGTAATGATAGGAGACCGGCTTGCCCGCCGGCGGGGACTCGGCGGGCACCCAGTAGGCGACCACGTTGTCGTGGATCTCCTCCTCGCTCGGGATCTCGATGAGCTCGACACCGCCCTTGCCCCAGGCCCCGAGCGGCTGCACCCAGTAGCTCGGGCGCGTCTCGTACTGCGACTCGAGGTCGGCGTACTGGCGCGCCGCGCGCTCGCGCTGCACCAGGCCGAAGCCGCGCGGATTGTCGTCCATGAAGCGGTTGACGCGCAGCTCGCGCGGGTTGCCGAGCGGTCGCCACAGCCACTGGCCCTGTCCGGTCTGCGCCATGAGGCCATCGCTGTCGTGTACCTCGGGGCGCGGGTCATCGAAGCGCCGTCCGGCGACGTCGGAGCCGTAGAGGAACATGGAGGTGAGCGGCGCGATGCCGAGCTTGGCGATCGGGCGGCGCAGGTAGAGCGTGTTGTGCACCTCCACCAGCGTGACGCTGCCGGGCTGCACCTCGAACTCGAAGGCACCCGAGACACTGCGGCTGTCGAGGAGTGCGTAGATCGTGAGCCGGCGGTCCCCGGCCTTGGGGCGCACCAGCCAGAAATCGGTGAACACCGGGAACTCCTCGCCCGTCTGCGCGCCGGTGTCGATGGCGAGGCCGCGCGCCGAGGCGCCATAGTGCTGATTGCGCCCGAGCACACGGAAGTAGGACGCGCCGAGAAAGGAGATCAGCTCATCCTTGTAGTTCGGTGTCTGCAGCGGATAGTGCACGCGAAACCCCGCGTAGCCCAGGTTAGCCGGCGCCTTGGGGGCCTTCTGCAGGGCGCCGAAGGTGTAGAGCGCCGGATTATAGGTCAACGCCGTGACCCCGCCCTCCGGCCCCACCTCGAAAAGATTGACGCGCTCACGGTTGCGGTAGCCGCGGTGGAAGAACTCGACCTCGAACAGTGACTGGCCGTGCCACAGCGAGCTTGCGGCGCGGAAGCGGATGTTGCGGTACTGATCATCGCTGAGCTTCGCCAGCGTCTCCGGCAGGCTGTCGGCAGCCGCGCGGTACTCGTGGCGGGCGCGCTCGTAGGCGAGCTTGCGCACGTCGTCGAAGCCGAAGACGTGCACCGTGGCAGCGTCCGCCGCCGGCGCCGCGGGCGCTCGAGCCTCGGGCGGTGCGCGCGCGGGCGCCGGCGGGCTTGCGGCCGGTGCGGCGGCCGCCAGGGCCAGGGTGCCCAGGAGCGCCGCGATCATGCCGCGCGCTCCGCCGGATCGTACTGGTAGAGCCAGGTTTCCGACAGCGTGCGCCCGCCGGCGCGCAGGAACAGCCGCAGGTCCACGACCTCACGGCCGGCTGCGGTGAAGTCGAACTGCGCGCGCCAGTGACCGGGCACGTCATCGGGCACCGCCTCGGTAAAGACGTAGGAGAAGGTGCCGCTGGGCGCGGACAGCACCGCTTCCGGGCGCACCCCGAAGGGCAGCTGCGCGAGCGGGCCGCCCAGAAATTCCACCATGAACTTCTCCACCCCCGGGGGGCGCGCCCGCCCGGGCTGGCCCCCGCGGCCGCAACGCGTGGCGATGCAGCGGGCGAGCGGCGTCGGGAAGGGCTCATCGGCGCTCCAGTGCAGCCGGTAGCGCGCGGTGAGGGCGGTACCGGCGCGGGCGCTCTGCCGCGGCACCCACATCGCGACGATGTTGTCATGGATCTCATCGTCGGTGGGCAGCTCGATCAGCTGCACGGAGCCCTCGCCCCAGTCCTCCAGCGGTTCCACCCACAGGCTCGGGCGCCGCTCGTAGTGCACCCCGTCGAGGTAGTGGTCGAAGCTGCGGTCACGCTGCAGGAGACCAAAGCCGCGCGGGTTCCTGTCTGCGAAGGCCGAGGCGCGGATGTGCAGGGGTGCGTTCAGGGGACGCCAGATGTGCTCCCCGGCGCCGGTCCACAGCGCAAGCCCGTCCGAGTCATGCACCTCGGGACGCCAGTCGACAGCGGCCGGTTTGCGCGTCTCGGAGAACCAGAACATGGACGTCAGCGGCGCGATGCCGAGGCGCGCCACCTCGCGCCGCAGGAACAGGCGCGCCTCGATCTCCATGATGACGGCTTTCTCGCGGTGCAGGACGAAGCGGTAGGCGCCGGCGATGCTCGGGCCGTCGAGCAGCGCATACACATTCACGGCGCGCGCCTCGGCAGCCGGGGGCTCGAAGTAAAAGCGCGTGAAGGCCGGGAACTCCTCGGGTTGCTCGGGGACGGCGACATTGATGGCGATGCCGCGCGCGGAGATGCCGTACTGGTAGAGCTCGCCGATGGCGCGGAAATAGGACGCACCGAGGAAGGCCACCCAGTCGTTCTTGCGCCAGTCGAGCCCGCCGGCATCCGCCAGGCGGCTCTCCTGCAGACGAAAGCCCGCAAAGCCTCCCCCGCGCAGGGCATGCGCCGGGCTGTCCGCGGGCATGAGGAAGCAGTCCGGCTCGTAGAGGATCTCGCGCGCGCTCGCCGTCGGAGCGGCGTCCGAGAGCGCGAACATGCGCACCACCTGGGGCGAGAAGCGCCCCGGATGGAAGAAGGTGACAGGATAGGCTCCCGGGCCGTCACGGTAGAGCGCGCAGGCGGGATCGAAGTGGATCTGACCGAGCGCCTCGTAGTCGAGACGCTCGAGCACCTGCGGCGGCAGCGCGGGCGCGGGCACGTAGGGGCGGCCCGCCAGAGCCTGCGCCTCCTGCGTGAGGGCCTCGAACGAGAACGGGGCGGGCGGTCCGAGCTTCGGATGGGTGCCCTGGGCGGCGAACACCGGCCGGCTGGCGAGGCGGCTGAGCGCAAGCGTGGCCGCGGCGCCCAGCAGCAGACGGCGCCGGGTGAGGGCGGCACGGGGCGCCGGGGCGCGCGCTGCAGTCTGCGGCAGCGCCGCAGGCGTCGACTCTCGGTTCACCGTCTATCCGTTCAGCTGTCGGGCCTGTACCTGGGGAACAGCGAAGATCTCGGGCGGTTCGTTATCCGGCGGTTCCTGCCGCCGCCGTCCCGCAGCGCGCAGCGCCGCGGTGAAGCTGTCCGACCAGTTATCGAGATCGTGCTCCCCTAGTGTACCGAGCAGCCGCCCGTGGCGCGCGCGGCGCTCGGCGAGCGGCATGTCGAGTGCGCTTTTGAGCGCCCGGGCGATGCCCTGGGTGTCATAAGGATTCACCAGCAGGGCGTCCTGCAGCTCGTAGGCGGCACCGGCGCGGTCGGAGAGCACCAGGACCCCGGGATCGGCGGGGTCCTGGGCGGCGACATATTCCTTCGCGACCAGGTTCATGCCATCGCGCAGCGGGGTGGCGAGGCACACGCGCCCGAGACGCAGCAGCCCGAGGAGCGTGCCGTGGGGGAAGTTGCGGTTCAGGTAGCGGATGGGGGTCCAGTCAACGCTCGCGAAACGGCCGTTGATGCGGCCGGCGCGCTGCTCGAGGGCCGCCCGGATGCGGGTATAGGCCTCGACCCTCTGGCGCCCCAGGGGGGCGATCTGCAGATAGCTGACCGCCCCCTGGTACTGCGGGAACTGCTCGAGGAACCGCTGGTAAGCCTCGAAGCGCTCGAGCAGTCCCTTGCTGTAGTCGAGCCGGTCCACGCCGATGACGAGCTTGCGGCGCTCGAAGTCCCGTGTCATGTCGCGGATGTGTCGTGAGGTGGCACTGCGGGCGGCTGTGCGCGTAACGGCCGCGACGTCGACGCCGATCGGGAAGACGCCCGTGTAGACCCGCCGCCCGGGCTCTGCGGCAGCGGCGGTGTCGCTGACGCAGCCCTCTCCCCACACGGCGCGCGCCGCCTGGAGGAAGGCCTGGCGGTCCACCTCGGTCTGGAACCCGAGCACGTCGTAGGAGAGCAGGGCGCGCAGCAGCGAGCGGTAGGCGGGCAGGGCGCGCAGCACCTCGAAACCGGGGAAGGGCACGTGCAGGAAGAACCCAATTGGGGCGCGTACCCCCTGCTCGCGAAGCTGCGCGCCCAGGGGTATCAGGTGATAGTCATGCACCCATATCAGGTCGTCAGGTTCGAGCAGGGGAGTGAGCAGGCGCGCGAACAGCGCATTGACCTCAAGGTACGCCTGGAACTGCTCGTCGCTGTACTGGAAGCGGTCGAGGAAATAGTGGAACAGCGGCCAGAGCGTGCCGTTGGCGAAGCCGTTGTAGTAAGGATCAAAGAGTGCATCGGGCAGGCTCACGGTGGCGTAGCTCACCTGCTGGCGCTCGATGAGCTCCGGTGGCGGCTGGGGGGCCGCCGCCGGGTGTGTGCGGCCGCTCCAGCCGAACCACAGGCCGCCGGATTTCTGCATGGCCCCGAGCAGGCCGACCGCCAGTCCCCCGTCCGAGCGCGCGCCGGGCAGGGCCACGCGGTTGCTGACGTTGACCAGGCGGCTCATACCTCGTCTTCCCAGCGGCGGCTCAGGCGCATGGCGGTGGTGATGATGCCGACCATGCTGTAGGTCTGGGGGAAGTTGCCCCACAGCGCGCCGCTGCGCGGGTCGACGTGCTCGGACAGCAGGCCGACGCAGTTGCGCACCTTCAAGAGCTTCTCGAACAGCGCGCGGGCCGCGTCGGTCTGGCCGGTCCCGGCGAGGGCATTCGCCCACCAGAACGAGCACACCGTGAAGGCGTTGGTCGTCTCGCCAAAGTCATCCGGATGCCGATAGCGCACCAGGAAGTCCCCGACCCGCAGCTCGCGCTCGATGACCTTGAGCGTGCTGAGGAAGCGCGGGTCGCGCCAGGCGAGGATGCCGAGCTCGGGCAGCAGCAGGAGGCTCGCATCGACCACCTCGCCGTCGAGCGTAGCGGAGAGCGTCCCGGACTGCGGCCGCCACGCCTCCTGGAGCACGCGCTCCTGCATCCGGTCGGCGCGCGTGCGCCAGTAGCCGCAGCGCTCCTCGAGCTGCAGCCGCGCGGCGATGCGCGACAGGCGGTCGCACGCCGCCCAGCACATCGCCGCCGAGAGCGTGTGACGGCGCTCCGTGCCGCGGAACTCCCAGATGCCGGAATCGGGCTCATCGAACAGCGGCACCGCGTGCTCCCCCAGGACTTCGAGGCGCTTGAACTGCGCGATGTCACCGGGTCGCTCGAGACGCTCATCGAAAAAGCTCTGCGTGGAGGCGAGGATCACCGATCCGTACACATCATGCTGGCGCTGACGGTAGGCGAGGTTACCGACCCGCACCGGGCCCATGCCCTCGACGCCGGCGAGGGTCTCCACCACGCGCTCTTTGAGTTCGCGCTCGCCGGTGATGCCATAGACCGGCTGCAGGTGGCCGTGCTGCTCGCGCACCACCACGTCATCGAGGTAGCGCAGGAAGGACTCCATGGCGCCGGTGGCGCCGAGCCGGTTCATGGCCTGCACGGTGAAATAGGCATCCCGCAGCCAGCAGTAGCGGTAGTCCCAGTTGCGGCCGCTGTCGGGGGCCTCCGGCACCGAGGTGGTGGGCGCGGCGAGCACCGCCCCGTTGTCATCGTAGGTGCACAGCTGCAGGGTGATGGCCGCCCGGATGCAGGCGGCCTGCCACTCGAAGGGGATTGCAAGGCCGCGCACCCACTCGTGCCAGTAGCGGCGCGTCGCGCGCAGGGTTTCGTCCGCGACCTCATGGGCGGGGGCGCTCAGGGTCTCATCGTTCCCCAGCACCAGATCCACCGGGCGATCGAGGACGAACACGCGCTCCTCGACGAGGTAGGAGACCGAAGCGTCGGTCGTCACGCGCAGTGACTGCTCGCCGTCGAGGAAGCGCACGTGATGGCTGCCGAGCTGCACGTCGAAGCCGCGCGTACCGTAGTTGGACGCCGGCCGCAGGGTGATCTTGATGGCCGGCCGGCCACTTAAGGGCTCGACGCGCCGTATCAGCACCGTCGGCCGGTACAGCCGCCCCTGGCGCACGTAGCGCGGGCACCAGGTCGTGATGCGCACCGCATTGCCATGGGCGTCGCGCGCCTGGGACTCGAGAATGGCAGTATTGCGCTCGTACCTCAGTTCGCACTCGGTCTGATCCACGACGGTGATGTCGAACACGCCCCAGCGCTCGGCGGCCGGTGCCTGCCGCAGCAGGCCGCAGAAGATCGGGTCGCCGTCGGGACGCGGCCAGCAGCACCACGGCAGGCTGCCATCGGCGCGCACCAGCGCGGTGATCTGGCCGTTGCCGACGATGCCGACGTCGGCGAGCGCGGCACGGGGGGCGCTAAGGGCGGGGTCGGGCGGAGCGCTCACTTAAGTCTCCATCAGCCCGGTAAGCCAGTCGCGTACGGCCGCGACGCCCGGCAGCGCAGCGGATGCGGCGCTCGGGCGGCGCGGGTCCACGACCACCGATATCCCCCCCGCAAGATTCACCCAGTGGAACGCCGGCTCGTCGGTGAGGTCGTCCCCGACGTACAGCGGCAGGCGGTCGCGGAAGGGCGCCGCGCGCATGAATTCGGCGAGCGCGCTGCCCTTGTTGACGCTGCCGGGCACCACCTCCGCCACCATGTGGCCGTGCTGAATGCGCAGGCCTCTGGAACTGAGGTCCGGGAGTGCGCCGAGCGCGCGCTCGACGAACTCGCCGAGCTGCGGCGCGCCGCGATAGTGCAGGGCGAGCGCCACGCCCTTGTCCTCCAGCAGCAGCCGCGGATGCGTACGGACCCAGGCGTGCATGACAGAGCGGATCTCCTCGAGGCTCCCCTCCGGCGGGGCGGGATGCTGCTGCACCGCGCCGCTGCCGTCGCGGCGTTCGAAACCGTGCAAACCGGAGGCGCAGAAGCGATCCGGTGCCGTCACGGCATCGAGGCTTGCGATCGAGCGGCCGCTGACGAGCGCGAGCGCGCCCTGGGTGCGCTCGCTCAGGGTCCGCAGCAGCTCAAGGAGCGCTGCGTCCGCGCGCACGGCCTCGGGTCGCGGCGCAAAATCCACAAGCGTACCGTCCAGGTCGAGGAACAGCGCGTAGCGGGCGAGCGGCAGGCGCAGGGGCGGGGCAGCCGCGGCGATCTCCGGAGGACGCGCAGCGACCCGCACGTCCGGGCTGTTCGTTGACACCAACACTCTCCTCCTCGGCACCCGCAGGTCGCATGCGGGGCCGGCCGCAGGCTGTCTTGGCGGCTGCTCCTAACTGACTTCCGGCGCAACGTGCGCGGCCACCGGGCCATACTCACACCTGACGTTGGCGGTGAGCGTAGTCATCTGCTGATACGCCGTGTAGGAAGAAACCGAAACCTCGTGCCGAGCGCTTGACCGACGCCTTTTGGCGACGCTCGAGGCTGAAGTTATATCAAGGAATGGCGCGTCGGTGCGCCGGGCGATGGCTGCAGGAGGTGCGGCGGCGGCCGCGCAGCGACGGCGGGGCTAATGAGTGACGAAGGCCCGCTCGATGACGTAGTCGCCCGCCTCGCCCACGTGGGGCGAAATGCAGAAGCCGCGGGCGTCCAGCAGCTGGCGCGTGTCGCTGAGCATGGCGGGACTGCCGCACACCATGACACGGTCGGTCGCCGCATCAAGCGCTGGCAGGCCGAGGTCCGCGAACAGGCGTCCTGAGCCGATCAGATCGGTCAGGCGGCCCTGATTGACGTGAGGTTCGCGCGTCACCGTCGGGTAATAGAGAAGCTGCCGGGTTACCGCCGTACCCAAAAGCTCGTGGCCCTGCAGCGCCTCGACCTGGTGCTGTACTACCGCTGACTCGCGGCGCAGCCGCACGCCGTGGACAAAGATGACGCGCTCGAAGCGCTCGTACACGTCCGGATCCTTGATGAGGGCGAGGAAGGGCGCGGCCCCGGTTCCGGTACTCAGCAGGTACAGTCGCCGGCCCGGGGTGAGATCATCCAGCAGCAGGGTGCCGGTGGGCTTGCGGCTGACGAGAACTTCATCGCCGGGGCGGATGTGCTGCAGGCGCGAGGTCAAAGGTCCGCCGGGAACCTTGATGCTCAGGAACTCCAGGTGCTCTTCGTGATTGGCGCTCGCGATGCTGTATGCCCGCAGCAGCGGGCGCGTCTGGAGGTCGAGCCCCACCATCACGAACTGGCCGTTGGCGAAGCGCAAGCCCGCATCGCGGGTGGTGGTGAAGGTGAACTGCGTGTCGGTCCAGTGCCGCACGCTCAGCACGCGTTCCTTGCCAATGGCTGCCACGGATTTCCCTGATTCGTTGCGGGGACGGATGAAGCGCCCTGATCTTAATCGCTTGCCGCGTCCGCACCGAATACCTCGCGGACATGCCCTCAGAAGCTTCAGTTATCAGGCGCTCCTGCGCAGGTCAGCGCTGCTCGCGCAGCGCGGCGGAGATGCCGGCGAGGCCGCCGCGCAGCTGCGCGTGCGTCGGCCAGCCGAAGCCGATCCGCAGGTACTCGTCCGGCATCTCGAACCAGTGGCCCTGGCCGACATACGTGCCGTGGTTCTCAAGGAGCGAGCGATAGAACCTCGCAGTATCGAAGTGTCCGGGCACCCTCAGCCGCGGGAAGCACACCACCCCGCCCGCAGGCTCGATCCACTCGATCCGTGTTTCCTGCGCGAGCCACTCGCGCACGATGCCCAGGCGCTCGCGGTTGTCCGCAGCGCCGCGACTCAGCCAGGGGTCGCGGTTCCGGAGGGCGGCGAGTGCGATCGCCTCATCCACCACCGAGCCGCAGATCCCGATCTGCTCCTTCGCCGCCAGGAACCGCTGCTGCAGGACCGGATCGCGGGTGATGAGCCAGCCGACGCGCACGCCCGGGATCCCGTAGGCCTTGGACACCGAGGAGACGCTGATGAAGCGTTCGCTGAGGCCGGCGGTGGTCGGGTAGGGGTCGGCATAGCTCAGGTCGCGGTAGGTCTCGTCCACCAGCACGTGGCAACCGGCCTCCTCGGCCAGTCGCCCGATGCGTTGCAGATCCTCCCACGGCATCACCGTGCCGCTCGGGTTGTGCGGGCAGGTGAGGCTCACACAGGCGGTGTTGGGGCGCAGCGCGGCTTCGATCCTGCCGACGTCGAGGCGAAAGCCCTCCTCGAACTTCAGGTCCAGGTACGTGATCTGGCAGCCGATGGCTCTGGGGGTCTCGAGGTTGGTGGCGTAATTGGGACGCACCACGATGAGGTGCGAGTCCTGCCGCAGGAGCGAGGTTGCCACGATGAAGAGCGCCGCCGCCGCACCGCCAGTCGTGAGCACGTCGCGCGCCTGGATCAGTGGCGTCCCGGCCTGAGCGGCTATCAGCGCGCGCAGCGTCTCATCGCCCCGGTGCGGCCCGTAATAAAGGACAAGATCCGCAAGCTGAGCGCCGAGCGCGGCGAGCGGCCGGTCGCTGATGGAGCTTTCCGAAAGATTGTACTTAATCGCCGCGTAGCCGAGCTCCTCGGGGGATTCAACCTCCAGCGGCATGCGAACGTAATCCATCAAGCTGCTCCCCGGGGTTGCGCTGGCGGGGACGATGCGGCGGATCGGCCCGAGCGTCAATGTCGCGCGGGGGCGGGCAGCGGCCCGAGCGCGTTCACCGCCCCCGCCCCGAATGTAGCGCGGTAACCTCCGGTACCCCTGCGCTGCTGGAGCCGTGGCTTTTTTGCGCGAAATCCTGGTGGCCAAGAGGGCTTTGCATGGCAAAGTAACGGGGATCGGCGGCGGAGGCAGGTCGGCGTTTTCATGCCTGGGCGCGGAACGTGACAGTCTTGTTTCGACTGCCGGCAATCAGGAACAATCCGGTCCGCCACTGCGCTAGGGAGGTGCGCGTCCATGGAAGCAAGGCAACTAGTGAGCAAAGTTCCCGCCGTCACGCTGGCGTTTTGGATCACGAAGGTTCTGGCGACGACGCTCGGGGAGACGGGCGGCGACAGCGTCTCGATGACCCTGAACCTCGGGTATCTTGTTTCCAGCATCATCTTTCTGGCCGCGCTCATCGGGCTCGCGATCCTGCAGATCACATCCAAGCGATTCCGGCCGTTGCTGTACTGGGCGACGATCGTCGCCTCCACCACCGCCGGCACGACGATGGCCGATTTCGCGGACCGCTCCCTCGGCATCGGCTATGCAGGCGGCTCGCTGCTCCTGATGGTATGCGTCATCGCCGTGCTGGCGCTGTGGTATCGCTCGCAGGGCTCGGTGTCGGTCCAGAGTGTCACGACGCCCAAAGTGGAGGCCTTCTACTGGGCGACCATCACCTTCTCCCAGACGTTGGGAACGGCGCTCGGCGACTGGCTCGCCGATACGGGTCTTGGTTATGAGGGCGGGGCGCTGGTGTTCGGCGTGCTGCTGGCGAGCATCGCCGCGGCCTACTTCTGGACGAGGATTTCGCCCGTGCTCCTGTTCTGGAGCGCTTTCATCCTCACGCGCCCGCTGGGCGCAACCCTGGGCGACCTGTTCGACAAACCCGTGGCGCAGGGAGGCTTCAACATCAGCCGCCCGCTCGCATCTGCGGTGCTCGCAGGCGCGCTGCTGTTGTGCATCCTGCTTTTCCCACAGCGCCCCGGTGAGCATCCTCGGGCACCTGTGTCTTCGTGATCGATCGGGCGGGGAGGCTGAACCGTGGGTGAGATTTACCTGGTACGGCATGGACAGGCGTCCTTTGGGGCCGCCGACTACGACCAGCTCTCGCAGCTCGGCATTGCTCAGTCCCGGCAGCTCGGAGCGTGGCTCTCGGCCAGCGGGCAGCGGTTCGATCGGGTGGTCACCGGTACGCTGCGACGTCACCGGCAGACTGCAGACGAGTGCCTCGCGGCGCAGCTGCACAGCTGCCCGCGCAGCGAAGACTCCGGCCTGAACGAGTATGACCACCGCGAGATGCTGCTGCGCTACGACCCGCGGCTCGCGGCGCCTGAATCCGTGGCCAAAGTCATCGCTGCGCACCCGAACCCGCGGCGCGCCTTCCAGGAACTGTTCGCGGCCGCCTTCGCACGCTGGGTATCCGGGCAGCACGATGCGGACTATGCGGAGTCCTTCAGCGGCTTCCGCACCCGGGTCCTGGGCGCGCTGGAGCGCCTGGTGGGAGCCGCCGGCCGCTCCGAGCGCCTGATCATCTTCACCTCCGGCGGACCGATCGCCGTCATTGCCCAGAGCCTGCTCGGGCTCTCGGATGAACGCGTCGCCGCGCTGAACTTCTCCCTCGCGAACGCGGCGCTGACGACCGCTTTCTTCGGCGCCTCGGGTCTGAGACTCGGGACCCTGAATGCTTTCCAGCATCTCGAGCAGCCCGGCGAGGGCACACTCGTGAGTTACCGCTAGCTGGGGTCCCCGGGAGTCCGGCCGCAGCGGCGGCTACGGCGCGGCCCGTGCAGCGCTATGATTCTGCTGCAACTCGTGCCGCGTGCGTTCGGGGGTTCGCGATGAAGATCGAGGGCAAGATTGTCGTGGTTACCGGTGCCGCGCAGGGTATCGGGCAGGCGCTGGCGGAGAGATTCCGGCGCGAAGGCGCGCGGCACGTCGCCGTCGCGGATCGCAACGCAGCCGGGGTCGACGAGGTGGCGCGCGCCATCGGGGGTCATGCCTACGGCTGCGATGTCGCCGACGAGGCGCAGCTGCGGCACGTGATCGAAGACACCGAATCGCGCGTGGGCCCGATCGATCTTTTCTGTTCCAACGCCGGGGTCGCCGACCCGGATCCGGATCCCGCCAACCTTGCCTCCGCACCGGATGCGGTGTGGATGCGCGCCTTTGGGGTCAATGTCATGGCCCACGTTTATGCGGCGCGGCTTCTGGTGCCGCGCTTCGTGGCGCGCGGCGGTGGCTATTTCCTCAACACCGTGTCCGCCGCAGGGCTCCTCAGCCAGATCGGCAGCTCGGTGTACGCGACGACCAAGCACGCGGCCGTCGGTTTCGCGGAAAGCCTCGCCATCACCCACGGGGACCAGGGAATCAAGGTCTCGATCCTGTGCCCGCAGGGCGTCGATACGCCGATGGTCCGCAATGCGCCCCCGGGGCCGCAGACGATCGACGGCGTGATCTCAACTCAGGAGCTTGCCGAGGCGGTGGTGCGGGGCCTCGAGGCGGAGCGCTTCCTGATCCTGCCGCACCCGCAGGTCGCCGCCTACATGACGCGCAAGACCGCCGACTATGACCGCTGGCTCAACGGCATGCGACGCCTGCGGCGCAGCGTTTACGTGCAGTAACTGCGTGCGGGTGCGCGTGACCCTGCGCCCGGGGGGCGCGTGAACAACGCGCAGCTGGTTCGCTGGGACGAGCACGGCGCGGCACGCACGGCGCTGTGGCGCGCGGCCGGGGACACGCCGCCACCGAAGGAAGTGGTGATCATCGATGACCGTACCGGCGCGGATGAGGCCTATGGAACGGCGTGCCAGGGCAAGGCACTGTTGTGGCGGGGAGACTTCCAGAATGCGCGGCAATTGCTGCTCGCGCTGGGTCGCCGTGCGGATCGCCGGGCGCGCCGCAACAGCGTCCGGCCCGCATCCCCGGCCGAGGCATTCAATCTCTACCGGCAGGCCCGGTCGCAGCGCGCCCGCACCCTGAACCAGCTGCTGGTGCCCCTGGATGCCGCGTACGTCGTTACGCTCTCGCGCGCTCCTGAGGTGCGTGAGGCGTGCACGGAGGCCTACGGTGCCGCGGCGCAGGACTCGCTCCTGCCACTGCGGGCGCTGCTCGGCGTCATCGGGGCCCACGAGTGGCGTGTGAAGGGGCTTGCCGTTCCCGCCGCTGGCGGTCGCATTCATCCTCACTATGGCGTGTTCGCGCCGGTGCGCGATGAGTACGTGGACCTGGTGGCCGCCGCCGCGCTGCCCGCAGCGCTGTCTGCGCACGGCGTGGCGTTTGATATCGGCACCGGAACGGGCGTGCTGGCAGCCGTGCTGGCGCGGCGCGGCGTCACGCGCGTCATCGCCACCGACCTCGACGAGCGCGCGCTCGCGTGCGCGCAGGACAACATCCGGCAGCTCGGCCTGGAGGACCGGGTGGACGTGGTGCGCGCGGATCTGTTCCCCGCAGGCCGCGCCGCGCTCGTCGTCTGCAATCCGCCGTGGATTCCGGCGCGACCCGGCTCATCGCTCGAGCGCGGCATTTACGATCCCGAAAGTCGCATGCTGCACGCATTTCTGGCAGGCCTGGATGCGCACCTCGAGCCGGGCGGCGAGGGCTGGCTGATACTGTCGGACCTTGCCGAGCATCTGGGGCTGCGCTCAAGGCAGGAGCTGCTGGCGGCCTTCGAGGCGGCCCGGTTGCAGGTGGTGGGTCGGGAGGAGGCTCGGCCGCGGCATCCCCGAGCGGCCGATGCCAGGGATGCGTTGCACGCAGCGCGTGCCGCGGAGGTCACCTCGCTCTGGCGTCTCGCACCCCGCTGAGCGCGGCGGCCGGCACGCTAGGGGCGGGGTAACAGGCGATAGACACGCGCGAAGCGGCTGCGCTCGACGATGCCGTGATCCCCGGGCGCGTACTGCACCAGCCAGTCCCCGGGAGCGCCGTGCAGTACGTCGCCTCCGGCAGTGCGTTCGACCGCGAAGTCGCAGGTCATCTGCCTGGCGAGCACTTGGGTGGGGCGGTTCCTGTAGGAGCCCGCGCCGCCGGGTGAAGTCGGGAAGACCGGCTCGTACTTGGCATCGAATCGGTCGCGGGACACGCACCAGCGGTCACCGGTGGAGCCCGTGATCAGGGCATCGGCACGCTGGTAGCGGTTGAGGCCGACGGCGCTCGGGAGTTCTCCTGCGGCAGCGGCGAACTCGACCTGCACCGTCTCATCCTTCACCGCCAGCCGTGCCTCAGGGTCGCCGCTCAGGTCTGGGTTTTCAAGCTTCAAGCGATGCGAACCTCGGGCGCGCCGAGCGCATTTTCCGCAGCCCCAAAAAAGTCGCGCGGACCACCGGGGGCCCGCGCGAGCTTACTCGAGCGACTGCGGAATCAGAACCCGTATTGCAGCTGGGCTCCGACCTGGGTCTTGGGCGCCCAGGCAGTCGCCTGGTACGTGTAGCCGGTCTGCGGCTGACCCGGCAGCGGCACGAACGGTGCGGCACCCTCGCCGATCACGTGTTCCTGATACTGCTTATTGGTGATGTTCTTGCCCCACAGTGACAGGCGCAGCGTCTTCTTGCTGCCATGCATGTCGAAGTTCCAGGTCAGCCGGCCATCCAGCACCCCGTGGGCCGGAATGGAGTAGAACTCGGCCGAGTTCGGCACGCTCACGCCGGTGGTCACCGTGTCGTACTGACGTCCCTGGAAGCGATAGTCGAAGTACGCCTCGAGGTTGCCGCCACCGGCGTGGAACAGTGTCCAGTCGATGTTGGCGTTGACGATATTGTTCGGCGCGTAGGGCACGCGGAACAGCGGCGCGATGTTCTGTCCGACCTTATAGGGCGAGGCCGGGTTCACCGCCGGATCGAACAGTGTGCCGGCGATGGCGTACACGGTCTGGATATTGGTGGACAGCACGGTGTCGCTCAGTCCGATGGTGAGGTCGGTGGTGGGCGCGAACAGGAACTCGAACTCCGCGCCCTTAACCGTGGCTTGGCCGGCGTTGTAGCCCGCCACGATCGCCAGGTTCGTGGGGTTGGTGTCGAACTGCAGCTGCATGTCGCTGAACTTGCTGTAGAACAACGCGATGTTGGCGCGCACGCGATGCTCGAGCCAGTAGGACTTCAGGCCGAGCTCGTAGGTGGTGACGTTCTCGGGCTTGAACGTGTTTCCGAACTGCCCGAAGTCCGCCGCCTCGCTCGACCCGCCGGCCTTGTAGCCGGTGGCGATGCGCAGGTAGGTGTTGACGTCCGGCGTCCAGGCCATGTTGATGGTGCCGGCGGGGTTGAACTTGCTGAAGCTCAGGTGGTTGGCGGAGTTCGGCGGATCACTCTGGTTGATCGGGACCTGGCACGTCGGCGGACAGATGAAGTAAGGGGGTCCGGGGGGCACGAACGCCAGTGCGTTGCTGACGTAGCTGCGCGCCGCGTCGCGGTTGTCCTTGGTGTAGCGGCCACCGAGTGTGATCGACAGTGGCTCGGTCACGTGCCAGGTGAACTGCGCGTAGGCGGCCTTCGACTTGGCCTCCGCCGTCACATAACGCATCTGCGTGTCTGTGTAGATCGGGATGCCGGGAATGTACTCCAGCGGAATGTTGATGCCTCCAACCTCGTTGTGGTTGGCGTGCTCGTCGAAGTAGTAGAGGCCCGCAACGTAATCCACCGTCTTGGCGATGGTGCCCACGAGCTGGAATTCCTGGGTGAATTCGTTGCTCTGCACGATGTCGTTGCTGGTGAAGTTGGTGATGCCCTCGGCGGGCGCGAGCTCAGGATTGGTGAACGCGCCGGCGTAATCCTGGTAGAAACGCGAGTCGAGGCCGCGGTAGTAGGTCAGTGAGCGGAAGTCCACCGCGTCGTTGAACTTGAAGTTCAGGGTCAGACCATCGGAGTTGAACTTCGCCACGCTCAGCGGCAGGTTGATCGGCTCCCAGGTGTGGCTGGCGAGGCCGACGGTGGACGGATAGCCCGGGATCGTCGGGATCCCTGCGAGGGCGGCGTCCTGGTAGTAGATACCGGTCGAGTCGAGCTCTCCCACCTCATAGAAGTAATCGGCGGTGAATATGCCGCCGGTATCCCAGCGCAACGAGGCGCGCGCGCCCTTCTGGTTCTCGCGGTTGAAGTCCTCGCCACCCGAGTTGCTGACGTTGCCGGCGAGATTGCTGTAGAGGAGGGTGACCTTGCTCGACAAGCCGCCGAGGACGGTCGGCAGGTTCATGGTGCCGAGCGCACGCACGTAATCGCGCTGGCCGCCATCGAGGCTGAACTTGACGTCGAAATCCCCCTCGGGCTTCTTGCTGATGATGTTGACCGCGCCGCCGGTGGTGTTGCGTCCGTAGAGGGTGCCCTGCGGGCCGCGCAGTATTTCCACACGGTCGACGTCTGCGAGATCGAAGGTCTCGGCCTGGGGACGTGCGATGTAGAAACCGTCCTCGTACAAGCCAACCGAGCCGTCCTGCGTGATCTGGTTCGCGTCCGCGACACCCTGGCCACGCATGTAAAGGATCAGCGTGTTGCTCGAGCTCGGATAGGGCGTGAAGTTGATGCTGGTGGACTGCTGCGCCACGCCAGCGAAATCGGTAACGCCCTGCTTGTTGAGTGCATCGGCGGTCAGCGCTGTGATCGCAATCGGAGTCGTCTGCAGATTTTCTTCGCGGCGCTGTGCGGTGACGACGATCTCCTGAATGCCCTCGGCAGTCTGCTCTTGCGCGAGAGCCAGTCGAGCGTCGGTGATAAAGAGCCCAGTCACGGCAAACATCGCGCCGCCCAGGCGCGAACCGGTCTTCAACATGAGGATCCCCCTAGCATGTAATAGTCAGCGCCTCGATCATACGCCCGCTCGATGCGTTGTCGAGGGTGCGTTGCATGTACGCAACGTGGATTTGTGCGCAAAATCCGGCCTCGTCCAAACGAGGGAGCACGGCAATTGAGGGGTCGCCGCGCGCCGTCGGCACTGCTTTCCATCGCCGGGTGCGCCGCCGGCTGCAGCGCACCGAGACGTCATAATTCAGCCTAGCCCCCGGCCAAATTGGTGCAGACACCGGCAGGCAGGGCAGCCGGCTCCTTGGTATTGAGGGGTGCAAAACGTATCATCGATCGGGCCGAGGCACGGCGCACCGGCCGCCGAGGCGCCGAGGAGCGAATCGGCAGGGCGAGGCAAATTTGAGACACCGGCCGGCCGTGTCAATCCGATGCCGGCCGCCGCGTCAACGACAGGGGAATTTGTGCGCAGGAACTCAGAGGCGCGCCGATGAAGGCGGTGCAGGTACGTGCTCACGGCCGGCCGGCGGAGGTCATCGGGGTCAGTGAGGTCCCGGTGCCGGAGGTCGGCCCCGGCGAGGTGCGCGTCGCGGTCTCGGCGGCGTCTTTGAACTTCGGGGATGGTGCGCGCGCGCTGGGCGGCGTGGCGATGATGATGCTCAAGCCGCCATTTACCCTCGGCATGGATGTCTGCGGGGTGGTCGAGGCTGCGGGTGCGGGCGCCGAGGGCTGGGTCGGCCGCCGCGTCGTCGGCATGACGAAGATGGCGCTCGGTGGCATGGCGGAGAAGGCGATCGTGCCGGTGACCACGCTGTTCGAGGCGCCGGATGAGCTCGATGACGCCGAGGCGGCCGGCTTTCTGCTCCCCTATCACGTCGCCTATCTCGGCCTGCACATCCGGGCGCACCTGAAGTCCGGAGAGTTTGCGCTGGTCACCGGGGCGGCGAGCGGCGTCGGCGCGGCCGCGATCCAGCTCGGTGCTGCCGCGGGCGCGCGCGTGATGGCTCTCGCAGGCGGTCCGGACAAGGCGAAATACTGCACCGACCTCGGTGCCGCGATCACGGTCGACTACCAGACGGATGACCTTTTTGACCGCGTCATGGAGTTCTCCGCCGGGCACGGCGTGGATGTCGCCTTCGACATCGTGGGCGGCGACCTGACCGAGAAAGTCTGGACCTGCATGGCGCTCGAGGGGCGCTACCTGCCCGTCGGTTTCAACGGCGACGCCCAGGGGGGCTTCAGTGGCAAGCCGCTGCGCAAGGTGTCCATCGGCAACTTCTCGGTACTCGGGGTCATGCTCGCTTACGGCACGGCCGTGGGGCCGATGCGGCGCATGGGCATGAACCTGTATCCGCCGGCGACGGCCGCCGCAGTCCACGCCGCCCTGCGCGGGCTACTCGCGCAGGGCAAGATCAGGCCCGCGGTCAGCCGTCGCATCGCGATGAGTGAGGTGCCCGCGGTGCTCGAAGAGCACCTGGCGCGCCGCACCTGCGGGCGCACGGTCGTCGACATCCACGCTTAAGAGGCATGCCGATGCAGCTCCGCCCCGAGGCCCTCATCGCGGCCGCCTGCGAGCAGACGCGCCTGGACGATTTTGGCAGCGACAGCTTTCGCGAGGGCCTTCAGGTCCTGTGCGAGTCGGTAGCTTCCGAGGCGCAACTCAATCAGATCGGTGCCGCGGTGGTGCCGGGTGCGGTGCTCGCCTGCCTCACGAACCGCCTGAAGGTCGTTGAGTGGGTGAAGCGGCATCCGCAGGTGTCCGATGAGCTCATCGAGACGCCGTTCGTCGTGGTCGGCATGTTCCGGGCCGGCACAACTTTCCTCTCGCACATGCTCGAGAAGGACGCGCGCCACCGGCCCCTGTTGCGCTGGGAAGCCGGCGACAGCGTTCCGCCGCCTGCGCCGGCGAGCCTGCAGAGCGACCCGCGCATCGCGGTTGCGCGCGCGGCCGCGGCCATGCTCGACCAGATCAACCCGCGCGTGCGCGTGGTGCAAAGCGAGCAGCCGGACGGCCCCACCGAGTGCATCGCCGTCCTCAACCAGGATTTCAAGAGCCTGCTGTGGGAGGCGATGGTCAATATCCCGGGCTACGGAGCTTGGCTCCACGGCACGAACCATCGCTCCGCCTACGACTACCATCACCGCGTGCTTCAGGTGCTGCAGAGCGGCGGCGTGCGCGGTCGCTGGTCGCTCAAGAGCCCGCATCACGCGCTGCACCTGGAGGTGCTGAATGCGGTCTATCCGGATGCGCGCCTGGTTCTGATGCACAGGGATCCGGTGGTGCTGTGTGCCTCGGTGTGCAGCCTGATCACGACCCTCACGCGGACTTTCTCGGACGCGGACCACCGGCGCTACATCGCCGATCACTGGACGGACATGCTCGAGCGCTCGGTGGCGAGTGTCGAGGCATTTCGTGCCGCGCACCCTGCGAAGCGCATCTGCGATGTGCATTACGCTGATCTGGTACGGGATCCCCTGGGGGCGATGCAGTCAGTGTACGCAACGTTCGGCGATGAGCTCAGCGGCCAGGCGCGGCGCGCGATGACTCAGCACATCGACTCCCACCCCAAAGGCAGGTTCGGGCGCCACGCCTACGATCTTGCGCAATTCGGGCTCGAGGCGGGCCCGATCAGGGAGCGGTTCAGGCAGTACGTCGAGCGCTACGACATCCCGCTCGAGCAGTCCTCAGTCGACTGATTCAGAACCCCCCGCGGGCAGCATTCAGCCGCCGAGGGCGGATTTCAGCTTCTGCTCCACCTGTGCGTAGCTCCAGTAGGCGCGCATCGCGGTGAGCTTGCCAGCCGGATTGACCGAATAGATGCTGACGAGGTCGACCGTGATATCACCGCCGGCGGGCATCTTGTTGGTGAGGCTCCACACGTTGGCGCACTCATTGCCGCAGGGATAGGACTCGCGGATGCGGTAGGTCATGTTGCCAGGGCCGATGATCATGTCCCAGAACCGGATCAGCGCCGCGCGCCCGCGGTGCCCGTTCCCGGACGGGTCCAGGGGCGAGACGCCCACCGGGTCCTGGATGAGCGCATCTTCCGCATACAGATCGAGCCAGGCGGCCTTGTTGCGCTCGGAGGCGTAGCGGGCGGAGAGTGCGGCAGCACGCTGCGCGGGGTGGGAGCTGTCTTCAAGCTGCAGGCCGGGAGACGAGGTGGTCACGGGCTTATTCCTTGGGTTCGGAGGGCAGAACTCAGTCGCAAGCTTGTCTCATCGGCACGGCGGCCCGCAATCCCGGCGCTGTGTGTGCACCTGCGGCCCCTCGCGGGGGCTCGCGTGGGTGAAAAGCGCTAAGATCGGCCGGCTCATCCGCTGGCTTCGCGCGCGTGGGTGATGCACAACCTCGTGGCCCCGACGCCGGGGCAAAAGGCGGTCTGTCTTGTCGATTCCCGTACAGCATGCGTGGTTTCTGCGGATGCTCAGAACCTGCCAGTTCGGCATCGCCCGGGTCACCAGCCGCGACGGTTTTGTCGAGGCCCGCGCCGCCCCCTTCGGCCTGACGTTCACCGGACCGGCGGCCGATTGCATTACGCGCCACATCTACCGCATCGGCGCCCACGAGCCGCACATCACCCGCTATCTGCTCGATAACGTGAGGGTGGGCGCGGACGAAGTGGCGCTCGATGTGGGGGCGAACATCGGCTGGTATAGCGTGCTTCTGGACCGCCTGAGCGCACCCGGAGCGCGCGTGTCCTTGCATTCGAGCCCGACCCTGAGAGCTATCGGCTCCTCAATGCCAACCTGCAGGCCAATCATGCCGAGCACGTGACGGCGCTCAACGTGGCCCTCGGGGATAAGCCCGGGGTCGCGCTGCTGCACCGTTATCGCGACAGTAACAATGGCCGCCATACGCTGCTGGAGGGCAATACCAGCGGCGGGACCGTCGAAGTCCCGGTCCAGACCCTGAAGGACGTCTGGGAGCGCGAGCGGCTCGGCGCCGGGCGGGTGGCGTTGCTTAAGATCGACGTGGAGGGATTTGAGTGCCTGGTGCTGCGCGGTGCGGGGGATCTGCTGAAGCGCTGTAGCTGCGTGCTTCTGGAATACTCGCCGGAAAGCCTCAAGCTCGCAGGACTGCAACCGCAGGCCATCATCGATCTTCTCGTCGCCGCCGGCCTCGAGGCACGGGTGTTCGCCGGCGATGACCTGGTCCCCATCAGTTACGCACAGTCGCGCGCGCCGACTCGCAGAAGGACCTGCTGCTGACTCCCGCGTACGGCGGGGTAGGGCAACGACCTGTCATGGCGACGGCTCTGCAACCAGGCTGCGCGCGTTGCTCAGCCCAAGAGTACGAGGCATGACCCGCTGCGACCGCCGTCTCGACAGCAGGACTCAACCGCAGGCTGCTTGTGGCGTTTACGCTGCTGCCTCGCAGCGGTTTTCTTCGCCGGATTCGCGCACAGCTATTACCTGCGCCCCCTGGTTCGTCCAGCGGCACGTGCTTGCCTGGGTCGTGCACGTGCACGGGATCCTGATGACCGGCTGGGTGGTGCTATTCGTCGCTCAGGTCGTGCTTGCCTACCGGCATCGCATGGACCTGCACCGCAAACTCGGCACGGTGTTCGGCGCCTACCTTGCGCCGCTTGCGGTCGCGCTCGGGGAGTTCGTGGTCATTCGCGCCATCTCGGCTGCGCTTTCCGCAGCGACCCGCGGGCAGTCGCTACTGCTGTTCGTGGCCTTCGACGGAGTCAATCTGCTTGGTTTTTGCGGCACTGCCGGTCGCCTGCGCCCTCCTGCTGCGGCTGCCGGAGCGATGTGCACAAGCGACTCATGCTGCTCGCGGTGGTCAGTGCCTTGCCGCCCGCGCTCGGGCGTATCGCTGCGCGCGCCGGCAGCGCGTCAGCCCGAGCTGCTGGTTCTGGTCGGTGATGATCAGGCGTGCTGGCCTCGTGCGTAGCCACGGACACGGCCCGGCACCGGCGGCTGCACCCGGCGATGGCATGGGGCGCGCAGCGCTCATCCTGATCTCCTGCATCGCGGCATACGCGGCCCAGATCCCAACCTAAAAATCGATTGACCTTCAGGCCGCACGAACGACATGGGCCGCCGTTGCGCGGCAGCTGGAAGAGGCGCAGTGATCACTCTTTATTCTTACCCGCGGCTCTTTGGAGTGGCCGATAACAACGGCTACGGTCTCAAGGTCTATGCCTTCCTCAGGCTCGCCGGGATCGCCTTCGAACACCGGCACATTTTCGACGCATCCGCGGCGCCGCGCGGGCAGTTGCCTTACATCGTGGATGAGGGCAGGCCATCGGGGACAGCGCGAGCATCATCGAGCACGTGACGAGCCGCTACGGCGTGACGCTCGATGCGGACCGCACCGCAGAGCAGCGCGATCTCGACCTACTCATTACCCGCGCGCTCGATGACCTTTACTGGATGATGTCCTATTCGCGCTGGAAGGATGAGGCGTTCTGGCCGGCCTTCCGCGAGGCGCTGCTGCGTGAGCACCCGGGCCTTACCGTGGAGGGATTGCAGAAGGCGCGCGAATTCAACTTTCAGCGCTACCATTTCCAGGGTATCGGGCGCTTTGCCCCGGCCGACGCCTATGCCCGCGGAATCGCCGATCTTCAGGTGCTGGCGCACCTGATTCCGGCCGGCTGTTACCTGCACGGCCGGAACCCTTCAAGCATCGATGCGGCCATCTACGGGTTCATAGCCAACATCTATTACTTCCGCATCGAGACACCGCTGCGCCAGTTCGTCTGCGAGCATCCGAATCTGGTCGAGCACTGCGAGGCCATGCACGCCGCCGTGAATTGAGCCGGAGGGCAGGCCCGCGCGCCGCCGCGCTTCAGGGCTGTGATACGGCCGGGCTCGCGCTGCCGGCCCTGCGCGCCTGGTGATCCGCACCGAGGAACATGTACATCGCCGGCACGACGAACAGCGTGAACAACGTGCCGATCGAGATACCGGTGAAGATCACAAGCCCCATGTGATTGCGTCCGACGGCGCCGGCGCCGCTGGCGATCAGCAGCGGTACCACACCGAACACCATCGACGCGGAGGTCATGAGAATCGGTCGCAGACGGATCGTCGCAGCCGCCTCGATGGCGTCGATCTTGGACTTGCCCTCGCGCTGCTGCTCGTTGGCGAACTGGACGATGAGGATGCCGTGCTTGGCGATCAGCCCGACCAGCGTGACCAGGCCGACCTGCGTGTATACGTTGAGGGTAGCGAAGCCGAGAAACAGGAACACGACGGCTCCGAAGATCGCCATCGGGACTGACATCATCACCACCAGTGGGTCACGGAAGCTCTCGAACTGCGCCGCGAGCACCAGGAAGATGATGATGATGGCGAACCCCAGGGTGGCGAGGAAGCCGCCGGATTCCTGCACGAATTGCCGCGACTCGCCGCTGTAGTCGATGGTGTAGCCCTGCGGCAGGATCTGTGCCGCAATGCCGCGCAGGGTGTTCAGCGCCTCGCCCTGGGTTCCGCCGTAGACGCCCTGGATGGTCGCGGAGTTGAGTCGCTGGAAGTGACTGATTGACTCAGGCACTGTCGCGGTCTTGAAGGAAACCACGGTGGAGGCGGGCACCACTTCGCCGCTGGCCGTGCGGATGTAGTAGTTGCCGACCTGCTCCGGGTTCAGGCGCTGCGCCTGCGCCACCTGCGGGATCACCTTGTAGGAGCGGCCGGCGATGCTGAAGTAGTTCACATAGCCGCCGCCCAGCATGCTGCTGAGCGCCGCGCCGAGGTCCTTCATGGTGAGCCCGAGGAGGGCGACCTTGCCGCGATCCACTTCCAGGGTAGTCTGGGGCTTGTCGATCTTCAGGCTGTTGTCCAGCACCCAGAACTTGCCCGTCGCCTGCGCCTTGGCCAACACCGCCTGTGAGACTTCGTAGAGGTCAGTGAACGGCGCGGCGCTCTGGATGACGAACTGCACCGGGTAGCCGCCGTTGGACCCCGGCAGCGAGGGGGGATTGATGAAGAAGATGTTGGCGCCGGCAATCTGCGAGGCGCGCTGCTGCAGGTCGAGCTGGATCGCCTTGGCGTCCCGGGTGCGCCGCCCGTAGTCCTTAAGGATGATGCCGCCGAATCCGGTGTTGCTGGTTCCGGTGCCGTTACCGGCGAACTGGAACGAGTTCTCGTACTCCGGGATTGAGCTCAGCGCCTTGAAGGCCTGGTGCTGGTAGCCGGCCATCTGCTGGATTGATGCATTCGGTGCGCCGGTCCCGATGTAGAAGATGAAGCTCTGATCCTCCGCGGGCGCCAGTTCGCTCTTGGCCATGACGCCCATCATCGGCAGCGCCATCATGACCGCGATCAGCGCAATCACGACCGCACCGAACACCACCACCACCTTCCACGCATCGAGCATGACCCGCAGGATGCGATGGTAGAGGTTGGTGAAGATCTCGAAATTGTGGTCGATCATCCGCACCAGGCGATTGCCGCCGTCGTGCTCCATCTTGAAAAAGCGCGCGCACATCATCGGCGACAGGGTCAGGGCGATGAGTGCCGAGACCCCGACCGCGCCGGCCAGGGTGAAGGCGAATTCGGAGAACAGCGAACCGGTGAGGCCACCCTGGAAGCCGATCGGGATGTAAACGGCGATCAGCACCACGGAGATTGCGACGATCGGGCCTGCCAGTTCGCGCGCTGCCGAGATGGCCGCCTCGTAGGGCGCCTGCCCGAGCTTCATATGGCGATCGACGTTTTCCACCACAATGATGGCGTCATCCACCACGAGCCCGATTGCGAGCACCAACGCCAGCAGCGTCAGCAGATTGATGCTGTAGCCGAGCACCAGCATGATGAAAAAGGCGCCGATGAGCGACAAGGGCATCGCCACGACGGGCACGATGACGGAGCGCAGGCTGCCGAGGAACAGGAAAATCACCACGGTCACGATCAGCAGCGTTTCGGCCAGCGTCCGGACCACGTCGCGGATGGCGGAATTGATGTAGCCGGTGGTGTCGTAGCCGATCTCGCCGTGCAGGCCGGCCGGCAGCTGCGCCTGGATCTCCGGGAATATCTTGCGGATTTTTTCCATCACCGTGAGGATGTTCGCCTCCGGAGCGACGTTGATGGCGATGAATACCGAGCCCTTGCCCTTGAAGGCGACGTCGGATTCATAATCCTCAGCGCCGAGCACCACCGTCCCCAGGTCGCGCAGCCGCACCAGGGCGCCGTTGCTCTCCTTGACCACGAGGTTCCTGAACTCCTCTGCGGAATGCAGGTCGGTGGCGGCCGTCAGATCCACCGCCACCATCTGCCCCTTGGTGGTTCCGAGGGTCGAGAGGTAGTTGTTGTTGAGCAGGGCTGCGGATACGTCGGCCCCGGTGACGCCGTGGGCGGCGAGCTTTGCAGGGTCGAGCCACGCCCGCAACGCGTACTGCCGCGCCCCGAGCAGCTGCGCCTTCTGCACTCCGGGCACGGCCTGCAGCTTCGGCTGCACCACGCGAATCACGTAGTCGGTGATCTGGTTGGCCGGCAGCGTCTCGCTGTTGAACCCAAGGTACATGCCGGCGACCGTATCCCCGACCTGCACCGTGATGACCGGCTGCTGCGTGCCGGTGGGCAGCTGGTTGAGGACCGAGTTGACCTTGCTGCTGATTTCCGACTGCGCGCGGTTGGAGTCGTAGTTCAGGCGCAGTGCCGCCGTCACGGTGGAGGCGCCCGTGGTGCTGCTGGAGGTGAGGTAGTCGATGCCCTGCGCCTCGGCAACCGCCGACTCGATCGGAGTGGTGATGAAGCCTGCGACGAGATCGGCGCTCGCGCCGTAATACTGCGTGGTCACGGTGACCGTGGCGTTCTCGGTCTTGGGGAACTGCCGGATCGGCAGGCTGACGAGCGCACGCAGGCCGAGCACCAATACCAGCAGGCTCACCACCGTGGCCAGCACCGGGCGACGGATGAAGAGATCAGTAAAGTTCATCAAAGATCCTCAAGTCGCGCTCGACTGCCGGGTTCATCAGACGTGCCTGTGGCACGGCGGGTCATCATTCCTCTTTTGGATGAGGGTTCGGGTCATCGGAGGGCTGCACGCTGTTATTGATCGTGATCAGGGCGCCGTTGCGCAGCTTGATCTGTCCGGAGGTCACCACCTCGTCGCCCTCGGTGATTCCCCTGAGGATCGCGACTTGGTCCCCGCGCGTGGGCCCGGTGGTCACGAACACCTGCTTGGCGATGAGGCCGCCAGGTGTCGCGATGTTGCCGGAAGGCGCGGCCCCCGGCGCACCCTTCGGCGCCGCGCTCTGCGGCGCGACGATGTACACGGTCGCGCCATAGGGGTTATAGGCGACCGCCGTCTGCGGCAGCGTCAGGTAGCGCACCGGCGCGCCCACCTCGATGCTGACGTTCGCATACATGCCCGGCAGCAGCCTGTGGCCGCCGTTCTTCAAAGTGGCGCGCAGCACCACGTTGCGGGTACCGGGATCGACCTGCGGGTCCATGGCAGAAATTGCGCCATCGAAGCTCTGGTCCGGGAACGAGTCCGTGGCCAGGGTGACCTTCTGGCCGGTGTGGATCTGACTCAGCGACTGCTGCGGCAGGTAGAAGTCGACGAAGATCGGATCAAGCTGCTGCAGCGTCACGATCTTGGTCCCGGCGGCCAGGTACTGGCCGAGGTCAACGGCACGGATGCCGATCTGACCGGCGAACGGGGCGCGCACGAACTTCTTATCGAGCAGCGCCTGTTGCTCGGCTACCTGCGCCCTGGCGCTGCGCAGGTTCGCCGCATCACTGTCGAGGACGGCCTGGCTGATGGCCTGCGCCTCGAACTGTGCCTTGTCGCGGTTGTAAGTGATCTCCGCGAGCGCGGCGGCCGCCTTCAGCGACTCGAGGTGCGCAGCGTCGTCTGCGGAACGCAGCCGCAGCAGCATCTGGCCGGGCCTGACGTAGTCGCCCGAGGTGAACTCGATGGCATCCACGGTGCCGGCCACTTCGGCGCTGAGGTCGGCGCCGCGCTCGGCGCGCAGACTGCCTACCGCGGACAGCTGGGGCAGCCAGTCCTGATAGCCGACCTTGGTGGTGCTTACGGTGAACTTCGGCGGGCCCTGGGCCGCGAAGCCCTGGAACATCTTGTAGGCCCCGTAGGCCTTGATGCCGCCGATCACGACGACGAGCGCGACCACGGCGACAATCAGTAACATCCAGCGTTTCATCGAATCTCCATTAAAAGAGCCTTGCGCCGTCTCAACGATGCGCAGTAGCGGCCGCTGCATCCTGGTTCCACCAGCCGCCCCCGAGCGCCTGGAACAGCGCCACGGTGTCGGCATAGCGCGCCGCCTGGGCCTGCAGCTGCGCGATGCGCGCCTGGTGGAACGTGCGCTCGGCCACGAGCAGATCGAGCGGGCTGATGGACCCGGCGGCAAAGCGCTTGCGCGATACCTCAAGGGTTTCGGCGGCCGCCTGCGTCGCCAGGTTCTGCTCGCCGAGGTTCGCAGCGTCGGCGTCCAGGGCGTACAGGGCATCGGCCACATTGCGGAATGCCGTCAGCACGGTGCTGCGGTACTGGGCGGCCGCCTGGTCGTAGGCGGCCACGGCCGCGCGCTTCTCATGCAGCAGCGTGCCGCCGTGAAAGATCGGCTGGGTCACCGAGGCGCCGAAACTCCATACGTTGCTGCCGCTCTTCAACAGCTCCGAGAAGGCGGTACTGGTGCCGCCAAAATCGCCGGTGATCGTCAGCTGCGGCAGCATGTTGGCCGTGGCGACTCCGATCTCAGCGCTCGCCTGATGGACCAGCGCCTCCTGTGCCCGCACGTCGGGACGCTGGGCCACGAGCCGCGCCGGCACGCTTAGCGGCAGATCGACGGGCAACAGCAGGTCATCCAGAGTGAACCGCGCCTGCGGCTGCTGGCTGGGCGGTTGCCCGAGCAGTACCGCCAGCAGGTCGCGGTTCTGCTGCAGTTGCTTCTGCAAGGGCAGGAGCGTGGCGCGTTCGTTGGCGAGCTGGGTCCGCTGCGTCAGCACGTCGAGCCGGGAGGCGCCGCCAAGCGCCAATTGCCGCTCGACGGTGTTCAGCTGCTGCTGGTCCGCCTGGATGATCTGTTGCGTAGCCTCGACCTGGCCGCGCAGCGAGGCTTCCTGGATCGCGGTCGTCACGACGTTGGAGCTGAGGGTGAGGTAGGTCGCCTCGAGCTGGAAATTCTGATACTCGGACAGCGCCCGCTGTGCTTCGATGGCGCGGCGCTCCGCGCCCCAGATGTCGAGGCCGTAGGAGACGTTAGCGGTGGCGTTGAAGAGGTTGTAGATGTAGGAGCCGCCGCCGGGCTGCCCGTAGGCAGCGGCGTTGATCTTCTGCCGCGTCGCGGAGGCGTTGCCGTCAACCTCCGGCAGCAGGCTGCCCTCCTGCGCCAGCAGCTTCTCGTGCGCCTGGCGAAGTGCCGCCTGCGCGGCCGCGACGTCCGGGTTGGCGCCGAGCGCCTGCTGCACCAGAGCGTTGAGTTTCTCGGAATGGAACAGCGTCCACCACTGCGCGGGCAGGTCGGCTCCGTTCACGTACACCTGGGCAGCGCCGGTGGCCCCCTCGCTGGCCACCGTGTGCTGTGGCAGCGGCTCGGCCGTATAGGAGGCGACCGGCGGGGCGGGGGGGCGTTTGAAATCCGGGCCCACCGCGCAACCGGTGGCGAGCAGTGCCGCGAGCGCCGCGCCCAACGCGACACCGAGATCCGTGCCGCGCAGCTGCACGCGCGCCGCAACGTTGATCGCGCCGTGGTCGGCTGCCGGTCTCATGGAGTACCTCGCTGCAAATCCCTTGCTCTTAACTGTCATGACTGTGGCCGGTGCGACCCTCGCCTCGTACCGGGCGACCGGGCGGGTCTTCCCGCCCGCCCGTAACCCCTAGATCCGCCGGTGGTCCGATAGCCCAAGAGGGGCAGCGCGGGGTACCGCGTCTGCCGGGAAACGTCAAAGCTACCGCGGGACGTTATGGGGATGATGGCCGAACGCGCGCCCAGCAGCTACCCATTGATCGCACTGGCAGGCCGCCTCGTCACATGCGGCGTCCGCGGACACACGCGGGAGCGGTGAAAAAGACTATCGAAAGGCCGGGTCTACCCCTAACGGGCGTTGACAACGCGCCGCGGAGGCATACCAACACCCATAGCGCGGTCGGATGACACCCACTCTCCCACCGTTGCGGCGTGCCAGCTTCAGGGGGATTTGGGCGGTCGGCGACCCCGGGGGCGAGTACGCGGCGCCGGCACGGCGGCCGCCTCCGGAGCAAAGCGCTGCATGCGCGCGATGAGCTCCGGTGGTATGGCGGTCGCGCGCGCGGTGTCGGCGGAAATGAAGACCAGCACCTGACGGACGCGCATGCGCAGCTCCCCCTGGTGCGAGGCCTCGATGCGCAATTCGCAGGAGGTGCGGCCGACCTTAAGGGTCCACAGGTTGAACGTCAGGCGCTCACCGTAGTGCGTCGGCTTGGCGAAGTCGACGGTGAAATGCACCGAAGGGGTGAGCAGCTTCTTGTGATGGAAGAGTCCCGGAGCGCTCGCCATGAGACCATCCTCGAACCAGTCCTCGACGAAATCGCTGATCATCTCGAAGTAGCGCGGATAGAACACCCAGCCGGCGGCGTCGCAATGGCCGAAACGCACCAACATCTCGCGCTGAAACGCCGCCATGCTGATTCTCCACCGTACCCCTGAAGGCGCCGAGCATACGGGATGCGCCGGGGAGGCGGCGAATGCCCCCGACCTGACCCGGCCGGCGCGGGGCGGGCGTTTGGCGCCTGAGTGCTTTAAGCTGCCGGCTCGGCCATGGCAACGATCTCCCCGCCGTCCATTTTTGAGGCGCGCCGGCAGCAGGTGTTCCCGCTGCTGAGCGCCGCCGAGCTTGAGCGCGTGCGGCGTTTCGGGCAGGTCCGCGCGTTCGGCCCGGGGGAGTCGGTGACCCGTATCGGCGAGTCCGGCCACGGTCTTACCGTCATCCTCAGCGGACACATCGCCGTGACCCGCCAGCTGCAGTCGGGCACCTTCGAGCCCATCGTGACGCATGGACCGGGCGCCTTCATGGGCGAGCTGGCGCAGCTCGCCGGCCGCCCGTCGCTGGTGGATGGGCGGGCGATCGAGGCAGTCGAGGCGCTTCTCATTGCGCCGGAACGACTGCGTGCGCTGCTGGTGGCGGAAGCCGATCTGGGCGAGCGGATCATGCGGGCGCTGATCCTGCGGCGCGTCGGACTGCTGGAATCCGGCACCGGGGGGCCGATCATCATCGGCGATCCCGAGGATGGGGAGGTGCTGAGGCTCGAGGGTTTCCTGCGCCGCAACGGGCATCCGCACCAGACGCTGCGCCCGGCGGTCGATGCCGAGGCGCAGGCCCTGATCGAACGCTTCCACATCGAGCGCTCGCAGCTGCCGATCGTCCTGTGCCCCGGCGGTCAGCTGCTGCGCAATCCGAGCGAAGCCGAGCTCGCGCGCTGCCTGGGGCTCGTCGGGCCGCTCGATCCGCAGCGCACCTACGACGTGGCGGTCGTCGGGGCCGGACCTGCGGGTCTGTCGGCCGCGGTGTATGCAGGCTCGGAGGGTCTGTCGGTCCTGATGCTCGACAGCCATGCCTTCGGCGGCCAGGCCGGGGCCTCAGCGCGCATCGAGAATTACCTGGGATTTCCCACCGGCATCAGCGGCATGGCCCTGATGGCGCGCGCCTACAACCAGGCGCAGAAGTTCGGTGTCGAAATGGCGATCCCGGACGTCGTGGCGGCCCTGCCGGGGCCAGCTGCCGAGGCATCCGCCGGGCTCACCCTGCAGCTCTCCAGCGAGGAGAAGATCCGTGCCCGCGCGCTGGTGATCGCCAGTGGCGCGCGCTACCGCCGCCTGCAGATTCCCGGTCTCGAGGCATTCGAAGGTTCGGGTGTGCATTACTGGGCCTCGCCGCTTGAGGCCAGATTGTGCGCCGGTCAGGACGTGGCGCTGGTCGGCGGCGGAAACTCGGCCGGCCAGGCGGTGGTTTACCTCTCCGGCCACGCACGCAAGGTATACCTGCTGCTGCGCGGGCGCGACCTGCATGCGCACATGTCGCGCTACCTCGTCGATCGCATCACGGGGCTCGCGAACGTCGAGGTACTGACTCAAACCAACATCTCGGGCCTCGAGGGCAGCGCCGGCAGCCTGCAGGCGGTGTGCTGGCGTGCGCAGGGGGCGGCGCAGGACGTGCGCCAGCCGATCCGTCATCTGTTCCTCTTCATCGGTGCGGATCCCAACACCAGCTGGCTTGCGGGCTCCGGCGTGCGCCTCGACGCGAATGGCTTTGTGTTTACCGGAGCCGACGCCGCAGCCGGCCGGGGCCTTATGGAGACCAGCCGGCCCGGGGTGTTTGCGGTCGGAGACGTGCGTTCAGGTTCGGTCAAGCGCGTGGCGACCGCCGTAGGCGAGGGCGCCCAGGTGGTGGCCGCCGTGCACGCTTTCCTGGCCGCGAACTCCGCCGCGGAGCTGAGCGTCCCGCTCGGGATGGCGCGCTCCGTGCCACCCGCCTCGTCGTCGGCCTGACCCGGCTCGGCAATCTCTCAGGCGCTCTACATCGCCAGGACCTCCCCGCATACGCCCGCCGTCGCGTCTGGATCGGCCGAAGTCGCTAGGTCTGCCTCTACCGGCGGCAACGGGCCACAACCGGTCTTTTGTCTGCGTAAATTAGCCTGCCGACAGCGGTCGTGCCGGGGTTCCGATCCGTGCCCGGTTGCCAGCCCACTTGGCATCCGCGACGCGCCGGGGCCTACCAAGCAGTGATGGTGCCGTCGAAGTTGAGGATTCCCTGTGCCTCCTGTTTCTGATCAAGTTTATCGATCACCGCGATCATGCCTGCGACGCTAGTTGCAGGAGGATTGGAATGGAATTTCACGCCATATTCGGAGGAAAATGCGGCGTACATGTCGGTATCCGTGGCCCCTGGAGACACCACCGCCACCGCAACGCCCTGGTCTCGAAGATCCGCCCCGAGAGCCTGCATACCCATGTTCAACGCCGCCTTGCTCATGCGGTAGTAATAAGGGCCTTTGGGCATGCCGCCTGATCGAGAGATCGAGCCGGCGCCACTTGTCACGGCCAGTATCTTCTTGCCTTTGCTCGCGATGACGTTTTCGCGAAAGGCTTCCGAAACCGCGAGCGGCGCGAAAGCGTTGACGTCCATAACCTCCTGGAAGCTCTTACGGTTGAAAGAGCCAAGAGTCTGGTCATCATGAGCGCCGAGGATACCGGCGTTGTTGATCAGCACATCGATCGGCTTGCCGCGGTACTTGGCAGCAAGTGCGCGGATATTGGCGTCATCACTCACATCGAGCGTCTCGACGATGATGTCTTTCTTCTGCGCGGCGAGTCCCTGCAGTTCTGTAGCCTTTTCCGGGTGCCGGCAGGTGGCGATGACGGTGTCGCCCCTAGCCGCGTATTGTCGCGCGAACTCAAGACCGAGCCCGCGATCGGCTCCGGTGATGAGCACTGTAGCGGCCTGCACGGGACCCGCTATCGCGACGCAACAAGCCAGGAATAATGTCTTCATTGAGGTGCCCTTTTTAATGTAACGCTGTGGCAGCTTACGCTTGAGGTTTCATGTTGCCCCGACAGACAACGAAGTAAGGGCCAGCACGTAAGCGCTTGGGCGCTCGTAGTCAATCCCGCGTAAGCCATCGAAGGTAGAGCTGACAGCCAGACGACGGCGCTTTCTGGCTATCCTCCAGAGGCGCCAGCTGAAGCGCCGCTAGCGCGGAGCACTGATTTCCAGGGCGAGCTCATCGATATAGCACCAGCTCCAGTCCTCGCCTGGTTCGATGGAGGTGATGATCGGGTGCCGGGTGGCGTGGAAATGCTTGGTGGCGTGCTTGTTCTTCGAGTCATCGCAGCATCCCACATGCCCGCAGGCCCGGCACAGCCGCAGATGCACCCAGGTGTCCCCGCTCTTGAGGCATTCCTCGCAGCCGTCGGTGCGCGGTCGGTCGGTCTTGACCTCGGCGAGGTGACTGCAGCGTTTGGTCATCGGGAGCTCCTGGCAAAGTGGACGGTCTTGAAATCCCCCGCGCCAGCCCCAGCTTGCGCGATATGGCCGAGACACTTCATGTCGTATGCCCGCACTGCAACACGACCAACCGCATCGCCGCGTCGCGTCTGAGGGAGTCGCCGGTGTGCGGGCACTGTCATCAGCGCCTGTTCCCCGGGCGACCCCTTGATCTTACCGAAGCCAATTTCCAGCAGGTCATCGAGCGCAACGACCTTCCCGTGGTCGTGGATTTCTGGGCTCCTTGGTGTGGTCCGTGCAAGGCGATGGCCCCGGAGTACGCCGCCGTGGCCGGTGAGCTTGAGCTCAAGGTACGACTGGCGAAGCTCGATACGGAAGCGTATCCGGCGCTTGCGAACCGGTTCGCGATCCGCAGCATTCCGACGCTGATCCTGTTCAAGGGCGGCCGGGAAATCGCGCGCCAGTCCGGTGCCCTCGGGAGGGCGGATATCGGCCGGTGGGTCCAGGCCCACGTCTGAGGCGCCCGCTAGACCTGATAGCGACGCGGGAAAATGACGCGGAACGTCGTGCCGGCGCCGGGCGCAGTCTCCAGCTCGATGCTCGCATCGAGCAGCTCACACAGGCGTTTCACGATCGACAGGCCAATGCCTTCACCGGCCTGTCCGCGGGATCCTTCGGCCGAGGAGCGTGAGGGCAGGGTCGGCGCAGGATCGAGCCGCCGCGCGGCGGGCTCGCCTGCGGGCGTTGCCGCCTCAACTTCCTGCGATTCCTCGGTCGCGTGCTTGAGCGCGCGCTCGAGCGGGGCCGCGGTGCCGGTGGTGAGCCCCGGCCCGGTGTCCTGGACGCACAGGATCCACTGTTCGCGTTCCGCGCTGGTGTGCTCCTCCCACGTGACCCGCAGGCCGCCCTCCCCGGTGGCCTTAAGAGCGTTGAGCACCAGATTCTGCGCGATGCGCTGCACCTTGGGCGGGTCACCCTCGACCATGAGCTGTTCCGGGCCGTCGGTGCGCAGGAACAGATTTCGCTGCGCGGCGAGTGCGCGCAGCGGCTCGCAGAACTCGCGCAGGGTCTGGGCGGCGTCGAAAGTCACCAGATTGCGCCGCTCGTGACCGGCCTCGAGCCGCGCCAGGTCCATCAGGTCCGTCAGCAGATCGCGCAGCGAGACGGTTCCGCGCTGCAGGGCTTGGGACATCTGCGCGCGGGCGGCGTCAGAAACGCTGCTGCGATCGAGCACCTCTGCGGCCATTCTGACCACCCCGACGCTGCTGCGCAGGTCGTGCGCGGCCTCCCGCAGGCGCTCGGCGCGTTCGCGCTCGAGCGTCTGCAGCTGCGAGAGCGCCTGCTGCAGGTCACGCACGCGACTCGCCGCTTCCAGCTGCTGCAGTCGTCCGTAGCGCGCAGCGCTCTCGCATACGCCATCTCCGCACAGGCGCGCCAGGGCGCGCCGCGCCAGTCGCAGCGCCGCGCCAGCCGCAGCGGCGTGCTCGCTGCCGTAGGTCTCGAGTTCCTCCAGGAGACACATCTGCAAGTGCGCCCATTCGCGCATCGTCTCCAGCTGGTTGTAGCCCTGCTGCCAGCGGTGCAGCCCGTGCTCGGCGGCGCTTCTTTTCTCGTCTGCGTTGGCCTCGTCCTTGTCTTCCTGGTTGCGGGCGCACAGCCGGCGCTCGAAGGCGTCCAGCACCTGCGGGATGTGGTCGTAGAACTGGGCGCGCGAGATCGATGAGGCCGTCGACAGCTCCGGGTCCGCATCCACCATGGCGTGCCAGCGCCGCAGGATGTCGGCCTGGCGCCGGGCGAGGTAGGAGGCGATGGACCGCAGCTGGCTGCTGGTGTCGTCAGCACTCATGTGAACGTCTCGGTCATGTGGGAGGCGGGGTCAGTGGCGCCGGCGTACGAGTCTATCCGGACGGGCGCGGCTGGCAAGACCGTAGCCTTCGGCCCCAGTCATCAGCGCGACGCCACGACGGCAAGGCGCTCAACGACACTCGAGCTGCTGTCGCCGCCGATCGACAGGTACACGTGCCTGCTGGCGACGGTCAGCGCGATGCCCATGCGGCGGGTGAGCCGGGGCGCGAGGGCGGCCAGCCACTCGCTCTCCAGGGCGTAAAGCTCCAGGCTCTCGGCGCGATGGATGCGCTCTGCCCGGTAGCGCTCGGCCAGCTGGGCCGCATTGCGGTGCGCGTACACCGCGACCCGGGGCGCCGCCTTGCTCGCACGATGCAGCCGGCTCGCATCCGGGGACCCCACTTCTACCCAGGCGCGCAGGGCGCCCGTGAGATCGCGCACCGCGATCGCCGGCTCATCCGGGTCGGACAGCCCCTTCGAGAAAGCGATGCCCTCGGTGTACTCAAGGCAATACGCCAGCAGGCGCGCGAGCAGGTATTCGCCAGTCTCCGAGGGATGACGTGCGACGCGCAACTCCAGGGTCTCGTAGACATTGCGGTCCGAGTCGGCGAGTTCGACGCCGAAAACGTAGACTGTGGCGCTCAGCGCCATCGCTTGTTCCGGCAGAACCCGGGGTGGGCTGTCGCGTCGCGCCCGAGGCCCGCAGCGGGGGCGAGCGTAAGGTCAAGCTCAGGCTGTTGGGGAACCACAGCGCCCGGTTAGCCTTCGGCGGCCAGCGCCTTTTGCAGGGCCTCCTCGCGGGCGTCCTCAATGACGAGCAGGACGCCGTGCGGGTCGGCCGGCGCCTCATCCGGCGCGCACACGCCGGTCAGCGGACTGTCGGCCTTGAGATCGCCCTGCTCGAACAGCGCCCAGATCTCGCGGGCAAACTGCGTTTCGAGCAGCTCCGGCGCGAAGCGCCCGAGGGTCCCGCGGATGTTGTTCACGTCGCGCTCGAGCATCGCGAAGGCGCCGTTGTTGCCGGCAGCATTGACCACCTGCGGCAGATCGATGATGACGGGCCCGTGCGGGCCCACGAGGACGTTGAACTCCGAGAGGTCACCGTGGATGAGGCCGATACTCAGCATGCGCACAACCTGGCGCATGAGAAAGGCGTGGTACTCGCGGGCGATCTCGGGCGTGAGGTCGATCTCGCCCAGACGGGGCGCCGGGTCGCCGGCAGCATCCGTGACGAGCTCCATGATTAGGGTGTCATTGAAGTAACCGTAGGGCTTCGGCACCCGCACGCCCGCCGCCACCAGCTGATACAAGGCGTCGACCTCGGCGTTCTTCCAGGCCGCTTCCTGCTCGCGACGGCCGAAGCGCGTGCTCTTGTTCATCGCGCGCGCCTGGCGGCTGCCGCGCACCTTGCGGCCCTCCTGATAGACGGTGCGCTTCTGGAAGCTGCGCTGGCCCATGTCACGGTACAGCTTGGCACAGCGCAGCTGCCCGCCGGTGCGCACGATGTAGACCGTGGCTTCCTTGCCGCTCTTGAGCGAGCGCATCACTTCATCGATCACGCCGTCGTCTATCAGGGGCTGCAGCCCGGCAGGAGTTTTCAGAAGATCAACCTTGGTTTGTGAGGGGTGTGCGCAGGGCGCAGAAGGACCAGGCCCGCGCGGGCTTCCATGCGGGCAGGATGTTCGCATCTATCTCTGCCGGATGCAGCGATATCGGGAGCGTGGGCCTCGATTCCTAGGGGTTTTCGAGGATAACCAGCGGAATCTCGCGCTGCGTGCCTTGCTGATAAGCCTCATACGTCGGCGCAAAGGCGATCAGCCGGGGCCAGAGCAGCGCGCGCTCCTCCTGGCTCGCGAGACGGGTAAGGACCGCACGCGAGCGGCGGTTCACGAAAACCGTGGCAAGGGGATTCTCGCGCAGGTTACGCACCCAGTCCGGGTCCTCGGGGCCTCCGCCTTTCGAGCCCACGACGAAGGTCCGACCCTCGAAGGTGAAGTAGGGCAGCACGACGGAGCGTTCGCGCCCGGTGCGCCGGCCCCTGCTACGCAGCACGAGCGCCCTGGCCTTGGCGTTCCTGAATTGGGGATCCCGGGCCAGGCTCCTGCGTCGTGAGTACAGCCACATGAAAAAGGAATGGCCGGTCCAGCGCACGGACCACACGTCGAGCTTCATCACCATGCGGGTCATCAGGGTCAGCCGCGCCATTGTCTTAACTCCTGCCGGGTCTGCTATCGGCACAGGCGAGGCATGCCGCCGCGCGTGGGTCGCCACGCCTGTAATATCCCATCAAGCTCCAAAAGAGGCGCGGCGCGATGCGTGGCTGCACAAGCGCGCCGATTAAGTCTGAGTCACGAGTAAAGCTCAGGTGGCGCAGGACCGCGCCGCGATCCACGCGGACGCGACGAATATCCGCGCCGATCGCGGCAACATCCGTGCCGACGAGCGGAATATTGCTCCCAACCAGGTCGACATGCGAACCGATGTCAGCAACATCAGGTCGGACCGGCAGGACCTGCGCGCGGACCGCGGGGATTTGCGGGCGGATGGGGCGGCCATGCATGGCCCCTCCCGGGCGCAGTGCGCAGCGCGGCGCGCACAGCAGCATGCAAACACTCAGCCTGCGGGCCCGAAGACCATGCTCTCGGCGAGCCCGCTGGCAAACCGCGCAGCGGAAAATAGCAGGAAGACCCAAACCCAGCAGACCACGCACCAGGCGTGGTACCACTGGATCTGGCAGTGCCCCGCGGGCCCCGCACGCGCGAGCGTGCGGGGCCTTTCAGGCATCGCAGCCATCCGCACTGAAGGTGCGCAGTAAACTTCTGAGCGCGTCGGGGTCTACGGGCTTGGTCATGTGCTCATCGAAGCCTGCGTTGCGCGCGCGGACGCGATCCTCCTCCTGTCCCCATCCGGTGAGCGCAATGAGTTTCGGGGGGCTGGAGCCCGCGAGGCGGCGCAGGTCCAGGGCCAGCTCGTAGCCGTTGCGACGCGGTAACCCGATATCCAGGATCGCAAGCTGCGGTCTGAAATCCACCGCGACTGCGAGCGCCTGGTCGGCATCGAATGCGGTCTTCACCTCGTGACCGTCGAGCGCGAGGAGCATGGCGAGGCTTTCTGCGGCGTCTGCATTATCGTCAACCACCAGCACGCGGCGCGGGTGTCCGGAGGCGCCTGGCTCGGCCACCGAAGCGACCGGTTCGCTTTCGCCGCGGCGCGGGGACACCACGGGCAGCCGCACCTGAAACTCGCAGCCTTGACCCGCTCCGCCGCTGCGTACCTCGACCGTGCCGCCATGCAGTGACACGAGTCCCTTTACCAGCGCCAGACCGATTCCCAGGCCGCCTTCCGAGCGTTCCAGTGCCGGACGCAGCTGCGAGAACATCTGGAATATGCGCGGCAACGCTTCCGCCTCAATGCCGATGCCGGTGTCGCTCACGCGGATCGAGATCTCATCGCCCTCACGTCTGACCGAGAGCTCGACGCGTCCGCCGGCATCGGTGTACTTGGCGGCATTATTGAGCAGGTTGGAAAGCACCTGCGCCAACCGCAATCCGTCCGCGTTCAGCTGCGGTAAATCCTGGTCTACGCTGACTGTCAGGTGGTGACCTTTTGCATCCATCGCGGGTTTGGAGGTCTCCACTGCTGCATCCACCACGGAGCGAATATCGAGCCACTCGCGCCGTAGCTCAAGCGTGCCGCGCGTGATGCGCGAGACGTCCAGTAGGTCATCCAGCAGGCGGGCCATGTGGCGCACCTGCCGCTCTATGACCCCATGGCTCCAGCGCAGCTGCGGAGCGCTCGCGCGTGGTGCACTGGCAATCGCCGCGGCTTGCCGGATGGGCGCGAGCGGATTGCGGAGCTCATGAGCAAGTGTTGCCAGGAATTCATCTTTGCGCCGGTCGACCTCTCGCAGTTCCGATTCGACCCGCTTGCGCTCCGTGATATCCGCAAACCACACGACAACTCCGTCGTCCAGTCTCGCAATACTGTTGTGGTACCACCGCGTACGATGGCCTGGCTGCAGAGGAAATTCCAGGTCGGCCGGCTCACCTGTCTCGACCACCCGCGCCAGCGTGGCAAGCAGATGGGGCGTGTCCCAGTGGCCCGGCAGCACCGTCGAGACGCGCCGCCCCACGAGCTGGTGAGCCGGTTGTCCGATGAGTTGTTCCGCCGCGGTGTTGACGTAGCGCCATTCGAAATCCTCGATTGCGCCCGCAGCGCTGCGCGCTGCCTGCAATATGGCGAAGCCGGCGCGGGATGCGGACAGCGCAGTGCGAAAGCGCTGCTCGCTCGCCAGCACGGCCTCATGCGCTTCGCGGCGCAGCCTGCTGATGGCGATCTGGTTGGCGACGCGCGCAATGAGTTCACGGGCCGCGAATGGCTTCACGACGTAGTCGTCCGCCTCGGCATCCAGGCCTGCGATCTTGGCCTCCTCGCCCGCGCGCGCGGACAACAGGACGACGGGCAGTTCGCGCCAGCGCGGCTCGCGGCGAATACGGGCGAGTAAGCCGAGGCCATCCAGATGCGGCATCATGATGTCGCTGAGAACAAGGTCTGGCCGCTGGCGCTCGAGCGCCGCGAGGGCCTGCTCGCCGTCGGCCACGGTGACCACGCGGAACTGGGGCGCCAGCAGTCGCTCGATGTACTGGCGCATGTCGGCGTTGTCGTCGGCGAGTAGCACGAGGGGCAGTGCTCCGGTCTCTGGTGACGCGCCAGGTGAAGCGTCGCTGGCCGGCAGCGTCGCCAGCCGAGAATCCAGCACGTCCTCCGTGCCCCATCGCGCGGCCTCCTCGACGAAGCTCGCGGCGGCGGAGCCGGAGCCAGCGGCGCGCTGCTCGGAATGCAGCCGTTCGGGGGGCAGGTGGGCATTGCCGGCGGGAATTGTGACCGTGAAACGGCTTCCGGCGCCGGGCTCGCTATCGACCCGGATGTCGCCGCCGTGCTGTTTAACCAGTTCGCTCACCAGGGATAGCCCGATCCCGGTCCCTTCGTGCGTGCGACCCTGTGCACCCGGCACACGATAGAAGCGCTCAAACAGATGCGCCTGCGCTTCGCGTGGAATTCCGATGCCGGTATCGCTCACGATGAGCTCAATGCTCTGCGCCGTCCCTGACAGGCTCACCTCGATCGTCCCGCTGAGGGTGTACTTGAAGGCGTTTGAGAGCAGGTTGAGCAGTATTTTTTCCCACAGGTCCGGGTCGACCCAGGGCTGCACGGGCAGGCTGCCGCAGCGCACCTGCAGGCGCAGGCCGGTCTTTTCGATCGCCGAGCGGAACGTGCTGGCGAGATCGACGGTAAGGGCGGCGAGGTCAATCGGTTCGAAACTCGCGCGGATGCGGCCGGCCTCCAAGCGCGAGAAGTCCAGCAAAGTGTTGACGAGTTTCAGCAGCCGAAGAGCATTGCGATGCGCGACCTGGAGCTCTTCGCGGTGGGCTGCGAGCGCCTCCCCGGACCCCGCCAGCGCTTGCTCGAGTGGCCCGAGCATCAAAGTGAGCGGGGTGCGGAATTCGTGGCTGACATTGGAGAAGAAAACAGTCTTGGCGCGATCGAGCTCGGCCAGAGCTTCTGCACGCAGGCGCTCGGCGCGGTAGGCCTGGGCATCGGTGATCGCGGCAGCCGCCTGAGCTGCCACGAGGCCAAGAAAGCGCCGATAGGAGTCATCGAGGGGCCGGCGCGGGCTGACGCCGAGAATCAGGAAACCCGTCAGCGGTTGCGTGCCGGAGCTTTTCAGCGGAATGACGAGTGCGCGACGCACCGCGTCGCTCCAGGGTATGGCGTCGACGACTATGCCGCGCTCCGGCAGGTCCGTGACGTCCTGCGTCTCCTGGGTTGCCAGGAGCGCGGCGAGAGGCCAGGGGGTCGGTGCAGCCCCGAGATCGAAATAGGAGGGCAGCACGCCAAGGGGCAGCTCGCGCACCTGCGCTACGCGCTCGGCCTTCGAGCCCTGCAGCAGGTAGAGGCCCCCGAAAGCGACGTCGAGCGGATAGCGGCCGAGAACTTCGCAGATACGTTCACAGGTGTCCTCGACCGAGCGTTCGGTCACGGATTGTATGGCCAGATCCCGCAACACCCGCAGCTGGCGCTCGCCGATGACGCGGTCGGTAACTTCAGTGACCACGCACAGCATGCCGGCAATCCGACTCGCGTCGTCATAGACGGGGCTGTAGGAGAAGGTGTGATAGGTCTCTTCGGGAAAGCCGCTGCGCTCCAGGAATAATTGCAGTGCCTCATCCCAGGTGGCTTCCCCGCGGGTTAGCACCTGCTGAATGCGCGGCCCAACATCCGGCCAGATCTCTTCCCACACGAGATCCGAGCGCGCGCCGAGGACCCAGTCGCGCTTGATGCCGACCGTGGGCAGGTAGGCGTCATTGCAGAGGAAGGTGAGCTCCGGACCCCAGAGCATCCACATGGCATAGCGCGAGTCGAGCATCACTCGCACGATGGTGCGCAGTGACTGCGGCCACTCGGAGGGGTCCCCCAGGGGAGTGCGAGTCCAGTCATGCGCGCGGATGCGCGCTCCCATTTCGCCTCCCCCGGCCAGAAAACTGAGCGGCGGGGGCTTCAACACGGGGGACGCTGCGGTCATGCGGCCGGACCGGCGGACGGACTATGGATGGCGCTCTGCTGCACGCCGGCCTCTTCTGCGATCGCCAAGACTAATCCCCCGCTGCGGCCCGGCCCCGGTACGCCCAAGGCGCGGGCTCATGCTGACACTAGAGCGGGGCAGGCAGAGGGTATGTCAGACAAATTCCCATGTTTGGGCGTACGCCGCTTGCGAGGCGTGCCCGTCGCGCCGAGCTGTGCTACCTGTATATTTTGCAGATTCAGTCACTTAGGCCTGCGTATAGTCGAACGGAGGCCGAATGATTCGTCGTTATCGGCGCAACACGCTAACTGGCTTACGGAGTCCGGAGTTGGTCCTCGCAGGGAAGGCACCAGCGGGGCGCGCATCCCGCTCGTGTGCTGAGGACATCGGGGGCGCGGGGAAGCGCGATTCGGGCATTCTGCGACTGGTGTTTATATGCCGGGCGTCGATCCTGCGCCCAGCAGCGTCGCGGCTGTCGCCCAACCCGCGCCGCTGGGCGAATCTCGTAATTGTTTCCGTAGCGGCCGACTGTCTTGGTAGCGCCTCGCTTGTTCCTGCCGGTGCGCCTCACAAACGGAATACCTCTGAAAAGTCGGTAATGGCACCTCGAACTCGGGGAAGACTTTCGGACGGCTAGCGGCGGCGACGGCGGCCGACGTCGCTCGGGAAGTTACTCCCGGTGCCCTTCGGAATCCGAGCAGACCGCAAGTGGATTGCCTGCCTTCAAAACCCCAGATTCGCCGGCGCAATATCGAGAGTGGCGGCCCGTGACAACTTTTCCTTGGCTGCAATTGCACTCTCACCGTGCATGAATCGGGCGCCGCAGAGCAACCCGCGCGAAGTCGCGCGTCAAGCGCCGCAGCGGCGATGAACGGAGCGCGAATTCCTAACGCCAATTTTATACATCAAGAGCTAGCCTGCTCTCGAAGTGCATCGTCGCATCATCGTGCGGCGGCACTTGGGTCATAACACAGGCTCTCGGGGGGGATGAAATTGATCAGGTATGAAGTCTCTTGCAGCGATGAGTCCCTTCTGCACCGCGACGCTGCTCTTTTGTCTCGACATTCATGCTCAGTCGGTGCCAGATGCCGAAAGCCCGGGGCAGCTTGCCGAGGTGGTGGTCACGGCGCAAAAGCGCACCTCGACGGTTCAAGAAACGCCGATAAGCATTTCAGCGGTCAGCGGCGATGACATCCTCGCCCGCGGCGTAACCTCCCTGGCAACGCTGGCCCAGGGGACTCCCGGCGTCTCGCTGAAGAGTGAAGGACCGAGTCAGACTGAGATCGAGATGCGCGGCATGACCTCGAGCGGCGGCAACTCCGCGACGGTCGGCTTGTACCTCGATGACATTCCGCTGACCGGACCTGCAAACGCCCAGAACGGCCACGTCGTAATCGATCCGGATCTTTATGACCTGAATCGCATCGAGATTTTGCGCGGGCCGCAGGGCACTCTATTTGGTTCAGGCTCGATGGGTGGCACGGTCAGACTGATCACAAACCAGCCGAGTCTCGCGAGATTTCAGGCCAGCGCACAGAGTGTGCTTTCCGGTACCGATGGCGGGGGATTCAATCACAAGAACAACGTGATGCTTAATGTGCCGCTGGGCGACACCCTGGCGGTACGTGTCGTGGGAACGGAAGACCACACGAGCGGCTGGATCAACCGCGTCGTGGCAGTCCCCTTTCCGCTGGTCGGCGGGACCCCGGACGGCACCGCGCGCGGCGATGTTCAGGCAGCCCCCCTCGAGCGCCAATACCCGGGTTCAAATGCCTATCAAACCTACGCAGCGCGCATCAGCGCGCTGTGGAGGCCCACGGAAGAGCTGACGGTCACGCCCTCATACTTTCACACGACCAGCACGCAAAACGGCATAAGCGCGTATGACAGCATCCCGGGCACCGAGTCGCACTACCAGCCCTTCGACATCGCCGAACCTCTGACGGACTCGCTGACGGCCTATAGTCTCAATGTGAACTACAGCTTCCCGTGGTTCGACATGACGTCAAGCACGGCGCGCTGGACCCGCAGTTCCTCTCAGGTCGAGGAGGCGAGCGAGGCCTTCAATAATCCACTCGAGGCGCTTACCTACAATGCGAACTACGGCCTGCCAAACCCGGGTTATTACGGACCGGGCGGGTCCGGCCCCGAGCACGGCATGGAAATCGACCCGTCCCGCCAGTTCAGCCAGGAGCTGCGAATGGCATCCACCAACAGCGGGCGCGCCAACTGGGTGGCCGGGCTCTATTACAGTGACTTCTACTCTTTGTGGACGTTCAACGGGACGACGCCCAATTACTCTTCGTACATGGATCTCGGCACGCTGCAGCAGGCAACTACGCCCAGTTGGTTCGATGCCTACTCGCCCACTACGCTCAAGCAGTATGCCGGGTTCGGCGATGTGACCTATGCGCTGACGGATGCGCTGAAGGCTGACCTGGGCGCGCGCGTCAATCATTACAGTTACCACTTCTCTTCGTGCATCAGCGGCTGGGGATCGGCCAATGGAGCCGCCACGCCGTCATGTTCCGGTCTCATAGCGCTAGGCTCGACCAGTTTCAATCCGAAACTGAACCTCGCCTACAGCTTCGGGCGGGATCTGATGGCCTATGCGACGGTCGCCACGGGCTTCCGCCCAGGCGGAGGTAATGCGGCCTATCCGACCACGGGGTCTGCCTGGGGAGGCGCCTTTCATCAGCAGGAGTACACGAGCGGCGCTTGGCCCTCGGCGTACGAGCCGGATCACGTCGTGAGCTACGAGCTCGGCGAGAAAGCCCGGCTGCTCGATCGCCGCCTGACGATCAACGCCAGCGTCTACTACGAGGACTGGCGTCATATCCAGCTCGAGGCGTATCCGAATGACTGGGCGCTGAACATCAACGGCAACTACGCCCATATTTATGGGGCCGACGTCGACGCGCTGGCCGATCTGGGCGGGGGATTCCAGCTCGAGCTCATGGCCGGCTACCTGTACGAGTGGCTCAACGGGGGTCCGCACTGGGTCATTACTCCCACCCACAAGCTACCGGAGGTCGCGCCGGTGCAAGGGACCGCGGCTATCAGCTACTCACGGGCCATCGGCGACGCCTACACCTTCACCGCGCGGCTGGAGAATGCCTACACGGGGCCGCGCTATTCGATTTCTTTCCCGGACCCCTACGAGTTCACCGGCACCTACACGCAACTGCCCGGATACGACCTGATAAATGTGCGCGCGGGCATTGTGTTCGGTGACAGGTGGAGCGCTACGCTGTTTGTCAACAACGCCACCAACACCCACGCCCAGCTCGAGAGCATGTTTATGGAGAATGAACCCCAGCCGAGCTTCACCCGCATCGTTACCAATCAGCCACTGACGGCCGGGTTGAGTATTTCGTTACGGTACTGAATGTTGAGGAGGCTGGTGCAGCACGCGGGGCACCCGTGACCGTCGAGCGGCTCGGCAGTTCTTCAGACGGCCGAATCAAGCGGTCGCTGGCGGCTCCGGGGCGCGCACGCCGGCGCGCGACAACGCTTGTTTGAGTGACTCGCAGTAGATGTCCGTGTCGGCGGCGAGCACTCCTGCCGCTGTGAGCTTGCCGTGCACGCGCTGGTTGGCCTCGCACAAGAAGATCTGCACGCCGCGTGCACGCAGCTTGTCGATGACTTCGCGCAGCGACTCGATGCCGGTGATGTCCATGAAGGGCACCCTGTCGAGCCGGACGATCAGGACTTTCGGATAGGGGCGAGCTTCAAGCAGCGGCCGCTTGAAGCTCTCCACCGCGCCGAAGAACATCGGACCCGAGATTTCATACACGAGCACCTGTGGTGGTAGCTCGCGCACCCCGAGGTCCGCGAGGTCCGCCTGCAGCGAGCGCACGCTTGCTGGCTGGGCGTCCACGGCGTCGGCCATGCGACGCAGGAAATGCAGCACGGCAAGGATGACACCGACATTTACCGCGACGACGAGGTCGGCGAACACGGTCAGCAGAAACGTGATCAAGAGGATGACGCGGTCCGCCAGCGGCGCCGTGCGAAGAATGCCCGTAAATCGCCGCACGTCACTCATATTCCAGGCGACTACGAACAGTATCGCCGCGAGCGCCGCGAGCGGCACGTTGGCTGCCAGTGGCGCGAGGAACAGCAGGACCGCGACCAGGGTCAGGGTGTGCACGATGCCCGCGAGCGGGCTCGTGGCGCCGTTGCGGATGTTGGTTGCGGTACGCGCGATCGCCCCGGTCGCTGCAAAGCCCCCAAACACTGGCGACACCAGATTGGCAATCCCCTGCCCGATGAGCTCCTGGTTCGAGTCATGGCCCGTTCCGGCCATGCCGTCGGCGACTACCGCCGACAGCAGTGACTCGATTGCACCGAGCAGGGCGATGGTGAAGGCTGGTGCGATCAGACTGATCAGATGCGATGGGGCAAGGTCAGGCAGGTGGAAGGCGGGCAGCCCACGCGGGATGCCGCCAAAGGCGGTGCCGAGGGTGGCGACGCCGGGCAGATGCAGCGTCGCCTGCATGATCGTGGCGGCGACGAGTGCCAGCAGCGGCCCGGGAACCCGGGCGAGAACGCGGATGCGTTGGCCATAAAGCACGATCATTAGACTGCCGAGCGCCAGCGCTGTCGTCGGCCAGTTGAGCTCGGGCAGCACCTGCAGCATGTGCCACAGGCGCTCGTGGAAGTGCTCGCCGCCCACGGCGGGCAGCCCGAGAAAGTCGGGCCACTGACCGACGAAGATGACCAGACCGATTCCGGCGGTGAAGCCGATGATTACCGGGGCTGGAACGAAACGGATGACGGCCCCCATCTTCGCCACGCCCATCAGCACCAGCATTGCGCCTGCCATGAAGGTCGCTGCCTCGAGGCCCGGTATGCCGTATTTGGCGGTGACGCCGGCGAGGATGGCGACGAACGCCCCCGTGGGGCCGGCGATCTGCACGCGGCTGCCGCCGAAGAGGGATACGCAGGCACCGCCCAGGATCGCCGTGTACAGGCCCTGCTCCGGACGGGCGCCGGAGGCGATCGCGAAAGCCATGGCCAGCGGCAGCGCCACGACGCCGACGATCACGCCGGCGACGATGTTCGGGAGCCACTGGGTGCGTGCCAGCAGCCCGGCAGCACGCGCCTCGAGGATGGCAATCATTGGCGGTGGGTCAGACGAGGCAGATGCATAGCCGGCGCACTGGCGGCGGGTCGGGGAGAATTCTCGCTCAGCCTGGGTCCCCGCGACCGCGGCTTCCTCAGGACGCCTTCCTGCCGTTAAGACGATCGCGCGTGCCCATGCAGATGACTTCGTAAATCACATAGGAGAACACTACGACCACGGCCGCCAGCAACAGGATCAGTCCCCGAATCGCGACGTCCAGCAGAGCGTAGGCTACGATCGCGAGTGATACCAGAACGGCTGTCAGGCCAAGCCGTACGAGCAGGGCGGCAGTTGCGGTACGCGTTGCGGAGCCTTGCATTGCTACCTCTCACTGGCCTGTGCGGATGGCTCCAGGGCGAGCGTATGGATCACGAGCGTCGAGTCCTCCGGGTCAACTTCGCTTGAGAATCCCAGGTGCCGGGCCAGCTGGCGCATGTCTTCGTTGTCGCTGGCATCGATCGAGTACATGCGCTCAAAGCCCTGCGCACGCGCGGTCTCTATCAGGCGCTGCATCAGGATCGTGGCGAGGCCCTTCTGTTGCCAAGCGTCAGCCACGGTGACCGCACACTCACAGCTAGCTCCGTCCGCGCTTGAGCTGTACCGGCACACACCGATCTCCTGCGTTGCTGATCCTTCTCCAATGAGCGCGACATAGGCGACCCCGTGCGCCAGCTCCGGCTGGGTAAGCTGCCGCAGCAGCTCTGCACTGGGCGTCTTGATGGACGCGAGAAATCGATAACGGCGCGCTTTGGGCGAGAGCCGCTCGATGAAGGTGCGCTCCATGTCGACGTCGGTTGACTGAATCGTTCGGATGAGAACCGTCGTGCCATCCTTCAGCGTGACCCGATAGGGTGCGTGATAGGGAGGTTCTGCGGGGCCTTGTGCCGCTCGCCCCGTGGAGACTGACGTGTTCATCGCGGCGAATCCTCAGTTGATGCGCAGACCGTAGCTGCCGGTGGGTACGGCTTCGACTGTAGTGAAGGCGGGGCGTGGCCTCCATCGTGGAAAGTGCCTAGGAGCAACCGCGCTCGGCCGCCCGTAGCTGCCTTGCGGCCGCCGGACGCTGCTAGGCTGAAATCAGTGTCGCCGGCTGGGGGTAGCCGCGGCCCGGGCGGCTGGGAACGGACTCGCGCGGCGACACCAGCGCAGGCTTGACTATGAGAATGTCGCAGGCAAGTCGCTGGATCAGCCTTGCAGCGGCCGTGAACGACCCGCCGCCGGGTGTGGCGGCGAGCGGAGCGCCCATCACGACGAGGGCACTGCGAATGTCGGTGGCGACGTGTGCGATCGGGTTGAACCCCACCCGATCCGGCTGCCTGCCACCCGTGCCGTGACGCGTAGGGGCGGCAAGCACCGCTCCAGAAAGCGGCGCTTCACCGTTCTCAACCGGAGGCTGCGAGGTATAGGACGTTATGGCATGGAGCGAGCCGTGGAGCCCGCCGGAGATAGCTGACCCCACGCTCACAACCGCCGCATCCTGAGCGCGAGCCTTGGGCGAGGTGCACGTCGGATCCAGGGCGAGGAGAATCCGCGGGCGCCGATACGGAGCTACGCGCTTCACCAGAAGCACGGGAATCGGGCTGCGCCGTAGTAGTTCGCGGTCCGCGTCGCTGAGCGAGGGGTCGCCCGGACTGCGGGGCAGGGCGTCGATGACGATGAGATCCGCGCACTGCGTTTCGACTTCGCCCAGCAGTGCGTCGTCTGCCGTGTGATCCCATTTAACGCAGAGCGTGACCCGGATACCGCGGCGCCTCAGGCCTGCAGAGACTCCCTTAAGACAGGCTTCGTGCGCGCTGCGGGTGTAGTTCTGCAGTGCGCCGCGCTGCTGGTGCCGCGTGGGCAGGTCATCGTCCGGGTTAAAGGGATTCGCGAGGGTTTGCACCAAAGTCACGTCGGCGCCCAGCGCTCGGGCAAGCTGCGCCGCCTTGGTCACGGCGGGAAGCGAGGGTGCTGAGGGATTCTGGACGCGCACTAGAATTCTGCGGATTGGGCGCATGGGGCGGCTTTGTCTGTGGCTTGCTCAGCGATAACTGCACGCACGGTAGAGATCCGCGGCCGGAGCAGTCGATAGGTAGTTTCCACGGCTGGACGGCGTTCCACGCATGGGATCGGAAATCGCGTCAAACCGTGCGGGATGCCGGCTCGATCCGCGTCTCGGGCTGGGCAAGGTAGCGATCAAAGCACATCGCAATATTGCGCAGCAGAACGCGGCCCATGTCGGTCACGGTTATCGCGTCGTCACTCAGGACGAGCAGGCCATCTGCGCGCATCGGCTCGAGTCGTGCCAGGGCATCCTCGAAGTAGCGACTGAACTTGATTCCGTATTGCGATTCTGTGGCGCGCACGTCGATAGCGCCATGGCACATCAGCTGCTCGATGACGCCCGCGCGAATGCTGTCGTCGTCGGTCAGCGCAAGGCCGCGCCAGAACGCGGCCCGGTGGGAATCAATGGCGGCCTCCCAGCTGTGCAGATCCCGCAGGTTCTGGCCGTAACAGTTACCCATCCGGCTGATTGCGCTGACTCCGAGCCCGAGCAGGTCGCAACCCCCGTGCGTCGTATAGCCCATGAAGTTGCGCTGCAGGCGGTGGTCGCGCTGCGCCAGCGCGAGATCATCGTCGGGCAATGAGAAGTGATCCATGCCGATGTGGCGGTAGCCGAAGGCGGTGAGTTCTTCAATGGCCAGGCGCAGCAGCGCGAGGCGAGTGCCGGCGTTGGGGAGATCCATGGCGTGGATGCGACGCTGCGCCTTGAACATCGTCGGCATGTGCGCGTAGCCATAAATCGCCATGCGGTCCGGTCGGGCTGCGATGACGGTGCGCAGGGTGCGCCGAAACCCCGCGAGCGATTGTTTGGGAAGTCCGTAGATCAGATCGATGTTCACCGAGCGGATGCCATGGTCCCGGCACGCGTCGATCAGGTCGAGAGTCTCCTCGGCGCCTTGGTGGCGGTTGATCGCCGTCTGCACCTCCGCGTCAAAGTCCTGTACGCCGAGGCTCACGCGGTTGAATCCCAGACGAGCGAGCCTGGCCGCGTAGCGCTCAGGTGCCTCCGGGAGCGTGCGCGGATCGAGCTCGATGGAGAAGTCACGATCCGGGCGATCACTCAGGGCAAAGCGCTCCGCGAGACCGCTAACCAGGCGCTCCAGGGCAGGTCCGGAGAGAAAGTTCGGGGTGCCGCCACCCAAATGCAGCTGCACGACGGGCCCGGTGCGGCCCGTGAGTGTCCGGGCGATCTCCGCTTCCGCGAGGACGCGCGCCACATAGCGCTCACCCAGTTCAGGGCGGCCCGTGATGATGCGATTGCACCCGCAGTAGAAGCAGGGACTGCGGCAGAAAGGGATGTGTACGTAAAGCGACAGCGGCCGGGCAGCGGGTGCCTCGGCGGCATGCGCGCCCGCGCAGAATTCCTCTACGGTGAAGTCGTCACGAAATCTCGGCACTGTCGGATAGGAGGTGTAGCGCGGACCGGGCCGGTCGTAGCGCTGCAGGAGTTCGTCGTTGATCACGGCAGGGGCGTTCATAGGGGTCCTCAGTGGAATGCAGGTCCGGTGTGTTCGCATTGCGGTTGGCCGGCCAGCAGTGCGCCCGCAGGGATCGCGGCCGTCCACAGACCGCAGGCGATCACGATCAGCCCGAGCGCGCGCGAGTGCGCGCTGGCCAGGCGGGGCAGGCGAGCGGCCAGGGCACCAAGTCCCGCCATCGCCGGAAGTGTGCCCAGGCCGAATGCCACCATGGTGCCCGCCCCGGCCGCCGTGCTGCCCGCGGCGGTCGAGGTCAGCAGCGCGGAATAGACGAGGCCGCAGGGAAGCCAGCCCCACAGCGCGCCGGTCATAAGCGCGCGCGGCACGGGGCGCCGCGGCAGGCGGCCCACCACGAGCGGCTGCAAGTGCCGCCACACCCGTGCGCCAAGCCGCTCCGGTGCCCGCAGCCACCGCGGCGCCGCGGCGCCGCGCATGCTGACGTTAATTCCCATCAGGATGATGAGCGCGGCAGCGACGAGGCGCAGATAGACGCCTGCGCCTGCAAAAGACGCGCCGGCGGCGCCCGCCGTGCCCGCGACCGCCCCCAACGTCGCATAGCTGAGGATGCGGCCGGAGTGATAAAGACCGGCCCACCAGGGTCTCGGCAGCGCGGCAGGGGCAACCGAGCCCAGCGCCGTGGCGATGCCGCCGCACATGCCCAGGCAATGACCGCTTCCCAACAGACCCGTGAGCAGCGCAGACAACCACAGAAGGCTCGACATGGCGGCTACCCGGGCGGGCCGGGGTCCGGAGGTGGGGCGCGATCGTCATCCAGGAGGATTGACGCTGCGGGGCTGTTCAGGTCGTCAAACTGGCCTTGTCTGACCGCCCAGAAGAATGCCCACACGGCAAACGCCACGAGCACGAGACTCAGCGGAATCAAAAGGTAAAGAATGATCATCCCTCGGCCATCCGTTGCGCAGGGGCGGCCAGGGGAGCAGTTCCTGAGCGATGCGGCAGCAGGCGCAGGGCGTTGATGACCACGAGCAGGGAGCTCAGCGACATTCCGACAGCCGCCATCCAGGGGTCGAGCCAGCCGCATGCCGCCAGCGGGACGGCCGCGAGGTTGTAGATTGCGGCCCAGGTGAGGTTCTGTCGCATCACTGACAGCATGCGGCGTGTCGTTGTGATGGCCTGGGGCAGGCTGGCGAGGCTCTCGCCGATCAGGACCATGTCAGCGTTGACCTGGGCGAGATCCGCGCCACTGCCGACCGCGACGGAGACGTCTGCTGCAGCCAGAACGGCCGCATCGTTGATCCCATCTCCCACCATCAGCACCCGATGGCCCTGCGCCTGCAGGGCACGCAGCAGGATGAGCTTGCTGGCTGCGGTCATTTCCCCGTGGGCCGCGGTAACCTTTAATTGCCGGGCGCATTTCTGCACCACCGCTTCGCGATCGCCGCTCGCGATGCGCACTGTCAGCCCCAGACTCTGGAGCTGTTCCACCATCCCGGCGGCGTCGGCACGCAGCGCATCGGCCAGGAGAAAGGCAGCTAGCACCTGCTTGCGGTCCCCCAGGAGAATGATCGACTGACCCTCCTGTGCACTGCTCGCCGCGCACGGGGTCGCCGTCTCCAGTGCTTCCGTCACGTAGTCGGTCCGGCCGATTCGATAGCGGACGCCGTCCACATCGCCCTGGATACCACGCCCCGGCACGGTGACGACGTCGGTTGCGGTCAGGCCCCCGGCAGAGGTCGCGAAAGCGCGGGCCAGCGGGTGGGTCGAGAACCCCTCCAGAGCCGCCGCAACCAGCAGGCAGCGCGTTGGGCTCACCTGCTGCTGCAGGGGCTCGATCTGTTCGATGCGCGGCTGACCACGGGTCAAGGTCCCGGTCTTGTCGAAGATCACCGTATCGACGTGCGCCAGCCGTTCCAGCCCGCGACTGCGCGCAACCAGCAGTCCGGAGCGCGACAAGCGGGTGCTGGCAGCGGCCAGCGCCGCTGGCGTCGCCAGCGAAAGTGCACACGGACAGGTCACGACGAGCACCGCCAGCACGACCGGCAAGACCTGCGTTGCGTCGCGGTACCACCAGTAAACACCGGCGATCACTGCAAGCAGGATGATCGCGCCCACGAACCCTGCCGCTACCCGGTCGGCGAGTTCGACGATCGGCGGTTTCACGGCCTGGGCACGATCCACGAGCCGGGCGATTGCCGCGAGTCTTGAGTCCTGTCCGACGCGAACGACCATCACCTCAAGAACACCGTTGACATCAACGGTCCCTGCCGTGACCTCATCACCCGCCTGGCAGACCCTCGGCATCGACTCGCCGGTGAGCAGGGACTCGTCAACCTCGGCGACGCCTGTGCAGATGACCCCGTCCGCGGGGATGCGTTCACCGGCGAGTACGCGGATCCTGTCGCCGGCAAGCAGTTCATCGGGCGTGACGCGTTCCGCCTGCGATCCCGACAGGCGCAGTACACTTTCAGGCAGGAGGCGATGCAGCGAGTCTTGCCGCAGGGCGGCACGGTGCTGCAGCGACATCTCGATGTAACGGCCCAGCAGCAAGAGGAACGTGAACATCACGGCGCTGTCGAAGTAGACGGCGCCGTGGCCTCTTAGTGTGGTCCACACGCTCCATCCGTAGGCGATCGCAATTGACAGGGCGACCGGGACGTCCATGCCGAGGCTGCGGGCGCGCAAACTGCGCCAGGCCGAGATGAAGAAGGGCTGCGCCGAGTAGAGCACCACCGCGGTCGCCACCAGGAAGCTGACATAGCGCAGCAGCTGCTCGATGTCCGGTGCGATTCCATCCAGCGCGCCCGCATAGAGCGCGCCGGCGAAACTCATCACCTGCATCATTCCAAAGCCTGCAACTGCGAGGCGCTTGAGGGCCAGGCGTCGTTCGACGCCGCGGTCGGGCGCGCCGCTCAGGTAACTGATGGGTCGCGGGCGGTAACCTATGCGGTCGAGCGCGCGCAGTACGCCACTCAGGGGCAGCTTCTCGGGGTCGTAGCGCAGGTGCGCCCGGCCCTCGCTGAGGTTCACGAAGACATCGCCGATCCCGCCCTGGCGCTGCAGGCTGTTTTCGATGAGCCAGACGCAGGCTGCGCAGTGAAGCCCTTCAAGCTGCACGCCCACCTCCCGGCTGCCATCGGCGCGGGCATGCGTGTAGCGCGTGACGGCCGCGGGCCGGTCGAAGACGCTCCAGTCGCGCTCCATGGGTAAAGGGGCCGACACCGGCGCGGTACGGAACTGATAGAAGCGACCCAGTCCCTGCGAGAGGATGTACCCGGCCGCCGCTTCGCACCCCGCGCAGCACACCGGCTCCGGCCTGCCGTCGACCTCGACGAAATGCGAGGAGCGCTGCGCCGACAGCCGATTGCCGCAATGGAAGCAGAAGGCGGGTGCGGCCGGGCTGATGTCCATGACCTTCAGCCGGCCTGGTCGGCGTGATCGAGTACTACGTCCGGAGTTACGACCGCAAGATAGGCGCTGGCCAGGCTGCCGAGTACTGCGGCGGACAGCAGGGCGATGATGAACCAGGGCCAGAAGCTGCGATACCAGGGGATGACAGATGCATTCATGAGCGCGGTCCTATGAAGCGAGCACTCTCGTGCACTTGGATTGCGTCCCGGTCCAGCGCCTTGAGTGAAATCGTGATCCGGTTGACGCCAAGGGACCGAGATTCCGGGGCACGGAGGCGCACGACCACGTTGCTCACCGTGGCTGCAGGCACGCGGATCGGCTCGCTGGGTTCGGCAACGTAGAGGCGGTCGACGCCGCCGACCGAGAGCTGATACTGGTGCTGCGCGGCATCGAGATTAATCACCTTCAGGGTATAGGTGTTCTCGATCTCCTCCCCGTTCACCTCGCGGTACAGGGCATTGCGGTCGCGAATAACGTCCACGATCAGCGGCATGCGAGTTATCAGGGAATAGACCAGGTAGCCTGCGACCGCCAGCAACAAAGTTGCGTACACGAGCATACGGGGTCGCGCAATTTTCACAGGCAGGCCGCGCGAGGCATCTTCGGTCGTGTAATGAATCAGGCCTCGCGGACTTCCCATCTTGTCCATGACGCTATCGCACGCGTCAATGCAGGCGCCGCACGCGATGCACTCATACTGGAGCCCACGCCGGATATCTATACCGGTGGGGCACACCTGGACGCACAGCGTGCAGTCGATACAGTCGCCGCGTCCCTGGTCCTGCGCTGACGAGCCACGACGGCGGGCGCCGCGCGGTTCGCCACGGGGCTGATCATAGGCAATGATCAGCGTGCTGCGATCGAACATTGCGCTCTGGAAACGCGCGTACGGACACATGTACTTGCAGACCTGTTCGCGCAGAAAGCCGGCATTGCCGTAGGTGGCGAGCGAATAGAGGAAGATCCAGAAGGCAGCCGCGGGCCCGATGGTCAGATGCCACAGCTCGCCGCCCAGCGCCCGGACCGGGGTGAAGTAGCCGACGAATGTGAAGCCGGTATACGCCGCCAGCGCGACCCACAGGACCTGCTTCAAGGTCTTGCGGCTCACTTTCTCAAGTGTCCAGGGACCACGATCGAGCTTGATGCGCCTCCCGCGAGGTCCTTCGGTCCACTGTTCAATCCAGGTGAAGAGCTCCGTCCACACCGTCTGCGGGCAGGCGTAACCGCACCATAGTCGCCCGGCCAGGGCGGTAAAGAAAAACAGCGAGAGCGCAGCGAGGATCAGGAGTACTGCGAGATAGAGGAAGTCCTGCGGCCAAAGCGTGAGACCGAAGATGTAGAACTTGCGCGCCGGGAGATCGAACAGCAGCGACTGGTGGCCGCTCCATGAGATCCAGCATACCCCGTAAAAGAGACCGAGCAGTACGACCACGGCGCTCTTACGCCAGTTGGAAAAACGACCGTTGATCTCGCGGGGATAAATCTTCTCGGCCGCCGCGTAGAACGGTTCGCTCGGACCTTCGAGTGAGTGCGCGGGCACGGACATTACGCAGGCCCGTTCGGGTCTGAATCACCCGCTGAGGCGCGGGGAGTGCGAATCAGGAAGAGGCTCAGGCCACTGGCCAGACTGCTCGTGACCCAGAAAAAAACGAAGCCCAGGGCATAGCCACTTTCCCGGTCGATATGCTGGAACAGAGCCGGCCCGGCGTCGCGCAGCAGCAGGGGGTCGACCGCCGCGAAGAACAGCAGGCTCGCGAAGCAGGCGGCGAGGAATGACGGCCACAGCACGATCCCGAGGTCGGTGCGTGCGAAGCGTCGCGCGGGGGGCAGCACGTAAACGCGTGGCATCGGATCACCGCGACTGGGACAGGCTGTAGACGTAGGCCGCGAGCAGCCGGATCCGGTCATCGCCCAGCCATTGGTGCGCGGGCATCTTGCCGTGCCGTCCATCGATGATGCTCTTACGGATGGTGGCGTCCGAGCCGCCGTAGAGCCAGATGTCATCCGTCAGGTTAGGCGCGCCAACCGCCTGATTGCCTTTGCCGTCCGCCCCGTGACACCCAGCGCACAGAGCGAAGCGCGCCTGACCGGCCGCCACCTTGTCCGCCGGCACGCTGCGCCCACTGAGGCTTTCCACGTAAGCGACAACCTCATCCACTCCCTGGGGTCCGAGCGCGGTGCCCAGTGCGGGCATCATGCCTTCGCGTCCATGCGTGATCGTCTGGATGATGGTGTCCGGATCGCCGCCATACAGCCAGTCGCTGTCGGTCAGGTTGGGAAAGCCAGCAGCACCGCGCGCATCGGATCCGTGGCAGTTTACGCAGTTGTTGGCGAACAGGCTGTGCCCCAGCGCCAGAGCATTCTTGTCTTTGGCAAGGTCAGCGACGCTGCGGCCGGCGAACTGTGCGTAGATGGGCCCATACTGGCTCTGTGCGGCGCGTACTTCGCCCTGATACTGGTTGGCCTTGGTCCAGCCAAGTACACCCGGGAAGTTGCCGAGCGCCGGGTAAAGCAGGAAGTACGCAAAGCAGAACAAAATGGACAGAAAGAAGAGGATCAGCCACCAGCGCGGCATGGGATTGTTGCGCTCGCGCAGGTCACCATCCCAGACGTGGTCGGTCACCTCCCCGGTAGCGGCTTCATTGGGGCGCTTGCGGGCGGTCCACCAGATCAGCCACGCGCACGCGATCACGTTGAGGCTCGTGACTACGCCGATGATGAGGCTCATGGCATGCGGCATCATGTGCGCTCCTCGGGCAGCCCGGGCACGCTGTCGGAGCTCTCGAGCGGCAGACGGGCAATGTCCGGATACCGGTCGTGACGCCAGCGGTACCAGACGGTGATCCACATCGCGACAAACAACGCGAACCACAGTACGGTGATGACCGCGCGGGCAAGATTGATCAGGCTCATGGTGCTTCGCTCCCGGTGCCGCGCGGTCGGTCTGTGCCGAGGCCCTGCAGATACGCGATCAAGGCGTCCTGTTCAGTCTTATCGTGAACGGCTGTCGGTGCGTTCTTGATGTCCTCATCGGTATAAGGCGTGCCGAGCATGCGGAGCACCTTGAGCTTGCGCTGCATCAGATCCCCATCGAGAGGACTCTTCGCCAGCCAGGGGAAGCCTGGCATGTTCGATTCGGGCACGACGTCGCGGGGGTTGTTCAGATGTACGCGATGCCAGTCGTCGCTGTAGCGACCACCGACACGCGCAAGATCCGGGCCGGTGCGCTTGGAGCCGAACTGGAACGGATGATCGTACTGCGACTCGGCCGCGACCGAGTAGGGGCCGTAGCGCTCCGTCTCGCTGCGAAACGGACGGATCTGCTGCGAATGACACAGATAGCACCCCTCGCGCACGTAGATGTCGAACCCGGCCTGCTCGAGTGCCGTACGGGGCACGATTTTCACGTTTCCCTGGCTCTTGGCAGCGCTGAGCATCAGGGGAACGATCTCGACCAGTCCGCCCACGCTGATAACGACGAGGATCAGGATTGTGAGCAGTCCGAGCTTGCTTTCGATCACATCGTGATTCATGTGTGTGCGCCCCCGGTGGCAGTGGCCACTCCCGCAGGGAGCACCGCGACGGGCACCGGTCTGTCGCCACGCACCGTTTTCCAGACGTTGTAGGCCATGATCAGCATCCCGGAGAAGAACAGGAATCCACCCATCAGGCGTACCAGATAGAAGGGATGGGTAGCCTTGACGCTTTCGATGAAGCTGTAGGTCAGCGTGCCGTCATTATTGAATGCCCGCCACATCAGGCCCTGCATGACACCGGCTATCCACATCGAGGTGATGTAGAGCACCACGCCGATGGTGGAGGTCCAGAAATGGACGTCGATCAGCCGCACGCTGTACATCTGCGTGCGATTGAAAAGGCGCGGAATCAGGCAATACATCGTGCCGATGGTCATCATCGCGACCCAGCCCAGGGCGCCGGAGTGCACGTGCCCGATGACCCAGTCGGTGTAGTGGGAGAGTGCGTTTACGGTCTTGATGGACATCATCGGCCCTTCAAAGGTCGACATGCCGTAGAACGCGAGGGACACGATCATGAACTTGAGAATCGGGTCGGTGCGCAACTTATCCCAGGCTCCGGAGAGCGTCATGATCCCGTTGATCATTCCGCCCCAGGAGGGCGCGAGCAGCAGGATTGAGAATGCCGCACCGATCGACTGCACCCAGTCGGGCAGCGACGTGTAATGCAGGTGATGCGGTCCGGCCCACATATAGACCGATATCAACGCCCAGAAGTGCACCACTGAGAGACGATAGGAATAGATGGGTCGCTGCGCCTGCTTGGGCACGAAGTAGTACATCATTCCGAGGAAGCCGGCCGTAAGGAAGAAGCCCACCGCGTTGTGGCCGTACCACCACTCCATCATCGCGTCGACGACGCCGGAATAGATGCCGTAGGACTTGGTCAGGCTGACGGGGACCGCCAGGTTATTGAAAACGTGCAGTACTGCGATGGTGATGATGAATGCGGCATAGAACCAGTTCGCGACGTAAATGTGCTTGACGCGGCGCCGGGCGATGGTTCCGAAGAAGGAGATCGCATAACACACCCAGACGATGGTGATCAGGATGTCGATGGGCCATTCGAGCTCTGCGTATTCTTTGCCCTGAGTGATTCCCAAGGGCAGCGTGATTGCGGCCGCCAGTATCACGACCTGCCAGCCCCAGAAGGTGAATGCCGCGAGGCGGTCGCCGAACAGGCGGACATGACAGGTGCGCTGCACTACGTAATACGAAGTCCCGATCAAGGCGCTGCCGCCGAACGCGAAGATCACTGCGTTGGTGTGCAGCGGTCGCAGGCGCCCGTAGGTGAGCCAGGGGATGTCGAAGTTCAGCGCCGGCCACGCAAGTTGTGCGGCGATCAGTACCCCGACTGCCATGCCGACGATGCCCCAGACCACGGTCATCACCGCGAACTGGCGCACGACTTTGTCGTTGTAGGTCTCACTCAGAGTCATTGTTAGCGGTTCCTGTGCCGAGCGGATTTCGAATGCCGGTTTTGGGAATCGTATCGGTCGAAGCCGCGTCTGCGAGTACGTAGATACCGCAGTGGCTGACCTGTCCGGGAGGGGGCGGCGGGTGTCGCCGCCCGGCACGTGGCGGTGGAACGCAGGAGATGCGGACGGGCGAGGAAGCGTGCGGTGGCAGGCCCCGGATCGGACTGCTTCAAAGCGCGTCGCCGCCGCCGGACCTGCTGTGCAGGGCTAGAGATTATGTGCCGAGGCGGCGGAATCCACGTCTCGGATTGCGACCTGCGGATCCGAGCCAAAAGGCAATACGCAGTTGACCGTATGAGAGGGCGATCTCAATAAGGGTAGGGCGTGAAGGGACTGACGTCCCCTTGTCCTGAAGCGCGCCGGAGTGTCGCCGCTGCGAGGCCAACAAGAGCTGCGTTCAGGATTGGTCACGGTCACTGGCGTGTGTGTTGCACCTGCAGAACTGCGCAGCCGGCCAGAGCTCCGCTGCGCAGCCGCCGCAGCGCTTCATTGGCCTGCTCGAGCGGGAAGGTCGTAACCGCGGGACGCAGGGTAAAGTGCGACGCGACCCTCATGAACTCGTGGCCGTCGGCGCGCGTAAGATTGGCAACCGAGGAAACCGTACGCTCACCCCAGAGCAGCTCGTAAGGAAAGCTCGGTATGTCGCTCATGTGGATGCCGGCGCACACCACGTGGCCGCCTTTGCGCGTGGCGCGGAGAGACTTAGGGACCAGCTCGCCGAGCGGGGCAAAAATGAGGGCCGCATCCAGCGGCTCGGGCGGCGCTTCATCGGACCCACCGGCCCACACCACCCCAAGTTCGCGGGCAAACTTCTGTCCGCCTACGTCTCCGGGGCGTGTGAAGGCGAAGACTCGCCGGCCTTCGTGTCGGGCCAGCTGGGCGAGCAAATGCGCGGCCGCCCCAAAGCCGTAGAGGCCGACGTTTTCCGCATCACCTGCTGCTTTATAGGCGCGGTACCCGATCAGCCCGGCGCAGAGCAGTGGGGCTGCTTCGCTATCCGAGTACTGCTCCGGAATCCTCAGGCAGAATCGAGCGTCGGCCACCGCGTACTGCGCGTACCCCCCATCCAGGGTGTAGCCGGTGAATTTTGCATTCTCGCAGAGATTCTCAGCGCCCCGGCGACAGTAACGACACGTTCCGCAGGCATAGCCCAGCCAGGGCACCCCGAGCCGCTCGCCGCATTCGATGTCGGTCACGTGCGAGCCGCGCGCGAGGACCCGTCCCACCACCTCATGGCCTGGCGTGATTGGATAGTGGATGTCTGGCAGTTCGCCATCGAGAAGATGCAGGTCGGTACGGCACACGCCGCAGGCTGAAACCTCTAGGACGACCTCATGCTCCCGAGGATGGGGCAGCGGCAGCTCCTCGAGCGCAAGCACCGGGTCCTCGGAGTGCAGGCGCATGGCACTCATCGTGGCGGTGGTGTGTGGTGCGGCCTCTTGACCGGGCATTGCATCGATCCGTTAACGTGTCACAGGGCGAGAAAAGCGTCGAAAGTGGTCCGATCGGAGGCGTTCAACCGTAGCGTCATTCCCATCTGGCGGGCAAGTGCCACCATGCGGGTATTGGTGGCCAATATGACCCCATCGAGCGCTTCGATGGATTGGGCGCGCGCGTAAGCGATCAGTGTCTGCATGAGTGCCAGGCCCACGCCGCGTCCTTGCCAGTCATCGGCCACCACCAGCGCGAATTCACAGCCAAGATCGCCACCACGGCCGTAGCGCGCGATGCCTATGAACGTCTCGGCACTGCCGTCGCCCACGGCGGCGACGAACGCCATGCTGCGGCGGTAGTCGACCCGAACGAGCTCTTCAATTCTCTCGGGCGAGGGAAGATGCCGCAGGCCCATGGTGCGTTCATAGCGGCTTCGTTCGCTGAGGTTCCCGATGAACTCCCGCTCGCGCACCAAGTCGTCGTGACGCACGGGACGAATGCGAAAGTCGACGCCATCTCGGGTGCGCGCCTGCCGGTCCCAGAGCTGCCGCCCTTCGGCGGTCGTGGCTGCTTGGCCGGGCGCTATCACGAGAGTGACTCGGGCCACAGGCTAGCTGCGGAGCGCTTTGGGCAGCGACGGTCCCCTGGCGAGGCGAGTCCGGTCAGATTCTGCACGGGTGCCGCTGGGGCTGCGAGGCGAGTTGCGGCCTCAATCCGCCTCCCAAGCGCTCTCGCCGCGGCAGGTCTCGCGGTCTTGGTCATGCTGGCGCGGTGTAGCGGGTGAGAGTGGCTAAGCGTGGGCGCTCGAGTGCCGCGCAGGTTGGCGCGCCGATATCGCGGGCTTGGCGGCCATAACGCGGCTTGCGAACCCGGCGGGCTTCACGACCAGTACGTCACAGCAGAGGTCATCGAGCACGCGCTCAGCCGTATTGCCGATCAGCAGGCGGCGGAAGCCGGAGCGCGACACGGAGCCGATTATTACGAGCCCCGCGCGAAGCTGGCGGGTGAGGACGTCGAGTTCGGGTGCCACGTGGCCGAGCTGCAGATGCCGGTGAGGTTTGGCGATGCCCGCGGAACGAGCCAGTCGCTCCATTGCCTGCTGCACCTGGCGCTGATGCAAGGGCTCCATTTCAGGGGGCATCGCGATGAGCGGGGCGGCGGGCGCCATCGGCAGCGTCTCCACGGGCACTAAGGGCATGTAGGCGTGGAAGATATGAAGGTCGCTGCCGAAGATGCGCGCGAAACGTCGCCCAACCTGGAGCAGCTTGACGTCGAGGCTGGCGGGCTTATCGTTCTCATGAAACGGGTCGACCGCTGCGACCACGTCACAGTCCTGGTAGCTGCGGCGCGATTTGACGATCAGGAGCGGCACCGGACATTCACGGACGAGTTCCCAGTCGACGCTCTCTGCCGCAAGGCGGGCACCGATGGTATGACGGTGCGTGCCGGCGACCACCAACTCTGCGTGTGTCGCAAGAGCCTGGCGTACGATGGCTTTGTACGCAGAAGAGTCCCACAGCACCGTGCAGGCCACGCGTATGCCCTCGAGCGCGCGACTGCGCGCGAAGCGCTCCAGACGGCGCAGCCGGAAGGACGCAACCTCGGCTCTCCAGTCTTGCAACTCCGACTTGGTCAGGCGATCTGATGGTGCCGCAGACTTGAGGTCCGCGATCGCATGGAAGAGTTCGACGTGCGCGCCAGTGTGCTTGGCGAGGTAGGCCGCTTTATGGATGAGGCTCACGGGCATGCGGTCGGTGTGCTCGATCGCAACCAGAATGCGGCGTTTCTTGGCGGTCATGGGCACTCCCTCAAAGTGGCTCAAAGCGATTGCAGATGGGTTCCGGGCAAAGCCTAGGCGCGGGGCAACCATCGGGCATCGTGGAATGTGCGTAGCGGCGACGCGGGGGGCGATAAGGACTTAAACGTATCCCCAGCGCTCGCCCGTTTACGGATACTCCGCCTCGCCTAGGCTGATGGCATCGGAGGAAGTCATGGAGCCGAGTGAACAGCAAGCGACTCGTGGCGCGCCGTCTCAGGCCTGCCCTTGGCCGGGGTCCAATCCCGCTGACACACCGTACGAGGCCCCGAGGCACCTGTGGGTCCGCGATCGTGAGGCTACCCGGGCGGACGCCGGATGTGCGCATGGCTGCGTCGACTGGTACCTGTATCCCCGTGCTCAGGCGGCCATGCAGTGCAGGGGGCCTGGAACCCTCGAGGGCTAGGCTGGCTGGCGCAGGACACTGATGGCTTCACGAGCCATCATGGATTCCTCGTCGACCACGACGACGTGCACCCGGACCTGGCTGTCTGCCGCGCTGATGAGCGCATGGCCCCCATCCGCGCAATTGTTCAGGACGGGGTCCATGCGGATACCGGCCCACTGCATCCCTTCCAGCGCTCGGGCTCGCACGGCCGGTACGTGCTCGCCCACACCACCTCCGAATACAAGGCCATCACATCCTCCGAGCACAGCGAGGTAAGCGCCGATGAACTTGCGAATCCTGTAGCAGTAGAGCTCGACCGCGAACTGCGCCTGAGGCGAGTGATGCTGAAGGAGTGTGCCGGGGTCCTCATGGAGGCCCGAGACACCGGCGAGGCCCGCGTTCTCATTCAGCTCCTGGATGACTCGCTCCCCGGAGAGGCCGAGCTTCTTTTGCAAGTAGGCGACAGCTGCGGGATCGAGATCGCCCGAACGCGTCGCCATCACGAGACCTTCGAGCGGTGAAAACCCCATCGAGGTATCCATGGGACGGCCGCGATCGAAAGCGGTGACTGAGCAGCCGCCGCCAAGCTGAAGGGTGATCAGGCGTCCTCCGCGTTCAAGGTCCGGATAGAGCCGGCACCAGCTTTCCAGCATGGCCTCATGCGCCAGACCGTGAAAGCCGTAGCGCCGTACGCCAATCTCGCTACCGAGGCGTGCCGGTAACGCATATTCGGCGGCGACCCGGGGCAGATTCCTGAACAGAGCGGTATCAAACACGGCGACCTGCGGAACCTGCGGCCATAATTCGCCGGCGACCCGGATCCAGCGCAGTGCTGCAGGGTTGTGAAGCGGGGCCAAAGCTGAGAGCGCCTCGATGGCGGCAATGGTGGATGGGTCGAGCGCCCGGGGATGGGAAAAGCGATCGCCACCGTGGACCACACGGTGCACCACGGCCGAGATGTCGCAGCGACTGCCCTGTTGCAGCGCGTACAGGGTCGTGCGCGGATCCTCGCGACTCGCGTGCGACTCGGCTCGCACTCGCGTGGGCACACGATTCTCATCGAGCTCAAAAAGCGCGAGCTTGACCGATGTGCTTCCCGCGTTGACGGTGAGTAGGGTCATGGAAAAACATCTCGTCGGCGCTTTAGGACAGACTAGGCCGCCATGGCTCTGCAGATATACGGATATGCCCGTATGGCAGTTTCTACCACGGGCGAACAGGATTTGCTCCATCGCTCACCGGCCGGAAATTCACCCGTGCAAATGTTGGAAATCGAGAACCGCCACGCGCTCGCGACCGACGACCTGCGTCGCATCCACACTTGGTGGCGCGCAGCGAACTACCTGTCCGTCGGACAGATCTATCTGCTCGACAATCCGCTGCTCACCGAGCCGCTCAAACCCGAGCACATCAAGCCCCGGCTGCTGGGGCACTGGGGTACGACGCCGGGGCTCAATTTTCTCTACGCGCACCTGAACCGGATCATCAACCGTCGCGATCTGAGTGTGCTGCCGGTGATCGGTCCCGGACACGGGGGACCCGCGCTGGTGGCCAACACCTGGCTCGAGGGCAGCTACACCGAGCTGTACCCGGGCCTGACGCGGGACGCGGACGGCATGAAGCGCCTGTTCCGGCAGTTTTCGTTCCCGGGCGGCATTCCAAGTCATTGTGCTCCCGATGTGCCGGGCTCCATTCACGAGGGCGGAGAGCTCGGTTATTCGCTGGCACATGCATTCGGGGCTGCTTTTGACAATCCCGAACTCGTCGTTGCCTGCGTAGTGGGCGATGGCGAGGCCGAAACGGGACCCCTGGCCACCGCCTGGCATTCGAACAAGTTCCTGAACCCCCGCACGGATGGCACGGTGCTGCCGATCCTGCATCTGAACGGCTACAAGATCGCCAACCCGACGATTCTCGCGCGCATTCCCCGCCAGGAGCTGGAGAGCCTGCTCGCAGGCTACGGCTGGCAGCCGTACTTCGTATCCGGGGACGAGCCGTGGTCAATGCACGCCAAGATGGCCCAGACCCTGGATCGTGTATTCGACCAGATCGCCGCGATCCGCGAACGCGCGCGGACGGCGGCGCAGCAGACGCGGCCGCGCTGGCCGATGATCGTCTTGGAGACGCCCAAAGGCTGGACCGGTCCCAAATTCGTGGACGGCGTGCCTATCGAAGGAACGTGGCGCGCCCATCAGGTACCGCTGGCGGAAGTCAGATCCAATCCGGCTCATCTGCGGCAGCTCGAGCAGTGGATGCGCAGCTACGAGCCGGAGGAGCTCTTTGGCACCGACGGCGCCCCGCGACCCTATCTGCTTCAGCTCGCACCGGCGGGCACGCGGCGGATGGGATTGAATCCCCACGCAAATGGCGGCGCGCACCTCCCGCCCCTCAAGCTCCCCCCGGTCGCCGCCCTCGCCGTGGAGGTGGAGGTCCCGGGGCGCACCTCTGCGGAGTCCAGTCACGTCCTGGGCGCCTGGCTGCGCGATGTCTTTGAGCTCAACAGCCAGGCGCGGAATTTCCGCCTGTTCTCGCCGGATGAGACGAGTTCAAATCGCCTCGACGCAGTGTTCGAGCAGACCGGAAGAACCTGGCTCGCGGAGCTGCATGCCGGCGACAACAACCTTCGCACCGATGGCCGCGTGATGGAGGTGCTTTCCGAGCATCAGTGTCAGGGGTGGCTGGAGGGCTATCTGCTGACCGGTCGCCACGGCATATTCTCGTGCTACGAGGCTTTTATCCACATCGTCGATTCGATGTTCAACCAGCATGCCAAGTGGCTGGAAGCAGCTCGGCGGATTCCCTGGCGCCAGCCGGTCGCCTCCCTGAATATCCTGCTGAGTTCACACGTGTGGCGACAGGACCACAATGGCTTCTCCCATCAGGATCCAGGGTTCATCGATGTGGTCCTCAACAAGAAGCCCGAGGTGGTACGGGTGTATTTTCCCCCGGATGCAAACACGCTGCTCTGCGTCGCCGAACACTGTCTGCGCAGCTACAACCGCGTGAATGTCATCGTGGCGGGGAAGAACGCCGCTCCCCAGTGGCTGAGCATGGATGCGGCGGTTCGCCATTGTGATGCAGGGATCGGCATTTTCGAGTTTGCCAGTAACGATGGCGAGGGCTCACCTGGCGAGGGCTCACCGGATATCGTGCTGGCATGCGCGGGCGATGTGCCGACCCTCGAGACGCTCGCAGCGGTCGACATCCTGCACCGACATCTGCCCGACCTCAAGATCCGCGTGGTCAACGTGGTCGATCTCATGACCCTTGAGCCGCGCGAAGAGCATCCGCACGGCCTGACCGATGCCGCGTTCGATGCATTGTTCACGACCGACCGGCCGATCGTGTTTGCCTACCACGGCTATCCCTGGCTCATTCATCGCCTGACCTATCGTCGGCATAACCACGCCAATCTGCACGTGCGGGGTTACAAGGAGGAGGGAAGCACGACCACACCGTTTGATATGGTGGTGCGCAATGGTCTCGACCGGTTCCACCTGGTCATTGACGTGATCGATCGCACGCCCGAGCTCGGCTATCGCGCCGCGCATGTCCGGCAGCTGATGCTGGATAAGCTGGTGGAGCATGGTCAATACATCCGGGAACACGGCGAGGACCTGCCGGAAGTCTGCAACTGGATGTGGCCCGCCCGCCGCCCGAACTGATCCCGCACCGCCCAGGCGTGCGAATCGAAGTGCGGAGGGTCGCGCCCTGAGGCAGGGATCGCTGCGCGCTCAGATAGGCAGCGGCAGCATCTGCGCGTGGCGGGCGCCGCGACGTTTCTGCGGCACCCGATTGATTAAGTTCTTCGGCTTGATGACGAGGACGTCGCACGCCAGACGATCCAGAACGCGCTCCGCCGTGTTGCCGATCAGAAGTCGCTTGATTCCACTGCGGGATATCGCGCCCATGACGACCAGCGAGGCGCGGCTTGCGCCTGCGACTTCGGCGATGGCATCTGCCGGATGACGTCCGATGACATGTGAAACCACGTTGCGCATCTCGGCGTTGCGTAATGACCGCTTGAGCTTTCTCTCCGCTGCTTCCCCGGAGCGGGCGTTCGCCGCTTCGACCTCCTGTGCGCTGATGGCGCCGGTCGGAAACGCAAGCACCGGGATCGGGGCGTATGCGTGCACCGCGTGCAGGCTGCCGCGCAGCGCCTTGGCAATTGCCTGCCCGGTATTAAGAATCTCGCGGTCGAGCCATACGGGTTTGCCATACGTGTGATCAGGATCCACCGCCGCCAGGATCCTGGGATGCCGATAGGCGCGGCCGTCCTTAATGAGCAGTACCGGGACCGGGCTCAGCCGCAGTAACTCCCAGTCGACCAGGTGGAGGAGGGATGCACCACGATGTCCATGATGCTGCTCGGCGACGATGAGATCGACGTTGAGACGGGTCGCTTCGCGAATGACCGCTTCGTAGATCGGATAATCAAACTGGGCACTGACAGAGACCTTGATTCCCTGGCGCCGCAGCCTGCGCGCGATCGTCTCGAGAGCCTGCTCACAGGTTTCACCAGTGCAGCGCTCGAGGTCCGCGAGCCCGTCATTCAGATAGCTCACGTCGCCTTCGACGTAGATGGGAAGCGCGATTGCCTGAAAGAGTATCAGCTCGGCGCCAAATACTTTGGCGACTTGCGAGGCCTTGAGCACCGCGGGGAGCGCCTTGGCGGCGGGATTCTTAACCGCGACCAGGATTTTCCGGATGTCATTCATAGCTTGCTCCGCGGATCGGCGCCATCGCCGGGAAATGTGTGAAGAGAACTTACCCGCGTGCGGAATTCATCGAAATACGCAGAACTCCCTAGGGCTGTTTCAGCCGTAGGTACTTGTACGGGCAGCAAAAGCTTGGGGCGCGGAATACAGTCGTGAGGATAATCGGCACCGACACGAGACGGCTTTGGACGGACTAAATACGGTGGCAAAATCGCGCGGGGCCCGGAACGAGCGGCGCGTCGAGCTTGGCTACGTGCTCGCCCGCGGTGAGGGCATGAAGCCGGATGCGCCTTCGAGGGGAGGCGTCGATACGGTGGATCGCGTGCGCGGCTGCCGAATCGGGGGCCTCACGGCGTGGGTGGGCCTTGCTGCCGTCGCGCTGTTGTTGGCGGCATCCGCGGTGGCCGCCGATGTCGGGAGCTTGCAGAGTCAGGTCAATGAGGTTCTGAGCCTCACGCCGAATGTGGTTCACGGTGCGGAGATCTTCCGCTACTGCGCCGGCTGCCACGCGAGCCCTTCAAATGGTCTTCCCGAAGGCTGGGTCCCGAATATCACAGGACAGCACCCGCGCTACCTCGCCAAACAACTCATCGATTACCGGCATAGCATTCGGTGGGACGTGCGAATGGAGCCGGTGGCCAAGGGGCATGGTTTGCGAGATTCGCAGGACATGGCCGACGTGGTGGCGTTCCTGGCGGCGCAACCGGCTGACTGGAGCACATCCGGGGATACTGCCGGAGAACACACCGCCGCGCGCACGGAGGAGCGCAGGTTTTACCGCGGCCACTGCGGCAGCTGTCATGGACTTAGCGGGGGCGGTAACAACGCCCGGTCGATCCCCAGGATCGCGGGGCAGGACTTTGCTTACTTGTTGCGGCAGATGCATGACGTCGTGGATGGCCGGCGGGCTAACATGCGCGCGCACCACCTGAGAGACCTTGAAAACCTTGACGTGCTGCAGCTGGTCAGTCTTTCGCGCTACATCGCGCATCTGGGGGCGGGGGACGACGAACTGGACGCTTCAGAGCTGACCGGCTCAATCATTCGGCAAAGTTCAGTTTATGATCGAGAACTCCCAGCCCTCCGGGAGCCTTAGTCATGCGACCGTGGATCGCCTGTCTCGTTTTCGGACTTTCGTGCTTCGTCGCCGGCACTGCAGCGCCGCCGACATCAGCGGCCGAAACGCTTTCTCATGAAACGCTCGATCACATCTGGGCGATCACCCCCGACCCGGATAACGGGAAAGTCCTCTACCTGATGCACTGCAGGGCTTGTCACGGAAGCCATGCGTGGGGTGACGGGCCGCGCTCGATTCCCGCTCTGGCCGGGCAGCGCGAGAAGTACCTGGTGCTGCAGCTGACACAGTTTGCCAGCGGAAAGCGGACCGGGCAGTCCATGCACGAGACCATGCGGCGGCCCGACCTCGATTGGGCACAGGCGGTGCGGGACCTGGGGTCCTATCTCTCCGCTGCCCCGCGTAGCCCGGGTCCCGAGTACGGTGAATCGCGGGCTGCGTTGGCCGGCAAGCAGCTCTATCAGCAGGACTGCAGTGGCTGTCATGGTGCCGACGGCGAAGGCAATAAGTCCGGAATTCCGGCGATCGGCGGCCAGCATGACCGGTATCTGATCGAGCAGCTGAGTAATTTCTCTTACGGCCACAGGGACGCGGGGGACCTTCAGCGCCTGGAGTCCATGGGTGCCTTCACCCGACAGCAGGTGGAGGATCTTGCGAACTACGCCTCGCATCTGGCCTTTCTGACGGCTGCCGCTACCCAGGCCTCCCAATAACCGGTGTAGAGGCCGTGGCCCGAGATGGTTACTTGCGGCGCAGATGCTGCGGCAAGCCTGATCCGACCGAAGAGCGGTTATCGTGCCCGCTGACCTAAGCGCTGTACGCGCGCAAGCCAATTGCCCCTGCCAGCCTGGCTCATCGATTCCACCGGTCCGATGACGCTGGCGCGCACGGGCCAGATCCCGCACACCCCGAGTATGTTTCTCTTTAGGGCTTTGAGGCTGTGACCGCGGAAATACCAGCGGTAAAACAATGCCGGCATTCCCATGGTAATGACGATCCGGGCTGACTTGCCGGTCAGTAACTTCGCGCCTTGGCCACCGCTCGAGCCGGGGGCAAAGGCGAATCCGGGCCTCAAGACCTGTTCGAAGAATCCCTTCAGAAGCGCCGGCATAGACCCAAGCCACAGGGGGAACAGGATCACCACGTGCTCGGCCCACGAGAGCGCTTCCTGGCAATCACGGATGGGAGCTTCCGGGGACGCGCTTTCGAAGTCCTCCTTGGTTCGCAGCAACGAAAATGCCAGTTCGCTCACGACGATGCAGCGTACCGTATGTCCGGCCGCGAGTGCTCCGTCGCGATAGGCCATTGATAGCGCGTGCAGGTAATGCTGCGCGTGGGCGTCCGGATGACCGTCGATAATAAGAACTCGCTTTGACATGGCGGATACCCTTCAAGAAGCCCTGTGGCCGCGACGCCATGCTGGCCGTACGGGCGTGGGTGGGCCATACGCACTGCCGTCCACGGGACTGCGCAAACTACGTACTTTTCGGGTCCCGTCCGCCGGAAGAGCGTGGCCGTTTGGGGGGCTGGTGCCCGAATCAACCGGCTGCGAGGTCCGACAACTAGGTACTTTCCGCAGTCGCAGTCGGGTTGCCCGGATTACCGGATAGCGCCCGCTTCGCCACCCTTGCCACTTACGCAACGCACCCGAAGCCCAGGCGGACATGTCCGGAATCCTGAAAATTGCCTACAAGCTGCTGATTAACGACCGCGCCAAGTTCGCCGCGTTGCTGGTGGGGATTACATTCGCGGTATTCCTGATGATCGAGATGACCTCGCTCTTCGCAGGAATTCTCAGTCGCTCGTCCTCTACCGTGATTAATATCGGCGCGGCTATCTGGGTCATGGATCCTGCCGTCCAGACGGTCGCCAATACCATTCCCTTGCCCGACTACGTGCTCGATGAGGTGCGCAGCATCCCCGGAGTCAAGTATGCGGTTCCGCTGTACTCCGGGGCTGCGCTTCTCAAGCTGGTCGATGGGACTTTCCAGGCCGCCACCATCGTCGGGCTGGATGACAGCAGCCTCGTAGGACGCCCCGAAGTCATCGCCGGCAATATCAAGGACATCTTTGCCGAGAACGCCTTCATTGCGATCAAGGACGCGGAGTTTTACAAGCTCAAGAATCCCAAGATCGGCACGGAGTTTGAGCTCAACGATCATCGGGGCGTGATCGTTGGCATAGGGCGGGTTGCATCCAGCGCGCTCTTTGGCGTGCCCACGCTCTACACGACCTACAGCCGGGCGTTGCAGTACATTCCCAACAGTCGTTTTACGATCTCTTATCTGCTGATTGAGCCGAAGTCCACGGGCGACATTGCGCTCATCAAGCAGCGCGTCGCGAGCGCCGGCTACCTCGCGCTGACGCGTGCGGAATTCGTTTCCAAGATCTCAAACTTTTACATGTTTGAGACCGGCATCGGCACGAACATGATGCTGATGACCCTGATCAGTTTCGTGGTCGGACTGTCGATCTCCGGGCAGACCTTTTACACGTTCATCCTTGAGAACCTCGACAAGTTCGGAGCACTGAAGGCAATAGGAGCCAAGGGGCACGAGCTGATCTCGATGATTCTGTTTCAGGCCTCGTTTGTGGCGCTCACGGGCTATGGTCTAGGCGTCGGTCTGTGCGCGGGGCTCATCTGGGTGGCGCGTGCCCGTCTGCCGGACTACGCCGCCATGATCACGTTTCCCAATATGGGTCTGGCGTTCGTGATGGTGCTGGTGATCGCCGGGATCTCCAGCTACGTCGGCGTGCGCAAGGTCCTGAGGATCGAGCCGTTTGACATCTTCAGGGGCTAGCCGTGGCACAGGTTGCAATACAAGCGCTCGGCATCAACAAGTGGTTTGGCGAGGGCGCGACCCGCACCCACGCGGTCCGGGACGTAACGTTCGAGGCGAATTTCGGGGAGATGCTCTACGTGGTGGGCCCATCGGGCAGCGGTAAGACCACGATGCTCAGCATGATTTCGGGAATTCTGCGGCCGAATTCCGGCAGCGTGCGTATCGAGGACGCCGATATCTGGAGTCTGTCAAGCGATACACTGGCCGACTTTCGCCTGCACAAAATTGGCTTCGTATTTCAGGACTTTCACCTGTTCCCGCGTCTGACGACCGCGGAGAACGTAGCCATTCCGCTGATTCTCCAGAAGCAGAGCTGGAGTGCCGCCCTGCAGGAGGCCGAGCACAACCTGGACATCGTGGGTCTGAAGAACCGCGCCCAGCTCGCACCGGTCAAGCTCAGCGGCGGCGAGCAGCAGCGCGTCGCGATTGCCCGGGCAATCGTGAGCCGGCCGGACATTCTCATTCTGGATGAGCCGACGGCGTCGTTGGACGGTGATACCGGCAAAAATATCGTGCGTTTCGTGCGCGAGAAGATCCTCTCCGATCACCGCTGCATCGTCATCGTGACCCACGACAGCCGCATTTACGAGTTTGCGGACCGGATCATGCGCATGGAAGACGGGAAGGTGATGGGCGTGGATCGGAGCCAGTTAGATGCGCAATAAGATCATCTTCATAGCCTCCGGTGTGGGCCTGTTGCTCGCCCTGGGGAGCGCAGCGTTCTTCAGTGAGACGCCGAAGGCGCAGGCGCCTGTGTTCCAGCCGTCCGCGAACCCGTTCGCGCATGGGATCTATGCGAACGGAATGATCGAAAGTGATCAGGCTCAGGGGGAAAACATCAACATCTACCCCGAAGTATCCGGTCCCATTGACAAGATCTTCGTCGCGGAAGGGCAGGTGGTGCGCCAGGGAGACGCCCTGGTGCATATCGATGACTCGGTACAGCGTGCGTCGGCGGAGCAGCAGGAGGCTCAGGCGCAGGCGGCGCTGGCGACGCTGCGCGAGCTGAAGGCGCAACCGCGACCGGAGAACCTGGCGGTGGCGCGTGCACAGGTAGAGAACGCACGGGCCTCGCTTAAGAACGCGCAGGATCAGCTTGCCAAGCAGGAGCGCTCGTTCGCCCTCGATCCGAAGTCGATCAGTGCTGATGCGCTGGACAACGCCCGCAACACCGCAAACATCGCAGCGACTAATATGCGGGTGAACGAGCGGCAATACGCATTAACCAAGGCGGGCGCCTGGGTATATGACGTTGAGAATGCCGAAAGAAGCTATGCCGCTCTTTCGAAATCGGCCCAGGCGGCGAACGCGCTGCTGGCGAAGTGCACGCTGCGCGCGTCAAGCGACGGGGTGGTGCTCGCTGTGCAGTCCAGTGTCGGCAGTTATGTGTCATCGCAAGGGGCGTATGACTCGTATACGCAGGGCCTGGGTCCGCTCGTGGTCATGGGACTGCCGCAGTCCCACCTCCAGGTGCGCGCGTATATAGATGAGATTCTCGTGCATGAGCTGCCGGACACGAAGAGCCTCAAAGCGGAAATGTATGTGCGCGGCACCAACGATCATGTGTCGCTCACTTTTGTCCGAATCCAGCCCCTGATTTCTCCGAAAATCGAGCTCTCCGATGCGCGTCAGGAGCGCGTGGATCTGCGAGTGCTTCCGGTCATCTTCCGGTTCGAGAAGCCGCCAAGGATGGCGCTCTACCCCGGTCAGCTGGTGGACGTGTATGTGGGCGGCAAGTAGGGGTGGCCTGAGCATGAGAACCCGCTGCTACGCGGCAGTACTTGCCACGCTCCTCAGCGGCTGCGCCGTGGGCCCAAACTTCACGCGGCCGTCATCCCCGGACGTTTCACACTACAACCGGGGCGCTGATCCGCAGGTCACTCCGGGCGCCCAGGGCACGGCGCAGCGGTTCGTCCCCGGAGGCGCCCTCGGGATCCAATGGTGGCGATCATTCGACTCCCCGGACCTCGATGCACTGGTGCAGCAGGGGCTTAAGTCGAATCCGGATCTGGCTGCGGCTCAGGCAAGTCTCAGGCAGAGCCAGGACAGTCTGCGCAGCGGCTACGGGATTTTCTTCCCGGACGTTACTGCAGGCGCCTCGGGGACGCGCCAGCGGTACTCGCCCGAAAGGCTCGGCGAGAGTGTCCCGTCCAGCCTCTTTAACCTGTTCACGCTTTCGGCCAGCGTGGGCTACGCGCTCGACGTCTTCGGCGGGGAGCGCCGGGCGCTCGAGGCGCTGCGTGCGAGTGTCCAGGGGCAGGAGGCTACCGCGCAGGCGACCTACCTGACCCTCGAAGCCAATATCGTCAATACCACCGTCGCGCGGGCGGCCTACCTTGAGGAGATTGGTGCCACCAAGGAACTCATACAGCTGCAGCGCGAGCAGGTGCAGCTTGGAGAAGTTCAGGTGCGTGCCGGCACTGCCTCATATGCCAGCGTTTTGACCTTGGAGAGTCAACTCGCCTCTACTGAGGCTACGGTCCCGCAGCTCGAGCAACGGTTGACGGAAGCTGAGAACCTGCTGGCGACCCTCGCAGGCCAGGCGCCGGCGCTCTGGGAGGTCCCCAATATTCGCCTGGATAATCTGTCGCTCCCCGCGGAACTTCCCGTCAGTGTACCGTCGCGTCTGGTGCAGCAAAGACCCGACGTGGTGCTAGCGGAGGCCGTCGCGCATGCGGCGAGCGCGAACGTGGGAGTCGCGACTGCGGCGCTGCTGCCGAGTTTCACCCTGAGCGGCAGCTACAGCGCAAACAGCACCCAGTCGTCCAGCATTCTCGGCAGCAGCGGGCGCGCGTGGAGCCTCGGCGCATCGGTCGCGGCGCCGGTCTTCGACGGAGGCACGCTGTGGTTTCGACGCAGGGCCGCCGTCGATCAGTATCAGCAGGCGGTCGAGCAGTATCGCAGCGTGGTACTTGCGTCCTTCGCGCAGGTGGCCAATACCTTACGCGCGCTTGAGCACGATGCTGCGACCCTGGCGGCGCAGGATCAGGCACTGCAAACGTCTAAGGAGGCCCTGCATCTGATCCAGATCAACTACGAGGCAGGAATAGCAACCTACCTGGATGTGCTGATTTCAAATGCGCAATATCACCAATCCCTGATTAATGATTTGCAGGCGGTTGCCGCCCGCTATCAGGACACCGTGGCGCTTTACGTAGCACTTGGCGGGGGATGGTCCTCCATGGAGGAGCCCGCCGCGAGCACCGCGCGGTGAGGGGTTAGGTATAACTGCGGATTTGAGCATGGCGTGCACGCGCGCACTATCAACATCAGTCAATCCTCATTTGATCCGAAAGGGGACGAACATGCGATCCGACAGCGAAATTCAGCGGGATGTCGAGGCGGAGCTTAAGTGGACGCCAGAAGTCGATGACACCGATGTTGCGGTCAGGGTCAAGGATGGGACTGCGGCGCTTGCCGGCTTCGTGCACAGCAGCTTTCAGAAGTATCGGGCCGAACGTGCGGCGCGACGCGTGAAGGGCGTGGCCGCGGTGGCGAACGACATTCAGGTTCGTTGGACCGGCGCCCTTCCCACGGATCCGGAGATCGCGCGTTCCGCCGTTGCGATTCTCAAGACTGATCTGCCCTCCGCGGCGGAGCAGGTCCGCCCCATGGTGCATGAAGGTCGAATCACGCTCTTGGGCGAGGTCGAGTGGCATTATCAGCGTGAGCTTGCGGAGAAGCTGATGCACCGCGTCGCAGGGGTGATCAGCGTGCGCAATTCCATTCATATCAACCCGAAGGCTACGGTGGAAAAAGACATCAAGTCGCGCATTGAGGCTGCATTCCTGCGGCTGGCGGACGTGGATGCCCATAAGATCGCGGTGGAGGCGGCCGGATCAGAAATCACGCTGCGGGGCGAGGTGCGATCCTGGGCCGAGCGCGATCAGGCGCAGTCCGCGGCTTGGGCGGCTCCGGGCGTCACGCAGGTGGCAAACGAACTGACCGTGCGAACCTAAACGGCGGGCGGAGTCGCAGATGAGAACCGGAAGGCGGGCGTCGCATGAGTGCGGGCAAACGCTGCGGGATGAGTGCGCCGATGTCGCGCGCATCGCGATCCTGATCGTCGCGGTCACCGCCGTGAATCTTGCGGTGTGCTTGCGCGTGAGCGAGGCGGGGCCCGCCCCGCTCGAGTCTGAAGGCGAGCGACTGGCGCAAATGGTCTGTTCCGCATGCCATATCGTCGCGGTGCGGCAGGACACCCCGCCCATCCTGAAGAAGCCGGTGCCGGATTTCTGCGAGATCGCCAATCGCCCGGGGACGACGGCGCATAGCTTGTCGAACTTCGTCATGCATACGCATTGGGACGAAGAATCGTCAACCTATACGATGCCAAGCCCGATGCTGAACGCTGATCAGGCCAAGGCGATCAGCCAATACATTTTGAGCTTGCGGGGTCACTGCAATTTTCAGGACGCGCATCCCTCCTAGTTGGTCGTCTCGGTGCGGTAGCATATTGGTGCGACGCGGCACGAGCTGACAGCCGGATCGAGTCGGCTCTCAGCGCTCGCCAATGACCCCAGGCGGTACGAGCAGTACCGGTGAAGTACTGCGACGCACGATCTCCTCGGCCGTGCTTCCCATGACGACCCGCCTAATGCCCGTGCGGCCATGGGTGCCACACACGATCAGGTCGGCACGAAATGCGGCAGCTGCCCGGAGGATCAGGCCGGATGCCAGGTTGCCAATCTGCTCGATCAGCTGGCACTCGACCGGCACGCCGGCAGCCCGAACCTGTTCGGCACAGGAGTCCAGAAGCGACGTTCCGATATCGCGCAGCTGCGCCATGACGAATTCGCTTCCGCCGTTGCCGCCAAAGGGCTCAACGACCGGAGATTCATCGATGATGTGAATCAAGTGGATTCGAGAGCCATGGCAGGCAGCTATTTTTACGGCCTCTTTGAGACCCTGAGCCGCCGTCGCACCGCCATCGATCGGGACGAGGATACGCTCGTACATGGGGAGTGCCCTTTTGGAGTACGTCCAGCGACGTCCATCGAAGTCTGTACGGGTGCGCCCGGATCAACCAGTCGGAAAAATACGGCTTGCAATAAGGACTTCGACCCTCCCGGAAGGGATCGGACGCGAATGACACGCGCTTACAATTGAACTGCCGAACCCCATGATTTCGGGCACTATAGGGCGACTCCACTGGTTCCTCCCTTATGCGATCTGTACCTTCCGAGCTGGCCCGCAGTGCCCTCGATGCCGCTCCGGACGCGATGATCATCATCGATGAGACGGGGATCATTCGGTTCGCGAATCGCCAGGTGAGCGCCATATTTGGCTTTTCCAACGATGATATCGTCGGACAACCAGTCGAATTCCTTATGCCCAAGCGGTTCCGCGAGCGTCACGTGGGGCATCGGCAGACCTATGTAGACAGCGTGCGGGTACGCCCGATGGGCATCGGGCTGGAGCTCTTCGGACAGCGCAGCGATGGGGCGGAGTTCCCGGTCGAAATCAGCCTGAGCCCCATTGAGGGCGACGGCCAATTTCTCGTGGCGGCGGCGATTCGGGACGTCAGCGATCGCAAGAGGACCGAAGCGGAACTTATCGTGGCGCGACAGACCGCCGACCGAGCGCGCGAGGCGGCGGATGCCTCAAGGCGCACAGCAGATGCGGCGCGCGAGAGCGCGGACCGCGCCAACCAGGCAAAAAGCAGATTTCTAGCCACGGCGAGCCACGACTTACGCCAGCCATTGCAGTCTTTGTCTCTGCTGAACGGCGCGCTGCGGCGCGCAGTCGTTGATCCGGATGTCGCTCAGGCCGTGGCTCAGCAGGAGCAGGCTATCGGTGCCATGTCGCGGCTCCTGAACACGCTCCTCGACATCAGCAAGCTCGAATCCGGCGCGGTTAAGCCCGATCCGGCCGATTTTGCCGTGAGCGCACTCTTTGAAGAAATGCGGCAGGAGTTCTCCGGATTTGCATCCAGTAAGGGACTGACGCTGCGGGTGGTTCAGTGTGAGGAATGTGCGCACAGCGATCGCACGCTCGTCGAGCAGATCCTGAAGAACCTGCTGTCTAATGCGATCAAATACACGCCCGTAGGGTGGGTGTCGCTGCGCAGTTCTCATCCGGACCCTGACACCGTGCGCATCGAAGTACACGACACCGGGGTCGGCATCGCGCACGATCAGCTGCATCTGATCTACGACGAGTTCTATCAGGTCGGTGTTCCCACGAACAGTTCGCGCGACGGCTATGGTCTGGGCCTGAGTATCGTGCAGCGACTGGTGCGTCTCCTGGGCGCTGACTTAAAAGTGACCTCGGAACCCGGCAAGGGCTCAACCTTTACTCTTACCCTGCCCGCGGGGCGGGGGGTGGCCCCGGAGGTCGTCACGAGACCCAGACCCGCCCCCGATGTGCGGGAAGGCAAGATTCACGTGCTCCTGGTCGAGGATGATGCGAGCGTTCGCAATGCCACGCGGCTGCTCCTGAAGAGCGAGGGCTATGTGGTGACCGCTGCTGCCACGCTCGCGGAGGCGATCGAGCAGGCAAGCGCAATGCCCAAGCTCGATCTGCTGCTGACGGATTACCATCTTCCACATTCCGAGACGGGAATGCAGGTAATCGCGGCGTTGCGCGAAAGAGTCGGCCCTGCACTTAGAGCAGTTCTCATCACGGGTGACACGTCGTCCGCCGTACACGAACTCAGGATCGATCCGAATGTGCGCATTGCCAGCAAACCGATCAAGGCTGAAGAGCTGATCGACCTGTTGAAGGCGCTCCTCGACTCCTGAGCGATGTCCAGCGGTGCTATTTGCTCGAGGTGGGTGCGGATCCCTGAAGATCCAGGGTCATGCGCACCAGTTGAGCAAGCGAGGAGGCTCCCATTTTTTCCATGACGCGTGCCCGGTGAATTTCGACGGTGCGCTGGCTTAACCCCAGGTCGGAGGCGATGATCTTGTTCGGTTTACCGCTGGTGACCAGGTCCAGTACTTCGCGTTCGCGGGGCGTCAATGTCTCGCGGCGCTCGAGGATGCGGCTGCGCTGAGTAAGTTCTTCGCGGCTTATGCGGTCCTTCTCAAGCGCGCGCTGGATACGATCGATGAGGTCCTGATCGCGAAAGGGCTTCTGCAGGAAATCGAAGGCACCCTGCTGCATCGCCTCAACGGCCATCGGGATGTCCCCATGCCCGGTGATGAAGATCACCGGGATGACGGCCCCGCGCAGGTTCAGTTGCTGCTGTAACTCAATGCCGCTCATTCCCGGCATGCGTACATCCAGGACCAGACATCCTGACTGCGATGGATCGTAGCTCGCCAGAAACTCCTGGGCGGAGTTGGCAATCGAGGCGGGCAGGCCGACGGACCTCACGAGCAGCCGCAGCGAATTGCGCACGGCCTCGTCGTCGTCGACGATGAATACCGTCGCTGCGGACGGTTTGGAAGCTTTCATCGCTGCCCCCGTTCAAGTCAGGTACATGTGGACGGGAGTCGCACCGTAAAGCACGCGCCCGTGGGGTGGTTAGCTTGGTATTTTAGCGTACCCCCGTGACGGGCGACGATAGTTCGGCTCGTCGCCAGGCTAAGTCCGGCGCCATTGTCTTTGGAACTGCAAAACGGGTCGAACAGGGACGGGGCGATGTGCGGGGCGACCCCGGGCCCGTTGTCGGAGACCGACACTTCGACCTCTCCGTCCCCCGTCGAGGCCGTACGGATGATGATGTGCCGTGCGCTGGGAGAGCGCTCCGGGAATGATTCGACCGCGTTGCGCACCAGGTTCAAAATGACCTGCTGGATCTCCGCGGGCTGGATCTTCAGATCGGGGAGGTTGCTTCCGAGCTCCAGCTGATACTGCACGTCGTGAGCCTTAGTGCTTGATTTCACCAGATCCGTCAATTCCGTGATCAGGCGGTTGATGTTGGTCGGTTCCGACTCGGCGTCGGCGCGGGTCGCGAGGCCGCGAAGCCTGCGGATGATCTCGCCCGCGCGAACCGCCTGGCCGGTGATCTCTCGTAACGCCTCCCGTATTTCAGGAATATCCGCGTCGGGTCTGCCGAGGAGTCGGTCGCAGGCCTGCGAGTAATTGGCGATTGCGGCCAAGGGCTGGTTCAGCTCGTGCGCGATTCCCGAAGCCATTTCTCCCATCGTGGCCAGGCGCGATACCTGCCAGAGGCGCTCCTGCAGCCGCCGGGCTTCTTCCTCTGCGCTGCGGCGTACGGAGAGGTCCTGGACAAATCCAACAAAGCGAACGGGATCGCTGCCGGTAACCACGCCGACGGACAGGAATGCCGGGAAGTTAGTACCGTCTTTACGTCGCGCGGTCACCTCGCGCCCCCGTCCGATGATTCTTGCGACCCGCGTGAGGAGGTACTGCCGCAGGTGTCCGTCGTGCGCCGCAGCTTCTTCTTTGTTCATCAGGAGCGTGACATTGCCGCCCACGACTTCGGCTGCCGTATACCCGAAGAGCCGCTCCGCCGCGCGGTTGAACACCCGAACGATGCCGCGATGATCAATCAAGACAATGCCATCGACGGCGGCATCGAGGAGCGCGTTTAGGTCATCAGCCATCGGCGATTGCGACATGAGGTGGTGAATATAGCGATAGCCATGGGGCCCCGGGAAGTCTCGGAGTTCCGGAAACGATTTAACGTTAGCGTCGCGCGCCATGCGCGTCATGCGTAATTATCCCTACCCGGGTGCCCGCGGCCGGTCAGAGGCGGGTAGGTATTTCACGCAGTGCCTTAAGGGGCCTCAGGAGTAACTCCCGGTGGAGGGCGGGCGCATAATGGGACTCTTGGGAGAAGTCGTTCATCGCGAGCGTTGAAGCCGAAGGTAAGCCATGACTGAGCACTTTCACTTTCTGGTGTGGATTGATCACCAGCTTGCGAGAATCGTTAACTTCAATGCGGAACAGGCCAATACCACGATCGTGCGCAGCGGCAGGGGGGCGCAACATCTGCACCATAAGGCCAATGCCGGCGACAGCGGACACGTCAGCCTTGATACGGACTATCTGAAGCAGGTGGCCCATGCCCTGCGAAATGCAGGCGCCTTCGTGATCACCGGCCCCGCCAGCGCGAAGAACGAGTTATCCACCTACATCCGTCGAGAGCACCCCGAGCTGGCCAGGCATCTTTCGGGTACTGAGGCTTTGGACCACCCGAGTGATGGCGAGCTGGTGGCTTACGGGCGCAAGTATTTTCGGGCCGACGACCGTATGCACGCGCAGCGCACTGGCGCCGGTACCTGAGCCACGGGCCACGGGCGCACGGGCGACGGGCTAGAGCGCAGGGATGAGCATTCCGGCTGCGGCAACCGCCATTACGGCGGCCGTGATCCAGCCGAGGATCAGCACCGATCCCGTGGCCCGGTACGATCCCATCACCGCGCGGAGCAACCGGTCCCTGAGAAGGAGCCCGTTGTTCCGCCTGTCAAATCCCTTTTCAGCTGAGGGACTTAGGAGAGCGCGGCGACCGCGGCGGCCAGGGCAGGCGAGGGTGCCATCTGCACGCCGCGCGGGATATGGCTGACAGGATGATTAAACTGTGCGGGCTTCACGACCAGCATGTCGCAGACCAGCCGATCGAGCATGCGCTCCGCGGTATTACCGATCAGCAGCCCCCTCAGTCCGGAACGCGAAACCGCCCCCATGACGAGAAGCTGTGCCTGGGTCGCCCGCACCACATTTTCGATCACGTCAATTGTGAAGCCCTCCTCGATGTGGCGACGGTTCTGCGATACGCCGGCCTGATCGAGAAGCGGGTCAACCACGGCACGTGCGTGGACATAGGCCTGATCTTCTGCCTCGGCGAGGCGCTCCGGGATAATGATCTCGCCGGCGGCCATGTCGGGGACCGGGTTGAATGCGTGTACGGCGTGCAGCTGACCGTCCAGCGCAGACGCCAGCGCCGAACCGTAGGCCAGAATGTCCAGATCCAGAGTGCCGGGTTTGCCAGCGGCGCGATCCGGATCGAGTGCGGCGAGAACCGGGGCCCTGCGGTAGGGTTCGTGGTTCTTGATGAGCAAGACCGGGAGCGGGCATTTGCGCAGCAGTTCCCAATCGGTGAAATGCAGGAACCAGGGGGCAGTATGGCTATGCCGTGGGCAGTCAGCCACGACAAGATCCGCCTCCAGCTGCTTTGCGGCCCGGATGATCGCATCGTGTGAGGGGTAATCCCACTGTGCCGCCGTCGTCACCTTCAGGCCTTCGGATCGCAGGTCCTCCGCCATCTTGTCCAGACGACTCTTGGCCCGCGCCAGCGTATCTTTCTCGGCCTGGACGACGGGTTGGGTGCTCAGGGACACTACTTCGACGTACAGCGGTTCGGTCAACGCATGGAACAGGCACAGCTCGGAGTTCAAGTGTCGGGCGAGCTGTGCCGCCTTCTTTTCGGCAGCGAAATCCGGGCTATCGAGCGCCTTGACGGCGAACAAGATGCGACGAATCGGATGCGGCATGGCAGCACTCCTCCGGTATCGGTATCTGTTTACCGCAGGTATGTTGTGCTTTGGTGACGCAGGCATACATTCGCACTTGTGCGCCTGCGCATCCGTGGAACTACCTACGACACGAGTTGACGTGGGCGGGCGCCCGGGCCGTCGAGGCTGAGTATGTTTGCGTCAGATCGACGCCGGTGATCTCTTGAATTCACGGAGAATTTCCGACCATGCAGTATCCAGCCTACCGATCCTCCTGGCGACCGGCTCTGGCGTTGCAAGCGTGTTATGCGCTGAGCGCTTGCGCCGCAGCAGGCTACCCGCTCGAGCACTATGAGGCGGCTTACACGAAGGCGGCGCTCGAAACGCCCGCACCGGATCCGGTGAAGCTGTCGCAACTCCCGCAGGCCAGCGCTGCTCAGGTGGCTCGCGGCCGCTACCTGGTCCAGATTACGGGGTGCGCCGCCTGCCACACCGATGGCGCATTGATCGGAGAACCGAACCCGGCGCGCGAACTGGCGGGCTCGCATTTGGGGATCGCCTACACGAATCCCTTCCAGGGCGGCTTCCCCGGAGTCGCATATCCGCCAAACCTGACGCCGGACACAAAGACCGGCCTCGGGAGCCGGACGGACGCGCAGATTGCGGCCGCGATCCGTAAAGGCAGTTCAGGCGAGATTCCGGGCCACCTGGTTGTGATGTCGTGGCCCTTGTACCAGCAGATGACTGACGAGGATGTCGAAGCGATCGTGACCTACCTGCGCAACATTCCGGCCATCGAACATGAGGTTCCGAAGCGCGTCGATCCAGGTGTCAGAGCGTCTGCGTCGTATGTTTATTTCGGCGTCTTTCGCTCCGGGCCCGCGGTGAACTGACGTCCCGAGACCGAGCTGTGGCGCGCATCCCTTCTCTGGTTTAGTTCAGCAAGGTCGCAGCTCTTTTGTGCTCTTTGAGCAACTTCATCTTGCGCGCCTAGGTACTTTCCACGATTCGCCCGACGCCCGCGGCCGCTACTTTCAGCCTCCGCGAGCACGGTGTGTGGCTCGCTCAATGAGGGGAGCCGCAAGTGTCTCAGATCTGCCATCGTCTGGCCGCCGGATTTGCCGCGATACTGATCCTCTGCCTGCACACTTCAACGGTACAGGCGGTGCCGAGCTTTGCGCGTCAGACTGGCATGGCCTGCTCAGCCTGCCACACCGTATTCCCAGAGCTCACCCCGTTCGGCCGCGAGTTCAAGCTGCACGGTTACGTTATCGACAACATCAAGCAGATCAAGGGCGTCGCGATGGATCAGCGGGAAACGCTGTCGCTCAATTCCGTGCCGCCGTTGTCAGTGATGCTGCAGGTCTCGTATACGCATACTGCGACGGCTTTGCCTGACAGCCAGGTCAGTAAGGCGCTTGCCAAGGACGGTGAAGTGCTTTTCCCGCAGCAGGCCAGTTTCTTCTATGCCGGAAAGATTGCCGACAACCTCGGGGCGTTCGTGCAGCTGACTTACGACGGGGTCGAGGATCATTTCGGTCTTGACAATACCGACATCCGCTACGCCCGTTACTTCTCGCTCGGGGGAGGCGAGGCGAACAACACATCGGCGGCGCCGGCCGCAGAGGCACATTCCCTGCTGTACGGGATTACGCTCAACAACAATCCGACCGTGCAGGATCCGTGGAATTCTACCGCCGCGTGGGGCTTCCCCTATTCCGGAAGCAGCGTCGCGCCCACCCCCAATGCCTCGACCAAGCTTGATAGCGGCGGGGGCGGCGTCGGTCAGAATGCCGCCGGCGTCGGCGCGTATCTGTGGTTCGATGATGCCCTGTACGCGGAATTAAGTTTCTACGGTGCCGCGAAGACCGGAGGAACGCACCCGCTCGACAGCATGCAGTCGCAGGTGCTCCAGGGCGTCATGCCGTACTGGCGCCTCGGCTACGAATACCGCTGGGAGCGCAATTCCCTGTTCGTCGGGACCTATGGCGCGGTGGCCAGTGTACAGCCGGGCAACGGTCTCGCGCTGCGCGGGCCGGCCGATCGCTATACCGATGTTGCCGCCGATGCGCAGTACCAGTACATCGGAGAAGACCACCTCGTCACGGTTCTCGCTACTTACATTCACGAGAACCAGAGTCTTGATTCGAGCCTTGCCAACGGGCTTGCCTCCAATCCCAGCGACAATCTGAAGACCTTGAAAGCCACGGTTGAATACAGCTATCAGCGAAGGATCGGCGGCGCACTGGGGCTGTTCTCAACGACCGGAAGCACCGACGCTCTCCTATATCCGAGCACGGGGGATGTGAGCGGGAGCGCGACCGGCAATCCGGCAAGTCGCGGTTACATCGCCGAGATCAACTATCTGCCCTGGCTCAACACCAAGCTGCAGCTGCAATACGTCGGCTATTCGAAGTTCAACGGTGCGAGCACGGATTATGCAGGTATCGGACGTAATGCGTCCGGTAACAACACCGCATACCTGCTCGTATGGTTGAACTTCTAAGGGATCAAGCTCATGAAGACTGTCGCAAATATCAGCCTGGTGCTCGCGGCATGCGCGCTGTGGGGTTCAGCGGTGGCGGCCGACGCTCCACCGGACCTGGCTCGTTCGGCCCAACAGCTGGCTACGACCACCTGCGCGACCTGTCACGGGGCCGGCGGTCGCAGCACTTCCCCGGCATTCCCCAATCTCGCCGCGCAGATCTCGCCCTACCTTCAGGCTCAGCTCAAAGCGTTTCGGGATCAGACGCGCGCCGATCCCGACGCGGTTGCCTACATGTGGGGCATGGCTGCCCAATTGAGCGATCCAATGATAGAGGCCATAGCGGGATACTATTCCGCGCAGGCCGCCTCGGCGGGCAAGATTGAGAACGAGCAGCTTATCCCCAAGGGCAAACAGATCTTCGAGCAGGGCGTCACCGCCCAGGGTATTCCTGCGTGCGCCAGCTGCCATGGTCCGCTTGGCCATGGCAACGGGGCTTTCCCGCGGCTCGCGGGGCAGCACGCTCCGTACCTCGTCAAGCAGATGCTGGTGATACAGAACGCGCTACGGGCGGCCCCGGTGATGCACGGCGTGATCCAGAACCTGTCGCCGGATCAGATGCGGGCGGTGGCGGTGTACCTGCAGTCCCTCGGTCCCTCAGGGTAAGCGGGTAGTTCGTACCGACGGCTAAAGCGCCGTGCCGACGAGCGCGCCAACCGCTGCGGTAATACCCATTACCGCCGCACCCCACATCAGGACCCGCAAGGACCCAGCGAGCACAGGTGCCCCACCTGCGCGGGCGGCCAGTGCGCCGAGGGTGGCGAGCGCCACCAGTGAGACTGTCGCGATCACTGGCAGTCGTATGGCATCCGGACCCAACATCGCGGCAGACAATGGAATGATTCCGCCGACCGCGAAGCTCAGTGACGATGCGCCCGCGGCCTGCAAGGGCCGGGCGGCGAGCGCTTCCGTGATGCCAATATCGTCCCGCATGTGGGCCGCCAAGGCATCGTGCTTCATGAGCTGCTCCGCAACTTTCGCCGCCAGCGTGGGATCGAGTCCACGCCGGACATAAATGTCGCGAAGCTCCGCGTGCTCCGCTGCGCGGTCCCGGCGCAGCGCGTCACGCTCGGTGTCAATGTCGGCGCGCTCCGCATCTGCCTGCGAGCTGACCGAGACGTACTCTCCTGCGCCCATGGAGAGTGCGCCTCCGACTAACCCGGCGAAGGCCGCGATGTACAGTCCCGTCGAGCTGGCGTGTGAAGCGCCGACGCCCAGCATCAGGCTGGAGATCGAAAGCAGCCCGTCATTCGCGCCCAGCACTGCGGCGCGGAGCCATCCGGAGCGATGCGTGCGGTGAACATGTGACTGCATGGTCGGCAGCGGATTATGCGCCTCTAGATCTGCCACCGAGAGTCATAGCGACGCCGCGAACGCCGGAGGGCTCAGGCGCGATCAGCGCACGCGCCTGAGCTCCCCTATCTGTGTCGGGGCGTGGCGCCGCCGCTCCTGGCCGGCTTTTGTTTCTTAGCGCTCGGCGCGGGCGGGTTAAGTTCGTGCGCAGGTATATCGGCGGGAAGGCTGAGCCAGCCGTGCTTGTCCCTGGCCCAGACCGATTGGGTCGGGCGCGGAAACTGCGGGTTTGCAAAGGCGCCGAGGGCGACACCAATGAGCGCCGGCAGCCGGTCGGTTTGCCAATAGACATTCGCGCCGCAACGGACGCAAAAGCTGAACCTCACGGTGCTGCCGCTCGCCGACTCACGCTCAAAGCTGTTGGTCTTGCCAGCTCGGATGACTACCTTATCGCGCGCATAGAACACCGCGACGCTGAAGGCGCTCCCCGTTCGCCTCTGGCAGTCGAGGCAATGGCACATCGAGATCTTGCGTGGACGGCCGCTGCATCGAAGCTCGACATCCCCGCAGTGACAGGTTGCCGTACGTGCTCTCATACAGGTGTCGGTAACGTTGTCGGTTTGCTCGACCTTACGAGAGCGTCCGCGGCTAGTCAGGGGCTCGCCCGGGAGCGGCGGCTGCGGGTGGGACGCTCTCTGGCGCTGCGCCCTTTGGGCGATATGGGCGCAGCAGCGTCCCGCGCCAGCTTGGCGCGCTCCGACAGCTCGCGAAAGCCAGCCGCCACGTACGGTACGAGTCGCTGCTGTACACCATCGAGGTCTGAGGAGCGACACAGGCCGCCGGACAGCTTGTCGATGCGGCCGGTTTCCGCGAACGTCAAGGTCAGGGCCCCGGTAAGAAATTGATAACCCCAGTAAATTTCGCGGAGCGGGCAATCGGGAAGGGCCTCGCGCAGCACCGCGATGAACTTGTCCACCAGGGGATCGAAGTGCCGCGTCATCATGACCGGACCAAACTCCGGCGAGTTATTTACATAAGCGACGAGGGCGAAGTAGCTCTTCCAGCCGTCCCCGCCGCGCGCTGAGCGCTCAAGTAACGGATAGCTGAACGCGTTCACGATCGCTTCGATCTTGGGGGGGGCGGGCAGCGCGCTGCGACGAACCTCCTCTAGCAGCTCGAGCCGTTCGCGGTTCAAAACCTCGGCGCGCCGCTCGAAGACCGCCGTAAACAGCGCTCGTTTACTACCGAAGTGGTAGCCCACCAGGGCCACATCGACACCTGCTGCTTCGGTGATGTCGCGCAGCGAGACCCCATGGAAGCCGCGCTGCGCGAATAGCTGCTCCGCGGCGTCCAGCAGGCGCTCTTTGCCCCGGCGCTGGGTGGTTTTCTTCATGCTAATGCAGTGCCAGAACGCTGATCACCGCCACAGTGTCCGGTGATTTGACCCGGACGGCAAATGTCCGCGCTCGTGACTCTTGACACTTCCTCAACATTCGCTGAGTATTTCCTCAACAAGTGTTGAGATCGGCTCGGGGGGGACGATATGCACCGCTATACCTACAGGCTCGGGATTCTCGTCGGCACATTTCTGATGGGGCTGCCGCTGGCGCCCGCAAACGCGCAGAGCTCACCGGGCGAGCAGGCCGGCGCCGGACTTCAGGAGGTGGTGGTCACCGCTCGACGTCGTACCGAGAATCTCCAGGATGTGCCGTTAACCGTCTCCGCGGTCACGGCCGAAACGATCCTGACGCAGGACATCACCAACGTTCAGGATCTCAACAGCTTCGTGCCGAACCTGAAGATCTCCCAGGATCGCGCCACCAGCAGCACCATCAACATCTACATCCGCGGCGTAGGGCAGAGCGACCCGCTGTGGGGGTTTGATCCAGGCGTCGGGGTGTACATCGACGATGTCTACATGGCTCGCCCGCAGGCAGCACTGCTCGATGTGCTCGATGTGGACCGTCTCGAGGTTCTCAGCGGCCCCCAGGGCACGCTCTACGGCAAGAACACTATTGCCGGGGCGCTGAAGTACGTTACGCGCGACATCGCCGGCCCCGCGACGCTCACCGCCTCGGCCACGGCCGGCAATTGGAATGAACGGGATTACAAACTCAGCGGCTCACTGCCGCTGGTCGCCGACCACGTTTATTTCGGCGTGGCCGTCGGCTATCTGCGACACGGCGGCTACGGCGAGGTCTTACAACAGCCGGATCAGCCGCCGAGCCCGCTGGTAGGCGGCCAGGTGTCCAACAAGGACATATTGGTGGGGCGCGCGAACCTCACCTTCACCTGGGGCGAGAGCTCGAAGCTCAAGCTGGTGGCGGACGACGTTCTCGATAACTCAAACGCCGCGGGTGGTCAGCGTCTCAATAATTACCTGGTGCAGCAGCTCAGCAATCCCTTTGACGTCTACAACGACATGCCGGTCGACCGCGACTTCTTCCACCGCGACGGCTACTCTGCCACCTATACGCAGACGCTGACGCCGCAGCTCGACCTTAAACTCGTGGGGGCCTACTACGAGGGTCACGGACAGCAATTCATCAACTTCGCCGAGCTCGATGAGAATCTGTTCGAGGTCCCGGGTGCGTACCGTGACCATCAAAGCTCCGGTGAGGCGCAACTGACTTTCCACAACGATCTGGTCAAGGCGGTCGGTGGCTTGTTTTACATGGACAGCACCGCCTGCGGCGACTACAACGCCTCGATCGGCACCCTCAATCTGCTCGGCATTCCGGCGTACGACCTGTACATCACCGAGCTGGTCAATGGCTGTGTGCGGACCAAGAGCGCGGCGGTGTACGGTGACACTGCCTGGAAACTGACTGATCAGCTGAACCTCGATGCCGGCATACGCTGGAACGAGGACAAGAAGACCGCGAACGTCTACCAGGCCGATTACGGCAGCTTCGCCCCGACGCAGCTGTTGCCAGGCGACACGTTCTTCGACCCGAACAACGTTCCGGCAGGGTTCTTCCCGAACCCGGGTGTGGTCACCGATTACACCAACACGCGCGCATTTGTGAATTTCACGCCGCGCCTGGGGCTCGATTATCACTGGACCCCGCATATGATGACGTACGTCACCTACAGTCGCGGCTTCAAGAGTGGCGGCTTTGACATGCGCGGGAACGCTGCCGTGTACCCCGGTACGCAGAACGGTTACAACTCGGAGACCGCCGACAACTACGAGGCCGGGCTGAAGTCCACCTGGCTCGACGATACGTTGCTCGTGAACTTCACGGTGTTCTATGACCCGTACAAGAACGCACAGATCCAAGTGCAGCAGTTTGTCGAGTATGCCGGCGCACCCACGAATCTGACCGCGGTACTCAATGCGGGCAAGCAGATCAACCGCGGGGCGGAACTGCAGGCAGCCTGGCGCCCGACCCGCCATCTGACGCTCGCTCTCAACACGGGGTATCTCGACTCCTATTACGAGGACTACCTAGTCCCGTGTAGTGTGTTCACCGCCGCCGCCGGCTGCGGACCGGGCGTGCCCAGTGTGAATGCCGCGGATGCGAACCGGCCGCTGAATGCGCCATCCTGGACCGTATCCGGCAACGCGGTTTACACCTGGGACTTCCAGCCCGGGACGGTACTGGCGCGGGTGGGGTACGACTGGCGCAGCTTCACCAAGGTCGCCAACACCATTGCGAGCGTGACCGATCAGCCCGCCTACGGCCTGCTGAACGCCGGGGTTGCTTTCACCACGCGCAACGATGCCTGGCGCTTCTCTTTCGACGCCAAGAATCTGACCAATAAGTACTATCGCGTGGCCGGTTACGACTTTGGCGACCCGCCGATCTCGGCGGCGAACTCCTTCATCGGTGGCATCAGCCAGATCGGGTTCTATGGCCCTCCGCGCACCTGGACCGTGACCGCCCAGTACCACTTCTAAAAGGCGGGCAGGGCGCGTGAATTGGTTCCAGCCCACCCAGCCGCTGCTGCCGCAGCTGATCGAGCTGCACGGTCGCTGGCGTGCTGCACGGCCTGCGCTCATCGCCGGGAATGAGCGGTTGAGCTGGTCGGAATTCGAGCGCGCGACGGTTCAGATTGCCAACGGGCTCGGTGCCCAAGGGCTGGATCGCGGGGCGCGGATTGCAGTGCTGATGGACAACAGCCTCGAGTGTGCCCTGGCCCTCTTCGGCATCCTGCGCTCGGGTTGCGTGGCGGTGCCGCTGAACACCTCGATAAGTGACCAGGCTGTGGCCGGCATGATCGAGGATGCCGGCGCGCGCGCGATCTGCGCCTCAGGCCGGCACTGCGCCCGCATTGATGCGCTCGCCAGCAGCTCCTCCGCCGTCAGGGCGGCGCTGCGCATTGGTCACGGGTCCCCGGGCGGCGACTGGCTCGAACTCGTGCCGTGGTACCGCGCGCAGGCGACCACTCTTCCGCAAACGCCGGTCGAGCCGGACGACCTGTGCAACATCATCTACAGCTCGGGCACGACCGGTACGCCGAAGGGGATCGTTCACAGCCATGCCTGCCGGCTGGCATGGGCGACTGAACTGGCCCTGGTATTGCGCTACCGCAGCGACTGCGTCACGTTGTGCTCGCTCGGGCTGTTTTCCAACATCAGCTGGGTTGCCATGCTCGCCACGGTGCTGGTCGGCGGCACGATAGTCGTCATGGAGGCCTTCGACGCGCACGCGGCGGCTGCACTCATCGAGCGCGAACGCGTCACGCATGGCACGTTCGTGCCGATACAGCTTGAGCGGCTGCTGGCGCTCGAGGACTTCGGCGGGTTCCGGCTGGACAGCCTGGACACGGTAATGTGCTGCGGATCCTCGCTCCCGGTGACGGTGAAGCGCGAGTTCCCGAATCGCACCGGCTGCCAGTTGATTGAACTCTACGGGCTGACCGAAGGCGTGTGCACCATACTCGCGCCGGAGGACTTCGAGGCGAAGATTGCCTCGGTGGGGAAGCCGTTCCTCGGCACGGACCTCAAGGTGCTGGACGAGCAGGATCGCGAGGTCCCCGCGGGCGTCACCGGTGAGCTCGTCGGGCGCGGACCGCTGCTCATGCAGGGGTATTACCATCGCGAGGACGCCAGTCGCGAGGCGACCTGGATCGATGCGCACGGGGCACGCTGGCTGCGAACCGGCGACCTGGGCCAGCTTGATGAGCACGGCTTCCTTTACATCGTTGATCGCAAGAAAGACATGATCCTGTCTGGCGGACAGAACATCTATCCAATCGACATCGAGCAGATCATGCGCGAGCATGCGCAGATTGCCGACGTTGCGGTCGTCGCGGCCCGCAGCCGCAAGTGGGGCGAGACACCGGTGGCATTTGTGGTCGCTGCGGAAGGTCGTCATCCGGAGCGGACGGATCTTATCCAGTGGACGAACGCGCGCGTGGGCAGGCAACAACGGATCGCGGACGTGCTCTTCTGTCATGCGTTGCCGCGTAACGCCAACGGCAAGGTTCTCAAGCGCGAGCTACGCAGACAGATTGCCGGCAGCGAGTACTGAGACGGGGAGAGTATGAACAGCGGCGAGTATTGGTTTGCCAGCCGGGACGGACTGCGGCTCTTCAGTCGCGTCTATGCCGGACCCCAGGCGGGCGCTCCCACCGTACTTTGCCTGCATGGGCTGCTTCGCAACAGCCGCGACTTCGAGGATCTCGCGCCACATCTGGCCGAGCGCTACCGGGTCATCGTTCCGGACGTGCGGGGCCGGGGTCTTTCCGCACACGACCCCGAGTCGTCGCACTACCAGATCCCGGTCTATCTGCAGGACCTGGAGCCCCTGTTGGCGGCTTTGGGCGTGGACCGCATGGCGGTGATCGGAACCTCGATGGGCGGACTCATGGCGATGGTTCTTGCGGCGAGCCGCCCGACCCTGGTGACCCGCTTCGTCCTCAATGATGTCGGCCCGGAAGTGGATGCCGCGGGACTTGAGCGCATCAGGGGTTACGCGGGCAGAGCACCTACTGCCAGAAGCTGGAGCGATGCGGCCGCGCAATTGAGCACAACCTTCGGTACAGCATGGCCGGGCCTCGAGACTGCACGCTGGGAGAGGCTCGCGCGCCGCAGCTACCGCGAAAACGAGGCGGGACTGATCGCACCGGACGCCGACCCCCGCATTGGCGATGTCGTACGCAACTCCCCGGGTGCAGCGCCCGATCTGTGGCCGCTCTGGAAGGCGCTTGCCAGTAAACCAGCACTCGCGTTGCGGGGCGCACACTCGGATATTCTCAGTGAGGCCACGCTCGCGCGCATGCAGCGTGAGCACCCGGATCTCAAGGTTGTGACCGTCCCGCAGCGCGGCCACGCGCCGCTTCTGGACGAACCGGAATGTCTGGATGCGATCGACACGTTCCTGGCTGCAGCCTGAACGGCGCCGGCTCGTCCTGCATCCGTGTCCACCCGGCCCGAAGCCCCCGTAGCGTCGCGCGCCTATTCGCTCTATGTGCTGGGGATTCTGACGATCGTCTACGTTACGAACTTCATCGATCGGATCGTGCTCGGCATCCTGGTAGTCCCCATCAAGACGGCGCTGAGCCTCACCGACAGTCAGCTCGGACTGCTGGGCGGTACCGCATTTGCGCTCTTTTATACGGCTCTCGGCATTCCGGTTGGCTGGTGGGCGGATCGGGTCAGCCGTGTTCGGATCATGACCGTGGCACTCCTGTGCTGGAGCGTGTTTACGGCACTCACCGGATTTGCCCATAGTTTCCTGACGTTGTTCCTCGCGCGTCTGGGCGTGGGCGTAGGCGAGGCGGGTGGCGTGGCTCCGGCCTACGCGCTGATTGCTGACTACTTTCGTCCAAAGTCCCGGGCGCGCGCGCTCGGCTTTTATTCGCTGGGCATTCCAGTTGGCAGCGCCTGCGGCTACCTCTTCGGTGGCTACCTTACGACTGCCTTTACCTGGCGCGCAGCATTCATGCTGCTCGGGGCTCTTGGGGTCGTGCTGGCACCGCTGTTCTTGGTCACCGTTCGCGAGCCCGTTCGCGGCGCACAGGATGGCGCGCTCCGCTCGCTCCCGCCTCCCGCGATCGGCGAGGTGGTGCGCAGACTCGTGGGCAAGCCTGCGTTCTGGCTCTTATCGCTCGGCGCGGCATGCGGCTCGATCATGGGTTACGGACTCCTATTCTGGCTACCCTCGTTCTTCATGCGCAGCGATGGCATGAGCCTGCTGCAGGTGTCGCGGCTGCTGGGGGCGCTGTTACTGCTCGGAGGAGTGCCCGGAGTCGTGCTCGGCAGCTATCTTGCGGACCATTACGGACCGCGGCACCGGCGAGCCTACGCCCTCATTCCTGCCGTGGCGTTTCTGTGCATCCTCCCGTGCTATGCCGTGGGGACTGCGTTGCCCATGGGGCGCGCCGCCTTTGTCTTCTTTCTGATTCCTTCGGCCTTGCAGCTCGTCTGGCTCGGGCCCGTCATCATGGCCATTCAGCAGCTGGTACCGCACACGATGCGCGCGCTCGCCTCGGCCGTTTTTCTTTTCATTAACAATCTCATCGGCCTGGGACTCGGCGCGCTGATCATCGGCGTGGCCTCAGATCATTTGACCGCACGCTTTGGCACTGAGTCACTGCGCTACGCCATACTGGGGGGTACGGGGTTCTATGTTTTCGCTGCGGCACTCTTTCTGCTGGCCGCTGGCCGGCTGCATAGAGATTTCGAGCCGTTCGGGGTGTCCGACGTTGCGATTTAGGGGGCCACCTAGTCTTACCCGTCTGACCCCGCGACCCCCAAATGGAAGCGTGCTCCCCCAGGAAAGGGCAATGTGTCCGTCAGACCGCGATTCCGGCCATTTGTCGAAGACGATCGTTGGCGAAATATTGGGCTCGCCCCTCTTCAATGGCTTGCAGGACTAGGCCGGCGACGAATTCAGGCCTGTCACCATCGGCGTAATTAGCGGCCGGGCCACCGCCACCCGGGTTTCCCATCCGGTTCTGACCAAAGTTCGTCGCCGTGATGAATGGATATATTTCACTGACCACGATGTTGTCCTTTTCCAGCTCTGCGCGTGCGGTGAGGCTGAATCCAAGAAGCGCACGCTTCGACGCCGAGTAGACACTGTACTGCGGCACCGTCATGAATGCGGTTCCGGAGTTGATGTTCACGATGCTTCCGCCGCCTTGCGCACGCATCAGCGGGATCACGGCCTGCATTGCGACAATCGGTCCCAATACGTTGAGATGGAAGATCTCGTCGAATACGAGGGGGTCAATCTCCTCGATCGCAGCCGCATAGCTGCGCCCGGCATTGTTCACGAGCCCGTCGATGCGCCCGTAGTGCTCATGCACGGCGCGAACCGCTTCCCGTACCCGATCAAAATCGGTGATGTCTGCGCCAACGGGCAAGCTGCCTGGCAGCCGCAGCGCCAGTCTTTGCAGCGCATCGGTGCTGCGGGCCAGCAGGGCGACTTTCGCGCCGCGGTCTGAGAGCGCGACCGCGGTCGAAAGGCCAATGCCGGACGACGCGCCTGTGACAATAAAGACATGATCCGTGATTTTCATCGCTCGCTCCTTGCTCCCTCGATGCGGACGACAATGCGCTCCGTGGTGTCGCGCGTGTTCCGATTTGTCTGCTACGGGTAACTGTTTCAGGCCGGGTCGTTCGATCGTGCCTGCTCCCGCAGTCGCTCGAGGTCATGTCGGAAGGCATCGGCGTCCCCGTAGTCCACAAAGGTGCCGTAGCGCGCGTGCGTGCCGAGCACACGTCGCGCGTGCTTAATCGGGCACCAGTACTGCTCGGTACGGGAGCCAACCTCGCGAACGTACGCGAATACGCCGTTCGCGTACGCGCAATACGCGCAATTGAGCTTCTCAATGCCGTTCAGATAGGCAAGATGTTCGCGGTCGAATGCGAGGTAGTCGCGACGGCGCACGCGAGGAATTCCATAGACCGGGAAACACACCGCCTGATAGAGGGCGACGAACAGGTCGAGCACTGCCACCGGGATGATCAATGCGTAGATCACGGGGGCAGTGAGGATCATGGCCGGCCGCGCGTCGAAGATGTAGCTCAGCAACCTCCTTTTCAGCAGGCGGTGCTTCGCAAGGACGAGATGCTCGAAATGAATGGCGCCGTCCCGTACCTCGTAGTTCAATTCTACGCGCCGCTTGGCGAGTGCCACTTCAAGCTGTCGTTCCAACGCGCGAATCGAACCTGCCAGCTGGATGATCTCATCGCGTACGGTATCGGCCATGGTGAGGGCAGTCCTCTGGTTGCAGCGCGAACAATCGGTGGCGCGCAGGGTGCGCGGCCAGCATGGCACAGGCGGTCGGCTTCTTTCTCGACTCCCGCCGTGCGCTGTAGCCAGGGAAGATGAACCTCCCGAACCCTAGCACCAGCATGTTCCTCCTGGTCGACGCGCTATGAGGATGTTTGCGTTCCGGCGAAACTCGCCCAGCCAATCTAGCGCGTATGTCATTGATTCCAATGAGGGGCATGGCTGCTGCGTTTTTGGCAGGTAGTACTTTTGAATCTGCCTAAGCGGGACGCGGTTCTGACGGCGTCGAATCGCGACGCAAAGGGAGGTCCACTGACCGGCAGTCGGCAGCCAATGTTTGGTTTTGCACACCGCAGAACCGGGTGCGGCCCACGCTGCCCCGGCAGGGGCAGCGCGCCGCGTTTCAAGTTTCTATGCTCGATCCCGGATAAGTTTACGGCTCTGCATGAGGGCCGCGGCGTGAAGCATGAGGAACAGCGGCACCAAGAATGCCGGTATCAGTAGCAGTGGCAGTGTCGCCATCGGGGCGGTGCTGATCTCCCCCGGGGCGCCGGTCGCCAACAGGGCGCTCACGGTCCCGATGCTCACCGCGATCAGGAGGTCCAGTATCCCAAGGAGATTCCAACGAATAAACCGCTTGCTCGCGGCGAAGGCAGGGCGCCGCGTCAAGGCAAGAATCATCCAGGGAGCCGTGATACCGATGGCCATGTCGCCGAGACCGGCTGGCAAGGCGAACACCGCAGGGAGCACGTGATACGCGTACAGGGACAGGAAGCCCATACCGGCCCACCGCCAGGCCTGCATCCCCGCAACGAGCCGAAGATCCAGCGACATCAGCAACTTGCGAAACGCTTGTGACAACCGCAGCCACGCAAAAAAAAGCACCAGGGGCGCCGCAACTCCAAGCGCAATGGGCAGCGGGGGCTTACCGGGAGGGCCAACGAATGCTCCGGCGCCCCCTAGTGACAGCACAAGCGCGAGCCAGAGGCTCAGTACCAGCGTAACCGCGAGGTAAATGCCGCGTGGTCCGCGAGGCCGAGTTTCGGAAGACCGGGGCAGGGCGATCGGCATCATGATGCTCTCCTCATATCAACTTGCATTTTGCAAGTTTGTGCCGACCGTAGCAGAATGACTTGCACTCTGCAAGTAACAAGTTTTCCCAAGCTGTGGAGCCCGCATCCATGGACATGCCTGAGCCCTTCGCCCGTTCCGCCTGCGCGGTCGCAAACTCGCTCGATATCGTCGGCGACAAGTGGTCACTTCTCGTGGTCCGCGACCTGCTACAGGGAAAGCGTACCTACAGCGAACTTGCGGATTCTCCGGAAAGCGTCCCCACCAACATCCTCGCCGATCGCCTGAAGCGTCTGGAGAGCGCCGGCATTGTCACCAGTGCTCCCTATCAAGAACGTCCGGTTCGGTACGCTTACACGCTTACGCCAAAGGGCAGTGAGCTCGGTGAGGTGTTGCTCGCGTTCGTGCGCTGGGGGAAGCGCCACATACCCGGTACGGTCGCGTTGAGCCAGGAGCCGGGGTCCGGAGAGGTCAGCACGTTGGCGGTGAACTCGAATCGCAAGCGCACTAAGCGCGCGAGATGAAGGTCAAACGTCGGAGTAAGCTACCTACGATAGCGCTGTCCGACATCCATTCCTTCCGTAGATCCGACAAGCATGGCCGACGTCTTTATTTCCTACGCCCGCGGCGACAAGGCGCGCGTTGCGCCGCTCGTGGCGGCGTTCGAGGCACAAGGGTGGTCCGTGTGGTGGGACCCGCAGATCGACCCCGGACAGGAGTTTGACCGACTTATCGCGGCGGAACTCAAGGCCGCTGCCGCCGTGGTGGTGGTCTGGACGCCGGATTCGGTGACGTCGCGGTGGGTGCGCGGCGAGGCGCGAGACGGGGCGGATCGAGGCATCCTGGTCCCGGTGCGGTTTGCGTGCGCCAGCCTGCCTATCGACGCGCGCGCGCTTCATACTACCGATCTCGATGACTGGGGAGAAAATCCCCGCAGTGCGCAGTTTCAAGAAGTGCTGCGCGCAGTAGGCGCAATTGTGAACCGCGACCGCCCGCCCGAAACGGCAGACGCCGGTTTCAACCCGACTTCGTCCGTCGCCATCGAACCAGCTCGCATTGCCATCTGCGTATTACCCTTCACGAACATGAGCGGCGATCCGCAACAGGATTATTTCAGCGACGGAATCACCGAGGACATCATTACCGAACTCTCGCGTTGGCGGCTCCTGGCGGTGCGGTCTCGCTCGGCCTCTTTTCGCTACCGTGGTGTCGCAGTCGACATGAAGCAGGTCGCGCGTGACCTGAATGTCCGCTTCATCGTTGAAGGCAGCGTCAGACGAATGGGCGCGCGCATCCGCATCAACGCGCAGTTGATCGATTCCGAGAGCGGCAGTCACATATGGGGCGAGAAGTTCGATCGGGATCTGGCTGAACTCTTCACTGTTCAAGACGAGGTTGTTCAGACAATTGTCAGCACGCTCGTGGGCCGAGTGCACGCGTCCGACTTCGAACGCGTGCGACGGAAGCCACCGGCGAGCCTTGCCGCTTATGAGTGCGTTCTTAAGGGCAATGCACTGCCGTGGGACGATCCAGGTGGCGCAACGGAGGCCGCGCGATTATTTGAAAAGGCTATTGAGTTAGATCCCTGCTATGGCATTCCGCACGCCTTGCTTGCCTCCATATGGCAAGGGAAGTCGCAGGACGACCTGAGCGGGTCCGATGCACTGCTCCTTAAGGCGTTTTCCCTGGCAAAGCGCGCAGTCGAATTGGATCAAAACGACAGCACCTGCTTTGCTGTATTGGGCTGGGTCGAATTGATGCGGCGGTCCCATGATCTGGCGCTGCAGCACGTACGCCGAGCAGTCGCCATGAATCCGAACAATCAATGGAACGCGGCCGACATGGGGGGCATCCTGCTTTATGCGGGCCACGCTGAAGAGGCGTTGACTTGGTTCAAGCGCGCCAGCGAGATCGATCCATACTTCAACGAGCCCTGGTACTGGCGATCGGTTGGCGAGGCTCATATGGTATCGCAGCGGTATCAGGCGGCGCTGGCGGCGTTGGACCGTGCACCCGGCCGCTCTTATCGCGTCGCTGCACTCATGGCTGGTTGCTATGCCCGACTGGCCAATATGGACCAGGCAAAAGTCTGCGCAACAGAGTGTTTGGCTATGAAACCGGACTTCTCTACTCGCTTCTTTCTAGCGAAGCAGCCGTTCAAGAACCCAGCCGATGCGGCGAATGTGGCCGAATCCTTGCGTATGGCAGGCTTGCCGGAATGACGACCGACACTTGCGGCCTTCAGCTTGCCCGGCGACGCGACAAGTGACATCCGATGTCGATTCAGAGGCCGCAAAAGGCGAGCCGCTATGGGTCGGCCAAGTAATCCACTTCTGGTTCGAGGAGCTGGTGGAAATTGATTGGTTCGCAAAGAATCACGCGATTGATGGGTGTATCCGCGAGCGGTTCCTTTCGCTACACCAACGACTCGTGTCGCGTGATGGCCGTGGTGCGAATGAACCCCGCACCACTCTTGCCAGCGTGATCGTGCTGGACCAGTTTTCGCGCAATCTGTTTCGGAATAGCTCGTTCGCGTATGCAGCCGATGCTATCGCGCGCACCCTCGCCAGGTCCGCAATAGAAAAGGGCATCGACGTTGCGATGGCTGGATGTGAGCGGCTATTTCTTTACCTGCCCTTCGAGCACAGCGAAGATCACGCGGATCAAGAGTATTCAATCAATCTGATCGGACAGCTCGGTAGGCCGGACTGGATTCGCTCTGCCATGAAACATAAGCTCGTCATCGACCGGTTCGGCCGATTTCCGCATCGTAATGCCGCGCTGAACCGCCCATCGACGGCGGACGAGCTTGCGTTTCTCAGAGACCCGGAGAACTCATTCTGAGCTGCTCGCCCTGCGGCATGATCCGGGACGCACGCAAACGCAGGTACGAAGTCTTTCGCGACACAACGCGAGTAACGCCCCGACGGCTGCGGTTAAGGTTGTGCGCGGCGCGAATCGGGTCGGGGGCGGCTCGTCGCTTATTGGCGATCGTACACCGAGACTGAGCTTACGGTTGTGCCATCGGGCTTGTGGATCAGGTAATTGATTTTCATCGTCTTGCCGTCGGAGGACACTTCGCGTCGCAGGGAACCGATGACCTTGCCGTTGAGGAGCAGATCGGCCAAGGTTTCGTTACTGCTGACGCGCCTCGAGGCGATGCTATCGTAGTCGCGATTCGTGACCGCATGCGGTTTGCCGTCGTACGTGATCCGCGTGTCCACCCTGGTTTTTCGGCCGTCGGCGAAGTCCTCCTCGATGACCAGCCGTGTGCCCTCAGCTGTCACCGTGTAGGTTCGAGTGGCGCTCGTCGGAGCCGGGTATTGAGCGAAGCTGGATTTAGCGACGTTCAGCTTCCACGTGCCCGCTGAGGAGTCCACCTCGGGCTGAGCTGCTTGCAATGCCGTGACGCCAACGCAAAGTGCGGATGCCAAGACGAGGGCCTTTTGCGCGCTCATCAATGATCTCTTAACGGTATTCATTGCAGGCCCTCGGATGTCGCGCCAGACGCCAGGATGTTGTGAATTAACCGGACGTCAAATTGTACCGTATTGAGCGAAGCGGGTCGGCGCGCGAAGGCGGGTCCGTTACGGTATCGAGTGGGTCGCAAAGGCGGCAATGACGCTGCGCGTCATGGTTCTGGTGCTCCAGACAGGAACCAAAGCCGAAGAGCAACTTCAACGGATTCATGATTTTACGGATTCGGTTCCGGAAATTACCCGCCGATTTGCCCGCTATGACCTGCTGGCTTGAGTGCATTGTTTGCCAGATCCAAGCTTCCAATATCCATACGCTCGCGGGTCACCACGATCACGCGAGCGCTGCCGAGAAATGCACTGATTCCTCGGATGTCCTCGGGGGTGCAGCCCCGTACCGCATCTACCCCAAGGAGCCAGACCCTCGAAATCACTTTGCTCAAGTCGTGAGAACAGCGAATCCGGCGCTCCAAGGGGCTCACGGTCTCGCGCGATGACAACAAATCCGGAGTGCCGTCTTCACTAAAAAGAGCGGTCGGCGTTCGTCGCAGCGACGTAAAGCGCGCAGTGTCCCAATCATTGTCCGCAGGTGCGATCGTGGTCTGTAGCAGAATCCTTGTAACCTTCATGGTTACTGCTGTTCACTCCAGCAGAGGAGGTGCGGATCATGTCGATTGGGAGCGGAAGAGTCTTGCGCGATCGTCGGAGCGCCTGAAGTCTTCATTTGCGTCGACCGTCACAGGTGCTCGCGCCTAAGTGCCGGGGTAATGCGGTCGCCATCTTGTCCAACGACGACTTCGGCGACCAGCCGCCGCTCGACAAACCAGTGCCGCAAGCTATTTTTTAACAGGAGCAAAAAAACACATGAACCGGCCAGTGAGCTTCGCTTTGCACATCAAGCCGCTATTCACCTCTGATCAGCGGAACTGCATGATTAAGGCGTTCGACTTGGCGGAATACGACGATGTGAAGAAATGGAGCGCCAAGATTGCTGACAGCCTCACCGCCAAGACGATGCCCGCCGATGCGAGCAAACCGTGGCCGGACGAGTGGATCGCACTCTTCAATCGTTGGGTCACCGAAGGATGCAAGCCTTAGAGAGGCTGCCTTTGGAGGTTGGATAGTCGTCGGACTGAGAGAAGGATGGTCCGTTGGGCCCGGTTCGGGTGCGCCGAAGTGTGGCGATACTCTCTCACTTCTCTGGATTATTGCCGCGCTGTGAAAGCCGTGGTGTAGTGACGCGCGAGGAATAACTTGAGCTATATTTCCGGTCTCGCCAGTTGATCATCCGCCAGATCCAGATCTTTCTACTTCTGCTCATCGCAATCGCTGCGGTCGGAGTCGTGGCGAAGCGGGCGAATGTTCCGCCGGCAATTCTTCTCGTGCTGACCGGCCTCGTACTAGCGCTTGTCCCGGGTCTACCGGCAGTAAGGCTCGCGCCAGAGCTCGTGCTGCTTCTCGTATTGCCGCCCCTGATCTACTCGTCCGCGGTAGCGATGAGCTGGCGGGAATTTCGCTTCAATCTGCGTCCGATTTCCCTGCTTGCGGTCGGTTGCGTCGTATTCACGACCGCGGCCGCGGCCGCAGCAGCACATTGGCTGTTGGGCCTTTCATGGCCGGTGGGATTTGTTCTGGGAGCGATAGTCTCACCGCCGGATGCGGTGGCGCCCTTGGCGATCGCCAGGAGGATGCAGCTCCCCAAGCGGATTCTGGTCATCTTGGAGGGGGAAGGCCTCGCCAATGATGCCACCGCGCTAATCCTTTATCGGTTTGCAGTTGTGGCGGTGAGCGCCGGCGCATTTTCGTTCGGGAACGCAGCCGGGGAGTTTGCCGTCATTCTAGGGGGCGAGCTGCTATGGGGAATCGCGGTCGGCTGGCTCATGCTCCGTGTGCGTCGCTGGGTCGCGGACGCGCAGATTGAAATCGTGCTCTCGATCTTGACGCCGTACGTGGCTTATTGGCCCCCTCAGCACCTCGGCGGTTCAGGTGTACTGGCGACGGTTGTCGCGGGCCTGTATGTCAGCTGGAACGGCTTCAGCATCATCAGCGCCGCGACACGGCTTCAGGGTGTGTTTTTTTGGGATGTCCTTGTGTACCTGATAGAAGGCATTGTGTTCTTGGTGACCGGACTCCAGGCTCGCACGTTGATTACGGAGTTGGGTACCCATTCCTGGTCTACCCTGGTGGGCTCGGCTGTTGTTGTCACTGCAGTGGTGATTTTGGCTCGGTTTGTGTGGATGTTCCCTGCGACCTATCTGCCTCGCTGGTTGATTGCCGCAATAGCTCGAAAGGACCCTTCGCCACCTTGGCAGTGGCCGTTTGTCCTCGGATTCACCGGCGTGCGCGGCATCGTGTCTCTTGCTGCGGCGCTTGCCATTCCCTTAACCACAGACGACGGCCGGGCATTCCCGGATCGAGGTCTGATTCTCTTCCTGACGTTTTCGGTGATCCTGGTGACGCTGGTGGGCCAGGGATTGATGTTACCCGCGGTAATTCGCATGCTCGGCCTAGCAAACGCCGGAGAGCGGGAGTTGCGCGCAGATATGGCTGAGGAGTTGTCAGCGCGCCGAAGCGCAATCGAGGCCGCGACTAAGTGTCTTGATCGAATTACGCTGGAGAGAAAATTACCTGATGCGCTGGTCAAGCGGCTTCGAAAAGGGCATGAGGAGCGCCTCACGCATTTCGAGCCGGTGCGCGAGCGGGAAGAAAGTCATCAGGATCCGATAGCGCTTGCTGATGAAATCGAGCTGCTGCTGGTGTCAGCCGAGCGCAGTCGGATCAATGAGCTTTATCGTCAGGGGGCCTTGAACGACAGGGCGCGGCGCCGGCTCGAGCGGGAGCTCGATCTGCGCGAGGCCAACTTGGCGAATCACGAACACGACGAATAAGGCGTCGCGAAGTCGGCGCGGGGTTGAATGAGCACGGACTGAGACCGAAGTCCTAAGCTCGTCGATCTTGAAGTCGCGGTGAGGCAGCCTTTGAACGCGAGTTTCGTTTAGGCCAGCGCCACCGCGTCCGCACCTGCCGGAAATCGAAGCTGTCCGGTCAAATCGTTCGCGGCGCGCCACACCACCTCGGCCACGTCTGCTTCGGTTGTCACCGCTGCCGGGTCTGCAAATGCGGAGAAGATGGGTCCCGCGAAAGGCGCATACGCGTCAGGAATCAGGCCTGCCATGCGCGATTTGCCGTTGCTCGTAAACGCCGTCGTAGGGCCGTAGCCGGGCTCGACCAGCTTGACGCGTATGTTAAACGCTGCGAGCTCGAACGCCACAGAGCCCGTAAGTCCCTCGATCGCTGTCTTACTGGCCGTATAGACACCAGCCAACGGCATTGCCGCAAGCGTCACGCTGGAAGTGACGTTCACGATCACGCCAGACTTGCGCTCTCGGAACTGGGGTACGACCGCCTGCATCATCGCCATGACCCCGAAGGTGTTGGTTTCAAATACTTCGCGGGCCGTCGCCATTGGGGTGGCCTCAAACGCACCAACGACACCAATGCCCGCGTTGTTGACCAGCACATCGATCGGACCAGCCGCCTCTACTGCGGCGGCGATGCTCTCGCGTTTGGTTACGTCTAATGCGAGCGCGCGCATGCGATCCGATTGGGGCAGGATGTGCTCGCGCGGGGTGCGCATGGTGGCAATCACGTTCCAACCCTTGGAATGGAAGTAGCGGGCGGTTTCCAAGCCGTAGCCGGATGAGCAACCCGTGATCAGTATTGTCTTCATGATGGCCTTCGTCAGTGGTTGAAAGTGAGGTAACGATAGTCACCACGATGAGAACTATCTATAATCTTTGATCCACATTTTATTATTCTGAGTCCAGAAATGGTCGATCCGCTGTCTGAAGTCATCACGTTGCTCCGACCTCGGACTGTGTTCAGCAAGCTCATCAGCGGAGCCGGCCGGTGGGGCGTTCGCTACTCTGCCTTCGAGCAGCCAAGCTTCTGCGCGGTGCTGGAAGGCAGTTGTCTTCTGGCGGTCGACGGGCTGGAATCCACCGCGCTGAATGCGGGAGACTTCGTGCTGATGCCTGCAACGCCCGGTTTCACCATGACCGGGTTCGAGCCGGTGACGCCCGTACAGATCGATCCGAAAACGATGTCTTCTCCGGCAGGGGAGATCCGCCACGGAAGACGCGGCGGCCGGCCGGACGTTCGGATGCTGGGTGGGTACTTTGTGTTTGATTCGCCGGATGCGGCGCTTCTGGTGTCACTATTGCCTGTGCTATTGCACGTGCGAGGCGTGGAAAGACTATCCGTCCTCGTGAGGCTTCTCAGAGAAGAATCTTTGGAGCAGCGCCCAGGCCGCGATCATGTTCTCGTAAAGTTCGTGGAGGTGCTGATGGTGGAAGCGCTGCGCTCAACAGCCGCAACGGATGCGCCTGCAGGTTTGACCCGCGGACTGGCTGATCCCAAGCTCGCGGTAGCGATGCGAAACATGCACGGTGATCCCTCGCGCTCCTGGACGATCGAGGAACTCGCGAAGAAAGCCTCACTGTCACGGTCGGCGTTCTTCGCGCGATTCACGTGCGCCGTAGGGATGCCTCCAATGGAATACCTGCTGGCCTGGCGCATGGCCCTCGCCAAGAATCTGCTCCGCAAGGGTGATGCCGCGATTGCAACAGTCGCGCAACGAGTCGGTTATGGCTCCGCGAGCGCATTCAGCACCGCATTTAGTCGGTACGTCGGCCAACCACCGGGTCGCTACGCTCGCCTACATTGAAACGTAGCCGACCACGATCAATCGCTATCCCTCGGGATGTGCGGTTGCCGTCTGACTTAGAGCATCACCTACTGCCGCTCCGGTCCGTGCCCGTAGCCAGCCCAATGGTGAATAGATCTGAGATCTCGCGCGCAATATGCCGCAGACCCGCTGCGTCCAGCGTGAGGATACCTTTGACAAGCCAGGACGAGGCACCCAGGAGGATTAGCACCGTTGCATGCAGATCGACATCTCGCAGGGAGCCCTTCTTGATTCCTCCCCTCAGGGGCTGGATGTTTTTGTCGCCAACATGGTTATAGAGCGCGCGCTTGGCGGCTCGCGAATCGTCTAAGGTTCGCGTTCGAATTCGAGCGTAGATGAGGCTCGAAGTAAAGTAACTATAGGGTGCTAACATATTGGTATATAAAGAGAAACGTATGCCAGAGAGAGGAACTTAAGTCGAACGGCTTCACGAACTGATTCAGGGAATTGGAAAAGCGAAGGCCGGAATTACCCGCTGAATTGCACGCTACCGGGCTGCACGCTTGAACGCGCAATTTCCGTGCAAGCGTAGCGGGTAAGAGAAATTGGTCCGGCGCAATTCGCGGTCGTTCGCATGAGTCTGTTCTTGGCGCCTAGCAGTTGACACGCGTTCTGCGCTCGCATTGTCAAGTGACCGCAGTCGACTCTTCACCGACGTTGCGAGCGCCAAGAGGCGGAATACCTTGTATCGCGATTGTCACGACTCAGGCCGCGAAAGTGCTAGATCTGTCTGTGGGCAAGACGGTGAACGCGATCTTCAAAGCCACCGACGTCATTCTTAGGGTGGCCGGATAGCGATGAACTGAGGTCTGCGGCAATGCCAACGGTGTGAGCAAGCATGCAATATATCGGCAGCATGTGTAAGTACCGATCGTCTCGCTTGGTAAGCCTGACGCAGAGGGAGCGACGCCTTTACCGCGCGGTCGACCGACAGGCCCGGCGCAAGAGGGGACGGCAGGTCAGCCCTTGAACGATGATCGAGAAGGCGACGACAGCGAACGTCACGACAACGATCGGATGCCGCCTCGGGTATGTGTCCGGAATGTTGAGCACGAGCGCAAGTCCGAGTGCGCCCCGCAGGCCACCCCAGACAAGTGCATGCTGTTGTATGGCACCGAGGCGGTCATGCCCCCGAGAGAACAGGGCACACACCGGGTAGACGGCGGCTGCGCGTCCGGCGAGTACCGCTATTACGGCGGCGCCTGCCGTCCACCAGAGACCTCCAAAGTCCTCGTGCGCTTCGGCGAGGCCGATCAGCAAGAAGACCAGGGAGTTCGCGAGGAAGGTGATGAACTCCCATGTGGAGCGGACGGCTCGATCGCCAGCCTCCGAAATGAATCCCCACAGCGGGGCGAGATTCCCAAGCAGCATACCGGTAGTGAGCGTGGCCAGAATTCCGGAGCCACCGAAGTGCTCCGCGACGAGGAATGATCCGTACGCCGCTACCGCCGTCAGCGCGACCTCGATCAGGTGGTCATCCGTGCGCCCTGCAATAGCAAGAACGATGCCGGCCACAATCGTTCCCGCTAGCAAGCCAATCGAGAGAGTCGCCCCGAGCGTGATGGCAACCGCTTTGTACGTCAGCGGTGCTCCGGCAACGAAGCCCATGGCTATGGCGAACAGAATCGCAGCGCTCCCATCATTGAGTAGGCTCTCAGCCTCAATTATTAAAGCGAGACGCCCGCGGGCTCCGATCTCCCTGAGTGTGGAGAGGACCGACACAGGATCCGTGGCTGCCATCACGACGCCGAAGAGGAGGCCAGCGGACATCGGCCAGTGGACGAGGCCGCCCATCAACACGCCGGTCGCGACTGAGGACAACATCACACCCACTGTCGCAAGGGTGACTACCAGGAGAAGATTAGGTCTCAGAGAATCCCATCGCAGCTCAAACGCGGCTTGGAAAATCAGCGGCGGAAGTATCCCTGTGTAGACGAGTTCGCGGCTCAAGGTGACCGAGGGATGCCAGGGCAGTAAGGCCAGCGCAATTCCGGCGAGGACCAGCCCGACGCTGTACGGGACGTGCAAGCGGCGCGCGAGTACGCCCACGACGCTGGCCACCAGAAGCAGAATTGCCCACGGCGCGATGCCACTTGTCACGAGTCGCTCCCGCGGCTGGCGGCCCGACCAGCATGAATATCCTGTTGCTACGGTTGACTCCGCAGTAACACCCCTCACACATCATAACGGACACTTGCTAGTCCATAAGCGCTGCCCCAACCCGTACGCGCTACGGCCGATCATCTCCGGGCGGGCGACACGGGTTCTTAAGCGGTGCGCCTCTTAATGACGCACTCGGCGCCCGTGTGCCCCGGCGCGTGCGATCAGTCAAAACCGGGCGCTCTTTACTAAGCCCGCGTGCCGCCGAACCCGTCGGGGCGAGCACTCTGTCACAAGAAATTCTCTGCCAAATACGATACAGTATGTATCGAAAGCAAAGCTTCGACGTAATAACCGGCATGAATTTCGCTCGAGGAAAACCGAACCCGATTCTGCTAGGGTTGTTGGCCGTCAGTCTGGGGCACGCAGACCCGGCCGCGTTCGACCTGGCCGGGCCTGGTATTGAGGTTGAAATAACCCGTGGTGCGAGGAGCCTTCCGGCCTCGCAAGTGCCTAACCTCGCCGTCGGCGACCGAGTATGGCTGAAGGCTGACTTATCGCCTGGGCAGTCCGCTCACTACCTCATGGTGGCGACCTTTCTGCGTGGGGCGACCAATCCGCCCCCGGTCGAGTGGTTCTCTCGATGCGAGACGTGGACGAATCGATGCTCTAAAGCGGGTCTGACTTTGACAGTGCCGCAGGGCGCGCAGCAGTTGCTGGTGTTTCTTGCGCCGCAGACGGGCGGTGACTTTAAGACCCTGGTGAATGCCGTGCGGGGTCGACCCGGCGCGTTCGTACGTACCTCGCAGGATCTTAATCAGGCAACTCTGGATCGTTCGCGCCTGGAGACCTATCTGACGGCCATTCGGAGCCTGGGTGACACTGATCCGTCTCTGCTGAAGGAAGCGGCGCCACTCCTTGCACGCAGCCTAGCGATCAAAGTGGACGAAAAGTGTCTCGGGAAGATTGAGGTGCTGCAGGCGTCCTGTCTGGCTCAGGGACGCGAATCTCTGATCCTGGACGACGGTCATGGTGCGTCCATTGCGCAGCAACTCACCTCAGGGCCTGCGAGCGATCTGGCCATCGAGGCGAGCAACACCCCCCAGCTGAGATCGGGTTACTACGGGCCGTTTATCGGCTCGATATTCGACATCGCCAAGATTCTCGACTCGCTTTACACCGCTCAGTATCAGTACTTCCCAGCGCTTACCGTCCCGCACGGTCGCCAACTCGCCCTCACCTTGAACGCTCCACCCTCGTTTCATGACCCGAAGTCGGTCTTGGTGGTTGCGCTGCCGGCGGTCGAGGCCCCTCAATTTCCACCGTTGCACGCGGTCAATCCCGGTCAGACCCTCTGCGCGAGGAAAGACCCATTGGTTCTGGCCGTTGAAGGAGCACCGCTCGTTTTTTCCACCGGATATGCGCACGATTTGGTACTGCACGTTCTAAACAGGGATGGCTCAGCGCTCGACCTACCGACCCGGGCGGATGCTGCGCGCGGCGGATTCGTTGTGGACGCGGCAGCCTTGAACTCTGTCGTCTCAGCTACTCCGGCTAGGGCTTCTTTGCGTGGACAATGGGGATTCGACGCGTTTGAGGGCCCGGGCTTTCAATTTGTCAACCCGGGCGAACAAGCATGGAGATTCGGCCCCGGTGACTCAGCGGGTTTGATTGTCGGTCGCCCGGACACAGTTCATCTGCATGCGAATAACGTGAGCTGCCTTGAGCAGGTGTCTCTGATGAGTGCGGCGGGGAAGCAATGGAAGGTGGATTGGAAGACGAAAAGCGCCACGGAGGTCGAGGCGCAACTTCCACTCCAGGAAGTGAATGCGGGAGAGCTGACACTTCTAATCAAGGAGTTCGCTGTTCCCAACCCGCAGTCTCTGTCAATTCACGCGTTTTCAGAAGCGGGCCACCTCGAGCGCTTCACCCTTCACGCTGGAGACAACGAGGGCGCTCTGCATGGCAATCGGCTCGACGAGGTTGAGAGCCTCTCGTTCCAGAATACGAAATTCTTCCCAGGAACACTGTTGACGACTGATGGTCGTGACGAACTTACTCTGCTGAGCGAGGGAGGCCGGCCAATTCCTGCCGTGAAGCCAGGTGAGGTATCGAAGGCGGCGGTGACACTGAAGGACGGGCGGACCCTCGAGGTAAACGTATCTGTCGACGCACCGCGGCCGAGTGCGGTTCTTATCAGCAAGACCGTGAAGCCAGGGGTCGCGACGCGCGACAGCGACGTACAGCTTTCTGACGAGCATGAGCTGCCGCTGGAGGCCGAATTGACATTTTCGCTGCGTGCGCAATCACCGCCGCTGTTCACTCATGGGGACAAGGTAGAAGTGGCAACGATGGATGGCACCAACTCGGTGGTGCTTGGCGTCGCGTCAGGGGACGTAGTACTGCAGAGCGCGAAAGTCGCGGTGGTGACTTTGAATCCCAAGCAGGCGTTTGGCGTGTCGGCTTTTGGGCCGCTACGGTTTAGGCGCATCATTGACGGCGTGACGGGCGACTGGCGGTCGCTGGTGACCCTGGTGCGTCTACCGAAACTCACGGGAGTGGATTGCCCCGCTGCGCCAGAGGCGGGTTGTTCATTGAGCGGTGCCAACCTGTTTCTGCTCGACTCGGTATCGAGTGATCGAGAATTCACTCAACCCACACCCATTCCAGACGGATTTACCGATCAGACGCTCGTAATCCCGCATCCGACGGATGGACGTCTCTACATCAAGTTGCGTGACGATCCCTCCGTAGTCAGCACAGCGCTGCTGGGCGTCAAAGCGCAGACCCCGGGCGCTACCGAGGCGGGAGACGGCCGCGCTACACCGGCGCCTAAGCCCGAGGTCCCCCAACAGGCGCCTCTTGCAGGAACTCAAGATTCGCCCGTGATCCTCCCCAAGGGTCAGCCTCCGACGGCCACCGCATCTAGCGTGGATGGCCTCGTACAGGGACCCTCGAACGTTCAGACCACCGGATCATTGGACCATGAGCAACCGTAGTCTCACAGGAAATCGACGACGGGTGGTCGAGGATTACGAGAGTCACTTGCCAAGGCGTCTTCGTCATCGCGGGGTGGGTGCTGTCGGCAGGGGGCTCGTAGCTGCACGCGGTGTCTCAGGCCGTCGCCTGCGGTCGGCTGATCGCCCCGGTCGGCCTCGCAACGATGCCATTGACCGGGAAGTCGTAACGGCCGTTCTCGAGGCGCTGCGCAGTCGCGGTTACCGCTCTGTCACCATTGACGGCATCGCGCGCAGGGTGGGGCGAGCGAGGACCAGTCTGTATCGTCGATGGCCGAGCAAACGCCACCTCGTTACCTATGCGGTTCTCAACGAACTGGGTGACCGGCCGGCTTCGGATACCGGGGGACTGCGCCGAGATCTCGAGGCCGCCGTGAGTACGCTCATGCACGCATTCTCAGGGCCGCTTGGGCGGGCATTGGCGGGCCTCGTTGCGGACATGGCGGAAGACGTGGAACTCGCCGCGAAGCTGCGCCACGAGGTCCTCGCCACGCGGCGGAAGTCAATGCGCGAGGCGTTCGCTCGCGCTCAAACACGTGGCGAGACGCGCGCGGATCTGAATATCGAGTTGGTACTCGATATGCTGACCGGGCCGTTCTATTACCGTACGCTCTTTGGCCATGCTCCACTCAGTCGCAGGATGATTCGAGACGTTGTGGACTATGTGCTGAGAATAGCGCAACCCGGAATTCCGCTGCTCGCCGTGTGAAAGGCGTCTCCCGCAGAAGTCCGCCTAGCATTTTATATCGTTCTTTGAGCAGCGAAAGCGCGCGGATTCGATAAGGCGCTCCTTTCTTGCGAGGCCCTAGGCCCCTGCGTCAAGGTTCGTTTGCGCAACCTTCATCCACAAAGCCTTCACTAAGAGATATGACGCGATGAGTGACACCGCCACCGGGACCAGGGCCGCCGAGCGTTCCGCTAATCTGTTGGTCCTTTCAATTATTGCAGTTCTTGTGGGCGTGGTGACGGGATTTGGCGCGGTATTCTTTCGCGGACTGATCGCCCTCGTACACAACGTGTTCTTCTTGGGTCGCTTCTCCCTCGTCTATGACGCCAATGTCTACACGCCGCCCTCTCCCTGGGGCGCCCTGGTCATTTTCGTTCCCGTGATTGGCGGGCTGGCAGTGGTTTTTCTAGTCAGGACGTTTGCGCCCGAGGCACGCGGACATGGCGTCCCGGAAGTGATGGATGCGATTTTCTACAAGGAGGGCCGCATTCGTCCGGTTGTGGCGGCGGTAAAGTCACTAGCCTCAGCTTTGTCAATCGGCAGCGGTTCGGCCGTCGGGCGAGAGGGACCGATCATTCAGATTGGCGCGTCGTTGGGGTCTAGCATTGGGCAGATCATCCGGCTTGAGGCGTGGCAGCGCATCACGCTAGTCGCCGCCGGCGCGGGCGCGGGCATCGCCTCCACCTTCAACACGCCGATCGGAGGGGTAATCTTCGCGATCGAACTCATGATGCCGGAGGTCAGCACCCGCACATTCCTGCCCGTGGCGCTCGCGACCGGAACCGCGACGTTCGTCGGCCGGATTTTCTTTGGCCCTCGCCCGGCGTTCGACGTGCCGGCTCTTGGAACCCTATCCGTTCACCCGTCGGCGATCTACGTCCTGTTGCTGTACGCAATTTTGGGTGTGGTGGCGGGCATTGCGGCGGCCAGTTTCATCCGTGGCCTGCACTTGGCGGAGACCCAATTCGATCGGATCAAGAATCCCTACCTGCGCCACAGCATCGGAATGACCCTGGTTGGCGCGATGATGTATGCGTTCTTTCGCTTGAGTGGTCACTATCGGATCGAAGGTGTCGGCTATTCGACGATACAGGACGTGCTCTTGGGTGGACTGGCGGCGGCCCCCTTCCTGGTCCTGCTTTCCGCCGCCAAGCTTGTCGCGACATCGGTAAGCCTTGGATCGGGATCGTCGGGTGGGATTTTCTCGCCGTCGCTGTATATGGGCGCCACCCTTGGAGGGGCGTTTGGCGCGCTCTGCCACCAGATGGTCCCATCCGCTGACGTCAGCGTTCCGGCGTTCGCAATGGTTGGCATGGCGGCGATGGTGGGGGGTGGCACGGGCGCGGCGATGACGGCAGTCACTATGATCTTTGAGATGACCCTGGACTACGGCATCGTCATGCCGATGATCATCGCGGTTGCGATCAGTATCGGCTGCCGGCGCGTCCTGTCTCGTGAAAACATCTACACGATCAAGCTCCTCGCTCGGCGTCACTTCATTCCAAAAGCCCTGCATGCCAATATGTTTCTTGTTCGCCGTGCTGTCGACGTGATGGACAAGGACATCCTGATCCTGCCGCACACCACGGCATTCGACGATTTTCTACGATTGCCCGAACACGAGGGTCGAATGCGGCACGTCGTGATCACGCGCGACGAGAAGATCGCTGGCGTATTGCGGGTTAATACCGCTCTGCGCCGCGGTCTCGAAGGCGCTTTTACCGGGCTCTCGCTCGGGGACGTCGCTAGCCCAAACTTCACGATTGCGCGCGGTGAGGACATCATGTTCAACGTCATCGGACGCATGTGGCGCAGAAAGGCGATCATGGCCGTCGTCGTAGAAACTGAGGAGAGGATTCCGCGAACCAAAACCGTTGTCGGTTTGATTACCAAAGAACATGTGGCCGACTCCGTCGCTGAGAGCATTAAGCCTTACGCGGCATCCGACGCGATTCTCTGAGCAACTTTCGTGGTTAGTTTGCTGGGCGCCTGAGCGTCCGCTCGTCGGGCGGCCGTTACCCTTCCGGACGGTTCGGCCCTGGTCTTGGGGATTGAGGCGCGAAGGCGATACGTTGACGCGAGACCCAACACACCGCCGGCGACAAATGCGAGGACGGTGACGCCCGGGCTCGTATTGCTACGTTTCAGCGGCTGCCCCATGCAAACGGCTAAGCTCGAGTTGGCGATCTCTCCGTGCCGGTTCATCAGCCTCACCCTGGCTGGATCAGCAGAAGCTTTCCCTCTTCGCTGAACGAGCACCTTCTGACATCCGCGAGCATTCTGCGGTGAATGTCACGCGACGGCGCGCAACGCATTGGCTCAGGCTGCGAATCACTCTTTCACGCAAGTCTCAAAGCACACCCCGCCGCGGCGGGCGCGGCCACGGCGCAGAAGGTAAACGCCGGAAGGCCAAAAGAGACCACGCGGTCGCGAGCCTGTACGCGACGCCTCCGTGAACATATGTGACACGAAGACTTTGACGAAGTTCATTGACTGATTCAGGTGCGCGGATACCATTGTTTCATGAATTGAAAGAGAGTTAGGTCGGATGGATCGGCTGCATGCGATGCGCGTATTTGCAACGATCATTGATCGTCGCAGTCTGTCGGCCACCGCCGAGAGCCTCGGAATTTCCCTGCCCAGTGTGAGTCGGGTGCTGAGCTCACTTGAGCGCGAGCTCGGCGTGCGCCTGATTGCGCGCACTACTCGGGGCTTGACTGAGACCGACGCCGGTCGTTTGTACTATCGGCGCTGCCTTGCGCTTCTCGAGGGGATTCGCGAGGCCGACGCCGCCGTACAGGCTCACGCGATAGCGCCTGCGGGCGAACTTCGTCTGACCGCACCCGTCACGTTCGGTCGTTATCATGTCGCCCCGTCAATGGCCGAGTTTCTTGAACGCTATCCACGTTTATCGTTCTACTTACTTTTGAGCGATCACTGCGAATCCTTGACCGAACAGCGTCTGGATGTCGCCGTCCGGGTCGCGGTGCTGCAGAAAGACAGTTTGATTGCGCGTCGACTAGGGTACGTGCAACGGGCGGTGGTGGGCTCAAGGGAGTATTTCAGTAGGCATCCTGCACCGAGGCACCCCCGCGAGCTGGCGCAGCACAACTGCTTGCACTTTACGCACTATCTGCGCGCCGATGAGTGGACCTTCCAGGAGCAGGGGCGCAGGATTACGGTGCGGGTCAAAGGACGACTGCGCACGAATAACCAAGAAGCGTTGCTGGATGCCGTGCTCGGCGGAGCCGGATTGGCCGTGTTGCCGACGTGGCTGGCACAGGAAGCGCTCAACAGTGGCAGGCTGCGGCGCGTGTTAGCCGAGTTTGAGGCTCCGCGGACGCCGGTACACGCCGTGTTTCCGGCCCCGGGGCCACCGCCGAAGAAGGTGCGGGCCTTCGTCGAGTTTCTTAGCGAGCGCTATCGCGACCAGGGCATTTTATCCGCGGAAGCTGTTGTGGCGGGGTCCGTCTGACGCGGCGGAGTCATGAATGGCTGAGTAGCGCGCACTTGAGCCCAAACGAATTCCTAAGTAGAGCGCTGTAGGTCGCGGGCCGCGGGTCGCACCTGAGAGAGCCGGCCGTCGGGAATTTCGGGCGCTGTTACGCACCGCCCGCGACACACCGATCTTGACGCGCCTGATAGCCGGCGTTGCACTCCCATGAGTTTCCGAGAATGTCAACGTGAGCATGGGGTGGCACGTGAATCGGTATGCATGTGTCACCCATTTGTGCAAATCCGCGCTCACACTCCCACTGTTCGCCGGACGCTCCGAGAAACGCGTTTTCGGGAACTCGAACGGGGAGGCATGAGTCGCGGGACGCCGCGTACCCGCGTTCACACCTCCACCCGCGTCCATAGAGTTCGTAAGTGGGATATGCGTGGCTGGGGGGTTGCACCACTGCGCAACCGTAGCCTTGCTTGCGAAAGCCGCGATCGCATTCCCAGTCATGACCCGTGTCACCAAGGTGCGCATTCTTCGGCAGCAGAAGCACGGCGCATGCTGATTCGTTCTTGTTATAGAAGCCGCGTTGACATTGCCAGCCATCCCCGGCGGCCACGAGATAGGCGTGCGCCGGGATCTTGATGGCGATGCACCTCCCGCCCTGGGACAGGTAGCCGCGCTTGCAGACCCACCCCGGTCCAAAGGGATCGTAGGACGGGTAGGCGTTCGGCGGCACGTGCACCGGTTGGCAGCTGCCTCCGCTATCTTGGTACCCGGCCTCGCACTCCCAGCCTTTTCCGAAGGCGTAATCGGTCAAATGCGCGTGGGACGGGACATTTATGAACGCGCAACCGTCATCTGTCTGGCGGTAGCCACGTTCGCACTCCCACTGGGAGGCGTCGGCATCGAGATAGGCGTGCTTCGGAATCCGCGTTGGCTCACAGGTCGACCTCGGCCTTTGACTGTCCTGTGCGCAAGAATAAGTTGAGCTGGTTAGGCTAACCGGGGACGCCGCCTGCACAGCGCTTACGAAAAGAAGCGGCGACAGCAGCACTGCGGCGCCCATGCAGGTGCGCGGCACTCGCTTGCGCGCGGAAAGGCCGGCAGGTTGCGAAGTCAAAGCTGGCGCGCGCAAAGCGGCGACAGATGCGGCCATTGATTCCTGGATGCCAGCCCACATAAACCATTACCCGTGCTTTTTTATAGCCGCGGTAGTCATATTCACACCCGAATTCGCCTGGGAGCTAGCCGCGCCCTTCGCTCCAGTTTGTGGCTGAGGCGTGAGTGCCTGCAGCGTCAGCTTGAAATGGTGATGTGCTGTTTGCGGAGCCGCGCAGCTCAGATGAAAACTGACTATATGAACGGGTAGTTCCGGAAACAGCTCGTCCTTTACCTGCCGCATGAGCTCGCAGTCCGCTGAATCCAGTGGGGTCGGCTGACCGGGTTCGAGCGTGATGCTGTTATCTGCAGCCCGAAGGTCGGCCAGCTGCCGCTGCCCACTCTCTATAGCGTGCGGAAGTGAGAATTGCAGCTCCACGCTCGGTGATCGCTCGTCACAGTGATAGGGCGTAATCTGCAAGTCCGGCCGCGCGCCGATACTTAATAGTACTGCTCGGAACCTGTACCAAAGCTCATCGCACGTATAGCGCTTCGGGAGGTTATCCAGATCAACGATTATCGCGTGTGAAAACCAAACGGCGGGCATGTCTGAAGCGGGCGTGGCGATGGCCGGTGAAATGCTGGCAATCATGAGCGTCGACATCACGCCGGTACGGATTGTTCTCGCATATGCAGCACTCATCGAAGCACCCCAGAACGACCACTGTCGGGTTGACCTGCAAACCGCCCGCGTGGTTCCGCGAGAAGCACAGTATTTGCGCGATCCGGAAGACACCATTTCGCAAGCTGAAATAACTGGCACGCGCCGAGCTCTTCTCGCTTCCTGTGGAGTCCGTGGTGCGGTTTGCGCGGCCGGTCATCCTACGTCGCCGCATGTCTCCGCGAACTCATCCACTGGGACTTCGCTAATGCGCCACCGCTTGAACTGGCGTAACCGCGGCACGCCCAACGCAGCGGCCTGCCATGGCTCACGTATGGGCGGCCGCTAACGCGAGTCGTGCCAGCTCGTGTCGCTTTGGCTCCCACATCCGCTGAAAATTCAGGAAGTCAAGGGGGCCTCCGGTTGGAAGATCACAAGGTGCTGGCGAGGAACTGACAGCGTGCCAAATTGACCTTCGCGAATCCAAAAGGTCAAACGATCGTCGACCTTCAGATCCCGGACCTTCACGACTCGATTGTTGATCTCAGCGGTGCCCCCGGAACCGATTTTGAATTCGACCGTGGCAATCGGGAAATTGGCCACATCAGCGACTTCGACCTGCACGAAACGGGGTCCCAGTTTCGATACACGGCCATTGAATTGTGCGTAGTCCACCCCGTCGTTTTCTGTAATAACCCGGCAGGCCGCTGGGGCTTTCGGGAAGTATCTAAGAAATTCCTCATTCCAGCGTACGTTGGCGCAAGCGTACGCGGGGTGCTTGCTGTCGCCGGACGCTTGTGCGGCGCTCATTGTTGCGAGCAGTAGTACGACTACGGACAAGCCTGACCAAATGCGCTGAATCATCTGCTTCCTCCTACTAAGACTATTGGTAACGTTCCGGGTCAAGTCCGCGGCGCGGGCCGTAAGTCCACGGATCACAAAATCTCGAGCATGGGACGTCTGCGCGGATGCGGCGCTCGTGAATCAAGCATGCCCAAGACGGTGGTGTCGCTCTTGGAGCGTCGCCCTGCCGCTCCAGGTGGCCAAAGCAGCTACGGCAATACCCAAGATGACCGTGAACCACAAATGCTGCGTGTTGGCCGTGTAGTGCTCGAACCACGGTAGAGACACCGCGCCGGCGCCGAGTGCGATGTTGAGCCCGCTCAGCCATGCGCTGCTGCGCGGGTACGACAAGCGCACGGCGCCACACAGGACGATCAGGCCTCCGACTACCGCACTCGCTAGACCGGGACCGGTAAACGTATGCTCATAAGTCCAGCTTGAGGCAAACAACAACGCGCCCAGCAGTACATTGATGCCACTGCCAACTCTGGTCTGCACTTTTGCATCGATCCCATTCATCACGGGAGTGTCTCCTCTATCAGGTGGCTCTCCGGGTAGTGACATTCGCACCGCTCATAAGTTTGGTTTTTAACCTGAAAGAGTCTCTCTCATCAAAGGGAATTACAGCTGTCAGGCAAGCCTGGCATGTGTTCCGTCGGCGAGCGCGGCCCAGCTATCGTTTGCTTCGTTGCTGTTCAGTTGGGATGCGTGTGAGCGGCATGCCATCCACGAGCGTGGAGCGATGGCCCGGGAAAGTTCGTCGAGCCGTAATCAAGGAGTGATCGCGAGTCAGCCTAACAGCAGCACCTATTTGGACTGATACGCTTTGCTCCGGGTAGGCATTTGGCGTATACGCGGATTCGTGCACGTTGGCACCTTTCAGGCCGCCGGAGCCAGGCGCTGGTCGAAACCGAGACGCCGCGCACGTCCGGGATCGATGACCTGTGATTGGCGTCATGGCCACCTGGCGACCTGGGGCGCCTCATAACGCGTAGGGATTAGTGGTGGAGGATGTAGGTGCTTCTCGTACTTGTCTTAGCTGTCCTCGGACTTCTTGGTGGATGCGTTACCACCTCCGCTGTCATATCAGAGCAACAAGGCATGTATGCGGTGCGTGCGGCGAATGACAGCTGTACCAGTGCTTGCGAGTCTCCGCAAGTCAGGGCCATGCGACGGGCGCGCGCGTATTGCGCGAGGATGCACAAAATAGCGATTGCGGAAGACTTCCAGCAGTCGGATGGCGAGATGGGATTCAGTGAGAGCTACAAACTCACGTTCAGCTGCGCTGAGGCCTCCGTCGCCCGGTGATGATCCCGACGTAACGGTCTCGGGAGTCAGGGTAGGCCCTGAACTGAATTAAATCCCCATTTGCCACGATAGATCGACCGACAAGGTCGATTGGCGCTTGCATGCGACGCAGTTCGCACTCGTTCGTCGCGATACCGAGCGTCGGCGCTAGACGCTCTGAGGTTCTTGGGGCCGCATCCGCACGCGTCGACTCCGCAGGGGTCGAATCCGGGCACATGCACACGGACATCTGCCGGCAGATCGTGAGCTCGCCAACGGTCACGGTCACGGTCGCGGGTGGGTGGCTGGACTGCCTCCGCCGCGCGCGCACGCCGCGGCGCTGAGGTTCGCTGCCGACTACGTGCAGGTCGATTGGTGGGATCGGTCAGAAGGCCCTCTACCGAACCCGGCAATTCAATTTCCACGCGTGGCCCGTCCGGCGGCGTTCGCGTGCACACAGAGCACCTGCTCGAACCCTATGTACGATCTGGCGAGCATCGCCCCGACGGTCAACGCCGGGTTGGTCGGCCCCGATGTCCGGTCTCACAGCGCCGCCTGTCATTGATAGGGCCTCTACCTATGTCTGCGACGATCGAGAACAGCCCGGCGCCACTGCCGGGCCTGTTCCGAGCACGGTCAGCGGGCGCTCGCATGAGCCGATCGATCGGAAAAGGTCGACCAGATATAGCGGACGGGAACGCGATATCCAACCGGCTTGCCCGGTCTACCTATCATAATGATGCCGTAGAAGGCTCTCCCATGACACGCGCGATAAGCCGAGGTCTCGCCGTCGGTGTGATGCTGTGGTGCGCGGCGACAACGAACGCGCAACCGCGCCCCGTGGTGGTTGAGCTCGTCAGACCGATGCAACGGGCAGGGCCATCTGCTGGGCCGCGCTACGGGGAGGCTAATATGAACCCGTGCACATCCGGGGGGTCGTAATGATGAAGAATGTCGTGTGGGCAATCGTGACGCTACTCATGGCCATACTGGCCGTCGCTCACGCGGCAGCGCCCGTGAATGTGTCGCAGACCGAGGCCGTCGAGGATCTCAATCTTCAAAAGGGCGTCGCTCTGCGGGGGTACGACGCGGTGGCGTACTTCACCGAGCACAGAGCCGTAACGGGGGATCCCGCCATCAGCTTTCAATGGCACGGAGCAACGTGGCTGTTCTCCTCATTCGAGCACCGCACCCAGTTTGCGGCGAATCCGGCGCGATACGCGCCGCAATTCGGCGGCTATTGTGCGTTCGCCGTCGCGCAGGGCACCACGGCGGACGGAGATCCTCACCAATGGGCGATCGTCAAGGATAGGCTCTACGTAAACAATAATGCCGTCGCCAAGAGACTGTGGGATCAGGACCGTCGTGGCAACATCGTAGCTGCAGACACGAATTGGCCGCTGATTCCCAAGAAGCCGGTGTCCCCCGCGGGGCCGGCGATCGCCACTACGCCGGTACTGCCAGCGGAGGCGGCAAAATGAGGAGCACGTAATGAATACCCGCCATCCACGCTTGGTCTCATCTCGGCGTCACCTTTCGATCGCCAATCGCCTGGCGGCCGTGCTTTGCGTCGTCACCGCGTGTGCGACGAATTCGCTCCAGGCGCAAGCCTCGCGCACCGTCCCCGCGCAAGTGGCGGCGGCTCTAGCAGCCCGACCGCAGACGCCGGCCGCGGGGAATCCGGACGGGGATGTCACCATCGTAGAGTTTCTCGACTACAACTGCCCTTTCTGCAAAAAAACCGCGCCTGAGTTGCAGAAGCTTCTTGTATCCGACCGGCGAGTGCGGATTTTTTATAAGGAATGGCCGATCTTTGGGGACGTCTCGGAGTACGCCGCGCGCTCGGCACTCGCGGCCCACTGGCAAGGAAAGTTTCTGGCCGCGCACGATGCGTTGATCAACGCACCTGACCTGAACGAACGTTCACAGGTCGACTCGGTATTGAAAGGTGCAGGTGTTGATCTCGGGCGACTGGCCGATGACCGCACTCGGCACGCCGCGGACATCGAAGAGGCTCTTGCTCGTAATGCGCGAGAAGCGCACGCCTTGGGGCTGAGCGGAACGCCAGGCTTCGTGATCGGGCGCCAGCTCGTACCGAGTGCGCTCACGCTGGCGCAGCTGACACAACTCACGACAAACGCACGGACCAGTGAGAAGAACGGCTCGGGGGGTCCGTGAGCGCTTTCGCCGTACCCGACCTGCACTGCAGCGCGATGACGTTTGAGGTAGCAATATGAAGTCGGAGGCGCAATTGTCGGCGTGGATTCGGTGATTCCGGGTACTCTCCGCGCATGGCCGCGCTCGAGGTCGGGCTCAAGTTCTGAGAGTCCGATTTCCCTTGCTTCCTGGATCGTGAAATCGCGCTCTCACGGTACCCGTACGTGCTCTTGCAACGAATTGAGCGCGCGAAACAGAGGCTCCGCAGCTGCAATTGCAGCGTCTTAGCTGCAGCTGTGGAGGCCGGTTTTTGCCGATCCCAGCCACTTCGCGCGCACTTTTCGAAGGATCGTTGGAACCTCGCCGTCTAAGTTTCAGGAAGGGGCCACGGGTTTACGCACGGAGACCCTGACGACATTACGCGGGAACTAGGCGACCCAAGCCCTCTTCGCGCTCGTTCGTCCGAGTGGATTTTTGAGGTCCTAGCATCCCCGCGGCGAGGTCGTAGTCAGCAAGTTCCTAGACAGTGCAGATCATGCAGCCGCTGGGATCACGCGTTTCCGAGCACGATCAGCGCCGCCTCGACGCGATCATCTGGCACGAGCAATTGCACGCCGGCGTCTCCGCCTTCCATTCCCACGCCTATACCTACGACGACTGAGGGTATTCCAGCACCCTCTAGCGCAATCCGAGCGAGGTCGGCCTCGATGTTCGTCGGGTAGGTCTTGATGGCTTTCATGGCAGTTGCTCGCGTGTCGCATCGGGTGCCTGGGGTAGCGAATCAGCAGAATGTGAAATCAAATGCCGCCACGCCTGAGTCCGAAAACTCGATGACAAACTGCGATGGGCGTCGGCTGGCGGATCAGCTGATACATCCGGGGCTCGATCACTGTACCGTTGCCTTGGTCGTCGGCGTCAACGCCGTGTGCAGCGCCTGGGGCTGCCCATCTATAAGCACGCGAAAGCGCACGGTGGCTTCTCGCATGGCCGTCCCGGACGATGAGCCGTCCGGTTCCGCCCGTTGCACCTCGATCTTCATTGGTATGAACGTCGCGGTTCACGCCGTCACGGCCTTCTGGGCCGCCGCGAAGACGTCGCGTGCGGACGTCGTACCCGCTACGTGCTCCGTACCCTCGACTCCGAGCTCCATCCACCCTGCATTCACGGCCTCATACATTTCTTCGGCAGGTCCGGTGTGGCCCTTCGGGATGCCGAATTGCTCGAACGCCTCCGCCCACCCTGCACGCGGGACTGCAAAGGCTTTCACGTCGAGATTCAGGACTTCACCCAATTGCTCCGCGACTTCATCCGCGGCGACCATCGAACCAAGCTCGACGACGCGCTGCCCTGACCATGCTGGCCCGGTCAGAAGGGTTGCGACCTCCGCGCCGATGTCGTTCGTTGCGACCATGGTCGATTTGCGGTTTGTCGGACTGTAGTAGACCGGTAGCGTTCCGCCCCGGGCGACCTGCAAGCCGTAGAGGAAGTTTTCGAAGAATCCGCCTGCGCGCACAAATGCGATTGGCGATTTCAGGTCGCGAAAACCTTGCTCCAGAAGCGACAAGGCCGTGATCATCCCAAGCCCGCTGGTCCTGTTCGCACCCATCGACGAGAGCGCTACCACCCGCGGCGGCGCTGCCTTGGTGAGCGCCTCGACGTAGTTCGCAATCACGCCCTTGGCTTCTTTGTAATCGGGCGAGGGGGCCCAGACAGCCGGCAACATGACAAACGCGCCTTCAACGCCTTTGAGCGCGCGCTCGATGCCTGCCGAATCATTCCAATCACCGTCAATCAGTTCCACGCCCTGATTCGCCCAACTTGACGTCTTCTCGCGATTGCGGACCAGCGCGCGTACTTCCTTGCCGTGCGCCAACAGATGTCGTGCCGTTGCGCCGCCCACTTTTCCTGTGATTCCCATGACTAAAAACATGTCTATTCTCCTGATCATTAAGGGACAGAGCACTGCCCCGGTTGGTTTAACGAATGAGCGGCAGAAGGGCCCGGATACGGCGATCGCGCGCGTAGAGGCCGCCCCATGTCATCGCGCCCAGAAGCAGGGAAATGATTTCCGGCGGCGACCCCCACTCACCGATGCGGACATGGGCGCATATGGCACCTCCCAAAAAGCCCGTCGCGAGGATCGCGCCGAGGACAGCGGTGGCCGGGATGGCGTAAAGGATGGCGCAGGCGAGGATGATCGGACCCACGACACGGGTCAGGTCCATCGCGAACCCGGTTTCCTGCAACATGCTCGCGATCTGAGCCGGCGCGAAAAGCTGAATAGCGCCGTCTGCGAGCAGAGCGATAACGACAACCGCGCTCATTATCCGGCCGGCCCACACGGCGCGATGCAAGGTCCTAGTTTCAGGTACGTGAGGCAGGTTAATAGTGTCTGACACTTGTGTTTCTCCTATGGGGGGACCCATATTCGGACCCTACTGTGTCTCTTGGGTATGATAAACACCGACCAAAAGAACTCACTGTTCTCTATATGGTTAACAATACCGAGGCACGAAAATGCAGAACCTCGAACCCATTCGCATTTTCATAACGGTCGCGGAAATGGGGAGCTTCACCCACGCAGCCGATAGCCTGGGCATTCAGAAGGGAAGGGCTTCAACGGCGGTCCGGAAGCTGGAGGAAGATCTCGGTGTCAGGCTTCTGCACCGGACAACGCGTAGCGTGCAGTTGACGGAAGACGGACGGGTATTTCATGCACGTGCCCGCGATCTGCTCGCGGACGTTGACGATCTCCACTCGATGTTCGCAGGCGATCGCGTGGCACTTCGCGGGCGTCTACGCGTCGATCTTCCGACCGAGGTGGCACGGACAACGATCGTGCCGGCCCTACCCGATTTCATGGTGACTCACCCCGAATTGGAGCTGGAGGTGTCGAGTACGGATCGGCAAGTCGATCTGGTTCAAGAGGGGTTCGACTGTGTATTGCGGCTTGGACCCATAGGGGACGAGACGCTGATTGCCCGCCCTCTGGGCAAGTTGCGCATCGTCAACGCCGCCAGTCCTGTCTATCTTGCGCGCAATGGCGTCCCTCGATCGCTAGAAGATCTTCAGCGTCAGGAACACCGGACAATTCACTTTGAGACGACGCTGGGCGCAAGACCCAATGGATGGGAATATCCGGACGGCGAAAGTTACGCGACACTTCAGTTGCCAGGTGCGCTGCACGTTAACAGCGCACAAACTTACGAAGCCGCTGCCCTCGCCGGTCTTGGCCTGATTCAGGCCCCACTTCTCGGGATTGGCCGATACTTGGAGAGTGGAGCGCTAGTGGAAATTCTACCCGACTTTCGTCGGCGGTCGCTTCCCGTGTCCCTCGTAGTAGCGCATCGGCGCAACCTGTCGCGCCGAGTCCGCGCATTCATGAAATGGATCGAAAGTGTGCTTGCGCCCTACCTAGAATAGCGAAACGTGCAGCTTTGTTAGGCGGTGCAACATGCACCATGACCCCACAACCAACCCAAGGCGATAAGAATCAAGGCTGGTACGTTGGCGCGGGCGTAGGGGAATACAACGCCAGTCTCGATGTGTTGACTCTGAGTACCGCAATACCGTCTTTCAATTCTTTGGCGGCTCGCATGGACGGCCGCCATGTGGAAGGCAATTTGAGCCATCCGAGGACCGCAGTTGGTCGGCAGCCGCCCGTCGACGCGCGACGCTCGGACTCCCAGCTTACGATCGCTCGCGGGCCTGAGCCCGGTAGGCCAGTAACCATGCGAACCACGCTCGTAGATCGGTGTGGTCGCGCGCTCCTGGCTTCAGGTGACCCACGCGAACAATATCACTCAGGAGTAGAGTCCGCCGACATGGGAGCCGGCTATGAGAACGAAGCCATTGCCAAGAGCAGATCATTCCGCAGCCGGTCGGTCACGAAACGACGTTTGTCGGGAAGCGGCCAGTAACCGAAGACGAGTGTGTCAGATTCCACGTCATAGGGAGTGGAGTAATGAAGTTTGCATGTGCCATGCGATGTTGCGCGCTTTTTCTTTGGACCGTGAGTTCGGTCGCTCAACAGCAGCCGACGTGCGTCGGTCCCCAACTGGGCACTTGGGCGCTCCTGTCCATGGAAACTGAAGATCTAGAGACCGGTGAAAGGCACAATCTCCTCGGTGCGCATCCTAGCGGCTACCTTTCCTACGGCCCCGACTGCCGGATGTCCGCTATCCTGGTTAAGGAGAGCCGTGAGGGGCCGGCCGCATTGGTGGCAACGGACCCAGAGAGTATCGAACTTTATCGTGGGTTAATTGCTTACGCCGGTAGTTATGCGATCGATGGGTCTAAGATCACCCAGCACGTAGAAGCCTCATGGAACCAAGCATGGACAGGCACCACCCAGGTCAGTCAATTCAACATCGATGGAAAGTCCTTGTATATAAGGACGGGGCCCAGCAAAAGTCCCATGACCGGAAGACAAAGCTCTACTGTGTTTATCTGGGCCAGGGTTGAATAGCCGCCCTCAGCGGCAGTTCTAGCGCTGGAGGACGAGCGGAGCGCGCCTCTCACCAACTCCGGGAACTCGTTTGCGGTGAGACGGAGAGAAAGCTCTTCAGGGCTTCCTATGTAAGATCTGGCGAGCATCGCCCCGACGGTAGACGCCGAGCTGGTCGGCTCCGATGTCGGGCCTTACACAGGTCGACTCTGTATTGAAAAATGCCGACGTTGATCTCGGGCGGCTGGCTCGTGCCGAGTGCGCTCACGTTGGCGCAGCTGACACAACTCACGACAAACGCACGGGCGAGTGAGAAGAACGGATCGGGAGGCCCGTGAGCGCTTTCACTGTACCCGACCTGCACTGCTGCAGCGAAGGGGTTCGAGGTTCGGGTGTGTTTCCGTCGACTTGGTCCGTTCTCGGAAGACTCTGTCGCACGGTATTCCAAGAGCCGGCTTCACTTTTAGGGTCTGCCTACGCGCGCAGAGGCACGCCCGCACCGTCACGGCCTGACGCGTAATTTACCCCGTGAAATTGCGCTTTCCGATATGCACTCCCTTCCAACGCAGAATGCCGTACGTTGTCGTCGCATGAAAGTAGAAGTTCGGTTGCGAGAATGACAAAAGAAAGTTCTCGGCCGTGAAATCAAGTTGCCGATCACCCGCCACGAAGCGCATGTCGCGTCCGACAAAAGCGTCAACTTCGCAAACGCCGAGGCAGAGGCGATGGCCAGTGGCAAAGCGATCGGTATTGCACAGGCTTTCGACTACCTTGAGGCGAAGCTCAAGGGTCGCAAACGACGGCGTCCTCGAGCCCGCTCTTGGCGCGCGTCGAAGTAACTGAGCGGGCGTTCGCAGATTTAGAGCGGCTATTCGACTTTATTGCTGCCGACAACCCACGACGTACGCGGGCGCAATTGATGAGCGTGCGTCGAGCGCTCGAACTCCTCGCCGATCATCCTTCACTGGGCAGGTCCGCCGAAGAAGGCCGCCGCGAACTTGTCTTGTCCCGAGGCAGGTACGGTTACGTAGCTAAGTACCGGTGGCTGCCCAAAGAAGAGATCATATTGATACTTGCCGTCCGACATCAGCTCGAGGCGGGTTATTCGGACGATTCAGAGCCCTGACCATTCACTCAAGCCGGCGCTTGTCTGCCTAGAGCTGCCGCTCCCCGCAATCTCAACGCGGCCGCGCCGGCGCGAAGGCCTCTTTTTCTATCAATCCAATTCTTGAGGTCTAGCACTCATCGGGCAACCAGGCGTGGCACCGGTGTATAGACATCGAACCCGAAGCCCTCGCGGGTGCTCAATCGAGCGCGGAGACAGCTGTGCCTGTCGTAGGCCACGCGCCCCGCGAAGTTGCTCTTGACGAGCAGCCTTCAACCGGTAAACGGTACCGCACGGTACGGATATAAACTAAGAGGAGATACTCCCGTGAAGGGTTGGTGAGAGGGTCGCACCCTGGCTCTTAAGTGTGTATAATACACACTATGCAAAGCCGTGAGCTCATCCGGTTGCTGCAGTCTGACGGATGGCGGTTGCATCGGGTTCGTGGCAGCCATCACCAGTTTAAGCATCCGGTGAAGCCAGGAACGGTCACAGTTCCGCATCCGAAAAAGGATCTCGGCGTCGGCTTGGTCAAGGCGATTCGCAAGCAAGCACAGATCTAGCGAGGCTCCAGTATGAGATATCCAATTGCCATTGAAGTGGGTGACAAACGTCACGCCTACGGTGTGGTTGTTCCTGATCTTCCAGGTTGCTTCTCGGCGGGCGACACTCTGGAGGAGGCTTTAAGCAATGCACAGGAGGCGATCCTGCTGCATTTGGAAGGACTACTGGATGACCAGAAGCCGATTCCAAAGCCGTCGGCACTAGCGAGTCTGCAGCGCAAGCGCGCGTTCAAGGGCTGGACTTGGGCGGTTGTAGACTTCGATTTGAGCGAGCTTGGAGACAAGGCCGCGCGAATCAACATTACTCTGCCGCAGCGAATCCTACGCGCAGTGGACGCGCATGCGCGTCGTAGCGGCGAAACGCGCTCGGGATTTCTTGCGAGGGCGGCTCTTGACGCTATGCGGAAATCTGCCGCGGAGTGATCGAACGGGACAGGCAGACGCAACTCAAGCGCAATGAGCGGGGACCGCGCTCTCGGATCGCGGCGCATGACACTGCAAAGCAGTGGGGCTCGAAGGTAATGCGCTCGCAACATTGTTCACGCTTGCACGGATGTTACGTCTGAGCGATCCGTTGATCATGAGCGAGTTACCTGCATGGCACCCGCACGTTGCTTGTTACCCACAGAGCAGTCGCGAAAAAGTCGTATGAGTTTTCGCTCAGCCAAGCAGCGGCTTACGTGTGCTGCGCACGAATCCACTATAGTGAGCGGCGTGAAGGTTCGATGCCTCTTTTTATTCAAGAGGCTTCTCTAAAGGAAGTATAATATTCTGATTATTAATGAAAAACTGGTGCCCGGGAGAGGAACCAAACTCTACGAATTGTTTCAATAGATTCGCTGTGTTATGAGCTCGCGCGTGAGTTTTACCCACCAGATTACCTCCGTCGAATGCCCGCTTAGACGCGCTTTTTTGCAGGAACGTAGCGGGTAACAACCAAGCCTCCGTCGCAGTTCGTTGTCGTTCGTCCGAGCACGCTTTTTTTGGCACCATTAGGTCCAGACGACTTTGTCGGTCAAGCGTTATCCCTCGGAATGTGCGATCGCCGTTTGACTCACAGCATCACCTGCTTCCGCTCCGGTCAGCGCTCGTCGCCAGCCCAATAGTGAATAGATTTGAGATCTCACGCGCAACGTGCCGCTGCCCCGCTGCGTCCAGCGTGACCATACCTTTGACGAGCCAGGATGAGGCACCCGGGAGGATTAGTACCGTCGCATGCAGATCGACATCTCGCAGGGATCCCTCCTTGATCCCTCCCGTAAATACTGTCGTGAATCCGGCGATGAGCTTCTTCGATAGCTGATCAACCCCCGACCGTGCCCGAGGCGACAGAAACTCGTAGCCCACGAGGGGTCTCAGGGGCTGAATGTCCTCGCGCAATTGAACGACCGATGCCGCTTCGTGGTAGGCGGTCAGTCGATCGAGGCACGAGGTTTCGAGCTTGTTCGCCTCCCCGAGGAGATAGAGGAAGATCTGATAACTACGCTGATAACACGCGGCGATCAGAGCGTCCTTATCGCCGACATGGTTGTAGAGCGCGCGCTTGGTGGCTCCCACATGTGCGGCGATCTCATCGAGGGAAGTGGCATCGACCCCTTTGCGATTGAACAGCCGCGATGCAGCGGCAAGGATCCGCCGTCGCTTCTCTTCCAAGATCGATTCGCGGTCGAAAACACTAAAGGAGCTGCTTAAGAGCGGCGAGAGATCGATCGACTCGGCCTCGGGCACCTCGCGACGATCTCTCGCCCAGCCGTGCAGCAGAAGATCCTTAGCGACCTCCAGCAGATGCTTCCGCGCCACGGGCCGAAGCGCAGAGGTTGAACGCGGAGCGATGGGCAGCCAGAACACGATGCTGATCAGGGTGCGGGCGACGACCTCCGCATCGCAGCCCCGGAGCTCACCGCGCCGAATCCCCGCCTCGATGACGTTGGCCAGGCGGGCTACCGCACCCTGATAGAGACTGAGGATGGTATGGCGAGGTGATTCCGGGAGAATACCGATTTCGCCCAAGGCCGCGATCTCGGGCGCATCCTCTGCCAGTGCGAGGTCAAAGAACCGTCCGAGGATACCCGGTGCAGTTCCACCGCTCTGAACGGCCATGTCGAGGTAGCGCAGCATGACCTCACACGAGCGCCGATACGTTTGGAAGACCAAGTCCTCCAGGTCCTTCACGTAGTAGTAGAGCGCCGGCCGAGACACGCCTCTGCTGTCCGCGATTTCACCGAGCGTCGTGAGAGATACGCCCTTTGAATTCAACGATTTAGCGGATTCGTCCAGGATCTGATCCAGCCGCGATGATGCGGACGCGCGGCTGGAGCGAATTCGGGCCCGACGCGGCTGATCCGTCATGGCCGCTATTTTATGTTTGGGAGCCGCTCAATACCAGAACGTAAAAAATCCATTGACACGCTGCTTTCGTCCGAGTGACGATCCGCACCGAAACGTCAAATAGTACAGGCAGACCAACTCAGGTCGCAGCCGGCAGGCGTTTCGGAGGGGGACTATGAAGACTGGAGCACGAGTTTCGGTACTTTGCTGCGTGGCTCTCGCTGCCGTCTGGATCACAGCGGGCCCGGCGCTCGCTCAGACGATGAGTCCGGGGACGAGCGCGCCGGCGAACGACGCCACTTCGGGCCTGCAGGAAATCATCGTTACGGCCGAAAAGCGCCAGGAAAACATCCAAGAAGTGCCCGCCGCTGTCTCCGCGCTCGGCGCAGAGTTGCTGCGGACCACCGGAATCCGTGACGTAGCGGCCCTTCAGTTTCAGACCCCGAATCTCTTCACAGGAAATACGGTCGGCGTCACGCAGATTGCCATCCGTGGCGTAGGCATGAACCTGCTCGATCCGACAACCCAGCCGGGCGTGGCGGTCTACGTCGATGGAATCTACGAGGCGCGCACCCAAGCCACGGGGCTCGACCAGATTGATTTGCAGCGAATTGAAGTCCTTCGCGGTCCGCAAGGTACGCTCTATGGGCGAAACGCGACTGGCGGCGCCGTTAACTTCATCACCGCAGCTCCTTCCAACCAGTTCGAGGGGCAGATCATCGCGGGCTATGAGAACTACGGCGAGTATCGCGCCCAGGGCCTTCTCAATGTTCCTGTCAGCGATACCCTGCGCATGCGACTGGTCGTCGACGAGGACAACCAACAGGACGGCTTCATCAAGAACGTCGTTGCCGGAAGCCCGGATGTCGATGATCACAAGACGCTCTCAGCCCGCTTCAAGGTGGATGCGGATCTTTCCTCAACGGCAAGCCTGGATCTGAGCTTCTCGGGTGCCACTGGGGGCGGTGCGCGGGACTACCTTCTAACGCAGAATCTGCAGGGCGCAATCCCGTACGACTCGCGGCACACCAGCGCCAGTTTGCCGAGCACCAGTGATCTGAACGCCTGGATGGGAGCGGCAACGTTCAATTGGAATCCGGGGCCGGTCAAATTCAAGTCGTTGACGAGTTATGCCTCTTACAAGTACGACAACGGTTACGACGGCGACGGCACGAACCTCAACATCTTCGCCGTTACCGACCAGAACAAATCAGACACCTTCACCCAGGAGTTTGATCTGTCGGGGGAGGGCGAAGGATTTGATTGGCTGCTGGGTCTATACTACTTGCACGACAGCCTGGATCTTGGGCAGCAATTTCTCTTCCCCACCGGCTTTGCGACTTTGCCGCCGAATGCCTTCCTGGCCATTTCGGCATCGCCGTACGAAACCACGTCCTACGCAGGATTTATCGACGGCGACTATCACTTAACCGAGCGCTTGAAGCTCCTCGCCGGCGCGCGTTACTCCAAAGAGTCCCAGAACGTAACCGAAACCAACGCGTTTGGCCTGCAGGAAGGGTCCACCACCATCCCGCTTTTTGCCGAGTGCACGGACCTCAACACGAAGCTCGATTTCAATTCCTTTACGCCTCGCGGCGGCCTTCAGTATGACTTCAATGCGAGCCAGAACGCCTTCGCGACCGTTTCACGGGGCTTCAAGGCGGGGGGCGTGAACGAATCCGCATGCACGGATAACACTTATCTCCCCGAACACATTACCGACTACGAATTGGGCTTTCGCAGCCAATGGCTCGAAAACCGAGTCACATTCAACGCAACGGCCTTCTACTACGACTACACGGATTTTCAGGTCCAGCAGATCGTGGGCTTCTCCTCCGACGTCATCAACGCGCCCTCCGCAACCGTTAAGGGTGTCGAGCTCGAGAGTGCTTGGGTTCCCGATCAGCATTGGGCACTCAATGCGAGTGTCTCGGGACTCGATGCCCGCTATGGCGCAGGTTTCACCAACATTGATGTGCTGAACCGCGCCGCGGGCTTGCAGGACCTACAAGGGAAGTCTCTCAACCGCGCGCCAAAGGCCTCGGGAAACCTAGGACTTCAATATCGCAGCGACGCACTTCCTAGCGGTCACTTTACGGCGCGGGCTGACCTCTACGTGACCGCCAAGTACTACTTCCGCGAATTCAATACCTCCGGGGATGAGCAGGGAGGGTACAGCGTCCTGAACTTAAACCTGGTCTGGGACAGCCCCAGCGGCCGCTATTCGGCGCGTGTGTTCGCCAATAACGCTACCGACACTCTTTACATGACGACGATGTTCGCCAATGAAAATCTCGCGGCGCGTCAGTACACCTTAGGAGCGCCTGCACAGTATGGCATCTCGCTGAAGGCGCGCTTCTAGTTCACGACAGCAAGGAGCGGACCTATGAGCGCGCAAGATGCTGCTGCCATCGCAGCGTTTAAGGAGCAGTGGCGCGCCGCGGAGACGAACCGTCGCGGGATGCCCGTCTCGATCGAAGAGCAACGCAAGTCATTTGAGGGCTTCTTCGCCGCCGTTCCGATCGCTGATGGATGCGTGGTCGAGGCGCTTGAGGAGCCAGGACCACGCGGTGAGCGGATCGTGCCGTTCGGTGCCGCGCCTGAATCGGCGCTATTGTATTTTCACGGGGGTGGATTTTTCTTTGGCAGCCTGAGTACGCACCGACACCTGGTGTCGCGCCTGGCGGTGGCTGCCGGCTTTACGGCGTTCAGCATCGACTATCCGCTTGCTCCGGAAAGGACACTTCCAGCCGCACTCGACGATACCGTTGCCGCCTATCGCTGGCTCCTCGAAAAGGGCTATCCGCCAGATCGTATTGTGCTGAGCGGGGATTCGGCTGGCGGAAATCTGGCAGCGGCCACGGCGCTCAGGGCCCGAGCTGAAGGCTTACCGGCGCCCGGTGGCCTGCATCTGATCAGTGCCTGGCTTGATCTGACGCAGTCCGGCGCCTCCTACAAAGTGCGGGCGTCGCACGACATCATGCTGACGCATGAAACGATGTGCGAGGTGGCGCAGATTTATGTCGGTACCTTTGACGCCCGGCATCCGTGGGCTTCGCCGATCAACAGCGACTTATCGCAGCTGCCTCCCGTGATGATTCAGGTTGGCAGCGATGAGGTATTGCTGAGCGATTCGCTGACCTTTGCCGAGCGTGCCGCCATTCAGGGAGTAAGCGTGCGGCTTCACGTCTGGCCGGAAATGTTCCACGATTGGCCGCTTTTTCACGCCGCTCTTCCGCAGGGGACCCGTGCCATCGCTGAGGCGGGACAATGGATGAAGGAGATCGTATCCCGATGCACGTAACGGCCATCCAAGTGCTGAAGAGGAACCTCTTCGATCTTGACGGCACGATCGCTGGCTAGGAGCGGATCACGCGGTCTGGGAAGCACGGATGATCCGCGGCGGAATTGTTATGCATCTGATGCCGGGAAACAATTCACCCTACAAGCCCTCGCGATCGGCCGCGGCTGCAGCGCGGTGTAGGTGCTCGGCAGGACGCAGCGGATTTCGCGCGCTCACGACGTGCGCGACGCATTCGTTGATCGAGCGCGTACGTCACTCGCGAATCCTCTGTAGTTCGCGTTCAAATTCGCACCGTCATATGGCTCGAAATGAGCTGACTATAGAGTGCTAATATATTGAAATATAAAGAAAAACGCGTGCCCACGAGAGGAACTGAAGTCGAGAATTAACTTCAACGGTTTCATCCCCTTATGAATTCGCTTCCGAAAATTACCCGCCAGATTGCCCACTATCACGTCCCCGCTTAAATCCATTTTCTGCTCGATGGGTAGCGGGTAACAAACAGTTCTCCGGCGCTGTTCGCACTAGTTCGGCCGAGTGCGCTTTTGAGGTTCTAGCGTCCCGGCGGTGAGTGGACGGGCCACGAGGTCGAAATCGTCAAATTCCCAGTTCCGGCAAGCGCGTTTTGCGTTGGGTACAGAGATCGTCTCAGTAGCATCTAAAGCCGTGTGGCTCCCGTGCGTTCGCCCTAGATGCCTGCGTACCACTCGTAACCGCGATCTTCCCAATAGCCGCCCCGACCTTCGGCGATTGTGTGGAAGCTATCGACAAGCTCAATTCGCATGATGTACTTGGCCATCTTGTATCCGAGCTGACGTTCAATCCGCACTCGCAAAGGTGCGCCGTTTGCAACCGGAAGGGGCCTGCCATTGAGCGCGTACGCAAGAATGGTTTGAGGGTGATAGGCGTCGTCCAGGTCAACGCTTTCGTAATAGCGAGCGCCATCGTCCATGACGTCGGCGCAATGAAATACTGCATACCGGACCCGCGCGTGTGGTTGAACTACAGCGAGGATGTCGCTCAAAGGTACCCCGGTCCACTTTCCTATCGCGCTCCAGCCCTCGACGCAATCATGGCGCGTTATCTGCGTCCGACTCGGCAGGGCGCGCAGCTGAGCGAGCGTAAAATCGCTCGGTCGATTCACGAGGCCATCTACGCGCAGAGACCAATCCACGAACTGGTTTGCCGCAAGAGCGCGATAGGCTGGATCATCCGGGTCGTCCGTTCCATTGCTGCGGAACGTGGGGGACAGGTCAGCTTCGGTGAACTCCTGCGCCATTGACTTTCGCGACGTGATCGATCGCTCAACATCTCGATTCAGCTGTTCGCCGGCCCCGAGAATCTTCGGAAACCATTGCGTGTTCGATAGCCGGTCGCAACCCGCCAAAACTGCGGCGCAGGCGCCCCCGAGGGTTGCAAGGAAGCTTCTTCGGGAGGAACTACTTGGCATTGGGCTCCCGATCGGTACGCAAAGCGTAGCGCCCGGTAATCATGGAGCGAATGTTGTTCCAGACCCCCGTCACGAGTACCTCGAACACGTGCACCAGGACAAACAGCACGATGGTCCATGCCAGGATGAAATGCAGTGTCCGCATGCTCTGGCGGCCACCGAAAAATTCGATCCAGCCGGGCCATACAGAATCAAGCCGTGGCGACATGCCCAAACCCATCAGGACGATGAGGGGCAGTAGAGCGAACATCACGACCAGATATGTCAGTTTCTGCAGAACGTTGTAACGTCGCTCCGAGTCACCCGTGGGGCGACGAAAGCGAAGGTGATCGAGAATTGATTGTCCGATGGTACTGAAGTCGTCGCTGGTTGGAAGCAGCACTCGGCTGAAATGACGGGTGACAACCGAGTAGGCGACGTACAGCGCGCCGTTAGCGAAGAACACCCACGCAAAGAAGAAGTGCCATCGGCGGCCCATAGCTAGCCACTGCGGGCCCGGGATCGTCGCCCAGCTCGGAAAAGCGCGCTCGGTAGCAACGCTGCCCGAAACCCCGAGCACTCCCGTCGTTTTAAAGTTGCGACCCAATACGCGCGTCACGCCAATCGGCGCTCCGTCAGGAGCCTGGCCCGCGCCGATTTCCAGCACAGGAGGGCGGCGCGAGTATGACGATTGACCCCAATAGAGCGCCGGGTGCGCGTTAAAAATCTGCAGCCCGCTCATGAGCAATACGGAAATCGCAAGCACATTGACCCAGTGCATGACCCGCACGGGCCACGGGTGGCGAAGATACACGTAGGAATTGGAGCTGGATCGCATGGCGCTTCGGGGCTTTGATCGGAGCACCCATCGACGGTGATTATTAACCCATCCCTATGGGGATGTCATTTCGGCTTACTGGAGCGCTCGAATTTGCGACTGGATCGCGGGATCCGTGTGAGCTCATCAGGCGGAAAGCCGATCGAATATAGGGGACGGGAACGCCATATCCGGCCCGCTTGTCCGGTCTACATAGCATGACGAGGCTGCAAAGGGCTCTGATGAGATGCGCGATCAGCCGATGTCTCGCGATCGGTGTAATGCTGTGGTGCGCGGCAGCAACGAGCGCACAATCTCGTCCTGTGGTCGTTGAGCTCTTTACCTCGCAAGGCTGTAGCTCTTGCCCGCCCGCGGATACCTATGTGGCGATATTGAGCACGCGGCCAGACATCATTGCTCTGTCATTTCACGTAGGCTACTGGGATGAGCTGGGCTGGCGTGATCGATTCGCGCTCCCCGCATCGGTCGAACGACAGAACAACTACGCCAGAAAGCTACACCGATCTTCCGTCTACACGCCACAGCTCATCGTCGATGGGCGTGAGGACGATTTTCATTCGGACGGAAAGATGGTTGCCCGGGCTCTGAGTGAGAATCGGGACGGGGTGTCAGTCGGCGTATCGGTGCACGACGCGCAGATTCAGGTGGACATTGGTGCGCAACCCGGTGGTGCACCCAGCGATGTGGTCCTGGTCGCCTTCTTGCGGCATGCGGTTTCGAACATAGGCCGCGGCGAGAATGCCGGCCGCACTCTGGAAGAGTTCAACATCGTTCGGGGCGTCCGGACGTTGGGCCCGTGGAAGGGCGAGTCGCTGAACTTTCGGGTGCCGATAGCTTCGCTGCCGTCTGACGCGACCGACGTCGCAGTTCTCGTCCAACCGTTTGGGCAGGGCCCGATTATCGGAGCGGGCACCCGCGCACTGCATTGAACTCACTGCCCGCCGAAGCACGAGCAGGGCCCTTTGGGGCCGCGCTATAGGAGGCCAATGTGAATCCGATCGCAAGCTGGAGGCTTGCAACCATGAAAAATGCCGCCTTGCCCATCGTAACGCTGCTCTTGTCGACAGTGGTCATCGCTTGCTCGCAAACACCTGCGAAGGTGTGGCAGACAGAGGCCGTCGAGGATCTCAACCTTGAGAAGGGTGTCGCTCTGCGGGGGTATGACGCGGTGGCGTACTTCACCGAGGACGAAGCGGTAATGGGGGACCCCGCTATTAGCTATCAGTGGCAGGGGGCAACTTGGCAATTTTCTTCTGTGGAGCACCGTACCGAGTTTGCGGCGGATCCCGTGCGATACGCGCCGCAATTCGGCGGCTACTGTGCGTTCGCCGTCGCGCAGGGCACCACGGCGGACGGGGATCCTCAGCAATGGGCGATCGTCAAGGACAGGCTCTACGGCAACAATAATGCCGTCGCCAAGAAGCTTTGGGATCAGGATCGCCACGGCAACATCGTGTCGGCAGACAGGAATTGGCCATTGATTCCCAAGAAACCCCTGTTCATCGACAAGCCGGTCGTCGCCACTGCACCCGCACCCCCACCGGAGCCCGGCAAAATGAGGAGCACACCATGAATACCAGCACTCCGCGCTTGCTGTCGTCGCGGGGCCGCCGCTCGATCGCGACTCGCTTGACTGCTGCCCTATGTGTCATCACCGCGTGTGCGACGGGTTCGCTCCAGGCGCAAGCCACGATCGTAGAGTTTCTCGACTACAACTGCCCCTTCTGCAAAAAGACCGCACACGAGTTGCAGAAACTCCTCTTATCCGACCGCCGGGTGCGGATTCTCTACAAAGAATGGCCGATCTTCGCAGACGTCTCGGAGTACGCAGCACGTTCGGCACTCGCGGCACAGTGGCAGGGGAAGTTTCTGGCCGCCCATGATGCGTTGATCGACGCACCTGACCTGGACGAGCGTGCGCAAGTGGACTCCGTACTGAAACGCGCCGGGATTGATCTTGGGAGTCTGGCCGACGACCGTACTCGGCATGCCGCAGACATTGACGAAGCTCTTGCCCGCAACGCGCGAGAAGCGCGTGCCCTCGGGTTAAGTGGAACGCCAGGCTTCGTGGTTGGGCGCCAGCTGGTGCCCAGTGCGCTGACCTTGCCGCAGCTGATACAACTCACGACAAACGCACGGGCGAGCCAGAAGGATGGATCGGAAGGCCCATGAGCGCCTTCACCGTGCCCGCTTTATGCTGCAGCCATGAGGTTCGAGGGTCGGGTGTGCTTCTGTCGGTTTAGTTTGTGCTCAAGGCTCACTGTCCAGGGTCTCAAAAGAGCTGGCACGGCTTTCGGGGGCGGCCGAAGCGGCGCGTATTGGTACGCCTGCACGGTCACGGCCTGGTGCGCAATTGGCCCGTGAAATTGCGCTTTCCAATTTGCACTCCCTTCCAGCGCAGGATGTCGTAGGTTGTCGTCGCGTGAAAGTAGAAGTTTGGTTGGGAGAATGACAACAGAAAGTTCTCCGCGGTGAAAGCGAGTTGCCGATCACCTGCCACGAATCGCATCTCTCGTCCCACAAAGGCGTCAACTTCGGACGGCTGGATGACGGCCAGGCCGGCGAGCGTGTCTGCGACCCTCGTCCTGAGCGCTGCAAAGCTCGCGGGAGGCTTGGTCGTATCGGGCGAGAATGTTCCGCGCCGCACCCCCTCGATGGCGCCAAGAGAATGCACGGCGGTCGACTTTACCTGGTAGCCGAAAGGCTGCATGTCCGCAGCCAGACGTGCCTCAATGATCTCTTCGTGCGAGATGCCCTTCTCAGAGCAGAAGTTCTCTGCCACGGTGAGCAGGCCGGCAACGGCTCCCAGAATCTGCTGGTAGGACGGGATTGTGGCTGCGTAGAGAGAAAAGGTCATGGGATTCCTCTAGACCGATGTCGGCTAACGCGGGTGGATTCTAATCTTGATGGGTTTGTGTCGCACCAGCTCGCTGGAGACAGATGGCACTGGGATGCGCGGCGGCTCCAAGTTATCCGCCTTCAGCGGAATGAAACCAAACAAGATAACTCCCGACCGCCGCTGTCCGAAGCGCACCGTGAGTATGCGAGATGCCGATGCTGATTCGGGGACGATCTCGGCAATGGCGCATCTGACCTGTATCTCATACCGGAGCGATCGTACCGAGACTCCCTGGAAATACCTCCCTGAACTTACTACTACTGCATGTGCTGGCCGCCGTTGATGGCAATATTCGCACCCGTTACAAAAGCGGCCTCGTTGCTCGCCAGGTAAGCCACCAGGCCGGCCACTTCCTCGGGCTTACCCAGACGGCCCATAGGGATCTGCGGGATAATCTTGGAGTCCAATACGTCTTTAGGGATGGCTGTGACCATCTTGGTACCGATGTAGCCGGGCGAGATGGTGTTGACCGTCACTCCCTTGCGGGCGACTTCGAGAGCAAGCGCTTTGGTAAAGCCGTGCATGCCTGCTTTTGCGGCGGAATAGTTGGTTTGTCCGAACGCGCCTTTCTGTCCATTGACGGATGAGATATTTATGACTCGTCCCCAACCCCGATCCAGCATACCGTCGCACACCTGCTTCGTCATGTTGAAGCAAGAGTCAAGGTTCGTGTGCATGACGGCATCCCAGTTGACCCGGTCGAGCTTCCTAAAAGTCATGTCCCGAGTGATACCGGCATTGTTTACCAGCACATCAATCGGGCCAACCTCGCGGGTGATGCGTTGAACACAGGAGCAACAGGAATCCCAGTCCGACACATCACATGGGTAAGCATGAAAATCCAAGCCCTGCACCTTCATCGCCTCGAGCCACGACCGGACCCGCGTGCTTCCCGGGGAATGAGTCGTGACAACGCTGTAGCCGAGCGCTGCCAACTTGATGCAGATGGCTTCGCCCAGGCCACCCATTCCGCCGGTGACGAGCGCGATTCTTCTGGTGGGGCTCATTGTGTCTCCTCGTTTACGGTCGTGAGGTTAGCGCTCAATCGCGATTGCGACGCCCATGCCGCCGCCGATGCATAAGCTGGCGAGGCCTTTCCTCGCGTCGCGTCGAATCATTTCGTGCAACAGCGTGACCAGAATGCGGCACCCGGATGCCCCGATGGGGTGGCCGAGCGCGATGGCGCCACCGTTGACATTGATTTTCGTGGTGTCCCAACCCATTTGTCGATTCACGGCAATTGCCTGCGCAGCGAAGGCCTCGTTGATCTCCATCAGGTCGAGTTCCTGGTGCGACCAGCCGGCCTTCTCCAGACACAGTCTGCTGGCGGGCACCGGACCCATGCCCATGATCTTGGGGTCCACACCGGCCGACGAGTACGCCTTCACGCGCGCCAAGGCCGTGACGCCGAGTCGACTTGCGGTGCGTTCCGACATCATTATCACGGCCGCCGCGCCGTCGTTCAGCCCTGAGGCGTTCCCGGCCGTGACCGTTCCCTCCCGGCTGAAGGCAGGCTTGAGCTTTGCAAGCGATTCCGCGGTGGTGCCATAGCGCAGGTACTCATCGGCGTCAAAAGTGATAGTACCCTTGCGGGACACGACGTCCACCGGTGCAATCTCGTCGTCAAATGTCCCCGCTTTCTGAGCGGCCTCGGCCTTTTGCTGAGAATGCGCGGCGAACTCGTCCTGCTCGGCCCGTGAGATTCCGTACTGCTGGGCAACGTTTTCCGCGGTGGTTCCCATATGGTAGTGATTGTAGGCGTCCCATAGCCCATCAACGATCATGGTGTCCACCAGCTTCGCTTCGCCCATTTTGAAGCCATCGCGCGACCCCGGCAGAACGTGCGGGGAGGCGCTCATATTTTCCTGGCCCCCGGCAATTACGATCTCCGCATCCCCGCACTTGATCGCCTGAGCTGCGAGGTGGATGGCCTTCAGCCCGCTTCCGCAGACCATGCCCACTGTCGTCGCGGGCACCTTATCGGGAATGCCGGCATGAATCAGGGCCTGGCGGGCAGGATTTTGGCCGACCCCGGCTGTTAGCACCTGGCCCATGATCACTTCGGACACCTGCCCCGGTGCGAACTCTGCGCCAGCGAGCAAAGCTCTGATCACTTGTGCTCCCAGATGGGGTGCGGGCACGCTCGCCAGCGACCCGGCAAACTTGCCCACCGCCGTGCGCAATGCACCGGTAATGACCACCTCGTCCATATCCCGCCCCCTTCAAAATTCTTCCCGGCACCGCGGGAAGTATTCAACCGTTGAGCCGCTCTGCGACCAGAGTTTCCACGACGCCCGGTTCGGCCAGAGTGGAGATGTCCCCGAGTTGCTCATGTTCGTTGGCGGCGATCTTGCGCAAAATGCGGCGCATGATCTTGCCGGACCTCGTCTTCGGGAGGCTCGGCGCCCATTGAATGAAGTCGGGGGTGGCTATCGGGCCAATTTCCCGGCGTACCCAAGTGCGTAGTTCGGCGCGCAGAGCGTCGCTGGGGATCGCCCCGAGGACGAGCGTCACGAAGATATAGATGCCTTGTCCCTTGATCTCGTGTGGACACCCGACCACCGCGGCTTCGGCGACCTGCGGATGGGCGACCATTGCGCTCTCAATCTCCGCGGTACCCAGGCGATGACCCGCGACGTTGAGCACGTCATCAACCCGACCGGTGATCCAGTAATGCCCATCTTCATCGCGGCGCGCCCCGTCCCCGGTGAAATAGGTCCCCGGAAAGGTCTTGAAGTAAGTGTCGATATAGCGCTGGTGATCCCCGTACACGGTGCGCATCTGGCCTGGCCAGCTGTCCAGCAGGACCAAGTTGCCCTCGCAAGCGCCATTCTGTAGCTCGCCGAAACCGTCCACGATTGCGGGTCGTATTCCATAGAACGGCAGGGTGGCGGCCCCCGGCTTCACGTTCGGCATGTCGGGCAGCGGGGTGATGAGGATGCCACCGGTCTCGGTTTGCCACCAGGTATCCACTATCGGGCAGCGGCCGTCGCCCACCACCTGGTGGTACCACTGCCATGCCTGCGGATTGATTGGCTCCCCGACGGTGCCGAGAATACGCAGTGACTTACGTGAACAGCGCTGCACCGGCGCGTTTCCTTCCCGCATGAGGGCCCGCAGAGCTGTGGGTGCGGTGTAGAAGACGCTCACGTCATGCTTGTCGATGATCTGCCAGAAGCGGCTGGTGTCGGGATAGTTCGGGACACCTTCGAACATCAGGGTCGTCGCGCCATTGGCTAGCGGTCCGTAGACGAGGTAGCTGTGACCGGTGACCCAGCCGCAGTCGGCGGTGCACCAGTACACGTCGCCTTCCTGAAGGTCGAACACCTCTTGATGCGTGAAAGCTGCGTAGACGAGGTAACCGCCGCTAGTATGCACGGCGCCCTTGGGCTTTCCCGTCGAACCTGAGGTGTACAGGATGAAGAGCGGGTCTTCGGCGTCCACCACCTGGGGTGGACAGTCCTTTGACTCACGATCGACCAGATCGGCGTACCAGTGATCCCGGGGAGAATACATTGCGACCGCGGTTCCGGTGCGCCTCACGACCATGACTGTTTTGACACACTCCGTGCCCGCGGTCGCCAGCGCGAGGTCGACGTTCATCTTGAGCGGCACCTTCTTCCCGCCGCGCACCCCTTCGTCCGCTGTGATGACCAGTACCGATCCGCAATCGATGATGCGGCCGGCGAGTGAGTCGGGCGAAAATCCGGCGAAGACCACCGAATGGACGGCGCCGATGCGCGCGCAGGCCAGCATCGCGATCGCGATCTCGGGAATCATCGGCAAATAGATGGTGACCCGATCACCCTTGCGCACGCCGCGAGCCAGCAGCGCGTTGGAGCACTGGCAGACCTTCTCATAAAGCTCACGATAGGAAAGTCTCCGGGACTCGGTGGGGTCATCGCCCTCCCACAGCAGGGCTGTTTTGTCGCCCCGCTTCGGCAGGTGGCGGTCCAGGCAGTTGTAGGCAACGTTCAGGCGACCGTCCTCGTACCAGCGAATCCGGAAGTCCTGCTCCCGAAAGCTAACGTTCTTGACCTTAGAGTAAAGGTGACTCCAACTCAGCCGCTTGCCGATTCGCCCCCAGAAAGCTTCGGGATCCTCTAGTGAGTCGGCGTAGCGCTCGGAATATCCCAGATCTTTGAGGTGCGGAAGGGATTCGGCGGGTGTGCGCGTGCTAGCGATTTCTCGAGCCATGACTGATCCCCCTAATGTGCTCTTAGATACGCTAACGCGGCGCCCGACCGTATGCCATCAGGACTTGTCCGTATGCGAGTCAACTGCCGCGCGTGCCGCGCCGCCAGTTCGGGCGGTTGAGCTGCGCCTCGATCTTCGGAGGCGGATAAGCTTTCAGGCGCAGACGTCTGGACGTGCAATCAGCCGGCACCAGACGCCATCGGTCTATTCGAAACTCGTCGGGCGTACGTAACACACGATTGAGTGGGGTGGGCGCGGGCCGGCGAGTCGACTGTCGGTGTGCGCGTCACCCAGCCTGTTCACGTTAGCCGTGACCCAAGTGAGCCGGGACGAACGGGGCCGCTTAACCCTGTTCGTCCCGGAAACCGCTTAGAAGAAGCCCAAGGCCTTGTCGCTGTAGCTCACCAGCACATTCTTCGTCTGCTGATAGTGGTCCAACATCATCTTGTGCGTCTCGCGACCGATGCCGGACTTCTTGTATCCGCCGAACGCTGAGTGGGCCGGATAGGCGTGGTAGCAGTTCGTCCAGACCCTTCCCGCCTTGATGCCACGACCGAAGCGGTAGGCCACGTTGATGTCGCGTGTCCAGACGCCAGCACCGAGCCCGTAGAGGGTGTCATTGGCGATCTCGAGCGCCTCGGCCGGCGTGTCAAAGGTCGTAACCGAAACCACCGGGCCAAAGATCTCCTCCTGAAAGATGCGCATCTTGTTGTGCCCTTCAAACACCGTGGGTTTGATGTAGTACCCACCGGCTAGCTCACCGGGAAGCGGGTTTGGCACACCCCCCGTCAGCACCTTGGCGCCTTCCTTCTTGCCAATATCTATGTAGGAAAGGATCTTCTCGAATTGGTCCCTCGAGGCCTGGGCTCCGATTTGTGTGCCCATCTCGTACGGGTCGCCCTGGCGAATGTTCTCGACACGCTTCACTGCGCGTTCCATGAAACGATCGTAAATGGAGCGCTGCACGAGCGCTCGAGAGGGGCACGTGCAGACTTCGCCCTGATTGAGCGCAAACATCGCGAAGCCTTCGAGCGCTTTGTCAAAGAATGCGTCGTCGGCACTGAGGACGTCGGCGAAGAATATATTCGGCGACTTACCACCAAGCTCGAGCGTGACCGGGATAATGTTTTCCGAGGCATACTGCATGATCAGCCGGCCGGTAGTGGTCTCCCCGGTGAAGGCAATCTTGCTGATGCGCGGACTGGAGGCGAGCGGTTTACCCGCTTCCAGGCCAAAGCCGTTGACGACATTGAGCACGCCCGGTGGCAGCAGATCCGCAATCAATTCCATCAGCACCATGATGCTCAGCGGCGTCTGCTCCGCCGGCTTCAAAACGACAGCGTTGCCTGCGGCCAATGCCGGGGCGAGCTTCCACACTGCCATCAGGATGGGAAAGTTCCAGGGGATGATCTGTCCCACAACGCCCAGGGGCTCGTGAAAGTGGTAGGCCACCGTGTCATCGTCGAGCTCGCCGAGCGAACCCTCCTGGGCGCGCACGCAGCTTGCGAAGTAGCGGAAGTGGTCCACGGCCAGAGGCAAGTCGGCTAGGTTGGTTTCCCGGATCGGTTTGCCGTTGTCGTAGGTCTCAACCGCGGCCAGGAAGGGCAGATACTCCTCGACGCGGTCCGCGATGCGATTGAGCATGCGGGCACGCTCAGCTACCGCCGTACGTCCCCATTTCTCGGCGGCTGCGTGCGCGGCGTCGAGGGCGAGTTCAACATCTTCCGCCTGTGAGCGCGCGATCTGGCAGATGACCTGTCCGGTAGTAGGCGAGATGTTGTCGAAATATCCTGCCTTAACCGGTGCAACCCACTTACCGCCGATGAAGTTCTCATAGCGCGCGCGCAGAGGGATAGTGCGTGCGAGGCTCTTCAGATGCCCCTCGAAAGACGCGCTTAGGTGCATGCCTTGACTGGCCACCGGGGCGAGGGCGGGCCGCAACTGCGCGGAATTGGGCGGACTCATGATGGATCTCCTTGGTTCGTATGTTGCGCCGGGCGCTCAGGCCGGGAAGCGACCGAGAGGGCGTCGTTCTCGAGACTGGTACGTGTGAGTGACCGTAGGACTTCTTGCCGTCCCTGCACATCCGCAGATCTACGTACCGAAGCGGTCAGTTAGTTCGTTTGAATCCAGTGGCGGGCAGTCTCACGTCGTGCGCGCTACCCGTCTGCGTCGACGTAGCGCGCGGCTTAGCGGGGGGGCCACGGGCCGGGCACTGGATGTTGTCCCGCGGTGAGGAGAGTGGTTTTACTGGGTTAGGTGTTCTTGACCCAGACGTAACCCCGGCCCTCGGGGCTGCCGAGTTTTCCCGGGAAGCGCCCGCAGCGACGCCGCGGCTGCCCGGATGCTCCCGGCGGGTGCAGATAAGTGTTTCAGGTCGGGCCCAGCTGGTAGCTAGGGAGCTGCTTGGCATCAGCACGCTTGGTGCAGCCCTGTGCCGCCCGATCGGGGCGATTTAGGACGTACGCTACGTCGCGCGGGAACGTCCTGAAATTGACGCGGCGCATCAGAGTCACGGACCCTCAGATCCAGCGCAGGGGTGGCCTATCCGCGCACGTAGCGGCCCGGGGCGTCCTCGGCGATATCAGTGCCATTGACTGTCACGGCACGCGCGGGGCGCTGCTTCGCACGCGAATGGTGAGTGAGCCAGGCCTCCCATGCCGGCCACCACGACCCCTCAGCCAAGTGCGCGCGCTTGAGCCATTCGTCGGCAGCCAAGTTATCCGTCGCATTGCTCCAGGTGAGCATGCGATGGCGCCGCTTAGGATGCGTCGGTCCGCTTACGATGCCGGCGTTGTGCCCGCCGCTGGTGAGGAGAAACGTGTAGTCTGCGCTGCGTGTCAGTGCGCGTACTTTGTAGACTGAGCGCCACGGTGCGACGTGATCAGTTTCCGTGCCGACCACAAACATCGGTACTGTGATGGCCGCCAAATCGAGCTTTGTTCCCTCGACCGTGAACTCCCCGCGCGCCAGCTCGTTGTTCAGGTACAGCCGCTCGAGATACTCGCTGTGCATCCGCCAGGGCATGCGCGTGCCGTCGGCGTTCCACGCCATAAGATCGTTGAGTTTCGGGCGCTCACCACGCACATACTGATCTACCGCGGGCGTCCACAGCAGATCGCGCGAGCGCAGCAACGCAAAGGCTGCTCCCATGCGTTCACTTTCTAGCACCCCGGCCTTGTGCATCATGGCCTCGAGCATCGCGATCTGGCTTGGGGTTATGAACACGGAAAGCTCACCCGGTTCACTGAAGTCAGTTTGCGCTGCGAACAGGCTCACTGATGCGAGCGGGTTATCGGCTTGTGGCGCGAGCGCGGCTGCCGCTATCGCGAGTAAAGTCCCACCGATGCAGTACCCCACCGCATGCACGGGTTGTTGGGGAATGCGACTGCGCACCTGCGCCAGGGCCGCAATAAAGCCCTCGCGTACATAATCATCCATGCCCAGGTCGCGGTCAGCGGCATCCGGGTTCTTCCAGGAGATCATGAAGACCGTGTGTCCCTTCTCGACGAGGTAGCGAACCAGGGAGTTGCGCGGGGACAGGTCCAGGATGTAGTACTTCATGATCCATGCCGGCGTGATCAACACGGGCTCAGCGTAGACATTCGGGGTCTGGGGTGAGTACTGCAACAGTTCGATCAGGTGGTTGCGGAACACGACTTTGCCAGGCGTGACTGCGAGGTGCTGGCCGACCTCGAATTCCTCGGTGCCCGGTACGCGACCACCGGCCACAGCACGCTTCGCGTCATCCAGCCAGTGCTTCAAGCCGCGAATCAGATTACGCCCCGACTCGGCCGCCGTCCTCTGCAGCAGTTCGGGATTGGTGTGCAGAAAATTTGCGGGCGACGCGGCTTCGAGCAGCATACGGCCGGCGAAGTTCGCGCGTGCGAGCGCGGCGGCATTCGCGCCGTGCGGAGGTTCCAGAGCCTGCTGCCACCAGGATGCCCAATTAGCGTAAGCCCGTGCGTAAGCGTTGAACGGCCACTGGTTCCAGGCGGCGTGGGAGAATCCCAGGCTCTCGTGCCCTGGGGCCAGAGGCTCTCCGGCCGCAGCGCGTGCGAAGAACTGCCAGCTGTCCAGAGTCCTCTCGTAGGCGCTGTGCATGAGATGAGTTTGTCGGTCTGGTTGCGCGGCGAGGTTCAGATACCAGTCCCACCAGGCCTGGGCATAGTCATCCGGGGCGATGCCGCCGGAGAGGGCGGCCAGCTGAGCACGCATGCGCCGCATGGCCTCATGTTGGGATGTCTCGGACGCACTGGCGCCGGCGGGGGATTCAGTCCCTTGTTTTTTGCTCGACCTGTCCTTCAAAGCGGCGCCTTCCAAAGAAAGGTACACCCGGGGCTCCCGCCCCGGGTGCACGATACCGCCAGAATATCAGGCCGCTTTGCGGGCGGGCGCTGCCTTCGCGCCGACTTCGGCTCCGAACTCGTTCATCTTCGTCTGGATCTCAGAGGTAACCGTCGCAAACTCGTCAGCGCGCGCGCGGAGCTTGTCCACGAACTGGCTGGTGAGTTCAGTCTGCTTGCTCAGCAGCTCCGTGGGCGTGGTAGCGCCAAAGGTCGCGTTTACACGCGCGAGGCTGGTTTCAAGAACGTCACCGGCTACGGCGTACTGCAGGCGGGCCAGGCGCTCCAGGGTCTTAAAGCCTTCCTGCTGCGCCTTCAGCACGGGCGCGAACGCTTCACGGGTCGCGGCGAGTACGGTCGTCGGGTCAAAGGTCTGGGTGGTCATGTTCGTCATCTCCGCATTGGGTGGGTCTGACGGCTATTCTACCGCAATTTGTATGCAGTGCAAGAAGATTTTGTCGTACCAATATCTTGGGACAAAGTATTTATAAGCATATGAATGCTCGACAAATTTCATGATTCGTCAGTTCACCTATCCATCAGATAATTTTGCACGGCACAAGAACTCTACATTCGAAGCCCTGCGTCCACTTCAAGGCAACGACCCGTAAACAGGTCATTCTCGAAAATGAATCCGGTCGCATGCGCGATTTCCTCCGGCTCGCCCAGACGCCCAAGTGGAATAGGCCCAGTCATTTTTGCGAGCGCCTCGGGCTTCATCGCCTGGACCATTGGCGTGCGGATAAATCCCGGCGCTATCGAGGCCACCCGGATGCCGTAACGCGCCAGTTCCTTGGCCCAGACCACGGACATCGCTGCCACCCCCGCCTTGGCGGCGGTGTAATTGGTCTGGCCGACGTTGCCAGCGCGCGAGATGCTGGAAATATTGACGATCACGCCCCCGTTCCCCAGCCGGATCATATGTTGTGCCGCTTCGCGCCCACACAGGAAAACACCGGTCAGGTTCACGTCGATCACTGCTTGCCACTGCGCGAGGGTCATGGTGCTTACGACGGCGCCGTCCTTGACCTTAACCAGCATCGCATCGCGCAGGATGCCGGCATTGTTGATGACACCATCCAGGCGCCCGCTGTCGGCAACCACCTGTGCAAACGCGCTGGCCACACTGCTCTCGTCTGCAACATTCGCAAGATAGGTTTGCGCCCCAGGGCCGACTTCGCTGCAACGCCGCCGCGTCTCCTCCAGATCTTCGGCGTTGGTGTCAAGTAATGCGAGCTGCGCGCCCTTGCGGGCGAAATGCAGTGCGAGCGCGCGGCCGATGCCACGTCCTGCGCCGGTCAATACGAGGGTTTTGCCACGAACATCCACGTTACGAGTACTCCACTACCTAGTTAACTGATGCGCGACCGCACAGTGCCAGGGGCGACAGTGCGTGCCTGCGGGGTTCTTGATCCGCCATCAACGGCGGCGTTTGCCGGCCCCGGGTTTGTCCGGCTTGTCAGCCGCGGGAGCCGCGGCAGGGGAGAAGGCCGAGAGCATGGATGCCTGCATCTTGGCCCAGGTCTCCATGTTCTGGCGGGCCATCTCGGCCATGGGAGCCATCGGCGTCTCGAGCGCTTTGGCCATCTCGGCCTGCATCAGGTTCTGCTGTCGCAGCAGCCCGCCGATGCTCTGCTCGAGGTACGACGTAAGCAATTGCTGAACCGGATTACCGTAAAAGCGGATGATGGCCTCAAGCAGCTGAGTGCTCAGCACCGGCGTTCCGAATTGCTCCTGGCTCGCGATGATCTGCAGGAGAACGCTGCGGGTGACATCCTCGCCGCTCTTGTCGTCAACAACCTTGATCCGTACCCCTGTGCCGAGGAGCTTGCGCAGGTCGTCAAGCGTGACGTGCCGGCTATCCTGCGCGTCATACAGGCGCCGGTTGGCGTATTTGCGTATCAGGCGTTCTTCGGCCATGGTTAAGCGCTCTCTGCAGCCGCGGTGGGCGGTCAGGGTTTAGATAATACTAGGTTCGATGTATGCGGCGCACAATGAAACCTGTCACGCGACGATTGGCTGGTCATTTGCGCGATATTGCGGACTTTTCCTGAATCTCACGTAATCCGGACGGATTACCTGTAATCCACAGCACCGGTTTTTTGGCAGCGCATACTACATATGGAAGCACCATTCGGACACGCAGGGTTCAATCCCGGGGAGGCCTATGCATCTGCCGCGGCGCGCTTTTTTGAGCTGATGAAGGGCTTGGCCGGCCGTGCCGATCCGTCCGGAGGACAGACCCCTGACTGGGCGAGCGCCGCTGGCCCCCTCGCAGCACAGTTCGAACAGTGGCTGCGCATGTCGCAGCCCGGCATGGCCTGGTTCAGCGCGCCGGGTAGCGCGGCGCCACTGGGCGGGCTCATGGGCTCGCCCGGCTCCTTCGGCCCCGTTCCGCTAGGACCGGCGGCAGTACCGCAAGCGGAGGTGCAGCGTGTTTGGGAGCTCCTGGCACGCCTCGCACAGCTGCAAACGCAGCTGGCGGCTCATTGGAGTGAGATCGCCCGCGCTGCAGCGCGCAGCTTCGTAGCGCGTGCGGGTACACCGTCCGCACCATTGGCCGTCGATCAGACGCTGAAGCTCTACGAGTTGTGGGTCAGCTGCGCCGAGGAGGCCTACGGCACCACCGCGCGCGGGGAGGATTTCAGCCGCCTGCAGAGTGAGCTCGCGAACGTGGCCGCTGCGCTCTTGGTTGAGCAACGTCGACATGCCGAGACTCTGGTGCGTACCTTTGGGCTTCCCACCCGCAGTGAGGTTGATGCGCTTTACGCGCACATTAAGGACGTGACGCGGCGACTGGCGCAGCTGGAGGAAGGTCAGCCGTCCTCCGCACCCGTTCCCGCCTCCCGCGCAGCCGCTCGTGAGTCACGCGCACCGCGCAAATCCGGCAAGCCAAGAAAGGCCGACCGCAGCAGGCGTCCAGCAGGCAAGCGGAGACGCGGTACTTGAATTCCCGCGCGGCTGAGGCGGGTGGATCGCTTGCCGAGCTCACGCAGCGGGTAGCGCAGACGCTGTCACGTCTGCATCAAGCGCGCGAGGTCAGCGTCGGCTGTTCGCCCAAACGCGCTGTATACGGCTGTGGCAAAACCACGCTGTACGAGTATCTGCCCGTTATGGGCCGCCTGGTCGCGCGCCGTGCCGTTAAGCCGATTCTGATCTGCTTTGCGCTCGTGAACCGGCCGTACATCCTTGACTTGCAGCCGGATCGATCGCTTGTGCGCCGGCTCCTCGAGCAAGGACTGAGCGTCTATCTGATCGATTGGGGCACCCCAGATGACTCAGATCGCCATACCGATTTTGAGGACTATATCGAGGTTCATCTCTCAGGCTGCGTACGTCACATTCTGCGCGATACCGGATGCACGTCGCTGAACTTGCTCGGGGTGTGCCAGGGTGGAGTCTTGAGCCTTTGTTATACGGCCCTGCACGCTGAACAGATCACGAATCTCATCACCATCACGACTGCAGTGGATTTTCACACGCCCGCCAACCTTCTCTCACGTTGGATGCGCGGCCTCGATACGGACCTGATTGCTAGCTGTGGTAACGTGCCCGGGGAGGTCTTGAACGGGTTATTTCTGGCCCTCATGCCGTTTCGTCTTACACAGCAGAAGTACGTGCGCCTACTCACGGGGCGTCCTGACCAACGCGCGGTCGAGGACTTCGTGCGCATGGAACGCTGGATTTTTGACAGTCCACCTCAAGCCGCCGCCGCGCTTGGCCAGTTTGTGCGCTGGTTCTATCAAGAGAATGCTCTGGTACGCGGCAGCCTGCGCATTCGCGGTAGGGGCGTCGATCTGAGGCGTATCCGACAGCCGCTGCTGAATCTCTATGCGCTGCAGGATCACATTGTGCCGCCGGACGCGTGCGAATCCGTTGGGCGCTATGTTGGTAGCAGGGACTATACCGCCTACGCGGTTCAGACTGGGCATATCGGGATGTACGTAAGCCGCGCTGCCAGCAAGCAGATCCCTCAGCAGATCGTTTCTTGGCTCGAAAAGCGCAGCCAGCTCGCCGGTTGACGCCCGCCCGCGTCGGTCGCGGAGAACGACGCACCCGATAGGCGCTCGGCAGGCCGCTGAGCTCAAAATGATTCGTCCCGAAGTTTGAGTCCGTTCACGAACTTGGAAGCTACGGTGCCGTCGAGGTTCAGGATGCCTATCGCCCCCTGTGTTGGATCCAGCTTATCGATAACAGCAATGATTCCCGCAACACCAAGGGCTCGGTTGGACATTCCGTGGATGATTAACTGCGGATAGCGGAGGAAGCCATGACATTTCATGCGTACATCGACAACATCAAAAACTAAGACGGGCAAGACTCCTGCAGACTTCAGGAAGCTTGCCGAAAAGAAAGGTTTGCTGAAGCCGGGCGTCAAGGCGATGGAGATCGTTGGCTGAGTCAAGAAGGCTCACGGCCTAGGGCACGGCCACGCCATGGCGATTTACGCTTCGTTCAGAGGGATGAAGAAATTCAGCTAGTCAACCGCCGACCCAGGCCATTGAGTGACCGGGGTTTGTCGCGGCCCTGAACGGTATTGCTAAATTGGTTACTCTGCATCGGCCCGACCGCCATCCGCTGAGGTAGTGACACGTCCAGTGTCGAATTTTGCTGCCGCCGTTCGTCGTAGCGCTGTGAAGACATCAAAAGCTCCTAGCCACCCTGTGCGAACCACGGCAAGACTCCCGGAGAAATCGTGACGACCTCCACGCTACCGTTCCCTTCATCCCGTCCGACGGATGCCGATCGAAATACATTAAGGAAGAGGACAAAGGCTACATGCGGACACGGTAAGCTTTGCACGATCGCCGCGGTGGCACTCCTATCCGTGCAATCCGGCCTGGGTTGGACCCAAGCTGCGGCCGCGAACAAGCATGATGCTCCGAACAGCTCTTTGTCTCGGGACGGTCAACACGACTTCGACTTTCTCTTCGGACGCTGGAAGGTGCACTTGAAGCGCAAGGTGAACGGAACCGACCGCTGGACGGAGTCCGACGGCTACGGGATCTATCGCAAAGTCTGGGGCGGTCGCGCGAATATCAACGAGTTTTTCAGCGACAGTCCGAACGACCACGTAGAGGGACTGACGTTGCGTACCTACAACCCGGTAACGAAGTTGTGGAGTTTGTATTGGGCGAGCAGGCGCGACGGAATCCTGTCGAGCGCGTACGTTGGTAAGTTCGATCACGGTCAGGGCGAGTTCTATGCACAGGACAACTCCGACGGCAAGGGCGTCCTGGTGCGCTACGTCTGGTCCAAGATCACACCGACTTCCGCGCATTTCGAGCAAGCGTTTTCGGAGGATGGTGGCAGGAGTTGGGAGGTCAACTGGCTCTCGGACATGGTGCGCATCGGCGATGCCGAGGACGCGACCTCCTCGGGCGCGGAAACCGTAGACGAGCAGCCCGGACAACGCGACTTCGAACCGCTACTGGGCCGCTGGAGTTTTCGCTTGAAGGTGCGCAAGGCCCTTAGCGGCTCAACTCAGTGGGTCGATTACACAGGGCTCGGCCAGTGCATACCACTCTGGCACGGCCGCGCCCAGCTCGACACGATCAATTTAGAGGGTCCCACAAAGCACATAGAGGGTCTCACGGTGCGGCTCTTTAATCCCAAGACGCACGATTGGCGCCTGTATTGGGCCAACAGCAGCGACGGACTCGTCGTGGTGCCGCAAATCGGACAGTTCAAGGCGGGTCATGGCGAGTTCTACGCGCAGGACGTGCTCGATGACAAAAGCGTCATGGTTAAGTTCGACTGGTCATCGCTGATGTCCAAATCACCGCATTTCGAGCAATTGTATTCGGACGACGGCGGCAAGAACTGGGAAGCCAACTGGATTTCGGACCAGACCCGGGTCAACTGACCTTACGAGCTCTTTTGTCGCGCGTCATCGTATTGCCCGCGGCGCAGTTCGCAAGGACCGGCGTCCACGAACGCCTCGGCTTGTCCCCTGCTGCGGTTTTTGCGCTTCGCCATTGACCCAGACCACGCTGGGACGGGAGCAATTCGATGGTTGTTGAATACATCCGCTACAAGGTGGCCGATCAGGCTCGGGGCGAGGAGTTACAGCGAGCCTATGTGATCGCCGCGACTTAGTTCGATGCGGCGCCGGAATGCCTGGCGTATGAGTGGGGATCATCACATCCGGAGGGATCATCAGGCGTCCGCGCTCAGTCACGACGTCGAGTGCCCGGATGGTTCGAAGTCTTTGCTGAGAACCCCAGCTTCCCATTGTTCATTCCCATTAACTCGCGGCATACACACGCTCGCGCCGAGGGATTCCTGACACACTTGTTACTCCCACCTATCAAGGGTTCGCCTCAATACTATGGGCCATGACGACGCACGTGGCGTTTTCAGTCAACCCGAGAGGAGAAATATCATGGGCGATATTCTGCACAGGGTCGGAATCAAGGCATCCCTGGGTGAGGTTTACGAGGCGCTGGCTACGCGCGAAGGCGCAGCGGGCTGGTGGACCACCGATACGCAAGGGCAAAGCAAAGTCGACGGATTGCTTAAGTTCCGCTTCAGCAGCGACGGTAAGGAGATCGGCGGCTTTGACATGAAGGTTCTCGAGCTGCAGCCCGGCAAGCGCGTGCTCTGGCAGGTGACTGAAGGACCTGCAGAATGGGTAGGAACTAAGATCAGTTTCGATCTCAAGCAAGAGGGCGACTATTCCATCGTCCTTTTCAATCACCAAGGTTGGGGTGCACCGGTGGAATTCATGTACCACTGCAGCACCAAGTGGGCGATCTTTCTGATGAGCCTGAAGTCATTTGTGGAGACCGGGAAAGGCAATCCTAGCCCTGACGACGTCAGGATCGGCAACTGGCATTGAGATTTGCGTCATGAGGCTGTTTGGGCTGTGAGCGCCGGGAGGCTTGGAAGATCTAAAAATTGCTGGAGGAAAACCGTCCCAAACTAAGGCCCGGTGAATTGCTGGTCAGGATCTTGGGCCGCCTTGTTGAATTTCCATCACGACTTGGTGGTGACGATTCTCAGAGGGTCGTTGCGATCCTGGAGATATGAACGACAGCCCCGAGCATGCATCCAGACGGATCCGCCGATGATCGACCGGAGCCTGCATGGCGGCTCCGGTCGATCACCTCGAATCGCTACTGCCTTACGAAGACGGCGGTCTGCTTTTCATTCTCTTTGCCGGCGCTCCAACCCACATCCGTATAGGAGCGAGCATCGGCAGCCAGCGTTTGCACACCCTCGGAGTCCTCCTTGCCGTTGACCTTGATGATGTACTTGATCTGCGTGGGGGTCACGAGCTTAAAGCTTATCGTCATTCCTTCAGGGGTGTTGCCACCTGTGAGCGGGTGATCGGTCCCGTCCGCGGCGCCCTCGGCGTGGGCCTGCAGATCCGGGACTTCGTAATGCAGAACCCCTGGAGCCGGCGAAGAGATGACGAAGGTCTGTGGTCCACCAGTCGGACCCACCTTGACCGACTTCCAGGTCCCGATGAGGCCGGCGCCACCGGTAATGCGCGTATAGACATCTTGGTCATCAAACGGGGCGCCGTCCGGGCGGGTGCCGGTGTAATGAACCGTCAGGGTCTTCCCGTCGGCTGAGAGCGTGCGCTGCGCCTTGCCGAGAACCTTGCCCTTGCGTGTGGTTACCGAATCCCAGGAATTCGGCCCGGTCTGGGTCCATGTAGTGGTTCGATCGTAAGCAGACTTGTAGTCCTTGCCGTCGGTACCGAAATCATAGGCCACGACACCGTCGGAGAAATGCAGTAGCGATCCGTGTCCTTTGGAATAGGTGAACGTGTCGCCAGCGAGGTGGCTTTGGGCCGGATCTAACTTCCAGGTACCAACCCAGGGATTTTCGGCCGCGTACGCCGCCCCCGCAGTCAATAACAACAATGAGCCCAGAAAGAGTCTAGTTTTCATGATGCAACTCCCAGTTGGTTTTTGGATAAGCGCGCCTCTTGAGCCCGGCGCGCATCAGGGCATGTCGGGAGCGGTGGCTTCCGGGATCACCAGGAAGCTGCCGCTCCAGAACTTGTCGTAGCCTTCGCTCTGCACGAAATGACTGAGAGACGCTGCGTAGTGCATCTCCCCAGGGCGCACCTCGATGGTCACGAGGCCACCGACCGCGGCGCGGATGACACCGGCATGAACGCCGGAGGCGCAGATAGACGAGCCATCGGTATACGGGCCGATGCCGATCACCTGCCCGGGTGCGGCTTTTCCGGGCGGACAGCGAAACTGGAAGCGCTCCCCGTTGAAGCCGCGGAGGTTCAGGTCCAGCGGGCTCGTGCGCCAGTCGATGTCGTGGATTGCCGGAACAGGGGCAGGAGTGGCGCTGAGGGCCGACCAGGCGGCCAAGAGAAGCGCAGGCCACAGCCCCTGCGCGGCGAAGTGCTGCTGTCTGCCAGCCCAACTTGTCCCCATCAGTCTGCCTCCAGGGGAGCTCTCGTGAGCGCGCCCGTTTACCGAGCAGCGAGGTTGGGTGATAGGGCGGATCGAGTCCTGCCGTCTCACTGGCCTTTTTCTGGCAAACTGATTGCCGCACACCACAAAGCCGGTAAGTGCATGTCAGCGTTGGGAAAACCCATCTATCGATTCCAGGGCTTCGAGCTGGAGCCGGGCGAGCGCCGCCTGTCCGAGGGCGGTCGGCCGATCTCGCTGACGCCGAAGGTCTTCGACACGCTGGTGCTGCTCGTTGAACGTGCCGGCCAGGTAGTGAGCAAAGACGACTTGATGAAAGCCTTGTGGCCGCGGGGCTTCGTGGAGGAATCCAATCTCACCAAGCACATCTGGTTCATCCGGCGGGCTCTGGGAGACCGGGAGCAGGATTCGCACTTCATCGAGACCGTACCGAAGGCAGGCTATCGTTTCATCGCACCGGTAACGGTAGGCGCCTCGCCTCTGAGAGGGCCGGCCCCGGCACCGGTCCCGGAGCCACTGGTCCTCCCTTCGGAAGGGACCCCGACGTGGGCCGTTCCAAGAGCCGCAGTTCCAACAATCGTGCGACCATCCAGAACGAGAAGACTTGTCTGGATCTTCGGCGGCATCGCCGCGCTCACAGTCGCTGGCCTATTCGGCGCGTACTGGATCGGTCGGCAAGGGCCCGCCCCGCAACACGCCGGACGCACCGTGGCGGTGGTCGGCTTCAGCAACCTGTCCCGAAACGCAAAGGATGCCTGGCTCGGTCCGGCGCTCAGCGAGATGCTCGCTACTGAGCTGACCGTTACGAACGATATACAGGTCGTGCCTGATGAACTCGTGCACAACGCCAGCGCCGACCTCACGCTTCCGGTGACGGGCGGTTTCTCCGCCCAGACCCTGGGGCGTCTGCGCCGGCGGTTGGATGCCGATTACGTCATCACCGGCAGCTATCTGGTGACGGGGTCCGCGGATGAGGCGCCGTTGCGCCTGGATCTCGCCCTTCAAGATACGCACACCGGAAGCCTCGTGGGCTCATTCTCCAGCCATGCAGAGCTCTCGGGCCTGATTGCCCTCGTGAGCCGGGAAGGTGGTACGTTGCGCGCCAAGCTCGGCGCGGCATCACCGGATCCTGTAGCCCTTGGCCTGATCGCCAATGCCCAACCCCCTAGCGTGGATGTCGCACGCCGAGTCGGATTTTCGCTGGACGCGCTCCAGCATTACGACCCGGCGCGCGCCCGTGATGAATTGCTGGAAGCCATCGCCGAGGCACCCGGTTACGCCCCGGCCTACATGTATCTGTCGCAAGCCTGGTCAGGGCTCGGATACCGCGACAAAGCGCTGGCGGCAGCCGAGCAGGCCGCTCAGCACGCCACCAATTTGCCGGTCGAGCAGCAACTGCAGGTGGAAGCGGTCCGCGCTTCCGCCCATGCCGAGTGGCCTAAAGCAGTGGAGGCCTGGAAGAAACTCGCGCTGATGAATCCGCGCGATCTCGAATATCGCCTGCAGATCGTTGATTCCCAGATCTCAGCCGGAGCCACGGCCGACGCGCAGACGAGTCTGCGAGAACTTGGACAACTGCCTCGCGCCCGGGAAGACCCGCGGCTCGAACTTGAGGCTGCACGACTCGCGCTAGCCTTAAATGATGCCAAGGGCAGCGAGCACCATGCCGCAGGTGCCCTACAGCTGGCGCAGCAACGTGACGCCACAGGTTTTGCGGCGGATGCTCAGCGCGCTCTGGGCACCGCCGAAACGCTCCTGAACCAGAACGAGGAAGCAAGGTCCGCGTTCAACGCCGCGATTGGCGCGTATCGGGAGATCCGCAATCCGCGCGGTGAGGCTGCAGCGCGAGCGCAACTGGCCTACGCGCTGAGCAACCTCGACCACAACCAGGAGGCGCGCGAGGAGTACCAGCGCGCAATGACGCTCGATCAGAGCATTGGGGATCTTGGCGGGGTTGCCAATGTTTACCGCCAACTGTCCAACATGTTGTGGCTTTCGGGGGACCGCGACGGCGCTCAGGCGGCGGCGCATCACGCACTCGCCCTGGCGCGCGAGACCGGGGACCTGTCCCTTCAGTCCTGGACCATTCAGGCGCTGGCCACCATCGAGAGCGACGATGCCGCCAGCGATGAGGTGCTGCAGGAGTACCGCGAGGTCGTATCCTTGTATGAGCGCGCGGGACACCCTACGGCGTGGACCCTGACCAATATCGCCGATGTTCAGCGCATGCGCGGTGAGCTCGCAGCGGCAGCCGTCACGTGCGCACAGGCACAGCGAGAAGCGGCGACGCTTACGGACCCGCAATTCGCGATCTTCAGCGGCTTCACCTGTGCGCTAATAGCCGCCGACCGGGGAGACGCTAAGGCGGCGCGGGGAGGATTCGAGGAAGTCATACGCCTGGTTGGAGTGGGGGGCAACATGACGTACACGGACAACTCGCAGATGATGCTCGCCCAGCTAGATATGGACGAGGGTCAATGGAAAGAAGCGCGCAAGCGTCTGCAAGGAGCGAGTCAGGGCTTTGCGGCCGCGGAGGAGCGCACAGGAGAGGCGGACGCGCAGGCGATGCTCGCCGTTTGCGAAGATGCCCTTGGCGATCCTCGCGGACGCGATCAGGCGCTCTCCCGCGCCCAGACACTGCGAGGATCGATCACCTCCCGCCAGGAGGTCTATATAGTCGATATTGCTATAGCGCGGTTGGGTGCCAAGGAACGACCTGATGGCACAAATGCCGTCGATCGGCTGTTGGTGCTCGCCGAAGACGCTGAGCGCCGTCATTTCATAGGTTGGTCGCTCGAGGCGAAGCTGGCGGCGTGGGAAGTTCAGTTCAGGCAGCTCGGAGATGGCAGTTCAAGTTTACGTAACGAACTTGCGGACACCGCGCGCAGGCATGGTTTTGGCCGCATTCTCCGAAGGCTCGAGAATGAGGAATCACAGTAACCGTGCGAACGTTTCCCTTGCATCAACCCCTTACAGGTCCCGGAGCCAGTCCTAATTCCCGCGCCTCATTGCGCGCGCTACCTTTCCAGCCTATGCCTAGGGAGCGTGGCCTAGTGTGAGACCCACTGCTGGCTTGGCGCGCCGTTGCACGCGTTGATTACCAACGGCGCGCCCTGATTTGGATCCCCACCCCCCACGTCGAGGCATTTGCCGCCGATTCCTACGATGGCGCCGTTGCCGGCAGTCCAATTCTGACTCGGAGATCCGTTGCAGGGGGTGTAGATGACTGCGGCGCCGTTGTTGGGCGCGCTTCCCTGTACGTCCAGGCAGAAGCCTCCAACACCCGTGATCTGCCCGCTTCCATTGAATGACCACCGTTGGTTCTGCCACGGATCGCAGACCTTCATGATGACTGGAGCGCCGGGTTCGGGAGAACCGTGGTTGACCACGTTCATGCACATGTTGCTGCTGCTATTGGCGATCTGGCTCGTGGTTGCACAACTGACGGTCGAGATCGTCAGCAGTGACAGCAGCATGAGTGTGTGGAGGGTCTTGATCATGTGATTACTCCTTCTTAGGCTGTTCTTGCAGAATAGGTCATGACGGAAAACGGGCCTGGTTGAACCTCGCGCGCGTCCATCCAGGCCACCTGAAAGCCGTTCAGCTTCGGGTTACTCCCACACGGCGGTCACGATTCGACTGTCTTTGTCGAGAATGAGCGTCAAACGGTTCGGATTTGAGTCTGTCTCCATCATTCCGTCGGAAGGCCGCACGAGGCGTGTCTCGGGAGGCAGCTGATCTTCCCGCACGAAATCCGTGCCGCGCGATCCGGCCGAGCTCCCCTTCGGAGCGAGGATCTTGCCTACGCATTTGCCACAGTCGTCCGCAATCGCTTTGCCCTCCGAATAGCCTGGCAGAGCGGTCAAAGTGACTGCGTTGGTGGCCGCGTGAACGTTGACCCCCTTGAAAGGGTGGTCGGTTTCCAAAGGGAAGATGGCCTCCACGGGCTCGTAACCTGTGGCATCGGAGGCAGTTTCGGGCGGCCGCGCCACCAGAATCAGCTGCAGCACGCCGTCAGCCGGTACTCCGCGTGTTAGCGGAACGAGCTCAGCTTCTTCCCATCCGGTGGTACTTGCGACTCCTCGTGCGCGAATGATGTCCAGGTAGGGGGCATGGGTGCTGCGAATGATCTCCACGCTCGTGATGCGAAGTACGGCGTGGGTCTGGCTGTCGGTGAAGCCACCGTTGACCGGGGGTACTTTCATCGGTGGCATACCGGTGCGTTGCGCGGACTCCGATGTGGATGACGGGGCCGCGGTCTGCGCTCCGGCCACGCTGCCCGAAGTGACCAGTGCCATGCCGACCGCGATTGCGGTCGCGGCGATGATTCGATTCATGATAGTTACGCTCCATCTTTGAGGTGGAATAGGTAGAAGCAGGACTAAATGGCCATCTCCGGACGTAGCGCACCGGAGCGCGCCAATGACTCCTGAAGCATTTGCGGTGCAGATAGGGTGTCCGCGCGCCGCTGCAACTGGTCGAAGGCTTCGAGGATCAGGTCCGTTGGCACCATCTGCGTCATGGCGCAGAACCCGGTGCGTTCGCTATCGAACGAGCCGTTCTCGCTGAGCTTGTTGATAGGAGCGCCGCCCGCACACACGGAGAAGTACTCGCACGAGTCGCGGCATCGGGCGACGCCCGCCCGGATGTCACGGGTCATGGCCCTCATTGCAGCACTCGAACGCATTTCCTCCAGCGAGTGGGTGCGCACGTTGCCGATGATGAAGTCGTTGTACGCTGCGTTCTTGAGTCCCAGGAGTTCCGGGGAGAAGCTCGAAACGTTGCCGTGGCAGTCCACGTTTAGCATCGCGAACGGTTCGACCTGCACGTTCTTAAGCTCATCGTTACCGGCGCGGAAGACCCGGGGAAGGACTCCGTCGATTTCCCGTATGAAGTGAATCCGGTCGTCGCGCCGAGCCTCGCGCCAAAAGTGACCGAGGAAACTCCGAAAGCGCTCCCGGGGAGCTTTGCTCGCAAAAAGCTCCGATACGTGATCGCCTTCGGATTCCTCAACATTGAAGCACACGTCCTCGATGCCTTCCTCACGGTAGAATTCGAGCATCTCCTGGGGGGCATCCAGGCTCTGATCGGTCAGCACTGAAATCACATGAAACGGCACCTGCTCGCTGCGTAGCAGGCGAATGCCGGCGATCGCTTTGTCGAATGTGCTACGTCCGTTGCGACCCAAGCGGTGCGCATCGTTAAACCGCCGCGGCCCATCGATGCTCACCCCGACACCCACATGCCACTTCTTGAACAGGTCGCACCACGCCCTGGAAAGGAGCGTCCCATTCGTCTGAAATGAATGGCGTACCTGGATCTCGGTCGGCCGCAGGGAGTCGATGAGCGTGAAGGCGTCCTCGTAAAAGGACACCGGCACTACCAGGGGCTCGCCCGCGTGCCAAATGACCGTGATTTGTTCATCAGCCCACCCCGACAAAAACACCTTCTGAAAGAGCGTTCGCAGGGTGTCGGCGGAGATTGTGGCCTTGTTGTTGCGGCCCGGGAGATAGCAGTAGTTGCAGTTGATGTTGCAGAACGGTGTCGGTTGCACTACCACCACTGCAATCGCTGGCGCGTCGGGCTCTCGAACTGCTTCGGACATGACCTGATCTCCCGAGTGATGTGCTTAGCCGTTGTGCCAATAGTTATGCCAGCCGTTGCCCCAGTTGTGCCAACCGTTGGGCCAGCCGCCGTTACCCCAGCCGCCGTTGTGCCAACCCCAGCGCCAGCCACCGTTGCCCCATCCGGCGTGCCAGCGACCCCAGCCACCGTTGCCCCACCATGTGGGGACAAGACCTCTGTTGTCCGACGGATCAATTTGCGCTGAGCCCTCGGTAGTCGGTGTTGCGATTTCCGCAACGCCGGCGCGAATTGCCTTAAGCTGCGCGCCCACCCCAGGTTGCTCAGGGTTGGTGTTGGCCGCAGGCGTCGGAGAGACGGCCGCCTGGGCGGAGGATAGGGCGAGCAGCACGGAGGCGCCGATCGCGCCGCTGGGAAGGACGAGCGATAAGGCTCTTGAGACTCTTTCTTTGGTGAACATGTGACCTCCTGAGGTTGTTGGACCCGAACCCGCGTCCGGTTCCCCTGTGTCCGCTTTACCCGCGGACGGTTGCGAAGAGATTTCTCAGATAGCCGTTGCGGTGATCTTGGCAGTCGCACCGGTGACCATCGCCGCCGGCGGGTTGGTGTCGGAGGCGACGCCGATCACAGGGCCGCTGGATCCTCCGCCACAGCCGCACCCGGTAAGTCCCAGAAGGCACGCGAAAGTGCGCGGGAAGACGCGTTTCAGCTGCCTGACCGATTGCTGCCATAAGCTCGGAGCCTTCCGGGCGGCGCTGTCGCGGCAGAAGTCGCGCCATGCTGCGAGTCCATCGAATCCTTCGGGCGCTCGAACCGACGCAACGGCCGTACGAGACTGCACCTGGATCGCGCCCGCACTCGCGTGCCGTGCGTCTGGCTGCGAGAAGCTCGAGTCGTTGGCCCCTGCGATTGGGGGGATCGATGCCGGAGGTGTGAACCACGGGTACTTGCAGGACAGTTCGACGAACTCCGCGTCGCGGGCCACTTGAAGCGACATTTACATTCTCCCGATTGAACGGTGTTGGGGTTGCATTCGCGTGTATGCAGCTAGACCGCTGCAGTCGCACGTGTTGAACAGAGCAATGCCGGCAGAAAAGGGAAAAACAAGGAAGTGCTCGCTCATAGCGACTTACCTTGCACCACGGGCTCGTCTGTTGGTGTTTCGTCGGGCAACAGGCCACCCGTGTCCGCGGGGTAACTGGCCGCGGCAAACTGCCGCGCCTTGGCGGCGAAGTACGCCTTCACCCACTTGAAGCGCTCCGAGCTCTTGGAAAGACCAACGATGTCGGCTATCGCGGCGAGGCTGATGGTGCGGCCCTGGGCGCCCCAGTTGCCTTCGGTCACTTCCTCGAGGATCACGAGCACGCTCGCACCTGCCCGCGGATCACTCGCGCCGCCGAGCACCTCGATGAAGGACGCGTTGACCATCGCGTGCACGGCAGACTTGTGGGCCTGACTCATGTATCCCTCCGGAATGCTGACACGCACCAGGAATTTACCGGGCGGCGCCACGTAGGTCGCATCGATATATCCGCCGACCCACCAGTCGCCCTGCGCGATCTCCGTGAAGAGAACGGACGCGAAGGCAAGACCACCGGGTGTCTTGGCGCCACCCTCCATTCTCAGGAGCACGTCCGTCAGGCTGCGCGCGAGAGCGACCTTGCGCTCCCCGACCAGAGTGCCCTGCGGGTAATAGACTTGTAGAACTGGCATGTCACTTTTCCTCATCCGGCGGGCGCATCAACGTGATGCGCTCCGGAAACCTAAAAGTAATTCCCGCGTTACGGCCCTTCAGGGTGCCGTCTCGATGATCAGGACATCCGCATCCTCGACGTCGGTACGCAGCTTTATGCCTTCGCCGCCCCAGAGGCCCGTGCTGTCGCGGCGCGCCAAAGCCGTGTCATTGACCGTCACTTCGCCCTCGATCACGAACACATACACCCCGTGTTCCTTCGACGTCGGCGTGTAATCAAGCGTCATCGCCTTGTCGCTCGACAGGCGCGAGATCCTTACGTCCTGAGATACTCGTATGGCACCATCGGTATTTCCGACCAGTGAAATGAGCCTGTTTCGTTCCGTGACTGCATCAAAGCGGCCACGACCGTAGGATGGCGGCAGCAGCAGCTGGTCCGGCATGATCCATACATAGAGGATGTTGGTGTCCTCGTTTCTCAGGTTCAGCTCGCAGTGCTTACCGCCCGAACCGGCAGAGAAGGCGTAGTAGTCTCCCGCCGTCAGCTGATCGATGTTGCCGACCGTGTTGATGTGGGTCAGCTGCCCTTTGAGCACAAACGCACAGATGATGAAGTTATGGTGCCGGTGGATGTTGTATCCGCATCCAGGCCCGCTGAAGAGTTCATCGCCGAATACGCGCAGACGGCCGAATCCACGTTGTCCTGACTGGTAAGGACCGAAATCCAGGCTTGAATGGCGCGTGAGCGTCGCCTCGGGATGACCGCCGATGTAGGAGGCGCTGTCGCCTGTGGATAGAAACTTGTTGTAGCCACGCTCGTGGGAGCGCAGCACGAAGGAAGTGTTCATCGATTTCTCCTAGACACGCGATTACAGAACCGCGCGCACGACGGGCTGCCCCGGTGCGTACGGAATCTCGACCATCTCGAACATGTGCTTGGGGGTACCGCAGTCCGGGCAGACCCAGTCGGCTGGCACATCCGCCCAGCGCGTGCCGGCCGCAAGCCCGTGCTCCGCAGACCCCAGGGCTTCGTCATAGAGGAAGCCGCACCCGAGACACATCCAGCGTTTGAAAGGCTCTAGATCCATGGTTCGCTCTCCCAAGTAGTTGTGAGACTCATCAAATGTGCCGGTGCAGCTGATAGGCTGGCGCCGGTACCAATGGCACAGACGTCCGGTTCGCTGCGGCATGCTGTCGCGCCACCCAGCAGCCGCCCTGCGAAACCCAAGGTCGACGGCGGATAAATCTCGCGGCGTTCTGCCTCATGCAGCCGTGGCTGCCGCGCCTTCGAGACGGAAAGAGTCCCTGACATGCGAGCTCCTTATCGGGGTACCAGTTAGTGAGCGGCGGTGCTCGCTTCAAGCCACAGCAACCCGAGCTCACTTCCGTCGACTTCGATGGCCAGCGTGCGTGCGTTATCGATGGGGTAGTAGCCCCAGCCGGTGCTGGCGGAGGGGTCGTTGGGATTCAGTCCCGCAAGGCTCAAGGTACCGCTGGCAACATTCTGCGAGCCGCCAATTGCGATCCCCGAGGATGGCGAGCCACTATTGTTGAGGTCGACCGAGCCGGAAAAGGTGCCTGTGGTGACCGTGACCGGGCCCACCGCACTGAAGGTTCCCGAACCGGCATTGAGTCCCAGGACAGTCATGCCATAGGGTCCAGAGAGCGCGTTCGAGTTCGAGGATTGTGCGAAGGCCGGGCCTTCAGTGATCTGGAAGGAATCCATCCCGATGACCAGGGCGTTGCCGTTCCCGTCGAGGTACAGCTGAAAGGCCAAAGTCACTCCGGTTGTCGGGAAGCTCACCGGGTTGATGGTGACTCGCCCGTTGGGGGCGACGGCCCATGAACCGCTGAGCTGATTGCCCTGATGCACGTTGTAGTCAGCGAATGCCGCTGCGCCGGAGACCGACCCATCCGCGTTCAGCCCGAATCCGCCCGCGATGGTGACAGGGCTGCCCGAAGGGGCAGCATTGTCCAGGCCCGCAACCCCGAAGGCGTAGCTCACGCCGGCGACATTGCTGATCGTGAACTTGCCGGCGTTGGGCCCCTGGCCCAATCCGGTACCTCCGAGATTTGCGTTGGCTGCGTCGGCTTGATCCTCGATGAGGTAGATTCGCGTGGTGCTGAGGCAGTACGCGCTGAACGTCATGCTTGCGGTCGTGGTTGGGACAAGCGCGATCGTGACCCGACCGTAGGCATCGGCAGTGCTCACCGTCCCGGAGCTAAACGTCTGCCCCGCACGCGTTGAGCCACCGTCGTTGATGTCGAGCACACTGTCCGTGGCCACGAGCGAGCCGCCGTCGAAGTGCAGGACTCCGCCGGCGGCGAGGGCATCGCCGTTGCTGGTGTCGCTTCCTTGGACGGCGAATGCGTACGTGCCGCTGGGGGCCGCCGTGGTGGTTTGCAGATCGAGGGAGCCGGTGGCCGTTGCCCAGTCGTCGTGCTCGGATACGAGAGCCCGCGTGGCAGATACGAGGGTGCCGTGCAAGGTGAGGAGCCCATTGACGCCGATGACCGGAGCTCCCGGCTTACTGTCGGGCAGCGCCTGCAGAGTCACCTGGACGTCATTGCCTGAGGTGCCGAGGGAGGACTTTGCGGCGTCGAGTGTGAAGTGATCTCCAGAGGTGAGGTCAGTGAAGTCCTCCTCGCCGCCGGTGATCAGGCCGCTGGCAACCTTGAAGGCGCCGGCGATGCTATAGGGACCCTGACTCTGATCGACACCGGCGAGATGGAACAGATATGTACCATCGGCCAGCACCGCATTTGAGCCCCCGGTGACCGTGAGGGTCCCGGATGCCGACCTGGAACCGTCAGCCACCGAGGTCGCCGTGATCGTTACCGTGCCACCGCCTGGCACTGAGGCGGGCGGAGTGTAAGTTGTCGGAACGTCGCTGGCAGTCTGTGTGGGGTTGAATGAGCCACAGTCCGACCCGCTGCAGGTGACGCTCCAGTACACGCCGGAAGCGCTGCCGTCGTTGGCGACGGTGGCGGAAAGGCTTGCTGTATTGCCAACCTGAATCGCGGTCGGCAATGGTGGCGCAAAGGCCACCTGAATCGGCAGCGACGATCCGCCACCTCCGCCGCCGCAGGCGGACAGAAGAGCGGCGAGAAGAGCAAGAAATTTCCGGTGAACTTTCATGATGATGCTCCCTAATCGGTCTTGTGTGTAATGACTGGAAGTAAAGCGGGCGACACCCTCGATGCAGTCGCAGGATTTCGCGGCAATAAGACAGAGTCGCTTCATGGGAGCCTCACGCATGCGGGTTGTCGCCAGCCGGATCCTCGGCAAAGAATTCCACGAATACTCGCACCGGCCCGACGGGCTCGACCTCGTGCAATTGTCCGGGCCACACAACTCCGGGTGTCTCTGTGGTGAGCATTTGCTCGTGAAACGGGTCAAGAACGCGGTAGCGAAGTGCTCCGTGGGTCACGTGAATCAGGGCCCAGACGCCGGGCTTTGTACGGTGTTCGCGCCGCAGACCTGCCGGGAGGGTATGCTCGTCAAAGATTGGCGTGCGCTTGTATGCCTTCAGGCTCGCGGGGAGAATGGGTTTCATTGGTGTCCCCCAGGCTTCTGGAGCGCGGAATTTTGAGATGGGGCAAAACGCTCATCTTTTGAGAGCACCACGCCGTGAGCAGCCGCAATGCCGCCCTCCAGGCTCCGGGCGATGAGCCGTGCCCGCTTTGTGAGCTCCACTGCGGCGGCGGGCGCGCAGATCTCCTGCACCGTTGATGCGAATAGCTCCAGCCAGCGATCGAAGTGCGGCGCGCTCACCGGCAGCATCAGGTGCTTGCTCAGGGGGCGGCCGTGGTAGCGGCCGCTACTGAGTGCAACGGACGACCAGAATTCACACATGCGCGACAAGTGGAGTTCCCAGTCCGCGATGCGCGCGTTGAATATCTTGGCGAGCACGCAATCGCGACGAACGCGACGATAGAACTCGTGCACCACGCGTTCGATGGTCGCCTCGCCCATAAGCATATGCACGGATGGTTGACGGGCCATCGAAGCCGTTACCGTCGCAAGGTTCGTGACGCACTGCGACGGGTGAGGACAGGTAAATCCGGCTTTCGTCATGATCCGGGCCTTATTGGTCGGTCGCGGTGCTGTACCGCGGTCGAAAGGTTAGGCCCCATGGCGACAGCTACATGTTCTGAACGACCGGAGTTGTTCCGATCTTCCGATTATTATTGGAGCCGGTGTGGGTAGCTTCCTTCCGAGGAACGACGATGGCTAAAGCTGTCCCTGAAATTTCAGTTTCTGCGGGTTGCGGGTTTCGGCCCTCGCCTTTGACGAACCCCACAGACCGCATCGAAGTCCGACGCGACGGGCGAGCCGAGCCCTTGATCGAAACCGCACCCACCCTGACGAGTGCTCAAATAGGATGGGCGGGTATTGCTGTGGAAACTCACCGCATTTCTGCCGGTGTAATCCCGCGACACGAACATCCGGAGCATTTCTTGCAGGTGGTACTCGAGGGATGTGTCAAATACGAAGTGGAAGTCGGCGGCAGGCGTACCCGATTTGTGGGGACGCCGGGTACTGTCATACTCCAGCCGCGGGGAGCCGTTGATGAAATACGATGGTTGGCGCCGGTTCACACCGTTGCCGTGGCGATCCATCCGACGCTCCTCACGCAGTCGCTAGAAACCACCGCGCACCGCAAAGACATCGAGCTACGCCAGTACTTCAACTTACAGGATCGACATATTGCGTCGATCCTGAACACCATGACGCTGGACCTGGCGGAGGGTTCTCCGGCAGGGCGACTCTACGGCGAGTCCTTAGCGGACTCGTTGGCGGTCTATTTAGCTTCGCGGCATAGCGCTGGGAATCCACTCACCGGCTTTACTCCCGGAGGACTGCCGGCATATCGCCTTAAGCGGGTAATGGACTTCATCGGCGAGAACTTGGGAGACGACCTGAGCCTGAGTCAACTTGCGACCATTGCCGGCATGAGCCCCCACTACTTTTCGGAGATGTTCCGGCAGAGTACCGGCCACTCACCCTACCAATACGTGCTTCTGCAACGAATTGAGCGCGCAAAACAGAGGCTCCGCAGCCGAGAATGCAGCGTCTTAACTGCAGGCGTGGAGGCCGGGTTTGCCAATCCCAGCCACTTCGCGCGCACCTTTCGACGCATAGTTGGAACCTCGCCGTCGAAGTTTCAGGAAGACGCCACGGGTTAGCGCGCAGAGAGCCCAGCGGCCTAACACAGAGAACAGGGTGCGTTCCCCGCAAGCTGGCCGGTGAAATTCTCATCGTTGGCCGAGCATCACTGATCAACGCGAGTGGGGCCGTAAAGGTCGTCGTCCTTTGGATGGAACAGTCGTTGGAGCTCCAACGATCAGCCGAGGATTAAGAAACCTGGGCGGTGACTGAGATGAGCTTCGGACTGGCAATCCGTGCTCTTTCTCTTTAAAGCGCGCGTCATCTGAAGCGGCCTTGATCGGTAGCGAAATTGTCTATAGTTCGCGCGAGTTTGCGTCATCGACTTGGCTCGAAATTAACTCAATATAGGCTGTTATATTATTGAACAATGCAGATATTCTGGTGGCCGGGAAAGGACTCGAATCCAGCTGGTTTTAGAATTTTATTCATAGACTTAGAGATTCGCCGTTGAAAATTACCCGCTAAATTGCCCGCCGTACAGCGAGAGCTTGAACCCCGGACTTTGGTCGAACCGTAGCGGGTAACAACAGTCGATCCTGCGCAGTACGCGGTCGTTCACTCGAGTGCATTTTTGATCCTCTAGGCGCACGCGCGGCCATTTACTGTTGCAACCGGATGCGCTATTCAAATATTTGTATAAATATTCAAAAACCTGTATAGACGGTTGGTGCCGGGTACACGCAAGCCGCTGCATTTTCTAGGGTCCAGTCTTGACGACCTGCGAGCCTTTCCGGACGAAGCCCGTCGCGACGCCGGTTTCAACCTCGACTTTGTGCAACGAGGCTTGGAGCCTTTGGACTGGAAGCCGATGAAGGCTGTTGGAGCTGGGGTCAAAGAGATTCGCGTGCGGGATGCAAGGGGTGCTTTTCGGGTGATCTATTTGGCAGCAAGGGCTGAGGCAGTCTATGTCCTTCATTGTTTCCAGAAGAAGACCAGCAAGACACGTAAGGCAGACATCGACTTAGCGGCCAACCGCTTACGGCAGATAGGAGGTTAGAAGGGTGCGAAAAAACGTGATTCGACACACTACTCCGGCCAACCGCAGCGTATTTCGCGATCTGGGCTTTGATGAGGCCGAAGCGAAGGTACTGGAGATGCGTGCTGATCTGATGGCGGCCCTCCGTGAGCACATCAAAGAGCGCGGTTGGACGCAGAGCAGGGCAGCGAAGGAGCTCGGGATTACGCAACCCCGAGTCTCAGCGCTCATGAAAGGGGCCTGGCGAGATTTCAGTGCGGATATGTTGTTGGTGTTGGCCGCGCGAGCGGGTCTTCGGCCGACACTCAGGCTCGCCGCCTGATCCCCTGAGTCAGTTGGGCTAAGCTTCCACCCTACGGAGGCGACGACGGGACCTCCTGCAACCTGTCAGGGCGGTCTCGATGTGACTGAGCCATTGCACGTCGTGTTTCTCAGCTACGCCTCCCAGGATGCCAAGGCGGCTAAGCGCCTGTGCGACGCCTTGTGCGGCGCCGGCATTCAAGTCTGGTTCGATCAGAGCGAGCTGCGGGGCGGAGACGCTTGGGATCAGAAGATCCGGCAGGAGATCCGTGACTGTGCCTTGTTCATTCCGATTGTCTCCCAGCACACCCAGGAGCGGCTCGAGGGCTACTTTCGGCACGAGTGGAATCTCGCTATCGAACGCACTCATCACATGGCACAACAGAAGCCCTTTCTCGTGCCGGTCGTGATTGACGGCACCCGCGACCGGGAAGCCTTTGTGCCCGAAGCTTTCAAGGCGGTTCAGTGGACGTCCCTGCCGGGAGGGGAAACACCTCCGGCATTCGTCGAGCGGATCAAGCGCCTGCTGTCCCAGGGGCTGTCACCGATGGGCGCAGTGTATGGTGCTTCAGCGGTGACTCGGGAGGCGGTCCGCCCCACCTGGCAGTCAAAAGCGATGTTGCTCGGGGTCGTTGCCATCTTCGCGGCACTCGCGTATTTGGTTGCTGACAAGGTCTGGATCTCAAAGCCTCCCCCGCCGTCCCCCGCCGCCGCCTTCGCCCCTCCGCCGCACTCAGTCGCGGTCCTGCCGTTCGTGAACCTGAGTGGGGACAAGGAGCAGGAGTACTTCTCCGACGGGCTCTCGGAAGAACTCCTCAACTCGCTGGCGGAGATCAACGAGTTGCAGGTCGCCGCCCGCACCTCGGCGTTCTCATTCAAGGGGACGAACACCGACATCGGCACGATCGCGCGAAAACTCAACGTGGGCGCAGTCCTAGAAGGGAGTGTGCGGCGCTCCTCGAACACCATCCGAATCAGCGCCCAGTTGATCAATGCAGTCACGGGCTTTCACCTGTGGTCGAAGACCTATGATCGGGACTTGGGCGATCTGCTGAAACTTCAGACCGAGATTGCCACCTCTGTTGCTGGCGCTCTAAAAGTCACACTGCTCGAGGATGTCGCGGCCAAAGTCGAGCTCGGCGGGACGCGCGATCCGGCGGCCTTCGATGCATATCTGCACGGGGCCAAGGCTTTTGGCTCGAGACGCGACGCCAAGGACGTCCCGGCCGCCATTGCCGCGTACACGGAAGCGATTCGTCTCGATCCGCACTACGCCCTCGCGTTCGCAAGTCGGTCGATCGCGTTTTCCGATGTCGCCGCGCAGGCCCAGACCGAAGCGGCGGCGCGTGAGGGCTTCGACAGGGCTCAGGCGGACGCGCGCCAGGCGCTATCGCTCGCGCCGGATCTGGCTCATGCTCACCTCGCAGCAGCCTTCGTTGCGGAAGAAGGAACCCTCGACTTCACTCAGGCCGGTGAAGCCTACGATCGGGCCCTCAGGCTCGCGCCGGGTAATGCAGAAGTCTTACGCAGCAGCGGTCAGTTTGCTGCCCGGATGGGACACTTCGATACGGGCGTGGCGTCCACTCGCCGGTCGGTCGTGCTCGACCCGCTAGATCGCCAAAGCCATACCGTACTCGGCCGGGCGCTCTATCTGGCCCGCCGCTATCCGGAGGCTGTTGCAGCTTTCGCGGAGGTTATCAGTCTTGCCCCCGATTTCAGGACGACCTACGGGGAGCGCGGCCTCGCTTACTACGGGCTCGGGGATCTTGCGAGCGCGCGAACCTCATGCGAAAGGAAGCCGGACTACTGGCACAGTCAACAGTGCTTGGCGGTGGTCTATGACAAGCTCGGCCGACACGCGGATGCGGAAGCCGCACTTGCGAAACTGAGGGCAGCACTGGGCGATGCCGCGGCCTACCAGTACGCCGCGATCTATGCGCAGTGGGGCAATCGGGCGAAGTCGCTTGAATGGCTCGAGACGGCGTTGCGGCGGCGGGATCCGGGCCTGGAGTTTCTGAAGACCGACCCGCTAATGGACCCCTTACGCAAGGAGCCGCGCTTCCAGGCAATAGAGCGGGAATTGAAATTTCCGAACTGAGCCACGAACTCGCTCGCTCTGTGCACGATCAAATTGGAGTCATTCGAGCGTCCGCTGTCCAGAGACTTGAGAACTGACATCAACTGGCGGCTTTTGGCCGGCACGAGTCATTCTGCGCGTTGACGAGCGCTTATCGCTTCAAGGGCGATCTCCGTCGCTGATGCTCGCGCCAACGGGCCAGTTGTTGGGCGGCCACTTTCGTAGTGGAGGAGGCAGACCATCGGACTGAGAGTCCGATGTCCCTTGCTTCCTGAATCGTGAGTTCGCGCTCTCACGGAGGCCGCACTCCCGGGCGCGCCTAGCGTGACCCTCGTAGCGGGTAACTTAGGGGGTAATTTAAAGTTCGAGTCCTGCAGGTTTGAGTCCGGTGCACTGACCCCTTGAGCCACACAAACTTCATTCGAAGGCCAAACACGCGTCTCTCTGAAGGCAATTTTGTATGCGCGTTTATACAGGGTCTCCGAACTAGGTAGACCCGCGTGCGGGTAATTCACGAGGTTCGAGTCCGGGAGTCCGCAGGCGTCCGTCACACTGATCGGCGCCCTAGGCGGCGATCTCATCAAGCCCTTCAATCGGAGAATATGAGGAAAATAAGACTGGTGCCCGGGAGAGGACGCGCGAACCATACAAAGTTACCCAGTAGAGTCAATGGCTTACGGACGTTCCGACTGACTTTACCCGCTAAACCACCCCCTGTTTGATGCAGCCTTGGGATTGGTTTCTGTCGGGGTCGTGGTGGGTAAGAGCCCGAGCCTTGCGCACCGCTGCCTAATTACTTGATCGACTTTGAGCGCGGTAGTAAATTCTGACTACCGGAGCCACGGTGATCAAGTCATGGCCGCAACCAGTCTAAAGCTCCCCGATGCGCTCAAGCGACGGATAGAGTTGCTGGCCGCTAGCGCGCGTAAGACGCCCCATGCATTCATGGTCGACGCTCTGGCGCGGGAGGCGGAGCGCCTGGAGTTGCGCGAGAGGTTCGCCGCAGATTCTGCAAGCGCCGAGGCGGAGGCGATGGCCAGTGGCAAAGCGATCGGAATTGCAGAGGCTTTCGACTACCTTGAGGCGAAGCTCAAGGGTCGCAAACCACGGCGTCCTCGAGCCCGCTCTTGGCGCGCGTCGAAGTAACTGAGCGGGCGTTCGCAGATTTAGGGCGGCTGTTCGACTTTATTGCTGCCAACAATCCACGACGAGCGCGGACGCAATTGATGAGCGTGCGTCGAGCACTCGAACTCCTCGCCGATCATCCTTCACTGGGCAGGCCCGCCGAAGAAGGCCGCCGTGAACTTGTCTTGTCCCGAGGCAGGTACGGTTACGTAGCCAAGTACCGGTGGCTGCCCAAGGAAGAAATCATATTGATACTAGCCATCCGACATCAGCTCGAAGCGGGTTATTCGGACGATTCAGAGCCCTGACCATTCACTCAAGCCGGCGCTTGCCGGCCTAGAGCTATCGGTTCCCCGCAATCTCAACGCGGCGGCGTCGGCGCGAAGACCTCTTGTTTGACCTGTTTCCGTCACTCGTGTTCTTGCCAACAGTGCTCATGCCACTGCTTGTCAAACGCAAATACCAGCCGCAGAAGCGCTGGACGCAGAAGCAAGTCCGCAGCCTGCCCGGGTGCGGGGACAGCAACCTCGGGTGTGCCGCCCATAGCGTGGAGTCGTTCCTGCAATGAGGGATGGCTATCGCGGGCGGTGGTCATCTGCTTCAACGCGGCGCGGGTACCAGAAACGCATGTTCAAAGTCCGGGTCAGTCTGTGTCGACTGACGTTTCCACATGTAGTAATTCGAGTGCTCGCTTTATATCTTTTCTATGAAAGGGCTTCGCGTTGATGGCCAAGACTTCATCGTTTGCGCCGTAGGTAACAAGCAGGCGTGGAACCTTTAAGATTCGGGTAAGTATTTGCCACTCGGTCCATCCCATCTTTGCGTTGCATACTTCGTCAAGAGGAATGGTGATGGATTTGTAGAGTCCGTCGCGATATGCGAGGCGCTCATCACTGATGGCAATTCTAAAGCCGCGCAACCACGTTATCCACCCAACCCCGACAAGAAGAAGAATGATAATCGTCGTCCCAACGCCTGGTGGTCGATTCTTGAGGTATAGAGCTATATTAATCAGCGCGAGGATGAACCAGGCGGCCCAGAGAGCAACGTACGCGCTGTACGACGCCCGAGCTAAAAGCGGTCCCTGCGCAACGTGAGCACGCTTTGTGGGCGGATTCAGTGAGAGTTCCTCATTCACTCGCCCATAAAATAGTCGTAGAGAGTAGATCCCGTGGCCCGGGACGCGGGCATCCAGAACCTCCTCTACGACCCCTTCATTCTCCGCTACAAGGGCGATCCGCGCTTCGCAGCGTTCTGCAAGAAAGTGGGGTTCCCGACGCCTGCAGAAATGGGGAAGCAGACCTCAGTCGGTGCGCGCCCCAAGGCGTCCTAATTAGGCGTGGGCGCCCGGAGCCGTTGCCTGCGAATGCGAGGAACGCATGAAATCCGTCACTAGGGAGGCTATCTCATCGGCGGCCGTGTCCAGGGCAAAGTGACCGCCGTCAACAATATGGACCTCGGCGTTCGGGACATCTTTGCGATAGCTTTCCGGCTCGCTCGGGTCGAAAGACGTTTCGTATTTTCCCCAGATTACGAGTAGGGGTGGTTGCCTTTCGCGCATCCAATTCTGCCACTTCGGATATAGGCCGACGTTGGTCTGGTAGTCGTAGAAGAGATCGCTTTGGATCTCAGCCTGACCGGGTCTGTTCAGAAAATAGAACTCGTCGGTCCAGAGGTCTGGATCGTGGCGTTCGATATCAGGGTCGTTTCCCACGTGACGCGCGCGCGCAGCTTCGAGCGACAAGAGATCCCTGCGCAGCGCGCTTTCATTGGAGGCGCGATCACGCCAGAAGGCGCGCCGCGTCTTCCAATTGGCTCCCAACCCCTCGTTGTGGGCGACAGCGTCTTGAACAATAAGAGCCTCGACCCGCTCTGGATGTGCGAGTGCCATCCGAAAGCCGACCGGACCACCGTAATCCTGCATGTACAGCGTGTAGCGAGGGAGCCCGAGCGCCTCGCTGAAGTGATTCATGACCTCGGCGCATCGGTCGAACGTGTATGCAAAGTCCTTCGCATCCGGCCAGTCACTGTGGCCGAAACCGGGGTAATCCGGCGCTATCAGATGGTAGTGACCGCATAGCCTTGCAAAGAGCGGCTCGAACATTCGCGATGACGAAGGAAGTCCGTGCAACAAAAGCAGTGCCGGTGCGTCCTTCCTCCCAGCCTCTCGATAGAAGATCGACAAGCCGTCGATCTCTACGGTTCGATACGACATTGGATGCTTGACCCCTGCGGACGCGACACCAGAAGGCACGACCAGTCCCTCTTATGCCGCTCGGATCGACTTCTTCCTCTCATCCAGCGCCTGTTGAAGGAGTTTCAGAAGCGCTTGATCAGAGAACGGGTTCTGACCCGAAATCAATTCGCGATCTTGGATGACGTAGCTCGACCATGGAGGGAGCACACTCACCTCGCCGCCCGCTGTTTTCAAGGCGAAATCGGGGTAGAAGAGGACCTTACCCCGGATCTCGAGCGGTTCCCGCTGCTGCTCTTCCGCTGTGGAAAAGATGGTCATCTTATATCCGGCATAGACCCAGCCTTGGGCCTTGGCGCGTGCTCCGACGGGGTCGTTCGCCGCGAGTGCACCCACAAATTCCTTCGAGTTCGAAAGTGCCGAGAGAAGCGAGATGGGGCCGTGGCAGAGCACCGCCGTAGGCTTGGATGTTTCATGAAAGTGGCGCATCACTTTGCCAGCGTCGGGGTCGTCGAGAAGATCAATCATCGGACCGTGGCCGCCGGGAACGAAGACTGCGTCGTACTGATCCAGGCCCGACGCCACAACATCCGAGATGCGGGTGGGATTTCTGAGCCCGGTCAGACTGTCGCGAAATTTGAAATAGTCCTGAAGCTTGGTCTCACTGCCACCAAAAAAATCGGGCACAGCGGAATGGAGGTCCAGTTGGGGTGTGTTGCCCTTGGGGTTGGCGAAGGTGATTTCGTAGCCCTCCTCCATCAGGGCGCGAACCGGGACCGTCAATTCGTTGAGGTAATAGCCAGCGCCGGCGTACACCTTGTCATCTCGCAGAGGCAGCCCGTACCCGCTCGACACCAGCACTAAAATCTTTCCTTTTGCAGTCATCGCCGTTTTCCCCTTTGAAAGCGAACTTTGTCCGAGCTGAACTCGGGCTAGTGGCACGACAAGGGTTATCGCGCCAGCACCAGGACGAAGCTATTGAACCAAGGTATCCATCAACACCAAGGTATCGGCTGATCCGGACCGGCCGAATTGCCGAGCGCGATCTGGAGCTTGATGGCGCCACCCTCATGCAGATCGATACCACACCGCCGAGTTCTCCTTGAAGCGAGTTGGCAAGCCGATAGGCCGGATCCGGCGCACCGTTTCCACGGACGGCAACACGCTCACAATTAATTTTGTGGTGACAAACGCGGATGGTGTAAAGCCTTCGTCACTTTCGGTGTTGATAGGCAGTAAGTGCAGAAGCTCCGCGCTTTTGCACCACGCCCGCGGCGCACTGCGGCATCTGAATCAGCGAGGACGGTGATCGGACTGAGAGTCCGACGGTCTTCGTGTCGTGTCACTTGAGCGCCCAGTGAAGGGCAGAACGTTCGAACGCGAGTTCCCTGCTTACTCGCACTCGAATCCTCTATAGTTCGCGTTCAAATTCGAGCGTGGATGAGGCTCGAAATACACTGACTATAGAGTGATAACGTATTGAGATATAAAGAAAAACTGGTGCCCGGGAGAGGACTCGAACCTCCACGGTGTTACCCGCTAGTACCTGAAACTAGTGCGTCTACCAATTCCGCCACCCGGGCGGGCGAGGAAGGCCGCGCAATGTACGCACGGGGTCGAGGGCTGTCAATTGACGGGGGCTAGGGGCAAGTACGGCCGCGGCAGGCGCGGTGCGGGTAAGCCGGCGTCGACTTCAAAGTCAGGCAGTCACAAGGCAGCGCCGCGGCCACCCGCACGCGCCAAGGGCGGCCGCCGGGACGAGCAGGCTCATACGGCTGCCGGCGTGCGCTCCGGCGGCCTCGTCGAGGGCACGGTGAGTGCCAATCGCGCCGGGTACGGCTTCCTGCGCGTCGAGGGCTTCAAGGACAGCATCTTCCTGCCGCCGCCTGAGATGCGCGGCGTGATGCACGGTGACCGCCTGCGCGTGAAGGTCACGCGCGCCGCCGATGAGCGCTGGTCGGGCACGGTGGAGTCGGTGCTCGAGCGCGGGGTGAGCGCCTATCTGGGCACCGTGGAGGTCCAGGGCCGTAACGCCTGGGTGAACGCCGCCGACCGGCGCCTGCAGCTGCGCTGCGCAGTGGCGCCGGCGGACCTTCAAGGCGCGCGGGCCGGGGACTGGGTGATCGCCCGCGTCACCCGCCATGCCGGCTCTGCGTCAGCCGCCCAGGCGGTGGTGGTCAAGCGTCTCGACCCGGACCGCCCGGTGGAGCTCGCGACCGAGTCCGCCATCGCGCGCTTCGACTTGCCCAGTGAATTCACGCCCGCCGCCTTGCGCGAAGCACAGGCGTTCGGGGCGCACGTGGATCCGCGCGAGGCGGGCGCGCGCGAGGACCTGCGCGACCTGCCGCTCGTGACCATCGATGGTGAGGACGCGCGCGACTTCGATGACGCTGTATACGCAGAAAGCCATCCGGCCGGCTACCGCCTGATCGTGGCGATCGCCGACGTCAGCCATTACGTACGCCCGGGGACCGCCCTCGACAGCGGCGCCCAGGAGCGCGCGACCTCGGTGTACTTCCCGACGCGCGTGCTGCCGATGCTGCCGACGGCCCTCTCGGACCATCTGTGTTCGCTCGCCCCGCACGTCGACCGGCTGTGCTTTGCGGCCGACATGATCATCACCAAGGCCGGAGCCCTGAAGAGCGCACGCTTCTACCCGGCCGTGATGCGCTCGGCGGCGAGGCTCACCTATAGCCTCGCCTACCAGGCGCTCTTTGAGGGGCGGCCCGCCGCCCGCGATCAGCTCGGGGCGCTGTTCCCGAGGCTGACCCTCCTGGTGGACGTTTACCGTGCGCTGCACAAGGCGCGGGCCCGGCGCGGCGCTCTTGATTTCGATGCCCCGGAGGCAGAGTTCATCATCGATGAGGCCGAGCGGGTACGCGGCATCGAGATGCGCGCGCGCAACGAGGCGCACCGCCTGGTCGAGGAGTGCATGATCCTCGCCAATGTGGCGGTGGCCGAGGCGCTGGAGAAGGGGCACGCGCCGACCCTGTACCGTGTGCACGCGACCCCGGATGACGAGAAGCTCGAGCGCCTGGCATCGACGCTGCGCGCGCTCGGCATGGAGGCGCGCCTCCCCGAGACCGTGACCACGCGCGACCTGCAGGCGATTGCGCCCCGCGTGGCCAGTGCCGCCGAGCGCGCCTTCATCGAGACCCTCGTGGTGCGTGCCCTGCCGCAGGCGCTCTACCAGCCGGCCAACATCGGGCACTTCGGCCTCTCGCTCACGCACTACGCGCATTTCACCTCCCCGATCCGCCGCTATCCGGACCTCGTCGTGCACCGCACGCTCAAGGCTCTGATCGGTGCGCAGGGCGGGGCGGCGGTGCGCTACGACACGCCGGCTCTCACGGCGCTCGGCGAGAGCACGTCGCGCCTGGAGAAGCGCGCCGATGAGGCCGACCGCTACGTCTCGAACTTCCTCAAGTGCACCTATTTAAAGGAGCGCATCGGGCAGACCTTCCAGGGGCTCATCACCACCGTGGTCGAGTTCGGCTGCTTCGTGCAGATCCTGGACGTGGCCGTGGATGGCCTGCTGCACATCGACAACCTGCGCGACGATGACTACGTCATGGAGGACAGCGGCCACGGCTGGCGCGGCAAGCGCTCCGGGCGTCGCCTGCACACCGGATCCCACGTGCGCGTCATGGTCACCGCCGTGAACCCGATCGAGGGACTGATCGATCTTGCGCTCGCGGAGGACACCTGAGTGCCGCCCGCGGCCGGGCCCGCGCGCGGCACGCAGACGATCTATGGCCTGCACGCGGTGCGCGCCATGCTCGAGCGTCACCCGCAGCGCGTGCTCGGGGTGCGGCTTGCTGAACATCGCGGGGACGCGCGCGCCCGTGCGATCGAGGAGCTGGCGCAGCGCGCCGGCATCAGCGTCCGGCGCGTGGACAACCAGGCTCTTAAGCAGCAGCTCGGGGAGGTGGCGCACCAGGGGGTGGCCGCGGAGGTGGTGCCGCTCGCGCCCTGGGATGAGGACCAGCTGCTGGCCGCGCTCAGCAGCGTGCAGTCCCCGCTGCTGCTGGCGCTCGATGGTGTGCAGGACCCGCATAACCTCGGCGCCTGCCTGCGCAGCGCCGACGCCTGCGGGGCGCTCGCCGTCATCGTGCCGCGCGACCGCGCCGCCCAGCTGAGCCCGGCCGTGCGCAAGGTAGCCGCCGGCGCCGCCGAAAGCACCCCGGTGGTGGCAGTCACCAATCTCGTGCGTACACTGAAGCTGCTGAAGCAGGCGAATCTGTGGGTGGTGGGGGCGGACGCTGCGGCCGAAGAGGACAGTTGGCGGATCGATCTGAAGGGGGGAGTCGTGCTGGTACTCGGAAGCGAAGGAACGGGGCTGCGCCACCTGACGCAAGCCAACTGCGATTTTCGGGTCAGGCTGCCGCAGCTCGGGGCGGTCGAGAGCCTCAATGTGTCGGTCGCCGCCGGCATGCTGCTGTACGAGGCCGTGCGGCAGCGGAGCGCGCCATGAAGGCGGTGCTCGCGAAGGCGTTCGCGCCGCTCGATGCGCTGACTCTCGATGAGGTGCCAGCGCGCACCCCGGGTCCCGGGCAGGTCGTGGTGAGCGTGAAGGCCGCCGGGGTCAACTTCCTTGACGGCCTGATCGTGCAGGGCAAGTACCAGACCAAGCCCGCGCTGCCTTTCTCCCCCGGCGCAGAAGTCGCCGGAGTCATCAAGGAGGTGGGAGCGGGCGTGACGGGGCTCAAGAGCGGCATGCGGGTACTCGCCCTGGCAGGTTACGGGGGCTATGCCGAGGAGCTCGTGACGGACGCCGGCAACATCATGCCGCTGCCGGAGGCCATGGATTTCGCGACCGCGGCCTGCTTCCCGGTGGTGTACGCCACCTCGATCCACGCGCTGAAGGACCGCGGACAGCTGCAAAGCGGGGAGACCCTGCTGGTGCTCGGGGCGGCCGGCGGCGTCGGCCTCACTGCGGTCGAGATCGGCAAGATCATGGGGGCGCGCGTCATCGCCGCCGCCTCGAGCGATGAGAAGCTCGCGCTGTGCAAGGCCCGCGGCGCGGATGCGCTGATCAATTACGCAAGCGCCGACCTGCGCGAGAGCGTGAAAGCGCTCACCGCGGGCAAGGGCGTGGATGTGGTGTACGACCCGGTGGGCGGCAGCTACGCCGAGCCTGCGGTGCGCAGCCTTGCCTTCCTCGGCCGCTACCTCGTCATCGGCTTTGCGAGCGGGGAGATCCCCAAGATTCCGCTGAACCTCCTCTTGCTGAAGCAGGCGTCCCTCGTGGGCGTCTTCTGGGGCGCCTACGCCAAGGCGCGACCCGCCGACAATGCCCGCAACTTCGCCGAGCTCTTTGGCTGGTACGCGCGCGGGCTTCTCAAGCCCCACGTATCGGAGACCTTCCCGCTCGAGCGTTACCGCGAGGCCCTGGACGTGGTCATGAACCGTCGGGCGCGCGGCAAAGTGGCGCTGCTCGTGGGCTGAAAGGCACGCTGCCATGCCCGAGGCGACGGTTTCCTTCAGCACGCACGGCGAGATTGCGCTCGCTACCCTGGACCACCCGCCGGTGAACGCTCTGTCGCACGGCGTGCGCGTGGGCCTGAAGGCGGCACTCGAGCGCACCGCCACGGATCCCAAGCTCGCCGCCCTCGTGATCCTGGGCGCCGGCAAGAACTTTTCCGCCGGTGCCGACGTGCGCGAGTTCGGCCAGCCCTTCAAGCCCCCTCAGCTCGGCGAGGTGATCGAGCTCACCGAGGCGCTCTCGAAGCCGGTGATTGCGGCCCTCCACGGCAGCGCCCTGGGCGGGGGACTCGAGCTTGCGCTCGCGTGCCATTTCCGCGTGGCGCTCGAGGGCACCCGCCTCGGGTTGCCGGAAGTGAAGCTCGGCATCATTCCCGGGGGCGGCGGCACGCAGCGCCTGCCGCGGCTCATCGGCGCGCGTGCGGCCCTCACCATGATCGCCGAGGGTCGCGATCTTGATGCGGCCGAGGCGCTGCGCCTGGGGCTCCTAGACCTGTGCGTGGCGGACGATCTTGAGGGCGCAGCGCTCGAGTTCGCGCGCCGCGTGGTGCGCGAGGGCGCGCCGCTGCGCCGCACCGGTGAGATCGTGCCGCTGCTGGAGGAGCCGCAGGTATTCGAGGAATTCACCCGCAGCGTCGGGCGGCGCCAGCGCGGCTTCCTCGCGCCGCTCGAAGCGATCAAGGCGGTGCACCTCGCGTACGAGCTGCCGTTCGCGCAGGGACTCAAGCGCGAGCTCGACATGTGCATGGCGCTGCTGAACGGGGAGCAGTCGCGCGCCCAGCGGCACGCCTTCGCCGCCGAGCGCGAGATCGCGCGCATCCCGGGGCTCAGGGCAGACCTGCCGGTGCGCGAGATCCGCGCCGCGGCGGTGGTCGGCTCGGGCGTCATGGGTCGCGGCATCGCCCTGTGCTTCGCTGGCGCCGGCATCCCCGTGCAGCTCATGGCGCGCACCGCCGCGACCGCCGAGGGGGCGCGCGATGAGATCGGCAAGGTGTGCGCCGCGCAGGTGGCGCGCGGCACGCTGACGGCGGCGGAGGCGCAGCGGCGCCTGGGCCTCATCACGCCGGCTGGCGCGGTGAGCGAGCTGCGTCGCGCCGACCTCGTCATCGAGGCGATCAGCGAGGACCTCGAAGCGAAGGAGGCGCTGTTCGCGGAGCTCGGGGTGCACTGCCGCGCGGGCGCGATTCTCGCCAGCAACACCTCATTCCTCGATCTCAACGCGCTGGCGCGCGCCAGCACCCGCGCTGCAGACGTGGCGGGGCTGCACTTCTTCAATCCCGCCCACGCCATGCGCCTCGTGGAAGCGGTGCGTGCTGCCGCTACCGCGCCGGAAGTAACCGCCACGCTCCTGCAGCTGGCGCGCCGGCTCGGCAAGATCCCGGTGCTGGTGGGTGCCGCGGAGGGCTTTGTCGCCAACCGCATGCTGGCGCGCCGCTCGCGCGAGGCGCTGTTCATGCTGGAGGAGGGCGCGCTGCCGGAGCAGGTGGACGCGGCGCTCGTCAACTTCGGCTTTCCGCTCGGGCCCTTCGCGGTGGCCGACCTCGGTGGCTTGGACGTCGTGCTCGCGACCCGCCGCGCGCGCTTCGCCGGCCTCACGCCGCGCGAGCGCGCAGCGGACCTGCTTGAGCAGCTGAACGCGCTCGGCCGCCTCGGCCAGAAGAGCCAGGCGGGCTGGTACCGCTACGATGCGCAGCGCCGTGCGCTGCCTGACCCGCTGGTGCACGAGCTCATCGCGCGCCATTCGGCCGCGCGCGGCATCCGCCGGCGCGTCATCGCTGAGGATGAGATCGTCGAGCGCTGTGTCTATGCCATGATCAACGAGGGGGCACGACTGCTCGGGGAGGGGGTCGTGCCGCGGCCGCAGGAGATCGACGTCATCTGGCTGCACGGCTTCGGCTTCCCGGCCTACCGCGGCGGTCCGATGTTCTATGCCGATGCGCTCGGACTGCCGCGGGTGCTCGCGGGGCTCGAACGCTATCGCGACAGCGTGGGCGCGGAATACTTCACGCCCGCGCCGCTCATGCAGAAGCTGGCGGGCGAGGCGCGCGGCTTCTACGGCCCCTGAAGGCGCAGATCACTATTTAAGGAGCGACATTCCCGTGGACTTCGAACTCAGCGAGAAGAGCAGGGCTTACCTTACGCGCCTCGGCGCCTTCATGGACGAGCACATTTATCCGAACGAGGAGCGCTTCTACGCGCAGCACCGCGAGGGTGACCGCTGGGAGGAGCCCCCGCTCCTGGGCGAGATGAAGGTCAGGGCACGCGCGGCCGGCCTGTGGAATCTGTTCCTGCCCGACTCGCACCACGGCGCCGGCCTGTCGAACCTCGACTACGCGCCGCTGTGCGAGATGATGGGACGGGTGCGCTGGGCGCCGGAGGTCTTCAACTGCTCCGCGCCCGACACCGGCAACATGGAGACCATCGAGCGCTATGGCACCGAGGCGCAGAAGCGCGAGTGGCTCGAGCCGCTGCTGGCGGGCACGATCCGCTCGGCCTTTGCCATGACCGAGCCGCGCGTCGCCTCGAGCGATGCCACCAACATCGAAAGCTCGATCGTGCGCGACGGTGACAGCTACGTCATCAACGGGCGCAAGTGGTGGACCTCGGGCGCCGGCAGCCGCCACTGCAAGCTCTTCATCTTCATGGGCAAGACCGATCCTGATGCCCCGCGCCACACGCAGCAGTCGATGATCCTCGTGCCGCGCGATACGGCCGGCATCACGATCCTGCGGCACCTGCCGGTATTCGGCTTCGATGACTCCCCGCACGGACACATGGAGATCGATTTCAAGGACGTGCGCGTGCCGGCGACCAACATCCTGCTCGGCGAGGGGCGCGGTTTCGAGATCGCCCAGGGCAGGCTCGGGCCCGGGCGCATCCATCACGCCATGCGTCTCATCGGCGTGGCCGAGCGCGCGCTGGAGAAGATGTGCCGGCGCGTGAAGACGCGCCGGGCCTTCGGGCGCCCGATCGCCGAGCAGTCGGTGACGCTCGAGCGCATCGCCGAGTCGCGCATCAAGATCGACCAGGCGCGGCTGCTCGTCTACCACGCCGCCTGGCTCATGGACACGGTCGGCAACAAGGCCGCGCGCGGCCCGATCGCGATGATCAAGATCGCCGCCGCCGAGACCGCCTGCCAGGTCGTCGACTGGGCCATCCAGGCGCACGGCGCCGCAGGCGTGAGCGATGACTTCCACCTGGGTCACGCCTACGCCCAGGCGCGCTCGATCCGCATCGCCGACGGCCCGGACGAGGTGCACCGCGATCAGATCGGGCGCCTGGAACTGCAGAAGTACCCCGAATGAGCGATGCGGAGTTCGCCGGCACCATGGCGGTGACGGCGGAGCAGCACTTCGATGAGGCGGCCCTCGAGCGCTACCTCGCCGCGCACCTGCCCGGCTTCGCAGGTCCGCTGCAGGTGCGCCAGTTCCGCGGCGGCCAGTCGAACCCGACCTTCCTGCTGCGCGCCGGCGATGGCGCCCAGTACGTGCTGCGCAAGCAGCCGGGCGGGCCGCTACTGCCCTCGGCGCACGCGGTCGACCGCGAGTTCCGCGTCATCAGTGCGCTCAGCGGCACGGGCTTCCCCGTGGCCCGCCCGGTGTGCTTCTGCGAGGACCGCAGCATCATCGGCACGCTCTTTTACGTCATGGGGTACGCTGCGGGCCGCAACTTCTGGGACCCGACGCTGCCCGAGCTGACCCCGGCGGCGCGCGCGGCCGTCTACGATGAGATGAACCGGGTGCTGGTGCGGCTGCACACGCTCGATTTCGCGCGCGCCGGCCTGAGCGACTATGGCCGGCCCGGCAACTACTTCGCCCGCCAGATCGCGCGCTGGAGCAAGCAGTACCGCGCCTCCGCGACCGAGCCCATCGAGGCGATGGAGAAGCTCATCGCGTGGCTGCCGCAGAACATCCCGGCGGACGATGAGACCACGCTCGTGCACGGGGACTACCGCCTGGACAACATCATCTTCCACGCGCACGAGCCGCGCATCATCGCGGTGGTGGACTGGGAGCTCTCCACCCTCGGGCACCCGCTGGCGGATTTCTCCTACCACGTGATGGTGTGGCGCGTGCCGGCCGGGGAGAACCGTGGGCTCGGGGGCATCGACTGCGCGGCCTTAGGGATTCCCACCGAGGACGAGTACCTCGCGAGTTACTGCGAGCGCACCGGTCGCGCCGCCGTGGCGCCCGCGGTGTGGGACTTCTGTATGGCCTACAACCTGTTCCGCATTGCCTGCATCCGCCAGGGGATCCTGCGGCGCGTGCTCGACGGCACGGCCGCGAGCCGCCATGCACGCGAGGCGGGCGCCAAGGCGCGCGAGACGGCCGAGCTGGCCTGGCGCCAGGTCGAGGAGCGCCTCGGGGGTTAGCGGCGCAGGTGCGCGCTGCGTGACAGGAAGCGCCAGCCGGCGGGCGTGCGCTCCACCACGTCGCGGTAGACGACGCTCCCCACGCGGCCGTTGACCCCGACCCCGAGCCCCTTGGACAGTACCCGCACGGTGCCGTCCGGATCCTCGCTGACGAGGATGTTGGTGGCGTGGTGGGCGAGCGGGTGGGCGGCCTGAGGAGAGCTCCACAGCGCGCGGATCGCCGCAGCACCCTGTACCACTCCGAGGTTGAATTCGCGCATGTCGTAGCGGGTGCGCTCGGTGAAGAGCTCCTCCACGCGCTGCCACTCGCGCTCATCGATGATGTGCCCGTAGCGCGCGAGGAGCTCGTGGATCGCGAGGCGGTCGGCAGGCTCGAGCACTGAAGCGTCTCAGTCCGGCGCGACCACCGCGCGCCCGAGCAGCTCCCCGCCGTCGAGTTTCGCGTAGGCGCGCGGCACGTCCGCGAAGCTGAAGATCTGCGTGTCGTTGCGCAGCCGCCCGGCTTCGGCGAGCGCCACCACCTGGCGCAGGTCCGCGATGGTGCTGCCGACGAAGTTGAACACCTCGCCGTCCTTGGGCAGGAGGTGAAACCAGGGATGGTTGAGGCGCCCCATCCCGGCCCCGATCAGTCCATAGGCCCCGGTGGGGCGCACCGCGGCGAGCCCGCCTTCGATGGTCGCATCCACCCCCACGAAATCGAGTACCGCCTCCGCGCCGGCACCGGCAGTGAGGGAGCGCAGCTCGCGCGCGGTGCCCTCGTGCACGCCGCTCAAGGTCTCGTGCGCGCCGAGGCTCCGCGCGTAGTCGAGCCGCGCCGGGTTCACGTCGACCGCGATGACGCGCGCGGGCGTGAGCACACGCAGCAGCTGCACCGCGAAACTCCCGAGTCCGCCGGCGCCGATGACGACCGCGGTGCTGCCCTGCGTCAGGCGCGGCAGCACGCGGCGTACCGCGTGCATGGAGGTGGCGCCGGCGTCGGCGAGCGGGCCGGCGGTGCGCGGATCGAGCGCGGCGAGCGGCAGCAGCGGGCGCGCGTTCTCCACCAGCACGAAGCGCGCAAGGCCACCGTCACGCCCGTAGCCGCGGCCCGCGGTGCCCGACTCGCAGTTGTTGTCGAAGCCGGCACGGCAGTACACGCACGTGCCATCGGAGTGCGGCGACACCAGGATGACCGGCTGCCCGTACGAGAAGCCACTCACCCCCGCGCCCGTCTCCTCGACCCAGCCGGCGACCTCGTGCCCGAGGGTGAAGGGCAGCTCCCAGCTGAGGAAAGGGGGTGCCACGGCCGCCGGGTCCATCATGCCGACGTCGGAGTGGCACAGGCCGTTGCCGGCCACGCGCACCAGCACCTGGCCGGCGCCCGGGCGCGGCACCGGCACCTCCTGCAGCTGCGCCGGGCGCCCGAACTGGACCAGCCGCCAGGCCATCATGGTGGGTTCTGTCGCCATGCTCGCTAGTATGCGCCGGCGGCGCCTGCTGCCAGGCTCCTCCGGATGAGGTAAGTTCGCAGCGACCTTGAGGCGACACGGGCGGGGCAGGTGTGCGAGATTTCGCGGATGACACGCTGGCAGCATCGCCCCCCCGGATCGGCGTGGGGGGAGTTCGGGGACGAGGACCAGTGCGGACGCATGAACCTGCTCACGCCCGCGCGCCGGCTCGCCGCGGTGGCCGAGGTGCGCGAGGGGCTGGTGTTCTCCTTGAGCCTGCCGCTGGATTACCCCGGCGGCCCTGGCCTGTGGGACACGCGCCATCCGCCGCAGCTTCAGGCGACGCGCTTCAAGGACGGCAGCCCCGCTTATCCCTACCACATGTCCGCCTTCGCCGCGCCGGCGACGGACGTGGTGTGTGACGATGCGGTCACGCTGTGCCTGCAGTACTCCACGCAGTGGGATGCGCTTGCGCACTGCGGCTCGGAGTTCGATGCCGACGGCGACGGGCAGGCGGAGGCGGTGTTCTACAACGGCTTCCGCGCCGGCAGCGACATCCTCGGGCCTGACACGCAGGGGGGCCCCTGCGCGCGCTCGCTCGGCATCGAGAACCTGGCGCGCGCCGGTGTGCAGGGGCGCGGCGTGCTCCTCGACCTCTACCGCGAATACGGCCGCACGCCGGCGAAGGTCGGTTACGAGGCGCTCATGCGGCTCATGGACGCGCAGCAAGTGGTGGTCGAGCCCGGTGACTTCCTCTGCCTGTACACCGGCTTTGCGGACCTGGTGCTCGGCATGAAGAAGCGCCCGGACCTGCGCGTCCTGCACACGAGCTGCGCAGGACTTGACGGCGCCGACCCGCAGCTGCAGCGCTGGATCGCCGACAGCGGACTCGTGGCGCTGTGCGCGGACAACGCCGCGGTCGAGTCCACGAGCGCCATGGCGGATGCCGGCACCGCGCGCCGGCCGCTCCTGCCGCTGCACGAGCTGTGTCTGTTCAAGCTCGGCATCCACCTCGCCGAGCTGTGGCACTTCGGCGAGCTTGCGCCCTGGCTTGCCTCCCGCGGCCGCAACCGCTTCCTCCTCACGGCGCCGCCGCTCGACCTGCCGGGAGCCGTGGGCTCGCCGGTGACGCCGCTCGCGACAGTGTAAGATCCGCGTGCCGTGAGGTTCCGCGCCCAACACCTGCCGCATCCTTTGAAGCCTGCGCTGAAAGCGCACCGGCGGTGAGGCGGGCTGGCGCGCGGGCGGCCCCGCTTCTGGGCTGCGCGCTCTTGGCAGCGGCCGCGGCTGGCGCCGCCGACGAACTTCCCACCGTGACGGTGACCGCGACTCGTATCGCGACCGACCCCTTTGACGTGCCCGCGGCCATCACGAGCGTGCCGGCGCAGCAGCTTCAGGATCAGGCGCTCGGCATCAACCTCGCCGACGACATCGGCACGGTCCCGGGACTCCTCGCCCGCAACCGCAACAACTACGCCCAGGACCAGCAGATCTCGATCCGCGGCATCGGCGCGAACTCGACCTTCGGCATCCGCGGCGTACGCATCTACCAGGATGGCATCCCGCAGACCGGCGCCGACGGGCAGGGCCAGGTGTCCCAGTTCAACCTCGACTCGGCCGGCCGCGTGGAGATTCTGCGCGGGCCGTTCTCTGCGCTCTACGGCAACTCCTCCGGCGGGGTGATCCAGATCTTCACCGCCGATGGCGCGGCCCCGGATCAGCTGCGTACCGCGGACGCCTACGGCAGCTTCGGGGTGTGGCGCGCGGGGCTGGACGCCTCGGGCGCCGCCGGGCGCTTCAGCTACAACGCCGACTTCACGCACTTCTCCGTGGCGGGCTACCGCCCGCAAAGCAGCGCCGACAACGAGTCCTTCAACGCCAAGCTCGGCTTCGCGCCCGATGAACACAACCGCCTCGCCCTGATCGTGAACGTCGTGTCGCGCCCGGATGCCGAAGACCCGCTCGGCCTGACTCCCACGCAGTTCGCCGCCAATCCCTACCAGGCGGCCCCGAGCGCGCTGCTGTTCAATACCCGCAAGAGCCTGCAGCAGCAGCAGGCAGGCCTCACCTGGGACCTCGATCTCACCGCTACCCAGTCGCTCGCCTTCATGGGCTACTACGGCCACCGCAGCATCCTGCAGTTCCTCTCGATTCCGGTGGCCGCGCAGGCATCCCCGACGAGCTCGGGCGGGGTCGTGGACCTCGACCGTGACTTCGGCGGCGGCGATGCCCGCTGGGCCTGGCGCAGCGAGCTCGCCGGACGGCCGTTCTCCCTCGTCGCAGGCGTCAGCTACGACCGCCAGAACGAGCTGCGCCGCGGCTACGACAACTACGCAGGCTCGACGCTCGGGGTGCAGGGCGCGCTGCGGCGCGATGAGAACGACATCACCTACGACATCGATGAGTACACCCAGGCGACCTGGGAGGTGGCACCGCGCTGGTCGCTGATGGCCGGTATCCGCCACAGCGACGTCAACTTCAGCGTCGAGGACCACTTCATCACGAGCGTGAACGGGGATGACAGCGGCAGCGCCACCTACAGCGCCGGGACCCCCGTGGCGGGCGTGGTGTTCAAGGTGAGCCCGCTTCTGAACCTCTACGCCTCCTACGGGCGCGGCTTCCAGACGCCGCTCGGCTCCGAGCTCGCCTACCGGCCCGACGGCGGCGCCGGGCCTAACTTCGACCTCGCACCGGCGCGCAGCGTCAACACGGAGTTCGGCGCCAAGCTCGCGGTGCGGCCGCAGCTGTCAGCCGAGGCGACCCTGTTCCAGACGCTCACCCAGAACGAGATCGTGGTGGACACCAACCTCGGCGGCCGCTCGACCTACCAGAACAGCGGCCGCACGCGGCGGCGCGGCGCGGAAGCCTCGCTCGACTGGCGCCTCGCCGACCCCTGGCACCTCCAGCTCGCCTACACCTACGTGGACGCCACCTACCGCGACGCCTATCACACCTGCACCGCCGCTCCCTGCAGCGTGCCCTCGGTGCTGGTGGCTGCCGGCAACCGCCTGCCCGGGGTGCCGAAGAACGATGCCTTCGCAAGCCTGCACTACGGTCTTGAGTCCGGCCCGCAGGTCGCCTTCGAGGCGCAGCTGGTGAGCACGGTGGCGGTGAACGACGTCAACAGCGTGTTCGCCGCCGGCTACGCGGTATTCGGGGTGAGCGCGGGGTGGGCCGAGCCCTTCTCGAGCGGGCACTGGAACGCGTTCGTGCGGCTGAACAACCTCTTCAACCGCCGCTACGTGGGCTCGGTGATCGTGGACGATTCCAACAGCCGCTACTTCGAGTCCGCGGCGCCGTTCAACGTGCTGGTCGGCGGCGCCCTTACCTGGCAGTAGCCGGCTCGCTCAAGCTGAGCGCGTGGCGCGCGGCGATGAAGCCGAAGGTCATGCCGGGTCCGAGCGTGGCGCCGGCGGCCGGATACGAGTGGCCCATGACGGTCGCGGCGGTGTTGCCGCACGCGTAGAGGCCCGGGATGGGCTCGCCTGCGGCATCCAGCACCTGCGCGTACTCGTTGGTGTTCAGGCCGCCGCTGGTGCCGATGTCACCGGGGTAGACCGGCAGGGCGTAGAAGGGCGGGGTCTCCAGCGCCCGCAGCGTCGGGTTCGGCGTCACGCGCGGGTCGCCGTAGTAGCGGTCGTAGGCGCTCTCGCCGCGCCGGAAGTCCGGGTCGGTGCCGGCGCGCGCGTGCGCGTTGAAGCGCTCGATCGTGGCTTTGAGTTTCTGCGCCGGCAGGCCGGTGCGCGCGGCGAGCGCCTCCCAGGTCGCGGCGCGCGTGAGCACGCTGCGCAGATTCTTCGGCTGCAGCCAGTCGGGCAGATCCGGGATCATGGGGCCTAAGGGATAGCGGCGCCGCCAGGTGGCATCGAAGAGCATGAGGGAGGGGATGGTGCGCGCGCCGGGTGAATCGTGGCGCAGCATCTGCTGGCCGGCGATGTGGTAGGAGGCGGCCTCGTTCATGTAGCGCTCGCCCTGGGAGTTCACGATGATCGAGCCGGGCAGCGCCCGCTCGATCGCCATGAGGCGCGCGCGCTCCTCGCCCGGCAGGCTCATGGACGTGCCCCACCAGGCCGAGTCCATGGCGACGGTCGCCGCGCCGATCTCCTGCGCGGCGAGCAGCGCATCCCCGACATTGTTCAGCTGCGAGCCGCTCCAGCGCGGCTCGGGCGACTGCGGCAGGTAGCGCCGCCGCAGCTCCGCGTTGCGCTCGAAGCCCCCGGCGGCGAGCACCACGGCGCGCTGCGCGCGCACCGTCAGCGAGCGGCCGTCGCGCTCCACCCGCGCCCCCACCACGCGGCCGTCGCTGCGGATGAGCTCGCGCAGCGCGGCGTTGAACCACAGCTCACCGCCGGCCTTGTTCAGCGAGAGTTTCAGGCGGCCGAGGAGGGCGTTGCCGAGGGTCATGCGCCGGTCGCGCGCGGAGTGCAGCCGCTGCGGGAAGTCGAGGTAATAGTTGCCGAAGATCGTGAGCGCCGTCAGCCACCATCCGGGGGACCGGAACAGCAGCGTGCCGGTCTCTTCCAGCGTCCAGCTCACGCGCGCCAGGAACTGCACCGCCGGGTGCGGCGGGCGCAGCCGCTCGAAGTCCGCGCCGAGCTCGCTCGCATGCAGCGGCAGCGCCTCGAGCGAGCGCCAGCCGGTCTTGCCGCCGGGCATCTCCGGGTGGTAGTCCGCGTACGGGTGCGCGCGCAGGTGCACGGCCGTGTGGGCCTCGAGCCATGCCACCATCTCGCGCCCCTCCCGCACGAAGGCCCAGATGCGCGCATCGCTCACCGCAGGATCGGTGAGGGCGCGGATGTACTGGAAGGCCTCCTCGGGGCTGTCGGCGTGGCCGGCATTGAGCGCCTGGGCGGTCGCCGGGATCCAGATGACCCCGCCGGAGGTCGCCGAGGTGCCCCCGTAAAGATCGCTCTTCTCGATGACGAGTGTGCGCGCCCCGCCTGCGGCGGCGGTCACCGCCGCGGTGAGGGCGGCCGCGCCCGAGCCGGCGACGAGCACGTCGGTCTCGAGGTCCCATGAACCCGGGCCGGACACAGTGAGTGAGTCCTTCAGCCGGCGCTGTGCAGCGGTGCAGCCGGGCTTGAGCCAGGCGGCACGCGCCGGTAGAGGGTCGTGCGCTGGCGCGCCGGGCGGCCGAGGCCCTCGGCGAGGGCCACGATGCGCGCGGCATCAAACTGCTGCCCGTTCACGCCGCCCGCGGCGCGCGTGATCGACTCGTTCATGAGGGTGCCACCGAGGTCATTGGCGCCGCACGCGAGGGCGAGCGCTGCGCCCTGCGGTCCCATCTTCACCCAGGAGGTCTGGATGTTCGTGATGTGAGGGTGCAGCGCCAGGCGCGCGAGGGCGTGCATGAGGAGCGCCTCGCGCAGCGTGGGTCCTGAGCGCGCCACGCCCCTGCGCCACAGCGGCGCCTCCATGTGCACGAACGGCAGCGGCACGAACTCGGTGAAGCCGCCGGTCTCGCGCTGCAGGGCACGCACGGCCAGGAGGTGTCGCGCCCAGTGCAGCGGGGTGTCGACGTGGCCGAACATGATGGTGGCCGTGCTCCTGAGGCCCACCGCATGGGCCTCGCGCATGACGTGCAGCCATTCAGCCGTGCTCAGCTTGTCCGGGCAGATGATCGCGCGTACCTCATCATCGAGGATTTCGGCTGCCGTTCCGGGCAGCGTCGCGAGGCCTGCGGCACGCAGGTCGGCGAGGAAGCTGCGCACGCTCAGCTTCAGGGTGCGCGCGCCGTGGCTGATCTCGAGCGGCGAGAAGGCGTGCACGTGGATGTCAGGACACGCGCCCTTCACCGCGGCGACGATCTCAAGATAGGTGTCGCCGGTGTAGTCCGGGTGGATGCCGCCCTGCAGGCACACCTCCGTCGCTCCCGCATCCGCCGCCTCGCGTGTGCGGCGGGCGATCTCGGTCAGGTCGAGCCGGTAGGCGGGCCCGCGCAGGCTGTGCGCGCTGCGGCCTTTGGAGAAGGCGCAGAAGCCGCAGTGGTAGAGGCAGATGTTGGTGTAGTTGATGTTGCGGTTGATGACGTAGGAGACCTCCTCGCCGCTGTGCGTGGCGCGCAGCTCATCGGCCGCCCGCAGCACCGCCGTAAGCTCCCGGCCCTCGAGCGCAAAGAGTGCGGCAAGCTGCGTCTCGCGCAGCTCTTCCCCGCGCGCGGCGCGCCGCAGCAGCGGCGCGACCGCAGCGCTGGCGCGCCCGCCGCCCTGGCGCCGCCGCGGCTGGAAGGCGCGCGGCACGGCGCTGCCGGCGCCCGCGTACCAGTCATCGGTGCGCGCGCGTCCCGAGGCGTCGGCGAGCCTGAGCACCGCGGTGCGCAGCGCGGGATCGACCCACTCGGCCACCTGCTGCACGTAGCGGGGCGTCAGCGCCAGGCGCTGCGTGAGCGTGCGCCCGGCAGCGCGCGTCGCACGCCCGAGCACCTGAAGGTGCGGCCAGGGGGCCTCGGGGTTCACGTGATCCGGCGTGACCGGGGAGACACCGCCCCAGTCATTGGCGCCGGCGCGCAGGAGGGCGCCGAGACCCTCGGGCTGCAGGTTCGGGGGCGCCTGCAGCGACATCGATGCGCCGAAGATCAGCCGCGTCACCGCGAGCGTCCACTGCTGCTCCTCGAGCGTGGGCTCGGGCGCGTGCGCCATGCGCGTGCCGGCCTTGGCGCGGAAGTTCTGGATGATGATTTCCTGCAGGTGCCCGTGCCGCTCGTGCAGCTCGCGCAGGGCGAGCAGCGACTCGAGGCGCTCGCGCCGGGTCTCCCCGATGCCGATGAGGAGGCCGGTGGTGCAGGGGATCGCCAGCTCGCCTGCGGCAGCGAGCGTCGCCAGGCGCCTGGCCGGGAGCTTGTCGGGTGAGCCGAAGTGCGGCTGGCCGCGCCCCGCGAGGCGCACGCTTGCGCTCTCGAGCATGAGCCCCATCGAGACGGCGACGGGGCGCAGGCGGGCGAGGTCCGCGGGCTCCATGACGCCCGGGTTCAGGTGCGGCAGGAGACCGGTCTCCTCGTATACCCGCCGCGCGCAGTGCGCCAGGTACTCGAGCGTGCTCGGGAAGCCGAGATCATCCAGCGCGCGCCGCGCGGCCGGGTAGCGCAGCTCGGGCTTGTCCCCGAGCGTAAAGAGGGCCTCGCGGCAGCCGGCGGCGGCCCCGGCGCGCGCGATCTCAAGCACCTGCTCGAGGCTGAGGTAAGGCTGCGCCAGGTGGCGCGGGGTGCGGGCGAAGGTGCAGTAGTGGCACACGTCGCGGCACAGCTGCGTCAGCGGGATGAAGACCTTTCTGGAATAGGTGACCACGCGACCGAAGCCCTGCAGCGTCAGGGCCTGCGCCACGGGCAGCAGCTCGCGTGCGCTCGCGGCCTCCAGGGCAAGCGCCGCCGGCGTGTCCGGCAGGGTGCCGGCGCGTACGGCGGCAAGGATGCCGTCGAGGCTCACTCGTGCGTCTTGGGGATGTGGGCGCATGCGTTGTGGCTATGATACGCGGGCGGCACCGCCTGTTGGTCGTCGCCGCGTCCGCGGCCCGGACGCTTAGTCCAAATGGGGGGAACGAAGCTTATGAAGCCTGAGGTGGTCAAGAGCGCGCTCGAGTCCTACGTGCGGGCCTGGGCGACCAACGACAAGGCCCTGTTCCTGTCGCTGTTCGCCGCTGACTGCGAGTGGAGCGATCCTGTGGGTACGCCGCCGTTCAAGGGGCACGAGGGCGTCATCCGCTTCTGGGACTTCGCCCACCGTGACAGCGCGACCCACATGAGCCCGAAACTGCACCGGATCATCGCCTGCGCCAACGAGGGGATCCTCAACTTCACCATGCAGGTGCGCATCCCCGCCAAGAACCAGGGGCTCGATCTCTTCATCATCGAGCGCTTCGTGTTCGATGAGGCGGGCAAGATCCACCTGGTGCAGGCCTACTGGGACACCGGGAGCGTCAGCGTGCCGGCCGGGATGGAGGGCTTCGTGCCGAACATCGACGAGGCCTACGACAAGTAAGCGTGGCGGAGCTTCAGCACGTGCTGCCGGAGGTGGACTTCGGCACGGACGAGCTGCCGGACCTCGAAGCCCGGCTGGCGGCGCTGCGCGCCACCGGCGCGCGCGCGGTGCCGGTGCGCTACCTTGCGGGCACGGCCTGGCTGCTGCTGCGGCATGAAGATGTCGGGCGCGCCTTCCGCGATCCGCAGGCCTTCCCGGCCGCGGCGGCCAACCTGCGCTATTCGCTTCCCGTGCAGGGGCGCACGCTACTGTGCATGGAGGGCGAGGAGCACCGGATCCACCGCGCGCTCGTGGCCGCGGCCTTCCAGCCGCAGGCGGTGCGCAACCATGTGCAGCTGCTGCTGCGCCCGCTCGCCAACGGGCTCATCGATGCCTTCGGCGCACGGCGCGAGCTCGACCTCGTGGAAGCCTACTGCCATCCCTATCCGTTGCGGGTCATCGCCGGACTCCTCGGCATTCCTGCGCAGAACGAGACGCAGTTATTCGCCTGGGTACGGGGCCTGTTCGATTACCCCTTTAACCCGCAGTCCGCCCTCGTGGCGCGCGATGAGGTGGACGCTTTCCTGCTGCCCCTGATTCATGCGCGCCGCGCGGCGCCGCGCGAGGACCTGATCTCGCGTCTGGCGCACGCCGAGGTCGAGGGGCACACCCTGAGCGATGAAAACATCCTGAGCTTCGTTAAGCTGCTGTTTCCGGCCGGCGCGGACACGACCTACCTCACCCTCGGCAGTCTGATGAACGCGGTGCTGGGGGACCCGCAGCTGCTCGCGCAGGTGCGCGCCGATGCCACCCTCATCCCGGGTGTCATCGAGGAGGCGGTGCGGCTCTACGGGGCGGTGGGCCTGCTGCCGCGCTACACCGAGACGGGCGCGACGCTCGGGGACGTGACCATACCGCCTGACTCGTGGGTGCTGTTCGGGGTGCGCTCGGCGAACCGTGACGCTGCGCAGTACCCGGATCCGGAGCGTTTCGATCCGCAGCGCCACGCGCAGCGGCAGGTTACCTTCGGGGGCATGCCGCACTTCTGCCTCGGCGTGCATCTGGCGAAGGCCGAGCTCGCACTCTCCCTCGAGCTGCTGCTCGCGCGGCTGCCGGGCCTGCGCCTCGCGTGCGGGGCGATGCCGCAGTCGCAGGCGGTGCTGCGCGGCGTGCGGCGTCTGCCGGTCGCCTTTGACGGGCTGCGGCCCGCGCCTTAGCCGAGGAATGCATAGCGCGGGTCGCGCCGTGCCCTGAGCGCCTCGATGTCGGCGGGCTCATCGATGTCGCAGGCGAGGCCGGCACGGTGCACGCTCGTCAGGGTCAGTCCTGAGCGCAGCGCTTCGGCCTGGTGGGCCGCGAAGCTGCCGGGCCCGAAGCTCAGCCGGAAGGGGGTCGGCAGCGGCAGCGTCAGCGCGTTGGTGCCGGTGCCGGCGTGATCCGCTGCGGCGGCGGCCATCGCACCGGCGGCGGCAACGAGGGCGGAAGCGTCCGCGGAAGTCACCAGCGGCAGGTCTGCGAACAGGATCGTCACGCGCGTCGCGCCGCGCGCCCGCAGTGCCGGCAGCATCGCCTGCAGGGAGTCGTTGAGGCCGGTGCCAGGATCGGGGGCGACCTCGATGGCCTGCGGCACCGCGCCGCGCTCGGAGCTCAGCACCAGCACCCGGTCGATCGCGGCTGTCGCGGCGAGCGCGCCGAGAACCTCGCCGAGCATCACGCGGATGAGACGCTCGCGCTGTGCCTCGCTCAAGCATCCCGCCAGGCGCTGCTTACCGAGGCCGCCGGCCTTCACCGGCACGAGCGCCCAGGAGCTCATGCGCGGCGGCCGATGCGGGCGGCAAAGTCCAGCACCTCGCGCGCCAGGCGCTCGCGGTCGGTGAGGTTCGCCATCACGGTGTTGGTCAGGTGCAGCGGAAGTGTGAACTGCGGGGCGAGCGCGGCGTCGCGATCATCGAGCACGAAGCCATCGATGAGGCCTGCATAGTGGCGGGCAATGGTAAGGGCGGAGGGCGCAAGCCCGAGCTCTCCCATGATCTTCGCGGCGGGGCCCTTGATCGCCCGGCCGCCCACGATCGGGGTCACCGCGATCAGCGGCGCGCCGGAGGCGCGCAGCGCGGCGCGCATCCCGGGTACGGCGAGGAGCGGGTCGACGCTCAGATAGGGGTTCGAGGGACACAGAATGATGGCCCGCGGCTGCGGTGCCGCGAGCGCGGCGAGCGCACCAGGGGCGACCCGCGCGGCTGCCGCGCCCTCGAAGCGCAGCGCGCGCACCTCGGGCGCGCAGCGCTGGCGCACGAAGTAGTCCTGGAAGCCGAGTTCCCCGGCCGCGGTCGCAACGCGCGTGCGTACCGGGTCATCGGACATCGGCAGGATGGTGGCGCGGATACCGAGGCGCGCCGCGAGCGCCGCGATCACCGCGCTCAGGGTCTGCCCGGCCTTGAGGCGCTGGGTGCGCTCGACGTGCAGCGCGAGATCCGCATCCCCGAGCCGGAACCAGGTCTCGCCACCGAGCGACTCGAGGGTCTTCATGAAGTTCCAGGTCTCATCGCGCCGCCCCCAGCCGAGCTCGGGGTTGGCAAGGCCTGCCAGCGTATAGAGCGTGGTGTCGAGGTCAGGACAGACCGTGAGACCCAGGTGCTCGAAGTCATCGCCGGTGTTGACGATGACGGTGAGTTCCTGCGGGGGCAGCACGCGATAGAGGCCAAGCGCGAGCTTCGCGCCGCCGATGCCGCCGGAGAGCGCCACGATGTTAGCCGTCACCGGAAGAGGTCCTCGGCAACGGGGCGCATCAGCGTGGCGGCGGGCATCTCGGGGCCCTGGGGCGCAAGTCCCCGCACGAGCACCGCGGGCGTGCCTTCGGCCGCCTCGCCCATCACGAGGGCCGCGGCCGCGGCGATGGCGTCCGCGTGCGCGACCTCGGTGACCTCGAGGGTGCGGCCGCCGCGGTCGCGCTGGCCGCGGCGGTTGATGAGCGAGGTGATGCCGGCCGCGCCGATCGCGACGTTGACGACGCCGCGCCGCCAGGGGCGCCCGAAGCTGTCGCTGATGATGACGCCCGGGGTGACGCCGCAGCGCCGACCCAAGGCAGTGCGCAGCCGCGCCGCGCTACCTTCCGGATCCAGCGGCAGCAGCAGCACCCGCTCGGCGCCCTGAGCGGCGGGCACGTTGGAGCGGTCGATGCCGGCGTTGGCCATGACGAAGCCGAGCCGGTGGCGCACGATCAGGACGTCGCGCTTTGCCCGCAGCACCTCGCTCGACTCGGCCAGGATGAGCTCGATGAGGCGCGGGTCCTTACCCGTGACGGCGGCGAGCTCGAGCGCCCGCGCCTGCGGCTGCACCGAGCCGAGGGTGACGTAGCGTCCTTCAGCCTTGGAGACGATCTTCTGTGCCACGACCAGCACGTCGTGCGCGCGCAGTTCGAGGGCGGCAGCCTCGAGGGCGCCTGCCAGGAGTGCGGCAAGATCGCTCCCCGCCAGCACCTCCGGCACGCCCGGCAGCGCCGTCAGCGTCAGCGGGGCCGCCTCAGCGGTCATCCGTCGGCGGCTTCGTGGAGCGCGCCCGTGATGCGCACGCCGGCGCCGTCCACCGCGTAGTTCTTGTTGATGAAGATGAGGACCGAGGTGAGCGCCTCGGCGGCGGCGGAGTTGGCGAGCGCGCCGCCGTGCAGACCCCGCAGGCCCGCGCGGCGCGCCAGCTCGATGACGCGCGCGCGCGCCTCCTTGCTGTCGCCGAACACCAGCACGTCGCAGTCGATGAGGGCATCGGTGGCGAGCTTGTGTGCCGCGACGCTGTGGAAGGCGCCGACCACCGTCACCCGCTCGCCCAGTAGCTGCTGGGCCTTCACCGCGGCCGAGCCTTCCGGCGGCAGCTGCACGCGCATCACCTTCGGGGGCACGAGCGGCACCGTCGTGTCCACCACGAGCTTGCCGGCCGCGGCACTCCTGATCTCATCGAGCGTGGCGGTGTGGGCCGCGTACGGCACCGTGACGACGATGAGCCCGCCCTGGGTGGCAGCCTCGAGGTTGCTGCCGGCCCGCACCGGCGCGCCACACTCGGTCGCAAGCCGCGCTGCGGCCTCCCGGGCGCGGGCGGCATCACGCGAGCCGATCATCACCTGAAGTCCCGCCTTCACCCAGCGCCGGGCGAGGGCCGCGCCGAGCTTGCCGGTGCCGCCGACGATGGCGATCAGTGGGGGGGCGTTCGGCGCGTTCGGGGCAGTCGGTTCAGGGGTCATCGGTCTCTTGAGGTTCTGTCAGAATTTTAGTCCGCTGTCGCTCACCACCGGCACGTTGGTCCAGCGCTCATCGGGCGTGCGGTACCAGCCGCCGGCCGCGAGCGCGCCCCCGTCGAGATGGATCGTCGTACCGGTCACCCAGGCTGACAGCTCGCTGGCGAGGAACACCGCGCACCCGGCCGCATCGGCGGGTGTGCCGAAGCGCCCGAGGGGGATCCAGCGGCGGATGTGCTCCTGGTACTGCGGCGGAATGAAGAGTGAGGGCTTCACCTGCTCGGTCTCGGTGGTCTCGGGCGCGATCGCATTGACGCGGATGCCGTGCGGGCCAAGCTCGAGCGCGAGGCTCTTGGTGAAGCCGGTGACGGCGGACTTGAAGGCCGAATAGACCGCCGCCATCGGGATGCCGCGGAAGGCCTCGATGGTGGAGAGGTTGATGATGCTGGCGCCGCGCGTGGCACGGCGCAGCAGCGGAATGGCCGCGCGCGTGACCAGGAACAGGTGGCGCAGGTTCGTCGCGTAGAGCGCATCCCACTCCTCTTCCGTGGTGCGCTCGAAGGGCTTTATGACGTTGAGGAAATCCCCGACATTGTTAACGAGCACGTCGAGTGCACCGCAGCGCCCTTCGATCTCGGCGGCGAGCGCCTCGACGGCCGCCCCCGAGCGCACGTCGGTGACCGACACCCAGCTTCCCGGGCTGCCGGTGAGCGCGGCGCGCGCCGCCTCGGCGCGCGCCGGATCGATCTCCGCGATGACGACCCGGGCGCCGAGCCCTGCGAAGGACTCCGCGATGGCGCGCCCGATGCCGGCCCCGCCACCGCTCACGAGCGCCGTCCGGCCGGAGAGTGTCAGGGGAAGTGGCTTGTCGTTCATTTCAAGGATTCGTTGCGGCGAGGGCAGTGGCTATAGTAACCAAGGCCCGCACCCGACGCGCGCCCCGGGGGACACGAATGACACAGGTGGCGATCGGCCTCTACGGCCTGCACAGCTGGTTCGGCGGGGACTTCGCGCCCGTGACCGGCCTCGTCCGCGAGGCGGAGCAACGCGGCGTCGACCTCGTCAGCCTCACCGATCACGTGGTGATGGGCGAGAACGTGCAGAACTATCCCTACGGGCGCTTCCCGGCGCCGCTCGACTATCCCTGGTTCGAGCCCCTCACGGTGCTCGCCGTGCTCGCCGGTGTGACCGAGCGCATCCGCCTCTCGAGCGGCATCGTGATCGCTCCGCTGCGCCCCGCGGTGCTGCTCGCCAAGCAGATCGCCACGCTCGATGTGATGTCGCGCGGGCGCGTGAGCATCGGGCTCGGGGTCGGGTGGCAGAAGGAGGAGTACGACGCCGCCGGCATCCCCTGGGAGGGGCGCAACACCCGCTTCTTCGAACAGATCGAGGTGTGCCGCCTGCTGTGGAGTGAGGCGCCGGCGGCCTTCCACGGCAAGACGGTGAACTTCGACAAGATCTACTCCTACCCGCGCCCGGTGCAGGCGCACGTGCCGATCTGGCTCGGCATCGCCCCGACCGAGCGCAACATCGAGCGCATGGCCAAGGTGGCCGACGGCTGGATCCCGATGGAGCAGGATCCCGGCGAAGCTTGCGCCGGTCATCGCGCGGCTGCGCGCTGGTGTTGCCGCCGGCGGCCGCGATCCTGCGGCCTTCACGGTGCGCGTCGTGCCGCGCTTCGCATTCCGCGCCGACGGTGCCCCGGACCTTGAGGCAACGCTTCGGGCGGTGCCGGCGCTCGTCGCCGCCGGCGCCAACATGATCGAGCTCTTCCCGAGCGCGTTCTGCCGCGGCCCGCAGGACTTTGCTGCGTTCTGTGAGCGGCTGGTGGCGCTCAAAGGCTCCTGAGGAACTTCAGGAGCGCCGCGTTCACCGCCTCGGGCTGCTCCTGCTGCACGAAATGACCGGCACCGGGCACCAGCACCACCCCGCGCAGCCCCGGCACGCGGCGGCTCATGGTGTCGATGGCATGCGCCGGGATCATCTTCAGCACCACGTCCTCGGCACCCGCGACGAACAGCGCAGGCTGCGCGATGTCGGTATCGGCAAAGGCAGCGCCCAGCTCCCAGTTGCGATCCGCCATGCGGTAGGAATTGAGGCCGCCGATGAAGGTGAGGGCGGGGGCGGCGCGGGTGTACTCGCGCACGTAGTGCTCGAACTCCGCCTCGGTGAGCCAGCTCCAGGGCAAAGGCGGCGCCGGGGCGAGCACGTCGAGGTAGCCGGTACCCTTGCTCGGGAATTTCGACCAGTCGAGCAGGTGCCCCTGGGCGCTCAGGGCATGCATCAGGCGCATCAGGAACTCGCGCGGCCGGGCGCCGAGCTCGGCCTCGGGCGGCCCGACCTCCTGGAAGTAATGCATATGAAAGAAGTGCTGGCGGGCGATGGCGGCGAAGGCGGCCGACGGGCGCACCCCGGGGACCGCGAAGGGGCCGGCCCCGGCATCAGGCGCCGGCACTGCCGCGGAGCCGGCACCCCCGCGACCGGCGAGGTCGAAGTCGTAGGGGCAGCTCATGATGACCACCGCCGCCACACGCGCGGGGTGGCGCACGGCGAGGTTACAGACCTGCTGCGCGCCGAAGTCGTGGCCGACGAAGATGGCCTGGCTCTCCTTGAGCGCATCGAGGATGCCGAGCATGTCCTGCATCACGTGCTCGGCATCGTAGAGGGCGGGATCGGCGGGGCGGTCGCTGCCGCCGTAGCCGCGCTGATCCGGCGCCAGCGCGCGGAAGCCCGCGGCCGCCACCGCCGGGAGCTGGTGACGGAAGCTATAGCCGAGGCCCGGGAAGCCATGGCAGAAGATGACGGGCGGCCCGCGCCCGGCGCTTGCCACCTGCAAGGTCACGCCATTCGTTTGGATGTTCTCGTACGTGATCGTCATGTCCCTATCATGCTCATGAGCCGCCGGAGCCGCTATGCCTAGGATCGACGAGTCGCCGGTCATCGGATTGTGCTGGGGTACCGCGATCGGTACGCCGCTGGAGCCGCTCATCGAGGCTGCCGGCGGCGCCGGCCTCGGCGCCGTGACCCTCACCGCCGGCATGTACGAGGCGAGCCGCTCGCGCGGGGTGAGCGCTGCGCAGCTGCGCCGGCGTCTCACCGACACGGGTGTGCGGGTGCATGCCATCGACCCGCTGATCGGCGTGCTCCCGGGCACCCCGAAACCGGCCGAAGTGCCCGCGGAGAACCGCTCGTACTTCGAGTTCACCGAGGAGCGCTGCTACGAGGCCGCCGAGGCGCTCGAGGCCGAGACCATCAATCTTGCCCACTTCGGCGGCGGCGCCGTGGCGGAGCAGGCCTTCATCGACTGCCTGGGTCCGCTCGCCGAGCGCGCCCGCCGCCGCGGGGTGCGCCTGACGCTCGAGTTCCTGCCCGAGAGCGCGATCCCGGATCTGGCGACCGCGCAGCGGATCGTGTCGGGCGTGGGGTCGAAGAACCTCACGCTGCTGCTCGACACCTGGCACTTCGCCCGAAGCGGCGGGACGCTCGGGCAGCTGCGGGACGTGCCGCAGGGCCTGATCGGGGGTGTGCAGATCTCCGACCGGCGCGAGCCGCCCCCGGGCACGCCCTACACGCCGATGGGCGGGCGGCTGCTGCCCGGGGAGGGGGAGCTGCCGCTGGTGGACCTGCTAAAGGGGCTGCTGTCCCAAGAGCCCGGGCTCACGGTGGCGGTCGAGGTGTTCAGCGAGGAGCTCAAGGCGCTGCCGGCGCACGAGATCGCCGCCCGGGTGGCCTCAGCGACCCGCCGGGTGCTGGCCCGGGTGTCCGGCGCCGAAGGCCCCGCAAGCCCTTGATCGGCAAGCGATGCGCTCGGGCCAGGCGTTGCACCGCGCGGTGGCTTTGAGTATGCTGCGCGCCCCTTCAAATCCGAAGGGGCGCAGCCCCGACGCTGCGTTCACTCCTTGCCGCACCGGGACAGCCTTAAAACCGGGCGGCTTAATCCGAAGGGAGCATTCATGAGGCATTACGAAGTCGTTTTTCTCGTGCACCCGGATCAGAGCGAGCAGGTGCCCGCCATGATCGAGCGCTACAAGGGCATGATCGCCGCCGGTGGCGGTCAGGTGCATCGCCTGGAGGACTGGGGACGGCGCCAGCTCGCCTACCCGCTCGCCAAGGTGCACAAAGCCCACTACGTGCTGATGAACATCGAGACGGACCAGAAGACCCTCGATGAGCTCACCGGCGCCTTCCGTTTCAGCGACGCGGTGCTGCGTCACCTGGTCGTCAACATGGACTCGGCCGTCACCGATCCTTCGCCGATGGCGAAGGCGGCGGACGAGGAGGGTGACGGTGCCCCGCGCCGGCGCGAACGCGCCCGCGATGATGGCCCGAGCGCCGATGACGACGACAACTCCGCAGCCGAGAGCGCCTGAAGGCGCCTCCTAAAGGAACACACATCATGGCAATGTCCAGAGGACCCGGCGGCGGCGGTGGTGGCGGCGGCAGCCGTTTCTCGCGTCGCAAGAAGTTCTGCCGCTTCACCGCCGAGGGCGTGAAGCAGATCGACTACAAGGATCTCGCAACGCTCAAGGGCTACGTCACCGAGACGGGCAAGATCGTGCCGAGCCGCATCACCGGCACCAAGTCCTTCTACCAGCGGCAGCTGGCTGTGGCGATCAAGCGGGCGCGCTTCCTCGCGCTCCTGCCGTACACCGACCAGCACTAAGGGGCAGCGCAATGGACGTCATTCTGCTGCAGAAGGTTGCCAACCTCGGCAACATCGGCGATCGCGTGAAGGTGCGCTCCGGCTACGGCCGCAACTTCCTCCTGCCCGAGGGCAAGGCGACGCTCGCCACCCCGGATAACGTGGCGCGCTTTGAGGCGCGGCGCGCGGAGCTCGAGCGCCTGGCGCACGAGCATTTCGCCTCCGCCGAAGGGCGGGCCGCGGTGCTGAAGGAGTTCAAGCTCACGATCACTGCCAAGGCCGGCACCGAGGGGAAGCTGTTCGGCTCCATCGGCACCGCCGATATCGCCGAGGCCGCCACGCGCGATGGCCAGAAGATCGAGCGCAGCGAGGTGCGCCTGCCGGCGGGCCCGCTGCGCACGGTGGGCGAGCACGTGGTGAGCGTGCACCTGCACGCCGACATCGACGTGCCGCTGCACATCACGATCGTCGCCGAAGAGTAAGCCGCTTCGGCCAGGCAAAAAAGGGTGGCCGGTTCCGCCAAGACGCGCGGGGATTCGGGCTCGGTCGCCCTCATTGATGCGCCGACACCGCCGCACTCAGTGGAAGCTGAGCAGGCGGTGCTCGGCGGACTTCTCCTCGATCCGGCTGCCTGGGACACGGTGGCCGACCAGGTCCTCCCGGAAGACTTCTACCGCCCCGATCATCGCCTGATCTTCGCCGCGATCGGTGAGCTCGCCGCAGACGGCAAACCCTGTGACGTTGTCACCGTCTCTCAGCATCTCGAGCGCACCGGCAATCTCGATGGTGCCGGGGGTCTTGCTTATCTAAGCTCGGTCGCGCGCGACACGCCCACAGCGGCTAATGTGCGCGCTTACGCGGAGATCGTGCGCGAGCGCTCGCTGCTGCGTCAGCTGATCCGCGCCGGCACCGACATCGTCTCGGCGGTATTCAACAACGATGGCGAAACCGCACGCGCGCTGGTCGACCGGGCAGAGCAGAAGGTGTTCGAGATCGCGGAAGGGACCTTCCGCAAGCGCGACGGTGCGGTATCGGTGCGCTCGCTCCTGCCGGCGGTCATCGACCAGATCGATGAGTGGCACAACAATCCCGACCAGCTGCGCGGCCTTCCGACCGGGTTCACTGAATTCGACAAGCTCACCGGCGGCCTGCGCCCAGGCGACCTCGTCATCGTCGCCGGCCGCCCCTCGATGGGCAAATCCACGCTCGCGGTCAACATGGCCGAGTACGCAGCCGTTAATCCCAAGACCAAGGCTGCGGTTGCGATCTTTACCATGGAAATGCCCTCCGAGCAGGTGGTCACGCGCATGCTGGCCTCCATCGGGGGCGTGCCCCTCAACAGCCTGCGCAGCGGCAAGATCACGGACGAGGACTGGGTCAGGATCACGAGTGCCACGAGCCAGCTCTCGGAAGCAAAGATCTTCATCGACGAGACTCCCGCGCTCAACCCGACCGAGTTGCGGGCGCGCGCGCGGCGCGTGAAGCGCGAGCACGGCCTGAGTCTGGTCGTGGTGGACTACCTGCAGCTTATGCAGGTGCCCGGTACCAACGAGAATCGGGCTACCGAGATCGCCGAGATCTCGCGCGGTCTCAAGGCGCTGGCCAAGGAACTCTCGGTTCCCGTGATCGCGCTCTCGCAGCTGAATCGCGGCGTGGAGCAGCGTGAACACAAAAAACCTGTCATGTCGGATCTGCGCGAGTGCGTAACCGGCGACACGCTTGTATGCCTGGCTGATGGCAGCCGGGTGCCGATTGCGAGCCTGGTAGGTCAGGAGCCGCGTGTCTGGGCGGTTGACGAAAGCCAGCGACTGCTGCGCGCAGGCTCGGACAAAGTCTGGAAGGTGGGAAGGCGTCCCGTCTATAAACTTCAGCTGGCCAGTGGACGCATCCTCCGAGCCACCCACAAGCACAGGGTGCTGGCAGGGTCTGGCTGGAAGACCGTGGGAACGCTGGGGGTCGGGGATCGGGTTGCGCTTGCACGACGGATACCCGAGCCGTCCCGGCCGAAGAAATGGCCGGACCACTGGCTGGTACTTCTGGGGCACCTCGTAGGCGATGGCAGCTACGTCGTGCACCAGCCGCTGCGGTACACCACCGGGTCGGAGGCGAATAGCGATGCAGTTCGCGAGGCGGCCGAGGCTTTCGGCTGCCGGGTGACGCGCCACGAAGGCGTCGGGGCGTGGCATCAGCTGGTCATCAGCGGGAATGGAAATCGATGGCATCCTGCAGGTGTCGGAAAGTGGCTCAAGGAACTCGGCATCTTCGGCCAGAGGTCGCACGAGAAACATCTGCCGCCGACCGTGTTCACTTTGGCAGACCGGCAGATAGCGCTGCTGCTGCGTCACTTGTGGGCGACGGACGGCACCATCTCGCGGCGCAACGCCGAGAAAGGCTATTCATCGCACGTCAATTTCTCGACCTGCAGCCATCGACTTGCGACCGAAGTAGCGGCACTGCTGCTCAGGCTCGGTATCGTTGCCCGAATCAGGACCATCCACGTCAAGAAATACCGGCCGCTGTACTACGTCGACGTGAGCGGTCTTGAGAACCAGCTCACCTTCGCGAAGGTGGTCGGGGGCTTCGGTCCCAAGGCCGCAGCCGTGGCTGCAATGGCAGCGCATCTGGCGACGCTCCGCGGAAATACCAATGTCGACACACTGCCTCAGGAAGTCTTTGCCACTGTGAGAGCGGAAATGCGTGAGCAGGGTGTGTCGCAACGTGCGATGGCCCAGATGCGCGGCACCTCGTACGGGGGCACCTCGCATTTCAAATTTGCCCCGAGCCGCACCCAGATGACCAGCTACGCTGACCTGCTCGAGTCCTCTGAACTGCAGAAATGGGCGGCCTCGGACCTGTTCTGGGACCGCGTGGTCGGCTGCACCCCCGACGGAGAGGAAGACGTCTACGACCTGACCGTGCCGGGGCCGTCGAGCTGGCTGGCGGATGGCGTTGTGTCGCATAACTCCGGGGCTATTGAACAGGATGCAGACATGATCCTGTTGATCTACCGCGAAGAGGTCTACGACAAAAACACTACAAAAAAGGGCATCGCAGAGATCGACCTCGTCAAACACCGCAATGGCGAGATCGGCACTTTCCTTCTGACCTTCCAGGGTCAGTACACGCGCTTTGCCAACTACGCACCGGACTCCTACGCGGAAGGTGTGTTGAGGTGAGCCGGCTGATCCGGGCCGTCATCGACACCCAAGCCCTGCGTCACAACCTCCAGGTCATCCGCGCCCGCGCCGGGCGCTCCAAGGTGATCGCCGTGGTGAAGGCCAACGCCTACGGGCATGGCCTCGTCAGCACCGCGCTCGCGATCCAGGACGCGGCCGCCTTTGCCGTGGCGCGCCTGGAGGAGGGCATGTCGCTGCGCGCCGCCGGCGTGACCTCGCCGATTCTTGTGCTCGAGGGCGTTTTCAGCCGCTCGCAGCTGGAGGATGCCGCCCAGGACCGGCTTGACTTGGTCATTCACAACGAGCGCCAGATCGAGCTGCTCGAACAGTCAGGCGGCGCGGAGCGTTTCACGCTCTGGCTGAAGATCGATACCGGCATGAATCGGCTGGGCTTTGCGCTCCGGGATTTTGCATCCGCGCTGAAGCGCATCCGCCTGCTGCGCAGCGCTCCCAAGAAGCTGCGCCTGATGACTCATCTTGCCTGCGCCGATGAGCGCGATGGCGCGGTGACACGCGAGCAGCTCGCGCGCTTTGCTGAAGCCAGCGCAGGGCTGCGCCTGGAGACGAGCATCGCCAACTCCGCCGGACTCCTGGGCGGTATCGCTGAACTGGGTGACTGGGTGCGCCCGGGACTGGCGCTTTACGGCGCCTCGCCGTTCGAGGACAAGTTGGGCGCAGACTTCGATCTGCGGCCCGGTCATGAGCCTCCTCAGCACGGTGCTCACCGTGCGCGAGGTGTCCGAGGGAGAGCGTGTGGGTTACGGCGGGGCATGGACCGCGCCCAGGGACTCGCGCATCGCCATCGTCGCCGCCGGCTACGGGGACGGGCTGCACCGCAGTTTCACGACCGGTACCCCGGTGCTCATCCGCAAGCAGCGCGCGGCGCTCGTCGGTCGTGTCTCCATGGACATGATCGCCGTCGACGTCAGCGGCATCCCGGGAGTCGAGGTCGGCACCTCGGTGACGCTCTGGGGAGAAGGCTTGCCGGTCGAGGAAGTGGCGCGGCACGCCGGCACCATCCCGTACGAGCTCCTGTGCGGCGTCAGCCAGCGCGTGCCGCTCGAACCACACTAGGAATAACAACCATGCAACTGTGGCAGCTGGCGATACTCGCGATCGTGCAGGGCCTGGCGGAGCTGCTGCCGGTCTCAAGCTCCGCGCACGTCATCGTCGCGGAAAAGCTCCTGGGTCTCGACCCGACGGCGCCGCAGATGACGCTGCTCCTGGTCATGCTGCACACGGGCACCATGTTCGCGGTCATCGCCTACTTCTGGCGCGCCTGGCGCGACACCTACTTCAGCTCCTGGAAAGCCTTCCGCGCCATCGCGCTGCGCGTGATCCTCGCCACCGCCCTCACCGGTATCGTCGGGCTTGGTCTGCAGGCTTTCATCAAGCACGCCTTCATGGCGGGGGCGTCCGATTTCCAGATCGAGGATCTGTTCGGCAATGCGAAGCTGATGGCCGCAGCGCTCGCGGCGGTCGGGGTGCTGATCATCGTGGCCTCGCGCTTCAAGGCCACGGAGAACGGGTCGCTGTCGGTGCCGCAGGCGGGCTGGATCGGCGTGGTGCAGGGAATCTGCCTGCCGTTCCGCGGCTTCTCGCGTTCGGGTGCGACCATCTCCACCGGCATGATGCTCGGGGTCGCGCGGCGGCGCGCCGAGGAATTCAGCTTCGCGCTCGCGGTGGTGCTGACCCCGCCCGTCATCGTGCGCGAGCTGCACCGGCTGCATAAGGCGCAGCAGGCCGTGGGTCTAGGCTCAGGCGGGAGCCTCAGGCACGCGCTGGTGCCGAGCCTCATCGGCATGGCACTGAGTTTCGTCGCGGGGATGCTGGCGCTGCGCTGGCTGTCGCGCTGGCTGGAGGCGGGCCGCTGGCACCTGTTCGGTGCCTACTGCCTGATCGCGGCCCTCATCGTCCTCTGGGTGGGCTGAGGCCGCGCCCGCGTCAGCTGACGAAGAACCCCATCTTGACGCCGGCCAGCTGGATGACGTCGTTGTCGTTCAGCTTGGTCGCGTTGGCGCCGATTGGCGTGCCGTTCAGCAGCGGGAAGTCGTTCTCCTTGCCGCTGTCGACGTGCACGATGTAGTAGGCCTCGGCGCGGCGGGTGATGGCCGCCACCTGCACACCCGGGCGGCCGAGCGTCGTCAGGGCTTTCAAGAGCTCGACCTCGCGTCCCGCAAAGGCCCCTGAGAGCACCTGCAGCTTGGCCTTCTTGAGGGCCGCGGCGCCATCGAGCGCGCGCGCCTTGCCGGTGGCGGAGATCGAGGGCGCGCCGGGCTTGTCGGGTGCCTCGGCGGCCGCGCGCAGCTTCTCCACCGGGCGGGCGGAGGGCTGGATGACCATGGTCTTTTCGAACTCGTCCTGCTGCTCGTCGTCCTCGACGAAGCGCAGCTGGTGATGGCCGACGGTGATGACGTCGCCGTGCTGCAGGGCATGCTTCTTGATGAGCTTGCCGTTGACGTAGGTACCGTTGGTGCTGTTCAGGTCCTCAAGGAAGGAGTCGTTGAGGATGTTGATGATCAGCGAGTGGTGGCCGCTGACGGCTGCGTTGTCGATGCGGATGTCATTGTCAGGGAGGCGCCCGATCGTGTAGCGCTCCTTGTTCATGTTGTATTCCGCCATTACCTGGCCATCCAGGCTCAAGACCAACCTTGCCATGTGCTTTCGCCTCTATCGCGTGTCAGCCAAACCAACCCAGGATCTTGTCGAAAATCTTCGTGCGAGCCGGAAAAGCATCCATGATGTGCGCCATGACCACCGAGACGTTATCCCGGCCTCCGTTGTCATTGGCCAGTTGAATCAACTGCTTGGCGACCGTATCCAGATTAGCACTAAAGGTGTTTATGGTTAAATGAATATCTTCGTCTTCAACCATATCTGAGAGCCCGTCGGAGCAGAGGATGAATACCTCGCCCTTATTGACCGGGACCTCCTGAATCTCCACGTCCACGTTCGCCTCGACCCCCAGGGCCCGGGTCACGTAGTTCTTGTTGGCGGCGCGCTGCGCCTCCTCGGCGGAGTAGAAGCCGCGGTCGACCAGCTCCTGCAGCAGGGAGTGATCCATGGTGACCTGCTCGATCTTGTCGGTGCGCTGCCGGTACAGGCGCGAGTCCCCGACGTGCGCGATCGTCACCTTGTTGTCGAAGAACAATGCCGCGACGACGGTCGTGCCCATGCCCTCGCACTGCGGCTGCGTGCGCGCGGTCTGGTAGATGATCTTGTTGGCGCGGCTGATGGCATCGCGCAGGATGATGTTCGGGCGCGACAGGCCCGACTCGCGGTCCGGGACCGACAGGTCCTCGCGCTGCACGTGCTCGCGCACGAGGTTGACGATGGTCTTCACCGCGATGCCGCTCGCGACCTCGCCGGCGTTGTAGCCGCCCATGCCATCCGCCAGCACGAGCAGCCCGATGTCCGGATCGACGGCAATGGTGTCCTCGTTGTGTTCGCGGACCTTACCCGTATCGGACAAACCGACAAAGCGCAGCTTGTTCCGCAAGCTCATGCCTCGACCTGGTTCGATTTTGGCCCACCGAATGTGATACGCGTCACTTTCCCGTCCCCGAATGGAGCCGGCATAAGCTAGCATCGCCGGCAGAGGGTCCGAGTGGCTTCGGTCACAAAAGAAGCCATTGGCCCCGCCCCCGCGCGAATCCTAGCCGAAAGTGGACCCCGTGGCGCACAAATGGCCCGCCTGAATCCGGTGTTTGTCTGCAGTTCCTGCAGTGGCGAGACCCTGAAGTGGCAGGGGCAGTGTCCCTTGTGCGGTGAGTGGAATTCCCTCGAGCAGCGCACCGCCGGGCGCCCGCGCCAGGCGCCCCCGGCGAGCGCCGTCACGCTGGCGGCCAGTACTCAGGCGACGGCCGGCAGCGAGCGGCTGACGAGCGGTGAAGGTGAGCTCGATCGGGTCCTCGGCGGGGGCCTGGTGCCCGGGTCCGTGACGCTGCTGGGCGGGGAGCCGGGCATCGGCAAGTCGACGTTGCTGCTGCAGGTCGCCGCCCACGTGGCCGCGGCGCGCGCGGTCATCTACGCGAGCGGGGAGGAGTCGGTGGCGCAGGTGACGCTGCGCTCGCGGCGGCTGGGACTGACCGCGCCGGGCCTGAGCCTGGTCGCGGAGACCGACCTGCCGGCGATCCTCGCGCTCGCCAGCGAGCGGCGCGCGGCGCTGCTCGTCATCGATTCGATCCAGACCGTGCAGTCCGGCAGCACGGCGACGCTCGCGGGCGCCGTGTCGCAGCTGCGCGAGTGCACCGCGGAGCTGGTGCGCTTTGCCAAGGCCGGCGGGTGCGCGGTGGTGATCGTGGGCCACGTCACCAAGGAGGGCACCATCGCAGGCCCGCGGCTGCTCGAGCACCTGGTGGACACGGTGCTCTATTTCCAGAGCGACGCGGGCAGCCGCTACCGCATCGTGCGCGCCACCAAGAACCGCTTCGGCGCCGCCAACGAGCTCGGCTTCTTCGCCATGACCGGCAGCGGGCTGAAGGAAGTGAAGAACCCGGCGGCGATCTTCCTGTCGCGCTCGCCCGAGGCCGCCCCCGGCAGCATCGTCACGGTCACGCGCGAGGGCGGGCGGCCACTGCTCATCGAGCTGCAGGCGCTGGTCGATCGCATGCGCTTTGGTGCACCGCGACGCGTGGCGCAGGGCCTGGACGCCAACCGGGTGGCGATGCTGCTCGCTGCGGCCAACCGCCACGCGGGGGTCTCGCTGCAGGAGCACGACGTATTCGTGAACGTCGTGGGCGGGATCGAGATCGGCGAGACGGCAGCCGATCTGCCGGTGCTGCTCGCGCTCGCCTCGAGCCTGCACGACCGCGCCATCGCTCCCCACCTCATCTCCTTCGGGGAGATCGGCCTTACCGGTGAGGTGCGCCCCGTCGCCTGGGGCGATGAGCGCCTGAAGGAGGCGCAGGCGCAGGGTTTCCGGGTCGCGATCGTGCCGAAGGACAACGTGCCGCGCCGCGCGCCCGGGGACTTGCAGGTGATCGGCGTCGCGCGCATCACCGATGCGCTGGCAGCCGCCGCGCTCGGGTCGGGTTAGGCGCTCTTTAAGATCGCCGGTGGCCGCACCCGCACGGTGCGGATGGCATTGTCGGCGATCTGCAGGACTTCGAACTCGTAGGCGCCGACGCGCACCATGGTGCCGCTGTCGGGGATCGTCTCCAGGTGCTCGAGCAGAAGTCCGTTGACGGTCTTCGGTCCCCCCGTGGGCAGCTGCCAGCTAAGCGCACGGTTGAGGGCGCGGATCGTGGCGCTGGCATTCACGATGTAGACCCCGGGACGCTCCACGTGCACGTCCTTGTGCGTGATGGTCGCAGGGTCGGAGGTGAATTCGCCGACGATCTCCTCGAGGATGTCCTCGAGCGTCACCAGGCCCTCGATGTCGCCGTACTCGTTGACGACGAAGGCGAAGCGGCGCCGGTTGCGCTGGAAGTGCCCGAGCTGCACGTTGAGGGCGGTGCCCTCCGGGACGAAGTAGGCTTCGCGCCCGCGCGCGACTTCCACCAGGCGCTCGCGGGTGAGGGAGCCGCGCACCAGCTCCTGCGCCACGCGCTTCATGTGCAGCAGCCCGATCAGGTTGTCGAGCTCGCCCTCGTAGACCGGCAGGCGCGTGTGCGGGGTCTGGCGCAGCCGGTCGAGGATCTCGTCCCAGCTCTCGCTGACGTCGATGCCGTCGATCTCCTGACGCGGCACCATGATGTCATTCACCGTGACGTGGCCCAGGTCGAGGATCGACAGCAGCATCTGGCGGTGGCGGGCCGGGATGACGGGGGCCGCCTCGCTCACCACCGTGCGCAGCTCCTCGGCGCTCAAGGACTGATCGGAGCGGGTAGTGCGGGCGGCGCCGAACAGGCGCAGGAAGCCATAGGCGAGGGTATTGGCGAGCCACAGCGCCGGGCGCGCAACCCCCACCAGCACGCGGTAGATGCCGGCGGCGTGCAGCGCCACCCCTTCCGGATTGGCGGCCGCATAGATCTTGGGCGCGAGCTCGCAGAACACGATGACGATGAGGGTGAGGAGGGCGCCCGCCAGGGGCACGGCGTAGCGCTCACCGGAGCGCTGCGCGAGGATCGTCGCGATCGCCGAGGCGAACACGCTGGCCCCTGCCAGGATCACCAGATTCGCGCCCAGCCAGTCATCGGGCTTCTCCAGCAGCCGCTCGAGCGTGCGCGCCTGGCGATGGCCTGCCTGGGCGCGGTGGCGGATGCGGAAGCGGTTCACCGAGAGCATCGCCACTTCGGTGCCCGAGGAGAAGGCGACGATGATGAGGAGTCCCACGAGGATCAGGGACAGGAGGAGTGTCGATGCGAAGTTCAAGTCGGAACCCTTTCTCGCGGCCGCGGTAGCGCCCGCGCACGGCCCCAGGGGCCGTCCCCCTCTCGCTCACGCGGGCACCCCTAGCATAGAAGCTTCGCGGGCCGAAGCGGGAAAACCGCCCCTGCGCCCCTATAATCGCCGCTCCAGCAGCCACCCCGGGGCACGTGCCTCCCCATGTTCGACAGCCTCACCCAGCGCCTCTCGCGCACGCTCGACAACCTGCGGGGCCGCGGCCGCATCACCGAGGAAAACGTCGGGGAGACGCTGCGCGAGGCCCGCATCGCGCTGCTCGAGGCGGACGTGGCGCTGCCCGTGGTCAAGTCCTTCATCGAGGCAGTCAAGGCCAAGGCGCTCGGCGCCGAGGTCCTCGCGAGCCTCACCCCCGGGCAGGCCTTCATCGGCATCCTGCACCAGGAGCTCATCGCTCTCATGGGCGGCGCGGGGGAAGGCTTTCGCCTGCGCGCGCAGCCCCCGGCGGTGATTCTGCTGGCGGGCCTGCAGGGCGCCGGCAAGACCACCACCGCCGCCAAGCTTGCGCGGCGCCTCATCGAACACGACGGCAAGCGCGTCCTCCTGGTGAGCACCGACGTGCGCCGGCCGGCGGCGATGCTGCAGCTGCAGCGCCTGGCCGAGCAGGTCGGGGCCGAGTACTTTCCGGCCGATGCGGGCGCGGCACCTGCGGCCATCGCGGCCGCGGCCCTCGAGCGGGCCCGCAACGGGGTGTTCGACGTACTCATCGTGGACACCGCCGGGAGGCTGCACGTCGATGAGGCGCTCATGGACGAGGTGCGCCAGATCGACCAGGCGGTCCCGGCGGTCGAGCGGCTCTTCGTGGTGGACGCCATGGCGGGCCAGGACGCGCTGAACGCCGCGCGCGCCTTCGGGGCCGCGCTCGATCTCACCGGCATCGTGCTCACCAAGGCCGATGGCGACGCCCGCGGGGGCGCGGCGCTCTCGGTGCGCCAGGTGACCGGTAAGCCGATCGTGTTCCTCGGCGTCGGGGAGAAGACCGAGGCGCTCGAGCCCTTTGATCCGCAGCGCATGGCCTCCCGGATCCTCGGCATGGGGGACGTGGTGAGCCTGGTGGAGCAGGTGCACCGCCAGGTCGACCACGCGGAGGCCCGCCGCCTCGCCGACAAGGTCGTCAAGGGCAAGGGCTTCGACATGTCCGACCTTAAGGGTCAGCTCGAGCAGCTGCAGAAGATGGGGGGTGTCGGGGCCCTCATCGACAAGCTCCCCGGGGCGGCGCTGAAGAAGGGGGCGCCCTCGGCCGAGCAGGGTGACAAGGACCTGCGCCGCCAGATCGCCATCATCAATTCCATGACCCCGCGGGAGCGGCGCACCCCTTCGATCATCGACGGCTCGCGCCGCCGCCGCATCGCCGGGGGCTCCGGGGTTCAGGTTCAGGACGTCAACCGGCTCCTCAAGCAGTTCCTGGAGATGCAGCGCGTCATGAAGAGCATGAAGGGCGGGGCCCTCAAGCGGATGATGGGTGCCTTCAAGGGGGGCATGCCGCCGGGCTTTCCGGGCCGCTGAGGGGCCGCTGCAGGGCCTGCGGCGGGCAGCGGGCGCCCGAAGCCATCCCAGGATGGCGGAACCCCGCGCCGGGCCTAGAAAAACTGGCGTCGCGGACGGCCGTTGCGTAGAATCCGCGCTCTTTTTTCGGGCCCCCTTTTGCGGCCCTCCCATTCAAGTGAGAGCGTTAAGACCATGGTAACTATTCGCCTGACGCGGCGCGGGGCGCGCAACCAGCCCTTCTACCACGTGGTAGTGACCGACAGCCGCAAGCGCCAGGGCGGCCCGAGCTTAGAGCACGTCGGGTTCTTCAATCCGATCGCCCGCGGCAACGAGCAGAAGCTGAAGCTCGATCTGCCGCGCATCGACTACTGGGTCGGCCAGGGCGCGCAGCCCTCTGAGCGCGTGGCGCACCTGGTGTCCTCCTACCGTAAGCAGGCCACGGTCTAAAGGGACGCAAAGCATGCGGGTGGCGCCGCGGCGGACCAAATAGAAAGGTGTCCGCGCGGCAAGAGGCAACAGCCGTGGAATGGGTGGAACTCGGACGCCTGGGCGCCCCCTTCGGAATCAAGGGCTGGATCCACGTCGACTCTTTCACGCAGCCCGCGGACGGGCTGCTTGAGTACCCGGTGTGGACGCTCAGGCTCCTGAGCGGCGAGCGCGTCACGCGCCCGCTCATTGAGGGGCGCGTGCACGGCGCCGGACTGGTGGCGAGCCTCGAGGGCCTCACCGACCGGGACGCGGCGGCGCGGCTCACCGGGGCGTGGGTGGAGGTTGAGCGCGCAGCGCTCCCGAAGCCGGGCCGGGGCGAGTTCTACCGGGCGGACCTTCTGGGGTTTGCGGTGACGAACCTCGAGGGTGTGACTCTTGGAGTGGTGAGCCACTTCGTCGATGCGCCGCGCGGCACCGTGATGGTGACAAAGGAGGCGGGCGGGCCTGAGCACTGGGTGCTCGCGCAGCCGGCGCACCTGAAGAAGGTGGACCTGGCGGCGCGTACGATTGTGGTGGACTGGCCGGCGGAGCTGGAATAGAAGGCTCCATGAAGATCGAGGTGGTGACGCTCTTTCCTGCGCTGATCGAGGGGGCGCTGCGCTTCGGGATCGTGAGCCGCGCGCTTGCGCGTGGCCTGGTGAGCGTGGGGACCGAGGACCCGCGCGCGCATACGAGCGATGTGCACCGCACGGTGGATGACCGGCCCTACGGCGGTGGCCCGGGGATGGTGATGAAGCCTGAGCCCCTGGTGGCGGCGATCCGCGCCGCGCAGGGCAGGCTGCCGCAGGGTTCCCCGCGCGTGTACCTGTCGGCGCAGGGCGAGCGCTTCAGCCAGGCTCTGGCGCAGGAGCTGGCGCAGCTGCCGGGCCTGTTGCTGGTGGCGGGACGCTACGAGGGCGTGGATGAGCGCGTGATCGAGAGCGCCATCGACCGGGAGCTCTCGGTCGGGGACTACGTACTCTCCGGCGGCGAGCTGCCGGCGCTGACGGTGATTGATGCGCTGGTGCGGCTCCTGCCCGGAAGTCTCGGGGATGAGCGCTCGAGCGCCGAGGACTCCTTCGCCCAGGGGCTCCTCGACTGGCCGCACTACACGCGGCCGGAAGTATTCGAGGGCCGAAGCGTGCCGCCGGTGCTGTTATCCGGTGATCACGCGGACATCCGCCGCTGGCGGCTCAGCGCTGCGTTCACCCGGACGGTGCAACGGCGGCCCGAGCTCCTCGCGGCGGCGCAGCTGGCGCCGGAACTGCGGCGCGCATGGGATGAATTCCTCGCCGCACGTGCGGCGGGAAACGCAGATCGAGGTGAAAAGACATGAGCAACATCATTCAGGAAATCAACAAGACCCGCATGACGCGCGAGCTGCCGGCATTCAAGCCCGGCGACACGGTGGTCGTGCAGGTCAAGGTGGTCGAGGGCGACCGCGAGCGCGTGCAGGCTTACGAGGGCGTGGTCATCGCCAAGAGCAACCGCGGCCTCAACTCCTCCTTCACGGTGCGCAAGATCTCGCACGGCGAGGGCGTGGAGCGCGTGTTCCAGACCTACAGCCCCGCGATCAGCGACGTCAGCGTCAAGCGCCGCGGCAGCGTGCGCCGCGCCAAGCTCTACTACCTGCGCGATCTGTCGGGCAAGGCCGCGCGCATCGAGGAGAAGCTCTGAAGCGCCCAGCTTTGACAGTCGGCAGCGCCGCGGGCGCGGTCTAAGGGAAGGATGCTCACCGCATGACGGCGCGTGCCTTTTTCTCGAGCCTGTGGCGCGGCCTGGACGGGCTGCGCAGGGCGCTGCACCTGATCCTGCTCCTCGTGATCTTCGGGGCGATCTTCGGCGTGCTGCGCGGCAGTGTGCCGCTGGTGCCGGGCAAGGCGGCGCTCGTCATCGCCCCCGACGGCCCGCTGGTGGAGCAGCTGTCCGGCGACGCGCGCGCGCGTGCCGTCGATGAGGCCCTGGGCAATGCGCGCCCCGAGGCGCTGCTGTGGGACCTCACCGACGCCATCCACGCCGCCGCCGCCGACAAGCGCATCCAGGTGCTGGTGCTCGACCTCGACAAGCTCGAGAGCGCCAACCAGCCCGCGCTCGCAGAACTTGCCACCTCGATCCGCGAGTTCCGCGCCAGCGGCAAGAAGGTGATCGCCTACGGCGTCGAGCTCACCCAGGAGCGCTACTACCTGGCCGCGCAGGCGGACGAGGTCTACCTCGACCCCATGGGCTTCGTGCTGGTGCAGGGCTACGACCGCTACCGCACCTATCTTAAGGACGCACTCGACAAGCTCGGCGTCGACATCAACGTGTTCCGCGTCGGCGCCTTCAAGAGCGCGGTGGAGACCTACACCCGCACCAGCATGTCGCCCGAGGACCGCGAGGAGAGCCGCGCCTACCTGACGGCGCTGTGGAACACCTACCAGGAGCAGGTGACGCGCGCCCGCAAGCTCGCCCCCGATGCGCTCTCGAAGTACGTCGACTCCTTCATGACCACCGTGCCGGCCGCCCGTGGCGATGCCGCCCGGGTGGCCCTGAGCGATGGCCTCGTCACCGGACTCAAGACCTCCCTCGAGGTCGAGCAGCGCCTCACCGAGCTCGTCGGTCCGAATGATGACAAGGACTCCTTCAGCGGCATCTCGAGCGAGGACTATCTGCGCGTGGCGCGTGCCGACAAGAAGGTCGCAGGTCTCGCCAAGCAGAAGATCGGCGTGATCGTGGCGAGCGGGGAGATCCTCGACGGCGAGCAGCCCCCGGGCACCATCGGCGGCGACTCGACCGCGAAGCTGATCCGCGAGGCGCGCAACGACAAGGACGTGAAGGCGGTCGTGCTGCGGGTCAACAGCCCCGGCGGCAGCGTGCTCGCCTCCGAGCAGATCTACCGCGAGCTCGTGGCGCTGCGCGCATCCGGCAAGCCGCTCATCGTGTCCATGGGGGGCTATGCCGCCTCCGGCGGCTACTACATCTCCGCGCCCGCCGATGAGATCTGGGCTAACCCCGCCACCATCACCGGCTCCATCGGGATCTTCGCGATCATTCCCACCGTCGACAAAACTCTCGGGAAGATCGGCGTGAGCGTCGATGGCGTCGGCACCACGGCCCTGTCCGGGCAGGCGCGCATCGACCGCCCGCTGAGCGAGGGCGCCAAGGCCGTGCTGCAGGCGGTGACCACCCACGGCTACGATGAGTTCGTGGCGCGCGTGGCGGCCGGACGCAAGAAGACCGCCGCCGAGGTCGACACCATCGCGCAGGGGCGCGTGTGGGCCGGCAGCGATGCCAAGCGCATCGGCCTCGTGGACGAGCTCGGCTCCTTCAATGACGCGGTGAAGGCGGCCGCGCAGCGCGCCAAGCTCACCGACTACTCGACCAAGTTCATCGAGACGAAGCTCACCTGGGCCGAGACGCTCGCCATGAATCTCAGGTCCGGGCTCATCCGCAGCTTCGTGCGCCTGAGCCCCCAGGATGCAGCGCTCGCGCACCTGGCCGAGCGTCTCGACCCTGTCACCCAGCAGGCGCTAGCGCTCGCGCGCTTCAGTGAGCCGAACCGCCTCTACGCCTACTGCTTCTGCGAAGTGCGGTAGGGCTCACGGGCGGGAGCGTCCCGCCGGACGCCGCACCCGCAGCTGCCTTCATCGGTCCTGAAGCTCGATCCACGTCGGAGCGTGGTCGCTCGGCTTCTCCCAGCCGCGCACCGGGCGATCGACGCCTGCGGCCGTGAGGCGGCCACGCACCGCCTTGTTCAGCAGCAGGTGATCGATGCGCAGGCCGGCGTTGCGCTCGTAGGCATTACGGAAGAAGTCCCAGAAGGTGTAGAGCGTCTCATGCGGGTGCAGTTCGCGGATGGCGTCGGTCCAGCCCTGCGCGAGGAGGCGCGCGAAGGCCTCGCGCACCTCGGTGCGGAACAGGGCATCGTTCACCCAGCGCTCGGGCTTGTAGACGTCGCGCTCGGTGGGAATCACGTTGTAGTCGCCGGCGAGCACCACCGCTCGGTCTCCTGCGGCCAGCTCCGCCGCGTGCGCGATGAAGCGCTCGAGCCAGCCGAGCTTGTAGTCGAACTTCGGACCCGGGGCCGGGTTGCCGTTGGGCAGGTAGAGGCAGCCGATGGTGAGATCGCGCACCCGCGCCTCGATGTAGCGGCTGTGCACGTCCTGCGGATCGCCGGGCAGCGTGCGGCGGATCTCCTCGGGCTCATCGCCGCGGGTGAGGATCGCGACCCCGTTCCAGCTCTTCTGCCCGTGCCAGATCACCCCATAGCCGGCCTCGCGGATGGCGCTCTCCGGGAACTTCTCCTGCGGCGCCTTCAGTTCCTGCAGGCACACGACGTCGGGCGCGGATTCCTTCAGCCAGCGCAGCAGGTTGCCGAGGCGCGCGCCGATGCCGTTGATGTTGTAGGTGACGATCTTCATGCGGGGGCTTTCACGGACGGCGCAGTGCGCGCTTCAGTTCTTATTATAAGTGCCGCTGCGCCCCCCGCGGGGCGCAGCGGGCGCGGGCCGGCGATTGTGCCCGGGCGCCCGGCGTCGCAGAATCCCCGCGCACCCCGTACCGTCACGAACCTGAGGCCCCCATGTGCCGCAACATCCGGATGCTTTTCAATTTCCAGCCGCCGGTGACCGAGGATGAGATCCGCGCCGCGGCGCTGCAGTTCGTCAGAAAGGTGAGCGGCTTCAACAAGCCCTCGCACGCCAACGAGGCCGCCTTCGCCACCGCGGTCGATGAGGTGAGTGCCAGCTGCCGCCGCCTGCTCGGCTCGCTGACGACCCACGTGCCGCCGCGCGATCGCGCCGAGGTCGCGGCCAAGGCACGCGCCCGGGCGGCCATCCGCTACCGCTCGCTGCGCCCGCTGCCGGAGCCGGAACGCTCCGGCTGAGGCGCCCGGTCATCCAGGGCGCGTGTCCGACGCGTCCGTCACCGCATCAGTGCGCGTGTCCGACATCGTCCGGTCGCGGGCGCGGCTAGTCTTCCCGCTCCTCTTGCAGTCATCCGGAGCGCAGCGTGCATACCCCGCAGGAACTTGAGGTGAGCTTCTGGCGCCATCTGTCCGCTCACCCGGTGCTCATGCTGGGTCTTGAGCACGAGGAGGGCCAGAGCCGCCCGATGACCGCACAGCTTCAGGGCGGCCAGGGGCCGCTGTGGTTCTTCAGCTCCAAGGACAGCTCGCTCTATCAAAGCCTGCTGCGCGGCAATCGCGCGGTTGCCGCGTTCGTCGCCAGGGGGCATGAACTCTTCGCGACGCTGTCAGGCTCGCTCGTGGTGGATGAGGACCCTCAGGTGATCGAGCGGCTGTGGAACCGCTACGTCGCCGCCTGGTACGAGGGCGGAAAGGCAGACCCGACGCTCGCCCTGCTGCGCTTTGACGCCTCGAATCTGCAGGTGTGGCTGAATGATGTGAGCGTCGTGTCCGGCATCAAGCTGCTGCTGGGCGCCGATCCGAAGCAGGAACTCGCGGGGAACGAGGCCAAGATCCGCGTGTAATGCGCGCCTGCCCGGCATGCCCTTGACCGTGCTGCCCGCAGGCATCCGGTCCATGCACGCATTGCGCCCGCGGCAGCGCGCCACCCGGGACTGAATTAGCCGTTTGCGGCTTCCTGACGCTCAGCACCGGGCAGGTCGCAGGGGCAGCGCCCGGCCCGGACGCATCAGACCGCACCCCGCGCGCTGCGCAGCTGCCGTTCTGATGGCCGGGCGCGCTCCCGTGACGCACACTGACGCTAACGACCATGCAGTGTCGCGCCAACCGCGTGATCCACCGCCTGGACGGTGGCCGCCACCTCGACCGGGGAGGCGATCGGCGCCCACAGCAGGGCGGATATCAGGAGGGAGCCGAGGAGTGCCACGACGCGCTGACCGAAGATTGAGGCTGACATGATGAGGTCCTCTGTGTGGCTGTCCACCGCCGAACCGGTATGGGTTCGTGGCCGCCGATTTCATGGGTGTTACTCTCGGCTGCCCGGGCATTGCGAACAAACCGAGAATCTGAAGCCAGCTTAAGGAAAACTTCTCGTGGGATCGGCTTACGACCGGCTGCCGCTCAACGCGTTACGCGTATTCGAGGCCGTGGCGACTCGGCTGAATTTCGGCGACGCCGCCGAGGCGCTGCACGTGACGCCGGCCGCGGTGAGCCAGCAGATCAAGGCGCTCGAGGACTACCTGCAGACGCCTTTGTTCCGCAGGAGCGGCCGCAAGGTAGAACTCACCCCGGAAGGGGCGCAGCTGCTGCCCGGAATACGCGCCGGTCTTGATGAGCTCGAGACCACCCTGCAGCGCCTGAAGAACACGCGCCAGAGCGGCAGCATCAACCTGAGCGTGCTGCCGTCCTTCCTGCAGAAGTGGCTGACGCCGCGCCTCGCCGACCTGCACGCCCGCCATCCGCAGGTCGAGCTGCGCATCCAGTCATCCACGGAGCTCGTCGACTTCGCGCGCAGCGACTTTCACGCCGCCGTGCGCTTGGGCGGCGGGCGCTACCCCGGACTGCACGTGGAGAAGCTGATGGACGACTGGCTGCTCGCCGTCGCCGCACCCCGGGTGCTGAAGAAATACGGGCCGCTCGATACCGACGCCGACCCCGACGCGCGCCCGCTGCTGCACGGGGTCGAGCTCGACTGGTCGAGCTGGTCGGCCGGCGGCGCCGCCTCGCGCAAGGCGCAGCGCGGGGCCTACATGGACGACTCGGTGAGCGTGCTGGAGGCGGCCATCGAGGGCCTGGGGTTCGCCCTCATCCGCTGGACGCTGGCCGCGGGCGAACTCGCCGCCGGGCGCATCGCGCTCGCCAGCGAGCGCCTCATCCCGTACCGCTTCGCCTATTACTTCGTGTGCCCGAAGACCTACGTCGAGCTGCCCAAGGTTGCGATCTTCCGCGACTGGCTGCAGGCGCAGGCGCGCGCCTTCGCCGCCCCGCCGGGCAAGAAGCGCTGAACGCTCACCGGGCGCGCTAGTTGCGCGACTTGAGCGTCGACCAGTCGAGGATCACCTTGCCGGACTTCCCCGAGCCCATGGTCTCGAACCCCTGGATGTAGTCCTGCACGGCGAAGTGGTGCGTGATGATCGGGTCGAGCTTCAGTCCGCTCTGCAGCAGGCTCGCCATTTTGTACCAGGTCTCGAACATCTCGCGCCCGTAGATGCCCTTGATGGTGAGGCCCTTGAAGATCACCTGGTTCCAGTCGATGGCCGTCTCCTCCGGCGGAATGCCGAGGATCGCGATCGAGCCGCCGTGGTGCATGGTACGCAGCATCTCGCGCAGCGCCTGCGCGTTGCCCGACATCTCCAGGCCGACGTCGAAGCCTTCCTGCATGCCGAGGTCCTTCATGGTCGCATCGAGCGACTCGCGCTGCACGTTGATGGCGCGCGTCGCGCCCATCTGCCGCGCGAGCTCCAGGCGGTAGTCGTTCACGTCCGTGATCACGACGTGGCGTGCGCCGGTGAAGCGCGCCACCGCGACCGCCATGATGCCGATCGGACCGGCGCCGGTGATGAGCACGTCCTCGCCCACCATGTTGAAGGCGAGCGCGGTGTGGGTGGCGTTGCCGAACGGGTCGAGGATCGAGGCGATGTCGTCGCGGATCGAGTCGGGGAGCTTGAAGGTGTTGTCCGCCGGGATCGACAGGTACTCGGCGAAGGCGCCGGGCCGGTTCACGCCCACGCCGATGGTGTTGCGGCACAGGTGGCGGCGGCCGGCGCGGCAGTTGCGGCAGTAGCCGCAGGTGATGTGGCCCTCGCCCGACACGCGGTCGCCGGTCTTGAGCCCCTTGACCTCGGAGCCGAGGTCGACGATGCGGCCGCAGTACTCGTGCCCCACCGCCATCGGCACGGGGATCGTCTTCTGCGCCCAGGCGTCCCACTTGTAGATGTGCATGTCGGTGCCGCAGATGGCGGTCTTGGCGATCTCGATCAGGACGTCGTTGGGGCCGACCTTCGGCTCCGGGATGTCCTTCAGCCAGATCCCCGGGGCGGCCTGCTCTTTGACGAGTGCTTTCATGCTTGTGGTGCTTTCCTTGAATCAGCCGATGACGCCCAGCTCGCGGCCCACGCGCGTGAAGGCGGCGAGCGCCTGCTCGAGCTGCGCGCGCGTAAGCGCCGCCGACATCTGTGTGCGGATGCGCGCCTGGCCCTGCGGCACGACCGGGTAGGAGAAGCCGATGACATAGACGCCTTCCTGCAGCAGCCGCTCGGCCATGCGAGCGGCGAGCGCCGCATCGCCGAGCATCACGGGGATGATCGGGTGCTCGCCGGGCTTGAGCGTGAAGCCAGCCTGTGTCATGCCGGCGCGGAAGAAGCGGGCGTTCTCGGTGAGCTGCGCGCGCAGGCCGGGGCTCGCCTCCAGCAGATCGAGCACCGCGAGACTTGCGCACGCGACCACCGGCGGGATGCTGTTGGAGAAGAGGTACGGGCGCGAGCGCTGCCGCAGCCACTCGATCACCTCGCGCCGCGCGGCGACGTAGCCCCCGCTGCCGCCGCCCAGCGCCTTGCCGAGGGTGCCGGTGAGGATGTCGATGCGCGCGGCGACCCCGCAGTGTTCGGGCGTGCCGCGCCCCGTGGCACCCATGAAGCCCGTGGCGTGCGAGTCATCGACCATGACGAGCGCATCGTAGCGCTCGGCGAGGTCGCAGATCTCAGCCAGCTTCGCGATGTAGCCGTCCATCGAGAACACGCCATCGGTGGCGATGAGGCGCGTGCGGGCGCCGGCGCACTCCTTGAGGCGCGCCTCGAGCTGCGCCATGTCGCTGTTGGCGTAGCGCAGGCGCTGCGCCTTGCACAGGCGGATGCCGTCGATGATGCTCGCGTGGTTGAGCGCATCCGAGATCACCGCGTCGCGCTCATCGAGGAGGGTCTCGAACAGGCCCCCGTTGGCATCGAAGCAGGAGGAGTAGAGGATGACGTCCTCCATCCCGAGAAAGCGCGCCAGGCGCCGCTCGAGCTCCTTGTGGGTTTCCTGGGTGCCGCAGATGAAGCGCACCGAGGCCATGCCGTAACCGTAGGTGTCGAGCGAGCGCTGCGCCGCCGCACGCACCTGCGGGTGGTTGGCAAGCCCGAGGTAGTTGTTGGCGCACAGGTTGATGACCTCGCGGCCACCCGTCTCGACCACCCCGCCCTGGGGGCCCTGCAGCACGCGCTCGGGCTTGAAAAGGCCCTGGGCACGCAGATTATCCAGATCGCCCCTGAGGCGCGTTATGACCGCTTCATTCATGATCGGGTAATTATACTTGAGGGCCCATGAACGAGCCTTCAAGCACGCACGCCGGAGCCGCCCGCATCGACCGCTGGCTGTTTGGCGTGCGCCTGTACGGCTCGCGCGCGCTCGCCACCCAGGCGGTCGCCGGCGGCCGGGTACACGTCAACGGCGAGCGCGTGAAGCCGGGGCGGGCGCTGCGCCTGGGCGACCGTGTCAGCCTCACGCGCGGCGCCGTGGAGTTCGAGTGCACGGTGCAGGCCATCCCCGCGCGTCGCGGGCCGGCGCCGGCGGCCGCACTATGTTATGAGGAGAGCCCGGCAAGCCGCGCGCGGCGTGCCGAGTTCGGTGCGCGCATGAAGCTCGCCGCGGCGCTGACGCCGCGCCCCAAGCGGCGCCCGGACAAGCACGAGCGCGCCCGGCTGCGGCGGCTGCGCGGTCGCATTTGAGTCCCTCAAGGTCGCCGCAAAGCATGTCGGGGTGTGTTCAAGGCTGCACACTGCGCAGCGCGGGACGCGGAACACCCCCGACGGCGATGGCAGCGGGCCCAAGGCGGCCCGCGAGGTGGGCAGATCCATGACGCTCAGTGTCTTTGACATCTTCAAGGTCGGCATCGGACCTTCCAGCTCCCACACCATGGGGCCGATGCGCGCGGCGCGCGAGTTCGTGCTCGGACTTAAGCGCGACGGTCTGCTGGGTGACACCCAGGAGATCGCCGTGCGCCTGTACGGCTCGCTCGCCCTGACGGGCCTCGGACACGGCACCGATACCGCCGTGCTGGTCGGCCTGGAAGGCGCCATGCCCGAGACCGTGGACCCCGACAGCATCGCGAGCACGGTCGAGCGCATCCGCAGCACGCGCCGCATCCGTCTGCTCGGGGAGCACGAGATCGCCTTCGATGAGCCGATGCAGCTGCTGTTCATGCACCATGAGCGCCTGCCGCGGCACTCCAACGGCATGCGCTTCACCGCGCTTGGCGCTGCGGGGAAGGTGCTGCGCGAGGCGGACTACTACTCCATCGGCGGCGGTTTCGTCGTGAGCGGCAACGAGTCCGAGGCCCCCGAGGCGCGCGCGCACAGCGCCCCGCCATACCCCTTCACCTCGGGCGAGGACCTGCTGCGGCTGTGCCGCGAGCACGGGCTCGAGATGTACGAGCTGATGCTCGCCAACGAGCACACCTGGGCGAAGCCCGAGGAGGTGCGCACGAAGCTGCTGCACCTGTGGGACGTGATGCAGGGGTGCGTGGCGCGCGGCTTTCGCCAGACGGGCCTCCTGCCCGGGGTGCTCAAGGTCCGCCGCCGCGCGCCGCGCCTGTACCGCATGCTCACCGAGAGCGGCACGGTGAAGCCGCTCGATGTCATGGACTGGGTGAATGCCTACGCGCTCGCGGTCAACGAGGAGAATGCCGCGGGTGGGCGCGTGGTCACCGCGCCCACCAACGGCGCCGCCGGGATCGTGCCGGCGGTGCTGCACTACTACCGCCGCTTCGAGGAAGGCGCCAACGAGGAGGGCGTGATCCGCTTCCTGCTGGTCGCGGCCGCCATGGGCATGCTCTACAAGCGCAACGCCTCGATCTCCGGGGCCGAGATGGGCTGCCAGGGTGAGGTAGGGGTCGCCTGCTCGATGGCCGCGGCGGGACTCGTGGCGGCGCTGCAGGGCACGACCGAGCAGATCGAGAACGCCGCCGAGATCGGCATGGAGCACAACCTCGGCCTCACCTGCGATCCGGTGGCAGGCCTGGTGCAGATCCCGTGCATCGAGAGGAACGCCATGGGGGCGGTGAAGGCGATCAACGCAGCAAGGCTGGCGATGCGCGGCGACGGCTCGCACAAGGTCTCACTCGACCAGGTGATCGCCACCATGCGCCAGACCGGCATCGACATGTCCACCATCTACAAGGAAACCTCCCAGGGAGGTCTTGCGGTGAACGTGCCGGAGTGCTGAGCGCTGCGGGGCTGTGAGTCAGGCGAAGAGCCCGAACAGGCCCGCAGGGGGTGATTCGTGGCGTGCGCCGGTCAGGGTGGCGGCAGACAGCTCCTGCCACTCGCCGCACCCGAACTCCATCGAGCAGAACGCCGCGGTCGCGAGCGACTGCGCCTCACCCTCGGGCAGGAGCTGCTCCACGAGCTCGGACAGTCCCGGGTTGTGCGCCACGACCATGAGGTGCGCCACGCGCGGGCCGGTCCGGCGGGCGATGCCGAGGAGGTCTGCGGCGCTGGCGAGGTACAGCGCGTCCTCGCGCAGCACACGCCGGGCGGTGAGCGACAGCTCGCGCGAGAGCACCTGCGCGGTCTGCTGCGCGCGGCGTGCCGGGCTTGCGAGCAGCAGGTCGGGAGCGAGCTTAAGCGCGATCAGGCGCTGCGCCATGGCTTCGGCGGCGCCGCTGCCACGGCGGCTGAGCGGCCGCTCGAGGTCGGTGAGCCCGGCATCCTTAAAGCGTGCATCCGCGTGTCGCATGAGCGTGAGTCGCTTCATGCGCGCGGCCCCTCAGGAGGGCACTTCCACGAGCACGCGGTCGTTGTCGATGCGCGCGGCGAAGGTCTGCAGCGGCTCGTAGGCGGGCGGGGTGAGCGCCTGGCCGGTGCGCAGGCAGAAGTGCGCACCGTGGCGCGGGCAGACGATCTGGCAGTCCTCGACCTGGGCGTTACCGAGGGTCTCGCCATCGTGCGTGCACAGGTCCTGCACCGCGTACACGCTCTCCCCGCAGCGCACCACCGCGATCGCATAGCCCTCGACGAATACCGCGAACGGCTCGGTCTCGCTCAAATCCTTCACGGCCCCGATGTCGACCCACTTCGAGCTCACGCTGTCCCCCTTAAGTCCGGTGTTGAGTTGTCAAAACATGCCCGTCTGCAGGCGGGCGGCCTCAGTCATCATGCTCTGGTTCCAGGGCGGGTCGAATGTCAGCTCCACCTTCACCTCCCGCACCGTCGGGATGCGGGAGATCTTGTCGCGGACATCGTCCACCAGGATGTCACCCATGCCGCAGCCGGGCGCGGTGAGCGTGATCTTAACCTCCACGCGGCGGGTGCCGTCCTCCTGGGCCTTCACCTCGCACTCGTATACCAGCCCCAAGTCCACGATATTGATCGGGATTTCCGGATCGTAACAGCTGCGCATCTGGTCCCAGGCGAGCTTCTTCACGTCCTCTTCGCTGGCGTTGGGCGGCAGCTCCGGGGGCTTCACGGTGTCCTGGCCGATGGCATCGGCGTCCTCGCCCGAGACGCGGAACAGGTTGCCGTCGATGTAGACGGTGAAGCTGCCCCCGAGCGCCTGGGTGATGTAGCCGGCCTGGCCGGGCTTGAGGTTGACCTCCTGGCCGGCCGGGACGATCACCGCCTTGACCTCGCGGTTGACGACGAAGGGCTCGTTCTCGTGTCTGCGCATCGCTATTCCGTCGAGACGGTGGCGGCGCCCTCAGCGAGGGCGGCGTTGAGGGTGTGCCAGCACAGGCTTGCGCACTTCACGCGCGCCGGGAACTCGCGCACGCCCGAGAGCGCGGCGAGCTTGCCGAGCGCGGCCGCAGCGGGGGCCTCCTCGCGCGTGAGGAGGTCGTGCACCTGCTCGAAGAGCGTGTGCACGGCGGCCCGGTCCTTGCCCTTGACGGCTTCCGTCATGAGAGAGGCCGAGGCGGTGGAGATCGCGCAGCCCTTGCCCTCGAAGCGGATGTCCTCGATGCGATCGCCGTTCAGACGCAGCGTGACGGTCAGGCGGTCCCCGCACAGGGGGTTGTGACCGTCGGCGCGCGCCGCGGCGCCTTCCAGCGTGCCGAAGTTACGCGGGCGCTTGTTGTGATCGAGGATCACGTCGCGGTACAGATCCTTCAGGTCCATCAGCGAAACACCTCGCGGGCGCGCTTGAGCGCTGCCACCAGGGCTTCGACGTCGGCGTCGGTGTTGTAGCAGGCAAAGGAAGCGCGCGCGGTGGCCGGGATGCCGAAAAAAGTCATGACGGGCATGGCGCAGTGATGCCCGGTGCGCACCGCGACTCCTTCGGCATCGAGGATGGTGCCGAGGTCGTGCGGGTGCACATCCTTCATGGTGAAGGAGAGCACGGCGGCCTTGTGGGCGGCGGTGCCGATGAGCTCGATGTCCGGCATCTGCGCCAGTTCCGCGGTCGCGCGCCGCAGCAGCCGCGCTTCGTGCGCGGCGATGGCGGGCAGCCCGAGCGCCTCGACGTAATCGATCGCGGCGGCGAGCCCCACGGCACCCGAGATGTTCGGGGTGCCGGCCTCGAACTTGTAGGGCAGCTCGTTCCAGGTGGACTTCTCGAACGAGACGGTGAGGATCATGTCGCCGCCACCCTGCCAGGGCGGCATCGCCTGCAGCAGCTCCTCGCGCCCGTAGAGCACGCCGATCCCCGTCGGCCCGTAGAGCTTGTGGGCGGAAAAGGCGTAGAAATCGGCGCCGAGCGCCGCGACGTCCACCGCGGTGTGCGGCACCGCCTGTGCGCCATCGACGAGCACCACGGCGCCCACCGCGTGTGCCGCCTCGATGATGCGCTTCACCGGCAGCACGGTGCCTAAGGCGTTGGAGACGTGGGCGACGCCGACCAGGCGCGTGCGCGGGGAGAGGAGTTTCAGGTACTCCTCGAACTCGAGCTCGCCACGGCGGTTGATCGGCGCCACCTTGAGGGTCGCGCCGGTCTGCTCGCACACGAGCTGCCAGGGCACGATGTCGGCGTGGTGCTCGAGCGCGGTGATGAGGATCTCATCGCCCGGCTTGAAGCGCGGGCGCGCGTAGGACTGCGCCACGAGGTTGATGGCTTCCGTGGTGCCGCGCACGAAGATGACCTCGCGCACGCTGCGGGCATTGAGGAAGCGGCGCACGCGCTCGCGCGCACCCTCGAAGGCGGCGGTCGCGGCCTGGCTTAGGGCGTGGACACCGCGGTGCACGTTGGCGTGGGTATGGGTCTCGTAGTGCTCGACCGCGCGGATCACCGGCCAGGGGCGCTGCGAGGAGGCGGCGCTGTCGAGGTACACCAGCGGATGGCCGTTGACGTGCGTGCCAAGGATCGGGAAATCGCGCCGCACGCGCTCGGCATCGAGCGGTGCTGGCGTCACGAGGGCGGGGTTGGCGGCCACTAGAGTAACTCCTTCAGGGCGCGGTCTTTGAGCGCCGCGGCGAGGTTCTCCTCGATCTGGCGGCGCAGCTCCGGGACTTCAATGCGGGCGAAGGCATCGGCGAGGAAGGCCCACTTGAGCAGCCGCAGCGCTTCCGCGCGCTCGAGGCCGCGCGCCAGCAGGTAGAAGAGCATGTTGTCGTCGAGCTTGCCGACGCTCGCTCCGTGGCTGCAGCGCACGTCGTCCGTGTAGATCTCAAGCTGCGGCCGCACGTCGATCTCGGCATCCGCGCCTGCCAGCAGCCCGCGCAGCGACTGCTGCGAGTCGGTGCCCTCAGCCCCCTTCGCGACCACGATCTTGCCGTTGAAGGCGACGCGCGCGCGTCCGGCGGCGATGCCGCGGAACAGCTGCTCGGTGCGCGCCCGCGGCACGGCGTGCTCGATGAGCGCGAAGGTGTCCTGCACCTGCCGGGCATCCCCGAGGGCCGCGACCGCCATGGTGAGGCGCGCCGCCTCGCCCGCCAGGCGCAGCCTCTGGGTGGAGCGGGCGGACTGGGCGCCGGTGCTGATGGCGTGCAGGCGGTAGTGCGCCGCCGCTCCCAGGGTGGCGCTCAGGGTGTCAAAGAGGATGCTGCGGGCCGAGAGCGCCTGCACACGGTAGTGGCTGAGGCTGGCGTTGCGGCCCAGGTTCACATCCAGCGCGCTGTTCACGAAGCTCCCGGCAGCGTCCGCGCTGACGTGGCGCTCGATGAGCTCAAGCTGCGCGCCGGCATCGAGCGTGACCTCGAGGCGCGGATAGGAGGTGCCGTGCTCGGCGGCCGTGCGTGCCAGGAACACCACCTCGAGGCGCGCCGGTGCGGCGCCGGCGGCGACCCTGAGGCGCGCCCCGTCGGGGGCGAAGGCCTCGTTCAGGAGCGCAAAGCGCTGATCTGCGCCGCGCTCGGCCGGATCCGGGCCGGCCGCCTCCGGCGCCCCTGCGAGACTCGTGAAGGGCGGCGCGGGCAGCGCCGACAGCGCCGCCGCGAAGCGCCCGTCGACGAACACGTAGCGGGTGAAGCCCGGCACCGGCTCGGGCAGCGCCGCGGCAGCGGCCGGGGAGCCGGCGGCGGCGGGCACGAAGCGCAGGCGCTCGAGCGCGCGCAGGTTCGCGTACTTCCAGTTCTCATCGCGGCTCGTGGGCAGCCCGGCGGCGGTGAGCGCCGCGAGCGCTGCACGGCGGCGCCGGTCGGCGGCCGGCGCGGTGAGGGCGTAGTCCTCGGCGATGCGGGAGGTGAGGGTGCTCATCGGCGTATCAGCCCGTCAGGCGGCCTCGCCACTCACCCAGTCGTAGCCGCGCTGCTCGAGCTCGAGGGCCAGCGTGCGGTCGCCGCTCCTGGCGATGCGTCCGCGCACCAGCACGTGCACGAAGTCGGGTACCACGTACTCGAGCAGGCGCTGGTAGTGCGTCACCAGCACGCAGGCGCGCTCGGGCGAGCGCTGCGAGTTCACGCCGGCAGCCACCACCTTCAGCGCGTCGATGTCGAGCCCGGAGTCGGTCTCGTCCAGGATCGCCAGCTTCGGCTCGAGCACCAGCATCTGCAGGATCTCGTTGCGCTTCTTCTCGCCCCCCGAGAAGCCCTCGTTGACGCCGCGCGACAGGAAGCTGTCCTCCATGCGCATGAGGGCCATCTTCTCGCGCACCAGGGTCAGGAACTCGAAGGCATCGACCTCGGGGAGCCCGCGCTCCTTGCGCACCGCGTTCAGGGCGGCCTTGAGGAGGTAGACGTTGTTGACGCCCGGGATCTCCACCGGGTACTGGAAGCCGAGGAACAGCCCGGCGCGCGCGCGCTCCTCGGCGGGCAGGGCGAGCAGGTCGCGGCCCTCGAAGGTGACGCTGCCGGAAGTGACCTCATACTCCGGGCGACCGGCGAGGACGCTGGCGAGCGTGCTCTTGCCTGAGCCGTTCGGGCCCATGATGGCGTGCACCTCGCCGCGCGCGACGCGCAGGGTGAGCCCGTTCAGGATCTTCTTACCCGCAACGCTGGCGTGCAGGTTCTCGATCTTCAGCAAACTGTCAGTTGCGCTCGTCATCTAGCCCACCGCTCCCTCGAGACTCACGGCCAGGAGGTTCTGCGCCTCCACGGCAAATTCCATCGGCAGTTCCTTGAACACCGACTTGCAGAAGCCGCTCACGATCATGTTCACCGCATCCTCGGCGCCGATGCCGCGCGCCAGGCAGTAGAAGAGCTGGTCCTCGCTGATCTTGGAGGTGCTCGCCTCGTGCTCCACTGTCGCCGTCGGGTTCTTCACTTCCACGTACGGGAAGGTGTGCGCGCCGCACTTTGCCCCCATGAGGAGCGAGTCGCACTGCGTGAAGTTGCGGGCGCCGTGGGCGCTCGGCAGCATCTTGACCAGTCCCCGGTAGGTGTTCTGGCCGTGACCCGCGGAGATGCCCTTGGAGACGATGGTGCTCCTGGTATCGGGGCCGATGTGGATCATCTTGGTGCCGGTGTCGGCCTGCTGGTAGTTGTTGACGGTGGCGACCGAGTAGAACTCGCCGATCGAGCCTGCACCCTTCAGCACGCAGCTCGGGTACTTCCAGGTGATCGCCGAGCCGGTCTCCACCTGCGTCCAGGAGATGTGCGAGTTCTTGCCGCGGCACTCGCCGCGCTTGGTGACGAAGTTGTAGATGCCGCCCTTGCCCTCCTCATCGCCGGGGTACCAGTTCTGCACGGTGGAGTACTTGATGTAGGCATCGTCGAGGGCGACGAGCTCGACGACGGCGGCGTGCAGCTGGTTCTCGTCGCGCTGCGGGGCGGTGCAGTTGTGCACCGCGAACCCCTTGACGAGGTAGGAATGCGGCTCCGCCTCGGTTTCGAAGTTGTAGACGTAGCCGGTGTACTTCTGGCGGCTCACCTTGCGCACCGGCACCAGGAAGTAGCCGTCGCGCTTGATGACCCGGCGGCCGCGGGTCTGCTCGCAGTAGAAGAGCGTGTAGGCCTTGGAGTGGTGGATGACCCTGCCGTCCTTCATGGTCTCATCGCAGGCATCGCGGCCGCCCATGTAGGCAAAGATCCCCTGGCGACTGAGCATCTCCTGCAGCTGGAAGGCGAGGGTCTTCGAGACCGTGGAGCAGCGGATGGTCTTGAGGGGGCCCGCGCGGCCGACGCTGCCATCACCCAGGTAATAGGTATCGATGGCGAGCTTCTGGCGCTGTGGCGGCAGGTCCATCACCGCTTTGCTGAAGCGCTTGCCGTGCGCGTCCTTGCCGCCGTGCAGCTCGAGCGCGGCGTGCAGCTCCTTCGAGTACACGACGAGGTAGACACCGTGGCGCGTCTTGTCGTGGGTCCGGGACGGGCGCTTGCCGGTCACGCGCTCGACCAGGGCCATGATGTCATCGATGAGGTGCGGCTCGTGGTCCCCGAGTGACCACTCGACGGCATCGTAGCCGTTGAACCGGGTGACGCAGCCTTCCGCGATGTAGTAGCCGAGGAGCCTGAGGAAATCATCGCTCAGGGTCGGGTCGTCGCGCTCCACCTTGTTGATCGGGAACACGATGAAGTCACCGGCCCTGAGCTGCCTGGCCGGCAGGTACCGCGGCTCGGTGGCTTCCAGGCGCTTGTGATCGATGTCGGCCCAGCGCTCAGGTCCGCGCGTGGCCTTCTGAACGTCGGCGCGGCGGATGGCGAGTACCGGGTGCTCGCCGGTGAGGTGGAAGCGGTTCTCGCCGCTGCGCGGGATGACCTCGATGAGCTCGCCGCGGAATGCGCGGCGCATGATCTTGGCGACCTCGGTCTCCTCGCCGCGCTCGTTGAGCACCAGGTCATGCAGGGCGACGTCACGGATGCAGCGGATCTCGTCACCGCAGGAGACTTCCTCCCAGGCCGGCAGGCAGCCCTCGAGGTAGCTCACGTAGGCGCCATCGTCGGCGATGATGAGCGTGCGCTCGAACTGACCCGTATTGAGCGCGTTGATGCGGAAGTAGGTCGATAGCTCCATCGGGCAGCGCACGCCCTTCGGGACGTATACGAACGAGCCGTCCGAGAACACCGCGGAGTTGAGGGTCGCGAAGTAGTTGTCGGTGTAGGGCACGACGCTGCCGAGGTACTGCTCGAGCAGGTGCGGATGCGTGCGCACGGCCTCTGAAAACGGGCAGAACACGACGCCTGCAGCCGCCAGACGCTCCTTGAAGGTGGTGGCCACCGACACCGAGTCGAAAACGGCATCCACGGCGACACCTGCCAGGCGCGCGCGCTCGTGCAGCGGCACCCCGAGCTTCTCGTAGGTCGCGAGCAGCTTCGGGTCCACCTCGGCCAGGGACTTAGGTCCATCCTTCTTGGTCTTGGGCGCGGAGTAGTAGGAGATCGACTGGTAGTCGATGGGTGCGATCTTCAGGTGCGCCCAGTGGGGTTCTGCGAGCGTGAACCAGTGTCGCAGCGCCTTCAGGCGCCACTCGGTGAGGAAGTTAGGCTCGCCCTTCTTGCGCGAGATGAGGCGCACCACGTCCTCATCGAGCCCCGGCGGGATGGTGTCGGAGTCGATCTCGGTGACGAAGCCGTGCTGGTAGCCGCGCGCGATGAGTGCCTGCAGCTCGCTGTTGGGCTCGTTCACGGGTGAACTCATGAGCGCACCGGGGGCCGCGAGGCAGCGAGCTTCATCTCGCGCTCGAGCGTGGGCAGGCGCGAGGGTGGGGCATCAAGACCGGCGAGTTGCGCGAGGCTGACGTCATTCAGCGAGCGGCGGATGGCGAGGTTCAGGCGCTGCCACACGCGCCCGACCCGGCAGCTGTCCTCGATCTCGCAGTGCCCGTGGCCGGCCGAGCAGTCGGTGAGGGCGACCGGACCCTCGAGCGCGTCGAGGATCTCCGCGGCGCTGATCTGCGCCGGCGGGCGGGAGAGCTGGTAGCCCCCGTGCAGCCCGCGGGTCGAGATCACGAGGCCTGAGCGCTGCAGCTGCTTCAGGAGCTTGCTCACGGTGGGGGGCGCGATGTGGGTCTGCTCGGCCAGCGCCGTCGCGGTCTGCACGCGCCCGGGTTCCCCGGCAAGCGCTGCCAGGAGCACGGTGGCGTAATCGGTGAGGCGGCTGATACGCAGCATGGGGGTACCCGAATCCGGAACTAGGACTATTTTAGTACTGATTGCTCCCCAAACCAAGCCGGGCAGGGCCTGGGCGGGGCCGGGGAGGGGGCGATTTGCTATCCTTGCCGCCCCCTCATTCGGGGGACGTTTTCACGACACGGCGGCCGGCGTGCGCACCTCAGAGGGGCGCGTGCCCTGTTGAAGCCGCCGTCACTGCCGGAGGAAGGAACGATGAACGCGAGCGAGCTGATGCATACCGCACGGGGCATGGTCGCCCAGGGCCGGGGGATCCTGGCCGCCGATGAGAGCACGAGCACCATCACCAAGCGCTTCACCGGGATCAAGCTGGAGTCGACCGAGGAGCACCGTCGTACCTACCGCGAGATGCTCTTTAGCGCGCCGGGCGTGGGCGAGTCGATCAGCGGCGCCATCCTCTACGACGAGACCATCCGCCAGAAGACCAAGGACGGCACCCCCTTCCCGCAATACCTGATGAAGCAGGGCATCATTCCGGGCATCAAGGTCGACACCGGTGCCAAGCCCCTCGCCGGCTTCCCCGGCGAGACCATTACCGAAGGCCTGGATGGCCTGCGCGAGCGGCTGGTCGAGTACCGCAAGCTCGGCGCGCTGTTCGCCAAGTGGCGCGGCGTCATCGACATCGGCGAGCACATCCCGAGCTGGTATGCCATCAAGGCGAACGCCGGCGCGCTCGCGCGCTACGCGGCGCTGTGCCAGGAGAATGGCATCGTCCCGATCGTCGAGCCCGAGGTGCTGATGGATGGCGATCACTCGATCGAGCGCTGCGAGGAGGTGACCAACCTCGTGCTCGAGACCGTATTCCGCGAGCTGTTCGAGGCCAAGGTGCTGCTCGAGGGCATCGTGCTCAAGCCCAACATGGTGATCTCCGGCAAGAAGGCCGCCCACCGCGCCGGCCCCGAGGTCGTGGCCGAGGCGACCCTGCGCACCCTGCGCCGCCACGTGCCCCCGGCGGTGCCCGGTATCGCTTTCCTCTCCGGTGGCCAGTCTTCAGAGGAGGCGACGCTGCACCTGGCGCTCATGAACCGCATCGGCAAGCCGCTGCCCTGGACCCTGACCTTCAGCTACGGGCGCGCTCTGCAGGACACCGCGCTCAAGACCTGGGGCGGCAACAAGGCCAACTACGCGGCCGGGCAGAAGGCCTTCGCCAAGCGCGCGCGCCTGAACGGGCTCGCCGCCGCCGGCAGCTACAACGCCGAGATGGAGAGCGAGGCGGCCTGAGCAGCGCGGCCGGCCGCGCGCGCGTGGCAAATTCCATGACCGATGCAGCGCCTGCTGCCGCGCAGGCGGCGGACACGGTCATCGACGTGCGCGACGTGCACTATGAGATCGGCGGCCGGCCGATCTTCACCGGCATCAGCCTCACGGCGCGCCGCGGGCGCATCACCGCGATCATGGGGCCCTCGGGCACGGGCAAGACCACGCTGCTGCGCCTGATCACCGCGCAGGCGGCTCCCACGCGCGGGCAGGTACTGGCTTTCGGCACCGACGTGGCGACGCTGAGCCATAAGGCGGTGTACGCGCTGCGTCAGCGTATGGGGATGCTGTTCCAGAACGGCGCGCTGCTCACGGACTTGAACGTGTTCGAGAACGTCGCCTTCCCGGTGCGCGAGCACACCGACCTGCCCGAAGCCCTGATCCGCAAGCTCGTCCTGACGAAGCTGCAGGCGGTCGGGCTGCGCGGCGCCGCCGAGCTCATGCCGGCGGAGCTCTCCGGCGGCATGGCGCGCCGTGTGGCACTGGCGCGCGCGATCGTCATGGATCCCGAGGTGCTCATCTACGATGAGCCCTTCGTCGGCCTCGACCCGATCTCCCTCGGCGTCATCCAGCGTCTCATCAAGCAGATGAACCAGGCGCTCGGCATCACCACCATCGTCGTCTCGCACGACGTGCAGGAGCTCTCGAACATCGCCGACGACAGCTACCTGCTCTCCGGCGGCGCGGTGGCCGCCGCCGGCTCCCCGGCGCAGCTGCGCTCGAGCGACTCCGCGGCGGTGCGCCAGTTCATGACCGGCAGCGCCGACGGGCCGGTGGCCTTTCACTACCCGGCGCCGGATTACCTCACGCAATTGCTCGCCGATGAGTGACGGGGGCGTCATGAGCGCGGGCGTGCGGCGCCTGGGGGCGACGGCCATCTTTTTCGGGCGCCTGCTCGCGCAGTGCGTACCCTCCCTCGTCCGGCCGCGGCTGATCGTCGCGCAGATCTATAACACCGGGGCGCGCTCGCTCATCATCATCATGCTCTCCGGGCTGTTCGTCGGCATGGTGCTCGGCCTGCAGGGCTTCCAGCTGCTGCAGCGCTTCGGCTCCGAGGACTTCCTCGGCAGCGCCGCAGCGCTGGGTCTGCTGAAGGAGCTCGGGCCGGTGATCACGGCACTGCTGTTCGCGGGCCGCGCCGGCACTGCGCTCACCTCCGAGATCGGGCTGATGCGCGCCACCGACCAGCTCACCGCCATGGAAATGATGGCGGTCGACCCGATGCGTTACGTGGCCGCGCCGCGCTTCCTCGGCGGGGTCATCGCCATGCCGCTGCTGGCGGCCATCTTCGGCATCATTGGCCTGTTCGGCGCGCAGCTGATCGGCGTGCAGCTGATGGGCGTGGACACCGGCGTGTTCTGGTCACAGACCCAGAGTGCGGTCGCGATGCGCGATGTGACCGAGGGCCTGGTGAAGAGCGTAGTGTTCGGCGTCGCCTGCTCGCTGGTGGCGGTGTACGAGGGCTACAACGCGGAGCCCACCGCGGAGGGCGTGGGGCTGGCGACCACGCGCACCGTGGTCACCTCTTCGGTCCTGACGCTGCTCCTGGACTACGTGCTTACGGCGGCCTTCCTGTAAGAGGAAACTAGACTATGCGTGCCAATCGAACACTTGAACTGGGAACCGGGCTCTTCGTGCTGCTGGGGTTTGCCGCGCTGTTGTTCCTCACCACGCAGCTGCCCTCGAGCGGGCTTAAGCTCGGGGGTGCCAAGCAGAGCTACCTCGTGACCGCTGAATTCGACAACATCGGGGACCTGAAGGTCGGCTCGCCGGTGAGCATGTCGGGGGTGCGCATCGGCACCGTCACCGGCATCAGCTTCAACCCCAAGGACTACAAGGCCGAGGTGCACATGCGCTTCGACAACGAGTACAACCAGATCCCGGATGACAGCTTCGCCGCCATCCAGACCCAGGGCCTGCTCGGGGGCAAGTACATCGGCATGAGCGCCGGGGGCAGCGACCAGTACCTGAAGAACGGCAGCGTCATCGAGCAGACCCAGTCGGCGATCGTGCTCGAGAGCCTGGTGAACAAGTTCTTCGCCAGCTACAGCAGCCGCAAGAGCAGCGATGACAGCGGCTCCCAGAGCGCGGACACTCACAAGCAAGCGGAGTCGAAGAAATGAGATATCTCACGGTAATGGCAGGCCTGTGGCTCGCGTGCACGGCAGCGCTGGCGCAGGCCCCGGCCACCCCGGCCACCCCGGCCGCGGCGGGCCCTGAGGATCCGAGCGCGGTGGTGCAGAGCGCCGCCCAGGGGATCCTCGGCGCCCTCGACAAGGACCGCGATGCCTACCGCAAGGATCCGGCCAAGGTGGCGCAGCTCGTCAACCAGTACCTGCTGCCGCACTTCGACACTGAGTTCGCCGCCCGCCTGGTGCTCGGGCTGCACTGGCGCGACGCGAGCCCCGAGCAGCGCAAGCGCTTCGTCGATGCCTTCTATCACTCGCTGCTGAGCAACTACGGCTCGGCCATCACCGAGTTCACCGCCGATCGCCTGAAGATCTTCCCGACCAGGGTCGAGGGCGATGCCGCGCGTGCCACGGTGCGCACCGAGATCCGGCGCGACACCGGTGACCGCATCTCGGTCAACTACTACATGCGCAAGACCCCGGAGGGCTGGAAGGCCTGGGACGTCGTCATCGACGGTATTTCCTACGTCAACAGCTACCGCGAGGACTTCGGCCCGCAGATCGAGAGCCAGGGGCTGGATGCCGTCATCAAGCGGCTCGACTCGGGCGAGAAGCCCGAGTCAATCGGCAAGACCACGGGCAAGGTCAGCTCCTAGTGGCGCAACCCGCCCCTGCAGCCTTCCGGCTGGCGCCGGGGCCCGAGGGGGCCCTGAGCGCCCAGGGGCCGCTGACCTTCGCGACCGCCCGGGCGGCGCGGCTGCTCGGCCTCGCGGCGCTCAAGGACGCCCCGCAGGTGGCGTCGATCGACTGCGCGGGGGTGAGCGCCTGTGACAGTGCGGGGCTCGCGGTGCTGCTGGACTGGCTGGCGGCGGCGCGCCTCGCCGGCCGCGGGCTGAAGTTCACCGGCCTGCCGGCAGACCTGCTGGCGCTCGGGCGCATCAGCGATCTTGAGCCGCTGCTCGAGCGCGGCGTGTGAGCGCGGCCGTCGCCCCGCCGCCGCGGCGCCTACTTCGGCGGCGGCGCGGGCGGGGGCGCCTTGTCGGCGTCGGTGTCCTTGGCCGCCTCATCGAAGAGCTTCTGTTCCTCTTCGTCCTCGTGCATTGAGGCGGTGGAGCCGTAGACCTTGAAGTCGCGGTTCTGCAGGTAGACGTTGCGCACCAGTGCGTACGGGTCGTAGGCGCTGTCGACGCTCGGGTCGAGCGGCAGCAGGTCGACGCGGGCGTTGACGATGCCGACCGCCCACAGCGGCCACTCCACCCACGGGTTCCTGATGAAGTAGCGCGGGTCGGCGAAGTACTCGGGCAGCTTGCCGAAGGCATCGCGCACGTCGGAGGGCCCGAAGAAGGGCAGTACCAGGTAGGGCCCGCTCTTGATGCCCCACTTGCCGAAGGTCTGGCCGAAATCGCGCTCATTGCGGTCGAGGCCCGCGAAGGTCGCGAAATCCAGCAAGCCGCCGATGCCGAAGGTGGTGTTCAGGACCAGCCGCCCGGTGTCGTTGCCGAAGGCACGCATCTGGCCCTGCAGCAGGTCGTTGATGATCACCTTGGGGTAGGCGAGGTTGGTGAGGAAGTTGCGCACCCCGGTCTGCGCGAAGGCGGGCAGGGTCCTGTGGTAGGTGCGCGCGATGGGTCGCAGCACCGCGTGATCGAGCGTGGTGTTGAACTTGTAGGTGGTGCGGTTCATCCGCTCCCACGGGTCGCGCGGACTGCGCGTGGTGTTGGGCGGCAGCGTCGCGCAGCCGCACAGGATCAGGAGGCACAGGCTCAGGAGTGACGTCCGCGTTGTCGTGCGCATGGGCTCTGCCGCTGGAAAATCCGCCGGCATTGTAACAGCCGGGCGGTGCGCGTCCGCGGCGCAAGTCTGGGGTCGGGGCCCCGAAGCGCAGCTTTAGCCGCCGCGGCGGCCGCCGGACTGCTGGCCCTGCTGCCCCTGATCGCCGCCCTCGCTCAACTGGCGCTTGCGCTGGGACATGAGGAAGTCACGCACCTCATCGAGGCGCGCCTGGTAGCGCTCGCGCTGGATCTGGCTGATGTGCGGGGAGGCGAGCGCCATCTGGTACTGCTGGGCGGCAAGATTCAGATCGCCGCCGGCGATCTGGTACTCGCCCATGTAGTAGTAGGCATCGCCGGCATCGCCGGCGGCGCTCGCGGCGAGCGCGGTGAGGCGGATCTGGTCGGGCGTCGGCGCCACGTTGTTGAACAGGTCGAGCAGCACGTTGTGCGCATCCATCGGCCGCCCGACGGCCATGAGCTCCTGCGCGTAGCGCACCGTGACGGGCACGTTGCGCGGGAAGAGCTCCGAGTCGCGCTGGAACATGGCCAGCGCCTCCTTCGGGTGGCCGGCCTTGGCCACGGCCTGCGCCAGCGCGATGTGCAGCAGCGTGATCTCCTCGTGGCTCTGCACGAGCGGGGTGAGGACCTTGACGGCATCCTCGGCGCGGTTGTGCTCGGTGAGGCTCAGTGCGTAGGCGTAGCGGTCGGCAAGATCGGCGCTGCCGCTCTTGATCTTGCGCTCGTACTTGTCGATGAGGTCAACGTCCGCCGGCGTCGACAGCACCCGCACGCGCTCGCGGATGAGGGCATAGCTCTCCGAGTCGTGGCCGGTGCGCGGCGGGAACTGCGCCGCGCGCGCGCGCGCCTCGGCGATGCGGTCGGTGGTCACCGGGTGATCGATCAGCATCGCCGGGATGTAGGTGGCGGCGAGGCCCTCGTGGCGGCTCATGGTCTCGAAGAAGCCGCCCATGGCGTTGGCATCGAAGCCGGCGCCGGCGAGGTAGCCGATGCCGACGCGGTCGGCCTCGGCCTCGTTGTCGCGCGTGAAGTTGATCTGCTGCTGCGCGGCGATTCCCTGGGCGGCGATGATGCCGCCCTCGGCGGCCTGGCCGCCGCCCACCGCGCCCAAGAGGATCGCCGCCAGCAGCGCCGCTGCGGTGGTCATGGCCTGCTGGCTCTGGTTGCGGATCTGGCGGGCGACGTGGTGCTGCGTGACGTGCGCGATCTCGTGCGCCATGACGCTCGCCAGCTGCGACTCGCTCGAGGTGGCAAGGATCAGGCCCTGGTGGACGAAGACGAAGCCGCCCGGCACCGCGAAGGCGTTGATGCTGTCGTCCTTGATCACGAAGAAGTGGAAGTCGCGCCCGCCCATGGCGCTCTGGGCGGCGAGCTTCTGTCCGAGGCCCTGCAGGTAATCGGTGATCTCCGGGTCCTCCATGAGCGCGCTCTGGTCACGCAGCTCACGCGTCACCATCTCCCCGAGCCGGTACTCATCGCTGTGCGAGATCAGCTGCTCGCTCGGGCTGCCGAGGTCGGGCAGGTCGGAGCCCGAGGCCGGCGTGGTCAGCACGATCGGGTGCGGCGCCTGGGTCTCATCGTCCGCGAAGGCGACGGCGGAGAGGGTCAGGGCTGCGGTCGCTATGAGGACGAAAAGAGCGGCGCATATTTGGGGTTAGACCGCCGCGGGCGGTCGTAAGTTTCCCTGCGTTTACAGAGGCTTACAAGGGTATAAGTCTCCGGGCAGACCGATAGGTTACACCACCTAGAGAGTGTCCGAGGCAAAGTCTGCCAGGCGCGATCGCTCCCCGCGCACCAGGGTGATATGGCCGGAGTGCGCCCAGCCGCGGAAGCGGTTCACGGCGTAGGTGAGGCCGGAGGTCATTTCGGTGAGGTAGGGGGTGTCGATCTGGGCGATGTTGCCGAGGCAGGCGAGCTTGGTGCCCGGACCGGCGCGGGTGATGAGCGCCTTCATCTGCTTCGGGGTGAGGTTCTGGGCCTCATCGAGGATCAGGAAGCGATTGAGGAAGGTGCGCCCGCGCATGAAGTTCAGCGAGCGGATCTTGATGCGGTTGCGCAGCAGATCATTGGTCGCAGCGCGGCCCCAGTTGCCGCCTTCCTGGGAGCCGGTGAGCACCTCGAGGTTGTCCATGAGCGCGCCCATCCACGGCTCCATCTTTTCTTCCTCGGTGCCGGGCAGGAAGCCGATGTCCTCCCCGAGCGGGATGGTAACGCGCGTCATGATGATCTCGGCGAAGCGGTTGGTCTCGAGCGTCTGCATAAGGCCGGCAGCGAGCGCGAGCAGCGTCTTGCCGGTGCCGGCGGGCCCGAGCACCGTCACGAAGTCGATGTCCGGGTCCATGAGCAGGTTGAGCGCGAAGTTCTGCTCGCGGTTGCGTGCGGTGATGCCCCAGACGCTGTGGCGCTCGTTGCGGTAATCGCGCAGCAGCTCGATGGTCGCGGTGTCGCCGGAGATCTTGCGCACGATCCCCTCGATGCCTTGCGCGGTGTCCTGGAACAGCCCCTGGTTGGGCTGCCACTCGCGCACGGCCGGGCCCGAGAGCTCGTAGAAGGTGCGGTCGGCTTCCTTCCAGGAGCGGATGTCGCGGCTGTGGCTCTCCCAGAAGTCCTTCGGCAGTGCCGCCATGCCGCTGTAGAGGACGTCGGAGTCCTCGAGCGTCTTGTCGCTGTAATAGTCTTCCGCATGCACGCCCAGGATCGCCGCCTTGATGCGCAGGTTGATGTCCTTGGACACCAGAATCACGCGCACGTCCTTGCGCTCGTGCTGCAGGGCGAGCGTCTGCGCCAGGATCGCGTTGTCGCCACCGGCCCCGGGGAGCCCTTCCGGGAGCACGTGCGAGAGCTGACGGGTCTGAAAGTACAGCCGCCCGGTGGAGGGCTTCTTGCCGTGGTTGCCGGAGTAGCCCGAAGGCAGCTGCAGGCCCTTGTCGATCTGCTCCTTGGTGGCATCGCGCATCATGTCATCGAGGAAGCGGCTCACCTGGCGCACGTTGCGCGATGCCTCCGACAGGCCCTTCTTGTGGGCGTCGAGCTCCTCGAGCACCACCATGGGCACGTAGACGTCGTGCTCCTCGAAACGGAATATCGAGGCCGGGTCGTGCATCAGGACGTTCGTGTCGAGCACGAACAGGCGCCGCCCGGCGCGTGAGCGGCCTTTCACTTCGCGGGTTTCGCCTGAGGCTGCCTTGGGACCGGGTTCATAAACGCTGCGCTGCTTCAAGTACTTCCTCCGCGTGACCGGGCACCTTAACCTTGCGCCACTCCTGAGCGAGGCGAGCCTTTCCATCCAGCAGGAAAGTGCTGCGCTCCACCCCCAGGTACTTTCTGCCGTAAAGGCTTTTCTGTTTGATGACATCAAACAGCTTGCAGACTTTCTCGTCCGTGTCGGCGAGCAGCGGGAAGGGCAGGGACTCCCTGGCCGCGAACTTGTCATGTGAGGCGACCGGGTCGCGCGACACCCCGACGATGAGGGTGCCGGCCTTGCGGAACGCCGCGGCGAGGTCGCGGAAGTCCTGCGACTCGCGGGTGCAGCCCGAGGTCATGTCCTTCGGGTAGAAGTAGATCACGAGGTTCTTGCCGGCCGCATCCTTCAGGCTCCAGGTGCCACCGCCGCTCATGGGCAGTGAAAACAGAGGCACCTTGGCTCCCGGCTTGATCGTCGTCATCTCTGTTTCAGGATTTTACCGGTTCGAGGATGGCGTCGAGATTGAGGGAATCGCAGAACTCCATGAATTCCTCGCGCAGGTGCGCGACGTGGATGCGGCTTGGCACGTTGACGATCATCTGCACCGCGAACATCGGCGCGCCGGTATGGGCCGCAGGATAGCTGCGGGTGGAGACTTCCGCGATATCGATGCCGCGCGTGGCAAAGAACCCGGACAGCCCCGAGACGATGCCGCTCTGGTCCAGGCACACGACGTCGATCGAGTACGGCAGCATGTCGGTGCGCGCCGTGCGCGGCTCGGTGCGCTTCAGGTGAATGCTGAGGTTGCTGGTCTCGGCGAGGCGCTTGAGCTCGGTCTCGAGCTTCGCGAGCGCGTGCCAGTTGCCCGACACCAGCAGCAGCATCGCGAACTCGGTGCCGAGGCTCGCCATGCGGCTTTCGCTGATATTGCCGCCGGACTCGCTGATGACGCGCGTCAGCTCGTGAACCATGCCGGTGCGGTCGCTGCCGATCGCGGAAACGGCCAGGTGCTGCTTCATCTGTAGGTTGGTATTCGTCGGCTGCTGTCCGTTGGCGCGCCCCCGGGAGTGTACCGGGAGCGCGCAGCGAGCGCGACCCTGGCGCGCGGCGCAAGCGCGGCCGGCCTTGCCCGCTTGCGCCGGCGCTCGTAACATCGGCGACCCGCCCGCGAACGCTCTTAGATTTCCCATGTTTTCAGGCAGCCTGGTTGCCATCGTCACACCCATGCGCCCCGATGGGGCCGTCGACTTCGACGCCTGGGAGCGCCTGATCGATTGGCACGCGCGCTCCGGCACGAGTGGCATCGTGGTCGGGGGCACCACCGGGGAGTCGGCGACCTTGAGCGATGCGGAGCTCGGCGAGCTCACGCAGCGCGCCTGCGCGCTCGCGCGCGGCCGCGTGGCCGTGATTGCCGGTGCGGGCAGCAGCAGCACCGCGGCGACCGTGGCGCGGGCGCGCTGGCTCTCGGGGCTGCCGCTGGATGCGCTCCTGGTGGTGACGCCGGCCTACAACCGCCCGGCCCAGGAGGGCCTGTACCAGCATTTCGCGGCGGTGGCCGCGGCCAGCACCAAGCCGCTCGTGCTCTACAACGTGCCGGCGCGTACCGCGGTCGACATGCAGCCGGCCACCGTGGCGCGCCTGTCGCGCGTCGCCGGCATCGTCGGCATCAAGGAAGCCGTGCCGGATCGCGCGCGCGTGCGTGAGCTCGTGGCCGGGTGCGCGAGCGGCTTCGTGGTGCTCTCGGGCGATGATGCCAGCGCGCGCGAGGTGATCCGCGCCGGCGCCCGCGGGGTGATCTCGGTGACCGCGAACGTTGCGCCGGCGGCGATGTCTGAGATGGTGGCCGCCGCGCTCGGCGGGGATTTTGCGCGGGCGCTGGCGCTCGATGAGCCACTCACCGGGCTGCACCGGGATTTGTTCCTCGAGGCCAACCCGATCCCGGTCAAGTGGCTCCTGACGCAGATGGGTCTGATTCCGGCTGGTATAAGATTGCCGCTGACCCCGCTGGCGGAGGACTACCGGGCGGGGGTGCTGGCTGCCGCACGCGCTGCCGGCATCCTCGGCTGAACCATGCGCACCGGGCGAAGGTCCCGAAGCGATTTACCAAAGGGATTCGAGAATGAGGAAGTTTCTGGCCGTCTTGGGCCTCAGCGTGTTCATCGTGGCAGGAGCCGGCTGCAAGACCTTGCGCGGGGCCGGCGCCTGCCATAAGCCCCAGCCCTACCAGAGCGCCCGCACCGGGGCGGGCCTGAAGATCCCCGAAGGCGTCGATGCGCCCGACACCGCCAGCCTCCTGAAGCTGCCGGTGCTCAATGAGCCGCCCCCGCCGCCGCGGGGCCCGAAGGATCCGTGTCTCGACCAGCCGCCGCCGTTCAAGGTGGCTAAGCCTACGACCACCCCCCAGGCCTAGGCGCCCCGCCGGCGCGGGTGCGGCTGGGCACGCCATGCTTTATGATTCGCGCCCCCTTGGGGGCGCGCCGGTCGCGCCCCTGAGAGGCCGCCCGGGGAGGCGCGTAAGTATTTGATTGGAGAGGTGGCCGAGCGGTCGAAGGCGCTGGACTGGAATTCCAGTAACATCTTCACGGGTGTTCGTGGGTTCGAATCCCACCCTCTCCGCCACCGCCTGACGCGAAGGACCATGGTGGCCCGCATTGGTTTCTCCGCGACGACCAGTCGTGAATCCCGTCAGGGCCGGAAGGCAGCAGCGGCAGCGGCGATGTCGGGTGCCGGAGCTTAAGCTGGTGCGGGCCGCCTCCATTGCCGCGGCGCTAAGGACCGCTTCATGAGCTACACCGCACTCGCCCGCAAGTGGCGGCCGAAGAACTTCACCGAGCTGATCGGCCAGGAGCACGTGCGGCGCGCGCTGGTGAATGCGCTCGAGAGCGGGCGCGTGCACCACGCCTTCCTCTTCACCGGTACGCGCGGGGTCGGCAAGACCACCATCGCGCGCATCCTCGCCAAGTGCCTCAACTGCGAGAAGGGCATGACGGCGCAGCCGGATGGCACCTGCGCCAGCTGCCGCGAGATCGACGCCGGGCGCTTCCCGGATCTGATCGAGGTCGATGCCGCCTCGCGCACCAAGGTCGACGACACGCGCGAGCTGCTCGACAACGTGCAGTACGCCCCCTCGCGCGGCCGCTACAAGGTGTACCTCATCGACGAGGTTCACATGCTCTCGGCGCACTCCTTCAATGCGCTCCTGAAGACGCTCGAAGAGCCCCCGCCGCACGTGAAGTTCCTGCTCGCGACCACCGACCCGCAGAAGCTGCCGGTGACGGTGCTGTCGCGCTGCCTGCAGTTCAGCCTGAAGCGCCTGCCGGCCGTCGCGATCGCCGCCCACATGCAGCACATCCTCCAGGAGGAGGGCGTGCCCTTCGAGGCCGCCGGCCTGAAGCTCGTGGCGCAGGCCGCCGACGGCAGCATGCGCGACGGGCTGTCGCTCCTTGACCAGCTGATCGCCTTCGGCGGCGGCAAGGCAGGCGAGGCCGAGGCGCGCGCCATGCTCGGCACCATCGCGCGCGACCACGTGGTCCGGCTCGCGGAGCTGCTGGCCGCGGGCGAGAGCGGTGGCCTGATGAAGTGCGCCCAGTCGCTCGAGGAGTTCGCCCCGGATTATGCGCAGGTGCTCGATGAGCTCGCGGCCCTGCTGGTGCGGGTCGGCTTCCGCCAGGCGCTCGCCGACTACGAGGGCGATGAGCTCTACGAGCCGGAACTCCTCGCGCGCCTCGCGCAGCTGCTCGCGCCCGAGGACGTGCAGCTGTACTACCAGACCGCCATCATCGGTCGGCGCGATCTGCCCCTGGCACCCGATCCGAAGAGCGGCTTCGAGATGACGCTGCTGCGCATGCTCGCCTTCCGCCCGGCCGCCGCGGGGGCGGGTGCGGTGGCACCGGCCGCGCTGCGCCGCGCCGAAGCAGGGCCGGGTGCGGCGCGCGAGGTCGCGCCGCGTGCGCCGGGGGCTGCCGCTCCCGCCGCCGCCCCGGCAGCCGCGGCGGGCGCCTGGGCGCAGACCTTGGGGCAGCTGGAGGTCTCCGGTGCCACGCGCCAGCTCGCCAACCACTGCGTGTTCATCGGCCGCCAGGGGGCGGTGGTGCGCCTGGCGCTCGACCCGCGCAACCAGCTGCTGCGTACCCCGGCGCTCGAGGAGAAGCTCTCCCAGGCGCTCGCACGGCACTACGGCGAGCCGGTGCGACTTGAGTTCCAGACGGTGACAGCCGGCGCCGAGACTCCCGCGCAGGCGCGGCTGCGCGCCTCGGACGAGGAGTTGTCGCTGGCGCGGCGCGCCTTCGAGGAGGACGCCGGGGTCAAGGGGCTGCGCGAGCGCTTCGGCGCCACCGTGCTCCCCGACACCGTGCGCCCGGTAAAATGAGTTCACAGCTGGCGGCGCCGCCGCGCCCGAGGAAGCACCGAGGATGAAACCGAACTTCAACAACCTGATGAAGCAGGCCCAGGCCATGCAGGCCAACATGCAGAAGGCGCAGGCCGAGATCGCCAATATCGAGGTCATCGGCGAGTCCGGTGGCGGCATGGTGAAGATCACCATGAACGGCAAGCACGAGGTGAAGCGCGTGCAGATCGAGCCGAGCGTGAGCGGGGAGGACCGCGACATGCTCGAGGACCTCATCGCCGCCGCGGCCAACGACGCGGTGCACAAGGTCGAGGCGCGCGTGGCCGAGAAGATGTCCGGACTGACCTCCGGCCTGCAGCTGCCGCCCGGCATGAAGCTGCCGTTCTGACCGGGACGCGATGAAGCATTCCCCGCACCTGGCGCGACTCATCGAAGCGCTGCGCGTGCTGCCGGGCGTGGGCCCCAAGAGCGCGCAGCGCATGGCCTTTCACCTGCTGCAGGAGGGGCGACCGGGTGCCCGCGGCCTCACCGAGGCACTCGCCGCGGCGCTCGAGCGCGTCACGCGCTGCCAGCGCTGCCGCATGCTCACCGAGGAGGCGCTGTGCGTGATCTGCGCGGCGCGCGAGCGCGATGCGGCGCTGTTGTGCGCGGTGGAGTCGCCGGCGGACGTGGTGGCGATCGAGTCGAGTGGCAGCTATCGCGGCCGCTACTTCGTCCTCATGGGCCACCTCTCGCCGCTCGACGGCATCGGGCCCGAGGAGCTCGGCGTGCGCGAGCTCGAGGCGATCCTCGCCGAGGGCGGCGTGCGCGAACTGATCCTCGCCACCAACTCAACGGTCGAGGGGGAGGCGACCGCCCATTACCTGAGCGAACTTGCCACGCGCCGCGGCATCCGCGCCAGCCGCATCGCGCACGGCGTGCCGGTGGGCGGGGAGCTCGAGTACGTTGATGGCGGCACGCTGGCGCACGCGCTCGCCGGACGCCAGTCGCTCTAGTGAGCGTGCCCGCCGGCCCCGCGGGCCCACGCGCCCCTGTCTCCGCCGCTGCGCTCCCGCCGCTCCCCGCGGCAGGCACCCCGGGCGGTACGCCGCGCGAGCTGCTGCCGTGGCTCGTGGCGGTGGCGTTCTTCATGCAGGCGCTCGACACCACGATCCTGAACACCGCCGTGCCGAGCATCGCGCGCGCGCTCGCGGTGGCGCCGCTGAGCATGAAGTCGGTGCTGTCGAGCTATTCGCTGAGTCTTGCGGTATTCATCCCGGTCAGCGGCTGGATGGCGAACCGCTTCGGCACGCGCCGGGTGTTCGGCGGCGCCATCCTGCTCTTCGCCCTCGGGTCGCTGCTGTGCGGGCTGGCGCGCAACATCCACTGGCTGGTGGCTTTCCGCATCCTGCAGGGCTGCGGCGGCGCGATGATGGTGCCGGTCGGAAGGCTCACCCTGGTGCGCACCTTCCCGAAGTCAGAGCTGGTGCGGGCGATGAGCTTCGTCGCCATCCCGGGCCTGATTGGCCCGATGCTGGGACCCGTGGCGGGGGGCTTCATCACCGGCTACCTGCACTGGAGCGTGATCTTTTTCCTGAACGTGCCGATCGGGCTGGCGGGCCTCTACCTCGTGTACCGCTACCTGCCCGACTACCGCGAGGCACACAGCCCGCCGCTCGACGTGGCGGGACTCATCCTCTTCAGCTCCGGCATTGCGCTGCTGTCCTACGTGCTCGAGGTGTTCGGCGAGCACCGCCTGGGCGTCGGCCCGATCGTGGCGCTGCTGGCGCTGTCCGCAGCGCTGCTCGGCGCCTACGGGCTGCGCGCCGCGCGCACCGCCTATCCGCTGCTTAAGCTCGCGCTGTTCAAGATCCGCACCTTCCGCGCCGCCGTCAGCGGCAGCTTCTTCACGCGGGTGGCCATCGGCGGCGTGCCGTTCCTCTTTCCGCTGCTCTACCAGGTGGGCCTTGGCTACACGCCGATCGAGTCCGGCCTGCTCATGATGCCGCAGGCGGTCGCGGCCATCAGCCTCAAGGTCTTCACGCCCCGCATCCTGGCGACTTTCGGCTACCGCGCGGTGCTGGTCTCCAACACCGTGATCCTCGGGCTGCTCATCGGGCTGTTCGCCACCATCGGCGCCGCCACGCCGGTATGGCTCATCGTGGTGCAGGCCTTCGCCTACGGGTTCTTCCAGTCGCTGCAGTACACCAGCATGAACACGCTCGTGTACGCGGACGTTGCGGAAGCGGACGCCGGCGTCGCCAGCACCATCGGCAGCACGGCGCAGCAGCTGTCGATGAGCTTCGGAGTCGCCACCGCGTCCCTGGTCGCGGCGATCTTCGTGCCCGACCGCTTCCATACGACAGCGGCGGAAATGATCCACGGCGTGCACCGGGCGTTCCTCGTGCTCGGCGCCGCGACCATCCTCTCCACCATCGTGTTCCGCTCGCTGCGCGCCGGCGACGGCAGCGCGATCAGCCAGCACCAGGAGGGCGCGGGCGCGCCGGCCGGCAAGGCCCAGGCGGCGCTCGCCAACGTGCAACCCCCGAGCGGCTAGTGTGCGCGCGGCGCGCGCCGCGCCTGCAGCTCCTCGTACAGCCGCCGCAGGCGCCGGTAGCTTTCGTAGCGGCGCGCCGCGAAGGCGCCGCTTGCGACCGCGGCCTGTACCGCGCACCCCGGTTCGCGCATGTGACGGCAGTCGGCGAAGCGGCAGCCGCTCGCCAGCCGCTCGATTTCGACGAAGCCGAGCGCGCGCTCATCGAGCGCCTGGACCGCGGGGGCGAAGTCGCGCACCCCCGGGGAGTCGATGAGGGCTGCGCCATTGGGCAGGTCGTACCAGCGCGCCGCGGTGGTCGTGTGCCGGCCTTCTTCCTCGCGCACCAGCTCTCCGACCGCCACCTCCGCCTCCGGCACCAGGCAGCGCACCAGCGAGGACTTGCCGACGCCGGACTGGCCGACCAGGGCGGCAATCGCGCCCGGAGCGAGCGCGAGACGCAGCGCCTGCGTGCCCGCCTCGTCGACCGCCGAGGCGCTCAGGTGCGGGTAGCCCGCGGCGGCGTAGATCTCGAGCTCCTCCTGCAGTGAGCCGGCGCTGGCAAGGTCGCTCTTGTTCACGACCAGCAGCGCCGCGATGCCCGCGGCTGTGGCGGCGGCGAGGTAGCGGTCGATGACGAAGAAGTCCGGCTGCGGGAGCGCGGCCAGCACCACCAGCAGCTGCGTCAGGTTCGCGACCACCGGCTCCGCGGCGCCGCGCAGGTTCGAGCGATAAAGCGCGGTGCGCCGCGGCAGCACCTCGGTGACGTGCAGCTCCTCGTGGTGCTCGCCGACGCGGCAGCGCACCTCATCGCCGCACACGATGCTCAGCGCGCGCCCGAAGGGGCGCGCCTTCAGCTGCGCGCCGTCGCGGGTGCGCACCAGGAGGTGGCGGCCAAAGGCGGCGATCACGCGGCCGTCGAGGACTTCAGTCATGCCCGGGTGCGCCCTTTCGCCTCTGCTACACTTCACGATGGCTGCCCGTGCAGCTGCCGCCACGCTACCACCGTTGCCATCCCATGCCGAGCGCCGAGAATCTCATCTGGATCGATCTGGAGATGACGGGACTTAAGCCCGACTCTGACTCGATCATCGAGATCGCGACCGTGGTGACCGACAAGGAACTGAACGTGCTCGGCGAAGGCCCGGTGCTCGCCATCCACCAGAGCGAGGAGGTCTTAGGCCGCATGGACAGCTGGAACCAGCGCCAGCACGGCTCCTCGGGCCTCATCGCCCGGGTGCGCGCGAGCAGCGTGACGGTCGCCGAGGCGCAGCAGCGCACGCTTGCGTTCCTGGCGCCGCTCGTGAACGCCGGCGCCTCGCCCATGTGCGGCAACAGCATCTGCCAGGACCGCCGGTTTCTGGCGCGCTGGATGCCCGAGCTTGAGCGCTTCTTCCATTACCGCAACCTCGATGTCTCCACGCTCAAGGAGCTGGCGCGCCGCTGGGCGCCGGGGGTGTGCGAGGGATTCGTGAAGCAGGGGGCGCACCTGGCGCTGGCCGACATCCAGGAGTCGATCCGGGAGCTGCGCCACTACCGCGCCAGGCTCTTCGCGCCCGCCTTCGGCGGCGCCCTCTAGTTTTTCAGCTCAGGGTCGTCGTGGCGGGCTTGGCGAGGAACAGCCAGGTCTCCACCACCGTATCCGGGTTCAGCGACATGCTCTCGATGCCCTGATCGAGGAGCCAGCGCGCGAGGTCGGGGTGATCGGAGGGCCCCTGGCCGCAGATGCCGATGTACTTGCCCTGCTTGCGGCAGGCAGTGATCGCCATCGACAGCAGGCGCCGCACCGCCGGATCGCGCTCATCAAAGTGCTTCGCGACGATGGCCGAGTCGCGGTCGAGCCCGAGCGTGAGCTGCGTCATGTCGTTGGAGCCGATCGACATGCCGTCGAAGTACTCCAGGTAGTCTTCTGCCAGCAGCGCATTGGTGGGCAGCTCGCACATCATGATGATCCTGAGTCCCTCGAGTCCGCGCGCAAGCCCGTTCGCGGTAAGGAGCTGCGTCACCTCGCGCGCCTCCGCGACGCTGCGCACGAACGGCACCATCAGCTGCACGTTGGTGAGGCCCATGGTCTCGCGCACGCGGCGAATGGCGCGGCACTCGAGCTCGAAGCAGGGGCGGAAGCTCTCGTCCGTGTAACGCGCGGCACCGCGGAAGCCGAGCATCGGGTTCTCCTCGTGCGGCTCGTAGCGCGAGCCGCCGATCAGATTCGCGTACTCGTTGGACTTGAAGTCCGAAAGACGCACGATCACCGGCTCGGGTGCGAAGGCGGCGGCGATCTGCGCGACTCCCTCGGCGAGCTTCTCGACGTAGAAGGTGACCGGGTCCGCGTAGCCTGCGATCTGGTTGCGGATCTGCTCCTGCAGCTCCGCATCGAGGCGGTCGAACTCCAGCAGCGCCCGCGGGTGCACGCCGATCATGCGGTTGATGATGAATTCCAGGCGCGCCAGGCCCACGCCATTGTGCGGGATGGCGGCGAAGTCGAAGGCGCGGTCGGGATTGCCGACGTTCATCATGATCTTCACCGGGATCTTCGGCAGGTGATCGAGCTCGATCTGCTTCTTCTCGAACTCGAGCAGCCCCTCGTAGACGTGTCCGGTGTCGCCTTCCGCGCACGACACGGTGACTTCCTGGCCCTCGCGGATCTTCTGGGTCGCGTCCCCGCAGCCGACCACGGCCGGGATGCCGAGCTCGCGCGCGATGATGGCCGCATGGCAGGTGCGCCCGCCGCGGTTGGTGACGATGGCGGCGGCGCGCTTCATGACCGGCTCCCAGTCCGGGTCCGTCATGTCGGCGACCAGCACGTCGCCGCTTTGCACGCGCGCCATCTCGGTGGCGTCCTTGATGACGCGCGCCGTGCCCGCGCCGATGCGCTGGCCGATGCTGCGCCCGGTGGCGAGCACCCGCGAGGTGCCCTTGAGGTGATAGCGCTGGATGGTGCGCCCGGCGCGGCTCTGCACCGTCTCCGGGCGCGCCTGCAGAATGTAGATGGCACCCGAGCCGCCATCGCGCGCCCACTCAATGTCCATCGGGCGCTGGTAGTGCTCCTCGATCAGCAGCGCCTGGCGCGCGAGCGTCACGAGGTCCGCATCGCTCAGGCAGAAACGGCGCCGCTCTGCGGAAGGCACGTCCACGGTGGCCACGCGCGCCGCGGAGCCCGGCGGCGCGTACACCATCTTGATGGCCTTTTCGCCGAGGTTACGGCGCAGCACCGCGAGCTTGCCGGCGCGCAGCGCGGGCTTGTAGAGGTAGAACTCATCCGGGTTGACCGCGCCCTGCACCACGGTCTCCCCCAGGCCCCACGCGGCGGTGATGAAGACGACGTCGCGGAAGCCGGAGTCAGTGTCGAGGGTGAACATGACCCCGCTGGCGCCGAGGTCGCTGCGCACCATGTGCTGCACGCCCGCCGAGAGTGCCACCGCGCTGTGGTCGAAGTTCTGGTGCACGCGGTAGGAGATGGCGCGGTCGTTGAAGAGCGAGGCGAATACCTCGTGCATGGCCCGCAGCACGTCCGCCTCCCCGCGCACGTTGAGGAAGGTCTCCTGCTGCCCGGCGAAGGAGGCCTCCGGCAGGTCCTCGGCGGTGGCCGAGGAGCGCACCGCGACCGCAATTTCGGTGCCCCCGGACATGAGGCGCAGCTGCGTGAGCACCGCCTCCTCGAAGGCGGGCGGGAAGGGCGTCGCCAGGATCCACTGACGGATGCGGGCACCGCTCGCGGCGAGCTTGGTGACGTCATCGACATCCAGGGTGGCAAGCTCAGCGCGGATGCGCTCATCGAGACCGCCCTGGCGCAGGAACTCGCGGTAGGCCTGCGCGGTGGTGGCGAAGCCGCCGGGCACCTGGACGCCCAAGCGCGTAAGCGAGCCGATCATCTCCCCGAGGGAGGCATTCTTGCCGCCCACGGTTTCGACATCGTGCATTCCCAGCTTCTCGAACGGGATGACGAATGCGTTCAATGATGCTCCTGAAATCACGCGGGCGCTTGCCCGGCGGCGCGCGCGGTGAAACACTGCGGAACTATCGTCCCAAGGCGCGCAATTATCCTGTAAGCCGTGAGCCGTCGAACCGTTTTTTTCGTCTCGGACCAGACTGGCGTGACCGCGGAAACGCTGGGCCACAGCCTCATGACGCAGTTCGAGGGCCTGGAATTTCGGGCCGTGACTTTGCCATTTGTGTCAGACCTTGACAAGGCGCACGAGGTGGTCCGGCGCATCGACCGCACCGCCGAGGAGACCGGCGTACGCCCGATCGTCTTCAGCACCCTGGTGCAGGATGAGCTGCGTGCGGTGGTAGTGCAGGCGAACGCCCTGTTCCTCGATCTGTTCTCCGCCTTCGTCGGCCCGCTTGAGCGTGAACTCAACACCCGCTCCACCCACCGCGCCGGCCGCGCGCACGGCATCGCGGACCTGGCCGCCTACACCACCCGCATCAATGCCACCAATTTCGCGCTCGCCAACGATGACGGCACGGGCGGGGACTACTCGCACGCGGACGTGATCCTCACCGGGGTGTCGCGCGTCGGCAAGACCCCGACGTGCGTCTACCTTGCGCTCCAGTACGGCGTGTTCGCCGCCAACTACCCGCTCACCGAGGATGACCTGGAGGCGGGGAAGCTGCCGGCGCGGCTGGAGTCATTCCGCAAGAAACTCTATGCGCTCACGATCAAGCCGGAGCGGCTGCAGCAGATCCGCCACGAGCGTCGCCCGAGCAGCCGCTACGCCTCAGCGCCGCAGGTGACCTATGAACTGCGCGCCGCGGAAGCGCTGTTCGCGCGCTACGCCATTCCCTGGCTGGACACTTCCGAGTCCTCGATCGAGGAGATCGCGAGCCGCATCCTCAGCACCACCGGCATCGAGCGGCGCCTGCGCCCCTGAAACGCGCCGCGCGTGCGGGAGTATAATTGTGACACGTGCACGCGCGCTCATGTGACGTCGCACGGATTTTGCAGGCGCTGCCCGGCGCGCCCCGGGCGTGCAAATACCGATGCTGATCGGCTTGCAGTGCGAGCCTCGTGCGTTATAGTCGGGGCGTGCTCGCAACTGATACACAGACCGTAGTTTCCTGGCGTGCGCGCCCGCGCAGCTTCGTCGCGCTCATGGGTCTTTACGAGAGCAACTTCATCCGCCTCGGCTGGCTCGCCGGCGAGCTCGCAGCCCTTGAGGGCGAGTACCGCTCGGGCGTGCCGGCGGACTGTGATCTCGTTCTCACCGTGACCGAGCGCGCCGCCTACACGAGCACGGTAAACCTTACCTATCTGCTGCCCGATGCGCATGGCGCGCTCAAGTACCCCGACATGCGGGTGCGCATCTACCACGATGCCCACCTGGTCGAGGCCCAGCAGTGGGCGGACGTCCACAGCCAGCCGCTGCTGCAGGCGCTGCGCAGCCGCGCGGAGCGTGAACTGGATCAGCGCTGGGCCCGCAACGTGATGTTAAACAAGTGGCTGGAATACTGCGTGGAGCGGGGCCATCGCTTCTCAGCCAGCTCGGGGTCCGACACCGGCGCCTGAGAAGGGGCGGTACGCCGCCACACTTCTCATGAAGGCGCTGCGACAACTCGGATTTCTTAAACTCAGCCTGCGCGCGGAGCGTCCCGCACCCGATGAAGATCACCGGGTGCTCGAACTGTTCCGCAACCGCGCGGAGCTGAAGAAGGCCTACGGTGGCCTGCAGGACGAGACCTTTCGTCTCAAGGACCTGATCAAGCAGCAGGAGGGCGCCACGCAGCGCGTCCAGGAGATGCTGCACACCCTCGAGGGGCGCCTGGCGGTGCCTGAGACCGCGTACGGGGCGCTGGTGTTCTACCAGCTGCGGCGCTTCTGGCAGTGCGGGCGTGAGCTGCTCACGCAGTTCGTGGCCGATCTCACGCGCCAGCAGGACGAGCGCGAGCGCCGCGTGCACCTCGCCCAGCACAACCGCGCGCAGTTCGCGCAGCGCCAGTCGGCCGAGCGCCAGCTGCACGCCGCGCAGGGGCTGCACGATGAGGCGGCCGCGCAGGTCAGCGAACTTGAGGGCGAGCGCGCCCGGCTCGGGCGCTTCTGGCACTACTTCAAGCGCCGCGCACTGGAGAAGCGCGTCCACGCCGCGCAGGCGCAGTTCGCCGAGGCGCAAGGCGCGCTCGCGGCCGCCCAGGCGGTGCTCGCGGACTTAAGCCACCAGGCGGCGCCGGAGTTCCCCGGACTGTCACTCGGGGCGCGCCGCTCCATCAACCTTGCCGCCATCGCCTACGCGGAGGTGCTGTGCCTGCGCGTGGCGCCGCTGAAGACGGCGCTCCTGGAGCTCGCCCGCGAGGCGACCAGCCGGCGCGAGGCGGCCGACACCTACGGCATCCCGAAGGAGTGCGTGCTGCTGATGGGAGAAATCGCGCGCGCGCAGAAGCTGATCGAGGAGCGCGCAGGGCTTGCCGAGGAGATCCGCGCGCGCGGCGAGCGCCTGCAGCGCGTCGCGCGCTACCGTACCGCCAACGACGGCTCGCCGCTGGCCGACTCGATCGCGCTCTCGGAAGGGGACATCCTTGAACTCGCCCCGCTCGGTGCGCACGCCAGGCGCCTGCCGAACGTGCTCGCCGATGACACTTGGGACCTGTTCCGGGTACTGATGCGCTGACCCTTGGGCGCGCGCCGCGGCGCGCTGAGTGCTCAGCCGCTGCGGGCGGTCTTCTGCTGCACGGTCGCCGGGCGCACGCCCGTCACGACGTCCGCCATCACCTGGCTCGCCTGATCGAGCACCACGTCGGTGGTGTCCTTGGCCTTGTCGAGCTCCTCGACGCTCTTGTAGGGCGACAGGTTCTTGGCCGCGCGGCGGCTGTTCTCGCGCTCCAGGCGCTCCTTGTCGATGCGGGTGCGCTCCTCGCGGCGTACCTTGAGGTTCAAGGAGACGCTCTTCTGGTCGCGCGCCGAGTCAAGGGCGGCGATGTCCGAGACCAGCCACCGGTAATCCGGATCGTGCTGCGCGCGCAGGTCCTCTTCGGTGGCGAACGCCGCCGGCGCCGGCGCGGCGGCGGTGCCGGCGCTCGCCTTGAAAGGGACACCCGCGATGCGGTCCCAGGGGAGCGCCGACTCCAGCGCGCTCTCGCCGATCTCCTTGGTGTCGATGGCGGAAGCGAGCGGCACGTCCGGCGCGACCCCGCGATGCTGCGTGCTCTCGCCCGTGACGCGGTAGAACTTGCCGATGGTCACGGTGAGCTGGCCGCTGGTCGGCTTGGAGGAGTAGCGGTCGAGCGGCATGAGGCTCTGCACCGTGCCCTTGCCGAAGGTGGTCTGGCCGAGGATGAGGCCGCGGTGGTAGTCCTGGATGGCGCCCGCGAAGATCTCGGAGGCCGAGGCGCTCAGGCGGTCCACCAGCACGGCGAGCGGGCCGTCATAGGCGGCGCGCGTCTCGGGGTCATCGAGCACCTCGAGGCGCCCGCTGGTGTCGCGCACCTGCACCACCGGCCCGTGGTCGATGAACAGCCCGGTGAGCTCGGTCGCCTCCGGCAGGTAGCCGCCGCCGTCGTTGCGCAGGTCGAGCACCAGGCCGTCGATGTTCTCGCCCTTGAGATCTGCCAGCAGCTTCGCGACGTCACGCGTGGTGCTGCGATAGTTCTTGTCGCCGGCGTTCTCGGCGGCGACGTCGCGGTAGAAGCCCGGCACCGTGATGACGCCGATCTTGAGCGTGCGGCCATTGCGCACGATGGTCTTGACTTCCTTGTGCGCGGCCTGCGCCTCGAGCGTCACCTGGTTGCGGGTGAACTCCAGCACCTTCTCCGGGGTGCCGGGCGCTGCGCCGGCCGGCAGCACCTGCAGGCGCACGACGGTGCCGGCCTTGCCGCGGATCAGCTGCACCACATCATCGAGGCGCCAGCCGATGACGTCCTGGAAGGCGCCATCCTTGCCCTGGCCGACCCCGACGATGCGATCGTTCACGGTGAGGGTGCCGGCGACCGCCGCCGGTCCGCCCTCGAGCACGCTCATGATGGTGACGTAGTCATCCGCGATCGCCAGCGACGCCCCGATGCCCTCGTAATTGAGGCTCATCTGGATGCGGTATTCCTCGGAGGAACGCGGCGAGAAGTAACTCGAGTGCGGATCGAAGGCGCGCGCGTAGGCGTTCATCAGGTTCTCGAATACATCGTCAGGGCTCACCTGGTCGACGCGCTTGAGGACGCGCTCGTAGCGCTTGCGCAGCAGGTCCGCCACTTCCGGCCACTGCTTACCGGTGAGCATCAAGGACAGTGCATCGTTCTTGACGCGCTTTCTCCACAGCTCATCGAGCTGCGCCGGGTCGCTGATCCAGCCGCTCTTGCTGCGGTCGAAGTCGAAGCTCTCGTTCAGCGTCCAGTCAGGCTCGGTGTTCAAGAGCGCGATCGCATGCTCGATGCGTTCGCGGTTGCGCTGCTGGAAGCGTGCGAACATGAGGTAGGCGGGGTCGATGTCCCCGGTGCGGATCATGTCATCGAAGAGAAAGCGGTAGGCGTTGAAGTCGTTGATGTCGCTTTGCAGAAAGTAACTTTTCTGCCCGTCGAGGGACTCAAGGTAGCGCTGATAGATGACATCGGACATCTTGTCATCGAGCGCCGCGCGGCTGTAGTGCGCCTCCTCGAGGATGCGACCGATCTTGCGCGCGGTGGCGCGCTGCGCCTCGGTGGGCGCGATGGCCCCGGGGGGCAGGATCGAGGTGCTCGCCGGGACCTGAACGGAGCCGGCCAGCACCAGGGCCGCCAGGGTGATGACGGCGGCGGTTATCCACCCGGAGGAACGGCGCAGGACTAAGGGCATCTTTAAGGACTCGCTGGTTCGGTAGACTCTTAGAGCAAGGCTAGAGCGTGCGGTTCGTTTTTAGCAAGTACAGGTCTCACAATCACTATGCGGCCGCTGGCAGCACTTCTGGCGATCCTGACCGGCTCGGCCCTGGCCCTCACCATCGGGCTCGCGCTGACCTTCATTACCATACTGTTCCTGCCGGCCGAGGAGGCCCGCTTCGCCCCCGAGCACCCGGCGCTGCTGAAGGCGATCGCCGTTTTCGGGGTCTTTTCGGCCATCGCCGGCGCCAGCCTGTACGCGGAGATGCGCGGGCGCCCCTGGGCCAAGGCCGTGCACCTGGCCACGCTCGGGGCCTTCGCGGCCGCAGTCTGGGCCTACTGGCCGAAGTAAGCTGAAGTAAGTTAAAGCGCCGTCCGTCAGCCGTGACCGGCGCGCGGCAGGGCCCTCAGGCCGCGCAGGAACAGGCGCAGCAGCAGCAGCACCCCCAGCGGCCCCAGGGCGACGGCCCAGAAGACCGCCGAGCCATGCACCAGGCCCTGGAAGAAGTCCGCCAGCAGCGCCACAGGGCCGGCATGGGTGTTCTGGCCCTGGGTGTAGGGCCCGAGCACGCGGTTGCCGATGAGCCAGATCAGCAGCGGCACGATGAGCACCCCGAACAGCAGCGCGAGCGCGTACAGGATCACGGCGCGCTGGGGGCCCGTGAGCGCGCGCAGGCGCTGCAGGGGGCCGCGGGCGGCGTCGGAGCGTTCCGGGGGCGGGGGGGCGGGCATGGGGTGGGGTTCCTTGAGCGCGAGGCTACGGCGCGGCGCGGCCGCACGGACCGCGCATAATAGCGTCCTCATGCAGAAAATCAGAACCGCGGTCATCGGTGTCGGCTATCTCGGACGCTTTCATGCGCAGAAATACGCCGCCGCGGCGGACTGCGAGCTCGTCGGCGTCGCCGACGAACGCCGCGAGGCCCGCGATGCGGTTGCGGCCGAGCTTGGCACGCGCGCCTTCGCCGACTATCGGGAGCTCCTCGGGCACGTGGACGCGGTGAGCGTCGTCACTCCGACGCCGCTGCACTTCCCGGTGGCACGCGACTGCCTGAACGGCGGTGCGCACGTGCTCGTGGAGAAGCCGATCACCGAGGCCGCCGCCGAGGCCCGCGAGCTCATCGCGCTCGCGGCGCGCTGCGGGCGCATCCTGCAGGTGGGGCACCTGGAGCGCTTCAACTCCGCGATCCTCGCGGCCGAGCCGCACCTGAAATCGCCGCGTTTCATCGAGTGCCACCGCCTGGCTCCCTACCGTGAGCGGGGCACGGACGTGAACGTGGTGCTCGACCTCATGATCCACGACATCGACATCGTGCAGACCATCGTCGGCGCGCCCATCAGCGGCATCGATGCGATCGGCACGCCGGTGTTCTCCGATGAGATCGACATCGCCAACGCGCGCATCCGCTTCGCCAATGGCTGCGTCTGCAATGCCACCGCCTCGCGCGTGAGCCTGAAGACGGAGCGCAAGATGCGCGTGTTCGAGGACGACGCCTACCTCTCCCTCGACCTGCAGCAGAAGATCCTCACCGTCATCAGGAAGCGCGCCCCGGGGGATGCGGCGAGCGCGCTGCCGGTGAGCATCGAGGAGCAGAGTCTTGAGCCCGGGGATGCGCTGAAGGCGGAAATCGACTCCTTCCTCGCCTGCATCCGTGCCGGCAGCGCCCCGGTCGTCTCCGGGGAAGCGGGCCTGCGGGCGCTTGAGACCGCCACCCGCATCACCGAGCAGGTCGAGCGCGCCCTTGCCGAGCGCCGCGCCTCACGTCCTCAAGGCAAAGCTCAGGCCTGAGCCTGCGCCTGCGCCCCGACATCCCGCGCAGCCGTCAGGCTAGCGGCGGCCCCTGCACGCCCTTTCAGGTTCGTGACGCCGCGGCTTTACGGCCTGGTGCGCCCACCCGATCCCCCTCGGCTTCATCCTCCCCCTCGGGTGCAGCCCTCCTCCGGATGACGCAGCGGCACCTGCGGTGCGCCTGCGCCAGCACCGCTTGCTGGACCTCATCGGGCACTTCGCGGACACCTGCCGCGACTACCGTCCCCGGGTGCCGCTGCCCGTGCCGTTCAGCAGGCGCTGAGGCGCGGATCCACTAGAATCCGCCGCAGACGGCGCCACTTAAGAGGCGGCGCCATTTCGAAGGCAGGTGGTGGATGAATCAGGTACCGGAGCATTTGCAGCGCCCGGCGCGCCCGGTGACGGTCGCCGGCCTGCAGATGTCGTGCGGCTGGGATACGCGCGCCAACATCGCACGCGCGGAGGCCCTGGTGCGCGAAGCGGCGGCCCGCGGCGCACAGGTGATCCTGCTGCCGGAGCTCTTTGAGACGCCGTACTTCTGCATCGAGCAGGATGCGCGCCACCTGCACCTGGCGACGAGCCTCGAGGAGAACCCGGCGGTGCGCCATTTCAGCGACGTCGCGCGCGAGCTTGGCGTGGTGCTGCCCGTGAGCTTCTTCGAGCGCGCCGGGCGCGCTTACTTCAACTCCATCGCCATCCTGGATGCGGACGGCCGCACCCTGGGGATCTACCGCAAGTCGCATATCCCTAATGGTCCGGGTTACCAGGAGAAGACCTACTTCTCTCCCGGAGACACCGGCTTCAGGGTGTGGGAGACGCGCTTTGCGCGCATCGGCGTCGGTATCTGCTGGGACCAGTGGTTCCCGGAGACGGCGCGCGTCATGGCACTCATGGGGGCCGAGCTCTTCTTCTTCCCGACCGCGATCGGCAGCGAGCCGCCGCCGGCCCCGCCGGTCAACTCGCGCGAGCACTGGCAGCGCACCCAGCAGGGGCATGCGGCCGCCAACCTCACCCCGCTCATCGCCGCCAACCGCTACGGGCTCGAGCGCTCGCTGCAGGATCCCGAGCAGCTCTACATCCGCTTCTACGGCTCCTCCTTCATAGCCGACGCCATGGGCGCGAAGGTGGCCGAGGCCCAGGAGGAGGGCGATGCCGTGCTCACCCACACGTTCGACCTCGAGGCGGTACGCGCGCTGCGCGACAACTGGTTCGTGTTTCGCGACCGCAGGCCGGAGCTCTACGGCGCGATCGGCTCCCTCGACGGGCAGCGGCCCTGACCGTGCAGGTTCCCGGCCCCTGCGGGGCCGGGAACCTGGTTTGGTGGAGGCGGGGGGACAGAGCATCCATGGCTTTCGCCACGGTCCGGACTATTCCTTCATCCGCGCGTGCTGCCGTGCCGGCACCGCGCGCGGAGCGGGGCGTGTTATCCGGCTCGTAACTACCCGAAGCCGGATCCTAGTAGCCGCCCCGGGCTTACAGCCGTCGGCGGGCCTATGAGTCTCTAGAGGGCAGGCCTGAAGTTGGCCTTCTTCCTACCCCTCGGCGTTGCCATGCCGTCCTTACCTAGTGAAGGACGCCGTCAGGTTTCACCGATGTGAGCCCCGTTGTCAGCCAGGCCTTGCGGCACTGGCGCGACCCTTGATCGAACCCCCGTCCGCAAGTCCTAGACTTCAGGATCTACGTACGTAGCTCTCTCTTTGTTTCTCGCATCACGCTACCCGAGGAGCAGGGAAGACGCTCTGCCAGCGGACAGTAACTCTTAACGCAACCGGCCTGTCGCACGCCGGAGCGCGATCCTGTGAACGCGTCCCCTGATTCAGTCGCACAGGCACGAGCTGGTCAGAGGTCAGCTGCGTTTAGGCAGCTAGAGCGTAGTTGTCGTCGTTGGCAACTAAGTTTTGCAGCATTATTTACGAGGGCACTGCGCCTCGGTACGCCCCTGAAGGTTCGCAACCCACGTCGAATCCGGTCGCCCCCAAACAGGTGCCGCTCAAGGATACCTCATTGACGGTGGCCGCCCGGATTTCAAGAGTGAAAACCACCATTCCCAGCGCCGCCGGCTTTCGGTAAGGTGTCGCGCCTTAATAAGTCGCCACCAGGGATGGACCCGACGATGAGACTGCAGCTTATTGGATTGGCTGGACTTCTGGCTGTTTCGACAGCCGCGCTGGCGGACGATGCGCCGCCCTACGAGGGCGACCCGAACTGGTCGATGCGGGCGCTGCTCGGGTACTCCAAGACCGGTGGTAACACCGATAACAGCTCCGCCAACGCGCTGTTCCACGTGGCGCACGTCATCGGGGACTGGAAGCTGCTGTTTGGCACCGAGGGGCTGTACGGCTCGACCCATGGCGAGACCACCGCCCAGTCCTGGACGGTGCACGGCCAGGGCAACTACAACATCACCCCGAAGTTCTACGTGTACGTCGGGGCGAGCTACGCCGATGACCGCTTCTCAGGCTTCGCCTACCAGGACGCCGTCACGAGCGGGGTGGGGTACCAGTTCTACAACACTGACACCACGAAGCTCAGCGTCCAGGCCGGCGTCGGCTACCTGTGGCTGCGCAAGGAATTCCTGATCAAGGACGACATCGGTGGGGTGGTGCAGCGGCTCGACTACGACCCGGGCACCGGGCTGCCGTACGATCAGGAGAAGAGCGTCGCCTTCAACGGCGCGTTCACCTTCGAGCACAGCTTCAACCAGTACACCAAGATCCTCGCCAGCGCCACGATGCTCTCGAGCAGCGATAACACGGCCACCACCGCCAGCATCGCGCTGCAGGTGAAGATGTCCTCGCACCTGGCGCTGTCGGCGGGCTATCAGCTGACCGACAACAGCAGCCCGCCGGCCGGCTCCGGGCGTCGCGACACGCTCACCACGTTGAGCCTCGTGTACGACATGAAGAACCCCAAGCTCGCCCCGGAGTGAGCTGCTAGCCGCGCTTGAGGACGCGCGCCTTGTCGCGCACCCAGTCGCGGTCCTTCTCCACCGCGCGCTTGTCGTGCTGCTTCTTGCCCTTGGCTAGGCCCAGGGCGAGCTTGGCGCGGCCGTTCTTCCAGTAAAGCTCGAGCGGCACGAGCGTGTAGCCGCGTCGCTCCACCGCGCCGATGAGCCCGGAGAGCTCGCTGCGGTTCAGCAGCAGCTTGCGCGTGCGCACCGGATCGGGCGTCACGTGGGTGGAGGCCGAGGGCAGCGCCGAGAGGTGCGCGCCGATCAGGAACGCTTCGCTGCCGCGCAGATACACGTAAGCCTCCTTCAGCTGCGCCCGCCCGGCGCGCATGGCCTTGACCTCCCAGCCCTCAAGCGCGAGTCCCGCCTCGTAACGCTCCTCGATGAAGTATTCGAAGCGCGCCTTGCGGTTCTCGGCGATCAGGCGGGGGGCGGCGGCGTCTTTGGCCATGGGGTTCCGTAGTGGGAGAATGCTGAGGATGCGAGAGGTTAAGCGTTCAGCCCTGGTCAGCCAACCGCCGCGGGTGGTATTTGCGCTCATCAACGACATCGAGCGCTACCCGGATTTCCTGCCGTGGTGCTCGCACGCAAGGATCGTAGCGCGCAGCGAGCACGAGATCATCGCCACCCTCGGGGTGCGCCAGGGAGGCTTCACGGGAGAGTTCACCACGCGCAACACCCTCACGCCCGAGCGCGCCATCCGCATGCAGCTTCAGGATGGCCCGTTCCGCAGCCTCGAGGGCGAGTGGCTGCTCGAGCCAATCGGCAGCCACGGCTGCCGCGTCGACCTGCAGGTGGCGTTCGAGTTCAAGAGCCGCCTCACGGGGATGCTGTTCGAGCCGCTGTTCGCGCAGACCATCGGTTCCCTGGTGGAGGCCTTCGTGCAACGCGCCCGCGCGCAGCCGGACCGCGCATGAAGCGCTGCCAGGTCGCCTATGCCACGCCCGCGCGCGCCTACCTGTGGGCACTCGAGCTCCCCGACAACGCCTGCATCGGCGACGCGCTGGCCGCGGCGCGGGTGCTGGCCGGGGCCGCGCCGATCCCCTGGGACAGCGCTGCGGTCGGGGTGTTCGGCGAGCTGCGCCGCCGCACGGACGCCTGTGCGGACGGGGAGCGGATCGAGCTCTACCGGCCGCTGGCGCGCGACCCGCGCGCGCGCCGTCGCCAACGCCTGCAGGCGCGCCGCTAGATCTTCGGGAACTTCTCGATGGGGGCGCCCTGCTCGGGCGCGTTCGGGGCCGCCTCCGGCACGTTCTGGCGCTCGAAGGTTTTCACCTTGTCGTCCTTGAAGTAGACGATCACGTGGCGCTGCTCGGGGCGGCGCAGGCGGCCGCGCTGGAAGTAGTAGAGGTAATCCCAGCGGTCCTTGTCGAAGAGGTCCGGCACCATCGGCGTGCCGAGCAGGTAGCGCACCTGGCTGCGTGTCATGCCGACGGCGAGCTGGTCGACGGTCTTGCCCTCGAGGTAGTTGCCCTGCTGCACGTCCATGCGATAGACGCAGCCGGCGGTGAGCGCGGCGAGGAGGCCAACGGCGGCCAGTCGGGTGAGGATTAGGTGCATGCTTGACCGATGAGGGATAATAATCTTTTCAATCATACCTGATCGCGGCGGCAGCTTGGCCAGTGCCGTGCGCCGCGTCTGCAAGGAGATCTTCGTGGAAGGCAAGGACCTGCGCAAAGCCGGTTTGAAGGTGACGCTGCCTCGCCTGAAGATCCTGGAGATCCTCGAGGGCAGCAATACCCGCCACCTCTCGGCCGAGGACATCTACCGCACGCTGCTGGAATCGAACGAGGACATCGGCCTCGCCACCGTCTACCGGGTGCTCACGCAGTTCGAGGCCGCAGGCCTCGTCACGCGTCATCACTTCGAGGACGGCATGGCGGTCTTCGAGCTGAACCAGGGCACACACCATGACCACATCGTGTGTCTTGACTGCGGCCGGGTCGAAGAGTTCATGGATTCGGGGATCGAGGAGCGCCAGACGGCGGTCGCTGCGAAGCTCGGCTTCACCATCCGCGACCACTCGCTCATCCTCTACGGGCACTGCCGGCGCCCGAGCTGCGCCTTCAAGGCCCGCAAGAGCAGCTGAGCCGCGCGCGTCCGGGCGCCGCGCCCGACCTCCCGGCTAGCGCTTGGCCGTGCCCGGGCGGCGCGTGCGTACCGTGTCCGAGCTCGCCGCCCCGGGGGTATTGGCGCCGAGCATCTCGCGCGCGTGCTCGCGCGCTTTGGCGCTCACCTCTACCCCGCCGAGCATGCGCGCCAGCTCCTCCACGCGATCATCGAGGGAGAGCTCCGTGAGCGTGGTGCGCGTGGTGCGCCCGTCGGTGAGCTTGGTCACGCGCAGGTGGTGGTGCGCCTGGGAGGCGACCTGCGGCAGGTGGGTGACGCATAGCACCTGGCCACGCGAGCCGAGCGCGCGCAGCTCGCGGCCGACGATCTCCGCGATCGCCCCGCCGATGCCCGCATCCACCTCATCGAACACCATGCAGCGCGCCTCCTCCTGGGCGCAGGACACCTGCACCGCGAGTGACAGGCGCGCGAGCTCCCCGCCGGAGGCGACCTTGGCGAGGGCGCGCGGTGGGGAGCCGGGGTTCGCGGTGACGCGGAACTCGATCTGGTCGATGCCGTGCTGCGTGGGCTCGGCGTTGCCATTCTGGGTGACGTCGGCCTCGAAGCGCCCGCCCGTCATGCCGAGGGTCTGCATGCGCGCGCTGATGTCGCGCGCCAGTGCGCGCGCTGCGACCATGCGCTTGCCGGACAGTTCCAGCGCCTGCGCCCGGTAGTGATTGAGGGCGCTGGCGAGCTCCTTGCGCAGCACCGAGAGGTCCTGGTCGGCGCGCTCAAGGGCGCTGAGCTCCGCATCCAGCTGCGCGGCGCGCTCGGGCAGCTCGGCCGGCGGCACGCGGTGCTTGCGCGCGAGTTCCTCGATGGCGGCCAGGCGCCGCTCGACCTCCTCCTGGCGCGAGGCATCGAGGTCGAGGCTCTCGCGGTAGTGCTCGAGCTCACGCGCCGCCTCGCGCACCTGGATGCTGGCTTCCTCGAGCATCGGCAGCACGGCCACGAGCTTCGGGTCGAGGGCTGCCAGGGTGCGCAGCGCCGCGAGCGCGCGGCTGACGCTCGCGTGGGCGCTGCCGCCCTCGTTTTCGTAGAGCTCACCGAGGGCCGTCTGCGCACCCGTCGCCAGGCGGCCGCGGTTGGCGAGCCGGCTGTGCTCCTCGTGCAGCGCCTCGAGCTCCCCGGGCAGCACCTTCAGTGCCTGCAGCTCCTGGGCCTGGTAGCGCAGCAGCTCGAGTTTCGCGTCGCGGTCGCGCGCGCGGGTCTCAAGGTCGAGGGTACGGTTCAGCAGCTCGAGCCACACGCGGTGCGCGATGCCGACCTGGCCGGTGAGGGTGGTGAGGGCGGCGTAGCCGTCCAGGAGCTCGCGCTGCGCCGCGGCGCGGGTGAGGGATTGGAATTCGTGCTGGCCGTGGATGTCGATGAGGATGTTGCCGGCCTCGCGCAGCAGCTGCACCGCGACCGCCTGGCCATTGAGGTAGGCGCGCGAGCGCCCGTCGGCCCCGACCACGCGGCGCACGATGAGGTCCCCGCTTGCGCTCACCGACTGCTCCTCGAGCCACTGCTTGAGCTCGCGCGGCGCGCGGCTGAGATCGAAGGTGCCGGAAACTTCCGCGCGCTCGGCGCCGTGGCGCACCACCTCAGCGCCCGCGCGCCCGCCGGCGATGAGCTGCAGCGCGTCCACCAGGATCGACTTGCCGGCCCCGGTCTCCCCGGTGAGCACGGTGAGCCCCGGGCGCAGTTCCAGCTCGACGGCGTCGATGATGGCGAAATCGCGGATCTGCAGGTGGGTCAGCATGGTGTTCAGCGCTCGAAGCTGCCGCGGCCCCAGTGGAGCTTGGAGCGCAGCAGCCGGTAGTAATCGTAGCCGGGCGGGTGCAGGAGGCGCACGCGGTCGGCGGCGAGGCGCACCTCCAGGCGATCGAGCGCGGCGAAGTCCCCGAGCACCGCCCCGTCGCAGATGACGTGCGCCTGAGTGTCGGCGCGCTCGCTCAGGACCACCTCGATCACCGAGCTCGAGGAGACCACGATCGGGCGGTCGGAAAGGGTGTGCGGACAGATCGGGGCGATGACGAGCGCCGGCAGGTGCGGCTCCACGATCGGGCCGCCGCAGGAGAGGGCGTAGGCGGTGGAGCCGGTGCCGGTGGCGACGATGATGCCATCCCCGCCGTGGGAGTTGACGAACTGCCCGTTGATGCGCGTCTCGAAGTCGAGGGTGCGCCCGGTGTCGTGCTTCTGCATGACGACATCGTTCAGGGCGAGGGCCTCGGCCACCTGGCCGCCGGCGCTCACCAGGCGCGCACCGAGCAGCGGCCGCTCATCCGCGGTGAGCTCGCCCCGCAGGGCCTGGTCCACCGAGGCGAGCATGTCCTGGGGCATGACGTCGGTGAGGAAGCCGACGCGGCCGCGATTGACGCCAAGGAGCGGCACCCCGTGGCGCGCCACCAGGCGCGCCGCGTGCAGCAGCGTGCCATCCCCGCCGACGGCGATGACGAGATCGGCGCGCCGGCCGAACTCCTCCTCGGCGATGCGGGTCACGGGGGCTGCCTCCAGGGCGGCGTGCGCCTGCACCAGCACCGTGACGCCGGCGGCGGCGAGATGCGGCACCAGGGTGGCCACGCTCTCGGCGACGCGCGCATCGGAGAATCGGCCGACGAGCGCGCAGGTTCGGACCGGAAAGGCCATGGGAGCCCTTGACTTAACCCGCACGGGCAGCGGGGCGCGCCTTTGTAACATGGGCTGTCAGGTCCGGGCCAATGCCGTAAGTCACATCTTTGGCGTGCCAGCGCCCGGTTAAGCGCAGCGGGCCTTGCTTGACGGTCGGTGTGGCCCAAAGCTAGCGTTCGAGAACGGCGTGCGCCGCTTACAGGCGCTCGCGCGCCGCGCGCGCGGCGCGCGGCGCCGGTTTCTTAGGAGTCTATGACGCAAGAAGCTCGGGACGAGACCCTGGGCGAGCGGGCCCAGCACCTGCTCCGCATCCTCATCGAGAGCTACATCCGGGACGGCCAGCCGGTCGGCTCGCGCGCGCTGTCGCGCGACTCCGGGCTGCAGTTGAGCTCGGCCACGGTGCGCAACGTCATGGCGGACCTCGAGGAGCTCGGCTTCGTCGCCTCCCCGCACACCTCTGCCGGGCGCATCCCGACCGACAAGGGCTACCGTTTCTTCGTCGACACGCTCCTGAAGCTGCAGCCCCTCGATGAGGCGGTGAGCGAGCAGCTGCGGCGCCAGTTCGCCGCCGGCCGCGAGGGCTCGACCGATCTCATCGCCACGGTCTCGCAGCTGCTCTCGAGCGCCACCCAGCTCGCCGGCGTCGTGACGCTGCCGCGCACGCGCGCCACCCAGGTCTCGCAGGTGGAGTTCCTGCCCCTCACCGAGAACCGGGTGCTGGTGGTGCTCGTGTACAACGACCGCGAGGTGCAGAACCGCATCATCCAGACCGAGCGGCGCTACGGGGCGGAGGAGCTCAAGCGCGCCTCGAACTTCCTCAACGAGCAGTTCCGCGGCCGCTCCCTCGCCGAGGTGCGCCAGGAGATCCTGCGCCAGCTCTCCGAGGCGCGCGCCCACATGAACCAGATCATGCTCGATGCCATCTCGGTGGCGCAGCAGGTGTTCGAGGGCGGCGCCGAGGGCCGGCTCGAGTACGTCATCAAGGGCGAGACCAATCTCATGGGGATGGCGGAGCTCACGAGCGTCGAGAAGCTGCGGCGCCTGTTCGAGGCCTTCAACGAGAAGCGCGACTTCCTGCACCTCCTCGACCACAGTCTCAAGGCCGAGCGCGTGCAGATCTTCATCGGACACGAGTCCGGCTACCAGATCCTCGATGACTGCAGCGTCGTCACCGCCCCCTACGCGGATGCGGACGGGGTGGTCGGGGTGCTCGGGGTCATCGGCCCGACCCGCATGGCATACGAACGGGTTATTCCCATCGTCGATATGACGGCTAAACTGTTGGGCGCTGCCTTGAATTCAAGGCGCTGACCCCCACCCGAAGGGGCGGGAAACGGGCCGGCCGGGGCGCCAGCGTTGAGGCTGCCTCAAGGCCGACCCCGACAGTTTTAGGAAGGGAATGAACCCATGACTGCCAACGAGCGCGAGCGGCGTGATACCGGCGCGGAAGCGACCGCGGTCCTGCCCGAGACGGCCGCACAGCTGGTGGAGCTGGAGCGCCTGCAGCAGGCGCTGGCGGAGTCCGAGGAGCGGGCCAAGAGCCACTGGGAGCAGTACCTGCGCGCCGTGGCGGAGCTGGAAAACGTGAGAAAGCGCGCCCAGCGCGACATCGAGTCCGCCAACCGCTATGGCCTGGAGAAGCTCGCCCAGGAGCTGCTGCCGGTGAAGGACAGCCTGGAGCTCGGCGTCGCCAATGCGGGGACGGCGGATGCGGCCAGCCTGAAAGAGGGCGCCCAGGCGACGCTTGCGCTCCTGGCCAAGGCCCTGGACAAGTTCGGCGTCAAGCTCATCGACCCGCGCGGGGAGCCTTTTGACCCGGCTCGCCACGAGGCGATGATGGCGCAGCCCTCGGCCACGGCCGAGCCCAATTCGGTCCTGACGGTGATCCAGCCCGGGTACGAGCTGAACGGGCGACTGCTGCGCCCGGCGCGGGTTATCGTAGCGAAAGAACCCTGAAGGTCCCTTGAAAGCCCCGGAAGCCACCCCTACGAAGTGGCCCTAGACCATCCCTCTTTAGAAAGATCCTGGCGCGGAGTGCACTCATGGCAAAGGTAATCGGTATCGACCTCGGCACGACCAACTCATGCGTGGCCATCATGGAGGGCGGCAAGCCCCGGGTGATCGAGAACAGTGAGGGCGATCGCACCACACCCTCGATCGTGGCCCTGACCAAGGACGGGGAGTGGCTCGTCGGCCAGCCGGCCAAGCGCCAGGCGGTGACGAACCCGCAGAACACCCTGTTCGCGATCAAGCGCCTCATCGGACGCAAGTTCGAGGACGAGGTGGTGCAGCGCGACATCAACATGGTGCCCTACAAGATCGTCAAGGCCGACAACGGCGACGCCTGGGTCGAGGTGCAGGGCAAGAAGATGGCGCCGCCGGAAGTGTCCGCGCGCGTGCTCATGAAGATGAAGAAGACCGCGGAAGACTACCTCGGGGAGACGGTCACCGAGGCGGTCATCACCGTGCCGGCCTACTTCAACGACTCGCAGCGCCAGGCGACCAAGGACGCCGGCCGCATCGCCGGCCTCACCGTTAAGCGCATCATCAACGAGCCGACCGCGGCCGCGCTCGCCTACGGGCTCGACAAGGCCGGCGGCGACCGCAAGATCGCCGTCTATGACCTGGGCGGGGGCACCTTCGACGTCTCCATCATCGAGATCGCCGAAGTCGACGGCGAGCGCCAGTTCGAGGTGCTCTCCACCAACGGCGACACCTTCCTCGGCGGCGAGGACTTCGACCTGCGCATCATCAATTTCCTGGCCGAGCAGTTCCAGAAGGAGTCGGGCGTCGACGTGCGCAACGACCCGCTCGCCATGCAGCGCCTCAAGGAGGCCGCCGAGAAGGCGAAGATCGAGCTGTCCTCGACCCAGCAGACCGACATCAACCTGCCCTACATCACCGCCGATGCCGCAGGTCCGAAGCACCTGAACATCAAGCTCACGCGCGCCAAGCTCGAGTCCCTCGTCGAGGACCTGGTGCAGAAGACCATCGGCCCGTGCAAGACCGCGCTCAAGGATGCCGGCTTAAGCGGCACCGATGTCTCCGAGGTGATCCTCGTCGGCGGCCAGACGCGCATGCCCCTGGTGCAGAAGTACGTGAAGGACTTCTTCGGCAAGGAGCCGCGCAAGGATGTGAACCCGGACGAGGCGGTCGCGGTCGGTGCGGCGATCCAGGGCGGCGTGCTCGCCGGTGAGGTCAAGGACGTGCTGCTCCTCGACGTGACGCCGCTGTCGCTCGGCATCGAGACGCTCGGCGGCATCATGACCAAGCTCATCGAGAAGAACACGACCATCCCCACCAAGGCATCCAACACCTTCTCGACCGCGGACGACAACCAGACGGCCGTGACCATCCACGTGCTGCAGGGTGAGCGCGAACGCGCCGCCGACAACAAGTCCCTCGGCAAGTTCGACCTCACCGACATCCCGCCGGCGCCGCGCGGCATGCCGCAGGTGGAGGTGTCCTTCGACATCGACGCCAACGGCATCCTGAACGTGTCGGCCAAGGACAAGGCCACCGGCAAGGAACAGAAGATCATCATCAAGGCCTCGAGCGGCCTCAACGAGGATGAGATCAAGCGCATGGTGCGCGACGCCGAGGCACACGCCGCGGACGACAAGCGCTTCCGCGAACTCGTCGACACGCGCAACAAGGCCGATGGCCTGATCCACTCGGTGGAGAAGTCCCTCCAGGGCCTGGGCGACAAGGTCGACGGCGCCGAGCGGGCGCGCGTGGAGAGCGCGGTCTCGGACCTGCGCACCGCCCTCAAGGGCGAGGACAAGGGCGCGATCGACAAGAAGGCCGAAGTGCTCGCGCAGGCCGCGGCAGGCATCGCGCAGCGCGCCCAGGCGGCCGAGGCCGGTGCGGCCGGCGCCGAAGGCCCCTCGGGTGCGGGCGGCCCGTCGGCGCAGTCCGCCGGCGGTGGGCCGAAGCGCGACGATGTGGTGGATGCGGAGTTCGAAGAGGTGAAGGACCCGAACCGCAAGGCCTCCTAAGCGGTTAAGGCATGGCGAAGCGCGACTACTACAAGGTCCTGGACGTCCCGAAAACCGCGACCGAAGCTGAGATCAAGAAGGCCTACCGCCGCCTCGCGATGAAGTATCACCCGGACAGAAATCCGGGTGACCACGCCTCTGAGGAATCCTTCAAGGAAGCGAAGGAGGCCTGCGAGGTGCTCACCGACTCGCACAAGCGCGCCGCCTACGACCAGTACGGCCACGCGGGGCTCGAGGCGGCCGCGCGCGGCGGCCGCGGCGGGGGCTTCACCTCCGATGCCTTCAGCGACATCTTCGGCGATGTCTTCGGGGACATCTTCGGCGCCGCCCGTCGCGGTGGCCGTGCCCAGGTGTTCCGGGGTGCGGACCTCAAGTACGAGCTCGAACTCGAGCTCCCCGAGGCGGTCTTCGGCCGCCAGGTGGAGATCGAGGTGCCGCGCCTGTCCGAGTGCGAGACCTGCCACGGCACGGGCGCCGCCAAGGGCGCAACCCCCGTCACCTGCGACACCTGCGGCGGCGCCGGCCAGGTGCGCGTCAGCCAGGGCTTCTTTCAGCTGCAGCAGACCTGCCCGCGCTGCCGCGGCTCGGGCAGCATCGTCAGGAACCCCTGCGACACCTGCCTCGGCCAGGGGCGCGTGCGGCGCACGCGCAAGCTGTCCGTGAAGGTGCCCGCCGGTGTCGACAGCGGCGACCGCATCCGCCTGTCGGGCGAGGGCGAGGCCGGACGCAACGGCGGCCCGGCCGGGGACCTGTACGTCGAGGTGCAGGTGCGCGAGCACGCCATCTTCGAGCGCGACGGGGAGCACTTAAGCTGCGAGGTGCCGGTGAGCTTTGCCACCGCAGCCCTAGGGGGCAGCGTCGGCGTGCCGACACTCGAGGGCGACGTGACGCTCAAGATCCCCGCCGAGACCCAGTCCGGGCGCGTATTCCGCTTGCGCGACAAGGGCGTGAAGCCGGTGCGCGGCGGCTCGCGGGGCGATCTCTTCTGCCGCGTGGTGATCGAGACCCCGGTGCATCTCTCCGCCGAGCAGCGCGAGCTCATCAGGAAACTCGAGGAGTCCCTGCGTGTGCATGCCGCCAAGCACGCCCCGCGCGAGAAGGGGTTCCTCGAGGGTGTGCGGCGCTTCTTCGCCGGCTCCGACGAAGGCACCCAGCGCTCCCGATGACTCCTGACAGCCCCGCCCCGGTGACCCGCGTCGTCCTCATCGGTGCAAGCGGGCGCATGGGGCAGGCGATCCTGTGTGCCGCCCCGCAGTACCCGCAGCTCAGGATCGTCGCCGCGGTCGCCTCGCCGGCAAGTCCCGCGCTCGGGCGCGACTCGGGCACGGAGGCCGGCAGCGCCCCCAATGAGGTCCTGATCTCGTGTGACCTCGAGGCGGCGCTGGCACAGGCGCACGTCGTCCTCGACTTCAGCAACGCGGCGGTGACGCCTGCACACCTCGCGGCGTGCGTCGCTGCCGGAGTCCCGCTCGTGCTCGGCACCACCGGCTACGCGGCGACGCTCGAAGCTGACTTCAGCGCCGCCGCCCGCCGCATTGCGCTGCTCGTGGCCCCCAACACGAGTCTCGGGGTCACGCTGCTCATGGAACTGGTGCGCCGCGCGGCCGCCGCTTTGCCGCAGTTCAGCTGCGCCATCGAGGAGACGCACCACGTCGCCAAGCGCGACACGCCCTCGGGCACCGCGCTCGCCCTGGCCGCGGCGGTGCGGGCCGGGCGCGGGGACCTGGACGCCGGCACCGCGGTGCCCATTACCTCGCACCGTCAAGGGGAGGTGATCGGGGAGCACACCGTGAGCCTCTCAGGGCCCGGGGAGGTCGTTTTTCTCGGCCACCGTGCCCTGGAGCGCGGGGTCTTTGCCCGCGGCGCCCTTGCCGCTGCGCTCTGGCTTGCGCCGCAGCCTCCGGGCCGCTACGCCATGGGTGATCTGCTTGACGGGAAAACAGGCACTTAGAGATGGTTTCGCATCGTCGCATGAGCTTGCAAGGCGCCGGCCGGCGCGGATTTTTCCATGGACATAAAAGGCGTAAAGCCCGTAAGATTTCTGCCTAATCCGTGTACGGGTTAGTCCAAGCAAAGGCGGGAGGAGGTTCGATGAGAACTCCTCCCGCTTTTGTGTATCTGCGTCAGGGAGAATGCATCACGTGAGCTTACCTGCGGTGCTCGCGCTGGCCGACGGCACCATCTTCCGCGGTCAGTCAATCGGAGCCAAAGGCAACACCACAGGCGAAGTCGTTTTCAATACCGCCCTCACGGGCTATCAGGAAATTCTCACCGACCCCTCCTACGCACGGCAGCTGGTGACGCTCACCGTCCCGCACGTGGGCAACACCGGCGCGACGCCCGAGGACCTCGAGGCGCCGCAGATCTACAGCGCCGGCCTCATCATCCGCGACCTGTCCCTCATCGCGAGCAACTGGCGCGCCAACGAGACGCTGCCGGAGTTCCTCGAGCGCGGGCGCACCGTGGCCATTGCCGGCATCGACACCCGCAAGCTCACGCGCATCCTGCGCGAGAAGGGCGCGCAGGCCGGGTGCATCATGACGGGCGAGCAGGTCGATGAGGGCGCCGCGGTGAAGCTGGCGCGCAAGTTCCCGGGCTTGAAGGGCATGGACCTCGCCAAGGTCGTGTCCGCCAAGAAGAGCTACCAGTGGAACGAGGGCACGATCTGGCCCGAGCCCGCCCGCCCGCCGATCCGGGCCAACCAGCGCCTGCACGTCATCGCTTACGACTTTGGCATCAAGCGCAACATCCTGCGGCTGCTGGCCGATGGTGGCTGCCGCATGACGGTGGTGCCCGCGCAGACCCCCGCGGCGGAGGCACTGGCGCTCGAGCCGGACGGCATCTTCCTCTCCAACGGCCCGGGCGACCCTGAGCCGTGCGACTACGCGATCGCCGCCACGCAGCGCTTCCTTGAGACCGACCTGCCGCTGTTCGGCATCTGCCTCGGCCACCAGATCATGGGCCTGGCCGCCGGCGCAAAAACCGTGAAGATGAAGTTCGGCCACCACGGCGCCAATCACCCGGTGCAGGACCTGGAGAGCGGGCGCGTCTTCATCACGAGCCAGAACCACGGCTTCGCGGTGGATGAGGCGACCCTGCCGAAGCACGTGAAGCCGACCCACCGCTCGCTCTTCGATGGCTCGCTGCAGGGATTCGCCTTCACCGACCGTCCCGCCTTCACTTTCCAGGGACACCCGGAGGCGAGCCCCGGGCCGCATGACCTCAAGCCCCTCTTCGAGCGCTTCAACCACCTGATGCTGCGCCGCCTGCAGGCGCAGCTGAAACTCGCCGAAGAGACGCTGCGCCAGCGCGCCGGCGGACGCTGAAGCCATGCCCAAGCGCACCGACCTGCACAGCATCCTGATCATCGGCGCCGGCCCGATCGTCATCGGCCAGGCGTGCGAGTTCGACTACTCGGGCGCCCAGGCCTGCAAGGCGCTGCGCGAGGAGGGCTACCGCGTCATCCTCGTCAACTCCAACCCCGCCACCATCATGACGGACCCGGAGATGGCCGATGCCATCTACATCGAGCCGGTCAACGCACGCAGCGTGGCGCGCATCATCGAGAAGGAGCGCCCGGATGCGCTGCTGCCCACCATGGGCGGGCAGACGGCGCTCAATACCGCGCTCGACCTGGTGCGCGAAGGGGTGCTGGAGAAGTACGGCGTCGAGATGATCGCCGCCTCGCGCGCCGCCATCGACATGGCCGAGGACCGCGAGCTGTTCAGGAACGCGATGCGCGAGATCGGTCTTGAGACCGCGAAGTCGCAGATCGCCAGGAGCCTCGATGAGTCGCTCGCGATCGCCGGCGAGCTCGGCTATCCGGTGGTGGTGCGACCCTCCTTCACCATGGGCGGCAGCGGCGGGGGCATCGCCTACAACCGCGAGGAGCTCGAGGAGATCGTGGCGCGGGGTCTGGATGCCTCGCCCACCGGGGAGGTGCTGCTCGAGGAGTCGGTGATCGGCTGGAAAGAGTTCGAGATGGAGGTGGTGCGCGACCACAAGGACAACTGCATCATCGTGTGCTCGATCGAGAACCTCGATCCGATGGGCGTGCACACCGGGGACTCCATCACGGTCGCCCCGGCGCTCACCCTCACCGACAAGGAATACCAGCGCATGCGCGATGCCTCCATCGCGGTGCTGCGCAAGATCGGGGTCGACACCGGCGGCTCGAACGTGCAGTTCGCGGTGAGTCCCAAGGACGGGCGTCTGCTCGTCATCGAGATGAACCCGCGCGTGTCGCGCTCCTCGGCGCTCGCCTCCAAGGCGACCGGCTTCCCGATCGCCAAGATCGCCGCCAAGCTCGCCGTCGGCTACACGCTCGATGAGCTGAAGAACGACATCACCGGCGGCGCCACGCCCGCCTCCTTCGAGCCCTCGATCGACTACGTGGTGACGAAGATCCCGCGCTTCACGTTCGAGAAGTTCCCGGCCGCCAATGACCGCCTCACGACGCAGATGAAGTCGGTGGGCGAGGTGATGGCGATCGGGCGCACCTTCCAGGAATCGCTGCAGAAGGCGCTGCGCGGGCTGGAGACCGGCCTCGACGGGCTCACGCCGATCCTCACCCTGCCCCTCACCGATGAGCAGGCCGACCGGCTCGCCTACGAGCTGCGCGCCCCTGGCGCGAACCGCCTGCTGTACGTCGCCGACGCCCTGCGCGCCGGCTGGACGCGCGAGCGCATCTATGAGCTCACGCACATCGATCCGTGGTTCCTCGCCCAGGTGCAGGAGCTGGTGCAGGAGGAGACGCAGGTCCGCGAGGCGGGACTCGGCGCCCTGAGCGCCGAGCGCCTGCGTTACCTGAAGCGCAAGGGCTTCTCCGACAGCCGCCTCGCGCGCCTGGTCGACATGCCCGAGAAGGCGATCCGCGACAAGCGCCACGAGCTCAAAGTGCGCCCGGTCTACAAGCGCGTCGACACCTGCGCGGCCGAGTTCGCCACCTCCACCGCCTACCTTTACTCCACCTATGAAGAGGAGTGCGAGGCGGCCCCCACCAGCCGCCGCAAGATCATGATCCTCGGCGGTGGGCCGAACCGCATCGGCCAGGGGATCGAGTTCGATTACTGCTGCGTGCACGCCGCGCTGCAGCTGCGCGAGGACGGCTTCGAGACCATCATGGTCAACTGCAACCCCGAGACCGTCTCCACCGACTACGACACCTCCGACCGCCTGTACTTCGAGCCCCTCACGCTCGAGGACGTGCTCGAGATCCTCGCGGTGGAGAAGCCCGAAGGGGTGATCGTGCAGTTCGGCGGTCAGACGCCCTTGAAGCTGTCGCGGGCACTCGAGGCCGCCGGCGCGCCGATCATCGGCACGTCGCCCGACTCGATCGACGTCGCCGAGGACCGCGAGCGCTTCCAGGCGCTCGTCAAGAAGCTCGCCCTGAAGCAGCCGGCCAATGCCACGGCGCGCACCGAGGAGCAGGGCGTCATGCTGGCGCGCGAGGTGGGCTTCCCGCTCGTGGTGCGCCCCTCCTACGTGCTCGGCGGCCGTGCCATGGAAGTGGTGTTTACGGAAGAGGACCTGCGCACCTACATGACCCACGCGGTGCAGGTCTCCAACGACAGCCCGGTGCTGCTCGATCGCTTCCTCGATGTCGCCATCGAGGTGGACGTGGACGCCGTGTGCGACGGGGAGGACGTCATGATCGGCGGCATCATGGAGCACATCGAGCAGGCCGGCGTGCACTCGGGGGACTCGGGCTGCTCGCTCCCCCCGGTGAGCCTGTCACGCGAGACCCAGAAGGAGCTGCGCGAGCAGACCAAAAAGCTCGCGCGGGCGCTGAACGTAGTCGGCCTCATGAACATCCAGTTCGCGATCCAGGCCGGCGTCATCTACGTGCTGGAGGTCAATCCGCGCGCCTCGCGCACCGTGCCGTTCGTCTCCAAGGCCACCGGGCAGGCGCTCGCCAAGATCGCCGCGCGCGTCATGACCGGGCGCAAGCTGAAGCAGCTGGTGGGGGCCGTCGAGCGCGTGCCCGGCTACTACTCGGTGAAGGAGGCCGTATTCCCGTTCGCCAAGTTCCCGGAGGCCGACCCGATCTTAGGTCCGGAGATGAAGTCCACCGGTGAGGTCATGGGCACCGGGCGCACCTTCGGGGAGGCGTACGCCAAGGCGCAGAGCGCCTCGGGGGTGACGCTGCCGCGCGCCGGGGTGGCCTTCATCAGCGTGCGCGACCGCGACAAGGGGCCGGCGGTGACGCTCGCGAAGAAGCTCATCGAGCGTGGCTTCGAGGTGATCGCAACCTCCGGCACCGCGAGCGCGCTCGAGGAGGCAGGCGTTGCCTGCCGGCGCATCAACAAGGTGCGCGAGGGGCGCCCGCATATCGTCGACATGATCAAGAACGACGAGGTTGACCTCATCGTCAACACCACGGAAGGCAAGCAGGCGGTGCGCGAGTCGAACTCGATCCGCCGCGAGGCCGTGCAGCGGCGCGTCACCTACTACACGACCCTCGCCGCGGGCCTGGCCACCTGCGATGCGCTCGACCACATCGATGAGGTCGAGGTCAATCGGCTGCAGGACCTGCACAGCGAGGCGGCACGCGCATGAAACGCACCCCGATGACGGCGCGCGGCGCGGAAGCACTGCGCGCGGAGCTGAAGAGGCTCAAGACCCAGGACCGCCCGACCGTGATCAAGGCGATCGCCGAGGCACGCGGCCACGGGGACCTCTCGGAGAATGCCGAATACCACGCCGCGCGCGAGCAGCAGGGCTTCATCGAGGGGCGCATCGGGGAGATCGAGGGCAAGCTCGGCAATGCCGAGATCATCGACCCGGCGACGCTGCCGAACACCGGCAAGGTGATCTTCGGGGCGGTGGTGGAGCTGGAGGACCAGGACAACGGCGAGCGCGTCACCTACCAGGTGGTGGGGGAGGATGAGGCCGATATCCGCGCCGGGCGCATCTCCGTGACCTCCCCGATCGCGCGCGCCCTGGTGGGCAAGTCCGAAGGGGAGGTGGTGGACGTCACCGCCCCGGGCGGCACGCGCTCCTACGAGATCCTCGCCGTCAGGTTCAGCTAAGCGCGCCCCGCTCCCCGCTCAGGCATCCGGGATCAGGATCTTCGGCAGCTCGGTGCGCGCTCGGTAGTAGACCGCCACGTTGCCGATACGCTGCACCAGGGCACTGCCGGTGCGCAGCGCGAGCGCAGCGATGAGCGCATCGCGCGCCGCGCGGTCCCCACCCGGGGCCTTCACCTTGATGAGCTCATGGTCGTGCAGCGCCCGGGTCATCTCGAGCACCACCGCCTCGGTGAGCCCGGCGTTGCCGAGCCGCACCACGGGCTGCAGTGCGTGGGCGAGCCCGCGCAGGTGGCGCTTCTGGCGCTCAGAGAGCGCGGGCGCCGCGGGCGGCGGCAGGGCGGGAGCGGGTTTTGTCATCGGCGCATTGTAGGAGGGAGGAACGCGTGCCGCACGGGCGGCGCCTAATCTGCAGGCAGGTTTGCGCGCGCCGGCGCGAAACGCGCCCCTTTGGGCGCACTTGTGACTTGAAGCCGGGCGTGCCTGCCCTGATTCAAAGCCGGTGAGGGGCGCAGGACCTTACTTTGTCTGGCCGGCACGGGGCGGTTCGGCACGGTTAAGCTTCTGAAGCCGCAGGGGGTTTCCCGCCCGCGGCGCCCCGCGATGTATTTACTGGCCAGCCGGTATCGCTTGGTGTAGGTTCATTCAGATTCCCGGTTTGCGCGTGATTTAAAAGGACGGAAGCCTTTGAACGATTTGACAAAGAACATCCTGCTCTGGGTCGTCATCGTGCTCGTCCTGCTCGTGGTGTTCAGCCGCTACATGCCGGCCGTGAACGCCCCCCAGGAGATCGCCTACTCCCAGTTCCTCGATGACGTGAAGGCCGAGAAGGTCGAGTCCGTCGTCATGCAGTCGGAGATGATCTACGGGGTCAACAAGGACAAGAGCACCTTCAAGACCCGCAACCCCGAGACCGACTACACCGCCCTCATCGGCTCACTCTCCAAGGCGCACGTGAAGATCGAGGCGCGCGAGCCCAAGCAGCCGAACTTCGTCGGCCAGCTGCTGCTGCAGATGGCACCAGCGCTGCTGCTGATCGTCGTCTTCCTCTACATGCTCAGGCAGATGCAGGGCGCCTCGGGCGGCCGGGGAGCGATGTCCTTCGGCAAGAGCCGCGCGCGGCTGCTCGGGGAGGACCAGGTCAACGTGACCTTCGCCGACGTAGCCGGTGTCGATGAGGCCAAGCAGGAGGTCGCCGAGATCGTCGACTTCCTCAAGGACCCGGGCAAGTTCCAGAAGCTCGGCGGCAAGATCCCCAAGGGCGTGCTGATGGTCGGCTCCCCGGGCACCGGCAAGACGCTGCTGGCGCGCGCCATCGCAGGCGAAGCCAAGGTCCCCTTCTTCACCATTTCCGGCTCCGACTTCGTCGAGATGTTCGTGGGCGTCGGCGCCTCACGCGTGCGCGACATGTTCGAGCAGGCAAAGAAGCACGCGCCCTGCATCATCTTCATCGACGAGATCGACGCCGTCGGCCGTCACCGCGGTGCGGGCCTGGGCGGCGGACACGACGAGCGCGAGCAGACCCTCAACCAGCTGCTCGTGGAGATGGACGGTTTCGAGGGCAACGAGGGCATCATCGTCATCGCGGCCACCAACCGCCCGGACGTACTCGATCCGGCGCTGCTGCGCCCCGGGCGCTTCGACCGCCAGGTGGTCGTGCCGCTGCCGGACGTGCGCGGCCGCGAGCAGATCCTGCGCGTGCACATGCGCCGCGTGCCGCTGGCGGATGACGTGAAACCGGCGCTCATCGCGCGCGGCACGCCGGGCTTCTCCGGCGCCGACCTTGCCAACCTCGTCAACGAAGCGGCGCTGTTCGCCGCGCGCGCCAACAAACGCATCGTGGGGATGGACGAGTTCGAGCGCGCCAAGGACAAGATCTACATGGGCGCCGAGCGGCGCTCGATGGTGATGTCGGACCACGAGAAGAAGATGACCGCGTACCACGAGGCCGGGCACGCCATCGTCGGCTTCATGGTTCCCGACCACGACCCGGTCTACAAGGTGACGATCATCCCGCGCGGCCGCGCGCTCGGGCTCACCTGGTATCTGCCGGAAGGGGACCGCTACAGCACCAGCCGCCGTGAGCTGGAGAGCCGCATCACCTCGCTGTTCGGCGGCCGCTGCGCCGAGGAGCTGATCTTCGGGGTCGACGGGGTCACCACCGGGGCCGCCAACGACATCGAGCGCGCCACCGAGCTCGCCCGCAACATGGTCACCAAGTGGGGCCTGTCGGACAAGCTCGGGCCGCTCACCTACTCCGAGGACTCCGGGGAAGTGTTCCTCGGTCGCAGCGTCACCCAGCACAAGCAGGTCTCGGACGTGACCGCGCACGCCATCGATGAGGAAGTGCGCAGCGTGATCGAGAGCAACTACACGCGCGCCAAGAGCCTGCTCGAGTCCAACCTCGACAAGCTGCATACCATGGCCGAGGCGCTCATCAAGTACGAGACCATCGATGAGGACCAGCTGAAGGACATCATGGCCGGCAAGACCCCCAAGGCCCCGGCCGGCTGGGACGATTCGCTCTCCAACAAGCCTCCCAAGGCGCCCCCCGCGGAAGGCCCCGCGGCCGGCGGCCCGCCGATCCCGGCCGGCCAGCACTGAAGCGGCCCGCAGGCGGGCCCTGCCGGCATGCCGGCCCCGGTGGCTGAGCTCTCCTGCGCCGGGCGCACCCTGTCGCTCGCGCGGCCGCTCGTCATGGGGGTGCTCAACGTCACCCCCGATTCCTTCTCCGACGGCGGCCGCTTCGTGCGGCTGCAATCCGCCATCGAGCACGGCCTCGCCATGATCGCCGACGGTGCGGCGCTCATCGACGTGGGCGGTGAATCCACCCGTCCCGGGGCCGAACCGGTGAGCCTCGAGGAGGAGCTCGCGCGGGTGGTGCCGGTGGTGCGCGCCCTGAGTGCGGCCGCCGCCGTGATTTCGGTCGACACCAGCAAGCCCGAGGTCATGGCCGAGGCGGCGGCCGCCGGCGCCGGCCTCATCAACGACGTGCGCGCGCTGCGCGCCCCCGGGGCGCTGGCGGCGGCGCGCGATTCCGGCTGCGCGGTGTGCCTGATGCACATGCAGGGCGAGCCGCGCACCATGCAGCACGCGCCGCTCTACGAGGACGTGGTCGCCGAGGTGGCGCAGTTCCTGAGCGCGCGTCTGGCGGCCTGCCGCGCGGCGGGCATCCCCGCCGGCCGCCTCCTCATCGACCCGGGGTTCGGCTTCGGCAAGAGCTTCGAACACAACCTGACACTGCTCAAAGGACTGCCGGCGCTCACCCGGCTCGGGGCGCCGCTCATGGCCGGCTTGTCGCGCAAGTCGATGCTCGGCACACTGACGGGGCGCGCCGCCGGCGAGCGCCTCTACGGGAGCCTCGCGCTGGCGGTGGTCGCAGCGCTCAAGGGCGCGCGCATCATCCGCGCGCACGACGTGGCCGCCACGGTGGATGCCCTGAAGGTGGTGGCGGCAGTTGAGGGGGGAGGTTAGGACTCTGGCGCGTCGATACTTCGGCACCGATGGCGTGCGCGGCAGGGTGGGCGAGCACCCGATGACGGTGAACTTCGCCCTGCAGCTGGCGAGCGCCGCGGCGCGGGTGCTCGCCCCACAGGGTGGCACGGTGCTCATCGGCAAGGACACGCGCCTCTCGGGCTACATGTTCGAGGCCGCCCTCGAGGCCGGTTTCGTGGCCGCGGGCGTCAACGTCATGCTCATCGGCCCGCTGCCGACGCCGGGGATCGCATACATGACGCGCCGCTTCAACTGCAGCTTCGGCGTCGTCATCAGCGCCTCGCACAACCTCTACGACGACAACGGCATCAAGTTCTTCGATGCCTCCGGCGGCAAGCTCTCCGATCAGCTCGAGGAGCGCATCGAGGCGGAGCTCGAGCAGCCACCCCTCACGCGTACCTCGCGTAACCTCGGGCGCGCGACGCGCGCCGACCGCTCGCGCACCCTGTACCAGGAGTTCTGCGCCGCGACGCTGCCGCAGGGGGTGGACCTGAGCGGACTCAAGATCGTGGTCGACTGCGCCAACGGCGCCGCCTACAAGGTCGCCCCGCGCATCCTCGCCGACCTTGGCGCCGAGATCGTGCCGATCGGCTGCTCACCCAACGGCCGCAACATCAACGACGGCTGCGGCTCGATGGCTCCGGACCTGCTGCAGCTGACCGTGCCCGGCGTGCGCGCCAACGTGGGACTGGCCCTCGATGGCGACGGCGACCGGCTGGTAATGGTTGATCACCTCGGCCGCATCGTCGACGGCGACCAGCTGCTGTACGTGATCGCGCGCGCGCTGAAGGACGCCGATGCTCTCAAGGGGCCCGTGGTGGGCACGGTCATGAGCAACCTCGGACTCGAGCTCGCGCTGCGCGCCGCCGGCATCGATTTCAAGCGCGCCGCGGTCGGGGACCGCTACGTGCTCGCCATGCTGCGCGAGACGCGCGGGATCCTGGGCGGGGAGACCTCCGGGCACATCCTGTGCCTCGACAAGACCACCACCGGGGATGGGCTGGTGAGCGCCCTGCAGGTGCTCGCGGTCATGAAGCAGTCCGGGCGCGAGCTCGCGGAGCTGGCCTCCGGCATGCGCAAGTTCCCCCAGGTGCTGCTGAACGTGAAGGTGCAGGCGCGCTGCGATCCGGGGCAGGTGCCCGCCGTGCAGGAGGCCGTGGCGCGCATCGAGGCGCGCTTAGGGGGGGAGGGGCGCGTCGTGCTGCGCGCCTCGGGCACCGAGCCCGTCATCCGCGTCATGGTCGAGGGGCGGGATGAGGCCACTACCCGGGCCGCCGCCGCGGAGCTTGCCGAAGTGGTGCGCAACAGCGTGACCTAGCCTTTGGGGCGCACCCGGCTGGCGGCGTCGCCGGCGGCCCTGGCGGTCCTGCGCGGTGAACGCCGGCCCACGGCGTTGCGTCACCCTGCCTGCATGGCTATCATCGCGCGCCCTTGGAAACCCGTAGGCGCACCGATCCTTAAGGATGGGTGCCGCGAGGCCGTTGCATGCGCCGCCCCATTGTTGCCGGAAACTGGAAGATGCACGGCTCGCGCGCCGAGAACGCGCGCCTGATCGAGGAGCTGCTGGGGCAGTGCCCGGCCGCGCCCCAGGCGGCCTGCGTGATCTGCCCGCCGTTCGTGTACCTGCTGGAGGCGGCGCGCCTGCTGCGTGACTCGGCGCTCGACCTCGGCGCCCAGGACGTGTGCGCGGATGCGCAGGGCGCCTTCACCGGGGAGGTCTCGGCGGCGATGCTCAGGGACGTCGGCTGCGAGTACGTGATCGTCGGGCACTCCGAGCGGCGCCTGCTGTACCGCGAGTCCGATCAGCTGATCGCGCGCAAGTTCGGCGCCGCGCTCGCCAAGGGCCTGGTGCCGATCCTGTGCATCGGTGAGCAGCTGGCCGACCGCGAGGCCGGGCGCACCGGGGAGGTCATCGCCCGGCAGCTGGAGGTGGTGCTGGAGCTGTGCGGCGCGGCCGGCTTCGAGCAGGCGGTCGTGGCCTACGAGCCGGTGTGGGCGATCGGCACCGGGCGCACCGCCAGTCCCGAGCAGGCGCAGGAAGTGCACGCCTTCATCCGCGCCCGGATCGGGGCCCGGGATGCTAGAATTGCCGCCGCCACACGCATTCTTTATGGCGGCAGCGTGAAGGCCGGTAACGCGGCCGAGCTGTTCGCGATGCCGGACGTCGACGGCGGGCTGATCGGTGGCGCCTCGCTTAAGGCTGATGAGTTCCTGACAATCCTGGCCGCCGCCGGACCGGGATGAGTGAGATTTCCCCATGTGGTTGACCAGAATCCTGACCTTAGTGCAGCTGCTGTCCGCGGGCGCCATCATCGGTCTCGTGCTGCTGCAGCGTGGCAAGGGGGCGGATGCCGGCGCAGGCTTCGGTGCCGGCGCCTCCGGGACCGTGTTCGGGGCGCGCGGCGCCACCACGGCGCTGTCGCGCGCCACGGCGATCTTCGCGGCGATCTTCATGCTCAACAGCATGGGACTTGCCTACCTCGCCACGCGCCCGGCCACCCAGACGCAGCGCACGCTCCTCGATGAGGCAGCCGAGAAGCCCAAATCGCTTCCCGGCCTGACGCTCCCGGCGGCACCGCCACCTGCGGGCACTACCGCCGCACCGGCCGCCACGCCAGCGGCGCCGACGCCGACGCCGGCGCCGCTGGCGCCGAAGTAAGGGACTCGACACGCACGCTTAAGATTGCCGACGTGGTGGAATTGGTAGACACACTAGCTTGAGGGGCTAGCGCCGCAAGGTGTGGGAGTTCGAATCTCCCCGTCGGCACCAAAACGCTTATCGCGCTGCTACAATGCGCACCGGTTCAGGGGGCAGGTCGCGGTCGATCTGCCTTTTTTACGGTCGCAAGGGCCCATGCTGTCCAATTACCTGCCGATCCTCATCTTCCTGGTCGTGGCCGCCGCGCTCGCCGCGGTGCTCTTGATCCTCGGCACCGGCATCGGGCGCTACTTCTCGCGCTTTCATGACGACAAGGCCAAGCGCAGCCCCTATGAGTGCGGCTTCGATGCCTTCGAGGACACTCGCACCAAGTTCGACGTGCGCTACTACCTCGTGGCGATCCTCTTCATCGTCTTCGATCTCGAGATCGCGTTCCTGTTTCCCTGGGCGGTGGCGCTGCGCCAGATCGGGCACTTCGGGCTCGCCGCCATGGGCATCTTCCTCGCCATCCTCGTGGTTGGCTTCATCTACGAATGGAAGAAGGGGGCGCTCGAGTGGGACTAGCGGCGAGCGACACCCCGGAGGGCTTTGCCCAGCGCGGCTTCATGACCACCCAGGTGGACAACCTGGTCAACTGGGCGCGCACCGGCTCGCTGTGGCCGATGACCTTCGGACTGGCCTGCTGCGCGGTGGAGATGATGCACGCGGGCGCCTCGCGCTACGACCTCGACCGCTTCGGGGTGGTGTTCCGCCCGAGCCCGCGCCAGTCGGACGTCATGATCGTCGCCGGTACGCTGGTCAACAAGATGGCCCCGGCGCTGCGGCGCGTCTATGACCAGATGGCCGAGCCGCGCTGGGTCATCTCCATGGGCTCATGCGCCAACGGGGGCGGCTACTACCACTATTCCTACGCGGTGGTGCGCGGCTGCGACCGCATCGTGCCGGTCGATGTGTACGTGCCCGGCTGCCCACCGACCGCCGAGGCCCTGGTGTACGGCATCATCCAGCTGCAGAAGAAGATCGCCCGCACCAGCGCGATCGCCCGCTAACAGGCGCAGGAGTGGAGTTGAAGTGAGCGAGCGGATCGAGGCTCTCGCCCAGAAGGTCGAGGCGCAGCTGCCGGGCCGGCTGCGCCGTACGGCCGCGCTCACGCACGAGCTGGCTTACGAGACCGATGCCGCCGCGCTTCTTGAGGTGTGCGCGGTGCTGCGGGATGCCCCGCAGCTGAAGTTCGAGCAGCTCATGGATCTCGCCGGCGTCGACTACCTGCAGTACGGCATCGATGATTGGCAGACCCAGAGCGCCACCCGCTCCGGCTTCAGCCGTGCGCGGGTGGCGCGCGCTCAGCAACCCGATGCGCAGGAGCCCGGACGCTTTGCGGTGGTGTACAACCTGCTGTCCGTGTCCCTCAACCAGCGCATCCGCCTCAGCATCCGCCTGCCCGACACCGAGGAGCCCGTGGCGGACTCGGTGGTCGGCATCTGGGCGGCCGCCAACTGGTTCGAGCGCGAGGCGTTCGATCTCTTCGGCATCCTCTTCCGCGGGCACCCGGACCTGCGCCGCATCCTCACCGACTACGGCTTCATCGGGCACCCGTTCCGCAAGGACTTCCCGCTCATCGGCAACGTGGAGGTGCAGTACGATGCCGCGCGCGGCCGGGTGGTGTACCAGCCGGTGAGCATCACACCAAGGGTGCTCGTGCCGAAGGTGATCCGCCACGATCACCGTTACGAGCCTGCGCTCAAGGATCCGAAGGTGCCGCGCTGATGGCTGTCGCTCCGCTCACCGAGATCCGCAACTACACCATGAACTTCGGGCCGCAGCACCCGGCGGCCCACGGCGTGCTGCGTCTGGTGCTCGAGCTCGACGGCGAGGTCATCCAGAAGGCCGACCCGCATATCGGCCTCCTGCACCGCGGCACCGAGAAGCTCGCCGAGTCCAAGCCCTTCAACCAGTCGATCGGCTACATGGACCGTCTCGACTACGTATCCATGATGTGCAACGAGCACGCCTACGTGCTCGCGATCGAGCGCCTGCTCGGCATCACCCCGCCCGAGCGCGCGCAGTACATCCGCGTCATGTTCGATGAGATCACGCGCATCCTGAATCACCTCATGTGGCTCGGCGCGCACGGCCTGGACATCGGCGCGATGACGGTGTTCCTGCTGTGCTTCAAGCAGCGCGAGGAGCTCATGGACGTGTACGAGGCAGTCTCGGGCACGCGCATGCACGCGACCTACTACCGCCCCGGGGGGGTGTACCGCGACCTGCCCGACTCAATGCCGAAGTACCAGGCCTCCAAGTGGCGCTCGGCGAAGGACGCGGCGCGCCTGAACGAGGCGCGCTCGGGCACCATGCTCGATTACATCCAGGCCTTTACCGAGGCCTTCCCGGCAGCGGTGGATGACTACGAGACGCTCCTCACCGACAACCGCATCTGGAAGCAGCGCACCGTCAACATCGGGGTCGTGAGCCCGGAGCGGGCGCTGCAGCTGGGGTTCTCCGGTCCCATGCTGCGCGGCTCAGGCATCGCCTGGGACCTGCGCAAGAAACAGCCCTACGAGGTGTACGAGCGCATGGACTTTGACGTGCCGATCGGGGTCAAGGGTGACTGTTACGATCGCTATCTCGTGCGCGTGGAGGAGATGCGCCAGTCCAACCGCATCGTGCGCCAGTGCGTGCAGTGGCTGAAGGATCATCCGGGGGCGGTGATGGTGGATGACGTGAAGGTGCGGCCGCCGGCGCGCGAGCATATGAAAGAGGACATGGAATCCCTCATCCACCACTTCAAGTTCTTCACCGAAGGCTACGAGGTGCCGGCCGGGGAGACCTACGCTGCCATCGAAGCACCCAAGGGCGAGTTCGGCATCTACCTCGTGTCAGACGGCGCCAACAAGCCCTACCGCCTGAAGTGCCGCGCGCCGGGTTTCCCGCACCTGGCGGCGCTCGAGGAGATGTCGCGCGGCCACATGCTCGCCGACGTGGTGGCAATCATCGGCACGCAGGACATCGTGTTCGGGGAAATAGACCGGTGAGCACCGACAGCAGCAGCGCCGCGGGCGCACCCTCAAGGAGCGCCGTGCTCTCGGATGCCACGCGCGCCGAGATCGACCACTGGGTGGCGAAGTTCCCGCCGGGCCGGCAGCGCTCGGCGAGTCTGGCCGCGCTGCGCGCCGCCCAGGAGCAGAACCACGGCTTCCTGACGCCGGAACTCATGGATGCGGTGGCCGAGTACCTGAAGCTGCCGCCGATCCAGGTGTACGAAGTGGCGAGCTTCTACTCGATGTTTGAGACCCACCCGTGCGGGCGTCACCACGTGAGCATCTGCACCAACATTTCCTGCATGCTCAACGGCGGCGAGGAGCTGGTCGCGCACGCCGAGAAGAAGCTCGGCATCAAGCTCAACGAAAGCACCGCCGACGGACGCATCTTCCTGAAGCGCGAGGAGGAGTGCCTGGCCGCCTGCACCGGGGCGCCCATGGTGATGGTGGACCATGTGTTCCACGAGCACCTCACGCCCGAGAAGCTCGATGCGATACTGGATGAGCTCAAGTGAGCGAGCTCGAAGCCAAGTACGCCGAGCGCATGAACCTCACGGTGTTCGAGCCCCTGAAGCTCGAGCGCCCCTGGACGCTTCCGACCTACCGCTCGATCGGCGGCTACTCGGTGTGGGAGCAGATCCTCAAGGACAAGCCCGCGCGCGAGGAGATCATCGAGAAGGTGAAAGCCTCGGGCCTGCGCGGGCGCGGCGGCGCCGGCTTCCCGACCGGCACCAAGTGGAGCTTCATGCCGCGCAACTCCCCGGCGCAGAAGTACCTGGTGTGCAACTCCGATGAGAGCGAGCCCGGCACCTGCCACGACCGCGACATCCTGCGCTTCAACCCGCACGCGGTGATCGAGGGGCTGGCGATCGCCGGCTACTGCACCAACTCGAGCGTCGCCTACAACTACATCCGCGGCGAGTTCCTGGGCGAGCCGGTGCCGCGCTTCGAAGCGGCGCTCAATGAGGCCTACCAGGCGGGGCTGCTGGGCAAGAACGTCAAGGGCAGCGGAGTGGACTTCGACCTGCACACCTTCGTTGGCGCCGGGGCCTACATCTGCGGCGAGGAGACGGCGCTGCTTGAGTCCCTGGAGGGCAAGCCCGGCAAGCCGCGCTTCAAGCCGCCGTTCCCGGCGAACTTCGGCGTCTACGGCGCCCCGACCACGATCAACAACACCTTAAGCTACGCCTCCGTGCCGACCATCCTGAGGAAGGGCCCGGCCTGGTTCGCCGGCTTGGGCCCGGCCAACTCCGGCGGCACCATGATCTACTCGATGTCGGGCCACATCGAGCGGCCGCGCAACCTCGAGCTGCCCTTGGGGGTGCCGTTCGCGGACCTGCTGGGGCTGTGCGGCGGGGTGCGCGGCGGGCGCAAGCTCAAGGCCGTGATCCCGGGCGGGGTCTCGGTGCCGGTGGTGCCCGGGGAGGTCATGCTCAAGACCAACATGGACTACGACTCGGTGAAGGCCGCCGGCTCAGCCCTGGGCACCGGTGCGGCCATCGTCATGGACGAAAGCACCTGCATGGTGCGGGTGCTCGAGCGCGTCTCGCGCTTTTATTACTCCGAATCCTGCGGCCAGTGCACGCCCTGCCGCGAGGGCACCGGCTGGATGAACCGGCTGCTCAAGCGCGTGCTCGCCGGGCAGTCGCGCCGCGAGGAACTGGGCCTGCTGCTCGATGTGGCCAACCGCATCGAGGGCCACACCATCTGCGCCTTCGGGGATGCGGCGGCGTGGCCCGTGCAGAGCTTTCTCAAGCATTACCGGCACGAGTTCGAGTACATGATCGATCACGGCGGCCGCAGCATCGTCAACGACTCACGCGGAGCGCAGGCGGCCTGAGGGCGCCTGTCGGGGAACGGACTTTTTCATGGCGGATGACCTGGTCAATCTCGAGATCGACGGCGTCGCGGTCAAGGCGAAGAAGGGTGACATGCTCATCCGCGCCACCGATGCGAGCGGTGCCTACGTGCCGCGCTTCTGCTATCACGAGAAGCTCGCGGTGGCGGCCAACTGCCGCATGTGCCTGGTCGAGATCGAGAAGGCGCCCAAGCCGATGCCGGCCTGCGCGACTCCGGTCGCCGAGGGCATGAAGGTCTTCACCAAGTCCGCGAAGGCCATCGGCGCCCAGCGCGCCACCATGGAATTCCTCCTCATCAACCACCCGCTCGACTGCCCGATCTGCGATCAGGGCGGGGAGTGCGAGCTGCAGGACCTCGCGGTCGGCTTTGGCCGCGACGTGTCGCGCTACAACGAGGGCAAGCGCTCGGTCGAGGATGAGAACTTAGGTCCCCTGATCGCCACCGACATGACGCGCTGCATCCAGTGCACGCGCTGCGTGCGCTTCACCGAAGAGATCGCGGGCATGCAGGAGCTCGGCATGATCGGTCGCGGCGAGCACATCGCGGTGCGCACCTACATCGAGAGCACGGTGAACCACGAGCTCTCCGGCAACGTCATCGACCTGTGCCCGGTGGGGGCGCTCGTCTCCAAGCCCTACCGCTTCACGGCGCGCGCCTGGGAGATGACCTCGACCCCTCTCATCTCGCCCCACGATCCGGTGGGCACCAACCTCTTCGGCCACGTGCTGCGCGGGGAACTAAAGCGCGTGGTGCCGCGCGAGAACGAGGCGATCAACGAGATCTGGATCGCCGACCGCGAGCGCTTCAGCTACGAGGGCCTGTACAGCGAGGACCGCCTGGTGCGCCCGATGGTGCGCCGCGGCAGCGAGTGGCTGGAGAGCGACTGGGAGAGCGCGCTCGCCCAGGTGGCCGACGGCCTGCGCACGCGCGCCCCGGACCTAGGCGTGCTCGTGAGCCCGACCGCCACGCTCGAGGAGCTCTATCTAGCCCAGCGGCTGGCCCGGGGGCTCGGGAGCGACAACATCGACCATCGCCTCAGGCAACGCGACTTCCGCGACGCGTCCGCCGACCCTGTGTTCCCGGGGCTCGGCCTGCCGCTGGCGGCCATCGATGAGCTCAATGCGCTCTTCATCATCGGCTCGAACCTGCGCCGCGAGGCGCCGCTGCTGGCGCACCGCGTGCGCAAGGCCGCCCGCCGCGGGGCGCAGGTGAGCTTCCTGAACCCGGCGCGCTTCCCGTACCTGTTCCCGGTGAAGACGAATCGCGTGGCGGCGCCGAAGGATTTCGTCGCTGAACTCGCCGCGATTCTTGCCGCCGCCGCGCAGCTCACCGGTAAGTCCGTGCCCGCGCACCTCGCTGAGATCGTGGGGCAGGCGCACCCGGATGAGGAGCAGCGCGCGCTCGCGCAGGCGCTCGTGAGCGGTGAGAGGCGCGCGGTGTGGCTCGGCGCGCTCGCGGCGCGCCACGCGCGCTTCGTCGACCTGCGCGCGCTGGCCGCAGCGCTCGCGATCCTCACCGGGGCGAGCCTCGGGCGCATCGCGGAGGGCGGCAATGCCGTCGGCGGTGCGCTCGCCGGTGCCCTGCCGCACCGCGAGGCGGGCGGCCGCAGTGTCGCGAGTCCGGGACTGAACGTGCGCGAGATGCTGAAGGTGCCGCTGCGCGCCTATCTGCTCGTCGGTGGCATCGAGCCTTCCATCGATGCTCTGGACCCGGAGGCGCTGCGCACTCTCGCCCGGTCCGAGTTCGTCGTTGCCGTCACGCCGTTTGCGAGCGAGGAGATGAAGGCTGTCGCGCACGTGCAGCTGCCGATGGGTACCTACGCGGAAACCTCGGGCACCTTCGTCAACTGCGAGGGCCTCTGGCAGAGCCAGACCGGGGCCGCGGCGCCGGTGGGGGAGGCGCGTCCGGGCTGGAAGATCCTGCGCGTGCTCGGCAACCTCATGAACCTCTCAGGCTTTGACTACCAGTCCTCCGAGGAGGTGCTGCGCGAGGTGCGCGCGCGCTGCCAGGAGCTGCCGCCGGGCGGTTATCACGGCAGCCACGTGGTCGGCGCGGCACCGGCGGGGGCGGACGAGGCCGGCCTCATCGACGTGCCCATGTACCTGATCGATGCCCTGGTGCGACACGCGCCCTCGCTGCTGCGCACCCGCGAGGGTCGCATGCCGCTCGTCACCTATTAGGCGCGCCGGCGAGGACTCAACGAGTGCTGGAAAGACTGCAAGCCCTCATCGCCTCGCTCCCGGCCCTGTGGGCGGGGCTGCCGGATTACGTGCGCTCCACCGCCTGGATCCTCATTGTGACGGTGGCGCTCATCCTGTGCGTCGCCTACACGACGCTCTGGGAGCGCAAGGTGATCGGCTGGATGCAGCTGCGCCGCGGACCCAACCGCGTGCGCGTGTTCGGACTCCTGCCCGGCTTCGGTCAGCCGTTCGCGGACGTCTTCAAGCTGCTGATGAAGGAAGTCATCATCCCGGCGAAGTCCAACAAGATCCTGTTCCGCCTCGCGCCCATGATCGCGCTGATCCCGGCGTTTGCCGCCTGGGCGGTGATCCCGCTGTCGCCCGAGCTCGTCATCTCCAAGGCCGATGCCGGGCTCCTCTACCTGCTGTCGCTGACCTCCATGGGGGTCTACGGGGTCATCATTGCCGGGTGGGCGGCGAACTCGAAGTACGCCTTCCTCGGGGCCATGCGCTCGGCGGCCCAGATGGTGGCCTACGAGATCGCAATGGGGTTTGCCCTGGTCGGGGTGCTCATGGCCACGGGTAGCATGAACCTCGGCAAGATCGTGGAGACGCAGGCCGGCGGCATCGGCTCCTGGAACTGGTTCTGGCTGTTCCCGCTGTTCGTCGTCTACTTCATCTCCGGGGTCGCAGAGACCAACCGGGCACCCTTTGACGTGGCGGAAGGGGAGTCGGAGATCGTCGCCGGCTTCCACGTCGAGTACTCGGGCATCGCCTTCGCGCTGTTCTTCCTCGCCGAGTACGCCAACATGATTCTGATCTCGGCGCTCACGGCGGTGTTCTTCTTCGGCGGCTGGCAGGGGCCGCTCGAGGGGTACCCCGCCCTCGGCGGCACCTTCCTCGGCCAGCCGAGCTTCGGCTGGCTGTTCCTCAAGGTGTTCTGCCTGCTGTTCCTGTTCCTGTGGTTCCGCGCCACCTTCCCGCGCTACCGCTACGATCAGATCATGCGCCTCGGCTGGAAGGCGCTGATTCCGGTGACGCTCGTGTGGATCGGGGTGGAGATGCTGATGCTCGTGTATCGCGTCGGCCCCTGGGCGCGGCCCTGGTTCCACTGAAGGCAAGGCAGAGACCCGTATGCTCAATCCCCTGAAGACCTTCCTCCTGCCCGAGCTGCTCAAGGGCATGACGGTGACGGCGCGCACCTTCTTCGAGAGTAAGTTCACGCTCAACTATCCCGAGGAGAAGACCCCGCAGTCGCCGCGCTTCCGCGGCCTGCATGCGCTGCGCCGCTATGCGAACGGGCAGGAGCGCTGCATCGCCTGCAAGCTGTGCGAGGCGGTGTGCCCGGCCGTGTGCATCACCATCGATTCGGACGTGGGCCCGGATGGCACGCGCCGCACCACGCGCTATGACATCGACCTGTTCAAGTGCATCTACTGCGGCTTCTGCGAGGAGGCGTGCCCGGTGGATGCGATCGTGCTCACGCGCATCCACGAGTACCACATGGAGAAGCGCGGCGAGAACATCATGAGCAAGGACAAGCTGCTCGCGGTCGGGGAGCGCTACGAGGCGATGATCGCCACCGACAAGGCTGCGGACGCCCCGTACCGCTAGAAGGCGCGCCATGCTGATCCAGACGCTTTTCTACATCTTCAGCACGATCCTCGTGATCTCCGCCATCGGCGTGATCAGCACCAGGAACCCGGTGTACTCGGCCCTCGCGCTCGTCATGTGCTTCGTCACCTCGGCGGCCATCTGGCTGCTCATCGAGGCGGAATTCCTGGCCGTGGTGCTGGTGCTGGTGTACGTGGGCGCCGTGATGGTGCTGTTCCTGTTCGTCGTCATGATGCTCGACATTGATCTCGCGGAGCTGCGGCAGGGCTTCACGCGCTTCGCCTGGCTCGGCTGGCTTACCGCGCTCGCGGTCATCATCGAGATCGCGGGCGTGGTGTGGGCCAGGGGCGGACTTGGGGTCGACGGCAGCCGCGGCGCGAGCCCGCAGCCGGCTGACTACAGCAACACGCTCGAGCTCGGCAAGCTCCTCTACACCCGCTACGCTTACCCGCTCGAACTCGCCGCGATGCTGCTGCTGGTGGCGATCGTGGCCGCCATCGCCCTCACCATGCGCCACCGCCCGGGCCTGAAGCAGCAGGACGTGGACCTGCAGAACGCGGTGCGCGCGCAGGACCGCGTACGCCTCATCAAGATGGACGCGGAGAAGGGCTCATGATCAGCCTGGCGCAGCTGCTGACGCTCTCGGGGATCCTGTTCTCGCTCGCCGTGGCGGGCATTTTCCTCAACCGCAAGAACGTCATTCTGCTGCTCATGTGCGTCGAGCTGCTGCTGCTCGCGGCGAACTTCAACTTCATCGCCTTCTCGCGCTACTTGGGTGACCTGAACGGCCAGGTGTTCGTGTTCTTCGTGCTCACCGTGGCGGCGGCGGAGTCGGCCATCGGCCTTGCCATCCTCGTGGTGCTGTTCCGCGAGCGGCGCAGCATCAACGTCGAAGACCTGAATACGCTGAAAGGCTGACACGGCGCCCATGAACCCGCATCTGCTGCTCGCCATCCCGCTCCTGCCGCTCGCGGCCGCGCTCATCGCCGGCCTCGGCGGGCGCCTCATCGGCCGCACCGGCGCGCACCTGGTGACCATCGCGGGCGTCGCCGTGAGCTTTCTGCTGTCGCTGGCGGTGCTGCGCGATGTCTACTTCGATGCGGCGCCCGTCTACGACGCGCCGGTGTACACCTGGCTTGTGAGCGATGGCATGGCGATGCACGTCGGCTTCCTCGTCGACCGGCTCACCACCCTCATGATGGTGGTGGTGACCTTCGTGTCGCTGTGCGTGCACGTCTACACCATCGGCTACATGCGCGATGACCCGGGCTACACCCGCTTCTTCAGCTACATCTCGCTGTTCACCTTCTCGATGCTGATGCTGGTGATGGCCAATAACTTCATGCAGCTGTTCTTCGGCTGGGAGGCGGTCGGGGTGGTCTCCTACCTCCTGATCGGCTTCTGGTACACGCGCCCGAGTGCCATCTTCGCCAACCTCAAGGCGTTCCTGGTCAACCGCATCGGCGACTTCGGCTTCGTGCTCGGCATCGCAGGCATCGCCTACTTCACCCACTCCATGCACTACGCGGATGCCTTCGCCGCCGCTCCGAGGATCGCCGCGGCGCTGATCCCGCTGTCGCCGAGCTACAGCGTCAACGCGATGACGCTCATCTGTGTGTGCCTGTTCATCGGCGCCATGGGCAAGTCGGCGCAGGTGCCGCTACACGTGTGGCTGCCGGACTCGATGGAGGGCCCGACGCCGATCTCCGCCCTCATCCATGCCGCGACCATGGTGACCGCGGGCATCTTCATGGTGGCGCGCATGTCGCCGCTGTTCGAGTACTCCGAAGGCGCGCTGTCGTTCGTGCTGGTGATCGGCGCCACCACCGCGTTCTTCATGGGACTGCTCGGGGTGGTCAACAACGACATCAAGCGCGTGATCGCCTATTCGACGCTCTCGCAGCTGGGCTACATGACCGTCGCGCTCGGGGTCTCCGCCTACAGCGCCGGCATGTTCCACCTGATGACGCACGCCTTCTTCAAGGCGCTGCTGTTCCTCGCCGCGGGCTCCGTGATCATCGGCATGCACCACGAGCAGGACATGCGCAAGATGGGCGGTCTTGCCAAGTACATGCCGATCACCGCCGTTACCTGCTGGATCGGCGCGCTCGCCCTCATCGGCACGCCGTTCTTCTCCGGGTTCTACTCCAAGGACGCCATCATCGAGGCCGTCGGGGAGTCGCACCGCTTCGGCGCCACCTACGCCTACTGGTGCGTGCTGTGCGGGGTGTTCGTGACCGCGCTCTACACCTTCCGCATGCTGTTCATGACCTTCCATGGCCCGGAGCGCTTCCGCGACGCGCACGATCGCGGCCACGGCCACGGGCACGGCGCTGACGAGCACGGCGGCCACGCCGCCGCGCCGCACGAGAGCCCCTGGGTGGTGACGCTGCCCCTCATCGCGCTTGCGATCCCGTCGGTCCTCATCGGCGCCCTCACCGTGGGTCCGGTGCTCTTCGGGCGCTACTTCGGCGGCGCGATCTTCGTGCTGCCCGCCAACAACGTCGTCGCCCGGGTGGGGGAGCAGTTCGGCGGGGCCACGCAGGCGGCGCTGCACGGGTTCGTCGCGGCGCCGTTCTGGTTCGCGCTCGCCGGGGTCGCGGCCGCCTGGGTGTTCTTCCTGTGGCGACCGCAGCTTGCGGACGCCGCGGCGCGCCGCTTCTCCGGGGTGCGGCGTCTGCTGACGCACAAGTACTACTTCGACTGGTTCAACGAGCACGTGGTGGCGGCCCTCACGCGCGGTATCGGCACCGGACTGTGGAAGGGCGGTGACCAGGTGATCATCGACGGGGCGCTGGTCAACGGCTCGGCCGAGGCGATCGGCTGGTTCGGCGGCGTGGTGCGCCGCGTGCAGTCGGGATACCTCTACTCGTACGCGTTCTGGATGATGATCGGGCTCGCGCTGCTGCTCGGCTGGTTCCTGGCGCACGCCAACGGTTAAGAGAAAAAGTCACAACGATGCACGGTCTGCTGTCGATCCTGATCTGGCTGCCCATCGCGGTGGGGGTGCTGATCCTCGTGCTCGGTGAGCGCAATGTCGGCGCCGGGCGCTGGCTGGCCCTCATCGGCTCGCTCGCCACGCTCGCGTTCGCCGTGCCGCTGTGGGGCAGCTTCGATCCCACTACCGCCGTCATGCAGTTTCCCGAGAAGCTGCAGTGGATTCCGCGCTTCAACGCCTTTTACGCCCTCGGCGTCGATGGCATCTCGATGCCCCTCGTGGTGCTCACCGCCTTCATGACGGTGCCGGTGGTGATCGCCGGCTGGAGCGTCATCGAGAAGCGTCCGGCGCAGTACTTCGCGGCCTTCCTGATCATGGAAGGGCTCATGATCGGGGTGTTCTCCGCCACCGATGCGCTGCTCTTCTATTTCTTCTGGGAGGCGATGCTGATCCCGATGTTCCTCATCATCGGTATCTGGGGTGGCCCGCGGCGCATCTACGCCACCATCAAGTTCTTCCTCTACACCTTCCTCGGCTCGGTGTTCATGCTGGCGGCGCTCATCTACATGTACGTGCAGGGCGGGGACTACTCGATCGCCGGCCTGCAGGCGCTGCCGCTGACCCTCATCGAGCAGCGCTGGATCTTCGCGGCGTTCTTCCTCGCCTTCGCGGTCAAGGTGCCGATGTGGCCGGTGCACACTTGGCTCCCGGATGCGCACGTCGAGGCGCCGACCGGTGGCTCGGTGATCCTGGCCGCCATCATGCTGAAGATGGGCGGCTACGGCTTCCTGCGCTTCAGTCTCCCCATCACCCCCGATGCCAGCCGCGAGCTCGACGTGCTCGTCATCAGCCTGTCGCTCATCGCGGTGGTGTACATCGGCTTCGTCGCGCTGGTGCAGCAGGACATGAAGAAGCTGATCGCGTACTCCTCGATCGCACACATGGGGTTCGTGACGCTCGGCGCCTTCGTCCTCTACGAGATCGTGCGCCGCACCGGCAGCACGCAGGGCGCCGGCATGGGGCTCGACGGCGCCATGGTGCAGATGATCTCCCACGGCCTGATCTCCGGGGCGCTGTTCCTGTGCGTCGGCGTGCTTTACGACCGCATGCACAGCCGCCAGATCGCCGACTACGGCGGCGTGATCAACACCATGCCGGTGTTCGGCGCCTTCATGGTGCTGTTCGCGCTCGCCAATACCGGGCTGCCCGGCACGTCCGGGTTCGTGGGCGAGTTTCTGGTGATCGTGGCGAGTTTCCGCGCCAGTTTCTGGTACGCCTTCCTTGCTGCCGTGACGCTGGTACTGGGAGCCGCCTACACGCTCTGGCTCGTCAAGCGCGTGGTGTTCGGGCCCGTGACCAGCCCACGGGTAGCGGCGCTCAGGGATCTGAACGGGCGCGAGTTCCTGGTGCTCGGCGCGCTCGCGGTCGCGGTGCTGCTGGTGGGCATCTGGCCGGCGCCGCTGTTGAAAGTCATGCAGCCGACGATCCAGCACCTGGTGACCCAGGCGATCGCCTCCAAGCTATGAGGTCCTGAAGGTCCCATGCCCGAATCCCTGTTTACCTGGTCGAGCCTCGCTCCGGTCATCCCGGAAATCAGCCTGACCGTGGCAATCTGCTTCATCCTGCTGGTCGATGTGTTCGCGGGCGAGAAGCGCCCCGGCCTCACCTCCACCCTGACCCTGATCGCGCTGGCGGTGTGCGCGGCGCTCACGGTCGAGTACGGCCACGTCACCGAGCGTGTGCTGCTGCTGCACGGCATGTACGTGGCCGACGAGTTAGCCTTCGCGCTGAAGCTGGCCGGCTTTGCGGTGGTCGCAGTGGTGCTGCTGTACTCGCGCGCCTACCTGATCAACCGCAACATCCTGCGCGGCGAGTACTACGTGCTCGCGCTCACCGCGCTCCTCGGCATTTTCGTACTGGTGTCCGCCAACAGCCTGCTGACCGTATATCTCGGGGTGGAGCTGCTGGCGCTGTCGGTGTACGCGATGGTGGCCTTCGACCGCGACTCGGGCGTCGCGGCGGAGTCGGCGATGAAGTACTTCGTGCTCGGGGCGATCGCCTCCGGGGCGCTGCTTTATGGCATGTCCCTCATCTACGGGCTCACCGGCACGCTCGATCTGTCGCAGATCGCCGTGAGCCTGAGTACCCCGACCTCGCTCGGTGCCGTCATGGGACTGGTGTTCGTGGTGGTGGCGGTCGCCTTCAAGCTCGGCGCCGTGCCCTTCCACATGTGGCTTCCGGACGTGTACGAGGGCGCCCCGACCAGCGTCACGCTCTTCATCGGCACCGTGCCCAAGATCGCCTACTTCGCCCTGGCTTTCCGACTGCTGGCGCAGGGTCTTGCCGGCATGACGCCCGACTGGACGCAGATGCTGGCAGCGCTCGCGGTGCTGACGCTGGTGCTCGGTAACGTCGTGGCGCTGGTGCAGACCAACCTCAAGCGCATGCTGGCTTACTCGACCATCGCCAACGTCGGCTTCATCCTCCTCGGCTTCGTAGCCGGTACGCCCGATGGCTATGCGGCGGCGCTCTTCTACACGCTCACGTACGTACTGGTCGCGCTCGGCTCCTTCGGCGTGATCCTGCTCCTGAGCCGCAAGGGCTACGAGGCCGACCAGCTCGATGACTACAAGGGCCTGTGGCAGCGCGATCCGCTGCTGGCGCTGGCGATGATGCTCCTCATGTTCTCGACCGCCGGCGTGCCGCCGCTGGTCGGTTTCTGGGCGAAGCTGCGCATCTTTCAGGCGCTGTGGGAGACCCACCACCTGTGGCTCGTGGTCATCGCGGCAGCCATGTCGGTGGTGGGGGCCTTCTATTACCTGCGCATCATCATCCTCATGTACTTCTACGAGCCGGTGACGGCGCCGCTGCCAGCAGCGGCCGGGGCCGGGGGTGTGCGCCTGGCACTCGGGCTCAACGCCGCGGCGACGATGGCCCTCGGCGTTTTTCCCGGAGCACTCCTTAACCTGTGCGCGCGGCTGATCCACTGACGAAGCCGGTGGCGGACCGAAAAACCGAGAGGAGACTCTGCCGATGATTGCGCAACGACTGAAGGCCGCGCTGGCGGCCGCCGGCGCGGCCGCATTGCTGTTCGCCACGGCCGCGCACGCAACTCCGCAGTACCGCATCGTCAAGACCGTGCAGCTGCCGGGGGAGGGTGGCTGGGACTACATGGCCTTCGAGCGCGGTGGCGAGCGGCTGTTCGTCGCCCATGGCAGCCACGTCGACGTGATCGACACGCACTCACTCAGCCGCATCGGAGAGATCGCCGACACCCCAGGCGTGCATGGCATCGCGCTCGCTGCCGACCTCGGCCGCGGCTACATCAGCGCCGGGAGCGCGGGCACGATCGTCGTGTTCGAACTGAAGACGCTCGCGCGGCTCAAGGACATCAGGGGCACCGGGGAGAACCCGGATGCCATCGTGTACGACGCGCCGACCCGGCGGGTGTTCGCCTTCAACGGCCGTGGCCGCAACGCCACGGTTATCGACGCCTTGAGCAACGAGGTCATCGGCAGCATCGCGCTCGACGCCAAGCCGGAGTTCGCGCGCAGCGACGGCCGCGGCCGCCTGTACGTGAACCTCCAGGATAAGAGCAGCATCGCCGTGATCGACACCAGGGCGCTCACGGTGCGGTCGGTGTGGCCGATCGCCGGCTGCGAGGAGCCCTCCGGACTGGCGATCGACACCGCTCGCGAGCGGCTGTTCCCGGTGTGTGGCAACCAGGTCATGGCGGTCGTGGACGCGCGCAGCGGCAAGGTCCTTTCAACTGCGCCGATCGGCGAGGGTGTGGATGCGGCCGGCTACGATGCTGCCCTGCGGCTCGCCCTGGCCTCCTGCGGCGAGGGCGTGCTCACCGCGGTCAGTGTCGGCGCGGGCGGCGCTGCCCATGCCGTGCAGTCGCTCAAGACCGAGCGCGGCGCCCGCACCATGGCGCTCGATGAGGACGCGCACCGGATCTTCCTCGTCACCGCGGACTTCGGCCCGGCAGCGCCCGCCAGCCCCGAGCACCCGCATCCGCGCCCCAGCATCCTGCCGGGTACATTTCGCCTCCTCGTGATTACACCGGAACCTACGCGTCCCGGCAGTCACGCGGCCCACCTAGAAGGATAAGGAACCATGACGTTACGCGCTTCGCAGTCCCTCGCCGCCGTGCTGCTCGCAGCATTAGGTGCCGCCGCCGCGTCCGCTGCCGAGACGGCCGCCGATCAGGCCTCGAACAAGCTGGCGCATGAGCTGCTGCAGCAGCTCATAGAGATCAACACGACCGACTCGGTCGGGAACGTGACGACCGCGGCCGAGGCCATGGCTAAGCGCTTCCGGGACGCCGGCTTTGCGAGCCAGGACGTGGTGGTGCTCGGTCCCACCGACAAGAAGAAGAACGTCGTGGTGCGACTGCGCGGTAGCGGCAAGTACAAGCCGGTGCTGCTCATGGGCCATCTCGACGTGGTCGAGGCGCATCGCGAGGACTGGAATCTCGATCCCTTCAAGCTCACCGAGAAGGACGGCTATTTCTACGGCCGCGGTACCTCGGACATGAAAGGCGACGACGCGATCATGGTCGCGACCGTGCTGCGTATGAAGGCGGAGGGCTTCAAGCCCGATCGCGACATTATTCTTGCGCTCACGGCCGACGAGGAGGGTGGCTGCTGCAACGGTCCGAATTGGCTGCTGAAGAACCACCGCGCGCTGATCGACGCTGAGTTTGCCATCAATACCGACGGCTGGTCGGTGATGAGCGAGAAGGGCGTGCCGAAGATGTTCCGCCTCGGCGCCACGGAGAAGCTGTACGGCGACTACCAGCTCAGCGTCACCAATAAGGGCGGGCACAGCTCCGAGCCGCGCGCCGACAACGCCATCTATCAGCTGGCGCACGCGCTGCTCAACATCTCCAAGTACCAGTTCCCTTTCGAGCTCAATAACGTGTCGCGACCTTACTTCCAGAGTCTGGCCGCCCTGTCGAGCGGCCAGCGGCAGGCCGATATCCGTGGCATCCTCGCTGTGCCGCCGGATGCGGCGGCCGTGCAGCGGCTCTCCCAGGAACCGGCGGACAACGGCGTGATGCGCACCAATTGCGTCGCCACCCGCCTCGAGGGTGGCCATGCCAACAATGCCCTGCCGCAGCGTGCCCAGGCCAACGTCAACTGTCGCATCCTGCCCGGCCATTCGCTGGAAGAGGTACGCCAGCAGCTGATCAAGGTGATCGCCGACCCTGAGGTGACGGTGCGGTACGTCGCCGACGATGGCTCGGTCATGGAAAAGACCCCCGACCGCAAGAGTCTCGCCCCACCACCTTTAAATCCGCAGGTCGTGAAGCCCCTCGAGCAGGTGGTCGCGGCGATGTGGCCCGGCATGCCGGTCGTGCCTTATATGGACGCGGGCGCCTCCGATGCGATCTACACGGCGGCGGTGGGCATTCCGACCTACGGCATTACCGGCATCGCCATCGATGTGGACGACGTGCGCGCTCACGGCCGTGACGAGCGGGTCGGCGTTGCCTCCTTTTACAAGGGCAACGAATTCTTCTATCGCTATGTGAAGGCGCTCACTTCGCAGTAACGGCAGCTGCCGTGGCGGAATGCGGGTGCACCCGGCCGGCTCAGGACGTGCGCCGCGCAATGACGAGCGCGGCGATCAGTACGATCGCGATGTTGAGAATCCACCACACGATCTGTCGGTGCGCTCCGGACAGCACGCTGGTGGCGGCGGGCGCCGCGAGGCCCGCCAGCGGCAGCTGCGCATTGAGAAGCTCGCTGACGCCGTCGTGCGTCACGGTCACCTGCAACTTGCCTGCTCCGTCTGCGGACTCCGGGGGCAGGGAGGCGCGCCAGGCACCGTCTGCGCGCGGCGTCACGGCCAGCGGCTTGCCATCCAGGACCACCTGAAAATCGCTCACGTTCACCGCGGTGCCGGGCGTAGTGGAGCGCACGCGCAGCACCAGCACCCCCGGTGCCGCGGCACCCTCCAGGGTGAGGAGGGCGGAATGCGTCAGGGGCGCCGGGATGGGATCGGGGGGTCCCAGGTGCAATCCGGGCGCCGTGAAGGCGAGCAGGGCTGCGAGCTGCCAGGCACTGAGGATTCTCACGCCGCGCATGTTAGCAGCCGGCCGTGCTGCCCTTACAGTCCGAGATGAGTTTCGAGGCGTCCGAGGGCAACGAGGAACGCGCGCCGCTCGGGCGGGCTCAGGCTCGCGAGCAGCTCCTCCTCGCGCGCCAGCGCCAGCGGCACGAGCTGCGCGTACAGGCGCCGGCCGCTACCGCTCAGGCGCAGCTGCAACGCGCGGCGATCGGTGCTGCTCGGCGCGCGTTCGATGAGCCCACGGCCGCGCAGCTGCGCGATGGCGCGGCTGACACGTGTCTTGTGCATGCGGGTGCTGGCGGCGATGAACTGCGCGGTGCAGCCGCGCTCCTGGCCGACGGTCGCCATGACGCGCCACTCGGGCACCTCGAGGTCAAAGCGCCCGCGGTAGATGGCCGCCAGGTGCTCGCTCACCGCGCCAGCGAGGCGGTTCAGGCGAAAAGGCACGAACTGCGGCAACCGCAGCAGGGCACGCGCGCTTGCTCGGGCAGTCACTGCAGCACTCCCATAAAGTTGCGTGTGCAACCGTTTGTCCACAGTATAATGCGTCGCGACCGCTTCCTGGGAGATTCGCCGGGCCATGAACAACCGCGCCGCTGAGCCCGCCACCGCCGTGCTGCGTTACCAGAGCGGCTTCGGCAATCACTTTGCGACCGAGGCGCTCCCTGGCGCGCTGCCGCAAGGACGTAACTCCCCGCAGCGCTGCCCCTACGGGCTGTACGCCGAACAATTTTCCGGCACCGCTTTCACGGCGCCGCGCGCCGCCAACCGGCGCAGCTGGCTGTACCGCATCCGCCCGGCCGCTCTGCACGGCACTTTCCGCGAGTTGCCGGCGGGCCCGCTCGCCGGGCGTTTCGATCTGGTACCGACCCCGCCCAACCGCCTGCGCTGGAGCGCGCTACCCCTGCCCAGGCGGCCGACGGACTTCATCGCCGGGCTCGCTACGCTCTGCGGCAACGGTTCCCCGGAGGCGCACGCCGGCTGCGCGATCCACTGGTACGCCGCCAACCGCTCGATGCACGAGCGCTTCTTCTACGATGCCGACGGGGAACTGCTGCTCGTGCCGCAGCAGGGGGCGCTGCGCCTCGCCACGGAGCTCGGCGTGCTCGAGGTTGCGCCACTGGAGATTGCGGTGATCCCGCGCGGGCTGCGTTTTCGCGTGGAGCTGCTGGACGCTGCGGCGCGCGGCTACGTATGCGAGAACTTCGGCGCGCCGCTGCGCCTGCCGGATCTGGGTCCCATCGGTGCCAACGGACTCGCCAACCCGCGCGATTTCCTGACGCCCGAGGCCGCCTACGAGGACCGCGAGGGGCGCTTCGAACTCGTGGCGAAGTTCGGCGGGCGCCTGTGGGGCGCACCGCTGCAGCACTCGCCGCTCGACGTCGTCGCCTGGCACGGCAACTACGTCCCCTACAAGTACGACCTGCGGCGCTTCAATACCATGGGTTCGGTGAGCTACGACCATCCTGACCCCTCCATCTTCCTCGTGCTGCAGTCTCTCAGTGATACCCCCGGGATTGATAACCTCGACTTCGTGATCTTCCCGCCGCGCTGGCTCGCGATGGAGGACACCTTTCGGCCGCCGTGGTTCCATCGCAACGTGGCGAGCGAGTTCATGGGCCTGATCGAGGGCGTCTACGACGCCAAGGCGCAGGGCTTCGAGCCCGGCGGCGCCTCTTTGCACAACTGCATGAGCGGCCACGGGCCGGATGCCGAGAGCTTCGCGAAGGCGAGCCGCGCGGACACCTCACGCCCGGCACACTTGAGCGGCACCATGGCGTTCATGTTCGAGACCCGCAGCGTGATCCACCCCACCCGCTACGCGCTCAAGAGCCCGCTGCTGCAGCGCGACTACGACGCCGTGTGGCAGGGGCTCGGGAAGCATTTCACACCCGCGCAGGCCGCGCCGGCACCGGCGCGCCGCGGGCGGCGGCGCTGATACCGATGGCGCCCGGACTCAACGCCACGCACGACCCGGCGCTGCGCAGCTGGGTCGAATCGGCCAATGCCACGGGTGCGGATTTCCCGATCCAGAACCTGCCGTTCGCCATCTTCCGTCGCGCCGGCACCGGGGAGCCGTGCCGCGGTGGTGTTGCGATCGGGGATGAGGTACTCGATCTTGGCGCCCTGCACGCGCTCGCGCCCTTCAGCGGCGTCGCGGCGGCAGCGCTGGGCGCGTGCGCGCAGCCGGCCCTGAATGAGTTCATGGCGCAGGGGCCGGCGGCTGCCAGCGCGCTGCGCGCGGCCCTCTCGGCGGCGCTGCGCGCCGACGCCGCGCTCGCCCCGCGGCTGCGCGGCCTGCTCGTCCCCCAGGTACAGGTGCAGTACCAGCTGCCCGCCGTGATCGGTGACTTCACCGATTTCTATGCCTCCATCCATCACGCCACGGCCGTCGGGCGCCTGTTCCGCCCGGACAACCCGCTGCTGCCGAACTACAAGTGGGTGCCGATCGCCTACCACGCTCGCGCCTCGTCCGTGCGGGTCTCGGGGGTGGATTTCCGTCGGCCGCACGGGCAGCTGATGCCCCCCGGCGCCGGCGCGCCGCAGCTCGCGCCCTCGCGCCGCCTCGATTACGAGCTCGAGCTGGGGATTTTCGTCGGTCGCGGCAATGAACTCGGCAGCCCGATCCCGCTCGCGCAGGCCGAGAGCCACATATTCGGCCTGTGCCTGCTGAATGACTGGTCGGCGCGTGACATCCAGGCATGGGAGTACCAGCCGCTCGGCCCCTTTCTCGCGAAGAATTTCGCCACCAGCATCTCGCCCTGGGTGCTGACGCTCGAGGCCCTGGCACCGTTTCGGGTGCCGTTCGAGCGCCCGGCCGCGGAGCCGGCACCGCTTGCGTACCTCGACGATGCAGCCGTGCGCGCCGCCGGCGCCATCGACATCCGGCTCGAGGTGTGGCTCGACACCGCCAGGATGCGCGCGGCCGGGGAGCCGCCGCAGCGCCTCTCGCACAGCTCCTTCCGCGACTCCTGGTGGACCGTGGCGCAGATGCTCACGCATCACGCCGTGAACGGCTGCAACCTGCAGCCGGGCGATCTTTTCGGCAGCGGCACGCAGTCCGGCAGCGCCGCGCAGGAGGCCGGCTCGCTTCTGGAGCTCACGGTGGGCGGCCGCGAGCCGCTGACCCTCGCCGACGGTGAGCAGCGCACGTTCCTGGAAGACGGTGATCGCGTCACCCTGCGCGGCTGGTGCGAACGCGAGGGCTGCGCCCGAGTCGGCTTTGGCACCTGCAGTGCGACCGTGCTGCCGGCGCGCGCGTCCTGATAGGCTTCGGGGCGCATGAAGAGCTATCGCTACTACGATCTGTTCCTCGGCGCCTACGTGTGCATCCTGCTGTGCGCCAATCTGATCGGCGCCTCCAAGGTAACCACCGTACAGCTGCCGCTCATCGGGCCGGTCACGTTCCTGGCGGGGGTGCTGTTCTTTCCGATCTCCTACCTCTTCGGTGACATCCTCACCGAGGTGTACGGCTACGCGCGTGACCGGCGCGTGGTGTGGAGCGGCTTCGCCGCCCTGGTGTTTGCGGCCATCATGGCAACGGTGATTGTGCACCTGCCGCCGGCGGCCTCCTTCAAGGCGGAGCAGCCGGCAGTGGAGGCGATCTTCGGCAATACACCGCGCATCGTAGCTGCCTCGATCATTGCCTTCTGGTGCGGCTCGTTCGTCAACAGCTACGTGCTGGCGAAGATGAAGATCTGGAGCTCGGGGCGCTGGCTGTGGACGCGCCTGGTCGGCTCGACGCTGTGCGGGGAGCTGGTGGACTCGGTGCTGTTCTACGGGATCGCCTTCTCCGGACTGTGGCCAACCGACAAGCTGGTGGAGATCACCGCCACGCAGTACGTACTGAAGTCCGGCTGGGAAGTGATTGCGACGCCGCTCACCTACCGGGTGGTCGCTTTCCTCAAGCGCACCGAGCACGAGGATTTCTACGACCGCGACACCGACTTCACGCCCTTCTCGCTCAAGGCTTGAGGCGCCAGGGCGAGCTGAAAAGAAGACGGGAGCGCGGTGTACCGCGCTCCCGTGGCTTCAGTGCTTGGCTAAGCTTACTTGCCGATCTGCTTACTGACCTGATTCTCCTGCTGGTTCAGCGCGCGCTGCTCGGTCTTGGTGATGTGCCCGCCATTGGTGCTTGCCATGGTGCGCTCCTCGGTGCGGATCGCATGATCCTCACTGTGCAGCTGCTTGGCCTGCGCCTTGTTGATCTGGCCGTCCTTCACCTCGTTGTGGATGCGCGCGCCCTGGTTGGCCAGACGCCCGTTCACCTCGGTGCGACGCGGATGATCCTTCTGCCACTGGGTCTCATCGGCCATCGCCGAAGCGGCAAAGCCGCCAAGCGACAGAGTCAGGGCTGCAATCGACAGAGCGGTACGGAAGTGCTTCGACATGGTCAACTCCTCTTGCCGTGGGCCGCGGGGGCCCGTTGGTGCATTGAGCCGGAAACTCCGGGCTGCTGGGCGTTAACAACGTGGCAGTTTGCGAAGTGCTGACCCGAGTGACGAAAAGTTCATGGCCCGCAGGAGGACTGAGACGTGCGTCACGCGCGCCGCGCAGCGCCGCTTATGGCAAGTCCGGATCTGCACGCTGGCGTGCCGGGCACGCGCTGCCCGGCGCCCGCGTCGCGGGCATCATGAGCAGCTTTTGCGGCAGCTGCAGGGGCGCGCACGATGAATCTTAGGGGGAGGCGCGCTGCGGGGGCGGCGCTCGTGGCGCTCGCGGTGAGCCTGCCGCTTCAGGCCGCCGACCCTGAGGCGCGCGAGGACGCCTGGTGGACCGGGCCGATGCTCGCCCCGTCCGCCGCCAGCCTGCCGCAGGGGCACGCCCTCATCGAGCCGTACTTCTTCGACATCATCAGCACCGGATCCGTGGATGCCGCCGGCGCGCACCATGCGGCGCCGCGCGACCAGCAGCTCGGGTCCCTGACCTACATGCTCTACGGGCTCACTGACCGCTTCACCGTCGGCATGATCCCGCGCTTCTTCTACCAGGCGCCGGCCGGTGCACCCAATTCCTCCGGCGTCGGGCTCGGGGACCTGACCCTGCAGGCCGGCTACGGGCTCACCCAGTACCACGAGGGCAGCGCTGTGCCGACGCTCGCGATCGTCATCGACGAAACGCTGCCCACCGGGCGCTACGATGCGCTCTCACGCGCCAGCGACGGCCTCGGTGCGGGGGCCTACGCCACGGGGCTGTCGCTTTATTCGCAGGATTATTTCTGGCTGCCGACCGGCCGCATCCTGCGGGCCCGGCTGGATTTGACCTACACGCGCTCGAGCTGCGTGCCGCTGGCCGACCAGAGCGTCTACGGCACGGCATCAGGTTTCCGCGGCCACGCCTACCCCGGCGATGGCTACACGGTCGACGCCGCGGCCGAGTACAGCGTCACGCGCAGCTGGGTGCTCGCCCTGGATGTCGTGTACCAGTACAACTTCAACACGCGCGTCGCCGGCACATCGCCGGCCGGGGCAGTGGCGGCGGATTCGGGCACCTCGTACTCGGTCGGGTTTGCGCCCGCGATCGAGTACAACTGGAGCGCCCGCGCCGGGGTGCTCCTCGGGGTGCGCATCATCAGCCTCGGTCGCAACATCACGACCACGCTCACCCCGGCCCTGGCGGTCAATCTCGTCCTGTGAGGGGGCGTACGGGGCCGCGCTGCCTCGAGACTGAACCGGGCGTGAACGCGTCCAGGAACGCTTCTGTTTCAGGTGTCATTGAAAAGGGGCCGGGGGCGCCCATCCTTATGTCAGCGCCCGAGGCGTGACCGCGTTTTAATGATCGTTACCTTGAACGCGGACGCCCGGCAGGCGTCTAATTGAACAGGACCGGGAGATCCTCAAGATACCCGGGCTCTATGGAGAAGGCAGTGAACATCGCAAGAGCGCGACTAGTTATTCGGACCGCCGCGGCAGTGCTGCTGGGCGTGGGGGTAGCGGCAGCGCCGGCTTTGACTTATGCCCAGCACGGCGGCGGCGTCGGTGGCGGTGGCCATGCAGGCGGCGGCGGTGCCCATTTCAGCGGCGGGGGTGGCGGCTTTCACGCGGCCCCCGGCCCGCACTTCTCGGGCGGCTTCCACGGCGGCTACGCCGGGGGTGCGCATTATGCCCGTCCGGGCTTCGCGCCCGGACACGTCGGGGGTGCTTACTACGGCGGCCATGGCGGCGGGGCCTATTACGCCGGTCACGTCGGTACTGCGTACTGGCACGGGGGCCACTACTGGGGTGGCGGGTACTGGCACGGCGGCTACTGGCCGCACGTGTGGTACGGGCCGGGCTGGGCCTGGTACTACCCGGTGCTGCCGCTCGGCTACGCCACCTTCTGGTGGGGCGGTCTGCCGTACTACTACTACAACAACCTCTATTACACGTGGAACCCGAACTACAACGGCTACGTCGTCACCGATCCGCCGCCGTCGGGCGGGAGCGCCGATGCCGCCGGAGCCGCCGCGGACAGCGGCGCGGTGATGGCCGCGCCCTCGGGTGCGCAGCCGCAGGACTATGCGCCGCAGCCGGCACCGGGCTCGGGCGCGGCTTCCGACCTGTACGTGTACCCGCGTAACGGGCAGACCGAGCAGCAGACCAGTACCGACCGTTACGAGTGCCACAGCTGGGCCGTGAACCAGACGGGATTTGATCCCACGCGTTCGAGCCAGCCGGGCACGGGAAGCTCACCGGATTACCAGCGTGCGATGATCGCTTGCCTCGACGCGCGCGGCTACAGCGCTCGCTAAAGACCAGCCACTTCAGGGGCGCGGGACGTTGCCAAACGACCCGCGCCCCTTTTTATTGACGCATCCGAAGCCCGCTGCCGGCCCGCCATGCGCCGCCCACCTGCCGGGGGCGCGGTACACTCGCCGGCACGGACCGACGGTGACACAAGGGCAGCGGGCATGGCGCAGGATGAGGGCGACGTCGTGTTTTTATTCGACGTCGACAATACGCTGCTCGACAACGATGCGATCCAGCAGGACCTCGGGGAGCACCTGCAGCGCGAATTCGGGGCCGCCTCCCGGGAGCGCTACTGGGAGATCTTCGAAGCCTTAAGGTCCGAGCTCGGGTACGCCGATTACCTGGGTGCACTGCAGCGCTACCGGCTCGAGAATCTCGACGACCCGCAGCTGCTCGATATTTCCTTCTTCCTCCTCGACTACCCGTTTGCAGCGCGCCTCTATCCGGGCGCGCTGCAGGCGCTCGCGCACTGCGGTGAGCGGGGCCGCACGGTGATCTTGTCCGACGGCGACGTCGTCTTCCAGCCGCGCAAGGTGCAGCGCTCGGGCCTGTGGCAGGCCGTCGCAGGTCGGGTACTGATCTACCTGCACAAGGAGCAGATGCTGGCCGCGGTCGAGCGGCGCTATCCGGCGCGTCACTACGTGGTGGTGGACGACAAGCTGCGCATCCTCGCCGCCGTCAAGCTCCAGTGGGCCGAGCGCGTCACGACGGTGTTCGTGCGCCAGGGGCACTACGCGCTTGATCCTCGCGAGCTCGCCCGCTACCCCGCGGCGGACGTGACGCTCGCGCACATCGGGGAACTTGCGACGCTCGATACGGGGGCGCTTTCTGGCGTCGCTGCGTCCCAGCGGTTACGCTAGGGCGACCCCGCCGCAGGGCCAAGCTGAAAGGCGCATCCGAGCTCATGGCCGACGACCACCCCTGGCTCAAGCAGCTGCACGACAGCAGCGAGGCACTGCAGGGTGTGCTCGGCGCGCTGCTGGAAGCGGAGCGGCACTTCGCGCCCCCGGCATCCCCGCTCGAGCGCCTCAAGCAGATCACGACCAGCCCCGAGTGGGCCTGGCTGCAGCCCCTTTACCGCCTGATCGCCGACATCGACCATGCGCTGGCGCACTCCCGGGAGTTGCCCGTCTTCGAGAGCGCGGCCATCGGCGCGCATGCGCGTGAGCTGCTGACCGGCGGGGGTGCGCCGCCCGAACAGGCTTTCATCGAGCATTACCGGGCGCTGCTGCAGAGCGACCCCGCCGTGGCCATGGCGCACGCGGCGGCGCTGCGTGCCCTGCAGGCACTGCCTCCGGAAGCGGCCAACCAGTCAGAGCGGCTGCATGCGCGCCACCAGTGGAATGAACGACGGCGCTTCCTGCGCATGGAAACCCCGGGACGCGGTGCGTCCCTCGAGGGCTAAAGGAGCACGAGTCATGGTTCAGTCGGGCATCCCGCAGACGCACCTGGATCTGTTTCAGAAGAAGGCCTTCGCGCACCTGGCGACGCTGATGCCCGATGGCAAGCCGCAGGTGACGCCGGTGTGGGTCGATTACGACGGCAAGTACGTGATCATCAACACCGCCGAAGGGCGCCTGAAGGACAAGAACATGCAGCGCGACGGCCGCATCGCCCTGTCGATCACCGATCCTGACAACCCGTATCGCTACCTGGAGGTGCGCGGCAAGGTCGCCGAGCGCACCCACAAGGGCGCGGATGCGCACATCGATGCGATGGCAAAGAAATACCTGGGCCAGGACAAGTACCCGTTCCGCCAGCCAGGCGAAGTGCGGGTGATCTACAAAGTAGCGCCGGAGCGCTCGACCTCAACGTAGTCCCGGGCGCGGCGCCGTGTTCAGCGCGTGGCGAGGTAGTTTGAACGCACCTGCAGCTCGTGGCGCGCGTAATCGATGATCATGACATCGAAGGTGCCGAGCATGTCCATGCCGATGGTCAGCGCGGGTTCCTGGGTCAGTCCCCAGTGCTGGAACAGGTACATATCGCCGAAGGTGACGCGTAAACCCTTTACGGTGAGGTGGTCGCCGAAGGCGATGTCCGGCAGCGGCAGGTAGTCACCGCCCTGCACATCGAGGGTGACGCCGATGATGTCCTCGTGGGCGGCGTTGCGGGGCGGGTGACGCATCAGGGCGTCGCGCAGCATGAGGTTCCCGACCGTGCCCTGGGCGCCGGTATCGATGATCGCCTTGGCGCGGATCGAGCCCACCATGACGTCCGCTACCAGCAGTCCATGCACCAGGTGCAGCGGCACGACGGTGAAGTCGCGGCGCGCCCGCTCACCGTGCGAGCGCTGGATGATGAGCTCATCGTGGCTGAAGTCGGCGTAGATGCGCTTGTTCGCCAGGCCCTCGATGCCAAGGACCCCCTGGGCGCCGCCGAACACGTCCGAGAGCACCGGCAGCTCCGCGGGCCCCATGTAGATGTCGCCCACCTCCATCTCGCCCACGTGGACGGTGGGTACGACGGCGCTGCCGGTGAAGCCGGTGACGCGCGTGGAGCCATCGCCGGTGGCGCTCGCGCCCAACAGCTGTGCGGTGCGTGCCGTGATCGCCGAGCGGTTGGCGCCGGTGTCGAGCACCAGGCGGAATGGCCCCTTGCCATCGATCATGACCGGCGCCCAGATGCGCCCGATGCGATCGCGCCGGGTGGGCGCGACGAAGCGCGGCTCGCTGGTCTGCACGATGACTTCGGTCAAGGCGTCAACGCCCGGCGGCGCCGTCGGCGGTGCGGCACCGGGAGGCGTGACCGGCGCTGGGGGGGCTGGGGACGGGGCGGGTTCGGCAGCGCCGGCGAGGGGGCCGCAGAGGATCATCCCCAGCAGCCAGGCCGATATTGGCAGGAGGCCACGGCGCAGCATGCCGAACAGTAGAGCACGCTTGGCGCCTCCCCTCCATAGCCCCTGTCTCATTCTGAATTCATCCTGGCTCAGGATGGTCGCCCGTCGTTCCGATGCCAGGGCGGACTTCAATTTGCGTAATGAACGAGCGCGTCAACAGCGAATTACGCTTGCTAAGTCGGCGTTTGGATCTTAGGCTCGTAATCAGGGCCTACTCGAGGGGGGATTTCCGATGAAAAGACCCATAACAGCGGTGCTGGCGCTGGCCGCCTACTTTGTCGTACCCACCACCCAGGCGGCGGACGACAGCAGTGCAGCGGCGCCGGGCCTGCAGGAGATCGTCGTCACCGCCCAGCGCGTGGAAGAGAACCTGCAGACGACGCCCATCTCGATGACGGCGCTGTCCGGGTCATTCATCCAGAAGTTCGACGTGCAGCGCGTGACGTCCCTGGAGACGGTCTCCCCGAACCTCAATTTCTTCTCCGGCACCGGCGGCAGCAGCTCTCAGGTGAGCGCCTTCATGCGCGGCGTCGGCCAGTTCGACTTCCTCCTGAGCACCGACCCGGCGGTGGGGATCTACGTCGATGGGGTGTACCTGGCGCGCACCTTCGGTACCAATCTTGAGCTCAATGACATCGACCGGGTGGAACTGCTGCGCGGCCCGCAGGGGACGCTCTTCGGCAAGAACAACATCGGCGGCGCCATCAACATCACGACGCTCACCCCGACCGGCAGCGGGCACTCGGACTTCCGCGCCTCGGTGGGCAATTACGATTCCTACGCGCTCGATGCCTACACTGATCAACGCATCACCGATGACCTGGCATTCGGTATCTCCCTCATGGCCCGCAGGTCCGACGGCTGGCAGTCGCGGCCGCTGGGGGACAACGGCGGTAAGGAGCAGCGCGAGGGCGGCCGTGCCACGCTCTCCTGGACGCCGACCTCGACCTTCAGCTCGCGCCTGTCGGCGGAGTTCACGGCCCAGGCGCAGCCGAGCAGCCCCAATGTGATGATCGCGTACGATCCCGCGGCCGCCACGGTGCCGTTTCTGGCGCTCTTCAACGCCTTCGTGAAGCCCTGCTGCACGCCGCCGACCAACATCGACCAGAGCGGCGCCGAGGGCCCGCTGGTGCGCGATGACCTGCACGGCTACGCCGCGACCTGGATCAACGACTGGAAGCTCGCAGGTGACATTGATCTGAAGTCGATCAGCGCCTACCGCCACTCGCACGCCGACTTCGGCCGTGACGGCGACAACTCCTCTGTCGACTACAACGGGGATGTGCACAACGAGAACGACACGCAGCTGAGCGAGGAGCTGCAGGCGAGCGGCACCTGGAGTCGCCTCAAGTGGGTGGCGGGCCTTTACTGGCTGGACGAGCACACCCGCGACCAGACCAACCTCGTGACTGCCGAGGGCCTGTTCCAGGCGCTCAGCGCATTCTCCGATCCCACGAGTCCGTTCTACCAGCTGTACCTGGCACGCTACGCGCTCGACTTCAACCTCGCCTACGACAACAACCAGACCACCGAGGACTACGCCACCTACCTAAACCTCAATTACGCCTTCAACGAGCGCCTGTCGCTCGAGGCCGGCGGCCGCTTCACGCACGAGACCAAGGACTTCTCGCAGTACGTCCAGAACGATGTCGGCACGACCATCTTCCTGCCCGTCAACCCGATCACGGGCGTCGTCGACACCAGCAACACGTCGGTGCCGGCCAAGGACTGCTCAAGTCTGCAGGATGTCGGCCGCTACTTCTCCTGCACCACCAAGGCGAACGAGTTCTCCCCGCGCGTGAGCCTGAACATGCAGTGGACCCCGGACGTGTTCGAGTACCTGCAGTGGAGCCGCGGCTTCAGGAGCGGCGGCGTCAATGGCCGTCCGGTGAGCGTGGCGGAAATCAGTGACTACAAACCCGAGCACCTGGACAGCACCGAACTTGGCCTCAAGACCATGTTCTTCGACCACCGGCTGCGCCTGAACTCGGCGCTGTTCTACGACCAGTACAAGGATATCCAGGTGCTGCTCACCCAGGGCGCCTCGGTCGTGACGCAGAACGCCGCCAAGGCCACCGTGTACGGTGTTGAGGAGGATCTGCAGGCCGCGGTCACCGAGCACTGGACGCTGCAGGGGAGCTTGGGCTACCTGCACAACGAGTACAACGACTGGCATGACAGCGCGGGTGACTACACCTGGCGCAAGCTGCAGAACGCGCCCGAGTGGACCGCCAACCTCGCCAGCGCCTACGAATGGCACGTGCCGAGCGGGGCGGGGGTGCGCTTCACCGCCAACGTGTCCTTCCTCAGCTGGATGTTCCTCGACGCCGCCAACAGCCCGGTGCTGCGCGCGCCCTCGCGCACGACGCTCGACGCCGGGCTCTTTTACCTCGCGCCGAGCGGGCGCTGGGACCTCGGGGTGGAGGGCAAGAACCTGAGCGATCAGCGCGTGCTGACGTCCGGCTACAACGGCCTGTCGTTCTTCGGTTACGCGGAAGGCACTTACACCCCGCCGCGCCGCTACTGGCTCACCTTCCACTACCACATCGGCTGACGGGGGGAGCGCGGGCGGCACTCGCCGCCCGTCTCTTCTGCGCATACTCCATATGCATGATGCCCGGCGCTACGGCGGTGCGAGTAGGCTAAAGGCCGCCTCAGGCGTTTGAGACTTCGGGGGATCGGCACACATGGGACTTAAATCCGAGCGCGTGATCCTGGTCACGGGCGCGAGCCGCGGGATCGGCCGCGGCACGGCCGTGGCACTGGCAGCTCCGGGCACGACCATCTACGTCACCGGGCGCACCACCCGCGCCGGCACGGCGCCGCTGCCTGGCACCATCCACGAGACGGCGGCCGAGATCACGCGCCGCGGGGGCAAGGGTGTCGCGGTGGCCTGCGATCACGCCGACGATGCGCAGGTCGCCGCACTCTTTGCGCAGATCGCGCGCGAGGCGAAGCACCTCGATCTCTTGGTGAACAACGTCACCGCGATCCCGGATGAGCTGGTGCTGCCCGGGGGCTTCTGGGAGAAGCCGCTCAGCATGCAGGCGATCCTCGATGTGGGCTTACGCTCGCACTACGTCGCCAGCTGGCACGCGGCGCGCATGATGGTGCCGCAGCGCGAGGGACTGATCGTCATGGTGTCGTCCCCCGGCGCCCGCTGCTACCTGCACGGGCCGGCCTATGGCGCCGGCAAGGCCGGCATCGACAAGATGTCCGCCGACATGGCGATGGACCTGAAGAAACACGAGGTGGCCGCGGTCTCCCTGTGGGCCGGGCTCACCCTCACGGAGCGCTCGCAGGTGGTCATGAAGGCGCATCCCGGGGAGTACGACGCCGTCATGGCCAATGCCGTGCACCCGGAGTTCTTCGGGCGCCTGCTCGATGCCCTGCTGCGCGATCCGAAGCTCGCCGAGCGCAGCGGCAAGACGCTCTACGCCGCAGAGCTTGCCGCGGAGCTCAAGGTGCAGGATGTCGACGGTCGCCAGCCGCCCTCCGATCGCGCCTTCCTCGGGGAGCCTGCGCAGGTCACGGGAGCGATGATTGGTGGCTAGCTGTTGCAGGAGAGTGTGCGATGAGTGAACTCGAGGACCTGCGTCGCCGCGTCCAGCGCCTGGAGGACATCGAGGCAATCCGGCGCCTGAAGGCGCGCTATCTGAACGCCTGCGACTCGCAGGACCCGGAGAGTGCGAAGAACTGCTTCGCGACCGGCGACGTCGTGATCGACATGGGGCACGTCGGGGTGTTCCGCGACCGCGAGGGCTTCGCCGAGATCTACCGCACCTTTGGCTGCCAGCCCTTCATCCTCGATATGCACCATGGCGCCAACCCCGAGATCGAGTTCAGTGACGACAGCCATGCCAAGGCGCTGTGGGCGCTCGAATACCGCAACTTCAACACGCAGGCGAAGACCGTCACCTTCGTGAGCCTCATCTATCACGATGAGTACGTGAAGCAGGGCGGGGAGTGGAAGATCGCCAAGACGCGCTCGGAGTTCAAGACCGCGCTGCACTGCAGTTACGCGGCCGGGGCGCTCGAGTCGCAGCTGGTTGGCCGCTCAGTTGCCGGTGCCGTCAGTTACGAGAAGTAAGGGGACCTGTCATGCCATACCCGCGTGCCGAGGTGGAGGCCGCCATCGCAGGTCTCGCCGAGGCCTTCAAGGAAGCTGAGAAGACCAACAAGTGGGCCTGGATCGCGGACAAGTTCTACCGCGAGGACTGCCTGTACGTGTGCCCGTACGCCGGAGCCATGCCGGTCGTGGCCCGCAGCCGCGATGAGATCCGTGCCACGCACTACGGGCGCGACATGGACGTCGGCTCCGGCTGGGCGGGCTGGAGCTTCCCCATTCTCAACTGGGCGATCGAGGGTGACCAGATCATCAGCCACTGGGTCAACCGCGGCCCGGGCCGCCGGCCCGACGGCAGCTACTACGAGACCCACGGCGTGTCCTTCATCACCTACGGCGGCGGGGGCATGTTCGCCTCGCAATATGATCTGTTCGATCTTGCGCACCAGATGCACCTGTGCGATGAGCTCGATGCCGCAGGCCTGCTGAGCCCGAAGCTCAAGGCCGAGTGGGTGGCGCCGGTCAAAAAGCGCCTGATCGACATGCTGAACAAGGGAGCCACGACGTGAGCAGAATCTTCCCGGACGGCGCGGCGCTGGTCATCGGCGGCAGCGGTGGCGTGGGGCAGGCGGTGTGCCGCGAGTTCGCGCGCGCCGGCACCAATGTCGCCATCACCTACCACAAGAAGCAGGACGTGGCCGAGAAGCTCGCCGCCGAAGTGCGCGCGCTCGGCGCGCGCGCCAGCGTGCACCAGCTGACCATCGGGGATGCGGCGCGCGTGGAGGCGGTGGTGGAGGAGGCCGCGCGCGAGCACCAGCGCCTGCACACCATCGTCGTCGGCGCCGGTACCTTCGCCAAGCAGGTGCTGCTGTCGGAGATGACGCGCGAGCTGTGGCAGATGGTCATGGAGCAGGACGTCAACGGCTTCTTCAACGTCATGCAGGCGACGCTGCCGCGCCTGAAGGCCTGGGGCGGCGGCTCCTACGTGCACCTGGGCTCGGCCGGGCACTTAAGCTGGCCGGAGCGCGACGGCATCTCGGTCGCCCCCAAGGCCGCCATCGAGGCGCTCATCACCGGCATCGCGCGCGAGGAGGGGCGGCACAAGATCCGCGCCAACACGGTGCTGCTCGGGGTGATCGAGGCGGGCATGTTCCTCGAGCTCACCCGCCAGGGCGTATTCGATGAGGCCTGGGTGAAGGAAGTGCACAAGAACCTCGCGCTCAAGCGCTGGGGCAAGCCCGAGGAAGTCGGCCACGCGGTGGTGTTCCTCGCCTCCGACAATGCGCTGTACGTGACCGGGCAGCGCATCGCGGTGGCCGGAGGTTACGGGCTGTGACCGCGGACGATTATTTCCAGATCCAGAACCTCATCTACCGCTACTGCGATCGCATCGACCGCGGTGACTTCGCCGGCCTCGGGGCGCTCTTTGCGCATGCCGCCATCCACGTGCCGGCGCTGCCCGAGCCGGTGCGCGGCGCCGAGGCGGTGGCGGCCATGTACACCGCCTTCACGCGCGTGTACCCGGAGACCGGCACGCCGCGCACCCGCCACGTGACGAGCAACGTCATCATCGAGCCGGACGGGGAGCATGCCGCGCGCAGCCAGTCCTACGTCATCGTGCATCAGGCAACCCCGGTGCTGAACCTGCAGCCGATCATCGGCGGCCGCTATTTCGATCGCTTCGAGCGGGTGGGCGGCGCCTGGCGTTTCAGCGAGCGGCGCATCGAGATCGACCTGTTCGGTAACTTGAGCGCCCACCTGTTGCAGAAGTACGGACCGGACTGAAAGCCGCGGCGCGAGCCGCCGCCACACCCCGTGAGTGAAGGCAGGAGCCCATGAGCCGACCGCGCGATCGTCTCGCACCACCCGCGCCTCCCGAGGTGGCGCTGCAAGAGGAGCGCTGGCAGGCCGAAACGCGCGCCCCGTACGTCGCCGCGCACCCGGAGCGGCGCGGGCCCTTTGTCACCCAGGCCCTGAAGTGGCCCGTCAAGCCGCTCTACACGCCCGCAGACCTCGAGGCGGCCGGCTTTGATTACCTCACCGACCTCGGCTTCCCGGGCGAATACCCCTTCACGCGCGGTACGCAGCCGAACGGGCACCGCTCGGCGCTGTGGACCATGTCGCAGGTGACCGGCTTCGGCAAGGGGGAGGACTGGGCGCGGCGTGCCCGCTACATGCTCGACCAGGGCCTGCAGGGACTGATCCTCGAGCATGACCTGCCGACCACCAACGGCTACGACAGCGACCATCCGCTGGTGGCAGGCGAGGTGGGGCGGGCCGGCATGGCGCTCGACAGCTTGGAGGACCTGGAGCGCGCCTTTGACCTGCCGTTCGAGCGCCTGAAGTACCTGATGAGCGTGTGCAACGCGCCGCAGCCGGTGAATCTGGCCATGATCATCGCGGCGCTCGAGAAAAAGGGCGTCGACCCGCGCGATTTCGTGCTGCACATCGTCAACGGCATCCTCATCGAGTACACCTGCGTCGGCCGCTACATCTTTCCGCCGGTGCACGGGCTGCGCGTGGCGACCGACTGCATCGAGTACATCATCCGCAACCACCCGAACTGGGCGCCGATCTCCATCATCAGCGCGCAGCTGCAGCCGGCGAAGGCCAACCCGGTGCAGGAGATCGCCTTCTCCATGGCCATCGCCATGGCCTACCTCGACGCGGTGCTGGCACGCGGCCTCGACATCGACACCGTGGCACCCTACTTCCACTTCGTCATCAACGTCGACATGGACTTCTTCGAGGGCATCTGCAAGCTGCGCGCCTACCGCAAGGTGTGGGCGCGCCTCATGAAGGAGCGCTACGGCGCGACCCGGCCGGCGGCGCTCAAGATCCGCATGATGACCTCGCCAACCACGATCGCACTCACCCTGCAGCAGCCGCTGAACAACATCGGGCGCCTCGCCATCATGGCGACCGCCTGCGCGCTCGGCGGCGCCGGGGAGGCGATGACCACTCCTTTGCACGATGAGGCGCACGCGCTGCCTGCGGAGGAGGCGATCCGCGTGGGCGCGGCGCTGCAGCACATCGTCGCGCACGAGAGCGGCGTGGCCGACACCATCGACCCGCTGGCCGGTTCCTACTACGTCGAGTCCCTCACCAAGCGCATCGAGAGCGCCGCCTTCGAGGAGATCGACCGCATCGCATCGATGGGCGGGGCGCTGCGGGCGATCGAGAGCGGCTACTTCCAGCGCGCGCTCGGGCGCGAACAGTACGAGCGCAACAAGGACGTGGAGGAGGGGCGCCGCAAGTGGGTGGGCGTGAACCACCTGGTGGTGCCGGGCGAGAAGCGCCAGATCGAGATCTTCCGCGCCGACAACCGCATGGAAGAGGAGCAGGTGGCGCGCCTGAAGGCGCTGCGGGGGAGGCGCGATGCGGCGGCGGTCACAGCGGCGCTCGAGGCGGTGCGGCAGGCCGCCCGCACGGGTGCCAATCTCGTGCCGCCGTGCCTGGCGGCGGTGAAGGTGTACGCCACTCACGGGGAGCTGTGCGATGCGCTGCGCGAGGTGTTCGGGGTGCACACCCCGGACAGCCAGCTCACGGGGGTGTGAAAGTGACCGAGGTGCACGCGCGCCCGCTGCGCATCCTGCTCGCCAAGCTCGGCATGGACACGCACACCGTCGGAATCACGGTGGTTGCGCACGCGCTGCGCGAGGCCGGGATGGAGGTGATCTTCACCGGTCTTAAGCAGACCCCGGAGGCGGTGGCGAGCGCCGCCATCCAGGAGGACGTCGATGTGGTGGGGGTCTCGAGCCTCTCGGCCGGCCACACCAGAAACCTCCCGCGCCTGGCGCAGCTGCTGAAGGAACAGGGGGCCGCCGACAAGCTGCTCGTCGCGGGCGGGGTGATCCCGCAGGAGGACCTGCCGCTCCTGGCCGAGGCAGGCTTCGCCCGGGTGTTCACCATGGGCACCGATACGCGCGACATCGTCGCGTACCTGCGCGCGTGGTGGGGCGCGCGCGCTGCGCCACCCGTGCCGCCTCCCTGATGGACGTCGCCGCGGAGCTTCTGACCGGCAGCGTGGCCGCCGGCGCCCGCGCCATCCGCTGGCTCGATGACGGTGATCCGCGCGGCCGCGAGGTGCTGCGGGCCATCTTCCCGGCCACCGGGCGCGCCCACGTGGTCGGCGTCACCGGTCCGCCGGGGGCCGGCAAGTCCACCCTCGTTGACATGCTGATCGCCGCCGAGCGCCGTCGCGGCCGGCGCGTGGCGGTGCTCGCCATTGATCCGAGCAGCCCCTTCACCGGCGGGGCGATCCTCGGGGATCGGGTGCGCATGAGCCGCCACGCACTCGATGCGGGCGTGTTCATCCGCTCACTCGGCACGCGCGGGGAGCGCGGCGGTCTGTCGCGCTCGACCTACGATGCCACGCTGGTGCTCGATGCCATGGGCTACGAGCGCGTGTTCGTCGAGACGGTGGGCGTCGGCCAGGAGGAGATGGACGTCGTGAGGCTCGCGCACTCGACGCTCATCGTCGCCGTGCCGGGACTCGGCGATGGGGTACAGGCCCTGAAGGCGGGCCTGCTCGAAGTGGGCGAGATCCTGGTGCTCAACAAGGCCGATCGCGAGGGGGTTGATGAGACCTGCCGGCACCTGGAGCTGCTGCTGCACCTGCGCGAGGCCGGCCGCGGCGCGGGCGACTGGCAGCCGCCGCTGCTGCGCGCGGTGGCCACGCGCGCAGAGGGCGGGGAGGCGATCGTGACGGCGCTTGATGCGCACCGTGCGCACCTTGAGGGGAGCGGGGAGTTCCAGCGCCAGTCGGCGCGGCGCTGCGAGGCGCAGTTCCTGGCGCTGGCGCGGGCGGCCGTGCTCGCCGAGCTGCTGAGCCTTGCCGGGCCTGCGCTCCTCGAGGAGGTGCGCGCGCGGCGCCTGGACCCTTACAGCGCGGCCGAGCGGCTGCTCGCGCCGCTGCGCGCCGCTGCGCCTTGCGCGTGAGCTTCCTCGCGCCCCGCGGCGCGCAGGCCGCCGCTGATGAAGGCGATGAGGTCGGCGAGGAAGCGCGCGAACTGCGTGGGCCGCGGCGTCACGCCGGCGGGGGACCCCAGGTGCCCCTCGAGCGCGTTGGCGAGGGCCTGCTGGGCCAGATCCGTAGCGAAGCGCCAGCGCCGCGTGAGCGTGCGCTCATCGACCCCGGGCAGCGCCCGGCGCAGCAGCGGCCGAAACAGCGCAAAGCTCTCCTCGATGGTGCGGGCGAGGTAGGGGGAGCGGTCGAACGACAGGCGCACCAGGAAGCGCAGCTTCGCCACGCTCCCCGCGAAGTCGGCGAGCATCCCGGCGGTGAGGGGCATGACGAGGGCGGCGACGATGCCCTCGAGCGTCGGGTCGGCCGCCTCGCCCAGGGCGGCTATCATGGCGGCGCGCTGCGCGAACATCTGCGGCTGCGCGCGCGCGAGCAGTGCGCGGATCAGGCCGTCGCGGGTGGCGAAGTGGTAGTGCAGGGCGGCGACGCTGTAGCCTGCCTCGGCGTTGATGGTGCGCAGGGACACCGCATCGATGCCGCGCTCGGCGAACAGGCGCTCGGCGGCATCCATGATCGCCTCGCGCCCGGATTCCTCGGGGCGTCCCCGGGGTGGTGGCGACGGCGCTTGACTTTTGACAGCCACAAATCAAGACTAGGACTTATCACTTGATAAGTCAACGCACGCGAGGGGTGAACGGCATGCGGGGAGCCGTAAATTGACTGAAGCCAAGCTCAGGGAGCCGCGCGCCGCGGCCGCGACGCTCACGCATCTGCAGCGCCTGGAGGCCGAGAGCATCCACATCATGCGCGAGGTGCTCGCCGAGTGTGAGCGGCCGGTCATGCTCTACTCGATCGGCAAGGACAGCGCCGTCATGCTGCACCTTGCGGTCAAGGCGTTCTTCCCCGCGGTGCCGCCGTTCCCGCTCTTGCACGTGGACACCACGTGGAAGTTCAAGGCGATGTACCAGTTCCGCGATGCCATGGTGCACAAGCTCGGCATGCAGCTGCTGGTGCACGTGAACCAGGACGGCCTGCGCCAGGGCGTCGGCCCCTTCACGCACGGCTCGCAGGTGCACACGGACGTCATGAAGACGCAGGCGCTCAAGCAGGCGCTGGACAAGTACGGCTTCGACGCCGCCTTCGGCGGGGCGCGGCGCGACGAGGAGAAGAGCCGCGCCAAGGAGCGCATCTTCTCGTTCCGCTCCGCCCAGCACCGCTGGGACCCCAAGCAGCAGCGCCCCGAGCTGTGGTCGCTGTACAACGCGCGCAAGCACCCGGGCGAGAGCCTGCGCGTGTTCCCGCTGTCGAACTGGACCGAGCTCGACATCTGGCAGTACATCTATCTTGAGCAGATCCCCATCGTGCCTCTGTACTTTGCCGCCGAGCGCCCGGTGGTGGAGCGCGATGGCGCCCTCATCATGGTGGACGATGAGCGCATGCCGCTGAAGCCCGGCGAGCGCCCCACGATGCGCAAGGTGCGCTTCCGCACCCTCGGCTGCTATCCGCTCACCGGGGCGGTGGAGAGCGCCGCGGACACCCTGCCGGCGATCATCCAGGAGATGCTGCTCACCAGGACCTCCGAGCGCCAGGGGCGCGTCATCGACCACGACGCGGCCGCCTCGATGGAGAAGAAGAAGCAGGAGGGGTACTTCTAAATGGCGCACCAGTCCGACCTCATCGCCCGTGACATCGGCGCGTACCTGAAGGCGCACGAGCACAAGAGCCTGCTGCGCTTCATCACCTGCGGCTCGGTGGATGATGGCAAGTCCACCCTCATCGGGCGGCTCCTGTACGAGTCGAAGATGATCTTCGATGACCAGCTGAGCGCGCTCGAGCGCGACTCGAAGAAGGTGGGCACGCGCGGCGCGGAGCTCGACTTCGCGCTGCTCGTCGACGGCCTGGCCGCCGAGCGCGAGCAGGGGATCACCATCGACGTCGCCTACCGCTTCTTCTCGACCGAGAAGCGCAAGTTCATCGTCGCCGACACCCCGGGGCACGAGCAGTACACGCGCAACATGGTGACCGGCGCCTCCACGGCAGATCTGGCCGTGATCCTCATCGACGCCCGCAAGGGCGTACTGACGCAGACGCGCCGCCACAGCTTCCTGGTGCACCTGATCGGTATCTCGCGCGTGGTGCTCGCCGTCAACAAGATGGACCTCGTCGGCTACTCGCAGGCGAGCTTCGACTCGATCGTGAGCGACTACCGCGAGTTCGCCGCGCGCATCGGTCTCACCAACATCACGGCGATCCCGCTATCGGCCGTGTACGGGGACAACATCATCGAGCGCGGCAGCAACATGCCCTGGTACCGGGGCCCGACGCTGATGCAGCACCTGGAAGCCGTGCCACCGCCCGACTCCGCCAGCGAGCAGCCGTTCCGCCTGCCGGTGCAGTGGGTGAACCGCCCCAACGCGGACTTCCGCGGCTTCGCCGGGCAGATCGCCAGCGGCGCGGTGGCGCGCGGCGACCGCATCCGCGTACTGCCCTCGGGGCGCGAGAGCCAGGTGGCGCGCATCGTCACGCAGGGCGGGGACCTGGAGCGCGCGGTGGCCGGGCAGTCGGTCACGCTGACCCTGGCTTCCGAAGTGGACGTGAGCCGCGGCGACGTCATCGCCAGCAGCGCCGCCCCGCCGCAGGTGGCGAGTCAGTTCGAGGCCACCATCGTGTGGATGCACGAGGAGCCGATGCTGCAGGGGCGCGCCTATCTCATGAAGTCCGGCACCCGCACGGTGACGGCCACCATCACCCCGCTCAAGCACAAGATCAACGTCAACACCCTGGATGAGCTGCCCGCCGAGCGCCTCGAGCTCAACGACATCGGCGTGTGCGAGCTCGAGCTCGACCGCCCGATCCCCTTTGAGCCCTACGTCGAGAACCGCGAGCTCGGCGGCTTCATCCTCATCGATCGCCTGAGCAACAGCACCGTGGGCGCTGGGCTCATCAACTTTGCGCTGCGCCGCTCGCAGAACGTGCACTGGCAGGCGCTCGATGTGAACAAGCAGCTGCGCGCGCGCCAGAAGGGCCAGCGTGCCTGCGTGCTGTGGCTCACCGGCCTTTCGGGCGCCGGCAAGTCCACCATCGCCAACCGCATCGAGAAGCGCCTCGCGGCCGAAGGCCGCCACACCTACCTGCTCGATGGCGACAACGTGCGCCACGGGCTCAACAAGGACCTGGGGTTCACCGCACAGGACCGCGTGGAGAACATCCGCCGCGTCGCGGAAGTCTCCAAGCTCATGGTGGACGCAGGCCTCATCGTGCTCGTGTCCTTCATCTCCCCGTTCCGCTCCGAGCGGCGCATGGCGCGTGAGCTGTTCGCGGCCGGGGAGTTCATCGAGGTCTTCATCGACACGCCGCTCGCGGAAGCCGAACGGCGCGACGTCAAGGGGCTGTACAAGAAGGCGCGGCGCGGGGAGCTGAAGAACTTCACCGGCATCGACTCCCCGTACGAGGCCCCCGAGGAGGCCGAGATCCGCATCGACACCACGGCGATGGATGCGGATGCGGCGGCCGAGCACATCATCCGCCACCTCGAGGCCCTGAAGATCACGGTGCCGGCGTGAGCGCAGCTGCCGCGCCGCTGCTGGCGGCGGTCACGGACATTGCGCGCCGCGCCGGGCAGGAGATCCTCGAGGTGTACGGTGCCGAGGAGATCCTTGCGACCGCCAAGGCCGATGACTCACCGCTCACGGTCGCGGACCTGCGCGCACACCGCCTGATCGAGGATGCCCTGCAGGCGCTCACCCCGCAGATACCGGTGCTCTCGGAGGAAGCGGCCGACACCCCTTACGCCGAGCGCTCGGGCTGGCAGCGCTACTGGCTGGTCGATCCGCTGGATGGCACCAAGGAGTTCATCTCGCGCAACGGACAGTTCACGGTGAACATCGCCCTCATCGAGGGGCACGCACCGGTGCTGGGCGTGGTACACGTGCCGGTGCGCGACACGAGCTACCAGGGCATCCCGGGGGCGGGCGCGTGGCGCGTGACGGGCACGCAGGCCCCGGCTGCCATCCAGGTGAGTGCGCACAGTGCAAGCCCGGTGCGGGTGGTGGGGAGCCGCTCACATCGCGGCGACTCCCTCGATGCGTTCCTGACCCGCCTTGGCCCCCACGAACTCGTTCCGGTCGGCAGCTCGCTCAAGTTCTGCATGGTCGCCGAGGGTGCGGCGGACGTGTACCCTCGCCTCGGGCCAACGAGCGAATGGGATACCGCGGCCGCCCAGGCGGTGGTGGAGGGTGCAGGCGGCGCGGTGCGCACGCTCGAGGGTGAGGTGTTGCGCTACAACACGCGCGCGCAGCTCCTCAACCCGTTCTTTCTCGTGTCCGGCCCTGCCGATCACGACTGGCTTGCGCTGCTGCACTGATTATCGTTCATTTGCGTAATATCAGTGCCTGATAATCCCGAGTTCTGCTTGCAATGACGCTGTACGCGGCTTAATCTCGCAATCCGGGCGCCGGATTGTCATCGGTTCCCATATCGCCCCCAGGCCGCGGCGCAAGCGCGCAGACTCTCTTTCTTTATAGTGTCCTTCGCATCCTATGACAGTCAGATCGCTGGGTTACGTGGTGGTCGAAGCGGTGGACGTCGCGCCGTGGCGCAAGTTCGCGGTCGAGGTGCTTGGCCTCATGGAGGCCGCGAGCGGCCCGGATGGCAGCGTGCGTTTCCGCATCGACGAGCGCCCGTTTCGCATCGCGGTGATCCCCGGCAAGCACAACCGCTTCGTCAGCTGCGGCTGGGAGTTCAAGGACGCCCCGGAACTGGAAGCCACGCTCGCGGCGCTGAAGTCGGCGAAGATCCCGGTGCGCGAAGGCACGGCGGCGGAAGCCGCCAACCGCGCGGTGCGCCAGATCGCCTTCTGCAAGGACCCGTGCGGCAATGAGCTCGAGCTTTTCCACGGGCGCACCTATGACTACACCCCGTTTGCCTCCCCGCGCGGCCTGAGCGGCTTCGTGGCCGGCGACCTCGGCATGGGGCACGCCGTGCTGCCCGCGCCGCAGCTGGCCGCGGCGCGCGAGTTCTACCAGCGCTTAGGCTTTGCCGACACCGACGAGATGTGGCTCGCCATGAGCCCGAATCCGGCCGACCCGAAGCTCGGTATCCATTTCATGCACGCCGCCTGCCGCCGCCACCACAGCCTGGCGCTCGTCGGGATGCCCGCGCCCTCGGGCGCGGTGCACATCATGCTCGAGGCCAAGACGCTCGATGACGTTGGCTATGCGCTCGATCGCTGCGTTGCGGCCGGGGCCCATATCTCCTCATCGCTCGGTAAGCACTCGAACGACTTCATGGTGTCCTTCTACGTGCAGACCCCGGGAGGCTTTGACCTGGAATTCGGCTGCGACGGCATCCAGCCGGACTGGAGCACCTGGGTGCCGACCCAGAGTGTGATCGGGGACCTGTGGGGACACCGCTGGTCGCCACCGCCCGGCTGAGGCGCACCCATGCTCGATAAGACGCTCACGGCCTCCGCGGTGGCTGCCGCGCTGCGCGACGGCATGACAATCGGCATCGGTGGCTGGGGCCCGCGCCGCAAGCCGATGGCGCTGATCCGCGCGATCCTGCGCTCGCCGCTGAAGGACCTGACCGTGGTCGCCTACGGCGGCCCCGACGTCGGCATGCTGTGCGCGGCTGGCAAGGTGAAGACACTCATCTATGGCTTTGTCTCCCTCGATGCCATCCCGGTGGAGCCCTGGTTCCGCCGCGCGCGCGAGTCCGGCAGCATCGAGGCACGCGAGCTCGATGAGGGGCTGCTGCAATGGGGGCTGCGGGCCGCGGGCATGCGCGTGCCGTTCCTGCCGACCCGCGTCGGCCTGGCAACGGACGTCATGACCGTGAACCCGCAGTTCCGCACCGTGCGCTCCCCCTACGAGGATGGCGAACTGCTGCTGGCGATGCCGGCGCTGAAGCTTGATGCGGCGCTGCTGCACGTTGATCGCGCCGACCGGCTGGGGAACGTGCAGACGCTCGGCCCGGATCCGTACTTCGATGAGCAGTTCGCGCGCGCCGCGACGCGCTGCTACGTGAGCTGCGAGGAGCTGTGCGAACGGCTCGATCTTGAACACAGCGATGCGGCGCGCTTCAACATCGTCGAGCGCAGCTACATCTCGGGCGTTGTGGCCGCGCGCTTCGGCGCGCATCCGACCTCCAACCCGCCCGCCTACGGCTGGGACATGGAACACCTTAAGGCGTACTGCGCGCTCGCCACCGAGCAGGGTGGCTGGGAGCGCTACGCTGCCGACTTCGTGCAGCCGGGCGAGGCGGAGTACCTCGCGCGCGTCGGTGGCGCTGCGCGCCTGGCGCGGCTGCCGCCGCCGGTGTTTTAGCCGTGGGCAACGACATCACGCTCGCGGAACTGCTGGTGGTCGCCGCCTCGGAAGCCTGGCGCGGCAACGGCGAGGTGCTCGCCTCCGGGATCGGCGTCGTGCCGCGCCTGGCGGCGAGCCTTGCCAAGCTCACCCATTCGCCCGAACTCATGATGACGGACGCCGAGGCGTTCCTCGTCGAGGAGCCGGTGCCCTTGGGTCCGCGCGGCGGCTATCGCACCAAGGCATCCGGCTACATGTCCTTCGCGCGCGTCTTCGATTGCGTCTGGGGCGGACGCCGGCACGTCATGATCGGGCCGATCCAGATCGACCGCTTCGGGCAGACCAACCTTTCGGGCATCGGCGACGTGCACCGGCCCAAGGTGCAGATGCTCGGCATGCGCGGGCTGCCCGGCAACAGCATCAGCCACCTCAATTCCATGTTCGTGCCCAACCACTCCCCGCGCGTGTTCGTGCGCGGCGAGGTCGATATCGTCGGCGGGGTCGGCTACAACCCGGCGCGCTGGCCGCCCGGGGCGAGTGCGGCGCACGTGGACCTGCGGCTCATCGTCACGGACCTGTGCGTGCTCGATTTCGCAGGCCAGGACCACGCCATCCGGGTGCGCTCGCTGCACCCGGGCGTGACGCTCGCGCAGGTGCAGGCGGCGACCGGCTTTGCGCTGGAGAGCGCGGGCACGCCGCCTCCCACCGCGACCCCTGCACCCGAGCAGCTCGAGATCATCCGGCGCCTCGACCCGCATGATCTGCGCGCGGGCGTCATCAAGGGCAACCCGCGCCTCGGGGAGACGCGCGAGGCCAAGCCTGCGTGAGTGACCCCCTCAATACGCTGCTGTGCCAGCGCCTCGGCTGCCGCTTCCCGATCATCCAGACCGCGATGGGATGGGTGGCACGCCCGGAACTGGTCGGCGCTTCCTGTAACGCGGGGGCCTTCGGCTTCCTGGCCGCGGCGGTCCTGAGTCCCGAGGAAGTGGGACCCGCGATCGATCGGGTGCGTGCGCTCACGAGCGCACCCTTCGGCGTCAACTTCCACATGTTCCAGCCGGGCGCCGAGCGCATCGTCGACATCATCATCGAGCGCAAGGTGACCGCGGTCAGCTTCGGCCGCGGGCCGGACAAGAAGATGATCGGCCGCTTCCGCGATGCCGGCATCGCCTGCGTGCCGACGGTCGGGGCCGTCAAGCACGCCAGGAAGATGGTCGATCTCGGGGTCGACATGCTGGTGGTGCAGGGCGGGGAGGGCGGCGGGCACACAGGCTCGGTCGCCAGCACCGTGCTGCTGCCGCAGGTGCTGGACGCGGTCAAGGTGCCGGTGATCGCCGCGGGCGGCTTCGCCGACGGGCGAGGTCTCGCCGCCGCGCTCGCCTACGGCGCCCAGGGCATCGCCATGGGCACGCGCTTTCTCATGACGCGCGACTGCCCGGTGCCGCAGCCGACCAAGGAGCGCTATACGCGAGCCGGCACCGATGACATCCTGCTCACTACCAAGATCGACGGCATGCCGCAGCGCATGATCCGCAACGAGACCCTGGCGCGCATCGAGAAGGCCGGACGCGCGCGCATGCTGCTGCTGGCGCTCTCCAGCGCCTGGCAGATGAAGCGCCTCACCGGGGCGAGCGTCATGCAACTGCTCAGCGCCGCGCGCAAGATGGGGCACGCCGGGGAGATGAGCTTCGGGCAGTCCCTGATGGCGGCCATCGCGCCGGTGATGTTCCAGCGCTCCATGATCGCCGGGGAGCCGCAGCGCGGGCTGCTGGCCACCGGCATGGTCGCGGGGCGGCTGCAGGACCTGCCCGGCTGTGACGAGCTGATCGAGGGCATCGTGCGCGAGGCACGCGCACGCCTGGCGGCCCTGGGCGTGCCGCTGCCGGGCTGAACATGCGGCCGCGGCGCGCGGGCGCGGCGGCCAGCGAAGGAGGGGATCATGGCCATCCGCACAGAAATCCACGGGCCGATCGGCGAGGTCATCCTCGACCACCCGCCGGTCAACGCGCTCGACTCGAAGGGCTGGAACGAGCTTGCGGGAATCATCACCGCGACCGGAACGCTCCCCGAGGTGCGCTGCCTGCTCATCCGCGCGCAGGGCAAGGGCTTCTGCGCCGGGGTGGACATCAAGGAGATGCAGCAGCATCCCGAGCGCATCGTGGACCTGAACCGCGGCAACTACCTTACGTTCCGCGCGGTGCGCGCCTGCGAGGTGCCGGTGGTCACGGCCGTGCACGGCTTCGTCATCGGCGGCGGCATCGGGGTGTGCGGCGCGAGCGATGTCGTGATTGCCGCCGAGGACGCCTACTTCTCGCTCCCGGAGATCGACCGCGGCGCCATGGGCGGTGCCTCGCACCTCTCGCGCATGCTGCCGCTGCACAAGGTGCGCGCGGCTTTCTTCACCGGCGGGCGCATCCCGGCCGCCGAGGCGTATCGGCTGGGCGCGGTGGAGAAAGTGGTGCCGGCGGCGCAGCTGCTCAGTCAGGCGCGCGAGTTCGCGGGGATCATCGCCGCCAAGAGCCGCAAGGCGCTGGTGCTCGCCAAGGAGGCGCTGAACGGTCTTGAGCCACGCGACGTCGACCACGGCTACCGCTTCGAGCAGGGCTTCACGCTCGAGATGTACCTGCACGAGGACTCCCAGAAAGCCCGCGACGCCTTCGTCAAGGACAAGCAGAGCGCCAAGTACTGAAAGCCAAGACATGGCGCTCGACCTGACCTTCACTCCCGAGCAGCAGCGCTTCCGTGCCGAGGTGCGCGCCTGGATGGCGGCGAACGTGCCGCGCACCCCGCTCAAGACCCTGGAGAGCGCGGCAGGTTTCGCGCAGCATCGTGAGTGGGAGCGCACGCTGGCGCGCGGTAACTACGGCATGATTACCTGGCCGCGGGAGTACGGCGGGCGCGGTGCGAACCTCATCGACTGGCTGGTGTTCGAGGAGGAGTACTACCGCGCCGGTGCGCCGCTGCGCGTCAACCAGAACGGCATCTTTCTGCTGGGTCCGACGCTCATGGAGTTCGGCACCGCGGCGCAGAAGGCGCGCTACCTGCCGGCCATGGCCGCGGGTGAGGAGATCTGGGCGCAGGCCTGGAGCGAGCCGCAGTCCGGCTCTGATCTGGCGGCGCTGCGCGCCACGGCGGTGCGCGACGGGGACAGTTACGTGCTCAGGGGCCACAAGATCTGGTCCTCGCGGGCGGCGTTCGCCGACTGGGCCTTCGGCATTTTCCGCACCGACGCGGCGTCCGAGCGCCACCGCGGGCTCACCTTCATCCTCGTGCCGCTGCGCCACCCCGGCGTGCGGGTGCGCGGCATCCGCCAGATCCACGGCGAGCCCGGATTCGCCGAGATCTTCTTCGAGGAGGCGCGCGTGCCGGTGGCGAACCGCCTCGGCGAGGAGGGCCAGGGCTGGCACATCGCCATGGCGACCGCCGGCTTCGAGCGCGGACTCATGCTGCGCAGCCCGGCGCGCTTTCAGGTGGCCGCGCAGCGTCTCGTCGAGCTGTGGAACCGCCGCGCCGCGCTCGCCGATCCTGCGCTCGTCGGCCGCGTCGCGCAGGCCTGGATGGACGCGGAAGCCTACGCCCTGAACACCTACCGCACCGCGAGCCGCCTGATGGCCGGGGGCTCGATCGGCGTCGAGGCGAGCCTCAACAAGATCTTCTGGTCTGAGCTCGACCTCGACCTGCATCGCACCGCCATGAATCTGCTCGGGGCCCGGGCCGAGCTCACGCCGGCAGCGGATGGCACCGACACGGATGCCTGGCTCGAGGGCTTCATCTTCTCCCTCGCCGGCCCCATCTATGCGGGTACCAACGAGATCCAGCGCAACCTCATCGCCGAGCGGCTGCTCGGGCTGCCTCGCGGCTGAACGGCATGGATTTCACCTTCACCGACGAGCAGCGAATGATGGCCGCAGCGTTTCGGGAGCTGACCGCGGACCTGTGCACGCCGCAGGCGCTGCGCGCGCTGTTCGACGGTGACGATGCGGGTGCGGAAGCGCGCTGGCAGCGCCTCGCGGAGCTCGGGCTGTTTGGCGTTCGCGCCCCGGCGCAGAGCGGCGGGCTCGGGCTCGAGGATGCCGACTTCGTGCTCCTGGCCGAGGAAGCCGGCCGCGCGGGTCTGCCCGAGCCCCTGACCGAGCAGGCCGCCCTCGCGGTGCCCGCGCTGACGGAGCTCGCGGACGTACCCGCCGCCGCCGCGCTCCTGCCCGCGGTGGCGAGCGGCGCGGCGCGCCTCGCGGTCGCCCACCCGCAGAACCCCCTGGTGAGCGCGCCGCCGAACCTGAGCCACTGGCTGCTGTGCACGCCGCGGGGCATCGTGCTCGCCGCCGCGGAGGCGGTCGCGGCCGTGCCGCGCGCCTCGGTCGATGCCGGGCGGCGGCTGCTCGAGCCTGATCTCACCGCCGTCGGCGGCCTCACGCTTGCGACCGGTGCGCGCGCGGCGGCGGTCGCCGCGCGGCTCCTGAACCGCGGCGCCGTGTTCAGCGCCGCACAGTGCCTCGGGCTCACCGAGCGCATGCTCGCGCTCGCGGCCGACTACGCCAAGGAGCGGGTACAGTTCGGCAAGCCGATCGGCGCCTACCAGGCGGTGAAGCACCACCTGGCGAACATCGCCGTGAAGCTCGAGTTTGCGCGCCCGGTGGTGTACGCGGCGGTGACGCGGCTCGGGGCTCTCGAGGCGCGCACCGATGCGGCCGCCAGCCACGCCAAGCTCGCCGCGACCGAGGCGGCCGAGCTCGCCGCGCGCACGGCGATCCAGGTGCACGGCGCGATGGGGTACTCCTGGGAGCTCGACCTGCATTTTTTCATGAAGCGCGCCTGGGCACTCGCCGGGGCCTGGGGGGACCGCAGCTTCCATGCGCGGCGCCTGCAGGCTCTCGTGTGCTCTACGCTCGCGCTCGGACCCGACCAGACATTTGCCGCCAGCGGCTAGAGGAATCGAACGATGAGCAACGAGGCCTACATCATCGGCGCGGTACGCACGCCCACCGGCAAGAAGAAGGGCACGCTTGCGGGCGTGCACGCAGCGGATCTTGGCGCCCACGCCATCAAGGCCCTGCTGGAGCGCACCGGTGTCGATCCGGCGCAGGTGGAGGATGTCATCTTCGGCTGCGTCGACCAGATCGGGGCGCAGGCGGGTGACATCGCCCGCACCTGCTGGCTGGCCGCGGGACTGCCCGATGACGTGCCGGGCACCACCATCGACCGGCAGTGCGGCTCCTCGCAGCAGGCGGTGCATTTTGCAGCGCAGGCGGTGATGAGCGGTACGCAGGACCTGATCGTCGCCGGGGGCGTGCAGACGATGAACCAGATCCCGATCAGTGCCGCCATGGTGGCGGGCGCGCTCTACGGTCAGCCGGATCCGTTCTCCGGCTCACAGGGCTGGCGCGCGCGTTACGGGACCCAGGAGGTGTCGCAGTTCCGCGCGGCCGAGATGATCGCCGGTAAGTGGCAGATCAGCCGCCGGGACATGGAGGAATTTGCGCTCGAGAGCAACCGCCGTGCCGTCGAGGCGCTCGAGCGCGGCTACTTCAGGCGCGAGATCGCGCCCCTGAACGGCCTTGCGAGCGACGAGACGCCGCGCGTCGGAACGACGCTCGAGAAGATGGCCCAGCTGCAGCCGCTCACCCCGGGCGGGAGCATCACAGCGGCGGTCGCCAGCCAGATCGCCGACGGCGCCGCGGCACTCCTGATCGCCTCCGCGGGCGCGGTGCGGCGCCTGGGACTCAAGCCGCGGGCGCGCATCCACCACATCTCGGTGCGCGGCGCGGACCCGGTGTGGATGCTGACCGCACCGATCCCGGCGACGCAGTACGCACTCGCCAAGAGCGGCATGCAGCTTTCCGACATCGACCTCATCGAGATCAACGAGGCCTTCGCCTCCGTGGTGCTGGCCTGGGAGCGGGAGCTCAAGGCCGACATGGCGCGCGTCAACGTCAACGGCGGGGCCATCGCGCTCGGCCATCCCCTGGGGGCCACCGGCGCCCGGCTCATGACCACGCTCCTGCACGAGCTCGAGCGGCGTGGCCAGCGCTTCGGGCTGCAGACCATGTGCGAAGGCGGCGGCCAGGCGAACGTCACCATCATCGAAAGGCTGTAAGGGTATGTCAGGACTGTGCGCGGGCAGGATCGTGATCGTGACGGGGGCCGGGCGCGGCCTCGGGCGTGCCTATGCGCTCGCTTTCGCGCGCGAGGGCGCGCAGGTGGTGGTGAATGACCTCGGTACGAGTCTGGCCGGCGTCGGCCGCGATGACGCCACCGCCCAGGCCGTGGTGGCGGAAATCCGCGCCGCGGGCGGGGAGGCAGTGGCCAACGGCGATGACGTGTCGGAGTGGGACAGCGCCGGTCGCATCGTCGGCACCGCGCTCGAGCACTTCGGCGGACTCGACGTCATCGTCAACAATGCCGGCTTCGTGCGCGACCGCATGTTCGTGAGTGCGACGCCCGAGGAGTGGGATGCGACCATGAAGGTGCACCTGCGCGGGCACTTCTGCATGGCACGGCACGCGGTCGATTACTGGCGCGGCTGCGCCAAGCAGGGCAAGCCCGTCGATGCCCGTATCATCAACACCTCCTCCGGCGCAGGCCTCAACGGCAGCATCGCGCAAAGTGCCTATGCCGCGGCCAAGGGTGGCATCGCGAGCCTCACCCTGGTGCAGGCCGCAGAACTCGCACGCTACGGCATCACGGCCAACGCACTGGCGCCGGCGGCGCGCACGCGCATGACCGAGCAGGCCTTTGCCGACAAGATGAAGCGCCCGGATGCCGGTTTTGACGTGCAGGATCCGGACAACATCGCCCCCGTCGTGGTGTGGCTCGGCAGCGCCGAGTCGCGCGCCGTGACGGGCTGCGTATTCGAGCTCGAGGGAGGCAGGATCATGATCGCTGAGGGCTGGAACGACGGTCCGCAGGTCGATAAGCGCGCCCGCTGGGCCCCGGCCGAGGTGGGCGCCGCGGTCGGCGCGCTGCTCGAGCGGCGGCGTGCGCCGAAGAAGGTCTACGGCACATGAACACACCCGTGCAGGTGCCGCCTTACCCGGCCGGCCACAGCCTCCTTGCCGGCAAGCGCGTGCTGGTGACCGCCGCCGCCGGCACCGGCATCGGCTTTGCCACTGCCCGGCGCTGCCTGGAGGAGGGGGCGCAGGTGTTCGTGAGCGACGTGCACGAACGGCGCCTCGCCGAGGCGGTCGAGCGGCTGCGGGCCATCGAGCCGGGCAAGGTGGAGGGGAAGCTGTGCGACGTAACGCGCGAACCGGACGTGCGCGCGCTCACCGCCGCGGCCATCGCTGCCATGGGACGGGTGGACGTGCTCGTCAACAATGCCGGCCTCGGCGGCTCGGTCGCGGTCACCGAGATGACCGACGAGCAGTGGTCGCGGGTGCTGGATGTCTCCCTCACCAGCGTGTTTCGCATGACGCGCGCCATCCTGCCGCACATGTACGCCAACGGCGCGGGCGCCATCGTCAACAACGCCTCGGTGCTCGGCTGGCGCGCGCAGGCACTGCAGGCCCATTACGCCGCGGCCAAGGCGGGCGTCATGGCCTTCACACGCTGCGCGGCGATCGAGGCCGCCGAGCATGGCGTGCGCATCAACGCCGTCGCCCCGAGCATCGCCATGCATGCGTTCCTCAACCGCGTGACGAGCGATGAGCTGCTAAGTGAGCTCAAGCGCCGCGAGGCCTTCGGCCGCACGGCGGAGGTGTGGGAGATCGCCAACGTCATCGTATTCCTGGCGAGCGACCTTGCCAGCTACATGACCGGGGAGATCGTCTCGGTGTCGAGCCAGCGTGCCTGAAGGACAGGCGGAAAGGACTGACATGACTGCGGCAGTGTTTCGTTCGGCCAAGGACTACCAGGAGGCCATCGGGCGCACCCTCGGGCCCACCGGGTGGCTGCTGGTCGACCAGGAGCGCATCAACCTGTTCGCCGATGCCACCGGGGATCACCAGTGGATCCACATCGATCCGAGGCGCGCCGCGGAGGGTCCCTTCGGCGGCACGATCGCCCACGGCTTCCTGTCGCTGTCGCTGGTGAACTACTTCCTGCCGCAGCTTGCGCGCGCGGAAGGCCTGCGGCACGGCGTCAACTACGGCGTCGACCGTGTGCGCTTCCCGGCCGCGCTGCGCGCGGGCGCCCGGTTGCGCGCGCGCGCCGAGATCCAGAGTGTCGAGGATCTTGGCGGCGGCGCGGCACAGGTGAAGATGCGGGTGACGCTCGAGGCGGAAGGCGTGCAAAAGCCGGTGTGCGTCGCCGACACGCTCAGCCGGCTGTATTTCTGAACCCTCTTTAGGAGACTTGCGAAGTGCGCGAAGCAGTCATCGTTTCCACGGCGCGGACCCCCATCGGCAAGGCCTTCCGCGGTGCCTTCAACGACACGGAAGCCCCGGTGCTCTCCGGTCACGCCGTGCGCGAAGCGGTGCGCCGCGCCGGCATCGAGGGTGCGCAGGTGGAGGACCTGGTGCTCGGCTGCGCCACGCAGCAGGGCAGCCAGGGCTACAACATCGGGCGCCTCACGGTGGTCACCGGCGGCCTGCCGGCAAGCGTCGCCGGCATGAGCCTCGACCGCAAGTGCGCCTCGGGCCTGATGGCGATCGCGACCGCCGCCAAGCAGGTGATGGCCGATGGCATGGACATCGTGGTGGCCGGCGGCGTGGAGTCGATCAGCCTCACTCAGAACAAGCACCTGAACACCTACCGGGCGCAGTCGGAGGCGGTGTTGAGCGCGTCCCCGCACATGTACGTGCCCATGATCGAGACCGCAGAAGTGGTCGCGGCCCGCTACGGCATCAGCCGCGAGGCGCAGGATGAGTACGCGCTGCAGAGCCAGCAGCGCGTGGCGGCCGCCTACGCGGCCGGCCGCTTCGATGCGGAGATCGTGCCGCTGCCAAGCAGCAAGCTCCTCACCGACAAGGCGACCGGGGCGACCCGCAGCGAGGCGACGCTGCTTAAGCAGGACGAGGGCTACCGCACCGACACCACCCTCGCCGGCCTTGCGAAGCTTGAGCCGGTGTGGACCGGCGGCAAGCTCATCGAGAAGGGCAGCAACATCACGGCCGGCAACGCATCCCAGCTCTCTGACGGGGCTTCTGCGGTCGTCGTCATGGAAGGACAGCTCGCCCAGCAGCGCAACCTCAAGCCGCTCGGGGCCTATCGCGGCATGGCGGTGGCGGGGTGCGCGCCCGAGGAGATGGGCATTGGACCTGTGTTCGCCGTGCCCAAGCTCCTCGCCCGGCACGGACTCAAGGTGGCGGACATCGGCCTGTGGGAGCTCAACGAGGCGTTCGCGGTGCAGGCCCTTTACTGCCGCGACCGGCTCGGCATCGACAACGCGCGCTTCAACGTCGACGGCGGCGCCATCGCGATCGGCCACCCGTATGGCATGAGCGGCGCGCGCCTGGTGGGGCATGCGCTCCTCGAGGGCCGGCGGCGCGGGCTGCGCTGGGTCGTGGTCACCATGTGCACCGCCGGTGGCATGGGAGCCGCGGCGCTCTTTGAGGTGTACTGAAGATGGCGACGCGGCGTACGCAGGTTGAGGGCACGCCATGAGCGCCGCCCAGAGCTACGAGCTCGATGACATCGACCGGCACATCATCGCCGCGCTCCAGGCCGACGGGCGGGCCACCAACCAGAGGATCGCCCGCGCCCTGAAGATCTCCCCGGCGACCGTCGGGGCGCGCATCCGGCGCCTGGAGAACATCAACGCCATGCGCGTGGTGGCAGTCACCGACTTTGCGGCTCTCGGCTACCAGGTACTGCTCGCGGTGGGGATCGAGGTGCAGGGACGCCCGGCGGAGCAGGTGGCGCAGGAGCTCGCGGCGCTCGAGGAGGTGTTCGCGGTGCACGTCGTGACCGGAGCGCGCGACATCGAGATCCTGGTGGCGCTGCACGACCTCAAGGAGCTCGAGACTTTCCTGCTGCAGGACGTCGCCAAGATCCGCGGCATCGGCTCGCTCTCGGCCGGTATCGCCGCCGACATCATCAAGTACGACTTCGACCGGGCGCAGATCACATGAGCGACACCCTGCCGGTGCTCGATGCCCTCGACCGGCGCATCGTCGACCTCTTGACCGTGGATGCGCGCGTCAGCAACCGCCAGATTGCCGCGCAGCTCGGGGTGACCGAGGGCACGATCCGCGGCCGTATCAACCGCCTGGAGGAGGGCGGGGCGATCCGCCTGACCGCCGTCACGAACGTGGCCTTCAGCGGCTCCCCGCGCGTGGTGCTGATCGGCATCCGCGCCCAGCACGGGGAGCTGCGCGCGGTGAGCCAGAAGATCGCCGCCATGGCGGAGATCCGCTGCGTCATCATCATGCTCGGTCGCTTCGACATCCTCGCCATCGGCCTGTTCGATGCGCTCGAGGACATCGTCGAGGTCGCCAACAACCGCATCCTGGCGCTGCCGGGTGTGCGTCACGTGGAGACCTCGATCGCGGTGAAGACGCTCAAGTACGATTTCCGCGCTGCCAAGATCACCCCGGTGCGCCGTGGCGCCCGGGCGCGCGGCTGATTCCAGTAGCGCACTGCCCGGGCCCGGAGATGCACGATGCCTGACATGCCACCGCCGTCCTCGCCCGCCTTCACGCCCCTGCGCATCGGTCCCCTGACGCTGCGCAACCGCTTCATCAAGTCCGCGACCAACGAGGGCAGCGCCAAGGGCGGCATCCCCTCGCGGCGCCTCGCCAAGTTCCACGAGGACATCGCCGCCGGCGGGGTCGCGATGACGACCGTCGCCTACTGCGCGGTGGCTCCCGACGGTCGCACGTTCACCGACCAGATCACGCTCGATGAGGAAGCGGTGCGCCACCTGCGCGTGCTCACCGAGGCGGTGCACCGGCACGGAGCGGCCGCCAGCGCCCAGATCACCCACGGGGGCTGCTTCACCTTCGTGCCGCCTTCGGCGACCGCGCGCCCGCTGTCCGCGAGCGGTGGCTTCAACAAGGTGGGGATCATGAGCGGCCAGTGGCTGCGCCAGGGCATGAGCGATGCGGATATGGAACGCATCGCCGCAGAGTTTGTGCGCGGCGCGCGCCTGGCACGCACCGCCGGCTTCGACGCGGTGGAAATCCACATGGGCCACGGCTACCTGCTCAGCCAGTTCCTCTCGCCCCTTTACAACCACCGGCATGACGCCTACGGCGGCAGCGTCGAGGCGCGGGCGCGCTATCCGGTGCGGGTGCTCGAGCAGGTGCTGGATGCCGTGGGCAAGGACATGGCCGTGGTGTGCAAGCTGAGCGTCACCGACGGCCACCCGCGCGGCAACGGGCCCGAGGAGGGCGCCAGGATCGCGCAGGCCTTCGAGCGTGCCGGTGCGCACCTGCTGGTGCTGAGCGCCGGACTCAACATCGAGTCCATCACCACGATGTTCGGCTCCTCCTTCCCCAAGGAAAACCGCACCAGCGTCGGCAATCCGATCGTGGCCGCGGCCATGTTCATCCAGCAGCTCACCGAGCCGAAGAACGTGACGTTCCACGAGCTCTACCAGCTTGAGAACTCACGCAAGGTGCGCGCCGCGACGCGCATGCCGCTCGCCTACCTCGGCGGTGTCAAGAGCCTCGCCAACACCGAGCAGGTGCTGGCGGAGGGCTTCGACGCGGTGGCGCTGGGACGTGTGCTCATCCACCAGGCGGATCTTGTGAACGCCTTCGCGAGCGGCCGCACCGGCACGTCCGGCTGCACTTCCTGCAACCGCTGTGTCGCCATGATGTACACCCCGGGCGGCACCTCGTGCGTGCTCGGTGAGCCCGGGGATGCGCTCCTCAATGCCACCCCGGCGGCTCCGTGAGCGAGGCTCTGGCCATGCTGCTCGCCGAGCGCGCGATCGCGCGCCAGCTCACGCACCTGGCGCGCGCCATGGATGAGCGCAACTGGTCGGCGCTCGATGCGATCGTGGCCGAGGACGCCACGGCGGATTTCGGCACCGGGCCGGTCGCCGGCCGCACCGCCATGGTGTCGGTGATGCGTGCGTTTCTCGATGTGTGCGGGCCGACGCAGCACCTGCTCGGCAATCTCACGGTCGAGGTGACGGGGGATGAGGCCACCAGCCGCTGTTACGTGAGCGATCTGCACCTCGGGCATGGCAGCCGCTCGCACCTGACGTTCCAGACGCTTGGGGAATACCGCGACCGCTGGCAGCGCCAGGGCGAGCGCTGGCAGCTGACGCAGCGCATCAAGGTGAACCGCGCCCACGTCGGCTCCTTCGAGGTGCTCGGCGCCGGACCGCCCGGCTGGAGCCGCGCGTGAAGTCAGCCCTGCTGGATGTCACCCGGGCCGAAGTAGGCCTTCATGCTGGTGAACTTGCCCGCCTCATCGAAGGTCATGACGTCGATGACGCGTACGCTCACCGGGCCGATGCGGGCGGTGAAGGCCATGGCTGCGGCATTGGCGTGCGAGCCGCGCACCGGCGCGTCGAGGGCGAGCTTGGCGCCGGTGGCGATCGAGTGCGTGTAGAACCCCTTGATCTCGGCCAGCCCGCGCTTGAGGGGCGAGCCGACCGGGTCCTCGACGGTCGCATCGGCGGCGTAGAGCGCCGCGACGGCGTCCGCGCTGCCACTGTTAAACGCATCGATATAGGCCTGCATCGCGGCCTTCATGACTTCCTGGCTGGGCATCGGGGAACTCCGTCGTTCAAAGGGCGGCAAAGCATACCGAAACGGCGTGTGCGGCTGTGATCGTTCATTTGGGCGACGTGGACGCCGGGCGCGCAGGGCACACTGCGAGTGATTTCAACACGCTAGAGGGGGTCCTTTGGGTGACGCACGCGATGTGAGCGTCGAGGTGCTGGTCGTGGGCTCGGGCAACGGGGCTCTGACGGCGGCGCTGTGCGCGTACGAGCTGGGCGTCAAGGACGTGCTGGTCGTGGAGAAGAGCGCGCTCTACGGTGGCACCAGCGCCACCTCCGGGGGCGGCATCTGGATCCCCTGCAGTCGCCCGGCACAGGAGGCGGGCGCCACGGACTCCTACGAGGAGGCGCTGCAGTACGTGCAGGGCTCGACGCCGCCCGGGGCGGTGCCGCTCGTGATGCAGGAGACCTACCTCAGGGAGGGTCCGAAGATGCTGGACTTCCTGCAGGCACGCACGCGCGTGCGCTACGAGTCCCTCGCCCATTACCCGGACTACTGGTCGAATCTTCCCGGCGCCAAGCACGGTCACCGCTCGCTGGAGCCTGCGCCGGTGGCGCGCAGTGTGCTCGGCGCGGATGCCAAGGACCTGCGCGACACGCACCACATGATGTGGATGTTCGACCGCATCGCCATGACCCAGGTCGACGCGCAGGTGCTGATGGCGCAGCTGCCGGGATGGAAGGGGCTGGCGGCCCGGCGTATCTGGGATCACGTGAGTGATGTGGGTTGGGCGCTGACCCACAAGCGCTCGCGGCGCATCGCCTGCGGCTGCGCCGGAATTGCGCGGCTGCGCTGGTCGATGCACGACCGCAACATGCCGCTGTGGCTGCACGCGCAGATGACCGAACTCCTCACCGATGACGCCGGGCGCGTCAGCGGCGCCCGCATCACGCGCGACGGGGTGAGCACTGTGGTACGCGCGCGGCGCGCCGTGGTGCTCGCCGCCGGGGGCTTCGAGCACAACCAGCAGATGCGCGACGAGTACCTGCCGCAGCCGACCGATGCGCGCTGGAGTGCCGCGGCCGGCACCAATACCGGGGATGCACACCGGGCGGGCATGGCGATCGGCGCCGCCACGCGCCTGATGAACGGTGGCTGGTGGTGCTCCTCGATCACCGCTCCCGATGACCCGGTGCCCAGACTCGCGATCATGGACAAGTCCTATCCTGGCAACATCGTGGTGACGCGGCGCGGGCGGCGCATCGCCAACGAGTCGCAGAACTACATTACCTACCAGCTGGAGTTCTACCGCCGCCACAGCGCGCAGGATCCGCAGGCCCCCTCCTGGATGATCTTCGACGCGCGCTCGCGGCGTATGTACTTCAACGGTCCGCTGTGGCCGGCGCGCTTCCGGCCCGACACGCGCCTGCCCAAGAGCTACTTCGCCTCCGGGTTCCTCACGCGCGCCGACTCGATCCGCGAGCTCGCGACCCAGGCGGGCATCGATGCCGAGGGTCTTCAGAAGACGGTCAACGCGATGAACGAGTACGCGCGCACCGGCAAGGACCTGGAGCACGGACGCGGCGATGCCGAGTACGACCGCTACTATGCCGATCCGCGCATCAAGCCCAACCCCTGCCTGGCGCCGATCAGCGAGCCGCCGTTCTACGCCATGCGCATCGACCCGGGCGACTTCGGTACCCACGGCGGCCTCGTCACCAATACCGACGCCCAGGTACTGCATCCGGACGGCAGCGTCATCCCCGGGCTTTATGCGGTCGGCAACTGCGCGGCGGCGATCCTGCCGACCTACCCCGGGCCCGGCTCGACTCTCGGGCCCGCCATGACCTTCGCCTGGCAGGCGGCGAAGCACTTTACCGGGAGCACCCCATGATCGCCGATGAGCTTCTGGACCCGGCGAAGCTGATCGCCGCGGCGCGCGCCGAGACCGGGCTTACGCTCTTTGACGCCCCGGACATCGAGGAGCCACTCGAACGCCTGACGCGCGCGCTGCGCACCGAGGCGAAGCTGAACGACGTCGGCGTGCACACCTGGAAGGCGCGCATCCACAACACCCTGGTCGCGCGGCTGCGGGCGCGGGCCTGGTTCGACCAGCAGCCGCAGATCCTCGACGAGGTGCTGCCCCCGCCGATCGTGATCCTGGGGCTCGCGCGCACCGGCACGACGCTCCTGCACCGCCTGCTGCAGACCGATCCGCGCATCTACGCGGCGGCCTGGTGGGAGGTGCGTTTCCCGGTGCCCGCGCCCGATGATGTCGGCGGCGCGCAGCGCATCGCGGCCGCCAACGCGGAGGTCGCGGGCATCCTGCAGGCGATGCCCGAGCTGGCCTCCATCCATCCCTGGGATGCGATGGGAGCGGATGAGGACATCATGCTCATCGATGCGACGCTTTTGAGCACGACGGCCGAGTCGCTCGCCTGCATCCCGAGCTACCGCAGCTGGATCCACTCCCAGGACCTGCGCCCGGCGTACGCCTATCTGCTGCGGCTCCTGAAGTTTCTGCAGTGGCAGAAGAAGCAGCGCGGCCAGCAGGCGCAGTACTGGTCGCTCAAGACCCCGATGCATTTGGGCTACGTCGAGGTGATTGCCGAGCAGATGCCGAATGCGGTGTTCGTGCAGACGCACCGCGACCCGATCGCGACCATTCCCTCGTTCGCAAGCTTCGTGCACATGCTGTGGGCGATGGGCAGCGACTCAGCCGACCCGCTCGAGGGTGCGCGCCAGTGGTCGCAGACGCTCGAGGAGCACCTGAACCATTGCATGGACCAGCGCGAGCGCCTCGCCAACCGCTTCATCGACGTCGACTTCCGCGACACGGTCGCCGACCCCGTCAAGGTCGTCGAGCGCATCTACAGCGAGATCGGCCTGCCGGTCACGGCGGCCACCCGGGCCGGCATCAACGCCTACATGGCGACCAACCCGCGCGAGGGGCGGCCCAAGCACGAGTATTCGCTCGAGGAGTTCGGCTTCACGCGCGCCGAGCTCGAGCAGCGCTTCCGGCGCTACCGCGAGAAGCACATCCTTCCATTCATCACCAGGACTTAAGGGGCTGCCGTCATGCTGTTAAAGGACAAGGTCATCATGGTTTCAGGCATCGGCCCGGGGCTCGGCGTCAAGCTCGCCGTCGAGGCGGCGCGCGAGGGCGCGAGCGCCGTGGCGGTCAGTGCCCGCACGGCCGAGAAGCTCGACGATGCTGAGAAGCGCATCCGCGAGGCGAACCCGACCGCCAAGGTGCTCAAGGTCGTCACCGACATCCGCGACGCGGGCAGCTGCAAGCGCTTCGCGGAGGCCACCCACAAGCAGTTCGGGCGCATCGACGGGCTCGCCAACAGCGCCTTCCAGTGGGGCGCGCCCGGCACGGCGGATGGTTCCGACCTCAACGCCTGGCGGGAGATCCTCGAGACCAACGTCATCGGCACCATGAACATGACGCAGGCGGTGGTGCCGATCATGAAGGCGCAGGGCGGCGGGGCGATCGTGAACATCAGCTCCATGGCGACCGTCAAGCCGCACACGGGGGAAGCGGGCTACGCTGCCTCCAAGGGCGCCATCAATACCGCGAGCCGCTACCTCGCCATCGAGCTCGGCGCCAGCAACATCCGCGTGAACGTGGCGCGCATGGGCTGGATGCTCGGGGTGCCGGTGCAGAATTTCGTCGCCCACGATGCCAAGGCGAAGGGCGTGCCGGAGAAGAGCTACTACGATGCGATCGCGGCGAACATCCCGCTGCGCCGCCTGGTGACGGACACCGAATGCGCGCGCGCGGCGCTGTTCCTGCTGTCTGATTACGCCTCGGGCGTCACCGGGGCGGTGATCGATGCCAACGGCGGTGAATACCTGACGATGTAGCCGGGAAAAGAGGGCGGCCGCCGCTAGGCGGCCGACTCCGACTCTTCCATGCGCCCGGCCATGCCGGCGACACGATGCTGCACGCCCTCGACCTGCTTCAGGAATTCCTGCTTGCGGGCGCGCTGGTTGTAGAACTGCCGGTACCAGATGCGCGACTTGTGGAACGGTCCGTCGCCCGGGACCTGCAGGATCTGGATGGCCGGGCGCTTGTTCGCCCACACGTCGAAGTCCTGGGCGAAGGCGACCCGCGAGGCCTCCTGGTAGGCGGCGGCGGCCGTGACCTCCTGCGGCGTCGGGCGCTCGTGCTGCGACTTCACGAGCAGTGCGTGCCACACCTTGATCACCCCGTCATCGACCATGGTGTGGCCGATGAAGATGATCGACTCACCCATGCCGATCATCTTCGAGAGCAGGAAGCCCGGCCCGTGGTAGGTGGTGTCGGTGGTGAGGATCGGGCTGATGCCATCGGGCGTCACGAGCGTGCGATGCCCGCCACCCTGGATCTGGGTCGCGAGGTGTCCTTTGAACTCGCAGCGGAAGAACTTCACGGTCTCCCCGTGCACCGGTCCCAAGTGCGAGCAATCGGCGATGTTGTCGACCACCTCCTGCCCGTGGCAGCTGATTACGCCCAGGTGGTCGAACTTCCAGCGGATCCACTGCGGGTCGTCCCATTCCTTGAGCCCGGGTGCCTCCCACTCAGGCTCCCCGCCCTCCGGGTCGTGCCAGACGAAGATCGCTCCCAGGCTCTCGACGATGGGCCAGCTGCGCACGGCAGCGGCCTTCGGTATCGGGGCACTGCTGTAGGGGATGTTGTTGCACTTGCCGTCCGCGCCGAAGCGCCAGCCATGGTAGGGGCAGCGGATCGAGTCGCCCTCGATCTGGCCGTCCTGGACGACGTAGGAGGAGTTGTTGCGGGCCATGTTCGTGCCCATGTGGGGGCAGAAGGCATCCAGCAGCACGACCTTGCCGCTCTTGCCGCGGTAGAGCGCGAGCTCCTGGCCGAAATAGCGCACCGGCAGGACCTTGTCCTTCACCTCGCTGGCTTCGGCGACCATGAACCAGCCGCGCGGGAAGATGAATTCGCCAAGTCCGTAGTCCTGCGTACGCGCCATCACGTCACTCCTGCCATTGACTTAAGAAAAGCTACCCAGAACGCCTATGGGGCGCAACCGGCCTGAATACCGTAGTCCGTTCGGACGGCCGGCCGGCCGTGAAAAAGCCTGTCTGGCCAGCGCTTTAGCGTGTCAGCGGGCGAGCATCGCCATGTGCTGCGGCACGTTGTGCTGGAAGCAGGCTTCCTCGACACGCTCGCTCATGCGCCAGCCCTGGGGCGTGCGAATGAACTTATCCTGGTACCAAAGCCCGAGGAACATCACCTGCGAGCCCCCGGCGGGGAGCTTGGTATCCATGGGGTTGATGCACAGCGTGCGCCCGGTGGCGGTGTCGCCGCTGACCGTGATGGCGATGTTGCCCACCAGGTGGCAGTAGTGGGGGAAGTTTGGCAGCACCTCGGCGAGCCATTGCTTGATCTGCGGGTAGCGCCCGTCGATGCCGCCGAGCTTGCGGTAATCGATGTAGGCGTCCGGGGTGAACACCTGGTCGAGCTCATCCCAGTGACCTGAGTCGATGGCGTTGGCGTATCGAACGGACAGCTGTTCTAGCTCGACGCGGTCGGAGAGTTCCTGGAGGCTCAGCATGGGGGCATCCTTCGGGTGTGCGTTGGGTTAGCGGGAGCCGGAGGCGGGCATCTGGGTCAGGTGCGCGGGCACGTTGTGCTGGATGCAGCCCTCCTGCACGCGGCGCGTCATGCGCCAGCCGCGCGCGGTGCGCAGGAGCTCATCCCGGTACCACATGGCCAGGAACATGACCTGGCTGCCCTCGGGCCTCAGGGGCACCTCGACTGGGTTCAGGCACAGCGTGCGCGCCCGCGCCCGGTCCTGCTCGAGGGTCACGGCGATGTTGCCGACCAGGTGGCACATATGCGGGAAGGCGCCGGTCGCATCGGGCAGCCACGCGCGGATCGTCGCATACGGGCCGTCGATGCCCCCGGTGGCGCGGTAGTCGACGTAGGCGTCGGGCATGAAGATCTCATCGAGCCACTCGAACCTGCGCGCATCGAGCGCGTTCGCGTAACGCACGATCAGGTCGCGGATCTCAAAGCGGTCGGACAGCTCCTGCAGGTTCATGTGGTCAGCCTCGTGCCCGGGCCCCCCGGGGGCATCTCCAGGAACTCGACGATGAGCGGATCGCCGCGGCGCTCGAGGTACGCGAAGGTCGTGTCCGCGCACCAGCGCTTGTACCAGATCGGCTCATAGCCGAGCGGCGCCAGGCGCGTGATCCAGGCATCCGCATCCTCCACGCGGTACTGCACGTGGTGCATGCCCTCGCGGCCGAGTTCGATGAACTCGCGATGCGGGCTGTGCCCCCCGAGCCACTGGATCAGCTCGATTTCCAGCGGCCCGCTGTGCCCGATGGCGATGTCCAGCTGCGCGTCCGCCATCTGCCCCCGGTAGGTGGCCGCCGGCACCGAGCCGTCGAAGCGCCGCCAGGGGCCGTAGAGGCGCTCGTACTTGGCCATGGATTCTTTGAGATCGCGCACCACGAAACCGATCTGCACCAGCGGCGGCAGACCGAGCGTGGCGAGGGAGGGGGTGCTGCTCATAAGTTTTCCTCGGCTGGAAATCTCTCAGTGACTCTCGGGCGCCGCGCTCGCGCCTGCGACGCTGCGCGCGGCGCGCCGCCCGGAGAAGATGCAGTCCGCGTAGGCAAGCCCGCTCATATAGACGTTGGAGCACACGCCGACCGCGCTGCGGCCGGCGGCGTAGAGGCCGCCGATGGCAGTGCCGTCCGCGCGCTGTACCTGCCCGGTGCCTTCGTCGACCTTCAGGCCGCCCAGGGTGAGCATGGGCATCGGGAAATAGCGGCTGTGTACCGAGATGTCGATGGCATGCAGGGGCGCATGCTCGAGCGCGCTCATCTCCTCGGGGGCCTTACCGACGACATCGGGGAGCTCCCCGCGCGCCGCGCGGTTGTAGGCGGCAATCGTCGCCGCAAGTCCCTGCGGGTCGACGCCGATCGCGTGCGCGAGCGCTGCGGGCGTGGCGGCGGTCTTGCGGTTCATCAGCATGTTGAGGCGCGCCACCTGGCGCTGGTACTTCACGTACGGCGCGCCGGGGGAGATCTGCTTTTTGCCCTCGCGGTACAGGGCCTCGTCGATGATGAGGAAGGCGACGCCATCCGGGCTGTGCGCGACCGCATCTCCGAGGGTCGAGCCGTAGACCCCCTCGTGGCAGATGCGTGCGCCGTGCTTGTTGACGACGATACCCCGCGGCCAGGCGGCCGGGGGATTGATCATGCACCAGCCGGTCACGCGGTCCATCGAGCCCACCGCACCGCCCACGCTTTGCCCGAGGCGGATGCCGCTGCCGGTGTCGCCGAGCGTGCCGTTCGGCAGTCCGCGGCGGTAGAGGGGTGCGTAGTGGGCCACCATCACGGGGTTGAGAATGAAGCCCCCGGTGCTCAACAGCACGCCGCGCCGGGCGCGGATGAAGCGCGTGACACGCTCCTCGGCCTCGATGCGCCCCGCGGCGGCGAGGTAGCGGCGCGCCAGCCCGATCGTGACGGCCGCCAGCGGAATGACCGGCGGCAGGAGTTCCAGCAGGCGGTTGGCGGTGCGGATGTAGCGGGCGAAGCGGCGTGCCGCGGCACTGCCGGCGGGGATCGACAGCACCTTCGCGCCAAGGACGTTGCCGGCGCGGTCCGTGACGAGCTGGCGCACCTCGGTGTACTTCTCGAAGCGCACGCCGGCCGCGCTGGCTGCGGCGGCGAGGGGCTTCCAGATGCCCCAGCCCAGGCCCCAGGCCTTGCCGCGGTTCTCTACCGCCGTGCGGTGGCCGCGCGCGGCCGGCCGCGCACGCGCAGCGTACGCGGGCACCAGGGAATTGTCGGGGTGATAGAGGTGGTACTGCAGCGGCGGGTAGGAGACCTTCTTGCTCCACACGCCGCTCGAGGAGAGCAGGGCGCCGTGCCCGAGCAGCCACTCGATCGTCGCGACGCTCTCGTTGCAGAAGCGCCGCAGGGTCACGTCGCTGACGACGCCCTGGGTCTCAAGGCTCAGGTACTTGAACATCTCCTCCGGGGTGTCGCTGACGCCGGCCTCGCGCTGCAGCCGCGTGCCGCCGCCGGCGTAGAACACCCCGCCGTTGGCGGCCGAGGAGCCGCCGCCCTCGTAGCGATCGAGCGCCAGCACGCTCACGCCGCGCTCGGCGGCCTCGAGCGCCGCGGCGACGCCGGCGCCGCCAAAGCCTGCGACCACAAGATCGGCACTGTCATCCCAGGCTTGCGCGTCGGCGCCCTCGACGACGAGCGGCGCTTCGACGGGGGAGGCCCACTCGGGGCTGTTCGGGTCCATGGCGCCTACTCCTCGGGCGAGAACGCGAGCAGGAGGTTGCCCGGCTGACGCATCGAGCCGGAGTTCACGAACAGCATGCCGTGAGCGACGACCTCGCCGCCGTAGTCGATGGCGCCGCCGTGGCCGCGCACGCCGTTGACGGCGTCGAAGGTCTGGCCGGTGTCGAACTGCCACACGATGTGACCGTCGTGCGCATCGTAGGCTCGCATGTAGCCATCCATCGCCCCGGCAAAGACGACGCCCGGGATCACCACGACGCCGGCCAGGAGCGCGTGCGAGCAGTTCTCGGTTCCCCAGGCGCACGGGTCATCCGGCGTCGGCGTGCGCCAGCGCAGCGCGCCGCTTGTCGGGTCGAGCGCGACCAGGGCACCCGGTCCGCGCTTTGCCTCCGGGTCGTACTCGGAGGTTGCGATGTAGGCGCGCTCGCCGTCATTGGCCGAGGCCCACAGGATGGCGCCGTTCGGCGTGCCACGGGCGAGCACGCGCTGCCACAGGAGACGCCCGCCGGCCAGCGGGTCGAGGCCATAGACGATGCCCGACTTCGCGCCCGCCACCAGGAACTGCCGGTCGCCGTGGGTGATGAGCATCGGGGAACTGGAGAAGTCGAAGTCCGGCCCCAGGGGGCTCGGGCAGTTACCGGTGGGCTGCCCGTTGCACAAGAGGATCCAGGCGTCGTTCTTGGCCACCTGGTGGGTCCACACCCGTGCGCCATTATCCAGGTTCAGGGCGAGAACCGCGTTGGTCGAGTCACTCACGACGTTGGTATAGGAGTCGCCGGTGCCAAGGTAGATGCGGCCGTGCTTCGGATCGATCGTCGGCGCCGAGAAGACCGCACCCCCGGCGGGCCCGGAGAGGCTGCGGCCGCTGTCGCTCTTCAGCTCCTGCGCGGGCGTGCGCACCGTGTAGGCACGCCACAGCTGCCGGCCGCTGCCGGCATCGAGCGCCACCAGGCTGCCGCGGAAAGTGCAGCAGTGATATTTCGGATCCGCAGCCGCGACTTCCTCGAAGGAGCTCACCGGCGCATAGAGCGTCGTACCGTACAGCTGCGGGGTACCCACGAGGCGCGTAATCGGGTGATCGTCGAGGCGCTGCGTCCACAGCCGCCGGCCATCCTTGACGTCGATGGCGTGCAGCGTGCCGCGGTCATCGCCGAACCAGGCGACCGTGTGCGCCTGGTGGTCCGGCGCGCGGGCGGCGGGCAGCGCGGCGACGACGATCCCGGTGCGCACCAGGGAGCCGGCATCGTAGCTCCAGTAGGTGCAGCCGCTTCTGGCGTCGAGCGCGAACACGCGCCCGCCCGTGCCCCCGGTGAGGAGCAGGTTGCCGATCACCGCCGGCTGGTTGAACGCCGCCCGACCCGGGTAGGCGAAGGTCCAGCGCAGCTTCAGGCGCGGCACCTGCGCGGCGCTGAACCCGGGCTCGGTCTGGAAGCGCGAACTGGCAAGGTCGAGACCCCAGCTGCGCCAGTCGCCGGCGGTGAGCGCCGGTGCCGCGGCGGTCTTGCACGGGTTGGCGTCCGCCGCGGCGCGCGGCTGGGGCTCCTTGCCCGTGAGGTAGACCGCAAGATTCCTGATCTGCGCGGTGCTCAGGCCCGCGGCCTGCGAGCGCATCACGCCGAGGGAGAGGGTGTCGATGACGTCCTCGGCACTGCGGGTGATGCTGATGAGCACCTTGGGCGGCACGCGGCCGCTGGCGTGGTCGTGGCACACCGCGCAGCGCGAGGCGTAGAGCGCGGCGCCCTCGGCCGTGGCGGCGTCCGCACCCGCGGCCTGCGTTGGTGCGGCGGCGCCGAGGAACGTAGCCAGGAGTGCGGCGGACGCGGCAACATTAAGTTTCATTCGGTGTCCTCAGGAAGAGCGAGCGATGCTGCCCGTGACGGGGGCTGGTGCGGCTACCGCAGCCCCGGCGCGCCGCTGCGACAGACGTGCCTGGCGCGCGTTACGGTCACGGCGGAAATCGCGCCGCGACGGCGCGCAACGGTGTGCAGCACGAAGACCCCCTCGAGGACATTGAGTCAGCAAATCGATCATACCCGCGCGCGCTGCCTTGTCGAGGGAGGGCGGGCTCGCGGCGTGCCGCTGACGTGGCGCGCGGCCGCCGCGCCATCCTCGTCCAAACGAGGGATTGCTGAGGCGAGCTAAGGTCTATGATCCGGGCTGTTTTTTTGCGCACCAAGAAGGCGGAGGGGCAGATGAGGCACACGGCGCATGGCGTGCGCGGCGCGCACTTGATCGTGGCCCTGCTGCCGCTTCTCGCTTGCTGCTCGCGCACGACTCCCATCGACTACTCCGGCGCAACCGGAGGCTGGTCCTCGTGGGGCGCGGATGCCGGCGGCACGCGCTATTCCCCGGTGACGCAGATCACCCCGGCAAACGTCGCTCAGCTGAAGGTCGCCTGGATCTACCGCATCGGGGAACCCAACCTGCTGCCGGCGCACCCGACGCCCGCGGCGGACGTTACCCGCATGCTCGCGAAGGGGCTGACACCGGAAGTGCACCGGATGCCCGCGCTCGAGGCGACGCCGATTCTGGCCGAGGGGCGGCTGTACCTGTGCTCGAGCAGCAACCGCGTCGTCGCGCTCGATCCGCAGAGCGGACATGAGCTGTGGTCGTTTGATCCGAAGCTCGATGCCACCGGCGCCGTGCTGCTCCTGTGTCGTGGCGTGAGCTACTACCACGATACGCAGGCGGCGCCACAGGCACCCTGCGCCAGCCGCATTTTCACCGGCACCCAGGACGCGCGCCTCATCGCGCTCGATGCTAAGGATGGCAGGCCGTGTGCAGGCTTCGGTGATGCGGGCAGCGTCGACCTGAAGGCGGGCCTCGGCGCAACGCTGCCCGGGGACTACGGCGTCACCGCGCCGCCGGCCATCATCGGCGATCGCGTGGTCGTCGGCGGCCGCCTCACCGAGGACATGCGCACCGACATGCCCGCGGGCGTCGTGCGCGCCTTCGATGCCCGCAGCGGCGCGCTGCTGTGGGCCTGGAACTCGGTGCCACCGCAGGCCGACGGCGCAGCAGCGGGCACCTACCGCCGCTCGACCGCCAACACCTGGTCGGTGTTCTCGGTGGATCCGCAGCGCAACCTCGTGTTCATTCCGACCGGCAACGCGCAGGTCGGGCTCTACGGCACGACCCGCGACACGGATGGCCGCGACTATTACGCAAGCTCGGTCGTCGCCCTCGATGCCGCTACCGGCAAAGTGAGGTGGCATTTCCAGACTGTGCATCACGATCTTTGGGACTACGACGTGCCCTCGCAGCCGGTGCTCTTTGACTTCCCGACCGCTGCGGGAAGCGTGCCGGCCGTGGCGCAGCCGACCAAGCAGGGTTACCTCTTCATCCTCAACCGCGAGACCGGCGAACCGCTGGTGCCGGTCGAGGAGCGCCCGGCGCCCCAGGCCGGCGCAGCCCCGGGTGAGCACCTGGCGCCGACGCAGCCCGTGCCGACCGATGACACCTACGTGCTGCAGCGGCCGAAGCTCACCGAGAATGACATGTGGGGCTTCACCTTCTGGGACCGGAATCGGTGCCGCGAGCTGTTTCGCAAGTACCGCTACGAGGGAGCCTTCAGCGCCCCCTCACTGCAAGGCACCATCACCTATCCTGACAACCTCGGGGTGATGAACTGGGGCAGTGCCGCGATCGATCCTGCGCGCAACCTGCTCATCATCAATACCAGTCACGTGGCGACCATCGCGCAGCTGGTGCCGCGCGAGCAGGCGGACGCGCGCTTTGCGAAGGGTGAGTGGCTGCTCGCCCAGGAGGGCACGCCCTATGCGGCCTCCTGGAAGGCGATGCTGTCGCCGTGGGGCGCGCCCTGCAACAAGCCACCCTGGGGGGAACTGGTGGCGATCGACCTGAAGAACGGCAAGCGCGCCTGGCAGGTGCCCCTCGGCAGCACCCGCGACCTTGCTCCCTGGCCGCTGTGGCTGCCGATCGGCACGCCGAACATCGGCGGCCCGCTCGTGACCGCCTCCGGGCTCACCTTCATCGGCGCAGCCACGGATGACTTTCTGCGCGCCTTCGACAGCAGCACGGGCGCGGAGCTGTGGAAGGGGCGCCTGCCCGCAGGTGCGCAGGCGACCCCGATGACCTACCGCATCGGCCCCGGGGACAAGCAGTTCGTGGTGATCGCCGCCGGCGGGCACAAGTACATGCGCACCAGGCTCGGGGACTACCTGGTCGCCTTCAGCCTGTGAGCCGGTAGTCCTCGAGGTTCGGGGCGCGCGTCCACTTCCAGTAGTCCGCGAGGCGCCAGGGTGAGGTGGTGACGACGCGGCCGGCGCGGTTGCGGTACCAGCTGTCGGCGGCCGGGTGCGACCACACCAGTGTCTCGAGCTCCGCGATCAGACGCTTGGTGTAGTCATCGTAAACCTGCGGCTTGACGTCCATCGCCCGCATCCCGTTCTCGAGCAGTGCCTGGATGCAGGCCGTGGCGTAACGCACCTGGCATTCGGAGTGGAAGATGATGCTGCCGGCGTGGGCAAGGTTGGTCGCCGGGCCATACAGGCAGAACAGGTTGGGGAAGTCCGGTACCGTGATGCCAAGGTAGGCGCGCGGCTCATCGCCCCAGACCGCGGCGAGATTGCGGCCGTGCCGGCCAACCACCTCGATCGGAAACAGGAATTTCGTGGCGTGGAAGCCAGTGGCGTAGATGATCACGTCGACGTCGTAGTGGCGCGTGGCGCCGACGATGCCCGTGGCATCGATGCGCGTCACGCCCTCATCGATCAGCTCCACATTCGGCTGCTGCAGCGCGCGCAGCCAGCTGCCGTTGTCCTGCAGCATGCGCTTGCCCATGAAGGGAAACTTCGGGGTGACTTTCTCCAGCAGCTCGACATTGCCGTTCACCTGGCTCTTCATGTACTCGATGAGCTGTGAGCGGTAGTGATCGTTGATGGCGTTCACCGAACGCTCCGGGTGCGCCCAGTTCTTGTCGATGCGCAGCGCCGGCAGGATCCCGTCGCTTCCCGGGTAGAATATGAGGAAGCGGAACCAGCGCCCGTAGTAGGGCACGTGCTCCACCAGCCAGCGGAACTGCGGGCTGACCGCCTCGTGGTAAAGCGGGTTGGGCAGCATCCAGGGCGCCGAACGCTGGAACACGTAGAGCTTGCCCGCCACCTTGGCGACCTCGGGCACCAGCTGAAAGGCGCTGGCGCCCGAGCCGATCACCGCCACGCGCTTGCCGGTGAGATCGATGTTCGGGTCCCATTCGGCGGAGTGCATCTGCGGACCTGCGAATGTCTCGCGCCCGGCGATGTCCGGGATGCGCGGCCGGTTGAGCTGGCCCACGGCGCTGACGATGGCGTTGGCGCGCAGGCGGCTCGCGGCGCCGCCGCTGTTGCTCCTGAGCTCGACGTTCCACAACGCCTGCGCCTCGTCGTAGCGGGCCGCGGTGACCTCGGTGTTGTAGCGGATGTGAGGCTCAAGTCCGTGGCGTTTGACGAAGCCGCGGAAGTAAGCCAGCAGCTCGTCGCGGCGCGAGAAGTACTCGCTCCAGGCGTAGGGCTCGAACGAGTAGGAGTAGAAATGGTTGGCGATGTCGACACGGCAGCCGGGGTAATTGTTCTCGTACCAAGTGCCCCCGACCGAGTCGTTCTTCTCCACCACCGTGAAGGGGATGCCCGCCTCCTTGAGGCGCAGCGCCTGCAGCAGTCCCGACATCCCGGCGCCGATCACCAGCACGTGGAACTGCTCGCGCACCGCGGCCGGCACCGGGTGCGACCAGCGCGGGGCGCGCGAGTCGTTGCCATCGAGCGCCAGCTCCTCCAGCATCATCGGCACGTACTCATCGCCGACGCGCTCGCCGACCATGAAGTTCATCATTTCCTGCACCAGCTGCGGGGAGGGCTGCGGCGGCAGGGTGCAGCCGCGGTCGCGGTAATCGGCGAGCGCCTTGAGCGCCATGCGGCGCACGCTCGCCTGGTCGGCCTCGCTCAGGTCGCCCTGGAAGCCCCCCATCATGACCACCTTCGGGCGGATCGTGCCACGCAGCAGGCTCGTGTCGCCCGTCAGGTGGATGAGCGACATCAGCAGCGTCGGGATACTTGCACCCTCGAGCTGCGCGGCGATGAACTCATCGCTCTCGGTGACCGGTTTCTCGGCTGGCAGCAAATGCTCGCTCATCGTTGATTTCCCCCGCCCGTTTCACGGTGGCGGCCACGATACTCGCTAACGGCGGCAGCGCCCATCCGCAGTTGCTGGTAGTCCGGTACGACGAGGCTGACCTAATCCGTCACATCGCCGCTGACGAGCTTGCGCGCGCCCTCGAGCGCGGCGCGACCCTGCGTGCGCAGGCTTGCCAGGGGCAGCAGGTAGCTCGTGACGCGCGGCGGCGCCGCGCTGGTGAGGATCAGGCGCAGGCTCATGCCGCCGTGTACGTGCCCGCCCGGGTCGACCCAGTTGCCGCCGATGCCCGGGTCGGAATCGGCGATGACCACCCACACTGAGCCGTCGGGCTCGAGCTGGCAGCGGAACTTGGTGACGTAGCCCTGGCCGTCCTCGTAGTTGTCGAAGTTCTCCTGCCACATGTTGCACAGCTGGAAGATCCAGTAATCGCACTGCGGCGGGGTGAAGCACAGCACGAGGGCCTCCTCGGGCGCCTTGGTCCAGGTGCCGAAGCCGTGATGCCGGTCGGGAACGCCGCCGTTGCTCAGATACAGCGCGCGGCTGAAGCGGATGCTGTTGGGCCGCTTGGAGAGATTGTCCTGCCACCAGGAGCGCACCAGCTCAAGGTAGGCGAGCACCAGCTGGCCGCTCTTGGCCAGCTGCGTGCTCAGGTGAGCGGCGCTGAGTGGCTCGGGCGCGGGGTGGTCCACACGCTCGATGTGCATGACGGGGGCGCGCTCGCGCGCGCGCTCGTGGTAGACCACGCGGATCAGCAGGCCCACGCAGTCCGGCTCGATCTTCAGCCAGTTGCGCGCGCCGCCGCCGGCCGGGGGCGCATGGCTCACCAGTACCTCGAAGTTGCCGTCAGCATCGAAATCGATGGCCTGGCTCTGCAGCATGCCGGTGGTGCGCAGCAGCGCCGGGTTGCAGTCCTTCAGCCCGGCAAAACCGCGCGGCGCCCAGTTGCGCGCGCCAGCATCCTGCGGCTGCACCGCCGACCAGGAGGCCATGACGAAGTAGGGCGCGGTGCCGCGCGTGCCGCGCACCAGGTAGGCATGGCGGCCGTCGATGAACTCGGCCAGGAGGTGATCCTGGTCGGGGGACTGGAAGTTGATGGACTGGTGCCAGGGCGCATCGCGCAGCCGCGGCCGCTGCGGCTCGCAGTTCTCGACGAAGCGCTCCAGCCCGTTGCGCGTCAGACGCGTGATGAAACGGTACCATTCGGCGCGGTCAAGCTCGGTGGGCTCGCTGCCGAAGCGCTCGATGGCACGGCCGGCGAGCCGCAGCACGTCGCAGTAATCCTCCCAGGCCTCGCCCCCGAGCAGGCGCTGCGCACTCTGTTCATTCGCGGATGGCTTCTCGGTCATGGCGGGCGCTGTCCTCGAGCGGCTGTGCGGAAGGGGGCGGCCATGCTACCCCGTATCGGGGATGCGGGCAGCCGGGGCGCGGGGGCCACAATGAGCCCATGAATGCGAAGTCAGCGACGCTTGGCGCCGTGGTGGTGGGGACCGGCTTCGGTGTATTCACGCACCTGCGCGCGTTGCGCAATGCCGGCATCGAGGTGCGGGCGCTCGTCGGGCGCGATCCGGCCAAGACGCGCTCGCGGGCGCAGCTGCTCGGCGTGGCACGCGCCGCCACCTCCCTCGCTGAGGCCCTGGATGATCCTGCGGTGCAGATCGTCACCATAGCGACGCCGCCCGCCACCCACGCAGCGCTCGTGCACGAAGCAGTGGCCGCCGGCCGGCACGTGCTGTGCGAGAAGCCCTTCGCCATGAACCTCGCCGAGGCGCGCGGCATGCTCGAGGCCGCCGAGCGCGCCAGGATCGTGCACGTGCTGGGCGTGGAGTTTCGCTTCGCCACGGTGCACGAGCTGTTGCGCCGGACCATCGCCGCCGGCGCCATCGGGCAGCCGCGTCAGGCACTGTTTGCCTGGCTCGTGCCCTTCCTCTCGCATCCGGCCGCCGAGACTCCGGGCTGGTGGGGCGATGAGGCCCAGGGCGGGGGCTTTCTCGGCGCCTGGGGCTCGCACCTCGTCGACCAGGTGCGGGTCACGCTCGGGGAGTTCACGGCGGTCAGTGCGCGGCTGCAGACGCTCTCGGGCAAGCCCGGCATGAGCGCCGATGACACGTTTTCCGCACAGTTTCGCCTCGCGGGCGGCCTCGAGGGGGTGTTCGTCGAATCGATGGCCGCCCCGGGGGACATGTTCGGCATCGTGCGCATCTCCGGGAGCGAAGGCGCGGTGTGGATCGAGGGCGTGCAGGGCGAGGAGCTGTGGGTCGCCGATCGCAGCGGCAACAAGAAGCGCGTGCCGGTGCCGCCGGAGCTGGCGCTGCCGCCGCCCGTGCCTTTCCCGCACGCGGAGCTCATGCAGACCGCCTACGAGCAAGCTCACGCCTTCGGCACCGATCTGGCCCCTTACACGCGCCTGGTCGAGCGGATGAAGGCGCGGATCGAGGGTCGCGAGAGCGCCGCGGCCCCGCCGCTGGCGACCTTCCGGGATGGCGTCGCCGGCCAGGCCGTCATCGATGCTATGCGTCAGTCCTCGCGCGAATCGCGCTGGGTCGAGGTCCCCGCCACGCGCTGAAGCGGTGCCTTTCGTAACCGCCTCGTCACCGATGTTCGTCCGTTCGAACTAGACGCATCGCGCCGCGTTCAACTGATCCCCGATACGCGGTAGAGTGAAAGTCTCGGCCGCAGGCTGCAGGGGACAATGATCATGGCAGACCAGGATGTAGTCGGCAGAGTCATCAGTGGCGAGTCGTGGGCACAGTTCTGCGATGCGCTCAAAGCTGCGGGCGCGGAAATTCTGCGACCCGAGACTCCGGCCACCGAGCTCGACCGGGCCGAAGGCTGGCGATACCTGACGCGCCTGACGCGCGTGGCGCTCGAGATGATGCTGGAGCACGGCAACCCTGACTTCCCGGTGTTCTACCAGGCATCCAACACCACCATCAAGATCGGCGGCGATAACCCCGACAACGTCTATTGGAACGCGACCATCGCCGGTGACCGCGACTACCGCCTGCGCGGTACGCGCGGCACGGTGCGCTACCTGTCCTTCGGGACCAAGGCCAATCGCTACGCGGTCGACGGCACGCTTGCCTCAACCGGCGAGCTCGATGCGCCGAACCTCAAGGTCAACCCCGACGGCACCTTCGAGGTGCTGGTGAGCAGGAACCCGCAGCCGGGCAACTGGCTGCCGATGTCGGCCGACTCGACCATGCTCTTGGTGCGCAACACCATCCTCGACCGTACCCGGGAGACCCCGGCGGTGATGACTATCGAACGCATCGGCGGCCCGGCGAAGCCGGCGCCCCTGAGCGCGGCGCGCATCGAGCGCGCGCTGCAGTCGAGTGCCGCGTTCGTCAAGGGCACGGCGCATACGTTCGCCGACTGGGTGCAGGGCTTTCAGGCGCACCCGAATGAGCTCGCGACCATCGACCAGACGGGGTTCTTCCGCGCCGGTGGCGATCCGAACATCTTCTACCTGCACGGCTACTGGAGTTTAAAGCCCGATGAGGCGCTCGTGATTGAGGCGCAGCCCCCGGAGTGCGAGTTCTGGAACTTCCAGCTGGACAATTACTGGATGGAGTCTCTCGACTACCGCTACGCGCCGGTCTGGGTGAACAGCCACACCGCCAAGTACAACGCGGACGGCTCGGTGACCATCACCATCGCGCGTGAGAACCGCGGCTTCACCAACTGGATGGACAGCGACGGGCATAGCAGCGGCAGCATGCTGCTGCGCTGGACGCGGGCGAAGTCACACCCCGTCCCCAGATGTCGGGTCGTGAAGCTCGATAAGGCCGCGGCGGCCTGAGGATGGCAGTCGCCGGCGTGCTGCGCACCCCCGAGGCGCGCTTCGCGGGGCTTGCGGGCTTTGGCTTCGCGCCACACTACCTGACGGTGAGCGATGCGCGCTTTGGCGCGCTGCGCATGGCGGCCATCGACGAGGGTCCGCGTGCGGCGCCGGTGGCGCTGCTGCTGCACGGCGAGCCCACCTGGAGCTTTCTGTACCGCAAGATGATCCCGCGCATCACGGCCGCGGGGTTTCGCGCGGTGGCGCCCGACTTCATCGGCTTCGGACGCTCCGACAAGCTCGCGCAGCGCGGCGACTACAGCTACGCAGGCTTCGTGTCGTGGCTGCAGCAGTTGCTGCGCACGCTGGATCTGCGGCGCGTGACGCTCGTGTGCCAGGACTGGGGCGGCCCGATCGGCTTGAGCGCGCTCGCCGCGGAGCCTGAGCGCTTCGCCGCAGTGCTCGCCGCCAACACCATCCTGCCGAACTGCGAGCCGCCGCCGCGCGGCGTGCCCGGGTGGCCGGGGGAGCTGATTGCCGGCTGGGTGAGCACCGCGGCCGCTGCCACCGACCTGCCCGTCAGCGGCATCGTCGCCGGTGTGTGCCGCACGGTGCCGGACGCCGAGGTGCTCAGGGGCTACGACGCGCCATTTCCGGACGCCGCCTACAAGAGCGGTGTGCTGGCCTTTCCCGGGCTGATCCCGATCCGCGAAGAGATGCCGGGAATAAAAGAGAACCGCGCAGTCTGGGCGGTGCTCGAGAGATTCACACGCCCGTTCGTCACCGCCTTCAGTGACTCCGATCCGACCACCGCGCCATGGGCGGAAGTCTTCCGCCTGCGCATACCGGGGGCCGGCGGGCAGCCGCATCCGGTCATCGCAAATGCCGGGCATTTCCTGCAGGAGGAGCAGGGCGACGCGCTGGCGGACGTGCTGCTGGATCTCATGCGCCGCGCGAACTAGCGCGCCGGCGCGGCGCCCGCCCCGGCAACGTGACTCCGGGGCCCGGGGGCTTGAGCTAGCGAATGTAGAACTGGCTGAAGTACTTGCGCCACTTCAGGATCTCGCCATCCCCGTCACACAGGAGCGGCTGCTCGCGGTAGCGCTTGTTGTTCCACACGATCATGTCGACCGACTCGAAGCCGGCCTGCTCATCGACGCCCTGGCCGATCTGCTCCTGCAGCATGTTGGCGGCGAGCGTCGCCTCGGGAGTCCCGGCCGCGTACTTGCGGTGCGTGAGCCCCATGCGCATCACGGTGCGGCAGTTCGTGATCGGCTGCGGGTAGCTCACCATCGTGGTCACGACCGTGCCCTTGGTGAAGCGCACGACCTGAAGTCCCGGGCCGGTCTGCTCGATGACGATGTAGCCGTTGGCCATGTTCACGTGCCAGCGGATGCCATCGGCGCGGCACTCGCCAGTCGGGATGACCGGCACATGGTGCAGGAACTTCAGATGCGCGAAGTCGATGCCATTCTCGCCCAGTTCCTGGATGAAGGTATTTACCGGCCACGCCCCGCGCTGCGGCGCGATGTAAGCGGGGTCGGCGAGCTCTGGCACCTGCGGTACTTCCCACATCGGGGCGACACCCTTGGGGTGGTACCAGGCCCAGACGATGCCGTTACGCTCGGTAATCGGCAGCGCCTTCAGGATCGCCTGCCGCTTGGTGATCGGCGGCATGATCTTCGCGTACGGGATGCGCGTGCAGAAGCCCTTGGTGTTGTAGGCCCAGTGATGGAACGGGCAGCGCAGCGAGTCGCCCTCGACCTTACCCCCATGTCCGAGGTGTGCCCCGAGGTGCGGGCAGTAGGGGTCCACGACGCCGGCGTCGCCGGTCTCGGCACGGAACAGCACCCACTCCTGGCCGAAGCACTCGATGTTGCGCAGCTCCCCGGGCTTCAGGTCCTCGCTGTAGCTGACGAAGAACCAGCCGTACGGCACCGGCAGCGGACTGCGCTCGAGGCCATCGCTGGTGGACAGCGGTACCCGCTCGCCCGGGACCTCTTTCATGACACTGCTCATCGTTCTGGCTCCTTAAGAGTGCTCAGGTTCCACCGGCGCCGGATCAGGTGATCACCGGGGCGCCCGGCTGGCTCATATAGTAGGGACCGATGCTCATGCCGCCGTCGACGGCGATCTCCGCACCGCACATGTAGGAGGCATCCTCGCTCGCGAGGAACAGCGAGACGCGGGCCACTTCCTCGGGCGCTCCGACGCGACCGATGGGTACGCCCTTGTAAAAGCGCCTGGTGGCAGCCTCGACCTCGGGCGTCTGCCCGGCGCGCGTGGTCATGGGCGTGGCGATGCCGCCCGGATGGATGGAGTTCACGCGTACGCCGCGCGGGCCCAGCTCCATGGCCGCCACCTTGGTGAGGCCGCGCATGCCCCACTTGCTCGCCGAGTAGGCGCTCACGGCGTTCGAGCCCTTAAGGCCATCGATCGAGGAGACGTTGATGATCGAGCCGCCGCCGCGTTCGATGATCTTCGGGGCTACGGCCTTGATGCCAAGGAACGCCCCGACAAGATTGATGCCGAGCACACGCTCGAAGTCGGCCCGCGAGGTCTCGAGGATGCCGCGCATCAGGAGAACGCCCGCATTGTTGACGAGGATATCGACGCCGCCGAAGCGGGTGAGGGCGGTGCCCACGGTCTGTTGCCAGTCCGCCTCGCTCGCCACGTCGTGGTGCTGGAACACGGCCGCCGGCCCGAGTTCGCGGGCGAGCGCCTCGCCCTCGGCATCCAGTACGTCACTGATGACGACACGGGCACCCTCGGCGACGAAGAGCCGTGCGGTGGCCGCCCCCATGCCGCGTGCCGCGCCGGTAACGATGGCCGTCTTATTGGCAAGTCGCTGCACCGTGCAAACCCCCTCGCGCGCGATATTTCCGGCACAACGGTACCGGCGGTTCTCAAATTACCACGGCCCCCGGGTGGAGTGCGAATCTGCCCTGCGGGGCTGTGTTTCACGGCTTTCGAGCATCCCGCCGGGACCTGCGGTTAAATCGAAACCGGCAGTACATTAATTGACCCTCGCGGCAGCGGCGAGCACAATAACGCCAGCCGCCCAGGGGGCCTGCGCGGCGATCCACGCCAGGAGGTTTCCGATCATGAATGCCGTTGCTGCTACGGAACGTCTCGTTTCGGCCGACTCGCACGTTCATTTCACCGACGAGTGGGTCAAGGCGCGGCTGCCGGTACGACTGCACACGGTGTGGGATGAAGCCGCCAAGAAGCAGGCCGCCTACGAGGCGAGCGAGCTGCGCCGCGGCCAGAAGCAGCTGCAGCTGGAGGACTTCGTCGACCCGGAGGCCGCCAAGGACCCCGGGCACTTCGAGCCGCACGCCAAGCTCCTCGCCATGGATCGTGACGGCGTGCAGGCGGAAGTCATCTTCCCCGAGGTCGGCGGCGCCAAGTACTGCACTCCGACGCTCATGGGCGATGACTGGAAGGAAGCCCTGTCCGGCTACAACGACGGCATGGCCGACTTCGCCTCGGTGGATCCGCTGCGCCTGCTGTCGGCCTACCAGATCCAGCTCTACGACATCGACTTCGCGGTGAAGGAAGTGCGCCGCCTCGCCAAGCGCGGCGCGCGCTGCGTGCAGATCACCCCGTTCCCCACCGAGTTCGGCCTGCCGGACGTGTACGACAAGCGCTACGACCCGCTGTGGGCGGAGCTCGGCGACACGGGTATCACGATCCTCAACCACCTGGACGTCAAGGCCTCGCTGTGGGACGTCTTCCGCCGTGACCCGACGCCGCAGAAGGGCATCTTCACCGCCATGCCGGCCTTTGCGCTGGCCGAGCCGATGATGTTCTGGATCCTGAGCGGCACGCTCGAGCGCTTCCCCAAGCTGCGCGTGATTCTGGTTGAGCCGGGCCTCGGCTGGCTGCCGTTCTTCTTCGAAACGGTGCTCGACCCGCGCATGACGCAGCACTACGAGTTCCCGGGCGTGAAGATGCTGCCGAGCGAGTACTTCAAGCGCCAGATGGGCGCCACCTTCATGTACGAGCCGCACGGTCTCGGGGCCGCCTACCGTTACTTCGGGCCCGACTGCCTTTACTGGTCGACCGACTTTCCGCACCCGGCCACCTGCTGGCCTAACTCGCGCAAAGTCATCGCCGACCAGTTCGGCAAGGCGGGCATCCCGGAGAAGGACCGCGCCAAGATCCTCAGCGGCAACGCGCTGCGCGTCTTCGGCCTGACCTGAGGCGGCGGATGGCCGGCGTCCTCGAGGGTATCCGCGTCCTCGATCTTTCCTGGGGCATCGCAGGGCCGATGGCCACGATGCTGCTCGCCGACCACGGCGCGCAGGTGACGAAGATCGAGCCCCCGGGCGGGGACCCCACCCGCACACAGCTCGGCTACCGCGTATGGCAGCGCGGCAAGCGCAGCGCCGTCCTTGATCTGAAGGACCCGGACGACCTCAAGAGCTTCCTCGCGCTGGCCGCGCACGCCGATGTGCTGGTGGAGAGCTATGCGCCGGGCGTGACCGCGCGGCTCGGGATCGACTACGCGACGCTTGCCAGGGCGAACCCGCGCCTCATCTACTGCTCGATCACCGGCTACGGCCGCAACAACCGCCACTCGGACCGCCCGGGGCACGACGCCCTGGTCGCCGCGCGCTGCGGGCTGCACTGGGAGCAGCGTGGCTGGCCGGAAGGGGCGATCAACCACATGTCAGGCGTCGCCGATCCATTCGCGGACGTCGACATCCCGATGGAGTGGCTGCAGGGCGCGCCACGCGCCGGCCCGCTCTTCCCGGCCTCCTTCTGGCCGAGCCTCGGTGCCTTCTTCGCGGCCACGACCGCGGTGAGCGCCGCGCTGCGCGCCCGCGAGGTCACCGGTCGCGGCCAGTGGGTCGAGACTTCCCTGCTGCAGGGGGCTTTCGCCTGCGCGAGCGGGGTATGGCAGCGCGCCGAGAAGATCGACGTGCCGATGTTCAACAGCTGGATCCTGGGCTCGCGCTCGCCCAAGGGGCACTTCGAGTGCGCCGACGGACGCTGGATCCACAACTGGGTGCCCAACCCGCGCTTCCTGCTCACCGCCGCGGCGGGCGAGAAGCTCAACGCGACCCCGGACCTCAAGGCACAGAACGACCCGGATCGCTTCGGCACCGGTCCCGAGGAACTGCTGGTGATGATGCATTACCAGCCGCTGCTCGCCGAGGCGGTGAAGAAGTTTCCCGCCAAGGAGTGGGTGGACGCGGCGGCCATCGCGGGCATGACCATCCAGGACGTGCGCACCCCGGAAGAGGCGCTCGCGGATCCCTTGTTCATGAAGGACGGCTGCGTCACCGAACTCAACGACCCGGAGCTCGGGCCCATCCGCCAGGTGGGCGTGACGTACCGCCTGGCGGCGAACCCGAGCCCCATCACCCGCGCCGCCGCGCGCCCCGGTGAGCACACCGCGCAGGTGAAGAGCGAGGCGGCGGCGCTGGCCGGCAAGCCGGCCGCCGTGCCCAAGAGCGGCAGGAAGCTCGGTGCGCCGCTCGAGGGGATCACGGTGCTCGACCTCGGGCTTGCGATCGCCGGACCGTACGGCACGCAGATCCTGTCGGACCTCGGGGCCACGGTCATCAAGGTCAACGCCCTCTACGACACCTACTGGCACTCGAACCACATCGCCTACATGGCGAACCGCGGCAAGCGCAGCATCGCGCTCGATCTGAAGGATGCGCGCGCGATGAAGGTGCTGCGCGAGCTCGTCGCCCGGGCGGACGTCGTGCAGCACAACATGCGCTACGACGCCGCCGAGCGCCTCAAGATCGACTACGAAAGCCTGAAGGCCATCAATCCGAAGCTGATTTACTGTCACACGCGCGGCTTTGAGACGGGGCCGCGCGAGGGCCTGCCCGGGAACGACCAGACCGGGGCCTGCCTCGCTGGCGTGCAGTACGAGGACGGCGGCATGACGCGCGGCGGCAAGCCCCTGTGGTCGTTCACGAGCCTGGGCGATACCGGCAACGGCTTCCTCTCGGCGATTGCGATCATCCAGGCGCTCTATCACCGCGATCGCACCGGTGAGGGACAGTTCTGCGACACCTCGATCGTGAACGCGCAGCTGCTGAACAGCTCCTACGCCGTGGCGCGCCCGGATGGCTCGGGCTTCCCGCGCCCGCACACCGATGGCATGCAGCTCGGCTACAGCGCGAGCAACCGCCTGTACGAGACACGCGAGGGCTGGCTGTGCGTCGTCGCGGTCACCGAGGGTGAGTGGACGCGGCTGTGCACGGCACTCGGACTTGGCGCACTCGCCACCGATGCGCGCTTCGCCACGCCTGCCTCACGCGCCCAGAACGATGCGGCGCTCGCGCCGCTGCTCGAGGCGAAAATGCGCGAGCGCACGGCGGGCGAATGGTTCGAAGTGCTCGATGCGGCGCAGGTGCCGTGCGAGATCTCGGATCCGAACTTCTCCCGAGCCCTGCACGAGGACCCGGAGTTCATCCAGCGCGGCTGGGTGGCGGCTTACCAGCATCCCTTCGTCGGGCGGCTGAACCAGATCGGTCTGCTGTTCGATTTCTCCGAGACCCCGGGGCGCGTGCAGGGACCGCCACTCGTCGTCGGGCAGCACAGCCGCGAGATCCTCGCCGAGCTGGGCTACTCGGGCGATGAGATCGAGGCGCTGTGCAAGGACTGCGTGCTCGCCTGGAGCCTGCAGGAAGGTCATCGCAAGGTCCGCAGTCCCTGGCAGCCGCAGGCGCCGGCCGCGGCGGAGAAGAAGTAGATGAGTCCGAACGACACCCCGACCCCCGTCACCCCCACCCGTCCGGACCCGGTGTTCACCGCCGATGCGGTGTTCTTCTGGGAGGGCGTGGCGCGCGGGGAGCTGCTCGGCCAGCGCTGCGCCGACTGCAAGAAGATCACGCACCCGCCGCGCCCGATGTGCCCGGCCTGCCACAGCGTGCGACGCGAGACGGTGAAGCTGAGCGGTCGCGGTACGGTCGCAAGCTGGGTGATCCCGCGCCACCCGGCCCCGGTCGGTTTCGCCGCGGCGCCGATCGTTGCGCTCATTGAGCTGGAAGAGGGGATTCGCCTGGTGTCCAACGTGATCGACGTGGGACCCCAGGGAGTGCGTGGCGGCATGGCGGTCGAAGTGCGCTTCGCGCCCACCCGTGGTGGCAAAGCGGTCCCGGTGTTCGCCCCGGCGGCAGGTGGCGCACGTGGCTAAGTTCGCCGCCATCGCCGGCATCGGACAGACGGAATTCTCCAAGAACTCCGGCCGCAGTGAACTGCAGCTGGCGGCCGAGGCTTCCAGGGCCGCCCTCGATGACGCCGGGATCAACCCCGCCGACGTCGACGGCATGATCACCTTTACGATCGACGGTAACGATGAGATCGGCCTGTCGCGCTGCCTCGGAGTGCGCGACCTCGCCTATACGACGCGTATCCCCGGGGGTGGTGCGGCCTCGGTGGCGACGATCCACCAGGCGGCGGCCGCGGTCACCTCAGGCGCCTGCGAGGTGGTAGTCGTGTGGCGCGCCATGAACGAGCGCTCCCAGTACCGCTTCGGTCAGCCGATAGTGCCCCCGAGCGGCGGGGTGGTGAACGTCGCCGGTAACGGCACCGGCTCGCTCCTGTGGTGCATGCCGTTCGGTGCGCAGACGCCGGCGAGCTGGGAGGCCCTCGCCACCCAGCATTACATGGAGACCTTCGGGGTCACCAACCGCGATCTTGGCTACGTCTCGGTGGCGCAGCGCAAGCATGCAGCCACGAACCCCCTGGCGTGGTTCTTCGGCAAGCCGATCACGCTCGAGGACCACCAGCAGTCAAAGTGGATCGTGGAGCCGGTGCTGCGCCTGCTCGACTGCTGCCAGGAGAGCGACGGGGGCGTCGCCCTCGTCATCACGAGCCTGGAGCGCGCGCGCGATGCCAAGAGCCGGCCGGTGCGGATCGTCTCGTCCGCGCAGTCGATCCCCGCCGAGGTCGAGGTGATCTCCAACTACTATCACGCCGATCTGAACCTCATGCCCGAGGCGCAGGGGGTCGCGAAGCGCCTGTACGCGCGCTCGGGCCTGAGCCCCAAGGACATGCAGCTCGCGATGATCTACGACGCCTTTACGCCGCAGGTGCTCAAGCAGCTGGAGGCCTTCGGCTTCTGCGGGCGTGGCGAGGCGAAGGACTTCGTGAAGGGTGGCAACATCGAGGTCGGCGGTGCGCTGCCGGTAAACACCAACGGCGGCCTGATCGGCGAGGCGTACATCCACGGCATGAACAACATCACCGAGGCCGTACGGCAGCTGCGCGGCACGGCGAGCAACCAGGTCAAAAACCTCACCAACGCGCTCGTTTCATGCGGTATGGCCGGCGCGATTCTCTCGAACGGTTAAGCTAGCAGCCATGAGACTGATCAAGCCGGGCCTGCGCCTGAAGAGCGCGGTATGTTCGACTGAGGTGATGATCATCCGCGCCCCGGCCGGGGAGGCGCTCATCGCCTGCGGCGGTAGCGAGATGCTCGGCAGCGCCGATGCTGCCGCACCCGGCGCGACCCTGGACCCCAGGCAGGCGCAGGGCTCCCTTATCGGCAAGCGCTACGTCGACCCTGAGGACCGTTACGAGCTGCTGTGCACCAAGGGGGGCGAGGGGACACTGGCGCTCGGTGGCGTGCCGCTTGAGGTCAAGCAGGCCAAGGCACTGCCGTCCTCGGACTGAGCCCATGAATCTTGCGATGCTGCTCGACATGGCAGCGGAGGCCTTCGGGGAGCGCACCGCCGTCAGCTGCGGGACACAGCGGCTCACCTATGCCCAGCTGCGCGCGGCCGCGCAGACCGCGGCGCGGCATCTTCGGCAGAGCGCAGCGGCCCACGCAGCCCTCCTCGACACCAACGGCATGAACGCCCCCGTCACGCTGTTCGCGGCCGCCTATGCCGGCCTGCCGTATGTGCCCCTCAACTACCGGCTCACGAGCGCAGAGCTCGAGGAACTGCTCGAGCGCGTCGCACCCGCCGCGCTGGTGGCGGCGCCCGAGCAGCTGGCACGCCTGCGGCTGCCCCCGGGAGTGAGCAGCGCGCGTCCCGGGCACCCCGGGGAGACAGGGTCGGCAGAGACGCTCGAACTCCCGGATGAGCCCGCGGCGGTGGCCATCCAGCTCTTCACGAGCGGCACGACCGGCACGCCGAAGGCGGCAGTGCTGCGGCATGAGAACGTCATGTCCTACATCCTCGGCACCGTCGAGTTCGGCGCCGCCGCGGAGGAGGAGGCCGCGCTGGTCGCGGTGCCCCCGTACCACATCGCCGGCATCTCCGCGGTCCTGAGCTCCACCTATAGCGCGCGGCGCATCGTGATGCTGCCGAGCTTCGAACCCGGGGAATGGCTGCGGCTGCTTGCCAGCGAGCGCATCACCCATGCGTTCGTGGTGCCCACCATGCTGGTGCGCATCCTGGATCACCTGGCGGCGCGCGGCGCGCCGCAGCACTTCCCGACGCTGCGCGCCATCGCTTACGGCGGCGGCAAGATGCCCGCGAGCGTCATCGCGCGCGCGCTGGAGGTATTTCCGCACGTCGACTTCACCAACGCGTACGGGCTCACCGAGACCAGTGCCACGATCTGTCTGCTCACCCCGGAGGACCACCGCGCGGCGGCGCTGAGTGCGGATCCTGCGCTCAGGCGGCGCCTGGGCTCGGTGGGGCGGGCACTGCCGACGGTGGAGCTCGAGGTGCGGGATGAGTCCGGGCGGCGCCTGGGTGCGGGGCAGCCGGGTCTCGTGTTCGTGCGCGGCGCCCAGGTGGCCGGTGAGTACCGCGGCACCGGGAGCCTCCTTGACACGGAGGGCTGGTTCCCGACCCAGGACCGCGGCTGGATGGATGAGGAGGGCTACCTGTTCCTTGAGGGACGGGCCGACGATGTCATCGTGCGCGGCGGGGAGAATATCTCCCCGGGGGAGATCGAGGAGACGCTCCTCGCCCACGCCGCGGTGCTCGATGCGGTGGTGGTCGCGGTGCCGAGCGAGCAGTGGGGCGAGGCGGTGGCGGCGGCCGTGGTGCTCAGGCCCGGAGCGGCGGCGACGGTGGAGGCGCTGCAGGCATGGGTGCGCGAGCGGCTGCGTTCCTCGCGCGTGCCCGAGCAGCTGGTGTTCCGCAGCGAGCTGCCCTACAACGAGATGGGCAAGGTGCTGCGCCGGGTGGTGCGGCGCGAGCTCGCCGGTGGGGCCTAGAACGAGCGCGCGATCAGTTCCTTCATGATCTCGTTGGTGCCGCCGTAGATGCGCATCACGCGCGCATCCGCGTACATGCGCGCCACCAGGTACTCGTTCATGTAGCCGTAGCCGCCGTGCAGTTGCACGCACTCATCCACCACCTTCTGCAGCATGTCGGTCGACCAGTACTTCGCCATCGAGGCGCCGACATCATCGAGGTCGCCCTGCAGCTGGTCCTGGATGCAGCGATCGATGAAAGTGCGCGCCACGCGCGAGGTGGTGGCAGCTTCGGCCAGCCGGAAGCGCGCGTTCTGAAATTCGACGAGGCTCTTGCCGAAGGCCTTACGGCTCTTGACGTAGCGTAGCGTCGCCTCGAGCGCGCCCTCCATGGTGGCGACGGCCTGCACGGCCACGATCAGCCGCTCGTAGGGCAGGTCACTCATGAGCTGCGCGAAGCCGCGGCCTTCCACGCCCCCGAGGAGCCGCTCGGCAGGCACCCGCACCTGATCGAAGAACAGTTCGTTGGTGTCCTGGGCGCGCTGTCCGACCTTGTCGAGGAAACTGCCGACGCGGTAGCCAGCGAGATCATGGGTCTCCACGATCAGGATGGAGGTGCCCTTGGCCCCGAGCGCCGGATCGGTCTTGACCACCAGCAGCACCAGGCCGGCGAGGAAGCCGTTGGTGATGAAGATCTTCGAGCCGTTGATGACATAGTCATTGCCGGCCCGCTCGGCCCGCGTGCGGATGCCCTGCAGGTCAGAGCCCGCGCCGGGCTCGGTCATGGCGATCGCGCCGATGAGTTCGCCGCTCGCCATGCGCGGCAGGTAGCGGGACTTCTGCGCCGCGGTGCCGTGGTTGAGCAGATAGTGGGCGGCGATGCTGTGCACGCCCTGCCCGAATCCGGTGAGCCCGCGCCGGGCGAGCTCCTCGTACAGCACGGCCTCGTGGCGGAAGTCCCCGCCGGCGCCGCCGTACTCGGCGGGGATATCGGCGCACAAAAAGCCGAGCGCGCCGGCCTTGCGCCAGATTTCGTGCCCGACGTTGTGCTGTTCACGCCAGCGCGCGTCGTGCGGCACCATCTCGGTGTCGACGAAGCGCGCCACCGCCTCCCGGTATATCGTGAGGTCGGCGTCCATCCAGGGTGAAACGTAGGGTTTGACCACCGCGCCTTTGCCGCTCATGGCTCCTCCCAGGCCCTGGAGGCCTGCGAGAACCAGGCGGGTTTTCCGGCCGTCCAGGTCTCCCCCCACAGGTTGGTGCCGCCGTTCACGTGCAGTGTCTGCCCGGTGATGAACCGTGCGGCCGGTCCGCCGATGAAGATTACCGCTTCGGCGACCTCCCAGGGCGTGCCGGCACGCCGCAGCGGGCTCGCCTGCGCGTAGCGGTGCGGTATGTCCTCGCGGTACACCGCCCAGCCCTCCGAGGCGATGGCGCCGGGGGCGATGCAGTTGAGCCGGATACCAAGGGGCGCCCACTCGACCGCGAGCGCCTCGGTGAGGGCGGCTACTCCGGCGCGGGCGGCGCTGCTGTGTGCCACCTGATGCAGACCGCGCGGAGATACGACGATGCTGACGATGCTGCCGGCGCTGCCGCGGGCGTGCCAGTGACGGCCGAGGCTCTGCACCATGTTGAAGGTGCCGGTGAGGTTGGTCTCGATGACGGCGCGCCAGCCCTTGTCGGTGAAGTCGACGGCCGCCTGCGGGAACTGCCCGCCGGCGCTGTTGATGAGAAGGTCGACGTTCCCGAGGCGCGCGAAGAGGTCCGCGAACAGGGCGTCCACGGCGGTGCGCTCGCGGATGTCGAGCGCGTGCGCCTCGCAACTGAAGCCGCGCGCATTGAGTGCCTCGCGCACCCGGGTCAGCTTCTCGAGCGTGCGGCCGCAGACGATGACGCGTGCCCCGAGGCGCGCGGCGAGCCACGCGGTGGCGCGCCCGATGCCGCTGCCACCACCGGAGACCACCACGGTGAGCCCGCGCAGCAGCCCCGGTGCGAAACTCGAGGGATGGCTCTCGAGCTGCGCATCCGACATCACGAAGCGCGGGGCGGGCGGCGGGGCATCCGGCGGGGCGCTGTGGCTCATGCCGCCCTCAGGCGCCCTTGCCGAGCAGCTCGCCGCTGATGATGAGCTTGCGCACTTCGGTGGTGCCGGCGCCGATCTCGAGCAGCTTGATGGCGCGGTACAGCCGGTTGATCTCCGACTCCCAGATGTAGCCGCTGCCGCCGTGGATCTGCACCGCCTCGGACAGCACACGGTTCATGGACTCGGAGGCGTACATGACGGAAGCTGCGGTGAGTGCGTGGATGCGGCCGCGGCCGCCGCCGCCGACTTCCAGGTCATTGGCGGCGGCCAGCACGCGGTAAGTGAAGGTGCGCATGGTCTCCACCGCGACGTACATTTCCGCAAGCTTCGCCTGGATCATCTGGAAGTCGGCAATCGGGCGGCCGAACTGCTGGCGTGACTGCGCGTAATCCAACGCCAGCTCCAGGGCGCGCTCGGCGATGCCGAGGCACAGGGGCGAGATCATGGCGCGCTCCAGGTCAAGTCCGCTCATCACTACCGCGACGCCGCCGTGCTCCGCGCCGACAAGGTTGGCCGCCGGCACACGGCAGTCGTTGAACACCAGCTCCGCGGTCTGGCTGCCGCGGAATCCCATCTTGGTCAGCTTCTGCGCCACGCGGAAGCCCGGGAAGTCCTTCTGCACGATGAAGGCGGAAATACCGCGCGGCCCGCGCTCCGGGGCGGTCTTCGCGTACACCAGCAGCACGTCCGCCACCGGGCCGTTGGTGATGTAGATCTTGGTGCCATTCAGCAGGTAGCTGTCGCCCTCGCGCCGGGCGGTAGTGCGCATCGAGCCAAGCGCGTCCGAGCCCGCCCCGGGCTCGGTCAGGCCCAAGGCGCCGACGAGCGCCCCCGAGCACAGCCCGGGCAGGTAGCGGCGCCGCAGCTCCTCGCTGGCGTTGCGGTAGATGTTGTTCACGCACAGGTTGTCGTGCGCGACCCAGGCGAGCCCGAGTGCATGGTTCCAGCGCGACAGGCCCTGCAGCACGAGGCCGCTGGTGAAAAGATCGAGTCCGCCGCCGCCGTAGCGCTCCGGCACCGTCACCCCAAGGTAGCCGGCGCCACCGAGGGCCGCAAACGCCTCAGCCGGCCACCACTCCTCGGCGTCCATGCGCGGGGCGAGCGGGAACAGCTCGCGGCGCGCGTAGTCCGCCACCGCATCGAGGGTGGCCTGCTGCTCGGCCGATAGGTCGAAGGCCGGTTGGGGGGCAGGGGCTTCGGGCATGCGACGTGTCCCATCACGCAGGAGGGCGGCAGCTCCCGAGCCTAATGAGTAATGCTCACCATGTCCAGAATAGCACTCGATTAATTGACTTCTGTACTTAACTGAGTTTGACTCATTAGATGGCAGACGGACTGTTACGCATCGGGTGCGGCTGCGGGTTCTGGGGCGACAGCGCCGCCGGTCCGGCGCAGCTCGTGCGCCGGGGCGACATTGACGTGCTGGTGCTCGATTACCTCTCCGAGATCACGCTGTCGCTGCTGGCGCGCGCCCGGCGCAAGCGCCCGGAGCTCGGCTACACGCCTGACTTTGTGCACGAAGTCATGCGTCCGCTGGCGAAGGACATCGCCGCGCGCGGCATCAAGGTCATCGCCAACGCCGGCGGCGTGAACCCGCGCGCCTGCCGCGATGCGCTGCTGGGGATGCTCGGGGAGCTCGGCGTGACGCTCTCGGTTGCTGTGGTGCTCGGGGATGACATCAGCGCGGAGCTCGAGGACCTGCGCCGCTCGGGCGTGCGTGACATGGAAGATGGCGAGGAGCTGCCGCGGGAGGTAGCGAGCGCGAACGTCTACCTTGGCGCCTTTCCCATCGCGCAGGCCCTCGGTCGCGGTGCCGACATCGTCATCACCGGCCGCTGCGCGGACAGCGCGCTGGCGCTGGGGCCCCTGATCCATGCCTTCGGCTGGGGCGAGGAGGATCTCGATCGGCTCTCCCTCGGCAGCCTCGCCGGCCACATCATCGAGTGCGGCCCGCAGGCGACGGGGGGCATCTTCACCGACTGGCGCGAGGTCGCCGACGGCTGGGATGACATGGGCTACCCGATCGTGGAGTGCTCGGCGGATGGCACCTTCATCGTCACCAAGGCGCCCGGCACCGGCGGGCGCGTGAGCGCGGCTACCGTCGCCGAGCAGATCACCTACGAGGTGCACGATCCGCAGGCCTACCTGCTGCCGGACGTTGCCTGCGACTTCAGTGCGGTGGAGCTTTCCGAGCTCGGGGAGGACCGGGTGCGCGTCAGCGGCGCGCGCGGGCTGCCGCCGACGCCCTACTACAAGGCCAGCCTTACCTACGCGGACGGTTACCGCTGCACGGCGACGCTCATGATCGTCGGGGCAGATGCCGCCGCGAAGGCCCGGCACGTGGCCGCCGCCATCCTCAAGCGCACCCGCCGCATGTTCAGCGAGCGCGGCCTCAATGACTACACCGCCGTGTCGACCGAGGTGCTCGGGGCGGAGACCTCCTACGGCCCTCACGCACGCCACGGCGCCACGCGCGAGGTGGTGCTGAAGATTGCGGTAGCCCACGAGCAGGAGCGGGCGCTCGAGCTGTTCGCGCGCGAGATCTTCCCCGCCGCCACCTCCATGGCGCAGGGGATCACCGGCTTTGCCGGCGGCAGGCCCGGGGTGCAGCCCATCGTGCGCCTGGTGTCGTGCCTCGTGCCGCGCTCGCGCGTGCACCCGAAGATCGAGGTGCAGGACGCGGCCGGGATCCATGTGAGTGCGCTCGCGCCGGCGCCCGCGGCGCGCTCGGGCGACCGCCGCCCGCGGGCTCCCGCGGCCCGCCCGGTGGCGCCGCTGCCGGCGCAGGCCGTGCAGCCGGACGAGGCATCCCGGGATGAGGTCATGATCCCGCTGCTGCGCCTGGCCCATGGCCGCAGCGGCGATAAGGGCGACACCGCCAACATCAGCGTGCTCGCGCGACGGCCCGAGTTCGTGCCGCTGCTCAGGCGTGCGCTGACCCCCGAGGCCGTGCGCGGCTACCTCGCCCATCTGGTCGAGGGCGAGGTCGAGCGTCATGAGTGGCCGGGACTTTCCGGCTGGAACTTCGTGCTGCGGCGCGCCCTCGGCGGCGGCGGGGTCGCATCGCTGCGCTACGACCCCCAGGGCAAGAGCTACGCGCAGATCCTGATGGACCTGCCGGTGGCCGTGCCGCGCGCCTGGCTCGCCGCCGGTGGCCCGCTGGCGGAAGCGGCGTGAGCCCGCGTGCAAAACCCGCCCGCCGCCGCGAGCGGCTGCCACGCGATGAGCGCACGGCCGCGATCATGGACGTCGCGCGCCAGGTGTTCTGCGAGAAGGGCTACGCCGAGGCCTCGACTGCGGAGATCGCCGCGCGCGCCGGGGTGGTGGAGGGCACCCTGTACCGCTACTTCCCGAGCAAGCGTGACCTGCTCACCAGGGTCGTCGAGGCCTTCTACGAGCGCATCTTCGCCGACTACGAGCGGCAGCTGCAGGGGGTGCGCGGCACCTGGAACCGCCTGCGTTACCTCATCTGGAAGCACCTGAGCGTTTTTCACGGTGACCCGGCCATGTGCCGCCTCATCGTGCACGAGCTGCGTCCCTCAGCGCAGTACCGCCAGTCGAGCGTGTTCGAGCTCAACCGCCGCTATACCGAGCGTACGCTCGCCGTCATCAAGGAGGGCATGGCCGCCGGGGAGTTCGAGCAGCGGCTGCCGCTGCGCCTGGTGCGCGACATGATCTTCGGCTGCGCCGAGCACCACACCTGGTCGTACCTGCGCGGCGAGGGCCAGTTCTCCCCCGAGGACGCCGCCGATGCCCTCACCAATCTCATCTACCGGGGTCTTGCGCGCGCCGAGCGCGCCGCACCGGTGCCGGTGGATGCCTCGGTAGAGCGCCTGGAGCAGGCGGTGCGGCGCCTCGAGGACCTGGCGCCGGCACGCCGCCGGGCGCGAGCTTCCGCGCGCTGATGTTCACTCGCGTGCTCATCGCCAACCGCGGCGAGATCGCCTGCCGCATCCTGCGCACCCTCAGGGCCCAGGGCATCGCGAGCGTTGCGCTCTATCACCACGAGGACCGCGGCGCCCCGCACGTGAAACTGGCGGATGAGGCCGTGCAGCTGGAGGCGGACGTGCCCACGGCCGCCTACCTCGATCAGGCGCAGATCGTGGCGGCGGCGCGGCGCACCGGGGCGCAGGCCATCCATCCTGGCTACGGCTTCCTGTCGGAGAACGCCGCCTTTGCCGAGCGCGTCGCCGCTGCCGGGCTCACTTTCATCGGCCCCGACGCTGCGGTCATCCGTCTGATGGGCGACAAGATCCGCGCCCGCGCCTTTGCGATCGAGCAGGGTGTGCCGGTCGCGCCGAGCCTCGACGCCAGCGACCCTGAGACCCTCGCCGACCGCGCGCGCGCGGTCGGCTTCCCGCTCCTCGTCAAGGCCGCCGCCGGCGGTGGTGGCAAGGGCATGCGCATCGTGCACACGCCGCAGGAGCTCGCCGCGAGCCTGGCGGCCGCGGCCGCGGAGGCGCAGCGCTATTTCGGTGACGGGCGCGTGTATGCCGAGCGCTACATCGAGCGCCCGCGGCATATCGAGGTGCAGATCCTCGGCGACGGTCGCGGCAACGTGGTGCACCTCTTCGAGCGTGAGTGCTCGCTGCAGCGGCGCTACCAGAAAATCGTCGAGGAATCCCCGGCGCCCAACCTGGCGGAGGAGCTGCGCCGCGCGCTGTGTGAGGCGGCCGTGGCGCTGGCGCGGGCGGCACGCTACCGCAACGCCGGCACGGTGGAGTTCGTGCTCGCCCCGGACGGGACGTTCTACTTCCTCGAGATGAATACCCGGCTGCAGGTCGAGCATCCGGTAACGGAATGCGTGCTCGGGGTGGACCTGGTGGCCGAGCAGCTGCGCATCGCGGCCGGCGGTGGGCTCGCTTTCACGCAGGCACAGCTCAGGCCGCGCGGCCACGCCATCGAGTGCCGCATCTGCGCCGAAGAGCCGCAGCACGACTTCCGGCCCGCCACCGGCCGGGTGGGCATCCTCGAGGTCCCCGGCGGCCCCCACGTGCGCTTCGATGGCGGCATCAGCGCCGGGCAGGCGATCACGCCTGCCTTCGATTCCATGCTGGCGAAGCTCGTGGTGTTCGGCGCGGATCGCGCCGCCGCGGCCGCCGGGCTCGCGCGTGCGCTCGATGAGCTCGTGCTGCTCGGGGTGCCGACGAACATCGATTACCTCGCACGCATCCTGCGGCACCCGCAGTTCCTCGCAGGCAAGCTTGATACCGGGTTCCTGAGCGAGCACGCCCTGGGCCTCGCGCCGCCAGAGCTGCCGCAGGAGGCCACCGCCGCCACCGTGGCGGCGCTCCTGGCGCAGCCGGACTTCCGCGCAGCCGCGTTCGGGCTGCCCGAGCCGCACGCCAGCATCGGCTTCTGGCGCAACTGACATGGCGCTGAACCTTCAGCTCGAGGTCGACGGTCGTGCCAGCGAAGCGGAGATCATTGCCCGCCGGCCGCAGCTGCTGCTGCGCCTCGGGGAGGCACGCCACGCGGTGACTGCGGCGGATGAGGGCGCGGCACGCTTCGAGCTCACGGTGGACGGTGTGACCTACCACGGCTGGCGCTACCTGGCGGGCGACTCGGTTCACGTGCGCCTGAACGGACGCACCTACATCGTGGGCTTCCCCCGGCGCAGCAAGAAAGGCGAGCGGGCGGCTGCGCAGTCCGAGGTGCGCGCCAGCATGCCCGGTGTGGTCATCGCCGTGCATGCCCGCGCCGGCGAGCGCGTGGCTGCCGGGGACAAGCTCCTGACGCTGGAAAGCATGAAGCTGCAGACGACGGTGGTGGCCTCCCACGCCAGCACCGTGCGCGCGATCCATGTGACACCCGAGGCGGTGTTCGAGCGCGGCGCGCTGCTGGTTTCCTTCGAAGAAGAGGAGGCGGCTGCCCCATGAGAGCGCTCGAATCGGTGGTGCGCACCGGCGCGGCGGAATTTCGCCGCCGCTACGCCCACAACAAGCGACTCGCCGCCGAGCTGCGCACGCGCCAGGAGGCCGCGCGCCACACCCGGCCGCCGCGGGACCTGCAGCGTCTCGCCTCGCAGGGCAAGCTCCTGCCGCGCCAGCGCCTGGAGCTGCTGCTCGATCCCGGCACGCCGTTTCTCGAGCTGTCGACGCTCGCGGCCAACATGGCCTATGCCGGGGAGGCCCCGGGTGCCAGCTGCATTACCGGCATCGGCGTCGTCAGTGGGCGCGAAGTCATCGTGCATGCCGACGATCCGACCGTGAAGGGCGGCGCCTGGTATCCGCTCACGGTGAAGAAGATCGTGCGCGCGCTCGACATCGCGATCGAGAACCGGCTGCCGGTGGTGCACCTGTGCGACTCGGCCGGCGGGCAGCTGATGCTGCAGTCGCAGCTGTTCCCGGACCGCTACATGGCGGGGCGGATATTCCGCAACCAGTCAGTGCTCAGCAAGATGGGCGTCAAGCAGCTGGCGCTGGTATTCGGCCACTGCACCGCCGGGGGCGCCTACGTGCCCGCGCTCAGTGACTACAACGTCATCGTGCGCGGCACGGGGGCGGTGTTCCTCGGCGGCCCGCCGCTCGTAAAGGCGGCGACCGGGGAGGTGGTCTCGGCGGATGACCTCGGCGGCTGCGACCTGCACACGCGCGTGAGTGGTACCTGCGACTACCCGGCTGCGGATGAGCTCGAGGCGCTCGCGATCGGCCGCGAGGTCGTGGCGCAGTGGCAGCGCGCTCCCAAGTGGCGCCTGCCCGAGCAGGCCGCGGAGGCGCCGCTCCTCGACCCGGATGACCTGTACGGCATTCTTCCGGATGACATCAAGCAGACCTTCGAGATGCGCGAAGTCATCGGGCGCCTCGTCGACGGCAGCCGCTTCCACGAGTACAAGCCCGCCTACGGCACGACGCTGGTGTGCGGCTATGCACATCTGTTCGGCTATCGGGTTGGCATCCTCGCCAACAACGGCATCCTCTTCAACGACAGCGCCATCAAGGGCGGGCACTTCATCGAGCTGTGCAACCAGAACGACACCCCGCTGCTGTTCCTGCAGAACATTACCGGCTACATGGTGGGGCGCGAGTACGAGGCCGCCGGCATCACCAAGGATGGCGCCAAGATGATCATGGCCCAGACCTGCAGCCACGTCCCGAAGCTCACCGTGATGTGTCATGGCTCCTTCGGCGCGGGCAACTACGGCATGTGCGGCCGCGCTTTCGACGGGCGGCTGTTGTTCAGCTGGCCGAACCACCAGATCGCGGTCATGGGCGGGGAGCAGGCGGCCGGCACGCTCGCGGAGGTGAAGCTGCGGCAGCTGGAGCGCTCCGGCGCACCCGCGGACCCCGCGGCGCTCGCGCAGCTGCGGGCCGAGACGCTCAAGGCGTACGAGGAGCAGACCTCGGCCTACTACTCGACCTCGGAACTGTGGGACGACGGCATTCTCGACCCCGTCGACACCCGCAACGCGCTCGGCGTGGCACTGTCGGCGGCGCTGAACGCACCGGCGGGTGCCCCGGGCAACGGCGTGTTCCGCTTCTGAGTGTTGCCTACTTACCCTGCCATTGCGGTGGACGCTTCTCCGCGAACGCGCGCGGTCCCTCCTGGGCGTCCGCGCTCAGGTAAACCGGCTCGAACAGCGCCTCCCCCGCGCGCAGTGCCTGCGTACGCCCGGTCTCGGTGGCTGCGTAGACGAGCGCGCGGCAGGCACGCACCGTCAGCGGGGCGTTCGCGGCGATGCGTGCGGCGAGCTCGAGGCTGCGCGCCAGCAGCTGCGCACCCGGCACCACGTGGTTCACGTAGCCGAGCGCGTGCAGGCGTGCCGCGCTCATCGGCTCACCGGTCAGCAGCAGCTCCATCATGACCCGCTGCGGCAGCATGTCGATGAGGGGCGCCGCCCAGGGAGTGCCGCGCCCCACGCGCGCCTCGGTGATCGCGAACGTGGCGTGCTCGGCGGCGACACACAGGTCGCACATCTGCGCGAATAGCCAGCCGCCGGCCATGGCCATGCCGTTGACCGCGGCGATGGTGGGCTTACTCACCTCAACCGAATCCCCCAGGATCGGGATGAAGCCGCGCGCGGGGACCTTCAGTCCCGTGGCGCTCGCTTCCTTGAGGTCCATCCCGGCGCAGAAGGCCTTGTCGCCGGCGCCGGTGAGGATCGCCACCTTGGCGGCAGCATCGGCCTCGAAGCGCTGCCACGCGGCATGCAGGCCGGCGCGCACGTCGGCATTGATGGCGTTGCGGGCCTCGGGCCGGTTGATGGTGATCAGCGCTACCGGGCCGCGCATCTCGTACACGATTGCCTCGCTCATCAGCGGAACCTCTGGAGTTGACAGATGCGATCGACCACCGCTAGCGTACCAAAACGGTACCCGCGGTACCGCGAGCGCGATTCACGATCGACCCGGGGGAGCCTGCGCACCGGCCGGACTGCCGGCACGGCGCGGGCGGCGAGAGCTCTTCTGAACATTTCACCGAGCCTTGAGGCAGGCAGCCTGCTTGAGATGGCGCTGGCCGCGGGCGCCGATCCGGTGCTGTCGCCGCTGAGCGGCCACCCGTATCTTCTGGTCGACCTCGGGCGCCCGGTCACCCTGCGCACCCGCGAGCGCGACGCGCTGTGCGAGTGGCTCAACCGCCAGGCCTGCCCGGTCATCGGGCTCGCCGGGGACGTGGCGGTTCACCCGCTGGCCTGCGCCTGCGATGCCCTGGCGCGCGATGGCGCGGATGCGGCGGCACTGCTCGCCAACATTGAGGCAGCCCCGCTCGCGGCCCTGGTGCTGGTGCAGCTGCTGCGCATGAGCGCCGCCATGCCGATCGCCCAGGCGCTCATGGCCGAATCCCTCGCCTACGCGACGCTGCAGGCGGGGCCCGAGTTCCGCCGCTGGCTCGCCGCGAGCGCGCGGGCCCCCGCCGCGGCAGACCCCGCGGGACGCGCCGCGGTGCTCATCGAGCGCGAGGGTGCGCACCTGAGCCTGCGGCTGAATCGTCCCGAGCGCCGCAACGCGCTCTCCGTCGGCATGCGCGACGCGCTGTTCGAGGCGCTGGAGCTTGCCATCGCGGACCGCTCCATCGCCGAGGTCAGCATCAGCGGCGCCGGAGCCTGCTTCAGCGCGGGCGGGGAGCTCGCCGAGTTCGGCAGTGCCCCCGATGCGGCGACCGCGCACGCCGTGCGCAGCACGCGCTCGGTGCCGGCGCTCCTTGGGCGCTGCGCGGACCGCCTGACGTTTCACGTGCATGGCGCGGCGGTGGGGGCAGGCGTCGAGATGGCGGCCTTCGGGCGGCGCATCGTGGCAACGCCGGACGCCTTCTTCCAGCTGCCCGAGATCCGCTACGGGCTCATTCCCGGCTCCGGGGGTTGCGTGAGCCTGCCGCGGCGCATCGGCCGCCAGCGCACCGCCTACCTGGCCTTGTCGGCGCAGCGCCTGGATGCGCGTACCGCGCTCGCCTGGGGGCTCATCGACGTCCTGCAGGAATCGAAGTCCGTCGCGCGGGCGGCGCACGCCTGAGTGCGCTGCGCGCCTGCCACAACGAGGGAGCAGCTGCCATGAGCCGATCAGCAGTCGTAACCGGCGCCGCGATGGGTATGGGCATGCTCATGGCGCGCAAGCTCGCCCAGCGCGGCTGGCGGGTGTTCGCCGGCGTCCTGCCCGGGGCCGACACCGCGGAGCTCACGCGCGACGTCACCCTCACCGCCATCGAACAGGACGTCACCGATGAGGCAATGGTGCAGAGCGGGGCACGCCAGGTTGCCGGGGCCCTGAACGGTGCGGGCCTCGACCTGCTCATCAACAATGCCGGCGTCGCCGACATCGCCACCGGCCCGGTGGAGGGGGTGGACATCGAACTGGGCAAGAAGCTCTTCGACGTCAATCTCTTCGGCCAGGTGCGCGTCATCAAGGCGTACCTGCCGCTGCTGTTCGAGAGCCGCCAGTCGCCGCGCATCCTCAATTTCGCCTCCGGCGCGGTGCGGGTGCCGATGCCGTGCTCGGCCATGTACAACATGTCGAAGTACGGTGTCGAGGGGCTGACGAACACGCTGCGCTACGAACTGGCCAAGTTCGGCGTCCAGGCCACCTCCATAGAGCCCGGCGCGGTCAAGACGCACATGACCGCTGACCCGGTCAATTCCACGGCGCGCATCTGGGAGCGCTCGAGCCCTGCGATCCGCGCGCGCTACGAGGCGCAGCTGCGTCCGATCACCGATCAGCTCGGGCGCATGCTGCTGAGCGCCAACGAGCCCGATGCGGTCACGGACGAGGTGCTGAAGCTCGTCGACGTGCCGAGGCTCAAGCCGCGCTACATGGTCGGCAAGGAAGTAAGGATGCTGCCCCTGATGCAGGCGCTGCTCTCGGAGAGCGCCTTCGAGCGCCTGGTGGCAAAGCAGTTCAACATCTAGGCCGCGCGCGGCGCGGCAGCTGAAGGAGAATTACAGGTGCAGGACGTAAAGGCTCGGTTTGCAGCGCTGCGCAACGGCAGTCTTACCCTCGCGCAGACGAGCGGCGCGGAGCGTGCGCAGCGCCTGCGTACCATCCTCGCCGCGGTGCTGAAGAACAAGCAGCGCTTCTACGATGCGGCGCACACGGAGATGAAGGCCTGCGACCTCGACGTCGCCGCGCAGCTCGTCATGGTGAAGAGCGAGATCGACTTCGTGGCCAAGCGCGTCACCGCATGGATGAAGCCGCGGCGCGTGAAGAATTCCGCCGCCACCCTGGGCAAGAAGTGCTACGTGCTGTACGAGCCCAAGGGCGTGGTGCTGAACCTTTCCACCTGGAACGCACCGATCGCGATTGCGCTGGTGCCCGCGGTGGCGGCCATCGCCGCTGGTAATACGTTCGCGCTCAAACCCTCGGAGCTCGCCCCGCACAGTGCCTCGGTCCTGAAGGAGGTGCTCGAGGGTGCGCTGCCGCGGGATGAGTTCGCGGTGTTCGAAGGCGGGCCGGAGGTGGCGCAGCAACTGCTGGCGCTGCCCTTCAATCACATTTACTACACGGGCGGCCAGCGGGTGGGCCGGCTCGTCATGAAGGCTGCGGCCGAGAACTTCGCCGCCGTGACGCTCGAGATGGGGGGCAAGAACCCGGCGATCGTGGATGCCTCGGCGGCCATCGACAATGCGGCCAAGAAGATCGCCTGGGGGCGCATCGCCAATGCCGGCCAGGTATGCGTCGCGCCCGATTACGTGCTGGTGCACCAATCGGTGTTCCAGCCGTTCGTCGAGTCCCTCGGCAAGGCGATGAGCCAGATGTACAACGCCGATGGTGCGGGCTTCGAGAAGTCCCCCGAGCTCATGCGCATCATCAACGATCAGCACTTCGCGCGCGTGGTGCGCCTGCTGCAGGATGCGCGCGACAAGGGCGCAACCGTCGCCTTCGGCGGCCAGACGCGGGCCGAAGACCGCTTCGTGGCGCCGACGATCCTGACTAAGGTGAGCGAGGACATGCTCATCATGCAGGAGGAGATCTTCGCGCCGCTGCTGCCGGTCATCCCCTACACGGATCAGCGCGAGGCGCTGGCGATCATCGGACGGCGCACCAAGCCGCTGGCGCTCTACATCTACGCCCGCGACCGCGCGGCGATCGATTTCTTCCTCAGTCACACCAGCGCCGGCAGCACGGTGGTCAACCACAACCTGATCCAGTCGGGCACCAACCCGCGCCTGCCGTTCGGGGGCGTGAATCATTCGGGCATCGGGCGCATCGGCGGCGAGGAGGGCTTCAAGGAGATGTCGAACGCGCGCTCGGTGGTCGAACAGCCGCTCGGCTTCCTTGACCTCACGTTCAACCTGCCGCCGTACTCGAAGACGTACCGCAAGCTGATCGAGAAGGCCATCAAGACGTAGGACGCCGCGGCATCGGCACGCCTGCGGTTTGCAGGGCAGGGCACGCCCGTAAGGGCGCTTGCAATATCATGCATATGCATGTATATTCAGAACATGGCCGATCCCCTGAAGCTCAAGTCACTTCCCTGTTACTGCGCGACCCTGCGCCAGGCTGCGCGCGCGGTGACGGCCCTCTACGAGGAAGCGCTCGCGGACAGCGGCCTGCGCGCGACGCAGTTCACGGCTTTGGAGCTCCTCAAGAGCGCCCCGCGGCTGACGACGACCGACGTCGCCGGCGCCATGGGGATGGACCAGACCACCGCCACGCGCACTCTTGCGCTCATCAAGAAGGCCGGCCTTGCGAGCGATGCTCCCGGCACTGACCGCCGCGAGCGTCGCTGGGTGCTCAGCGCCGCCGGGGAAGCCACCTGGCGCCGCGTGCGCCCGAGGTGGGAAGCCGCGCAGGCGGCGCTCGAACAGCGCCTGGGCCGCACCGAGGCGGCAGCGCTGAAGAAAGCGGCCTTCGCGGCCGCCACCCGGCTGACTGGCGCCTAGAAGCGCTTCCTGATGATGCGTTCTTCATTACCAGTCGTTTCCCAGATACATGCATATACATGTGTATTACCAACCACACCGGAGAAGCTGAACATGACCATCCTGAAGACGTGGGCCTCGAACGGGTTGCCCGCGCTGGTTGCTGCGGGTCTGCTGGTGCAGCCGGGGGATGCCCGCGCCGCGCCCGCAGGCGATGCGCAGACGCACGCGCGCCAGATGCTTCTTGCCCCGCAAGCCCGCATCACGTCCGGCAACGCGTGGCTGAACACCAGGGTCGCTGCGCGCACGGGCGATGCCCTGGAGGAGGCCCGGGGTCTCATTCTCGGCACTCGAGCCGAGAAGTCACCGCGCAGCAGCGCGCCGATGCTCGAGATTGGGGCGCTGCCCCTCGCCGCGGCCCGCGTCACGCGCGTGGTTCCTCAGGATGCGCAGGCGCAGGCGCGCCGGCTGATCCATGGCGGAGCCGCCTGAGAACCCCCTGGTCGCAGCGCTCGTGCGGCTGTTTCCAATCCCGCCCCACACGATCCAGTTGAAGGACATGCAATGACTACTCTGCCAAAGCAGGGCACAGCCCTGATCACCGGTGCTTCCAGCGGCATCGGCGCCGTCTACGCGCGCCGCCTCGCCGAGCGTGGCTACGATCTCATCCTGGTGGCGCGCAACGAGGCGAAACTCGCCGCGCTTGCCGGCCGCCTGCGCAGCGAGACGGGTCGCGCCGTGGCGGTGCTGCGTGCCGACCTGCGTAACCAGGCGGATCTCGCCACGGTCGAGTCAACGCTGCGCGAGGACCCGAACCTCACGCTGTTCGTGAACAACGCCGGTGCCGTCGCGCTCGCGCCGCTGCTGAACTCCGACATCCAGCAAATGAAGGAGATCATCGATCTGAACGTGACCGCGTTCACGCGCCTGATCTATGCTGTAGCGCCGGCGTTCGCCAGCCGCGGTGCCGGAACGATCGTCAACATTGCCTCGGTGGTCGGCATTTCGCCCGAGACGCTCAACGGCGTTTACGGCGCGAGCAAGGCCTATGTCATTGCCCTCAGCCAGTCACTGCAGCACGAGCTTGCCGACAAGGGTGTGCGCATCCAGGTCGTCCTGCCGGGTGCGACCGCGACCGACGCCTGGGAAAACGCAGGCCTGCACTACTCCAAGCTCCCTGCGGAGATCGTGATGTCGACCGAGGACCTGGTGGATGCGGCCCTCGCCGGACTTGAGCAGGGCGAGTTCGTCACGATCCCGCCACTGCAGGACGGTGCCGAGTGGACTTCCTTCGAGGCCGCGCGCCGCAGCCTGTCACAGCACTTCGGCAACTCACGGCCCGCGCCGCGCTACCGAAGCCGGCCGGCTGCCTGAGGAGCCGCTTCGACAAGGAGCGCCCGTGTTCAGTCGCAGATCCTTCAACGCGATGCTGGCCGCCGCGGCCGTGACCGCGGCGGCACCGCCGCTGCTTCGGGCGCAGGCCGTGCCCAGGGCCAGGAACGTGGTCCTGGTGCACGGGCTGTACGCGGACGGCTCGAGCTGGCTCGAGGTGATCCCGTATCTACAGCGTGCGGGCCTCAGGGCGACCGCCGTGCAGAACCCGCTCAGGTCCATTGCCGAGGATGCGGCCGCGATCCGCCGCATTCTCGCACTCCAGGACGGCCCCACGGTCCTCGCCGGCCATTCATTCGCCGGAACCCTCATCAGCGAGGCGGGCCTGCATCCGAACGTCTCGGCGCTCGTCTACGTCGCCGCCCGTGCGCCGGATGCGGGCGAGGACTTCGGCGCGCTGGCGGCGCGCTACCCCAAGCCGCCCGCGAGTGCCGGGGTGGTGAAGGCGGACGGCTTCTTCTGGCTGAGCGAAGAGGCCTTCGTGCGCGATTTCGCGGGTGACCTGGATCCGGCCCGGGCGCGGGCGCTGTATGCGGTGCAGGCGGCCGGCGCCGCGGCGCTGCTCAGCGACCGCACGACGGTAGCTGCTTGGAGAAGCAGGCCGTGCTGGTACCAGGTTTCCACGCAGGACCGCACCATCAACCCGCAGTTGCAGCAATTCCTGGCGCAGCGGATGAAGGCCACGAAGATCGAGCTCACCTCGAGCCACGTGTCGCTGCTGTCGCACCCGCGGGAGATCGCGGAACTGATACTGGCGGCCGCAGGTCAGGCAGCCTAGCGAGTCCCGTCGCTCCGGCGCGGGCGCCTGGCGTCAGTGACGGCGGCCCTTGACCCGCACCTTGAACTTCATGCTCGGCCCCGGGGTGGGGAGGACCTTGGTCTCGAGCACGTAGTCCGGGGATTCCAGTTCCAGGTCGAGCTTATAGAACAGGCGCGCCATGCTCAGCGCCATCTGTGTCTCGGCGAGCGTCTTGCCAAGACAGGTGTGCGTGCCGCGGCCATAGGGTGAGTAGACCCCGGGCTTCAGGTGCTCGGCACGCGGCTTGGCGTAGCGGTCGATGTCGAACTTGTCGGGGTTCGGGTAGTGCTCTTCCATGAAATGCGGCACAGCCGTGGCCACGTAGAGCAGTTCGCCCGCGCGGATCTGGTGGCCGAGGAAGGCGAAGTCACGCGTCGCGGTGCGCATCTGCGCCACCGCGATGGGATACATGCGCATGGCTTCCATAATGGCGCCGTCGATCGCGGGCAGGTTACGGAAGTCCGCCTCATCGATGTGCCCCTTGGCGAAGAACTCATCGGCCTCCTTGAGCACGCGCTGATGCACCTCGGGGTGCTTGAGGACCGCGTAGATGAAGGCGCCGACGGTATTCGCGACGGTGTCGAGGCCGGCTACGAAGGGGCCGGTGAGGCTCAGGATCAGATCGCTCGCCGGGATCAGGTCCGGGTCGCGGGCGTGTGCTTCCATGACGTCATCGACGAGGTTGCGGCGTTCCGGGTCGCGCTGCTCCTTGCCGGCGTTGTACTCGGCGATCATGCGCCGCCCGAGTTCCTTGACGCGTTCCTTGGCGTGCTTGTAGCGCGGGTCCTTCAGCAGGAACTTCGGTCGCTGGCGGGTCACCAGAATGTTGAGGATGTAAAGGATCGTGGTGCGGATGTCGGCCACGTACTCGCGCGGTGAGGTGCCGGTGAGCATCGCCCCGAGCTGCTCGGTGACGATGTACTGCATGTTCTGCACGACCGGCACCATCTTGCCGTTCGGCCAGTCGCGCGCAATCACCGAGTCGGTGATCTCCACCAGCTCATCGTAACGGCCCTTGAGCGACTCCTTCGAGTAGCCGTGCTTCATCACGGCGCGCAGCTTCTGGTGCGTCTCGCCGTCCTCGCCGGTGAGGGTGCGCTTCGCGCCCCATTCATCCACCAGGCCCTGCCAGAATTCCTTGGAGCGCAGCGAGTCGCGTCCCTCGCGCGTGCCCATGAAGGTGGCGGCCTCGGTGCCGGCCAGCACCGTGTAGGTGTTGTTCATCACCTTGAGGCGGAACACCGGACCGTATTTGCGGTAGCAATCGTAGAAGAACCGGCCCGGATCCTTCGCCATCGACAGCGCATTGCCGAGAATGGGAATACCGCTGACCTGACGGGGTTCTTTGAGGGCTTCGGTTGCGACGGTGGCCATGGATAGCCTCGCGATGGGACGCGCACGCTGCGTCGGATTCGGCGATGTTATACGTATTGACTTGAATACGGAACCACCGGTACCTATTGGACCCGGGCGCTGGCGGTATGCGATAGTCCGGCGGCCCCGAACATAAGTCTTTGCAGGGACACCATGAACAGCCAGCCGCCCGCCGCCCTACCGCAGACGAAGCGCAAGCCGGGCCGGCCGCGCAGCAAGCGCTCCGAGGAGGCCATCATCCGCGCCACGACGTCGCTGTTGGCCGATGAGCGCTACGCGAACTTCACGGTCAGCAAGGTGGCGGCGCGCGCGCGCGCCAGCAAGTCGACGATCTACCGTCGCTGGCCGACCAAGGAGCACCTGGTCATCGAGGCTTTCAACCGCTGGCCGGCGCTCACCCCGCACGACCGCGGCGACGTTATGTCCGACCTGCTCGACCTGTACCGCCAGTTCCTGCGCATCCTGCATCGCCCGCCCTCGAACGCCATCATGCCGACCCTGGTCGCCGAACGCGTCCACAACCCGGCACTGGCCGCGGTATTCGATCCACTCATGCAGCGCCGGCGCGATCCGGTGCGGGTCGTACTCGAGCGCGCGATGGGGCGCGGCGAGCTGCCCGGGAGCACCGACGTGGAGCTCACCGTCGATGCCATCATGGGTATCACGGTGCTGCGCATGTATTTCATTCCCGGCAACCTCAGCATCCCCGCGATCCGCGACTTTCTCACGGTGCTGCTGCGCGGCCTGGGCGCGCGCGGCTACTGATCCGCACTCCGCCCGCATCCCGGCAGTTCCGCCAGTGAGCGCGCCGCCTCCGCTAACGCGCCGCATCGAGGTGGGCGAGCTGCTGCCCGGGGAGGGCGTCCTCAGCATCGCGGCCGACATCTTCATGCCCACCCGCCTGCGGGCGCACCCGGCGGTGCTCTTCTGCCTGCCGGGCGGGGGCATGAACCGCGCCTATTTCGACCTCAAGGGCGAGGGGGATTTCAGTTTCGCAGCCCACCTGACGGCGCACGGCTACATCGTCGTCACCCTTGATCATCTTGGCGTGGGCGACAGCAGCGCGCCGGCGGATGGCCATGCGCTCACGCCCGATGTGCTCACCGCCGCCAATGCCATCGCCATGGAGGCGCTGCGGGGCGAGCTGCGCCTGCTGACCGCCCGCGCGCACTTGCCTTCCATCGGCGTCGGGCACTCGATGGGCGCGATGCTCACGGCCCTGCAGCAGGCGCATCGTCCGAGCCATGTGGCGCTGGCGCTGTTCGGCTTCAGCAACGCCGGACTCATCGCGGCGCTGACCCCGGAGGAGAAGCGCTACTGCGCGGATCCGGCAGGCTTGCGGGAGAATCTCGTGCGCCTCTCGCGGCTGCGCGATCCGAATCCCTACCCGCAGGTCAGGCGCTCAGCCCAGGGAACGGAGCTCTTCGCCGGTGCCACCGCCGATCCGCGCGGCGTCGAGGCGCTCAAGCCGGCACGCTCGAGCCTGCTGCTGACCGCAGGGGTGTTCTCGATGGTCCCGGGCAGCTGCGATGCCGAGTGCGCCCGCATCACCGTACCGGTGTTCCTGGCCGTGGGCGATCGCGACATGGCCGGGCCGCCGCACCTGATTCCGGCGAACTACCCGGGCAGCCCCGACGTCACGCTGCAGGTGCTGCCGTCCACCGGTCACGCGCACTTCCTCTTCCCCGGCCGCCGGCCGCTCTTCGAGCGTGTGACGGGCTGGTGCGAGGCCATGCTGCAGGAGCGCTGAAGATGGCCGCTGCGGAGGCGCAGTTCGCAACCGGCTACGCGCAGCAGCTGCTTCAGGACCTGGGGTACACGAGGACCCTGAGCGCCGGCGCGCAGCGGCACCCCGCGCTGCGCTGGGCCGAGAGCGGCAACATGGCGCTGACGGGTGAGCGCGACGGCCCCGGGCAGATGTGTCCGGTGCCGCTCGCCTCGTACGCAGACGGCATTCTGCTGGCGTTGGCCGCGCTGGCTCCCGACGCGCCGCTGGCAGGGCTCGATGGCGCGCGCCTGCTCAGCGAGCGCGCGGCACTCAGCGGTTATCAGCGCAGTGGCGCGGTCGCCCCGGGAGGCAGCTGCCGCCTGCTGCGCGCCCGGGACGGCTGGCTCGCCGTCAACCTGGCGCGCCCGAGCGACTGGGAACTGCTGCCCGCATGGCTCGAAGCCGGCGCGCTCTCGGAGTGGTCCGCCCTCGCGCGCGTCATAGCTGATCGGCCGCTCGCGCCGTGTCTCGAGCGCGGCCGGCTCCTCGGGCTCCCCGTAGCCGCACTCGAGGCACGCGCGCCATCAACGGGGGGTTGGTTTGAGGCGCGGCGGTACCGTGCAGCCGCAGCGCGCCCCCCGAAACGCACACCCCTGGTCCTGGACCTGTCGGCGCTCTGGGCGGGTCCCCTGTGCACGCACCTGCTGCAACGCCTCGGCGCCCGCGTTATCAAGGTGGAGAGTCGCGCGCGCCCGGACGGCATGCGCGCCGCGTCCCACGGGTTCTACGATCTGCTGAACGCGGGCAAGGACAGCGTCGCGTTCGACTTCGCCGATGCCACGGAACTTGCGCAGCTGCGCCGCCTCATCGGCCGGGCCGACATCGTGATCGAGGCCTCGCGACCGCGCGCGCTGCGCCAGCTAGGAATTCGCGCCGAAGAGCTACTCGCTGAGCATCCGCAGCTCACCTGGGTTGCGATCAGCGGTTACGGGCGCAGCGGCCCGGGTGCCGATTGGGTCGCCTTTGGCGATGACGGCGCGGTCGCCGGCGGCCTGGCGCAAGTGATGCTCGAGTGCACCGGGCGCGCCATGTTCTGCGGCGATGCGATCGCCGATCCCCTCGCCGGCATGCACGCGGCGCTTGCGGCCTGGGCCGCCTACCGGCAGGGCGGCGGCGTGCTGCTCGCGCTCGCCCTGCGCGATGTCGTCGCGCACGGCGTGCGCTTCGCCGGACTCGGGAATCCCGCGGCGCTGCGGGCGCGCTGCGAGGCATGGGCGCGGCTTGTCCCGGCAGCCGCGGTCATCCTGCCGCCGCCGCGAGGCATCACGGCCGCGGCCCGGCCGCGCGGCGCCGATACGCAGGCGGTGCTCGCAGAGCTTGGGATCTAGGGCAAGGCTAGCGCGAGGTCGCCGCCGCGCGCCGGCCGGCCTCGCGCCCGAAGAACGTCGCATCCGCCAGTGACAGGCCCGAGCTGTAGCCCTCGCCCCAGCGCGGCAGACCGCAGGCGGTGCGCCCGGCGGCGAACAGGCCGGGGACGAGCTTACGCTCAGCGTCCAGCACTTCCCCGGTGGGCAGGGTGTCCAGGCCTCCGAGCGTGAAGGATGCGTAGAAGCAGTGATCGATGCGGCAGTCGATGGCCACGAAGGGCGGCTCGATCAGCGGTTTGAGCCACTTGGCTGCCTTGTGGAAGAGGGGGTCGGATCCCGAGGCAGCGTAGTGGTTGTAGAGGCGCACGGTGGCAGTCAGGGATCCTTCGGGTAACTTCAGCTCACGCTCGACCTCCTCCCAGCTCTCGCCGGCCGCCCCGATCTCCATCTTGGCGAGCGTCTGCATCTCTCCGCTGGCGTAGGTCGCGTGGTCCTCGAGCAGCCAGATGCGGTCGCCGCTCTGGTGCATGATGTAGTTCGAGACCCGGCCGTGATAGCAGTCCTCGTTGATAAAGCGCTGTCCGCGGGCATTGACGAAGATGCCTTTCACGAGCGAGCCTGGCGGATACCAGGGTATGGTCGCGAAACCCTCGCCCATATTCATCAGGGCGCCGCCGACGCTCGTGCCGAGAAGAATGCCGGAGCCATCGTCCACCGTGCCGAGCGGAAACTGCGAGCGCAGCAGGAACGGGGCGTGCTGCTTCACCATCTCGCGGTTCATGACGAAGCCGCCGGCGCACAGCACCACCGCGCGCCGCGCGCGCGCAAAGCGGGTGTCACCCTCGCTGCGCAGCACCAGCCCGTGCACCTCGCGCCCGTCGGCAATGAGCGCCAGGGCGCGCGTGTTGTAGAGCACCTGGACCCCGGCGGCTTGCACCTGCGCGGCCAGCTTGTCCATCACGTAGCGCCCGCCGCCCATGCCGAGGAACTTCGGACAGTGACCGCGCGGTGCCGGGCGTGCCCGCTCGACGAACGGCCACGCTTCCTCGCTCCCGGACCAGATCAGGCAGTCGTCGGTGGCCGGTTCGATGCAGCGCTCGGCGATATAGGAGTTCTTGTATTCGATGCCCTGCGCCGTGAGCCAGCCGTAGTGGGCGAGGGAGCCTTCCGCATAGCGGCGCGCCTTCGCCGCATCCGCATTCGGGCCGCCCACCATCAGCAGGTACTGGTACAGGTCCTCGGTGGCATCCTCGAAGCCGGCCGCGCGCTGGATCGGCGTGCCACCGCCGCCCCCGAGGTAGATCTCACCGCCCGAGAGCGCCGAAGTTCCGCCGTGGCCACCGGCGCAGTCCACCAGGAGTACGCGGGCGCCGGCCCGCGCGGCCTCCAGCGCCGCGCAGGCACCGGCGGCGCCGAATCCGAGTACGAGCACATCGCACTCGTAATCCCAGCGCGGCACCGCCTGCAGCGCGGCCGGATGACTTAATGAATAGCGGAGCGCTTCGGTCACGGTGGGGTACTCTGTTTTGGCGATGTAGCCGGATAAGGATAAGGTAGATTCAAACGCGAATGCAGCCTGTACCATGGCACAGGTAGCGTCCGCCGCAATGCGCTCAAGGGGGTCACATGTCGCTTCGCCTGGAAGATATCGAACTCATCCGCTGCCTTAAGTACCGCTACTGGCGCCTGATGGACATGGGCGACATCGCCGCCATGCGCGAGCTCTTCATGGAGGACGTGCAGGTTGACTACATTGGTGGCAGCTATCGCTGGCAGATCCAGGGGCGCGACAAGGTGCTCGCCTCCATTGCCGGGTCGTTCAACGCGAACGCCGTCGCCTGTCACACCGGACACCATCCGGAGATCGAGGTCCTCACGGACACGACCGCGACCGGCATCTGGTACCTCACCGATATCTTCATCAACCTCAAGGAGAAGGTGCGCACCACCGGCAGCGCCCTCTACCGTGACAAGTACACCAAGCACCAGGGGCAGTGGCGCATCGCCGAGTCGGTGTACCAGCGCGTCTACGAGGAAGTCGAGCCGTTCGATGAGCCCCCGAAGCTCACCGCGCACTGGCTCGCGCGCGTGCCACCCCCGGGAGTGACCGCCAATGGCTGAACTCAGCGGCAAGGTGGCGCTCGTCACCGGTGCGGGGCAGGGTGTGGGGCAGGGCATCGCCTTCTCGCTCGCCGCGGCCGGTGCGGCCGTGGTCGTGGCGGGGCGCACCGAAGCCAAGGTCGCCGAAACCGCCCGGGCCATCGGCGCGCGCGGCGGCAAAGCGCTGGCGATCACCTGCGACGTGTCCAAGGCCGAGGACATCACGCGCACGGTGGCGCGCACGGTGGAGGCTTTCGGCGGCATCGATATCCTGGTGAACAACGCCTACGACGGCGCCTTCGGGCCGCTGCTGTCGCTCGATGACGAGGCCTTCATGCGCGGTATCCACTCCGGGCCGCTCGCCTCGTTCCGCTTCATGCGCGCCTGTTACCCGCACCTTAAGGCACGTGGCGGCGGCAATATCGTCAACCTCGTGACCTCCGCCTCGGTGCGCTGGGACTCCTCCAACTACGGCGCCTACGCGGTGGCGAAGCAGGGCGTGCGGGCGCTGACGCGTGCCGCCGCAGGTGAGTGGGGGCGCGACAACATCCGCGTCAACAACATCGCGCCGCTCGCCGCCTCGCCGGCACTGGCGGCCTGGATCAAGCGCGATCCGGAGGCCAAGACTTTTTTCGAGACCGTGGCGCTCAAGCGTGTCGGGGACTGCGAGAGTGACATCGGCCGCGCCGTGGCAGCTCTCGTCGGGCCGGGCATGAGCTACGTCACCGGGGCGACGCTACCGGTCGATGGTGGCCAGGCTTACTTCGGCTGAAGCATCACAGCGCGGGCTCGTGCCCGTCGTGCAGCCGGTACTCACTGGTGGCGATGACGTCGATGCGATCGAAGTCGATGAACTTGGCACAGCTTTCCATCATGCGCTGCTGGTGGCTCTGGTGACGCGCCTCGTCACCGACCGCGTTGTAGAAGGCCTGCGAGTCGCGCAGCGCCTCGGGCGCAAAGCACTCCTCGACGATGCCGCGGAAGGGCGGGGCGCCCGTGGTCAGTGGCATCACCACCACGTTGTGCACGTAGAGGAAGTTGGCCTGGGTGTCGATGCCCACCGGCGTGTGCTCCTCGAACCACACGCGGCGCCACGCCTCGTAGCTCAGCCGCGGGGGTATCTGCAGGAACGTGACCTGGCTGAAGCCGTAAGTACGCTCGCCCGCGCGCGGGGCGTGCAGCACGTTGGGCAGGATCGTGGACTCGGCCACCTCGTAGCCGGCGATACGCGCGAAGGCCTGCGTCAGCAGGCTCTCAAGCGGCGCGCGCCGGAAGGCGCTCGTCAGCCAGAAGCTGACGATGCCATCGGGCGCCGGCTTGGTGTTCTGCAGCGAGAAATTGATCAGAGCGCCGCTCAGATCCGCGAAGTCGGCGATGTTGAACTGCAGCCGCTCGGCGCCGAGGGACTGCAGGCGCGGCGCCAGCTCGTGCCGGAAGCGATCGCTCACGCTGGCCGCGCTGTGCGGGCCGCGCCAGAACACGTACAGCAGCTTCTCCATCGGCGCTCTTCCCCTGGACCTGCGGGTGCGGGACGGATGAGTGTAGCGGCAAAAGCCTCCGGGGACGCGGCCGCGCCCGGGCGGCTGCGGAGCCTTGCATGAGTGACGCCTCCTTCGGTCCCATCCGCCAGATTGCCTGGGTCGTGTCGGACCTGGAGACCAGTGTTGCCAACTGGCTGCGGGTGAGCGGGGTAGGTCCGTGGACCTGCTTCCGCAACGTCGCCATGCAGGGGCGGTTGCGCGGCGCGGCGGTGACGGCGCACATGCACGTCGCGCTCGGTTATCAGGGTGACATGGAGATCGAGCTCATCCAGCCTGTCGGGCAGGGGCCATCGCCCTACCGCTCCCCCGCCGGCGCGCCGCTCATCGGGATGCATCACGTCGCATGGTTCTGCGACGACGTGGCAGCCCAGGTGGCGCGCGCGCGGGCCCGCGGCCTCAACCCCTGTTTCGAGGCTGCAAACGCGGTCACGCGGGTCGCCTACCTGGAGGACCCCGGTGAGCCCGGGCTCCTGCTAGAGTTCATTGAAATGAATGACGTGATGCGCGCCGGCCTTGCGGCGCGGCTCGCCGCGGCCCATGCCTGGGACGGTGGCGAGCCGGTGCAGGTGATCGACCTCGGCGGCTGACGGACAAGGGGGGCTCATGAGTACCTGGACGAATGTTCACTACGACTACCAGGGCGCCGCGGTGCTCGTCACCGGCGGCACCTCCGGGATCGGGGCCGGCATAGCCGCTGCCTACCGCGAGGCGGGCGCTGAGGTCACCATCACCGGGACCCGCGCGGCCGCGCAGGAGTACGAGGGGGACTTGAGCGGCTATCGCTACCTGCAGCTGAGTCTCACCGACAAGGCGCAGATCGCGAGCGTCGCCGCGCAACTGCCGCGCCTGGACGTACTGGTGAACAACGCCGGCGCGAACTTCATGATGCAGAACGAGTACGACCCGGAGGTATTCGAGAAGGGGCTGCAGGTGAACCTCGCCAGCGTCTATCGCCTGTCGCAGGCGCTGAAGCCGAGACTCGCCGGGAGCGCGCTGCCCGGCGGCGGCAGTGTCATCGGTATCGCCTCCCTGACCTCGTTCTTTGGTCTTGAGGTGGTGCCGGCCTACGGCGCCGCCAAGGCAGGCCTGGTGCAGCTGGTCAAGACGCTCAGCATCACCTGGGCGAAGGACAATATCCGCGTCAACGCCGTGGCCGCGGGCGTCACCGAGAGCCGCATGACCGCGCAGATGCTGAAGATGCCGCCGATGATGGCGCCGGTGCTGGCGCGCACGCCGCTCAAGCGCGTGGGGCAGCCCAAGGACGTCGCCGGCGCGGTGCTGTTCCTGACCAGTGCCGCCGCCAGCTACATCACCGGGCAGACGGTGCTCGTGGATGGTGGCTACTCGATCGTGGGCTGACGGATGCGCGAGGACATCCGCATCGCTGATCTGGCGCAGCCGCGGCTGAACGAGGCGCAGCGCGCCGCGCTCGCCTGGGGTGAGTCGCAGCCGGTCGAGCTGCGTGCCGAGGCGGTGCTCAGCGCGGCGCGCGCCCGCACCGGACTTGCCGACTTTGGTGCCCCGGATTTCCGCGAGCGCCTCGGGCTGCTGTGTGAGGAATGGGACGCCGACCGCGCGCTGACGGCGATGCACCGCGCGGTGCTCTTCGGCTACCTGCTGCGCTACGCGAGCAACCGCCTGCTCATCGAGGACACCCTCAAGCGGCACCCCGAGATCCTCACTGAGAAGATCGACCGGCCGGTGATCGTCACGGGGCTGCCGCGCTCGGGCACCACGCACCTGGTGAACCTCCTGGCCGCGGATGCGCGCTTTCATTCCCTGCCGTTGTGGGAGTCGTACGAACCGGTGGCGCTGCCGGGTGAGGGCCTGCTCGCCGACGGCACCGACCCGCGCTACGCGCGCTGCGCGGCCGCCTGGGAGGGGATGAAGCAGGTGACGCCACTGCTGGCGTCCATGCACCCGATGGAGCCGCAGCACATCCATGAGGAGCTCGAGCTCATGGGTCCGGACTTCGCTTCCTACAACTTCGAGTGGCTGACGATGTCGCCGCGCTGGCGCGATCACTACCTCGGCACCGATCAGACTCCCCATTACGAGTACCTGCGGCGCGTGCTGCAGCTGCTGCAGTGGCAGCGGCGCGTACCGGGCAAGCGCTGGGTGCTCAAGTGCCCCCAACACCTGGAACAGCTGCCGGTGCTGCTGCGCGTGTTCCCGGATGCCACCGTGGTGTTCACGCACCGCGACCCGGTCGCTGTCATCCAGTCGACCCTCACCATGCAGGCCTACACGCAGCGCATGCAGCGCCCCACGGTCGAGATCGCGTGGCTGCGTGACTACTGGGTGGCGCGCACCGAGCACCTGCTGCGCGCCTGCGTGCGGGACCGCGGGCTGGCGCGGCCCGGGCGCAGCGTCGATTGTCCCTTCCACGTGTTCATGCGCGACCCGTGGAAGATCATCGAGGAGGTGTACACCAAGGCGCAGCTGCCGCTGACCGCCCAGGCACGTGCCTCACTTGAGCAGTATCTCGCGGCGCACCCGCGTGGTAAGGCCGGCCAGGTGGTCTACGACCTGAAGCGTGATTTCGACCTGGATCCGCACCAGCTGCGCGGCCGCTTCCGCTTCTATCTGGATCGCTTCGAGATCAGCGCCGAGAATCACTGATCCGCGCAGGTTTCAGCCACCCAGCTGGGCCACGCTTCTTAGGATCGCACGCACCAGGCGCGCCTGCCGGTCGATGCCGGTCTTGGAGAACGTCGAACGCAGGTGCGCGCGCGCGGTATTGAGCGTGATGCCGAGGTCACTGGCTGCTTCCTGCAGGCTGCGGCCGTTGGCGAGGCACAAGGCGAGCTGCGCTTCCTTGTGCGTGAGCTCGAAGAGCTTGCGGATCGTCTCCACCGGGGGTGGCGACTGTGAGCCCTCCTCGACGCTGATGAACACTGCGACCGCCGGGCTCACCGTCGATTCCTCCGAGCCGACCGCGCCCGCCGCCGGGCGGATCATCATGCCGTAGTGCCCGGCGCCGGAGGGCCGCCGGGCACGCAGTACTTCCACGATCCCGGGCTTGGCGGCGCGGCCGACGGTGATGGCGCGGCTGATGGCATCGCGCAGGCGCTGCGCGTCGGCGGGATGGGTGAGGGCGAGGGTGTCGTTGGCGAGCGTGATGCCGTCCTGACGGTGCAGGATGTCGCGCGCCAGCGCATTCATGTGGATCACGTGCCCCGAGGCATCGAGGATCACGGTGGCGAGCGTCAGGTGGTCCATCGCATCGGCGTAGATGGCGCGCTCCATCTTGGTCACGTCCAGTGCCGCATGGGTGCGCATGGCGATGTCGAAGTGCGGCACCAGGGACTCAACGAAGCGCTTCTCGCTGGCGGTGAAGTTGCCGGCATGGCGCCCGCGTGTCAGGCGCAGGCGCGCGTAAATGCGGTCGCCGTCGCGCAGGTCGACGCCCATGTTGTAAATGGCGTCCCAGGGAATCAGGTACTCGGTGTAGAAACGGCTGCGCTCGAGCTGCTCGGTGCCGACAAAATCGTGCAGCGTGATGACCTGCTTCTCGGGAAGGTTCACGAACGGGTCCGAAGGGAAGTAGCTGTGCGCGTACTGCGCCAGCACTTCGTCGCTTCCGCCCCAGGAGTACAGCACGCCGGCCTCGGCGACGTGCGGGGAGCGCAGCAGCAGGGTGGCGGCCCCCTTCATGCGCCGGCCCAGCAGCTCCAGAAATTCACGCCAGCGCTTCGGTTCCAATGCACCCTCGTGCATCAGGAGCGTCAGGCGGTCACGCAGGTCCTGATTGGCGCCAGGGTCGGATGACTGGGGAGCCGCGGCGGAGGCACGGCTGACGGGGCGCGGGGCAGCGGATCGACTCGTGGATGGTTTCAACGCAGGGCTCGGGCGGGGTCTGTGATCTATTAATAAGAGTACTCTATATGAGTGATGCCGACCACGGTGGGTCCGCCGTTACGCTACCGAGTTAAATGACCGCGCGGATGCGGAAGGAGTTCCATGACACGTCTTGCAGGCAAGGTGGCCCTGGTGACCGGAGCGGCGCGCGGGCTGGGCGCGAGCATTGCGCGGCTGCTGTACGAGGAGGGTGCGCAGGTGGTGCTGGCGGATGTACGCGACGCGGAAGGGCGTGCGCTCGCCGCGGCGCTCGGCGCGCGGGCTCATTATGTCCACCTTGACGTCGGCAGCGAATCGGAGTGGCGCGAGGCAGCGGCTGCGGCGCGCGCCCGCTGTGGCGGCCCGGTGCAGATCCTGGTGAACAACGCCGGCATCTACCGCGTGCGTCCGACACTGGAGCAGAGCGTGGATGAGTACCTGCAGATCATCCGCATCAACCAGCTCGGCACCTTCCTCGGCATGCGCACCTGTTTCGCGGACATGCGCGATGCGGGCGGGGGTTCCATCGTCAACATCGCCTCCACCGCCGGGATCGAGGGCGTGCCGCTGGCACTCGCCTACACCGCCAGCAAGCACGCCGTGGTGGGCATGACCAAGGCGGCGGCCATCGAGTTCGGTCCGGCCAAGGTGCGCGTGAACGTCGTGTGCCCGGGCGCGATGCTTACCCCGCTCCTCGAGGAATCCTTCAACACCTCGGTAAAGGTGCTCGGGGCGGCGCCCTTCACCAATTCCCCGCTGGGGCGCATGGCGGATCCGGCGGAAATCGCGCCCACCGTGGTGTTCCTGGCGAGCGATGCATCCTCCTACACCACGGGGAGCGAGTTCGTGGTCGACGGCGGCATCACGGCCGGCGTCGTCATACCGCAGTGAGCCCGCCGCGCGCCCGGGTGTGCGCATGAGCACCCGCACCCGCGTGGCGGCGATCGAGGGCTGGTACACGCTCGATGATCCGCCGCACCTGCTCGGCTCGCGCTGCCGCAGCTGCGGCAGCTACTTCTTTCCGCGCCTCGCCACCTTCTGTCGCAACCCGGCCTGCGAGGGCTCGGCCTTCGAGGACGTCGAGCTCAGCCGCACCGGGCGCATCTGGTCCTTCACCAACGCCTGCTACCAGCCCCCGCCGCCTTATGTCGCCGCCGACCCGTTCGTGCCGTTTGCGATCGCGGCGGTGGAACTCGCCACCGAGCGCATGATCGTGCTCGGCCAGGTCGTCGCCGGCGTCGACGTCACGCAGCTGAAGGTGGGCATGCCGGTGGAGCTGGTGCTCGAGACGCTGTATGCGGAAGGGGCAACCGACAAGGTCGTCTGGAAGTGGAAGCCGCAGGTGCGCTCGTGAGCCGCGAGGTCGCCGTCCTCGGGGTCGGCATGCACCCGTGGGGGAAGTGGGGCCGTAACTTCGTCGAGTACGGCGTGCACGCCGCGCGCGCCGCGCTCAAGGATGCCGACGTCCCGTGGAGCGACGTACAGTTCATCTCCGGCGCCGCCACCATGCGTTGCGGTTACCCGGGGTACGTCGCCGGTGCGACCTTCGCGCAGGCACTCGGCTGGCAGGGCGCCCAGGTGAATACCTCCTACGCCGCCTGCGCCTCCGGCTCGCAGGCACTCGCCGCCGCCCGCGCGCAGATTCTCTCCGGGGGGTGCGAGGTCGCGCTGGTGGTGGGGGCCGACACCACCCCGAAGGGATTTCTCGCCCCGATGGCCGGCTACCGCCCGGAGGACCCGGACTGGGTGCGCTTTCATCTCGGGATCACCAACCCGACGTACTTTGCGCTCTACGCGCGGCGCCGCATGGATCTTTACGGCGCGACGCTCGATGACTTCACGGCCGTGAAGGTAAAGAACGCCGCGCACGGCGCCGCCAATCCCAATGCCCGCTACCGCAAGCGCTTCACCGCCGAGGAAGTGCTCGCGTCGGCGATGGTGGCGGACCCCTTACGCCTGCTGCACGTGTGCGCGACCTCCGACGGTGGGGCCGCGGTGGTGCTCTCGAGCCTCGAGTACGCGCGGCGCCGCGGCGGCAGGATCCCGCGCATCGCCGCCATCTCCACTGTTACACCGCGCTTCGCCAGCAACGAGGTGGAGATGCCCGACATCGCCACCGACTCGGCCGCGGCGGTGGCCAGCCACTCGTTCCGCGCTTCGATCGCGGCGCGCGCCTACGAAGAGGCGGGCCTCGGGCCTCGGGACCTCTCGCTCGCGGAAGTCTACGACCTCGCCGCCTCGATGGAGCTCGACTGGTACGAGTACATCGGCCTGTGCGAGCCGGGCGGCGCCGAGGCACTGCTGCGCAGCGGCGCCACCACAGTCGGCGGCCGTATCCCGGTGAACGCCAGCGGCGGACTCGCCTGCTTCGGGGAGGCAGTCCCGGCCCAGGCGCTGGCGCAGGTGTGCGAACTGGTATGGCAGCTGCGCGGAGTGGCGGGCGCGCGCCAGGTGGCGGACGCGAAGGTCGGTATCACGGCGAACCAGGGCCTGTTCGGCCACGGCTCGGCGGTGATCGTGAAGACCTAAGCCGTCAGCGCGGCCCTGACATCCGCGGCCACGTCCGCGAGTGCGCGGTTCGCCATGGGCGTGAGGTAGGGCATGCTGACGAAACCGTGGATCATGCCGAGGTAGCGCCGGCCGAGCACCGCGATTCCGGCGGCGCGCAGCCGGTTGATGTAGTCCTCGCCCTCATCGCGTAACGGGTCGAATTCCGCGGTGATGAGCGTCGCCGCTGGCAGGCCCTCAAGCTCCGCCCCCGCCGGCGCCGCCAGTGGGCTCTTCGCATCAGCGGCGGACTTCAGGTACTGCGCCCAGTACCAGAGCATCGCCTCGCGCGTTAGCATGTAACCGGTGGCGAACTCCCTCTGCGAGGCGCTCGCGCAGGCCGGATCGAGGCATGGATAGATGAGCGCCTGGTAACGCAGTGCCGGGCCCTCGCGGTCACGTGCCATGAGCGCCGCCACGGTCGCAAGATTCGCCCCGGCGCTGTCGCCCGCCACCGCGAGGCGCGTGGCATCGAGGCCGAGCTCCTTGGCCTGGGTGGCGAGGGTCTTCAGCGCCAGATAGCAGTCTTCCGCTGGGCCCGGGAACGGGGTCTCGGGGGCCAGGCGATAGTCGACCGAGGCCACGGCGCACCCGGAGGCATTGGCGAGCGTCCGGCACAGGTCGTCGTACATGTCGAGCGTGCAGATGGTGAAGCCGCCGCCGTGAAAATAGACGATGAGCGGCAGGTTCGCGGCCGCGGACGGGGTGTACAGGCGCACCGCCAGATCGCCGCCCGCGCCCCTGAGCTTCAGCTCGCGCACGGCGTGTACCGGGGGCGTGAGGCGCGGCGCGGGGTACTGGCGCAACAGCGCCCGCAACCCTTCCGCCCCGAGTTGCCCGAAGTCGGGCAGGCGTGCGAGGGGCGAGAGGAGGAAGGCGTTGATGGCAGGATCGACGGCCACGGCAGTGTCCCGCGATTCAGGCGCGCTTGCGGTCACGCGACATGTTGATGGCGAGGTCCTCGATCATGTCTTCCTGGCCACCGACGGTCTTCAGGCGGCCGAGCTCGACCAGGATGTCCGCGGAGGGCACGCCGTACTTGGCCCCGGCACGCTTGGCGAACAGCAGGAACGAGGAATAGACCCCGGCGTAGCCTAAGATGAGCGAGTCGCGGTCGATGCGGATCGGGTGATCCATCATGGGCACCACGAGGTCCTCGGCGACGTCCATGAGCTTGAAGACATCCACGCCGGTGATGATTCCCATGCGCGCGGCGACCGCGTTGAACACTTCGAGCGGCGTGTTGCCCGCGCCGGCCCCGAGCCCCGCCGCCGAGCCGTCGATGCGGATGGCGCCGGCTGCCACCGCGGCGAGGGAGTTCGCAATGCCCATCGCCATGTTGTGGTGCCCGTGAAAGCCGATCTGAGTCTCGGGCTTGAGCACCGCGCGCAGCGCCTGGATGCGTGCCGTGACGTCATCCGGCAGCATGTAGCCGGCGGAGTCCGTGCAGTAGATGCAGTTGGCGCCGTAGCCCTCCATGAGTTTGCCCTGACGGGCGAGCTCCTCGGGCTCGACCATGTGCGCCATCATGAGGAAGCCCACCGTATCGAGGCCGAGTTTCGCGGCGCGCGAGATGTGCTGCTCGGAGACGTCCGCTTCGGTGCAGTGCGTGGCGACGCGCACCGTGGCGACGCCGCAGTCGTACGCAAGCTTCAGGTGCTCGACCGTGCCGATCCCCGGCAGCAGCAGCGCTGATACCCTGGCGTGCTTGAGCTTGGGGATCACGGCGCGCAGGTATTCCTCGTCCGTGTGCGCCGGGAAGCCGTAGTTGACCGAGGCGCCGCCCAGGCCGTCCCCGTGCGTCACTTCGATAAGCGGCACGCCGGCACGGTCGAGGCCGGTGGCGATGTCCACCATCTGCTTGAGCGAGATCTGGTGCTGCTTCGGGTGCATGCCGTCGCGCAGGCACATGTCGTGCAGCGTGACTTTGCGGCCGGAAAGATTCATGAGGCCCTCGCTTGGGCGGGAAAGGCACCGCCGGACATCTCTTGCGCGATCAGCTCCCCGGTGCGCAGCGCCGCTGCGGTCATGATGTCGAGGTTGCCCGCGTACCTGGGTAGATAGTCACCGAGGCCGGCCACCTCAAGATAGGTGGAGACGCGTCTGCCGTCGAACACCGGGCCGTTCTTGAGCGTGTAGCCCGGCACGTATTTCTGCACCTCGGCGACCATCGCCTCGATGGAGGCGCGGATACGCGCCTGATCGGGCTCGGCTTCCGTCAGGCAGTGCACGGTGTCGCGCATGATGAGCGGTGGCTCGGCGGGGTTGAGGATGATGATGGCCTTGCCGCGCTTGGCACCGCCGACCTTCTCGATGCCGCTCGCCGTGGTGCGCGTGAACTCGTCGATGTTCTTGCGCGTCCCGGGACCGGCGGAGCGCGAGGACACCGTCGCCACGATCTCCGCATAGGCGACACTTTGCACGCGCGCCACCGCGGCTACGATCGGGATGGTCGCCTGGCCGCCGCAGCTGACCATGTTGACGTTCATCTCGCGCTTGCCGACGTGCTCGGCGAGGTTGACCGAGGGCACGCAGTACGGACCGATCGCCGCCGGGGTGAGGTCGATCACGACCACGCCCTGGGCGGCGAGCTTGCGCGCATTCTCCGGGTGCACGTAGGCACTCGTGGCATCGAAGGCGATGCGGATGCCGTCGCGCTTGAGGTACGGGAGCAGGCCATCGACTCCTGCGGCCGTCGTTGACAGGCCCTTCTCGCGCGCCTTGGCGAGCCCGTCGGAGGCCTCATCGATCCCCACCATCCACTTAGGCTCGATCCAGGGGCTGCGCAGCGCCTTATACATGAGGTCGGTGCCGATGTTGCCTGAGCCGATGAGGGCGGCCTTGATCTTTTCCATGGCTCTTTAGACCCGCAGCCTCAGACGAAGAATTCCTGCACCGTCTCCCCGACGTAGAGCGCGCCGAGGGAGGTGCCGATGATGGCCGGGTCGTTGGCGACATGGGCGCGCGCGGCGTTGATGTCGAGCCAGTAGCGCACCACCGGACTGTCCATGTAGATGGCACGGCCGCCCAAGAGCGGCATCAGCTCATCGCACAGCGCACCGCAGCGGCGCACCACCTGCGAGGATTCGAAGCGGTAGCGGATACGGTCCGGGATCGGGATCTCCTTGCCGGCGCGCACGCTTGCCATCATGTCGTCGAAGCTCTTCATGAGCACCGTCTTCATCTCCAGGATTGCCGACTGGGTGCGGGCCGCGGCATTGAGCGCGAACGGGTCGAGCTTGGTCGACTTGCCGGTGTTGGTGGACACGCGCTTGGCGGCGATGCCGACGAAGGCGTTCAGCGCGCCCTGCAGCGAGCCGATGGCGGCGGTTGAGACCGCGCGCACGAAGACCTGCGCCCAGGGGAGCCGGTAGATCGGGCCGGTATTGAGGGCCTGGCCCGGGTTCTTGCACAGGAAGCCATCGAGGGCCTTCATGGTGCGATGCTCGGGCACGAAGGCGTTCTCGACCGCGATGCTGTGGCTGCCCGTGGCCTGCAGGCCGAACACGTTCCAGTCATGCACGATCTGGTAGTCACTGCGCGGCAGCAGGAAGGTGCGCATCTCCGGCGGCCCGCCGGGCTCGGCCGGCGGGATCAGCGCCCCGAGGAACACCCAGCTGCAGTGGTCGCAGCCGCTCGAGAAGCCCCAGCGGCCCGAGAGCCTGAAGCCACCCTCGACCCGCTCGACTTTGCCGACCGGCTGGTAGGAGGAGGAGATGAGGGTCGCATCGTCCTTCCCCCACACGTCCGCCTGGGCCTTGGGGTCGAACAGCCCGAGCTGGAAGGGGTGCACGCCGATGACGCCGTACACCCACGCGGTCGACATGCAGCCCTCGGCAAGCGCCATCTGGATGTCGAAGAACACCTGCGGGTCGTGCTCGTAGCCGCCATAGCGCTGCGGCTGCAGCACGCGGAAAAATCCGGCGTCCCGCAGGTCCTGGATGGTCTCCTTAGGCAGGCAGCGCGCCGCGGTCGCCGCTTCCGAGCGCGACTTCAGCACGGGAATCAGTGCCCGGGCACGCTCGAGAAGCGCTTCGCGGGTGGGGACGGCGGCGGGCATCGGGGCGGGGCTGGCCATGGGACCTCCGGCTCTTGCGGACGACTAGGATCAGAACGGATTCCGGATCAGAATGAAATATACGCGGCCCACTGGGGCCGTACAATTGTATTCGTACTTTTGGGCTTCACTAATTACGCACTTCGTAGTGTAAACTATCGCAAAAGACGGGATTGCAGTGACTGGTGGCAGATCAGTTGCGTTTTCCGCCTCCCGCAGCCGCGTCAAAGGAGTTCCCATGTCGCACCATCGCCCGCCGACTCCCCCCTACGGCCACGTGGTGAAGCTCGCCCACGGCTATGAGATGCATTACCTGGAGGAGGGCCGCGGGACACCCGTGGTGTGGGTGCACGGCAGCGGCCCGGGCGTGAACGGGTACAGCAACTTCGCACCGAACTACAAGGTCATCGCGGCCGCCGGCTATCGCTCGGTGATGCCGGACATGATCGGTTTCGGCTGGTCCTCCAAGCCCACCGGGATCGACTACACGCTCGAGCTCTTCGTGCAGACGCTGCGCGAGTTCCTCGACCAGATGGAGATCTCGCGCTGCGCGCTCATCGGCAACTCCCTGGGCGGTGCGATTTCGATGAAGTTCGCCATCGATCATCCCGAGCGCGTCTCCAAGCTCGTGGTCATGGGCCCAGGCGGCATCGAGTCGCGCGAGACCTACTTCAAGATGCCCGGGATCCAGAAGATGGTCTCGCAGTTCACCGGCGCCGGCTTTGACCGCAAGGGTCTCAAGGGGCTGCTGGAGCTGCTCGCCTATGACCCGAAGTTCGTCACCGAGGAGCTCGTCGAGGAGCGCTTCAACGTGCTGCAGACGCAGCCGAAGGACGTGCTCGCGCGCATGCTGATCCCGGACCTGTCCCCGGAGCTGTGGAAGATCCGCTGCCCGCTGCTGGGCTTCTGGGGCGTCGAGGACCAGTTCTGTCCCGCGAGCGGCCAGGAGAAGATCCTGCGGGCCGTCGCGGACAGCCGCTTCATCACGTACTCGCGCGTCGGTCACTGGGCGATGATCGAGCGTGCCCAGGAATTCAACCGCTATGTCCTCGAGTTCCTCAAAGGCTGAGGCCACGGGCGGGCGTCGCTCGCTCCACGAGGAGCTGGCGGCGGAGCTCTACCAGGCGCTCGTGCACCGGCGCACGCTCGTGCCGCTGCGCACCCGCTACCCGCAGCTGACGATCGATGATGCCTATGCCATCTCGCTCGGAGTCCTCGCGCGCCGCGAGCGCGCCGGTGAGCGCGTCATTGGCAAGAAGATCGGCGTCACGAGCGCGGCGGTACAGAACATGCTCGGCGTGCATCAGCCGGACTTTGGCTTCCTCACCGACCGCATGCTCGTACCCGATGGCGGCACCGTGCGCATCGCCGGCAGCATGATCCAGCCGCGCGCCGAGGCCGAGATCGCACTCATCCTGCGCCGCGACCTCAAGGGTCCGGGCGTCACGCCCGAGGATGTGCTCGGCGCAACCGAGTGCATCGCGCCGTGCTTCGAGGTGGTCGACTCGCGCATCGCCGACTGGGACATCCGCATCGTCGACACCGTGTCCGACAACGCCTCCTGCGGGGTGTTCGTGCTCGGGCCTGAGCGCGTCGATCCGCGCGGGCTCGACCTTGCGGCGCTGAAGGTGCGTGTGTGGAAGAACGGCCAGCCACTCTCCGAAGGCCTCGGCTCGGCCGTGCAGGGTTCGCCCCTGGCCTCGGTGGCGTGGCTGGCCAATACCCTCGGCAGCTATGGCGTCGAGCTCAAGGCGGGCGAAGTGATCCTTTCCGGATCGCTCGTGCCGCTGGAGCCCGCGCGGCCCGGGGACGAGTTCCGGCTCGAGCTTCAGGGCGTCGGCTCAGCGCACGTGGCCTTCGCGTAGCGCGAACTTCTGCACCTTGCCGGCGGCGTTCACGGGCAGCTGCGTCACCAGTTCCACCGTGCGGGGTACCTTGTAATTCGCCATGTTCTCGCGCGACCAAGCGATGAGGGCTGCGGGAGTGACCGCGGCGCCGGGGCGCGGCACCACGAAGGCCTTGCACACCTCCCCGAGGCGCTCATCCGGGATGCCGATGACGGCGACCTGGGCGACGGCCGGATGCTCCGCCAGGAGCTTCTCGATTTCGGCCGGGTAGCAGTTGAAGCCGCCGACGATGAACACATCCTTCATGCGGTCGGTGATGCGCAGGTAGCCGCGCTCATCGAGTACCCCGACATCCCCGGTATGCAGCCAGCCGTCTTCATCCACCGCCTCCGCGGTCGCGCGCGCATCTTCGAAGTAGCCGCGCATGACGTTGTAGCCGCGCACCAGCACCTCACCGGGCTCACCGACCGGAACCGTCTGCCCCGCGCCGTCCGCGCAGCGCACCTCGACCCCGGGAATGGCGATGCCGCAGCGGGTGGCGACCGTCTCATCGTCCGCATCGTGCGGGCATACCGTTACCACCCCGGTCGACTCGGTCAGTCCGTAGGCGGTCAGCACACTCTTGAACTTAAGTTCGGAGCGCATACGCGTGATGAGCACCGGCGGCACGCTGGCGGCGCCGGTGACCGCGAGGCGCAGCGACGACAGGTCGCGGCGCGGCAGACTCTCGTGCGCGAGGAGGCTCTGGTAGAGGGTCGGCGGACCGGGCAGCACGCTGATGCGCTCGCGCTCGATGGTGTCAAGCGCCCGGCCGGCATCGAACACGGCGAGCGGGTAGAGCGTCGCACCCTGCAGCAGCGCTGCGAGCCACCCGGCCTTGAAGCCGAAGCTGTGAAAGAAAGGGTTCACGGCGAGGTAGCGGTCGCCTGCCTTGAGTCCTACGAACTGGCTCCAGGTACGAAACACGTGGACGTCCTGGCGGTGCGTGCTCAGCACCCCCTTTGGCTCCCCGGTGGTCCCGGAGGTGAAGAGGATGTCCGCGACGTCCTCGGGCGCCACGCGCTCCTCGGCCGCGCGCACCGCTGCCGGCGTCACCGCGCTGCCTGCGGCGAGGAATTCCTGCCAGGTCTGCGCAGCCCGCTCGCCGCTCACCCGGGCTGCGCCCGAGAGCACCACCAGCCTCTCAAGGCCGGGCAGGTGCTCGCCGGCTATGAGCTGCGGGTAGTGCGTGCCGAGGAACTCCTCGACCGTGACCAGCACGCGCGCGCCGCTGCGGCGCAGGATGAAGGCGGCCTCCTTGCCTTTCAGGCGCGTGTTCAGCGGCACCAATATAGCGCCGGCGCCGAGGGCACCGAGGGCTGCGATCACCCACTCGCCGCTGTTGGGGGCCCAGATCGCAACCCGCTCGCCGGGCCGGATACCGGCGCCCATGAAGGCTGCGGTGGCATGGCCGGCGGCGGCGGCGAGCTCGCGAAAACTGAGGCGGAGGCCGTCCTCGATGATGGCGGGCGCGTCGCCGAACAGGCTCGCGGCGCGCGCCAACACACGGGGGATGGTGGCAGGAATGTCGGCGTGCATGCTTTGAAAATACCAAACCACACCGTACGATGCGACCCATGCTGAAGCCCACGGCCGAGATCCGCCTGCCTGGTGCCGTGGTCCTGGTGACGGGCGGCTCGCGCGGCATCGGTGCCGGTATCGCGCGCGCCTTTCTCGCCGCCGGCGCGCAGGTCGTCGTCTGCGGCCGCAATCTCCCGGCCGAACTCCCGGAGGCCGGCGGCCAGCGCGCCGCGTTCATCGCCTGCGATGTGCGCGAGGCGGAGGCGGTCGCGAAGCTCTACGCCGAGCTTGATGCGCGGTACCACCGCCTGGACGTGCTCGTGAACAATGCCGGGGGCGGCCCTCCCGGGGAGCTCGCGAGCGCACCGGCGCGTCTGATCGAACGCATCATCCAGCTGAACCTGACGGCGCCGCTGCTGTGCGCGCAGGGCGCCAACCGGCTCATGCAGGCCCAGGACTCGGGCGGCTGCATCATCAACATCGGCAGCGTGGCGGGGGAGCGTCCCTCGCCGGCCACCGTGGCGTATGGCGCCGCCAAGGCGGGGCTGCTGCACGCGACCCAGAGCCTGGCGATGGAGTGGGGGCCGAAGGTGCGCGTCAACGGCATCATCGCCGGATTCGTGGCCACCGAGAACGCGGCCGAGCATTACGGCGGCGAGGCGGGGATCGCGCGCATCGGCGCCATGTTTCCGCTCAAGCGCCTCGCCGAGCCCGCCGACATCGCCGCGGCGTGCCTGTATCTCGCGTCGCCCCTGGCCGCCTATGTCAGTGGCGCCCTGCTGGCCGTGCACGGCGGCGGCGAGTGGCCCCTGTTCCTGCACCTGGCCAGGTCACAGGGCTGAAGGGGCGCAAGCGGTGAGTACGCGCAGGCCTGATCCGAAGATCGCGGTAGTTACCGGGGCCAGCCGCGGCGCCGGCAAGGGCATCGCGCTCGCACTGGGCGCGGCGGGCATGACGGTATACGTGACCGGCCGCTCCACCACGGCAAGCCTCGGGCGTCTGAAGGATGTGGCGCTGCCGGGAACCATCGGTGAGACCGCCGCGGCCATCGATGCACTGGGGGGCAGGGGGGTGGCTGTGCCCTGCGATCACCGCGACGACGCCGCCGTGCAGTCGCTGTTCGAGCGCGTGGCAACCGAGTCCGGTGGCCTCGACATCCTGGTCAACAACGCCGCCAGCATTCACGATGCTCTGATCGATCCGGGGGGCTTCTGGGAGAAGCCACTCGAGATCGCCGACATCCTCGACGTGGGGCTGCGTTCGGCCTACGTCGCCAGCTACTTCGCCGCGCCGCTGATGGTGCGTGCCGGCCGCGGCCTGATCGCCTTTACTTCCTCCTTCGGCGCGAGCTGCTACATGCACGGCCCCGCCTACGGGGCGCAGAAGGTGGGGGTCGATAAGTTCGCGGCAGACATGGCGGTTGACCTTGCGCCGCACGGCGTCGCTGCCGTATCGCTGTGGCTCGGGCCGCAACTCACCGAGCGCACAGCCGCGGCCGGCCGCGATCGTCCGGAGCAGTACCAGGCGTTCCTCAGTCAGGCGGAGACACCGCAGTTCAACGGTCGCATCATCCACGCGCTGGCGTGCGATCCTCAGTTGCTGAGCCTGAGTGGCCAGACCCTGATCTCGGCCGAGATCGCGACGCGCTACGGCATCACCGAGGAGGGCGGGCGGGCGCCGCCCTCGTACCGGGAGATGCTCGGCGCACCGCGCATTCCGCACCCGGCCAAGGTCCTGTGAGCGCAACGGAGGCCCCGTGAGTACTTCCTTCACCCAGCGTCAGCTGCGGGATGCCTTCGGCGAGTTCGCCACCGGGGTCACCGTCATCACGGCCGTCCGTCCGGACGGGGAGCCCGTTGGCATCACCGCGAATTCATTCAGCTCAGTGTCGCTCGATCCGCCACTGCTCCTGTGGTGCCTGTCGAACAACAGCAGCGGCGCGGTGGCCTTCGGGCCCGGGGCGGCCTTCGCGGTGCACGTGCTCTCGCACGAGCAGCGCGAAATGGCGGTGCACTTCGCGCGCCGCACGGCGGATAAATTCGAGGTCGATCACCACTGGCGCGCCAACCCGCACCCGCCGCACATCGAGGGAGCGCTGTGTCGCTTCGACTGCCGCGTGCACGCGGTGCACCCCGGTGGTGACCACCTCATCGTCATCGGCGAGGTGCTGGCGCTGACGCGCTCCCCCGGCAAGCCGCTCGCGTTCTACGCCGGACACTTCGGAACTTACAGCATGGATCGCGGGCTGCCGAAGATCGATGTGTGGGACGGCGCCAACGACGGCTGGTTCTGAATTCAAAGCAGCCTGCTGCAAACGACCGCTCGCTGCAGCCCCGCGGCTTTCGTGCCTGGCGCGAGCTCGCGTGCGTCAGCTGCTGTAAACAGGATAGTCCGTGTAGCCGGCCGCCCCGGGCGTGTACAGCGTCTTGCGATCGAATTCGGCGAGCGGCCAGCCATGCCGCCAGCGGGCAATCAGGTCGGGGTTGGCAATGAAGGCACGCGCGTAGGACACCGCGGCGGCGCCTTGCGTGGCAACGGCCTCCTCGCCGGAGACAAAATCAAAGCCGTCATTGAATATTTTCGCCCCCGGAAAATGCGTGCGCGCCAGATCGAAGGCGTCGATCGCCGCATCGGGTGAGCGCACGACGTGCAGGTAAGCGAGCGCCAGCGGTGTCACCTGCTTGAGGAGCGCCGCGTAGGTCTCCAGCGGCTGTTCATCCTTCAGATCATTGAAAGGGTTGCCCGGACAGATGCGCAGCCCCACGCGCCCGGCGCCGAACATGCCGATCAACGCCTCGAGGGTCTCGATGACAAAGCGTAACCGGCCCGCGAGGCTGCCGCCGTAGGCGTCGCTGCGCAGGTTGGTGCCCGTGGAAAGGAACTGCATCGGCAGATAACCCGAGGCGGCGTGCAGCTCAACCCCGTCAAAGCCGGCCCGCTGCGCTTGGCGTGCCGCGTGTGCGTACTCGCCGATGACTTCCGCAATGCCACTCAGGGTCAGGGCCTCAGGGAGGTCGAACTCCACGAGGCCCGCGGTGTCGGTAAACATCCGGCCGGCGGCACGCACGGCCGATGGCGCCACCGTGCGGGCGTCGGGATCCTTGTTGTAGTGACTCGCGATGCGTCCGCAGTGCATCAGCTGCAGCACGATGCGACCGCCGGCGGCGTGCACGGCATTGGTGACCCGTCGCCAGGCCGAGACCTGCTCGGCAGTGTAGATGCCCGGCGTGCGCACGTAGCCCTTGCCGTGGCGGCTCGGCTGCGTGCCTTCCGTGATGATGAGCCCGGCCGCGGCGCGCGCCGCGTAGTACTGCACGGTGAGCTCACCCGGCACATCGCCCGGGCGCGCCCGGTTGCGGGTCATGGGCGCCATGACGATGCGGTTCGCAAGGCTCAGGCTGCCGAGGTCAACCGGCCTTAGGAGTTCCGTCATGCCTCAGCGTACACGGATCTTCGGGTCCGCGGCGCCGCGTCGCAGCTGTCTGAGAAACTCCCCGAGAGGCGCGGGCGCGGCGACCTCGGGCGCGCCGGAGGGCGGGGACGCCCAGAACTCCTTCCACGACGGCCACAGCGCGTGCCAGGTGCCCTCGTAGGGCGCGCGTCCCGGCCAGCGCATCTTCAGCTCCCCGATGGGGGGCTTGTTGAGGTCGGTGGCGTACCAGTAGCAGGGCAGACGGCGCCTGAAGTACCAGCGACCGCCGATGCGTTCGTAGTCGTCCCAGTAGAGCATCTGCATGATGACCCACTCGTTTCCGGTCTCGTGCTCGTTTTTCGAATACACAACCCCGTGGGCGTGCTCGCTGTCGGTGAACTCGATGATGTGGCCGCCCAGGTGGTGCGAGGTACCGGTGAACTGCTCGCGCAGCATCGCATCCACCCATACCTTAAGGTGCGCGCGCCCGACGCGCTCGCGGCCGACCCGGATGTCGGGGGCGAAGAGATTCACGTGCGCATCCACGTCGCGCATATCGAGGGAGAGAGAGTACTTCGCGACGAGCATGCGGATCTCCTCGATCGACTCGAGGCGGTCGATTCGCGCCAGCAGCCTCGGCGCGGGCGCCGCCGCCGCGCGGCGGCGCGTAGCCGCATCGCGGGGGCGCCGCGGCGGGGTGCTGGTTTTAGGCGTCTTCCTCTTCATGGTGAGCCTCACATGCCTGGCACGCAGAGCTCGGCGGCCTTGCCGCCGTCGATGCAGATCAGGCTGCCGCTGACATAGGCCGACTCGTCGCTGGCCAGGAACAGGGCCAGATCGGCCACCTCGCGCGGCTCGCCGAAGCGCCTGAGTGGCACCTGCGCTGCAATCTTCCGGCCCCGCTCGGTGTCGGGTCCGGCGACGCCGCTGGCGGTGGCTTCGGTGTTGATGACGCCCGGGGCGATGACGTTGGCGCGCACGTTGTGGGGTCCGGCCTCGATGGCGGTCTGACGCGTGAAGTGGATGAGCGCGGCCTTGGCCGAGCCGTAGGCTGACAGGCCGCTGAGCGCGAGCAGCCCGCTGACCGATGCGATGTTGATAATCGATCCCTGGCGCTGCCGGGTCATCGGCCGGAGGGCTGCGCGCGTGGCGACAAAGGCAGCCTCCACGTTCACGCGGAAGTCGGCGCGGAAGCCCTCGAGGTCGAGATCGGCGATGCTTGCGTAGGTGACCGAGGGCGCATTGTTGACCAGCACGTCGAGCCTGCCGCGCTCTGCGGCCACTTCCTCGACAAAGCGCCCGAGGCGTTCGCTGTCGGCGACGTCCAGGACTGACGTACTGACGCTGCCGCCGCGTGCCCGCAGGCGTCCCTCGAGCGCCTCGAGCGGCCCGGGGCGTCTTGCGCATACCGCGACGTGCGCACCTTCCGCGGCGAAGCGCTCCGCGATCGCAGCGCCGATGCCGGCACTGCCGCCGGTGACGAGTGCGACCTTGCCCCTGAGACGCATGGCAACCCGCGCGGGCGGTGCGCGCTATACGCGCGCGATGATCTCGTCGCCGAAGCGACGGATGCCATCCAGCTGTACCGGCAGCGCGGCGGCGGGGTCAAACCCCCAGGGCGCCACACAGGCATCGGTGACGCCAAGCCCGGCGAGGCGCCGGAAGTCCGCGACGCTCTGGGCGGCCATGTCGAAGCCGTGGATCTCGAAGTCCTGGCGCGCGCGCGTGCCGAACTCGACGCGCAGCGCGTCGAGTTCGGCCAGCAGCGCGGTGAGGGTTGCAAGGTCGGTGTTGGCCGAGACCCAGCCGTCGCCCAGGCGCGCCGCGCGCTGCAGCGCGGGCCTGGAGTGCCCGCCGATGATGATCGGTACCGGGCGGCTCGGCACGGGATACATCTTCATCGGCCCGAAATCGTAATTTTCGCTGTGATACTCGAAGTACTCGCCGCTCATGGCGCCGCGCAGAATGGTGATGCACTCGTCCATGAGCTTGCCGCGCTTCTCGAACTTCAGGCCGTTATACGTGAAATCCTCCCTCCAGGGGCTCAGGCCCGCGCCGAGCAGGATGCGCTCCTGACACAGTACCGCGAGGGAGGAGAGGGCCTTGGCGAGCACCAGGGGCTGGCGCGTCGGTACTTTGAGGACGCTCGGGTAGAAGCGCATGCGGCTCGTGACCGCTGCCATCCAGCTCATCGCGACCAGCGGCTCTATGAAGGGCATCGCCTCGATGTAGCCGCGGATCATGGAGGTATCCGCGTAGGGGTATTCGGAGTCACTGTTCTTCGGAAAGAAGAAGCTGTCGGGCAGGCCGATGGAGCTGAAGCCGGCCTCCTCGGCGGTGCGCGCGATGACCTGATAGTCCGGATAGCGTGCGAAGCCCAGTTGCAAGGTGAACCGCATCGTGTGTTCCTCGAGTGCCTGTTCTTAGTAAGCGTGGCCGGTCGCGCGCCCTGGTGCGGGTGTACCGGGGTGCGCGCCGATGCTCGCTATTGTGCACACTCCGGCGCAATATTTATACTGGAGTCCATTTTTTGCCCCCAAGGCTGCCCTGCCCGATGTCTGCCAGCCCCGCCGCCGCACCACTTTCCGTGGCCGCCTTCACCGCGGTGGGTCAGCCGTTTGAGTTGATTGAGTCCCGGGTGCGCGGCGCAAGCTGCCGCGTGTTCCGTCATGCGCCGCGCTCGCTCGCGCAGCTGTACCCGGCCGCGCGCGCGCACGAGGCGCGCGTGTTCACGGTCATGGAAGGCGCGCGCCTCACCTACGCGCAGGTGTTCACGCAGGCGGCGGCGCTCGCCGCGGTGCTGAGCGCGGATGGCGTCGGGCGCGGTACGCACGTAGCCATAGCCATGCGCAACCGCCCCGAATGGCTGGTGGCCTTCATCGCGATCACCGCGCTCGGCGCGGTGCCGGTGCTCCTCAACAGCCGTGGCGCTGCCGCCGAACTTGCGTACTGTCTGAACTACACCCGCTGCCAGCACCTGTTCGCCGATGCGCAGTGCGCCGGCCTGCTCGTGCAGGAAGCGGGGCGGGCGCAACTCACGGGCATCATCACCGGCGAGGTGCCGCAAGGCCTGCGGCACTGGCGGCGCTTCGACGATCTCGCCTGCCGCGCCGCGCCGCCGCTGCCGGTCACCGCGTGCGAGCCGGAAGACGCAGCGCTCATCATGTTCACCTCAGGCACCACGGGGGACCCCAAGGGCGCGGTGCTGAATCACGTGGGGCTGCTCACCGCCCTCATGGCCAATCAGCTAAGCGGCGCGCTGCTCGGGGCGCGCATGGCGGCGCAGCTCGGCACCGATCTGGCAACGCTGGCGCGCACGGCCCCGCAGCCGGCAACGCTGCTGGTGTTCCCACTGTTCCATACCAGCGGCTGTCTTTCGGTGTTTCTGACCTCCCTCGCCCGCGGCGGCAAGATCGTGTTCCTGCCGCGCTGGGACGCGGCGCGGGCGCTGGCACTCGTGGCCGAGGAGCGCATCACGGCGCTGCCTGCGGTCCCGACGATGCTCTGGGACCTGCTGCAAACGCACGAGCCTGAGCGCCACGATACGAACTCGCTCATGAGCCTCGGCACGGGTGGCCAGGCGCTGCCGGAGAACCTGCTGGCCGCGATCCGCACGCGCTTCCCACAGGCTCTGCTCGGCACCGGCTATGGCATGACTGAGACCAACGGCATGATCTCGCTGGCAGTGGGGGAGGAATTCCTCAGCCACCCGGGCAGCGGCGGGCGCCCGCTGGCCACCGCCGAGGTGCGCATTGCCGATGAGATGGACCGCGAGCTGCCGGTGGGGCAGAGCGGGGAGATCTGCGTGCGCAGCGCCCAGAACATGAACGGCTACTTCGAGCAGCCGGAGGCGAACGCTGCGATCTTCCGCGATGGCTGGCTGCACACGGGGGATGTGGGTCATCTTGATGCGGATGGCTTCCTGCACATCGTCTCGCGCAAGACCGACATGATCATCAGTGGCGGGGAAAACATCTACTGTGCCGAGGTGGAGCGGGTGCTGCAGCAGCATCCGGACGTGCTCGAGGCGGCCACTTTCGGAGTAGCCGATGCGCGCCTCGGCGAGCGCCTGGTGGCGGTCATCGTCAGGCGGAACGGCGCCCTCGTTGAGGCGAGTGCACTCACCCAGTTCTGCCGGGCGCGCCTGGCGCGTTACAAGGTGCCGGTGGAATGGCGCTTCGATCCGGGGCCACTGGAACGCAATGCCACCGGTAAGCTTATGAAGGCCCAGGTGCGTGAGCGCCTGTGCGGGGGCTGACCATGGCGATGCCGCGCGACGTAGCGATCGTTGACCTCATGATGGGAATCCCCGTGAGCGAGACCAACGAGGAGTGGTACCGGCAGTTGCGGCCATTGCTCATGGATGAGGAGAGCCGCACGCAGTTCACCATGCCAGCGCAGTACCTGTTCAAGGATATCCCGAAGCTCGGCTCGGGCGCCGACTACGTGCGCTTCCTGGTCGGAGAGATGGACCGCTTCGGCATCGACGTGGCACTGGTCGGATGCGCGGAAGTCTCGGCTGGCGCCGAGGCGGCGCGCCGCGACTTCCCGCAACGCTTCATCTTCGACTTCCCGGCGAACCCCAACCTCGGCATGGAGGAGGTACGGCGCGTGCGGCGCCTGCACGCGCAGTTCGGCATCAAATCGGTGAGCGTCTTTCCCTGCGGCCTCAATCCCCAGGTGCCGATCAACGACAAGAAGATGTATCCGCTCTATGCGGTGTGCAGCGAGCTCGGCCTGCCGATCCTGGTAAACGTGGGCGTGCCCGGGCCACGGGTGCCGATGGAGGCTCAGAAGGTGGAGCACGTCGATGAGGTGTGCTGGTTCTTCCCGGAGCTGAAGTTCGTCATGCGCCACGGCGGTGAGCCCTGGGAAGCACTCGCGGTGAAGCTGATGCTGAAATACCCGAACCTGTACTACTCGACCAGTGCGTTTGCACCCCGGCACTACCCGCAGGCGATCATCGACTACGCCAACACGCGCGGCGCCGACAAAATCATGTATGCGGGCTACTACCCGATGGGACTGTCGCTCGAGCGCATTTTCCGCGAACTTGCGCAAGTGCCGCTGCGTGATGAGGTATGGCCCAAGTTCCTGTCCGGGAACGCGCGTCGGGTGTTCGGCATCAGCGCGCCGTGCGCATCAGGAGCCGGGTCATGAACGACATCAGTGCCGGGGGCGCCCTTACGGGTCCGGTGGCCGCGCGCGAGTACCTGGCGAATCTCAGGGGCGAGGAGTTGCTGCGCTGGCGCACGGCTGCCTTGCCGGGCCGTCCCAGCGCCGCCGAGCGCGGCATCGACCTGCCGCTGCCCTTTGGCTGGTTTGCTGTGTGCTACAGCGACGAGCTCGCCGCGGGTCAGGTGAAAGCGGTGCGCTACTTCGGCCGTGACCTCGCCCTGTGGCGCGGTGCGGACGGCCGCGCGCGTCTGCTCGACGCCTACTGCCGGCATCTGGGCGCCAACATGGCCTTCGGTGGGCGCGTGCACGGGGACTATCTTGAGTGTCCGTTTCATTCCTGGCGCTACGACGGCACCGGCGTGGTACGCGAGATTCCCTATGCGAAAGTGATTCCACCGCAGGCGCGGCGCGAATGCGTGCGCCCCTGGCCGACCGCGGAGAAGAACCGCTTGGTGTGGGCCTGGTACCACCCGGATGCGGTGGCGCCGCTGTGGGAGGTGGAGGACTTCGCGGAGACCCTTGACCCTGAGTGGACCGAGTACGAGAAGCACGAGTGGCTCGTGTACTGCCCGCTGCAGACCATGGCGGAGAATGGCGTCGACGTTGCCCACTTCCGCTACATCCACGGCACCGCCTCCTATCCGGACTGGGAGGTGAAGATGGACGGCCACCGCCGCGAGACCACGGTCAAGGCGAAGATGCAGACCCCGCGCGGCGCCGTGGACGGTACCATCACCGCAGGCGTCGTGGGTCCCGGGCAGCCCTGGACACGCTTCACCGGCATCTGCGAGACGCTGCTCGTCACCGGCTGTACGCCGGTGGAGAAGGACACGGTGCATCTGCGCTTCGCCTTCACCCAGCAGCGCGCCGACCATGGTGGCGCGCGCGCGGGGGTGGCGCGCGCCATCATCCGCGACATCTGCCGCCAGCTCGACCAGGACAAGGTGGTGTGGGACCGCCAGCACCACGTCGCGCAGCCGCTGCTGTGCGATGGCGATGGGCCGATAGCGGCCTTCCGCGAGTTCTTCAGCCAGTTCTACGCCGAGTGGCACCGCGAGGGCGGTCCGCAGGTCGTGTCCGCGCAGCGCCTGCAGCGCAAGGCACGGCGCTGAGAGCCGCACGGGAAGGCAACCATGCAGTTCGTCCACACCGAAGAGCAGCAGATGATCCGCGCCAGCGCGCGCAGTTTCCTTGAGTCGTACGACGCCACGCGGCTGCGCGCAGCGCTTGCAGCCCCCGGGGGCTACGACGCGGCGCTGTGGCAGCAGATCTCAGCCGAGCTCGGCTGGTGCGGGCTGGCGATCCCGGAGGCCTGTGGGGGCGCAGGTCTGGGGTGGGTGGAGCTGTGCATCCTGCAGGAGGAGCAGGGGCGCAGGCTCGCCGCCTCGCCGTTCTTCGCCACGGTGGCGCTCGGGGCGGCGCTGGTGCGCGAGTGCGCCACCGCCTCCCAGCAGGCAGAGCTGCTCACGCATATCGCCGCTGGCGGCGTGCGCCTGGCGTGCGCGCTCGGCGGACCCGACGGGCGGCCGCCGCCGGAGGGCGTGGCGGTGTCGCTCAGGGACGTGCGCGGGGGACTCATGCTCTCGGGGGCCAGTGACTTCGTGATCCACGCCGACAGCGCCGATCTGCTCCTGGTGCTGGCACGCGGGCAGGATCCGCAGGATCTGAGCATCCTCATGATGCCGGCCACGACTGCAGGCCTGAGTATCGAGCCGCACGTCATGCTCGACCTGACGCGGCCGATGTCGCGGGTCACATTCGCAGACGTACGGCTCGGCGCGGACGCGCTCCTCGGCGGGCGCGGCACTGCGGGTGCGGGCGTCGCGCGCGCACTGGACCTGGCGCGCATCGCGCTGGCCTCCGAGGCGCTCGGGGGCGCCGAGCGGCTGCTCGAGATGACCACCGACTACGTGAAGCAGCGCGTGCAGTTCGGGCGCGCCGTCGGCAGCTTCCAGGCGTTGAAGCACCGCCTGGCTGACATGATGACGGAGGTCGAGGCGGCGCGTTCGGCGGCCTGGTACGCGGCCTGTGTTGCGGACGAGGCGCCCCAGGAACTCAGCGAGGCGTCTGCCATCGCCAAGAGCTACTGCTGCGATGCCTTCTACAACTGCGGCGCGAGTGCCATTCAGCTGCACGGGGGCATCGGCTTTACCTGGCAGCACGATGCGCACCTTTACTTCAAGCGCGCGCGCGCGAGCGCGACGCTCCTCGGGAGCCCGGCCTGGCAGCGCGAGCGACTGCTGCGCGCTTTGGGCCTCGGCGTCGCCGCGACCCCGGTTTTCTGAGAGGAGGCACCATGCAGCTGGGATTCACTGCCGCGGAGGAGCGCTTCAGGAGCGAGGCTGCCGGCTGGCTCAGCGCGCAGCTTGCAGGTCCGTTCCGCGACCTGCGCGGGGAGACGAGCATGAGCGGCAAGCTCGAGCGCCGCATGGCCTGGGAGCGCGAGCTCGGGGCGGCGCGCTTCAGCTGCATCGGCTGGCCGCAGGAATTCGGCGGCCGCGATGCCACGCTCGCCGAACAGGTGATCTTTGCCGAGGAGTATGCGCGCTCGGGTGCCCCCGGGCGCATCGGGCACATGGGGATCGAACTCGCCGGGCCCACCATCCTCGCCTTCGGGACGCCGGCGCAGAAGGCCCGCTTCCTGCCACCGATCGCGCGTGGCGAGGAATACTGGTGCCAGGGATACAGCGAGCCGAACGCGGGCTCGGATCTTGCTAACGTGCGCACGCGCGCCGAGCTTGCGCAAGGGACGAGCGGCCCGGAGTGGCGCGTCAATGGGCAGAAGATCTGGACCTCGCTTGCCCAGTTTGCCGACTGGTCTTTCGTCGTGTGCCGTACGGAAGAGGGTTCGCGCGGTCATCACGGTCTTTCGTACCTGCTCGTGCCCATGCGCCAGAGCGGGGTCACGGTTCGGCCTATCCGGCAGATGACCGGCGAGGCGGAATTCAACGAAACTTTCTTCGCCGACGCGCGTACCGCCGCCGACAACGTGGTGGGTGCGGTCGGGGACGGCTGGCGCATTGCCATGGGCACGCTCGCCTTCGAGCGCGGCGTCTCCACGCTCGGCCAGCAGATGAACTTCCGCAACGAACTCGACGCCATCATCGCGGCGGCGCGCGCCAACGGCCTGCTCGAGGATCCGCTCATCCGCCAGCGCCTCGCGCACGCGCACATCGGCCTGAAGCTGATGCGCTACAGCGCGCTGCGCATGCTCTCGAACGCCCAGGAAGGGCGGCTCGCCAACGAGGCTTACACCTACAAGATCTTCTGGGCCACCTGGCGTAAGAAACTCGGGGAGCTGGCGGCGGACGTGCTCGGGCCCGCGGGTGAGATCGCGGCGGCGGCCCCGTACGAGTGGGAGCAGCTGCCGCGGCTATTTCTCGGCTCGCGCGCCGACACGATCTACGGCGGCACCAACCAGATCCAGCGCAACATCATCGCCGAGCGGGCGCTCGGGCTGCCGCGCGAGCCGCGCGGCAGCTAGCCATGAGCACCGAGCCGGCCAACCTTGCGCTCGCCGCCCGCACGCCCTCGCGGCGTGCCGACGGCAAGGCGCGGGTGCGGGCCGCGCTGCTCGCGGCAGCGCGTACGTTGTTCGCGCGCCAGGGTGTGGCCGACACCACGGTCGACGATATCGCGAGGCTTGCGGACGTCTCGCGCGCCACCGCCTTCAACTATTTTCCCTCCAAGCAGGCGCTCCTCGGGGCTCTGGTGCATGAGATGGAGGCGCGCTTCCTGCACGTCATGGACGCGCAGCTCGAGGCCCCGGCCACCGCCGCGCAACGCATCGCGGCGCTCTTTTCCTGGACCGCCGCCAAGGTGGAGGAGACCCCGGAGCTCTCGCGCGTCCTCATCGGCGCCTCCGAGACCACCTTCGGTGCGGCGCCCGACTCCGGCGTGCGTACCGCGCGCACGCACCGCGCCTTCGTGCGGATCCTGGCGGCGGGCCGCCGCGCTGGCAACGTGCGCATGGATCTGGCACCCGAGGTGCTCGCCGAGATCGTCGGCGGCACCTACGGGGGGATCCTGCATGCCTGGCGTGTCGCGCATCGCTATCCGCTGCGGCGGCGCCTGGATGCCGCGGCGCTCGCGCTCGGGGAGCTCATCGCCGCGCGGCCGGCCCCCGGGCGGCGGCGCCGGGGCGAGCGATGACGCTCGAGTACCTGCCATGGGCGCCGCCGCCGCCCGGGGGTGCGGCTGAGGCCGCCGGCGGGGTGCGCTGGATGCGCCTGCCCGTGCCTGGCTCGCTGCAGCACATCAACATCTGGCATGCGCCGGGGCGGCGCGGCCGCGTGCTGATCGACACCGGCATGAACCAGCCGGACACCCGCGCCGCCTGGGATGCACTCAGCGCGGCGGAGGGGCTCGGGTCAGTGCTGAGCGCGATCCTGGTCACGCACCATCATCCGGATCACTTCGGCATGGCGGGGCATCTGGCGGCGCGCTTCGGCGTGCCGGTACGCATGAGCGCGGCGGCGCGGGCCGCCGCGATGCGCTCGCTGGCCCCCCTCAACGGCGCGACGGCGGCGGCCCTGGCGGACTATCGCGACACCTGGGGTGTGGACTTCGAGGCCCTGCTCAGCAGCGCGCGCGCCACCGGGACGCTCGAGAATCTCCTGAGCGGTATGCCCGAGGCGGGTGCGGCCATCAGCGACGGTGAGACCATCGCCGAGCTGCGCGAGCCCTGGGTCGCCTCGCTGCACTTCGGGCATGCCGACGGGCATGTATGCCTGCACTGGCGCGAGGGTGCGCTCTTTATCGGCGGTGACCAGCTGCTGCCGGCGATCTCCAGCAACGTGAGCCTCTACCCCGGGCTTGCCTCGCGCGATCCGCTCGCGGATTTTCTGGCATCGCTCGAGCGCCTGGAGCGCCTGCCGCCCGACACCATCGTGCTGCCGGCGCATGGACAACCCTTCCGTGGCGCTGCCGCACGCGTGGCGCAGCTGCGTGCCGGCCACGCGCAGCGCCTGGCGCAGCTCACCGACTTCACCGCAGCGCCGCGTACCACGCTCGAAGTCGTGGGGGCACTGTTCGGCGCCCGCAATCTTGAGGGCTGGAACCGCCTGCTCGCCTTCGGCGAGACGCTGGCACACATCCGCTATCTGCACGGCCGTGGCGCGATTACGCGGCTCGCGGAGGCGGGTGAGGTGCGCTGGCAGCGCGCTTAGGGCGGCCAGGCGCCAAAGATCGACGCGCATCACGTCATGACAAACCCAAGAGGTGCATCCATGCATGAGGCAGATCTGCAACGGCTGCTCGATGAGGCGGCACTGCGGCGCACGGCGGAGCTCTACGCTCAGGGCGCGGATCGGCGTGACAAGGTCACCTGGGCCGCGATCACCACCGAGGACTGCGTCATCGAGGCGCCGGGCATCATATTGCGCGGCCAGCGCGAGATCGTGAGCGCGCTCGACTTCATGGCGAAACTCTACGTCGCCACCCAGCACCGGGTGAGCAACCAGCTCGTCACCCTGGAAGGGGACCGCGCGCGCGGGGAAACCTACGGCATGGCCGACCACCTGAGCGTAGCGGAGGGCGGCCGCACGCTCCTCACCTGGGCGATCCGTTACCAGGACCGCTGGCGCCGCGAGGACGGGCAGTGGCGCTTCGAGCATCGCTTCCTCATCCTCGACTGGACGGGGACGCGTCTGCTGCCGGAGTGACGGGCGCGCGGCGACTTCAGAACTTGAAGGTCGAGAGCAGCAGGCTCGTCTCGGTCTGCGAGATGCCCTCGATCAGGCGGATGCGCGCCAGGGCGCGGTCGAAGCCCTCCAGGCTGTCGGCGCGCAGCTCTGCGACCACATCCCAGCGGCCGTTGGTGCTGTAGAGCGCCGCCACCGCCGGCTCCCCCCGCAACGCCCTGATCACGGCGTCGACCTGGTTACCTTCCACGGCGACCGTCATGAAGGCGCGCATGCGCTGCTCCTCCACGTCCGGCTTCAGGCGCACCGTGTAGCCGACGATTGTCCCGCTCGCCGTGAGGCGCGCCAGACGATTCTGCACGGTGCCGCGGGCGACCTTGAGCGCCTTGGCGAGCGAGGCGACTGAGGCGCGCGCGTCGCTGCGCAGTAGCCCGATCAGCTGACGGTCGATGTCGTCCATTGCGGGAGTGCCCTGGCACGTGGATTGAGCGAAATGTCAACAAATAATGTCATTTTGATCATATAGCTGCAACATCTGATCATATTTCTGTCTTTTATTTGATCCGGAGGCCAGCGACCATGCTTGTGCGGCCGGCGCTGCGCCGTCGCGGAAGCCAAGAGTCGAGGGGGATTTCATGGTCGATTTCATCGGGATCGAACGGGTCCGGGAGCTGGTTGCGCGCCGCGGAACGGCGCGCTTCATCGCAGAGCTCGCCGCGGAGATCGAGGCGGACTTTCGTCGCTGGGACCATTTCGACAAGTCCGCGCGCCACGCGAGCCACTCGAGCGTCGGCGTGATCGAGCTCATGCCGGCCTGCGATGGGCGCCTGTACGCCTTCAAGTACGTGAACGGGCACCCGAAGAACACTGCGGTCGGACTGCTTACCGTAACGGCTTTCGGTGTGCTGGCGGACGTGCAGACCGGTTACCCGCTGTTGCTCTCGGAGCTCACGCTCACGACGGCGCTGCGCACCGCTGCGACCTCCGCGCTCGCGGCGCGCCACATGGCGCGGCCCGACAGCCGCGTGATGGCGCTCATCGGCAATGGCGCCCAGAGCGAGTTCCAGGTGATCGCCTTCCATCACATGCTCGCGGTCCGCGAGGTGCGCCTGTTCGACGTGGATCAGGCCGCCACCGAGAAGCTGGTGCGCAACCTCGCCGCGCTGCGTCTCTCCGGCCTGAAGGTAGTGCGCTGCGCCTCCACGGCGGCCGCGGTCCAGGGCGCCGATATTGTCACGACGGTGACCGCGGACAAGCGCAACGCCACGATCCTCAGCGCGTCGATGGTCGCACCGGGCATGCACCTGAATGCCGTCGGCGGGGACTGCCCCGGCAAGACCGAGCTTGAGCGCGCGATCCTCGAACGCGCCGACGTTCGCGTGGTGGTGGAGTTCGAGCCGCAGTCGCGCATCGAGGGCGAGATCCAGCAGATGGCGGCCGGTTTCCCCGTGACCGAGCTGACGCAGGTGCTCAACGGGAACGCCGCCGGCCGCGGCAGTGCGGCTGAGGTCACCGTGTTCGATTCGGTGGGCTTTGCCCTCGAGGACTTCGCCGCGCTGCGCTATCTCTACCGGATCCACCAGGAGGAACGCGGCGCCGCGCAGCAGATCGACCTGCTGCCGGATCTGGAAGACCCCAAGGACCTGTTTGCGCTCCTCGCCACGGCGGCCGCGCCGGCGGCAGCGAGCCGCGCGGTGCCAGCGTGAGCCCGCCGCGCGCTGCCGCGCTCATCGGGGCTCCCACCGACGTTGGCGCCGCGGACCGGGGCGCCTCGATGGGGCCCGAGGCGCTGCGCGTCGCAGGTCTCGGCGCGGCGCTCACAGCACGCGATCTCGAGGTGCACGATCTCGGGAACCTGCACGGCCCGGGCAACCCCTGGAGCGCCCCGCAAGGCGGATACCGCCACCTCACCGAAGTCGTGGAGTGGAATGAGCTGGTGTATGCGGCCTGCTACGCGCAGCTGCGCGCGCAGCGGCTGCCGATCCTCCTCGGCGGGGATCACTGCCTGAGCATCGGCTCCATCAGCGCGGTCGCGCGCCACTGCCGCGAGGAGGGCAAGCGCCTGCGGGTGCTGTGGCTCGATGCACACGCGGACTTCAATACCCCGCAGCTGTCACCGAGCGGCAACGTGCACGGCATGCCGGTCGCCTGCCTGTGCGGCTTCGGGCCGGCTTCGCTGACCGGTATCGGCGGCGTCACCCCGGCGATCGAGCCCTCCTGGGTGCGCCAGATCGGCATCCGTAGCGTCGATGAGGGCGAGAAGCGCTTCGTGCACGAGCAGGGACTTGACGTCTTTGACATGCGCTACGTCGATGAGATGGGCATGCGCCAGACGCTCGAGCACGCGCTCGCCGGCATGGACGCGGATACCCATCTGCACGTGAGCTTCGACGTCGACTTTCTTGACCCGCAGATCGCCCCGGGGGTGGGGACGCGCGTGCGCGGCGGGCCGACCTACCGCGAGGCACAGCTGTGCATGGAGATGATCGCCGACACGCGGCGGCTGGGTTCGCTCGATGTGGTCGAGCTCAACCCCGCCTTCGATGAGCACAACCGCACCGCGGTGCTGGCGGTGGACCTCATCGAGTCGCTGTTCGGCAAGAGTACGCTGGTGCGGCGACCGGTGTGGCGCCAGCCGCGCGAGCGGCCCGCCGGGGAGGATCGCCACGCAGCGCGCAGCCGCACCGGCGTAGCCTCCTGAGGCGCTACTGCGGGGACGTGCCGGGCGGCAGCTGTTCCATGTGCACGCGGAATCCTGGCGCCCAGGCGCCCTGGACGCTGAATTGCGTGATCGCGCGCTATCCGATTCCAATGCTCGTGTCGCGATTGTAATCCATCAGGCTGTGATGCCACGGCAAGCGGCAATCAAGTGTTCGGCGTAGCCACCGCACTGTTCAGCCGGCAGCGTGCGCCGTGGCACGCGCCAGTGCCGCGCGTGCCAGCAGACGGGTCGAATCGAGCGTGGGCAGAGGGGAGTTCGCGTCGTTCATCAGGAGCGGGATCTCCGTGCAGCCGAGTACCACGGCATCGCAGCCGGCAACTTGCAGCCGGCGGAACACCTGCTGGAAACAGGCCACGGCGCCAGGCGTGAAGACCCCGCGAACCAGTTCCTCAAAGATGATGCGGTTGATCTGCTCGCGTTCCTCAGCACTCGGCCGCAGGAACGCAAGGCCCGCGGCGCTGAGCGCCTGCGGATACACCTCGCTGTCGGTGAGGTAGCGCGTGCCGGTGATGCCGACGCGCCTGAGACCGCGGCGCCGCGCCTCCGCCGCCACCACCTCTGCGATGTGCAGCCAGGGCAGGGGGGACTCGGCGCGCACCAGCGCGAGCCCCTGGTGGATGGTGTTGTCGGGGCAGATGAGGAAGTCGGCACCCGCCGCCGCGAGCTTGCGCGCGGAGGCGAGCATCAGCGACCCGACGGCCGCCCAGTCATCGCGCGCGATGTGCTGCATGTAGGCGGTGAGCGGGAAGCCGTGCAGGCTCACCTCCGGGTGAGCGTACGCACCGAGCAGCGCCTCGCCCTCCAGGCATACCGTGCGGTAACACAGCGCCGCGCCTTCCGCGGAACAGGCGACGATGCCGATGTGCTGGGCCATGCGGCGATTCTACCCGCGCGAGGCGGCGTGCATAATCGGGCGCCCGTCTCATCCGGAAGTGCAACACATGACACCCTCAAGCTGCCGTGTCGGCCCGGTGCTCTTCGTCCTTGGTGCCTGCGCGCTGCTTCTGAGTGACTGTGCGCCGGTGCGTGCGCCGGCGCCGGCGGCGGCGCCCGCAGCGCTTAAGTACCCGAGCGCACCGCGCGGACCGACGGTCGATGACTATCACGGGGTGAAGGTTGCCGATCCCTACCGGGGTTTCGAGGATCTGGACTCGCCCGCCACGCGCGTCTGGGTGGCCGCGGAGGCGCAGCTGACGCAGTCCTACCTTGAGGGCATTCCCGAGCGCGCGGCGCTGCGCCAGCGCATCGGGGAACTGTACGATTTTGAGCGCACCGGGATCCCGTTCGCCGAGAGCGGCCACTACTTCTATACCGACAACAGCGGCCAGCAGAACCAGAGCGTCCTGCTGAGCGTGGCGTCCCTTGCGGGCCCGCCCGCCGTGGCGCTCGACCCGAATGTGCTGCCCGCGGACGGTAATCCGGTCGTGGTGGGGTACGTCGCCAGCCGCGATGCGCGGCTCATGGCCTACGGAGTATCGCTCTCCGGCTCGGACTGGACCGACTGGCACGTCCGTGATCTGCAAAGCGGCACTGATACGAACGACGTGCTGCGCTTCACCAAGTACTACCGCCCGGTGTTCACGCCCGATGGACGGGGCATTTACTACAGTGCCTTCCCAGCGCCAAAGCCGGGCGAGGAGCTCAGTGCTGCTGACCTTGGCGACGCCATTTACTACCACGCCATCGGCACACCCGCCGCCGCTGACCGGCGCATCTACGCCGACCCGGCGCACCCGCAGCGGCAGTTCAAGCCCTATCTCTCCGGCGACGGGCGCTGGCTGGTGCTCCTGGCGGGCGAGGGCGAAGTCGGGGACAAGGGCCTGGAGGATGTGTACCTCATCGATCTTCAGGCGCCTGCGCCGCTGGCCGTGCCCGTGGTGCAGGGATTTGCGGCGGCGTTCGAGTACGCCGGCGCCGATGCCGGGCGACTCTACTTCCTCACCTCCCTCGGTGCGCCCAACGGCCGCGTGATCGCCATCGATCCGCTGCATCCCGGCCAGGCGAACTGGAGGGCGGTGGTCGCGGAGAGCGCTGATGCGATCGAGCTTGGAGCCGGCAGCGTCACCCTGGTCGCGCACCAGCTCATCGTGCAGACCCTGCACGATGCTCACAGCCGCGCGCTCCTCTACGGAACGGACGGCGCCGCGCGCGGTGAGATCTCACTTCCCGGGTTCGGCACCGCGCTCGGCTTCGGCGGCCATGCCGATGATCGCGAGACCTTCTATTCGTTCTCCGATCTCATAAGTCCCTCGACCGTCTACCGCTACGATTTTGCCACCGGCACGAGCAGCGTGTTCCGCGCACCGCGCGTCGCCTACGACCTCAAGGCCTTCGAGGAACGGCAGGTGTTCTACCCGGGCAAGGACGGCACGCGCATCCCGCTGCTGCTCGCCTATGCCAAGGGCACGCAGCTCAGCGGCGACAACCCGCTGCTCCTGACCGGCTACGGTGGCTTCGGCGTCTCCAACCTGCCGCGCTTCGACCCCGCGACCATTGCCTGGCTCGAGCGCGGCGGGGTGTATGCGATTGCCAACATCCGCGGCGGCGGGGAATACGGGGAGAGCTGGCACCGTCAGGGGACTTTGACTCACAAGCAGGTGGTGTTCGATGACTTCATCGCCGCGGCCGAATGGCTGATCGCCGGCCACTACACCTCCACGCCACGGCTCGCTATCCGCGGTGGATCCAACGGCGGACTGCTGGTGGGGGCCTGCGTGACGCAGCGCCCCGACCTTTACGGCGCAGCAATCGCCGCCGTCGGTGTCATGGATATGCTGCGGTTCAACCGCTTCGGGCAGGGCGCCGGCTGGGAGGGTGACTACGGCTCACCGGATGACCCGCAGCAGTTCGCCGCGCTCTACGCCTACTCACCCGTCCACAATATCCGGCCCCGTACGCGTTACCCGGCGACGCTCATCATCACCGGGGATCACGACACGCGCGTGATGCCGATGCATTCGTTCAAGTTCGCCGCCGCCATGCAGGCGGCACAGGCCGCTCCCGCGCCGGTGCTGCTGATGGTGGACCTGGCGTCCGGTCATGGCGGCGGGGAGACGGTGACGCAGGCCATCGCGCAGAAGGCCGACGCCTACGCGTTCCTGCTGCGAAACCTCAGCATGCCATCCGCGGCGCACTGAAAACGGCGCCGCCCGAAGAACCCCGACAAGGAGTCATTCCGATGTCCGACCTGTCCGCCTATCCTGTGACGCACAAATGGCCCGCGCAGCACCCCGAGCGGCTGCAGCTGTACTCGGTGCCAACGCCCAATGGCGTGAAAGTCTCCATCATGCTCGAGGAGACCGGTCTGCCCTACGAAGCCCACTGGGTGAGCTTTGAGAACAATGACCAGGCTTCGGCACAGTTCCGCTCCCTGAACCCGAACGGCAAGATTCCCGCCATCCTCGATCCTGACGGCCCGGGCGGGCGGCCCCTGCCGCTGTTCGAGTCCGGCGCCATCCTCATCTACCTTGCCGAGAAGTGCGCCCAGTTCCTGCCGCAGGAGCCCACGGCGCGCTACCAGACGCTCGCGTGGCTCATGTTCCAGATGGGCGCGGTGGGGCCGATGTTCGGACAGGTGGGCTTCTTCCACAAGTTCGCCGGCCGGGAGTTCGAGGACAAGCGGCCACGCGACCGTTACGTTGCCGAAGCACGGCGCCTGCTTGCCGTGATCGATGCGCGCCTCGAGGGACGCAGCTGGCTGATGGGCGACGCCTACACCATCGCCGACATCGCGCTCTTCCCCTGGGTGCGCAACCTCATCGGCTTCTATGGGGCGGCAGAGCTCGTGCAGTTTGCCGACTTCAGCAACGTGGCGCGCACGCTCGAGGCCTTCAACTCACGGCCCGCGGTGGTGCGCGGACTGGCGATTCCCGCCCGCGCCTGAGGGCGCACGTGCACTCACGCCAGGCGCCCCCGCAGCAGCGTCCGCAGGCTCTCCCGGTGCCGCTCGGTGGCTGCCGCATCGTGCACCGGCGTATCGCTCGGCACCCAGCCGTGCTGCGCCGCGTAGGTCTCGATGAGGTGCTCGACTCCGGCCGCGCGCAGCGCCGCGGCCAGGCGCTCCCGCATCTCATCAGGGAAGCAAGGATCGGCGGTGGCAGCCGCCAGGACTGTCGGGGTCGTCGGTTGCGAGCTGTCCGCCGTGGTAGGAGGGCCGCCGCCACGACCTCACGCGCAAACTTGACGCGCAGCTGCTGTTGCACATCGCGACCGCGAATATCACACGCGGGCGGCAACGGCGGCGATTTTTCACGTAAGGTCGGCCGCCTTGGGAGGTAGCAGGGGAAGCCAAAGCCGCGATGCACTGTGGATTGTGTTCCGGCTTGCTTGCCGCACGACCACGTGGGTGAAGCCGAGGATGGTTAGCGTCTTGTCGGTATCGTCCGCGGATGCGATCACGAGACGTAAGCGATGACCGGCGACAATCCGCCGCGCGTTGGGGACCACCGGAATTCGATAGGAAACCCGCTCGCCGACAGCAACCGCGCGTGGTGTGCGGCAATCCGGAACCGGCGCGCCGCGCAAGCTGCGTTTCTCCTCGACGCCGGAGAAGGCCGCGCGAAGCCAGCCGGCCGTGATCGCCTGCGGCTCGCCGTCCGGCGGCACCTCGTAAAGGACGACAATCCAGGACGCGTCCAAAGCCGTGATTTCGGCTTCCAGAGTGAGCTCCAGGTTGCCCGCAAACTCCCAGTGTGCGCTAAACGGCGGAGTCTCCCACGCGAGCTTCGGCGGCAATTCGGGCGGGTTGGCGTTGGTCGGCTCGCCGGAATCGGCCGGAAGATAGAGATATTCCCGGAACCCGGGCTCGCCTTCTTCCTGGGCGAGCACGCCGTCGGCGCGCAAGGCGAAAGGCGTGAGCCTCGATTCCGGCGGCGGCCAGTCCCCGGCGGTCCGCCAGCCCTCGGCGCCCGGAACCTGGTAGCGGATCGGCGGGCCGTCCATAACGCCTGTGTCGCGACCCTTCAGCCACTGGTCGTACCACGCCAGCACCTCGTAATGGAGGCACTCCCAGGGCCATGAAAAGCCGCCCGGCGGCAACATCGCCATCCGCACGTTAGGATTGCGCCGCAGCGCCGCCCACGCCGAAAAGGTCGATGGCAGGTGAAGAGGCACGTTGTCCCAATCCGCTCCGAGATAGACGGGGATCTCGACCGACGCGAGCATGGGCCTCGTGTCCCGCGCGTCCCAGAAGGCGTCGTGGGTCGGATGTTCGACCGCGGCCGCGCGCCAAATCCTGCCGAACGGATCCTCGGGATAGTGGGCGTGGATCACGCTCTTGAGGACTGTGACGATGGCCTCGCCATTGAGATTCTGTGTCCGCGCGTGGATCGCCGGGATGCCGAGCAGGTCGCGGACGAAATCGATCCGCCAGCTTCGCCAGAAGGAGTCAGGCTTCTGCGACAGCACGCCGACGGCCGGCAGCCACGCCGAAATGAAGCCGGCATTAAGCAAGCCGTGGTGCCAGACTGCGTCATACAGGTCGTCGGTGGCGAGCAGCGGCGCGATCGCTTTGAGATGCGGCGGCTTCATCGCCGCAGCCGCGAGTTGGGCCATCGCGAAGTAGCTGACGCCGAGCATCCCGACATTTCCGTCACACCATGGCTGAGCGGCGACCCATTCGATGATGTCGTAAAGATCCTCCCGCTCCTGGCTATCGAAGAATGTCCAGACGCCGCCGGAGCCACCGGTGCCGCGCGCGTTGACGATGAGGTGCGCGTAGCCGCGAGGAACGAAGAAATCGGACGCGCCGGCCTCGATGAAGCCGAGCGGAGCACCGACGTCCTGGATCTGACGGGGATACGGGGAGAAGGAAACGAGCGCCGGAAACGCGGCGTCGGACTCCGGCTGGTAGAGATCGGCGAGCAGCACCGTCCCGTCACGCGCGGTAACGCTGAGGTTATTGGTGCGGCGTACTGTGAAAGACGGCTCGCTCAGGTTGCCTTATTCGCGTCCCGTAGTCTGGACGCCATTGATACGGCGTTCCCCAGGCCCGAGACCGGCGGCTTTTTCCGACATGACCTCCAGCCCTCCCGTTCGGGCGCTGATCCTCTACCCGCTGCAGTGGCCGAGCTTATCCTCAACATCCGCAAAGGGCTGTCGCTGTCCCCGCTCATCCAGTAGGTGAGCCACCCCGGGAGCCACCTACGCTGACGTCGTGGTACTCAGCGGCAAGATCGCGATTACGTTCTGAGGGCGCGCAAGGTGCCGCCGGTCAGTCGCTGTCCTCCCCGTACACGCGCCGCGGCAGCTCCTGATACGCAGGTTCCGCGCTCTCGCCCTCGTGCGTGAACAGCACCCGGGTGCGCTGCTCACGTTCCACCAGCTTCCAGCCGCAGGTCACCTGCGGTGCGCTGCGCGTGCTGACAAAGGGGCGGATGAGGGCCGAGCCGAGCTCGAGGAGCCCGGGGGTGCCACCGAACAGTCCTGTGACGTAGAGCCCGGCGGGCGGGCGGTTCGCCGCGATGATGAGGTCCCCGGACTGCGGGGCACGCGCTGCAAGGCTCGTGAGGTCGGCCTCCACCAGGTAGGCGAGGTCGATCGCAACCAGCACCGCATCGAGCGCGCAGCGCTCAAAGCGCGCCATCCCGGGAGCCAGACGCAGCACCCCCTCACTCAGATCCGCGCGGCCCGAGAGAGCATCGGCGCGCACGCCGAGCCCGGCCGGATCGCGCAGCAGGATGAGGGTGCCGAGCTCGATCTCCGCCAGGCGCGCGCTGCGGAACGCCGGGCTCGACTGCATCAGCGGCACCTGCGGCTGGTACACGGGGTGTTGCTGCGCTACTTGAGCGCCTTCCAGCTCGGATCCGGATCGAAACTGCTCATCGCCCGGGCGGCTTCCGTGGTGCCCTCGCCGAGATCCTTCTCGTACACCAGGCCGCGCTCGCTCACGAGGAAGCTCATGACGCCGCTGGCGCCGAACTCCGCCGGGTAGGCGAGGATCGCGAAGCCGCCACTCATCTTGCCGTCCACCACGTAGTCCTTCGTGCCGCCGGGGGCGTGCTCACCCTGGGATTTGAGAATGCGGAAGTAGTAACCGTGGAAGGGCTGGCGCTTGCCCGGCTCGCTGCCCGCCGCCTCGGCGTCGGCCACGAGCGGGCCCGCGGGACTCATCGGCTCCCCCTCCGCGACCGCCCAGTAAAGACCATCCTGCGTGTTGGGATGGCTGCGAAAGCGCTGCGCGTAGAGGCCCTTGGGGTTGCCATCGTGTGCGCCGGCAGCATAGTCAAGCTGTGCCTGGCGCATGGCGCGCGCCACCTTGATCGCCGCAAGCTCGTTGGCGCCGATGCGCCGGTAGAGCAGCTCCTTGGCGCCCGCATCGCTGTCGAAGCGCCACTGGCCCTCACTCTTCACCAGTGGAATGGGCAGCGGCCACTCGTTCTTGCCGATGAGGAGCGTGAGCGTGCCCGGGGCGGTTTTCTGCAGGCGATGGTGGGCCTCGTAGAGCGTCACGAACTGGGCGCGGTCGTTCTTGTCCTGGGCGGCATCGCCTGAGGTGATGAGGCTCGCCGCCGCGGGTCCCAGGATCTCATTCAGCGCCGTCAGGTTGTCGGTCTTGTTGGCCTCAATCAGTGCGGCGAGCGCAGCCCGAGGGCTCGCGAAGCTCTGTTGTGCGGTCTCCTGGGTGAGGCCGAGCGCGGGCACGAGCAGCATCAAGAACAGGGCGGTCACGCTGCTTCGCATGCGCGCGCCCGGGCGTGTGGCGGTGTTCACCTGCGCTGTCCTCCTGACTTGGGCTGCGGCTGGGGGCGCTGAGGCTGCTGCTGGCGCTGCTGCGTGCTAACGCTGCTGCGCCCCCGGCTCGCCGCGGCGCGGTCGGCGCTCGGATTGTGGCTGCCCCCGAAGGCGCTCGGACGCGCACCGGTGTTGCTCGGCGCGGGGACCTTGCCTGGGTAGCCGGCGAAGTTACTCGGCGGACGCGTCTGCGCCGGGGGCCGGGCGGCGCCCGGTGACGGGCGCGGCGTCGGCGTGACGTTCGGCCGCGTGGTGGGCGTGGTCGGGCGCGGCTGCGGGGTCACGCCCGGTGCCGGGCGCGTGCTCGGTCCGCCGGGCGTGCCGCCACCCGGGGGACGTCCGCCGTTGCCCGGAGGCGTGCCGCCACCGGGCGGCTTGCCGTTGCCGGGCGGCGTACCGCCGCCCGGGGGCTTGCCGCCGCCGGGGGGTTTGCCGCCGCCGGGGGGTTTGCCCTGGCCGGGCGGATAGCCACCGCCGGGCGGCTTGCCGCCGGGACCGCCGCCCGGGGGCCTGCCGCCGCCCGGGGGTGGACGGTAGTAGGGGCGATCGTGCCAGTTATTCGGCGGCCGCACGTGGATCGGCGGCCCGTAGACGGGTGGTCGGTAGTGGTAGTAGGGCCGCGGCGGGCGGTAGCGATTGTTCACCACCCACACGTTGTTGTGCACGATCACCGTGCGATGACCCCAGTTCCAGCCCCAGCCACCCCAGCCCCACGGATAGCTGTTGTTGGAGATCCAGGCCCCGAGCGCGATGCCGGCGCCGAAGGTGAGGAGCGTCGCGGCGACCACGGCGCCCGGATCGGGCGTCGCATAGACGACCGTCGGGTTGTACACCGGCACGTACACGACCTGCGGGTTGGCGGGCACGATGCTGACCGCCTGCACGCCGCCCTGATTCTGCACCTCGATCTTCTGGTACTGGTTGCTCTCGAGATTGCCAGCAGCGTAGGCCTGCTGGCGCAGGCGCTGGATCGAATCCATCACCGTGGCCTGGTTGGCGCCGAAAGCGCGCCCGATCGCCGCGTAGCTGTCGATGTTCTGCGCCATCATGTCCAGCACCTGCGGGAAATTGATGAGCGCGATGAAGGCTGGGTCGAACCCCTGCGCCTGGGCGGCATCGGTGCGCGCCTGGGGGCTCAGGCCCGAGTTCTGCTTGCTCCAGGTATTGACGTCGAGGATCTGCTGCGGATCGGTGGAGGCTGCGCAGATCTGCGCCACGAGCGCATCCGGGTAGAGCGCCACGGGCGCGAGCAGCCCATCGAGCTGATCCGATGTCGGTACGTCGCTTTGCGCGTAGGCGGTGGCACTGGATACTACGAGGCTCACGTACCAGAGCACGCTCGTCAGCAGACACAGAATTGCGGACGCACGGCGCATGTGATGCTTCCTGCCAGGTGGCCGTTGTGGGGGCGGCCGACGCCGCGCAGCTTTGCGAAAATGTACCCGATGCGGGCGATGGCGCGCCATAGGTATACGCCGGCACGCCGGCGCGAGCCCGGAAACGGCCTTACTTCCAACATCTTCGGACACTGTCCCACTGCGGCGGCCGCGCGCTGCAGTGCCGCTTGACGGCTCGCAGCCGCCGTGGCGGGATGCTGGCAGAAGGGGGGAGTTCCATGGACATACCGCGACTGCGATACGCGACGATCGTCGGCACCTGCCTGCAGGTCGCCATGACCCTCATCGGTCACTTCGTGCCGCTGGTGCGCGCCAACTTCATGTACGGCGGACTCGCATTCTCGCTGATCGCCGGCGTGCTGTATGCGGCGCGCGCCGCGGGCGGCTGGGGAAGCGCGGCGGCCGCAGGCGCTATCGCCGGCGGGGTATGTGCGCTCATCGGCATCGCCGTCTCCTGTCTTCTCGGTGACGTACCGGCGCCGATCCTGCTCTTCGGCACACTCGGCTCGGCCCTCGCCGGTCTCATTGGTGCCCTGGTCACGCGCGCGGCGCGTCCGGCGGGCGTCAGTCACTGACCCGCCGGGCGCGTTCGGCGGCACGCGGCCTGCGCGCGGCTGCGGCACGGTGCCAGCATCCTGCTGCCCTGAGGCGTGTCGGGGGGCTCCGGCGCGCGCCGCCACCGGCATGAGTTCCTGGCGGCCGCAGGTCTACGCTCGCGCGATGCCGGCGCCGCGATTGCCGCTCCTCGGCCTGCGCTGGCAGGCGCCCAGGGTGCACGTGCTGGGCGCAGCTCTTGCGCCCGGGTGCCTGAACGCCGCCGACGTGCCTTGACCGGGAGGGGCGCCTGCCACACGCTAGTGCTCAAGCAATAACAAGGAACTACGCGTATGCGGCAGCCGCCGGCAGGTTCGATCCCGATGATTCTCGCGCTGGCGCTCGCCGCTGCCGCTGCAGGTGCCGCGCCATCGCACGCGCCGCTTGCAGCAGGGGAGGAGGGCGAGTGGACGATGCCGGGCCGCGACTACGCCACCACGCGCTTCAGCCCCCTGGCACAGATCACCTCCGGCAACGCCACGAGCCTGCACCCGGTGTGGACGTTCTCCACCGGCGTCCTCGCCGGTCACGAGGGCCAGCCGCTCGTAGTGGGTGACACGATGTACGTCATCACGCCCTGGCCGAACGTGCTGTACGCGTTCGACCTGAGCAAGGAAGGCTACCCGCTGCGCTGGAAGTACCGCCCCGACGTGAGTGCCAATGCGATCGGCGTGTCCTGCTGCGATACCGTGAACCGCGGCGCCTTCTATGCCGACGGCAAGATCATCTACAACCTGCTCGATGGCCACACGGTGGCGGTGGACGCCAGGAGCGGCCAGGAGGTCTGGAAGACCCAGATCGCCGACATGGGCAGCGGCGAGACCGTGACGATGGCGCCCCTCGTGGTGAAGGACCGCGTCATCGTCGGTGCCTCGGGCGGGGAGTTCGGCATCTACGGCTGGACCAAGGGCCTCGACCTCAAGACGGGTGCGGTACTGTGGACCGCCCGCAACCTCGGTCCCGATGCCGACATGCTCGCCAGGAGCGGGGACTTCAAGGCGCCCTATGACAGCGGCGCGGATCTCGGCGTGCACAGCTGGCCCGGGGACTCCTGGCGCACCGGTGGCGCGCCGGTGTGGGGCTGGCTCTCCTACGACCCCGAGCTCGACCTCGTCTACTACGGCACCGGTAATGCCGGGCCCTATAACGCCGAGCAGCGCCCCGGGGACAACAAGTGGACCGCGAGCGTCCTCGCACGGCGGCCGGCGGACGGTTCGCTCGTGTGGGCCTATCAGTTCACCCCGCACGACAGCTGGGACTTTGATGCCACCGGGGCCATGGTGCTCGCTGACCTCACCGTCGCCGGCAAGCCCGTGAAGGCGCTGGTGCACTTCGACAAGAACGGCTTTGCCTACACGCTCGATCGCACCAACGGGCGGGTGATCCTGGCTCAGCCCTTCGTGAAGGTGAACTGGGCGACCGCGGTGGACCTGCAGACCGGGCGCCCCGTCATCGATCCGGCCAAGCAGACCGGGGCCTCCCGGGGCACCGTGAAGGATATCTGTCCGTGCCTCGAGGGGGGCGTCAGCCCGGCCTCCCCACCGGCCTATTCCCCGCGCACGCACCTCTTCTATACGTCCACCAACAACCTGTGCATGGACTACGCCTCGGCGCGCGCCGCTTACCTCAAGGGCACGCCGTTTATGGGCATCAACAGCCCCTACAGCCCGGGTCCCGGCGGCTATCTCGGCACGTTCATGGCCTGGGACGCCACGACCGGCAGGAAGGTCTGGGAAAACAAGGAGGCGTTTCCCAACTGGAGCGGCGCGCTCGTGACCGGCGGTGACGTTGCCTTCTATGGCACGCTCGATGGCTGGTTCAAGTCGGTCGATGCGCGCACCGGCAAGGTGCTCTCGAAATTCAAGGTCGGCTCGGGCGTGGTCGGTAACCCCATCACCTACCGCGGCCCCGACGGCAAGCAGTACGTGGCGGTGTATGCCGGCATCGGCGGGGACTGGCTGCTGCTCGCCGGCGATGTGCGCTCGGATGACCCGACGGACGTGCGCGCGCCGGCAGACTACGTCAAGGACATCGGACGCCATACCAGCCAGGGCGGCATGATCTGGATCTTTGCCCTATGAGCGCCACCAACGTGTCACTGCGCCGCTTGCTTGCCATCACCCTTCCCGCCGGCGCCGCGCTCCTGAGCGCCTGCGCGCCCCACAGCGGGCTGCCCGCCGCGGGTGCCCCCGCGCCACCGGCGGTGGCCTACGCCTCGCACGAGGCTGCCGGCGCTCTGGTACCCCCGGGGGGCACGCTGCGCAATCCGCACGCGGGCGACAAGGGGGTTGCGGCGACCGGCGCCGAGCTGTTCACGGCGATGAACTGCGACGGCTGCCACGGACCGGATGCCTCCGGGGCCGTCGGTCCGAACCTCGGCGACGGGCGCTGGCGCTACGGCGGCGCCGATCCGGAAGTGTTCATGTCGATCTACTACGGGCGGCCCAAAGGCATGCCCGCCTTTGGCGGTGCCATCGGCGAGGACGGCGTGTGGCAGCTCGTGACCTATCTGCGCTCGCTCGCGCCGCCGCCGAACCTGCCGACCCAGTCCTGGGAGAAGCCCTAAGCCGCTTCAGGTTAGCGGACGGATCTGCGCGGGCAGCTCGAGCGCGCCGCGCGGCGCACGCGCGCGATCATGCGCACGTCAGCGTGAGCTGCGCGATGAAGTGGCGCAGGTCCTCGAGCAGCAGCTGCGGCACCTCGAGGGCGGCAAAGTGGCCGCCGCGTGGCTGCACGCTCCAGTGCACGAGGTTGCAGCGCGCAGCGACCCAGGCGCGCGGGTTCTTGATGAGCTCGCGCGGGAACACGGCCACCGCGGTGGGAACCTCGATGCGCGACTGCGCGGCCGGGTGGTGCGCCTCATCGTAGTACAGCCGCACGGAGCTGCCGATGCTGTCGGTCATCCAGTAGAGCGCCACCTGGTCGGCGATGGCCGCATCGCTGACGAGGCTCGTCCCTGAAGCATCCGCATCGCTCCACGCGAGGTACTTCTCGGCGAGCCAGGCGAGCAGGCCGAGCGGGGAGTCAGCGAGGGCGACCGCCAGGGTCTGCGGCCGGGTGCTCTGCTGCGCGTAGTAGCCCAGGCCGTCCTTGAACAGCCGCACGTTCTGTACCAGCCACGCCGCTTCCTCCGGCTCGACGGCCTGACGCAGCGGGTCGCCCTCGGGCGGCGGCTGGAAGGGCGCAAGGTTCAGGTGCAGACCGAGGCAGCGCTGCGGGTGGCGGCGCGCGAGCTCTGCGCCGATCACGCTGCCCCAGTCGCCACCCTGCACAATGAAGCGCTCGTAGCCCAGTTCGCTCATGAGACCCACCATGGCTTCGGCCATGGCGGCGGCGTTGCAGGTGTGCTCCAGGTCGCGGGTCGAGAAGCCATAGCCCGGCAGCGAAGGGCACACCACGTGGCAGAAGGGTGCCGCGGTGCAAAGCGGGGCGACGAGTTCGCGGAACTCCAGGAACGAGCCCGGCCAGCCGTGCAGCAGGAGCAGCGGCAGGGCATCGCCGCGCGTGCTGCGCGCGTGCACGAAGTGCAGCTGCCCGCCCGCGTAGGCGCTGAGGAACGCCGGGTGCTGGTTGACGCGTGCCGTGAATGCCTGCCAGTCAAAGGTGCGCAGTCGCGCGGCGAGCCGCGCGAGCTGCGCCGGGGCGATCCCGAGGCGCCCCTGCGGGTCCTGCGCCGCGGGCAGTGCCCGTGCCTCAGCAAGGCGGCGGGTGAAGTCGGCCACGCGCGCCGCCTGAGGCTCGAAGCGGAACGGTCGTACGCTCATGAGCGCGGGTCGATCAGCACTTTGCAGCCACGCGGCTGAGTGCGCAGTGCCTCGAAAGCCGCCGGCAGCGCGCCGAAGCCCACCGTGTCGGTATGCATCGGCGCCGGCGTCACCGCGCGGTGCGCGATGGCGGCGATCACGGCGGCGAAGTTGCCTTCCGTGTAGCACTGGCTGAACTGCACGTTCACTTCCTTCATGAGCGCGGTGAGCGGACTGATGTGGTCCTGCGCGAAGCACACGCCGGCGACCAGCACGCGTCCACGCAGGCCCGCAAGCTCGATGGCCTGCTGTACGAGGCCCGGAACGCCGACGCACTCGAACACCACCTGGGGCCGCGTGCCGCTCAGCTGCGCGCAGCGCGCGGCGACGTCCTCGGTCAGTGGGTCGATGGCTGCGCTGGCACCGAGCGCGAGCGCGATGCGGCGCCGCTCGGGCGAGCGCTCGCTGACGATGACGTGGCGCGCACCGGCGTGGCGGGCGAACAGCACCACGCCCGCGCCGATCGGTCCGGCGCCGAGCACCAGCACCGTGTCGCCGCGCGCGATGCGGGCGAGCTCGACGGCGTGGTGCGAGACGGCGAGCGGCTCGACCATGGCGCCTGCCTCGAAGCCCACCCCCGCGGGCAGGCGCTGCACCATGCCGGCGCGCGCGGCCACGTACTGGGCATAGGCGCCGGGGAACTGCAGACTGGCGCCCGTGAACAGGCCCTGCCCGCATAGCGCCGGCAGTCCGGCGACGCAGGCCTCGCAGCTGCTGCAGGCCTGCAGCGGCAGCGCGGTGACGCGATCGCCGACGCGCCAGTCGCCGCGCACGGCGCTGCCGAGTTCTGCGATGGTGCCGGCGAATTCGTGACCGAAGATGGTGCCGGCAGGCACGGCGCCGAATTGGCTCATGTGCAGGTCCGAGCCGCAGATGCCGGCGCGCGCCACCTCGATGAGGATCTGGTCCGGGGCAGGGCGCGGATCGTTCACCGGCTCGACCGAGAGCGGCCTGCCGGGGCCCTGAAACAGCGCTGCGAGCATTGCGAACTTCCCCCTGTGGCGCCGGGGCGGCCGGGCGCTTGCCCGAATTCCGCCACCGCGTCGTTATGGTGCGTTCGTTCAGTGTAATGAAGAAGCGCTGCGCGGGGGGAGTGGCGGCTTACCCTGCACCGGGCGGGCGTCCGCGCCCTCTGGCTCCCCTTCGGCGCCTCACTCTGTGACGCGGGTGCCATCGGCCGCTGGCCGCGGCGCGGACAATGGGGTGCGGGCCATCCTGCCGGCGTTCCCGCGCGAGTTCAGGGTAGGCGCGTGCCGGCAGCTGAATCAGCCTCGCGAACGTCGCGGTTCGCAGACGGGTTGCTGTTTGATGTTGCGACGCTAGAGTCTGCCGTCCCGATCAGGAGCCCCTCAACATGACGCGTGTGCGCTTTGGACTTGCCGCTGCGGTACCACTGTTTCTGAGCGCTGCGCTGTTGGGCGGCTGCGGCGGCGGTGACGGCAGCGGCTCCATGACCGGCACCACGACCCCGCCGAGCGGCGGCGGCAGCACCACGCCCACCCAGACGACCGACATTCTTACCTACAAGTACGACGTCAGCCGCAGCGGACTGAATGCCACCGAGTCGGTGCTGACGACGGCCAACGTCAATGCCACGAGCTTCGGGCTGCTGCGATTCCTGCCCGCCGACGGCAAGGTGGATGCGCAGCCGCTGTACCTTGCGGGCCTGAGCGTGAACGGCGCGACCCACAATGTGCTGTTCGTCGCTTCCGAGAACGACACGGTCTACGCCTACGATGCCGACACCGGCGCGCTGCTGTGGCAGGTATCGCTGCTGGCCACGGGCGAGCAGGCGGGCGAAGCCACCGGCTGCACCCAGGTCACGCCCACCATCGGGGTGACCTCGACCCCGGTGATCGACCCTGCCGCGGGCGCCCACGGCACGATGTTCATCGTCAGCCTGTCGCTCACCAGCGCGACCGCCGCCTACCACCAACGCCTGCACGCGCTCGATGTGACGAGCGGCGCCGAGCTTCTGAACGGACCGGTCGACATCAGCGCCACCTACCCGGTGATGGGCGGCACGACGACCTTCGACCCGGCAGCGTACGAGGAGCGCGCGGCGCTGCTCCTGTCGCAGGGCAACGTCTACACCAGCTGGACCTCACATTGCGACGCGCCGCCGTACTCCGGCTGGGTGATCGCCTACAGCGAGGCGACGCTCGCACAGACCCAGGTCTTCAATGCCGCGCCCAACAGCGGCGGCGGCGGCCCGGCCATCTGGATGGCGGGGGGCGGCCCGGCGGCCGACAGCGCCGGCAACGTCTACCTGCTGACCGCGAACGGCGCCTTCGAGACCAGCCTCGACGCTAATGGCTTCCCCAACCAGCAGGATTACGGCAACAGCTTCCTGAAGCTCACCAGCAGCGGCGCCTCCCTCAGCGTCGCGGACTATTTCGCGATGTCGAACGAGGTCGCCGAGTCGAGCACCGATCAGGACTTAGGCTCCGGTGGCATTCTGCTGCTGCCCGATCTCACCGACTCCGGCGGCGTCACGCGCCACCTGGCGGTCGGGGCGGGCAAGGACGGCAACCTCTACGTCGTCAACCGCGATTCCATGGGAAAGTTCAGCTCCGCCGGCAACAACATCTGGCAGCAGCTCACCGGTGCACTCCCCGGCGGTATCTGGTCGACGCCCGCCTACTTCAACCAGACCCTCTACTACGGGCCAAGCGGCGGGCACCTGAGCGCCTTCAGCCTGGTGGATGCCAAGCTCAACAGCGGCACGCAAAGCAGCGCGAGCTTCACTTACCCCGGTTCCGCGCCGGCGGTGAGCGCCAACGGCACGAGCAATGGCATCGTGTGGGCGCACGAGAATGCCAACCCCGCGGTGCTGCACGCCTACGACGCCGGCAACCTCGCGCACGAGCTGTACAACAGCTCCCAGGCCGCCAACGGCCGCGACCAGTACGGTGCCGGCAACAAGTTCATCACTCCTGTGACCGCCGACGGCAAGGTGTTCGTGGGTGCAACCAATGGGGTCGCGGTGTACGGGCTGCTCGGCAACTGAGGCCCGCGGCCGCCGCCGCGCGGATTCACGGCGAGGAGGCGATCTCCAGCTCCCGCAGGCGCGGCCCCTCGATGTTGCCGATGCGCATCGAGACGTCGTAGAGGACCACGCCGAACAGCGCCACCGCGAGTCCGAGCGCAACGAAGGCCCGCACGTGCCGGGCTTCGAAGGTGCGGATCGAGCGCGCGTAGGCGATGAAGGCGAGCACGCCTGCCACCACGACCGTCGCATCGACACTGGCACGCTGCCAGTAGCTGCCGCCCAGATGCAGCCACATTCCGAACTCATCGAAGGTCAGTGCCATGGCGATGCCGTAGGCGAAGGCCGCGCGGCGCAGCGCATCCCCCGCGGGCGCTGCGAACAGCAGGTAGGCGCCGACGCCTGCCAGCAGGAAGATGCCGTAGTTCAGGTGATGGACGTGGGTCTTGTCCATGAACAGGTAAAGGTTCGGGATGCGGCGTGCCATGATCAGCAGTACCACGGTGCGCGCCAGGATAAAGGTGATGAGGAAGGCGAGCAGCGCGCGGCGTGCGAGCTCATCCATCGGCGGCACGGCAGAGGGTGGGGCATTCATGGCCCCATCTTGCAGACTGGACTCTCGGCCGGCAACGCCCGCCGCCTGGGTCTACCTGCCGAGGTTGTCGAAGGCGATGTTGTTGAGCACTTCGCGCACGCCCGGGACCTGGCGCGCGAGCGCCTCGATGGTCGTGCGCTGCAGCTCAGTGCTGGTGTGACCGGTGAGGAACACCACCCGGTCGGAGGTCGACACGTACACCATGCTCGGTGGCCCGAGGTCCGGGTGCTGCTTGAGCAGCGCTTCCACCTGCTGCGTGATCGCTTGGTCACCCGGGCAGCCGTCGCGGCCGCATTTGCGGTAGGCGTGGTAGGAGGTGCACGCCGCCAGCAGCGCAAGGCAGGTGGCGAGCGCTGCGGCTCGCAGTGTCGGAGGCAGTGTCACGGCGCCGGTCCTGGTGGGCGGCAGGCACGCGCCTGCGCGCGCGTCCCTGTGGCGGTCATCGCCTGGCTGCACATAGTATCCCGAACGGGCGCCCGGGCGCTTCAGGGGAGAGTTGATGTTCGGGTTCCTCAAGCCGGCTCCGTTCGCGGCGCCGCTGCCGGCGCAGGCGGTCGAACCGCAGTACCGGCGCCTGCGGCTGCAGGTGTTCCTCGGCATCTTCATCGGCTACGCCGGGTACTACCTGGTGCGCAACAACCTCTCGCTCGCCATCCCGGACATCCTGCGCCAGCACCCGGAGTACACCAAGGCGCAGCTTGGCACGGCACTCTCGGGCCTGTCCGTCGCGTACGGGGTCTCAAAGTTCCTCATGGGCTCGGTCTCCGACCGCAGCAACCCGAAGTACTTCCTGCCGCTCGGGCTGCTGCTCTCCTGCGCGATCATCGCCGCCTTCGGCCTGGTGCCGGGGATTTTCAGCTCGCTGTCCCTGATCATCGGACTGTACGTGCTCAATGGCTGGGTGCAGGGTATGGGCTGGCCGCCGTGCGGCAAGACGATGGTGCACTGGTTCAGCACGCGCGAACGCGGGCGCACGGTGTCGCTGTGGAACACCGCCCACAACGTCGGCGGCGGCCTGATCGCCGGCATTTCCTACGTGGGTGTCACCTACCTGTTTCATGACTGGCACGCGACGTTCTACTTCAACGCACTGGTGGCTGCGATCGTGGCGGTGCTCGCTTACCTGCTGCTGCAGGACACGCCACAGTCATGCGGACTGCCGCCGATCGAGGAGTTCAAGAACGACTACCCGCCGGGGTACTCGCAGGCGAGCGAGCGCATCCTCGGTTTCCGCGAGATCTTCCTCACTTACGTGCTTTCGAACCGCTACCTGTGGGCGATCGCGCTCGCGAACGTGTTCTGCTATTTCGTGCGCTACGGCGTCGAGAGCTGGATTCCGACCTACCTGCAGACGGCCAAGGGCTTTACCGCACGCGAATCGAGCGTGGCTTGGCAGCTGTACGAGTACGCCGCGATCCCGGGCACCATCGCCTGCGGCTGGATCTCGGATACCTGGTTTCGCAGCCGGCGTGCGCCGGCCACCATCCTTTTCATGGCGCTGACCCTCGTCGGCGTGGTGGTGTACTGGCTCAACGGTAAGGGCCCGGTCTGGATCGATTACGCGGCACTCACGGCCATCGGATTCCTGATCTACGGGCCGATCATGCTCATCGGCCTGCAGTCGCTCGACCTTGTGCCGAAGAAGGCGGCCGGCACGGCCGCCGGCTTTACGGGGTTCTTTGGCTACGTGTTCGGCTCCGCGATCTCCGGCAGCGGCGTCGGCTGGATCGCCGACCACTTCGGCTGGGGCGGCGTCTTCGGTACCATGATCGCCTGCTGCCTCCTCACGATCTTCTTCAGTGCGCTGACGCTCGGGCACCGCGCGCAGAGCGGGACGCGGGGCGCCACTCCCTAGCTCGCGCAGAGGCATCCATGGACGCAACACCGCTCATCGCCGGCTGGGACAACTTCTATGTCATCGTCGGCTCCGCGGCCGGCGGCCTGACCGGGCTGACCTTCGTCGTGATCGCGCTGGTGCGCGATGCGCGCCGCGTGAACCCCGTCGGCCTGCGCGCCTTCGTTTCCCCCACCATGGTGCACTTCGGCGGCGTCCTGGCACTGGCCGCCTACATGAGCATGCCGCATCAGCACATCGCGACGCTCAGTGCAGGCTTTCTCGCCGGCGGCGTGGCCGGGGTCATCTACGGCCTGCGCACCGCCCTCCTGCTGCGCCGCTCGGTCACTGGCGGCTACACCCCGGTGCGCGAGGACTGGGTATGGAACGTAATCCTGCCGTCCGTGGCGTACGCCGCGCTCGCCTGTCTTGGGATTCTGATCTGGCACCACCCCGAGCAGACGCTGTTCGCAGTCGCCGCCCTGGCGCTCCTGCTGCTCTTCACCGGTATCCGCAATGCCTGGGACATCGCGGTGTGGATGACGACGCAGAAGGGGTCGGAAGGCGGCGGCACCGGGTGAGGACTTGACCGCAGCGCCGGGCGCGGCTCAGGGTTAGCACTCGCCGCGGCGTCCGAAGGCCGTGTCCGTATTGCTGCGCTGCAGGCGAAGCGTCGTTGACCGGGGAGTACTTATGCAAAAAACTGTGCACTCTTATCTTAAGGCGCTCGAGGCGGGCGATCCGGACAAGGCAGCCTCGCTCTTCATCCCGGAGGGCTGGGTGGAATCCCCGTTCCTCGGCCGCATCCCGGTGCGGCAGTACGTGAAAAAGGTGGCCGATTCCTCGCGCGGCACCAAGCTCACCGTGCACGACGTCCTCATCAGCGCGGAAGGCCACCTGCGGGCGGTGGCGTATTACCTCTACGACTGGCGGCTGACGGATGGCTCGCGCGTCGCCTTCGACTGCGCCGACGTGTTCAATTTCGACCCGAGCAGCGGGCATATCCAGTCGATCGTCTTGGTCTATGACACGCACCCGGTGCGGGGCGTCGTGGACAAGAAATATCCCTGAAGGCGCGACCGGCGCGGGTTTTGACTTAAGGCGCCCGCAGCCCGCCGTCCCGGACTTTTTTTGCCGCCGTTGACCCCATCGCGCCCGCTGCTGCGCTTCTAGTACCCGAAGGTGCCTGGAGCACCGCGGAGGCAGTGATGCGCAGTTGGACGACTTTCCTGACCCTGGTGGCACTCACAGCGAGCACCGAAAGCCTGGCGCTCGGGAGCCTGGCCGACGTCGAGGTCATCGACCGCGGCAGTGGCGAGGTCCTCGGTCTGCACTACTTCCGCGGCGAGTACTGGGTCGCCGGCCGCCCCGGTGCGAAGTACGCGGTGCGGGTGCGCAATCAATCCGGCGGCCGCGTGCTGGCGGTGATGTCCGTGGACGGGGTGAACGTGGTCTCCGGGGCGAGCGCGGGGTTCGACCAGCAGGGCTATCTCTTCTCTGCCGGCAGCGCTTACGAGATTACCGGCTGGCGCAAGAGCCAGTGGGAAGTGGCCGCGTTCACCTTCACCGATGCCGCCCACTCCTACGCTGAGCGCACCGGACGCCCCGCCAACGTCGGCGTCATCGGTGTGGCGCTCTTCCGGGAGCGCGTTCCGCCCGTGCCGGTGGCGGTGACGCCGCCGCGCGGGGTGCTGCCCGCGCCGGCGAGTTCCCCGTCCGCGTCGGCGCTGGCCGGAGCGGCCGCGGGCGATGCCAGCATGAACAGCGCGAGCCGCAGTGCGATGCTGCCGGCGCCGCGCCTCGGCACCGGGCACGGCGAACGCGAGGGCTCTTACGTGGAGTACGCTGCCTTCGAGCGCGAAGCGGCGCAGCCGAGCGAGGTCATCCGCATCCGCTACGACAGCCCGGAGAATCTCGTGGCGCTCGGGGTCATCCGGCGCCTGCCGGCGCGGGCGCCGGTGCCGGAGGCCTTCCCCGGCAGCCCGACCGCCTTCGTGCCCGATCCGCCCGGATGAGGACCCGGTCGCTGCCATAATGATCCCGGGATGAGTGACGCCGGCGAGACCGATGAGAGCCTGATCGAGCGCTACGCGGGCGGCGATGTGGCCGCGTTCGACACCCTTTACGGCCGCCACGAGCGGCGCATCTGGGGCTACCTCATGCGCCAGGTCGGCAACCGCGCGACCGCGGAGGAACTGATGCAGGAAGTCTGGTTCGCGGTTGCGCGCGACGCGCCGCGCTTCCAGCCGCGGGCGCGCTTCACCACCTGGCTCTTCACCGTGGCGCGCAACCGTATGCTCGATGCCGTGCGCTCGAGCCGCCGCACCGTGAGTCTTGAGGCCGTGGGCTATGAATCCGGCGCGGTGCTCGCGCAGCTGAGCACCGCGCCGGGCGTCGGCCCGCTCGCCGCCGCCGTGGCGCGCGATGAGCACGGCGCGCTTGCGGCGGCGCTCGCGCAGCTGCCCGCGGAGCAGCGCGACGCATTCCTGCTGCAGATCGAGGGCGAGCTGAGCATCGAGGAGGTGGCCAGCGTCACCCACAGCAGCTTCGAGACCACCAAGAGCCGCCTGCGCTACGCACGCAGCAGACTGCGCGAACTGTTGCGAGAGCACGCATGACCGACGAGTCACCCGAAGACCAGGCGCTGGATGCCCGCTACCGCAGGCTTGCGGCGCTGAGCGCGGGCGCACCGGCGCAGGCCACGCGGCGCGCGATCCTCGCGCAGGCGCGCGCGCAGGCAGCAGTCCGGGCCGGGGACACCCGGCGCGCGCGCGTCGCGACCCCCTGGGCGCGCGCCGGGCTCTTTGGTGCGCTCGCCGCGAGCGTCGTGGCGGGGCTGATCGTCGTGCCGCGCTGGCGGCCGCTCGTCACGCCTTCCGCGCCGCTTGAGGCGCGCGTCGCGCACGCCCAGACTCAGGTGCAGAGCGCGCCCGCGGCCGCCGCGGCGCCGCCGGCGTCAGCCACCTCACCCACGGCCGCGCCGCCTCTGGTACGGGTGCGTCCCGAGGACCTTCCGGCACCGCCCCTGCGTCCTGCGCCACAGCTGCATCCGCAGGCACAGGACGCCGCGAGCGCACCGGCGGCCCGGGGTGGCGCGGTGGCGAATCAGGAGGCCGCGATCTCCGGCACCACCACGGCCAGGGTCGCTCGGGCACCTGCGCCGGCGAACGAGCCACCGGATACGGCATTGCGGCACGCGGCCGAACTGGGTGACCTCGGGCAGCTGGAAGCGCTCTTGCGCGGGCAGCCCGACCTCAACGCGCGCGATGCCGGCGGCCGCACCGCGCTCCTGCTCGCGACCGTGAACGGACATGCGAATGCCGTCGCGGCGCTGCTCGCACACGGGGCCGATCCGCGCCTGGCCGATGCGCAGGGCGTGACCCCGCTCGCCGCCGCGCGCGCGGCAGGCAACGCTGAGATCGTGGCGATCTTTGCCCGCTACGGGCAGCGCTAGCCCTGCGAGGGCGCGCGATGCGCCTTAATCCCGCGCGGGGACGGTGGCGCGCTTAAGTGTCAGGTGCGCAGGATGGCGATATCGTGTCGTCGGGAAACTTTCCCGGGCCCTTCGCGCTAGTCTTTTAAGTGACGATCCTCTGGCAACGCATACATGGGAGCACGTCTATGGCTTACCATTTCGCGCAATCCGAGATCCTGCCGCGCCGTACGCTCGCCGCCTGCGGCATCGTTAGCCTGCACCTGCTGGTCATCTATCTTCTGGCGACGGCGCTCATGCACTCCCTGGCCGCGCCCGAGCCGCCGCCGCTGGTGGCACGCCTCATCCCGCAGTCCAGCCCCGTCATCGCCCCGACACCGAGTGTGATCGCACACAGCCTGCATGGCCCGGCCGTGCGCATCGAACCGCCGCCCCTGACACCGCTCGCGGTCCCGCCTGATTTCCCGCCCGAGGCGCGCACGGCGCTCGGGGCATCAGGCGGCGCCAGCGTGCCCGTGGCGCCACCCGAACCGATACGCGTGGTGGGCCGCAACATCCTGCCCGACAGCGAGGACTACTACCCGGCCGAGCGCAAGCGGCTCGGTATCGAAGGCAGTGCGCTGCTGCGGGTGTGCGTGGATGCCCGGGGCGCGCGGGCCGGGGAGCCGCTCATCGAGCAGTCTTCACAGGATGCGCAGCTGGATGCGGCGGCACTGAACGTGGCCCGCCACGGGCGCTACGCGCTGGCGCAGCAGGGCGGCGTGGCGGTGCCGAACTGCTATCGCTTCCGCATCGTGTTCAGGCAGGGCCCGCACTGAGGCGCGGCCCCCGCCCCGCGCCCTCAGGCGATCAGTCGCAGCACGTTCTGGTAGCGCGGCAGGTCGCGCAGGGCGTCGAGGTCCGAGTCGACCTTCACCCACGACTTGGTCTCGTGATTGGCGTGCGGCAGCAGGCGCTCGAGGAGGTCGAACGCCATCGCCGAGTCGCCCATGCGCGCATAGGCGCAGGCGCTGTTGTACTGGGTGAGGATGTCGTCCGGATCGGTCGCCGTGGCGCGCGCGATCCACTCACGCGCGCGGTCGTTGTCGCCCAGGGCGATCAGCAGGATCGCGCCGAGGTAGGCGGGACGCGGGTTCTCCGGGTGCAGCGTGAGTTCTGCCTGGGCGCGCTCGACGCCGCGGCGCGCCACCTCGGCCACTTCAGCCCCGCGGCCGATCGAGTTGTAGATCATGGCGAGCATCGCGTAAGTCTGGTAGTCGTCCGGCTTCAGGGCGGCGGCCCGCTCGCACAAGGCTGCAGCCTCCGGCAGCTGGTTCTGCGCAAAGCGCGCCCGACTGTAGAAGTAGTGCGCCTCGAAGGAGTTGGGATCGAGCTTCACCGCGCGCTCGAACTCGGTCATCGCCTCCTCGGTGCGCTCGGCGAGTGAGAGGGCAAGGCCGCGCGAGGCGTGCGCTTCGGCGAGCCCGGACTCGAGCTCGATGGCGCGGGCGCTGGTGGCGAGGATGCTGTCGATCGCGACGTCCTGGTGGTAGTGCAGCACCAGGAAGGAGTCGCAGTCGGCAATGCCGGAGTAGGCGCGCGCGTACAGCGGGTCGAGCTCGACGGCCTTGGTGAACATGCGCCGTGCCAGCTGGTAGTAGGACTTGGAATGGCGGTGCAGGAACTGCCGCCCGCGCAGGTAGTAGGTGTAGGCCTCGATATTGTCGGTCGGCGCCTGCGCGAGGGACTTCTTCTCCTGCGGCAGCAGCTTCACCTTCAGCTGCTCGACGATCGCGTGCGTGATCTCGTCCTGGATGGCGAAGATGTCGGTGAGCTCGCGGTCGTAGCGGTCGGCCCATACGTGGCCGCCGTCGCGGCCGTTGATGAGCTGGCCGGTGACGCGCACGCGCGCGCCGGCCTTACGCACGCTCCCCTCGAGCACGAAGGTGACGCCGAGCTCGCGGCTGATCTCCTCCACCTTCAGGGAGCGGCCCTTGTAGGTAAAGGCGGTGTTGCGCGCGACCACGTACAGACCTGACACCTTGGAGAGGTCGGTGATGATGTCTTCCGTGATGCCGTCGCTGAAATACTCCTGCTCCGAATCGCCGCTCATGTTGTTGAAGGGCAGTACCACGACCGACGGGCGGTCGGTGATCGGCGCCTTCGGGGTGAGGGCCTCGGGCCTGCCCGCGCCCGTGGCGTGACCGAGCAGCCGGCGCGTCGTCGTGACCAGGGCGCTCACGTGCGCACCGAGCGGCCCGTTGAAGGCATCCAGCCAGTGGGTGCCCCCGAGCGCGTACTCCATGGCGCCGGTCGGCTCGAGGTTCTCGACCCGGAAGGGGACGATCTGCTTCTGCGCCGAGACTGCCCGCTCGACCTCCCGGCGCACGTGCGGGGAGGCGTTGGCGCTGCCGGAGAACACCACCACGCACACGCGGCAGGCCTTCACGGCCTCGATGATCTCCTCGCCGTACTCGGAGCCGGCCGGGATGTCGCGCGGCGCGACCCAGCAGCGCACGCCGTGTTCCTCGAGGCCGGCGACGACGGCGTCAGCCGTCACGCGATCGGCGGAGGAGTAGCTCAGGAATACGTCATGGCCCATAGTCGGTGCGGTGTTCTTCTGGTCGGAGAGCCGGGGAATCTTCTGATCTTGCCCGGCCGCCCGGCACCGGACAAGCCGCCCGGGTGCGGACCGGCATGGTACGGGATCGCCGCGGCTACGGGGAAGAAAGCAGGCGCCGGCCGCAGCGCCTGCGGGCGCGTCGTCCGGATTAAGGATGAGGGCGGCTGGCGGCTGCGCGCCGGTGCCCGGTGGCGACTTAACTGGAAAGGCTGCTGCGCTGGTAAGTCGCCGCCAGCAGCCACTGCGGGTTGATTTCCACGCCCCACCCGGGCGCTGCGGGGATCGTGACGTGGCCGTCGCGCACTTGGTACGGGTCGCCCACGAACAGGCCCTCCTGCCACGGATAGTAGTCGCGTCCCTCGATCGAGAACTCAAGGTACTTGCCGGCGTTCGGGATCGCCCCGAGCAGGTGCATGGTGCACATCGTGACGAGCGACAGGTTGGCGCTGTGTGGGGTGCACGGCAGCCCGGCCGCGGCGGCCATGCGCGCGACCTTGAGCGTGCGCGCGATGCCGCCCATGTACATGACGTCCGGCTGGACCACGTCTACTGCGCGCATCTCGATCATGCGGGCCCAGGTCGCAAGGTCCCAGTCCTGCTCACCCCCGGTCACATCGAGCTCGAGCGCCTCGGTGACGAGCCGTGTCTCCTCAAGCTTCCAGTAGGGGCAGGGCTCCTCGTAGTGACCGATGCCGTGCTCCTGAAGCAGCCGCCCCACCTCGATGGCGCGCGCGGGCGAGAAACCGCTGTTGGCATCCACGAGCTTCGCCACACCCGCGCCGAGGGCGCGCGCCACGGTTGGCACGATGGCTTCGGTGCGGCCCGGCCATTCATCGATGTCGTGACCGCACTCGGCCCCAACGCGCCATTTGAACGCATCGAACCCGGCTGCATCGCGCAGGCGCACGAGACGCCGCGCTTCATCCTCGGGGGTGATGTCGCGGCGCATGGAGGAGGCGTAGGCGCGCAGCCGCGCGGGCCGGCCGCCGAGCAGTTCCACCACGGGCTTGCCCTCGAGCTTGCCGCGCAGGTCCCAGAGCGCGGTGTCAAGGCCCGCGAGCGCGCGGCAGCGGTAGCTGCCCGGGAACTTGTGCTCGCGCTCCTCGATGCGCTCCACCAGGGCATCGATGGCGTAGGCGTCGGCCCCGAGTGCCCAGGGCGCCACCTGGCGGTGGAAGATGGTGGCGGTGATGTCCGCGTTGTAGGTCGAAGTCTGTCCCCAGCCGCTCGCGCCGCTGTCGCTCGTGACGCGCACGAAGCACACGAACTGGTTGGTGAAGGTCTCAAGCGTCGCAATCTTCATCGTCCCTCACCCCGCGGCGGCGGCCGCCGCGAGCCGCGCGCGCTCCAGCCCATGTCCGCGCGGGCCACTTTCACGCTGCCACAGAAGCAACGCGCAGCTGAGGGCGGCAAGGCTCAGCAGGCCGAAGAACCAGATCATGGTGCCGTAGCCGGCGGGGTTGGCAGGACCTGCACCGGCGCGGTCGGCCAGGTAGCCGGCGATGCGGTTCGAGCCCCACAGGCCGAGGTTCTGCAGCAGCGCGATCACCCCGAGTGCGGTGCCGAGGCGCCGCGGCTCAACCACGAGCGTGGTCGCCGGCCAGATGATCGCCGGCACCAGCGAGAAGCTCACTCCCATAAGCACGGTGGAGACCCAGGGACTGAAGTCCGTGAGGCTCAAGACCATGAAGGTGACCGGCAGCAGCAGCGTGCCGGCGGTGAGCATGAGTGCGCGGTGCCCGAAACGATCCGCCAGCAGGCCAAAGCAGGGGGTGGCGAACACGGCCGCGGCGAATACGCCGGAGTTCACGTTGCCCGCCTGCTGCAGCGTCAGACCCTTCACGTGCTGCAGGTACTCGATCGCGTAGGTCTGTCTGAAGGGGAAGAATACGGCGGCATAGAGCACGTGCAGGCCAAGGATGTACCAGTAGGACAGATCGAAGCTGAACAGGGCGGACCAGTCAATGCGGCCGCCCTCAGTCCGGCCCGCCACGGGGAGCACGGCACGCCGGGCATCGAGGAGGCGGAAGGCGATCGCAGCGAGGAGACCGACCCCCGTGATGCCCGCCCCGAGCCACAGCGGCGGCTGCCAGCCACCCTCGTACAGCGGGCGCGCCCAGGTGGGCGAGGTATCCAGGCAGAACGAGCCGACACGCGCCAGGCTCAGGAAGGCAGCGGTTGCGAGCGCGATGCCGCTGCGCGGGAACCAGCGCGCAATGCCGGCGATCAGGGCGATGAAGATGGCGCCCTCGCTGATGCCAAAGATCAGCCGCCCGGTCCACATGAGCGAGTAGGGGGTACCGATCGCGGTGAGCACCGCGCCCACGAAGCCGATCGCCGCCGCCCACAGCGTGACCCGCGCCGGTCCATAGCGATCGATCAGCAGGCCGTTGAAAACCGCGAGCAGGATGTTCGGCAGGCTGATGACCGCGGTGAGATCGCCGATCTGCGCCTGGGTGAAGCCGCGCCGGCGCAGCAGCAGGTCCGCGATGGGCCCAATGGCGTCGGACTCGTAGTAACTGCTGAAGATGGCCGTCGCGGCGAGCGCGAGCACCGCCCAGCGCAGCGCCGAGGGGGGGGCGCTCGCGGGCGCACTGCCGGAAAGCGCCGTCCCGCTCACGGACGCTTGCGGTCCGGCAGCCTGCGCATCCGGGCGCTCGAGGACATCGGGTACGGGCAGGAGGTGCGGCGCATGCGAAATCTCGGGCGGTGGCTTTGCTTCGGCACGCCACTCTAGCACCGGGCGCCCGCGCGCCGCCTGCGCGCCCAGACTCCTGCCGGAGCGCGCCTCAGTGGCGCTTGAAGTACTGCACGGCCCGCTCGTGCTTCTCGGCCGCGGCACGCGTGGCGAAGGTGCCGAGGTTGCGGCGCCGCCCGGTGCGCGGGTCGGGGTGGCGCGAGTAGAGGCGGTACTTGCCGCCGGGGAGCTTGCGGATCATGACTTAACCTCCTGCTCCGGTGAGTCTGCCAGCTCACGCGCGCCGCGTGCGGTCAGCCTGCGGGCGCGGCCGCTGTCGGCGGATGTCGCGTTTGTTCCAGCGCGCGACGCCCGACGCGCCCCGGCGCGAGTGGCCGCCTGCGGCGCTGCGCGTGCCGCTACAATCGCGGTCACGGACCGCGCAGGCGGCCGCCTCAGGTCCCCCAACAGGAACGGTCATGGCAATACAGGTAAGGCCGGTAGCGCGCGCGCTCGGAGTGCTCATCGAGGGCATCGATCTGTCCCAGGAGCTCCCGCAGACGCAGGTGGACGAGCTCAGCCGGCTGCTGGTCGAGCACCAGGTGCTGTTCTTCCGCAGGCAGCCCGTGACGCCGCAGCAGCAGGTGCGTTTCGCCGCGCGCTTCGGCACGCTGCACATTCACCCGATCTACCCGGTGCTCCCGGAACTGCCGCAGATCATGCTGATCGACACGCACCCGGGGTTCCTGCCGGACAACGACAACTGGCACACCGACGTCACCTTCAGCCAGACGCCGCCGCTGGCCGGCATCCTCGCCGCCAAGCGCCTCCCGGCGAGCGGCGGGGACACGCTGTGGTCGAGCAACCGCGCGGTCTACGAGAGTCTCTCCGAGCCCCTGCGGGTGATGCTCGATGGGCTGACCGCCACCCACTCGGTGGCGAAATCCTTCCCGGCGGAACGCTGGGGGAGCGATGCGGCCTTCAAGGAGCGCTACGAGCGAGCCGTCGCCAAGCATCCCCCGGTGGTGCACCCGGTGGTGCGCACCCACCCGGTGAGCGGCCGCAAGGTGCTGTTCGTCAATGAGGGTTTCACCACCCACATCAATGAGCTGAGCGCTGCGGAGAGCCAGGCGCTGCTGAATTTCCTGTTCGCGCAGGCCGGGCGCCCCGAGCTCACGGTACGCTGGAACTGGCAGGTGGACGACGTTGCCTTCTGGGACAACCGCGCCACGCAGCACTACGCCATCGCCGACTACCTGCCCGAGCGGCGCACCATGCACCGCGCGACGGTCAATGGTGACAAGCCCTTCTAGGGCGGCCCGAAGCGGCGCCTGAGAAAGTACGCCGCGAACATTACGCAGGCGCTGATCACCCCGAACAGGAGCGCTGCGCGCTGCGTGGGAATGAAGGCCATGGCGGCGACGATCGCGAGCATCGCGGCGATCGCCAGGAGCGTGAGCCAGGGGTAGCCCCACATGCGCACGCGCAGCCGCGAGGGGTTTTGGCGCTCCAGGCGTGCGCGCAGGCGCAGCTGCGCGCAGGCGATCAGCACGTAGACGAAGATCGCCACCGTGCCGTAGGAGTTCACCAGGAAGGCGAAGATGCGCTCGGGTGACACGTAGTTCATGACCACGGCCACATAACCAAACACGGTTCCCGTAAGGATGGCGCGGTTGGGCACGCCGCGCGCGTTCAGGCGCGCGAGCGAGCGCGGCGCATCACCGCGCCGCGCCAGTGCCAGGAGCATGCGCGAGGAGGCGAACAGGCCGCTGTTGAGCGCCGAGAGCACCGCCGTCAGGATCACCGCGTTCATGATCTGCCCGGCACCCGGGATGCGCAGCTGCTGCAGGGCGCTCACGTACGGCTGCGCCATGCCGGGGCTGTTCCAGGGCAGCAGTGCCACCACCACGAAGATCGAGCCTACGTAGAACACGAGCACGCGCGAGATCACCGACTGCGTGGCGCGCGCCACGGCTTCCTCCGGAGCGGCCGATTCTGCCGCGGCCACCGTGACGATCTCCGCGCCGAAGTAAAACCCGGTGGCCGCCACCGCGCCGGTGAGCACCGGGCCTATGCCGTTGGGCATGAAGCCGCCGTGGGCCGTGAGGTGGCCGAGGCCGCCGCCGCTGCCCGGCCAGGCACCGAGGATGAAGGCGGCACCCAGGCACAGGAACACGATGATCGCGGCCACCTTGATGGAGGCGAACCAGTACTCCGCCTCCCCCCAGGAGCGCACGGACAGCAGGTTGAGCAGCGTGAAGGCGAGCACCAGCGCCAGCGTCAGCGTCCAGGGGGGCGCGGCGGGAAACCAGAAGGCGAGCAGGCGCGCGCCGGCCACGGCCTCCAGCGCCACCACGATCACCCAGAAGTACCAGTACATCCACCCGGTCAAGAAGCCGGCGAGGCTGCCGAGCGCCAGGCGGTTGTACTCGTAGAAGCCGCCCACGGCCGGGTAGGCGGCGGCCATTTCCCCGAGCATGCGCATGACGAGCACCACCAGCAGGCCGGTGAGCGCGAAGGAGAGCACCGCGGCCGGACCCGCCGACTGCACGACCACGCCGCTGCCGACGAACAGGCCCGCACCGATGACGCCCCCGAGCGCGATCATCTCCATGTGCCGCCGCTTGAGGGTCTTCTGCAGGACGGGGGTCGGGAGGGCGTTCATCGCTGCGCCATGTGACCCAATGCGCAGCGCACGGACGAGGCGGCCGCAGGCCAGAAGCCGGGCAGGGCGCGCGGCCCCACTAGCGCGGCTCACCCGGGGCGCGCGGGGAAGGGCGGCCGATCTCGCCCATCAGCCAGCGCACGAAGGCCTCACGCAGCGGCGCCGTGGAGCGTTCGCGCGATTCGAGCAGGAAGTATTCCCCGAAAGGCACGCGCGTTTCACCGAGCTGCGCCAGGCGCCCGCTGCGCAGCTCCGGCTCGATGAACGCGGCGGCGCCGAGGGCGACCCCCTGGCCGCGTTCGGCGGCGGCGATGGCGAGCGAATAATCGCTGAAGTACAGGTGCCGCGCGCGCTCGAAGCCCGCAAGTTCGGCCGCGGCGAACCAGCTGCGCCACGCACTGCCGTTGTCATCGTGCAGCAGGCGGTAGGCGGTGACCGCCTGATCGCGCCGCCACTGCGGCGGCCGCGGCTGCACGCCGGCCGTGACCGGCACGCCCTCCATGGAGAACAGCCGGCGGCTGCGGGCGCGCGGGCGGTGCACGGCTGCCGAGACGTAGCGGATGGCGAGGTCGGCATCGGTGCCGAGCACGCGCAACTCGTCCGAGGTCTCAAGCTCCAGCTCGATCTGCGGGTGCTTGATGGAGAAATCCCCGAGCCGCGGCACGAGCCAGCGCGAGGCGAAGGCGGGCTCCGCCGAGATGCGCAGACGCCGCGTCTGCACGCCGCGCACCGCCTCGACCGCGCGCTGGATCTGCAGGAAGCCGGCGCTCAGGTCCGCGGCAAAACGGCGTCCCGGAGCGGTCAGCTCGACCGCCCGGTGCAGGCGCCGGAACAGCTCCCGCCCGACGTCCTTCTCCAGCGCGCGCACGTGACGGCTGATGGCCGCCTGCGACACGTGCAGCTCCTGACCGGCGGCGGTGAAGCTCAGGCGGCGCGCCGCGGCTTCAAAAGCACGCAGTGCCAGGAGTGATGGCGCGCGACGGCTGGACATAGCAGGTTCGCATGAGTCTAAGTTATCCGAAAAGACGAGACAAATCGTTTGTGCCGCCAAGCGCGGCGCGCTGCAATGTGCACCGTGAAGCTGCTCCTAAGGAGGCCGCCATGAATGTCTATGCCGCAAGCGTCGCCCTGTTATGGAGCACGGCCCTGAGGGGCGCCGGCGCCGTACCTCCCGCGCGCAGCGCAGGCGCGCCCGGTGCCCGACCGGCGGCACCCGTGGCGGTGCCGCGCGCGCGGTATCGGCCGCGGCGCCCGCTGCGGGAATAATGCGCGCCGTGGTTGAGTCCTTGCCGGTGAGCCCGTTCCGCGGCTCGTCACCGGAAAGCTGCCCACCATGGACTGCGTCAAGCATGCGGCCCGCACGCCGCTCCTCATTTTCCTGGCCGCCCTCAGTGCGCACGCCGAGGAGCCGCGCACCCTGCCTGCGGGCGACGCTGCGCGCGGGCAGGGCCTCTATCAGGCCTGCAGCGGCTGTCATTCGATCGACGAGAACGACGTGGGCCCGCGGCACCGCGGAGTGCTCGGACGACGTGCCGGGTCGCTGCCGGACTACGCCTACTCGAAGGCGCTGCGCGACTCGCAGATCGTGTGGGACGCGGCAAACCTTGACCGCTGGCTGACGAGCCCGCAGGCCCTGGTGCCGGGGACGAAGATGTTCTTCTCACTGGCGGATGCGCAGATGCGCGCCGACATCATCGCGTACCTTGCGCAGCAGAAGTGAAGGCGGCCGCAGGCCCGCGGCGGGCCTTGCTTGCCGCCTGCGCTACTGGGGCTTCGGCGGCTGCTCGGGCGGCGCGGTACCGTCCTTGGCGGGCGGCGGGGACTTGTTGAGGACTTCCTGACAGGCAGTGCTCAGCTCGCCCTTATGCGCGTTCAGGCAGTCAGCGATGCGACCCCCGCCGCGCTTTACGCCGGAGCAGAACTTCTGGTAGTCGCCCTTACAGGCCTGCCGCGCGTTCGGCGGCGCTGGCGCATCCTGCGCCTGTGCGGCCAGGGAAAATCCGAGAACGGTGAGGGGAATCAACCAGGGTTTCATCACAGGCACCTCATGAGCGAAATTGATGTCGGACGCCGCGCGGCGCACAACTCCCGCGGCGCGCCCGCAGTATAGGCGCCCGGCGCGCGCGCGGCGCCGGGTTTACAGACCGTTACAGACACTCACCGGCGCGCGCCCGCGCCCACGCGGGCTGGCGCCGGGGCGCCCTTGTCGCCGTGGGGCGCTTCACCGAGAATCTGCCGTGCCCTGGGTTTCGCTCTCACTCACCCCGCAATGCAAGACATGACCGTGGCGCGCGTGCGCGCAGAGGCGGCCGCTGCGCCAGATATCTGGATAGGCCTGGATACCGGCGGCACCTACACCGATGCCGTGGCACTTGATGGTGCACGGCGGGTGATCGCGAGTGCGAAAGCGCTCACCACGCACTGGGACCTCTCGATCGGACTCGGTGCCGCCATCCGCGCCGTATTGCAGGCGCTGCCGCCCGGTGTGTGCCGCGAGCACATCTCCCTCGTATCCGTCTCGACCACGCTCGCCACCAACGCGGTGGTGGAAAACCGCTTCAGCCCCATCTGCACGCTGCTCATCGGCTTTGACGACCGGATGGTCGAGCGCTCGGGCCTGAAGCGCGAAGGCGGCGGCGTCATCGTGCGCCTGCGCGGCGGGCACGATGCGAGCGGGGATGAGGCCGAGCCGCTCGATGAGGCGGCGGTCGCTCAGGCGGTGCGCGAGTTCGCCTCGCAGGTTGAGGCGTTTGCGGTGGCCGCCCTGTTCTCGGTGCGCAACCCCGCCCACGAGCGCCGTGCGCACGATCTCATCCGTGCCGCCTGCGGTAAGCCCGTGACCTGCAGCTACGAGCTCAGCTCGCAGCTGGATGCCCCCAAGCGCGCACTCACCGCGGCGCTGAATGCGCGCCTCACGCCGCAGATCGCCCACCTGCTGGATGCCCTGCAGCAGGTCCTGAGGACGCAGGCGATCGTCGCACCCGTGATGATGGTCAAGGGGGACGGCACGCTCATGCGCGCCGAGGTGGCTCTCGAGTACCCGGTCGAGACGGTGCTCTCCGGGCCTGCGGCGAGCGTCGTGGGTGCTGGCTTCCTCAGCAGCCTTGAGGACTTCGCGGTCGCAGACATGGGGGGGACCACGACGGATGTGGCCATCGTGGCCGGCGGCCGGCCGGTAGTGCGCGCCGAGGGCGCGGTGATCGGCGGCTGGCGCACGATGGTGCAGGCGATCGACGTGCGCACCTGCGGGCTCGGCGGCGACAGCGAGGTGCACTTTGACCGCGAGCAGCGCCTCGCAGTCGGGCCGCGCAAGGCGATGCCCCTGAGCCTGCTCGCCACCCAGTTCCCGCAGGTGCTGCCCGCGCTGCGGCAGCTGGCGGCGGCCGAGCACGTGTCTGCCCATGCGGCCGAGTTTGCGTTCCGCCATGGGGAGCGTGAGCACCCCGGGCACCTGGACCGGCTCGAGCAGCGCGTGTGGGAGGCGCTCAGCGGCACGCCGCGCAGCCTCGGTGAGGTGGCGCGCACCGCCCAGGGGGTCGAGGCGCTGCGGCGGCTGGTGGATCGCGGGCTGGCGAGCGTCGCGGCCTTCACGCCGAGCGATGCCATGCACGTGCTCGGGCGCCAGCGCGACTGGGACGCCGAGGCAGCGCGCCTCGGCGCGATGGTGCTCGCGACCGAGGAGCGCAACGCCACGGCGCGCAAGGAGCGCGCCACGGCCGAGGCGCTGTGCGAGCGCACTTACCAGCACGTGGTGCGCGAGGCTGCGCGCATCGTGCTCGAGACTGCGCTCGCGCACGATCCGGGCGTGGAACGCAGGAACGGCCGCTGGGGTCCGCTGTCCGTGCTGATCGAGGACGTCGTGGCCGGGCGTACTTTCTCGAAGCTGCTCGACGCCCGCATCCGTCTGGCCACCCCCCTGATCGCCATCGGCGCGCCGGCCGCCACCTACTACCCCGAGGTGGCGCAGCGCCTGGGCGCGCAGCTCGTGGTGCCCGAACACGCGGCGGTCTGCAATGCAGTCGGTGCCGTCGCGGGCGTCGTCTCAGAGATCTGCGAGGTGCTCGTGAACCAGCCGGCGTTCAGGGTGTTCCGCGTGCACGACCCGGCCGGCAGCCAGGACTATCCCGAGGAACAGCCCGCGATCGAGCATGCGCGGCGGGTGTCACGGCAGCTGGCGCTCGCCGCCGCGCAGCGCGCCGGGGCACGCGATCCGCACGTCGAGACCGCGGTGCTGGAACAGCGCGCCAACGCCGGCTCGGCGGATGATTACCTGGCGGAAGCGACCGTGCGCTCGCGGGCCACGGGCCGCCCCGCCACCGGACGTTCACCCTGAGCGGCGGGCTGACCTCGGGGGGCTTCTATTCGCAGCGAAACTCCAGTTCCGCATGATCGGAAGCTTCGGCGGGAGAGTTGAGAATGTCCGGCGTCAGCAGGCGCACGTGCTGGTGCTGCTTCTGACAGAAGGCCTCAGCGCGCTTGAGGGCTGCGGAGCGGGCATCGAGCCACGCGGAAGTCACCGACTGGGTCACGAGGTACACCCCGTTCCCCTCGGGCGTGATGCTGGCCGGGATGACCGGGGCACAGGCGCTGAACAGCGTCGCTGCCGCGGACAGCCGCACAGCTCTCAGGGTAGGGCGGGTGCGTCGCATTTTTGCTCCGGCGTCTGCGGGCAGGCATTCTCCAATGCCATCGTCCGGTATGTCACCAACTGGCGACTCTTTGTAATACGTCGTATGGGGGCGTACGGTGGACTCCCTCAGGGGGCGGCTTTGAGTGAAGGATCACCCATGCTCAGAACACTGTTTCTTATGGCGATCTCGTTCGCCCTGTCGTTCTCCGTTACCACCGTTCTTCTGCTGGTTCGCGAACGCTTCCTGCCGGTCGAAAAGCCGTACTGGCACGAAGAGAACGACCTGCTGCGCTGGTAGGTCCGACGGCACCCCCAGGCGTCGCCTTAAGCGCGGCTGTTGCAGGTCGCATCCGCTCCCGCATCAGCGGAAGCAATCCAGATCGTTGGCGAATACCAGCGGCCCCTCGTAGAGGCCCGCGATCACGCGCCGTGTCTCAGCCTCGCGGCCGAGCGTGCGCAGCATGCGATGCGAGAGTACTAGCTGGTGCACGCCGGCCGCGTGCGCGATCCTGCCGATCACCGAGGGTGGCATGTGCAGCGCGCGCGGCGCTCCGGTGATGCCTTCGGGAACTGCATTGTGAGCGACGAAGATGTCGGCGCCCTGGGCCAGGCGCTCGAGATTTCCATTGTCGCCATTGGTGTCGCCGCTGAAGACGATCACGCGGTGGTCCATCTCCACGCGGAAGGCCAGAGCCGGCACGCTCCCGTGTACGACGCGCGTCGCACGCACGAGCACCCCGGCAGCGGAGAAGATGGTGCGGATCTGCCTGGCCTCCAGGGTCACGTCGTAGGGGTTGAGCGCATAGCCGCCCTCGCGGGCACGCAGGAAATTGCCCAGATAGCGGTAGTTGCCGCGCGCCGGGTCGAACAGGCCGGCGACGAAGGCGGTGGTGGCGGGGAAGCCGGCATTGCCCGGCGGCCCGAAGAGTGGCAGGGGGCGCGTGCGCTCCTCGAAGTACGAGGACTTGATGAGCGCTGCGAGGTCCGCGGTGTGGTCGACGTGCAGGTGGGAGATGAGTACTACATCCAGCTCATGCATCTGCGCACCGGACTCACCGAAGCGCAGCGCGGCGCCACCGCCGGCATCCACCAGCACCCGCGCGACACCATCCTGCCAGATCAGGTAGCTGCTGCTGGCACGCTTGTCCTGCAGCTCCGGGCCGCCCGAGCCCAGGACCTGCAGCTCCACGCCCTGGCCGGTGCAGACGCCCGCGTGCGCTATGTCCGCGCACGCGCAGGCGATGGGCAGCAGGGCGCACGCGAGCTGAGTGGCGAGGTGATAGCGGTGCATGGGAACCCCCGGGCTCATGAGTTGCGTCCATCGTCTTCCGGCGCTGCAGTGGCGGGTGTGGGCGTGAAGGATCGCGGCAGGCCGCACGGTGCTGCCTAGCGCCTGGCTCTGACCTCGAAGCGATCCGGTTCGCTCCAGGTATCTGCCTGGCGTTCGCCGGCGTCGAAGCGGACCATGGTTGCGCTCAGCCGGTCCTGCTCGAGCCGGAAGCGCAGGTAATGGAAGTTGACCCCGGTGTGGAGGTGGGAGAGCTCGCCGAAGAGCCGTAGCACGGGGATCGGTTTCGCTCCGCCGCCGCCGCTTACCAGGTAGGTCACGCCGTTTTTGCTGAAGCGCTCGTAGTTGTGCACATGGCTGCCCACCACCACGACCCGCTGCGGCAAGGACTTGGCGTTCCGGGCGAAGTAGCGTGCGATCTCTTTTTCATCGCGCCCGACCGGAAAGATCGGATCCCGCACCGGCGGGTAGTGCATCACCACCATGATGAATTTCGTGCGCGCATCGGCCGTGGCGATCTGGTGTTCAAACCACACGCGCTGCGGGCTGCCGGGCTTCAGCGCGCTGTCGGAATCCAGTAGCAGCACCAGCAGGCTCTGGCCGATGCTGACCGAATACCACCGGAACGGCTTCAGCGACAGCGCCCCGAAGGCGCTCCACCAGTTCTCAAGGCACGGCGTCTCATCGGCATCGCAGCCCCTGAACTCGTGGTTTCCGAGTGCGGGGAACACCACGAGGTTCTGATCAGCCCACTCCTGCGTCTCGGTCCTGTAGAGGGCGTAATCCTGAGGATTGCTGCCCTCATAGACGAGATCGCCCCCGATGAGGATCGCCGCCGGGTGCTCGGCGGCCATGCGGTGCACCAGCGCGCGGCGCGCCAGGGAGTTGGCCACGCCGGGGCGCTCCGTGAAGCGCGTGTCGCCGTAGGTGATGAATGTCAGGGCGGCGCCGTCCGCCGGCGCCGGCACTTCAAACCGCGGCGGCTCCGTCTCTGCGGCGGCGCAGACGGCGCCCGTCAGGATCGACAGCCCGAGCCCGCCCACGGCCAGCACGCCCGCGCGACGCCTGCGGGCGAGAACATTGTCAGACTCCATGAGACCGAACACTCCTTGTCACTCTCGCATCCCGGGGTGCCGGTGCCCGCGCAGCGCCACCGGCCGCCCGGTCTCCCCCGGGCGGCCGGGTCAAGCGCGTATCAGAAGGGCGGGCGCATGTTCCACTTGCCCGATTCCTTGTAGAAGAACCCGAACGGGACGTTGTTGTACATGCTCGCGCCGATGTTGGCCGATGCGACCTGGACGTCGAACGTGCAGCGGAATCCCTGTGCGGTGGGTGGATCGCAGGCCTCCTTCTTGAAGAACTTGATGGTCACCGGGTCGCTGACGGTCACGCCGGGCGGGTGATTCATCGCATCCAGCATGGCTTCCTTCATTTCCGATTCGCTCGGCTCGTGGCCGGAGCCGCTGGCACCCCCGCAGGCCGCAAGGGCGCAGCTGAGCGAGAGGCTGATGAGAATCAGACGCATGAGGTTCTCCTTCTTACTTATTTTTGGGACTGCCGCCAAGCTAGTCCCCGCCCGGCGTGCTGGCAAGTCGGGGCGCCCGCCGAGCGCACGCTGCCTGGTGCTGCGCCGCGCCGCAGCGCGCGCAGTGCCGGCGGACGCACCTTCGGCTACCGGGTTATTCGATGAGCGGGTGGCCGGCGGGCAGATGCGCATACCAGGATGCGAGACGCTGGCGGATGCTGCGCTCGCCGACCTGTTCCTCGGGCATGGGTGCGATCAGCCGATCGTGTACGAGCAGCCGGTAGACATAGAGCGCCTTGGCACTGGAGGAGTCGGTGGCTTCGAACTGCACCGCGCCGCGACCTTCCGCGTAGCGGATGCCTGCGCGCAGCGCAGACTTGAACAGCACCGCATCGTCCTTGTGCTTCACGAGCCGCGGGGCGCCTGCGGCGGCAGCGATGTCAATAGCTCCGTGCGGGAGCGGGCCAGGGCAGGCGTGCCCTGGGCAAGGGAGGCCGCTGCCGTCTGCGCTGGCAGCGCGCGGGCAGTTTCGGCACTCTTAGCCTTGAGTCCCGCGGGCAGGCCGGGTCTTCCGGCGGCCGCCACTGATGCCATTATCCGGGTCGCTGCCATGCCGCCCTTCGCGTTAGTCGTCTCACCCGAGCATTCCTCAGGAAGTAAACACATGCTGCTCCGCGCGCAAGAACACTGTCAAACCAGGCGCGGCCAGCCGACCTCGGACGAGGGAGCGCGCCGCTGATGGGTGAGAGCGCGCTGCTGGCCGGGGTGGAGCTCGGCGGCACCAAGTGCGTGTGCCTGCTGGCGAGTGGGCCATCCGATGTCCGCGAGGAGCAGCGGGTCGCCACCGGGGCGCCGCAGGAGACGCTGGCCGCCATTCACGCGGTGCTGTCGCGCTGGCAGCGCGAACATGGTTTCACGGCACTCGGGCTTGCGAGTTTCGGTCCGCTGGATCTCGAGCCGCACTCGCCGCGGTTCGGGGGGATAGTCGGTACCCCCAAGCCAGGCTGGGATGACGTCGCGCTGCTGAGTGCCTTCCGGGGATTCGGCGTCCCGACCGGCCTCGACACGGACGTCAATGCTGCCGCGCTGGCGGAGGGTCGCTGGGGAGCCGCTCGCGGTCTGCAGACGTTCACCTACGTGACGGTCGGAACCGGGGTCGGCGTCGGAACCGTGATCGGGCAGCGCACGCTGCGGGGCATGGGGCACTCAGAGGCCGGACACCAGCGCGTGCCGCGGCTCGCAGGCAGCCGCTGGCCCGGGAACTGTCCCTTCCACGGCGACTGCGTGGAGGGTCTGGCTTCAGGGCCCGCCATCCGCGCGCGCGTCGGTGTCGACCCCGCCCAGTTGCCCGCAGAACACCCGGCCTGGGAGGAGGTCATCCACAGCCTCGCTGCGCTCTTTCACAACCTGGTCCTCACGGTGGCTCCCGAGCGTATCGTCGCCGGCGGCGGCGTGTTCGGCGGCCAGACGCACCTGCTGCCGCGCGTGCGCCAGGCGCTCGTGCGCAGTCTTGCAGGCTACGCACATGCACCGCGTATCGAGGCCCAGGGCGATGCCTTCGTCGTGCCGCCCGCACTGGGAGAACGCTCAGGCCCACTCGGGGCCATCGCAATCGCGCAGCAGAGTCTGCACCCCGACACGACCGCGAACGCCCAAAGGAGGAAGAGCCATGAACAGTAACGACGCAGCGCAGGGCAGCTGGATGCGCAGGGGATGCGCAGGTCTGCTCCCGATGCTGCTCGGTCTCGCCCTGGTGGCCTGCACGCGCACGGCAGCGCCCGCGGCCGCGGGTGAAGCGGCCCTCGACGCCGTCAGCAGCGCGTGGAAGCGCGCCTACAACGCCGGGGACTTCGGCGCCGTCACCGGGCTTTACGCCGACGATGCGGTGCTGAGCGCGCCGGGGCTGCCGGTGGTCATGGGCAAGGCTGCGATCGGCGAATACTTCTCGCGCCTCGGCCCGGCATTCTCACAAGGCGGGCTCACGGTCACGGACGCACCGCTCGGGCGCGCGGGGACTTCCGGGGACCTCGGCTTTCAGTGGAAGACCTATCGCATCCTCGACAGGTCCGGCGCCGTGATCGATGAGGGGAAACTGTTGACGCTGTTCAGGCGCAGCGGTACGCGCTGGCTGATCATCGGTGACACCTGGAACTCCGACCGCGCGGCCGCACGCTGAGGGCGCCAGCGGCGGCACGCCCTGGAAATGTGACATAAGCCACAGGCGCCCCGGGTACGGCCCGGTAAGCTGCCGGCGTCTTCAAGCACCCGGTACCTAACATCATGCGGACCTCTCTTGTTAGCCGGTGCCTGCTGGCAGGTACGGTATTGCTGTTGCCGCTGGCGGCCAGCGGCGAATCGAACTTCCAGACCGGCACGACCGCCCTGACAGCCACGGCACACGTGGACTTTCAGATCACCATCCCGAAGTTCCTGTTCCTGCGTGTCGGCAGCGGCACCGGTACGGCGAGCGGCGGCTATGCGACGCTCGCGACGATCGATGAGATCACCTGGGCGCCGACGGCGGCCCAGGTTGGCACCGGGGTTCTCGCCGGCACGGGCGGCGACCTGACCGGCGGTGTCGAGACCGCGGTCGTCGTTGCCAACAACGGCAACGTGACGCTCAGTTCCACGACCACCGGACCCCTCGCCGATGGCGCGGGCGACACCATCAGCTTCACCAAGATCACGACCACGGCCACTCACAACACGACCGCCACGACGCTCGCGGCGCCGGCGCTGGCGGACGGCGCTACGACCACCTCGACGCTGACGGCGGTCGGCAAGGTGGTGCAGCAGGACGCCAAGTGGGCCTACACCTACAGTAATAACACGGCACCGCCTGCCGGCACCTATGGCGGAGTGAACGTCAATGCGGGGCGCGTGACCTACACCGCTTCGCTCCCCTGAGCGCAGCTTCCGCCGCGCTGCGGGGCCGCGTGAGTTGGCGCAGGCGGTGTGACCGTCCGCGCTGACGCCTGCCGCGGCGCACCCTTGACGCGAGCCTGACCTCCGGCGCAGCCTCGGGCGTAACGTTACGCTGCGGGGGCTGTATGAAAAGAAGAACCTTCTGCGCCGCAGGACTTGCGGGTGTGGTCGCAGCGGCGCTGCCGCAGCGCCGGGCGCTCGCCGGCGCCGGTGCCAACACTCCGGATATCAGCGCGGTCGGCCTCGACGGCAAACCCCTGGTCCTCAGGGGCGCGGATGTCGAGGCACTGCGCGCCGCCCTGCGCGGCGAGCTCATCAGCGCCGAGCACCCCGGCTACGAGAGCGCACGACGTCTGTGGAATCCTTCCTTCGAACGCAAGCCCGCCCTCATCGCGCGCTGCGCCGGCGCTGCGGATGTGCGTGGCGCGGTGAACTTCGCGGCCGCGCGGGGACTGCTGACCGCGGTGCGCGGCGGCGGCCACAGCCTCTCAGGTCAGTCCGGCTGCGACGGCGGCCTTGTCATCGATGTCTCGCCCATGCGCGCCGTGGAAGTGGATCCGGTTGCCAGGACCGCGCGGGTGGAAGGCGGCGCGCTCCTCGGTCAGCTGGACCGCGAGGCGCTCGCCTTCGGACTGGCGACCCCCGTAGGCACGGTGGCCGATACCGGGGTCGCCGGCCTCACGCTCGGCGGCGGCGTCGGGCGGATCGCACGCAAGTTCGGCCTCACCTGCGACAACCTGCTCGAAGCGGAGCTGATCACCGCCGACGGCAACTGGGTCAGGGTGTCGGAATCGCAGAATCAGGACCTCCTGTGGGCGCTGCGCGGCGGGGGCGGTAACTTCGGGGTCGTCACCTCGTTCACCTTCCGCCTGCATCCGGTCACGCCGCTGATGTACGGCGGCGACCTGACGTTGCCCTTCACGGGCGCGCGCGAGCACCTGCGCGGCTACGCGGAAGTGGTCGCGGCCGCACCCGATGAGCTGTATGTCGATATGGCGATGGCGAAGGGCGCCACCACCTCCGACCCGGGCTGGCTGTCCTTCAACGTCTGTTACTGCGGTCCGGCCGCCGCTGCCGAGCGCGCGGTGAGCGCCCTGCGCAAGCTCGGCAAGCCCCTCAAGGATGAACTCGGCCCCGCCCCGTACGCGAAGCTGCAGGGCAGCGCCGACCTGCGCGGCGTGAGTCCGCTGGGCTCCTATGGCAAGGGCGGGACGCTCTACGGCATCACCCCGGCGCTCATCGACACCATGGTCGAGGTGATCGAGGCGGCGCCCTCGGAGCACGGGGTGCTGTGGCTGCAGCACCAGGGCGGTGCCATCAGTCGCGTCGCGCCGCAGGCCACGGCGTACTTCAACCGGGGCGCGACCCACAACCTTGGGATCTTCACCGCCTGGAAGATGGCGCAGCCGGCGGACGAACACGACGTCGAGTGGGTGCGCAGCTCCTGGGCCCGGCTCGAGCCGCATACGCGTGGCCAGTACGTCAATCTCGCCGCGACCGACGATCGCGAGTCGCGCATCCACGCTGCCTACGGGGACAACTACGCACGCCTCGCCGCGCTCAAGAAGCAGTACGACCCGGCCAATCTCTTCCGGCTGAACGCCAACGTAAAGCCTGCCTGACGCGCGCGGACTGCTGTCACGACAAGCGCGCCGGTGGTGCGCCGCCGTCGTGCTAGCTGATCTTGCAGGACAGGTCGGTCGTGGCAGTCTCGGTGCCGCGGGTGACGGCCACCACGCACTTGGAGTGGTCCGAGAACTGATGCAGGCACAGGCGGGTGGTGGGGCCGGAGTTGCCGACGTTGATGCATTCATCCAGAGGCAGCGGCTGGGCCTGGGTGCGCTCGATGTGCAGGCTCAGGGCCGTACCGAGCACGGCGGCGCCGAGGAGGGCGGAAGTGATCAGGACACGAAGGTTCATCTTCTGGGCTCCTTTTTTCGCGTGGCTGCCTGCGGTGTAGGACTCAGGCTGAAGACAGCTTCTACACAAAGCACGCAATCATTGCGACTGCCGCGAACTTCAGCCGTCCCGCATCCGCCGGCGGCTCCTGCGGCAACATCAAATGGCAGTTGCGGCGCAGGGAATCCGGCGCGTGGCGCACCAGGGTTGCAGCCCTCCGCTCTGTCATAAGCGGGAAGCCGGCTGCGGGGCGCGGCGCGCGACGCTGCGCCGCGGGGAAGAAGCTGCGGTACAATGCGTGAAAATAACGCGCGCGCTCCGCGCCCGCAAAGACTGTTTGGGATCCGGCGTAAATGGATGTTTTGCCCCTGCCTCGCGCCTTCAACGGCCTGGTGTTTCTGTGGCTGCACCGGCCGCGCAGTCCCGTGACTATGGTGCGGCTGCTGTCGCTGTTCGCGGTGGCACTTACCCTCGCCGCGGCGGGGCGTGCGCAGGCTCAGAGTACTGACCCCGCCGATGCGATCTGTCCGCGCTTTGCGCCCGGCTCCGTGCTGCCGGCGCCGGCGGACCTGCACAGCCAGAACGGCGTGCTGGAACTGACGCTGCTGTTCAAGAGCACCGTCGATCGGGCCGGGCTGACCCGCTACTGCTACGTGACCGACACCGGACTTGAGTCACCGACACTGCACGTGAACCCGGGTGACGAGCTCGTCATACATTTCCAGAACGCGCTGCCCGCCGGCGCAGCGGCAACCTCGCCGGCCATGCCGAGGATGATGCACGGCCACCAGGCCAGCGACGGCCCGAACAACGATTGCGCGGGCGGAGCGATGGGCCCGGCCACGACCAACCTGCACTTCCACGGGCTGAACGTTGCGCCCACCTGTCACCAGGACGAAGTGATCACGACCCTGGTCCAGCCGGCGGACGTCTTTGACTACACGGTGCAGATTCCCGCCGATGAGCCGACGGGTCTTTACTGGTACCACCCCCACCCGCACGGGTTCAGTGCCGGCCAGGTCCTCGGCGGCGCGGCCGGTGCCCTCATCGTCGATGGGATCGAGAACGTCAACCCGCAGGTGGCGAATCTGACGCAGCGGGTGTTCGTGCTGCGCGACCAGCGCCTGCCGCCTGCGGCGCCCGGCTCGCCGACACCCCCCGCCGGGCAGGCGGCGCTGGACCTGTCCGTCAACTTCGTGCCGGTCACCGCGCCGGCCTACACCACCCCCGTGCTCCAGACCCCCGCCGGTGCGAGTGAGTTCTGGCGGGTACTCAACGCCGCCGCCGATACCCAGATGCAGCTGCAGTACGTGATCGGCGGCGTGCCGCAGCCGCTGCAGGTGGTGGCGGTCGATGGCGTGCCCATCGGGCAGGGAACCGGCTCGATCCAGGCGCTCACGCAGACGAGCATCGTGCTCGGGCCCGGTGCGCGCGCGGAATTCATCGCGGTAACGCCCAAGGCCGGCCAGCAGGGGCAGCTCGTCACGCAGGCCATCGATACCGGCGCGGCGGGCTCGGTGACGCCGGCGCGTCCGCTCGCCACCATCGTCCCGCAGGCAGGCACCGCGGCTGCAGCGGCGCGCCTTGGCGCGGTGCGGACCGCGGTGCGCCTCACGCGCTTTGCCAGCCTCAACGCCGCCGCCGCCGCCAGCCGCCGGCTGCTGTACTTCTCCGAGTCCACGCAGTCACCGGGTCCGGCCTATTACATCACGGTGCAGGGGCAGACGCCGACCGCCTACGTGATGGGCGCGCCCCCGAGCGTGGTGCTGCATCAGGGCGCGACGGAGGAGTGGGTCGTCGAGAACCGTACCCTCGAGGATCATGTCTTCCACATCCACCAGACGCGTTTCCAGACGCTCGCGATCAACGGTGAGAGCCTCAGCGATCCGGCGCTGCGCGACACGATCACGGTGCCGCACTGGAGTGGCAGCGGCCCTTACCCGAGTGTGAAGCTGCTGATCGACTTCCGCCCCGCCAACATCGTGGGCACCTTCGTCTATCACTGCCATATCCTGTCCCACGAGGACCTCGGCATGATGGCGGCCATCCAGGTGCTGCCGAGCGCGGTCGCAAGCACCACCGTGGTGAGCACCGCATCCTCTGAAGCTCCGCTTAACTCACCGGTCGCGCTCACCGCGCTCGTCACTGCTGGGAGTGCCGGCGCCGCGCTCGGCGGCACGGTGCAGTTCTTCGACGGCGATGCGGCCCTTGGCAACCCCGTGACGGTGCAGAACGGGCGCGCGGTACTCACGACGCCCCTGTCCACCTACGGGAGCCACGTCATAGCCGCCGCCTATTCGGGCGACAGCGCCCGCAACCAGAGTCTTTCGGCGGGCACGCCCGTCACGATCGAGGACTTCGCGCTCAGCGCGCCCTCGCTCACCATCCCGCACGGCGAGTCGGGCAGCGTGCCGGTCGAGGTCACGACGTCCCCGGGATTTTCGAGCGTGATGAACTTCAGCTGCGAGCTGCCCGCGAGCGCCACGGGGGCGACCTGCGAGGTGAGCCCGGCCTCACTTGCCGCGGCCGGCACCATCATGCTCACCGTAAATACCCGCACGGCACTGACCGCGGCACGGTTCACCTCGGTCTCGGCGGTGCTCGCGGTCCTCTTCCTGCTGGCGATACCGTACCGGCGGCGCACGCCTCTGCTGCTGCGCGCGCTCCTGCTCGGCGCGCTCGCCGTGCTCGGTTCCTGCGGTGGCAGTTCGCCCGCGGCTGCTACCGGCACGCCCGCCGGGACCTATGCGATCTCGCTGAAGGGCAGCTGTGCAGGCGATGCCTCCCCGATCACGCACGTCGTGTCAGTGACGCTCAGGATCACTTAGGCGCAGCCGGCGCGCACCTGCGCCGCTTAATCAGGCTAGAGTTACGGATGAGCACGGCGCGCCCCCTCATCACGACCTGCCTGAGTGGCATGACCCTGACCCGCGCGGGGCGGCGCGTTCTCGACCGGATCCACTGGAGGATCCGCCCGGGTGAGCGCTGGGTGCTGGTGGGCGGCAACGGCAGCGGCAAGACGCAACTGCTGAAAGTGATCGCCGGTATCGTGCGTCCCTCGTCGGCTGCCGACGCCAGCCTGCGCTGGCGGCTGAACGATGAGTGGCACGAGGTGCCCTACGAGGTGAGGCAGCACATCGCCTACGTCGGCCCCGAGCGCCAGGACAAGTACCAGCGCTATGCCTGGGACCTGTCGGCTGAGGCGGTTGTGGGCAGCGGCATTCACGGGACGGACATTCCGCCCGAGGCGCTGAGCACGGCACAGCGGCGGCGGGTCAGGGCGCACCTTGGGCGCCTGGGTATCGCAGCGCTCAGGCGCCGCAAATTTCTCGAGCTCTCCTACGGGGAGCGGCGCATGGTCGTTCTCGCCCGGGCCCTCATTTCGCGCCCGGGGCTGCTGCTGCTCGATGAGGTCTTCACCGGGCTCGATCGCGAAAATCACCGGCGCCTGATCGGGTGGCTCGCCACCCTCAAGGGACGTCTGCCCGTGGTGACCGTCACCCACCAGGGCGCCGACGTGCCGGCGAGCGCGACCCACGTTCTCGCGCTCCGGGAGGGCCGCGTCGTGTACGCGGGACGCCTGCGCGCCGCGGCGCTGCGGCGCTGCCTGGATGCGGGGGCATCAGCTCGCGCCACCGCTGGCAGGCCCGGCGCGGTGGCTGCGCGCCGCGCGCCGCTGGTGCGCATGTGCAAGGCCTGCGTGTATCTGGAGGAGCGCTGCGCGCTGCGGGATGTCTCGCTGACGGTGCGGCCGGGAGAATTCTGGGTGATACACGGTGGTAACGGTGCCGGCAAGACGACCCTGCTGCGCACGCTCTATGGCGATCATGGAGTCGCCACAGGCGGGATCATCGAACGCCGCGGGATCGCCCGCGGCGTGCCGCTGGAGCGCTTCCGCGTCCGCACCGGCATCGCCGCCCCGTACGTGCACGCTCGCTATCCGCGCAGCGCCACGGTCCATGATGTCGTGCTGTCGGGCCGCCACGGCAGCATCGGCATACATCGTGCGACGACGAAAGCCGACCGGGAGGCGACGCGGCGCGTGCTGCGGCGGCTCCACCTTGCGCGCTGGGCCGAGCGATCCTTGGGCGAGCTGTCCTACGGACAGATCCGTCGGGTGCTGTTTGCGCGCGCCATCGTCGGCAGCCCGCGGCTGCTGTTGCTCGATGAGCCCTTCGACAGCCTCGATGCGGCGACGCGCCGCCTGCTGGGCACGGAGCTGGCGCGGCTCGCCGGCGTGGGTGCTGCCATCGTCGTCACCGCGCACACGTTCGGCGAGTGGCGCCGCCGCGCCACGCATGAGGTCGAACTGAGCGGCGGCCAAGTGCGCTACTGCGGCCCCGCGCGGCACGACGCCCGCGCCTCGCCCTGAACGGTGGCACCGCGGACGCGATGAAAGTATGCGCGTTCGGCTTACGGGATCGCCTTGCTGCCGAGGTTCGAGACGGCGCTTTCAACGCCTGCCGAGTCGTATGCAGTCATGCCGAAGTACCAGGTGGCGCTGGCAAGATTGCTCATGACGTACGTGGTGAGCCCGGTGCCGGAGAGCTGGATGACCTGGGTGAGACTTCCCGGGGAGGTCCCGTAGTAGATGCGGTAACCGGCAAGATCCGTGAGCGCGCTACCGTTGGTATTCAGTAGCGGCTGCGTCCAGCTCAAGGTTGCTGATCCCGTGGAGGCCTGCGTGACCGTGATGGCGAACGGTGGCAGCGAGACGGACGCCTGTCCGTCGCTCGCCGAAATCACGATGCTGGAATAGGTTCCCGCAGCGCCCGTTCCCGGGGTTCCGGCGAGCTGCCCGGTCGCCGCGCTGAAGGTGGCCCAGTCGGGAGCGTTCTGGATGCTGAAGGTGAGCGGCGCGCCGCTGGTATCGGCTGCCACCGGGGTGAAGCTGTATGCCGAGCCCGCCACCACAGTGGTGGCGGGGGTCCCGGCGATCGTCGGCGGTGCGCTCGGAGGCGCGCTGACCTGGATCGCGAACGGAGGGAGCGCGGCACTCGCGGCCCCGTCCGTCACGCTGATGGTGATGTTCGGGTACGTGCCGGTCGCAGTGCCCGCAGGGGTCCCCGACAGCTGCCCGGTGGCGGCATTGAACGTCGCCCAGGAGGGCATGCCGCTGATCGAGAAGGTCAGGCTCCGGTCGCGCGGTCCGGAGGCCGTCGGCACAAAGCTGTACGGGTAACCTGCCTGGTCGCTGGTTGGTGGTGTCCCGGAGATCGAGACGCCTTCGCCCGGGTGCCGCCTCCCGTGCGCATAGGCTGCAAGCGTCAGGAGGAGGAGAGCGCAGACGCCGATCTGCCGCGTCCGCTTTCCGAACAGAGAACTTAGATGTTGCATAACTTCCCCGGCCACGTGTCCATAACGCGTCGAGGGCGGCAAAGCCGCGTGCGGCACACGGGACCGTGGCCGCGGATCGCATGACGGTCGGCGTGCGTCCCGCGCATCCGGCCGGCAACCCCGCTATCTGCAGAGACCGACTCTGAAGACCGGAGGCTTTGCGTCCCCGCCTTGCGGCGGGTTTGCCCTTCGTTGGTTCAGTAGAGCGCCTGCGTTGCGAACTTGCAATGTGTCGCGCACGCCCGACGTGCCAGTTCAGCGACAGCGGGCATCGTGCGCGCAGAGCGTTAAACCTGAGAGATGGGCCTGGCGCCTCGCTCGGGTGCAGCGCTTATGACAGCGTCGCCCGCGGCAGCATGGAATCCCTGCAGCGACAGGTCGTGCAAGGCAGGATGCAGACAACAGAAACGAATAAGTGCGGATTGCCCTGAGCGCAATAGGCATTCCTACCCGGACCCGATCAATCTATCGCACGTCGGAGGGGAGCTCCGCTCTGGGTCGACGCGGGCACACCGCGCGGCAGGGGCCGCTACAGGATCAGTGCACTTGGCAGGTCACTGGGAGCGCCGCCATTCCACCGTGACGCAGTGGCCACTGCCCTGCGCTTCGCACACCAGCTCCGGGCCGCCGCCGCTGATGGCGTCGGGCCGACGGTAGAAACTCCACTGGGGGTTCAGGGCGGTGGGACAGTCGTCTGACTTCGGGAAGCTGCCCTGAGTCTGGTCGGTGCAGTATTGCGCTGGTCCGAGAGTCTCGACCAGCGTTCCGCGCCCGATGCCATTAAGGGGCGACACGTCCGTCTGCACGCACGGGGAGATGAACATCGCACCCCTTTCACCGCGTAGCGGCACTTCGGCGAGACACTTGCGCAGGCTCTGCAGCAGCTGCGCGTGAGCCTCGTCCTTGCGGTAGTTACCGTGGGTGCTGCTGCAGGCGGCGACCCACAGGCACGGCAGCAGTGCGGCGGGCAGAAGAAGGCGGGGTAAATCCGGGCGACTCATAACCCAGATGATGCCATCGTCCGCGTCGTTTTTGAGGTGCGATTTCGTGGGAGGGTCGGGGCAGGGGTGGCGCGGCAGCCTTCGGGAGATTTTCCCGAGGGGGCTCGGGACGTGCTCCCTAGCTTGCCAGGATCGCAGTCCTGAGACTGAGGGGCGGGTGGTATCACGCGCGACGGACAGGGGGGAGCGGGACTTAGGCGTCCTGAGTCGTGTGCACGGCTATGCCCCGACAGCAAACGGGGGGGGGGTTCTTGCAATCTGATAAGTGGCTGATGGTATGGGGTCTGGCAAGCCTGACGGCCCTGATGGTTCCGCTGCCGGCGCGCGCCGCGGATGCGGATGCGGGCGCGGGTGCCAGGAACAATCCCGCCAGCGCTCAGGAGCTGCCGGAAGTTCTCATCATTGCCACCGCGCCGCTGCCCGGATTGGGGCTGCCGCTCAATGAGATTCCGGCCAACGTGCAGACCGCCACGAGCGCTGACCTGCAGCGCCAGCAAACGACGGATGTCGCGGACTATCTGAACATGAATTTCAGCGGCGTCAACGTGAGTGAGAGCGCCGACAATCCCTTTCAGCTTGACATCAATTACCACGGCTTCACGGCATCGCCCCTGCTGGGCACGCCTGAGGGCCTCTCCGTCTACGTGGATGGCGTACGCGTCAACGAGTCCTTTGGTGACACGGTCAACTGGGACCTGATCCCGGAGTCGGCAATTTCCAACGTATCCCTGATATCGGGCTCGAACCCGGTATTCGGCCTCAACACGCTCGGCGGCGCGCTGTCCGTGCAGACCAAGAGCGGACATGCGAATCCGGGAACCGAGTTCGAAGCCTACGGCGGCTCCTTCGGTCGCTACGCCCTGGAGGCGCAGACCGGCGGCGAGCTCGGGGCGTTCGACTACTTCGTGACGGGGACTTACTTTGACGAGACCGGGTGGCGGGACCTGTCCCCGACGCGGGTCTGGCAGGGCTTCGGCAAGATAGGCTGGCAGACCGATAAGACCGACCTCGACCTGAGTTACACCTACGCCGACACCAGTCTTTACGGTAACGGCGCCACGCCGCTGAGCCTGCTGGCCTACAGCAGAGAGCAGAGTTATACGCCTGACTTCACGGCCGACCTCATGCATTTCGTGAACCTGACGGGCACGCAGGCGCTCACCGAACAGCTGCTGCTGTCGGGGAATGTGTTCTATCGGCGGCTGGTCACCGAGAGCAGCAACGGCAGCAACAACGACAACTATCTCGATGCGGCTTATCCCGGGCCCCCGATCGACTGCAGCGTCCCGGCGGCCGAGCGCGCAGCGCTCGCTTACTGCTCGAACTCCGCCAGCCAGGTTTCGCACCTGGTGCAGCGTACCTACGGATTCGGCCTGCAGCTCACCGAATCGCAGGATCTGTTCGGCTGGAAGAACCAGGGCATTCTCGGTGCCGATTACAGTAATGCGACCAACAGCTTCGCCCAGATGTTCCAGTACGGCAGCTTCGCCCCGAACCACCAGCTGATCTACGATCCCAGCCCGTTCAATGACCAGACCGTCATTTCGCTCGATGGATCGAACAAGATATTCGGACTTTACTTCACCGATACACTCTCTCCGAGTCCGCTGTTTCACGTCAATGTCTCCGCGCGCTACAACAGCAATACCGAGCGGCTCAGTGGCTACAGCGTCGATACGGACGTCGGGGACTACGGCAGTGGTTTCGACACCAGCACCCCGCTGAGCGGCGACCATACCTTCGTCCGCATCAACCCTGCCCTCGGCTTCACCGTGACACCGTCGGACCGTGATACCTACTACGCGAATTACAACCAGGCGAGCCGGGCGCCGACCGTCATCGAGCTCGGGTGTTCAAACCCGGCCCAGCCCTGCGGCCTGCCGAATGATTTCGCGAGCGATCCGGATCTCAAGCAGGTCGTCGCCCGCACCTTCGAGGTCGGGCTGCGCGGAAATCGCGCCGACCAGCGCCTGAACTGGAGTGCCGATGTGTTCCGGACGCTCAATGCCGATGATATTCAGTTCATCGCCACGACGACCAACTCCGGTTACTTCGCCAATGTCGGCAATACCCGGCGCCAGGGCCTCGACCTGGCGCTGGGCGGTACGGAAGGCGGACTGAAATGGCGCCTGAGTTACAGCCTGGTGGATGCGACGTTCCAGTCGCAGTTTGTGGTGAGCGCGGAGTCCAACAGCACCGCCGACGCGGCCGGCAACATCCTGGTGACGCCGGGCGATCGGATCCCCCTGATTCCGCGTCACACGGCGCGGCTCTCCCTCGACTACGACCACGACAAGCACTGGGATGTGGGCGGCACGGTCATCTTTGCCTCCGGCTCGTACCTGCACGGCAACGAGAACAACGCCAATGTCGCAGGCGGCACCAACGGCGAAGGCAACTACATCTCACCGGATGGCACCGGCTGGCTGCCCAGTTATGTGGTGGTCAACCTTTACGGTACGTATCACTTGGGTCGGCGCGTCGACATTTTCGCCCGTCTGGTCAATGCGCTGAACAAGGAGTATGCGACGGCCGGGTTCCTGACCAGCAACACCTTCAACCCCAACGGCACGTTCCGACCCGACCCTGGCACCTATACCAACGAGAACGCGGTTTCCCCGGCCACGCCGCGCGCGATCTGGGCGGGTGTTCGGGTGCATCTGAACTGAGCGCGCGCCGCTGTCGCTTCCTGTCGCGGGGCAGTCAGCCTTGCGTCAGGGTGAGGGCGAGTAGCGCGTGTAGACGAAATCGCGCGCCTGGACGGGTACGTGACAGGGGAAGCAGGTCTGATGCACCTCTGCGTCGGCGGGCTTGCCCTGCTTGAACTGGGCGAAGCCCCACCCGCCTGTCGATGCGTATTTTTTTGAGTCCTTGACCATCAGCTGCAGGTTGATGGGCGCGCCGGCAACAAATGACTGCTCACGGCCAAACACCTTGTTGTTCTCTTCGGAGGGCAGGTAACTCCAGGCGAGGCGGGCAATGATTGCCCCGTCAGGGTAGGGCAGCTTCCCGTCCCGGGCGGCCTGAATGGCCGCGCTGTTACCGAGGATGACGCGAAGATCGTTGTTATTACCCGCCTCGTGCGCCACGGAAATCACCGCCCATTCGCGGTAACCGGCGGGAATCCTGATTCCGAAGACCGGTGCTGCGGCCTCATCGAGGGCCGGGGCCGCAAACGACATTGATGCGCTGCTGAAGACTGCCGCCACGAGCAGTTCGATGCTGATCCGCTTCATGACTCCTCGTCCCGCAGGCGCTTTTGAGCGAGTCGACTAAGGTGCGTAACGCGTGTAAATCAGGTCGTGGGCTTTGGCGGGCTCGTGGCACGGAAAGCAGGTCTTGAGCACCGTCTCGGTGGCGGGCTTGCCATCCGGGGAGAAGTGCCCGAATCCCCAGCCGCCCGTCGCCGCGTACTTTTTCGAGTCCTTGACCTCAAACTGTACGTTGGTAGGGGCGCCCGGAACGAACGATTGCTGGCGCCCGAAGACCTTGTTGTTCTCCTCTGACGGCACGTGGCTGTAGTGCAGGGCGGCGATGATCGCGCCGTCAGGGAAGGGTAACTTGCCTTCCCGGTACGCCTTGATGGCCAAGTCGTTGCCCAGCACTACCGCGAAACTGTGCAGATCGCCTTCTTCGTGAGCTACCGAAATCAGCTTCCAGTCACGGTACCCGGGGGGGATCGCGGTCACATAGACCGGTGCGGAATGCTCATCGGCGTGTCCGGATGCGGATAGCAGGTAAAGGGTGCCGCCCGTCAGCGTTGCCACTGCTACCGCGAGCGCACGCAGTCGCTTTTGGGGAGTGTTGTTCATCGCGAGTGCTCCTGTGCACGCTTTACTGGCCACGAACTGAGTTGCGCTACCTTCCGCGAACCGCGGGTGCTCACTGTTGAGCTGGCGGCCGCCGGCAGCAATGTACCCGTGTGCCGTGCAGCAATGGAAAACTGCACGTTTTCACGTCGGGTTGTGGACAGGTGCCGACTTTGATCGTAGCCGGCGGCTTGGCGTTGAGGGGCCCCGACCGGGAGGCCCGGAGCGCACAGGCAGCCGGCGACGAGGACCGCACGCGTGACCGCCTGTCCGCCTGCTGGCCGCCGTCCCGCCCGCGGGGGCGTATACCGCGCCCGGATCGCGGGGCTCCCCCGCGGAGACGGGGAGTGCCGACATGTCGCCACCACGGGACAGGAAGCCAACCGGCGCGCCGCAAGGTAGGCTCGTTCCATGCGCGTGGGACGCCAACTCAAGCTCCGGTACGGCCTGCTTCGCGGCTGTCGGATGCTCGCGGTCGCCGCCGTCGCGGCCGGGATCGCGTGGGGCTATCCGGCGCCTCTGCCGCGTCCGGAAGTCCAGGCCGCTGAGTTCGTAGCGGCGCTGCTCTACGTGTGGCTCATCGCGAAGCTGGCCGCGGTGGTCCTGGGGATCCCGAGGCCCCGCCCGCGCTGCCCGCGCTGCGCCCACAAGGTCGTCCTCACGCGGGAACTGAAGTCCTGTCCGACCTGCCACGTCAGCTTTAAGGACAGAGTCCGCCGCGAGTGGCGCAACACCTCTCCTGCACAATCCCCGTGGATCACGCGCCCGCAGACGTTGCGTATGGGGCAGCTGAGTCGCCGCCACAGATCTCATGCCTGACTTTTGGCGCTCCGGCCCCCTCTGAGCGCTAAGGGCGCGCGTCCGTTTTCACAGCCCGAGGCTTCCCTGAGCACCGGCGCTGCCGGCCTCCTTGCGCGGGTTTCATGCCGCGGCCGCGGACAGCCGCCGCGGCAGGGCCACCGCGGTGTTGCACCTGTTCGTAATCCGGGCGCAGGATTATCCCTGACTACGGCGGCGCTGCAGCCCGCGAAGCGCGGATTCGGAGCTATAGAAGAATGAGAAGACTGGCTCTTGCCCTGAGTCTCGTTGGGATCTGGCCGGCCTCGCTGCTCTTGCCTTGGCCTGCCCATGCCGACGGCAACTGCTACGAGCAGTGCTCCGCAGCGCTTGGCGGGGACACCGCGGTGGATGAGGCGATTTACGAGGGCTGCCTGAATCGCTGTCGCAATTCCCAGGGGCCGGCACCCCGCGCTTATTTCGCGGCAATTGCGGTCTCCGAGTCGGACATGAAGGCGGGCACCGCGCACGGGCAGCCCTCGCGCGCAGCTGCCGAGCAGCTGGCACTGCAGATCTGTCAGAGAAACCGCGGCGCAAACTGCAAAGTGGTGAATTCCGGCAGCGGCCTGTGCTTCGCCCTGGCGATGGCGGCGCACCACAATGTCTACTCCCAGGAGTACGACGCCAGTCGCGCGCGCGCCGCCACCAAGGCGATCGCGAGCTGCAGCGCCACGGGCGTGACGGACTGCTGGGTGGTGGCGGTACCCTGTTCGGGCGACGACCCGCGCTGGGCTTCGCCCCTGCCGTTGCCCCCGCCGGCGTCGGCCGCGACACACGTGGATCCCCGCACGGTCGGCACCTGGCAATTCCTCATAAATCCTGGCTACTGGTACTGGCAGATCGGCCCGCACGGCACGTATACGGCGTACAGTCAGGCGATGGATAACGGGCAGTCACACGCGGGCACATTCACCGCCGCCGACGGCCACTGGTCGCTGCAGGCGACCAATGGCTGGCACGACGAGGGCACCTACACGTTCCAGTCGCCGGACGTCTGGGTGGTCACGGGAAAACTGGGCACAGGTACGTGGCGGCGCGCCGCCAACTAGCCAAAGGCACGTCAACGTCGCCCGGGTGCACTCTGCCAGCGTGCCTATCATGGCGCGTTCAGGTTGAATAGCTGAGGCGTCGAGATGAAGAGACGAGCGTTCATTCCTTTCAACCGCAGGAGCTAGCAATGGGCAAGGCCATGGACACCAAGAAGGATGCCAAGAAGAAGCCGGCGAAGAACCTGATGGAGAAGAGAGCGGCTAAGAAAGAGAAGCGAGAGAACAAAGGGTATCGAGGCTGAGCGATCCATCTGGGCGTGCAGGCAGCAGGTAGCCGCCCGCCGAGGGCCCTGGAGTCCTAAGTTCCTGGGCCTCCGGTTCTGCGCCCCCGGTCATCGGCGTCGATACTCCGCGGGTGGCGACTCAAGTCGTCACCGCGATCCCCCACGTCCTGGTACGGGTGCGCTTGGAGAGGCGATCGGGCTCGCGGAATGTTGCAGTGCAATCGCACGCCCGCTGATTGCCGCTGGTGACATAAGCCGCCCTGGCGAGGTTCCTCGACGCCGCCCCGGACGGGTGCTACTTTCGAGCCCATAACGACGCGCAGCCGGCGCGCAATAAAACGTTCTGGGGAAACAATCATGAGTGCAATCAGCTGGGCGCGGGCTGTCGCCTGTAATCTCCGCTTGGGCGCCGCATTGTCCTGCGCCATGGTCGCAGTGGCGAATGCCGCCTCACCCATCGCGGTGACCACCTATCACTACAATCAACTGCGCACCGGCTGGAATAACGAGGAGACGCTCCTCAGCGCCGCGGCGTTCCCGGCGACCTTTGGTGTGTTGAGTACGGTAGCGCTCGATGACCAGGTGGATGCCCAGCCGCTGCTCGTGCCCGGTCAGACGATCGGCGGAAGCCGTCACGATGTGTTGTATGTCGTGACGGAAAACAACTCGATCTACGCGCTTGACGCGCAAAGCGGGCAGATCCTCGTCACTCGCAATCTCGGCCCCCCGGTGCCAACTCCGCTCGGCTGCGGCAACAACGGTCCCAATGTGGGTATCACCGGCACGCCGGTCATCGACCTCACCCGTCATCGCATGTATGTCATCGCCTACATCAACGGCGCCGTGCCGCAGTACCAGCTGCATGCGCTCGATCTGGTGACGCTGGCCGATTCGGTACCACCGGTAACGGTGGCAGCGACCCAGAAGCTGAGCGACGGCTCGACTTTCGCCTTCAATGCCACCTACCAGCGGCAACGGCCAGCGCTGCTGGAGCACGACGGCGTGATCTACGCGGGCTTTGGCAGCTTCTGCGACTTTGAGGCCAATCACTCCCGCGGCTGGGTATTGGGGTGGAGAGCCGGGAATCTCGTGCCACTTGCGGACGCCGAACTCAACGATACGCAGGCGACCTCGTCCACAAACTTTTTCCTCAGCTCCGTCTGGATGTCCGGCTTTGGGCTCGCTGCCAACGGCAGCACGATCTTCTTCTCCACCGGTAATTCTGACTGCAACTTCTACGACTCACCCGAGGACTGTCCTTCACAGACTACTTATGACGGCGTCACCAACATTCAGGAAAGCGTGGTGGGTCTGCGGACCAATCTCGGGTCGCGCACCGGGGTCTTCACGCCATCGAATGTCTTCCAGATGGACATTGACGATGCGGACCTCGGCGCGTCCGGTGTGATGCTGCTGCCCACCCAGCCGGGTGGTACGGATCTGGCAGCCATTGTGTCGAAGGATGGTCGCTTGTTCCTGCTCGATCAGGACAATCTGTCCGCGGCGGTGGATATGCAGCAGCTCGGCAGCGGCTGCTGGTGTGGGGCGTCCTATTACCGCGGGCACGACGGCATCGGTCGCGTGGTGACCTCCGCCGGTGCGCTGCAGACCTGGCAGGTGGCCACCGCGCCGACGCCGCACTGGGTCGCGGAAGCAACCGCGGCCACCATTCCCTCCTCTGAGCAGGACCCGGGATTTTTCACGGTCGTGACCTCGAATGCCCGCAAGGCAGGATCGGCGATTATCTGGGCCGTGGGCCGGCCGACGTCGACCAGCGGTCTGACCCTCTATGCCTTTTCGGCCACCCCGACCAACGGCACCCTGAGTCTTCTGTATTCCTCCCCAGCCGGCCAATGGCCCAACCTCGGTGGCAATGCCAACGTCGTGCCCATGGTTGCTAATGGTCTGGTTTACGTGGGCGGCTACAAGACACTCATGATCTTCGGTCCCAACGGCACGGCTGTCACCGGGGCGCAGGTCGCCGGGGCTGAGGAGCATCTGGCGGCGGGCGTTCGGCGCGTCACCGGGACGCTGCTCGAAGCCCACGGTACACAGCTGACTCTGCTGACACGAGCGGGGGCACGCGTCGCGGTCGACGTGAGTGCAGCCGTCGCTGCCCAACGCTCGGCCAATCTGCGGGTGGGGGAGGCCTACACGGCCCTCGCTCCCGCAATGACCGCCACGGTCGGCATGCGGGCGACCTCCATCATGCGTGCGAAACCAGGGCAGGGTGCATGGCCCACCGATCGATGAGCTAGTACGTAAAGAGAGCATGCGGGCGTCGTTTCGTTCGGAAGTCGGAAGCGTAGCCTCAGCTGGGCGAGCCGAGCGCGAGCTCGGCGCGAGCCGGGTGATGGGGCGGCGATCGAGAGCTGCGCGGACCAACCGGGATCCGGACCTGGGTCGTCTGATGGTCAGATACGAAATCCAGTGATGTCACATGCCGCAGGGCGGCACGCCAGCCGCCGGCTTTCGTCCTCCGAAGCACATTCGCCAGCAGCCGTGGGCCGGCGCTCTCCTTAACGAGGCGGCCCTCAGGAGTCGGGGTCCTCCGGAACGAGGGGCCTTCTCAGGCGAATCTCAACACACGGGCGTGTGAACCAACTCGGATCCCCTGCAATTGCCGCGTCGCAACAGGCACCACAGTACCGAACCGCTGGCGATGCGCGGCGCGGCGTCATGAGGTCGCACGCTAACCATGACACGATCAAAACGCGTGATGACCGTCGCGCCGCATCGACATGTCATCCGAACCTTCACGTTCACGCGGACTGAATGAGAAGCGTTCCGTTCACTCAGCCGATGGAGTGTTTCCCGAGGCCCTTCTCCTGACATGGCAGGCAGGGGCACTGCTACCATGGCGTTCGACGCAAAAGCGAGCCGGCAACCGTAGCGACGTGCGGGATTGCCCGAAGGCCGGTCAACTCAGGGAAGGAGCAGGCTTATCCTTAAGAGTGCGCGCACACCGACCCGTGACCTATGGTTTCTGGGCGGCGTGCTACTGACTTGTATGTGCGGGTTGATGTTGCAGATCATGGAGACCCGCATCCTTTCCGTGATCGGCTACTATCACCTGGCATTTTTTGCCATCGGCGTTGCGATGTTGGGGATGACCGCCGGGGCTTTGGCCGTCTTTTTCCGTTTCGAGCTCACGTACACGCCCGCGCGACTGTTTGAGACCATGGCGCGCGTGATGACGGTCTTCGCGTGGGCCACTCTGGCGAGCCTGCTGCTGCTAGTGAATATCGCGCTCAGCGGTAACCTGCAGCCCACTCTTACCTTCGTGATTGGCTGGCTTGTCGCAATTGTCGTTCTATTGCCCCCCTACGTGTTGCTCGGCATTGCCGTGAGCGTTGCCCTGACGCGGAGCAATCAGCGTATCAGTCTTGTCTATGGGGTTGATCTCGTTGGTGCCGCGCTGGGTTGTCTGGTGACGTTGGCGCTCTTGACGGCCACGGACACCTACACCGCGATATTGCTTGTCGGGGCCCTTGGGGGCGTCGCAGGGCTCGCCTTTCGCAGGGCCGCACGGTTGGCGCGCGCTGAGCAGGCAGCGGGTATACGCAGCGTTTCCTATCAATGGCTCAACCCGACCATCGCAGCGGTAGCGCTGCTGGTCGCGGCCGGCATGACCCAGTTGCTTGGGACTCACGGCCTGCGTCCCATCCTGGTGAAGAACAGGGTGGAGCGGGCCTACGAGTTCACGGAGGAGCGCTGGAACTCCTTCTCGCGGATAGACCTGACGATGACTCCGCACTCCGCCGCCTTCATGTGGAGCCCATCCAAGGTTACGCCGCACATGCTACTGGATGAGGGCTGGCTGAAAATCGATGGCGAGGCCGGCACTCCCATCTACCACTTCGAAGGCGATCCCCGCGAGCTCGAGTTCCTGCGCTATGACGCCACCGCACTCGCGTACTACATCCGGCATGAGGGGCGCTCGGCCGTCATCGGCATCGGTGGCGGGCGCGATCTGATGACCGCATCCGTGTTCGGGTTCAAGGACATCACCGGCGTCGAATACAACCCCATCTTCGTACAGCTGTTCTCGCACGATTATCGCGCCTTCAGCGGTGCGGACCACGTCACCGGGTTGCGGCTGTTTGTCGATGATGCGCGCAGCTGGTTCGCGCGCAGTCACGAGCAGTTTGACCTCATTCAGATGAGTCTGATCGACACCTGGGCGGCAACCGGGGCGGGCGCCTTTACGCTGTCAGAGAACGGCCTGTATACCGTGAACGGCTGGCAGCGCTTCCTGGCGCGGCTCACGCCGACCGGCGTATTCACGGTGTCGCGCTGGTATGCACCGGAGCGACTGGAGGAAACTGCACGCATTTTGTCCGTTGCAACTGCCACCTTGCTTTCGATGGGCGAGGCACGGCCTCAGGATCACATCTATCTGGCCGCCAACGGCAAACTCTCGACCATGATCGTTGGACGCGCGCCCCTTAGTGCCGCGGACATAAGCACGCTCGATGATGCTGTTGCCCGACTGCAGTATAAGACCCTGGTCGCCCCGGGCCGCGCCGCGGCTGATCCCACCTTCGAGCGCATCCTGCACGCCAGCACGATTGATGAGCTGGTACGGGTGGGCAGCACCACGGAGCTCAATCTGACGCCGACCTGGGATTCAAATCCATTCTTCTTTAATCAGCTACGGCTCTCCAGTCCGAAATCCATGTGGCACGCGCTCAAGTCGACTTCGGGCGTGATGCACGGAAACCTGGCGGCGTCCTTAACATTGCTGACGCTCGTCAGCGTGTCGATGCTCGTGGTTTTCATTGTCGTCCTCGCGCCGGCGCGAAGCTCCATTCATCATGCGGACGCACGCACGATGTTCTGGTCTACCGCATACTTCCTCATCATCGGCGTCGCCTTCATGTTTGTGGAAATCAGCCTGATTCAGCGCATGTCGCTGTTTCTCGGGCACCCCATCTACGGCCTGGCGATCGTACTGTTCAGCGTTATCCTGGCGACCGGCATCGGTAGCCTGGTCTCGGAGATAGCCATGCCTCTAGCGCCTGCGGCCCTCGTCGGATGGCCGATTGCGCTGGCGGCTTACCTGGCGACCCTGCCGCTTTGGATGGGTGACGTACTGCAGGCCACTGAGCCAGGATCCCTGCTCGAGCGCGCGGGTGTCTGTCTTCTCATCGTAGTGCCGGCCGGCGTGATCATGGGCTTTATGTTTCCGACCGGAATGCGTCTGTGCGGGCGTATCAATACGCAGATTACCCCGTGGCTGTGGGCTGTAAACGGGGCCGCGGGCGTGCTCGCCTCGGGCGCGGCCATCCTGACCAGCATCGAGACTTCTCTGAATCATGCGCTATGGGTGGGTGCCGCGGCGTATGCCGTGTTGTCCGTGTTCGCTCTTCGGCTGCTCAGGCTTCTGTCGCGAGATCCAAGCGCGCCACGGGAAGTGTTCAGCGCGGACAAAGAGACTGCTTTAACGTAAACGCGGCGCCAATTGCTTATTTAATACGTTAAAAACAATAGGAGACGCGGTCTGCCGGTAACTCCTGTATCCCCTATACCAAGATCCACAAGACCGGTAACTAAACCCAGGGAAAGATCCAGAACGGGAAGGCGCGCGGAGGTCGACCGTGAAAGAGGCGTCGAGCCCGCCCCATTTCGGCGGCAGTCAGTGAGTCAGTTCGAGGTTATCCAACAGAAATAACGGCAAGGCGATACCTTCGGGCGTGCGCTCTGCGCCACGTCGCATCATCGCCATCCAAGGACAAGAGCCGTCGCGAACCGCACCGAGTACGCCTGGCACCACGGTCGTTGCGGCAGCCACAAACACCAACAGCTGGGCCGCTATCGACGTATTTGCTGTTTGCAGTGCGATTGAATGGATGATAGGGAAACTAACCAGGAATAGAGAGTAAGCCCCAAAGGTCGACTCTCACGTTCATATTCTGCGCTTCGAGCGCAATTAAAGGGGACCCATGAACTGCAGTCTGAAGACGGTCTACGGGTACATATCCGCCGCGATTGGAATGTTGCTCGCGGCATTGGTTCTGGCGGCTTTATGGATCACCGCGCTACCGCTGTTCGGTGCTGCTGCCTTGGTCGCTACCGTGGCCTACGTTCTCATTCCGAAGATCAAGAGCGCTCTACAGGATTACGCCAACTGCCGGGGACCGACGGGTAAATGCACGTTCTCGCTCTCGATCGACACGTTGGGCCAGGCAGCCGCTACGCTCTCCGTGATTTCGTTTCTCGCCGCAGCGCTCCTGCAGTTGACAGCGCTCGCCTTTATTGCAAGCTGGATCCTCTCAGGGATCGGCGTGACCATGCAGGTCGCGGTCGCGTTTCTGGTGCACTCCGGAATGGTTTCGTGTGCCATCACTGTACTACTTTTGATCGGGGTACTCACCGACGCAATCTCCTTCAAGAACTGCATGGACAAGCAACAATCCTCGCAGGTGAACGTTAATTCAGGAGAGGCGCGGTCTTAAGGCCTCAGCAGCCGGCACCCCGGCAGAAAACTCCCGGGGAGAACATCACATACGGGCCAGTGAGGAGTCGCATCAGAATTCTGTTTCGGATGTCCGTCAGGAGCTCCCCGCGCACGCGCGGCGTCGGGTGTGGGTTGCGGCTTCATCAAGTTACGCGTCGCCGGATAGCGCTGGATGTGAGGTGCCAGAAAGCGATGGCACCTCTACGGTACGACCTGCCAAACCGGGTTGCTGCGCAGGAGCCGTGTGAAGTTATCGGGCGGCGGCGGTGGGGTTCTTGACTGATGCATCGCGACCCAAATAACGACCCTCTGCATGCCTGACGCTTAGTCGCTGTTCGCGCCGGTCTTGCGCTCGTGCCAGAAGTATTTTTGCCATTGCCTCGTGAGCCTCAGTTTTGGAAGTCGCTGGGGGAAATTCGAATACTTCTGTCACATCAAAGGGATTTGTCACTCGGACTGGCGGCTCTTGCGGTGGCGGAGACACCGGTGGCGGCGGGGCGATAGGGGTATTGACCAGGCGTACGATAACGCGATCGGATTGGATAGGATCCGTCCCTCGCATCTGCCCTGCAACCCACCACGTGATGGTCGCCGTGAGAGCCACAACTGCCGCAATGAGAATCAGCGGTCGCACACGCAATCGCTTCGTGCCACCCGCCTGCAAGGACGTCTCAGCGGTGGAGCATACGACCAGCGCAGTACTTGGACTCGATGCCGCAGTCGAACTCGATGCCGCAGTCGGACTCGATGCCGCAGTCGGACTCGATGCCGTAGGCGGACTCGATGCCGTAGGCGGACTCGATGCCGTAGGCGGACTCGATGCCGCAGTCGGACTCGATGCCGCGGTCGGACTTGGCGCCGCAGTCGGACTTGGCGCCGCAGTCGGACTTGGCGCCGCAGTCGGGCTTGATGCCGTACTGGGAGTTGGTGCCGTACTCGGAGTTGATTCTGCCGAGAACGTCGCGGTTGTCGCCGACTCGGCAGCCTGTGAAAGACTTAGCTGCTGCTCGGCAGTGAGCTCCATTTCGATCGTGTCATCGTCGGGGTCGTCAGCGAACACTGTTGTGCGGAACCTGGATCCTTGGCTCATTGGACACCGCGTTTGTAGGCTGCGGACGCTTATGGTTCTTAGCTGGGTGGCAGGCAAGACTCGCACAGTCTCATTGTTCTCCGCCCGCCGGCCCACACCTATGTTAGCCCGCGATTGGTTTCGGCAGTACCTTCTCGGATTATGTGAAAACGGGTGTGGTGACGTCATCGCCGCCCACCACATGCACAGCACTAAGGCGTGTTCACTTCCCTGTCAGGGGGCCGATGGAACGCATTACGGAAGCTTGAGTCCATGAGCAGTGCGGTTCGTGCCGGCGTAAGCTCAGGAGGGTGGCCGCGACCGGGCATTGATTGTCATGGAGAGCTGGTAAATGCACATCGGCCTCGTCGGAGGGATTGGCCCTGCAGCCACTGATTTTTACTACCGACGCCTAATTTCAACGTTTGCCAGCAAGAAGGCGCCGCTTGAGCTGACGATCGTGCATGCCGACACTCCAACGCTCCTCAAGAATCTCGCAAATGATGATGCTGCTACCCAAGTCGCCATCTATGTGAAGCTGACCAATCGCCTGGCGGCGGCGGGGGCCGAGTGTGTCGCCATCACGTCCATTGCCGGCCATTTTTGTATTGAGGCGTTTAAGGCGTCGTCCGCGCTGCCAGTCGTTGACCTGATTTGTGAAGTTAACCGAGCCATTGAGCAACGAGCATTCGAACGGATTGGCATCCTGGGAACCCGCACAGTAATGGAGACGCGCCTTTTTGGTGGCGTTTGCGGTGTTGAGATCGTGCCGCCCAGCGGCCAGGACCTGGAAGATGTGCACCAGGCCTATGTTGCAATGGCAGCGTCCGGCATCATTACGGAAGCTCAACGCGTGATCTTCGACTCTGTCAGCAAACGGTTACTTAGGGAATCTGGCGTAGAGGCAATCGTTCTTGGAGGCACCGATTTCGCGCTGGCCTTCAACGAACGGGACGCGGAATTTTCCCTCATCGACTGCGCCGGCATTCATGCGGACGCCATCGCGAAATTGGCCACCACCTGAGAGTGTCGTGAAGCCCGCATCCGGCTGCGGAGAGGCTACCCGCTACGGCTCCTTGCGTTCGGACGTCTCCGGCTCTCAGGGGTTTAACGGGGTAGCGGACAGCTCGAATAATGGAAGCTCAGGAACTCGAGGGAGCCCGAGCGATAGCGCGGTGACGGCGTATTCAGTTGCGGATGAAGCCGCGATAGCCGTCATTTACCGCGGATTCACACGCCTTCTTGAACTCGGGAAATCCGCCGATATAGATCATGAAGCCGCCTTTCTTCCCCGCGATGTTCTTGCCGTTGTACCAGGAATCGGCGAGGCGGTGGATGGTGTGCGAGGCGGCTTCCTCGACCTGCCCGGCCCACCAGCGTTCGGCCGCCTGGGTCGTATCGAAGCGATTGATGGCTGACCTGTCCATTTGCTCGATGATCGCGGCGATCCAGTTCACTTGCCATTCGCCGGCGGTGATCATCTGGGCCTGTGCAGCAGGAGTCAACGGACCATGGACCAAGAATAAGTTTGGGAACCCCGCGATCACAGAGCCGAGATAGGCCGTCGGCCCGTCTTTCCATTTGTCGGCGAGGGTTACGCCATCGAGCCCTTCGATCTGAATGCGGCTCATGGAGCCGGTGACGGCGTCAAACCCAGTAGCAAGCACTATGTCGTCGAGGACGTAATTGGCATCCTGAGTTTTCAGTCCGGTCTCGGTGAACTCGAGGATCGGCGAACTCTTCGCATCGACCAGCGTGACGTTGTCGCGGTTGTACATTTCGAAGTAGCCGCTATCTATCCCCAGCCGCTTGCCGCCGATCGGATACGACGGGCACAGCAGTTCGGCTGTCCTCGGATCCTTAACGATGGTCCTGATCTTGTTACGGGCAAACTCTGCGACGATCGCGTTCGCTCTGATGTCGCTCAGCACGTCCCTGAAGGCGTACAGCAACTGGAAGGCGTTCTTCGAATACCAGGCTTTCTCTAAGATCTCCCGCTGCTGCTGAGGGGTGCAGTCAAAGACCGAGTAGGTCGGATAATCGATTATCGACGCACCCCACATGTCGAGCATCTTCCTGCGCCGCTCGGGATAGTGGTCCTTCCAGTCACGCTCAAACTCTGGATCCAGGGGACGATTTCCCGATGGCATCGAATAAGCCGGCGTACGCTGGAAAACGTAAAGACGCTCCGCCTGCGCGGCAATAGTCGGGGCGATTTGAATTCCGGTCGACCCCGTGCCGACTATCCCGACGCGCTTTCCGGTGAAGTCAAGGCCGCCTCTTGGCCATCGCGTCGAGTGAAGAACACGGCCCTTGAATTTATCTCTCCCGGGCCATCCCGGCTCATATGGAGCGTACAGAGCGCCGGTTGCGGCGACTACCCATTTGCAGACGACGTGGTCGCCCTGCGCTGCATGGACATGCCACCGGTTAGTTTGGCCGTCGAACCGAAGGGCGGTAACCGCATTCGCGAAGCGGATATGCCCGCGCAGCTCAAATCGGTCGGCGACGTGGTTTGCGTACTGTTCGAGTTCCGGTTGCGCTGAAAAATATTCGGGCCAGTGCCATTCGTTCTGCAAAGATTCATCGAAGCCATAGGAGTATTCAACACTCATGATATCGACCCGCGCACCCGGGTACCGGTTCCAATACCACGTACCGCCCACCCCATCGCCTGCCTCGAAGCAGACCACGCTGTGGGTGCCGCCCAGACGGTGGATGGCGTACATCCCCGAGAATCCCGCGCCGATGACTACGACATCGAACTGTTCAGTTGTTTCCTTTCCCATAGATCCTTCCCACAAGAACAGTTGTCGATCTTCACCCTAGGGCGCGACACGCTGCATTGCGGATAGTACTTACCCGGCCGACTCATTCGCGCCCGGAAAACCGTCGCATTCGCTCAGGGTTTTGCCGTGGCCTACCAGGGCCATGTAATCTTGCGATCGCCTGAGTCATCTGCGGCCGGCGCCAGTTCATGAGGGATCACGACTCAGGCCTGCGCTCCCCGAGCGAGGATGCGATTGAGCGGCGAGAAGAAGGTCTGCACCTCCCCACCGCCGAGTGGCGGACCGCGCCCGGGCCCGCAAGGAAGCCGGGACGCAGCACCTCGCGGGGCGCATGCGCTCGGGCCTGAGCAAGCGCCGCAGCCCTGGTAAGTAGATGATCGAGACGCCGCACGCGTGGTCACCGCCGCTGTGGTGACTCGCGCATTGGTGTCGGGCGCCACTGCGGAGCACGAAGGTTGACCGACGCGCGTCGCCCCCCAGCGCGTCGAGTCGCGTTCGGCGAAGCGCAACCTTCAGCTTGAGTAATTGCGAGCGTTTCGTCCTGTATTAGTCCGCACGCTTGGGCGGCGCCAATCTGCCGTTCTGGGACTGCACCCTTCGCAGCGTTGGTAAGGGAGTTCGATTTTGCGACGGCCGCAGCGTGCAGCCGGCGATTTCGACGGACGGAGTGGCCGGATCTGGCCGACTCGGTGCCACGCGCCCGCCGAAGCCGGACGAAGATCCATGCTCCCGGCTTGCGGCGGGAAGTTCAACGAATGAACCACAAAGCAATGAGCAGAAGAAACTTCAATGCGTACAGGGTCCGCAGCGAGACTCGCGAAAGACCCTCGACCTGCACTGCACAATGGTTATCTCTCGAATACGTACATTTCCTAATGCGCAGTGCAAGCGTCTAACAGCAACATGATGTTAGTTCTACGAAAGTCGGGAGTGGTAGGAACATGAAATCACGAACCCTAATGCGGACGATGGCAGTGGGATTGGCAGTTGCGAGCGCGCCCTCATTTGCACAGCAACAGGAAATTGTAGTTGAAGCGCCGCGCATACAGGTGGCGCGACCGCCTTCGTACGCGGGTGACGTCCCGGTGGACGTGATCACAGTAAGTCATGTCGTGAGCTACAGTAATATCGATATCAGCACGAGTTCCGGTGCGCAGGTTCTGAAGCAGCGCATCGCGGATGCAGCCAAGGCTGCCTGCAAGGAAATCGAAACAGCCTATCCGAACCGACGTCCGATCGCCGGTGACCCTCCGTGCGAGAAGGGTGCCATTGATGCCGCAACGGTTAAGGCGAACGCCGCGATCGCTGCCGCGGAAAAGGCTCGAAATAAATAGGCGGAAATGGTGGTCGCGCAACAGCTGGAAGGCGCGGCGGCGTGGGAGATCAAGCTTCGCGGCGTGAGTCAGGCTGGCTTGCGCACGGTGCTACGGCTTTGAAGAACTACACGCGCACCGCTCCGAGATATTAGGGTGCCAGGAAGGTCCGTCGCGACCACCGCTATAAGTTCGTTGGTATCGGTCAGGAAAAGTGGCACTTGGGTCGGGCCACCTTCCCAAATGGACAAGAACAACCACACTACTGCAGAAGGTGAGCTCTCATGAGATGCTCCGCTACGATTTCAACAGGCTCGGTCGGTGCTTTAGGGGCGGCTTCCTTGTTGCTTGTGCTTCAGACTGCAGCCGGACAGCAACCGCCCGACATAATTCAAAGCGATGGCGCGCAGAACATCGCTATGGGGCCCGGGGTGTTGTCTCACCTAAGCGGGGGCCAGTACAACACTGCGGCAGGCTTCATTGCGATGCAATCGAACACGAGTGGCGGTCTTAACACGGCGTTTGGCGCTGAGGCGCTGTATTACAACATTGATGGGTCCAACAATTCCGCCGTGGGTGCCTTCTCGATGATCAATAATTTCAGCGGCACTGATAACACCGCCGTGGGCTACAACGCGCTATACGAAAACGGCGCCGGTAGTTTCAACACGGCCGTCGGCGCGCAAGCGCTGGAGCTCAGTGTCAGTAGCAACAACACCGGCGTTGGGTACCAGTCCGGGCTCAATACGGGCGGTGCCGATAACACGTCTGTCGGATATCAGTCGCTCTTTTCGAATAAGTTTGGCAATGATGATACCGCCTCGGGCTCTGGGGCCCTTTATTCGAATGTTACGGGTAGCTTAAATAGCGCGGTCGGCTACCACGCGCTGTACAACGTAACTTCCGGATCAGACAACACGGCCATCGGGGCCGGTGCGTTACAGTCGAACACGGTCGGTGGTAACAACATCGCGTTGGGTCCGTATGCGGGCGCAAATATTGGAGTAGGGTGGCGGAACATCGACATCGGAAATCCGGGGGTGGCAAGCGATGCCGGCACGATCAGGATCGGCAACTTGAGCCAACACTCGGCGACTTTTGTCGCTGGCATTAGTTCAGCGCGAGTTACGGGAAGTGCCGTGTACATCACCTCAACCGGGCAGCTTGGGGTGCTGGCATCGTCGGAGCGTTATAAGACAGCAGTGGCACCGATGGGTCAGAGCACGGAAAAGCTTCAAGCACTCCGGCCTGTCACGTTCCACCTAAAGGCCGAGCCAAACGGCGTGGTTCAGTACGGGCTGATCGCGGAAGAGGTTGCCAAGGTGTATCCAGAGCTCGTGACCCGGGATGGGAAGGGGAAGATACAGGGCGTCCGCTACGAGGAGCTCGCGCCGATGCTGCTGAATGAAGCGCAGGAGCAGCGGAAAAAAATCGATCAGCTTAAGGAGCAGCTGCAACAGCTGCAGACGGCATTCACCAAGCTTCAATCCAAGGGTGAACTTGTTGCGGAGCGCTAACTAAACGAACTGTACGCCTGCCGGCCGGCCCCTGCGCTTTTCACTGCTTTTCACCCCCTGCGGCAGCGTGGTTGGGATAACAGGGGGGCTGACTTCGTCATTTCGTACTTCGCGACGGTTGTCGCTACCCCGTTGAATTCAGAGGATATCCGGCCCGGTCGACGTTTTAACTCGCTGCCGCCATGGGAACCGAGGACCGGACTCGCGGGTCCCATCGGGCGGAGCGATCTTCCTGCGCCCGCTCGTCTCCTCGCTCCCTCCGCAGATCAGTCCTTTGGGTAGGCTCAGCGGCAGGACGGGCAGGAGCGTCCCATCGCGCCCGGTCGGCTATTCTTCCCCAAACCGGCAGCCAGACCTCGATTGTCTGAGCACATATCTCAGGACCTGTCCGATGACACCGCAGCAGACGATCGTTCCAAAGTATATGAAGGCCGTGCATCTTAAGGGTCACGGGGGCACTGACCAGCTCGAACTTCGCGACGATGTGCCCGTTCCAGTCCCTGCGAGTGGCGAAGTTCTGATCCGCATTCGCGCCACAGCCATCAACAATACGGACATCAACCTGCGGGTGGGCTGGTATTCGAAGTCGATCGCATCAGCGACCGCAAGTACTCGGACGTCCGAGGCGCAAGCCGCGGATGCCGGATGGACGGGTGATGCCCTCAGCTTCCCGCGAATACAGGGCGCCGACGCGTGCGGTTACATCGCGGCGGTGGGGCCTGACGTGGACCCCCGCCGCATCGGCGAGCGCGTCCTCATCGATCCGGTGCTGCGTCCTGCATCAGGGGCGCCTGTTTACTTCGGCTCGGATACTCAGGGCTCGTTCGCGGAGTTTGCCGCCGTCCCCGCAGGAAACGCCTGCGCTATACGCAGCGCGCTTTCGGATGCCGAGCTTGCGTCTTTTCCATGCGCCTACCTCGCTGCCGAGAACATGCTGACTCGAGTTGGGGTTCTGGCGGGGGACAGGGTTCTCGTCACGGGCGCGTCGGGCGGCGTAGGCACCGCCGCTGTGCAACTGGCGAAGAGGCGCCGTGCCCATGTGATCGCGCTCGCGGGGGGATCAAAATCAGCTGCGATTCAAGCGCTCGGGGCCTGGCGAGTGTTGCCGCGAGAAGCCGATCTTTTGTCCGAACTCGGGCGAGAAAGCATTGACGCGGTAATTGACGTCGTGGGCGGCGCCCAATTTGTGCAACTTCTGGACATTCTGGTATGCAAAGGTCGTTACGCGGTCGCCGGCGCGATCGCCGGACCGTTGGTCGAACTCGACTTGCGTACGCTGTACCTGAAGGATCTGCGTTTGCTCGGATGCACGATCCCGGATCCGGAGGTTTTCCCCAATCTCATTCGCTATATCGAGCAAGGCGAGATCCGTCCGGTAATCGGCGCGATCTATCACTTGAACGAGATCGCCGCAGCCCAGACCAGCTTTATGGAGAAATCCCACGTCGGAAAGATCGTTCTGATGCTTTGAGGCAATGAACGAGGTGATTCAATCGGGCGTGAGGCATTCCTTGCAAAGTGCGACGAGGCGCTCAAGCACGCGCCGACTGGAGGCTGTAAGGTTGGGTTCTCACGTAGGTACGTATCATGTTACTGAAGCCGAAATACTGGTGGGTAAACCACAAACAGCCACGCCCGGAGCTTGAGGGTGAATACCTGTGGTCGCCGAAGAAGAATCAGAACGGCGCAAAAAATGTGTCTTACGACAACATGATTCGAGTGGCCCCAGGGGACGTCGTATTCTCGTTCGCGGACGGCGCGATCCGGGCGGTCGGAGTTGCGATGGAGCGGGCGCGGGAAGCGTTGAAGCCCCCAGAGTTCGGATCTGCGGGAGATCAGTGGGACGCCGATCCGGGTTGGCAGGTGTCGGTTCGATTTAGGGAGCTTGCTGATCCGCTGCGGCCCAAGGACCATTCATCGGAACTTGCGTCGGTCCTGCCCGCCAAATACTCCCCGATTCGAGCGTCCGGTGATGGAAATCAGAGCGTTTATCTCGCCGCACTTCCCGAGCCGATGGTCGATAAATTGATCGAGTTGCTTGCTGGACAGTTCGAGCAGATCGTTGAGTCGATCACACAGACGACGGACAGGGGCCTTGTCGATGATGCAGCCGAAGAACGCATTCGCCGGCGGACCGACATCGACTCTACTGTCAAGAAGACGCTGTTAGATGCGCGCCGCGGACAGGGAGTCTTTCGGGCAAGCCTCGAACAGTTTGAGCAAAAGTGCCGCGTGACCGGTCTTTTGGATCGCCGGCACCTTCGAGCCAGGCACATCAAACCGTGGTTCATCTGTGAGGACAAGGAGAAGCTGGACGGATCCAATGGATTGCTGCTGTCACCACACGTCGACCATCTTTTTGACAGAGGCCATATCTCCTTTTCGGATTCCGGAGATTTGCTGGTCTCGAGGGGTCTGAATCAAGCGGTGCTTGAGAGTTGGGGCATTTCATTGCCGCGCAACGTTGGACCGTTCAATAGTGAGCAGTGTAAGTATCTTGAATATCATCGAACTCGCGTGTTCGAGAAGTCGACTCGCGGGCGGCGAGGCCAGTCGACAGCAGCACCGGAGGGACTTGAGTTGATCGTTGACCTAGCACCACTTGTCGCGCGCGCCACGTAAGTACCCTCGCTTTGAAACACCGCGTCTTGCCGTCGCCGTCCAGATGACCGCCGCATGTTGCCTGTCCGCCAGCGCCGTACGATTTCCGAAAAATCTCGGGCTGCGTGCGTAAGGACGCCGCGCCGTCAGTGCGGCTCGTTCGCTTGCTTAGGGTACATCGCAGCCAGCGACTCTAGTCGTGCCTTCACTTCCTCGGCGTTGAGCGGTCGGGCCGTTTCGTGGGCCGCACCCGGGTCGGGCGCGTCCATTGTGTACACGAGGGCGCGCTGTCGCAGGGCGTTGACAAACTCCTTGTCGAGTTGCTCATAGGTCATGTTGAAACTCGCGGCGAACGCCTCGGGTTCCTGACTGCCTTGTCGCATCAGCCCCAGATACTTTGCAAACTGGGCGCGATGCCAGCCCTCTACGAAAATCTCGTGCGCGAGACCCCAGGCTTCCGCATCGTAGGCCTCGAGGGTAGCGCCGCTGGCGCCGATGGTGGCGCGCGTCAGGGACAGAAACGTACGCATGGGAATCGGGGCGCTGCCCTGGCCGAGCGTGAGGGCGTATCCGGTCTCGACCGTGCCGAGCTGCGCACGATCGCCGCGGTATTTCGTGCTCGCAAACACCAGAGGCAGACCGGTTTGGTACCAATAGGGTCCGCTGAGCTGACCGTCACTCGCCAGGAGCGCTGCGGTGTAGCCGTAGTACGCACCCCAATAGTCGCTATCAGATTCCCGGGTGTTGCTCATCAGGATGATGGCGCCGGCGGGCGAAATGCGAAACGAAACCCGATCTGCGTCGCCGAGGAATTGGCGCACCTGCGCTGGCGGTAGGGCGTACAGGTGGACCGGAGGACGGTCGGAGGCTTTGATGCCGAGGATACGGGTCAGCATGCCGTCCAGGCGTACGCAGTAGCGCGCGAGATTGACCGCATAGGCGCTGTTACCGGCAGCGGTTACTTCAACATTGCGATAGGTGTAACTCCAGTACTCATTCTCGCCGGCGATGGCTGCGAGGGGAATCAGCAGCAGCAGCGCCGCACTAAGGAAACGTCGTTGCACTGAAAGCCTCCTGGTTTTCAGGCATCTGCATGGTTTGGATTGTAGCGGGCGACGGCTCCATAAATATCCGACTAACGCTAGCAGCTTGATTCGGCATGTGGAAATTACGTAAGAAAGGGTGGGGGCGCGCTACTGCGTTAGAAGTCGCTGAAGAGCGCAGAATTCGCATACGCTGTCGCGTGTAGTGACCCCGGATCGGAGGAGTTCACGTCTACCGCGGGCGGCCAGACGGGGATCCTTTATGGTGTGATCCGGAGTCCCTTCCGGCGAATAAGCTGCCGCCGCGTGGCAGGCATAAACTCTTTGCAAAGCAGGGGATTCGTTTATGAACATTCGTGACGCTAGCAAGGCGGATTCGCAGATGTGCGGCCGCATCCTGTATGACGCGTTCAGAGACCTCGCGGAACGACACAACTTTCCGCCAGACTTTCCCTCTGCGGAAGCCGCAACCTGTCTCGCGTCGATGCTGATCGGCACTCCGGGATTCTACGGCGTAGTGGCGGAAGATGCTGAAAAGATCGTCGGTAGTAACTTTATGGACGAGCGTTCGCCGATATTTGGGATCGGCCCGATCTCTGTCAGCCCGGGGGTGCAAAATCGCGCCATCGGGAGGCGCTTGATGGATGCGGCGCTCGATAGGGGGGGCGCAAAAAGCCGTCGGCATCCGTCTCGTACAAGCGGGCTACCACAATCGCTCGCTTTGTCTTTACACAAAGCTCGGATTTGTTACCCGTGAACCGCTGTCGCTCTTGCAGGGCCCGAAGCTGAATGCCAAGTTCGCTGGTTATGATGTCCGGCCGGCTGAACTTCGCGATGTTGAAGTGTGCAACAAGCTGTGCCGCGAAGTTCATGGCTTTGACCGGGATCGCGAGCTGCGGGATGCAATCCGCGCGCACTCCGCCAGTGTGGTCGAGCATTCAGGCGAGATCACCGGCTATGCGACATCGATCGGCTTCGTCGCCCATGCTGTCGCCAAGACAAATCAAGATCTGAAGGCTTTGATTGGTGCCGCGACAGAATTTCCCGGCCCGGGATTTCTGTTGCCAACGCGGAACCATGAAGTGTTCGCATGGTGCTTGAACCGCGGGCTCAAGCTCGTCTTTCAGATGACGTTGATGAGCATTGGCCTCTACAACGAACCTGCCGGCGCTTACCTGCCATCGGTTCTGTACTGAGAACTATCGACAAAGGAGCATTGGTAGCGGGGGCAGGGCCGCGCTGCGGGGAAGCGTTGTCGGAAAAGGTGCGGGTGGCGACGAAAACGCCCCAAATCACTTCGCCTAGGCTAGCTTCCGGCCACGCAATTCAAACAGGCGACTGTCAGGTCATCGCCGCCAGCCGACACCGAAGCGCCGAGCGGGCCAACGTACTGCCCGCTCCCGCGGGCAACTGCATGGTCGCACCGCAGCATTCCACACCCGCAACGAAGCACGAATCTGGCGCTCCGCGGCGATGCGTCCTCCGAGACGTAAGATGAGCCGCGATCGTTGCGCCTATACTTCCTAGATAACAACGCGGTGCTGCTTTTTGGGAGCACCAAGAATCTTCGTTGCGTCACTTCAAACAACTACTACCGACGCGAGGCAATTCGCATGACACGCACATACAAACTCTTACTAATGCCAGCGCTGCTCTCCCTCGCCGCGCCCATCTATTTTGCACGATCCCCGAATCCCACGACTCATCGCGCTGGCCTGGTCGCTCGGGAGGATCAGGCGTGGTCACTTCACCCGGCGATGCAGCGCCCGATTAGAATCGCGTGGCACGAAAGGAGATTGGCAATATGAGACAGCGCTTACTCAATCGGCGTCAGTTCGGCGCGCATTGCGCCGCCTTCGGCCTGACGTTTCCCGTGCTATCAACGCTTGCGCAGCAACCGCCCGAACAGAAGACCGAAACTGGCGTGGCTTCGCAGACAACTGCGCGCACCGTAAGGCTTCCGGATGGCACCAAGGTTCCGGCGGTGGGTCAAGGGTGCTGGCATCTCGGGCAGGGCAGGCATCCGCCCGGCGTCGAGGCCGAGGCGCTACGCACAGGCATTTCCCTCGGCATGACACTGATCGACACTTCGGGGAATTACGGTGACGGGCGCTCCGAGAAGGCCCTGAGTCCGGTGATCGCCGGCCAGCGCGACCGCATTTACCTGGTCTCCAAGGTGGAGGGCGATCAGATATCCGGCGATGGCATTGCGCGGGCGTGCGCGGCCAGCCTTAATCGGCTGGGTACCGATCATCTCGATCTTTATCTGCTGCACTGGCCGGTTCCCAGCAACCAATTCACCGGCGTGGTTGCCGAGTTCGAAAAGCTGCGCGCGAAGGGAAAGATTCGGGCCTGGGGCGTATCCAATTTCAACGTTGAGCAGATGGAAGATCTCTTTCGCGTTACCGACGGACATCGCTGCGCGACCAACCAGGTTCCCTACAGCCTCAATGATCGCCGCATCGAGCGGGGCGTTTTGCCGTGGTGCAACCAGCACAACCTGCCGGTCATGGCCTATTCCCCGCTCGGCGGTGAGCATCACCTCGTCGTGAATGACCCAACGCTCGCGCAAATCGGAGCGCTCCACGGTTGCTCGGCCGCGGCGGTGGCGCTCGCATGGGTGATTCGTGCTGGGAACGTTATCGCCATTCCCGAGTCGGGCTCTCCGGCGCACGTGCAGGAAAACGCCGCGGCGCTTTCGGTAACCCTTACGCCGCAGGACCTTCAAAGCCTGAATGGCCTGTTTCCCGGCGCATTCGGTGCGACCTAGGCAGGTTCCGGAATTGAGATATGCAGTGGTCCCTCGGTACGTTTTGGGTGCACCGCGTCGGGAAGATCGTCCTGATGCTTTGAGGCACTGGAGGAGTTGGTTCAATCGAGCGCGACGCGTTCCTCGCAAGGTGCGACGAGGAACTGCGTCGCAATCGCGCCGCCACTTAATTCGGAAACTTCAACTCCCGATCAATCGCTTGGAAGCGCGGCTCTTTGTGCAAGGGGTCGAGGAGCGGGTCGGTCTTGAGGTACACCAGGCCCGGATCACGCAGTCGCAGCGCCGTGTCGAGCCATTCGAGCGCCTTCGCCGGGGCCAACTGGGTATTCAGTTCGACCCCCCTGTCACTCCCGGCAATTCAGGAGTCAGATTTCCTTCCCTTTGATAATTTTCCGGCAGATCCCGGACCAACGACGGCGGCGATAAACGCTGTTGGAGTTCAGATGCCCATCGGGAAAGGGGCCGGAGGCGCTTCTGTTAGACTGCTGAACTTCTCGATTGCGACCGCCGCACGCGCCGCAACAGTTCGTCCTACTCCTTAAGATCAGAGAGTCTAGGCGCGTCGCTGCGAACAGGGGGGCGAATTCACTCCGTGCTCAGACCGCTAGGCTAGCCACGTCAGGTCTTGTCGCCCGAGCATTCGGAACCGGTGTAGGAGGTGTGTTGAATGAGCACGGACGACGATGGATTCATTCCATACCTAGTTCTTGTCCGATTTGACAAGGACGGTGATGACCTACGGCGCCGACTGACTGAGTCTGTGCCCGTTCTTAAGGACGCCTTGGCGGACATAGGTAAGGTTCAATTCGTGGAGATGTCTTACGACGGTTCAATGGTGGCCTTTCTGGTTGCGGCAAATCCGAGATTCGAGAGTGTCTTGCAAGTGCAGTCGCATTTGCAGTCACCGCGCTCGGGCAGGTCTTCCGCGCTGGTAGACCACGATAAGGTGCTGGTCGTCTCCCTTGAGACGGGCACGGCGTCCCGCCTGGAGCGCACGACGAGTTGGCTTCGGGAATTTGAACTTCTCGTGGAGTGAGCGCAGAACGTGAGAGCCTCGTGATCCCAACGCAGCGCTTAAGGCTCGCGTGTTTGTGCGCGAGTGGTTCACGGGAAGGATTGCGATCGAGCCGCTACCGGATGGCGGACTGATGGCGCACTGGAACGAAAACGCCGCTGCATTGCTGCGAGCGGCGAATCTAGGATCGAGTGGTAGCGGGGGCGTGATTCGGGTTGTTTTCCCATCTTGGATTCGCGCCGCCCGTAAGCGAGGGTTCGGCTCGGTAGTCAGCCCGCGCTGGGGCGCACATCGAGCAGTTCCTGTTTAAGGCCGCTCAAGCGACTGGGCTTGTCGACGTGCGCTGGCACAGCCTGGTGGGCAGGCTGCGCCGTCCGATGACTCGCAGCAGCATCTAGACGCTCGCGGCCACTTGCCGCCCGATTTCCGCGCCCGCGCAGATCACCAGCTGCCCTCACAGCGCCAGGAGTCGGACCCACGCGCCTGGACCGCCACGAAGATGGGCAAGTATCGCCATCGGGCACGATTCCCCGGCCAAATGTACACGCACTGCAAGTCGACCCAGGGCGCCTCGACGATGCGTTCAGTCAGAGGCCGCCGTCACGGACCGAACGTGGGCGAAGTGATGCTGATGGGCGCAACACTAAACGGCTTGGACGTCGTGATCGACGGGATCGGTGTGTTTTGCGCCAGAAGAAAGTCCTGGTCACAGACTCCCCCAGCCGCATCTCCCGGTCCATTTGGCTGAGGACCCTCTGGGGATCCCCAGTAGGAATTGGTGGCCTGAATACCTGCCGTCGGGACTGGTTGCGGAAAGGAGAAGGGAAGCGCCACGTTGGCGAAGCCGACCGCTCCCACGTTGAGCACGCCGCAGTGTGCGCTAGGACCTGCACTATAGCTGGGCAAAGGCGGAATGCCCACTGTCAACTGCGGCCTGTCCCGATCGTTGCTCCAGAAATTGTTTTGAGTCATCGTCACCACATTGACGGGGCCACCCAGTAGAAACCCAACGAGCGCCCCGGGTCCCGCGTTGCTAATCGCGGTGTTTTGCTTGAAGGTCGGAACATCGATAATCTGGAAACCAATCGTATTGTTGGTCGCGACATTCCCACTCACCAGCCCCGTGGATTGTAGATGGAAGCCTGTCCCGTTGCTTGTGGCAAGATTGTTGGTGATCGTAACTCCCGGTGCGCGCCCCGTATCAAAGCAATCATCGCATTCCACGAATCCTGGGAAGACGAAAAACCCGTTTCCCCCAGCAAACGCTTGGTTGCTTTGCAACAGAATCTGCAGCTGACCGGAGAGCTTTGGTTCAACGAAGAATCCCGTACCTGCATTTCCAATTGCTTGGTTGCCAGACAACAGTACGAGTCCGAACGGTGGCGGGCACGCATGTATCTCAGTGCACTCAGCAAGCTGCTCGCCGAAAGGACCCTCTGGGCCGTCAACCGCGAACCCGTTGGTGTCGTTGAGGTCAATGTTTGCGGAGACGGTCACCCCACCCCCCGTGCCCCCTCCCGTCTCCATGTCAACTACAACTCCGGTGACGTTTCCGCCGGTGATGGTAAATCCATGACCCTTGGCGCCGAAGACAACTTTGTTAGCTGAGATGAGAACCGTAGTTGGTGTGATGGAATTAGGGCCCACGCGGATCGTTGTGACCGCGGCGCCATTGTACGAATAGATTTGTACTGTTTTCTGAATACAAACGGCGCAGGCGTTGTAGTCGTATCCTTGAGTAAACACGGTTGCGTGTTCGGATCCGGGCGCATCAAATTTACCGTCGCCGCTCAAGTCACCGTAGACACCAGCACCTACCCAGATGGTTTCACCGGAGGCGGCATTTTCGATCGCCTGACTGATGGAGCGGCACGGACTCGCGGTCGATCCGCAGCTTCCGCTGTCGGTTCCATAGTTGGTGACACTCAGGGCGGCATGGGCTTCGGCACCATGAAACAAAATCGTAACGGTCAGCAGGGCCGGCAGAAGTTGGATACCGAACCGATAGCTACGCATAGCAGCGGTCTCCTTTTTGTTGTTTTTGTGCGGGAAACTCATGTATCGGCATAGAGCCTCGACGCCACTTCGGTAGACTCTGCGCCGGATTCCGAGGCGGCGCTACAAATCAATTACTTGTGAGAAATTATTGCGGGAGGTAGGTGACAGCCGCTCGCGCTAGCAGGGCTGTGCGGGCGGAGGCAGTGCAGTCCGTGTGTCGGCTAGAAACCGTGACCTAAAGCCGTAAGTGCTCGAGAAAGAGGGAGCTATTGGCGCAATTGCGAGCACGCGCGATGTTCGGTGCCGCTTCCGATGACCCGACCCGAGACGACTGTTTGAAAGCGCAGGCCGCTGCGACGCACACGTCCTTCGAATTGGGAGTCGGAAAAATGGTAGCGGGGGCAGGATTTCGCTTCAGGTTACCTTCGTCCGTCTTTCTCTGGCTCCTTCAAATTCAATAAGTTAGGAGAGCCGGCGTGATAAGACGTACCCGTAGCGGTCACATCATCACCACCCGCCACGTGCATAGCACTAAGCCGTGGTTCCACTTTCCCGTTGGGACGCCCATGGAATGCATTACGGTGGCGACTGCGCCGACGATCTCGGTGGCTCAGCAGCAGCGTCTAACGTTGATCCGAAGCGCCCAGCGACGCTGACATTGAGTCCTATGCGAAAGAAACGCCCTTGGAGATCTCCGTGGCGTCGCGAGGTGACTACGGAGGAAGCCGCCGAGACGGCACGGATGCTGCTGCAGTGGCTGAGTGGCAAGCCGCACGCGCCTTCCGACCCGGCCACTCGAGAGAGGGTTGTGCGTGACCTGCTTGACGTCATCGAAGAGGGGCCACCCGTAGAGTTGCCGGAACACGGCTCCGAGCAGTAAATGCACGAACGCTCACTGACAGCCCGCCCGGCGGTTCCGAAAGGGGTCTTATGACTCGCTGGACGGCGAGTACCGACCAGTAGTCGTGAGCTGTACCCCGCAGTGAGGCGGTGCCCCAGCGGAGTGGCCCGGGAGCTACCTATCTCTTCGATCGAAAGCTTAGCGCCACAAGCAGCGCAATGAGCAATATAGGGGTCTCGACTCCGGCAATCAAAAGCCACCACTCAGCACCAAATTGCTTTAGGCCTCGATCTCCAGTTGCCATTTCGACCATTCCGATCGGGATCGCAACGACCAGTAACGACATTAGAGATGCAAGCACAGGGCGACGGGAGAACGCTAGACGCACGGCGCCCGGCAGCGTCCTCAGAGTCGCACGTGGCGACGAGCGGTCGATAATACCGATAGAGCTTTCTCTTTGTGACGGCTTGTCTTGAAGTAGTGCTCTCAAGGTAATGAAGAATCCTACCGCAAGTACGCAAATCCAAATAAGGTCAGAGGCAGCCGCTTGGGTTCCTGCTTGCCCTGCACGTGATCGACTCACGTAGTCGTAGCCCCTGACGACGGAGATCACGATCGCCGCTACCAGAAGAACATAGTAGGAGATTTTGCGCATATTGTATCCGCGTGCATTTGATCCTAGTTGTTTTTGGTACAGATCTGGGACACAAGTGAGGTGAAGGCGACGAAGGCGGCGTTGAGCCGCTCCGATGGCAAGTGGCTCGCGAGCGCGATCCACGGGGACCCGAAGCGCGGGACCGGCATCCTCAATAACCGCCGTTACGCCGGGGTCGTCGCCTGGGGCCGCTCGAAGTGGACGCGCGGAGCGGCGGACAGCGCCAAGCGGACCCAGCGCCAGCTCGAGAAGGCTGCCGTAGAGCGGCTAGATGAGCGCCTGCGCATCGTCTCCGATGAGCTGTGGCAGCGCGTGAAGACGCGTCAGACGCGCAGGACGGAGGAGGCCGGGGCAGAGTACGGTTAGCGCTGCGGCAGCGCCGCGTCGGCGCGGGATTCGCTTCGCGGTATCTGCTGAGCGGGCTGCTCAAGTGCGCCGAGTGCGAGGCGAGCTTCGCGCTCAGCAACGGCACGCGCTACCAGTGCTCGAGCCACCATGACGGCGGCGACGCGGCGTGCGACGTTGGTCTCAGCCTCATCCGCACCGTCGCGGAGAAGCACATTCTCGACTTCGTCGAAACGGACCTCCTGCACTTGCCGACGCTCGAAAAGATCGAGGCGGCGTACCGGTCGAGCCGCCCGGCTACAGTCGACTATCGTCCGCGCATCGCGGAGCTAGAGCGCCAGGTGCAGCAGTTCGTGAAGGTGATTGGAGCGGGGGAATATTCGCCTGCAGTTAGCGCCGCGCTGAAGGCGTCAGAGGCGGAGCTTGAACAGCTCAAGGCGATGGGCGCGCCCCACGCGCGGTCGGCGCGCAAGGCTTCTATGGAGCCGCTAGCGCGGCGGGTTGCGAGGATGCGGGAAAGACTCGCCAAGGGCGGCGACGTGGCGCGCGCGGCGCTGCGCGAAGTATTCCCCGACCCGATATGGCTGCAGGTCGCGCCGTCGGGCAAACACTTCTACGCGATCTTTGAGGATGGAATCCGAGCGGCGCTCGGGTTCGACGACACTGCGAAGTTGACAGACTTCCCCGTGGAGGAGGCCGACGGCGGCCTGAGAAAAGTAGCTAATAATGGTAGCGGGGGCACGCACCGCTTAATACCTACTCCTCGCCGCTTATCATTGGCGGCTTGATTTATCAGGGACTTAGAGCAGGGCAAACCATGTTCACGTATGTCGTCTTCGCGCTGATTGGGGCGATTGCGTACTGCGCGTTCCGTCCGGGCTGATTGCTGAGGAATGCCGGGCGCTACTAGGTCCGGGCGCCGTTCGCTTTGGCCCAGTCTCCGACCATCCTACTGCGAGCCCCTCTGGCACCAGCCAAGTGCCCGACTCCTACGCGTGTGACCGTGCCGCCACATTATTCTGCATGGTTTCCGCCCTTTCAGCCGCGCGGAAACTAGAGGTTCGACGCGGACCGATGAAGCGATGGAAGTTCACCGACGAGCAGGTCTCATACGTACTGAGACAGGTCGAGGGCGGCACAGCTCCTTGGTCTTCGCTCCCGCCTCGGCCTCTTTGAGCACCCCGATGATCTGCTCTTCGGTAAATCGCTTCGTTCTCATCGTCCGCTCCCATGTGGGCGGACTCTACTCCTGGACGGTACTATTCGCGGGTGTCACCTCAGACGGATTACAACCATCACCGACCGCATAGCGCGCTGGGCAACAAGAGTCCGGCGGAGTACTTGGATGGGGCAATGCAGGGGACGACTGCGCTGCGCTTTTTTTTCCAGCAATGATCGGACCTAAATCGGGACCAATCTCATGGACACTGTCATTGTTACGATTCGATGTTTTCCTCGTCTAAGAGGTTGCGGCGCAGGGCGGAATAAGTTGGTCACCGCTAGCCTTGGACGAATCCCTCACCGATATGACAATTCCTTGATACTTAATGGCTTGAAAGTAGAGTTCAGGCCGAGTGCGAAAAGCTATCTCCAAGTGATTAGGGTCTAGCCAGTTTATCGTTAGGTCGATGGATCCTGTCGTGGCATTCGGCTCCGGCCGCGAAAACCCCAGAACTATGTCCAAAGGCTGCCGTCCACTCTGCCGAAGATACACACCGGTTTCTATCCCCGCTGTTCCAGGGCCTCCGTGCACAAGTGTTCGTGCAGTTGCGACGTATCGGCCATCCGGGGATGGCACTTCTGTCGACCATACTGTTCTAACGTCTGGCGAACAGCCCGTAAAGATGGCGCATAACGACATGCCCACCAGAGATCCTGCAAAATACGAATTGCGCGCTAGACCCATTTAGTGCTCCTCAACGCGACGACCTAAGGGCCTCGGGTGTTGGGTATCGCACCAGTAACGTAGGCCCTGTATCCATTCGTAATATTGTCCACATTTTGTTGGGGCAGATTCGTATACGTAGACGAGAAAACATACCCTGAATTTACGTAATTCGAGCGAGAGCTAGCATACCAGTTGGCTCCAGCTAACGCCTGATCCATGGTGAGCCCTGCTGCCGCGGTATAAACGCCGAAAGCGAAGTTGGCGTACGCCGTATACTGATTGTTGAATGTCCCACTTATCATCTGGGCATCCAACGGCCCACCACCGCGAAAGCCGTACAAATCGTCGGCAGTGAGCACCGCGCCGGCGGCCATACCGATTCCATATGGATCGAGAGAGTTGCTTAACGAGAACGCCATCTGCCCTTGCCTGACAAAGGTCGAAAGCGGCAAACCGGCCGGGCTTACCAGCGGTGTTCCACTGCCGTCCGGATTGATCCCGAAGATGGGGTTACCGCTTGCATCGAGTACCGGGGACCCGCCCGATCCTGGACTTTGCGCCTGGGCGCCACCATTGTTGGAGACGGCACCGCTCGCCGTTGCCGCACCCTGAGAACTGCTATCGTCCGCACTGCTAGACGGAGCGCTCGAATATGTAACGGAGTCAAGCGCGGCTATAACCGCTGCGCTAGCTGCATCACCAAACGCCGCGGTCTGGTCCCCAAGGCTGTCGCCGGTGTCAGTAGAACCATCCCACGAGCTGCCGCCTATCCCACTGCTGACAGGTGAAATTGTGCTGTCGATCGACGGCAAATTTCCGTTTTCCAGTCCAGCCAGATTTCTATAACGGAACTGCCCGCCCACGGAGCTAAATTTGCAGGTGATTCCGTTGCAGCCCGACTTAAGGCCAGTCGGGTCGGTGAGTACCAGAGGGCGGTTCTCGACATAGCTATAGGGGTTGCTGCTTTGAGAATCGCCGACAGTGGTGACGACCGGATCAGGTGATAGAAACCGTCCCGACACTGGATCATAGACGCGCCCATTCATGTGAATGAGCGCGACGTTATCCAGGTTCTCGTGGAACGCGTCCGTATAGCCGCGACGCGTAGTTGAGGCGAACGTCGTGTAGTCACTCGCCGTTGCGGCCAGATCAGCACTCCAGTTTGAAGTTCGCCGCCTGCCGTACGCATCGTAGCTTTGCTTCAGTAACAACGAGCCCGAGCTACTGATCATGGCACTCGCACTGCCTAGGTGATCAGCAGTGATGTACGTCGTCTGCGCACCGCTCACCGACTGTATGTCGTAGATTATCTGGGTACCGCCCGGCACCTGTACGAAGTACTTGTTGTGCTGCTGCGCCGGGGTAATCTCAAATTCATAGAGACCCCCGACGTACGTAGTTGTCTCCGTGCCGCTATCGCCGTCGGATACGTAGACGGCTGTCTGTTGCTTCCGCTGGTGGTCTGGGCCGTAGGTAAAGGTCGCCGAGACTCCGCCCGAGGCGTTGATCACCGTCGGCAGGTTGAAGGAAGCCCATGTCTGAGTGACGCCGTCCCGAGTCAGCTGATTTCCATTCGCGTCGTACGTATATTTAGTTCGAGTGCAGGACCCGCCGTTGATGAAGTCATCGTTCGCGGCACGAGTGACGTGGTCTGTAACATGCTTGCGAGCGGCGGCTAACATCGATCTTGATGCTACCGCGACCATCGCGCGGGGGCTATAAAGCCCAACTTTTGGGGCTCCAGCCAAAGGGAGACGTCGGCCGATCGCGCAGCGATCGACCGACGGGCTGTTCGATGTTCGGAAAGCTGCAGCTATCCGTCAGCGGTGCGAACGCGAGGACGTTGGAACGGCAATCCGCACGTAGGCAGCAGATGTTGGACCGTCGAAAGCAGAGAGCCGATGGGGTGGCGAGCGGCTGCGCTTCTGAGGTCCTCGGCCGTCACATGCAGATAAATCTGTGTACTGGTGACCTGGCGGTGCCCGAGGAGATCGCGGATGGTCACGAGACCAACGCCGGCACGCACAAGGTGAGTCGCGAAGGTATGCCGCAGTCGATGCGGGCACAGTGGCACTCCGATGTGGCTACGTTGACCCCAGGTACGCACGCGCTCGTAGATGGCGCCGCGGCTCATGGGTCGGCCGAACCTTGAGCGGAGGAACGGCGCGGTCGGCAGTGCTGGACCGCGCGCACTCGTGTAAACCTTGAGCACCTGCGCGAGCGCCGGGTTGAGGGGTATCGATCGCTCATGACCGCCCTTGCCGCGCACAGTGACTGTGAGTGCTGCGAGATCGACCTGCCCGGATCGCAAGTCCGCGCACTCGGAAGCGCGGATACCGGTGCCATACAGCAGCGCAAGTACTGCACGATCGCGAATGCCGATCACCGTGTCGGTACGAGGCTGTACGAGAAGGCGGCCGACCTGCTCTGCGTTCAGCGATATGGGAAGCTTGCGCGGCACCACCTTGATCGAGGGGAAGCCTGCCATCGGGTTGGACGATGGATCGAGATGCCCCATGGCCACGATCGCACGGTAGAAGCTGCGCAGGATCGTCAGCTGGCGGTTGACTGCCGAGTCGCCGTTGCCGCGGACCTCACGCAGGTGCTGCAGGTACTCCAGTACGTCCGCAGCTGTAACGTGATCCGGCTCGCGCTGCTGGCGGCACATACGGCACCAGTCGCGGAACTGCTCAAGGGCCGTCTCGTAGGCGGCCAGCGTCAACGGCCGAAGCCCGCGTGCGACGCAATGAGTGCGAACATAGAGCTGTATCCAATACGACCACTTCATCGGGGTTCTCCGATCGGAAGCGTGCGCACGGCGGCCTCCGGCCGCTGTGGTAGCACATGAAGGTAAACCCCGGTCTCCTGGGGGCTGCGGTGACCCATGAGGGAGGCGATGATCGCCAGGTCCACGCCACGATCCATCAGATGCGTGGCGAAGCTGTGGCGTAAGGTGCGTGCGGTGACGCCGGCACGAAGGCCCGCACGCTCGACTGCGACGCTCACGATGTCGCAGACGTCCTTGGCACAGATGCGCCGTGCCTTGGCCGCCGTGCGAAATAGCGCGCCGCGCTTGCCGCGCTCGAGCAGGTACGCGAGGAGCTCGGTGTAGAGGCCTCCCGGGATCGGTATGCACCGAGCCCGGTCGCCCTTGCCGTGCCGCACGTTGAGCTCGTGGCGCTCCAAGCTGATGTCGGCAACATCCAGCGCGCAAAGCTCACTGGTACGCAGGCCGCAGCCATAGAGCAGCAGGATGACAAGCCGGTCGCGCCGTGCGGTGGGACCTGCGACGGCGGTGGCATGCACCAGGCGCTCGGCCTCCTCAAGAGTGAGATGCTTAGGCGCGGTGCGCGGAACCGTGTGCTGAAGGCTGAACCCATCTAGCACGTTGCGGGTCGCACGACCGCTGCGCCAAGCGTACTCGAGGAACCCACGCACGTGGCTTAAGTACTTGGCCAGTGACATGGCCGTGCGGCCGGCGCGCCGCTCCTCCTCCAGCCAGTGCAGAAAGTCCTCCAGCGTCACCGACCACAGCGGGATGCCCGGACGCAGACGCTCCAGTCCCGATACCACGCGCCGAAGCGTACAGCGCACGTCCACGATCGTGCGCGGGGTCTTGCGGCCCACCTTGTCGAGGTAGCTCAGGTAGCCTTCGACCAGCGGATCAAGCTGCTCGGTGCTCATGCAGCCTCCTGGCATAGCGACAGCCAGTCGTTGAGTGGATGCCGGTGCATCGCCTCGCGTCGCTGCGGATCCGCGACATGCACGTAGCGCACGGTGGTGGCGATGACGCTGTGCCCGAGCACGCGCTGGACCTCGGCCAGGTGGACCCCGGCCTCGAGCAGATCGGACGCGCAGGTGTGGCGAAACTGGTGCAGGCTGTGGAACGAGACGTCCGCTGCGCGTGCGATCCGGTGGATCGAGTTACTGATCGTCTGCGCTGCCAGGCGCTTGCCGGTGCGGGTGACCAGCAGCGCTCGCTCGCCAATCGCTGCGTTGCGCTCGAGCACGTTGTGGCGGCGCGGCAGGTAAGCCTCGAGGCACTGCAGGACCATCGGCGGCAGCGGCACGCAGCGTTCCATGCCGGTCTTACGGCCATCGATCCGCAGCGTGCCGTGCGTCTGGTCGAAGCAGTCGACGTCGAGCCGTTCGAGCTCGCCACGCCGCAGCCCCGTCCCATACAACAGCGCAAGTACGGTGACCCACAGGTGCGCACTGCACTCGCCGCGCCGGTTGCCGGCCTCGCGCCACAATGCCTGCATGTGCGCGCGATCGATCCGCTTAGGCAGCCGGCTGTACGGGGTGACCTTGGGCCCTCGCATCCACCGCAGCGGGTTGCTGGTCCATAGCCCCTGGCGCACGAGGTAGTCCCCGAACCCGCGCATCGTGCTCAAGGTCCCGTACACCGTCGCCTTGGCCCGGAAGCTCGAGCAGCTGGCGATGTAGCGCGTGATCACGTCCGCATCGATCCGCTCGATCGACACCCGCGGCCGCCGTTGCTTAAGCCATCGCCCCCATCGATCCAGCCCCGCCCTCGTGTGAGAAACCGTCGCTGCGCCGATCCCGCGCGCGGCGTACTCCTCTACATATGCATCAACCAGCCGGTCCCATCGCCTCATCGCAGTCCTCCCAAACGAGAAGGGCGGACCACTCGCGCGGTCCGCCCTTAACGTTATAGAACTAAACAATATGACTCCCGATATGACGGTCTGGGGAGTCGGGATGGGCCCTGAACTGAACTAAACATCGTGTTTGCAGGCTTCCTGGTACCCGAGGGCCGCGCGATGTTTGATCGGTACCTTTCCGGGCAGGGTGTGAAGACCGGGATCCGGAACTTCGGCGACGGCGCCTTCGTCTACGAGGGCGTGCAGAGTCTCGAATCGCCACAGCTGACGTTGCTGCGCATGTCGTTCTACGGCGCCGAGATGGGCGGTGACCGCAGGGCGCCGGGCGAGAAGGTCAGGATGGCCTACGCGCTGACCGCCCCCCGCAGGATGTCCGCGGGCACCAGGCTCGTTGAGCTCCTGCGGGGCCAATGCCCGTCGGCAGCGACACGCTGACCGCCGAAGGAGGCCGCCCATGCCATTCGTGATAGCCACCGTCGAAGTACCAGATCAGCAGCAGCTCTACTACGCCGGCCCCAAGCGGACGACGGCGGGCCCTCGCAAGGCCTACAAGACCACACACTTGCGAGGGGAAGCGACTCTCTTCGATACCGAAGAGGAAGCGGAAGAAATGCTCGCGGGCCTCGACGGCGGGTGGCAGGTCGAGCCGGAGTGAGCGGGGTTTACGCGCCGTCGCTCGTAGTCACGACTCCGGCACGAAGCGGTGCCGGCGCCGGAACTGACTCGGGGAACGCCACGCTTTGGAGTTGCGGCCGGGGGATCCGGCTGCACGACACGACGCCGTTCTTGACTCGGGGGACCTTGACGTAGCAGCTGTCCTGCGGCGAGCCGAGGCGAAAGATCGAAGGCACGTGCGTCCATATCTGTCCCGGCAGGATCGCTTCACTGTAGAGCTGTAACGAAGCGCCATAGCCTTAGCTGGTGGAACGCCAACCGCCGCCATGGGCGCGGCTCGCTGCGAATGGGGTAGGCTAGTGGCGTATACGGAGAACGCGGAGGTTAATTGCCGTGATCCAACAATGCCCTACGCCCGGCCTTCGATTCCGACCCTATTTCAGCCTTCGGCTGTCTGATACCGCTTTGCCACAATAACAGCGTTGCTGCCGCCGAACCCGAAGGAATTGGACATCACAACGTCCAGGCAGGGCGTAGGGCATTGTTGGATCACGGCAATTAACCTCCGCGTTCTCCGTATACGCCACTAGCCTACCCCATTCGCAGCGAGCCGCGCCCATGGCGGCGGTTGGCGTTCCACCAGCTAAGGCTATGGCGCTTCGTTACAGCTCTACAGTGAAGCGATCCTGCCGGGACAGATATGGACGCACGTGCCTTCGATCTTTCGCCTCGGCTCGCCGCAGGACAGCTGCTACGTCAAGGTCCCCCTAGTCAAGAACGGCGTCGTGTCGTGCAGCCGGATCCCCCGGCCGCAACTCCAAAGCGTGGCGTTCCCCGAGTCAGTTCCGGCGCCGGCACCGCTTCGTGCCGGAGTTGTGACTACGAGCGACGGCGCGTAAACCCCGCTCACTCCGGCTCGACCTGCCACCCGCCGTCGAGGCCCGCGAGCATTTCTTCCGCTTCCTCTTCGGTATCGAAGAGAGTCGCTTCCCCTCGCAAGTGTGTGGTCTTGTAGGCCTTGCGAGGGCCCGCCGTCGTCCGCTTGGGGCCGGCGTAGTAGAGCTGCTGCTGATCTGGTACTTCGACGGTGGCTATCACGAATGGCATGGGCGGCCTCCTTCGGCGGTCAGCGTGTCGCTGCCGACGGGCATTGGCCCCGCAGGAGCTCAACGAGCCTGGTGCCCGCGGACATCCTGCGGGGGGCGGTCAGCGCGTAGGCCATCCTGACCTTCTCGCCCGGCGCCCTGCGGTCACCGCCCATCTCGGCGCCGTAGAACGACATGCGCAGCAACGTCAGCTGTGGCGATTCGAGACTCTGCACGCCCTCGTAGACGAAGGCGCCGTCGCCGAAGTTCCGGATCCCGGTCTTCACACCCTGCCCGGAAAGGTACCGATCAAACATCGCGCGGCCCTCTCTTGCGAGGAAGCCTGCAAACACGATGTTTAGTTCAGTTCAGGGCCTTTCCGGACTCCCCAGCCAGTCATATCGGGAGTCATATTGTTGATTTCCATAACGTTGGCGGTTCCGCGCGAGTGGTCCGCCCTTTTCGTTTGGGAGGACAGCGATGAGGCGATGGGACCGGCTGATTGACGGGTATGTAGCGGAGTATCGGGCGCGAGGGATCGGCGCAGCGACGGTTTCTCACACGAGGGCGGGGCTCGAGCGATGGGGGCGATGGCTTAAGCCGGCGCCCGCGGCCGTGGATCGAGCAGATCGACGCCGAGCTGATCGTGCGCTTCATCGCCAGCTGCGCGATCTTCCGGGCCAAGGCCACGGTCTACGGGACCTTCAGCGCGATGCGCGGCTTCGGGGACTACCTCGTGCGCGAGGGCCTATGGACGAGCAACCCGATGCGCTGGATGCGAGGGCCCAAGGTCACCCCGTACTGACGGCTGCCGCGGCGGCTCGATCGCGCCGACATGCAGGCTTGTGGCGCGAGGCCGACAACCGGCGCGGCGCGTGTAGCCCGCATCTCTGGCTCACCGTCCTCGCGCTGCTGTACGGCACGGGTCTGCGCCGTGGCGAGCTCGGACGGCTCGACCTCGGTTGCTTCGACCAGAGCACGGCCCGCTCCGGGTCGATGGTCGTAAGACCGGCCTGGAGCGCCTGGTGCCGCTGCCGCCGATCGTCCGGCCGTGCCTCGAGGCGTACCTGCCGAGCCGGCACAACCGGCTCGAGCGCAACGCCGCGATTAGCGAGCGGGCGCTGCTGGTCGGCCGCGTGGCAAGCGCCTGACGGCGCAGACGATCAGCAACGCGATCCGCCGGCTCGCACGCGCAGCCGACGTCACGGTCGAGAGCCTGCACCAGTTCCGGCACACCTGTGCGTCCGATCTGCTCGAGGCCGGGGTCCACCTCCCCGAGGTCCAGCGGGTGCTCGGGCACGAGGCGTCATCGCGACCACCGTCCGCTACGCGCATCTCGCGGATCCGCTGCGACGCGAGGCGATCGACCCGCATCCGCTCAACGCCTGGCTCTCGCTATGCCAGGGGGCTGCATGGCACCGAGCACTTGATCCGTTGATCGAAGGCTACCTCAGCGTACCTCGACAAGGTCAGCCGCAAGACCCCGCGGACCATCGTCGACGTGCGCTGTCGCTTAAGCGCGCGGTATCGGGACTGGAGCTTATGCGGCCGGGCACCCGCCGGGACGGGGACGCTCGAGGACTTCCTGCGTTGGCTCGAGGACGAACGGCGCGCCGGCCGCACGGCCATGTGCATCGCCAAGTACCTGAGCCACGCGCGAGGCCTCCTCGAGTACGCTTGGCGCAGCGGTCGTGCGACCGCAACGTGCTCGACGGGTTCACCCTTCGACACACGCTTCGCGAGAGCCGCGCTCTAAGCTCTCACCCTTGAGGAGGCCGAGCACCTGGTGCATGTCACCGCCGTCGCACGTCCCACGAGCGTCGAGACCGGCTTGTCATTCTGCTGCTCTTGGCTACGGGCCTGCGTACCAACGAGCTTTGCATGCTTAATGTCGCCGACGTCATCGTGGAGCGCCACGAGCTCAAGGTCCGGCACGGCAAGGGCGACCGGGCTCGGTGCATACCGATCCCGGGAGGCCTCTACACCGAGCTCCTCGCGTACCTGCTCGAGCGCGGCAAGCGCGGCGCGCTATTTCGCACGGCGGCCAAGGCACGGCGCATCGGTGCCAAGGACGTCTGCGACATCGTGAGCGTCGCAGTCGAGCGTGCGGCCTTCGTGCCGGCGTCACCGCACGCACCTTACGCCACAGCTTCGCCACGCATCTGATGGATCGTGGCGTGGACCTGGCGATCATCGCCTCCCTGATGGGCCACCGCAGCCCCCAGGAGACCGGGGTTTACCTTCATGTGCTACCACAGCGGCCGGAGGCCGCCGTGCGCACGCTTCCGATCGGAGAACCCCGATGAAGTGGTCGTATTGGATACAGCTCTATGTTCGCACTCATTGCGTCGCACGCGGGCTTCGGCCGTTGACGCTGGCCGCCTACGAGACGGCCCTTGAGCAGTTCCGCGACTGGTGCCGTATGTGCCGCCAGCAGCGCGAGCCGGATCACCTTACAGCTGCGGACGTACTGGAGTACCTGCAGCACCTGCGTAGGTCCGCGGCAACGGCGACTCGGCAGTCAACCGCCAGCTGACGATCCTGCGCAGCTTCTACCGTGCGATCGTGGCCATGGGGCATCTCGATCCATCGTCCAACCCGATGGCAGGCTTCCCCTCGATCAAGGTGGTGCCGCGCAAGCTTCCCATATCGCTGAACGCAGAGCAGGTCGGCCGCCTTCTCGTACAGCCTCGTACCGACACGGTGATCGGCATTCGCGACCGTGCAGTACTTGCGCTGCTGTATGGCACCGGTATCCGCGCTTCCGAGTGCGCGGACTTGCGATCCGGGCAGGTCGATCTCGCAGCACTCACAGTCACTGTGCGCGGCAAGGGCGGTCATGAGCGATCGATACCCCTCAACCCGGCGCTCGCGCAGGTGCTCAAGGTTTACACGAGTGCGCGCGGTCCAGCACTGCCGACCGCGCCGTTCCTCCGCTCAAGGTTCGGCCGACCCATGAGCCGCGGCGCCATCTACGAGCGCGTGCGTACCTGGGGTCAACGTAGCCACATCGGAGTGCCACTGTGCCCGCATCGACTGCGGCATACCTTCGCGACTCACCTTGTGCGTGCCGGCGTTGGTCTCGTTACCATCCGCGATCTCCTCGGGCACCGCCAGGTCACCAGTACACAGATTTATCTGCATGTGACGGCCGAGGACCTCAGAAGCGCAGCCGCTCGCCACCCCATCGGCTCTCTGCTTTCGACGGTCCAACATCTGCTGCCTACGTGCGGATTGCCGTTCCAACGTCCTCGCGTTCGCACCGCTGACGGATAGCTGCAGCTTTCCGAACATCGACAGCCCGTCGGTCGATCGCTGCGCGATCGGCCGACGTCTCCCTTTGGCTGGAGCCCCAAAAGTTGGGCTTTATAGCCCCCGCGCGATGGTCGCGGTAGCATCAAGATCGATGTTAGCCGCCGCTCGCAAGCATGTTACAGACCACGTCACTCGTGCCGCGAACGATGACTTCATCAACGGCGGGTCCTGCACTCGAACTA